>NZ_AP044001.1:0-4355000 GCF_055384985.1 Flavobacterium sp. KY-23415 | reverse complement strand
AATCTAACTTTCATATGAGAAATGGTTATTATGAATTAAAATTTTTATTATTTAATTAGTTTTTCAAGTGTATAATCAATTAAGTTTTCAACTGTTTGATATGGGTTAGCGCTAAAATCTCCTGTTGCTCTGTTAGCAATTATTGCATTTAAAGATAAGCAATTATGGCCTAGTAGTTTTCCTAAACCATATATAGCGGCAGTTTCCATTTCTAGATTGGTCATTCTTGTTCCGTTAAAATTGAAATTATCCATTTTGGTGTTCAATTCAGGATCTTGTATTTCTAGTCTTAAAACGCGTCCTTGCGGTCCATAGAAACCACCAGCAGTTCCAGTAAAACCTTTTTGCATTGTATTACTAAAAATTTTTTCAGATAAAGTATTGCTACATTTTATAACATATGGTCGTCCTTTACTTAAATCCCAATTTGTTTGTTCAATAAAAGCATCTTCAATGTCTTTTTCGCTGATAGAATCAATTAAATAAGAGCGTAACATGTTGTCTAAACCAATTGCATATTCACTCATTACTAAACTATCAACAGGGATGTCTTTTTGTAATGAACCAGATGTGCCAATTCTGACAATGTTTAATGCTGTTAAGTCTTTTTTGGGTTTGCGTGTTTCTAAATCGATGTTTACTAGGGCGTCTAACTCGTTTAAAACAATATCTATATTGTCTGGTCCAATACCTGTAGAAATCACTGTTAGACGTTTTCCTTTATAATAACCTGTTTGGGTTTTAAATTCCCGTTTTTGGGTTGTGAATTCAATTGTATCAAAACGATTTGTAATTTTTTCTACTCTTTCTTGATCTCCAACAAATATTATGTCATGAGCTATGTTTTCTGGTTTTAAATTGATATGGTATATACTACCGTCTGGATTTAATATTAATTCTGAATTTTGTATCATTTTATTTAATAATTGTATATTGTATTATGTGTTTTGCATTGTGTTTGTAATAATTTGAATATTGAAATTATTATAGTACACAATCATTAACCACCTACTCGTTTGGTTCTGAAACCTTTTTCTTGTAGGTATTTCATTATTTTATCTCTATAATCGCCTTGAATAATAATTTCACCGTCTTTAAAACTTCCTCCGACAGCAAATTTATTTTTAATTTCTTTGGCTAATAGTTTAAAATCTTCCTCTTCTCCTTCATATCCAGCAATAATTGTAGTTGGTTTCCCTTTTCTTTTTTCATATTTACAAATCATGGGGTCTTTTTGGACGAATAATTCGTGTTCTTTTTCTTCAGTCTCTTCTGGTTCGTTTGTGACTTCATGATTTGGAAATAATTTTTTTAATTGATCTTCTAAACTCATTTTAATGTATATTTTTAATGGTTGTAATAAAACAATTCTTTTGAAGGAAAGTTATTACCTTTTAATTTTTACAAGGTTTTTAAAATCAAAAAAGACATCGAGTGGAACTCAATGCCTTTAATTTGAAATTATAAATTTACAATTATTTTTTAATTAGTCCTAATTCTACTAATCTTTCATGTAAAAAATCACCAGCTGTAATGTCGTCAAATGCTTTAGGATTTTGTTCATCAATACATTCTGGTAAACAATTTAATTCCATTTCGCTAACTGGATGCATAAAGAAAGGAATAGAATAGCGTGAAGAACTCCATAATTCTCTTGGAGGATTAACTACTTGATGAATAGTTGATTTTAATTTGTTATTTGTGTGTCGAGACAACATGTCACCAACATTTATCATTAATTCATCTGGTTGTGCCATTGCGTCAATCCATTCTCCATTGTGATTTTGTACCTGAAGACCTTTTCCTTGGGCTCCCATCAATAAAGTGATTAAGTTAATATCACCATGAGCAGCAGCACGAACAGCCCCATCTTTAGGTTCGTCCGTAATTGGAGGGTAATGAATAGGTCTTAAAATTGAATTTCCATCTTTAATGTATTTGTCAAAATAAAATTCATCTAGGCCAATATATAAAGCTAAAGCTCTAAGGACATATATGCCTGTTTTTTCTAACATTTGATAGGCTTCTTTTCCAACTGTATTGAATTTAGGAAGCTCAGTTACTTCTACATTTTCTGGATATTCATTTTTATATTTTGAATCTTCAGAAACATATTGGCCAAAATGCCAGAATTCTTTTAAATCTCCAGCAGAACGTCCTTTTGCATGTTCTTTTCCAAAAGAAACATAACCTCTTTGTCCTCCAATTCCTGGAATTTCATATTTTGATTTGTTTTCGAGAGGTAATGAGAAGAAGTTTCTTACTTCTGCATATAAATCCTCTACTAATTTGTCATCTAAGAAATGACCTTTTAATGCTACGAAGCCGATTTCTTCGTAGGCTTTTCCGATTTCATTTACAAATTTTTGTTTACGTGTCGGATCATCCGACAGGAAATCACGTAAGTCAACACTTGGAATTTTTTGCATTATATTACATTATTGTTAATAACTTACAATAGGCTTTACACCTACATAAAACAAAGGTAATTAAATATTTTTAATTGAAATTCTGAAAGTTATTAACATTCAGAATTTGAGCAATAAAAAAATATTGATATTTTTTTGTAACAATCTACTTGTAAAATGTTATTTTTCCTATTTTTGGTATTCAATTTAAGATAACATTTGTATGAATTTCGATAGAAAAGATTTAAGCAACAGAGACCTTATAGAATTATATAAAAGACTTTTAAAGCCTAGAATGATTGAAGAGAAAATGTTAATTCTTCTCAGACAAGGAAAAGTTTCAAAATGGTTTTCTGGAATAGGTCAAGAGGCAATATCTGTGGGTATAACATCTGTTTTAGATCAAGATGAGTATATTTTACCAATGCATCGAAATTTAGGTGTTTTTACTTCGAGAGATATTCCTTTGCATCGACTTTTTTCGCAATGGCAAGGAAAGAAAACGGGGTTCACAAAAGGGAGAGATAGAAGTTTTCATTTTGGTACTCAAGAATATAATATTATTGGGATGATTTCTCACCTTGGGCCACAAATGGGTGTTGCAGATGGTATTGCTTTAGCAAATAAATTAAAAAAGAATGGTAAAGTTACCGCTGTTTTTACAGGTGAAGGTGCAACTTCGGAAGGAGATTTTCATGAAGCTTTAAATATCGCATCGGTTTGGGATTTGCCTGTCTTGTTTGTAATTGAAAATAATGGTTATGGTTTGTCAACACCTACAAATGAACAATATCGTTGTGAAAACCTAGCCGATAAGGGTATAGGCTATGGAATGGAAAGTCATGTTGTGGATGGAAATAATATTTTAGAGGTATATAATCTAGTATCTCAATTGAAAGCTTCAATGATTGAAAATCCTAGACCGGTGTTATTAGAGTTTAAAACCTTTAGAATGCGAGGTCATGAAGAAGCGAGTGGCACTAAATATGTTCCACAGGAGTTAATGGATATGTGGGCTGAAAAGGATCCGATTTCTAATTTTAGGGAATATTTGTTTAGAACTTTTGTGATCAACGAACAAGATGATGTCTTTTTTAAATCTAAAATAAAAGAAGAAATAGATGAGCATTGGGCATTAACACAATCTCAACCAGATGTAATTTCGGATTTAGAAGAAGAGTTAAGTGATATGTATATGCCTTATACTTTTGAAGCAATTGAGCCATCAGAAGAAAAGGAAAATATTCGTTTAATTGATGCAATTTCTAATGGATTACGTCAATCCATGGAAAGACATGAAAATCTTGTTATTATGGGACAAGATATTGCAGAATATGGAGGAGCATTTAAAATTACAGATGGATTTGTAGAAGCATTTGGAAAAGAAAGAGTTCGAAACACACCAATTTGTGAAAGCGCTATCGTTTCTGCTGCAAACGGACTTTCTATTAATGGTTACAAAGCGGTGGTTGAAATGCAATTTGCTGATTTTGTTTCTACAGGTTTTAATCCAATTGTGAATTTATTAGCAAAACAACATTATCGTTGGAATGAAAAAGCCGATGTTGTGGTTCGTATGCCTTGTGGAGGTGGAACACAAGCTGGCCCTTTCCATTCGCAAACTAATGAAGCTTGGTTTACCAAAACTCCTGGACTAAAAGTGGTTTATCCTGCATTCCCTTATGATGCAAAAGGATTATTGAATACGGCTATTAACGATCCAAATCCGGTAATGTTCTTCGAACATAAACAATTATATAGAAGTGTTTATCAAGATGTACCAAAAGAGTATTATACTCTTCCATTAGGCAAAGCAGCACTTTTGAAAGAAGGTAGTGCAGTAACAATTATTTCGTTTGGAGCTGGTGTGCATTGGGCATTAGAAACGTTGTCAAATAATCCAGATATTAGTGCTGATTTAATAGATTTAAGAACGTTGCAACCTTTAGATTGGGAAACAATTTATACTTCTGTTCAAAAAACAAATAGAGTAATTATTTTACAAGAAGATACACTGTTTGGAGGAATTGCAAGTGATATTTCTGCAATGATTATGGAGAATTGTTTTGAATATTTAGACGCTCCTGTAAAAAGAGTAGCAAGTATTGAAAGTGCTATTCCTTTTGTGAAAGCTTTAGAAGATCAATATTTACCTAAAACAAGGTTTGAAGAAGCATTGAAATCGTTGCTGGAGTATTAATAATGTAAGAAAATTATATTTTAAATAATAAATAACAACTATCTTTGTTTGATTTTGCAAAGGTCGTATTTTGTCGAAATCATTTTTGAAGTTACTTGTTGCTTCAAAAATGATTTTCGTATTTATTACAAATGCAGAAGCAAGATGTTTATAGATAATATATATAGTTTTAAAATGAAAAAAACAATTCTATTAGCAACGTTTCTAATTAGTTCTACGCTTGCTTTTTGTCAGAAATCGTTGTCACCTGACTATTCTTACAGTATTAGTGCACCGTATAAAGTTTTTGATGCTCCAAGTAAATACTATTTTTCTAAAGGAAATGAATCTGTTTCATTGAAATTTTATAAAAGAGATATTTTTATTCAGAAATTTAATAATGATAAACCAGCTTTTATAAAAAGTACATTACAAGAGGATTTTTTTCCTAAAAACTATAGAATTGAAAGTGTTTTAGAATTGGGAGAAAATATTTATGTTTTTTATTCTTCTTGGAATGGTAAAGATGATCAGGAGCAATTATTTTCTGTAATATTAGATTTTGAAAAAGGAAAGCTTTCAGAAGTACACAAACCTATTATTATTGTTGAAGGTAAGCTCACTGGAGGTAGTAATTTTCATTTTTTTGGAGGAGGTTTAAGAGATATGATTAATGGAACTCAAGATAAGTTCGATTTTATGTTGTCTCATGATAAAAGAAAAATGTTGGTGCAATATGTAAAAAAACCAGAGATTAAGAATGATAAAAAAAATTATAACGTTATTGGTTTGGTTGCTTTCGATGAAAATTTGAATAAAGTTTCTGATAGAGAGGTAAAAATGCCATACACAGAAAGAAGGATGGATAATCTTGATTATCAATTGGATAATGAAGGAAATATGTATCTTCTTGCAAAAGTATATCATGACGACAGTAACGATGATAAAAAAAGAAACAAAGATGAATTTGCGAACTATCATTTAGAATTATTTTATATTAAAAATGGATCAAGTGATATTGAAATTTCTAAATTCGATAATAAAGATAAGTTCGTAAACAAATTATGGATGTTTGATTCTTCAAATGATTTTTTAATTTGTGGTGGTTATTTTAGTAATGGTAAAGGAGAAGATTTAAGCGATAGTGATGGTGTTTTAGCTTTTAAAATTGACCGAAATGGAAAGATTTATGACGAAACTTTTCATAGTATTCCTATTGAGTTAATAAATCAATATGAAAGTAAAAAAACAAAGAAGAGAAATGAAAAGAGAGAAGAAAAAGGAATTGAAGCTAAGATTCCAAATTTAGAATTAAAAAATATAATAATTAACGAGGATGGAAGTTTGGTGCTTATTGGTGAACAAGATTTTATTGTGACAAGAACATCAATGAATGCAGATGGGTCAAGTAGAACATCTACTAGTTTTCATTATAACGATATATTTATTACAAAAATAGGCGTTGATAAGGATTTAAAATGGATGAAAAAAATACCAAAAACTCAAGCTGGAGTTAGGGGTATAGGAGGGATGTCATTTAAATATTGTAATTCTAATAATTATCATTATCTAGTTTTTTTAGATAATGTTAAAAATATTGATTTACCGATAGATAAAACTCCAGCAGGGCATAGAGATGGAATGGGTGGTTATTTAACGGCAGTAAAAGTTTCAGATAGTGATGGAAGTCTTAGTAAATCCTCAATTTTAAACGGACGAGAAATAGAAGATTTTCAAATGCATCAATTTGCTGTGAGTAGAGTTTTTCAAACGAGTCAAAATTCTTTTATGTTTGAAGTTTACAAAAAGAAAAAAGAAGATGTAATGATTAGAGTCACTTTAAATTAAAAACTTTAATATTGTATGATAAAACAAGCCTAGAATAATATTATTCTAGGCTTGTTTTGTTCGATTAAATTCTTTATCTTCTCTTAGTTAAGAAATAGCATTCCAAATTACCTCTTTAGGTGTTGGGGCTATAATTTTTAAAACTTCTTTGGTAACAGGATGATTAAAGATTAATTGCCTTGCATGAAGATGTATTCCTCCATCTGGGTTACTTCTGTCGAAACCATATTTCAAGTCGCCTTTAATAGGGCAGCCAATAGCTGCTAATTGGGCTCTTATTTGATGATGTCTTCCGGTATGCAGTTGAATCTCTAATCCAAAGTAGTTGTCTAGTCTTTTGATAATCGTATATTCTAAACTAGCTTTTTTACTGTCAGGAACTTCTTTAGTGTGTGCTTTGGAAGTATTATTTTTCGGATTTCTCTTTAAATAATGAATTAATGTATCATTATTTTTTGGTGGACAGTTTTTAACCACAGCCCAATAGGTTTTTTGTGTATCTCTATTTTTGAAGCTTTCGTTTAAACGAGTTAATGCTTTAGATGTTTTAGCAAAAACTACAATACCAGTAGTTGGTCTATCTAGACGATGAATGACTCCTAGAAAAACTTCGCCTGGTTTATTGTATTTTTCTTTGAGATACTCTTTTACAACTTCAGATAAAGGTTTGTCACCAGTTTTGTCACCTTGAACAATGTCACCAACACGTTTATTAATCACAATAACATGATTATCTTCATGAAGAACTTGAAGATTGTCTTTTGTAGAAATAATTTTCTCAGCCATTATTTAAAATAGAATACTATTTAATTATAAAAATTAGTATTGTTCATTTTCGTTTGGAAAATCAATTGTTTTAACATCGGAAACATATTGACCTATAGCTGCTGTCATATCTTCATATAAATTCATGTATCGTCTAAGGAAACGTGGACTGAATTCATGTGTCATTCCAATCATGTCATGAAGGACTAAAACTTGACCATCAACACCATTGCCAGCACCAATACCAATTACAGGAATCGTGATACTTTCTGCTACTTTTTGAGCTAATGCAGCAGGTATTTTTTCCAAAACTAATGCAAAACAACCCACTCTTTCAAGCATTTTTGCATCTTCTATTAGTTTTTCTGCTTCTTCGTCTTCTTTTGCTCTAACCGTATATGTTCCAAATTTATATATTGATTGTGGTGTAAGCCCTAAGTGTCCCATGACAGGAATTCCTGCATTCAAGATGCGTTTAATACTCTCTTTAATTTCTTTTCCACCTTCTAATTTTACAGCATGTCCGCCACTTTCTTTCATTATTCTTATTGCTGAACGCAAAGCTTCTTTAGGGTCAGATTGATAAGACCCAAAAGGTAAATCCACAACAATTAGTGCTCTTTGTGCAGCACGAACAACTGAAGAAGCGTGATAAATCATTTGGTCTAAAGTGATTGGTAGTGTAGTTTCGTGTCCAGCCATTACATTACTTGCTGAATCACCAACAAGAATCACATCTACACCAGAAGAATCTACAATTTTAGCCATAGTATAATCGTAGGCTGTTAACATTGAGATTTTTTCTCCATTTTCCTTCATTTCAACAAGGCTTTTGGTGGTGATTCTTTTGTAATCTTTTTTAGCTACAGACATTTTTTATAAATTATATGTTTGGGAATTAATTAGAAAACTTTAATAAAATCTAAAAATAATTAAAATTTTGAAGATTTTAACTAGGCAAATGTAATAAATCAAACAGGATATAAATTATTCAAATTAATAAAATTTGTTTTTAGTGTAACATTTTCTTTAAAAATGAAACAAATTAAATAAAAAACATGAAAAGAAATATATTAATATGGCTTTGTTCCTTTATGGTTTTTCAATCATTTTGTCAAGAAAAAGAAGTAAAAGAATCGGTAGAACAATTTTTTATAGCTTTTCATAATAAAGATACTATTAATTTGCGGAAAATGGCTCATGAAAATATTGTCATAAATTCTGTTTCAGATAAAAAAAATCAATCTGCTTTACAAAAAAGTAGCTATAGTGTGTTTTTAAAACAAATAGCTTCTATACCTAATACTATTGTTTTTTTAGAAAAAATACTAGATTATAAAATTCAAATTGATGCTAATTTAGCCCATGTTTGGACACCCTATGAATTTTATGTGAATGGAAAATTCAGCCATAAAGGTGTTAATTCTTTTATTTTGATTAAAGACGGAGAAGAATGGAAAATTGTTCACCTTATTGATACTAGAAGAAAAGAATAGCTTTTAAAAAAGGGATAATTACCTATTAGTAAAAATCCCTTTCTATTTTATTAACAATCTGCCAAGTTTACAGCAATAGCTAAACCGCCTTCAGAGGTTTCTTTATATTTTGTGTTCATATCTTTGGCTGTTTCCCACATGGTATTTACAACTTTGTCTAAAGGAACTTTAGCATTTTTAGCGTCAGTTTCTAAGGCTAGTTCGGCAGCATTAATAGCCTTAATAGCTCCCATAGTATTGCGTTCAATGCAAGGAACTTGTACTAAACCTCCAATAGGATCGCAGGTTAAACCTAAATGGTGTTCCATGGCTATTTCGGCAGCAACAAGAACCTGTTCAGGTGTTCCTCCCATTATTTCACATAGCGCTCCTGCTGCCATAGCACTAGAAACGCCTATTTCGGCTTGGCAACCACCCATGGCCGCAGAAATTGTAGCACCCTTTTTGAAAATACTTCCAATTTCTCCAGCAGTCATTAAAAACTGCTTTATTTGTTCTTCGTTCGCATCATGATTTTCAATTACTAAATAATACATTAAAACAGCAGGAATTACACCAGCACTTCCATTTGTAGGTGCAGTAACTACTCTTCCAAGTGATGCGTTCACTTCGTTAACAGCTAAAGCAAAACAGCTTACCCATTTTAGTATTTGTCTAAATTTCACTTCAGTTTGACGAATTATTTGCATCCAAGAATATGGATTATCATAAGGAAGGACTCCAATTAAATTTTTATGCATGTCATAGGCTCTTCTTCTAACGTTTAGTCCACCAGGTAATGTTCCTTCTGTGTGACAGCCAATATACATGCATTCTAGCATGGTGTCCCAAATGCGCATCAATTCACTGTGAATTTCTTCTTCACTTCGCATTGACTTTTCATTTTCATAAACAATTTCAGAAATTTTCTTGTTTTCAGATTTGCAATATTCTAGAAGTTCAACACCCTTCTCGATAGGAAATGGGAAAGCACACTTCATAATTTCGTTTTTAGCAGCATTTTCTCTTTCTTCTTTTACAACGAAACCACCACCAATAGAATAATATGTTTCTTCAATTTCTTGATTGTCTGTGTAGGCAGTAAATTTTAGACCGTTAGCGTGGAATGGTAAAAAATCTCTATTAAAAATAATATCCTTTTCAAAGTCAAAAGGAATAATGATTTCATTTCCTAAAAATATTTCTTTTTTATTTTTTA
This sequence comes from Flavobacterium sp. KY-23415, assembly GCF_055384985.1. Taxonomy (NCBI): domain Bacteria; kingdom Pseudomonadati; phylum Bacteroidota; class Flavobacteriia; order Flavobacteriales; family Flavobacteriaceae; genus Flavobacterium; species Flavobacterium sp. KY-23415. The sequence goes on along the minus strand of NZ_AP044001.1, from coordinate 4,345,106 downwards.
TTGCAGTAATAATTATATCAATACTTTCTACTGGGATATACTCTGGATCTGCACCACTCAAACCTAGCATAACTGCCAAGTCTGTTGCGTGTCCTTTCCCTGTTAATGATAATGATCCGTATAGGTCAACTTTAATTCTGTTAATGCTATCAATTAAATTTTCTTTGCGTAACTCTGCTAAAAAACGTTCAGCACCACGCCAAGGTCCTAATGTATGAGAACTTGAAGGGCCAACACCAATTTTTAACATATCAAAAACTGAAATACATTCCATAATTTCTAATTATAACTTTTTATGTGCTGCAAATATAAGAGACAAAGAACTATAATTCTTTAAATAAACGCGGTTTGTTAATTTTTACAAGTTTTTCATGTTTTTTGTTAAAAAAAATGAAACAAAATGGTTAAACATCGATGAAATGTTTTTTTAATCGCTAAAAAACATTATAACTATTTTTTTAACATTTAAAATGTAAATAATGTAAAAATAATGCAATTTTATTTCATAATATTGTCCTATTAATAATCTTAACTATTTTTTAATGAAAACAAATTTCAAAAATGCATTCCTATTATTGGGAGCAATTGCATTAACAACAGCAGTATCTTGTACTAAAGATGATGAAGCAAATTCAAACACACAAGAAGAAGTTTTAGCAGTTGTAGATCAGCAACCTAGTTCTGCAGAAAGTCAATGTGGTTATGTTGATGGAAACTGGAGTTCTTCAGCGGTTTTGAGTACTACGATTGGAACTTCATCAGAAACTAATTTTATGAATACTCAAAATTCTAGAATTGCTTCTGTTTGGGGAAGACCAGCTGTTACACTTCGTTTTGTAAAAGATCCAAGCAATCCAGGATCTACTTACAATGCTATTTCATATAGTTATCCTGCAAAAATTTATTATGGAGAAGCTATTTACAAAGCGGCTAAAGCAAAATCAAGTGACAACATGGTTAATGCAATGATTTTAGCACATGAGTTTGGACATCAGTTACAGTATACCTATGGGTTACCTTCACGAAATGAGTCTACTGCTCGTGCTGCTGAGTTAGAAGCAGACGGAATGGCTGGATACTATTTAAGAAGACCAACAGGTTTTAACAAATCATCATTCTCAGATATAGCATCTGCTTATGAGTTTGCAGCAGCTATTGGAGATAATTGTACAACTTGTCCTGGTCATCATGGAACAGCAGCACAAAGACGTTCTGCGGTTCGTTTAGGGTTTTTATTAGGAGCTTATAGCCTAAATGCACAAAGTTTTGATTATAATTTCTTCTATTACTATTCAGGAGTATTGAATGGTCAATACAGACAAGCACAATCTGAATATTTTAATCCAGAAATAGATGCTTATATTCGTGCTCATGCTGAAGAATTAAGAAGAATTCAATCTGGTGAAATGTCAGATGAAGAATATTTTAACTTAAATTAATACATCTTATTCCTATGTTAAAGAAGCTGCCTTAGGGTAGCTTTTTTTATTTTAATAAATAAAGATTTCTAATGTGTAACTTTGGTTAAAATGACAAAGTGTCATTTTTTTTGTTCCTATTCTGTCAAAAAAGTAAGCTTTTCGTACTTGGCATAATCATTGAAATAAACAAATCAGATTTTTAAAATGAAATAAATACACCAAATAAATTAAGATTAAAAGTTATGAGTAAAATTATTGGAATTGATTTAGGAACAACAAATTCTTGTGTTGCTGTTATGGAGGGTGGAGAGCCAGTCGTAATTGCTAATGCAGAAGGAAAAAGAACAACACCTTCAGTAATTGCTTTTGTAGAAGGAGGAGAGATTAAAGTTGGAGATCCTGCTAAAAGACAAGCTGTAACTAATCCTACAAAAACTATTGCTTCTGTAAAACGTTTTATGGGTAATAAATATTCTGAAAGCGCTAAAGAAGCTTCTACAGTAGCTTATAAAGTTGTTAAAGGAGACAATGATACACCAAGAGTTGATATTGACGGAAGATTATATACACCTCAAGAATTGTCAGCAATGACACTTCAAAAAATGAAGAAAACAGCTGAAGATTATTTAGGGACAGAAGTAACTAAAGCTGTAATTACAGTTCCTGCTTATTTTAACGATGCACAACGTCAGGCAACTAAAGAAGCAGGTCAAATTGCAGGATTAGAAGTAATGCGTATCATTAATGAGCCAACAGCTGCTGCGTTAGCTTATGGTTTAGATAAGCAAGGTAAAGATCAAAAAATTGCTGTTTATGACTTAGGAGGAGGAACATTTGATATTTCTATCCTTGAATTAGGAGATGGTGTGTTTGAGGTATTATCAACAAATGGAGATACACACTTAGGAGGTGACGATTTTGACCAAGTTATTATTGACTGGTTAGCAAATGAGTTTAATAGTGCAGAAGGAGTAGATTTACGTAAAGATCCTATGGCTTTACAACGTTTGAAAGAAGCTGCTGAAAAAGCAAAAATTGAGTTATCATCTTCTGCTCAAACAGAAATCAACTTACCATATGTTACAGCTACAGCTACAGGACCAAAACACTTGGTGCAAACATTAACACGTGCAAAATTTGAACAATTAGCAGATGCTTTAGTAAAACGTTCAATGGAGCCAGTTGCAAAAGCATTGAAAGATGCTGGTTTATCTACGTCAGATATTGATGAGGTTATCTTAGTAGGTGGTTCTACTCGTATTCCTGTTATCCAAGAGCAAGTAGAAAAATTCTTTGGTAAAAAACCATCAAAAGGAGTAAATCCAGATGAGGTTGTAGCAATTGGAGCAGCTATTCAAGGTGGTGTATTAACAGGAGATGTAAAAGATGTATTATTATTAGATGTAACGCCACTTTCATTAGGTATTGAAACTATGGGAGGTGTAATGACAAAATTAATTGACGCTAACACTACTATCCCTACTAAAAAATCACAAGTTTTCTCTACAGCAGCTGACAATCAGCCATCAGTAGAAATCCATGTGTTGCAAGGGGAAAGACCAATGGCAACAGATAATAAAACTATCGGGCGTTTCCATTTAGACGGTATTCCACCAGCACAAAGAGGTGTACCTCAAATTGAAGTAACTTTCGATATCGACGCTAATGGTATTATTAAAGTATCTGCTACTGATAAAGGAACTGGAAAATCACATGATATTCGTATCGAAGCTTCTTCTGGATTAACACAAGAAGAAATCGAAAGAATGCGTAAAGAAGCCGAAATGAATGCCGATGCGGACAAAGCAGCTATGGAGAAAGCTTCTAAATTAAACGAAGCAGACAGTATGATTTTCCAAACAGAAAAACAATTAACAGAGTTTGGAGATAAATTGTCTGAAGGAAACAAAACAGCAATTGAAGGAGCTTTAGAAGAATTGAAAAAAGCATACGAAACTAAAGATGTAGATACAATTACTCCAGCTTTAGATAAAATCAATGAAGCTTGGAAAAATGCATCAGAAGAGATGTATAAAGCACAAGCGGAAGGACAAGGAGCTCCACAAGACGCTCAACCACAAGGAGATGCTTCTGGAGATCAAACTCAAGATGTAGATTTTGAAGAAGTGAAATAATTTCATTGCTTTAAAGAATGTAAAAACCCCGAATTTTAATTAATTCGGGGTTTAGTTTTTTGTACCTCGTTTAAACTGAAAACGCTTAATGTTTAAATTTAACTCAGGTTAAATATAAAATTTTATTGTTTCGACATTTGAAAACAATTCAAATTACTAAGAACAGAAATTGTAGGGTCAAATGGAGCTCCTGCTTTTGCATAACCCAATCCGTCAGGTCTTAAATATTTGTTCCAAGTAGATTTTAAAGAAACCATAGCTAAATAACCTGTAGAACTATAAAAAATAGAGTTACCAACAGTTACATTACTAGGAGCATAGACTCTCCATTTTTCCCAAGGACCAATAGCTGTTCTGTTAACGTTTACATCATTGTCCCAAGATTCTGCACAAACATAATAATTATTAGCAATACATCTTAGTGCAATTTCATCACCCGTTTTTACTTGTGCAGTAGAACTAGGGTTGTTTGGATTTATAATTTTAAATTTTGCATAAGGAAACCAAACATTATTCACCCAAGGAGTAGTAGAATTCCATTGCTTGTTTATTGTTGCATCTCCATTCGCTTCCCCTGTGAAAAATTTTCTTGAGTTAAAATGAAAAATAGTTACAACATCTCCATAAGTCATGAATCGACTTCCTGTTTTGTTTAACTGAGAAGCATTCTCATTTGTAGTAGAAGTAGCAGTTGTTGAAAAATCTTCATCATTTGAACAAGAGAAAAACGATACAAACACAAGTAATAAAGCTGTTTTTTTGAATAATTTCATAATTTGTTAAATTAATTTTCCCTACTCTTTTTATTATGGTTTTTCAGGATACACCATTTGATCGATCTTTAGCTAGTGCCATTATTTTATTTTTATTACCCATTTTTTTAAAAAAAATAATTTTGGATAGTGCATTATTAATGTTTTAGATTTTTTTTTTGATTTTAAAAGCATTCTTTTTCTTCTTCAAACCTTTTAAAAAATGCGTATTTTTGAGGAAAGAACTTACATGAATTTGAAAACAATATACTTCGACCTCTTAGCAACAATTGGTTTTCGCCAAAATGACATAGAAAAACATTGGATGATATTGGAAAAAGCCTATTCTCAAAAAAATAGATACTATCATAATTTGTCGCATTTAGAAAACATGATGCTAAGTTTTAAAAAGTATCAATCTGAAATTCAAATGCAAAATGAAGTGTGCTATGCAATTTTCTATCATGATATTGTCTATAATGCGAAGAAAACGGATAACGAATTAAAAAGTGCCGAATTTGCTTTGAGTATTATTCCTAAAGAAGTAACTATCAATAGAACTTTAGTTTTTGATATGATTGTAGCCACAAAACAACATGAGCATAATGAAAATGAAGATACCAATTGGTTAATCGATTTTGATTTAGAAATTCTAGCCAAAGATTGGGATAATTATGAAGCTTATTACAAACAAATTAGAAAAGAATATAGAATATATCCCGATTTTCTATATAAGCCAGGTCGTAAAAAAGCGTTGCAGCATTTTTTAGAAAATGCTACGATTTACCAAACGGAAACCTATCAAAATTTGTATGAAGCTAAAGCAAGAGAAAGCATTCAAAAAGAAATAGCACAGCTATAAAAACTATTTAATTTTAAGAAAATGGCACAAAATAAAAACGCACTCATACGATATAAAACCATAGATAAATGTTTGCAAAACAAATACCGTCAATGGACGTTAGACGATCTCATTGAAGCTTGTTCCAATGCTTTGTTTGAATATGAAGGCAAAGAAAGTAATATCAGTAAACGTACCATTCAGTTGGATATACAAATGATGCGTAGTGAAAAACTAGGGTACAATGCCCCGATTGTAGTCTATGACAAAAAATATTACAAGTATGAAGATGAAGATTTCTCCATAACCGATATACCCTTAACGGAAACCGATATCAATGTATTAACGGAAACCGTTTCCATGCTAAAACAATTCAAAGATTTTTCACTTTTTAGTGATGTGTCTGATATTTTACAACGTTTGGAAGATAAAATCTATGCCGAAAAATCACATACTAAGCCTGTAATACACCTAGATAAGAACGAAAAACTAAAAGGTTTACATTTTTTAGACGAATTGTATCAGGCCATAGTAAAAAAAATAGTATTAAAGATCAATTATAAATCCTTTAAATCAAAGGAAGCCAACGAGTTCTATTTTCATCCTTTTATACTAAAAGAATTCAATAATAGATGGTTTTTGGTAGGTAAAAAAGGGAATAAAGAAGAAGACAGAATTATTACAAATTTAGCTTTAGACCGAATTGTCTCTATTGATTTCGATTTTTCATTAGACTATCATGATAGTAATTTTGATGCCGACGAATACTATAAAAATGTAGTAGGAGTGACTGTTAATAATGGTTTAGATCCTCGAAAAATTAGAATCTATGTTGATGCAGCCAATGCGCCCTATGTAATAACGAAACCCTTTCATAGCTCACAAAGAGTAATACAAGAAAATGAAGACGGAAGCGTAATTATTACCTTATATTTAATTATAAACTATGAATTAGAACGTTTGTTATTAGGCTTTGGAAACGGTGTTGAAATCATTAAACCTGCATTTCTTCGCAACAGAATTAGAAATATTGTAGAACAAACCGCAGAAAAATATAGACTTTCTGATGAGGAAAATAATATAAAAGCATAAAAAGTAATGAAAGTAAATATAATTGTTATCTGTTTCTTTGTGATGTTTTCATGCAAAAAAGAACTTAAAAATAACCTGAATAAAGAAGTCACCGCTCAGGATACTGTGAATGAAAGTGCAATAGAAAAAGACACTATTGTATTATCTGAAACAGAAATCAAATTTTTAAAGAAACTTATAAATGATGATATTTCTGGGCAAAAATATGATGAAATACAAACCAAAACAGCACCTTTTTACGTTGATTATCCTAATGAAGGAGATCGTTATTCTGTTTCTTTTTCAATTGTAGCAAGAACAGATTTTAATAATGACGGAGTTGTAGATTATATTGTAAATCGCAATTCAGAAGGTATGCTAGGTGGTAATGCAAATACCAATCAAGAATATTTGTTTTACATTATGAAAGACGATATCAATGCATTACAAACACATTCTATTTTAGGATATGCTCCATTTTCATATAATATAATCGATAAAGCAACATTCAAAGCCAACAAATTTGAAGTGGATGTTACTCAAAATTTTAGAACCTATATGAGCGAAGATTTAGATTCTACTTCGCTATCATTCATTTATACAAACGGAAATGTTTACGAAACATCCTATTTGTCCAAATGTGCTTTGGCAAAATTAAAATCAAAAACAATTTATAAAGAAATGTCAAATGTTAGCAAGCGAGAAAGAACCATTGACATGCACAACTATACAGAAATAATTGAAGAGGTATATAAAAATCAAGACACCCTAATTACGGCAAACCTTTCAGGTTGTGATAATTTATTGTTAACTTTTGAAACATCTTACATTGTTGATGATACTTACCTAAATGACAAAATATATCAAAAAGAAATAGCGCTCAATTTACTAACTTTCTTATCTAAAAACACTCAATTTTCTAAAAATATAGAAGTTGTTAAAGAGTACCTTGAAGAACATTCATTTACGGATGAATTTATAGACATTTCAAAAGTATATCGTTTCAGACTCTTAATTCAGCCCAATAGAAATGATAAAAATCTTTTGCGTTACCTACTTCAAATTGAAGAAACTAGAAATCCGAACCAATCTGAAAATTGGGAAATCACAACACGTAAAAAGCAATAAACATGAAAGATAAAATACTAGCCAAACTACAAGAAACAGCAAAAGAAAAAAATGTAGAACTATTATTTGCGGTAGAGTCGGGAAGCAGAGCTTGGGGTTTTGCTTCTCCAGATAGCGATTATGACATTCGTTTTATCTACAAACACGATTTGGACTATTACCTTTCTATTTTTGAAAAACCCGATGTTATCGAATTCATGACTGCTGACGATTTAGACGGTTCAGGTTGGGATTTGAGGAAAACCGTACGATTATTAGCAAAATCCAACGCATCTTTGCTAGAGTGGTTGCATTCACCCATAGTGTATTATGAGAATGAAGTTTTTGCAAAGGAAATAAAAGCCATTGCCAAAGCCTGTTTTTCGCCTATTGCTTGTTTGCACCATTATTTAGGGACAACAAAGAATTTCATGGATGTTTGCGAACAAGAACAAGTAAAGTTAAAAAGCTATTTCTATGCCTTGCGAACCGCTTTAGCTGGAAAATGGATTATAGAAAACAATACCTTTCCACCAGTAGCTTTTATGGAATTATTGCCTATTGCTCCGCAACACATACAAGAAAAAGTAAAAGAACTCATGGAAATAAAAGCCAATCAATACGAAACCTATTTGCACCCAAAAGAAGAAATAATAACCCACTTCTTGCAGGAAACGGTTGCTTTTAACCAAGAAAAGGCTAAGTTTTTAAAAAGTGGAAAAGTAGAGAATGAGGAATTGGATAGGGTTTTTAGGGAATTAATCATTAAAAAGTAAAATATTTGTATTTTTACAAAAACATATAAAATGGATAACTACTTTAATACTGCAAATAGGATGTATAAATCATCTGAATATTTGCATAGTAATCAAGAATTTCATAATTCTTGTTATTTGGCTGGATATGTCATTGAATGTTACATTAAAATAACAATTCATCTGTTATCTGGTTCTAATCCACCTTTTAGTCACGATATTTCAAGTTTAAATAGTAAATGTTTACAATATATTTCTGCTGGTAATTCTTCAAACCAGACTTATTTTATTGATAGCACTACAAATTTTAGTGAAATTTTACAAAAATGGAATCCTGTAAATACAAGGTATATAGAAGAAGTTAATGAATTGATTGAACAAGATTCAATTAGATTTCAAAGTGAAATTAATATTGCTATGCAAAAAATAGCTCAAATGAGATTAGACGGACATAATTTAATATAAAAAACATAATGAATACTTTTGATAAAATAAAAAATGATATTATTGATTTTTCAAAAACGTTAAATGATTTTGAAAAAATTTTTATTGTTCGTAATATATATTCACGTTTCGCTATTTACATTGTCTCAAATATAACTGAAAGTCCTAAAATTAATTTACCTGAACAATTAAAGGCACTGATAGATACAATAGATTTTATTAATGAAACTAAAGATGATTTTATTTTTCAAGATTTAATTAAATCTAGCGAAAAGGTAAGTGAAAATATTTATTTTTCTGAACGTCATATTGAAAATACTAACTGGTTTATACAAGATTCATATAAATTAGACTCTCCTATTACTTCTTTTTACTCCTTCAAAGGAGGTGTTGGACGCACTACAGCAACTATTTTAACGGCTTTATTATTAGCCCGACAAGGAAAGAAAGTCATGATTGTTGACTTTGATTTAGAAGCACCAGGTCTAGCTTCAATATTTGCAAATCAAAACGATGACGCACAATCATTATTATCAGTGAAGGGATTTGTTGATTTTTTGATTGATTTTGAATCAAATGAAAGAGATTTAGATAAAATTAATCTTGACGATTATTATTTTAAAAAAAACGAACAAGCTTTAGTTGGAACACAAGGGGGCGAACTTATTATTATTCCAGCTATTTCAACTGATAGTAATAGTTCTAATTCTTATATAAATAAATTATCAAAAACAAATATTAAATTCACTAATTCAAAAGGTTATATTCCAGATTTATTCCTTAAAAAAATGGAAGAAAAATTAAATCCCGATCATATACTAATCGATACTAGAACAGGTATTAACGATGTTGGAGGTTTAGTATTTAATAGATATGCACAAACAATATTTCTTTTGTTTTACGGTAATCAACAAAATATGTTTGGTTTAGAGAGTATTTTACCTGAACTAACTAAATTAAAGGAAAAAGACACAAAGTTTTATTTGATAAATTCTCCAGTTCCATTAGATGAAAACGTTGCTAAAGAGGAAAGAGGTTATTATGTAGAAAGAAGTTATGAGATATTTTCTAAAAATTATTATGATGAAGATTATTTCCCTTCTCAATTTGATGAAACCGCTGAACACTATCCTATTGATATTCCGTATAATTCTCAAGCCTTAATATTAAATAGTAATGATAAACTTTCATTACTAATTGAAGGGGTCAATAATCCTTATCAACAAATTGTGGATATTATCAATAATACAGTTACATATAGTTTTGTTGAAAACGATAGTAATAATAAAGACAGTAATAATAAAGCAGTTTTGAGAAATATTACTGAAATAGCTTCTGGTACATCTGAAAATGAATTTAAAGTCGAGAATGATTTAAAAAAACTATTTTATCCAAGAAAGGATTACAAGTATATTTTTGAAAAAGATAAATTTTTGATTCTTGGGGAAAAAGGTGTTGGTAAAACAGCTTTATTTTCTGTATTATCTCATAAGAAGTATGCTAATGAATTAGCTCGTTATTGTGGTGTAAATACTACGGAAATTGAAAATACAGATTGGATAATAGGTTTTGAAAAAGGAAATACTGATTTTCCAGATAAAACTAATTTTGAATCGTTAAAAGATTTTGAATCTTCTCATTATAGAAACTATTGGATTATTTTGTTGATACGCCAATTAAAAAGTGACACTTTGCCTGAAAAAGAGCTGGTAACAAGAATTAAAAATTGTGAAATAATTGATCTTAAATCTATTGCCAAAGAAGAAAATATTGGAGAACTATTGATTAGTGTTTTAGATCAAGTTAATAAAACATTATTAGAGTCAAACAAGACTTTTATAATTGTTTACGATTATTTAGATGCGGGTTTACCAGATCAAGATGGATTAAGAGGGAAATTAGTAAGTGCTTTAGTTAGTTTTTACTATGATTATATTAATCGATATAGTAACTTAAAAGCTAAAATATTCTTACGAAGTGATATTTTTGAAAGAGAAGTTTCAGGACTAACAGATAAAGTTAAAATATCAAATTATTCTCAGAAAATTGAATGGCAATACGATCAGTTGTTAAACGTAGTATGGAAAAGAATTTATGAACAAAATAAAAAATCAGATTTATTTAAAGGTTTTGAAATTGATCAAAACAGTATTTTAGGTAGTATTCCAAATTTAAGAAACGAGGAAGAACATAAAAAAATTCTAGATAAAATTTTTGGAAAAAATATGGGTGGAAATAATAAAGCTTATCCATATAATTGGGTAAGAATCCATATTGAAGATACAAATAATAAGATACATCCACGTACTTTAATAAAATTATTTGAACAAAGCGCAAAAAATGAATTAAGTGAAATTGACACCCCAAAAGACAGAATAATTCGTTCTAAAAATATAGAAACTGCGCTTGAAAAATCAGTGTCAGCTGCTCAAGTAGATGAATTAAAAGAAGAGTATCCTGAATTAGAAAATGTTTTTTTAAATTTATATAACAATGTTTCTGATGGTCGAGCACCAATAAATGAAAAAGATTTGATAGAAGCATTAAAAAAAATGGGAGAAGAACCTATTAGTATTATTGAAAAGTTAAAAAACATTGGTGTTTTAAAAGATTATAAAGCTTATAAGAAAACAAAAACTGAAAATGAAGAAAAGAGATACCATATTCCTGATTTATATTTATACGGTTTGAAATTTACAAGAAAGGGAACAAGATAACTTTTAAGAATCTAAAAAAACAAATAACTCATAGATTTTTTTTATCTTATTAACCTTAAAAACAAGATAAATTACCATTAGCTACAGCTCTAATTTTTGATGAATTGGATTGTACTTTACTTGAGGCTAAAAATATAGCAGAGAACATGAAAGAGAAAATTGTTTAATACAAAACCGTATCTATTTCGAAGTAATCTCGGGATTTACACCTGACAGGTTTAATTCTTAAAAAAATAAATTCATATATTTGTTTAACTAAAGTTATGAGATATGAACTGCAAAATATCATTTCAGGAAAGAGCCAAGTTAGGCATGGAGATACTATCCAAACAATCTCCCGTTACCTTAGAAAAAGCAAGAGCTCAAGCAAAACGATTGAGTCTAGTAAGCAAATCAAAAGTGAAGAAGCAACGATCATAAAGCAATTTTGTGATAATAATTATTTTTGGATTACCGCTATAAATATCAATGCATTTGTTTCATCTGGAGCAGAACAAAAGGTATATCTCTATAATAAGTTTAAAGTAATCAAACTTAATGATAGCATCTATTATGAAACTTGGGAAGATTATTTTAACAATTTGTTAATTAATAACTATTTCTTTCCAGACACAGCTTATCAACTAATTGGCTTTTATGAACAAGAAAATCTTTTGTATGCAGTTGTAGAACAAAAATTTGTTGAATCAGATAGCCAAACTGAGTTAGATAATGTGAAAAGCTTTTTAATAGAAAACGGCTTTGTGAATACAAGAAATAATGATTATTATAATTCAGAACTCGGAATTATTCTTGAAGATTTGCATGACGAAAATGTTTTAACTTTCAAGAACAATCTATTTTTTATTGACACTGTTTTTTATCTTACAGAGCAGTTTTACAAGTAAACTTCCTAGCTCTAAAATCCCAAAATTAAAACGAACTATTTAATAGTTATGAGAAACAAATTATAATCTAAAAGTTTATAGCGAGTGTCTTTTAGATTATGCTTACTACTTTTTAGCTTATGCTTAGTCTTTTAGATTTTAATAGCAGAATTTTCCGAAAAAAAAAGCTACTTTTATAAAGGAAAGTAACATTTAAATCTGAGCTGCAATGGAAACACCAAACAACAATTCAAATCTCGATAAAAATACCCAAGAAAGAATAGAAAAAGGAATTCAAGAGCTATTGGACGAAAAAGAATTGAAAATTAAATGGAGAAAGGAAATAGAAGAAAATGAATCCGTTCAAAACTACTTTAAAGGATATAAAGAAAGTTCAATACGCTCTTTTATTACAGAATATTTAAGCCATAAATACATGTGGTTTAGGTTTGGCGATATGTACAAACAATTAGCTGAAGAGGCTCAAACCCAATGGATAGATCTCGCGCATGAACATTTGGGTGTTATTTTACAAAAAAAGTTATTCGATTTGCAGTGTTTGTGGCGTGCAGAAGAAATTAAATTGGAAGGAATTACTATTTGTTTTGATTTTGTTGTTTGGCAAAATGATATTTTTAATTGTCCGTTTTTAGAACCTATTACACAAAACGACATAGAAATGTATCAGCAATATTTAGAACAGGAAGAAGTTGAAATCTCAGATTATATAATAAATGATGAATGGCAGGATTATGAAATAATAAAAGCCGCTTATTTGGATTCAGAAAAAGACGATATTGAAATGTCCGATTGGTATGAATTTCACAACCTAAGAACAGGTAATTCTAGTTTGTTACTCTTGCCAGATATCAGAGGAAACAAAGAACGATTTTATTCTGGTTTGTATTTCAAAAATAAAGAGGAAGAAGAAGCAAAAAAAGAACAGCCAATAGACACAATGCCGCAAGATGATAGACCTTTGCTTTCGGGTTATGATGAAAAGATTGTTTCTTTTTTTGTAAAAACCTTTGAAAATAAAGAAATTCAAAGCAAGTATAAACATTATTTTGAAAGTAAAACGAATAGAGATGAAATCTACTACGAAGATTTAGTAAGAGAATTGATCCAGACAAAAGAAAATATACCCATAAAAGCACACTACGATTTTAGAGAAGCTCTCGTATTGGCATATCATGCCTATAGACGTAAGAAAGTAGCAGAACACTTACCACTTGCTTTTGAGCAATACCAATTCAATTTAAGAATGGGATTGTCAGTAGGAGACAGAGACCCATTTTATCATAGTATGAGAGACAATTATGTAGAGCGTTTTATTGCTGGAAGAATTTTAAACGGAGAAGCACCCAATCTTGATTTTTAATACGACTAAATCAAACAAAAACAGTCAGTTTTTCAAATTATTAGTATAGAAAGCGATACATTTTTAGATAAAAGAAGAATAGGCATATAGAAAGCGATACATTTTTAGATAAAACAAGAATAGGCATATAGAAAGTGATACATTTTTAGATAAAAGAAGAATAGGCATATAGAAAACGATATATTTTTTAGTCAAATGAATAACAGGCATATAGAAAACTGTAGATTTTTTAGTCAAAAGAATAATAGACATATAGAAAACTATATATTTTTAGGTAAAAGAATAATAGGCATATAGGAAACTGTAGATTTTTTAGATAAAAGAAGAACAGACATATAGGAAACTATATTTTTTTATCATAAAAAATAAATAAAGTATAAATAAAAATAATATATTTGTTGTAGCGTATCTATCTTAAAATAAAACCATTATGACAAAACGCATACACATAGGAAATCTCATTAAGCAGTTTATAGATAAAAAGTACCTCAGAAGAACAGACGTAGCCTACAGTATGGGGATACCGAACACCGCTATATATGCCTACGAAAAAAGAAATTCGATTCAAACTGACACGCTTTTTAGACTTTGTGAGACACTCAATCATAATTTTTTTATGGATATTGCCAATGCACTTCCTAAAGAATACACCCAACATTCGGCTTCAGATAAAGATAAATTAATAGCTGAACAAGCGAAAGAATTGCATAAATTAAAACTTGAAAATGATTTACTCAAAGAGTTAATCATGAATAAAAAATAAGGCAACAATAAGTTATGGCATCAGCATTTTGGTATTTAGAAGATGGACGAGGTTTTGCAAAACGTTATAATGCGATGGCAAAAATGCTAGAATATATTGTCTCAGAATTGCAACACCTCGAAGGAGCAAGTGATTTTTATGATTATTTGAGTGAGATGGTTCCAAATGAAAATGATGAACCTAATGGTCATGGAGGATTCATAAAATCGACAACAGGAGAAAGTATCATGTTAAATCTCGATTTAAGATCTTTTACTTTAGAAAATCAAACTTTTTTTTGGAAAGCAACACAAAAAGCACTTCAAAAACTTATTCTTGCCAAAAAAGAAGAAAATGAAGGAATGATTTTTCTTTTAACCACTTTATTAGATATGAAAAAACGTATTAACAAAAAAGAAGATCCAATGTTGCTGAATCATTTGATTCATACAATTCCTTTTGATGGTGAAAAACTTGGTCCTGGTTGGTAATTTAAAGTAATAATTGCTATGCTTAAAAGATATATAATACGAAAACAAAACAATTTAAAAGGATATTATTCAGGGTTTACTTTAAATTGTACTTATATAAAAAGAGAACAATCTGTTAAAATTATTGATTTTCAAATCGAACATCACGAAGAAGAATGGAAAGAGTTTACTTTGGAAGGAATCACTCTTTTTTATAATTTTTATAAAGGATATTTTCCAGGAGTGTTTAAAGTTAATATTAAAGCTATTCATTGGTTTCCTGTTGATACCAGAGAATTATTAGTTACCTATACCATTATACGAGTGCTTTGCCATTGGTTTCAACTAGATTATTTGCCTATTTTGAAACAAGCTAAATTTGAATCCTTGTTTTTTCTGAATGAATTCGATTTTAGAACAGATGATGAAACTAATTTTTATATTTGAGGCTTATAGTAAACGCCTATTTCTTAACCTTAAATTAATTCTTTTATCTTTTTATGTCACGGTAAACAACCTACTTTTAAATAACAATTAAGCTTGTGTTACTTTAAATTTTCAATACCTTGTTATGGTTACTTTTACTCCAATTTGAACAAAAAAGTAACACATAATGAAAATATTTTACGCAATTCAAGCTACAGGAAATGGGCACATTAGCAGGGCAACACAATTATATCCTTATTTACAAAAGCATGGTGAAGTCGATTTTTTTCTGAGTGGTAATAATGCTAGCTTAAACTTTGCATTGCCCTTAAAATACAGAAGCAAAGGGTGTAGTTTGTTTTATAGTAAATGTGGTGGTTTGGATTATTGGAATATTACAAAGAATATAAAACCCTATCAAATTTATAGTGATGCGAACAAATTACCGTTAAAAAAATATGATGTCATAATCAACGATTTTGATTCGGTAACAGCACTAGCCTGTAAGTTGCAAAAAGTGCATTCGGTTCAGTTCGGACATCAAGCTAGTTTTGTTTCCCAAAACACACCAAGACCCGAAAAAAAGAGTAGGATGGGAGAGTTTATCTTTAAAAATTATGCTCCTGCACCTCAAAATTTAGGATTGCATTTCGAAGCCTACGATTCGTTCATTCATCCACCAATTATTAAGGATGAAATAGTAAATGCTAGTCCTCAAAATTTGGAACATATTACAGTCTATTTGCCTTCTTTTGATAAAGAATGTTTAGAAAAAGCATTTAAATCGATTCCTTCAGTTGCCTTTCATTGGTTTTTAGATACAGTGAAAGAAAAACATACCATTGGAAACATTACCTATTTTCCTGTAAACCAAAAAGAGTTCAATTCAAGTTTGATTAATTGTGAAGGGATTATTACGGGTGGAGGATTTGAAACCCCTTCGGAAGCATTATTTTTAGGGAAGAAGATACTCTCTATTCCTATTAAAAAGCATTATGAACAAGAATGCAATGCTGCTGCATTAAAGAAAATGGGGGTTCCTGTTGTATATGATGTAAAAGATGATTTTAATCTAGTTATTGAAAATTGGTTAAACATGGACATTCTCTACCCTAAAGTAAAAGCAAATAATATTCCAGAAACACTAGAATTTTTGTTTGATACCTATAATGTGAAGTAGTACTTAGTGCTTAGTAGAATTTACTAACTACTAAGCACTATTTACTTATTTTTTAGCGTGAAAATTGTTCGTCTTCATCAATAAACTCTAATTCCGCATCCTTTTCCCAAATTTCCATTTCACAAGGCTTGCAATTGAATTTCAATTTGTATGCATTTTCACCGTGTGTTAACGTTAATGGTTCTACCAGTTTTTCGCCCATAGTATCGCGTTGAAAACGAGCACATTTGCCCAATTCATATTTTACGCAATATTTGGTAACCATTACTCTTGCTTTTCCTGGATCCCATTGCAATTCGAAAGCTTTTTCAATTTCCTTTACACCATGGCGTTTGTAAAATTGTCTTGCCAAATGATTGGAAACATTATAAGTGAAATCTAAAACTTCTACTGGATATGGATGATTTGTTTTTGTAATTTGAAATTCCTCTCTATGGTATTCATTAATACGAACATCCATTAATTGTTCTAGAGCTTCTCTTCGAACTTCATTTACTTTAGAAATTGGCAAAAACCAATTGTTTGAAAACTCAACCGAAATTTCATCTACAATGAAAGGTGTATTTCCTGTTTTAGAAAGATTCGTCTTAATATTTGGAATAGTAGAAGCATCATTTTTAGCGACTTCTTTTAAAATAGTTAAAGAAGCAGAACTTGTGTGTCCGTCTTCATCTACAGCAACCAATTGGAAACCGTCTGGTGTTTCAAAGAAGTTTAAAGAAACGCCAATTTTTCGAACCACACTATTCTCTTTTTCAACTAATTTGTTAAACTCTGCATCAGAATTTCTATAAATTTTTGTACCAATTGGTAAGGGTTTGAAAGTATTGGGGACAACAATATTATTGATAATGATATTCACTTGCGTTCCGTCGGCAACGCCCTCTTCATTAATAAAATAAAGACCATCACCATTGTTTAGTTTTTCATAATTTTCAATAACATAACCATTGGCTTTAATTTCAAGTAGCTTTCCAATAATTTGTCCTTGCGATTTTGGACTTTCCCAGTTACCAATTTTTGCCTTGCGTTTGTTCACGAAATAATCGGTATAGCCCCTATTAAAACTTCGATCCATTTCGGCTTCAAAATTATAGAAAGTTCTACCCGAAGATGCTTTTTGATAGTGTTCATTGTTTTCTAAAAAAGCGTCTAGTTTCTTTCTTAAAAACGAGGTGTTGTTCTTTACATAAACTACATCTTTCAAACGACCTTCAATTTTGAAAGAAGTTATACCAGCTTCTATCAAATTAGGCAACTGATCGCTTAAATCTAAATCTTTAATAGACAATAAATGACTATTAGAAATTAAAGTAGCACCAGTCCCATCGGTTAAATTGTATGGAAGACGACAGTTTTGAGCACAAGAACCTCTGTTAGCACTACGTTCTCCACCTGCAATACTCATGTAGCAATTACCACTAAAAGAAACGCAAAGCGCACCCGAAACAAAAAATTCTAACTCAACATCAGTTGCTTCATGAATTTCTCGAATTTGATCTAAATTTAATTCTCTAGCCAAAACCACACGTTGAATTCCTGCATCTTTTAGAAACTTCACATGTTTTGGGTCTCTATTGTTGGCTTGTGTACTGGCATGAAGAACAATTGGAGGAATGTCCATTTCCATAATGGCCATATCTTGAATGATTAACGCATCCACACCAATATCGTATAGTTCATGAATTAATTTTCGGCAAGGTTCTAATTCGTTTGGATATAGAATAGTATTTAAAACTACAAAAACTTGCGCTTTAAATAAATGCGCATAGGCAACCATTTCTGCAATATCTTCTACAGAATTAGTAGCATTTGTTCTAGCACCAAATAAAGGAGCACCAATATATACAGCATCTGCACCAGCATTTATGGCTGCTATTCCTTGAACCAAATTCTTGGCAGGAGCCAAAATCTCAACTTTCGTTTTCATACAAGTAAAGGATTGTAGTATGATTTGTTTAATAAAAAGATATAAAACCGCAAAAATATAAAATACTTTCTTTGAAAACTGAAATAATATTCAATTTTGAAAGAATTTAAATTAGAAGAAGTATATTTTTTGCTGTATTCTTTATTGGTTTCAACTATAGATTATAACAGTGCAGTTTTAATAATGTACGTATAGTACCCTTTCTCATCCAATAGATAGAAGTAGTGCTGAATGTCAAATAATTTTTCTTTGATGACGAAACATCATCTTTTTCTTTAAAAAAGAAAAGCAAGGTTTTTCTTAAACTTATAGCAAACATACTAATTTTTTTAAACATTATGATGTATATGTTTGTTAAAAAAAATAAATAGATGTTTTTTTAGAATGAAATGGTAAAACAGGTATAAATACTCTGTTCTTGAACTGCGTTATCATCTAATTTTATTTTTAAAATAAATTATATTGATATGAAAGTAACAAGAGATTTTCTAAAAAACACGTATTGGTATGTTCCTACAAAATGGTTACTAGCAATACAAATGGCACCTGATAGCGGAAAGATAACCGAAATGATCGATCAGACAGTATGGTATATTACAGATTACAAAGAAGGTTATTTTTGGGGTGTTTGTGCCGCTTTACTCTATCAAAAAGGTGAGGAAACTGAATTTACACCTTCTTTATTTAGGTTGTCTGGATCGGTAACTACAGATGGGAAAGTACTCATTTCATTTATGCCAATCAACCAATTAGGAGCAATAATAAATACAGTAGGCTTTGGTGAAATGAAGAATAAAGAAGATGCTTGGGTTTTTGAAATGCAAATGGCTTCTGGATCGAGTGATTTGACTACTCATTGGGCATTCATGGAGCAAACACAACCGAATGATTCTTCTTGGAAAAGATTACCAGGGACAAATTACAGTGTTGATGAATTTTTAGCTGCAGCAGGCTTTTAATTACAAATTAAATCTTTTTTTGCTCTTCAATAATTATAATAATGTTGAAGGGCATGATTTTGTTTTAACGGGCTTTATAGTTAATTTTTATCTACTGTTAAAATGTGGGATAGAATTAATGTAAAAAATCATAAAATGTTGTTTTTAATGGTTTTATGTGCTTTTTTTGTTTTGACAGATTGAATTTATGACTAAATTTAAGTATTATAAATTAATAATATTTTAAATTTAAAACGAACAAATCATGAAAAAACTTAACCTATTTTTTCTTGCATTAGCAAGTAGTACAATTTTTGTTTTCTGGTCTTGTCAATCTCCAGAGGAAAACGATGTTAGACAAACACAGAAAAATAACAAACAAGCAAACAAAGCAGAAAATGTTTCATTAGCCTGTGGAAGTGTATATGCATTAGTACTTTCAGGAAGTAGTGCTTCTCCAGTTGCATCGGGATTGACATCTCATATTTATAATGTAGATTTATGCTCAAGTACAGTGGGCTACACATTCCAATCCTCAATCAATATTGGTGGCACACCTGTTACAGGTGTTACAGGATTATGTGACTTTCCTGGAAATCTTGGAAAGGCAATAGCAGTAACAGGTATAAACTCAAATTTTCCTCAAAGTATTTTGAATGTCGATATTGCATCGGGACTTGCTTCTGTTATTGTAAATTCTGATTTTCCTCTTCAAGATATTGAAAATGATGGAAGTACAGGAGATTTTTATGCAATAAAAGAAAATTCCTCTCAAATTATGAAGGTCGATATTGCTACTGGGGGATGTGTTGCATTTGCACCTGTGGGACCAACCCCTCAATATAATGGACTAATTATTAAAGATGCTTTCCTGTTCGCAATATCTGGAAATACAAGCTACATCTGCGGGTCTAGAAAAGGAGATGTCTTCAAATATGCATTACCCGGTATTGGAGGGAGCTATGTAGGTAAAAATTCCTATAAAAGTATTGATCCTACTTTTACAACAGAAGAATTAGGCTTGTACTATGATGATTGTTGTGGGAATAACTGGATAGTGGGTAGCAGTTCTAATATTATATCGAGTAATGTTGGTATTACTGCATGTGCTTTGCCAAATGCATCCTTTTTATTAAACACGACGACCACTGCTGCTACACATTTTGCAATTTATGATTTTATGTTGAAACCAAGTTTTTAAAACATTTATCTATCTTTAAAAGACTGTTTTTTTTAAAAGAACAGTCTTTTTTTGTTTTTTAATTTTGATTGGTAAGAAATGTTTTATTTTTGGAAAGATTTTTTTTAAATAGATTAAAATAATATAGAAATAGATTTCATTTAAATTGTTAAAATGCTACAAGCAGAAGTAAAGAGTAAATTTGGAGAAGATATATCTATTGCGATTTATCCTGATAATTGCAAATGGAATTACATTGTAGATTGTGGAGAAGCGAGTTTGTTAACAGTAAAGGATTGTATGAATGCTAGGGCAATTTTTATATCGCACACACATATAGATCATTTTATTAATTTTGATCAAATTATGCGACATCAAGTGGGATCAAAAGAGCGATATATTATATGTGGTCCAAAAAATATAGCATTGCAAGTGCAAGCAAAATTAAAATCTTTTACATGGAACTTGGTAGAAAATGATGCTGTAGTCTATGAAATTAGGGAAATAATTTCAGAAGATTTAATTAAAGTATATGAAATGAAACCTGCCGATTGGGAGTTAGAACCTTTAGAAGATAGAACCACTTTATATGATGATGAAAGAGTAATAGTTAATTTTATAATTTTAGATCACAAAACTGACGTTATTGCTTATTATTTTAAAGATAATGACAGCATAAATATTGATGTAACAAAAATTCCCTATAAACCAGGAAAGTGGATTAATGAGTTGAAATTAGCTTATGTGAGTAACGCTGTTACTAAAATTATTGAGGTTGAAACAAAAGAACATATAGCAGCAGAATTATTTCATTATTTAAAGGTTGAAAAAGGAAATACTTTAGGCGTTATTTTAGACCATGCAGCTCATCAAGAAAACCATAATAAAATCAAACAATTATTTTATGATTGTGATATGGTACTAATTGAAACGTTTTATAAAGAGGAAGACAAAGAAAAAGCTATTCTTAATTATCATAGTTATGCCTCGCAATCAGGAAAAATAATGTTAGAATCGAACGTAAAAAGAGCTATTCCTGTACATTTTTCTAGAAAATATACAGAAGAAGATGTAGCATTAATAAAGGAGGATTTTTATAAAGCTTTTGAAGGGAATTTTAAAGAGTAGCCCAATGCAGTGTATTATTTTTATAGGCATTCCAGCCAGTGGAAAAAGCTCGTTTTATAAAGAAAATTTCTTTAATAGTCATATTAGGGTGAGCTTAGATTTATTGAACACACGCAATAAACAACAAAAGTTAATGGAATATTGTTTCGCCACCCAATCTCGATTTGTAATTGATAATACCAATGTAACAATTGAAGAAAGAGCAAAATATATTTCGATATTAAAAGAGCAAAAATATGAAATAGTGTGCTATTATTTTGAAACCAATTTGCAAGATGCTTTAGAGAGAAATGAAAAACGAAAAGAAACAATTCCAGAAATAGGAGTAAAGTCAAAATTTAAGCAATTAGAGATGCCAAATTATGACGAAGGTTTTGATAAAATTTATAACGTAAAAATAGAAAATAATCAATTTAAAGTAGAAGTACATGAAGTTTGAAGCTATTGCCTCTAAAATGAGAAAAAACGAATCTCTTTTTGATCAATATGTATTGCCAGATAATTATATTGTTGTACGATTGGATGGAAAAGGTTTTACTAAGTTAACTAAAGAAAGTTTAGATTTAGAGAAACCATTCGATATTCGTTTTCATGATGCTATGGTAGCAACAACCAAGCATTTACTAACAGTAGGTTTTAAAGTGATATATGCCTATACGCAAAGTGATGAGATTTCATTATTGATAGACAAAGACGACAATACTTTTAATAGAAAAGTACGAAAAATTAATTCTGTTCTAGCAGGAGAAGCGAGTGCCTTTTTTAGTATGTATTTTAATCAGTTATCGGTTTTAGATTGTAGAACAATTTGTATTCCTACAATGGAAATGCTTCTTGATTATTTTTGTTGGAGACAAGAAGACGCTCACAGAAATTCGCTTTCAGCCTATTGCTATTGGACATTGAGAAATAATGGTAATAGCTACATTGAAGCAACAAAGAAAACAGAAAAGCTTTCGGTTTCAGATAAAAATGAATTGCTCTTTCAGCATGGAATTAATTATAATGCTGTTCCCTCATGGCAAAAAAGAGGGGTTGGAATGTTCTATGAATCAATAGATAAAAAAGGAATGAATCCTGTAAACAATGAAGAAATTCAATATACCAGAAAGGAAATTTTTGTAGCGAATGAATTACCCATTCGAGATGAATATAGAGAGTATCTTCTTAAAATTATAGAAAAAAATTAAACCATCCATTTCATTAAAATAGCTTCTAAATCGTCAATATTAATAGGTTTCGAAAGATAATCGGTCATGCCTTCTTCAAAACATTTTTCTCTTTCATGCGCTAATATTCCAGCGGTAATTGCAATGATAGGAATTTTGCAACCTTTTTCAGTTTTTCTAATTTCTGCGGTAGCTTCATACCCGTTTTTATTAGGCATTTGAACATCCATTAAGATTAAATCTACAGTTTGTTTTGTAAAAACATCAATAGCTTCTACACCATCATGGGCTTCATAAATAGTTGCATTAGGATTGATTTTGTTAATTAAAGTTTTAACTAAAAGCATGTTTACTTTGTTGTCTTCAACTATTAGAATTTTATGAGGCTTAAAAATTTTAGGCTCATGTTTTTTAATATCATTGTTCTTGTTTTCGGGCAATCTTTGTTGTCTTTTTAATACTTTTTTAAATGCTATTGTAAAAAAGAAGGTGCTTCCTTCACCTAGTTTACTTTTCAATTGAAGTTTGCTACCCATTAAGGCTAGAAGCTGATTTGTTATCGCTAATCCAAGACCTGTTCCTCCGAATTTTCTACTGGTAGAGTTGTCTTCTTGAACGAAGGAATCGAATATTTTTTCACTATTGTCTGTTTTAATACCAATTCCAGTGTCATTAACAGCAAAATAGATGGTAGAATGATCAGAATTTGACGAACTCATTTCTTTGATGTTTAGCTGAATTTCTCCAAATTCAGTAAATTTAAGAGCATTACTTAGAAGGTTCATGAGTATTTGTTTCAATCTAATTTGGTCTGCAAAAATATATTGTGGTACTTTTTTACTCTTGTGGAGTATTAGCTTTATTTTTTTTTGTTCTGCTTGATATTTGAATAAATCTACAACTTGTTGCGTGAGGTCGAACAAGTCAACTTCTTCAATGTTTAATTCAAACTTACCCGATTCTATTTTTGAAAAGTCTAAAACATCATTCACAATATTTAATAATGAAGTTGCCGATTCATTAATAATTGACATGTATTCATAATGTGTTTTCTCTAAATTAGATTCTAATAACAATTGTGTAAAACCAATAATCCCATTGAGAGGGGTTCTAATTTCATGGCTCATATTGGCAAGAAAATCTGTTTTTGCTTTGTTGGCTGCTTCTGCTTGTTCTTTCCCTTTTAATATTTCATTTTCTAAAAGTTTCATTTTTGTAATGTCTATAAAGCTAGAAACTATTTCAGAGATTTTTCCATCTGAATTTTGAACAGAAAAAGCATTATATAATAACCAAGTTATGACATTTAAATCATTAGTTTTAGCAACACCTAGGACAAGGTTTTTTATTGGTTTGTTCCCTTCTAATATTTGATTTATAGGATAGTTCTCTTTTGGCATTAATGAATTATCTTCGTTTAAAAAGATCCAATCGGGCACTAGATTATAATCTTTTTTAGAATGCAAGTCACCCAAACCCATCAATTCAGCTGCTTTAACATTGTTTAATAATATGGTGCCATCTACAGCTTGAACAATAATACCAGCATCTAAATTATTGAGAATGTCTTTATATCTTTCTTTACTCTTTTGTAGTTCCTGCTCAGATTGTTTAGCTAGGGTTATATCTCTGGAAAGGCAAATAAAATGATTTTCATTATTTTTATTTTCTTCCATTGGAGCAATAGACAGTTCAAACCAATGTGTTGTATTGGCTAGTTCTAACGAGTATTGTTTCCCTGTTGAGAATCCTTTTGTAGACACTTCTTCAAGCGCCAATTTAAAAGAATTAATAGCTTGGTTGGGCAATACTTCTGTGAAAGATTTTCCAATAATTCTAGATGTGGAATGATAGAGTAAATCTTCTCTATGTGAATGATAATTATAGATAATACCTTCTTTATCTATTTCGATGAGTAGATCGGGAATTGCATCAATGATAGATTCTAATTTCTGATAGGATTTTTTAAACTCTTCTTCAATTCTTTTGCGTTCCGTAATGTTGGTTGTTGTTCCAACATAGCCAACAATTTGGTTTAGAGCATTTTTCTCGGGTATTGCTTGTCCAATAACCCAAATTATTTTTCCATCAGGACGCACAAAACGATATTCAGACAATGAATGTTCTCGTTGTTCAGTTGCGTTTTCCCATCCATTTAATAATGATTCTCGATCTTCTTCATGAACAGCATCTAACCATCCGTTTCCTAAGGCTTTTTCATAAGGGAGTCCAGATATTTCGGACCATCTGGGGTTTACATAGGTTGTAAAACCTTGTGCATTTGTTCGGAATATTCCAACTGGTGATATTTCTGTAAGAATATGATATCGGTTTTCGCTTTCAATTAATTCTTTTAAGACTTTTTTTCGAAGCAATTCTTTTTCAAGTATTTCTAATGCAAAACCAACATCTGAAGTTGCTTCTTCTAATAGTGCGATTTCTTCAGCATCAAAAAAGTTTTTCTCACTTGCATAAAAACAAAATGCGCCAATTATTTTGTCAAATTTTTTGATAGGAACAGACATTAAGGATAAAAATCCTCTTTTTAAGGCTTCGCCTTTCCAAAGATTCATTAAAGCGTCGTTTTCAATATCATTAACAATAATGCTTCTTTGTTCTCGAATAGCTTTCCCACTGGGTCCATTTCCTTCAGGAATATCTTCGAGGGATACTTTTTTTATAGCATTAACAAAACCAAAATCTTCTCCTGCAATCATCTTTGGTTTTAGTTTTTTTGTTGTTTCATCGATTTGACCAATCCAAACCATTTTAAACTTCCCAATATTAACAGCGATTGAACATGCTTCTCTAAACAGTGTTTTCTCATCTGTTGTTCGCACTATCATTTGATTAATATGACTAATAAATTGATAGAGTCTGTTAGCTTTTACGAGTTTTTGTTCTGTTATAATGCGATCTGTAATATCTGTTGTTATTCCATGGCAAATTACTGTTCCTTCTGTTTCTACTTTTGGGAGCGAATTTACTTCATGCCAAACTAATCCTTTTTTAGGGTGCAAATAGCGATAGATGCAATGTAGTGGTATAAACTTAGTTTTAGTAGCTAATACAGAATCTATAACGAATTGTAAATCGTCGGGATGAATGAGATTGAAAATTTTATTAGAATCGTTCTTAACAGCTTCAAACGTAAAACCGTAAATATCTTCAATAGCATCACTGGCATAAGTATAGCTTAGCGTATTGTCTTTGTTTTGACGCATGGAATAGATTAAACCAGGGGAAGTAGCTGCAATTTTATCAAATTTGTCTTTCTCTTCTTTTATTATTTCAAAAATTCTTTTTGTTTCTGTTACATCTCTAAGTTTAACAATGATACCATTAATAGTTGGGTCATCTATTCTGTTGTTTATAATTCCTTCTACCCAAATATAACTACCACTTTTATGTTTAATTTGTAGCGTAATTGGGATTGGTTTTTTGGGTTCGTTTAATGACTTTTGTGTCATTTCTTGTACATAGTGTAAATAATCTGGATGAATGTAATTAACAATTGGTGTTACAGCATGAATTTCATCTATCCAACCTGTAATTAAAGCAGTAGATTTACTTCTGTAAAGTGTGTTTAAATTTTTATCCATTAAGATAACAATACTATCATTGTTGTCTAAAAGGGCATGATAAATGTGTTTGTAGGTTAAATTTCCTTTATTAACAGATTTTTCTTGAGTTTCTAAGTTGTTGCGAAGGTTTTTGATTATTAATTCTTGCTCTTCAGTTTTCTTTAATAACGCTTCATATGCTTTTTCAATATCTTTCATATAACTCATGTGATTAAATCACCATACTTTATAAGCGTATTTAGACTTATAAAGTATTTCATGTTTGGGGGTGAAAATGATTCTTAAAAATACTGTTTTTTTTTAGGTTAATGTCAATTGAAACTAAAATTTGCTATTTAAATGGCTTATTTAGAAGTTTTTGTTTTTTTTTATACAGAATAAACCTTAAAAAGTATTAGTATAGTCTAATTTTTGACTAAAAGTTGAGTCTTATTCTTCTTGTATAATGTTTATGATTATCAGACAGATGTAAGCCGATTGAGTATAACCTAAATTAAACATTTGAATTCTATTACTAAAAATAGTTGCTTTCTATTAGCCTCAGTACTCCTTTTATGTTCTCAATGTAACTAATGCCACATTTGAGGGTTAAAACTTCTATACTTCGAACTATTTTACATCTATTTCTTTCTTAACAAAGTCTAATGCATAATTTGGGTAAAAAGGTAAATGAATTAGTAATAATAGAATCTTATTAATTGATAATTGGTTTAAAGTTTTTAGGAAAAAATGTATAAATTTTATGAATCAATTCATCTTCCTTATATGGTTTTGCAATTACTTCATCAATTTTTGCATCAATTGTTTTTGGAGCATCCATGGTTACATTGTTTCCAGCAGTATGTGCGATGATTATAATGTCTTTTTTAGCTTTAATTTTTTTAGATAAATCATATCCGTTAATATTAGGCATATTAATATCCATTAAAACCAAATCAATTGCCTTTTCTTCAATTATTGCCAATACATCGTCTTGATCTGTACAAGTAAAAGCTCTAAAACCTAACTTTTCAGTTATTTTTTTGGTTACTAAAAGATTTAATTTGTTATCATCTACCGCAAGAATATTTAAAGGAGTAACAACTTCATAGGTTGCAATTTTTCCATTGTGTCCTAGGTCAATTTCTAAACGCAGTGCGAATGAAAAAGTACTTCCCTTTCCAAGCTCAGAAGTCAATATAATTTCAGAGTTTAGCGTTTTTAATAGTTGTGAAACGACATATAAACCAACGCCTAACCCTTTTAAATCATTATCACTTTCCGCAATTTGAGGCTCAATATTGTTCTTGTATTCAAAAATTTCAGCATGCAATAAAGGATCAATTCCATCGCCATTATCTTGAATATGGAAATCTAATAAGATGGCTTTTTTATCATCTAATTTTGTAATATGGGTTATGATCTTAATTGTTTCACCCATTGGTGAAAATTTTATAGCATTCAAAAGCAAATTGATAACTATTTGTGATATTTTATGTTTGTAACTGATTATGTTTTGATCAAACAAAGGATCATTGCATTCATGAATTATAGTAATGTTTTTTTGTTTGGCGATGAATTGATAATTATTAATAATATTTTCAATTAGGCTAATAACATTAAAGGTATCTTTCTTTGTGTTTTTTAATCTTGAAGGGTCATTTTTTAAATCTGGAAGAAGTAAAATGTTTTTAATTAAATGTAATAAATAATCACTAGTTTCTTTAATCATTGTAATAGATTGATAGTCATAATTATCTTCCTTGAGTAAAGAAGACAGCCCAGAGATTGTGAAGACAGGTGTTTTTAGTTCATGAGAAATAATAGATAAATAATTGTTGCGTTCTTCATCTATTTTTTCAAGGAGTATGTTTTTGTTTGCCAAACTCTCTGTAGTATCTTTTTGTATTTTGTAATACTTGTAAACAATAATAATAATAAAAATAACAATGATAATAATGAGTATAATGCAGACCGCAAGGATTATGTTATATTTCAATAATCGCTTGTTCTCAATCTGGGTAGTAACTAAATTTTTCTTAATTTCATAAAGATTCGTGGTTTCATTCACTGCAATTTTAAATCGTTTTAATTCTGTTTCGTTTTGATCCTGAATATTAGTTTTTAAACGATTGAGATAATTAAAAGTAATCCCTTTGGGTTGATTGGTTAGGATAGACCATGAAAGCAAATGCGAATAGATTCTTGATAATTTTTCGGAATCATTATATTCATTAAAGAACTTTTCAGCAAGATCTAAATAATATTTCGCTTTTTTATAGTCTTTCAATCTCAAATGGCTATGACCAATTTCTAAATAAGCAATATTAGCATCAACTGTTTTAGTATATATAAACTCTGAAGACGATATATTAAGTTTATCATAGAAAGACAGTCTGTCAAAAAACAATGCTCCATATTTAATTGCTTCTTCTGGTTCATTCACATCATAAGAATAATACATGATTAATTCGTGAAGTGTGTTTAGAATATGATAGCCCACGTTTTCTTGTTTGCTAATGGCAATACTCTCAAATAATAAATTTTTTATTTCTTCTTTTTTCCCTTCTCTTCGATAGGTAGAAACCAAATCTTTAATAACATTTACATATTGTCCCCAATTTTTAGTTTCTTGAAATTCATTTAGCGCTTGCTTATAGTATTTTTCAGCATTTTTATCGTCAAAAATGGAATAGTAATAATGGGCAATATAAAAATTAGATAAAGCATGTTTGTTTACTTCTTTAATTTGAGGCTGAATCGCTATGAGTTCAAAAATGATTAAAGGGTCAAGTTTTGCATCAAACTCTCTATACACAAATTTTTCTGATGCCTTTAATAAACTATCAATATTTTTGTTTTGTGCAAAAGGATTACTACTGTTAAAAAATAGCATTAGATAGAAAAATAGTTTTCCATGTGAAAAAATAAAATAGCACACATCTTGTATCACCTTTCTATTCACCACTATTGGTTTATACAAATGTGTTTTTAATTGCGATTTCATAGTTTTGTTTGTTTATTTGTTGAGTGTAAATTGTACTATATTCTGTTTGTAAGGGAATATATTTTGTTTGTTATAATAAAAATATTCTTAAAAATACAGAAACACAAATTTTTCGCATGAGCTACATTAAAAGTACTATGAACTGTAACTTTTTATCGTTTTATAGCACTTTTTAGAAAAATTAGTTGCTTTTTTACAGCATAAAAATGAACGCTACTTTTATTTGGTATTTTTGAAAATAAAATAAAATAAGAATAAGAAAAAATGACTATAAAAGATATAAAAAATAAAAACTTGTTGCTTTTGGAAGTAATCTCTGGAAGTCGCTCTTTTGGTTTAGATACACCAACTTCTGATACCGATATTAAAGGGGTTTATTATTTGCCAAAAGAACAGTTTTATGGTTTAAACTATATCCCACAAATTAGTAATGAAACGAATGATGAGGTATATTATGAAATTGGACGTTTTGTTGAACTGTTAATAAGAAACAATCCTAATATCTTAGAGATTTTAGCCACTCCAGAAGATTGTATTTTATATAAAAATCCATTAATGGATTGCCTTAAAATAGAAGATTTTTTGTCAAAATTATGCAAAGATAGTTTTGCCGGATACGCAATGACACAAATAAAAAAAGCTAGAGGATTAAAAAAGAAAATCGTTAATCCAATACCAAAAGAACGAAAAAGTCTATTGCATTTTTGTAGTATTCTGCAAGGCTATAATACCGTATCTTTAATAGATTGGTTAGCAGAAAATGGAAAAACACAAGAACACTGCGGACTCATAAATATTCCCAATGCTAAAGGAATGTATGCTTTGTTTTATGATGAAAACAAAACACAAAAGTATAAAGGAATCATTAAAAACGAGACCTCTAATGAAGTTTCTCTAACATCTATTCCTATAGGTGAAAAAGAAATAGCCTATCTGTCTTGCAATTTAGAAGGCTATTCGAAATATTGTAAAGAATATGCAGCATATTGGGACTGGATAGAAAAACGTAATGAAGAACGGTATAACACCAATTTAACACATGGAAAGCATTACGATTCTAAAAACATGATGCACACGATTAGGTTGTTGCAAACAGCTTGGGAGATTATTACTACAGGGGAACTTTCAATTCGTGTTGCCAATAGAGAAGAATTATTATCAATAAAAGCTGGAGAAATGGATTATGATGCACTGTTAGCAATGGCAGAAAATTTAATTACAAACATTGAAAAAGACTATCAAACGAGCGAGTTGCCCGCAATGCCCAATGAAGAAAATGCTATTAAAAAATTAATTCATATTAGAGAAAGGCTTTATTCTTGATTTTTGAGCTATTTAAGTTGAAACTGATACTATATTACCTCAAAATGATTTTATATTACCCACTTTAAGGTGAAATGGTATCGAATTTAAAAATATCTATTATTTTTATTAAAAATCTTCAATACCAATGACCGATATACAACTTATTCCTGATGCTTTCATTGAGAAAGAATGCAATTTTAATGAACTAATAGAAAGATTACGAACTGCTTTTGCTTCTGCAACTTTAGAAGTGCCCATGCGGCATCATCACGATTTTTCAAATCCAACAGAAAATAATGATTCTACCTTATTATTAATGCCTGCTTTTAATATTGGGACAGATGCAGGAGTTAAAATTGTAACCGTTAGCCCAAATAATGGCAAATATAATATGCCTGCCATTCAAGGTACCTATATCTATTTAGACGCTCACAAAGGCACTATTAAAGCCATTTTAGAAGCAAAATCCTTAACCACAAAACGCACAGCGGCTACTTCTGCTTTGGCAAGTAGCTATTTGTCTAGAGAAGATGCTTCTTCATTATTAATGATTGGAACAGGAGCATTGTCTGTAAATCTAATTCAAGCACATGCAAATGTGAGACCCATAAAAGAAGTGTTTGTTTGGGGAAGAACCCTCGAAAAAGCACAAGCCATTTGTGAGGCATTAAAAAAAGAAAAATATACTTGTGTTGCCATTACCAATATTGAAGAAAAAATTATGGAGGTGGATATAATTTCATGTGCTACATTATCACCAGATCCTATCGTTTTTGGAAAATGGCTACAGCCAGGACAACACTTGGACTTGGTTGGTGCTTATAAAAAAAACACAAGAGAAGCCGATGATGAAGCAGTAACAAAATCGTCTGTATTTATAGATACTTATCAAGGTGGTTTAAAGGAAAGTGGCGATATTGTTATCCCTTTGCAAAATGGAATTCTAAAAGAAGAAGCAATTAAAGCCGATTTGTTTGCGTTGTGTAGTCATCGCAAACCAGGAAGAACAACTAACGAAGAAATTACATTTTTCAAATCGGTTGGTCATGCTTCCGAAGACTTAGTGGCTGCTTCCTATTTTTATGAAAAATTTACCTCTTAGCAATAATAAAATCCCGTCTATGTATTGTTTTCCCAAGATACAATTTTTGTGTATGTTCCTTTTCTATACCACATTTAATGTGGCACAGAATAGCATGCATACCCTACAATTTAGTAAGAATATTTTAAACTATCAAGGAAACCCAAAAGAAGCCAATGACAGGCAATCATTAGTGTTTTCCGATAAAGGAGCTTGGTTTGGATTTGGTTTTCTTGATAATGAAAGCCCAAAAGGAGGTTTTTCTGGACCTTATCTCTTAACGGAACAAAATGGTGTTTGGCTGAGTAATTCTTTTGTTGCGCTACAATTGTTAGACCAAAAAGGAAATGATGTTATTGATTGGAAAGAAAATCGAGTAACTCAAAATAGTTTTTTAAGTCATTTAGAACAAACATTTAAAAATGAAAGTATTCATGTTAAACAAGAATTGCTTTTCTTGTCTGGACATTCTGCAATATTACAAACAACAATTACTAATACTAGTTTAGAAAAAAGTAAACTTTCTCCCGTTTTTCAAGGGACTAGTTTTTTAGACGCAATGCGTTTCACACAGGAGCAAGAAACACTAAAAATAGTGTCGAAAAAGAGCAATGCTATTGGGTATCTTCAATTTTTTAATGCAAATGCTATTAGTATCTCAAACAATAATTATAAGGCTCTCATTAACGAAATAACATTGCAGCCCAATGAGTCTAAAACAATAGCAGTAGCCATAACGTTTATTTTTCCGCAATATTCTTGGGAAGAAGAAAAAGCAGCAATAAAGAACCATAATTTTTCAAAGGTTATAAGACAAATTCAATCAGAAAAAGAAGCACTCCTTCAAAAAGTTATTGCACAGAAAAAAGGAATTTATGATGCAGCTATCTATTCTAAATTGGTAGCCAAAACTCTTTTAACACTACAAAACAATACCCGAATAGCTGTAGAAGGATTGCAACATGATGGATTGTTTCCTAGCTATCATTATGAATGGTTCAATGGTTTTTGGGCTTGGGACAGTTGGAAACATGCGGTAGCATTAGCAAGATATGATTCGGCTTTAGCCAAAGATCAAGTGAGGGCTATGTTCGATTATCAAGATGAAAACGGATTCATTCCAGATTGTATCTTTAGGGACACACTTATAGAACCAAACAATTATAGAAATACAAAATCACCTTTAGCGGCTTGGGCAGTTTGGGAAATATACCGAAAAGATAAAGACAAAAACTTCCTTAAAGAGATGTATCCAAAGCTTAAAAAGTATCATAATTGGTGGTATGTGAACAGAGATCATGATCAAGATGGCATTTGTGAATTTGGTTCTACCGATGGCACTTTAATTGCAGCCAAATGGGAAAGCGGAATGGACAATGCTGTGCGTTTTGATGGAAGTCTGTTGCTTAAAAATAATGAAACTGCATTTTCACTCAATCAGGAGAGTGTCGATTTGAATTCTTTTTTATATTTTGAAAAAAACGAATTGTCTAAAATAGCATTAGTACTAGCATTGGAGACAGAAGCAAAACAATGGAAAGCTGAAAGTGTAGCCCTTAAAGCAAAAATACAACAACAATTTTGGGATAACCATTCAGGATGGTTTTTTGACACCACATTAGACGGAAAGCAAAAAATAAAAGTAATGGGTTGCGAAGGCTATTTACCGTTATGGGCAAAAGTGGCATCAAAAGAACAAGCTAAGACCATGACATTAAACATGCTAAACGACAACATTTTTAATACCAATGTACCTTTACCCACTTTGGCCGTAAATGAACCAAAATTTGCACCCGATAATGGGTATTGGAGAGGACCAATTTGGCTAGACCAAAGCTATTTTGGCATTAAAGGCCTAGAAAATTATGGTTACACACAAGAAGCGAATGAATTAGCCTATAAGCTTATTCATAATGCAGAAGGTGTGCTTACCGATGGAGCAGCAATTAGAGAAAACTATCAACCACTTTCAGGAAAAGGACTAGAAGCCTATAACTTTAGCTGGTCTGCGGCACATTATCTTTTGTTATTATTGCAAGAATAACACCATTTATTACTTGAATTTACTGAAATAAAGTGCCCTTTTTTTTCTCGCTTTTTCAATATAAAATAAAAACAAAGTGATGCTTTTCACAAATGGTATGAGCAATGCAAATGTGTTTTCTGAATTGGGAATAGTATAAGAACATAACTATTCGTTTACATAACCTAGATAATTAGTTAATAGAAGTTGTTTTCCTTTGTAACAAACAAACAATAAACAAACATGGAAAACAATTATCTAACCCTTTTAATGGCACTATTTTTTTTAGGCAATACTTGTTCGTTTACAATAAGCGAAAACCTCTCTTGTTATTGGGAAAACGAGGAGCGTTCTTCAAAAACAGAAAAACTAAGAACACTTACGCCTCAAAAAAAAGGAAAACAAGTTTCAAAAAAAGGAAACAGAGACATTAATCAAAACTCCAATGAAGAATGGTATTAACATTCAAACAAGAAAGAAAACGTTTTAACAAACAAAAGGTCGCCTAATTTAGACGACCTTTTTTACCAGAAAAAATAGTATTAGTCCAAAGGTCCCCAAACGCATTCTAGCTCAGCACAAAAACGTCCATATTGAACGCAATCCCCATTTTCATTTGTGCATTTTGCTCTTCCGCCTTGAACAGTTCTTTTTTCTTTCTTTTCTAATTCTTTAACTCCTCCTAAATTTAAAATACGATCTAACATAATTTTTGTTTGTTTAATTTATTTGATACTAAAGTTACTCAAAAAATAAATGGATATAAGTAATTATTTGATTTTTAACTTAATGTACAGTAAAGCTGTAAAACGAGATTTAAATGCGTATTTTAGTGATAGAATAAAATGAAGTGACACAGTTTATTGAACACCTCCAAATTTTAGATCTCCAACCTAAAATTTTACGTCACCCTACCTAAATGTTTAGGTCCCTAACCTAAAATTTTGCGTCACCCTACCTAAAAGTTTAGGTCTCCAACCTAAAATTTTACATCACCCTACCTAAATGTTTAGGTCTCTAACCTAAAATTTTACGTCTCCCTACCTAAAAGCCAGCATCTCATTTGTTGTTCAATTTTCTGGAGTTTCTAATGTTCTTTAATTAATTGAAAAGATAATATTACCTGTAAACTGACCAAATTATTATTAATTATAAATAATTTAAAAATTTACATTTCAAAATCTTTAAAAAATAATTATATTGTAAGCTTAATTTTACAATCATATAAATAAAATGAAACTCACAATTTCAGTAAAACAATTAGGAAAAAAACATCCTATACTACAAGATAATACAATTAGTTTAGCGCTTTCTAGCTCAATAGTAACTTTAAAAGACCTACTTGAAGCTGTTGTAGAAAGTCAGGTTGAAAAATTTAAAACTTCCTCTTTTGAATGGGACGATCAAGATACCCTTCATTTACCCAAAGAAAACTATTTACCTATTTTAACAGACACAGGAAAGATAGGCTTTGGAGCACTTTATAATCATAATACAATTGATTTACAAAAAGCAAAAGAAACAGCTCTTTTAGCTTATGAAGACGGATTGTTTGCTGTCTTTTATGGCGATGATGAGCTTCAAACACTTTCTGATACTATAGATTTATCTGAAAACAAAGCACTTGCTTTTATAAGACTTACCTTTTTAGCAGGAAGCTATTGGTAACAAACAACAAGAAAAAAATCAATACTATATAAAAATCAATACTACTATGTCAATTGAACTTGCATTAGCGAAAAATGTAACTGAAAATCCTCTTGCTCGCTATAAAAGAGAATTAGAAGAATGTATAAACAATGATTTTATACTAAATCAAGCACAAAATAATAAACTTGAAAAAGTGGTTGCAGAATTTGGAAAGCAATTAGTAACCATAAAAAACAATAACAGTTATTACATTTCTCTTGGGTCAGAAGAATCTGCTCTTTTTGAAAAATGGGTAACTAATACTATGTGGGATAATCCAGAATATTATGATTTATTACTTTATTTCTTTGGAGAGATTAATGCCAAATATGTAAAAGAAGCTTGGAATAAACTTCCTTATAAAGCCTATCAAACAGGATATGCAAGACGTTCATTTAGAGCTCCAAATCACAATAAAATTTTATTAGTAAACCAAGTTAATTTTCTAAGAACATTACTTTTAGGATCTTATTTGTATCAATATAGAAATAATATCTGTTACAATTTAACCATAGAGGAACAAATAAAATATGATACAGAAATAACCAATCCTCAAAACCAGTTTATGATTTGGTCAGCAGCAATAGACGCTGGAGATCAAAAAGTATATCAATTAATTGAAGATATTATTTTTAATAAAGAAACAGTAGGGAAAGTATCAAAAAATATAATTAAGGCCTTACTAAATAGCGAAAAGAAAAGCTCTTGGGAACTAGTAGAAAAACTACTACTTGCTGCACAACGACAAGAAGGATTGCGTCAAACAGTTTTAGAATCGTTAGACGAAACAAGTATAGAAGCCTTAGAATACATGATAAACGTTATTATTGAAAATAAATTAACTCGTTTTTCATCGGTAGTAAGAGCAATAGACACTTGGACAGGACTAGGTTGGGAAGCAGAAAAAGAAACCACAGTGCGTAATATTCTTCAATTTGCATCGCACTATTTTGCCAATCAAGATAGTATACCAGCAGGCATTCAAAGCAAAAACAATAACGAAGTTTACATGGCATTATGGGTACAAGGCGTTTTAGATATTCAAAAAACAGTACCCTATTTGCATGATTTATTAGAAAATGGATCCATAGAAAAAAAATGTTTAGCCATACGATTTGCTGGTGAAACCAACGATCCTTACACCGAAATGCCTATTTATTACAAAGCATTAGAAACAGACAACCTTCAAATACTTGCTTTTTTATCGTATAGAATGAAAGCTTTGTTGGAAGCAAACATAAAAGGAAAATACTATATAAATAACCCAGATTATCCCAACTTTTTTCGAAAAGTATATGATTTAACACAATCTATCACTGTAAAAGAAAAAACATTTGAAGGGAAAGTATTCTCTTGGTTTACTGTTAAATTTGAACGCGATACGCTATATGCTTCAGCAATGGCATTAGTAGGAGAAAATCAAGAATATTTACAACTTATATTAGACGATTTTGACAGCCTATCAATTCATTTAAGAGAAAAAATAACCCGAGAAATACTAGGAAAATACTACTGTTATTCTTTTTATGCTTTAAAAGATAATACGACTGCTTTAAAAGAAAAACCAACAGAATTTCAAAGAGAGTTTGCCTCAAAAGTAATAAAAGATAGAGGAGAAGCTATAATGGCTTCCGCTATTTGTACATTGAGTGCTGTAGAATTAAATAAAACAGAGTTAGACCTTTTTGAAGACTTACTAAAACGTAAAAATTCTACTCTAAAGAAAAATATAATTGAAATGCTAATTAAACAAGATGATAGCATTTTAATCTCTTTTGTAGAAGGAGTTATAGAAAAAGGAAACATTGAACAACGAATGAGTGCCTTAGACCTTATTTTACAACTTCAAAAAGTAGAAAGATTACCTGAAAAAATAACAGAATGGATAAAAGCATTTTCAGAAAAAAGCAACCTTTCCGAAAGAGAATCTAAGTTTTTAGAACAAATAAATCCATCTAATGATATAGAAGTATTATCACAAGAAAATGGCTATGGTTTTTATGATCCAAATGCAATTTCTACTTATGCTTTACCCGAAATAGCAAAAGACTCCTTCTACACACAAGTAACCCAAAAAAACAAATATGGTTTTTCAAAACCGTATGAGGCAATCAAAGAAGCATTAAATAGATTATACAATCTTTTTGAAGCTAATAAAGATTACGAATATGAAATAGAATATTATGATAATACTAGAGAAAAAGTACTATTAGGAAACAACTTTAATGAGCAAAAAAGATTAACAGACAAAGCAACACCAGAAGAGCGTTTTGAGAATTACCCATTACATACAGTTTGGGAAAATTGGTATGTAACTGAAGAATTACAGCCTATAGATTTATTCTTATTAAGTTTTGCAACTGCTTGCGATAGAAAAGTATTTAGGGATATATTAGAAGAATATGTATTCTATTATCATAATGAAATCCCGAACCCTAAGAAAGATAAATACTATTGGTCCAATCCTTTGTTTACAATTATAAATGCATTAAAACTAAAATTTCCTTTCAAAGAAAAACAAGAGTACCTTATAGATGGCTGTTCAAAACTCTTTAGTAATTTGCCTCAATCTGTTTTAGAATATAAATACAAGCCCCAAAAAAACAATTATTATAGAAGTTCAGAAAGCGGCAATGGTTTTCAAAGCGAATCTTATTTTGGTGTGTTCTTAGAAGCAATTTCACTAAATAAATTAACAACAGCACAGCAACATAAAGTTTGGAACTTATATAGATGGTATCAATTATCTGGCCTAAAAGAAAATTATTCCTTTATCAAACCACCTTTGTACATGTATTGTGTGGCTTATGAAAACAAATATATAACCGAAGGAGAACTATATGAAGGCATTTTAGATGGTAACAGGTTGTCTTTATTAACAGGAGATAAAAACAACCGTAGAGAGCGTGATAGTGCTAATTTAATGAAAGACTTTCCTTTCTTATCGCCAATGATAGATAAAATAAGAAAAACATTCTTAGATATTGAAGTGAAGCGAGGAGATGCCAATACATCCGTAACCCATTTGGTACAACGTTTAGAAAAAATATACGGAGCCAATCGCTTTGTAGAACTGCTAGAAAACGTAGGAAAAGCCAATCTATACAAAGGCTATATTTATTCATGGGGGTATACCGAAATGAGTAAGCAAAAACTATTTAGCTTCTTATTAAAAAGATGCTTCCCATTGCAAACAGATACTCAAGAAACATTTAACACCTTAGTACAAAAAAGTAAACTTACAGAAGAACGTCTGGTTCAGGCAGCTATCTACGCACCACAATGGCAAAAACTAATTAGCAATTACCTAGACTGGAAAGGACTAGATGAAGGTATTTGGTGGTTACATGCTCATACTAAAACATCAAGTTATAGCGATGTTAATTCCGAATTAGAAAGTGAAGTAGCCAAATATTCTGCAATAGACCTGCAAGACTTTAAAAACGGAGTTGTTGATAAAGACTGGTTTGTATCATCATATAAACAATTAGGAAAAGCCAAATGGGAAATATTATACGATGCAGCCAAATTCATAACCGATGGAAACGGACACCGAAGAGCACGCTTATATTCTGATACTCTAACTGGAAGTTTAAAAATTAGAGAAGTAACTGCAAAGGTAAAAGACAAACGCGATCAAGATTATTTACGTGTTTATGGATTAGTACCACTTAGTAAAACCAATGCAGAAAAAGACATTTTACAGCGCTATGAATACTTGCAACAATTTAAAAAAGAAAGCAAAGAGTTTGGTTCTATGAAACAAACCAGTGAAGCTTTGGCTCTTAGTGTTGCTATGGAAAACTTAGCCCGAAATGCAGGCTATGTAGACCCAATGCGATTAACGTGGGCAATGGAAACCAAACAAGTACAGCAAATATTATCAAAAGATACTGCTATTTCTTTTGATGATGTAACCATTAGCTTAGTTATTAACCAAGAAGGTAAAGCCGATTTAGAAGTAACCAAAGGTGATAAAAAATTAAAAGCTATACCTGCCAAATTAAAGAAAGAAAAAGAGCTAATAGAACTAACCAGTTATAGAAAAACCATGCGAGAGCAATGGTCACGTTCAAGAAAAGGACTTGAAGAAGCTATGGTAAGAGGAGATGCTTTTACATTAGACGAAATGACAAACTTATTTGAACATCCAGTAATTTCTAAACATTTAGAAAAACTAGTATTTGTAGTCAATGATACACAAGTAGGTTTCTTTTCTTCGGGTAATTTAGTAGCTGCTACAGGAGAAATTATTCCATTAGATGAAAAACCAACATTTAGAATAGCACATTGTTATGATTTGCATGCCAATGCTGTTTGGACAGATTTCCAATCGTATTGTTTTGATAACAAGTTAGTACAGCCATTCAAACAAGTTTTTAGAGAGTTATATGTACCTACACCAGACGAGTTAGCCGAAAGAGCCATTTCTCGCCGCTATGCAGGACATCAAGTACATCCAAAACAAACTTTGGCTCTTTTAAAGAATAAAGGCTGGAAAGTAGATTATGAAGAAGGCTTGCAAAAAGTATTTCATGCAGCAGGTTTCCAAGTAAAACTATATGCCATGGCCGATTGGTTTTCACCAGCAGATGTAGAAAGTCCAACACTAGAAACTATAGAGTTTCATTCGTTAAAAGATTATAAAAACATTCCTTTTGAAGACATTAACCCAAGAATATTTTCAGAAGTAATGCGCGACGTAGATCTTGTAGTGAGCGTAGCCCATGTTGGAGGAGTAGATCCAGAAGCCAGTCATTCTTCTATTGAAATGCGTGCTGTTTTATTAAGGGAAACACTGCGACTGTTTAAAATTAATAATGTTGAGGTAAAAGAATCACATGCTTTAATTACTGGAACTATGGCAAATTATAGTGTTCATTTGGGTAGTGCTGTTGTGCATCAAACACCAGGGAAATATTTATCCATTTTACCTGTTCATTCACAACATAGAGGTAGACTGTTTATTCCTTTTGCCGATGATGATCCGAAATCGGCAGAAGTAATGTCGAAAGTACTCTTGTTTGCTAAAGACAATGAGATACAAGACCCAACTATTCTTTCACAAATCGACAAAAAGATTCCTGTAGCATAAATACAAATTTAGATGATATAAAAAACCTCAGTAATATACTATTGCTGAGGTTTTTTGGTTAAACCCAAATTGCGCAGTAGAATTCTATTACGAAAAAGGGCTACTTTATATTTGCTTCAGTGCACTGTTTTACGTTCTCAATGTAGCTACTGTTACCTTTGAGGGGTAAAACTTCTGTACTTCGCAATTATTTAGTATTTGTTTCTTTGATTACAAAGGGTTATGTGTAATTTGGGTTGAATGACAAAAAAGGCTTTGTCTTAGGGGTACCACATCTACGGGGTATCTACGGGGTTACTATGGAGTAAGTATGGAGTAAGTATGGGGTAAGTATGGAGTAAGTATGGAGTAAGTATGGAGTAAGTATGGAGTAAGTATGGAGTAAGTGTGTTTTTTAGTTTATGGTTGTAGGTTAAAGGTTGTATTGCAAATCTATGTGTTTATTTAATCGTAAACCAATATTCTCAAAACTTGTCTTGCTGTAGGCATGCTATTTGGAATTTTACAAACAAGATTATCAACAATGAACCATTAATGATTTACCATTTAAAAAACAACGGATTAAAATCACGTTGCTACAAAATGGGTCGTTCCTCTGGAACTTACACGTTTTGTGTTAATGGGTAAGAGCAATTTTTATTAATAATTTATCATCTATCATTCACCATTAATTTTAGAGTTCGATATATATTGTAGGTCAGGGTTTTAACCTTGTCATTAGAATAAAACAGGAGACGGAGAGGAATTTTAACCACCCCGTCCTTCGGACACCCCTCCAAAGGAGGGGAATAGAAGTTTTTTATGAAATTGCTTTTCGCATTTCCTAAAAATCACTGACGTATTACAAACAAAAAACTAATTTATAACACTATCATTCACCATTAAAAAGCAACGGATTAAAATCGCGTTGCTACAAAATGGTTCGTTCCTCTGGAACTTACACGTTTTGTGTTAATGGGTAAGAGCAATTTTTATTAATAATTTATCATCTATCATTCACCATTAATTTTAGAGTTCGATATATATTGTAGGTCAGGGTTTTAACCTTGTCATTAGAATAAAACAGGAGACGGAGAGGAATTTTAACCACCCCGTCCTTCGGACACCCCTCCAAAGGAGGGGAATAGAAGTTTTTTA
Source organism: Flavobacterium sp. KY-23415 (assembly GCF_055384985.1). Lineage (NCBI taxonomy): Bacteria > Pseudomonadati > Bacteroidota > Flavobacteriia > Flavobacteriales > Flavobacteriaceae > Flavobacterium > Flavobacterium sp. KY-23415. The sequence continues at coordinate 4,303,553 of NZ_AP044001.1, read as the reverse complement.
TGAAATTGCTTTTCGCATTTCCTAAAAATCACTGACGTATTACAAACAAATAATTAATAACACTATCATTCACCATTAAAAGCTAGCATCTCATTTGCTATTCAATATTGCGGAGTTGCAAATGCGACCCTTTACAGGGTGACAATTTTGCGCGTAAAGATTTAGACAGTATGGTTTCTCATCAACCATTAATAATTTTCCATTAATTCAAAAACAGGTATTTCTACTTGCAAAATAGTCTTGGTATTTTTTTAGATTTGAAAACAACTATTTCTCACTTTTTCTTACAAATAAAGAAAAAAACAACCTCTTTTTTGTTTACATTTGAGAAAGAGTACCCTTATAATTCATTTATTTTTAGGGTTTACGAGAAGCCGTAAAATAGTGTGGGGCGTTTTTGGGATATTTGTAATCTAAATATAAAAATATAAAATGAGTAAAACGATAAAAATCCTTTTGATAATTCTAAATATAGGAATGATTCTGCTTTCCATAAAGTGGTATTTAACAAAATATGAAGACGAGCCTTTAATTTCGATTATTGGGCAGTTATCTGCCTTAATAGTAATTATATCGGAAAATAAAATAAATTCTTTTATAAGTACTAAAAAGAACATTAGAAGCAATGTTGATGTTGATGTAACAAAGGGAGATACTGTTAAAGTAAATAAAAATGAAGATTCTGAAATAAAAATTAAAACAAGAGATTAAACTAAATGAATTTGAATTTTTTTAAGAATATAAAATTGCTAAATATTAAGGTAATTAATATCAACAAAAACAAAAACTCTAAAATTACGCTTGTTGAAAATCAAACCGTAATTGAAAAAAGAATTATTTTAAAAGATGAATTAATTTCTGCTTTGAGAAATCAAAACGAAGCTCAAATTAATACTCAAATTAATTCTGGTAAATACTTAAAAAATACTTTTTTGGAAGTTGGTAATCAAAAAGATTATTTAAGATATTTCTGTTCTCCAATTTTTTATTTAGATAAAATATTTGATATAATTGATGTTTTAGATTTTAGGTATTTGAATCTAAATCTTGAGAAAAAATCTGAACCTACTTTTTCATTAGAGTTGGAGAATTTTTTAATAGAAAAAAGAAACTTAGAAATTAATAATTCATTTGATTTTTTTGTTCGTTTATATCAGCATTTAGAATCGAAAAAAGAATTTATTGAACACCATCCTAGATTAGGAAACATAAAAACTAGATTTGAACTTAAAATAAGGGACTTAGTAGATGATTTAATTTATTTTAAATCTAAAGTAATTCTGATAACTGAAATGGCAGGGCAAGGAAAGACTAATTTCTTATGTGATTTTGTCGAGAACTTTCTTCTGAAAAAAAATGTCCTTAATGTCTTTTTAACTGGTATTGAAATTAAGTCTGATGATATAAGGCAATCAATTATAAAAAGAATTTTTCCTGATGATGATAATATTACTTTTTCTGATATTTTAGATGTTGCGGAAGAAATTTGTAAAGAAAAAAATGAATATTTTGTAATTATTATTGATGGAATAAACGAGAACTACAACACTAAAATTTTCTCTAATAGTTTAGAATTGTTTATTTCTGATATACAGAAATATGAATTTGTAAAAATAGTTTTAAGTTGTAGAAGTGAATACTACAAAGATAATTTTTTAAACCTGGAAAAATCTAATTTTTCTAATACTTTGACCGTTATTGATTCCCTTATGAAAAGAAATCTTGATGGTCAAATATTAGAGAAATTCTTTAATAATTACATTAACCATTTTAATATTAGTTATAGCCATATTGATGAAGATGTAAAAAGGCAACTGTTATCAAATTTTTTATTGTATAGAATATTTTGTGAAACCTATGAAAATAAGGAATTAGATGTTATTGATAACATATACAAAGAAGAATTATTTAATAATTACTATTTAAAAAAGACTACTGAAATTAATAACCGTTTAAATAATTCCAATGGTTCTAACCTCATAGGTTCGATTGATATTAAAAACTTTATTAAAAAAGTTGTAAAGAAGATGATTGAAAAAAAACAATATACAAATATTGTTTTAGATGAAATTTTAGATTCTCGGGATGATAAGGAATTATATGTTCGTTTTTTGGATGAAAATATATTAATTAAGCGAGATTTAATTGAGTATGGTAATTCAATTTTCGGTTCTAGTGAAGTTGTAAATTTTACTTTTGATGAATTTAGAGATTTTTTAATTTCTGATTTTCTAATAAATGAAGTATTTGTAAATTCTAAAGACGAGTTTACTGAATTCATATTAAATGAAGTAAAGAAAGAATCTCCATTAATGGAGGGTTGTAGCACATTTTTATTTTATAAATCAAGGAAAACTGCTGATACTGATTTGAAAAGCGTCATAAGTTCACAAATATGGTTTAAAAATGTTTTTGCTAAATGTATTTTTAATGTAAAAGATGATGATATTTCTACAGAAGATAAAAGCACTTTAAAAGAACTGTTATTTGATGTATCTATTCCTAAAAAGAAAATAATTTTAAATCTAATAAATAATGGAAATACAAAAAATTTAAACATTGACTTTTTATTTGATTCCCTATTAGAAATGGATGAAGAGGAATATAGACTAAACTTTTCTGAAAATTTTGGAACATCAAATTATAGATATAATAAAATTGACCAAGATGACATATTAAGCTTTTTAACTGAGAAATTATATTCAGGATGGGTTAATACTGAAAATAGACACAAACTATTTGAATTATTAATCTATATGTTTTTAAATGATAGAAGCTATATTGTAAAAGAACTTTTCGAGAAATATTATTTTCAGAATACTGAAATTGCTACACTGAAATTAAGAAAAGTAATGAATGCTAAAAATGAAGTTTTAAAAAATGAAATAAATAAATTTATTCAAAGATATGGTATTAGCTTATGATTTTTATAAAGCTTTTTGGTTATTGAATCCTAAATTATCTAAAGAAAAATTTTTAGACATAGTTGGAGCCGAAAAAGGATATTCTCTTAATATGTTTACTAGAATTCATAATTCTATTTATTCTGAATTAATTGATGTAGAAAATGAATATGATAAATATTATTCTTTTGAATATGAAACTTTTGAAGTTTATCTGTTTAAAAAGTATAATTTAGAAACTAAAGCAATTAAAAAACTAATTAAAAAAAGGAATAAATTCCCGCATTGTAGAATTTATAGAAAAGATGATCATTCATATGGAGATTATAATATTCCACAATTTATTACCTCTGAAACCATGTACAAGAGAATTACTAAATTATTAAAGCAAGAAATATGAAAATTAGATATGATTTTGTAACAAATAGTTCATCTACTTCATTTGTGATTATTTCTGATGGAGAATTTAATCTAAAAGAATTTATTGATGCTGTAGGAATTAAAAATGATTCTGAATTTATTGATATTTATAGAGAATTATTTTATTCTTTTAAAAATGATATGACACCAATCAGAGAAATATATGAAAATGAAACATATCAAACTTTTGAGGAGTTTGTTGTTGGTTATTTTTGGAAAAATGGAGAAGAATTACTTCCATTAATTTTAGATGCTGAATCTAAAGGTAAGGAAGTATATACAGGTCAATTAAGTAGTGACCGAAATGATATTGAAAGCTTTTTTTGTACCGATGAATTCATTATCGAGAGTAATAATCTTTACATAAACGCACAAGAAGATGGTTGGTAATCCAAATATAGTTTTTAAAAAATATCCTAAACAAAACTATTCTGTAATTTTTAATAAAAAAACGGGGTATTTTGTAAGGGCTGAAGATAAAGGATTTCCCGAGCCACTTTGGGCTGAACATGGACCCGAACTTTTGGACATTAGCATTACTAATTGGTGTGACCAAGGTTGTAGTTTTTGTTATAGAAAATCGACTACTAAAGGAAGTCATATGCCTTTTGAAGATTATGAATTTATAATGAAACAAGCCCAAAAGTTAGATGTATTCCAAGTAGCTTTGGGAGGTGGAAATCCAAATCAACACCCTGAATTTATAAAAATATTGGAAACCACCGTAAAATATGGGATTGTACCTTGTTATACAACGAATGGAAGAGGTTTAACTCCTGAAATATTAAAAGCTACTAAAGAACTATGTGGTTCTGTTGCTATAAGTGCTTATGAACCTTATTCCGATTTTAGAAATTATCTTGAAAAATTATTTGAATATGGAATTAAGGCAAATGTTCATTTTGTAACCGATAGTAAATCTATTGATACAGCAATTTCTTGGTTGGAAGAGCCACCTAAATTTCTTGAGGGTATTAACTCTTTAATTTTTTTAAACTATAAGCCTATAGGCAGAAAACCTGATTTATCTTTATTGCTTAAAGACTCAGATAAGATAAAGAAGTTTTACAGCTTGGTTAAAGAAAATAAAAATGTATTAAAAATAGGTTTTGATAGTTGTAGTATTTCAGGGGTTGTAAAATATTTAGATGTAAACTCTAATTTTTACGAAGGTTGCGATGCTGGTAGATTTTCAGCTTTTATTGATGAAAATTTAAGGATGATGCCTTGTTCATTTATGACAAATAATGATTGGTATGGAGATTTGAAAAAAGTAAGTATGTTAGATATATGGCAGAATAACGAGTTTTTTAAAAAGTATAGAAATAATATTTTGAATAACGGATGCTTTTCTTGTTCTTTTCAAAAAACTTGCATGGGAGGTTGTCCATTTATCGAAGAATTATCACAATGTGATTGGAAAGATGAAAGGTTAGGTTTTGATTTTCAAAATAGAAATTAGAAATATCCAAAATTTATGTAGAATAGGTGAAAAATTAAATAGATCAATAAGAATTTTTTGTTACATAAAATTTATTTTTATATTTGCGCCCATAATGAAAACACAAAGACAACATATAGCAATTCTATCAAAAGATAGTAACTACCGTTTAGCAGGAGAATTTCCAGCTAGGGGCTATAGGTCGTTTGCAGTGTTTATAAGGTTTTAAAAGAATAGAAAAGTAATTTTTACGAACCCAAAATATACAAGCGTCCTTCACAAGAGGGCGCTTTTTTTGTTGTTTAGGATTTAGTGATTAGTGATTAGTGAATAGAAAAGAATTTTAAAAAAAATAAAAAAAATGTTTAATGTTTAATAAAAATAAAACAAAATAAGACTTGAAAGCTAAGCAAATGAGAGACAGTCATTTGGATGATTTAAGAATATCGGTTGTAAAACGGACAGGGTTTTCTTTGTTTAAAATTAAGTATAACTAATTGAAAATCAATAAAATAATTTAAAAAAATATTTGGAAGTTAACTTTTTTTGACTTTATCTTTGCAGCAGAAATTTTGAAAGAGAAGTTAGTTAAAAGTTAAAAACTAAAAATTAATAACTAAAAACTAAAAGTTAAAAATTAATAACTAAAAGTTAAAAATTAAAAATTAATAACAATCGTTATGTACTAAGGACTATCCACTAAGTACTAACAATTAAAAAAATAAGAACATGAGAACACTAGATATACAATATAACGGACAACAAGGAATGAATTTAATTTCACTAGAGCGTAGTTTTTCAGTTAAGCCAAGTTTCGACTTTGCAGCAGGAATAAATAGGCAGGTGCATCAATACAGGCAATGAGATAATAGTATCTTATTTGTAAACATGAAGCACCTTTAACGAGGTGCTTTTTTTGTGTTTTGTAATTTGGAGAGTAGGTAAATATTGGTTTGTTACACCCGACTGCTAATCGGTTTACTTACAGGGTAATGAGGGTTCAATTCCCTTGCTCTCCGCTAGTCTTTAGAAAGGGATTTTGGCTTATTGGGGTAATGGTTAACCTTCCCGACTGTCTCTCGGGAGCTACGAGTTCGATTCTCGTATAAGCCGCTTAACAAGTACTTAGTAATTAGTAATTAGTCAAAAGTACTTAGTAATGAAATATAGGAATGGCGAAACGGGTAAACACGTCAGACTTAGACTCTGAATTTTGAGCGTTCGATTCTCTCTTCCTGTACAAAATGCTCCGTTCGTCTAACGGTTAGGACAACTGCCTTTCGAGCAGTAAATACGAGTTCGATTCTCGTACGGAGTACAAATTGATTTGTGATGTAATGGGTTAGCATAAGAGACTTTGACTCTCTTTGTTCAGGTTCGAATCCTGACAAATCAACAAACGTTCTTAGAAAGGAACACCCACTCAAAGGATGGTTTTTTTGACTGTCTCTCAAAAAGACTTGACTTTGAGTAACCGCTGGGAAGATAACGATTGGTTGTTTACTCGCTTTGGATGCGAGAGGTTGTAGGTTCGAGTCCTGCTTCCCAGACTGTGTAGTAACTAGTGATTAGTGAATAGTGCATAGTAAGATTTTGACTCTCTTTGTTTGGGTTCGAATCCTGACGAATCAACAAAATGCTATAGCTCAAAGGGTAGAGCAGCAGCAACATATGCTGAAGATGAAGGTTCGATTCCTTCTGGTGTTTAAGTGCTTAGTGCTTAGTGAAGAGTGCTTAGCAGTATGTCAGTTCGAGTGTTTTTTAGAAAATGCGAACAGCAATTTTATAAAAAATGTATCGAGAACTAGTTTTTAGCAGAAGAAGCTTCTCGATAGGCTTCGCATTCGAAGTGATGTCTAAAAAAAAGTAATAAAAATAAAAAAATAGAAAAAATGGAATTTAGAAAATATAACTCAATAGAAAATACATACCAAAAACAAGTTTTGGAACAAATTATTATGCACGGTTTTGAAAAAGAAACCTACATAGTACAAGAAAAAGTACACGGAGCAAACTTCTCATTCTATACAGATGGAGAAACGATAAAAATTGCAAAGCGTACCGATTTCGTAACAGAAGAAGAGACTTTTTACAATGCACATGAAGTATTGGAAAAGTACACTGAAAAAGTAAAAAACGCATTTAAAGTCATTCAGTCCGAATTTCAAGAGACAAAGTTCATTGTGATTTTTGGAGAATTGTTTGGAGGGAATTACAATCACAAAGAAGTGCCTGCTGTAAAAAATGCTATCAAAGTGCAAAAAGGAGTAGAGTATAGCCCTGAAAATGATTTTTATGCTTTTGATATTAAAGTAAATGGGACACATTATTTAACGGTTGATTCGGCAAATAGTGTGTTTGAAAAAACAGGATTCTTCTATGCAAAAACCTTGTTTGAAGGTACTTTAGAAGAAGCATTGCGTTATCCAAATGAATTCAATTCTTTGATTCCAGAATGGTTGGGTTTACCAAGAATAGAAACAAATATTTGTGAAGGGGTCATTATTAAACCGAATGTACCTAAGTATTTTGGAAACGGATCACGATTGATTTTGAAGAATAAAAATGAAAAATGGGCAGAAGTAGGCAAAAACAATAAGCCTAAAAAAGAGCACAAAGAAGTTTGTTTTTCAGAAGCATCACAAATAGTTTTGGAACAAATGCAGCAGTATATAACCATTAACAGATTGTATAATGTGTTGAGCAAAGAAGGAGAATTTAATCCCAAGATAATAGGGAAGTTAACGGGATTGTTTTCACAAGACGTTATGGTAGATTTTAAAAAAGACTATCCAAACGCTTTGGAAACATTAGAGAAAGAAGAACAAAAGAGTATTAACAAAAGAGTCAATAACAAAGCTTTAAGTTTAATAAAAGAAGAGTTTATGACGTTTAAAGTGTGAAAAAATGAAAACAATTTTAGTACTGAATGGAGAAAAATATTGGCAAGATTATCTTCCTGAGTTTACTGTAGTTCAGAAGAAAATTCAAGATTCAGATTTTATACTGAAAGACAAAAAACTCTTTGTTGTTGATAGTGAAGGAGTATGCGCACCTGATTTAATCATTTGGAGGTTGGGTGCTATTCCACCTAACTGGAAACATAGAACGGCTTTAGAAATCATAAAGAGTTCCAATGTAGTTTGTATAAATAGCGCTGAAACGTTGTTGCAAGGTTATGATCGTTTGTCTATGTTACATGTTTTATCGAATTTAGAAATGCCTGTAATTCCTTTTCAAGTCGTTACGCATTCTAGATTATTGAAAAACATTGCAATGCCATTTCCATTTGTGGTTAAAGTAGGTAATTATCATGGCGGTTACGGCAAAGTATTGGTTCAAGATGCAGAAAAATGGCAAGATATTCAAGATTTGTTGTTTGTAACCAATGATTATAGTACTATCGAACCTTATATAGATTATCAGTTAGATATACGCTATTTGATTGTTAATGATAAAGTTTGGGCAATGCAACGCAAAGGACAATTTTGGAAATCGAATGTGTTAACAAACGAATTTCAACTGATTGAAGTAAGTCCAATTTGGCAAACAAGAATTAGAAAAGTGAGCCATCATTTAAAAGCAGATATTCTCGCTTTAGATGTCCTAATGGATGAAGAAGGAAATGAATTTATAGTAGAATACAACGATATACCAGGAATAACTGGTTTTCCAGAAGCCGTAAAACTAGAGTTAATAAAAGTAATAAAAGACAGAATAGAAGCATAGGTAGTAAAAGCTTTTCGATACGCTTCGCAATCGAAGTGATGCAGATGGAGCGTATTGGTTTTGAGGTAATTAGTGAATAGTGCTTAGTGAATAGTACTTAGCCCTTCGTCAGTTCGAGTGTTTTAACGAAGAGTAACGTAGTTAAAATGTATCGAGAACTTTATGTGCTTATGTGTAAACAACAATTAAAATTTAGAAAACATGTTTTTTTTAGTCCAAGCCAATATCTATTTAGATCCCGATCATTATAAAATTTTTGATGCATTGGAAGAATTAGGAATAGCCTATGAGGCTATAGATATAAAACCAAGCGATACCGAAATTGCTATGAAAGCCAATCGAAAAGATGTTTTTGTATATGGTTCGGTTACAATGGCACGATTAGCAAAACAATATAGTGACTGGTTTCCAGGTTCGTTTTACGGAGGTAATCATTTGTATGAAGTGTATGCTCGTTATTATGGTTCACATTTGTTGAATGATGAAATAAAGATTGGAAAACTAACAGATGATTTGGTTTGGCAAAAAGGAGAGAAGAAATTCATAAAGCCTTACAAAGAAGCTAAAATTTTTACAGGAAAAGTATTTGAAAAAGAAGAATGGGAAGATTTTATTATTGAGGCATTAGCAAATTCAAAACTTTCAATTACAAAAGATTCTGAAATACAAGTTTCTGAACCTAAGATTACAATAAAGGAAGCAAGAGTTTGGATTGTAGGCGGACAAATTATAGATGCTGGTTATTATAAGTTTAATGGAGATTTTGCTTTTGAAGCCAGTGTTGCTGCTGAAGGAATTGCTTTTGCCAAAGAAATGATTGCTCTTTATAATTTGGAAGAAGCTTTCGTTATGGACATTTGTTTAACATCAAATGGTTGGAAAATTGTAGAAACAAACTGCATTAACAGTTCTGGTTTTTATACCAATACCGATGTAAAAAGTGTTATTAAAGCTTTGTATCTCTACTTTTCGAATAGATAAAATGTAAAAAAAAATCTCGATACGCTTCGCACTCGAAGTGACGTGGGGCAACCTATGTGGTTTAAAAAACAACAAAAAAACAACAATTTAAAAAATAAAAAAATGCGACAAGATATACTAAAACGATTTTTAACGAATACAGACGAAACGGGTAGATTTTTAATGAAATCAAGAATAACAGGAATTATTTATTTCGTAGAACCCATTTATAATGGAAAAACACCCAAATGGGGCGATTTAAATCCAGCAACAGGACAATTAGAAGGGAATTATGGTTCCAAATATACAGGAGCGGTTACTAAGAAAGAGTCCCTTATTACAGAAGAGAATGGTTTTGTGAATATTGGCTATTGCAAAGGAAGTCCCTTTGGAGCCATAGATCAAAGAGATAAAGCCCATCAAGAGCGATTAAAACGATAAGTTATGAAAACCTATAATAGAATAGCCTTAATTGGCATCGAACAGCTAGAATATGAAGTAATAAGATCTAATTATACAGGAGGTATAATTTGGCACCAAGCTATACCAAAAATTATTGTAAAAGATCAAGTCTTATATATGGAAAAAGCGAATGGAGTAGGTATGTTACCTGTTGATAAGGTTGTCTATTATGGTATTTATGATGATGATTTTGATTTTATTGCTGGTTTAGCCATTTGGAATGGAGCGTGTTTCCCTAATGCCATGGGTATGCTCGATTGTCGTTTGAAAATTCCTTGTTTGGTAAAAGCCTTGTCACTTTCACAGTTTAGTGCACCAAGAGGATTTATTAGTGCAGGAGCGTCAATGAACGCAACAGAAGATACGATTGCTAAGTGGGGCAATTGGCATTGTGGCGAAAACAAACATCGTTTTACAGGGGAATGGGAAAGTGAAAACACTGCAACTATTGAACCTTATTATGAAGGGGAAGCGGTTCGGATTATGGTGATTGGCAATAAACATTGGCAAATTAAACTAGAAGGGGAAACGTGGTTAAAATCCATCCATCCTGAGAGTGCTGGTTTTATGCCAATTGATACTGAATTATTAGCCGATACGTTACACATTCAAAAAGCTTTGCGAATGGATATGATTGGAAATGATTACATAGTAGGTAAAGACGGTAAGAAGTATTTACTGGAAGTAAATCACATTCCAAATATTAACCGATTTGAAGCGGTAAGAGAAGCTTATCTGGAAACTGTTATTACATTTATTAATGACTAAATTAATTATTAATGGTTATACATGAAAGTCTCGTAGAGACGACATATTGTGAAGCAACGGATTTCAATCCGTTGGATGTAGTGTATATATTGATTAATAAATTATTTTGTTAGTGGAGTTTCGAATGAGATGTTTAGAACAGGACAATATTGAGAATAATTTATATATTTTTTGTACTACGTAGAATAGTTGCGTACTACTGTTGAAATCTTTGTATCAGAAAATAAAATGATATGAAAACGATTCGACTTTATTGTAAAACATGTAATGCAAAATTGACTGATGATTTAACAGAATTGAATGCCACTGCTTTACGATTTGAGGATGGTGTGGATATGATAGCGAAAAATAAGTTCTCCATTACTAATCATGAAAACAGTGGCAAAGAAATAGTGATAGCAATTGATGCTTATTTTTTTAAAAATCATAAAGATTGTAATCGTTTCTCGGGTTGTTGTGGTAGTTCTGGTTTAAGTGGAATGAATAAAACCTGTGTTAATGGACATGAAGTTGCTACAGAAGTATCTGATTGTCTTACATCACATTATATCAAAGTGAATTTAGCTAAAGTAACTATTAAGGAAAAGATTACTGATTATGAATATAAAAAAATGCTTTACGGTATTTAGTTCATAGAATTAGTAATAAAACGTTCTTTTAAAATTACTATAAAAACAATTAGCCTTTGCAAAGAGACCTTTCTTTTTAATAAAGAAACACTATCTAAAGACCTGAAAAAGGTGTACGTTTCTGGAACTGCTGTTTTGCTTTTCTGTTTGTATTATTTGCCAGTACAATAGGGTGAATGAAATAGAAAACCATTGCAACACTTCTTTTAACTTCTCTTTTTCCGTTCTTTAAAAGTAAAGGCTATTTTGTTTTAAGTAGTTGATAATTAAATAAAATAAAAGATTTTTAAGCTACGTAAAATAATTGCGTACTTGTAATGAAATCTTTGTAAAGAAATAAAATGTTAGGTAGTATTTAAAACTTAAAATTAGACTTAAAATGATCTATACTTTTGAAAAATCAGATTTGATAACCAAACAATTGAGAAAGTTTACAACTGCCTATACACATCATGTTGTTGGACAATATGCAAATATTGATTTTTGGATTAATGAAGTTGTTGGATCTCTAAAAGCTATAGATGAATATAAAAATCGATTTGATAAGCTCTATACTGCTCAAAAAGAATGGACAGAAGATCACGGAACTGTTATACATGAATTTTGTCCTATTTGTAATGGAAAATGTGAGTTTAGTAATGGTAAACCAAGACTACCTGTATTGCAATATAAAAGAGAGAAAAATGATTTTAGAAAGGAATTAGTTGATGCTACTTATTTTTTTCTCTTAAGATGTTTTAGAATTGGCTTACTAACAAGAGAAGAATTAAGACAAAAATGCGACACGATTGGAACAAGTATTGATCCAAATGATTTAAAATAAACGTTCTTTTAAATACTAAAAATATCAAACAAGTCCTGTTGGGTGTTTCTGTATAGCACTATTGTAGTATTCGTTTCGCAATTGCGTATGATGGTTTACTATGCAACTTGATTTGGAGGTTTTCGGTTGTTTTCCAAAAAACAATCACCAAATGTTTTACAGGTTCGAATCCTGTTGCTACAATGTAGTATGGCGAAAATGGTAGACGCACAAGATTTTGGTTCTTGCACATTAATAAGGGTTCGAATCCCGCACGCAATTCAATGCGATTATAGGTTGAGTACATTCTCTCGTTAAAAAGAATGAATCAAAGAAAACAGCTTGTCTTTGTTAGTAAAACCTTTTTAGCAATACCAAGGAGGAACACTCACAAAAAGACCTGAAGATTGAGTTTGTTATTGGAACAACTAATTTGCTTTTGTATTTGCTTACGTACTATTCTTATGGCTCGTAAAAAATAATACAACACCATTTTAGTACTTCTTTTAGCTTCCTTTTTTCCGTCCTTTTTGGAGAACAAAGGCAAAACGTTTTCTTATTTAAAAAGAGAGAAGAGAATAAAGAAAATAACATCCGATTAAATTCAGATTAAAAATATAGAAAATATGATAAAAAGAATTACAATAGATGCTTACCAAGTAGGTTTGGTATTTGAAAACAGGAAGTTGATTACTGTTTTGGAAGAAGGAAAACATTGGATTATAGGAAATAAAAAAGTTGAAATATATGATCAAACAAAACCTTTTACTCCAAATATTGATTTAAACATTCTGTTACAAAATGAAGTGTTAGCAAGTTTACTTGAGGTGGTTGAAGTACCAGATTATCACATTGCATTCATGTATGTTGAAAATCATTTCAGAGAGGTTTTAACAAAAGGGAAATATGCTTTTTGGAAAGGAATATATGCCTGTAAATTTACAATTACCGACATAACAAAGGTTGAGATAGAAAAAGAAATACCAAGACAATTATTAGATGAGGTAAGAGTAAGAGCACTAGTAAGAAACTTTCAAGTAAATAATAATGAAAAAGGATTATTATTCATAGATGGAAAATTCAATTCAATTGTGGAAGCAGGTACTTACTCGTTTTGGAACAATACTATTCCTATTGAAATAAAAAAAGTAGATATCAGACAACAACAATTGGAAATCTCAGGACAAGAATTGTTGACCAAGGACAAAGCGGCTTTGCGAATCAATTTCTTTGTTACGTATCAGGTAGTTGATGCTATTAAAGCATTGGTAAACAATAAAGACTATGACAAACAATTGTATGTAACGATGCAGTTGGCTTTGAGAGCTTTTGTGGGTGACTTCACTTTAGACGAATTGTTGAGTAAAAAAGATACGATTGCTGATGTAATTTTAGAAGATACTAAAGCCAAAATAGAAGCTTTAGGATTAACCGTTACTACTGTTGGAATTCGTGATGTTATTTTACCAGGAGACATGAAAGAAATCATGAATCAGGTATTGGTTGCTGAGAAAAAAGCACAAGCCAATAGCATTATGAGACGTGAGGAAACAGCTTCCACAAGAAGTTTGCTGAACACAGCCAAATTAATGGAAGAAAACGAAATGCTTTGGAAATTGAAAGAAATGGAATATGTAGAGAAAATTGCTGATAAGATTGGTGAAATTACGATCTCTGGAAGTGGAAACATCATTGGTCAATTAAAAGAGATTTTTGTGAAGTAAATAAAATTAAATAAAATAAAAGATTTTTAAGCTACGTAAAATAATTGCGTACTCGTAATGAAATCTTTGTAAAGAAATAAAAACGTTCTTTTAAATACTAAAAATGAGTCAACAAGGTCAAGTATAAGTTACTTCAAACTTCCTTTCAGAAACACACTTGTGCGATTATCAGTTGATTCATCTTTTGGGGCAGTAGCTCAGCGGTAGAGCAGGTTAGTTTATACATTATCAAAACATCAGAACTAGTTGGACAATAGCAACATACTTCAATCAGGTTAGACTTCTTCGGAAGTCTTGGTTCGAGTCCAAAAATGTTGGTACATTTTCAAATAGCGTTTTGGTCAATTCAAACTTACTTCAGCGCTTTTAACGCCCAGGTCATGGGTTCGAATCCCATCTGCTCCACTATAGAAGGTCAAAACTAACTTACTTCAACCACAAACTTAAAATTTGTCAAACTAGTTAGTCTATTATCTTCTAGAATTAAGGTCAAGTGCTTCTTACTTCAAATTCACGGTTAGAACTAGAAGCACCATTATCTAATTTTTTAAAAATAAAAACAATGAAAACAAACGAATTATTAAAAATCAGTTTGCGTCAAAACGCAGTATACATTCCAAGTGAGTTTATCACTGGAAATGCCACAACTATAACAGGACCAACATCCGTATTAGTAGCCAATGTAGCCAAGTTAGGATTTGCTTTTTCAGAAGAAGCTTTACAAGCTATTAATACAGTACATCCAAAATATAAGTTAGAAATTCAAGACATCATAAAAGAAGTACTAGGTGTTAACAAAAACTGGACACCCTTGGTAAAAAACTGGGAAATTCCAACAGGAGAGTCTTTGTATGATCATATCACGACTTTTTTTGCGAATGTTTTTAAAACTAATAAAGGAACCACTTTAGCATGTGGACATATTATTCCTGCGAATACGTTTCCATTAGAGCGATATAATGGTTGTCCTTATTGCGGTACTCCATTTGAGTTTGATACTACTAAACAAGAAGGACAAGGTAGTAAAATGAAAGTATTGGAGCTTTGGACTGAGAAAGAGTTAAACGAATTTTATCATTCGTTACTAAGCTCTAAAACCGCTTTAGATGCTACACAAGTGGATAGTTTGAAGGGATTGTTGTCTTATTTGCCATTGCCAAGCGAAGTGAAAATTGGAATTAAGGAAACGATGATGTTAGTGATTGATACGTTAATTGACTTGGATAAAGAAGAAAAGGCAAGTGCTCTTTTTACTTCTCCAACGGATATTTTACGTTATTTATGGTACAAGAAAACCAATTTATTACAGATCATTGAACCAAAAACGATTATCAATAGAATTGCTAGTAATAACCAACATTTCTTTGTTGCTGCTGATAATAGTGCGAAAGCGAAATTGATTACAGCAATAGATTTGAAATTAAAATATTCAAGAAAAGAATGTTTAATGGTAGCTACATGGTTGAATAATTTACCATTAGAAGCAGAAAAAGCATGTGAAATGATGCATCCAAAAAGAGCAATGTGGGTGCGTTTTATTAGAGCTTTGCGTTTGCCAGAATATAGCAAGAGAAAAGGATTTGAAGCTTTGAAAACCTTGTTAGATGTATTTTATAACCAAACGTATGAAGTATGGCAAGGAAGAGTAAATTATTATCGTTTGCGTTCTGATGCAAATAAAACATTTGCTTTATTGCAAGAACGACCAGGTTTGTTTGCTCGTTCTTTGTTCTCTAACATGTTATGGTTTGGACCTAACGAAACGATAGCGGCTTTTACTGCTATTATTGATAAAGTACCTGCTCGTTTGGTGTTTACGTTGAACATGTATGCGCAAAATTATTTTGATAGAGGTATTCAAAGAAGTGTGAAACCTTTAGGTGGAGTAAACAAGAAAATTGGACCAAATAGATTGTTATGGTTGTACAACGAAGACCAATTAAAAGCAATGCAAAGCAAAATTGAAGATTTATGCTTGTTAGCGATGGAGAAACGATTTGCAGCTCAAAAGAATGAGAACAAAACAATTTATATTGATCCGCAATTATTCAATATGCCAGTAGCTATAGGCGATAGGAGTGAAACCATTCAGGATTTACCAGTAGCCTTAATGGGAACTCGTTTTCCAATAGAAGGAAATACAGTAAGATTGTTTATGCAATGGGGACAAGGTTTACCTGCACAACACTTGGATATGGACTTGAGTTGTCATATTGCATATGATAATAGAACTGAGATTTGTTCGTATAGCCAATTGCAAGCAACAGGTTGTACACATAGTGGTGATATTATTCATATTCCAAATCAAATTGGTACAGCCGAATATATCAATATCGATGTAAATGTACTAGCTTATGCTGGAGCCAAATATGTAACCTTTACTTGTAATGCCTATAGTAACGGAAGTATTTCACCCAACTTAATTGTAGGTTGGATGAATAGTAAGTATCCAATGACTATTTCAGAGCGATCTGGTGTAGCTTATGATCCATCTTGTGTAGATCATCAAGTGAGAGTAACTCAAAACGTAGCAAAAGGTTTAGTTTTTGGTGTGCTTGATGTAGCCAAAAGAGAAATCGTTTGGTTAGAAATGACCTTTGGTGGACAAGTAGTACAAGGTTTGGATTACAAAGGTGTTCAAGCTCTATTAGCGAAATTATCGAGCAAATTGAATATTGGTAGTTTGTTAACTATAAAAGCAAAGGCTCAAAATTTACAAATTGTAGAGGCACCAGATGCTGATGAAGTTTACGATCAAAAATGGGCAATAAATGCAGCTGCTGTAACGCAGTTGTTAGTAGATTAATTAAAACCTCGGAATTCTTATTTCGAGGTTTAAAAAAAACTTAGAAATAATGAAAAAAGAGAATACAAATAAAAATACGTTACACGCAATAGTAAATATAATACAGGCAATAAGTTTAGTATTTACTATAATAGGTTTAAATAGCCAAAGTAAGAGTAAACCAGCCAAAAATGCTTTTTTGGATGACATACACAAACACATGGCTAAAGTAAAATTAGAAGAAATGAAAGTAAAGAATGAGAAAAACAAAAATGCAATAGCATTTGATTCCATCTTTATAGCAATGAAAAATAAAAAATGAAAACAACAGAAAAAATAATCATCATAGATTTAGAAGCGACTTGCTGGAATGGTCCTGTACCTAAAGGGCAAGTTAATGAAATAATAGAAATAGGTATTTGCGAATTAGATACTCTTTCTGGAGCGATTACCAAAAATAAAGGTATCCTTATTAAACCAGAACATTCCACGGTAAGTCCGTTTTGTACAGAACTGACCACAATTACGCAAGAATTATTGGATAAGGAAGGAATGTCTTTTGAAGATGCTATTGAAATGCTGGAACGGGAATACCAACCCGATCAATACACTTGGGCAAGTTACGGTCAGTACGATTTGAACATGCTGAAAAAACAATGTTCTTTTAGGAAAATTAATTACCCAATGGGAAGTCATCACATCAACGTTAAAGAATGGTTTAGTGAAGTGAAAGGACTGAATAAAAAAGTAGGTATGAACGGAGCGTTGGAAATTTTAAATATTCCATTAGAAGGAACACACCACAGAGGTGTAGATGATGCCAAGAATATTGCTAAAATTTTACATTGGTGTCTTGAGAATGAGTGATTAGTGATTCGTCCTTAGTGATTAGCTTAACAATAATAAAAATACTCTTGATGTGCCTTTACTGAAGTAATCTTTGACTTGATTTTCTTTGGTAAAGGTTTTTTAAAGTTTTTAGATGCTCCAGAGGAGCGTTCTATTTATAACAGGAATAACAAGATAACACAAGCTCCGGAGGAGCGAAATGATTTACAATAATATTATATATTTGTTTTTTAACCGTAACCAATATGATTTTAACCATAGATGTCCATTATAAAACCGATTATGCTAAAACTGTTTTGCTATTTTTTGAAAATTGGCAAAGTGAAAACCCAAGTAATGTAGTAACTCATATTACTAAAGACGTGATGGAGTATGAACCAGGTTCTTTTTACAAAAGAGAATTGCCTTGCATTCTAAATGCTTTACAAACAGTTTCATTAGATGCAATAGGAATTATAATTATTGATGGATACATATATGTGGATAATGAAGGGAAATATGGTCTTGGTGGACATTTGTATGAAGCATTGGATAAAAAGTTTCCTATCATAGGAGTTGCAAAAACATCTTTTCAAAGCAATAAAGAAACTGTAGTTGAAATTTTAAGAGGAGAAAGTAAAAATCCGCTATTTGTTTCTTCAATTGGTTTAGACAAAGAAGTAGCGGCAATACATATAAAAAATATGTATGGAGACTATCGTTTGCCTTATTTATTAAAGTTAATGGATCAAATTA
Organism: Flavobacterium sp. KY-23415; assembly: GCF_055384985.1. Classification (NCBI taxonomy): domain Bacteria; kingdom Pseudomonadati; phylum Bacteroidota; class Flavobacteriia; order Flavobacteriales; family Flavobacteriaceae; genus Flavobacterium; species Flavobacterium sp. KY-23415. The sequence continues at coordinate 4,285,346 of NZ_AP044001.1, read as the reverse complement.
CGAAGGAGGATTAAGTTTTTAAATTTTTGAAATATGAACAAAGCAAAAAAAGACGATGAATCTAGATGATATTATATACGCAAAAGACTTAAATTTGACAGACTTTTTAGATAAATTAATTTCAAAAGACTTTAATTGCTTATATCCAAATAATTACTTTCCAACAGAAGAGTTAATGAATGAATATCTTGATACAATTGAACAAAGGACTGATGATGAAATACGTTCAATTTTACGGAGATTCTTAATTCATAATAGTACTTATGGCTCAGATGAGTTCTATGTCAAGAATCTAATTTCAAAAAAGGGAGATCAGATATACTTAGCTTCAAATAATTCAAAAACAGAGTATAACAGACGAGTTTTGACAAAATTTTTAACAAACAAAGGAGAAGTCTGGGAAGGGCTCACGTGGGTTTTAGATTTATTACCTCATTTTCCGAATGAAGCAATAAGAGCAATTGATGCCTATTTTTTAGCGAATTGTATGATGCTTCCAGACAATTGTTTAAATGCCCTAAGTGATAGTGCAACAATAATCAGAGCAAGATATATTAATTACAAACATCCTAAAGAAATATTCTGGAACTTAGACCCAGTTGATTTTGAGTACTTGACAGCAGCTTTATTTGAAAGAATGAATTACAAAGTTTTTGTAACACAAACTAGTTATGATGGTGGTATTGATGTAAATGCTGAAAAAATAGAATTAGGGCAAAAAGAAAAGGTTGTAATTCAATGCAAAAGATATATAAAACAGACAATTGGAATAAGAGATGTTAGAAATTTATTAGGTGTTGTGCATGATAGGAAAGCAACAAAAGGAATTTTAATCACATCGTCAAAGTTTTCTTCAGAATCGAGAAAGTTTGAGAAAAATAATCCAAGTATTGAATTGATAGATATTTCTGATTTTATGAAACTTTTAAATACATATTTGGGAACTTATTGGAATAAAAAGATTGACAAATTGATTAACGAACAGAAAAGAAATAACAAAAGATACTGACTATATAATAATAGATGTTTCGTGAAATTAGTGTCAGACAAAATTATTTTAAATTAAAAAAAAACAATGACCGACAAAAAAACACCTTTTTTAGATACTATTTATCATTTACGAACCCGAGAACATGCGATTATCTATGATAAGAAGTTAGATATTTCAAAGGAGGAAGAAAAAGAAGTTATTGAACTTCTAAGGGATGAATATGAAAAAGAGAAACTCAATTATCCTTTTCAAGCTCCTGATTTTGATGAATCAGCAGCGTTATGGGGAAGTAAGATAGTTTATTTCGCAACGCAATTGGTCTTAAATAGAGAAGATACCGCTAGTAAAATAAGTACGTTATTTCCAGACTTTGGCAAAGCCATTACACCATCAGCAATGCTTTCAGCCGATTTGTGTCTGCGCTTTTTGCCGCTATTGCTTTTGCAATTGCAACACATGGATGCAGATGATATAATTCTTCCTGTCTTGGAACAAAAGCTTAAACAGTTTTCCTATTCAGGAATAGGATATGATATGGACTTAGAAAATTTGGATCATAGCGTTGTTTTATCAGACGATTGTATGACCCAATTATTTTTAGATAGAGTAGTGGAAAAAAAAGATAAAAACAGAGGTAATTTAGAAATAATTAAACCTTTGCTTTTAGCCAATTTTGGCGATTTTAAAACGATTTTTTGGAACGAATTATAAATTATTTATTGATATAAATGAACACATTAGATACTTTAAACGCCCTTTTAAAACATATAAAAGAAACCTTCATTGGTAAAAATGAAATAGTCGATTTGCTAGGTATTAGCTTATTGGCGAGAGAAAATGCCTTTTTGTTAGGTCCTCCAGGTACTGCAAAGAGTGCGATTGTAAGAGCCTTATCAAATGGTATCGAAGATGGTAAAAACTTCGAATATTTATTAACCCGTTTTACAGAACCTAATGAAATTTTTGGACCTTTTGATATTCGAAAATTAAAAGATGGTGAATTAGTCACCAATACCGAAGCCATGATGCCAGAAGCGTCTATGGTTTTTTTAGATGAGATTTTCAATGCCAATTCGGCTATTTTGAATAGTTTATTGATGGCTTTGAACGAAAAAATATTCCGTAGAGGTAAAGAAACAAAGAAATTACCAGCCTTAATGTTTGTGGGAGCGAGTAATTTGTTGCCCGAAGATGAAGCATTAAATGCCTTGTTAGACCGTTTTTTAATTCGCGTGAAATGTGATTATGTGGATCCTGATTTATTGAACGAAGTACTTTTGGCGGGTTGGAAATTAGAGAATAAAACGGCAGAAACAACTCCAACCATTAAAGCTGATGAGATAAGAGCATTGCAAGCAGCAACTCGAAAAGTAGATTTGGCTCCTATTCGTAAAGAATATGTCGATTTAATTCACTCTTTGCGTAATGCGGGTATCAATGTTTCAGATCGTAGAGCGGTTAAAATTCAAAATTTAATTGCAGCCAGTGCTTTTATTTGTGGTAGAGATACCGCTATTTTATCTGATTTATGGGTATTAAAATACATTTGGGATACCGAAGAACAAATGGAAGTTTTAGAAGGTATCGTAAATCATGTTATAGAAAAAGATTCCAGTGAAAAGCCACATCCTCAAGCCATGTACAATAAAGTACCTGATGCTGAAGAAGTGATGAAAGAAGTGAAATATTTAGCTGAAAAATGGAATAGTGGTACTTTGTCATTTGAAGAGCAGAATATTATAAAAGATAAATTGCGCTACGTACAAACAAGATGCGATTGGATTAAAAATCCAGAACAAAAGAAGTATATTCAAGAGGAAATTGAACAATTGTGGCAGAAAATGCTTAAAACATTTGCATAATGTACTATGTGGAATTAGAAAAAAGTCATTTGGACTATTTGGCTCCAATTCGTCATTGGGACAACCTGAAATTGGCTTTTGAAGGAGAAAGAGTTTTTATTAAAGACTTTACTACTGAACAAATCAACGATACCGTGTTACTACAAATTCCGCACATTATAGTGTATGAATTGAAGGAGCAATTGTTGTTTCGCAAGGATAAACTAGTGCCCTCTAAAAAATTGCCTTCCGCTTTGTTATGGATGCCTATTTTGAATGCATTGCCTATTGATTTGCCAAATTATAATATGAATTATTTTGGTATTCATGACAAAATTGACATCAAGATAGTAAAAAGTAATGTGGAGCAACAAGCTTTTGGTCTTATTACCAAAATAGAAGAAATTAAAGAATATATTGAAGCTTTACCTAAAGTACGTTTGCAAAACTTAAAATGGATAATCATTGAAGACAGCATTTTGTTTTTAGGAATGCCTTTATTACCAGTTCAAGGACAAACCTATTGGTTAAAAGACAATTGTTTGTTTCCAACAGGCTATGCCTTGGAATTCGAAATTTTGTTCCCAATGATAAAAAAGGAACTCAACCCTAATAATGATTGTATGCTTTTGTTTCAAAGTAATAGTACTTATGTGTCATTTCCAATCAATGAATGTAAACCTTTAACCCTTAGTTCGTTTCGATTAACGATAAATGATTAAGAAAAATGGATTTTAAAAAATATTTTCAGCAATACGAAGACTACTTTTGGAAATGTAATTTCTATTTTGACGAATCGGATAATTTTCGTTACATTTTTGAATCTTTAGATGGTACATCGATAGCGTATAAAGAATATGTTACAGAAGTTTTAGAATTACTTTCGGATGATTGTATTCCGCCTTTTGGTTCATTGTTGTTAGCTATTGTGGCAACCAATCCAAATAGTGAAGCTACTTTGAATTCATTATATGATTATGCAAAATCAAAAGAAACCGTTTCCTCTTTCCCTAATGCTAATTTGTATCGAACAGGTGCTGCATTTGATTTTTTAAAGATACTTGCGAGCTTACCTGAGGAATATAAAACAGGTGACAATCGTATTTTGCTTTTCAAAACTATTTTTGAAAAATGCCATAATAGAGTGGGTAGTGAAGTAGCTAAAAAGCTAATTGGTGAATTTGCAGCCATTACAGGTGATTATATAGAAATAATTGGATCAATTCCATTCAACGAAGCCAATTTTATAAAAGATTTTAGGACGATTGCTTTATTAAAGCAAAAGTTTCCAACCAAAGAGTCTTTATTAAAAGCTTTAACTGTTCTACCCGAACCTGAAAAAATTGAAGAAATAGATGAAGAAGTTGTAAGTCAACCAGTTCAATCAAATAAAGCGATTGATTTTATTGAAGAATTAATACAAGAAGAAAAAACGTTTCAAATAGGTAGTTTAATACAACGCATCTGGTCTGGATTAAATATTCCTTTTCATCATAATGTACCAAGTCAACAACCTCTAGGGGGTGTTTCTGATTTAACAAATAAAGGAGATTTTGATAGACTATTATTGTCTGAGTTTGCCAATGATGATCTTGTTTTTTTGTCGCGTTTAGCTAATAATGAAGCCTTATACATTCAACGAGAAATTCCTCCACAAGACAATAAAAAAGTACGTGTTTTGTTGCTCGATGTTTCGTTAAAAAATTGGGGAAATCCAAAAATAGTAGCTTTGGCAACAGCATTAGCCATTGCTAAACATCCAAAGACGGATATAGAGTGCGTGGTATATACTTTTGGAAATGATTTTTTATCTATAAAATTAGATACTATTCTTCAGGTGATTCATAGTCAAAATCAGTTGAGTAGTGTTTTAAATGGTGCTGAAGGATTGCAAACTTTTTTAGAAACGGAGTATCAAACCTTTAATGAAGTAGAATTATTTGTTATAACTACTACAGAAAGTTTTGAGTCTGTTCCTTTTTTAAATGTTATCAATGAAGCGTATGACAAGATAAACTTCGTCATTACAACAGATTTTTTGGGAACTATAGATATTTATAAGATAAAGAACAGAACACGTAATCATGTTAAAAAGATACAGCTATCATTAGAGGAATTATGGAGTAATCCTCCAAAACCAAGAGCAAAGGCAAAAGCAAAACGTTCAAACAGTCAAAGTGAAATTCCTATTTTGTATCCTGTAGAGCGCAATTATAATACTGTTTTTCATTATGAAAGTATTTTTTATATGTTTATTAATTCCAATTTGTTTGTTTTTCAAGACCAACCCTTAACGAAAGGTTTTGAAAAAGTAGCGAGTTCCATTCCTTTTACAAAAGGACAATTTACAATGTTTAAGGATAAAAAGGATGCTATGATTTTGGTAAATTGGTTAGCTGAAGAAAAAAGACTGTCTTTTTATGATTTGGAGCAAAAGACAACTATTTCAAAAGAAATAACAATTAATACAGAATTGGATTTAAAACTCTTTTCAAAAGAACAAAACGTGTATTTTTCGGATGGTGAATTTTTCTATAAGATTACAAATGATTTTGATTGCATAGTAACATCTCATGAAGCTGTAAAAGACTGTTTTAAACAATATAGTTTAAAAAACAATCTGTTTGTAAAGGATTTTAAACATACGAGTAAAACCTATGTTGTCATGAATAACCTTAAAACGGTTAGAATTAAGAGGAATAGAACCGAAGTAAATCAATATCACCATAATTTTAATGATGTGGTTCAATGTAACAAATTTGCTTTGCAATCCAACACATTTATAGAGTATTATAGTAATCGTTTAGATCGCTTTTTGGTCTTAGGAAAGAGAGTTACCTTAGTATTAAAAAAAGCAAATAAAAATCAAATTAATATAATTAAATTTCTAAAAGAGAATTTTAATTATGGTTTAGGTGAAGCGAAAATGATGGTGGATAATTTCAATAAAGTAATTGTTGAAAACATAACTAATGAAGAGGCACAAAAATATAAAACAGATTTAGAAAACTTAGGAGCAACTTGTTATATCGAAACGACTCATTTTATCACAAAAGATGGAAGTAGTATCAGTTGTAACAATGGAATTTTGACATTAGAGAGCAGTAATACCCAAATTCCAAAAATGTATATTCCTTTTGTTGCTAATTTTCCTTCAGCAATGGCAACAGATAATGATTTTACAGGTAATCCTTATTTTTTGCCAGAAGGAAGTAATTTAAAAACAATCCCAACAGAAGATTTTCATGAAAAGTATTATAAACCGTTTATCCAACATATTATAGATTATGAAGCTAACGTTGCAACCGTGTAGAAAAAATTTGTACCCTCTTTCAGGGATTCTCATTAAAGGAGACCATCCACTAGTATGGTTGCAACAATTGCAAATCTTGGAAATTGCTATAAGTGATTATATATGTTATCCAATATCTGGTAAAAAGGCAAACGAACTCTATGGGTGTTTGGTAATACTTCCTGTTGAGGCAATTAAGAAAGAGTATCCACATTTGAGAATTCAATGTTATGAAGAAAAGATTTTTATTCCAGAATTTACAACAATTACCCCTTTTATAAGCAAAGAAGAGGCAAACAAGATTTTAGGGGCTAATTTTCATTTTTTACATCCAGAATTGGGTTTAATAGAACTTGAAGAAGCGATTGATTGGGGTAAAATTCTAAATCCTATTCGTCAGATAAATGTGAAACTAAAAACACCTTATCCAAGTGTTTTTATACCTAAGCAGTTACAATCAGTTCATGTAGAATATGATGAAGAAACTATTTTAAAAGCCTTAGAAGAACCAATATCTGAACAAGAATATTTAGAAAACCTGCCTTTTGATATGAAAAAACTCATGGCAGGTAATAAAAAGGAAATGGAAAAGTTTTTAGCGTTTATGGATAAAAATCCAGAAGCTGCGATGAAATATGCTTTACCATTAGATACATTGGGAACAGCTAGAGGAGATCATTCTGGAGTGTTTCAATTTGGAGGTAGTTTTAAAGAATCTTTTTCTCGTTTTTTTGGATGGACAGACAATGCAGGCAATCCCATTGCTCAAAATGCGAGCGAAAAAAGTTCAAAGATTGTGAATATTATTTTGTTAGTTATAGGGGTTTTTATTCTGTTTAACATTATTAAGTATTTTGCTAACTACAGCATTTCCCATTCAAAAAGTCTGTCCGATGATTATTTAGTATCCTCAACGGGGAATAAGTTTGTACTTTTTCTATTTGTTGCAATTTCTATTGGTGGCATCATTCGTTTAGGGATGCGATCCAAGTTCGATTTTAAAGGAAAATCTGCAACAATAAATAAAGTACTAATGGTTTTGATTCTTGTGGTTTCATTGTATTATTTAATTAGTTTTATGTATGCTAACTTCGGACTTACAAAATGGTATTCTATATTGACTTTAATTTTTATAGTATCATTAATTAATGATTTGTTCAATATAGAAAAAGATATATTTAAAGATGAAGACAAAGATGGAAAATAAACGTTCTTTTGAAAAGAAGGTTATGGATGTAGTATTCATAATCCTCCTCACGAAAGTAATATATTCTTTAATTTCTGGATTCTATTTAGGAAGTAATGATTTTGTAATTTTAATGCTTACAACAGTTGTAATTTCTCTGGTCTTGTATAAAGTATTAAAGAGATTAAGTAATTCAGGAGAAAGTATTAATAGATCAGATAATGGCTTGGGTTCAAATGTTTTGTTAGAAACCAGTATTTTTAATAGAATAGAACAAAAATACCGTGATTTAGCACAAGAATATATCAAGAATAAAGAATACAAAAAAGCGGCTCATGTGTATATGAAATTGCTAAAGGATAATTATACAGCTGCTAATGTATTATATGAGGGAGAATTTTACCTAGAAGCAGCAGCTGTTAATTTAAAATATTTGAAAAATGAAAACAAAGCAGCAGAATGTTTTGAAAAAGGAAAAGCTTATAAAAAAGCGCTAGATCTTTATGAAAAACTGAATAACTATGAAAAAGTAGGGGATATGTATGTCAAATTAAACAACAAAGAAAAAGCACATAAAGCCTATTATAAAGTAGCCGATGATAATGTAATTAGTGGTCAATATGTTAAAGCAGCGCAAATTTTGCGTGAAAAAATAAAAGCACCCAAAGAAGCACAAGAATTACTATTAGACGGTTGGGAAAAGGGATTTCAAAGGGAAGAATGTCTGTCTAATTATTTTCAATTTTTACAAAAGAAAAAAGAAATAGACCAAGAAATTCAAATTATTTATGATACCAAAACAAACGACAATAATAAGAGAATATTTTTACAAGTAATAAAAAAGCAGTTTGGAAAAAGTGATAAAATGAACAAAAGAATCAGAGACATCTCGTATGAAATTGTGGCACAATATATTCATAAAAGCCCAGAAATTGTTTCCGAATTAAACTATTTAAATGTTCAAAATACGACTTTTACTAAAGATGCCTTACGGTTTAAGTTGAATAAAAGAAGAAATTAAAAAGAAGTTGTTAGAATTAAGAAAATATAAGTAAAACAATAACAAGTGCTTAACAAGATTTAAAAGTCATTAACCTTTTTAGTATAGCTATTCGCATAGATTTGTAAACAACTAAAAAACAAAACAAAATGAATTTAAAATCTATACTCACTTTAGCACTTGCTTTTGCTTCTTTTTCAGCTTTCGCACAAACGCACAACATAAAAATCAATGGCAACATCCGAATGCCAAAAGATAGTCTTGTAGCGACTCAATTAGTCACTTCATTAAATCAGTTTTTAAAAGCAAAAGAACAACCCAATGACCAAAATAAATTAATTCTCCATTCTGAAAATGTAGTTACATATCTTCTCCTAGATGAAATGAAAGGAGTAGAGAAAGATAAAGAATTGAATGATGATTTTTTTTATAAACCCTATCTAACAAATTGTGTCCCATTGAGCAATGAAGCATACTATTTACAAATAGCCTACATTGGTATAACTAATGAAACACCATTTCTTAGAGCAAGTTTTGAAATAATCGCACACAAAAAAGAAAATACCTTTCTATTTTCTTCACCCTTCATAAGAAATACTAAAGACTGGAAGACCAAAACAATACAAAACACTACATTTCATTATCAAACCACTATAAATAATGCTAAAATTAAGGAGTACATCAAATTAACTTCTTTTTTTGATAAGAAACTCAAAATAGAAAATAAAACCACAACATTTTATTGTTGCGAAAATATAATGGCACTGCAAAAGTTAATAGGCATACAATATAAAGTAGAATATAATGGAAGAGCAGAAAGTATTTGGAGTGCTACCGATAAAGATCATAAAATTATTGTTTTGGGCAATGATAATGCTACTTTTAACCATTTCGACCCGCACGATCTGTGGCACGATAGACTAAGTTTAGTTGTTCCAAGAAGCGAAGTAAACAAACCTGTCGATGAAGGTTGTGCTTATATTTATGGAGGAAGTTGGGGGCTCACTTGGCAAGAAATTTTTAAAGCCTTTAAAGAACAAGTCGCTAATAATAGAAATACCGATTGGAAAGCTGTAAAAGAAAAACGATTAAACTTCCTAACCAACGGATATAATAATAGTGCCGATTATATTGTGAATGCTTTGTTGGTAAAAAAAATAGAAAAAGAAAAAGGATTTGAAGGAGTTTGGGAGCTATTAAATGTTGGTCCATTCGAAGCAGGAAATGAAAAATATTATGCAACCCTCGAAAAACTAACAGGAATAACCAAAGACAATTATAATCAAAGAATATGGGAATTGATAGAAGAAGAGTAAAACCACACACTTTTGTTATCATCACAAAAAAAAAAGTTACAAGTATCAGGGAATAAATAGATGCCAACAACGTTAATATTATCTTAAATATATTGTTTTTATTTATCTTGAGCATTCCCATTTTTTTTAAAAAAATTATCTTCGCACAACTAAAAGAATTATTTAATATGAAAAAAATTTTATTATCGCTTATCGCAACCATTATGCTTGTGCCAGCTTCGGTAAAAGCAGATGAAGGTATGTGGTTCTTAATGTTCATTGAACGATTAAACCACCGCGACATGCAAAAAATGGGCTTGCAATTAACAGCCGAAGAAATTTATAGCATTAATAACCATAGTTTAAAAGATGCTATCGTTCAATTTAACGGTGGTTGTACAGCTGAAATGATTTCAAAAGACGGATTAGTTTTAACTAATCACCATTGCGGTTATGATGCTATTGCAGAATTATCATCGGCAGGAAAAAACTACCTCAAAGACGGTTACTGGGCAAAGAGTAGAGCAGAAGAGTTGAAACCATCAAGCTTGTTCGTTCGCTTCTTTGTTCGTATGGACGACTGCACTAAAAGAATTCTATCCGTTGTAAATCCAAGTATGAGCGAAGCAGATAGAGAAAAAGCAATTAACCAAGAAATTGCAAAAATCGAAAAAGAGAACAACGAAGGTGGAAAATATACTGTTTCGGTGCGTCCATTTTTTCAAGGAAATGAGTATTATTATTTCGTTTATCAAGATTATAAAGACGTTCGTCTAGTGGGAACACCACCAGAGAGTCTAGGTAAATTTGGTGGCGACACAGACAACTGGGAATGGCCTCGTCATACTGCCGATTTCTCAATGTTTAGAGTATATGCAGATGCCAATGGAAACCCAGCAGAATATGCAACAAGCAATGTGCCTTTGCAACCAAAACACCATTTACCAGTAAACATTGGTGGTGTTACAGAAAATGACTTTGCCATGATTTTAGGCTATCCAGGAAGAACCAATCGTTGGATGCCAGCAGGAGGAATTGAGCAAAACGTAAAATTTGCTTATCCAGCTTGGGTTGAAGGTTCAAAAACAGGAATGGACAACATGAAAAAATACATGACGCAAAGTGAGGAATTAAACCTTATTTATGCCTCAAAATTTGCAGGTGTCGCCAACTACTGGAAAAACCGTCAAGGAATGATTGATGCGTTAACAAAATTTGAAACAGCCAAAACAAAAGCAGCACAAGAAGATAAATTTCACAAATGGGCAAATAAATCTGCAAACAAAGCAAAATATGGTAATGTAGTACCTACAATTAATGCCTATTATGCAATGACCAATGAAAAAGCAAGACACGACAATTATTTAGTGCAATTGTTCAGAACATCAACTTTTGGAACAATAGGGAGAAGCTTAGGAAGACAATTGGAAAATTATGTAAAAGCAGATGAAGCAAGAAGAGCACAAATGGCTCCAGCACTTTTAGAAATGATTACTGCTATGCATAAAGAAATACATCTACCAGCAGAAAAAGATATTTTAGCAGCTCAGTTAAATCTATATAGCAAAAAAGCAGGATACACTATTGCTCCCATAGTTGAAAAATTAGCTAAAGAAAACAATGGAGATTTCACAAACTATGTAAACGCAACTTTCGATTCAAGTATTTTTACATCTATTGAAAAGGTGAAAGCATTTTTAGATGCACCAACAGAAGAAGCACTAAAAAATGATCCTTTATATGTTTTAAGTAATGAATTAGTAGCACACTATTTATTAAAAAGTGACGAGCTATTAAAAGCACAAAACGATTTTGAAGCTTCTTTCCGCCTATTAGTAGAAGGATTGAGAGAATCTAAAATAGGAGAAATTAAATATCCAGATGCTAACTCTACATTGCGTTTAACATATGGAAAAGTACGTGCTTTACCAGCAGACAAACGCAATGATGCAAAAATCAACAACTATACAACCTTAGATGGACAAGTAAAAAAATACAAAAAAGGAGATTTAGAATTTGATTTGCCAACAAGAGTATTAGAAATGAATGCTAAAAAAGAATTTGGTCGTTATGCAGACAAAGACGGTTCTTTACACGTTAATTTCTTAACAGACAATGATATTACTGGAGGAAACTCAGGATCACCTGTATTAAACGGTAAAGGAGAATTAATCGGTTTAGCATTTGATGGAAACATCGAAGCGATGGCAGGAGATGTTATTTTTGATAAAAATCTACAAAGAACAATCAATGTTGATATTCGCTATGTGTTATGGGTAATCGAGAATTTCTCAGGAGCAAAACACATTGTAGATGAAATGTCGATTGTGAAATAATAATTGAAAGAAAATAGTATTATGAAGGCTGCCTGAAAAGGCAGTCTTTTTTGTTTCTAATCATAAAAAAAGCACACAATGACCAAATCCAGTTATTGTTTACCAAATTAGACCATGCAAGAGATCATTATATAAAACCCAAAGGAATTAAAGTATTTGTATGTGGTTGTTATTTTTATTAGTTGTAAATAGTTGATAAAAAGCTATTTGTAATTAATATCTTGAAATTTTTTTAGGAACTATTAAGAAAAAATAGTTAACTTTATTCAAGACAGGAGATAAGAAAGAGTATCTATATTCTTTTAAAACAATTATCGATGCTCATTAATATCAAAACTGTCAGCATAAATAAAAGAGTACAAATATGGAAAAGCCCCAAATTCCTCAAAATGAAGACCTACGTTCTAAAGCCTTAACGGAGTATGATATATTAGATACTTTGCCAGAAGAAGAATATGACGCGTTAACAAAAATTGCAGCCACAATTTGCGGAACACCAATCGCATTGGTAAGTTTAATAGATTCCAATAGGCAATGGTTCAAATCACGTTATGGACTCGAAGCAACAGAAACTCCAAGAGATTTAGCCTTTTGTGCACATGCAATAAATAGACCTCACGAATTATTCATCATTCCAGATGCAACCAAAGACAAACGGTTTCAAGATAACCCATTAACCACTGGAGACCCTAATGTGAAATTTTATGCAGGTGTTCCTCTAAACACCAAAGAAGGTTATTCTTTAGGGACACTTTGTGTCATAGACACCAAGCCAAGACAAGACCTCACAAAAAGTCAAAAAGAAAGCTTGGTAGCATTAGGAAATCAAGTGATGACACTATTAGAATTAAGAATAAAAAACAAACAATTAGAAGAGAAAAATGAAATAATTAGCAAAAAAAATAGCCAACTAAATGATTTTGCGCACCGTCTCACCCATGATCTAAAAACTCCCATTCGGGGCATAAGTACCTTAATTAGTTTCATAAAGGAAGACTACAAAGACCTTATAAAAGATACAGAGATAGAAAACTGGACAACCCTCATTAATGCTCGACTAGATTATATGGACTTCCTAATTAGCGGTGTTTTAGCATATTCAAATTTAAACAATAGTCAAATTGCATTTGAAAATTTCAACATAGAGACTACAATACATTATGTCCTTAGCAATGGCAATTTAGAAATTCCAGTCCATTGTACACTTCAAAATTGCAATCTAACGATCCATCATTCTAAAATTGGATTCATACAAATATTTCAAAACCTAATTTCCAACACCATCAAACATACTAATAAAAATGAATGTAATGTGTTAATTAGTTTTGAAGAAAATGAAAAAGAATACTCCTTTGTCTATGAAGATGATGGGCCAGGCATACCAGAAAAATATTGGGAAAAAGTATTCGATTTATTCGAAACCCTATGCAAAAACGAATCTAAAAGCACAGGAATAGGATTAGCAACAGTTAAAGCAATAATAGAACGCACTGGAGGCACAATATACCTAAAAGAGAAAGCAAATAAAGAGAGTGGTGTTTGTTTTTGTTTTACTTTGGCAAAAAAAGGCAAACTAGAAACGGTTTAATTTTATTCATTATTAGTGCTTTAGGAAAATAAAGATAATGCTATTAAGCTTGTCTTTAGACTCAACAAACAACGTTTCTGAAAGTTAAAGACAATAGTAATTTTTTTTATTCGTTTAAGTACGATTAAAAAGATCTTTTCGTCAATTATTTTTTTCTTATTTTTATTAAGTCTTAACAAGAATTGTTTAATTTTGTATGCATACATATAAAATAAACAAATGAAGAAGATTGTAATTTTTGGTTCTGGGATAACAGGACTCAAATTAGCGCACGAACTAATTAAAAAAGGGAATTCGGTTACTGTTTATGAAACAAAGGACCAACCGGGAGGAAAATGTAAAGGAACATTTCAAAATGATTTACCAACCGAACTCACTCACAGGCAAATGTTTGCTTCAAATATTAATTTCATTACTACACTACAAGAAATTGAATATAAAGGAAGTAGTCTTTTAAAAAATATTGAACCAATCAATAATGTTCAGTTTTATTGGGCAAATGAACAAAAGTTTATGAATTTTAATAGAAAATTCTTCAACCCAATAGCACAATTAATAGACAATGTAAAATCGGCAAATGCCCTGTTTTTTTCAGGAATACCTTTAAAGGACATTTATTGGTTTAGGTCTAAATTGGCTGTAAAAAAGAGAGAAAAAGACATTTATAACCAACCTGTGTCCGACTATTTAGAATTTGATAAAAGACCTGAGTTAGCTAATTTTATTCTTAAAATTTTATCCACATGGATAGGTGGGAATGAAAAAACAAAAACAAGCGATTTTTTGCTATTATTTAATTATAAAAATCTATCTAAGAAAAAAGTATATAATAGAACAAATACAACAAGTATCACTCTCAATGGACCAATCTCCGATGCATTAATTCAACCTTGGTATGCTTTTTTAAAAGAAAAAGGAGTTAACTTTCATTTTAATGAAGGTATAGCGCAACTGACTATTAAAGAAGGTGCAGCAGTAAACGCTATTTCGAAAAATAACAAGATAATAGAAGCAGACGTCTTTATACTCGCAATTCCTCCAAAGCAAGTCATATCGCTATTGCCAGAAATAGCAAATAAAGTATCGGTTAATCATATAAAAAGTCACGGTTTTCAAATGCATTTTAAAGAAATTCCAGCACTATTTAAAGATAAAACTATTGGAATCATTGCAGACTCTGCTTGGGGACTAAGCTATAAATTGTATCATAGTGAAAAATATGCCAACAAAAAGTTCCTCAATAACAATAAACTAACCATTTCTATTACAGCTACAAAGACCGAAAAAAATAAAGGGGCTCTATATAATAAACCTCTAATAGAATGTACGTTGAATGAGGTAGAAGATGAACTTGTGTATCAAATGGGATTACAAGATCACTATAAAGATTGTATAAATGGACGTTTAAATATTGGTATAGGAGCACAATACCTTCATTATTCAGAAACCACTCTCGAAGAATACAAACATTGGCATCTTGGACCAATCGTTACAGAAAAAGATGGAAGTAAGTATTTCTGGGCATTCGAAAATGAATTAATTAACCCGAATTATAATAATAATGTGCAAATTACCTCTGCACTTTCCAATAATGTTTTCATTTCAGGAGAATGGGTGAACGATGACAATCAGAAATGGACAGTACCCTCAACAATTGAAAGATGCATGGAAAATGCATTAATTTGTTCCGAAATAGTTAACGACTATCTGGTTGAAGCATAACGTTACAATCTCAAATAATATTAAAATAGTGTAATGTCTTTTGTGATTTGAATGTACAAGAATACAGTCTTTTTTTTACAGTACATTCTAATCACAAAGTCTTCAAATCATTGGTGTCACATTGTAATTCATAATGTAACACCAATAGATTTATAATCTCATACTTTAAAAAAAATAAAATGACCTCAATTAGAAATATAAAATACCAAATTTTTACTACTTTACTTTTTTTTGTTTTAAGCCTACTTTACTGTTTTTTCATCCAATATAGTGTTCAAAAAAGTGTTTATAGCGAGATTTTTATAAGCTTACTTTTCCCTTTATTACTGATTCCTTTTTTTAATAAAAATTATCTAACATCAGATATTAAAAGACTATTAATACTAGAAACATTATTCAATCTAATATGCATTACTTTAAAACTGAATACTTTTTTTAAAATTGAACTATTTATTTTCGATATCGCATTTGCAATATTCTTTCTGTTTCAATCGGGTGGTTTTTTACTTTCGTTACTTTCTAAAAAAGCCTATTATAATTTAGTACCAACAATAGCTTTAACCATTGGACTTTTTGTTTATTATTTAAACGGTACAACTACAGCACTCTCTTCTAATCAAGAAGTACTCATTTTTGGCTATAATGCTCCAGTTACCTTGCAATTAATCTATGGTTGTTGGTTAGTGGGAGTGTTGTTAATAGACAACAAATTTCTTTTGCCTAAAGTTACTGTATTGGTTGTGCACGTTGCTTCCTATATAGTTGCATTGCATTCGAATGAATTTTTTCATGCCAGAATAGTAACAGCCTGTCATCTTTTTATCCTTAATGCCGTTTTTGTATATAAAGCTCAAGAGTGGGTAAATAAAGATTTTGTATCACTACAATTTTTAAAAACCACTTTAGAAAAGCCTCAAAAAAATAAAGCATTATCCATAACAATAAGCATTTTAGCAATATTCTTTTTAGTACTTTTATGCAGTAAATTCGAGCTTTGAATTAGATAAGCAAACAAAAATCAAAATAATCATGAGAAAAATCCTTTTTTGGGGATTATTATTCCTAGTTGCCTGCCAACAAAAAAAAGTAAGCCACACAACCTTAGTTGCATTACAGCCCTATAAAGGATTTTCAAAAGAGAAAACAGACACATTGGCACAAACCATCACCAATTTTTATAACGTTAAAACCATTATACTTCCAGCAATAGACTTACCGCAAGAAGCCTTCATACAAGTAAAATCGGCACGATATAGAGCAGATAGTCTCATAAAAATTCAAAAGAAGATACACTCCGATTCAATAGATTATGTGCTAGGACTCACCCATAAAGACATTTCCACAACAAAGAGAGACAAAACAGGAAAAACCAAACAACCAACATATAAATATGAAGATTGGGGTATTATGGGGCTTGCCTACTGTCCCGGAACAAGTAGCATTGTTTCCTCTTTTAGATTACAACATAAAGATAAAAAAAGACACTTTACAAGGATAAAAAAAGTCACAATACATGAGTTAGGACACAATTTAGGATTACCTCATTGTCCCAATAAAAATTGCGTCATGACCGATGCCGTAGAAAATATAACAACAATAGACAATGCTTCTTTAGCACTTTGCAAGACATGCAAACAAAAAATCCAATAGAAACTACTTTCAATTAACAAGTAGAATATAAATTAGTCTATAAATTTGATGTTTAAAGTGCAAACAACAAATTATTTTTTTATAAAAAGGGGTATTTCACCTTAATAAAACAGGTTCAATAACGCGAAATCTATCCCATAGTTAGGTCTAATTTTGTAATATAAATAAAACATATTATAATGAAAAAAATAGTTATTACAAGTTTGCTTTTTGTAGGTTTATTTGCAAATGCACAGAGGCCATATGAATTAATTAATGGAAGTTTTGAAACCCATTATGGAGTTGGGGGCTTTGGAAGTGAGTCGTTTACCAAACTACATTTAGGTCCTTCTTGGTACGCACATACTGGAGAACCAGAAGTAATACACGAATCTTATAACGGACCCTATGGAACAACACCTCATGGAGATCGATTTGTGAGATTATCTCAAACACTATATAGTAATGTTAGAAAAGGAGATTCCTTTTTTATGTATTACCCAATGGAAGCTGGTCAAACCTATAATCTAAGTTATTTTTATAAAACAATAGGAGGGTTTGGTAAATTTTATGTTATTGCTACAAATAGCGCTACAGTCAATTTTACAGGCGATCCCGCTTCCTATATTATAAACAATAACGGTATAAATAGTGTTCTTCCAACCAATGATAGCCAAATAGTATCTACAATTAGTAGCAATTCTTCTACTTGGTCTAATCAAGTAAATGTTTCTTTTACACCAACAAAAAATTATACACAATTATTATTTATTCCATACATGAGTGCATCAGGTAGTGGTAGTGTTTATATTGATAATGTTACAATGTCTGGACCATTAGCACAAAGTAGTATTGCACTGGCACTAAACGGTGTAAATGCCTTGTCGGGGAATCCAGCACACGTTTGTAGTGGAGATCCTTTAATGATGGATGCAAAAGGCACAGTAGATACACAATTAGACCATAATGATAATATCGCCTATTTCTTAGGAATTTATAAAATAGATGCAAATGGTAACGGCGTAGATTGGCATTTCGAATGGAACAATATCCTACCTTCGTTTGGATTAATAGATCTGCAAGAAAAATATGCATTTACCTCTCCACAAGGAGTAACAACAGAATATATGGTAAAGTTAGCCATTAATTCAGGGCCTAATAATAGCTGGTTAGAGCAATCTCAAAAAATTATTGTAACAGGGAAACCCGACTTTAATTTTGGTGTAAACCTAATAAATCAACCAGGGCAAACAGCAATTAGAAAAGTAAAAGGATTACCAGCAGGAAATTATACATACAAATGGTATGAGGGCACAACCACAACAGGTACAGTAATTAGTACAGCCAATCAAATAGGAATTGTTAAAAATCAAAACGGTAACTATCCATACACAGTTATAGTTACAGATATGAATACAGGATGCGCAACAACTAAAACTACCAATATTATATATCAAAGTACAGATGTTTTAGATCCTAAAGATGATTTAGGCTTTGGTAAAATGAAAGCTAATACTCTAGAAGATAAAGATTCGTTGGTAATTTTTCCAAATCCAGCATCTTCAGTTATAAATATTCAATCTAAAAATAATTTCGATACAGTAGAAATATATAATCTCCAAGGAAAAAGAATAATCACATCAAAAGAAAAAAGCATTACTATTTCAACTTTAAAAGAAGGAGTCTATTTTATTAAAACCTATAAAGAAGGAGTAATGATCTCTAGTAATAAGTTTGTTAAACAATAACAGCCAATAATAAAATAAAAAAACGCCCTAAAATACTACTTTAGGGCGTTTTATATACGAATCAATACTATTTTTTTTGAGGATGATGTCCGTTGTCCGTTGTCTGTTGTCTGTTGTCTGTTGTCTGTTGTCTGTTGTCCGTTAACTGTTGTCTGTTATAGGTTGTATGTTATAGGTTGTCTGTTATAGGTTGTGTGGTCAATCAGAAAAACAACATGCCTATTTCACCACAAAAAAATATTAACAATCAACCATTAATCATTAACAATCAATCATTACCCCATTCTTGTCATTCCGACGCAAGGAGGAATCCCATTAACCTTAGGTTGTCCGTTGTCTGTTATAGGTTGTGTGGTCAATCAGAAAAACAACATGCCTATTTTACCACAAAAAAAAAATAACAATCAATCATTACCCCAATCTTGTCATTCCGACGCAAGGAGGAATCCCATTAACCTTAGGTTGTCCGTTGTCTGTTATAGGTTGTGTGGTCAATCAGAAAAACAACATGCCTATTTTACCACAAAAAAAAAATAACAATCAATCATTACCCCAATCTTGTCATTCCGACGCAAGGAGGAATCTCATTAACCTTAGGTTGTCCGTTGTCTGTTATAGGTTGTGTGGTCAATCAGAAAAACAACATGCCTATTTTACCACAAAAAAAAAAATAACAATCAATCATTACCCCATTCTTGTCATTCCGACGCAAGGAGGAATCCCATTAACCTTAGGTTGTCCGTTGTCTGTTATAGGTTGTGTGGTCAATCAGAAAAACAACATGCCTATTTCACCACAAAAAAATATTAACAATCAAACATTAAAATAGTCTCTATTTTTTAATTACTTTCCAAAGCAATCCACCACCTTTAACCACCAAAAAGCTCAGAATTCCACCAACAACGCCAGCAATAAATTCACCAACAATTGCAGGCAGTCCCTCCACAGCATGATGCACCATTTCAATATTATGCACAAAAATACCACCAGCAACCAAAATTAGCGCTAAAGTACCAACAATAGCCAATCCTTTAATTATTAACGGTAGTGTTTGTATCAAAAGATTGCCAAAAAATTGTGACACAGCACTTTTTCTTCGAGTTAACACTAAACCCACATCGTCCATGCGCACTATAGCCGCAACAATACCATATACACCAACTGTAGCAAGGAATGCAATAATACAAACCACAACTATTTGTGTCAGGATTGGCTTCTCTAATACCGTACCTAAAGCGATAATAACAATTTCTACCGATAAGATAAAATCTGTAACGATTGCCGATTTTACTTTGGCTTTTTCCTGTGCTAAAACAGCTTCAGGTGAAAGATTACTATCATCGGTTGTATTTTCTTCTTTTGGGTGTGGCACAACATATTCATATATTTTTTCAGCAGCTTCATAAGCCAAATAGACCGCACCTAGAATAAGTATAAGTACAATTAACCAAGGCACAAAATAGCTTAACAAAAAAGCAAGTGGTAAAATAATAAGCTTGTTAAGAAAAGAACCTTTGGTAATTGCCCATAAAACAGGAATCTCTCTAGAAGATACAAAACCCGATGCTTTCTCAGCATTTACCGCTAAGTCATCACCCAAAATTCCAGCTGTTTTTTTAGAAGCAACCTTACTCATCACAGCCACATCATCCATGAGTGCTGCAATATCATCTAACAACGCAAATATTCCCGATGCCATTTTTTTATCAATTTTTAAATTAAAACCTTTTTTATTCTTTATGCACTAGATACAATTAACGCCACAATAAAACAAAAACAGCCCCAGACCTTGTTAAAAACAACTAACAGAATAGCACAAAATAGTCATTTTCAATACGTTTCAGAAACCCCATTTAGTGTTGTCTTTAAAAATAATGCTAAACCTGATCTAGTACAGGAATTATTTGTAATAGTTCGGCGACAAAGATACAATTATTTCTTATTCCTTAGCTTATTGCAAAGAACTTCTGAAGGATATTTTCTACAAGCATTAGTGCTTAGCTTTTTGTTGTCCGTTGTCTGTTGTGGGTTGTAGGTTGTAGGTTGTAGGTTGTAGGTTGTAGGTTGTAGGTTGTGGGTTGTCCGTCGTCCGTCGTCCGTTGTAGGTTGAAGGTTGTGGGTTGTGGGTTGTGGGTTGTGAGTTGTCTGTTGTAGGTTGTAGGTTGTGGGTTGTGGGTTGTGGGTTGTAGGTTGTCCGTAATCTGAGAACAGACAACTGAAAAACAGAAAACCGAGAACCGAGAACCGAGAACAGAAAACCGAGAACAGAAAACCGAGAACCGAGAACAGATAACAGATAACAGAGAACATCCACCATCTTGTCATGCTGTAAGCATCCCATTAGTAGCTCCATAAACCTATGTAATCAAGTCAATGCGACCTTTACAAGGTGACAAGTTTGCGTTTAGAAAATCTGCGTAAATCTGCAAAATCAGCGAGCCTAGTTGTGGGGTGTCCGTTGTCTGTTGTCCGTTGTCCGTTGTAGGTTGTGGGTTGTGAGTTGTCCGTAATCTGAGAACAGAAAACAGAAAACCGAAAACAGAAAACCGAAAACAGAGAACATCCACCATCTTGTCATGCTGTAAGCATCCCATTAGTAGCTCCACAAACCTATATAATCAAGTCAATACGACCTTTACAAGGTGACAAGTTTGCGATTAGAAAATCAGCATAAATCTGCAAAATCAGCGAGCCTAGTTGTGGGTTGTCCGTTGTCCGTTGTCTGTTGTCCGTTGTCTGTTGTGGGTTGTAGGTTGTCCGTTATCTGAGAACAGATAACCGAGAACAGAAAACCGAAAATAGAGAACATCCACCATCTTGTCATGCTGTAAGCATCCCATTAGTAGCTCCATAAACCTATGTAATCAAGTCAATGCGACCTTTACAAGGTGACAAGTCTGCGTTTAGAAAATCAGCGTAAATCTGCAAAATCTGCGAGCCTAGTTGTAGGTTGTCCGTTGTAGGTTGTCCGTTGTGGGTTGTCCGTTGTCCGTTGTAGGTTGTAGGTTGTAGGTTGTGGGTTGTCCGTAATCTGAGAACAGAAAACCGAAAACTGAAAACCGAAAACAGAGAACAGACAACAGAGAACAGACAACAGATAACAGATAGCCGAGAACAATTCAACATTCCCCCAATCTTGTCCTTCCGACGTGAGGAGGAATCTAAACCCCAAACCATTCCAATAACTTTGTACCAATGTTTTCATCTAATTCATTAGTATTCTTTTTAAAAATAGAAACCTTTCCCAATCCACATTTTTGCACTTTACCTGTAAAGGCTTTAAAACCATCAAAAGAACTAGAAATACTAGGGTATAACAACATCGCTTTTTTAGAACCCCAATACTCATTATACACAAACATTTGTCGTAAATCTTGAGTGGAAGGATTAGAATACCCTATATTTTTCCACTTGGTATCGATTATAAATGTTTCGTTGCCCTTTTCAATAACTATATCAGGTTTTAAAGGAATGCCTTCCCAAAACACTTTTCTTCTTTGTCCTAAAACCGTTATATCTTTACCGGCTTGTTTCAAACGTACCAAAATATATTCTTCCCAAAGCACATTCATATCAAAGAGCAAGGCAATCATTTTTTCACTGCCGCGTTGCACATTAGGTGCATAGTTTAAAATAATAAGTCGGGCAATTTTTAAAGCGGTTGTATAAGGAGCGGTTTTTCTAGTGTTGGGTATTTTTGAAAACGTCTGCTCATTCGCTTGTATGGTTTTCACTTCAGGAAAATCAAGTTGAATGGTTTTGCACTTACTGTACAAATAATTCCCTTTAGATAAATTACTTACAATTTCCAAAGCCTGCCCTAAAATTTGATGCACCAAATGGTCTTTATCATACACCTGATGCGTGGTATAAAAGCGTTCTTTGTGTACCAAATTTTGACTAATGTGTTTGGCAAATTCTAGTTTTCCTTTTAACGCTTTCACATTAGAAGTTTCTTTATAGTACTTCTTGATTAATCCTTGATGGAGTAGGAGTTGTACTTCATGTAAAAACCATTCAAAATAAATATCTAACAGATGGACCTGTTGTTTCTTAACATGGGCTTCATCTACTTGCTGGACTTTTAGTTTTCGAGTTACCCGAAGCATGTCAATCAAAACTTTGTGCCAATCACTTTCATCTTTCCCATCATTGTCTATTTTAGGCAAAATTTCAATCGTTAAACCATTGACCTGAATAACCCCAACATACTGCTTAAATTTAATACCATTATGCCGTATATCAAAATACTTATCATTGTGCAAGGCATTCAGTTGAGACAAAGCCACAAAATGACGCTGTTCCAATTTTCCTTTTTCAATGGGAAGAAAGCTATGCTCAAAAACTTGAATACAATTAGTTGACACTGGCTTCAAGATTCGTTAGTTCATTGATAGTATTCGTTGTTTTCCCCAAAAGATCAAGACAAGCCTTTTTAATATCCGTGATTGCTTCAAAAGGAATTAATTCGTAGGACTTAATAATGTCTATCTCATTTTTAGTGTAAAAATCTGCAAAAATAGAAGTATCGTTTTTAGCAGTCATAGCATTTGCTCTAACAAAACTTTTTCCTAAAACCAAGCCTATCTTGCCATAATCATTATAAAAATACTCCTGTAGCAACGGAATGATATTGTTTTTAAAAGTGTTTTTTAAATCTTCTAAAGAATGCACGTTTAGAAAATAGGAATGCCCTATGGTATGGTCACGGTCTAGCAATACTTCAATGCGATTATTTATTGTTTTTAACAATTCAGCCAACTCAATTCCTTCTATATTTTTATTTTCTAAAACCTCATAATCAGGCATCATTTCCTCAAAACAAAAACGACGACGCAAAGCAGTGTCTAAAGCTTCCACACTTCGATCTGCAGTGTTCATGGTACCAATGATATACAAATTAGGAGGTACCCCAAATTTCTTTTTACTATAGGGTAGTGTAATTTCTAAGGCTTCGTCATTTCCTAAACGTTTGCTATCTTCTATTAAGGTAATCAGTTCTCCAAAGATTTGGGATACATTGCCTCGGTTGATTTCGTCAATGATCAGAACAACAGGTTCAGCATTCAATCCATGTTCTTTAATTGCACGGTTATAAACCCTTTCGTTAAAGTTTCTTATTTTTTCTTCTAAGGTTATAAAATCTAATGCTGTTTCATCTGTTTCAGGTTTAAATTCCTCTTTTTCAAATGCTTTTAAGCCTTTAAAAACAGCATAAAATTCTGTTATTCTAGGAGTCACTTCAACGGTTTCTTCAACTTGTTTGAGGTTTTTTATTGCATCAATCGTTTCAAATTTATCATATAATTTTTGAAGATTCTCTTTGGTTAAGGGGGCTGGGTTTCTTTTGGCAACCGAATTGTAAGCTCTGGCTTTTATAGACCCCGTACTCGTTATTTTAATAACTGTAATTTCTTTTCCTGTTAAGGTTTTAAAAATAGGAGGAGTGCCAGCTTCCATTAAGGATTGAATGTTTTCAATAAAAGCCTCATACAATTCATCAAAACTATAGGTTGAGGTTGGCTTATTATCTTTTTTATATGCTTTGTAGCAATTATAGGCAGCATGCGCACAAGCTACTTTAAAAAGACCATCCTGAATTTCATAGCCTACTTCATTTTCTTCTTCTCCTTTCATAACGGGCTTTATCCCTTCAATAAAATCTTCGTATGACATACTTTGATGGAAAGTAGTAAACACAATTTGACCGTCTTTGACTAATTTATCAAATTCTTCTTTGACTAGTTTTCTTTCTTGGTTTAGATTAAAACTAGGATTGCAAATTGCTATAGCTTTATTAATAGTATGATAGGTTTTTCCTGTTCCTGGAGGACCGTAAAGTATTTGGTTAAGACTGTTATAACCTTTTGAATCAGTATTTGCTTCGCTCATTTCATTATTTGTAATTTCTTTTTCTTCTTTAAAATAAACTATTGTTTGCCAAGGATAGGCTATTAAATCCATATCTTTTATAGTTTCTGAATTTTCTTTATAATATTGGGCAATAGTAAAACTATCTTTATACCAATTTCCAGTATAATTAGCAATTGGTTCCTCAACATTATTTTTGAGCATAACAAATAATTCATATAAATTTCCTTGATTTACAATCGTACATAATAATTCAGGCTGTAATCCAGCAATTAATCTATAGGTTGAAGCCCTTCTATGTTGAGTTGTATATCTTCTAATAGTATCTTCTATTTTTTTATAAACATCATATAATGGAATGGTTTGACTTTCTGATATTTGCTTAAACAAAGGAGCTAATTCTCCCCAATTCGCTCTTAATTTGTCTTTTTCTGCATGCGTAAAATAGCCTTGCTGAAGTGATGAAACACATTGGTCTCTTGCTTGTTCAAAATATTCTCTAAATACATCTTTGTCCCAATCTTCCCATTTTTCTTTATGTTTTGCTTCTTCTATGAATTGAGGAACATATCTTTTGTAAGAATTTACCCAGCCTTTCCAGACATCTATATTTTCTAGTACTTCGTTTAATTTCATGAATTTATTTTTAGTTTTTTTTGCTTTAAAATTTAAGTCTTTAATTATTTTTTCTTTCTTTCTTTTGAAATTTCAAAGCCAGTAGGAAAAGGTTTAAAAGGCATACGAGGTGGTACTTTATTTGATTGAAAATCCCTTAATTCTTTAATATTCAATTCAGAGACCATAAAATTATCTAATTCTCCTCCATGAATTTTTTGCATGTCTCTTTTCCATTCTTCCTTATATGGTGCTCTAATTCTAGTATCTCCATATTTTTTATTATTACACAAAGAAACATAACAATGAATATCTAGAGTAGCAGATTTAACAAGGTGTTGATATGTTTCAATATCTTGATTCCAAGCAATAACAAATAAAGCATCTATATTGCCTCTTAAAAATGATCTATTGTTAATATCTAATAAATCATTACAAATCATACCGCTAAAAATGAAGTCGTTATGTTTTATTATTAATTTATTTTTATATCTAGGTTCAATTTGTAAACCTGCTTTATTGTAGATTTCACTATTTTCATGAATTGCTCCTACATTTTTTGATTGATATAATGCTATGCTACCTGCAGATTTATTATCAACTTTTAAAACGTAAATCAATTGATTATCTGCTATGTTTTTTTGATTGTCAATTTTATATTCTAAACCAGAAATTAAATTTATGTTTACAAAGCCTAATTTCTCGGCAATTTGTATATAATAATGTCTTGGTAGTGATAATTCATGAAAAACAACATAATCAATATGTTCTTTATTTTTAATTATATCATTTACGATTTTTGTTAGCCTATCATACCTATTTAAATCTGGTTCGGTTAACTGCCTTACCATAGCATCAAATGATTCATTATTAGTTAAGAAATGAGTGTTGCAAACTCTGGGATTTTTTTTATTTACTGTCTCATTAAAATCAATAAATTGATGAGTTATATGGTCTTTAAAATTAATTGTAAATTTGTGATAATATCTTTTAGCAAGTTCTGAAAAATCATAGTAATCAGTCAGAACATTATTTTTAAAGGCAACTGAAAGTTCTAATAGAGAAATTCGTCTAGTATAGAAATAAAATCCAGAACCATCGAATATTTTAAAACAAAACTTATTACAATCGTTATATTTACAATCGCACTTATTCGAATGAGTCTTATTACCTATGAAATCCTTTAAATATGGATTAAAAAATAAGCTAGTTAAAAAATCAACTTCATTTTCATCTAAACTACTAACAATGTATTCGACATATTCTTCATATTTAAAATAACAATTTTTAAAAGGTATGATATGTAAATCAGTATTAAAATATCTAACTACATTATTTAAAAATTCATTAGATATAATTAATTCATAGCTTAACAATCTTAGAATATACTCATTGTTTATTTTGTCTAGTGCATTGTGACAAATTAAATTTTCATGTATTTTTTTGTAAATAAATTCTTTGGCGATATAGAATTTATTCATATTTGTTATATTATCAGCATTACTTGTTTTATGTTCTAATAGAAGTAAAACTTTGGATAATTCATCGATGAAATTTTTAATAATTTCATTGTTATCACTATTTATTAATAAGCCAAATAACCTAGGGATATATTTATTTAAATCAATAAAATTTTGAATGTCAAATATAAAATCAAAAGTTACATTTAGAAAATTATCAAGTCTTTTTGACCAAGTTTTTTTATCAAAATTTTTAATATCACTTTCAAAACTCAGAATTTCTTTAATAAATTTATTTCTTTTTAAAATTAACCCACTTGATTTTCTTAAGCTATTTACTTCAATACATTCATTATTTATGCTTTGAAATAGGTCTAAATCATTTTTATCATCATAGTCAGAGGTGTCAGGTAATAATTTCCATTCACTTGAACTTTTATTAATAGTTTTTCTTATATGATTTAATTCAACTTTGTCTTTATTATTATTGAAAAGAAAAATGTTTTCCTTAGTTGCATTAAAATATAAGTTAAAATTATCCTTTTTTACACTTGTCAATTTTCCATCTTCACTAATCCTGAATTTTTTTAGTGAGCTCAAAACTTTTTTAAAACTGAGGTTATCTTTATCACTGTTATATTCTACAGCAATGATTAAGTCATCTACATAACGCCCATAGTATATTGGTTTTACATTTTGTATAATATCTTTGTCAAAATCTAATAAATAAATATTTGCTAAAACTCTTGAAACGTTTAAGGTTAAAGGCAAACCAAATTCTTTGTGATTCAATTTGTTTTCTTCAAAAAAATCTAAGTAGCTTGAATTATTAATTTCATTAAATTTATTTATCATATCAAATAATAAATCATTTAATAATATATCATGATTGCTAACATTAATCTTATTTTCAGTAATTAATTTATTTACTACATTTTTTAATAATTGGACTTCAATAGAATGGTAGTATTTTTTTAAATCAGAAGTTATAACTACTATATCTTTATTTTTCAGAAATTCAATTTTATCAAAAAGATCATTTTGCCACTTTCTATAATCATTATAATATGGCTTATATAGTGAATGGTTCTGTTTGTAGTACGGTAAATCAACCAAGTCTTCGTCAAATCTTTTTAGTCTACAACCATAAATATTATCTGGAAAAAGTTGATCTAATTTATATCCTATTCTATTTAACCATAACCCCCCAATTACTTGAAAAAAAACAGATACGGTTCCTGTAAATCGAAAATCGACATCATTAAAATCAAATAGTTCTCTTTGAAAATTTTCAGCAGTTTTTTTTACTTTTAAATTTTCTTTTTCTTCTATTTTGATACTTTTAAAAATAAAATTTGGACTTCCTATATTTTCCTTTTTATTAATAAATTCATTTAATAAAAAATTAGAATTGCTGTTTAGAATATTTAATAAAAACTCAATATTTTCAAAAATATTTTCTTCAAATGTGACGATATCTTCTAAATAAATATTTTCTTTTTCGTTGTAAAGTTCTCTTTTAACTTTACGATACGTATATAATATTTCTTCTTTTGAAAAAACTCCCATAATGTTATTGTTGCTAAATCCATCCATAATCTATCCCTTTTTATATTCAACCTTATTCTCCGCAACCATACCCAACCTCTCATCCTCAACTTCATAGCCTTTCTCGCTAGCTGAGCCTGTCGTGGTGGCTGAGCCTGTCGAAGCCACACCAACCTGCCCATTCATCAACGTAGGCAACAGCAGGTTTCTATTAAACATTATTCTCATAGTAATATTCATTATTTAATACATTACGCCACCATTCCCTCCTCAAAAGTGGCTACAAACTGCTTCATTTTAGCAATAATACGATCGCCAATTGCACGTGCTTGTAAAATACTAGGACGATTATCCAAACATTGGAAAACCTCATCTTTTATTGGTTCTCTACCACTGTAGATATAAGCATCAATCAATGCTTTAAATTGTCTTTTATCTAAATGCTCCTCCTCACAAATTTTACCTAGTGCTAAAACTTTTTGTTCTTGCCAGAATTTTTCAAATGCATCCTCTATCTCATCACCATTTTTAATATTAGGCAAGTTTTCAGCAATAAACTTTTCAATTAATTCGCGTTTGCTTCTCAATTTAATTTCGCCCCCTAATAAATCGGTAATCGCTTTTCTTTGTTTTTCAGCTTCCGAAGGTGTCGCTTCTTTTAATTCGGCCAACAAGCGTAAGATATAGGCAACATTAATTTGGTCGCGGTGAATTAACTCTAGTTCAAAGTCGATATCATTTAAGATAGACACTTTGTTTTTTTGTTGATTTTGAGCGACACTATCTTTTAAATCCAAATATTTGGTTTCATACCCTTTAAATTCATCCAAATCAATTGGTAAATCCTCCCAATCAAAATCAGCAAAGGATTGCAATACATTCATACTGCGAAGCAATCTACGGAAGGCAATCACAAATTTTGCTTGGTCGTCTTCACTTAGTAGCTCATCTACATCAGGGTAAGTAGGTACTATTTCTCGAAGTAATTGGAGCGCTTCATTAAATTTTTCTAAAATTTTGTCATAATTTGGAAGCGTTACCACTTCAATAGCTTCTTTATTTGAGAATAACGTAATAGCATCATCGGTTGCTTTTTTCAAGTTTCTAAAAGCTAAGATATTTCCTTGCGATTTCTGTTCCCCAAAAATTCTATTCGTTCTAGAATACGCCTGTATTAAACTATGCTGTTTTAGATTCTTATCAACATATAGTGTATTTACCTTTTTAGCATCAAAACCAGTGAGCATCATATTCACTACGAGTACGATATCCAAACGGTCTTTGGCATCGTTGAAGTTTTTCTTTTCACGCTCTTTTAAGCGTTGGCTTATGTTTTTAAAGTAATTTTCAAATTCTTTTCCATCCTTAGTAGAATAGTTAACTTGAAACATTTTATTGTAATCAGCAATGTATTGGTCTAATTTATCTCGGGTATGATCCGATTTTTGATACGTTGCTTCAGGTTCAGCGGCTTTGTGATACAGCGGCTCGTTATACTCTTCGGGTAAATAATCTTGTGCATCACTAGAAGCTTCATTCGTTCCAAACGTAAATATGGTGGCAATTCGTAAATCGTGTTCACCTGCTTCTTTTTTCTTTTGAAAAAAATCATAATACTGAATTACAGTATCAATACTACTCACAGCAAACAAAGCAGAATAGGCTCTATTAAATGTCTTTTGATCATGGTATTTAATAATATAATCCACAATCTTTTCAATACGTTGTGGGGAATCTAATACTTCCTTTTTATCAATATCTTCTACATCAATATCAATAAAGGTATTGCTTTTGTTTTTATAGCGTCCAATATATTCAATTCCAAAGCGCAATACATTCTGGTCTTTAATCGCATCGGTAATTACATATTTATGCAAGCAATTACCAAACAAGTCTTTCGTTGTCCTTTTCCCCAAGTGGTTTTTTGAGGAATTCTCTGCAAAAATGGGCGTACCCGTAAAACCGATTAACTGACTTTTATTAAAAAATGAAGTAATTGCTTCATGGGTATCACCAAACTGACTTCTATGGCATTCATCAAAAATAAATACTATCTTTTTGTCTTGTAAATGAAGGAGGCTTTTCTGATGACGATGTGATATCGCGTTATTTAATTTTTGAATCGTAGTTAAAACCAACTTAGAATCGTCGGTTAATTGGCGAACCAATGACTTCGTACTATCGGTAACATCTACACTATCTTTTTTAAAGGCATTAAATTCATTCATGGTTTGGTAGTCCAAATCTTTTCGGTCTACAACAAAAACTACCTTGTGTACATGGGGTAAATCCATTAAAAGCTGACTTGCTTTAAAGGAAGTTAAAGTCTTACCCGAACCAGTGGTATGCCAGATATAAGCATTATCATCTGAATGTTGCACTTGATGAATAATAGCTTCCGTAGCATAGTATTGATACGGACGCAACACCATCATGTTTTTAAAGGTTTCGTTAATCACAATGTATTTTGAAATCATTTTACCCAAATGATCCGGATTCAAGAAAGCAGCTGTAAAAGCGGTTAACTCAGTAATGTTTTTGTTATTAAAGTCTGACCAAAAGAACGTTTGTTTTACCGATTGTAATTCGTTATTGGCTAAATACTTTGTATTTACTGCATTACTAATAACGAACAGTTGTACGTATTGAAACAAACCATAATTACTCCAAAAGGAATGTTTTTGATAGCGGTTTATTTGATTGAAAGCTTCTTTTATTTCTGTACCTTTTCTTTTTAATTCTATTTGAACTAAGGGTAAACCATTTACTAAAAGGGTCACATCGTAACGGTTTTTATAACTTCCTTCTTGGCTAATTTGATGGGTTACTTGGTACTTATTTTCATTCCATTCTTTATCATTAAAAAAACGCACGTAAAAGGAAGTACCATCTTCTTTGGTCAGTTGAAAATAATCGCGTAATGTTTTTGCTTTTTCATACACACCGCCTTTAGAAAGATGATTCACAATCGCGTCAAATTCTTTATCTGAAAACACAGTGGCATTAAAAAGTTCTAATTGCTTTTTTAAATTATGGAGTAGAGAAGGGCTATCTAAAATAGATACTACTTCATAACCCAATGCCTGCAATTGCAGAATGAGTTCTCTTTCTATTTGCGCTTCGGTTTTTTGATTCATACGAGTGCTTCTTTATAAAATTTATCTTCATCCCATTTTAAGGG
Source organism: Flavobacterium sp. KY-23415 (assembly GCF_055384985.1). Classification (NCBI taxonomy): domain Bacteria; kingdom Pseudomonadati; phylum Bacteroidota; class Flavobacteriia; order Flavobacteriales; family Flavobacteriaceae; genus Flavobacterium; species Flavobacterium sp. KY-23415. Next base: position 4,254,043 of record NZ_AP044001.1, on the reverse strand, counting down.
ATTATTTTCGATGTAATTTTGTATTCTTTCAAAGGAGCTTGAATTCCTTATGATATGATCGTAAAAACGAGAATGCCAATTAAAATCGGTATGAATTTTTCGCATTTCAAAACTACATCTTCCTTTATACCATCTAATTATTCTAGATATATTATCTTGCAGCATGGGATTCATATCCCCAGCAAATCCTCCTTTTTCCTGTGTGGTGGCGATTGATTGCGCTTCTATATTTTCATCTCCTGCAAATCCTCTCGGTACAGACGCGATTAATCGCGTCTCTATATCATCAGCCGCGATAAATCGCGCTTCTATATCATCAGCCGCGATAAATCGCGCTTCTATATCATGAGCCGCGATAAATCGCGGCTCTACGGATTTTTTTTCGATAATTAATATTCCATGCATATGATTGGGCATTATTACAAAATTTCCCAATGCTACATATGGAAATTGATTAGGTATAGATTCCCATACATCGTATGCTATTTGGCCTAATGAATTTAAATGCATTTCATTATTTACAACTTGCCCAAAATAATGCTGCATTTTGTGTGTACATATCGTGATGAAATAAGCACCATTAGCACCATAATCCCAATTTTGCAATCGGGCTGAGGGAATTCGATATTTATTTTGAAATTTTTTCATATTTCTTTATAATTAATCCGTACAGACGCGATTTATCGCGTCTCTAATTCTGCACTATTTTCACCATTTCTCTATTATTACATTATTAGACGCGATTTAGTCTCTAATTCGACTATTATCACCATTTCTCTATTATTACATTATGCACGCGATTTATTCATTCTGCACCATTTTCACCATTTCTCTATTATTACATTATTAGACGCGATTTATCGCGTCTCTAATTCTGCACTATTTTCACCATTTCTCTATTATCACATTATTAGATGCGATGTATCGCGTCTTTAATTCTGCACCATTTCACCATTTATCCATTATTACATTATTAGACGCGATTTATCGCGTCTCTAATTCTGCACTATTTCACCATTTCTCTATTATCACATTATTAGACGCGATTTATCGCGTCTCTAATTCTGCACTATTTCACCATTTATTCATTATTACATTATCAGACCCGATACATCGCGTCCTTACACAAATAGTTGTTGCAACAAACCTTTTTTAAACTGTTGTGCTTGATTTAATTGTTGGTTAACATTTTCTATTTTAACATCGATACTCGATAAAAAATCAGCGATTTTTTGTTGTTCTTTTATAGATGGTAACTCTAATTGAATATTAAAAAAGTCATTTACTCCAATATTTAAAAGCCCATGATTTCTTGCTCCTTCTTGTGCAACTTTTTCAAGCTCATTATTCTGTTTACCAAATTCGAAATAATGCTCCATAAAATCCAGAGAAACGTCATTATTAAATTGAAAACATATATACAAAGTTGAAACTACCCCTTTATCGTATTTGCTTAACTTTTTAATAGCTCCCATAGGGTAACCATTTGAATAACTTTTATTATAAGCAAATTCATTTCTTTCTAGTAGATAATAATTTGTTACATTTTTTGCAGAAACAGATTTATTAAAATATTCCAGTTGACTTACTAATCCAAGTTGAGCCGAAATAGTCAAAACATTTAAGTTATTCTCTTTGTTTTTTCTAGTTACTCTCTCTGAAACTTCCCCCAATCTTTTCATTTCCCACTCCGGAAAATCATTACCTTTATCATCCTTAAACCTCAATTTACCAGAGAACAATTGTTGCATCACGCCTTTTTTGTATTGTACTAGTAGTTCTTTTTTACGAGTTAACTGTTGTATTTTTTCATCGACCGCACTTAAAAAAGAAGCTATTTTTTGTTGTTCGGGAAAGGCTGGTATTGTGATTTGAAATTGTAACAAATCAACAACTGTAATATTAGATTGGTTTGCATTTCCTCTTGCAATACTTTTCATAAAGTGTTGATATCTTTTTGAATTTATTAGACCAATAATATATCCATTATCAACATTTTTAATGTTTTCAAATTTTAACATATTTTGATTTAATAAACCTTCATTGTCATTATGAATATAAATACCTCTACCTACAGCAGATTCAATCATTTCTGGCTTAGACCCAACAGTTGTTATAATAATATTTCCTGAGTTTAATTTATATTTATCATATAATTTAGACTTTGATTCATCAATATAAACTTTCTCATTATCATTCTTAATTCTATCAGTAGATAAATCAGAAACTCTGACAATCCTTACACCTTTTTCTTGATAATCTTCCGATTTAAATGCAAATCCTTTTATGTATTTTGTAACATCATTTAATTGACATTCTTTCCATTCTCCATCAAACTCAGGAAAACGCAATTTTGGTACTAATGCTTTTTTAGTCGCTTTATGTAAAATTTCAGTACTCATTAGAAAGGGGTTTCAATGTTTAATTCTTTACAAAAAGCAGCAATGGTAGCATCTGTGTTCTTGCTTTGTACTTCCAGTTCACGTAGTGCGTTGGCTATGGCTTGTAGGTCTATTTTTTCTTCTTCTTCAAAGGTATCTACATAACGCGGTATGTTTAAATTATAATCATTATCGGCAATGGAATTTGAGTCGCCATGAATGGCTACTCTACAGGAATATTTGTCTTCCGCTGTGCGGTTTTTATAGGTGTCTATTATTTTATCAATGTCTTGCTTGCGCAGTACATTTTGTGTTTTTACTTTTTCAAAATGTTGGCTGGCATCTATAAACAAAACATCTTCTGCATGGGTACGGTTTTTCTTTAACACCAAAATACAAGTAGGTATGCTGGTGCCGTAAAATATATTAGCCGGTAAGCCAATAACTGCATCCAAATAGTTTTTGTCTTTAATTAAATACTCCCGAATGTGTCCTTCGGCAGCGCCTCTAAACAAAACCCCATGTGGCAATACGATAGCCATAGTTCCATTTTCATCCAATTGATGAATCATGTGTTGCACAAAAGCAAAGTCGGCTTTACTACTTGGTGCCAGTTTTCCATAGGCAGAGAAACGGTCGTCGTTCATAAACAAAGGACTCGCACTCCATTTTGCAGAGAAAGGAGGATTGGCTACTATGGCTTCAAAACGCATATCATAATGTTGTGGGCGTTCTAAAGTATCTTCGTTTTTAATATCAAAACGCTTGTAATGCACGTTGTGCATAATCATGTTCATACGACACAGGTTATAAGTCGTAGGATTCATTTCTTGTCCGTAAAAGAAACTCACGTCTTTTACTTCTTTGGCTACACGCAACAACAACGAACCCGAACCACAAGTAGGGTCGTAAACGCTTTTCAATTTGTCTTTACCCACCGTTACCAATTGTGCCAAAATACTACTGACTTGCTGTGGGGTATAAAACTCTCCTGCCTTCTTTCCTGCACCACTCGCAAACTGCCCAATTAAGTATTCGTAAGCATCACCTAACACATCGCTTTCCGTATTTTCCAACTCAAAATCGATAGCGTCTAAATGCGTCAATACTTTAACAATTAGTTCGTTTTTATCCGTTTCTGATTTACCGAGTTTATGTGACGTCAAATCCAAATCAGAGAAGAGGTTTACAAAGTCTTCTTCGCTCTCTGATCCCATGGTACTTTGTTCAATATGCGACAATATTTTGGCTAAATCCCCTAAAATAAAATTGTTTTTACCACCAGAATTGCCTCTTTTAGCCAATTCAGAAAACAATTCTCCAGGCTCTAAAAAGAAACCTAATTTATCTATGGCAAGTTGTTTTACTTCTTGCATCAGCAAGTCTTTTTCAGCATGCTTTTCAATTTCTTGAAAAGTTAACCAATCAGGTGCTAAGATTTCATTAGCATACAATTCCATTTTTCTACTCAAGTACTTGTAAAAAATAAAACCTAAGATATAATCCCTAAAATCGTCAGCGTCCATTTTCCCGCGAAGGGTATTGGCTATATTCCAAAGTTGTTGTTCTAATTGTTGTTTCTGTTCTACTGCCATTAATAAGCGGGTTATAACAATATTCTTTATTGTTGAAGTTAATTTAAAATGAATTAAAGTTTAATCCTCAAACCTACCAAAAATAAACCATTTCGGCAAGAGATATATAGGTATTTCTACCTGTTTTTAATCCGATTTCAAACAATTGCAATGTAAACCAATTCCTAAAAACGAGAATACATTTTTTCTATACTAATTGTTAAAGTTTTTTCGGTTTAGTAGCCAAAGATACAACAGCAAAAAACAACATCCTTGCGGGAAAACGTATTCTGGTTTTTTAAGTTGTGGGTTGTGAGTTGTTCGTTGTGGGTTGTTCGTTGTGGGTTGTTCGTTGTGGGTTGTTCGTTGTGGGTTGTTCGTTGTGGGTTGTGAGTTGTGAGTTGTGAGTTGTGAGTTGTGGGTTGTGAGTTGTCCGTTGTGAGTTGTCCGTTGTGAGTTGTGGGTTGTGAGTTGTGGGTTGTAGGTTGTGGGTTGTAGGTTGTGGGTTGTGAGTTGTGGGTTGTGAGTTGTGGGTTGTCCGTTGTCGGTTGTGAGTTGTCGGTTGTGAGTTGTCCGTTGTGAGTTGTCCGTTGTGAGTTGTCCGTTGCCTGAGAACAGATAACAGATAACAGATAACCGATAACCGATAACAGAGAACAAGGTATGCCTTTGCCATTAACAATCAATTAGTAATAATAAAATACAAACTTGTTGTTTTTTGTGATTAAAATACAAACATGTTTTAATAGTGTAATGGTATAATTGTTGTATTGATTTTTATAGCGAATTTATTATTATTTTAACTAATTGTACTAAAATAACGCAAAATGAAATTCGTTTTATGAAGATGCTTATAATAAAACCCCTTGTTGACTAAAAAGTAGCTTCAGCAGCACAAGAATCCCTAAAAAATAATGTTCCATATTAAAGCAAGTTCGTTATGCAAATGAAGAAACAAATAGAATATTTAAAACAAGAATTAGCTATGTTAAAAGCAATTGTTTTAAATACACTATCCCATCAAGAAGAAGAATGGTTGGACAGCGCAGACATAAAGCAACGTTTTCATTTTAGTGAAAGCAAACTCTACCGACTACGCAAAACTAACGAGATTCCTTTTACCAAAATAGGAGGACGGTATCACTATCCTAAAAGTTTTTTTAACCAGCAGCTATTGGACAAAATTATTGAAAAAAACGACGGTTAATTTGTTGTCTGTTGAGGGTTGTGGGTTGTCCGTTGTCTGTTGTGGGTTGTCCGTTACCTGATAACCGATAACAGATAACCGAGAACAGAAAACATCCACCATCTTGTGATGCTGTAAGCATCCCATTAGTAGCTCCATAAACCTATGTAATCAAGTCAATGCGACCTTTACAAGGTGACAAGTCTGCGTTTAGAAAATCTGCGTAAATCTGAAAAATCAGCGAGCCTAGTTGTGGGTTGTCCGTTGTAGGTTGTCCGTTATCTGAGAACCGAGAACAGATAACCGAGAACAGATAACCGAGAACCGATAACCGAAAACAGAGAACATCCACCATCTTGTCATGCTGTAAGCATCCCATTAGTAGCTCCATAAACCTATGTAATCAAGTCAATGCGACCTTTACAAGGTGACAAGTCTGCGTTTAGAAAATCTGCGTAAATCTGAAAAATCAGCGAGCCTAGTTGTGGGTTGTCCGTTGTGGGTTGTAGGTTGTCCGTTGAAGGTTGTAGGTTGTCCGTTATCTGAGAACAGATAACCGAGAACAGAAAACCGAAAATAGAGAACATCCACCATCTTGTCATGCTGTAAGCATCCCATTAGTAGCTCCATAAACCTATGTAATCAAGTCAATGCGACCTTTACAAGATGACAAATTTGCGTTTAGAAAATCTGCGTAAATCTGCAAAATCTGCGAGCCTAGTTGTGGTTGTGGGTTGTCCGTTCTAGGTTGTCCGTTGTAGGTTGTCCGTTGCCTGTTGTCCGTTGTAGGTTGTGGTTTGTAGGTTGTGGGTTGTAGGTTGTAGGTTGTCCGTTATCTGAGAACAGAGAACCGATAACAGACAACCGACAACAAGAATCTAAAAACGTTCTACACTTGCTTTTTTCCAAAAATAGGTAAATTCTTTCGGAACCGTTTCGGTGTTTAACAAACAACCTTTTTCCAATTCGGGATAGCGTTGTGCAAAGGTTGCTATTTTGTGATTGTCAATTCGTGTGGTTACACAATCTCTTGTAACATCGTCTGGGTGGGCTATGCCCGCAGAAGCCATTAAGTCAACGGCACTTTTTACTGTTTCTTTTTGATAACGGGCAACGCGTATGCTCTTGTCTTCAGGGACTAATCCTTTGGTTAGTTTCGGGTCTTGTGTGGCAACACCTGTGGGGCAGGTGTTAGCATGACATTCAAGGGCTTGAATGCATCCTAATGCAAACATCATTCCACGTGCCGAATTGCAGAGATCGGCACCAATGGAAAGGTTGCGAATAATATCGAAACCAGAAATCACTTTTCCACTCGCAATAATTTTAATTTCTTCTTTAATGGCAAAACCGTTCAAACAATCATAGACAAAAGCTATAGCATCGCGCAATGGCATACCCACGTGGTCTGAATATTCTGGTGGAGCAGCACCTGTTCCTCCTTCACCACCATCAACGGTAATAAAATCGACATAGGTTTTGGTAGCGACCATGGCTTTGCAAATGGCAATAAATTCGGCTTTGTTGCCAATGCATATTTTCATTCCAATGGGTTTGCCTCCAGATTTTTCACGCAATAGGCGCACAAAATCCATCATTTCTAATGGTGTAGTAAAAGCAGAATGAGTGGGAGGTGAAATAATATCGTGTCCTTTTTCAACCAAACGAATCGCTGCAATTTCATCGGTTACTTTTTCTTTGGGTAAAATACCACCATGACCAGGTTTGGCACCTTGCGAAAATTTTATCTCAATCATTTTCACTTGGTCTAGTGTGGCTCTTTTTTCAAATTCGACAACATTAAAGCTACCGTCATTGTTCCTGCAACTAAAATAACCTGTACCAATATTCCAAACCACATCACCTCCTTGCAAATGATAGGGAGAAAGACCACCTTCTCCAGTATTATGAAAAAAACCGCCTTCTTTTGCTCCATTATTTAGGGCTATAATGGCATTTTTACTCAAACTACCATAACTCATGGCACTAATATTAAACATGCTTGCAAAATAAGGTTTTGTGCATTGGGATGAACCAATTTTAATTCTAGGATTATGATCTAGCTTGTCGAAGGCTATGGCTCTAATACTATGATTGATCCATTCATATCCTTCAGTATAGGTGTTTAACTGTGTTCCAAAAGGTTTAGAATCGGTTTCTTTTTTGCTTCTAGAATAGACCATGCTACGTTGCAATCGATTGAATGGTTTTCCTTCGGTATCGGTTTCTATAAAATATTGACGCATTTCTGGTCCTAAATCTTCCAATAAATATCGCATTCTTCCAAGTAATGGGAAATTTCGCTTAATGGTGTGTTTGGATTGGTACATATCATACAACCCCATTAAAATTAAAGGAATGAATATTGCAAGTAATAAACTGAATTTCCAATCAATATAAATCAATATAGCTATTACTGCCAAGATGGTAATACTAATTACTAAGAATGCTTTTCTCATATTCTATTCTTTTGTTTTTATCAGGATGAATATCAAATGTAGTCGTTTTAACGCGATTTTAAAAGCAGATTTTTTTAAAATTAATGAAAGAAGTGGAATAGTAACACCTTATCATTATTAAAATTTGGAAGTATACAACACCTTTTTGTCTAGTAAATTCATAGCACAACGACTAGTAATTATTGATGCTGGTTGATGAAATGTTGATGATTGCTTTATAGGAAAACAAACAACTTTGTAATTCCCAATGTTTTATCCTAAAAAAACGTGGTTTTTTGTCTTTTTTTAAGCAGATGTAATTTCTAGATGAATATTTTTTTACAATAGTAATTGATGCTAGTTTTTTTGAAAATTACAGAAAAAGTGTAAAAGTGGGTAAAATAGTACAGGTTTTGAATAATATAGTATCAAAGTCTTGTAAATCATAAGTTTAGTTTTGTATCTGCAAACAAGTTGTTAATTTGTTCAAACAATTAATAAAAATACAAACAAGTTATTATGACGGATTTAATCTTGAAAATTAAACGAAGAAGAGCTGTTTTTTCTATTGTTATTTTCTTCATTATGCTCTTTAATCAAACCAATCTGTTTGGACAGGTAAATTATGTTGCTGGTCCTAGTAATACGCAGATTAATAGTGTGCTACAGGGCACTGGGCTAACCATATCGGGAGGTAATTTGGCAGCAGGAAATAGAAGTTTACAAATTGCAAGTTATACTAACGGTATTAATGCGGGTCTAGATGCAGCCAATGGGGTCTATTTTTCGACGGGTAATGCCACTGTCGATTTAAGTCAAAGAAACCAATGGCCTTATACTTCAAATGCTCCTGCTGGGGGTGTTACCTATGATGATCCTGATTTAACAGCCATTAATCCTAATGCTCGCTTTGATGCTTTGGTCTATAGCTTTAGCGTGACTTTGCATCCTTCAACAACCGCATTAAGAATACGCTATCAGTTTGGTTCTGAGGAATATCCTGATTGGGTGGGTACTCCCTATGATGATACTTTTGGTTTTTTTGTATCGGGACCTGGTATTGCGGGGAAATTTAATATGGCACGACTGCCTAATGGAAACCCTACACGCATTAATACGGTCAATTCTGGTGTTAGAGGTTTTCAAGCAAGTGCATATTTGAACCCTATTTTTGTGCCAAGTCCTTTAGATTTTTCTCAAGCTGCGATATATGTGAATAATGGACACACGACTGCAATTGATGGACAAGGTCTTTATCTTGAAAATACGAATCCACAACCTGGGCCTTTCCCTGTTTTTGTGGAATTCAACGCAATTACAAAATTGATTACCTATGATTTAAAAAATCTTACTCCAGGGGCTACTTATACTTTTAAAATTGCCATTGCTGATGCTAGTGATGAGCAAAGGGATTGTGGTGTTTTTATTGATGAAATTAAAGGAGTGAATGGTGCTGATGTTTTTATTACAAAAACAATGAACAACATGACGCCACCAATTGGGAGTACGGTGCAGTTTACTTTAACTGCTGGAAATTATGGTCCCTATGATGCGACTAATACTAATGTTACCGATTTATTACCTTCGGGCTATACTTATGTGAGTCATACTGCTTCACAGGGGAGTTATAATGCGGTTTCTGGTGTTTGGAGTTTAGGAACATTGATAAAAAATACCAATCCAACTTTGGTAATCAATGCTATCGTTAACCCTTCTGGTTCCTATACAAATACGGCAACCATTAGTGCTGTAGATCCTGATCCCGATTTATCTAATAATACGGCATCGGTTGCACCTTTGTGTCCTAATCCTCCACAAGTGCCCTCTTATAGCGTGACTCAGCCTACATGTGCAGTTACCTATGGAACGATTACGATTTCTAATCCTCCTAATGGTATAGAATATAGTTTGAATAATGGAACTTTTCAGACCAGTGGTGTTTTTACAAATTTATCACCAGGTTCCTATGTTATTTGTGCTCGTAGCCAAGGGAATCCAAGTTGTCCAACAGCTTGTACAGGAACAATTACTATAAATGCAGTGCCAACTTCACCAGCATCGCCTACAATAAGTATTATACAGCCAACCTGTGCGGTGAATTCAGGTAGTGTATCGGTAACGTCTTCGGTTGCTGGTTTAGAGATTAGTTTGGATAATGGCGTTTATGGCACAACATCGAGTTTTAGTGGTTTGTCTAGTGGTTCGCATACAATTTGCGTGAGAAGAGTAAGTGAACCAACGTGTACTAATTGTAAAACAATTTTTACTATTAATCCTGTAGCGACAGCACCAAATGAGCCTACTATAAGTATTATACAGCCAACGTGTGCGGTCAATTCAGGTAGTGTATCGGTAACGTCTTCGGTTGTTGGTTTAGAGATTAGTTTGGATAATGGTGTTTATGGTACAACAACGAGTTTTAGTGGTTTGTCTAGTGGTTCACATAGTATTTGCGTGAGAAGAGCAAGTAACCCAACGTGTTTTACCTGCAAGACCTTTACAATTGATCCTGTAGCGACAGCACCAAATGAGCCTACTATAAGTATTATACAGCCAACGTGTGCGGTCAATTCAGGTAGTGTATCGGTAACGTCTTCGGTTGTTGGTTTAGAGATTAGTTTGGATAATGGTGTTTATGGTACAACAACGAGTTTTAGTGGTTTGTCGAGTGGTTCGCATAGTATTTGCGTTCGCAATGCAAGTGACCCTACATGTTTTACTTGCAAGACCTTTACAGTGAATCCAGTAGCGACAGCACCAAATGAGCCTACTATAAGTATTATACAACCAACGTGTGCGGTGAATTCAGGTAGTGTATCGATTACCTCTTCGGTTGCTGGTTTAGAGATTAGTTTGGATAATGGTGTTTATGGTACAACAACGAGTTTTAGTGGTTTGTCTAGTGGTTCACATAGTATTTGCGTGAGAAGAGCAAGTAACCCAACGTGTTTTACTTGTAAGACTTTTACTGTTGATCCTGTTGCGACAGCACCAAATGAGCCTGCATTAAATGTTGTGCAGCCAACGTGTGCGGTGAATTCAGGTAGTGTTTCGGTAACGTCTTCGGTTGCTGGTTTAGAGATTAGTTTGGATAATGGTGTTTATGGTACAACAACGAGTTTTAGTGGTTTGTCTAGTGGTTCACATAGTATTTGCGTGAGAAGAGCAAGCAACCCAACGTGTTTTACCTGCAAGACTTTTACAATTGATCCTGTAGCGACAGCCCCAAATGAGCCTACTATAAGCATTATACAGCCTACCTGTGCAGTCAATTCAGGTAGTGTATCGATTACCTCTTCGGTTGTTGGTTTAGAGATTAGTTTGGATAATGGTGTTTATGGTACAACAACGAGTTTTAGTGGTTTGTCTAGTGGTTCGCATAGTATTTGTGTTCGCAATGCAAGTGATCCAACGTGTTTTACTTGCAAGACTTTTACAATTGATCCTGTTGCGACAGCCCCAAATGAGCCTACTATAAGCATTATACAGCCTACCTGTGCAGTGAATTCAGGTAGTGTATCGGTAACGTCTTCGGTTGTTGGTTTAGAGATTAGTTTGGATAATGGCGTTTATGGCACAACAACGAGTTTTAGTGGTTTGTCTAGTGGTTCGCATAGTATTTGTGTTCGCAATGCAAGTGACCCTAATGTTTTACTTGCAAGACCTTTACAGTGAATCCAGTAGCGACAGCACCAAATGAGCCTACTATAAGTATTATACAACCAACGTGTGCGGTGAATTCAGGTAGTGTATCGATTACCTCTTCGGTTGCTGGTTTAGAGATTAGTTTGGATAATGGTGTTTATGGCACAACAACGAGTTTTAGTGGTTTGTCGAGTGGTTCGCATAGTATTTGCGTTCGCAATGCAAGTGACCCTACATGTTTTACTTGCAAGACCTTTACAGTGAATCCAGTAGCGACAGCACCAAATGAGCCTACTATAAGTATTATACAACCAACGTGTGCGGTGAATTCAGGTAGTGTATCGATTACCTCTTCGGTTGCTGGTTTAGAGATTAGTTTGGATAATGGTGTTTATGGTACAACAACGAGTTTTAGTGGTTCGAGTGGTTTAGTGGTTTGTCTTGTAAGTGGTTCACATAGCATTATTTGCGGTGAATTCAGAAGAGTGTTTCGGCAAAACCCAACGAGTTTTAGTGGTTTGTTTTACATAGTATTTGTAAGACGTGTTTTACTTGCAAGACCTTTGATCCTGTTGCGACAGCACCAAATGAGCTGCATTAAATGTTGTGCAGCCTACCAAATGAGCCGGTTGCATTAAATGTTTGTGCAGCCAACGTGTGACTTTTACAATTGGTGAATTCTATAAGGCCTACCTGTGCAGTCAATTCAGGTAGTGTATCGATTACCTCTTCGGTTGTTGGTTTAGAGATTAGTTTGGATAATGGTGTTTATGGCACAACAATACAGCCTAGTTTTAGTGGTTTGTCGGTTGTTGGTTTAGAGATTAGTTTGGATAGTGGTTCACATAGTATTTGTGCATAGTATTTGTGTTCGCAATGCAAGTGACCCAACGTGTTTTACTTGCAAGACTTTTACTGTTGATGCATCAATTTGTGCTGAGGATGATGATTTTGTATTACAACCTTGTGAAATTTTTATGGGGAATGTTTTAGATAACGATCTTTTAGATGGGGCTTCTATAACAAATTCTTCTTTAGTTGTACTTACAAGTGTGACACAAAATGGCATTACTATAGCAACAGATGGAAGTATTACTTTAGATGCTACAGTAATTCCAGGTAATTATACATTACAATATACTATATGTGAAGCGTTGAACCCAGGAAATTGTGATACAGCTACTGTTACAATTGAGATTATAACAAATGAACTAAAAATATTCAACAATGTAACAGCAAATAACGATAGTATTAATGATTATTTAATAGTTGAAGGAGTGGATTATTATCCCGATAATACGATGCAAATATTCAATCGTTGGGGAACTTTAGTTTATGAAGTGCATGGCTATAACAATCTGGATAGACGTTTTGAAGGAAGAGCAAATGCTTCACTTACTGTTAGTGCAAGCGAAGGGCTTCCAATAGGTACCTATTACTACATTTTTCAATATATGGACTGTCATAATCAACCTGTTGTTAAAAAAGGATACTTATACCTTAATCGATAAAAGAAGAAAAAGAAAAATCATGAAACATTTTCATTTTATAGCTATCCTAGTGTTTTTTTTAGGGCATTCGGGAAGGGCTCAACAAGATGCGCAATTTACACAATATATGTATAACACAATGCTCTTGAATCCTGCTTATGCAGGATCTAGAGATATGTTGAGTGCTTTGCTTTTGCACCGCAATCAATGGGTAGGCATGGATGGTGCACCTGTGACCAATACTTTGTCTGTTCATAGTCCAATTACCAAAACATTAGGGTTGGGCGGCTCATTTATTAAGGATATTGCAGGACCACAAGATAGAACAACTTTTTCGGTAGATGTGTCACATAGTATTTATTTGTCAGATACCTATAAGTTTGCTTTTGGATTAAAAGGAAGCATTAGTAAAGTCAATATAGACTATGGTAAATTGAATAGTTATGTCCTAGACGATCCTGCAAATCAATATGATTCGGGAACGTTGCCCAATATAGGTGCAGGTATTTATGGCTATTCGGAACATTCCTATTGGGGCATATCGGTACCCAATTTAATTGAAAACCGTAATCAATTGGGAACAACACAATTTGAAAGAGAACGATTGCACTTTTATGTTATGGGAGGTTATGTTTGGGATTTGAATGATTCCTTTAAATGCAAACCAAATGTGTTGGCAAAATGGGTAAAAGGAAGCCCATTACAAGTGGATATTAATCTTAATTTTTTAGCCTACGAAAAGTTTCATTTGGGAGCAAGTTATCGATGGCAAGCAGCCATTAGTGGTTTGTTAGGCTTTCAGCTTTCAAAATCATTGCTATTAGGATATTCCTATGATAGAGATACACACAGCTTAGGTAATTATAATAATGGATCTCATGAGTTTTTTATCCGATATGAGTTTTCTAAAAAGACTAAAAATTTGATTTCACCACGATTTTTTTAAGAATAAACCAATATGAAGAATACACTTTTTTTGATAGCCTGTTATCTACTTCCTTTGTTTTTGTTAGCACAAAAGCGACAAGTCACAGAAGCAAATGAAAGTTATGATAATTATGCTTATGTTGAAGCAATAAAAATTTTTGAAAAAGTTGCAGAAAAGGGCTATAAATCGGTTGAATTGTTTGAGAAGCTTGGGAATTCCTATTACTACAGCGGAGATTTAGAAAAGGCATGTCAATGGTATTCTCAGCTCTATGCAATGAAAAAAGAGTTGCCTAAAGAAACATTATATAAATATGCACAAAGTTTAAAATCGACAGGAAAATATGAAGAAGCTAATACCATTATGCAACGGTTTAGTGCCATGTCTGCCTTAGATTCAAGAGCAATAGCCTTTAGAAATAATGTAGATTATCTAGAAGATATAAAGAAAAAATCAAGGAAATTTATATTGCAAGAATTATCTATTAATTCTGAATTTTCAGATTATGGAGCTGTTTTATGGAAGGATCAGTTAATTTTTACATCTACCAGAGAGACTAACGATTTGTTTACTAAAAAAACAAAATGGGACAATCAAGCCAATAGTAACCTATATGCAGCTGCAAAATTGGATGATTTTAAATTTCAAAAGCCTGATAAATGGGACGGAAAGCTTAATACACCATTTAATGAATCGAGCCCTGCATTCTCCCCAGATGGTAAAACGGTTTACTTTACGAGAAATAATGAAATTAGAAAGGAGCGAAACAGAAAAATAATTAATCTTAAAATATTTAAAGCCACCTATGTAGATGGCAATTGGGATAACATTACTGTTTTGCCTTTTAATGATGATAATTATAGTAATGCACACCCTGCAGTAAGTCCTGATGGAAAATATTTGTATTTTACTTCTAACAGACCAGGCGGGTTTGGAGAAACCGATTTGTATAGGGTCACTATTAATGATAATGGTACCTATGGTACACCTGAAAACTTGGGAAAAAAAATAAACACAGAAGCTAGAGAAAGTTTTCCATACATAAGTAAAGATAATGTTCTTTATTTTTCATCAACAGGACATCTAGGGCTAGGAGGGTTAGACGTTTTTGCTGCCGCTATAGATGCAGAAGGCATGTTTAATGAAGTAGAAAATTTAGGAATACCTGTTAATAGCGCTAAAGATGATTTTGCTTTTTCCCTAGATACTAGTACGCAAAAAGGATTTTTAAGTTCTAATAGAGAAGGTGGATTGGGCTATGATGATATTTATGGTATTCTTGAAGAGAAAATACAACCTATTACAGTCGATTTATCTGGGATTGTTATAGATGAATTTTCTAAAGAGCCTATAGATAGTGTGAAAATTAGTGTATATAATGCCGCTATGGAATTGATAAAAGAAGTTCATTTGTTGAATGGTAATTTTATAATTGAGTTAGCCACTCCACAAGAATATTTTCTAAAAGTAGAAGCAAAAGATTTTGAAACCAAAGAAGTTAGAATAGTTGCCGAAGGTAAGTCATTAGATCCTGTTACCATTAAACTTCGAAAAAACAAACAGCTTCTAAAGGACGGATTGGATCTTGCCAAAATGCTCGATATCCCAATGATCTATTTTGATACAGACAAGTTTGATATTAGAGAAGATGCAATGCTTCAATTGGAAAAAGTATATCTGGTTTTATTAGAAAATCCAAATATGAAAATAGACATACGCTCTCATACCGATAGCAGACAAACACATGCTTATAATTTATTGCTTTCGGATAAACGAGCAAAAGCAACTAGAGCCTATTTTATTAAAAAAGGTATTGCATCTAATCGAATCTCAGCAAAAGGATTCGGTGAAACACAACCAGTGAATGAATGTATAGATGGGGTTTCTTGTACAGAAGAGAAACATCAAGAGAATAGAAGAAGTGAATTCATAATATTACAATAATTATTTTAAAAATATTAATAGTAAAATCGGTGCGTTTTTAGATTTTTTTGTATCGATTTGTTTTTTTTGTTTGGTTAATTGAGGAAGTTGTATGCCTTTGTGGCAATACAGCTTCTTCATGTTTTATAGAAGTTCCTTTTTTAGTTTAGCGATTCTTCCTTTTTGTTAATAATCTAAGTACCTAATTCACTATTTTAATTATTTCTATTGCCTGCTAAGAATAATGGGCGGGTGTTGTATTGCATGAATAAAAAAGTAAGTTTTTGCTTTTTTAAATAGTTAAACCTAAATTTCAAGAAAGAACAATACTTTCTTGAAATTTGGGTTAAATTGAAAACACTTTAGGAAAAATGTACAATCTTTTCTTTTAGCAAATGTATAACTTTGTAAAAAAGAAATATATGAGTGTAAAAATTGGTCTTCAATTACCCGATTGGAGTTTGGAAAAAATCGAAGCAACAACCGTACCTCAATTGAAAGATTTTAAGGGAAAACCATTATTAATTTTGTTTTTTAATTTAGGTTGTCCCGGATGCAAAGGAAGAGCATTGCCTTTTGCAAATTGGGTAAATCTTGAATATAAAGATAAAATTAACGTTGTTGGAATTCATACCAATTTTGAAGGAGTTGACTTTACGGATGAACAATTAATAAGTTGTAAATCAGAATTTTATTTAAATTTTCCTTACTTTAGAGATAAGAATTATAACACAACTTTTATCGATTATGAAGCTGGTGGAACACCTCATTGGATTTTAGTTGATAAAGACAATCACTTAAATTATAGCATTTTTGGTTCGGATCCTAATAATGCTTTGTTACGATTAGATTTAAAAATTCAAGAATTAACCAAATTAAAATAGCATTAAATATGGATATTTTTCAGTCAATAAAAACATGGTTTACAAGTGGAAAAGTAGAAACTCCTGAAGGATATTGTCCTAATTGTTGGGGATTTCAAGAGTATTCGGGTAATTTTTATGAAGCTATAAAAAATCATGGAATTTCTATTAATGATATAGACGCTAACAGAGGTTGGATACAAAATTATGCCGATTTGAATTTAGGAGGTATTAAGTATTCTCATAAGGATAATGAAGAAACGGTTTGTAGCCAATGTAAAGTAAAATATAAACTTCAAAACTAAATATATTGTTATGCTAAAATGGCTCGATGTAATTAAATATGCAAATAAAGGAAATCTTTTACCTGATAAAAGAGTTGAAAAAACACCCGAAGAATGGAAATCTATCTTAACAGAGGAGCAATTTTATGTAACGAGAAATAAAGGAACCGAACGAGCGCATAGCTCAGATTTGTGTACGCTATTTGAACCAGGAATTTATGCCTGTGTGTGTTGTGATACATTGTTGTTTGATGCCTCTGAGAAGTTTGACAGTGGAACGGGATGGCCTTCTTTCACGCAGCCTATAAAACAAAATGCGATTGCCTATCATAAAGATATGAGTCATGGTATGTATCGTATTGAAACCACTTGTAACACTTGTGATGCTCATTTAGGACATGTTTTTCAAGATGGTCCTATGCCAAGTGGATTGCGTTATTGTATGAATGCCGTGGCATTAAAAAAAACAGAAAGTAAATTGCAAAAAGCAACGTTTGGTGGTGGTTGTTTTTGGTGTACAGAAGCTATTTTTCAAAATTTAAAAGGGGTTACTAATGTGGCTAGTGGTTATAGTGGTGGAAAATTGGCTAACCCAACCTACAGAGAAGTGTGTGCAGGAGTTACAGGACATGCTGAAGTAATAGAATTTACCTATAATCCTGAAGAAATTTCGTATGATGATTTGGTCAGGATACATCTAACAACACACGATCCAACTACCTTAAACCAACAAGGAGCAGACGTTGGAACGCAGTATCGCAGTGTAGTTTTTTATAGAAATGAAGAAGAGAAAAATAGTGCAATGCGTATTATTAGTGAGCTACAAAATACTTTTGATAATGAGATTGTAACTGAATTGGCTCCTTTTGAACATTTTTATGAAGCTGAGGATTATCATCAAAATTATTATAATGAAAACAGTGATAATAACAGGTATTGTGCAGCAGTAATTAATCCAAAGTTGAGAAAATTTAAAGCGCTTTATAAAGATAAATTGAAAGAATAATTTGCAAATAAATGAAAAAGTATGATAGTTGCAGCGTTTAAATATAAAGTTAATCCAAAATTTCAAGAAGAATTTGAAAGATTGTATAGCCATGCTAGAAAATACGTTTCAATGATTGAAGGTTATGATGGTCATGAAGTATATAATGGAGCGGATGGTCATAATATGCTAGTTGTCTATTTTAAAGATAAAGATTCTTTTCTAATTTGGGATGAACATCCAGAGCATAAAAAATATAAAGAAAGAGGAAAGACAGAAATATTTGAAAGTTATGACGTTTCAGTAGGAGAAGTTTTTGAAAGACACACTAAATAAAAGATGAAGCAAGATAAAACTGTACATCTATATGCAAAGTGGACTTTAATTTTAGGGACTTTATTAATTTTTGTATTACCCTTTACGCTGTCCTTTTTTAATTTAGAGACTTTGGGAGCATATGGAACCGTTGGTGATACAATTGGAGGTATAACTTCTCCCGTATCTCAGCTAATAGGGTCTATTCTTATTTATCTAGCCTTAAAAGCACAATTAGACGCTAATACGATTATTCAAAATCAAGTCAATGAAGATAATAGACAATCTATAATTAGGCATGATCTTGAACAAATACATGAATTGTATTCTTTTTTTCAAAATAATATAAAAAGTTTTAGTTATGAGAAAGAATCAAAAGACAATAGTACTATAATTTTTGGAAAAAGAGCCATTAAGCATTTTTTTCAAGATATAGAGGAAATGAATGTAAATATACATTCTGATGATGATATATTGAAAATTGATGGTGTAAGGGAAATATTGAGCATTATAAACAGTGCTAAACTAATATTACAAAAGAATAAAAATTCAAAATTAGATAAAGAAGACAAAGACTTCTATAATACATTAATTTATCATGAATTAGTTTTTAGCATTTTTCCTGCTAAAGAAATAGAAAATGAAGACCCTTTATCATTAAAAAAATGTAGTGAATGCGAAATTTATCATGGCAATTTTCCACCTTTAATTTTTCATAGAATACAAGAACTAAAAAAAGAACTATAAAAGAATTAGATCATGAACAAAAAAGACTTGAAGCAATTTTTAATTGAAAATGAAACACATACTATTGAAATTACAGAAGAAAAATTATTAGATTTTGTAAAAGGAACAATGCTTAATAGAAATGATGTTATTGACCAAGACGATCAGTCACATCATAGGCAAGACGATCGATTAAGAATGCAATTAGATAGGCAAGTGCATGATCATCATCATCATCTTGAAGCAATTGAAGCATTAAGTTTTACCCCTTCTGAAGTGGTTGAACCAGGAGCTGTTATAAAAGTGAATAGTAACTATATGGTTGTTGCTACTGCCGATGGTAATTTTTCATTTGATGGTAAAAATTTTATTAGCATATCAACTAGTGCACCTATTTATCAATGTATGAAGGGAAAGAAAAAAGGAGACAGTTGTAGTTTTAATGGGAATGAATTTAAAATTGAGGAAATTTATTAAGTATGAAATCGCCACTATCGATTGTTTGTTGGAGGCAAACAGCAATGAAAATAAGACGGTGCCATATGACCAATAAAAAAACAAATAAAGATCTAGATATGAAAGCAATATATAACGGAGAAATAATAGCAGAAAGTAATGAAACCATTATTATAGAAAACAATCATTATTTTCCACCAAGTAGTTTAAAAAGAGCATTTTTTAAAGAAAGTAGTACACACTCAACTTGCCCATGGAAAGGATTAGCTTCCTACTATACTATTGAAGTGAATGGCAATACCAATTTGGACGCTGCATGGTATTATCCCAATCCATCTGAAAAAGCTAGTCAAATAAAAGATTATGTTGCGTTTTGGAATGGCGTAAAAGTAATTGCATAATTCCATGTTATAGGTTTACTAAAATAGTCTATTAGCATTGTGGCTAAAAAATAAAAGTTTATTCAAAATTGTATCTAGAGACCAAAAATGATTGAAAAATTAAAGAATACTATAGCTGATTGTTTAATTTGCGAGAGCTTTTTGCCAAATAGACCGCGACCAATTCTTCAATTTTCTAGTGAAAGTAGAATTCTTATTATAGCCCAAGCTCCTGGGCAAAAAGCGCATGACAAGGGGATTCCTTTTGATGATTTGAGTGGTGATAATTTAAGAGCATGGCTTGGTGTTACACGAGAACAGTTCTATAATTCAGAATTATTTGCCATTATGCCAATGGGTTTTTGTTTTCCTGGTAAAGGAAAATCTGGAGACTTGCCACCAAGAAAAGAATGTGCCCCACAATGGCATGATAAAATAATCAAGCAGATGGAAAGCATAGAATTAATTATTCTCGTTGGAAAGTATGCTCAGGATTATTATTTAAAAGATAATCCATATAAAAATTTGACTGAAACGGTCATTAGTTATCAAGAGTTTTTACCAAAGTATTTTCCTTTAGTACATCCGTCTCCTCTTAATTTTAGATGGCATGGGAAAAACAAATGGTTTTTAGAAAGTGTAATTCCAGAATTAAAGAAAAGGGTAGCTACTATTTTAAAGTAAACAAAAGGGTAGAGCTCAAGAAACTTTTGTGTGACAATTCCTTTTAATGAATTATTTAAATGTTTAACAAAATATAAAAATTACCTACAAGCAAATGAATATCTTAGATCTACGAAATAAATTTTTAAACGTAAGAGCCAATTTTGAAAAATTATGTGCGCCTTTATTAATTGAAGATTACTCTGTGCAACCGATTGATTTTGTTTCACCTCCCAAATGGCATTTGGCTCATACCACTTGGTTTTGGGAAGCCTTTGTGTTAACAAAGTATGTAGCAGATTACAAAGTTTTTAATGCTGATTTTTCGTATCTGTTTAATAGTTATTATAACAATGTTGGAAAAAGAGTTTTACGTCCCTTGCGAGGGGTAATGACAAGACCGTCAGTTGAAGAAGTTTATGCTTATAGAGACTATGTTACTAAAGCTATGGAAACGTTTTTAGAGCTTGATTTGGAAGAAGAAATCTTAGATATTATAGCTGTAGGAATCAACCATGAAGAACAACATCAAGAATTATTTGTTTATGATATTAAATATATTTTAGGACATCAGCCCACTTTCCCTATCGTTTCCAGCATTGTAGGCACGGTTGAAGATAAGGTTGAGCCAAATTTCATAAGTATTGAAGAGGGAATATATACTATAGGGCATCAAGAGCAATCTTTTTGTTTTGATAATGAGTTAGGTGTTCACAAGGTATATTTAAACGCTTTTGAGATAGCAAACCAATTGGTTACCAACGAAGCTTATATAGCATTTATTGAAAATGGAGGTTATCAGAATTTTAATTTATGGCATGATGAAGGTTGGCATTGGATTAATAATAATGACATAACGGCTCCATTGTATTGGCATAATATTGACGGAGAATGGTTCCATTATGACAAGAATGGATTAGAAAAAATTCCTCTCAATGAACCCGTAAAACATATTAGTTTTTATGAAGCTTTTGCGTTTGCGGAATATATGGGAATGCGTTTGCCAACAGAGTTTGAATGGGAAATTGCTTCTGAACATTTTATGTGGGGAACACTTTGGGAATGGACTAATAGTGCTTATTTACCCTATCCAAAGTTTGATAAAGCAGAAGGTGCCTTAGGGGAATATAATGGGAAATTTATGGTTAACCAAATGGTGCTTCGAGGGGCTTCTGTAGCCACGCCAGAAGGGCATAGTAGAAAAACCTATCGAAATTTCTTTCAAACCAATATGCGTTGGCATTATTGTGGTATTAGATTAGTAAAAAAATAATAAATAAAAATAAGATAATGACGATGAAAAATGTATTTAGAGGAGACTATTTTGAAGCTATGAATTTAAAAAATTTGCTTGAAAGGAATGATATCCAAGTTTTTGTTGAAAATGAAAATATGGCTTTAATAGAACCTTGGGTTGTGGCTTCAGGTGGAGTTAATCCAGTAATATTAAAAGTGAATGAAGCTGATTTTGAGCTTGCTCAGAAGAAAATTAATGATTTTGAAACTGGAAAATTGACTTTGTAATATATTCAAAAATAGGGGTTTAATTGTCTATTAAAATTTAAAAACTGAAGTAAAGTATGAATAAAATTAACTTGCATATAAAAAACAGAGATGGAGAAAATTTAGCAGCACATCTTATTACGCCTATTAATGGACAAATTAATAATATTGCCATTTTTGCACATTGCTTTACCTGTTCTTCTAGTTTAGCTGTTGTTAGAAATATTTCTAATGAGCTAACGAATCAGGGAATCAGTGTACTTAATTTTGACTTTACTGGTTTAGGACATAGTGAAGGCGATTTTAGCGAAACCTCTTTTTCTAATAATGTTTCAGATATTATAGACGTTGCTACTTTTTTAACAGAGCATTATGTAGCACCTTCTATTCTGATTGGTCATTCTTTGGGTGCTGCTGCCGCTATTATTAGTGCCAATAAGCTTCAAAGTATTCAAGCTGTTGTTTCTATTGCTGCTCCTTCTTTTGTGAAACATGTAACAAAACATTTTGGAAACCTAGAAGGTACTATTTTGGAGAAAGGTGAAGCGACTTTATCTATTGGTGGAAGACCTTTTAAAATTAAAAAGCAGTTTCTAGACGACTTAGAAAACTATATTTTGGAAGAGGAAGTGAAAAAAATGAGAAAACCACTATTAATTATGCATTCTCCTCACGATACAATCGTAGGGATTGAAAATGCAGCTTCCTTATATCACAAAGCGATGCATCCAAAAAGTTTTATTAGCCTAAATGGAGCAGATCATTTGATTAGTAAAAAAGAAGATGCAATTTATGTAGCACAAATTATTGGAAATTGGGTGAGTAGGTACGTAGAAATTAAAGAGAATACCTCAGAGATTTTGAAAGATACTAACGGAGAACAAGTGTTGGTATATCATGAAACGATGGTGCCGTTTACTAATCATATTTATACGAGTACACACCATATATTGGGAGATGAACCCAAAGATTTTGGAGGTGATGATTTAGGATTGTCTCCCTACGAACTTTTGAATGCAGCCATTGGTTCTTGCACCGTTTTAACATTAAAATTATATGCACAGAGAAAACAATGGGATTTAAAAGAGGTGTTTGTCTATTTGAGTTATTCTAAAAAACACGCTTCCGAATTGAATCTTGATATTGAAGAAATGGGACAGTTGGATCATATTACTAAGAAAATTAAACTGGTAGGAAATCTTACCGATGAACAGAAAGACAAGTTAAAAGAAATAGCATCTAAATGTCCAGTGCACAAAACAGTTTCTAACAAAGTATATTTTGATACTCAATTGGTATAACTTTTATCATCAAAAACAAATAATGTAATAAAATCAATTTAGGAAATTATGGAAAATATAAAATTTATAAATACTAATTTTGACCCTTCTGATTCTGAATTCATGACTATTGCTGTCGCCATGGCAAAAGCCTATGGCTATACCGCAGATTTGAAATTAGATAAAGAGTTAGCACAACTCATTAGGCTTAGAGTGGCAACGATAAACAAATGTAGTTATTGTAGCATTCTACATCAGGAAACAGCAAGAAAGTTGGATATTCTACAAGCAAAAATTGATAATTTAGGAAGTTATTGGCACTCAGAATTGTTTTCTGAAAAAGAAAAAGCGGCATTAGAATATACTGATGTGTTGAATGAAGGAACAAGCTCTAACTTTAATGAATTTCATCAAAAGCTTACCGTTTTTTTTACAGAAGAAGAAATTGCAGAAATTGCCTATATAACCATAAATATGAATTTATGGACAAGAATTAAATTAGCTCAAGGGCAAATACCTACATTGAAATAATATAAAAAATAGTTATTTGTAATGTTGTATTTTGATGTTAAAAAAAAATAAAATAGAACCACAAAAAATAGTAGGAATATTATAATGAATAAAGCAAAAATAGGTATTGGAGGTAGTTGCCATTGGTGCACAGAAGCCATTTTTCAATCGTTGGTTGGTGTGGAAGAGGTTCTCCAAGGTTGGATTCATTCCGATGGGGAAGCGACCCCATTTTCGGAAGCAGTACTAATCACTTTTGACTCCGACATCATTGCACTTGAAACGCTTATAGAAATTCATTTGCATACGCATAGTTGTACGTCCGTTCATTCCATGCGTGAAAAATACCGCTCTGCAATCTATTTTTTTAATGAGGAGCAAAAAGATAGAGCTATTGATGCTTTAAACGTATTGCAAAAAGATTTTAGTGATGTAATAATTACTCAGGTGTTGTCTTTTGTAGCCTTCAAATTGAACATTGAAGATCAATTAAATTATTATCAATCCAATCCAGAAAAGCCATTTTGCGAAAACTATATTAATCCAAAATTAAAATTAGTATTAGAAAAGTTCTCTAAATCTGCAAATCATAAAAAATTAGATCATTTGAAAACATCTGTAATCGGACTAGGAACTGCAGCCATTGGAAGACCAGTTTATATTAATGTTAATGAAAGCAAAACAGATTTATCTGAAAATTTTGATTTGGAGCACTATAAGCAGCAAGGATTAGATTTTTTGAAAGAAGCCATAGCATTAGGGGTAACATATTTTGATTCTTCGCCTGGGTATGGTATAGCTGAAGATATGCTAATTGAACTTATAAAAGATAGAAGTTTAAATAACATTCAAATTGCAACAAAATGGGGCTATACCTATGTAGCAAACTTTGATTTTAAGGCTATTGTTCATGAGCAGAAAGAGCATTCTATTGCAACATTGAATAGACAATGGGAAAAATCTAAAAAACTATTACCTAATTTAAGGCTGTATCAAATTCATTCTGTAACACCAGACAGTAAGGTGTTAAATGACAATGACGTTATTGAACGATTATATGAACTAAAAAAGGAAAACAATATCCAAATAGGTCTGTCAACTAGTGGAGTGGAGCAAATAGAAGTTATTAAAAAAGCACTTTTAATAGAAATAGAAGGTAAGCCTTTGTTTACCAGTTTTCAGGTAACTTTTAATGTTTTGGATCAAAGTTTATTAACGATAAGCGATTGGATTGCAGATAAAAACATCATCATAAAAGAAGCGTTAGCTAATGGAAGAATTCTTTCAGAAACGTTTACTAATTATAGAGAAACTCAAAAGATACTTACTCAATTAGCTCAAAAATATAATGTAACGAATGATGCTATTGCACTACGCTATTGTATGGATAGTTTTAAAGGATGCAAGGTTTTAAGTGGTGCCAATAATACAATGCATTTAAAACAAAATTTAAAAGCAAACACGTTTCAATTAAGTAAAGAAGAGATGGAACAATTAAAATCTTTAGCAAGTAACTCGACTGCATATTGGGAAGAACGAAAAAAGCTAAAATGGAATTAATGGGATAAAATTAATATCTTAATTTACCCCAAATTACATATTAGAATTCTACTACGAAAAATGGCTGCTTTATATTTACCTTAGTACTCAAACGTATTTATAATACCATATTATTGTTCATATCCTTATAAGTTTAGTTTTTTTTAATTGATATTTTTCTTTTGGTTTGCAGTTGTTGTAATGATTCACTCCAGTCAAGGACAAACACATAAATGTTTATTGATAATAAAAAATCAGTGCATTGAAAATTAATGTTAGCTGCGATTTTATTATTTTTTCAAAATTAATTAGAATGTTAGTTTGTAAAAAAAATGCAACACTTTTCAAATATAATTAAAAAAGTAATGTTTTTTGTTTGTGACAGTTTGTTGTGTTCAAAAAATATTACGTTATAAGGAATGATATTGAATACTTTTTTAAAAGCATTGATGTAATTAAAATAGTCAACTAGTAACTTTCATTGTTATAGTTTTTATATTGGTTTCTGAACTGTTGAGGTGTTAGTCCTGTGTTCTTTTTAAAAAATCGAGCAAAATAAGCAGGGTCATTAAATCCTAGTTCATAAGTAATATCTACAGCAGATTTGTTTGTTAGTGCCAACATTTTTTTGGCTTCTAGTAATAATTTACTACCAATTACTTTGCTAGGTTTTGCTGCTTTTAAATTATAAAGTGCTTTAAGCAATCCTTTTGGGCTAATATTTAATTGTTTTGCATATTCCTCAACTGTGTGTAATTCTTTGTATTGTTTTTGTAGTAAATCGTCAAAGCCTTTTAAGAATCGGTAACTTTCAGAAAAACGAATGTCAAAAGAATCCACAAGAATACTGTCTATCATCGATTTTATTTGAATTCCTTTTTTTATGGGATTTTGAGATTCATTCTCTATATGGCTAATACATTCTGATATTCTTTTTTTTGATAGATCATCAAGAATGGTAATGATTGTTGTTTGGTTGATAGAATCGAATAAATGATTGTTATAGAAACTTTTAATTAGGGAGATTGAAGATGAAAAATAATCTCCATCAAATTGAATATATTTTGTTATTTTTTGTGTTTTACAGCTCATGTAAACCTCTCCAGGTGCTAGAAAAATTAAGGAGTAGGGCTCAATTTTAATATTTTGAAAATTAATTTCTAATTCGCATTGGTCACAAACAACCCAAATTAATTGATATGTTTTACTATTTTTTGTTGTAAATTCGAGTGAATTGATATAATTGAAAATGAAGTTTTTACTAACTTCCATGTTTTGGCGCTTTTAAAAATTATGATTAAATAAAAAAAAGAAAAATATAACAGCTAAAGGAAAAATGTGCAATAGATCACAGGAACATTAGTGTTAATTTTGAACAAATATACTTATTAAGTGCATAAAATTAAATTATTCAATTTTAAATTTATAAAAAAGTAGAAGGATGGAGTTTTATTATGATTTTACTTAAACCCAAATTACTCATTAGAATTCTATTACGAAAAGTGGCTACTTATATTTGCTTTAGTACTCCGTTTTGCGTCCTCAATGTAGCTAATGCTACATTTGTGGGTTAAAACTTCCGTACTTCACAACTATTTTGCATCCCTTTCTCTCATAACAAAGTCTAATGAGTAATTTAGGTTAAAAAAAATAATAGTGACTTCTTTTAATTTTTTTGACACTGAAGTAAAGTTATGTTAGTAAAAGAAAAGCAGCATGAAGTAAAGTGAAACAGACAATTAATTATACCACATGATATTCGCCCAATGACTAATAAATGTAACACCTATGAAATTAAACGAAAATAACCTACTAGGAGCGGTTAGTGAATTAAGAGCAAAAGGATATAACGATGATTATATTGTTGAAGCTAATACATTAATCAATACGAATACTAATGTATATTTAGCATCAGATGATTTTGAGATAGAAAATGCCTTTCAATTTGAAATTACAGAAAACGCAGTTGATTCTCAATATTTATTTACCATAAAGAATAAACAAACTGGAAGCAAGGGGCTTTTAATAGATTTAATGGGGACTCATTATCATGAGACAACAGCAATTTCAGAAAAATTAAAAACCTCTGTAGATAAGTATGTTTGCGAAGATACTTCTCCAATGAAATATGGTATGCCTAAAATTTTCAAAGATGTTTTCAATCAAAATCCAGAAAGATATGAATTGCGAATTGGATATGCAGATATGCCAGCTTGTCCATTTGGGAACTCTTTTAAAGCTTTAGGGTTTGATAAGGAAAAAAAGGAATACGTATGGCTCGTAACGAGTATAATAAAAGATGATAGATTAAAAAGAGTGAATTTTGAGTAATAAGCAATATAACAAAAACACATTATTCCTTGTTGGGATTCTATTTAGTGTACTATTTTGCCTTGTTGGTCTTTTGATCCCTGAAAAAATGGTTTATACTCTTAGTTATCTGAACACCTTAATTCTTGAAAAATGTAAAAATTTTTATTTACTATTTGGAGTCTTTATCGTTTTGTGTTCTTTTTTAATTATTCTTATTCCATTTGGTAGGAAAAAGTTGGGCGACACAAAACCGGAATATTCCTATTTTTCATGGATTGCTTTATTGTATAGCACAGGAATGGGATCGGGATTGTTGCTAAGGGCAGTGCAAGAACCAATCTATTATTTGCAAAATCCACCAGTTTCTGTTTTTAATTTGGAACAAACATCACTTCAATACACATTTTTTCATTGGGGTTTTACTCCGTGGGCAATGTATAGCTTGTTTGGTTTAATAGTGGCATATAATCTGTACACTCAAAAAGAAGCTAATTTTTTAACCGCTATAGTGGCAAATACAAAGTACAATGCTATTAAGAAAGTCATTCCAATTCTGATTATTATTATAACAATAGCTGGAGTCATTGCCTCATTAGGATTAGGAACGGGACAATTCATCGGAGGCATTAATCAATATTTCAATTTAGACTTAGGGTTTAATACTATTTTATTGACCGTTTTAGCAATAGGAGTAATTGGTACACTCTCTGCTCTAACAGGTATTGCAAAAGTTATAAAGTATCTAGCCGATTTTGATATGACTGTTTCTTTATTACTACTGTTGTTCGTTGGTTGTTTTCTAAATTTTCAAGACTATTTCCAAAATACAATAACCGCAATATATCATTATATACTATATTTTTTTGAAATGAGTCTTTCTTTTGGAAATTTTAAAACTTCTGAGCAATTTACAAATGAGTGGACCGTTTTTTATTGGGCATTTTGGTTGGCTTGGGTACCTTTTACGGGTATTTTTATTGCAAGAATATCCAAAGGAAGAACGGTTAGAGCGTTTTTAATAGCCACTATTATTGTTCCTGCCTTTGCCACTATGGTTTGGTTTTCTGTTTTTGCTAATAGTGCTTTCGAAATAATTAGCCATTCCGATAGGAATCAGTTCAATAATTTATTTACATCATTATTTGTTTTTTTAGAGCATTATCCGTTGTCATTTATTACGGTGTTTTTAGCAGCAATATTGGTTTTAGTATCTATTATTAACTCTGTAGATTCTGCTATTTTTGTTTTAGGAATGTTTAGCGATAAAGGAAAGGAAAATCCATCCAGAGCTCATAAATTGTTTTGGGGCATTGTAATTACGACTACTGCAATAGGATTGTCTGCCATTGGAACAACTGATTTGCTTTCTGCAATTAGTAATTTATTGACCATTCTAGCCTTGCCTTTTAGCCTATTATACTTATATATAATTGTTGCTTTTATTCTAAAATTATTTCAAAAATCTATAAAATGAAAATCAAAAACAAAATTCGGATTACCAAAAGATTAAATTCTTCTTTCTCAAAAAAGAATAAAAAAACGCATAGATGTTTCCAATTACATTAGTAAAAATTCATAGGGAATAAACACATCAAAAAGTGAGTATAACACCCATTTTGTCGCTTTGGGATGTTGTCACACGAATTGGTAATTAAAATAATTTAAATAAAGAGAATGTTAGAAAAATTCAAAAAAGAAGTAGTTGAAGGACTAAGTAAGTTTGCGGAAAAAGCATTGCCATCAAAATACTTTTATGATAAGAAAGGGGATGAGTTGTTTGTTCAAATAATGGGACTACCAGAATATTATTTAACCCGAGCAGAAATGGAAATTTTTCGCGATAAAACAAAAAATATTCTCTCGGCTCTACAACTCAATAAAAATCAAAAATATAGTATAATAGAACTTGGAGCAGGAGACGGTACCAAAACGATTCATCTACTAAAAGCACTGTTAGAAAAAGAATACGATTTTGAATATTTGCCAGTAGATATTTCTCACAATGCTTTGAATGGTTTAGAAGTATTTTTAAAAAAGGAATTTCCAAGTTTAGTTGTTAAACCTAATCATAGCGATTATTTTAAGGCTTTAGAAAATTTAAAACAGGATCATACCGTTAAAATTATCCTCTTTTTAGGCTCAAATATTGGAAACCTGACCGACAAACAAGCCACTGAATTTATTTACCAATTGGGAGCCAATATTCGCAAAGGTGATAAAATAGTATTGGGAGTAGATTTAAAAAAGACCACAGAAATAGTGCTTCCTGCTTATAATGACAGTCAGGGTGTTACGGCTGCGTTTAATTTGAATTTACTCGACAGAATAAATAATGAATTAGGAGCAGATTTTAATCGTCATAATTTCATTCATGCTCCAATATATGATGAAGAAGTGGGTATAGCAAAGAGTTATATTAAAAGCTTAAAAAAGCAAATCGTAAAATTAGGAGATCATCAATTTCATTTTGAAGAAAACGAATTGATTCATACTGAAGTATCACGAAAATACGATGATGAAGTAATAAAGCAAATTCTATCTAAAACAGATATTACTTGGGAATATAAAATTATGGATAGTCAATCTCTTTTTGCTGATTATATATTAATTAGAAATTAATGAATACATTAGGAATTTTAGGATTAGGGTCTAAATCTACGGTCTATTATATAGAAAAACTTAACCAACAATACAATGCTGTGTTTGGTGGCTATAGTACGTGTCCGTTTATACTATTAAATGCAGATTTTAATACAATTAATCCTCATTTGCCTGATAAATTTGAGATACTTAAAAAGGTAATTATTCCTTTACTGCATCATTTTGAGCAGTTAAAAGTGACTCATTTACTAATTCCAAATATTACTTTACACCAAACGATTGATTTCATTCTGCTAGAAAACAGATTCACTTTTAAAATAATTCATCCATTGGAATTATTAGTCAAGCATTTGATAAAGAGTAAAATTAATGACGTTACCGTTTTAGGAAGTTGGTACACTATGAATGGAGACTACATACAAAATGTACTATTGCAGAATAAAGTTAAGGTTTCAAGCTTAGACTCTACTACTAAAACTGCAATAGACACTCTAAGAAAGAAAATATACAATGGTGAAGCGGTTTTGGATTGTAATTTCTATGAGATTGTAGAACATCAATGCCCTAAAAGTATCCCCATATTGGCTTGTACAGAATTAGCAATACCTAAAAATCAAAATCCAAAGATTGTAGATCTCGTTCAGTTACAAATTGAAGCAGCCATTCAACTTTTAAACGCCAAAAAAGAAAATGATATTTAAAGGAAAATTAGAAGAATACCTGTTTGTTTCAGAAATTGTTCCTGAAAGAATGTATATGTTTAATCAGGATTTAAAAACAGGACTATCAGTTATTTGGAATATAGGGGAAAAAGCAGAAGTTGAAATAGACAATCAACCCTATGTAATAGAAAAGAATTGTTTTCTTTTCACAACTAGCTTTCACACGATACAAAAAATAGAATTTGAAAAGTTACGTGTAATACAATTTAATCAGCCATTCTATTGTGTTGAGAATCATGATAGTGATGTTGGTTGTAAAGGACTTTTGTTTTTTGGAGCAGCAACAGTGCCCAAAATACAAATAGCCGATAGTAACCAAAAGATGTTTGAACTCCTATGGCAAGTATTTGAAATGGAAATTGATCAAACAGATGATTATTCGCTTGAAATGCTTACATCATTACTGAAAAGATTTTTGATTCTTTCTGTGAGGATCTATATAAAACAAAATATAAATATAGGGACTGAAGCAAAGGCAATAGGAATCATAAGAGAGTTTAATTTTTTGGTAGAAAAACACTATAAAACAAAAACAACTGTAACGGCTTATGCTAATATGCTATTTAAGTCACCCAAAACATTATCCAATTTTTTTAAAATGCACATTGATAAATCACCTATTGAAATTATTACGAATAGGAGATTATTAGAAGCAAAGAGATTATTAAAATATACAACCCTACCAATACAAGAAATTGCAGATGAACTTTCTTTTAACGATGTGCAAGCTTTTAGTAATTTCATAAAAAAGCAAACTGGTAAATCACCTACAGCTATACGAACGGAATAAATAGATAAGGGAAAAAAACACAAGTAAAAGGGTTGTTACAGTAAGTAGCAACTCTTTTTTTATTTATAATTTTACTTAGCTTAATTCTAAATGATTGTATTGCTAATGTTGTTTTTTTTATTCATTAAATCATGCTCTTTTTATCACAAAGGGTATTAGGAATAATTTACAACATGTTAGGAATTCTAAATTATTAAAAAGAAAGAGTATAGAGCTAAATTTGTACTATAAAAGAAAGGATATTAAAGTTATGAGAAACAAAATATTAAAATGGAACGATGTACTAGAATTTGCAAGTAAAGGAAATCCTGTACCAGAGCGAAGAGTTGAAAAAACTGATGCAGAATGGAAACAACAACTTACAGAAGAAGAATTTTACATCACAAGAAAAAAAGGGACAGAAGCTCGTTTTTCTGGCGAACATTGTTCAAGATATGAACCTGGAAAATATGGGTGTATTTGTTGTGATAATGAATTGTTTGATTCTAATGAAAAATTTAATTCAGGAACAGGTTGGCCTAGTTTTACATTGCCAATCAAAGAAAACGCCATTCAATATCATAAAGACAATTCTTTTGGAATGGTTAGAGTAGAAGTTATGTGTAATGTGTGTGACAGTCATTTGGGACATGTTTTTCAAGATGGACCAGAACCAAGTGGCCTACGATATTGCATCAATTCAATAGCAATGAAAAAAATATAAAACAGAAAGGAAATAGTTATGAAAAATATACAGTTTGCAACGTTTGGAGGAGGTTGTTTTTGGGGAGTAGAGAAATTCTTGCAAGACACTCCAGGAGTTATAGATGCCGTTTCTGGTTATGCTGGTGGGGAATCTATAGACCCAACCTATTCCGATGTTTGTGGAGGAAGAACTGGGCATGCAGAAGTTGTTAATGTAGCGTTTGATGGAGATAAAATTTCATTAGAAACATTAACCAGAACTTTTATTCTAAAATATGGAACAACTTCAAGCTCTAATACCAATTCTGTTTCACAATATAGATCCATAATCCTTTACAGGAATGAAGATCAAAAAAAGAGTATAGAAAAAGCGCTAAGTGATGAAGATGGAGTTATAAAATATACAACTCAAATTGTAGCATTAGATAAATTTTATGAAGCTGAAGATTACCATCAAGATTATCACGGTAGTTGTAGCGTGAATGTCTAATTAATAAAGGGGAAAACTATGAAAAATATGCAATTAGCTACGTTTGGAGGAGGCTGCTTCTGGTGTGTAGAAGCCGTAATACAAAGATTAAAAGGAGTGGAAAAAGTGGTTTCCGGATATTCAGGAGGAATAACAACGAATCCTACCTATAGAGAGGTTTGTAATGGAAACACGGGTCATGCAGAAGTAATTCAGGTTACTTTTGATGCAGCAGAGATATCCTATGAAGAATTGTTAGTCATTTTCATGACAAGTCATGATCCAACCACATTGAACAGGCAAGGAGCTGACTATGGAACACAATATAGGTCAGTAATTTATTATCATGATGAGACACAAAAAGAAATAGCAGCAGAAGTTTTAGCGGCTATAAACCCAAGTTTCAATAATGAAATAGTTACAGAAGTAAGTCCTTTAACCGTTTTTTATCCAGCAGAAGCATATCATCAAGACTATTACAACCAGAATACTAATGCAGGATATTGCCATGCTGTGATTACACCAAAAGTAAACAAGCTTAGAAAAATGTATGCCAATAGATTGAAAGATAATGTTTGAGACTATACTATTAATACTGCTGACAATAGCAACATTGGTTTGTAATGGTCAAAGAAATGAGTATTTTAAATTTAAAAGCAAAGAAATGAATTCACAAAAAAACACTTACGGAATAGAAGGTCAAAAAGCTCCAGAATGGAACGTGCAACGATGGATAGATGGAAAAGGAAATCCTATAGAGCCTATTCATTTATCCGATTATAAAAACAAGTTTAAAGTGGTCTATTGTTTTCAAAGTTGGTGCCCTGGTTGTCATAGTATAGGATTACCTTCTTTACAAGCGATGACTGAAGCATTAAAAGACAATGATAAGGTGCAATTTCTAGCCATTCAAACTGTATTTGAAGGAGAAAGTAGTAATACGTATGAAAAGATGATAGAGGTTCAAAAAAAGTACCAACTCGAAATCCCTTTTGGACAAGATAATGGTGATAATACAACCCAAAAGATTTCAAATATAATGTATCACTATAGAACAGGAGGAACACCATGGTTTATCTTTATAGATCAAGAAGACCGTGTACTCTTTAATGATTATCATTTGAATACAGAAAAAGCTATAGCATTTTTAAAAACGATTGAATAATACGTGTAAAAAAAACAAAGAAGAAAGGATACAAAATGAAAACTTCAGAAATAGTGCATCATCCAGAAATGGGATTATTTGTAATGAAAATTGGAGACGATTTTGCAAAAATAGAATACGTAGTCAAAGGAGATATCTATTATCTTACCCATTCGGAAGTACCCAAAAACCTTAGAGGAAAAGGAGTGGGAAAAGAATTAGTAGAGAAAACAATAGAATATTTACATTCCCAGCAATTGAAAAGCGTTGCCATTTGTTCATACATCAAATCAATTGTCAATAGAAGTGAAAAATTAAAAGAGCTTTCTTAAGCGAAGAATTTTTAACATCTCCCTATACTAAACACTTACTAAAACCCCATTTAGTAATGCAGAACTGGTTTCAGCATCTCAATGGGGTAATTTTGTAAACGGAAATTATATTTTGATATTCAAAAATAATAATTGTTGTTACAAATTATCAAAAGTTTTTTTTATTTCTTCAAAGCTTTTAGTGCTTATAGGAGTATATCTTTTAGTAGTTCTACTACTATTTTGCTCTAATAATTTTTAAGATGTTTCAATTTCTAATAAATGGCACTTCACTAAATTGAGAGGCTTTCTCTGTTTTCAAGGGATAGGGCAGCTTACTTGATTGTAACTTACTTTTTTATTTGGTAAGAAATTCAAGGTCAAGATATTTTTTTGCCTATCATTTTTATCGATATATAAGTATATTTTTGGATTTAATGTGAAGTAAATTTTTAAACATTGTTGTCCTATAAAAATAACGTTCCGATTATTTTTATAGGACAACAATGTAATGCTTTAATAGTTTACTCTTTGCGTAATAAAATTACTGTTGTCAAAAACAGTTATATTTTTAGCTCTAATTTCCTTTTTAAAATCAATCCACTGTTTTTTTAAAAGATTATCAGACTTAAAATAAATATTTTTAAAATATTTTGTTTTGATTAATACAGTTTTTCCAAATTGTCTATTATGATAATGAATATTGATGGATTCAATTTCATTTATTTTAAAATGTGTTTTTTTCCAAAAGCAAATAGTGTTTTTTACAATTAGATAATCTTTACTTATAATGAAATAATTAGTATTAAATGAATGTAAAAAGAGGAACAATACAATTACAGATATAGCAATAAATATGTCATAGACTAGGATGTTTTTTTTAGTGACTAGATGATAAATATTAAAAGAAATAAAACTGTAAAATAGGATACCAGAAAAAGATAAAACGTTCGAAAAATTAAAT
This sequence comes from Flavobacterium sp. KY-23415, assembly GCF_055384985.1. Taxonomy (NCBI): domain Bacteria; kingdom Pseudomonadati; phylum Bacteroidota; class Flavobacteriia; order Flavobacteriales; family Flavobacteriaceae; genus Flavobacterium; species Flavobacterium sp. KY-23415. Next base: position 4,218,976 of record NZ_AP044001.1, on the reverse strand, counting down.
GTTTTAGAATCTTTAGTTAATTTGATTTTATGTGACTGTCTTTTAAGGAATTTAGTGTTTAAGTTGAGATTCTTAATTTTTAAATTTTCATTTTTTAAAACATTGTCGATACAATTTAAAATGATTTTTACTTTATAAAAGTCATGATATTTAAAAGAATATAAATGAATACATTCATTATTTAATAATTGTATTAGTGTTCTGTCCACTAAAACCCCATAGAATTCTGTAACTTCTGAAAGAATTATTTTTTTAATGCTTACAATTCGTATGATTTTTTTATAAAAGAGCTTTCTTATAATGATTTCTTTTTCATTTATCTCAATGTTTGAAAAAAATGTTACTGTAAATAACGAAGTAACAAGTAAAAGAACAATAAGTAAACATAAAGTAAAGAATATTTTAGTATTAAATCCGAATTTCAGTTCTTCAATAAATCTTAGATACATATGAAATGAAAGTACTCCGAATAAGAAAATACTAAAAAAACTAAATATGAGAATTAATTTTAAGTTAGCTTTAATAATTAGGGGTTTGTTCATTCTGTAAGTAACAACATATATTTAGTGAAAGTTTAGTACCGTTAGTACAAAGCATAAATCATAGCAAATATAGAATAACTTTTCAATTTTTGATAAAATTCAGAGACTAACCATTACTTGGAATTTAAATCTTAATATTTTTTTAGCTTCAATAAAATCAAGTAATAAAAGGTAGTAGTTCTAATTTTAATAATTAATTCAAATATAATTAAGTAACATCATTATAAAATATAGTTTTGGATGATATTGTGTTTAATGATTGCTCTTTAATTCGGTTAAGGTTGTTTTGTGAGATAAATTTAAATAAATAACGTAAAAAATAGAAGAATAATAATTTTTAGTATAAATAATTATTAAAAATTGTTTTATATAGTTGCTAATTTAATATATTTATGCAAAATATATATACATGGAAGAAATTACCTGTCCAAAATGTGGTGGAAACACCATTGTAAAAAGTGGCATAATTAAAGAAAGACAAAGGTATCTGTGTAAATCATGTACCTATTATTTTACGGTTAATAAAATAGGAAAAAAGATTGATGATTACTATGTTACCAAAGCTTTACAGCTCTATTTAGAAGGATTAAGCTATAGAGAAATTGAACGAATAATAGGCGTTTCTCATGTGTCTATTAGTAATTGGGTAAAGGAATACAAAATTAAGAAGCCACCACACCCCAATTATCATCCAAGCTATAAGATACTCAAACATGCAGAACTCTTAGAATACTTAAAAACTAAAGAACAATTATCAGGAGCGGGCATGATAATAACAGAGCTTGGTGATAAGTTTATGCTTATAAAATGGGAACGATTTAAAGATTAGCTATAGTGCTTTACAAAAATATATACATTTTTTTACGGTTATTGATTAATTTACAAAATTTGATACATCGAAAACAAGGTGCAATCAAATTTTATACAGATGAAAAAAATAATAATTTTAGTAGGACTGTTTCTAACAAGTTTTGCATTCTCACAAGGATCACCCGATTATGAAGGAGGTTTAAAAGTAAAAATTAACGAAGACGGTTCTAAATATTTTAGGATTATCTCTTGGGCTCAATTTTGGGCACAGCACAATTCGGATCGTCCTTTAGATGCCAATGGAAATGAACAAGCCGATTTAAATTTTAGCTTACGAAGAGCACGTATTTTAATGTATGCACAAGTAAGTAAAGATTTTCTAATATTAACACATTTTGGCTTGAACAGTTTAAATGCCGATAATATGAGTCCAACAGGCACCCGAGATGCTTCACAACTATTCTTTCACGACGTTTGGGCACAATACAGTTTAGGTAAAGATCATGCTATTGGTGGAGGATTGCATTATTGGAACGGTATTTCGCGTTTAAACAATCAAAGCACTTTAAACATCATGACTTTGGATAACCAAAGACAATCATGGGCTACACTTGGATTGTCTGATCAGTTTGCACGTCATTTAGGAATATACTTAAAAGGTTCTTTTGGTAAGTTTCAATATAGAGTTTCTGTAAATGAAGCAGAAACAAATAATTTACAAGCCACAACTACACCAGTAAACAATGGAGCTGCTACTTATACAGGAAGACGTTTGCTGGGATCTAAAGCAGCTGGAAAAGCCTATTCAGGCTATTTTGATTATGCGTTTTTTGATGCTGAAAGTAATTTTCTGCCCTATAAAGTAGGATCATACGTAGGAACTAAGAAAATATTTAATCTTGGAGCTGGTTTTTTCTCACACCCTAAAGGAGCTGTAATTGCAGATGCTTCAGGAAATTTATCAGGAGAAAATGTATCTATTTTTGCAGTAGATGCCTTCTATGATGCGCCTATAGGAAATAATGGAGGTGCTCTAACAGCCTATGCATTATATCAAAACACAGATTATGGTAAAGATTTTACCTTGGGCACAACCTATGAAACAGGAACCATGCTGCATGCACATTTAGGATATGTTCTACCTGTTAAAACTAAAACAAAGTTCCAACCTTATTTGTCCTATGACCACAGAACAATAGAAGCATTAAACAAAAATGCCTCTCAATTGGGTATTGGGGCGAATGTTTATCTAAGTGGACATAATTCAAAATTAACCTTGGAATATCAGACGTTGAAATATGCAGATAACAAAGCGGTAAACACCGTTACACTTCAAGCAATGATATATCTATAAAAAAACAACTAAAACAATAAAAAATGAGAGATCAAAAAAATGCCACCGCCTATTGGAAGGAAAACCTTCGCTACCTTCTAATATTATTGAGTATTTGGTTTGCTGTTTCCTATGGAGCAGGAATCCTTTTTAAAGACGCTTTGAATGAAATTAAAATTGGAGGGTTTCCGTTAGGGTTTTGGTTTGCCCAACAAGGATCAATATATGTATTTGTAATACTGATTTTTGTTTATGTTCGATTAATGAACAAATTAGACAAAAAATATGGGTATGACGATTAATTAATTTAAAAAAAGAAAAATCATGGATGTACAAAATTGGACATATTTAATTGTTGGAATTACGTTTGCACTATATATTGGTATAGCAATTTGGTCTCGTGCAGGTTCAACAAAAGAGTTTTATGTAGCAGGAGGAGGAGTTTCTCCTTTAGCAAACGGAATGGCTACAGCCGCAGACTGGATGTCAGCCGCTTCTTTTATTTCTATGGCAGGAATTATTTCATTTGCTGGATATGATGGAGCAGTTTATTTGATGGGATGGACAGGAGGTTATGTGTTATTAGCTTTATTATTGGCTCCTTATTTGAGGAAATTTGGAAAATTTACTGTTCCAGATTTTATAGGTGAGCGTTATTATTCTAAAACAGCTCGCTCCGTTGCCGTTTTTTGTGCATTGATAGTCTCTTTTACTTATGTAGCAGGGCAAATGCGTGGAGTGGGAGTAGTGTTTTCAAGATTTTTGGAAGTAGAGATTGAAACAGGAGTGGTTATTGGAATGATAATAGTGTTGTTTTATGCCGTTTTGGGAGGAATGAAAGGGATTACCTATACGCAAGTAGCTCAGTATTGTGTTTTGATTTTTGCATTTATGGTACCAGCAATTTTTATTTCAATACAAATGACAGGAAATCCAATTCCTCAATTGGGAATGGGAGGAACAGTAGCTGGAACAGATGTCTATTTGTTAGATAAGTTGAATGGATTGTCAACCGAATTAGGTTTTGCAGAATATACTTCAGGATCAAAGTCAATGACAGATGTTTTTGCAATAACCTTAGCTTTAATGGTTGGAACAGCAGGTTTGCCACACGTTATTGTGCGTTTTTTTACAGTTAAAAAAGTTAGAGATGCTCGTAAATCAGCTGGATGGGCTTTGTTATTAATAGCTATTTTATATACAACAGCACCTGCGGTAGCCGTTTTTGCGAAAGTAAACCTTATTGATACAGTTAACGATAAAAAATATTCAGAGATGCCTCAATGGTTTTCTAACTGGGAAAAAACAGGTTTGTTACAATATGAAGATAAAAATAATGACGGTAAAATTCAATATTATAATGATAAGTCAAAAGATGAAGCTTTCCTTGCGTCAGTAACAGCTAAAGGATTAAAAGGGAATGAATTAACAATTGATAATGATATTATGGTATTGGCCAATCCTGAAATAGCAAAGCTACCTAATTGGGTAATTGCTTTGGTAGCAGCAGGAGCTTTAGCTGCAGCGTTATCTACAGCAGCTGGGTTGTTGTTAGTTATTTCTTCTTCTGTTTCTCACGATTTAATTAAGAAAATGATTAACCCAAACATATCAGAGAAAAATGAATTGTGGGCTGCACGTGGAGCGGCAACAATAGCTGTAATAATTGCTGGGTATTTTGGCATTAATCCACCAGGTTTTGTGGCGGCAGTAGTAGCACTTGCTTTCGGATTAGCAGCTGCATCTTTTTTTCCAGCTATAATATTGGGTATATTTCATAAGAAAATGAATAAAGAAGGAGCGGTTGCAGGTATGGTAGTAGGAATGTTGTTGATGCTTTTCTATATGTTGAAATTTAAGTTTGGAATATTTGATGGAGGTAAAGAAGCTGTTGCAGGATTAAAAGACAGTTGGTGGTTTGGTATATCACCAGAAGGGTTTGGAACTATTGCAATGATTATGAATTTTGTTGTTGCTTTTTTGGTTAATAGTTTTACACCTGCACCACCAAGCGATGTGCAAGAGATTGTAGAAAACATTAGAATTCCATCAGGAGCTGGGGAAGCTGTAGAGCATTAATTAATTCATTATACTATTCAAATTATTATTTAGTTCAAAAATCGCTGTTATAGTAATGGCGATTTTTTTATTTTAAAAGATAAGTTGTATTTTTAAGCGAATAAATATAAATCATGAAAAAACGACATCAGCAGAAATTAGTAGTATTATCGTTATTTCTTTTTTTAGCATTAAATCTACCACTATTGCTTTTGTTTGATAGTAGTGATGCTTTTTTGGGTATTCCAATTTTCTACATCTATGTGTTCTCAATATGGGCAATTTCTATTCTAGTATCTCTAATAATTGTAAATCGATATCATGAGTAGCATAGTCTTAATTATAATACTATTGGTTTATTTAACTTTTTTATTTTTAATTGCTCATTGGGCAGAAAAAAAGAGAAATTTAAGATGGGCGAGTAATCCTTATGTTTATTCTTTTTCACTAGCGGTGTATTGTACTGCCTGGACCTATTATGGAAGTATTGGTGTTGCTGCGAACTCGGGTTTGAATTATTTAACGATCTATATTGGTCCTATTATCATTATTCCTGCTTGGATAATTATACTTCGAAAAATTATTCGTATTTCCAGATTGAATAACGTATCAAGTATAGCTGATTTTATTTCTTTGCGCTATGGCAATAGTAGGTTTCTAGGGGCATTAGTAACCTTTATCTGTTTAGCAGCTATTTTGCCTTATATTGCTTTGCAATTGAAAGCTATATCTGAAACATTTCATGTGGTTACAAAGTCAACTGAAAGTTCATTTGTTTTTGTAGATACCACTACCTATGTTGCTGTTGCTTTAGCTCTTTTTGCTTCTTATTATGGTACTCGCTATGTTGACGCTTCCGAAAAACGCAAGGGTATTATTACTGCTGTAGCAATGGAAAGTCTATTAAAATTAATTTTTTTTGTAGTTATTGGGATCTATGTTACCTATTATGTTTTTGATGGTTTTAGTGACCTCTATGCTCAAGCATCAGTTTTAAAAAAATTTAAAGAAAAAAACACCATAGGAAGTTTGGAACAAGGCATAAATTGGTTTTTTCTCTGCCTATTATCTTTGTTTGCTATTTTTCTTTTGCCAAGACAATTTCAAGTAGCTGTTGTAGAAAACAATAGAGAGCGACACATTAAAACTGCCTTGTGGTTGTTTCCTCTTTATTTATTTGTTTTTAATGTGTTTGTTTTTCCAATTGCATGGGGTGGAAATGTACTTTTCGAAGGAGAAGTTAAAAATGCAGATACGTTCTCGTTATTAATTCCTCAATATTTCAATCATACATTTTTAACAACAATGGTTTTTTTAGGAGGTTTTTCAGCCGCTATATCCATGATTATTGTTTCGAGTATCAGTTTATCTACAATGTTGAGTAATAATTTGTTAATTCCATATACATTTTTAGGACGTTTAAAAAATGAAGAACAAGCAATAAACAATAAAAAAATTGTAACTATTCGTAAAGTTGGAATATTTTCATTAATTATAGCATCTTATCTTATCTACCGTTTTTTTGCGTTAGATTACAGTTTAGGCTCCATAGGTTTAGTTTCTTTTGTTATTATTGGTCAATTGGCTCCAGCATTTTTTGGTGCATTATTTTGGAGAAGAGGTTCTCGTTTGGGAGCTATTTGGGGTATTTTAATAGGGTTTGGAGTCTGTTTTTATACCTTATTAATTCCGTATTCTTTCGGAGTTACAAACACAGACCATGCTTTTATAAGTAATGGTATATTTAATATAACGTTTTTGAAACCTTTGGCACTATTTGGGTTAGATTATTTATCACCAATTGCCCATGCTTTTTTTTGGAGCTTACTTTTTAATGCGATGACCTATTTTGCAGTATCTGTAAGTTTTAAAGGTAATTATCGTGAGCGAAACTATGCAGAAATGTATATAGATATAGATAGATACAGTACCAATCATGAAAATGCATTCGTATGGAAAGGAACTGCCTATACTAGTGATATTGAGAAAGTATTAATAAAATTTTTAGGAGTTGAAAGAACACAAAGAGCTATGGCTATTTTTAATACTAAATACAATTTTGATAAAAATCAAGAATTAGCCGATGCTCGTTTAGTAAAGTTTGCAGAGAATTTACTAACAGGACATATTGGAACTGCATCTGCAAAAATTCTAATTTCAAGTGTTGTTAAAGAAGAAAAAGTTACCCTGTCTGAAGTTTTGAAAATATTAGAAGAGTCTAATGAGAATATTTTGATAAATAAAAAACTAACAGAAACCTCCAGAGAATTAAAAGAAATAACAGCTCAATTGCAACAAGCAAACGAAACCTTGGTAGCAAAAGACAAACAAAAAGACGCTTTTTTAGATACAGTTACCCATGAATTGCGAACACCAATAACAGCAATCCGAGCAGCCAGTGAAATATTGTTTGACGATGAAGAAATTCCAGAAGAATTAAAAAAACAATTTTTGCAAAATATTATTTCAGAGTCGGATCGTTTAAATAGATTGATTGATAAAATTTTGGATTTAGAAAAATTTGAAACAGGCAAACAAAAATTAAATCTCACAAGACAAGATTTAACCAATACTTTTGTGAAAACAATAGAGCCACTTCAGCAATTATTGAAGAATAAAAATATAGTATTGTGTTTTGAAAATAAAACCCCATTCTTTATCGTTTATGATGAGGACAGAATAGTTCAAGTAATTACTAATTTATTATCGAATGCAATTAAGTTTTGTCCAGAAAATGACGGAATAATAAGCATAACAATAAATAAAAAAGAAGGTTTTTTTGAAATTATTATAAAGGATAATGGAAAAGGTGTTGAGGAAAAAGATTTAGAAAATATATTTGATAAATTTTATCAGTCTGATAATCAAAATATTAAAAAGCCAATTGGTAGCGGATTAGGATTAGCAATTTGCAAACAAATTGTAGAATTGCATCATGGAAAAATTTGGGCAGAAAACAATGAAAATTGCGGTGCATGTTTTACTTTTACACTACCAAATATGGGGTATGATAACTAAAGTGAAAAAAGATGAAGAAGATACTTATCGTGGATGATGAACCCAATATAATTATGTCGCTCGAATATGCTTTTAAAAAGAATAATTTTGATGTTTTTATTGCAAGAGATGGTCAAGAAGCATTAGATATTTTAAAAACTCATATTCCAGACATTATTCTTTTAGATGTAATGATGCCCAATGTTGATGGATATGCAACTTTAGAAGAAATAAAAAAAGAAAGAAAATTAAGTAATTGTAAAGTTATTTTTCTTTCGGCAAAAAATAAAGAAGCAGATATTCAAAAAGGATTAGAATTAGGTGCAAGTGCTTATTTAACTAAACCTTTTTCTCTCAAAAAATTAATAGAGAAAGTAAAAGAATTATTAGAATAATTAAGATTAAAGTGTTTTTTTAACACATTAATTGATAACTATAGTAAATTAGCAAGAATAAATTTATTTTTTTTTAAAGAATACTTATATTTACAACACAATAGATAATAAATAAAGATGAGCTATTATAAAATTAAAGACCTAGAGAATTATTTTAAAATGCATAGGAAATCAGTTAGAGAGCCAAGGAAATTTTGGGATAAAATAGCTGATGAAAATTTTACTTGGTACCAACAATGGGATAAAGTCTTTGAGTTTGATATGGAAAAAGCTCAATTTCAATGGTTTGTAAACGCTAAAGTAAATATTGTAAAAAACTGTATTGATAGACATTTAAACAAAAGAGGGGATAAAACTGCAATTATTTTTGAACCAAACAATCCTGAAGAAGAAGCACAACATATTTCCTATAATGATTTGTATGTTCGCGTTGCAAAAATGGCTAATGTTTTAAAAGAGCAAGGTATAAAAAAAGGCGATAGGGTTTGTATTTATTTACCTATGATTCCTGAATTGGCTATTGCAGTATTAGCATGTGCTAGAATTGGAGCCATACATTCAGTAGTTTTTGCAGGTTTTTCTTCATCAGCATTATCCACTCGTATTAATGATAGCGAGTGTAAGATGGTTATTACTTCTGATGGCGGATTTAGAGGAAATAAAGTTATAGATTTAAAAGGTATCGTAGATGAAGCTTTGTTTAGTTGCCCAAGTGTAGAAAAAGTATTGGTTGTTAAGCGCACAGATGCAAAAATAAACATGAAAGAAGAGAGAGATATATGGTTACAACCTCTTTTAGATGCTGCTTTGGGTACAAACGTTGCTGAAGTAATGGATGCTGAAGATCCTTTGTTTATATTATATACTTCTGGTTCTACGGGCAAACCTAAAGGTATGGTGCATACTACAGCTGGATACATGGTTTACACAGCATATACATTCAAAAATGTTTTTGATTATGAAGAAGATGATATTTATTGGTGTACTGCCGATATAGGATGGATAACAGGACATTCCTATATTTTATATGGACCATTATTGAATGGAGCAACAACTGTGATGTTTGAAGGTGTTCCTTCTTATCCTGATTTTAGCCGCTTTTGGGAAGTAATTGAGAAACACAAAGTGACTCAATTTTATACCGCTCCAACAGCTATTAGAGCATTAGCAAAAGAAAATGTAGAATATGTTCAACGATTTCCTTTGTCAAGCTTAAAAGTGATAGGTTCTGTAGGAGAACCTATTAATGAGGAAGCTTGGCATTGGTATAATGATCATGTAGGAGGAAAACGTTGTCCGTTAGTAGATACATGGTGGCAAACAGAAACAGGTGGTGTTATGATTTCTCCAATTCCTTTTGTAACACCAACAAAACCAACCTATGCATCGCTACCATTACCTGGAATTCAACCTGTTTTAATGGATGAATTACGAAATGAAATTGAAGGGAATCAGGTAACGGGAAGTTTATGTATTAAATTTCCTTGGCCATCAATGGCAAGAACCATTTGGGGCGATCATCAACGCTATAAAGAGACTTATTTTACAGCATTTCCAGGTAAATATTTCACGGGTGATGGAGCATTAAGAGATGAGGTTGGGTATTATAGGATAACAGGTAGAGTAGATGATGTAATCATTGTTTCGGGGCATAATCTAGGTACGGCTCCAATTGAAGACACAATCAATGAACATCCAGCTATTGCTGAAAGTGCAATTGTAGGGTATCCACATGATGTGAAAGGAAATGCTTTATATGGTTTTGTTATTTTAAAAGAATCTGGAGAAAGTAGAGATAGGGATAATTTATCTAATGAAATTAATCATTTAATTTCCGACCAAATTGGACCTATAGCCAAATTAGAAAAAATTCAGTTTGTAAATACTTTACCTAAAACGCGTTCAGGAAAAATTATGAGAAGAATTTTAAGAAAAATTGCTGAAGGTGATTTTGAAAACTTTGGAGATACTTCTACTTTATTGAATCCAGAATGTGTAGAAGAAATTAAAAATGGTAAATTGTAATTTTGAAATAATTTTTTACATAAAAAATGAGGCTATCCAAAAAGGGTAGCCTCATTTGTTTTTTTTAAATAGGTTTTATTTTACAGAAAGTGTTTTTGTTTCTTCAAAAGTATCTGTAACTATTTTTACAAAATAAAGTCCTTTATTCAGTTTTTGTACCGAATAACTATTTTGATTTTTAATTGTATCAATTAGTTTTCCAAAGCTATCATAAATCATAATAGTAGTGTTTTTTGTGTCTTCTTGATTTGAAAAATACACAATGTCAACAGCTGGGTTAGGATACATTGATATTGATGAAGTGTGATTTTCACTACTAAGTTTAGCTGCACCTGTTAACGAAATGTCTGCAAAATTACTCCAAGCACTTGCACCAGTTGCATTAGTTGCTCTCACTCTAAATCTGTAACTAGTAGTAGTTCCTTGTTTAGGAATCCATAAGTAATAGGTGTTAGAAGTTCCCACTGTTGTCCATGTATTAGATTGAAATAATTGTACTTCATAATTTGTAGCAGCACTCACTTGTGTCCAAGAAGCATAGAAACCAACAGAATATATACCAGAGTCTCCAATATTAGTAGGTGTTGCTAAAGTATTTTGCTGTTGCCCAGAGAAGTTTACTGTATAATCCTCTACTTCGGCATCTCCTAAATTACCACACGCAGTTGTTGCAGCTGAATAATATTTCATAGCAACTCTCATTCTTGTTGTTCCTGAAGCAGTACTTGGAATGGTAAAAGATTTAGAAACAGCACCGTTAGATGAAAGATTAGAAATCACTAATTCTGAAGCGTCAAAAATATTATTCTTATTATAATCAATCCAAACCGACCAAGATTCGGTATAGGCTGATCCAGAAAAGCCAGGTGTTAAGCTAATTGTTGCAGATGTGTTTGGAGTTAAAGTAATAGTTTGACCAGTATAATTACCATAGCCATTTGCATCTGCTCCAGAAGTGTTTGTAAAATTACCTAAAGTAACAGTCTTAATATACTCATATTGATTATTTCCAGAGGCACTACAATATGCAGAAGTATTATTGGTTAATGTTGCACTAGCTACATTTGAATAATCTGAGGTAATTGTGTTTGCATTTGCTCTCACTCTGTAAGAATAGGTGTTGCCAGTTGTGAGTCCAGTGTTAGTATATGAATTTGCATTCGCTGCTAAATTAGCAATAACAGCATATGTACCAGAACCTGTAGCTCTTTCAACAGTATATCCAGTTTCATTATTAGCATTGTCTGTCCATGATAATACAACTTGTAGTGCAGTGTTGTTTGCTGTAGCTGTTAAATTTGTTGGTGCAGCAACAGTTGTTCCGTTTGTTGTTGAGCCAGCAGTAATTGCACCAAAAGGTTGTGTGTTATAGGCGTATTCAGTAACCGTATAACCAGATCCATTACTTGTTGCAATAACTTTAAACCAACCATAGCAAGGATTCCCGTCGATAGTATATTCAAAACCTATATAAGCGGTTTTGCCATCCCAATTTGTATAGGAAGGTGTCCTTAGATCTAATTGATCAGGATATGCACCTGGAGGAGTGAAATTACTGGTTTGACTAATTACTGTTCCAGCATTTAAAACTGATATGTTTCTTGAATTTGCTACACAAACTAGTTTTTTACCATAAGTTTCTAATTTGTAATGATTTGCAGCATATCTCCAAGTTCCAAAAGCAGCATCATCGCCTTTCTCAATTGTAAAATAAGTCCATTGTGCTGCGTCTGAAGCAGTAACATCAGCCATGTTTACATAAAATATCCCATATGGGTCATAAAATTGAAAGTTAAAATTCAAATTAGTTGAAATGACTCCTGTTGTTCCACCAGAAAAGGCAGTGGCTAAAAAGGTAATTCCGCCTGTTGTATTGTTTGCTGCTGCATGGTTGTTGCTCTGTCCTGTTAATGTTAATGTAATTGTATTGTTTCCACTAACTGTTAAAACAGGAGTAATTCCATTTGGGAAAGTATGGGTGTAGTGAACACCTTGTGTCATTGTGCCGCTAGTAACAGCAAAAGTTTTTGAACCCACAATACTAATAATACTGTTATCTGTAAATGTACCATTGTTTGCAATTGCTTCTTTTAATACAGATTTTGAAGAAACTATAGAACTTCCATTTGCGTTTACACCAGTATCAATTAGGTTTTGTGGTTGCCATAATGTAATTCTTGCAGGATGTTGTAAAGCGGCTAACATTCTAGCTACTTGTCCTTGAGTAAACATTTTGTAACAGCCTCTAGCACCATTATAACCCATATAGTTTTCAATGTTTACTTTTTCACCTGAACAATTAGTACCTGGAGTACAAGATAGTGTGTGGTATCCATCCTCACTAGGAGTGTCTGCAACTTGGTCTGTACCAGAACAGCCTCCTTCAAAAGTGTGGATTAAGTTTAAGAAATGTCCAAATTCATGTGTAAGTGTAGAAGCAAATTCGCTGTCGCCATTTCCATACAGATAGGCACCATTAAAAACAACACGTGCTAAATTGGCATTTGTCATAGAACTATCAGGATACCAAGCTACACCTGAATTGGTTAGGCTTCCATCATTATACAAGTCATTTTGAATGTATACATTCATATATTTTTTATTGTCCCAAGCATCGGCTGCAATTTGGTTATCATAACCACCACCGTTACCGTATCCATTTCGAGTTGGGTGAAAAATTACTCCTGAAGTGCTACCTCCATTTGGATCAATTTTTGCCAATTTGAATTGAATATTCATTGTTGCCCTTCTTGGTTGAAAAAAAGGTTCAACCGTATTATAATCACTATTTAACCCATTAAAATCATCATTTAAAGCATTTAATGCTGCAACGATTTTGTTATAGGTTACAGTTTTTCCACTTTGAACGTCTCCATAAATATGAAAAACCACAGGAATTGTGTATGACTCTCCCGCTTTGTTACTGCTTTTGTTCTTGGTGAAATTCTTTGTGAATGTTTCAAATTGCGCTCGTTGTTTGAGTGCTTTGGGGTTTTTGTTAAAAAAAACATCATTTTCTTCTTTAGCTCTACAGTGATGCGTAGATTGTGCTAAGACACCTATGCTACTCATAATAATAAGCGCTAAGGATAAAATTCTTTTTTTCATGTTAATTGGTTTTTGTTTATAATATAGTTATAGTTAATGTGAGGCTATCTTTATTGACAGCCTCTTTTTTGTTGTTAAATGTTAAGTGTTTTTATTCTATGAGCAGTTTCTTTGTCTCTTCGAATGTTTCTGTAGTAAATTTTACGAAATAAAGTCCTTTCGCTAATTTTTGAACAGAATAACTATTCTGATTTTGGATAGTGTCAATCCATTTGCCAAAACTGTCATAAATAGTGATAGTTAGATTTTTAGTTTCTTCTAAATTTGTGGTAAAATAAATGGTGTCTATAGCAGGATTTGGATACATTGTAATAGTTGTAGTTTCAATTACCTCAGACAATTTTGCTGTTCCTGTTAAAGAGACATCTACAAAATTGCTCCAATCACTTACGTCAGTTGCATTTGTTGCTCTCACTCTAAATCTATAACTAGTTGTTGTTCCTTGTTTAGGAATCCATAAGTAATAGGTACTAGAAGTTCCTACTGTTGTCCAAGTATTAGATTGAAATAATTGTACTTCATAATTTGTAGCAGCATTTACTTGTGTCCAAGAAGCGTAAAATCCTGTACCATATATTCCAGCAGTACCAATATTTGTTGGAGTAGCTAAAGTGTTTGCTTGTTGTTCAGAAAAGTTTACGGTATAATCTTCAACTTCACCATCCCCAATATTTCCACATGCTGATGTTGGTACTGAATTGTATTTCATGGCTATTCTCATTCTTGTTGTTCCTGAAGCAGTGCTCGGAATGGTAAAAGATTTAGAAACTACCCCATTAGATGAAAGATTAGAAACCACTAATTCAGAAGCATCAAAAATAGTATTCTTATTATAATCAATCCAAACCGACCATGATTCTGTATAAGCTGAGTTTGAAAAACCAGGTGTTAGTGTAATTGTTGTTGGAGCATTAGGAGTTAAAGTAATAGTTTGACCTGTATAATTACCATAGCCATTTGCATCTGCTCCTGAAATGTTTGTGAAATTACCTAAAGTTACATTCTTAATATATTCATATTGATTATTTCCAGATGCTGTACAATAAGCAGGTGTGTTACTTGTGAGTGTTACATTGGCAATATTTGAATAATCTGAGTTGAGGTTGTTTGCATTTGCTCTCACTCTGTATGAATAGGTGTTGCCAATTGTAAGCCCTGTATTAGTATATGAATTAGTATTTGCTGCTAAATTAGCAATAACTGTATATGTACCAGAACCTGTAGCTCTTTCAACAGTATATCCGGTTTCATTATTAGCATTGTCTGTCCAAGTTAATACAGCTTGAAGGGCAGTGTTGTTTGCTATAGCCGTTAAATTTGTAGGTTTTGCAATTGTCGTTGATTGTCCGTTAGATTTTACAAGTATTGAATAATCTTCAACTTCTCCCATATAGTTATCTGTGCCACATGGATCAGATGTTTTTCCATAAGAATATCTCACACGCATTCTAGTAACACCAGCAATAGCATTGGAAGGTACTGTAACATTAGCGGCTATAGTAGTTCCTGCTTGGCTAAGCACTTTTTCTCCAGAATCTGTAAATACACCATTTTGATTCCAGTCTATCCAAACGTTAACATTATTATCTGGCCATGTTAGTTCTGGTGATACTTTTAAAGTATAAGTTTGTCCAATTGTTGTTTCGCCAAGAATATTTGTAAAATCTGCATATCCATTTAAAGGAAATCCTGTAGAATTGTTATTAATATTTGCGAAGTTCACGTTAGCAATATTTGTATAATCATAACTTACATTAGCAGCACAATAATTTAAATTTGGTTTTTGATAAATTGTGATGTAGTTACTTTTTGTTGCATTGTTCGTACTGTTGTTTTTACCTGTAACCGTTAGTTGAACGTTATATGTGCCTGGTGTGTTATATACTACAGTTGGCTCGGCAAGTGTACTAGTGCTCGGTGTTCCTCCAGGAAAACTCCAGTTGTATGCTTTTATGTACCCAGTAGATTCGTTTTTAAATTTTACTGTACCTCCAGAAATGGTTGCTGTAGTTAGTGTTGAGAATTGAGGTGTTGCAGTATCTGGAATACTTGCATTTCTCAAAGGACCAGAGATGATATAGGTAGCATTATTACCAGATACATTTTTGTAATATGCGGTTAAGTACTTAAAGTTATTTATTGTTGCACTGGTGTTTAACTGTTTTATTAAATTATCTAAATTGCTATTAAAACTGCCGCCTGTTAAGGTGCCAGTTATACTGAAACGTTTTACAGAATTGGTTGCATCAGTAGTAGCTGTACCGGTTCTTCCTGTTAAAGTAGTAAATTCAGTTAGAATATCAGAAGGAGTACCCACTGTTAAAAGTTTATCATCTCTCCATGGAGTGTTAACAGACCACCAATTTGCAGGGTTTATTACAACATTGTTTAAATAATTGGTATATGCGGTTTGGAGATTACTGTTCGATTTTAATTGATTAATTTTAGCATCATATCCAGAAATATTATCGGCTCTAACTAAATTTACAATTTCTTTAGCTGTTGTCATATCATTTTTAAACCAATATGACCAAAGCATGTTTCCATAACGGTAAAATTTAAACCCATTATTATAATCTGCACTCAAAATTTGTGAAACACTCATATATTGGCTTGCTCCTTCATTTTTTATAGCACTCCCTTGACTTTCTCTAATTGTAACGCCATCAGAATCTGTACTACCCGCAAAGTGTTCCGCCATTCCTTCTTCAAACCATACTAATCTGTTGTTGGCATAAATTGGAGAAGATCCCCAAGAGCCATTAACCATATAACGCCCCTGAAGATAATGCACATATTCATGTCTAAACAATTCTTCTAAAGTAAAGGTACTTTCTGCCTTAGTTCTTTCATAGGTGTAGAAAGTTGCACCATTTTCAATATACATTCCCCCATTATTAGAATCCAAACCATTGAGTAATGTTTGCCAGTCTTGGTAGTTTGCTAATGAGCCATAAAGAACCATATTTAAGTTGATATTAGGGTCATTGGCAACAGGTTGATCTGTCTCTAAAAACCGGAATACTTGTGCTTGTACTTGTTTAGAGGCATAATATAGTGGCAAGACAGTTTCATAACTTAAAGGTGTTCTTACAGTTAGTTTACCATCATCAAATGTAAAAGTATTTGGGAATAACATGGTATCTATTTCTGCACGAACAGTAGTCATATTTTCACATAGATTGTATGTTGAGCAATTACCACCTTCATTTATAGCTTTTATAATTCGGTACCAATTTGGTGTTAATCGAGTTAAACCACTAGCTATTGAAGCTAATTTTGGTTCTACTTTTGGTTTTAAGACATTACTTGTCATCATTCTAGCCATTTCACCAACGGCATTGTCTGCTAGTAGTACAAGTGTGTTATTATTTCTTATTTGACTGTCTTTTGCTAAGTTTGAAAGTAAATTAAAAAAATCGGTATCGTTATTTAAAGCACTTTCAAATGGAACATCTATAGGTTGAATACCTCTAAACATTAGGAAGAACATTCGATTATATGCTGTGACATATTTTTGCATTAACTGATTATCATTAGCGATGGAGAGCCAGTTGTCGTCAATAGTTAATTTACGTATAGCAGTCTTCATTACATTAATAGCAAAGGGTTTGTGTCTAACACCTTCAAGATCGCATAAAATCATGTATTCATCGAGTATTGCTAACGCATCACTTGTTAAATCCCATAAATGAGCATTATTAGCAAATGATTCTACTGCATAGCCATATTGTGTTTTCGCATTAGCATCTAGAGTTATAGACGTTTGAAAAAAATCATGATATGTAGCAGCATGTAAATAGGTAGTTAACCCTAACATTCCACTATTTAAGGTTCCATCATGCGAAATCGAAATAGCATACATTGCTCTAGCTACTGCATCAACATTATAATTAGAGAACAATGTTGGACCAGAGGAAGAATCAAAACTAAATAAAGACCTTAAACAACTGTCGTAGTCTGTTGCAGATTTTAATTGTTGTACTAATGCATTACCACTATAAGCAGACCAAGCTGCCATTGATGAAGGGCAATTCATGGCTGCTTTGTTATTGTTTGCTGAAAAGTGTGTTACAAGTGGTACTCCTCTTGAGCAAGTGTGTTGTTGTTCTTTTGAGATGGGGATTTCCTTAGGTGGTACATTTTGAGAGTACCCCATAGCGCTTAATATTCCAAAAGAAAGGAATAATAAGCCTTTTTTAATAATAGTTTTCATGTTTGTGATAGTTGTTTGTTAATGTTTTTAACTTTGTCAAGGTTATAAAAACAAAATTATATTGTTTTTAAAAGGTGGACTTGTAGTATGTTAGCATTATGTGATAGTATTTTACCATCTTTTCTTTTTTTTACAATAATTTTTCTTAAATTTTTATATTTTTAATGTAATTTTTGTTTAATGTGTAAAAAATATACACTTTTTATTAGTTTGCAATAAAAAAATAACAATTGATTAAAATCATTATTTATGATACATTTAATACTAGGTAATACAGGATCTGGAAAAACTACTTACTCATATTCTTTAAAAAATAAAACTAAAGGGGTAATTTTTTCTATTGATAAATGGAATAAAACATTATTTCTACCAGATAAAAAACAGCAAGATGGATTAGAATGGTTTTTAGAACGTATTGAACGATCAGAAAGTATAATATTAGACATGATTGAACAGTTGGAAGCTTCAGATATTGATGCAATTTTAGATCTGGGTTTGGCTAAAAAATCACATAGAGAAAAATTTAAAAATTTTGCAAATAGTAGAGGGTATAAAATTACCTTGCATTTTTTAGACACTTCTAAAGAAAAGAGATGGGAAAGAATTTTAAAGCGTAATGAAGAGAAGGGGATAGGATATGAATTTAATGTTAGTAGAGCAGATTTTGATTTTATGGAAACATGGTTTGAAACCCCAACTCAAGAAGAAATGCAAAATGGTGTACACATTAAAGTTTGATAGTATTATATGAGAAAAATGGATAATTATTTAGGTAAAAAAGTTAACGATCTACTAGTAATTATAATGGAAATTTGTAAAAAATAGAAAAATCGTTAATAAATAACTGCTATAACACTTAAGTATTTTAAAAGTCATTTTATTATTAAAGTGACTTTTTTCATGAGTATAAATTTTAAAAAAAGATAGGGACTAGTCCTTGAGAATCTCAATTACTTTTCCATATACTTGCTTGGTCCAACCGTTGATATGTCCGTGATTATTGCCAATTTGTAAACCGCGTTTCTCGTTTTTACCTTTAACCAAATGGGTAAAAACATTACCTCTTACTTTACAATACACTATATCACCAACGTTACATGCTTCCCAAGTTGTGGGAGCTAATCGAACAGCTTGCTTGGACTTTAAAATAGGCAACATGCTGTTGCCCGCTTCTCGAGAAACAATGGTTTCTCCTGCTAATAGTTTTTGAATTTTAATATTCATTTTTTAATTATTTATTGTTTTGGAAACAAAGATGGTTCTTCATTTTCAAAGCAATACTTTGCCTATTAGATTATGGTACAAAATAAAAACACTCCTGCGTAATTATTTTACGTAGGAGTGAAATTTGTATTTTGTAAAATGTGCTTATATTTTATTCAATTCCTTTCTCTAAACTTATTTTTTTAACTTTCGATAAATTATAAGTTATTCCAAAAAAGTGTCCAAATTTGAATTGAGTTTGCGTTGGTATTGTTCCTGAATCACCAAGGTTATAAGAATTACCAATATTATAGGAATCTGCAATTCTTTCTACTTTTCCCATAGCAAGACCTGTTGTAAAAATAATACGCTCTTGTTTCCCTAATATAGCTCCAACACCTAACAAAAATTGAAACTTTTGATTGGCAGTTAGAGCTGCTCCAAAATTGATTGAAGGGACTATCCAAGAATTCATTCTTATATAAGTATTTACAGTAGAACCAAAAGCAAAATCATAGTCACCTCT
The DNA here is from genome assembly GCF_055384985.1 of Flavobacterium sp. KY-23415. NCBI lineage: Bacteria > Pseudomonadati > Bacteroidota > Flavobacteriia > Flavobacteriales > Flavobacteriaceae > Flavobacterium > Flavobacterium sp. KY-23415. Next base: position 4,199,763 of record NZ_AP044001.1, on the reverse strand, counting down.
ATTTTTTAAAGTAATAATTTTATTTCCTGGAACTGTCAAATCATCCTTTGTGTCAAATTCACGATCATAAACTGAACTAAAAAATATCCCTGCACTGACATCAATTTTTAAACCCCCTTTAATCCAAATATTATAGGGCTTAGATGCAAAATTGACATCTTCTTCTTTTGTTTCTTTGTCAAAACGTTTCAATTTAAATTCTATGGCATCAATATTTTGACCTTGAATATCAATTGGTAAAGTGTAAATATCTAAATCGATATTGTAAAACTTATCAATAATATTATCAATACTTTTTTCTGCTTTTATTTTTGTTTCCAGTAGCATTTTATTAACAGTAGAATATTTAGTATCATTTTTTAATTGTTCTAAATCTTGTAGTAATGTAAAAATAAGTGTACTGTTATTTTTAGCTTCTTCTATATAGATTTTTCTATCCATTTCAAAATCATCCTTTAAAATAGAATTCTTCCTTTTTAGAATTTCATATTTAGCATCTACTTTAACATTTAGACTGTTAATTAACGTTATTAATTTTAAATTTGAATCAATAATATTTTGTAGTAAAGGTGGTGTTTTAATTGCTTTATAATTATTTATTAAAAAATTATCAGAAACACTTTCCTTTATTTCAACAATTTCATTTGCATCATTATTATGAAGAATAATATTTTTTGAGTCAATTTTGTAATCATATTTTAAAGGGTTTCCATTAATTAATTGTATTGAAATCATTTCTTTTGATTTAACAGAAAGCCAATTACTTTTATTTTTTTTAATGCAATTACAATTACTTGATGATTTGAAAATATCTTGTAAAACATTTTCATCAACCCTTACACTATTAGTTTTTAATTTACTTAAATCAACAGTTATTATTTTGGTTTTTACTTGGCTGTAGCCAATAATTCCAAAGAATAAAAAATAAAGGATGCTAGTTGTAGTTTTCATAATGTTCTAGTTTTTTATGTTATTTTTTAACTTGTTTTCTCCTCCTTTGACTAACCAAGCAATACCAAAACATTCCACAGCAACAGTTTCAAACCAAAAGGTTAGATTGTGTTCTTTATGAAAATCATGAAATGAATTTGGAACAATTTTATTAAAATAGTCGCTTCCTAAAAAGATAATTACTATAGATAGAAGCATTATCACTCCAAGGGTTCTGTATAATTTATGTCTAAATCTTAATTGCATTTCAGCTTTTTCATATCCTTCACTAGTTTTTGTAAAGCGAAATAATGACATATAGGCTAAGGACAATAAGAAAATTGCTGCTGCTATATAATGAAAGGTTTCTCTAGTAGGATTTTTTTCTAAAATAGTAACTATATGATTTTCCGAAATATTTAAACATCCTTGTAACAAACTATCTGTTGGTAGTAGAACAACAATTAATGCAGCCATACCAGTAATTGATGAAATAATAAAGTCTGTACATTTTTCTTTATATATTATAAAAAAAATAGCTAATAAAGACATTATTGCAATAAACAACGGACCTGATTTTGTATAATAATAATGACTTATAGATGGTAATACTTCTGTGAATCCATCTGTAAAGAGTAAAAGTAATGGCAATAAAACGGGCAATAAAATTCCTAATACTCCTATTAATTTTCGCAATGTATATGAATTTTTAATTAATAACTCTTTTTGTTCTTTTTCATTAAATTTCAATGAATGACATTTTTCTTTAATTGCTGTTGTTATCATGATATTGTTGTATTTGTTGATGTTTCAAAGGTGTTTATACAGCACTATACCAATCAATTACCCTTTCGGGTGATATTTTGTAACTGTTAAAATCATTCTTTTAAAAGATTTGATATTTATTTTTTTTAATTGAAAAGTTATTGAAGAAAGATTATTTATTATCTGGCTTTCTCCTAAGAATAAAACATCTTGAAAATTAGATTTGTCATAAGTATTTGCAAAATTTTGCATTTAACTTAATTAAGTAGGTATCAATCTGAAAACTACTTGGGTTTTCAGATTGGTTACAAACTAGTAATAATTTATAGCATTGGTAGCTAATTGTTTATTTGTTTTCAACTTCTTTAATGGCATTAAGCCTGTCTTTTAATAGGTCCGACAAAATCTTTTCCATCGGTTCGATAGCTTTTTCTAATTTAGCAATCAAGTCATTAAGTTTATTTTCTTCTACTTTTAATGCATCTAATGCATTATTATTTTTCAAATCTCGAATAGTATTTTTACATTCCTCAATAGACCTTTCATAATCAGAAGAAATTGGTTTAAATTGTTCCCTAACTTTTAATTCAGCTGTATCGAACTCTTCATTTATCATCTGTATGGTTAATGATTCTAGTTGGTTTTCGAAACTAGATGATAGCGCATTTAATTCTGCTTGTTTTGACTCAATTTTTTTAGATGTTGTTTCTATAGCTTCCTCTTCTCCATCATAATTAACACTTGTGATTACTAAACAATTAAATTTTACTAATTTCATTCTAATTGTTATGCTAGGCATATCATAAATAAGGTCCTTATTTTTAAAAACTATTCTTGGAATTTTAGTAATTATTTTATGTTCTTTCATTACAACTTCAGGAATTGCTGTAATAATTGGTGTCCATTTTGTTGTGCATTGCCAAGTTTTAGTTTTCATTCCAAATCCAAGTTTAGTCATTTTCCAACCACAAGTTATTTCTGGTTTTTCACCAATCTTTTTATTAACCATACGAGTAGTGGGTACATCAAAAATAATTTCTCGATTTTCCATTGTGATTTCTGGAAGTTTTAAAACTACACGTTGTTGATTTTTTCCAATTTCTGGTACAGGCACATGAAAAGAAACTTCTTTCCATTCAAAATTATAAGTATATTTATCATTTTTGATGCTGAATAAAGTTCCATTATCTTGTAGTACTTCTTCTTTTTTCTCAATTTCATCAGTATAAGTATTTAATTGCTTTGCAACTTCTTTACTTTTTGCCTCAAATTCGGCAACTAATTTTTTGATTTGTTCTTCTAATGTCATATTTTATAAATTTTTAGTTGATTACTGTTTTTTTTATGATTTTAAAGTTTTAGTTATGCTCCAAAGGTATCTACACAACACTATACCAATCAATTACCCTTTCGGGTGATATTGGTTACATTCCAATTCTTTTTTTAAATAGTTTATTTCTTTTAAGATTTGTACATTTAGTACTAATTTCCTCAATATCACCCAAAAGGGTAATTGTGTATGATTTGTTTATTGCTCAACTTTGTCCTGAAAATGTAACAACATGAAAATTAGAATTGCCATAGTAGAAGATGATAAAAACTATAACCAAGCTTTGAAGAAGATCATCGATTTTCAAAAAGATATGGAATGTGTAGCTCAATTTTATAATGGTAAAACGGCTTTGCAAGAATTAGAAGATTTAGAACCAGACGTGGTTTTAATGGACATTCAACTACAAGATCTATCAGGTATTGATATTGTGTTTCAATTGACAGAAACGATGCCTCAAACACAGTTTATCATGTGTACCAGTTTTGAAAATGATGAGAAAATATTTTCAGCTTTGCGTGCAGGTGCTAGTGGTTATCTCGTAAAAGGAGAACCGATGGATAAAATTATACAAGCCATACAAGAAGCGCATAAAGGAGGTGCACCGATGAGTTTTAGTATTGCCAAGCGTGTTTTACACCATTTTCAAGAATCGAAAGTTCAAATACAAAGTATAGCCTTACTAACCCCTACTGAGAAAGAAGTTTTAGAATTATTAGCAGAAGGTTTATTATACAAAGAAATAGCCGATACAAAGTGTGTTACGATTGATACTATTAAGAAACACATTGGTAACATTTACAAAAAACTACAAGTAAACAACAAAATTGAAGCAATAAATAAACTAAACCAAAAAAACTAGAAATTATGGAACACAACCAATACTTAAATGAGATTTTATATCTAATTGAAAAAGGGTATGTTAATAAAGCTATTACTAAATTAGATTTAGAAACAATTCAAAAATTTACACTTCTAATTTCAGGCAATAAGAAGAGTTTCTTTCCTCATTATTATGATTCGGGTGAAAAAAATGAAATTCCTCCTTTTGTTGCTTCCAATTATAGAAAGATATTTAATAGGTACTTTTCAGGTCATTCCAAATTAAATAAAATTTTTGAGGTCAAATCCACTTTATTGAAAGAATCTATTAATCAAAAAATAGATACGGTAATTAAACTTGTTGAATATAATGGTAATTTTGAAATAGCCTATTTGGTCAATAATAAAATTTATCTAATTGATTGTGTAAATCAAAAATTAAAGTCTATAACAGAAAGTGAATTAATTGATTTTTCCAATCAATTTAAATTGCATTGTGGGAAAGATTTAGATGCTAATTTAGAAATACTTTCTAATAATCTGCAAAAAAATAACACTCGTAAAATTACCATTCCATATGCAAAAAACTTTGATAATTTTACACCAACTGATGAGGAATACATCTACTTTATTCCTTCTATAATTAATAGCCCTGAATACGAAACATTACATAATAAATTTTCCTTCATTATGTGTTTTGGAAACAAGGGATCAAACTATTACAGTAAAATTGATCCTAATAGTTCTATTGTTAAATATTTCGATACCTTTCAATTATGTCCACCAACTAATCCACCTGGAGGGACTTGTTAAATATGTTACTTACTATTTATTTTATACTCCTATTATCTTGTCTTGGAACTTCATTTTTTAATAAAGTTTCAAGGCAAAATTTGTTATATATTTATTTTTTATCAGTTGTTATCATTGAAATTGGTTTTTTTGTTGAAATAGTATCTAGAGAGATTTACAATAGTTCTCCATTATTCTATACTCTCTTTTTCACCTTTTATTTTGGAAATCAAAAAAATGGGAATAATAAAATAATGTATACTCTTGGTGGTATTGCATTTATTTGTTGTCTTTACTTTTATAGATTAGAAGGTCTTGAAGAATATTCAACGCAAGCTGGTACAGTTATGAATCTTATTTATATAGTTTTTGCATTACAATGGTTATTTAACCAACTAAAACATGTTGACGAAAACTCACTTTTAAAAAAACAAGCCTTTTGGTTCAGTACTTCTTTGTTAATTTGGTCTGTTATTTTTCTTTTTAGATTAATTCCTATGTATTGGTTAGATATCAATGATAATAATTTTTTAAGACAGATTAATTTAGGTTACCAAATAACTACTATTCTATCTTATTGCTTATTTTTGAAAGGTCTTTTCTGTAAAATTTAAAGTATGAACGAACTTCCACAAGATATTAAACTTACTTACATCATTGCTATCATTGTAATGCTTCTTTTTGTTGGGTTTATCATTATGGTTGTTTTTGCTTATAATAAAAAGCAACTGATTCAGCAGCAGGAAAATAAAATTAAGGAGAGTGAGTTCCAAAATCAATTATTACAAAAGGAATTAGAGCGTCAAAAAGCGATACAAGTGGAAAGAGAGCGTATCTCACAAGATATGCATGATGATTTAGGTGCTGGAATTTCGGCTATAAAGTTACAAGCTGAATTCTTAAAATATAAAATTAAAGAGGAAAGTTATATTGAAGATTTAGAAGTCATTATTACTACTTCGGAAGATATGAATTTGGCTATGCGAGAAATTCTTTGGAGTTTAAATTCTCAGCATGATACTATTGGTAACTTTATAGACTATACTAGTTTGTATGTTGAGCGTTTTTTAGATAAAACAGGAATAACATTACAATTGGATTCCAATATAATAGAGAGCGAAACCAATTTGCCTGTAAAAGCTAGAAGAAATCTTTTCTTAGTAGTTAAAGAGGCGGTTCATAATGTTTATAAACACAGTCAATCAAAAAACATAAACATTCAATTTAAACAAACATCAGTTGATTTTAAGATTGAGGTAATTGATGATGGCATTGGCTTGTCTGAGGCAATTAAAAAAGGAAATGGCTTAATCAATATGGAATTAAGAATGGAAAAAATTGATGGTAAATTTGAAATTATTAAAACAACAAAAGGAACTCGTTTGTTATTTCAATATACCTTTACAACTTAAATCCTAAAGAATTCTTTTGCATTTTTTGTAGTTACCAAAGCTACTTCTTCCAAAGAAATTCCTTTAAAACTAGCAACAGTTTGTGCAACATAAGGTAGAAAAGCAGGTTCATTTCTACGTTCGTGATACTTGGTAAGACTTGTTTTGGGTACATTTTTAGGCAACATAAAAGGCGCATCCGTTTCTATCAGTATTTTGTCTAAAGGAACATAACGCACTACTTCTTCTAAATGAGCAAAGCGTTTGGAATCACTAATGCCTCCTGTAAAACCAATATAAAAACCATGATCGAGATAGGTTTTGGCTTCAGCCAATGTACCAGTAAAACAATGTACAACTGCTTTAGGTAATTGGGGTAAAAAATCTTTGGTGACAGCCATAAAACGAGTAAAAGATGCTCTTTCATGTAAAAAAAGTGGTTTTTGTACTTCGACTGCTAATGCTAATTGCGTTCGATAACACTTTTCTTGTCGGTCTCGTGGTGAAAAATCCCGGTCAAAATCGAGTCCGCATTCTCCAACAGCAACTACGTGTGGTAATTGTACTAATTTTCGAAGTTCTGAAATACTTTGGTTATTAAAACTTTTAGCATCATGCGGATGAATGCCTGCGGTTGAAAATAGGGTAGAAGGGTATTCTTTTGCTATTGTAGCTGCGGTTTTACTACCCTGTACACTTGTTCCTGTCAGTATCATTTGCGATACGTCATTGTCTAAAGCATTTTGAATGATAGTGTCTGTATCATTCTGGAATTGCCTATTCGTTAGGTTGATTCCGATGTCTATGTAATTTTTCATATTGGTAATATCTCCCTGATGGAGTTTTCTTGTTTGTTTTAAATAGGACTGCAATAACATTATTTCTTTTTATAGCATCTTCTAATTGTTTGTAAGAACTATAGCTTGTATAAACAGAAAAGATTATGTCATTATACCCCTTTTATTTTAACTTTAATATTTTTCTTAGGTTTCTTTTTGATTGCAGGATTTCTAATTGCATTTGTATTGTTTTGCTCCAAAGCAAGTGCTTCTTGTACAACAGCGTCAACCTTAACGCGCCATTTTCTATTCCCTAATTTCTTACTAAAAGGTCTCAAATGTTTAGCATATTCATAACCACGATAAGGTCCTTTGTTATAGAGGTTTTTCATTTGTTTTTATTTTCAACAAATGTTCAAAATGAAGTGCTCAATTATTTTACGCTAGATGTATTTTTTATAAAAATGAGAATAAGTAAGATTCGAACTCACATCTTCAGATTAGCAATCTGACGTTTTCCAATTGAACTATTATTCCCATTTATTTTTTGGAAGGTGTACAAGACTCGAACTTGCATATCCCATTTGGTATGGACATTTTTCCAATTAAACTAACACCTTCATAACACTATCAGGGCTCGAACCTGAAACTAAAGGTTGCAGACCAGTCGTTTTTCCACTTAAACTACAGTGTTTTATTTTTACCAAGGTGACACTTTATAATTTTTAAGTAAGACACCAAATAAATAATTACCAGCTATACCTTGACTTATTGGATCCATTATTCTACTAGCTCCATCAACGGAATCTAATGGTGGAATGTACCCTTGTTCAAATTGCTTTTTTCGTAACTCTTCTCTTGCTCCTGTTGAAATCCAGCCTACATCAACACAACTCATATAAATATTTTCCTTTGCAAATTCTTTTCCAGATGTTAAGGTTAACATATTTAAAGCTGCTTTAGTCATATTAGTATGTGGATGAAATATCGTTTTATTGGTATAACTAAAAATCCCTTCAGAAGAAGTAACATTAATAATAAACTTTTCCTTAAAATTAGAGGCTAAAAATAAAGGTTTTAATTCTTTTATCAAATAATAAGGAGCCATTTGATTGATTAAATTGACTTCGACTAATTCATGCAGGGATACTTCTTCTAAGGTTGAGTTCCAACTTGTTTTTTCTCTAGTATCTACTGGTTGCCCAAATCTTGATAATTGTATTGCTGTACTTTCTGAAGGATTGTATTCTAAGGCTTTTATTTCTTTTGAAATGGGTGTTGCATTGGCAATCAATTGTTTGTTATTTTTATAATCAATTAATAACTTTTCTTCTTTTTTTAATAAAGGCAAATAATACTCATCTGTATATTTAATGGTTTGTGCTGCATTGTTAATTAGTATATCTAAAGAATCATAGTTTGATTTATAAAAGGCAACAAAATCGCTTATGGCTTGTAAATTCCTTAAATCTAAGCCGTAAAGGGTCAAATTGTCTTTCCAAGTGTCATAATCTTTTTCTGCTTGAAACTGTTCTAATGCTAAGGCTGGAAAACGAGTTGTGACTACTACATTAGCTTTGTTTCGCAATAATCGTAAGGCTGTTGCAAATCCTACTTTTACACGACCACCAGTTAGTATTATGTTACGGTTTTCGAGATTGGTATTTTGAAACCGTTTTTCATAATTTTCTTGAGCACAATTAGGACACAAACGATTATAAAATTCGTGAGCCATTTTATAAGTCGTATTACAACAATAACAATTTTTAGCTAATTGTAAAGGAGTAAAAACAAGTTGCGCTTCCTTTTGTTTATCTGTATATAATGTTTTACCTGCTACTGCTTTTTGAGACAAAGTGGTTTGTAAAATGGTTTCTAAATCAGTTGCTTTTTTAGAGCTATAATTAACTGTACGCTGACTTTTCTTTGCGTTTTTATGTATTTTGGTAATCAAACTAGCAAAACGAATATTATCTGGGTTTTCGAAAGGATTATCTTTTAAAATCGTCAATACTTTGAGACAATTGTCCCATTCTTCTTGCGTAAATTGATAGTTTATATTTTCTTTATTCATTGCTTAAACTTATAAAAATTGTTCCAAAAAACCTATAAATTGTTTTCCATCGCTACTCCATCGCATGCCTTGTCCGTTTGCAATTCTAATTTCATATACTAAACCATGTTTATAATGAAAAAAAACATTCCACCAGGTTTGATTTTCTATGATATAATCGATTTGTTTACTTATCGTGATTTCTTTTTCTTTCTGATTGCCTTTTACCGTTTCAAAAATGCTTTCTGGATAACGACCTACATGCTTTTCCCAAGCTTTTACTACTACTGTTGTTTCTTTGTTTAAAGGCAGAAAGCAACTCTCTAATAGTATATTTCGCAAAGGAGGAATAGCCTTTTCATCTTGTACGCTAGCTGAAGTGATGCGTTGTCCCATGAGTAATAATAGCTCTTTAAAAGGAGTTTTTTCAAGTAGTTGACTAACAATTTTTGGTTCAACAAACTCATTGTCATTAGCAAACACCATTTTAAATTGGTTCAAAGCTTTTGCAAAATCTTGTTGTATTTCTTCTTCAAAATAGGGCAATCTGGTTTCGCTTGATGTCGAGTTTAATTGAATAAACAATTGTTTGGCAAAAAAAGACATCATCTCATCTTGTAAAAAAGCATAATATTTACTTTTCCAATCTTCTGAAAGAAAGGCTTTTGCTGCTACTAGTGTTTTATGTAGGTTTTCTTGGGTGATCATTATCTGGTTAAAAAATCGTTTTACTGTCTATTTTTGTTTCAATTAAATAGGTTGCCAAATTAAACCAATTAATCGCTTTATCCAATACAATTCCGTCAGAAGAGGCTACTATTTGATTGGAGTTTACAAGGGCTTGATCTGCATTATCTTCTAAGATTACTTGCCAATTTACTTGCTGTTCTATTGCTTTGGCTTCTATTTTAGCTTTTATCCTACCACTGTTTGAAACTTGTTTATCAAAAATCCAAACTAGTTGCTGTAATTTACTTTCATTGTAAAAATCGACTACTAAATCAATAGCCTTTTCTGTTTGACTGACCGTCTTATAATTCCCATGAACACTCGATAAATCGCGATAACAATGGTCTTGTCCTTTGAAAATATAGGCATTAGACAACGTACTTTCTAATAAAATTAGAATATTGAATCCATCAATTACTACTGTTTTGTTTTCCAAGGCCCCAAATACTACTTCTTTTACTTTACGAATCCTTAATTGTTCATTGGAAGCACTCATGCCTTGTACTGCTTTTTGTTGGCGACTGGCTAATTTATAGCGTGTTCCTACAGTAAACAAGGCATTTTTCTCAGAATAACCTCTGGTTAATAGATAATTCATATCAATCAGGGCTTCTTTTAGGCTTTCTTTGAATTTGGGTGTACCAAAAAAGAAATCGTCTTTGGCTTCTTTTCCTCTATTGCTTTGTTTTGACATCTTTTAAAAATTAAAATTCATTTAAAATGGCTTCTCGATACTTTTCAAAATTAGAAATTTTGAAAAACTCGAAGTGACGTGAAAACAACATTTGGGCTTAGATACTAACATAATTCAAAAACATTGTTTATTCTTCTTCGCTATTCATAAATGGTTTTTCAAAAGTAGGACGAATTCTTTTCCAAATTTCATGATCGTAACTTTTGTTATCTAGCATTAAAAACAAAACTGCTGGAAATTGACAAGTATAAAAATAAGCTGCTGTTTCTTTACGTGTTTCTAATATTTTAAAATCTTTTTTGCATTGTTTTTCAATTAGTTGAAATTCTTTATTTAAAGTTTTAATTACATTTTTTACCCAGTTATAAAACTCGTCTGGAACGTGCTCTAGCATAGCATCTAAAGGTTGTTTCTCTTTTAAATGTTGCCAAATATCAATACTAGATAATTGGGTAATGATACGATGCAAACGAACGTATTCATCAAATTTCACTTTCAATCGGAAACCATTTTCAAACTTGATTACAAAACCTTCTTTGTTATCATTTTGTAAACTTTTTAAAGTTTCAATGTCGTTAATACCATCATATTTTTCAACGATTGGGAAACCAATGTCTTCTAAAGATAATTCTACACCTGTTTGCGTATCAATGATACCTAATAAAACCAAAGCTTCTGTAGCACCATAATCTAAAACAATTCTATTTTCTGGATAAATAATTTCAAAAAGGTAGGTTTTGGATGTATCTAAACGTGACCAAATTTTTTTATAAGTCGAATGTAACATTTCCGTTGCTTTAATGGCTTGCTCGCTAGTAAAAGAACCTCTACTTGCTATATATGGTATTTTTTCAATCCAATATAAAATACCTAGTGAACCATCCATTTTGTCATACACTTCAAAAGAGGTCTTTGGAATTTCAACACCTTCTTGTTCGCCTAAATTGAAAAACTTAGGAAAAGGTCTCGCAACAATATTTTGATTACCATCCATAATAATGCCACGACAGGCTAAGGTTACTTCGTTCCAAAGTCTTTCAAACTGTGTTGTTTGAGTATAGTTATAAATGTACAAATCCTGCTCAGGATGTTTGTTGCTCTTGATATAACCTTCCAAAATCATTTGGTTTAGTAACGTAGTATTCATTTCTTATTATTTTACGGTACAAAGATGAAAACGATGTGCGTAATTATTTTGCGCAATAAAATCATCCATAAACTTGTCATGCTGGAAGCATCTCATTAGTTGCTCACATATTTGTTTGCGGAATTACTAATGAGACCTTTATAAGGCGACAAAGATTGTGGTTATTTATTTAATAACTCTTCTGTAACTTTCATTTTTGTCACTTCTAATTCAAGAACAGCAATAAATTGAGTAACAAACTGTTGAATCGTTTCCATTTCTGTATTTGGAAAGCGGATTAAATAGGGTTCTAATTCTGGAAAATAGGTAACAATCTCTTGCTTACTATACAATTCTACATCTTCATATAAAGCAAGTGTTTGCCCCAATTGAAAAGCCATTGATTTCTTCAAATCTAAAGCATTACTTCCTTTACCAAAATCTTCAACTGTATTAAAATCAATTGCCTTCAAAGTTTCTATTTTAGTATGAATATTTTGTTTTAAAGCCTTTTTTACGATTGTTCTATACTGTGTTTTAGATACAAAAGATAACAACATTCGCAATCAACGAATCATTTTTAAGTGAACATCTCTTTTTACAACGTAAGTAATTTGATTATCAAAATCTTGTTGATGCAAATGATAGGTTCTTAGAATAGCATTATTCAATTCGTCCGCTGTTCCTTTGTAAACCTGAATAATTTGACCGTTTTCACAAACCGCAAGATTGGCATTGATTGTTTTGGTTGGATATTTTTCAACTAATTGAGCGCTTAATTTTTTACTTAAAGCTAATTTATCAGCAATGGTTTCTGGCATTTTCTCAATGAAGAAAACCACATCATAATCCAATGAATCGACAGAACCGAAGAAGTGATAAGGAATGTTAGTATTTTTCATGAGATGCTTAATTTTCACACTCAAACTTGTCATGCTGGAAGCATCTCATTAGTTGCTCACATATTTGTTTGCGGAATTACTAATGAGACCCTTACAGGGTGACAAGATTGTGTCATAATACCTGTTAGGGTTTTGAAACCTGACAGGTGTAAAGTTTTTAAAAATTCCCGTAATATACTTGGAAACAAGGTAGTTTTAAATCATTTCTCCACATATCAACTACTTGGTTTCTATCGTCTAATACAAATTCGATGAAATATTTGTTACGAATTTCGGTATCGAATAATTCCGTTTTAATTACGCTATCTTTTCGGCTGTCTTTACTTTTTCGCATGAATAAATGATCGTATTCAATGTTGTATTTTTCCAAAAATCGTAACGTAGGTTCTTTGTATTTATCTTCTCTTCCTGAAAGTAAAATAATTGTATGTCCTATGTTTTTATAATTTTTTAAGATATTCGCAACGGGTTCATTCAACAAATCTTCATCACATTTACTAGCATCAAAAGGGTTTCTTCCGTTCATTAAGGCTAATGTTCCATCTAAATCACAAATTATAGCTTTTGGTAATGAAGTATCTTGCGCTCCGTATTCTAAATCTTTTCGTCTAATTTTTTTTATTGGTTCGAAATCGAAATTCGTTTTCAGGTTTTCCAATTGTTTGAACATGTTTTCAATAACTGGTTTTGGTACTACTCGAGTACGTTTTGCGTTACGATCTAACAGTTCGTCTAAAGGAACGTCAAACAATTTGAATTCAATGTTGGCTAAATCACTATATTCTTTAATGGCTGTCTTGATATAGTCTTTTTTGGTATGACAATTATCCAAAACTACATTCCAGCCGTTAGATAATAGCGTTTTCACTTGCTCATGAACCATTTTAGTAATCATTTTCTCTACAGTATCATCTGTTTTTTCCTGGAATTGTGAAAATCGGATTTCATCACGACTTACTCGAAATGTTTTTGGCTCTGATTTTACAAGCCATTCGGCAAACGTACTTTTTCCAGATGCTGGACAACCTATTAGTAGTGTTAGTTTTGGTGTTTTTTTCATTTTATATTTTTTTTGAACACGAATTGTACTACTCATTCATGTTATTGTTTTATTTCTAATTTTTTCGATTTTCGTCATCCCGATTAACATCGGGACATATCTAAAAATTCTTGTTTTCAGTACACGAGTTCTCGATATATTTTTTATGAAATCGCTGTTCGCATTCCATAAAAAACACTCGAACTGACGGTTATGATTTAATTTTTTTTCTTTACACCATCAACGTCACTTCGAGTGCGAAGCGTATCGAGAAGTTTTTGTATTCAGTACACGAGTTCTAAATACATTTTTTGTTCCGCTTCTCTCCACAAAAATACTCGAACTGACGGTTATGATTTAATTTTGTTTCTTTACACCATCAACGTCTCTTCGAGTGCGAAGCGTATCGAGAAGTTTTTGTATTCAGTACACGAGTTCTCGATACATTTTTATTCCGTTACACTCCACAAAAATACTCGAACTGACGGTTATGATTTAATTTTCTTTCTTTACACCATCAACGTCTCTTCGAGTGCGAAGCGTATCGAGAAGCTTTTGTATTCAGTACACAAGTTCTCAATACATTTTTATTCCGTTACACTCCACAAAAACACTCGAACTGACGGTTATGATTTAATTTTCTTTCTTTACACCATCAACGTCTCTTCGAGTGCGAAGCGTATCGAGAAGCTTTTGTATTCAGTACACAAGTTCTCAATACATTTTTATTCCGTTACACTCCACAAAAACACTCGAACTGACGGTAAAAAGACTTATAACCTTGGATCTAAGGTCTTTTCTATTTCCTCGTTATTGATTCGTTTTAAAAGCAAGAGTTTCATCAAATAATTCTCTGCATTTAAAGCTTTGTATGGAATTTCCAGCATTTGTTGGTTAATTTCCCAACCGTTAATTGATTGTTCTAACTTTCTTTTGATGTTCCTGCGTTCTAAATAATAGTCAAAATTAGCATTAAAATTGATTCCGTAAATCATCGTGAGATAATTGTTGTTTCTTACTTTAAAGCAAGGTGGCAATCCTTTTACATAACTTTTCGCTGGTTTTATCATAATACCTTCCTCATTTTCAGTAGTTAACGTATTAAAAAAATCATATATTTTAGCTGAATTATCGGCTTCATTTTCGGGTGTAAAATTCAAATGTAAAAAGACATCGTCATTTACTAATGTATAGGTTAAATTACTATTCGGAAGCGTTTCTTTACCGTCATTATGTACTACTTTTAAAATATTGAAGGGTTTAAAATGTAAACTATCTTCTTTACCAAACGTATCAATTTGTTTTTTAAAAATGGCTAATGATTCCTTTTGTTTTGGAATATCGACTACTTTCAAATTAGCAATAGCATCGTATTGTCTTATAACGTGACTTGGATATTTTTCTTTTAACTCTTTATTTTTCAATACTTTCTTGTCTTCAAGATACTTAATATAGCTTTCTGAAGCTTTAACTGTATTAATTTTACGATACAAATTACTATTTTCTAAATAATTGGTATGTGTTTCCAAAGCGTCATGATAGGCATTGTATTCTCTTTCGATTAATCCACCTCCTAAAATGCTCCATGGCAATAATTCTGAAGCGATAATTAGCGTATCAAAATCAGGATATTGAATTAGCATTTTTTGGTGTAGCTCTTTCAAACTATTTTTAGCTATTTCCAAATCGATATGTTCTATTTTATGTCCGTTTCTAGAAATAAAATAGGTGTCTGCTAAATTTCGTTTTAAATAAATACTACAATAGGAACCCATGTACTTCTTTTGTATTACAATTTCATTTTGGTTTTTGCGTAAGAAGTATTTTACAGCTTGACGGATGCTTTCTATTTCGTTACTTTCCATATATTTCGGAGCTGGTGAAATGGTTGGTGCAAAATCGTTTATTTGATTGTTACTGAACCATTCTATTCTTTTTTTTATTTTTATGTCGATCATTTTTTAGTGATTAGTGATGAGTAATTAGTGATTAGCGTTGTAAACAATCATAGCGCTTGTTGGATAAACTCCGTTAACGCAATCTCCAATGCCATGATATTCCGTTTTATTTGGAAATATCGAAGCGATTAAGTTGATGAATTCTTGTTTCGTTAATTCGAAATCGTGGTCGTCATGACGAAATTCTTCTGTCATTTCATAGTTTACGTTGAATTCGCTATTAGGAGTCGTGATAAACAAGGTTGTAAAATGAATGTTCTCTTTTATCCAATACAACAATTCCGTAGCTTCTTCTAATGTATTGTGTTCGATAACTTCACTCAAGATTACTTGTCCTTCAAAACCAATTAAGTCTTCTTTATTGGCTATCCAATGCAAGTTCTCTACATTTTCATAGCCAATTATTTTATCTACGGTGTCTTCAAAATCCTCTTCATCGTGTGCCAAATATTCTGCTGTGAAACCACTTTTACGTAATTTCTTGAAATATTGTAAGTTTCCACATCCAAAATCTAAAACAGCTTCGTTATTCTCAATTCTATTGCAAATAAATTCTTTACGAGATTGATGCGTATCGGTAAAAACAAACTGAATTGTGTTGTTAAAATAAGCTTCTAATTGCGGTTTGAAGGTTCTAAACTGTTCTGGTGAACGCATTAATCGTTTGATGAACAAATAATACACAAAATAAGGAACATTTGGTAAATTAGCCAATATTGTAATGTGCTTTTGAATGAAATAATCATCAATGTACATGTACTCAGAATGTTTATTGGTAAAATGACAAAACAATGCGACAACCGAAAACTTATGCAAGGTTTCTCTAATGGTTTTCCCTTCTACTTTTAAACTATAATTGTTTCCTATTTTTGGTGTAACCGTAATCCCGTCAATGTACTTTGACAACAAGAAAGTTCCATTTTTATACCAACCCGAATCGATATAAAATGTTGGCACTACTATATTTGCTGGTAAAGTATCAATTTCAGCATAGGTTTTTCCTAACCAAGACAAAGTTGTGTTTTTTAATGTTTCGTTGCTTTTGAACAAATGATTGAAAAATTCCGTTGCCATGTTCAATGCCAATAACGGACTGCAATAGCTTTGAAAATCGATTGGATTGTCTTCGTCTGGTAAATAGCTGTTTTTAGTATCTTGGAACAAACAGTGGTATTCGTTTGCACTCACTGCATTTCCAATTAAGACACCATTACGCAATTCTTTACAATATAAACCTAAATCGGTTGCAGGATTTTTGTAGAGTATGTCTAGTAAATGATTGTTTTTAGATTGTATTATAATTTGCATAACCTTTGTTTTTAATTTCTGATACAAAGGTGGAGTAGTGGTGCGTAATTATTTTGCGTAGGTTGTTTTTGTTGTAATAATTAAACTCAAATTAGGTAGTATTCATGAAATTTTAGCTTTGAACAGCAATTCACTACCCTTACAATCTATTTTCAATATTCATTTTTTCGTGTAACACTCTAATGACTTCAATTACATTATTCTTGTTTTTCTTAAAAAAAATTATATGCGATTTCACTTTAGAAAATCGATAAGCCTTTCTAATGCTTCCAAAATCTCGTGCCATTTCAAAATGTTGCGCAATATATTCTATTTCGTCAATAATTAAATTGTAATAGCGATCAGCTTGTTCTATAGACCAATTTTCTGCTGTGTATATCCAAATACTATTAATGTCTTCAAGTGCTTTTGCACTAATGATATAGTTTGACATTATTTCTTAAAGTTAGCTTTAAGTTTTTCTAGGTTTTTATTACGGTCAAAGTTTTTTATTTTGTCGCTTTTTTCCCCAATTTCAAGTTCGTTTATGAGTGATTTTGTTTTGTTTTCTTCTTCTTCAAAAAGACGTAAAGCTGTTCTCACCACTTCACTCACTGAATTGTATTTTCCAGAAGCAATTTGTTCGTTTATGAATTTTTCAAAATAATCACCTAACAATATTGATGTATTTCGTGCCATATTCTTTTTTACGTAAAAATACCAATTTATGGTATTGTGAACAATTTATTTTTTATTTTTTTGAATTAGATTTGAGCGAAATAAAACTTTGTTATTAAAAATAGAGACAGTAATAGTGTGCTACTGTTTTCAATTGTAGTATTTAGATTTTCTTAATGTCGATAATACAAAAGAATCAGTTTTTCTCCATCATCCATTTTCCATAATTCAGCAAAATAACAATAACCACTTTCAAATTCAGTAAAATCTTTTTGATTATCCCAATGATTTATATGATTTTTTATTCTCTCTAGTATTCCGTCTGTCTTGTTTCTTTCTATCCAATCAAGTTTGTTTTGTTCTGAATGAATACATAATTGGATATCTTCATTTTTATTAATTCTAAGACTTCATTTTCATTTAAATCAGTTATCTTTTCATGAGAAATTATTGATTTTTTATAAATTATTTTAGATTTATGGTCTAGAAAATACTCATCATTTATATAGTTCATTAGTACTGTAAATGTTTAATTAACTTTTACTTTAAAATTTAATTATCTAACTCAGATTTCTGATAAATTAAAATATTTGTTAGTGCAGCTTCTTTGGGTTTATATTTCAATTTGTTTTCAATATTCTTTAATTTTTCTTCTAAAATTTTAAGTTCTTCTAAAGCTTTTTTATATGCTAAAGTCAAATCAGAAAAGTTAACCCTAATAACATCATCTACTGGTGGTGTAAATCTTTCATCTCCTAAATTACAAATGAAGTTTATTACATTGTCTTTAATTTCCACTTTAGGAGTTGGATGTCCAATATAAAACTGACCTTTCTCTTCTTTTTTTATGATGGATTCCCAATTTTCAATAATGCTTAAATCACAACAACATTGAGGGAAGAGTTTGTTCTCGTCATTAATTCTTAAAACATAACCTCCAACTAAGGGAATAACATCGTTTTCATCCCAATTATCATTTCCAACAGTGTCTAAATGATCATTAACAATCTTTAATAAATTATCTTCTGAAATATCGATTGCTCTATAAAAATTGGATGCTTTTTCAAAAGGTATAAATTCATCTTTAAATCCTGCTTTTTGTAAACACTTAATTTTATAAAATTCCCATTCATGAGGATGTTCCCAATAAGGTCCTCCACATTTAGGTGTTTCAATTTCTTGATCAAAATAGGTTACTTCAAGTACTGGGATAAGTTCTATT
Source organism: Flavobacterium sp. KY-23415 (assembly GCF_055384985.1). Lineage (NCBI taxonomy): Bacteria > Pseudomonadati > Bacteroidota > Flavobacteriia > Flavobacteriales > Flavobacteriaceae > Flavobacterium > Flavobacterium sp. KY-23415. The sequence continues at coordinate 4,181,266 of NZ_AP044001.1, read as the reverse complement.
TTCATTTTTTATTAATTGTTTAATACAAATTTATTTCCTCGCTACGCAATTACTAGTACTCATTTATTCTCAAAAAATCATACATATAACTCAAACGTTGTAAATCGTCTTCAGATAAAGTATTCTCAAAAATGTGATATTCTATTGCTTTTAGAATATTGTTTTTGTTATTTCTTAACCACTCCATTATTTTATCTGAGAATTCAGGAGTAATAAATCCTCCACTTATTTTTGTACGTCTATTATTTATTTCATTCATTACCAAATGTTCAACTGACATAATCGCAACTGTATCTAAAATATTTGTCAAAATATATAATAAAGGTTCAATTGAAATTTCAGCAGTATAAAATAGAATCAAAATTTCAAGTAAGTCTTGATTTTTATAGCAAATTGAAGATTGCAAATAATCTTGAAAGAATACTAATGAAAAATTAATAATACATTCTTTTTCCTTTTCATTTTGCCAAAGTGATTTGGTTTTAAAATTTAAATTTTTCAAGCTTAATGAATTATCTATAGCTGATGTAAATTCATAAGACGCTATTAGTTCTAAATATCTTGGTAAGAAATATTTGAATTCATTTATATCTAAAGATAAAGCTTGAGCGTTATCATTGTATTGATGGATTAATGAAACAGGAATTTCGTTTAAAGGAAGTTCTATTAATAATTTAGCTTCTTCAGGATTCATGCAACAATCGTTAGTACAAACGTTATTTATGCTAATTGGTTTTGGATAATTAAATATCTCATAAGCTTCTGAAATAATTGCAGCTAAGTCCATTTGTTAATTTTATAAAACAAATGTAATTTTATACTACGCAATTATTTTTCGTAGATTAAAAATGAATTTACTGCCCCTTCTCAATCAACTCAATAATCTTATCATTAGGAATCACATCTATCGTTAAATTAATACGATCTGTAGCACCATCATTAATAACACGATGACTATCTGTTAAGCGTAGATACCAACATTCTCCTACTTTCATGGGGACTAAGGTATCATTTAAATAGAACGAAACGCCCTCATTATTATCTATAGGAATGGTTAGTCGAATCATCGATTTTTCTTCTTCCAAGCCTAATGTTGGGTCGGTGTGTTCCTTAACCACAGAATTAGGGGCTAAAAATAATAATCGAACCAAATTAACCGTTGTATATTGACTAAAGGTATCAATGATACTTTTTAAATAGGGCGATTTTTCTAATGAAGGAGTATCTAACCAATCAGTCCAAGAACCATCGGCATAATCGCTTGCTGGTGGAGGAAAAGGCAAGGATGTATCTACCAAATGTGCTGGAGCACGCAATTGAATCACTTTGTAATATTCATAATGCTCTTGCTTTAAGGCTTGTGCTTCTTCAAGCATTTTTGAAACATCGAACGTAAAGGGTAATTGTATCCTATCTTTAAATTGTTTTTTGGTTTCCATGATGAATAGTTTAGTTCAATTGCATTGAATGATTCTTTTTTGTTTATCACAAATCTAATCTTTCTAATTTTAGCATGCAATAGGTATAAATACGTGTTTTCTTTGTGACTTTTTTATAGCAAGAATGCTTTTTGTCACAGAAAATGTGGCAAATTTAAAATAAAATGCATTTTGTCACAGAAATCGTGACGTTTTTGAAAACAGATTTGGAATTGTCACAGTATTTAAGTTGTGTGTAGAAAACACTTCTTTATTGTAATTTGTTCTTTTATAATTGAAGCCAGCGTTAAATTGCTGTTTTTTTCTAAAAAGCCAATTGTAAACGCTATTTTTGTACTACAAATACTATTCAAAATGAAAAAAGTACTTCCGTTTTTATACATCCTTTTTCTAGTAGTTTCCTTTTCAATTTATGCACAAGAGGAAAACCAATTCCATTTTACCATTGCGTTCGGTTCGTGCAACAAGCACAAAGTTGAGAATCTTTTGTGGGACGATGTGCTAAACGAAAATCCAGATGTTTGGATTTGGGGAGGCGATATTGTGTATGCAGATACCGATAACATGGTTAAGCTAAAAAAAATATATGATGCTCAAAATGCAGTGAAAGGATATCAAGAATTAAAAGCAACGGTTCCTGTAATTGGCACATGGGACGACCATGATTACGGTCTAAATGATGGAGGAATAGAATTTAAAGCCAAAAAAGAAAGTCAGCAAACCTTTTTAGATTTTATGGGTGTTGCCAAAGATAGCCCGAGACGCGAACAAGAAGGCGTTTATGCTGTTCACGATTATACGTTAGCGGAAGGAACAGTAAAAGTCCTAGTTTTGGATACGCGTTATTTTAGAACGGCACTAACAAAAGATACTGTAACTAGAAAACGATTCCAACCCAATGTTTATGGAGAAGGAACCATTTTAGGTGCAACCCAATGGAAATGGTTGGAGGAACAATTAAAAAATAGTACAGCCGATTTTAACGTTATTGTGAGTAGCATTCAAGTATTTTCTAATGAGCATGGCTATGAAACTTGGGGCAATTTTCCCCATGAAGTGGATAAATTAGAACGCTTATTAGTAGATTCGAATGCTAAAGGAGTGATTCTTTTATCGGGCGACCGACATATTTCGGAATTTTCTAAAAAAGAAGTGAATGGTTTGTCCTATCCAGTAATTGATTTCACTAGTAGTGGTTTGACACATTCAAGTACCAATTTTTCAGGAGAACCTAACCCTTATAGAGTAGGAGAGGTGATAACATCTAAAAGCTTTGGATTGGTTACATTTAATTTTAAAGAAAAAGAAGTAGTATTTAAAATTGTTGGAAATGAGGGAGTTGTTTTGGGTGAAATGAAGCAAGTATATTAATTAAAATTTTACTAATTATTACGAACTATTTTGTAAAAAATAAGTGTTATATAAAAATAATATTGATTTAATAATAAGGATAAAAAAAAGGATTTGTTTTTATGTAAAGTTCAGGTCTAAAAAATAAGCCCAAAGCCATAATCTTGTCATGTAGTAAGCATCCCATAAAAAAAATCTAAAGTAGGAAGAATTAGATCAAATAAGTTTGTACTGTTTTATTCTTCATTTAGTTTTTCCCAACTAAAAGAATGTTTTTCTTGAACTTTTAATATAAAGTTTTTAAATTCAAGATTATTGATATCTCTTTTTGGAATAATTATATAGACATACCTTTTTTTAAATTGTTTTTGATACTTAAAAAAGTAAACCTTTTCATCTTCTACTATATGTACTAAGTTTTTAAATTCCATATTATTTATACCATATACGATCTTATCAAAATTTATAGTAATTAAACACTCATTATTATAAAGTTTATCTTTATTCTTTAAATTCGATTTTTTTTGTTTTTTTTGATTTATATATAAGTAAAAAAATAGTATTAAAACTAAAACAAAAACTAAAGATAGAAAATAGATTAAAACCTTAAAAAAATATGCAATTATTGCTAAACCAACAAATATTAAGAAACCATTATTTAAATGTTTTTTTGTTATCTTGCTAGGAAAGTATTTATTAAAATTAGTAACATCATCTGGTTTTAAGTTTATTTTATAAGTGAGTTGATCCATAATCATTAAAAGTTAAGAATGTAAATTTATAAAAATTAAATTCTTTAACATATTTTTATTCCTCTCAATTTTCCGTAGTATTGTACCATGGATTCCTTTGAAAAACTTTTAACTACTTTAAAACAAATTACTTCGCTACAGCCAGAAGAAGAACAATTGTTTAGAAAAGCATTTCAGCCTTTTTCTTTAAAAAAGAACGAGTATTTTTTACAAGCTACAGCTATAAACTACCGATTAGGATTTCTGACCAAAGGTTTGGTGCGTTATTTTGTGTTCAGAAATGAGGAAGAATCTACATTAGAATTTACAAAAGAAGGAGAATTTGTAGCCGATTATGCTAGTTTTATTTCAAAACAACCGTCCATTCAAAACATACAAGCGCTTGAAGATTGTGAGTTTTTAGTGATTGATTATGATGCTTTGCAACGATTGTATCAAACGGCTCCCAGTGCCAATTTATTAGGTCGAATTATTATTGAACATCGTTTTATTATTATGGTGAACCAACTTTTAACAGTACACCGTTATTCGCCCGAAGAACGTTATCGTTATTTTTTAACGCATTATAAAGATTTGGCACAACGTATTCCACAATATCTTATTGCTTCTTATGTTGGCGTAAAACCTCAATCCTTAAGCAGAATAAGAAAAAGAATTTTGTAGTGATTTGTTAACTTAGGTGCATCAATCGAAGATAGTTGTCTCGATACTTTTGTGGTATTGAATTGTTAAACAAATTATCATGACATTACTTATTATTTTTATTGTATTTGGCTTCTGCTTTATATTAGAACGCCTAATTCCTGGGTGGGAATTACCAGAAGTACCTACTTGGACCATTCGTGTATTGGCTGTTAACTTCATTCAATTAGGAGTGGTAACACTGGCAGGATATACTTGGGAGATTTGGTTATCAAAAATTTCATTATTTCATTTATCAGCGCATGTGAATCCTTTTTTTGGTGGTTTGATTGCCTATTTTATTGCCACTTTTATTTTTTATTGGTGGCACAGATGGAGACATAAAATCGATTTTCTTTGGACACATTTTCACCAAATACACCATAGTCCACAGCGTTTAGAAGTTATTACTTCGTTCTATAAGCATCCGTTAGAAATGACAATAAATTCCATTATTGGTAGTCTTTTAGTTTTTACTACTTTAGGATTAAGTGTCGAAGCAGGTGCGATTTATACTTTGTTTACAGCTTTGGGAGAGTTTTTTTATCATACGAATGTAAAAACACCGCAATGGATTGGTTATATTTTTCAACGACCAGAAATGCATCGCATTCACCACGAATACAATAAACATACTAATAATTATGGAGATATTGTTTGGTGGGATATGTTGTTTGGAACCTATGAAAATCCAAAAGAGTTTCAATCTACTTGCGGATTCGACAATGAAAAAGAACAACGGCTATTAGACATGATGCAGTTTAAAGATGTGCATAAAGAATAAGAGTTTATTGAATACTAATTTCACTAATTTTTACAAAATAATTAGTGAAATTAGTAAAATCGTCTTTTAAATTAAAAAAAAGACTACTTTTGCACTTTAGAATTGATAAATCAAGTTTTCAACCTTTTAAGACTATTTACAGTGTAATACTTTTTATATAACCCCATTGACTTCACCTCATAAACTATGAGGAAGTTTTGTTATGTCAATATTATATAAAAATTACACAAATGAGTTTATCAAAAAAATACAATAGAACGTATCACTTTCCCTTTTCACCTGGAACAACCAGCGATGACAGAATCAGTCATGACTATTGGGACTATATACAACAAATTCCTGAATTACTAATCACGGAAAAATTAGACGGTGAAAACACCTGTCTCAATCAGTATGGTGTTTTTTCACGATCGCATGCTGCACCCACGCTACATCCTTGGGCAAATTATCTTAAAGAATACTGGCAATTCATACGTAATGAGTTAAATGATTTGGAAATTTTTGGAGAGAATCTATATGCAATTCATTCCATTGAGTATCCCAATATCGACAAACATTTTTACGTATTTGCAGTAAGACATAAGGAGTATTGGTTATCTTGGGAAGAAGTTGTTTTTTATGCTAATTTACTTGAATTGCCTACAGTTCCAGTTTTGGATATGATTCAACCAAGAGAAGAAACACAAGCTAGTTTTAAAGAAAAAATATTAAACACAATTGCGCAACCCAGTCGTTTTGATTCCTTGGATACCTTTACCAAACAACCATGTACTATGGAAGGTGTAGTGGCAAGAAATACAAACGCTTATTTAGTAGATGATTTCTACAAAAATGTTTTTAAATATGTTCGAAAGAATCATGTAAAAACAGACGAACATTGGACAAGAAACTGGAAAAGAGCAAATTTAAATTGGGAAAGAAATGTGGACACTTACAAATAATTATAGCAATTGGGAAGCTCTTGAAAAAGAGTTTCCTTGGGTAGCCGATATGCAATCGGTGCCACAAGATAGCATCCATCATGCAGAAGGGAATGTAGCCATACATACACAAATGGTACTACAAGCCATGCAAGATTTGGAGGAATTTCAACAATTAGCACCTTGGGAACAAGAAATGCTTCTTGCGGCTGCTTTGGCTCATGATATTGAAAAAAGAAGTACTACTGTAGAAGAAAAGGGTAGAATACTATCACCAGGTCATGCTAAAAAAGGAGCGTTTACCTTTCGGAATATTCTTTTTGAAAAAGGAGGATTAACCGTGAAAGAAAGAGAACAACTGGTTGGTTTGGTGCGCTATCACGGATTTCCTATTTGGCTAATGGAAAAGAAAAATCCAGAAAAGGAATTGTTAAAAGTTGCTTTAGAAACCAATACACTATGGTTATACATTTTAGCAAAAGCGGATGTTTTAGGAAGAATCTGTGCCGATCAAAAGGAAATGCTAGATAGGGTAACGCTATTTAAAATGATGTGTGAAGAGCATAATTGTTTTGGCAAACCAAGAGCATTTACTACTTCAGAAGGACGTTTTCATTATTTCAATACAGACGAAATGTATCCTGATTATGAGCCTTTCGATAGTTACAAAGCTACCGTTCATGTATTGTCGGCATTACCTGGCATGGGAAAAGATTATTTTATTAAACAGAATTTAGATTTACCTATTGTTTCGCTAGATGCTTTGCGTATTGAATTGAAAGTAGCACCAACAGACACTGCTGGAAATGGTAGCGTAGTGCAAGAAGCCAAAAAAAGAGCCAAACAGTATTTAGCTTCTGGACAAGATTTTGTTTGGAATGCTACAAATACGTCTCAATTAATGCGTGCGCAACTCATTGAATTATTTACCGATTATAAAGCCAAAGTTGTGATTCATTATATTGAAAAACCATATAAAAAGTGGTTACAACAAAATCATAATCGGGAAAAAAAAGTCCCCGAAGCCGTTTTGTTTAAAATGTTACTAAAATGGCAACCACCAAGTCTCTTTGAAGCCCATGAGGTGTACTATTATGAAGAGAAGTAAAAAAATCTGTAGCAAATATTCCTTTTGCTACAGATTTTATTTTTTAATTTGTTTTGGGTTTACCCCCAAAAGGAATTATATACGAAAAGGTATTAATTATAGTCTTTTTGCTATTGTTTAATAGGTTAGAGGTTTTAAGTTGTTTTTTGAAGCTTGTTTGATTCTAAAAAAAGAGAAACACTAAACCTTAACCACAATATTGCTGTAAGCATCCCATTTGTAGCTCAAAAATGAAGTTTTTTGTTTAAGTAAAGAGGCGAAAAATGTAAAAAGTTTGTCATTGTTGAAATCGAAGGAACTTTTTGCCACGGCACTCTTTTGAAAAAGAAGTAAAATTCGCAAAGTGAACGGGGCATGTCATTGCCAGAGTCGAACTGGATAGTCTTGCTGGTTTTACAACTTCACTATTCCTCCCCAAATGTGGACGAAGTATCACTTTACTACGACATTCTTTTGTTTAGTACTTAGTACTTAGTGATTAGTGATTTATTATATTGAGCTCTTTATTTTCTTTAATAACTCTATCAATAAATTCGATAATTATTGGATAAAAATTGGTTAAAAATATATCAATATTCTCATCATTTTTCGAATTTTTAATTACCTCCATTGCATTTTTAAAATCTATAGCATCTATTATTGAATTTGGATTAATATCATCATTATTCCATCCTTTACATTCATTAAAATCCTTTAGGAAATTAGGCAATGATTTATATTCATCTTCAGTAATTCCATCAAAGTGCCAATTAGATAAATAATTTTCAAATTCACCATCTTCAAAATGTATTGCTAGTTTTTCATTTTCAAATTCTGCCCAAATAAACTTATCTCTAGTTCCGCAACATTGGTAAGCTCCACAAATTGGACATTGTACTAAATTTTCATTAAAACGAGCAATAATTTTTAATTCATATTTGAATTCTTGATTATTCACGATACGAGAATAATTATAAGTTTCATTGTCTACTTTCATTATTTTTAAATTTTATTTTCAGAAAAAGACTGAATATTACTTTCACAATAACAACAACTTAAATAGTAAAAAACCTTCTTCCTACTTCTAACTTCCATCTTAATAAAACCAAGGTAATTTTCGAAAAGATACTATATTACAAAGTGTTACCATTACACCATTCCTCTTGGAATCAGGAATCGAACCTGAAACGTTGTACCCTTAATCGAAGTATTTCTTTTCTACGACACTTGATGTTTTTTAGTGATTAGTGATTAGTAATTAGTTAAAAAAAACAAGGCAAAAAGCAATAAGTGATCATATCGTACTCTACCTCTGAGCTACTCTCCCATTTGTTATTCTTTGTGGAAGAGACGGGATTCGAACCCGCGACCACGTCGTTAAAAGCGAAGTAACACTTATCTACGACACTTGTTGTTTTTTTGTAATTAGTGACTAGTCGTTAGTGATTAGTTTTCATAGTTTATGCAACCAATATATTTTTCTGATTTTCCATTTTCTTGTTCCATTTTTAGAAATACCTTATTACCAGAATTATTTATTACCAATGTTGCTAAACCAAACCAATATATTTCACTAAAAAAATCTTGAAGTTTAATGCATTTATCATCAAATTTATTGTGATTTGAAATAACATAATAAAATTCTTGTTTTTTAAAATTTATATTTTTTTCTATTTCTAATAGATTATCAAGCTCTTTTTCTATCTTTTTAAACTTTTTGCTATTTAAAAAAGTAAAACGTTTATGATTCAAATTATTTATGAATTTACCTCGTTTTTTGGGATCTAATAATTCAAAATAGCATCTTTGTTTTTTGTCCTTATGAACAAAATTATCTATGAAATTTTTAATTATTATTTCTTTATCATTCATTTATTCTTAATTTAAAATAAAGAGGCAAAAAATGTAAAAAGTTTGTCTTTGTTGGAATCGAAGTAACTTTTTACCACGGCACTCTTTGGTTATAAGAGTAATAGTCTAAAGGTGTTTTAATTTCTATCTTGGAACGAAGGAACACGCCTTATAACGACATCTTATATTTTCTGCTGCAAAACTATTATTTAACTACGCAACTATTTTACGTTAGTGATTTAAAAATAGGAGAAAAAAGCAAAAAGAGATAGTTTTTTTAATAGTTACTACTAACTATATGAGATAGGACTTACGACTCTAGCGATAAAAAAGAAGGTGCTCTTTTATAGAATACTTGTTTGTTGTATAATATAATCAAAAAGAAAAGAGTGAAAAGCGAAAAAGGCTTTGTTGCTTTTACCATTAAGCTATCTTGAGTACTATCCTAGATAGTTTAAACAAGTGTAGGAATCGAACCTACCTGTCTGACTAGTTTCGAAGGATCTCTTTTCTACGACATCTTTTCTTTTTGATTTTTTTCTTAGCTAACTTTACTCATGATTATTTCTTCACGAAGAATGTAATTTTCATCAGCATTTTCAATCAATTCATATTTTTGAAGACTTGCTTCTGTAAAAAATACGGTTAGGTTATCGGACCAGTAGTAATCGTGTCCGCCCTCATTGATTTCTAAAGTTGAAATCCAAAGTTTTTCATTTTCAACGTCTATTTCCCAAGTTTGCGGTATTTTTTTTGTTATACTTTTACCTTCAGAGTTATTTTTAAGTTCGGTCTTTTCAATACAGTTAACCATGTCCCAAAAAACAGTAATTCCTGTTATTTTTTTGTTTAAAATTTTTGACCAATTTGGGTGATTTGAAATATTAATAATTTTCATGCCATCTTGTTTTGGCTTCATTTTGTCTAAAATTTCTAAATTGACTCCAAAGCAGTGAAATTCGTTGTCCCATTTAATTTGTATAATTTTCTCGTTTTCTAATTTAAAAATTACATTCATGTCGATAGAATGAATTTCTGTAGAATGTTCCCAAAAATCAATTATGGCATCATAATTGATTTCTTCATAATAAACTTCTGAGATTTTTTGTCCAATTAAATTTGTAGTAATGTTTTCGTAATAATTTTTTTCTTTAGTTGTCATACTTTTTTCAATGTAAATACTATTTGTAATTTATTTTTTTAGGTTGAGGAAAATACCTCAAATACTATTCCAAATTTGTAATTTTGTTAAATTATATGATAATTTCTTTAATTTTTGTTAAAATGCTGTCTCCTTTTTCAAGCGCATCTAATACATCAAATAGCTTATCAGACCAACCTGCTATTAGGTAAACATCATTTCTTTTGATGTTTAAAGGCACTTGTCCATAGCCAGCTAAATCAAATAAATATAATTTTGCTTTTGGTGCAATCTGTTTGTATTTATTCCATGAATTTTCAAACGTATGGTTGGTTTGGTTACTATTCCATAGTTGCACATCGGTAAATAACATAACCTTATCAACAATTTCTTTTCTGTTGATTAAGTCTTCGATTACCAAATATCCGTTAGTAGAATAACCCACTTCACCTTCACGACGGTAAAATTCTTGTACGTTTGCTAATACATTTCGATTGGACATATTGATTATTTTCCATTTGTCTCCAAACATTCCACTAATTACATTTCTGCATCGTGATTGCATTAACATACCTAACATTAAACCGATATCATATAATTGTATTTTGCTGTTTGGTGCAATAGGCTGTTGCATTGAACCAGAAACATCACAAGCAATTACAACAGATGTGTTTCCATCAAAACCTTTTATGTTTTTTGCACTTTGCATCACAGCGTCTTCCAATGCTTCTAAAATCATTGTTGTGTATCGCGATTTCAATGTTTTGATTTCTCGATAGGCTGCTAAAAATCGGAAAGGTAATTGTTTTGCATTAGTTACAGCCTTTTCATTACTTAAATATTGACAAACTTTATCAATATGTGCAAAAGACACTTCTGCTTCTATAATATTTCGTAGATTACGCATTGTTGCCATATACCCCATTCGATTACTATCGATTAAATCTTCCCACTTTTGTTTGAATGCAGCTTTTTTAGCGGCTTCATTCTCATATTTATATTGACCAACATCGGACAATTCGGTTTCCCAAGTATATGGTGTGGTTAATGTATCGCTTGCAATTTTATTGAAAATCGCTTGTTGGCTTTCATCTTTTGCTTTTGGATGAACTAAAAACAAGGCATCTCTTAATTTTACAGCTCCATTACGATTGTATTTGGCAAATTGATATTCATCAAAATTATTAAATGATTCTGCTAAACCTTTTTGAATTTGTTTCGACAAACGATTTAATTTTTTAGTTTCTGTTCTTTTATTTGCCATTTGATAATAGGCTAATAATTCGGTGATTTCATCGGCACGTTTTACCACACCTTGTACTGTGTTTTTTACGATACTGTTTCCATAGGTATGCTTGGCTAATTCTACCGTTAAAACCATTGGAATGGAACGCATATACATTTGGTTGCGCACGTAGATTGCTAATTTGGCGGTGAATTCTGGATTGCATTGCGCAATTAGTTTTTGAATGCGAGCCAAACGATCTGTATTTTTTTCGTAAGTAACATCATTTAATCCTGTTGTTACCACTGCTGTGTATAATTCCATTTCTGGATTTAAAGTAAAAGCTTTTGCTCCTTCATAATTAGAAGTTACATTTTTCTGTTTGTTAAAATAATTAAATTTCATGGTTTACATTTTAAATTAAATGATGTCGCTTATCGACGGTACAAATATTCAAAACGGTGTGCGTAATTATTTTGCGTAGTAAAAAAATAATTTAAAAAAAGTTTTACTTTTTTAAAAAACATTGATTTTCAGTTTGTTTGTTTTGTTGATAAAATAAAAAAAACCGCTTCATAAAAATGAAACGGTTTAAAATGGATGTTCTTTTAATTATTTTGGATCTAAAGCAGCTTCTATTCTTGAAACTAAATCTAATAAATGGAATTTACTTAAACGGTCTTTATTTAAGTTTGCAGCAACTTTTAATTGCGCTTTTAATTCTAATAATTGTCCTCTAGCGATTGAAGGAATATCTGTCTCGCTAATTTTAATTGTTCTTCTGTTGAATCGTGCTGTTGCTTTTTTGTCTTTATCTAAAGCAGATATAATATTTTCAACAAATAACTTTTGAAGATTTCGTCTGTAAATATCAATCGGAGCATTTGTTTTTAATTCAGAGAAAATGCCTTTTCTTAAATCGCTCATTAATTCATCTACAGAATAGTTTTTTTTGTCTAAAGATGATGTCTCAATTAAACGAACCAATCGATCACCATCTAAAAGGCTAGATAATGTTCTGTCTTGAATGCTTTTTATCGCTTCAACACCACTATCTGGATTAATTTTAGCAATAATATTTTGATCTAATAACCAAGTAGGCGTGTTGAATAATTCTTTGTTTAAGAAAGAAACCGCTTCATTTTGAATACTAGAAGGGACAACTTCATATAGATCACCTTCCATATCATAGGTTTTTGGAGTTTCATAAATTCCACCTACGTTTTTGGTAACGTGTCCCATATACCTCCTAAACTGACCTACAAGTGAACCGTATAATCCTTCTAATTCTGAATAATCTTCACCATCTTCTTTACTCCATTCAATTAAATTAGGAAGAATTCTTTTCAGGTTTTTAATGCCATAATCGGATGCTTTCATAGCATTATCACCTAAATCTTCTGTTTGGTACCTTGGATCATACGGACTTGTTTCTGTTCCGAACCATAAGCGGCGATTTTTATAGGCTTCTTTTGTCATTTCATTGAGCTTCGCTTTTTCTTCGTCTTCATTTTTTGCTCCATCAAAATAGGAGTAGCCCCATTTAATTGCCCATTTATCATAATCTCCAATTCTTGGAAATAAATTAGTAATGCCGTCTTCTGGTTGTGCCACATAGTTGAAACGAGCATAATCCATTATTGAAGAAGTATGTCCGTTTGCTTCTTGGAATGCTTTATCTCTAAGTTTTTCAACTGGTGTAGCAAAACTTGCTCCCATATTATGACGCAATCCTAATGTGTGTCCTACTTCATGTGAAGACACGAAACGAATTAGTTCGCCCATAAGTTTATCATCAAAAGTTTTATTTCTTGCATTAGGATCTACAGCAGCCGTTTGAATTAAATACCAGTCTCTTAACAAGCTCATTACATTGTGATACCAGCCAATATGACTTTCTAATATTTCTCCTGTTCTTGGATCATGCACATTTGGACCATAGGCATTAGGAATGTCTGCAGCAAAATAGCGTAACACCGAAAAGCGTGCATCTTCTAAACTCATTGTTGGGTCATTCTCTGGCCAATATTCACCACGAATTGCATTTTTCCAACCAGCAAATTCGAAAGCTTCTTTCCAATCGTCGATACCTTGTTTAATATAAGGTTTCCATTTGTCTGGAGTGGCAGGGTCAATATAATAAACAATAGGTTTTTTAGGCTCAATTAGTTCTCCATTTTTTTGTCTTTCTGCATCTTCTTCAGATTTTGGTTCTAATCTCCATCGTACTGCAAAAACGGATTTATCTGCTTTTTGAGATTCTTCTTCAAAAACATCATAGTGATTTGCAAAATAACCTACACGTTTGTCGAAGGCTCTTTTTCGCATTGGTCTTTCAGGTAACAATAGCATCGATGTGTTGAGCTCTAAGGTAACAACACCAGCATCTAACCCAGAAGGTAAATCCACTCCAATTTTTGGACTAGGTGATCTAGAAATTCGTTGTGGTTCTGTTGTGAATGTTTTTACCGATCTAATTTCTGTATTGATTGGAAAACTATTGATACTTTGTATAAACGATCTGTCTTTTTGAAATGATTGAATGCTTAATAATTGTTTATTAATTGGACTTAATGAAAAAGTTTGTACATCTGCATCAAAAGAAGGTGTCATGTCTATTACATATCCAGTGGTATTTCCAGCAGTATCTTTTTTATAGGCAAGCACTTCATAATTACCTATAATTGGATCAGAACTAGAGTTTTTAACCGCTTGAGTTATAGGTTTGTCTTCATCGGGTGTCATGATTACATAGGTAATTGAACGAAGAAGGATGTTGTCATTTAGTCCTTTTTCAAACTTTACAACTTGTCTGTTGATTTCTTCTCCACCAAAAATGCCACCACCAGCAGGTGTTTTAGAATAGCGTGTAATGGTCATGATCTCTTTTCCGATTAAAGAATCGGAAATTTCAAAAAGATATTTCTCTTTTAATTTATGAATTCTAATTAAACCATTTTGAGTAATGGCAGTAGAATCTACCACTTTATTGTATGGTTTCGGTCCTTTTTTGTCTTCTGGTTTTTTAACCTCTGTAGTAATTTTATCTTTCGATTTCTTCTTTCTTTCTTTTTTTTGGGAGAAACCGTTAATACTACATAACAAGAATAAGCAAGTAGAAATTAATGTAATTTTTTTAAACATAATTTTTTTGGTTGTTAACGTATAGTTTATATCAATCAAAAATATTTTATTTTTTTTAGAATCTATTTTTTGCTTATGAATTATTAGATTTTATTTAACATTTGTGTGATTTAAAAGTGATTAATTGTGTTTTTTGTTAAAAAAAAGCCTCGTTTCTTTCGAAAACGAGGCTTTAATTACTAATTCAACAACAACTATTTTTTTATGATTTTTCCAGTTTGTACATCATTATCTGTAAATATTTTGTAGATGTAGATTCCTTTTCTAAGTTCACTAACATTTCTGACAATAATATGTTTTCCAGATTCTGTATTTTGATTGTATATTTCTTTAACGGAATTGCCTGTAAGATCAAGTAGTTGTATTTTAATCATTTCAGTTCTTGCAATTTCTAATTCAAAAGTAATTTCATCATTAACTTGTGTTGGATATACAACAGTATATGATTGGCTTCTTGGTGATACAGTTGTACAGTTAGATTCAAATTCCCAAACAGCATTAGTTCCAGGAGTTTCATTTTGCGTCCACCATTTTGCTCTATAAATTTTTTGATTATAAAACGCTTTATCTCCAGTGTTGTATATTTTAGAAGATAACCAAGCCGATTGCCCACAATGTAAACCATCATTAGATCCGTCACAGCTTCTTACAAATTCCCATACAGCATTGCTTCCAGGTGTTTCGTTTTGTGTCCACCATTTGTTTTTATATAATACATTTTGGTAGGTAACAAAAGTATTGGTTTGTGCATATATTGAAGCAGGATTCCATGCAGGAATTGCATCACAACTTAAAGAACCTCCATCCCAAATGGTTACTGTTACTGTAGCGGTTGCTGTTTGTCCATTTGCAAATGTAGCAGTTGCTTGTAGTGTGTGATTGCCATATGCAGATGGTGTCCAATTGAAAGAAGTACCTGTGAAAGTTTGATTATTTACTGATGTACTAATTTGTGTTAATGTTGTGTTTTTTGGGTCAACAGTTAAAGTAACGGCAACAGGAGCTAAAGAAGCTTGCTGAATAATTTGATTATTTGTTGGTGCAGAGAAAGCAATCGTTGGTTGTTGAGCACATGCTTCGGCTGTTAAATCGTTGCTGTCACCACCATAGCTACTCATGTCTTTACATCCACAATCTGAAAGGTCGTGAACACCATCCATATCTGTTCCTATTGTGAACACACCAGAGAAACGTTGGTAGTATCCAATTCTATCCAATACTTGCGATTTTTCAACACCTTGTCCACATTCTAAACCACCATTAATAACATTAACTGTCATTCCTAGACCGTGAATTCTATTTTTAGTTACGTCTAATGGATTAGGTTGCCAATTTTTAACCATAACATCGTGTGCACTAGGCTTTGGATATTGTGGTGTCATCCAAAACCATATTGCAGTTTGAAATGCAAGTGCGGCATCTTGAACTAATTTTTCTGGTTCGTTTAATAATACGTTTTTATCTCCATATAAATATTCACTTACTTGTCCGTAATTGTAATTCCAAGATAATTGTATTGGCCCTCTTCCATGATATGATTTACCTGGAGCAGGAGGATAGTTTACGTTTGTTTCATCTCTATATCCAGCTGGGCTTCCAACTTCTTCTCTAAAATGTAATCCCCAAGAAAATTGTCCTCCTGGAGCTGTAGGCCATCCTCCAGTTGTTTCATGGGCAATATTTGCTAAGAAAGCAGATAATTCTCTTTTTCTTTCTTCTAAAGTTCCTTCTTCTAAGAATGTTCCATAATCTACTTCTTTTGTGATAATAGCTTTGTTAGCATGCATTGGAGCATCAAAGTCACTATCATGACGAATTTCTACTGCTTCCCCAGTTGTTTTATTGATGCGTGTAACAACATAAGCATTTGTGCCACATCTTCTTTTTAAAACAGCTTTAATGTTACTCATTCTGTTTAGAGCATCTAAAAACGATTGGTAAGTGAAGAAATCGTTTGCAGGATCTAAAACCCAACCATTTCCGTTATTTACAGCACCATATCTATATGGGAAAAGAGTATTCCACATGCTTTCAGATAATAATACATGTCCTTGATTACCACCTTGTGATTGAACAGTAAAGTTAACATTTTGAGTTGTAACAGCTCCTTGATTGTCTGTTGCTCTAACAGTTAATGAATAATTTTTAAATGCAGTAGGTAAAAACGTTACACTATAATCATTTCCTGTTTTCTGTCCATTTAATGATTGTCCTTCAATTTCAAAAACTACACTAGTAACACTGCCGTTACTATCTGTTGCAGTTGCTTTTAAATTAATATTTGCTAATGTTTGTTGTGTAAATACCTGTTGATTTGTAGGTGTTACAATAGCTAATTGTGGAGCAGTATTGTTTACACTCCCTGCAAATGTTTGATTAATAACATTTACCAAAGGAGATTTTGTACCTGGACAATACGGGTAACGACCAATTTTTTTTGTTTCAGGACCTACAACCCAGTCACTAAATACTTCCCAAACAATACAACCTGCCAAGTTTTTATCCTTAATGTATTGTGCTTTTAATTGAATGGATTGAGGATTATCATAGCTTATAAATGAATTTGCTGTTTTATGAGTTAAATATGGCACTTTTGCAACATCATCCCAATGTTCGTTCCATTGTCCGCTTTGTAATTCATGTAATAAATGAGTATAATAAGGAGTTCCTTCCATCGCAGCAAAACGTGTCATGTCTGCGGCTGATTGTACAGGACCGTCAACTGAGAAATTGACTTGTGTTTTTAATGTTTGCGCTCCTAAAGCTGGTGCAACTGCTGTGTTTACAGCTCTTCCATAGAAGGCTACACCAAGGTTTACTTTTGATAGATTTACATTTAATGCCGCTAATTTTCTGTAGGTTGCGTCTAATGAAAAATTTGCATATTCTGCACCTGGATAATCATATAAAGGAGAGTTATGCCCTGCAATACCAGACCAACCACCATTAAAATCATACGTCATCATGTTATAATAGTCCATATATTGATCTATTGCACTCCATTCAATTCCGTCTAATTTATTTGGAGAAGCAGACATAGCAGCAGTAATAAGCTTATTTGGCCCAATAGCTTGTCTAATTTCTGAAACTAATATGGTAAAATTATGATAATCTGCTGTTGTACCAGTAAAGTTCATTCCTGAAAATGGTCCAGGATATTCCCAATCCAAATCAATACCATCAAACTTATATTGAGTTACTAATGTAACACAATCTGCAATGAACCGTGCTCTTTTAACTGGGTCGGATGCCATTTCTGGAAAGTGTTTACACATACTCCAACCACCAATAGAAGCCATAACTTTTACACCATGATCGTGAGCAATTTTAATCATGCTTTCTTCAACATATTCAACTAAAGGCCAGTTCCCTTGTTGACCGGAGGCTGTTTTAATCCAGCCTTTCCAACCGCCATCTGGATGTGGCTCATAGCCTAATGCTCTTAATTTTTCATCCCAGCCCCAAAATGTTTTTGGTTGTCCCAATACAAAAGTTTGGTCATGACTACTAAATTCATCAGGATGTAATAATGCAGCAGGTTGTTGAATTTGTCCATTTGCATAGATTTGTTTGTTTCTTAAATCGCCACTATGTAAAGAACCATCTACAGCTACACCAAAAAAGGAAAAATTAAGAATGGTATATTGCGAATAGTCTATATTATAATGATTTAGTGAAGCCTTCGGAACGTGAAGGTTGGTGTCTTTCCAAGCATCCCAATTTGGGACATAGCCAATAATTTGTTTACTATGATTTGCTGTTGAGTGTGATGCTCCTCCATTTATTTGAGCATAACTAGATAAGGAAATGAAGGGAATTAGTACTAGAAGCAATAAGAATTGCTTGGTTGTCCTTCTTCGAGGGGTGCTTTGATTTTTAGATTTCATTTGTTTATATTTAAGTGTTTATTATGTTTATTTGTTTGTTGTTATTATTGTAATAAAACAATGTATCCTTTAAAAAAAAAGATAAATTTTGTGAGTAATTATTTGTGATTAATCTGGCAGTGTAATTTTTTACTCAAGAAGTACTAATGTATATTTTATGTGTAATTAATGTTAAAAAATATGTATTTTCAACTATTATTAATATTAAATTTACCGTAACTTTTCATTGTGTAAAAATAAATTCAACGAAGTGCTTAATTTTTTCAACAAACGTTTGTTTGCTGTATACCAACTACATATATATGTTGTGCGTTTTTTTTAACAGTATTTTTTATTGCTGAGTATTTGATTATATTTTAATAAAAAGTTTAATTTATTTTAATAATATTTGTTTTTTTAGAGTAATAATGATACTATAATAATTTTTTATTCACCTTTTTTCGTATTTTGGTATTCTTAAATGTATAAGTATGAAAAAAATATTTTTGATTATAGTTCTTGTTTTCTTTGTCTCTGGTTTTTCACAAAAGAAAAAAACATATAAGAAATCTACAATAACAAACAATTTAGTTTTAGCGAAACTTGATTTAATTTCAGCAGAATTAATTACAATAAAAAATCAAAAAAAGCTAGTTCTTTTTATTATTTCGGATAAGATTAAGGATACTTTAGAAGTAAGAAAAAATGTATCAAATGATTTTAAGCCTTTAAATTTCACTCTTAAATCATTTCAAACTAAAGGAAAAAAATTCTATTACATTCAATGGGAAGAAAAAGATAAGATTAAAACCAAATTAAAACAAGAAGATAAAGAAATTTTTATTACTCAAATTTGGAACATTGAAACTAAAGAATTATTACTTGATAACACTCAATCTACTAACCATATTGTAGAAACTGTATATTTGGATAAAAATAAAACTGCTTCTGAAACACAAGAAAAAATTAGGAGAGAAGGTTTCGAGTTCGAATTATTATCTAATGGTGATTTTATTTTAAAAAATAAATCACAAAATGACACATTTACTTTTGATACTACAACATTGAAATATATACTCTTAAAAGGAGTTTCTCCAAAGAAGACAAAAAAAAGATAGTTAATTCTAAAAAATAAAATAGTATGCATGCATACTATTTTTAATCTTTTTACTATATTTGACTAAAATAATTTAAAAATGGAAAAAGCAAATTTAACGACACTTTTAGGTATAAAACATCCAATTATAATGGCTCCAATGTTTTTAGTATCGAATACAAAAATGGTAATAGAAGGCATGAAAAGTGGAGTAGCAGGTTGTATTCCGGCTTTAAATTACAGAACGTTAGAAGAATTGCGTGCTTCTATTAAAGAATTGAAAGAAGCAAAAGTAGCAGGAGGAAGTTTCGGTTATAATTTAATTGTAAACAAATCGAATGTAAAGTATAAAGAACAACTTCGTGTTTTGTGTGAGGAAAAAGTTGATTTTATTATTACTTCATTAGGTAGCCCTGAAGAAACAATTCGAGAAGCACACAAAGCGGGTGTTAAAGTGTTTTGTGATGTAACAGATTTGTCTTTTGCAAAAAAGGTTGAAAGTTTAAAAGCAGATGCTTTAATCGCTGTAAACAATGAAGCAGGTGGGCATAGAGGTGAAATTGATCCAAAAACCTTGATAGAACAATTAAATGAAGGTACTTCTTTACCAGTGATTTCAGCAGGTGGAGTAGGGTGTAAGGCAGATGTTGATAAAATGTTAGGTTATGGAGCTATTGGTGTTTCTGTGGGAAGCCCTTTTATTGCTTCTGTTGAAGGAGGTGTTTCTGATGAGTATAAACAAGCTTGCGTTGATTATGGAGAGAAAGATATTGTTATGACGGAACGTATTTCTGGAACTCCTTGCACAGTAATAAATACACCCTATGTTCAAAAAGTAGGAACAAAACAAAGTTGGTTAGAAAGTGTTTTAAATAAAAATAAGACTTTAAAAAAATGGGTTAAAATGGTTCGTTTTTATATTGGTATGAAAGCAACCGAAAAAGCGGCTACACAAGTAACGTATAAAACAGTTTGGGTTGCAGGACCAAGTATTGAACATACAAAAGCTATCTTACCAGTAAAAGATATTGTGACGCATTTGACAGTGTAGTGCTATGTATGATAAAATTTTTAAATTTCTAAACCGTTTTTTTAAAAAATCGACTTTGTTTAGAGTGATGTTTAATATTTCTCCGATGTATAGAAGAAGTTGCGGAAAATTATACTTTGTGTCTGATGATTTGTATGTGGTTAAAATTAAAATCCCTTTAAACTATAAAAATAGGAACTATGTTGGCTCTATGTTTGGAGGGAGCTTGTTTTCTGCAACCGATCCAATTTATATGATTCAATTAATGAATATTTTAGGATCAGATTATGTAGTTTGGGATAAATCGACTGAAATTCGGTTTAGAAGGCCAGCTTACAAAGATGCTTTCGTTACTTTCGAATTTACTAAAGAAGAGATTGAAACTATTATTAATAGGGTAAACGTTGAAAATGCCATAGATTTTGTGAAACAATTGTATATTACTGATGGTAAAACTACTGTTTTTACAGAATTGGATAAAACACTATATATTAGTACAAAAAAGTACTATAAAGAGAGAAGAGCTAAAAAGAGTTGATTTTTAGCTCTTTTTTTAAAAAAAAATTAACATTTATTTTTAAAAATTGAATGGAATTGTATTTACATTTGATTGTTAATTTGTAGATAATGAATAGGTCTTTATGGTACTTATTTTTCTTGATTATTTGTGCTGTTTTTGTTAAAGAGAACAGTGCAGAAGCTACTTTAGATTTAATATGCAAACACGAAAGGAGTTCTCATTATAATCAGGTCTTACAAAGTAATAATGATGACGCACTTCAGGTTCAAAGTGAAAATCATTTTATTGGTCGTCTCGATATTGAAAATAATACTTCAATTAAGAAGCATTTTCCTGTTTTTTTGGCTGTAGATTCTTTACTAAGAGAAATTTATTTTTCGAGTTTAATTAGCTCAAATAGAAAAAAACAAAACAACTTTTCAATATTTTTTTCAGCTTCACAAATTATTTTTCCATTTCATAATTTTTGGTAATTCTTTAATTTATTATTCGTTAATAATTTTTTTAAAAGAGAACAACTTAAATTATACATAAAAATGGATATACCTAACTTAATAATGGGAATAGCTTTATTCTCAGCTATTTTATTACCAATACTTTTAATTAATAAAAAGGTATTAGAAAAAAGAAAAAAAAATATTGCCAAATTAAATGCTTTTGCACAATTAGATAATAACAAAATTAGTGAATTAGATTCTTGGACAGATAATTCTATAATTGGGATTAATGAAGACAAAACCAAGCTCTATTTTGTTAGAAATACGGAAACCTATGATGAAAAAATAGCAATTGAATTAAAAAATATTAAACATTGCGCTATAGTAAAAAACTATAAAGCTAATTCTAAAAATATTGATAAATTAGAGTTAGAAATAGAATTATACAGCTCAAATACTAAGCTTTATTTAGAATTTTTTAAAGCTGATGAAAAGAATTTTATGATGGGTGAAGAGATGCGTCTAGCAAAAAAATGGTCTGAAAAAATTATTTCAGAATTTCCAAAAGAAAAAATATTGTTGTATTCTGTCTAAATAAATGAAAAAGGAGAAGTTTTTGAGCTTCTCCTTTTAAAATTTATCTAAACCAATTGCGAACACTTTGAAATAATCGACCAAGAAAAGATCTTCTTGCACAAATTCCACCAGCAATAACAGATTCGTAAACTACATCTAAATCTTCTTCAAGTGTAATCTGATAATTTGTTTCGTTCGTTATTACTTTTTCAATTGTTTTATATCCAATATAATTAATTACGAGCGTATCATTTATAACGCCTTCAATGCTAAATTTCCCTTCAAAATTTGTCAAAGTATTTTTTTGTGTACCTTTTATTGCTACAGATGCACTCGGTAAAAATCCTTGAGAATCTGATATTACTCCAGTAATTGTTCTCGCTTGAGTTGAATCTTTATTTGTTTCTGAAGATAAGAGCTTTTTGTGTTCTCTGTGTTCTGTTCTTATAGGTTCACCTTGTGCAAAAATTTCTTGATTTCCTAGACTTAAAAAACCAGTAAGTGTTGCTACTGCTAACCATTTCTTTTTCTTGTTTTTTGGTTTTTCAATAGGTCGATTGAGTTGACTTATTAAAAAACGACCACATAAATTCTCATTTTTGTCAAAAGCAGCAAGTATTTGGCTGTCTGATGACTTAGTAAAATCATGTACTTGTTTTTGACAAGCACTGCAAAACCTTCCTTTTTCCAAAGGTGTCATTTTTTGCCAATCTTCATGACATGGAGTAGGAATTGAAATATTTATTTTATTGGAAATCATTATTTCTCTACAACAATTTCAAATGTTTTATCCCAATTTTTTCCTGTTACTAATATCGTTTTGGTTTTAGAATTATAGGCAATTCCATTCAGAACATCTAGATCTGGATGTTGTGTTACTTTCGATTTTAGATCACTTAAATTAATTATTCCTTCAACAGTTCCATTTTTTGGATCAATAACTGCAATTGCATCTTTACCATAGACATTTGCCCAAATTTTTCCATCTACCCATTCCAATTCATTTAAGGCTTCAATCTTAGCACTTTTAGTATATACATTTAAATAATCTATTTCTTTTAAAGTTTCAGGGTCTAAAATGTAGATTTTTTCACTTCCTTCACTCATAAATAAATTTTTACCGTCATTGGTTAAACCCCAACCTTGCATTTTTTTGAAATATTGAAAGGTTTTTATTTTTTCAAATGTATCAGCATTATAAACATATCCTTCATTATTCAACCAAGTTAATTGATACACTTTATTATTTAATATTGTAATACCTTCACCAAAATAATTAGGAGTAAGTTCTACTGTTTTATAGACTTTCCCTGTTTTATAATCGGTTTTTCTCAAACTCGATGTTCCCCTTTGTCCAGTACCTTTGCCTTCTCCGTTTCCAGTTCCTTCATATAAAGTGTCTCTGTGAAATTCAAAACCTTGAGTGTAGGCTTTTATGTCATGAGGATAGGTGTTTACAATTTTATAGTTTAATAATTTAGGCTCTATATTGGGTGTAATGGTAAAATTGGTAGTAGTATCGACTGTTTTCCCTTCAAAATATATTAATGCTTTCACACTCTGGAAACCTAATTTTTGATTTTCTAAGTTTAAATTTAATGGATTGTTCCCTTTTACCGAACCAATATTTTTATCGTTTATATAATAAATTACAGAATCTATAGTCTTGTTTTTTTCGTTTTTTAAAGTCAATTTTAGGCTTTCATTGAGCTGATAAACCTGTTTTAGAGCAGTAGTATCAATCGAAAATAATTTTTTTTCATCTTTTTTTGTGTCCCCACAAGAAATTATTAATGTGCTTAAAACTGTGAAAGCTAATAGCTTATATTTTTTCATTTTTTCATTTTTTGATATTACAATATACAATGAATTTTTAAATTTACAATTAGGCTTGCAAAAATATAAAATGTTTGTATATTTGCACCGGCAAGTCCTACACGACCAGCTCCTGCAGACTCCCCCAGGGTGGGAACGCAGCAAGGGTAAGCGGTTGTAGCGGTGCGATGTAGGTCGCTTGCCTTTTTTTAGAAAAATATTAAATCAACATAGTAAGAATCTCCTTTTTCAAGGAGATTTTTTTATATCTAAAAGTTGCTTAACTTCGCAATGCATAATCAAATAAACTATAATGAATAAAGTTGTTTTTATAACGGGTGCTTCTTCTGGAATTGGTAAAGCTATAGGTGAATTTTTAGTAGTAAAAGGATATACGGTTTTTGGAACAAGCAGAAATCCAGAAAGAATTAAGGATTCTAAAATAGAATTAGTAGCATTAGACGTTAGAAATGTAGAAAGTATAAAGGCTGCTATTAAAATGGTAATTGAAAAAGCAGGAAGGATAGACGTTGTTATTAACAATGCAGGTGTTGGAATTACAGGGCCTTTAGAAGAAATACCTACAGAAGAAATAAAAAATAATTTTGAAACCAATTTATTCGGTCCAATTGAAGTAATGAAAGCCGTGTTGCCACAAATGCGTTTGCAAAAAAGCGGTTTAATTTTGAACATAACTTCTATTGCGGGCTATATGGGATTGCCATATAGGGGTGTTTACTCAGCTTCTAAGGGTGCTTTAGAATTAGTAACAGAGGCAATGAATATGGAAGTGAGATCATTCGGAATCCGTATTGCAAATGTGGCTCCAGGGGATTTTGCTACAAATATTGCAGCGGGTAGGTATCATGCACCAGTAATTAAAGGTTCTGCATATGAAAAAACATATGGAGGTGTTTTGAAAATGATGGACAATCATGTGGATTCTGGAAGCAACCCAAATGAAATGGCTGAAGTAATTTTTAAGATTATTAATACGCCTAATCCTAAAATACACTATAAAGTTGGTGCATTTATGCAAAAGTTCTCAATTGTTTTAAAACGTATTCTTCCAGATACTATCTATGAAAAATTATTGATGAATCATTATAAATTATAGAAATTATGAAATTGATTCTGTTGTTGCTGTTTATTTTATTAAGTTGTAATTCGAATTCAAATAAAAAAATATGTAAAACAACAGTTTTAAAGGATAATATATCAAATGTAAATGATAGTATTAAAAAGATTAATTTAGATACTATTGTTTTAAAAGAGACTTATAATGAAGTAGATATTGAATATAATGACTATTTAAAGGAAGAATTAAAACTTGTAAGGGAAAATTTTAAAAGAATTAATTCAATTTCTAATAGAAATTGGAAATCGATAATTCAGAAAGACTATAATATAAGGTCCGAAGGTGGAGTAGTTAGTTATTATTCAAATGAAAAATTAGAAAAAATTATAGTTAGAAATTTTGCAGAAACCAATCAGAAACTGACAGAATATTACTTAATTGATGATGCATTGTTTTTTGTATTTGAAAAATGGATAGATTATAAATATCCAATTTATGAGGAATCGTTTAGAGAATCCGAGAATGAAATAGTTGAACAAAGAAGTTATTTTATTAAGAGTAAGTTAGTTCATCAAGTGAATAATCAAGATTGTGGTTCTCCTTTTGCATCTGATTATTTGAAGGAAGAAGAAAAGAGAATTATACATGAGTATTCTAATCTAATAAAATATAAGAATAGTAATTAAAAATCGTTGTTTGAGCTATATAAATTAGTAATTTTGCATTTTTAAAACAACACACATATTTTAAACAAAACAAAACGTATGAAATTTTTTATTGACACGGCTAATTTAGAGCAAATTAAAGAAGCACAAGCCTTAGGGGTTTTGGATGGAGTTACAACAAATCCGTCATTAATGGCAAAGGAAGGTATTACTGGTAAAAACAATATTTTAAAACATTATGTTGATATTTGTAATATAGTAGATGGTGATGTAAGTGCTGAAGTTAATGCGGTTGATTATGACGGAATGATTAGAGAAGGTGAGGAATTAGCAGAATTGCATGATCAAATCGTTGTGAAATTACCAATGACAAAAGAAGGAATTAAAGCTTGTAAGTACTTTTCAGATAAGGGAATTAAAACAAACGTTACTTTGATTTTTTCTGCTGGTCAGGCATTATTAGCTGCTAAAGCAGGTGCAACATATTGTTCTCCTTTTTTAGGTAGGTTAGATGATGTTTCTACAGACGGTTTGAATTTAATTGATGAAATTCGTCAAATTTATGATAATTATGCGTTTGAGACTCAAATTTTAGCAGCTTCAGTACGTCATACTATGCATGTTGTGAACTGCGCAAAATTGGGAGCAGATGTTATGACTGGTCCTTTATCTTCAATTTTGGGCTTGTTAAAGCATCCTTTAACCGATATTGGTTTGGCTCAATTTATTGCAGATTTTGAAAAAGGAAATAAGTAATAAGTTTACTTCAAATTTTATAAAAAAAGAGATTTTCAAATTGAAAATCTCTTTTTTTATAAAATTATTCTGTTTAATCTATATTATTAATGGACGGATTGGATTTATTGTAATCCTTTTTCAAAATTGACATCGAAAATATTTGAAAAAGCATTTTTAATAGTGCCATCTGGGTTTAGAATAATTGTTCTATGGTTCTTTGTTATAACCCAATTCTTTTTAATTTCTTCAAAATTAATTGCTTTCAATTCTGTAACATTTTTGAAATTATATTTATCAAAAGCACCTAGCCAATTTTCATTTGTATCATTAATATTGATAGCTACAAAATTAACCTTTGGATACTTCTCCTGTAATTTATGCACTTTTTCGTGCACCGTTTTAATATGAGATTCTGCATGTGTTGTCCAGAAAAAAACTACCGTTTGTTGGTTATTTATTACCTTGTTAAAGTCAATATTTTTATTGTTCTTGTCAATAATTGAAACTTTTGGTAGTTTGTTGCCAATTTTTAAATTTTGAACGGCATTATAAATCTCTAAAACTTCTCGATGTTGTTCTTTGTCTGTTGAAAGTTCAATATAGCGATCAATAAATTTTTTATTGTTATACATGTTTTGATCTTCCAATAAATATAAATACGCAATATTATTTAAAACAATGTTCTTTATATTTTGATTTTTTATTAGAGTGTCAGTAATATTTAATTTTCTAACGTTATTCTCTAGATGTTTGGTTTCTAATTTGCATTTTCCTTTTTCATAAGTTACATTGTTTAAAAGTGTAGCTACATACTTTATAAAAGGAGAATAGCTTCCTAATTCAGGATTATTAAAGTTAATACTGTCTCTATATTTATAATATTCCTTAGGTAGTTTTGGGCAAATATTTTCACCTGTTTTATACTCGTGAGCATAAGGATATAATTCTTTTTTATAATAATAGTTAAAATTTAATCCAGCTTTAGCAACAACATCAAAATTGTCGCTCCAGTTTATTTCAGATTTTCTTTTATTGTAGTGTGCTTTAATTTTTTTATAACTCGAATCAATTGATTTTGTATATGAATTTAAATCCTTTTCTAAGATGTCATATAAATTAGCACGGTCTTGTTCATTTTTAAGAAACAAATCTATTAAGAAATTGTTTTTTTCATCTCCTCTACCACAAAACGCAAGAGTATTATCAAAATCTAAAGAATTCAAACGAATCATCAAGCTGTCGTTTTTATCAAAATAGATATATTGGTATTCAGGTTGATGTATAAAAGTGTATAAACCTGGAGCTAAAGAATCAAATTTGTGAAGAAATCTATTGTTTTCATCTAAAAAAATAGTGTCAATGACTGTGTCATCTTTAGAAAATAATATAAAATTATTCTGCGGATTAATTATTTCACCACCAAAATAGGCAGTGTAATTATCGGGCTCAAATGCTTTCTTACAAGAAGTTAGAGAGGTTAAAGCAGCAATAGAAAGAGGCAAAAAGTATTTAATGTAATTTTTAAACATTTAATAAATTTATTTATTTCAGTAACAAAAGTAAATTTTCCATGTTAAAGGACTTGTTAACGATGCGTTAAAATATACATAATAAAGTAAAACATCATAATGAAGTTAAAACTGCATATTTTTTTCTACTTTTGCAACAATTTTATAAAAACTCATAATAATGTTAACAGTTTCGAATTTATCAGTTCAGTTTGGTAAACGTGTTTTGTTTGATGAAGTCAATGTAACCTTTACACAAGGTAACTGCTATGGTATCATTGGTGCCAATGGTGCTGGAAAATCAACTTTTTTGAAAATATTATCAGGTGAAATTGATCCAACTTCTGGAAGAGTTATACTTGAACCAGGAAAACGTATGTCGGTTTTAAATCAAAATCACAATATGTTTGATGAACATACGGTTTTAGAAACGGTATTAATGGGAAATAAAGTATTGCATGCTATTAAAGCAGAAATGGATGCTTTATATTTAGATTATACTGATGAAAATGCTGATAGAATTGGAGAACTACAGTTGCAGTTTGATGAAATGAATGGTTGGAATGCAGATTCTGATGCTGGTGCAATGTTGTCTAATTTAGGTATTTCTGCAGATTATCATTATACACTAATGGGTGAATTAGAAGGTAAACTAAAAGTACGTGTTTTATTAGCGCAAGCTCTTTTCGGCAACCCAGATGTTTTAATCATGGATGAGCCTACAAATGATTTGGATTTTGAAACGATTGGTTGGTTAGAAAATTTCCTTGCTAATTATGAAAATACAGTTTTAGTTGTATCGCATGACCGTCACTTTTTAGATGCAGTTTGTACACATGTTTCAGATATTGATTTTGGAAAAATCAACCATTTTTCTGGTAATTATACTTTTTGGTATGAATCAAGTCAATTAGCAGCGAAACAAAAAGCACAACAAAACAAAAAAGCAGAAGAGAAAAAAGCAGAATTAGAAGAATTTATTCGTCGTTTTAGTGCTAACGTTGCAAAATCGAAACAAGCAACTTCTCGTAAAAAAATGATTGATAAACTTAATCTTGATGAAATCAAGCCGTCAAGTAGAAGGTATCCTGCTATAATTTTTGAAACAGAACGTGAAGCTGGTGATCAAATTTTAAACGTTCAAGGTTTAAGCGCTTCTCTAGATGGTGAAGTATTGTTTAGTAATGTTGACTTAAACATGGCAAAAGGAGACAAGGTAATTGTTTTTTCTAAAGATTCTCGTGCAACTACTGCTTTTTATGAAGTGTTAAACGGAAATAAAAAAGCAGACTCAGGAACATATGATTGGGGAGTTACAACGAGTCAATCCTATTTACCAAGTGAGAATCATGAGTTTTTTGAAAATAAAGATTTGAATTTAGTAGATTGGTTACGTCAATATGCAAAAACAGAAGAAGAAAGAGACGAAGTATATATTAGAGGTTTTCTAGGAAAAATGATTTTTTCAGGTGAAGAGGCATTAAAAAAATGTAATGTTTTATCAGGAGGTGAAAAGGTGCGTTGTATGTTGTCTAGAATGATGCTTTTAAGAGCTAATGTATTAATGTTAGATGAACCAACAAATCATTTAGACTTGGAATCTATTACAGCATTTAATAATTCATTAAAGAATTTTAAAGGTTCGGTATTGTTCACAACACATGATCACGAGTTTGCTCAAACAGTTGCAAACAGAGTGCTTGAAATTACTCCAAAAGGTGTGATTGATAGATATATGACTTTTGATGAATATTTAGACGATCCAAAGATTAAAGAACAAAGAAAAGTAATGTATTCATAAAATATAAAATCCCGTTTTTTCGGGATTTTTTTATAGGATTAATTGAAAATAGAAATATTAATTTTAAATTTGCTCAAACTACGCAACACATGAGTCAAAAAGTATTGCTAACAGCAAAAGAAGTCAACATTATTCTACATCGTTTGGCTTGCCAACTTATTGAAAATCATCTAGACTTTTCGAATACAATATTAATAGGAATACAACCTAGAGGTAAATTCCTTGCAGAGCGATTAGCTTCAATTTTAAAGCAAGAATATGGTATTAAGGAAGTTCAACTTGGTTTTTTAGACATTACATTTTTTAGAGATGACTTTAGAAGAGGTGAAAAACCTTTAGAAGCTAATAAAACAGAGATTAATTTTATTGTTGAAGATAAAAAAGTGGTTTTTATAGACGATGTATTATATACAGGAAGAAGTATTCGTTCTGCATTAACTGCAATTCAATCGTTTGGGAGACCTTCAGAAATAGAATTATTAACATTAATAGATAGAAGATTCAGTCGGCATTTGCCTATTCAACCCGATTATAGAGGAAGACAAGTAGATGCTATAAACAATGAAAGAGTTATCGTGAAATGGAAAGATAATGATGGAGAAGATTTGGTTTTATTAGAACAAAAAAAATAACAACAACACAACAATATAAATGAAAGAATTATCAGTAAATCATTTAATAGGAATAAAACATATTAATAAAAATGATATTGATTTAATCTTTGAAACAGCCGATCATTTTAAAGAAGTAATCAATAGACCCATTAAAAAAGTACCTTCACTAAGAGATATTACTATTGCAAATATCTTTTTTGAGAATAGTACACGAACAAAACTATCTTTTGAACTAGCTCAAAAAAGGCTTTCTGCCGATGTGATTAGTTTTTCTGCTGCACAATCATCTGTTAAAAAAGGAGAAACACTTATAGATACTGTGAATAATATTCTTTCCATGAAAGTAGATATGGTGGTTATGCGTCATAGCAGTCCAGGAGCAGCACATTTCTTATCTCAAAATGTGAATGCAAGTATTGTTAACGCAGGAGATGGAGCACACGAACATCCAACACAGGCTTTATTAGATAGTTATACTATTAGGGAAAAGTTAGGAGATGTGGCTGGGAAAAAAGTTGTAATTGTTGGAGATATTTTGCATTCAAGAGTGGCCTTGTCAAATATTTTTGCACTACAAATGCAAGGTGCTGAAATAAAAGTTTGTGGCCCAAACACATTAATACCTAAATACATAGCGTCCCTGGGGGTAAAAGTAGAACCCAATTTAAGAAAAGCATTAGAATGGGCAGATGTTGCCAATATGCTTCGTGTGCAAAACGAGCGATTAGATGTGAATTATTTTCCTTCAACAAGAGAATATGCACAACAATATGGCGTTACAAAAGATCTTTTAGATTCACTTAGTAAAGAAGTTGTTATTATGCATCCTGGACCTATTAATAGAGGAGTAGAAATTACTTCCGATGTTGCAGATTCTCAACAATCAGTCATTCTTAATCAAGTTGAAAATGGTGTTGCTATAAGAATGGCGGTTATTTATTTATTAGCTAGTAAAATTAAGCAATAAGTGAATTTTTTTAAATATATCATTATATTCTTTTTCCATTTTCAAATTGTTTTTGGATGCTTAAATGGCGAAACAAAAATCTTAAAAAATGGTGTTGAGCTCTATTATGTGGATAGGGAAGTAAATAGTATTCCTGTTGGATTTAAGTTTTTTAATGTTGATATTGAAAAAGTTAAAAAGGATTTACAAGATCATTATAATCAAACAAAAGATATAAATTACTTATCTAATGTCGGATTTATATTCATACTTCAAAAGGAATATGAAAAAGCTATGTCATTGTATTTTGATATAGAAAAAAAGAACCAAATAGGTATTCAACAGCTTTGAACTTAAGTACACTTTATTGAGTTAATGGGAGATAATGGAAATGCTTTAAAATGGATTGTAAAATCATTTGAGTTAAATCCTGAAAAGCATTTTATAAATTAAAGGTAGAAAAGTGAATTAAAGAACAAAGCCATCAACTAAAAAAAACAACTTTGAAAAATATCAGGAAACAATTTTATTGTTAATTGTTTTTATTGCATTAATTTTTCTTATTTTTAAACTTAAGAGATAAAAAAATATTTTTGATGAAAGTAGATAAAAAAGGACACACAACCATTCTTAAAGAAACAAGGGGCGATATTATTGCATTTATTGAAAATATTGCAAACCAATACACAACATTTAAGGATCAAAATCTAATTTTAGATGTTTCTCATGATAAAAATGTAACTCTAAATGATATTATTAATTTTAAAGATTTATCCAAGAAACATGTTAGTGCTAAAAAATCATTTGTTATTGTTGCTAATGATATTGATTTTAATGATATACCCGATTATCTAACGGTGGTTCCTTCTGTATTAGAGGCACAAGATATTATAGAGATGGAAGAAATTGAACGCGATTTAGGCTTTTAATTTAGTGTGCAGTAACAGTTTCAGTACAATTTTACTGAAACTGATTTTTTTATTAATTACTGAATACTAAATAAATGAAATTAACAATATTGGGTTGTTATGCAGCCACACCACGTACTATTACAAATCCTACATCGCAAGTATTAGAAATAAAAAATCAAATGTTTCTTATTGATTGCGGAGAAGGTACACAAGTTCAACTTAGAAAACACAAAATAAAATTTGACCGCATTAACCGTGTTTTCATTTCGCATTTGCATGGAGATCATTTTTATGGTTTAGTGGGTTTGATATCTACATTTATGCTATTAAACCGTGTAAACGATCTACATGTCTATGGACCAAAAGGGATAAAAGAAATTATTCTACTTCAATTGAGGGCTTCTGGTTCTTTCACGGGCTACAATTTGTTTTTTCATGAATTAGAATCTCAAAATAGTGAAGTTGTTTTTGAAGATGATAATGTCATTGTTACCACCATTCCTTTAAAACATAGAGTCTACACAAATGGCTATTTATTTAAAGAAAAAAATACGCAACGAAAATTAGATATTGTTGCAGTTGAAGCTTTAAATATAGATAAATGTTATTATCAAAAGATAAAATCGGGTGGCAATATTACTTTAGATGATGGAACTATAATAGCCAATGAAGAACTAACTTTTCCGCCTAATCCTGAGAAGAGTTATGCTTTTTGTAGTGATACTCTATACGATGAAAGCATTATTCCAATAATAGAAAATTCAGATGTATTATATCATGAATCTACTTTTTTAGAAACCGAATCGCATTTAGCAGAAAAGACAATGCATAGCACTGCTATTCAAGCTGCTACTATTGCTAAAAAAGCAAATGTGAAAAATTTGGTGATGGGACATTATTCTACTCGTTATGGCAATATTGAGTTGTTTAAAGAAGAAGCTCAAACTGTTTTTGATAACGTACTGCTTGCAGATGATGGTAAGGAATTTGAATTTTAATTGTCTCTTAATTATATGTTATGATTGCAATAGTTTGTATTTAGTTTAATATCTTTTTTATAGCTAATTTATATTGCTCATTATCTGTCATACCATTATGGCCTAAATTTTCTAGTGGAATTAATGTGGTGTTTGATTTAAATTCTTCATGAAGTTTCACGGAAGAATTATAGTAAATAACTTCATCTTTCTTTCCATGAAAAAGAGTTATGGGCATTTTACATTTTTTTAAATATTCGTTAGTTTCTAATTTGTATCTTAAAATAAAAGTAGGAAGTATAGAATATGTATTCTTCATTAAATCGGTTAAACTATAATAGGGAGCTTGCAAAATGAGCTGTTTTGGATTGTTGTCTGAAGCAAGTTTACTTGCAAAACCAGTTCCAATTGAATAACCTAAAATTGTTATTTCATCTTCATTATACTTTTGTTTTAGTTCATTGTAGAGAATCTGATTGTCCTGAAAAATTTGATTTTGACTTTTAATTTCTCCTTCACTTTTTCCATAACCTCTATAGTCTGTAATAAATACATCATAATTTAAATCGGTATAAGTTTTTGCAACATCGCCCCAACTAGCTAATGAACCTGCATTACCATGAAGATAAAAAATTACGCCCTTTGTAGAATCTGCTTTAAAAAGTAAATTATTTAAAAGCCTTCTATCTTTAGCTTCTATATTGATTTCTTCAAAAGTATTTTGAAATTGAAATGGATAATCATTGTCTAATTTTTCTGGGAAAAAGAGTATTTTTTCTTGATAAAAATAGAGCAATACACAAGAGGTAGTATATAAAAGGAGTAGGGTGGTGAATAGTGTAATTAGCATTTTCTTCATTTGAATCTGATGTTTTCTTATAGAAAATACAAATATAGTCAGATATTTTAAATGCAATTATTTATAGGCATTTTGAGCTTGTTTTAAAATTACTGAAATTTCATCTATAGGGATATCTTCATTGGTATTTATGCGAAATATTTTCATGCGTTTTCTATTGCCTTGCTCAAGTAATGGATGATTAACCGCTTCTCCACGCACAATCCCAATATAGGGTTCGTTTGTGTTTTTATCTTTCCATAAATAACAGAACATCTTTTTTTTATAATAGAAAAAGGGTAGTTTATATTTCCATTCTTCTGATATTTCAGCATCGAGAGAAAGAATACAATCTCTCAATGCTAAAAATATACTTCTATTAGGTTCTTCTTGTGCTAAATAAAATTGTTCTAAAGCTTTCATTTAATCGATATATAAATGGGTATTTCTGCTTCGGCTGGATTTTTCGATTTTTCATCATAAATTTCAAAATCGGTTGTATATTTTCGGTCTAAGGGGGTGTTCCAAATTTTTATCCATTCATTGTAAACACTTCCTTGCTTATAATCTCCTTTAGCAATAAATTTAGTATAATTTCCTTTAAAAATTGTTTTTGATACCAAATTTTCAGGAATATTATCTAAAGACATAACAGGACAGCCAATATAGATTGTATATGGTTTGGTATGATCACTTTCATAATCTGAGTATATTGCATAAATGTTGTCATTTGTTTTATTGGAAATTTTGTTAGCAATATCTTCTCTAATGAATTTTTCCCAAAGTAACGGAATGTCTTTTGCTGCTTGTTGATTCTCATTGGTAGTTCTCGTTGCAATACCAACAATGTGGATTGTTTCAATATTTGTATTTTCCATTTTTGTAAATTTTAATGTTACAAAAGTAGAGTAGGTCTATGACAAGGGTATGTCAGGGCTATTTAGATATTTTTGTCTGCAAATTTCAAAATAGTCTTGAAGGGTCATTTTATGCGATTCAAAAGTTTCATTTTCTAATTTCAATTGTTCAATTAAATCAATTCGAAAAGAACGATATTCATTGCGTAGCCTACAAAAAGCAATTAAAATCCAGTTTTCTTGCGTACTGTATAGGGCAAATGGTTCTATTGTTCGAGTAGTGTGTTCATTTTGTAATGATATATAATGGATTGTTGTTAATTGTAATTTTGTTATTGCCGATTGTAAGGTCATTAAATGATGACTTGTCCTTGTTTTTTCTACATTTGTTCTAAACAGAATGCGTTCATTTAGAATGTCGGTAGATTCTTTTTGTGAATACCTTAAAACCGATTTTATTTTTGTAATGGCATTAGTATAATTTTCAACTAATGAGAGGTCTTTGTTTTGACTGATTAGTTTTTCTGCAGTAATTAAGGCATTGGCTTCATTTTCGGTGAACATTATTGGTGGTAATTGAAAACCTTCCATTAAAGAGTAGCCTTTGCCTTCTTGCGTAATAATGGGTATTCCCGAATTTTCAAGCGTGCGAATATCTCTATAAATAGTGCGAACGCTTACCTTAAATTTTTCAGACAAAGACTTAGCGGTTACAAGTTTTTTAGATTGTAGTTGTGTAACGATAGACGTGAGTCTTGCAATGCGTGGTTTTTCGTTTTCCTCCATTTTTAGACAATTATAGAATTGTTAAAACTAAAGAAAACTATTTAATTTTAATTAATTTTCCACTCCAACTTTTTCTATTAATAGTTGCAGTGAAGTTAATTTCTTTTTTTTCAACACTGTTAATTTTAACATACATTTGATCGGCTGTGCTATATTCAAAATCTGGAACAGTTATTTCTCTAAAACTGACTACGAATTCACAATTATTGATCCACTTAATTGTTGATTTAATATAGTATTTCCCGTTGTTATGATATTCTGTGTGTTCATTTTCATTTATAACGACTTTCACAAAGGTTGAGCCACTGCCATAAACAAATGTGCCCCTATGAGCAATTTTACAATGATTTTCTTCAGGGTTAGTGAACGCCATTAATGCTGTTAACATTAACAACAGTCCAAGTTGTAATATGCGTTTCATGATGCTATTATCAATTAGTAGGTTAAATAATTTGGGTTTTTGTTTAGTAATAGCTAGAACAAATATAGTTAATTTTTATGATTTTTGGACTGAAATTTAAGAGGATTGGTTGTCTCGAAAAAAAAATTATTGAGCAATTATCTTTAAATTTCTTAATGCTTTTATTGTTATTTCTTTTCGCATTGAAACAAATTGCTCTCTGTTAAACGTTGTTTTAGGCTCTATATTTGTTGCAAAATAATACACGCGATTATCTTTTTCTAAATAGCCCACAAACCAACCATTATAACCTTGCTCAATTGAAAAACCTGTTTTTCCACTTAATTGATAGTTATTGTTTTTTTCAATAATTATCATATCTTTTATTATTAGTCCAGTTCTTTTACTAATCGGAAGTGAATTGTCATAATATTTTTTTAGAAACTCAATTTGTTGAAATTGATTAATTTTTGATGTTCCTTTAAGCCAAAAATTGTCTAATGTGGTAGAATCTATTTGAATGTTACCATAATTAAATTGGTTAACATAGCTTTTCATTTTTTCTAGACCTATTTTTCGTGCAATTTCTTGATAGCATGGAACACAAGAATAATGAAAAGCTTCTTTTAAAGTTAAATCCT
The DNA here is from genome assembly GCF_055384985.1 of Flavobacterium sp. KY-23415. Classification (NCBI taxonomy): domain Bacteria; kingdom Pseudomonadati; phylum Bacteroidota; class Flavobacteriia; order Flavobacteriales; family Flavobacteriaceae; genus Flavobacterium; species Flavobacterium sp. KY-23415. The sequence continues at coordinate 4,144,792 of NZ_AP044001.1, read as the reverse complement.
GATTCCAATTTTCCATATCTCTAATTTTTCCATCCCATTTAAGAACACTACTATCACTTTCAATGATACCTGTTTCTAGTGCAATAATGGAGTTAGGAATTTTAAATGTTGATGCAGGAAGTTTTCCTGTAGAAGCCCAATCAAAATTATTAGAATAGTAACTATTTTCTTTTGCATCATAAATAAGAATAGATCCTTTTACATCTGCTGAATCAATAATTTTTTGAAAGGCATCTGTTTTGATTTTTTGTGTTTGATCATTTCTGTTTTCAACTGTAGTAGTTGGGTTAATTACTTGTTTTTCTTTACAAGAGATAAATAAGAAAAATAAAAATACAATTTTATTCATGCTAAAAATAGTTTTTATAGTCTTCAATTTTTGCTTGAAGACGGTTTTCTAAATATTTATTGGTTCCAGAGAGTGTTTCTAAAATTAATAGTGCTTCACTATGATAGCTTTTTATTTTGTCTTTATTCCATTGTTTTGGAGGCGATTGTAAATTTGTGATTCTATCGGCTAGTTTGACCGCTGCAACTTCTTTTTTTAACTTCTTTATACGGTTTAGACTATCAATCATTTGTTCTTTTTTCTCTAAATCTTCATTTTTGGTTAATGCTAAAACAGCTTCTGCAATTTCTTTATTAAAATGTGTTTGAATGTCATTAAATGTAGTTGCAGTATCTTCGATAGTATCATGAAGTAGTGCAATTTGAATGGCAAAATTTATATCAAAATTTTCAGAATGCTGTGAGGTAACAAGTATTTCCATAGCTACATTACTTAGATGAACAATATAAGGTAATTGGGTACCCGTTAATAATTGTTTAGCTTCCGTATGTTTATTAGCAGCAAATAGTAAGGCTTTCTGATATAATGTTTGCATAATATTTTTTATTGAATCGTAATTTTATTTAACCATTGTGTTGCTTTATTTATTGCTTCACTACTTTTGCATTCTACATCTGGGAAAATAGATTTTCCATATTTGATTTTATTTCTATCTGCAAAAATTGATTCGGTTAAGTTTATTCTTGAACCATCACTTAAAGTGTAGGATTTATTCCCAGTGGAGACACCAAAAGTTGGTTCTCCAAAAAAACGCGTATTTTTTCTGTTTTTAAAAGCTACTGTTATAGCTTCTCCGGAACTTGCAGTGACATTGTCTATAAGTACTGCTACCTTAGGGTCTTTTTTTATTAAATGATATACAATTTTTGTTTCTTCAACAATTGTATTCTGTAGATAAACTTTTCCGTTTTCATATTTCCAAGCAGAAGACTCCTTTTCGGCATTTATAAAATAACCAATTTCCCCATTTCCTAATATTGGTCCTATTGCGGTGAGCATTGGCCACATGTTGCCTCCAAAATTGCCTCTTAAATCAACAATCCAACCTTTTATTTTGGGGCTATCTTGTTTTATGATTTTATTTGTTGTGTTTTGTATATAAGTTTGAATTGTTTGTTCTCCTCCAATACAGAACGGAATCCGAATGTAACCAATGGAGTCAGGAACGATTTCATCATTAAGAACAGGCAATTCTTTTTCTTCAATCTCTTTTTCAGAAATTTTATTTGGAGCAAAATAACTATGTTTATCATTTAATTTTGTTATAGCGAAATTGATTGTTGGGTAAGTTTCCTCAATTGTTTTTGCTTGTCTTGCATGTGTATAGATTTCTTTTCTGAAAACATGCCATTCAATGTTGTATTTATTAACTGAATTATGCTCTAAAATGGTAATTACTTCATCTAAATATTCTTTTACCTCAGGAGCTAATTTGTAAGTTTCTTTTTTAGAACATGCTGTAAAAACAAGTAGAGTTAGTAAATAAGTATAATTTTTGATCATTGAATATGTAATGATATAGTTTAGGAAAACCATTATTTATTCAAATATATAAAAAAGTAGGAGAGAAGGCTAAAAAAAAGTCATTCTGACAAACGATTGAAACATAATAAAGCTTCCAAATTTGTACAGAATGACAATCAGTATTTTTCTAGAAGACAAGACTATTTTCCGTCTCTGTCCACTTTAATTCTTTCTTCTCTATTGGCTAGTTCCCAAGCTAAAGCAAAGGCAAGCTGTGCTCTTTTTGTTAAAGCATCATATTCAATTTTATCGGGAGTATCAGTTGGCATGTGATAGTCTGCATGAACACCATTAAAGAAAAAGATTGAAGGTATTCCGTGTTTTGCAAAATTATAATGATCAGAACGATAATAGATCTTTTCAGGATCATTTCGGTCATTATATTTATAATCTAATTCTAATTGAGTATATTTTTTATTAGCTTCTTCGTTAATAGTATGTAGTTCTGTACTTAATCTATCAGAACCAATAACATAAACATAATTATTAGTATCTGGATGCAATAAATCGCGTCTTCCAATCATATCAATATTAATGTCTGCAATTGTATTTGAAAGTGGAAATAGTGGGTTTTCTGAATAATATCGAGAGCCATGTAAACCATGTTCTTCACCAGTTACATGAAGGAAAAGTATAGAACGTTTTGGAGTATATCCTTCTTTTACAGCTTGTTTAAATGCTTGTGCAATTTCTAATAGTGCAACAGTTCCAGAACCATCATCATCGGCACCATTATAGACTTCTCCATTTTTTGTTCCAACATGGTCATAATGAGCTGAAATGACTAGGATTTCATCTGGTTTTTCACTGCCTTTAATGAAGGCCCAAATATTTTCTGAATCATTTAATTTTGGTGCAAAGCCTCTCGCCATAAATTCAGAAGGTACTTTTTGATACCAATCTTTTGCTATTTCTGGGAAGCTAATTCCCATTTTTTTGTATTGCTCAATAAGATATTTTCCTGCTTTTTTTTGCTCTTCTGTTCCTGTGTCTCTTCCACCCATTTCATCTGAGGCTACAATGTGTAAATGTGTGCTCAATTCTGAAGCGGTTATGCTATTCATATATTTTGAAACATCAGCTTCTTTTTTAGCTTTTGGAACGGAACTACAACTAGCTAAAAGTAAAGTAAGTATTGCCCCAGAAATTAAAATCTTCTTCATTCTTATATTTGGTTAAAAATTCAATAAAAAGTAAAAATAGGTTATTTATTAGCAAATGTTAATCTTTCTTAACAAATTTTTATAAAAATCTACTAGACAAAATAACTATTGTTTTTGAAGGTTAATTTGATATGCTACTTTCAAAATGTTACCAAATCATTGATGGATTAGTATATCTTTGCAAGCCAATTTACTATTGTATGAATTTTGAATTAGAATATCTTTTATTAATCCCTATAGGTTTTGTTGCTGGGTTTTTAAATACTATTGCTGGAGGAGGAACTTTATTAACACTTCCTACGTTAATTTTTTTAGGTTTGCCTGCACCAGTGGCAAATGGAACTAATAGAATTGCTATTTTAGTGCAAACTTTTGCAGCGGTTAGAGGATTTAAAAGTAAAGGGGTATCAACTTATCCTTTTAGTTTATATTTGGGAATTTCTGCGTTATTGGGTTCTTTTATAGGTGCAAAATTGGCTGTAGATATTGATGGAGAATTATTTAATAGAATTTTATCGGTAATAATGATGATGGTTTTATTAACTATTGTTTTTGGTCCAAAGAAAAATTATTTAGAAGGTTTTGAAAAAACAACTGGGAAATCGTTATATATAGCTATTGTTGTGTTTTTTTTCTTAGGTATTTATGGTGGATTTATAAATGCAGGGATAGGATTTTTAATGCTGCTTATTTTACCTTATTTGAATGGTTTATCATTATTAAAATCGAATGCAACTAAAGTTTTTGTTGTTTGGGTCTATACTATTGGTGCAGTTATTGTTTTTGCTTTAGAGAATAAAATAAATTATACTTTGGCTTTTATTCTTACAATTGGGAATGCTACTGGTGCTTGGTTTGCTAGTCGTTGGTCTGTAAAAAAAGATGATACTGTAATTAAATGGTTTTTAATTGTTACAGTATCATCTTTAGCTATAAAATTGTGGTTTTTCTAATAATTAGAAATGTACATATTCTGTGATTTCTAAACCATAACCAATCATACCAACTCTTTTTGTTTGGTCTGAACTGTTGGATAAAAGTTTAATTTTTGAAATATCTATATCATGAAGAATTTGTGCTCCAATTCCAAAGTCTTTGTTGTCCATTTTAATTTGTGGAGCTTTAAAAGTACCACTCTCTTGAAGTTCTTTTAATTCTGTTAATCGTGTTAGTAATTCTAAAGATTTTACTTCTTGATTAATAAAAATAATTGCACCTCTTCCTTCTTCTTCAATTTTTTTAAACATTACGTCTAGCCTTTTATCAGCATCGTTGGTTAACGTTCCTAAAATGTCATTGTTTACTAAAGTTGAATTAATCCTTGTTAGGATGGTTTCACCATTACTCCAAGTTCCTTTAGTTAATGCTAAATGCACTTGTTTGTTTGTAGTTTGAAGATATGCTCTTAATCTATAGGAACCAAAGCGGGTTTGAATTTCAAAATCCTCTTTTTTCTGAATTAGACTATCATGCTGCATTCTGTAAGCAACTAAATCTTCAATTGAAACAAGTTTTAAATCGAATTTTTTTGCGACTTCTACAAGTTCTGGTAAACGAGCCATAGTGCCATCTTCATTCATAATTTCACAAATTACACCAGCAGGTTTAAAACCAGCTAATCTTGCAAAATCAATTGCAGCTTCTGTATGACCAGTTCTTCTTAATACACCACCTTGTTTTGCAATTAATGGGAAAATGTGTCCAGGTCTAGCTAAATCATAGGGTTTAGTGTCTTTGTCTATTAAGGAAATTACTGTTTTTGATCTATCGGCCGCAGAGATGCCTGTTGTTACTCCATGTCCTTTTAAATCTACAGAAACAGTAAAAGCAGTTTCCATGTGATCCGTATTATTACGAACCATTGTGTGTAAATCGAGTTCTTTGCAACGACTTTCAGTTAATGGTGTACAAATTAAGCCTCTTCCGTGTGTAGCCATGAAATTGATCATTTCTGGGGTACATTTTTCAGCAGCAGCTAAAAAATCGCCTTCATTTTCTCTGTCTTCATCATCTACTACTATAATGATTTTTCCTTGACGGATATCTTCTATAGCTTCTTCTATTGTATTTAGTTGTATTTTGTTGTTTGACATTATTGTAGTTTGGTTGTTTTTTTTGAAAATATTGAAATTAGCTTTTTAAATGGATCAACAATAAAATCAAAGTTAATCATGATGCCTATGTCGTTTGTGGCTCTATAGGTTAAAAATATAGCTAAAGGTGTTAATACTATTGAAGACATCCACATTCCTAGTAAAGGTGTGATTGAATCTTCTTGGGCAATTTTTCTTCCAAAGGTGTTTATAAAGTGAAAAGTAATGAATATGATAATTGCAAAAACAATAGGCAAACCAATTCCTCCTTTTCTAATGATTGCACCAAGGGGTGCTCCAATGAAGAACATGAGTAAACATGAAAAAGCAATTACAAACTTTTCATGTACAACAATCCAATGCGCATTGATGTTTTTCTTTTTGTATTCTAAATCGGATTTACTATTATTAATACTAAATTCATTGCTAGAAGTATTACTCTTAGCCATTTCTAATATCTTTTGTTTTTCCGTAAGAGTAAAAATTGATAGTAAGTCTTTTACTATTGCTTCTTTAGCTATGTTTTGTTCTCTTTTTAATTGAAAAACATAATCGTTACGTTGCACAATATTGTCAGCAAATGAAACAACATCTTTGTTGTAACTGTTTTGTAGGGAGTCTATTGTATAATTTAATTCGTTTAATGTTAGCATTTTTTCAGATGTAATGTCATTATTATCTGTCGTGTTGCCATCTAATTTAGTTAAATCTAAATTTAAAACGTATTTTTTGAAACTACTTTTTGCAAAAGGATGTTTGTCTCTGTCTTCATATTTCTTTGGAATTACATTTTCGTAGTAATTACCGTCTAATAGTTCTAATTGAAGATAATTAGAATTAATATCGCTTTTTAGAATTCCTTTCTTGGCTTTAATAACAGTATTTGCACCTAAACCAGCATTCACATTTTTAATATGCATTGTCACATCATCTAGAAATTCACCATTATCTCCCGATTTCTTTTCTACTTTGATGTTGATTGTCGTTCCAATTGGATTAAATTGCCCTTCGGCAATAGCCATCGCAGGTCTTTGTTGTACAATAGTTTTTCGCAGATTAAGAAATTTATATTGTGCTTTAGGAATCACATTATTTGCAAAAAAGAAAGATACAATGCTTAATATGAAGATAACTATTGTTAGCATTCTCATGGCTCTTTGCAATGAAATTCCAGAGGATTTCATTGCAGCAAATTCGTAGTTTTCTGCAAAACTACCAAAAGTCATGATAGAAGCAAGGAGTACAGATAGTGGTAAAACCATCGGTACAATAGTTGGTGCATAAAATGATAGGAACTTAAAAACAGTAAAGAAATCTAAATCCTTTCCAGCCAGTTCTGCTATGAATAACCAAATTCCTTGTAAAACGAATATAAAAAAAAGGATTACAAATACCGAAGTAAATGTAATCATGAAGGATTTGACAATGTATTTATCTAATAATTTCACTTTGTTCTTAGTCTAATCTATTGATATAGTAATTAGGATATTTTGACTCTGTAAAAGTAAAATGATTTTTTGAAATAGGTTGATTTGTTTTAAAAGAATTAACAGTTAATGTAGTTCTTGTTCCATTTTTACCAGTTTCAATCAGATTATAGATGTTTTTTGTTTGTACATCTATTCCTAAAAGTATTTCTTTTCTTTGGTCTTTAGAACTAATTGGTGTTAGTTTTATGTATTGGATTTTTCTTCCTTTAACATCTTGAAGAATATCCCACGCATACTTGTATCCTGAATTGAAGAAAGTTAACATTTTTGAAGGCGTAATAGCATTGTCATCATTTTCATCAAATTTAGAAATAGAAATTTCTTCGTCTTCTGGAACAATTGTATATACTTTTTTACCATCAAATATTTTGGTAACTCCCATGAAGTTTAAATTATATAAGTTGTCTTTTAGAGTTACATTTCCTTTGCTTTCTTGGTTTATATTTTCTTTCGGATTGCTAATTGCATATTTAAACTCTATAACTATGTTGTCATAGCTTTTTACTTTAGCTGTAACATCATCTAATAAACTTTTAGCTTTAGCAGCGTCTTGTGCTTGGGTTGAAAAACCGATTAAAAGAAAACATACTAATTTAAAAAAATTATTCATTGTGTATTAATTAATTATTTTGTTCGTTATTTAAAAAATGTTCTAATGCTACTAAATCAGATATTAAAACAGACCTAGCCTTACTTCCCTCAAATGGACCTACAATTCCAGCCGCTTCTAATTGGTCAATAATTCTTCCAGCTCTATTGTAACCTAATTTTAATTTTCGTTGTATTAATGATGCACTTCCTTGTTGCGCTGTGACTATTACTTCTGCAGCTTCTCTAAAAAGTGTATCTCTTTCTGAAATGTTTATATCAAGATTCGTGCCATTCTCTTCTCCAATATATTCTGGAAGTAAATAAGCATCAGGATAAGCTTTCTGACCTCCAATGAAGTCACAAACTTTCTCCACTTCGGGTGTGTCTATGAATGCACATTGCACACGCACCATGTCATTTCCATTGGTATATAATAAATCTCCACGTCCAATGAGTTGATCTGCACCTCCTGCATCTAGAATTGTCCTAGAATCAATTTTAGACATTACTCTAAAGGCAATACGAGCAGGGAAATTGGCTTTAATCATACCTGTTATTACGTTTACCGATGGTCTTTGAGTTGCTATTATTAAATGAATACCAATAGCCCTAGCTAACTGAGCTAAACGCGCAATTGGCGTTTCTACTTCTTTACCAGCAGTCATAATTAAATCGGCAAATTCATCTACAACGAGGACAATATAGGGTAGAAATCGATGTCCGTTTTCAGGATTCAATCTACGTAATCTGAATTTTTCATTGTATTCTTTAATATTTCGAACCATTGCATCTTTTAATAGTGAGTAACGGTTATCCATTTCTATACACAAAGAGTTCAATGTGTTGATAACTTTTGTATTGTCTGTTATTATGGCATCTTCATTATCTGGAAGTTTTGCTAAATAATGACGTTCTATTTTATTAAAAAGTGTAAGTTCAACTTTTTTAGGATCTACTAATACAAATTTTACTTCTGCTGGGTGTTTTTTGTATAAGAGAGAGGCTAATATAGCATTTAATCCAACTGATTTTCCTTGTCCTGTTGCTCCAGCCATTAATAAGTGGGGCATTTTTGCTAAATCAACAACAAATGTTTCATTAGAAATGGTTTTTCCTAAGGCTATAGGGAGTTCCATTTCTGCTTCTTGAAACCTTGGGGAAGAAATAACACTCTTCATTGAGACCAAAGTTGGTTTGTTGTTTGGAACTTCAATACCAATAGTTCCTTTTCCTGGTATTGGAGCAATGATACGAATACCTAATGCTGCTAAAGATAAGGCAATATCGTCTTCTAAGTTTTTGATTTTGGAAATACGAATACCTGCATCTGGCACAATTTCGTAAAGAGTTACAGTTGGCCCAACAGTAGCTTTTATCTGTGTAATTCCAATATTGTAGTTTTTTAATGTTTCTACAATTCGATTTTTATTGTCTTCAAGTTCTGTTTGATTTATTGTAATACCACCAGTTGCATAATCTTTTAATAATTCAATTGGAGGGAATTGATAGTTAGAAAGTTCTAATGTATGATCAAATTCTCCAAAATCTTTAACTAATCTTGAAGCTAAATTTTCTTCAATTATTTCTTCTTCAGCTACTTTTTCAATAACAAAATCATTATCTATTATTTGATCTTCTTTTTGAGTTATATTAGTACTTAATTCAATATCTGGATTTTCTTTTTTTGGCTTACTATTTAATGATAATTCGGATGCGTTTGATATGGTAGGCTTTAATGTTTCTTTATTAATTTCAAAGTTAGATATTGTTTTTACTTCAAAATTTGAAATAATATCATCATCTTCTGTAATGGTAAAATCATCATCTTCAACTGGCTTGTTGTTGATTATTGATTTGTTATCTTCGATTTTTTCGTTCTCAATTAGTTTTTCGTCCTCGGGCTGAATTGGTTTTTCAAAAAAGCTTTTTATACTATCGGGTGACATTTTTACTTTAAATATTAAAAATAAAATTACACCAAAGATAAGCGTGAATAGTGTTCCTATTTTTCCAATATAATCTTGAATAAATAAGTTCATTTCAAAACCTACTGTTCCTGAAAGTGCAGGTACAAAATCCCAGAAGAAACCGAAAAGTATTGATAAGATAATAATAAGATATAAATCCCAGAAAAGTATTCTTTTTAATTTGTTCAATGAAATATCTAGAATGAGATAAATACCAGTTAAAGTGAAAAATCGAATTAAGATGAAAGAAGCAACGCCAAAACCTTCATATAGAAAAAAATTAGCCAAACTTCCACCAAATTTTCCTAACCAATTATCAGGTTGGATTTCCCTATCTAATAAATTGGTTACTTGACTTTGGTCATGATTTCCTGTAATAAAATAGGAAATAAAAGATAGTAACAAAGAAATCGAAAGCAATACTAGCAAAACACCAAAAATGAATTTTTGTTGTCTAGATAGTTGAAATGGTTTCTTTTCTATTGTTGAAGCTGCTTTTTTTGAATCTTGTTTACTTTTTTTTGCCATTTAGGGAACACTATTTTACAAAAATAGAGAATTTAAAATAAATAGGGTGTATAAATTATTACACCAATAATTATTGCTGTAAAAGCAGCAAATAACACTGCTCCGGCAGCTATATCTTTAATGAATCCAATGCGTTCATGGTAGTCAGGGTGAATGAAGTCTGCAATTTTCTCGACTGCTGTGTTTAAACCTTCAATACTTAGTACTAATCCAATGGCTAATGTTTGAACAAGCCATTCTTCTTTAGTAATTTGAAAATAGATTCCTGCTATTGTCATTAATAAACCTAACGACAACTGAACCATAATACTATGTTCAGTTGTTGCCAGTTTAAATGCTCCTTTAATAGCGAAAATGATGCTTTTTAATCTGCCTGTAAAGAATGTATTATCTTTTTCGAAACTCATACATTAATTATAATGCAGCTAATGCAGATTCATAATTGGGTTCGTTAGCAATTTCTGCCACTTGTTCTGTATATTTAACTACTCCGTTTTCATCAACAATAATAACTACTCTTGAGTGTAAACCCGCTAAAGGTCCGTCAGTGATTTCTAAACCATAATCTTTTCCAAAACTTCCTGTATTGAAATCGGAAAGGTTAACAACTTTTTCTAATCCTTCTGCTCCACAAAAACGTTTTTGCGCAAATGGTAAATCACGAGAAATGCATAATACTTTTGTGTTTTCTAACTGGCTAGCTTTTGCATTGAATTCTCGCACAGATGTTGCACAAGTACCAGTATCTACGCTTGGGAAAATATTTAAAACTAATTTGCTTCCTGCAAAATCTGCTAATGTAACAGCTCCTAAATCGGTATTCGTTAATTTGAAATCTGGAGCTTTTGTTCCTACAGTTGGTAATTCTCCGTTCGTATGTATTGGATTCCCTCCTAATGTTATTGTTGCCATAGTGTCTTTTTTAATGAGGTTCAAAAGTAATAAATATTATTGAATTGCCATTTATGGTTTGAACCTTAATTTTTGAATGTTATTTTGTTTTACTTTGTTTGTTCTAACCAATTTCTAAAATCATAAAAGTTCTGTGGTGCAACTCCATGACCGACAGGGTATTCTTTGTATTCGGCTTTTAATCCTAAACTTTCAAGGAAAGGTTTGGCTTTTTTTGCCCAATCTAAAGGAATAACCTGATCTACTGTTCCGTGAGAAATAAAAAATTGTAGGTGCTTGTTATTTTTTGTTTGATAATTCTCTACAAGTATTTGCTCATTTAAATAGCCGCTTAGTGCAACAACTCTAGCAATTTTTTCAGGATAGGATAGTGCAGTAGCATAACTTAGAATGGTACCTTGACTGAATCCTACTAGTGTTACTTTAGTTTTGTCTATTGGATATTTCGTTGTAATTTCATCAATGAATGTAGCGATTAAATCTCTTGATTCTCTCGCCTGTACATCGTCTGAAAATTTGTTTTCATCGGCATCAAAATGAATAGCATACCAAGCGTGTCCGTAGGGTTTTAAATCGTAGGGAGCACGTACAGAAATTATATAATACTCTTCTGGTAATTCTGTTGAGAAAGAAAATAGGTCTTCTTCATTACTTCCATAACCGTGCAATAAGATGATTACTGGATTTTGTTCTTGTTTTATTTTAGGTTCTCTAATTAGATAGTGTAGTTTCATTTTTGATGTATTCGATTTTTTTAAAATTATTACTAAATTTTTATTTACAAGGGTTTGATGTTTTTTTTTTCAATCTAATTGCTTGGAGGTGCCATACCTTAAATTGGTTTCTTTTTCTAAGAAGTCTTTCAATCTGTTTTTTTCTACTTGGTTATCGACTGTAAAGATATTTTTCTGTGAATTTTTTTTTTGAGCAACAAATTTATAAATTGGATAGTTGAATGTTGGAGTTGTGTTATCTATGTTAATATTGGTATTAAATTTTGAAAACTCTTTTTCAGTAATTATTAGTTTATTATAATCGTTTGGTATAAAGTTATATTTGTAGATTATAGTATTACCAAGAATTAAGTAGTTGTAACAGTTTTTTTGATAATCTACTGTGATGCCTTTTTTTAGAAGCGGAATACCTATCAATATTGTACATGATAAGAAACAAATTAACATTGTTAATCCATTTGCTATATCTAGTGTATTATGATAAACAGTATTAATAGCACTTAGTAATAAAGCAAAAGGAAATAGTAAAACAATAATAAAAATCCCTTTACTTTTTAGTTCAAAAAGATCACTTATATCAATCTTGGCTTTTATTTTGCTATTTTTAAAGGGGTTCATTTATGAATTTTTAAAGTGAAAATCTAGATTTCGATGTGTAATACGATTAGTAATTTTCTAAAAAGTTATAAAATGTAGCATTGATTCTAGCCATACTGTCGTTTTCTTTTTTTACTAAATAATCTCCAAGTTTTACTTTATTGAAAAAAAAAACTATTTTCTTCCTCTCTAATAAATAAGTTATTATTAATAATTATTGTTTTTGTTGTTGCTTTTCTTGAATGATTTAAAGAATCTAAAATAATGTTAGTAACATATCCATCAAATGATAGTTCTAATTTTTGTTTTCTTTCTTCTTTTTTACGTTTTATTTCAGAATTATTTCCCCAAAAAAAAGATATAGTTATTATAGATAATACTATTATATTTGCAATATTTTGTTCTTTTCTGTTTAGTATTTTATTCACTTACAGGCTTTTAAATATTTTTTGAAAAAAATCACCAACAATTGGAACTAATTTTCTTTCTCCATTTAAAGCGCCTAGAAATCCAAAAATCCAAAGCATAAAAATCATTACATATAGTGCTGTTGAAATAATCCAGCTATCAAAGTTTCCTACAAAATAGCCTAATATTGCCCATGTTAGAAAAATACCTAATGCTTGTCGGTTGTGAAAACTAGCAAATTCACTTTTGTTTTCGTCTTGATTCATGAAAATTGCAATGATACTTCCAATTATTGTTAAGTAGCTTACTATGGCCGCGTTTTTACCTTTATTTATATCATTCATTGTAAATAATTAATTGTTAAGTAATAACTTTCCGTTATTGTAAATCCCGTATGCTTTTCCTAAGGTTCTTTGCCCTAGAAAAGCAGAATTTTTAGATTTTGATAGTATGTTTTCTTTAGTAAATGTTCCTTCTTCGTTTGGTGTGAACAAACTTAGTTCTGCAATAGTATTTACTGCAATGGTGTTTTGAGTTATGCCAAAAATTGTTTTGGCATTGGTTAATTTTTCAATGACTATTTCTAGTGGTAGTATTGTTAATAAGGCTCCAAAAGCACTTTCTAGACCTATTGTTCCATCTTTTGCCATGTCGAACTCTAATTTTTTGAGTTCAATATCTAACGGATTATGATCGGAGGTTATACAATCTATAGTATTGTCTAAAACAGCTTCTATTAATGCTTTTCTTGTTGCTTCATCGCGCAATGGTGGAGCTACTTTATACCTTGAATCGAAACCTGTTAATATCTCCTCATTTAGTACTAAATTATGAATAGCAACACTGCAAGTAACTTGTAGTCCTTTTGCTTTTGCTTCTTTTATTAGTGCAATTGATTTTTGTGTAGAAATGGTTGGAATATGTAATTTCCCACCGGTATATTCTAATAAAAATAAATTGCGTGCAATGTGTAATTCTTCGGCTAGACTTGGAATTCCCTTTAGGCCTAAACGGGTAGAAGCAATTCCTTCGTTAACAATCCCTTTTCCTTTTAATGAATTATCTTGACAATAGGTGATTATCAATCCATCAAAATCTTGCACATATTGTAATGCTATTTTTTGAATATTCGCATCTTGTATTGCTCTTTTATAATCTCCAAAAGCAATTGCTCCTGCATTTTTCATATCGAATAGTTCGGCTAAATCTTGTCCTTCACTGTTTTTTGTTAGTGCTCCAATAGGAAATAATGTGGTGGCTTTATTTTTAGCTTTGTCTAAAACAAATTTAATATGCGATTGGTTGTCGATTATTGGGAGACTATTAGGTTGAAGTGCAATTGCTGTAAAACCACTTTTTGCAGCTACTTTCAAGCCATTTTCAATAGTTTCTCTATCTTCATAACCAGGTTCACCAAAGGAAACAGAGGAATCAAACCAACCTTGTGAAACGTGCAGATTTTCTTTCTCTATAACTTCAAAACCATTATTTGAAGCGATTTCTTTGGCAATTTCTGTAATTATGCCATTTTCAATTTTTATATCTACTGTTTGGTTGTGAAAAGCACTTTTTTTGTCAATTATAGTTGCTTTTTTAATTAAAACGGGTGTCATTTTACGAATTTTTGAATTAGTAGTTCAATCAATAAGAAAAGTAATGTGCCAATGATAAACCATTTCCATAACGCTGTGTCTGTTCTTTTAGAGTGTAAGTCGTTAAGAATAGTAGATACATTGTTTACAGTTGTAGCTTTCTCAAAGAGTGTTGTGTTTGTGTTGTTCAAATCGCTTTCTGTTCTTGGATAGTTAAAGCTAATTTGTTGTAGACTTTTTTTAGCTTGCATTACATCATAGTTCCCTGAAAGTTCTGGATAATCTCCAAAATTAAGTTTCACTTTGGAACTAATTATTTGTTGTTGTGGAATGAAGCTATGATCTTTTTTAGTTATGCTTACTACTTCGTCTTTGGATAGAACGGCATCAATTATTAATGTTTCGTTATTTCCAATGGTGTAAGTGTTCGTTTTTGTAGCGTTTTTTGATTGAGCCATATTGAATAGGGTAGGCACAATTAAAGGCGAATTTTGTAGATTGGAATTTTGTTTGTTTATTGGTGCTGTAAAAACATATAAGTTTCCGATTTTGTTAGTAATACCAACAACAAAATTAGTATTGTCTTCAAATTGTAATATTGGTAAACCGTTTCCAGAGGTTGAAAAAGATTGAGTGACTTTTGGGTATTGGAAATTGGTTACTTTTTTTTCGAAAACATTTTTATAGACTGGATGGCTGAAACTAATCTTTGTGATTTGTTTTTCGGTTAGTATTTTGTTTAAAAATTGAAAAGAACCAAAATTCTTTAAAAAACCATTCATGTTTTGTATGCTGTTTTCTTCAGAAGGTATTACGATAATATTTCCTCCTTTATTATAGAAAGAAAGTAGTGTTGTTGCTAAAGCTTGAGGAATTTCTGCAATTTCATTAAGAATTATGGTTTGCTGTTCGTCAATTTTATTATAGTTGAGTTGGGTTAATTCCGTATTGGTTATTACAAATTCATCTTCAGTTAAAATTTTATTTATGAATTTGTTTTTTTCAACTGTTCCAATTACAATGGCATTTTGTTTTTTGGGTTCAGAAATGCTAAAATAATAATCATTGTCATATTGCAAGCTGTTATCTTGTAGCGTTACTTTTCCATGAAATGCACTTTTTGGAATATTAATTTTTAATTCTTTTTCTGTCTTATCAAATGTAACTTGCGATTTCGCAATTAGCGTTTCATTGTTATAAACAGCTACAGGAATAGTTTCTTCTGTTTCACCATAGCTTTTTAAATCTATTTTAATTTCATAGAAAGCGTCTAAGATTTGCGATAAGTGCACATTTTCTATACTAATGTTGTTTTTGTTTTCTGCTTGTGGATGTATGAAATAGACTTCGTTATTTTTACTAATGTCTGCTATTTTTTTGGAATTTGTAGCAATAGCATCTGTAATAATAATATAATCTTTTTGAGTATTTGGTTTTTTTGTTGCAACCTGCGTTAATAAATAGTCCAATTCAAAAGGAAGTGCCGAATAGTCTATTTTTTGAAGTTCTCGTTGTATGGTTTTGATATCAACATCCCAAAATACTTCATTATTTGTTAAAAGTGAGAAACTTTGAGTATCGGGTAATGATTCTAGTAGTTCTTGTATGCTTCTTTTTAATAATTCTCCTTTACTTCCTTTAGCTTGCATTGAAAAGGAGTTGTCCACTAGAATTATTAGCTCATTTTCTTTACTTTTTGCTTCTTTTGCATTAAAAAAAGGTTGTGCAAAAGCAAATATTAATAGCGCAAGTAGTAGTAATCTAGTGGCTAAAAGTAACCACTTTTTTATTGTGCTACTCTTTCGAGTGTTTTGTTGTAATTGGCGAAGTAATTTTACATTAGTAAAGTATTGTTTCTTAAATCTACGCAATTGAAATAAATGCACTAAAATTGGAATTACCAATAAAAATAGGAAGTATAAAATCTCTGGATGTTTAAACTGCATTTATTTTATTTTTTATGTATAATGTATTATTTAATCAACGTCCAAAAATACAAAATTCTTATGGTTTTCAATTAAAAGTATAGCGTTGTTATTATTTATTTTTTTGAGTGCTTTTGTGTAATATTAAAAATACGAATAGAAAGGGTATTGCAAAAACAAAACTCAAAAGGAATTGTTTTAAGAGTAAACTAGCTATAAATGAAACTACTCCAAATAGAAATAGATTTATAAGACCTCCTTTTATTCCGTTCTTTAAATATCCATCATAAAATAATGCAATTAAAGGAAGTAGAGTTATAAAGCCTATGAAAATCATTCTTTCGGTTTTTTCTTTCCGTTTTTAAAATTCACTTTTTCTATAACTGGAGTTTTTTTTGGTTCGTTTTTTTTCTTGTAATTCGGCTTGAAGGTAGTTGCAGACTTTTTTTGTCCATCAAATTTAGGTTTCTCTTCTTTCTTTTCTGTTGGAACCGATTTTTTATGTGACTTAATAACATCTAGTGGATTTTTTGGCTCTTCTTTGGTTCCTCGTAAATGAATGACAAGTCCATTTAGGAAGTTACGCAACAATTGATCTCCACACTCAACATAGTTAGGATGATTTTCATTTCTGAATATGTTCCCTAACTCTCCTTTTGAAACTCTAAAATCTACTAATTTTAAAATTTCAACAATTTGATCATCACGTAATTGAAGTGCAACCCTTAGCTTTTTAAAAATATCGTTATTTGTCATGATTATAAAATATTGAGGTCAAAGATATTTAATTAAATTTAGAATTATTATTTTTACAAAAAAGAATGTAGAAATATGGAAGATTATCAGGAAAAAATTAGTTTGCTTCAGGAGATGATTTCTTTTGCTCTTATTGATGGAGAACTGCATGATAGAGAATATGATTTCATTGAGATGGTTTCTCAAGAATTAGAAATTGATAAGGCAACTTTTTTAAAACTTTTTGATAAAAAAGCGGAGAAAGTGGTTATTAAAGATGAATTTAATAGAATTTGTCAATTTTATAGATTAGCTTTATTGATGCACTCAGATGGTGTTTTGCATGATCGTGAACAAATTAAAATTAATGAAATTGGCATTAATATGGGTTTAAATCCTTATGCGATGAAGCGCGTTTTATATTTAATGAAAAATTCTCCAAACCGAATGGTTGATGGGCAGACTTTGTTATCTGTATTTGCAGAACAACATAATTAAAACACTGTAATTTAGTCAGTTATATTTTAAAAAAATCTTAAAATTTAGGTCAAAATGTCTTTTCTATAACGCTTAGTAAAGACATTTTGACTTTTTTTCGTTTTGGAATACAGTTTGTATTATACTAGTCAAAATAAAATACATGTTTAACTATAAAAATATAGATATGAACTTAGTAAAATCAAATCCGAAATTGTTTTTTCCATCAGTAATGGAAGAGTTTTTTAAACCAGATTTTGTGGGTGGTGTTCAAGGTTTTTCAAATTCAACAGTTCCCGCTGTTAATATTAAAGAAACAGAAACAGAGTTTAAAATTGAATTAGCATCGCCAGGTTTAAAAAGAGAAGATTTTAAAATAGAAGTAGATGAAAAAGTGTTATCTATTTCATCTGAGAGAAAAAATGAATCAGAAGAAACAAGTGACAATGGGAAATATACTCGTAAAGAATTTAGCTTTTCATCCTTTAAACGCTCTTTTACTCTACCAGAAACGGTAAACGAAGACGATATTAGTGCTAATTATCAAGATGGGGTTTTACGTCTAACGCTTCCAAAAAAAGAAGAAGCATTACCAAAACCAAAACGTTATATAGCGATTGGTAGTTGATTAGATGATTGATTTAAGTGAAAAGCCTAATGAACACAACATTTCATTAGGCTTTTTTTTACTTCATGGGAGGCATCATTTGTGTTGCCAACTCTTGTGCTCTAGAAGCAATTTCATCTTGTACTTCCTTAATTCTCTTTTCATATTTTTTTCTACAATCACTTCCTGTTTGGTGTGGTGGACAATTTTTTCTTGCAGCTCTTAACTGTGCGATTTCATCTTGTTTTCCTTTCAACCAATTGACAATATTCTCCGTTTTAGCTTTACCAGATGGTAAATGAAAATCAAACGATAGTATTTTATAACCGTCTGTATTAATTCCCCATTCTTCAATTTGTTCAAGGTGCAATAATTTAGAAACGCCATCTTCAGCCTCGGTTACCGCTAAAAATTTTTGTCTTTTTTCTAATACATCTTTAAAAACACCTACTCCAAATCCCATTAGAGGAACACCCGTTGGAAATTGAGCTTCCTCTTTGGCAAACCAAAAAGTAATTCTTTTTTGAGAACCATCATTATCTGTAAATGTACCGCTGTAAGGTTCTAGAGGACTAGAATTGGTAACGGTGTTCGCATTTGCTTTGGCACTATTTAAAACTTCTAAACTTTTACTATACATATCTGTAAATACATTTGAAAAAGTAAAACCAGAAGGCATTTTAATACAGATTTTTCCTTTTTCCTGATGTTCTACAAATGCATACCAATCATTCTGAGCATTACGAATGATAAAATTAATTTTATACTGCTGCACATACGGATTGTTTTTTAACGGTTGGAACAAGTCGTTGTTTTCAATATCTGTTCCATGAATGTACATAGAGTTATCATTACTATTTACCTTATAGGTGAAATTTCCAGATTGATTGTTGATGGAAATATATTGTTCTATTTCAAAATCAAACTTAAAGATACCGTGAGGTTCAATAGGATTAATGGCAATTTTTGCCTTTAAATCAAAATATTTAGAATCATCAAAAGGAGTACCTTGATCAATAGTGGGTACGGATTGCTGTTTGCCGTCATAATTCCAGACTACTTTCATTTCGTGTTGTAAATGAAGGGGAACATCTGTAGGTATTTCAAAAGGATTTGGAATGACACCTGTAACCATTCCTAATGCGGCTGTTGCACCTAGACCGAGTATAATTTTGACTGCTAATTTCATTTCTAATATTATATTTTTTGAAACTCTACACGTCTGTTTTTAGCTTTTCCTTCAGCAGAATTATTATCAGCAACGGGTTCGTTTTCACCTCTTCCTTGATACATAAAGCGAGATTTGTCTAATCCTTTGTTATCAATAAAATAGTTCATTACTGAAGCTGCTCTCGATTTAGATAAAGTCATATTTTTTACCGAATCTCCATCGCTATCGGTGTGACCAATAATATTCAAACGAAGGGTCTTGTCGTCTTGTAGTACTTTTGCCATTTTATCTAAAAATTCATATGATTCTTTTTTGATTTTATCCGAGCCAGAATCAAATAAAATTTTTGTAGTTGAGAAACCTCCTTTTAGAATTAACGAGCGTAAATCTTCTCCTTCTTCCGTTATTTTTACATTTGCAATAGCTGCAATATGGTTTTCTTTTGGATCGGTTCCTTTTAAATAAAATTGAATATAGTTACCAAAATTATTACTTAAGAAAGAAGGTAAATCAATTGCTTTTTCATTATCAATAAAAACACGCAAACGATTCCCATTTACAACTACAGTAAAATGTGTAGAAGTATTCAATTTTTCTTGCATTTTGAAGGGAATGTTATTGTCAATTTTGGCATTTGTTTTTCCCCAATTTTGCACATTTATTTGATTACAAACAGTTGATCCTTTCCACAAGGAGAAGCTAAATTTACCACCATTTTTAGGCCTGTTTAAAGTTTGTTCACTAGAAAAGTTTATACCAAACTGAGAACCAGATAGCCCTTTGTAATCCAAATTTTCTGTAACCAAATCAAATTCTAAAGCATAATTTTCTGGTAATTTATTTGTTTTAGCAGCATAGGTTCCGTTTGGATTTAATTTGAAAGCCTTGTTTTGCCCCACTTTTATAATTTCTCCACCCGAATTCGTGTCCCAATTCGCTGGGAAATCACCAAAATTATCTTGGTTAAAATCATCAGAAAATAGGATATCTCCATTTGGAAAAAAACTACTTCCTGTAACGATATCTTGACCTTTTTTAGTTGAAGAAGATGAAGAAGATCCGGAACTTTCTTTACTTGATTTTTTTTCTTTTTTAGTCTTTTTTTTATCTGATCCAAAAACACTATCCATAGCTTGATCAGTCTTTTTTTCTGTTTCTCTTTCTACTCTTCGCTCAACTGTTCTTTCCGCTGCTCTTTCCGCTTTTTTCTTTAACTTATCAATTAATTGTGCATTACAAATTTGGGTGCCTAAAAGAAGCAGTAAAACGATATTATAGTTTTTAATTTTCATAATTTTAGTTTTTTTTTAGTTAATAGGTTGAAAGTCATTATTTTGTTTGAACTAATGAAACTATTTTTCTTTAAGTATCATACAAGCGATTTATTTTTCTACTTAATTAAAATTTCTTTTCCTGATACGTTATCTTCTTTATCATGAAAGGGTTGGTGTCTGTATTTATTCTAATTTCAGTCTTAGAAATATGATTATGAGTATCGAAAGTATGTGTAAAATGCGATTCTATGACATCTGATGATACCAAGTCTTCATAGCGTGTTTCTTTTACATTTTGAGTGCTTAGAAAGTACAAATCTTGAAAAAAATTTTCTCTAAAATAACTATCTAAAATAGCTAAAGCAGGTTGAGATTTCATAAAATGATTGAAGCCATTTCCCGATTCATAGGTTACTTGTAGCGTTTTATCATTTGAGAAAAAATAATATTCGAAATTATTTTCTGAATTGAATTTCCAAGTGTAAGGAAAGTTGTATCGATAAAGATTCGTATTAGCATCATGATCAATATTATATTCTGTACTTGAACCAGACTGGTTAACTGTAATTTTAGTTACAATTCCATTAGTATATGAAATTTGATAATTGGTTTCTTCTCCAGAAGGCAAGTCTGTAATTTTCAAATTGGAAAGTAATTGAAGGTCATTATAAGCACAATCGTAACTTATTTTAGTGCCTCCAGAAAGATTACGGGTTACATTTTGAATTAAAAATTCATTGGTATAACAGATATCTAACGTTTGGTAAGAGGCTGCTGAAGCTGGATAAATGATTTCCATGTTTACAGGTAACCAAATCGATTGGCTATCATCGTCATTATTGCAACTCCATACTACAAGTGCTACAATAATAAAAACGGATTTTAATATATACTTTTTCATAACTCATTAATGTATTTAGAATCGATTTCTTTTTTCGTAGGTAACATCTAGTTGGCTTCCACCACCGCTAAAGTTATACACTACAGTTGTAATATTGTTTTCAGAGTCTCTTGTATGAACAAAGTCAAAATCTTGTACTCCAAATTGGAAATGATTGATTTGCTTTTGGTTGAAAAAATAAAAGAGATGGCCAACATATAAACCTAAATCGAATTGCAATGCGATTTGTGGTGTCACATTTTTGAATATACCTGAATTCGAACTATCTAATGTTAGGATTAAATCAGATGTAACAAAAGTGTTGGAGTAAGTGGTTGGGTTGTCACTAGCATCTAAAACAACGGTATTGGTATCGCCACCATCAGTAAGTGTATACGTATTTGTAGATGAATTATATGTAATCGGGAAAGTTTCGGTTGTTCCACTCGCATCATCAATAATAGAAGATAATTTTCCAGAAGCATTATATACAAACGTACGAATCTCTGGTCCAGAAAGAAAACCAGAATTGGCTACACTGGTTATTTTCCCATTGGTATATGCATATTGTTTGGTTTTTAGCCCTTGATTATCTTGAATAGTAATACTAGCAATAGTGTTATCATTATTGTAAGTTAGAGTCACTGTTTTATTGTTAACGGCATTGGTATAATCTGTCAGTTTAAGTTCGGTTGGGAAAGCATCTTGTGGTGTAGCATCATCGTCATTGTTACAGGATAATAATACTAAAAAGCAGCTTACTAGGAAAAATGTTTGGATTGTTTTCATGATCATTTTTTTTTGAAATTTGTTTTTTTTAAGACTTTATTTTTGTGAATAATATTAAGTTCGTATTCTCCTTTTTCGAGATGGTTAATGTTAATTAGAATTTTTTGAGAAGGTATCTTTTGTAATTTACCTTCGTAATTGTATTTCTTTTTATCAGCCATTTTTGTCTCAGTTTGTTTTCCAAAAGTACAGCGTAATTCAAAAGTTGTTTTGTGATAATGTAACAGGCCTTTGTAACATTGTAACAAACAAAAAAAAGCCTCTAAAATGAGGCTTTACGGGGTTTTTATAGATAGTTTTTTTTATTTTTTATAATATTCAGAAGGTGCTTTTTGATACAAATCTTTAAAGCATTTGGAGAAATAATAGACATCATTAAAACCAACAGAGTAGGCAATTTCTGAAATAGAAAGTTTTTCGTTTTTTAATAATTCGACTGCTATTTTTAAACGTTCATTTCGAATAAATTCGGTAGTGGTCACACCAAATAATGATTTTAATTTTCGATGTAATTGCATGCGACTCACATGCATTTTTTCAGCGAAAGCTTCCGCATTGAAATCTTGATTGGTAATTTCTGTATGAATTACTTCTTCTATTCGAGTAATAAATTTTTCATCTACAGAATCGATAACAATTTCGGTTGGTTTTAAAATCAGTTCCTGACTGTATCTTTTCTGTAATTTTTTTCTTTCGTTAATTTGTTGGTATACCAATTCTTTCAATAAATCATGTTGAAACGGTTTGGTTAAAAAACCATCTGCTTGATTTTTTATAGCTTGTAATTTTGTTTCTGGAGTCGTTTTTGCCGTTAGTAAAATGACAGGAATAAAAGAAGTTAATTCATTTGTTTTTATTTGTTTGGTAAATTCTAAACCGTCTATTTTTGGCATCATAATATCTGAAATAATACAATCTGGAATTTCTTTTTCAGCTATTTTTAAAGCCTCTTCACCATTTTCAGCTTCATGAATTTTAAATTCTTCTTTGAAAATATCTTTAAGAACATTTCGTATAGAAGCATTGTCATCAGCGATTAATAGAATAGGCAATTCATCATTTACTTCATTTGGTTCTTTCGATACTGCTGTAGCACTTATAGGTTCATTATCATTGGTATGGCCTATAACTACATTTTTAAGGTGTGTTTGTAATGGAATTTCAAAAGTAATAGTTAACAGATCATTTTCTAAATTTGTATGAATAGTGCCTTCATATAAAGTAATGAGTTCTTTTACTAAAGCTAAACCAATACCTGCACCCGTTTGATTGGTGTTTTTTTGATAAAAACGTTCGAAAAGTTTTTGTAAATCGGTTTTTGTGAGTGTTGCATTAGAATTGCTGATACTTACTTTAAGAAATTGGTTATCAACTGAAAATAGTCCTTTAATGGTTGAAGCTTCATCACTGTACTTGATAGCATTATGAAGTAAATTAGTAGTGATTTTTTCTAAAACGTCTTTATCAAAAGGATAATTTTCATTAGGAATATCGAACTCAAGTTCTAGTTTTTTATTCGATTCTTGTGCTAAATATTCAAAAGGTTCAGCAATACTATGTAGAAAATTATTCAGATTTCCTTCTTTTACTATCAGTTGTAATTGGCCACTGTCTATTTTGGAAAGTTCTAATAACTGATCTACTAATTCCAGCATTCTATTCGCGTTCCTGTCAATTAGTTCTAGGTGTTTTTCTTGTTCAGTTGTTGCGTTTTTTTGAAGTTGTTGCACCGGACTTTTAATAAGGGTAAGTGGTGTTCTGAATTCGTGCGAAATATTAGCAAAGAAACGTGATTTTAAGGTGTTTAATTCTTCTAGTTTTTGAGCCGTTCTAATTTTATTTTTGTAACCAAAAAACAAAAAGAATCCAGTTGCTAAAAGTAGTAAAGAAATGACGATATAAATATATTTTTGTTTTTCTGCTACTTGATGTTTAGAAGTGAGCAAAGCAATTTCTTGTTCTTTTTTTTCAGATTCATATTTTTTCTCCAAAGCCACAATTTTTTCATTTAGATTCATTTCGCTTTGTTTTTCTGACTCTTGCGAAGCCTTAGCAGCATAAGAAAGTGCTGTTTCAAATTCCTTTTCTGCTCCTTTAATATTTGCCAATCCTTTGTATATTTTTTCTAAAGATTCGGTATCCTTTCTTTTTTTGGCTTCTATTTCAGCGAGTAAATAATTTTCTTCAGAAAGAGCATATTTTTTTTCCTGTCTATAAAAATCACCCAAACTGATATAAGCATTCGTTAAATGATGACTATTTTGATCTAATTTTGCTAAACTGATTGCTTTTAAATAATCTTTCTCTGCTTGTTCTGGTTTTCCTATTTTTCCATAACAATAAGCTCTTTTTAAATAGGCACCTAGATTGACATTCTTTTGAATATTATAGGTATTATTATATTGAATGGTTTTGTTTAAAAGAGGAATCACTTTTTCATATTCTTTCTTTTGAAAATATTCCTCAGCAATATTAGTCTGCATATTAGCAATATGCTTGGCATTAGCATTTTTTTCATAAATTTTCATGCTTTCTTTAAAATAATAGATGGCTTTTTGATGCTGTTTGGTACGTTGCATCACATAGCCTATATATTCTAAAAAGCTAGCATGTTTGATGGAATTGGTTAGTTTTTCATTTTTTCTACAAATTTCTTCACCTTCAATATAAAGGGCTAATGCTTTCTCAAAGTCTAAGTTATAAAAGGCTCTATTTCCTAATGCTAACAAGCCTGTAAGAATTACATTGTCATCTTTTGCTTGTTTTGCTAAAACCACTCCTTTATTGATAAATAAATTGGCTGAGTCTTGATTCGTAGAGTTATAGCGATAGCCTAATCGAATATAATGATTGGCAATGCCAGATTTAAAATCAAATTTTTCCAATTCTGCAATTGCACCTAAATGTTCGTTTACAGAAGCTTG
The DNA here is from genome assembly GCF_055384985.1 of Flavobacterium sp. KY-23415. Taxonomy (NCBI): domain Bacteria; kingdom Pseudomonadati; phylum Bacteroidota; class Flavobacteriia; order Flavobacteriales; family Flavobacteriaceae; genus Flavobacterium; species Flavobacterium sp. KY-23415. Next base: position 4,120,062 of record NZ_AP044001.1, on the reverse strand, counting down.
TCTAGAGACATAATTGTTATACCAATTGGAAAGGTTAACTCTTGAGTTTGAAATGTATTTTGGAATCTTTGCTTTTCTAGCAAAATCAAGACTTAATGATAAATTTTTAAAGACAGAATCTTTTTGTTTGTGACGATTTGCAATTTCTAAATATTCAATCGCTTTTAAAGAATCGGATTGAGATCCTTTGATGCGTTGTCTAATAGAATCTATTTGCGATCCTCCTTGTGCAATTGCTTTAAAACTAATAATAAGAGTTAAAAAAAATACTATTTTTTTCATGCTGATTGTTTGTAAATGACAATTATACAAAAAAATAAAAATGATGCAATTGAATAATGTAACAAAATTAAGGTTACATATCTTATTAATGAATTACATACCCAGGCTCTTTGTCAATTTTATAGGAAATATTGATTTTTTTTTCTGTAGTTAAATTGTTAAAAACGTTTAGTAGAATAGGAGAAGTTAAACCGCTTTCGTTAATTTGAATTTTATTGTTTCCAAAAACAGTTATTCTAGTAATCAATGCCAATGTCTCAAACTGTATGGTATCTTTCGGATGAATGGTTATTTCTTTTTCGGAAAGGATTTTTGTTTCAGAAGTAGTATCTAATTGGAATTTTTTATGGCTAGTGTTATCGATTTTTATGAGTTGTTCTAAAACAAGCAAATATTCGTTTTCTGGTGCGTTTTCTGTTCTACTATTGAAGGCATTCAAGTTAAGTAAACAAATATCCAAAGCAAGCATTTCTGGAATTAAAATTGTATTTTCTGGAACTTGATTTAATAAATTAAGTGTAATTGGGATTTGTTGTTCTTTAACTAAACCACATTGTAATGTTTCACTTAAAATAATATCAATAGGTGTTTCTTTGTTAATTCTGAAAGTAGTTGCATCTTCATTTTCATAGGAAATAATATGCTCATCAAAGCCTAGTTTACTAATTACTTGCTTTACGCTATAGAAACTTTCTTGGTTAATTTCTAAAAGAGTGGCTTTTACTTCATTAGGGCTATAGGTCGCAAATACAGGTAATAATAATGTTGCAAATGGCCCAGTTCCTGCATAAAGTATGTGAATTGGTCTGGATTCTTTTTCTTTTAAAATTTCGAGGGCATTAAAAACACTTTTAATAAAAATTTTTGTTCTAATAATATCTTCAATGCACATTGCGGCCCAAGTTGTTCCTAATGCTTCTCCGTTATTAAAATAAATATTAGATTTATTGTTTTCATTTTCATGGTCAAGGTTTGAAAGAGAATAGGTGATTTCTTTATAACTATTAATTGCTTCTGTTAATTCTAGAAAATCATTTTCTTCTTTTTTGAAAATAGACCCTATATTTTGAAGTATCGCTTTGTGTGACATGTTTTATTTCAAACATACTATTTTTTTTTCAAGTAGGTTATACAAATTCACAATCCCTTTAAGCTTTTGCCTATTTGCTTTTATTTGTGAAGTAGTTTGTCGGAACTATCAATTAGGGATTGCGATTTGTATTACTTTTTATTTTCGTGACAAATTTATAATATAATTAGGCTTTATTTATAGGTAGTTTTACCTGTTTTTAGCATAATGATATTTATCTAAAGGGAGATGATATTTCATCTAAACTTTTTTTCTATTGAACGAAAAAAATAAAAAAATGGGATAAAACAAAATAATTTAGCGTAAAAATAATGACTAAAAGCATTAGATTATGAAAAAAAATACGGCTACAATATATTTGTTATTATTAATAACATTTACAGGATTTTCTCAAAATTTTCAATATTTAGGAACTTATTCTTCAAATGGAACACCTAATTATTTGGTTACTCCTGGCGATAATATTAGTGTCTCTACTTTTGAACTAATTGATTCTGCACTATCAGAAACATTTCAAGTTCCTACCTATAATCCACATTATATTACTTCGGGCTATGATACAGATTTGGTATTACTTTCTCAGTCGGAAGTTTTTGTAACTTTTGTTAGTGAAGGTGCTGGATTTAGAAATGTTTTAGGTTATTATACCTATGATGCATCAAATCCAATTACTTCTCCTCCTTTAGATAACGATATTACAATTATTTTTCCAAACGCATCTCGTTTAGGGAGTGGAGGAGGATTGCTTCCTGGTGATAAAGTTAGTTTAGGGGTTTTTCCAGCAGGAACTGCTATAGGCTGGGTGTTAATTAGTAATGGTTGGAATGGTAACTCTGTTGGTTATGGCTATTGGAAATTATTTTCAAATCCAGATTTTAATCCAGAAAGTAATGTTTCAAAAAGGCAGCACAATGTTTTAATTAAAGATGATGTAAATGAATTAATTGTGCTTGGATTTGAAGATATTAATAGAGAAATGTCTTGGTGTGACCACGATTTTAATGATGCTCTTTTTTATGTAACTGCAAGTTCATATAATAATATGAAGACTGTTAATAATATAAATATTGAATCTTCTACGAATGTTTTCTCGTCAAATTTAGGAGGGTTTGAAAGTAATGGCGATCTATCTGAAGCAATTGCAGCTAGAAACATGAATAGATTAAAAAATAAAAATTATCCCGATCAAAAACAACGTCAAGTTAAGTTTGATAAAATGAATTTAAAAAACGCAAATTCGTTAGGTAACTATTTTCCAGAGACAGGGATGGGCTCGAACGAATTTCCACATATTGCAACCTCTTCAGATTTAATTAATTATGCAAATGCAGAAGACGCTTTTTCATTAGATTATTATTTAGGAACAGATAGAGTTTCTGCCGCTTTAGTAACAACAACAACAAATAGAATATATGACCATTCGAAAAGTATTTGCGACCGCCTTAATGGTTCGATTTTGAAGGATACTAGACCAGTAACTTTGTCTGGACATGAAATGATTTTTGCGATTATTGAAAAACCAGATGGTAATAACGAATATGCAATTAGCTTTTCTATTCTCGAAGGGACAACAGAAAATGAATTGCTTAGTTTTTGGAATATTGGAGCTTATCCGACTGGTAATTTTAAGAATTTTCAAGTTTGGGGTGTGTCAATGGGACAAGTTTGTCATATTGTTAATCATATACTTGCTAAATTAGAAGAAGAAAAAACATTGGTTTCGAATAGCCAAATAGAAAGAGTTCCTTCTGTTTTTGTTAGTTCTGCTTTTTATCGTAATCAACAGCTTCATATGAATATTATTAACAAAGTTGGAGCAACATCAATTACAATGAATGCTAATTTAAGACAAACTGAACAAATGGATACAGCATCTATGTCGCAACAGATAGTCCTCTCAGGGGACTATTATGAAACTATTGTCGTTAATACAGGTTTTCTTTTCGATATTGGTGTGGCTCTTATTTATGACGGTTCTAGTATTTATGATGCATTATATTTAGCAGACGGATCATGGGGAATTGATTATGATGTTCCTGAACAAACAAATATCGATTACTTTGATATTGTTGAGCAAATTGATGCATTAGATGAATCGGTATATGATATAGAACGATCAATTAGTTTGCAAGGGTCAATATATGGAACATGTAATGTGTTTAGAAATTTTTTACCAGGAGATTTAACATTAGATGCAGCTAATTATACAGGGTTAAATTTTGTTTTAACTAGTAATACTACTATAGAAGTTTCTATCGTTCCAGATAATCTTGATGATTGGAATAATAGATATACTTTTACTGTTCCATCAACAAATGGAATCTCTCAAAATATTGAAATTCCATTTGAAATGTTTTCTAACTTGGAGGGTGCTTATCAAGGAATAGATAATTTAAGAACAGTTATTTTTTCAATTAGAGGAAATTATGCCAGTTCAATAAATACAGTTTTAAATATTTCTAAAGTTTCATTAGGCATAAAACCTGTTTCAACATTTGCTTCTTCATTTGAAAGTTTGATAAATTATCCTAATCCTTTTACGAATGAGACTTTAATCGTTGCACCAGAAGAAACAGAATCTATAACACTAAGTGTGTATGATATGTTAGGAAGACCTGTTTATAATGCGATTCTAAAAACGAATGATGATAAAAGATCGGTTGTTTTTAGTTCGGATAATTTGTCAAATGGTGCTTATTTATATGAAATTATTACATCTTCAAATAATGTATACTCTAGTAAGTTTATTGTTAATTAATAATGTTTTTTGTTTGATTAGCTTCCTAAATTTTTTTAAAATAGTTTAGGAAGTTTTTTTAGTTTATATCATTTCAAATCATACATCTAAAACTATAATTTATGAAAAATTGTTATGTTACATTTGCTTGATTATTAAGCTTTATATTTTCAATGCAACTAATCCTATATTTATGGAACAAAATTATCGTATTTAGCATCCATTTATTTTTCTCACTACAAATTCTAATATGGGATAATAAAAATGTTTTGGCATTGATGACGTATCAATTTTTAAGCAGTAAGTTTTTTTATAACGAAGGTAACAATTCCCCAAACTGTAAAGTCATCGTCTTCTTTTACTTCTATAGGTTGATATGCTTCATTTTCTGGTTGTAAAAAGAGTATTTTATTTATAAATTTTATTCTCTTTACAGTAAATTCTCCATCAATAAAACAAATTGCAACTTTGCCATCAGAAGGTTCTAAACTTCTATCTATAACCAGAATATCACCATCGTCAATGCCTGCACCGGTCATAGAATCACCATTGGCTTTTGCGTAAAAAGTGGCTTCTTTATTTTTAATAAGTATGGCGTCTAGGCTAATTCTTGTTCCTTCAAAATCGGCAGCAGGAGAAGGAAATCCTGCTTTTATACCTTCAGGAACAAAAGGCAACTCATTACTATTTTCAAAATCGGGTAGGAGAAATTTTAATTTTTTATTTAGCATTTTACTCGTAATATTTCGTTAATATCCGTTGTATATTTATTTGAGAGATGATTTTGTTTCATGATCCATGTAGCTTTTAAATCTTGATTGGCTAGTTTTATCTTTCGTTCTCCTGTTTTTTCTTGAAAATCATCCATTATTTTCATTAAGAGTTGGTGTTTTGGATTTTCTTCTTCAAACAAATGAAATTGTTTTTCGTTTTCTGGAATAATTTGGGTTACAATGACACCTGCTTTTTTATAAATGCTTCCTTCTTGATAAATTTCATGTAGCATTTTAATAGCTGTATTACTTATTGTGATTCCAGAATTTGTGGCAAATGGAAGTGTTTCCATTCTATAGAAATTATATTGAGCGTTTTGGTATTTATCTTTTCTTAAGTAAACAATAATGTTATAGCAACAGGATTTTTGTTTTCGAAGTTTTTCTCCGCAAACCATGGCGAATGTAGAAACACGCTCTTTTAGTTCTAAAATATTCTTGATGTCTTGTTTAAAACTACGTGTAATAGCAATGCTTTTTTTGTTTTTTGGCTCTTCAATATCGATTACTGATTTTCCTTCGAGTTCATATTTTAATCGTAAACCTGTAATTCCCATTTCTTTTTTTATAAAAACTTCATTATAGGGTTGAACAAAATCGAAAGCAGTTAGTATGTTTTTTGCTTTCATTTTTTTACTCAATCGAAAACCAATTCCCCAAATATCGTCTATTTTGGTCCATTTTAAGGCTTTTATTCTCTTCTCTTCTGTATCTATAATATAAACACCTTTGGTGTGTTCTGGAAATTTTCGTGCTATTTTATTCGCAATTTTAGACAGTGCTTTGCTTGGTGCAAAACCTATAGATGTAGGGATGCTTACCCATTTTTGAATTGTTTTTTTAATTTGAATACCATAGTCATTAAAGTTGTCTATTGACATTCCTCTAAAATCTAAAAAAGCTTCATCGATGCTATAGATTTCCACAGAAGGACAATAGGATTCTAGTATTTTCATTACTCTTTGGCTAAGATCTCCATATAATGGATAATTTGAAGAGAATACAATTACATTATGCTGTTTTAATAATTCACGATATTTAAATTCTGGAGCTCCCATTGGGATTCCTAGTTTTTTTGCTTCATCACTTCGAGAGATAATACAACCATCGTTGTTAGAAAGCACAACAATTGGTTTTCCATTATATTGCGGTTGGAAAACACGTTCGCAAGAAGCGTAGAAGTTATTACAGTCGATTAAAGCATACATTTTGTAAAATTAGCTTATATCTAGAACAAAATAAAGTAATCAAAAGTTAATGTTAATAAAAAAAACTCGTATTATATTGCTTGAAATTTTAATTTTATAGCCTTGTTATAGGCCTTTTTAAAAGAGTTCAATATAATACGAGTATAAAAAAAAGAATCAATTTCTCTATTTTTTTAGAAAGTATAAACGATGCCTATACCTAGGAGCTGTTTCAATTGAAGTTTTGGACCAACAACAATTTGTTCACCATCTATTTCTTCTTTTGCCTTTATATCATCATCATAAATTATATGAGTACCAATATTAGCTCTCACATATTCATTAATGGTCATGTTTAATTGCAATTGCCAATCAATATCAATATTTCCAAAATTATTAAGATAATCAGAGTATAGACTTATACGATGTTCTAGGTTGATGTTTTTGTAAATTTCTTTTTCCCATTGGTTGGTTATTAAAATACCAACTTCTGTGCGGAAATTTCTTCCTTTTTCAATAATCTCGCCTGTTGTTGGATCAATAATTGCGGCATTAACACCAAACGCACCTTCATTTGCTAGTTTTCTATCTAGAACCATGGTTGTTTTTTGGGTTAAAGGAGATAAATAGAGATTCAGGTTTAAATCTTTTCTAGAATATTCACTACCAATACCTAAGAAAAAATAGGCTGGCGCAAATGGTTTCGAAATTGGATTTTCTGTATTTGGATATTTATATCCATTGGCAAATTGTGTGTTAAAACTAAGTTTTCCACTATAAAGCCAATGGGAAACAGTATCTCTTTTATACCCGAAGGTAGAGTTTATCTGTAATTGGTCGTCTGTTTTTCTAACTTCTTGCCCTTCTTGTTTATTAATTCCGTAACGAAAAATTAATTCATTTTTCCAATTTAAATGTTTTTTAGAATATTCACGAACAAAATTGCCCTTTGCTAAACCAGAAATTGAGGTGTTTCCTCCTGCATTCCAGTTTACAAAAGTAATTTGGGAAATATCTAAACCCACTTTATTTGTTTTTGACCAGTATGAAATTGTATCTGGTAATTGAGTTCTTATAATTTGACTAAAATTGTATTGAACAATAAATAATAAAAATCCTAGTAGGTAGGCTTTTTTCATGGTTGAAATAGGATATTTAATTGGTTAATAATATTTTTAACGTCGATTTTACAAATTTGTTGTAATTCATCAATACTTCCATGTTCTATAAAATTATCAGGAATCCCCATATTAATAATATTTAGTTTATTATTGATATTTTGAGCGTGTTTGTTTATAATTGATCCAAATCCTCCAACAATCGTCCCATCTTCAATTGTAATTATGTTTTTATAGGTTGCATATATTTCAGACAAGGTATTTTCATCAATAGGCTTTATGAAAGGAAAATGATAGTGAGCTACTTTTTCAGGATGATCACAATTACTAATAGCTTTTTCAACATTTGTAGCCATTATCCCTGTAGATAAAACAGCTATTGCTGTTCCTGGTTTTAGTTTTATTGCTTTTCCGATTGCTATTTTTTCAAATGGTTTTTTCCAATTTTGAATTTCACCTCTACCTCTTGGATAGCGAATAGCAATGGGTTTGTTTAGTCCTAATTGAGCAGTGTACATACTATTTCGAAGTTCAATTTCGTCTTTTGGAGCCATTATAATTAAGTCGGGAATACAATTTAGATAGGCAATATCAAAAACACCATGATGTGTTGCTCCATCTTCGCCAACAAGACCTGCTCTATCCAAACAAAATATTACAGGTAATTTTTGTAGAGCAACATCATGAATCACTTGGTCATAGGCACGTTGCAGAAAAGTAGAATATACATTACAGAAAACGACCATTCCTTGTGTTGCCATTCCTGCAGCAAGCGTGACAGCATGCTGTTCTGCAATACCAACATCGAAAGCACGTTTAGGAAATGCATCCATCATAAACTTCATAGAGCTACCAGTTGGCATTGCAGGGGTAATGCCAATTATTTTTTCATTTTGTTTAGCTAATTCTACTAAAGTATGTCCAAATACATCTTGAAATTTAGGAGGTAAACCATCTTCGTTTTTTGGATAAATTTTTCCTGTTTTTGCTTCAAATTTTCCAGGGGCATGATACCTCACTTGGTCTTCTTCAGCAAGTTGCAAGCCTTTCCCTTTTGTGGTTATAACATGTAGAAATTTAGGACCTTTTTTTTCTTTTAATCGCTTCAATTCTGAAATTAATTTTGGTAAATCATGCCCGTCAATTGGTCCAGAGTAATCAAAATTAAGCGATTTAATAATATTATTTTGTCTAGGATTTTTACCTTCTTTAACAGCAGTTAAATAATTCTTTAAAGCACCAATGCTTGGGTCAATTCCAATGGCATTATCATTTAAAATAACTAATAAATTTGCATCGGTAACACCTGCATGGTTTAAGCCTTCAAAAGCCATTCCACTAGCAATTGAAGCATCCCCAATAACAGCAATATGTTGTTTTTCTGTTTCTCCTTTTAATAAGGAAGCCATTGCCATTCCTAATGCAGCGGAGATAGAGGTAGAGGAATGACCCACACCAAAAGTATCATAAATACTTTCACTTCTTTTTGGAAATCCAGAAATTCCGTTTAATTCTCTATTGGTATGAAAAACGTCTTTTCTTTCGGTTAAAATTTTATGAACATAGGCCTGATGTCCAACATCCCAAACTAATTGATCTATTGGTGTATTAAAAACATAATGTAAAGCAACTGTAAGTTCCACAACACCAAGGCTTGCTCCAAGATGACCTCCTTTTCGAGAAATAATATCAATTATAAAATCTCTCAGTTCTTGTGAAAGCTGTGGCAATTGATTTTCAGAAAGCGTTCTTAAATCGGTGGGATTGTTAATTGTATTTAGAAGTGTGTTTAGCATAATATCAAAATGCAAAAATAGCATTTATAAATACAAAATGATGTCTTATGGAGTTGATTTTTATAGGTGAAAGATATGTTTTGAAAAATAACGATCAGTTTGGATATTACTGTAGAATTATGTGATTAATAGCATTGGAGTATTAGGATGAAATTAGAATAATTTTGACCAATCAAGTAGTGTGTTTTTAAATTATTTGAAAATAGAATATTTTTTTCTTGATTAATCTTCAATTTCTGGCATAACTGGTAGCCCCATCACAATATCTCCCATAATTTCAGGCTCTTCTATTAATATAGGCTCTTCTGGTGGTGTAATATTTTGTTTTTCATGCTTGATTGTTTTGCATTCTTTAATTACAGTATCTGCTATAATTACTGTATTAGTAGTGTCACTATTTTTAGCGACATGATCTTTAATTACAACTATTTTTTCTATAGCCTGCACATTATTATTAGCATCTTTACAGCTAAAAAGTGTGGTGCCCATTACCACAAACAAGGCTAATAGAAAAGATTTTTTAAATGTGGTTTGATTAAATAAAAGAATTTCTGGAACTTCAATTTTAATACTTTCTAATTGCTCTTTTTTAAAACGACCACAAATCTTTGCAGTTGGGTTATTTGAAAATATAGCTGTAATTTCTTCTGTACTACTATTGGTAAAATCGAACACTTTCTTGCAACACGATTGGCAAAATTTTCCTTTTTCGTCTGGAAGCATTTTATTCCAATCTTCATCACAAGGTTTTGGAATAGATAAATTTAATTTTTTCATAATACATTAACATTGAAATTCTTTTTTTATAGTTATCAAAAAATATACCAATTCTTTGTTTTAATTTGTTTTTTGGCATTCTTTTTGTCTAAAACTAAAAAACAAAAAGATATAGCAATGCACTTTCTTGCTTTTAAAAAATAGTATCTTTGTCAAAATGATTTATTTATGAAAAAAATTACTTTAATTATTTTATCACTTATAATTGTTAGTTGCGGTGTAAAACAAACACAATCAATGCTTAGTAATGGAAATTATGATGGAGCAATTGAAAAAGCAATAGATGCATTACGGACTAACAAAGCTTCTAAAGGAAAACAAGACTATGTTTATTTATTAGAAGAGTCGTTTGCAAAAGCAAAAGCAAGAGATGAATCGACTCTAAATTTATTGATTAAAGAAAATAATCCAGTCAATTACGAGCGTATCTTTAGTTTGTATAATCAACTAAGAAATAGACAAGAAAGAATTAGACCGTTATTGCCTTTGCCATTATTGAAAGAAGGTAGAGATGCAATTTTTCCTATGGAAGATTATTCTGATGAAATTATTAGTAGTAAAATTAAATTATCAGATTATTTATATAGCAATGCAAAAAAATTAATGACCTCTAAAAATAAAATAGATTTTCGTCAGGCTTTTGATGATTTAAATTATTTAGACCAATTAAACCCAAATTATAAAGACGTTCGCTCATTAATTGATGATGCACAATTAAAAGGAACCGATTTTGTTCATGTTTATACTAAAAATGAAACGAATATGGTTATTCCTGTTCGCTTACAAGATGATTTATTAGATTTTAGTACCTATGGAATTAATGATAAATGGACGGTTTATCACAATAATCGTCAGAAAAATATCAAATACGATTATGGAATGATTGTTAATTTTAGAAACATTGTTATTTCACCAGAACAAGTTCGTGAAAAACAATTCATAAAAGAAAAACAATTAAAAGATGGTACAAAAACTTTGTTAGATTCTAATGGAAATGTTGTAAAAGACAGTCTTGGAAATGCAATAAAAGTTGATAATTTTAAAACAATTTCTGTAAGTATCTATGAATTTACACAATTCAAATCGTGTCAGGTAACAGCAAAAGTTGATTATATAGATTTTAGAAACAATCAGTTAATAGATACTTTCCCAATAAGTAGCGAATTTGTTTTCGATTATATTTATGCTAATTATAATGGCGATAAAAGAGCTTGTGAATCGGATTATTATCCGTATTTTGAAAGAAGAGCAGTTCCTTTTCCAAATAATGAACAGATGATTTTTGATACTGGTGAAGACCTTAAAGCAAAGCTGAAAAGTATTATTACTAATAACAAGTTTAGGAGATAGTATAACTAACTTAATAGTAAAAAGCACATTATGTCTATAATGTGCTTTTTTGTTTTAATGTTTTTTTTATATTTAGTTTAATATTTTTTTTGCTAAAATGTTAAATTTACAATTGTATAATATAAAACAAACAAACATGAAAACAAAACTATTTTTCTATTTTCTATTTGCTTTTAGTGTTACACTAGGCAATGCTCAGGAATTAAAAAATCTTGAAAGAATCAATATGGAAGGTTATTTCACAAACCCTGTTGTATCTCCTAACGGGAAATATGCCTTGGTAACCAAAGAACATTTTAATGGAGTTTTTTTGTTAAACTTAAGTACTCATGAAATTAATCAGATTTCTGAAAAGGAAGGAAGTGGTTATGGGTATTGTTGGAACAAGGATAGTAAATCATTCTATTTCAAACAAAAAAACAAAGAAGATTATTACATAAACTCAAAGGCATATAGTTATTCTATAGATACTAAGCAAATTATAGAACTGTCAGAAATTAACCATAATTACTTACCTTCCTTTAATGGTTTTAATAAAGAGGATGAATCACAAATTATTGTTTATACTAATATAACAACTTTAAAAATTCATGCGAAGGATTTAATTACTCAAAAAGATTGGGTTGTAACCCAAGATGATGGACAATTTTATAATGCAATAGTATCTCATGATTCAAAAAAAGTTGCAGTACATAAAGGATCAGATATATACGTATATGATATTTATGGAAGAGAAAAAGCAATAAAAATTGGTACAGGTATAGCAACATCGTGGTCTCCAAATGATAATTATTTGATAGGATTTTTAGATCAAAGTTCTGATGGGCATACTATAGATAATTCTGAAATTTATATTTATAATTCTGAAAAGTATAACCAAAAAAAAATTACAAATACAGAAGTGTTTTCAGAAATGTTCCCATCATTCATTGAAGATAATAAAATTCTATTTTCCGATGATAAAACAGGTCGAATATATTCATTTAACATTCAATAAGACGCTATGAAAAATCTATATATATTACTCGCTTTATTGGCATTTTCATTTTGTTTAAATGCGCAAATAATAGTTATTGATCCAGGTCATGGATATGGTGCTTCAACAAGTAACAATCCAGACGGAAGAACTGCAACAGAAATAGAAACAGCTTTAGCTGTAGGCTTAAAAACAAAAGCATTAATTCAAAATAGTTGTGCTACAGTAACAGTCAATATGACCAGAACAACAAATATAAATGGTTGGACATCTGTTACGCAAAGAGCTCAAATGGCAAACAATTGGAATGCAGACAGGCTTATTAGTATTCATTGTAATGCAGGCGGAGGAACTGGAACAGAGACTTTTTATTGCACCTATGATGACACTAATACCACACCAGATATAAATTTCTCTAAAAAAATACAAACAGATATGGTAAGTAATGGTTCTTTTAACAATAGACGTTGTGTGGAAGATAATTCTTATTTATCCTATCATTTAGGTGTTTTAAGGTATTCATCTGCAACGGCTTGTTTGAATGAAATTGGATTTGTAGATAACACAACCGATGCTTCAAAGCTAAATAATAATGCTTGGAGAGATAAATTTGCATTATCCTATTTTAATTCTTTAAAATCGAGTTTAAATATTACATGTAGTGGAGTAGCTCTGCCAGGTAGTTTTTCATTAACAGCAACTCCAGAATGTGTTAATAATGATAGTAGAATCAACTTAAATTGGACTTCTTCAGCCAATGCAACGTCATATGATATTTATAGAAATGGTTCTTTGTATGCAAGTGATATTGCAGGCACATCATTCTTGAACACATATGTTACTACAGGTACTACTTATACATATTCTATTAAAGCAAAAAATGCCTCAGGGGCGACTAACAATTCTAATGGAACTTTAACGAGAACAGCTTCTTGCGTTCCAGGTGCTTTTACATTAACAGCTTCCGCAACTTGTAGCGGAACTACGAGTGCTATTAATCTTACATGGACGACTTCTTCAGGAGCTACCTCCTATGATATTTATAGAAACGGGAATTTATATGCAAGTAATGTTACAGGCAATTCATTTTTGAATACCTATTTAATTAATGCAGGTGCTGTTTATACTTATTATATTAAAGCAAAAAACGGTTCGGGAACAACAAATAATTCAAATGGGAATAGAAGTGTAACTGCTACAAATTGTGATGCAAAAAATGGAATAGTTGAAGATGTTAATTTTATAAATGAAATTACACTTTACCCAAATCCAGCAACAAATGAAATTACATTTGAAGTGAATAACGTTCTAAATGGAAATGTAAATTTAGATATTTATGATATTTCAGGAAAACACATTCAAAATGTTAAACTAAACCCTAGCGAAGAATTATTAATACAAAAAATAAATATTTCTGAATTTGCCAGTGGGATATATTTTATAAATTTTAGGATTAACAATAAAGAATATCTAAGGAAGTTTGTTAAAAAATAAAGAGTTGTTTTACACTAAGAGGCTGTCCAAAAAGTAAGGACAGCCTTTTTTATTTGTATTTTTTCTCTAAAATTAGTATCTTAGAGTTGAGACAAAAATACACAATGGCTAAGATAGTTTTTAAAAATCAAACAGGCAATTCTCCAGAGTTATTTCCTATCAATATTTTCGATAGAATACCGCAAAACCATCCAGTTCACTTAGTGGAACAAGTTGTTAATCAGTTAGATATAAGTGAAATATTGAAAAAATATAAAGGAGGTGGTACTTCAGCTTACCATCCAAGAATGATGATTAAGGTTTTGTTTTACAGTTATTTATCTAATGTATATTCTTGCAGAAAAATTGCAAAAGCACTTCAGGAGAACATTCATTTTATGTATATTTCGGGCAACTCGACTCCTGATTTTAGAACGATAAACGATTTTAGGGGTAAAGTTTTAAAAAATCATATCCAAACTCTTTTTGCAGAAGTAGTAAAAATGCTTGTAAAAATGGGATATGTTAGCTTAGACATTCAGTATATTGATGGTACAAAAATAGAATCCAAAGCTAATAAATATACTTTTGTATGGAGAGGTTCCGTTGAGAAATATAAAGAAAAACTAGAAATTAAAATTAATCATATTCTATCAACTATTGAAAACAGTATTCAATCTGATAATCAAGAACTAAATATAGAAGAATTACCAAAATCGATTGATTCAGAAAGTTTAAAAGAAAAGCTTTCGATTCTTAATAAAAAACTCAAAGAACCTACCAAAAAACAGGCAAGAGAATTGCAAAAACTTCAAGAGGAACATCTTCCAAAGCTTGAAAAATATGAAAAAGACTTGGTTACAATGGGAAACAGGAACTCCTATAGTAAAACAGATCCCGAAGCTACCTTTATGAGAATGAAAGAAGATCATATGAAAAACGGTCAATTAAAACCTGCTTACAATCCACAAATATCTACTGAAAACCAATTTATTACACATGTTTCTATTCATCAAACAACAAATGACACTACAACCTTAAGTTCTCATCTTGAAGGTTTTGAAAAAGCCTATCAAAAACAGAGCAAGGAAATCGTTGCAGATGCAGGTTATGGCAGTGAAGAAAATTATCAAATGCTTGAAGAAAAAAAGGCTGATGCTTATGTTAAATACAACTATTTTCATCAAGAACAAAAAAGAAAGATAAAAAACAATCCTTTTCTTGTTCAAAACTTATTCTACAACGAAGAACACGATTTTTATGTTTGTCCAATGGGGCAAATTATGCAAAAAACAGGAGTAGGAAAACGTGAAACCAGTACTGGATATGAATCACAAATTACATATTATCAAGCCAAAAGATGCCAAGGATGTCCTTTACGAAGTCAATGTCATCAAGCAAAAGGTAATAGAATTTTATCAGTCAATCATCGATTAAATGAATTAAAAGAAAAAGCAAGAAAGCTACTAATGAGTGAAAAAGGACTAAAACATCGAAGTAAACGTCCAATAGAGGTAGAAGCAGTTTTTGGTCAACTTAAAAGCAATAATAAATTCAATCGATTCACAATGAAGGGTTTAAAAAAAGTAACATTAGAGTTTTTACTAATGGCCCTTGGACACAACTTTAGAAAAATGAATGCATTCAAGACAGACTTGCCAAAATTTGTTTTCAAAACCAAAATTCACACTTATCTAGCCTATTTTAAAACTAAAATTTGCCTTGTTAAAGTAACTCAAAGTTATTTTGCTATTATTTTTTCTTCAAAACAAAATAGCTTAAAAATAGCTACATAAAAAAAGCTGTCCTTTTCGGACAGCCCCTTTTTTATACAAACTGTTTTAAATCTTCCAATACAATAGCATCATGAGAAGCGGTATAAATAGCTTTTCCATTTTTTATAACTATAATTTGAGGAGATTGATGAACAATATTATAACGAGTTGCAATTTCATTAGATACTTCTCTAAAATTTAGTAAATCTAGTAAATACCATTCCATTTCCTCATCTGTAAAATTATAGGCTTCATCAAAGCGTTTCAATGCAAACCTACTAATACTGCATCTAGTGCTGTGTTTAAATAGAACTACAACGCGTTCATTAGAATTATGATCTATTTCATCTAATTGTTTACTATCATTTAGTGTATAAAACTTAGGTTCTTCTTTACTAGCTTCTTTTTCATTTGAATTATTTCCGCCAAAAATATTTTTTAAAAAACTCATAATTATTTATTTGTTACAAAGTTATAGAAATACAACAACTTTTAAATTAGCTTTTTTACATATTTATATAGCAAAAAATCCTGAAACTATTTTTTAACACAAATTAGGTATTAGATTTTGTTATGAGAGAAATAGATGCAAATAGAAAGCAGCTATTTTTCGTAATAGAATTCAAATGCTTAATTAGGGCTTAAGAAGCATAACATCTCTTTGTTTCTTTAAAACAGAAGCATCTTCATTTAAACGATGTGTCTCCATAAATGCAATTAGTTTATTTAACCGATTAACATTATCAAAATTTAAATTCCATGATAATTTCGATAAACATTCAGAACAAAGTGCGTTTGGTCTCGAATCAGATTCATCTAAATTATTAGAACCATTCATTAAGCAAATAGCATAAGTGCAATGTTTAATCGTGAACATGTGGCTAATTTCGTGACTAGCAGTTTTCATGAGTCTCATTAAGCATTTAGTATAATTGCTTTCATTTAGTTCTTCTTCAGAGTATCTAGCAATAGATGAAACACCTGTTCTTTTTGTATAACTAGCTAATCCAAAAACAAAATTCCAAGAAGGTTTAGGATATAAGTCTTTTGCTGTTAACCCCATAATGACGATGCCATCTTTGGGAGTTTTTTTAGGAAGCATAGTATTAATAATATAACTAGCATCTAGTTGTTCATTTCCATAATGAATTCTTTGTTTGTTTTTCGGAATACTTTTTTCTGAAATTGGAGGAAGTTGAATGGTTTTTAAGTTAAAAAAAAGTTCAATATACTCTGTATTCCAGTTTATTACTTTTTGTTCCCAATCTGTAAATTTTCCTATAGGTTGAATATAAATTGTTTTCATATCTTCAAAAGGAGCCACAGGATTCAATTTTAAATAGTCGCTATAAGATTGTCCTTCTTCATAATGGCTATATAGCCATTCTCCAGGTTTGGGTGTTTCTAATATCATATTTAAGTCTAATAGCGCTTCATAATTTGGTAGCTTTAAGTTTCCTTTTTCAAGTTTAACATGTTTTGCTACTGTTTCTGTATTATTTGTTTTTTTATCACAAGAGAATAGTACAGCGAAGAATAAAAGTATAAAAATTGGCTTCATAAATAGGGGTATTGTTTAAGACAATATAGCAAAAAATGAGCCAAATTGACTTGTTTTTTGTGCTGAATATTAAAAAAAGTAATAATTGCAAGACATTTTGACGTATAAATTGGATTGGAACGTAAATTGACTAGATACAATTGAAAATTTAAAACAACACTATAAAATTTACAAACACAAAAAATATTAACCTACATTAAATAAATAAAACAAGATGAATTTTAATAATTATACAATTAAATCCCAAGAAGCCATTCAGCAAGCACAGCAAAATGCACAAGGATTAGGGCATCAACAAATAGAAAACGAGCATATTTTTAAAGGAATACTTGAAGTAGATGAAAATGTAACACCTTTTTTACTAAAAAAATTAAACGTAAATGTTGATTTATTCAAGAAAATAATTGACAGTACTTTGCAAAGTTTTCCAAAAGTTTCTGGAGGTGAAATTTTGTTATCAAGAGAAGCAGGTGCAGCTTTGAATGAAGCATCTATCATTGCTAAAAAAATGAATGATGAATTTGTTTCTATAGAACATTTAGTATTGGCCATTTTTAAATCGAAAAGTAAAATTGCACAAATCTTAAAAGACCAAGGCGTAACCGAAAAGGGATTAGAAAGTGCTATTACAGAACTTAGAAAAGGAGAAAGAGTAACTTCTGCTTCTGCTGAAGAGACCTATAATGCACTCAATAAATATGCAAAAAACCTTTGTGATTTAGCTAAAAATGGAAAGTTAGATCCAGTAATTGGTCGTGATGAAGAAATACGCAGAGTTTTACAAATTCTAACACGTAGAACAAAAAATAATCCAATGTTAATTGGAGAACCTGGCGTTGGAAAAACTGCCATAGCAGAAGGTTTGGCACATAGAATTGTAGATGGGGATGTGCCAGAAAATCTAAAAGATAAAATCATTTTTTCTTTAGATATGGGAGCATTAATTGCTGGTGCAAAATATAAAGGAGAATTTGAAGAACGATTAAAGTCGGTGGTAAAAGAAGTTACTTCAGCAGAAGGAGATATAGTGCTTTTCATAGATGAAATTCACACACTTGTTGGTGCTGGAGGAGGAGAAGGAGCTATGGATGCTGCCAATATTTTAAAGCCAGCATTAGCTCGCGGAGAATTGAGAGCAATTGGGGCAACAACTTTAGATGAATATCAAAAATATTTTGAAAAAGATAAAGCTTTAGAACGTCGTTTCCAAAAAGTGAATGTTGACGAACCCGATACAGAAAGTGCCATTTCTATTCTTCGTGGTATTAAAGAAAAATATGAAACACATCATAAAGTGCGTATTAAAGACGATGCAATCATTGCGGCAGTTGAACTTTCACAACGCTATATTACAAATCGTTTTCTTCCAGACAAAGCGATTGATTTAATGGATGAAGCGGCTTCGAAATTGCGTATGGAGATTAATTCAAAACCAGAAGAATTAGATGTTTTGGATCGTAAAATTATGCAATTAGAAATTGAAATTGAGGCGATTAAGCGTGAGCAAGATGAAGCTAAGTTAAAAGCGCTTGGATTAGAATTAGCTAATTTGAAAGAAGAGCGCAATGAAATTTTTGCTAAATGGAAATCGGAAAAAGACGTTGTAGATGCTATTCAAAATATCAAGCAAGAAATTGAGGACTACAAAGGAGAAGCAGAGCGTGCAGAACGTGAAGGCGATTATGGAAAAGTAGCAGAAATTCGTTACGGTAAAATTAAAGAAGCCCAAGAAAAATTAGATGCTTTGCAAATTACGTTGCAAGAAAATCAATCTGGAAGTTCTTTAATTAAAGAAGAAGTAACTAGTGAAGATATAGCTGAGGTTGTTGCAAAATGGACTGGAATTCCTGTTACCAAAATGCTTCAAAGTGATCGTGAAAAATTATTGAGATTAGAAGACGAATTGCATAAACGCGTTGTTGGGCAAGAAGAAGCTATTGAAGCAATTTCTGATGCTGTTCGAAGAAGTCGTGCAGGTTTGCAAGATGTTAAAAAACCTTTAGGATCGTTCTTGTTTCTTGGAACAACAGGTGTTGGGAAAACAGAATTGGCAAAAGCTTTGGCTGAATATCTTTTTGATGATGAAAATGCCATTACAAGAATTGATATGAGTGAATATCAAGAACGTCACAGTGTGAGCCGATTGGTGGGAGCACCTCCAGGATATGTAGGTTATGATGAAGGTGGGCAACTAACAGAAGCGGTTAGAAGAAGACCTTACTCTGTGGTGTTATTAGATGAAATTGAAAAAGCACACCCTGATACTTTTAATATTTTGTTACAAGTGCTTGATGAAGGTCGTCTTACAGATAATAAGGGGCGTTTGGCCGATTTCAAAAACACAATCATTATTATGACATCAAACATGGGAAGTCATATAATACAGGAGAAATTCGAAAATCTTAAAGGAGGTATCGAAGCAGTAACAGAAGCTGCAAAAATTGAAGTATTAGGACAGTTAAAACAAATAGTGCGACCAGAATTTATTAATCGTATAGATGAAATTGTAATGTTTACACCACTAACAAAGGATAATATTCGTCAGATTGTTGGTTTACAATTGAAAGGATTAATAAGAATGTTAGCGCATCAAAATATCACTATGGACGCAACTCCAGAAGCGATAGATTATTTAGCATTGAAAGGATATGATGCAGAATTTGGAGCAAGACCCGTAAAAAGAGTAATTCAAAGAGAAGTGTTAAATCAGTTATCGAAAGAAATTCTTTCTGGAGCTATTTCTAATGATAGTATTATTCTCCTAGATAGCTTTGATGGAAAATTGGTTTTTAGAAATCAATAATCACTTAGAAAGTAAAGTTTTTTTATATAAATTTAGTTAATTGGTTGAAAGCACCTTGCATTTGTGAAAAAATGTGAGGTGTTTTTTTATAGTAAGTATGCAACAAAAAATCCTCAACTATTTCTAATTGAGGATTTAAATAAATTGAATATTTAGAATATTAACTTTTTTGTTCTTTATTAAAGTAAATAAGATAATAATACATTTGTTTTTCTTCGTCCCATCCTTTTTCAACAAATTTTTCTGCACTTTCAGTATTAATGAAATCAAGTTTAATTTGAATATTAGTATCAAGTTCGATAACATTTTTCATTTTCTTTCTTGCGTCTGTAACGGCTGCATTTGCAATAGGAAAATTAGAAACATCTTCAATGCTATATTTTGCACCTTTATCTACTTTGTAATTTTTAAACTCTGGAATAAATTCTGGATTTTGCATTACTTCATTTAGGAAAGCGGTTTCTTCAAACTCATCATTTTTAGCAAAATGATTTACAGCTCTATTCATAAATAATACTTCTTGTTGTTTGTCTTCTGCTGGAAGAACTACATCTTTAGCAAAATCTTGACAAAACTTCAAGTATTTCTTCGTCATAAAATTTTCATCTTGAAAAACATCTACCGAAAGGAAATGTTCTAACCAATAACGAGCATCATAGCGGTTACTATCTACAGTTAGTATTTTGTATCCTTCTTCCTTTTTATGATTAAAGATGATGCAACCTTTGTCTAATTTATTTAAGTTGATTCCTTGTTGAAGAATCATTTCAAGGTTGCTTCCTTTTTCTTCAAATTGAAGAAAATCGGTTTTTATCTCACTTTTAAAAACACCAATAGCATCAACCACATTATTATCAATAGAAACATTAGTAAAATAGGTTACATAAACTTCTCCATTTTTAATGTGAGGATGATTGGATTGTTCAAAAAGATGATGGGTAATCTTTTTTGAAACAGCATGAATTTGGTCAGGATTTTCAAAAATTTGTGTGGCCAAATTATACATTTCATTATATTCTAAATCTACTTCATGAGCAAATTGATAATAGTTTTCTTCTTTCTCACGAAACGGTTTAAAGAAATATTCTTTTAGTAAAGGCATTACTTCGTCATTTAATCCATATGGATTTTCAGATAAAAATATGGCTTCGTTTCTACTTTTGTTACCAACTCTATGAATAGAAAGGTTTTCAATATGCGTGTTAAATAAATTTATCATTTTTTTAAGAATAAAGAACATAAACAAAGGTGATTAGCCTCATAATATGTTCTGTGTTTTTTAATTTTAGATTTCTTTTTCTTAGTTCTATTTTTTAGTTCCAATTGTCTTCAATTCCGAAGTCTTCAAAACTATCGTCACCATCAAACATATCGAAATCTTCATCGTCATAATCATCATTAAAATCCTCATTAAATTCTGCTTCAAAGGATTTATCTTGAGCCATTGCAGGAATTTCTCCATGCGAAAATAATAAAGCAGGATACGATTCTCCATCTTCTTTTTCCTCAATTGCAGCTAGTTCTACCAAAAACGTCCACATATTAAAGAAGTCATATACATAGATGATTTTAGTTTGGTGTTTATCTAAGTTATCTTCTAAAATAAAATCGTTCATTATTCTCATTTCCCCCGGAACATCTCCTGTGTCGAACAAAGGAATTTCTTCATCTTGGTTCCAGTTTTCATCGCAAGTGTAAAAAGCAGCCATTTCTGTACCATCAAACCCAAAGGCATTAACGATGGCATTATGTAAATCTTCTAAGGTAGCTTCTTTTTCAATTGCAATATCTCTAAAAATATCTTCTTCTGCATCGAGTATTGCTCGGAATTTATAAATCATAATCTTGAAATTTTAGGAAACGCAAAAGTAAGCATAATTTACGATATACGTTTTTGAATGGGGTTTTATTCTTTTAATTTGTTTATTTTCTCTGTTGCCATCAATTTAGTTTCTTCATCACCAGCATCGTACATTTTGCTATAATATTGTATTGCTTTTTTCTTGTCTTGTAGTCGTTCATAAATTAATCCAATATTGTTTAAAACAATAGTATCTTCTGGGTTTATTTTCTCGGCTTTTAAATATAACTCAAGCGCTTCTTTGTTTTTATTATCTATTAAAAAAGTAATTCCATAGCTAGAAATAGTATAAATATCTTCTGGAAAAGTATCATACATTTTTTTAGCTACTTTTTTAAAATTAGTGTCTGATGCTGCTTGATAAAGGGTGTTTTGATAGCGTTGAATGGCGTCTATAAAGAAGTTTATTGGTTCTTCCATTTTTTTATTTTTAGACCATAACCATTCATGGTTTATTTTTTTTCCATAGTCAATTGTGTTGAGTATGCTTTCGGTAAAGGCATCATAATCTTCATAGTCACCTAAAGTATGGGTTTTGCCAAAGCGTAAATCTAACCGATTAGGAAATAATGCAATACCTTTGTCGATTGTTTTTTGTGAAAGATGAAAGAGAGAGTCATTTTTTGATTCTCTTCCATATAAATAACCAACTTCATTGTTTAAAGAATCGTTTAAAACAAATGCTTCTTCATCATTGTTTGGTTTTACAGATGTTAACGATAATATTTCTTGCTTCGATTCGATATAATAAAAATTAAAAGCAGCAATATAATATTCAATATCATTCGGTGATTTTTTTTGCCATTCGTTTAGTAAAAGATTAATTTTTAGTTTATCTCTATCTTTTTGTTTAATCAATTTATTGAATTCTTGCTCAAATTCTTGTCCGAAATGAATTAAGGGTAGGAATAAAATTATGAATATGATTTTCTTCATTTAGTTTTATATTAAAAAATTGATGCTTCTGTAATTGTTGTTAATCTTTCTAGGGTTTCTAAACCATAATAGGAGTTTCCTTTTTTGTTTAATTTTGGGCTCCAAACAGCAACCGTATAATTGTTTGGGAAAATTGCAACAACACCTCCACCAACGCCACTTTTGCCGGGTAAACCTACTTTGAAAGTGAATTCTCCAGCTTGATCATAGAAACCGCACATTTGCATTAATGCATTCATTCTTTTGCATTGACTTGTGGTTAAAAAAGAGGTTTTGCTTTTTGGAATAATGCCGTTTTTTGCAAATACTTGAAAAAGATGTGCTAAATCGATACAACTCATTTCTATCGAACATTGATGATAATAAAAATCTAACACGTCTTCGGGCTTATTTTTAATATTATCAAACGATTTAATAAAGTTGACTAATGCGGCATTTCTATAGCCATTTTCTTTTTCAGATTGTGCTACATTTTCATTGTATTGAATGGCATCATTATTTGAAAGTTCTCTAATAAAATTTAACAAATATTCTTTTGGACTTTCAAAATGTTCCAACATCATATCGGCAATAACCAATGCACCTGCATTGATAAAAGGGTTTCTTGGAATTCCATTTTCATATTCTAACTGTACTAAAGAGTTGAAAGAATTACCCGAAGGTTCAAAACCAACTCTTTTCCATAACTCATTTCCAATTTTAGAAAAAATTAGTGATGTAGTAATTACTTTTGAAATACTTTGAATTGAAAATGTTTCGTTTGCATCTCCAACCGTATATATATGTTCTTTTTTGTCTAACAAAGCAATCCCAAATTTTGAGGGATTAACTTTTGCTAACTCAGGAATATAATCTGCAACATGACCTTTGTCTTTTAACAACTTTACTTCATCATAAATAGCATTGATTATATTTTGGTATTCCATATTCTTTTAGTTTAAAAGCAAAAATAGTTAAATCTACATTTGAAAAAAGGGAATACTTTTTTTTCTATTAACAAACGAAATAAAGTTTATTCTTTTATGAATTTTACTTTCTGGTTTTGATTTGTAATAATAAAATAGATGCCACTATTTAAAAATGAAATTGGAACACTATATTCGGAAACATTAGAAATATCTTCATAGACAATTTGTCCTAAGGAATTTATAATTTTAAAGGTGAAGGAATCATTATTTGAAAGATGAAGTACATTTGTTGCTGGATTTGGATATAGTTTTATTTCGTTTCTATTAAAACTTACATGAGATAAAGTACCAATTGTAATTTGTTTTGTAATAATCTCTTCACAGCCATTTTTTATAGCTTTCAATTGAATTGTTTTAACACCATCTGTAGTGAAAACATGTGTTGGATTTTCGTCTGTGGTTATTGTTCCATCACCAAAATCCCATTCTAAGCTATCATAATTGACTGAATTGTTTGTGAAATTGACTGTAAAATTATTAATTTGGGTATCAAAATCGGCATGAAGATTAAAGGTGTTAATGAACCAATTTCCCTTATTTGGTAATACTATTTGATCTGCTATATTTTGAAAATAGGTTGCATTAGCTTGCGTAACACCTCCTAAATAATTGGAAACTGAAACTTCTTCTTGATAAATGGCTGCAAACATGGAACTAGCAACAAGATAAGAACCATTTAAATTTGGATGAACATCATTATAACCATTATGTAATAATAAATCTTGTTGGCTCGTTAAATGCATTCTTGCACTTTCACCTGCGGGAACAAACGGAATTTCTAGTGCGTTTGCCATTTTAGTTATTGAATCTTTTATCTTTGTTTGCACGTTTTGATAATCATTATAATCTGGTATTCCATTGGTTGCTTTAATGCCATACGGAATTTCATAAAGGAAAATCTTTGCGCAAGGACTGTATTTTTTTATCGAATCTATTAATTTTTGACCTCTTTCTATAGTTGTGTTTACTGGCCATGATGCACCAGCAGATTCTCCTGTTCCAGGTTGTAGTATAACCACATCCCAAATATTGTTTTCAAAAAGATTAAACACATTATTATCTACATAATGATTCACAAAACCAGTTCCTCCTGGGGCATAATATTCAGCTTGAACATTTTTTCCTTTATCATTTGCAATTTCTTGAAAAAGATTAGGCATGTTATTAAAATATGTCATGCTGTTTCCCACAAAAAGCACTTTCTCTTGAGAAAATGAATATTGCAAAAAGAAAACATATGTAAAAGTCAATAAGTAGTATTTTAATCTCATAATAGCTTGTAAAATAGTGTTTTGGTTTTCAAAAATAGTTTTTTTATAAAAAGTAGCCAACATTTCAGGAATAGAATTCAACAATTCGGCAATTATAAATTTATTTAGGGACTATTTTGAAAGATTTTTGCTTCGTCAAATTAGAAAAATATAAAAAATGAAAACATTATTTAGTCTATTCGTTTTAATCTTTAGTTCAATAGGATTTTCGCAAACAACTATTTCTGGAAAGATTATAGATGAATTTGGAACATCATTTTCTGGAGCGAATATTTATATTAAAGGATCTTATGATGGAGCAATTTCAGATGAAAATGGAAATTTTAAGTTTGAAACTACTAAAAAAGGACTTCAAATTTTACAAATTAGCTTTATGTCCTATGAAACAATCACAGAAGAAATTATGATTGAAAATTATAAGACTAAGACCTATGTATTAAAAGAAAACATCAATACACTCGATGCTGTTGTGGTTTCTGCTGGAACATTTAGTGCAGGCGATAATTCTAAAAACACGGCATTAAAACCTTTAGATATAGTGACAACAGCGGGTTCTGCTGGGAATATAATTGCAGCATTAGAAACATTGCCAGGAACACAAACAGTAGGAGAGAGTGGAAGATTGTTTGTTCGTGGTGGAGAGTCTGATGAAACTCAAACATTTATAGACGGAATTCGTGTGGCTCAGCCTTATGGAGCAACTGCCAACAATTTACCAACTCGTAGTCGGTTTTCTCCTTTTTTATTCAAAGGAATGACTTTTTCTACAGGTGGCTATAGTGCCGAATATGGAAATGCATTGTCGAGTGTTTTATTAATGAACACGATAGACGAACCAATACAAAGTCAAACAGATATTTCGGTAATGACAGTTGGTGTGGGCTTAGGGAATACGCAGAAATGGGAAAAAAGTTCACTAACATTTAACACCAGCTATATTAATTTAGCTCCCTATCAACTCATTGTACCTCAAAGAATAGATTGGAATAAACCAGTTCAAGCTTTGTCAGGAGAAAGTGTTTATAGAAGAAAAATAAAGGACGGTTTATTGAAAATATATGGCGCATTTGATTATACTACTTTCGATTTGAACCAGAAAACAATTAATGCAACCAACAGAACAAGATTCGATTTGGGAAATAATAATTTCTATTTTAACGGAAGTTATAAAGGTTATATAAATGATGATTTGCAACTGCAAACAGGTTTAGGTTTTGGATATAGTAAAAACAAAATTATTTTAGATACTGATAAATTGCAAAATGATGAAAGAACACTACATTATAAATTGAAATTACGTCAAAAAATAACTTCAAGAATACAATTAAATGCGGGAGGAGAATATTTTCATACTCATTTAGATGAAAGTTATACCCCATTTCAAATGAATCGATTCGAATATGGATTTATTAATAATAGTATTGCTTTTTTTACAGAAGCAGAGATATTCTTTTCTAAACAATTAGCCATGAATGTTGGTTTGCGCAGTTCGGATGCTTCTGTTGTGGATAAATTCACTTTTGAACCTCGTTTGTCTTTGGCATATAAAACAGCAGAAAATAGTCAGTTTTCATTGGCATATGGTTCTTTTAATCAAACAGCTAACCAAGATTATCTAAAGTTTAAACATAACTTAGATTATGAAAAAACATCGCACTATATTTTGAATTATATGTATAATAAAGAAGGTAAAATGTTTAGAGCAGAAGCCTATTTTAAAGACTATAAAGATTTAGTGAAATATAGTGGGAATCGTGCTAGTTTTGATAGTGAATATAATAATAATGGTTTTGGATATGCAAAAGGTATCGACTTGTTTTGGAGAGATAGTAAAACAATTAAAAACTTAGATTATTGGATTTCCTATTCTTTTATAGATTCTGAAAGAGATTATAAAAATTATATTGAAAAAGTGACGCCTGGTTTTGTAGCCAACCATAATTTTTCTGTAGTGACAAAATACTTTTCTAAGAAATTGAAATCGCAAATAAGTGCGACCTATAGTTTCAATTCTGGACGCCCTTATAATAACCCAAACACAAGCGATTTTATGAATGAAAAAACAAAATCGTTTAATAATCTAAGTTTGAGTTGGGCCTATTTAGTCTCGCAACAAAAGATACTTTATTTTTCGGTTACTAACATTTTAAATAGTAATAATATCTTCGGATATGAATATGCAAATACTCCCGATTTAAATGGTCAGTTTCAAAGACAAGCCATCACGCAACCTGCAAATCAATTTTTCTTTGTTGGCTTCTTTTGGACCATTAGTGACGATAAGAAAACGAATAATTTAGATAATTTGTAGTTAATTATGGAGTGATTAGTTCTTAGTGATTAGAAAAAAAACATTAAATACTAACTAAAGGTTAGCTTTCCTTTACTTTTAGTTAATTTTTTTTTACTTAAAGTATGCTTTTTTTTACTTAAAGTGTCATTTTATTTACTAAAAGTATCATTTTATTTATTAAAAATATCATTTTCTTTACTTAAAGTAAGTAATTACAAGCAAAAAGTGTCTCAAATTTCATTATTTACTAAGAATTAAAGGCTAATTACTAACTACGACAATTCATCATCAAAAAACGACAGTTCAGTAACATTCAATTTTATTTGAATCTATTCTTATCGAAATTTGTTTCATCAAAATAAGTAAAACAATTACTAACAAATTAAAAATAAAAATCATGACAAAAATTATCACATTCATTACATTATTTATTGTTTCAGCAGTTTTTGCACAAACAGATTATCAAAAAGGAATGCAAGAAGCATTATCACTTTGGCAAAACAATAAATCGAAAGAAGCAGTTGCTTTATTTGAAAGAATAGCGGCAGTAGAAGAAGAGAATTGGTTGCCAAATTATTACATCGCAATGATTCATTTTAAAGATTCATTTCGTTACATGAACGATAAATCAAAAGCAAAAGAATGTTTAGAAGCGGCTCAAAAGGCACAAGATAAAATGAATGCAATTGCTTTAGATAATCCAGAAGTGTTAGTAATGCAAGCATTAATTCACACGGGTTGGATTGTTTATGATCCAATGACAAACGGACAAAAACTTTCTGGCGATGTAATGTATATATATAATAAAGCGTATAAGATTGCTCCAAATAATCCAAGAGTTGTTTTTAGTAAAGCCGATTTTGAAAAAGGGTCAGCAACCTATTTTGGTCAAGATACAAAACCGATGTGTGCAGAAATAGAGAAATCAATAGAACTTTTTGCTAACTTTATCCCTGAAACACCTTTTCACCCAACTTGGGGACTAGAAAGAGCCAAAGAGTCTTTAGCAAGTTGTAATAAATAATAAAATATGGATATTAAAAAAGATATAAAACAAATTTTAAAAATATCAATAATAGTATTTATTGTCATTCAATTGTTGGAAGTAATTTCTGGAAGACCTTTTAAATTTGGAATTAATTTATTGATAAGTTTTTGTTTTACATCTTTATACTGTTTTAGTATTGGATTAGCAAACTATTATTTAATTCACAGATTAGATTTGTATTTTTCTGAAGATAAATTTTCTAAGAAAAGAATTTTTATAAATATCTGTTTATCTTTTATAATTACAATAGTATTAATTTTTTTATTACGTGTTTTTGAAGAAGTAATTATTAATCAGCATACTTTTGAAGAATATATCTCAAATGAAAAACCAGGTAATTTTGTAGTAGCTGTAACAATAACTATAATTATAATTTTGAGTATCTATTTGTTTCACTTTTATAAAAGTTATAAAGACAATCAGCTAAAAGAACAAAAGATTATTGCAGGAAATGCTTCAGCAAAATTTGAAAGTTTAAAAAATCAAATAGATCCTCATTTTTTGTTTAATAGTCTTAATGTTTTAAGTTCATTAATTGAAGAAAACCCAGAGAATGCTCAAAAGTTCACAACATCGTTATCTAAAATATATAGATATGTATTAGAGCAAAGAGATAAAGAATTAGTCTCGGTAGATGAAGAATTGAAGTTTGCAAAAACCTATATGAATCTTCTCAAAATGCGTTTCGAAAACAGTATCACCTTCGAACTACCAATCGGCCTAGGAAATGAAGAAGCAAAAGTAGTACCGTTATCAATACAATTGCTATTAGAAAATTGTATTAAACATAATGTAGTGAGTGAAAAAAGACCTTTACATATTGTTATCGCAATAGAAGAAAACCACTTAACTATTAGTAATAATCTTCAAAAGAAAGAAGTGTTACAAGATAGAAAAGGAGTAGGGTTGCAAAATATAGTAAATCGCTACGCAATATTAACAAAAAGAACAGTAATGATAGAAGAAAATGAAAAGCATTTTAAAGTTTTCTTGCCTATCCTAACAAAACAAATTAGTATAATGGAATCAAAAAACATATATAATGAAAACATGGCCTATGTTAGAGCCAAAGAAAGAGTTGAGAAAATAAAAGCGTTTTATGGTAATTTAATTTCCTATTGTTGTGTAATACCATTTTTAATTTTTATCAATCTAAAAACATCGCATTTTCAATGGTTTTGGTTTCCAATGTTTGGCTGGGGATTAGGAGTAGTTTTTCATGCTATAGAAACCTTTGGATACGGGAAATCTTGGGAAGAGAAAAAAATTAAAGAAATTTTAGATAAAGATAAAAAACAAGAATCAAAATGGAATTAGGGGACATACAAGATAATGAGAAAAACAAGATTTTAGAAGATATTGCAAGAGAGAAGGTAAGAAAAATTAAAAAATTCTATACACATTTATTCATTTATTGTATTGGTCTTGCATTTTATATTTCGAAAAAATATTTTGGTTTGCCTTTAAATTTTTGGCCAATCAATTTTATAAACAGTTTCTTCATGTGGTGTTGGACATTTGTTATTGCAGTTCAAGCAATAAAACTCTTCATAAAAAATCAGTTTTTAGGAAATCATTGGGAAGAGCAAAAAATCAAGGAAATAATGGAAAAAGATAAAATTAATAAGCAAAATTGGGAATAATTATGGAAAATAATGATTACGAACGCTATCAAAAAGCACAAAAAAAAGTAAAAGAAATAAAAGGATTCTATAGTAATCTAATCACTTATGTATTAGTAATATCCTTTTTAGCTGTTATTAATTTAAGATATTCACCAAAACATTTATGGTTTTTTTATCCAATGTTAGGTTGGGGAATTGGGGTTTTCTTTCATGCAATGGGAGTATTCGATTTGTTTCCTTTTTTTAGTAAAAATTGGGAAGAGAAAAAGATAAAACAACTAATGGAAGAAGAAAAACAAAAAGAAAAACGACATTTTAATTAATCATGGAAAGAACAACATTAGAAGACGAGATAAAATACCAAGAAGCTTTAAAGAAAGTTAAGGCAATAAAAGGATTTTATACACACACGGTAGTTTATATTGTGATTAATAGTATGTTTGTTATTGCTAACATTCAAAACATGAATGAAACGGAAAGTTATTTTCAATTTAAACACTTCCTAACGCCTGTTTTTTGGGGAATTGGTTTATTAGCCCATGGATTATCTGTGTTTTTACCAAAGATTATATTAGGTCAAGATTGGGAAAATAAAAAAATCCGTGAGTTAATGGAAAAAGAAAAAGAAACTAAAAATTGGCAATAATTATTATATAACGTAAAGAAATTAAATAATGAATATTATCATAATTGAAGATGAAAAACCAGCAGCACGACTCTTACAAAGAAAAGTAGAAAAATTAGGTTTAGATGTTAGTCAAATGCTACATTCGGTAGAAGAGTCTTTGAATTGGTTTCAAAACAATACACACCCCGATTTAATATTTTTAGATATTCAATTGTCAGACGGACTTTCTTTTGAAATTTTTGAGCAATTAGATATCAAAAGTGCTGTTATTTTCACTACTGCCTATGATGAATATGCGTTAAGAGCTTTCAAACTCAATAGTATTGACTATTTGTTGAAACCAATAGACGAAGAAGATCTAGAAGAGGCAATTAATAAGTATAGAGCAAGAACAAGCAATAAACCCGTAAATTTAGATTTCGAGGCTATCAAGAAGATGCTAATTAATCCTGTTGAAAGGGAATATAAAACACGTTTTTCTGTAAAAATTGGTCAACAAATTAAAGTAATACTTCTCAATGAAATTGAATGTTTTTTCAGTGAAAACAAAGGTACTTACATTCACACATTAGACAATCGTGATTACCTATTAGATATAACCATGGAACAACTTGAAAACGAAATTAATCCTAAAGAATTCTTTAGGATTAATAGAAAGTTCATTGTGCCTTTGAATAGTATTAAAGAAATACAAATGCATACCAATTCTCGTTTAAAAATAATATTATCTAGCTTCAAAGCAGAAGAAGTAATTGTAGCCAGAGAAAAAGTAAACGATTTTAAAAACTGGATAGGGTAGTAATCGTTATTTAACGATTACTGTTCCCTTAATTCTTAACGGTACAACCCCATTTGGTTTGTTCACCGCATTGCTTTCCACCGTAATTGTTTTGCTAATAGGACCAGGATTCATGTTATATTTTACGATAATCTTGTCAGATTTTCCAGGGTCTATAGCGGTTTTTGGCCATTCTGGAACAGTACAACCACAGCTCGATTGAACATTTGTTAATAATAAAGGAGCATTGCCAGTGTTTGTAAATTCAAAAACGCGAACGCCATCATCTACTCCTTTAACAACATCACCATAATTAATGGTTTCTTCTTTAAATTCTATTTTTGGTCCATCTTGAGCAAATGAATTAATTCCCAAAAGAATTACTATTAAAAAACTAAGTAGGTTTTTCATCATATTTTAGTTTAAGTGTTTATGTAAAAATATATTTTTTAATTTCAAACAACAAATAATAATTAACTTTTTTTATTTTGTCATATATCCTTACTTTTGCAAACTGTTTAATACAAAAACAATACCAAACTTATATTTTAGAAGCGAAAAATGGATAGTTTTTGTTTTCCATATTCCTGCTGTTTGCTATTTATTTCTGAAACGAGTTCAGAAAGCTATCGCTTCCATCAGGTCTAAAAAGCAAACCTAGACGTTTTTGTAAAAAGAATAGAATAGACATTGGGTAAAAAGAGTATTTTTTTATTTCTTTACCTGATTAATTATATATAAATAACTAAAAACAAATGATACCAGCACAGTTTAATCCTAAAGACGTAGAACAAAAATGGTACGATTACTGGATGAAAAACAACTATTTTCATTCAACACCAGACGAGCGTACACCTTACACAATAGTAATTCCTCCACCCAATGTAACAGGTGTCCTTCACATGGGACACATGTTGAATAATACTATTCAAGATGTCTTAATTCGTCGTGCACGTTTAAAAGGATTCAATGCTTGTTGGGTACCAGGAACAGATCATGCTTCTATTGCAACAGAAGCTAAAGTTGTTGCTAAACTAAAATCAGAAGGAATTAATAAATCCGATTTAACGCGTGAAGAGTTTCTAAAACATGCCTACGATTGGACAGATAAATACGGTGGAACCATTTTAGAACAACTAAAACAATTAGGATGTTCTTGCGATTGGGACAGAACGAAGTTCACCATGGATGAAGATATGTCTGCTTCTGTAATTAAATCATTTGTTGATCTATATAATAAAGGCATGATTTATCGTGGTTACCGAATGGTAAACTGGGATCCAGAAGCCAAAACTACGTTGTCAGATGAAGAAGTAATTCACGAAGAGCGTCAAGGTAAATTATACTATATCAACTATAAAGTAGAAGGTTCTAATGATGTTTTAACGATTGCAACAACACGTCCGGAAACTATTTTTGGAGATACTGCTATTTGTATTAATCCAAATGATGAGCGTTTTACGCATTTAAAAGGTAAAAAAGCTATAGTTCCAATTTGTAATAGAGTAATTCCTATTATAGAAGATGAATATGTAGATGTAGAATTTGGAACAGGTTGTTTAAAAGTGACACCTGCGCATGATGTTAATGATAAAGAATTGGGCAACAAGCATAATCTTGAAATTATCGATATTTTTAATGAAGACGCTTCACTAAACAGTTTTGGTTTGCAATTTGCAGGACAAGATCGTTTCGTAGCACGTGAAAATGTGGCTAAAGCGTTAGAGGAAACTGGAGTTTTAGTGAAAACTGAAATACACATGAATAAGGTGGGAACTTCAGAACGTACTAAAGCTGTCATCGAACCAAGATTATCTGATCAATGGTTTCTAAAAATGGAAGAGTTAGTAAAACCAGCTATTAAAGCGGTTTTAGAAGATGAAGAAATAAAATTATACCCAAGTAAATTTAATAATACCTACCGTCATTGGTTAGAGAATATTCGCGATTGGAACATTTCTCGTCAGTTGTGGTGGGGGCAACAAATTCCAGCTTATTACTATGGTGACGGAAAAGAAGATTTTGTTGTTGCAGAGAATATTAATGAAGCTTTGGCATTAGCAAAAGAGAAAACCAACAACCCACAACTAACAGCCGAGAACTTAACACAAGATGCAGATGCATTAGATACTTGGTTTTCTTCATGGTTATGGCCAATGGCTGTTTTTGGAGGCGTTTTAGATCCAGAAAATGAAGATTTTAAATATTATTATCCAACAAACGATTTGGTAACAGGTCCGGATATTTTATTTTTCTGGGTTGCACGTATGATTATTGCAGGTTATGAGTACACGGGTAAAAAACCTTTTAATAATGTTTATTTAACAGGCTTGGTTAGAGATGAACAAGGTCGAAAAATGTCAAAGCAATTAGGGAATTCTCCTGATCCTTTAGAATTGATAAATGAATATGGTGCTGATGGAGTACGTGTTGGTTTGTTAATGAGTGCTTCTGCTGGAAATGATATTTTATTTGATAAAAAATTATGCAATAACGGTAAAGCTTTTTCTAATAAAATTTGGAATGCTTTTAGATTAATTAAAGGTTGGGAAGTAGCTGATATTGCACAACCAGAGGCTTCAAAAATTGCTATTGATTGGTATGAAGCGAAGTTGCAACAAACATTAACTGAAATTGAAGATAATTTTGAAAAATATAGATTATCTGATGCTTTAATGAGTATTTATAAACTGGTTTGGGATGATTTCTGTTCTTGGTTCTTGGAAATTATTAAACCAGCATACCAACAGCCAATTGATAAAACAACGTCTGATAAAGCGATTGAATTGTTAGAAGCTAATTTGAAGTTGTTGCATCCATTCATGCCTTTCTTGACAGAAGAAATTTGGCAATATATTGCAGAAAGAACACCAGAAGAAGCATTAATTGTTTCGACTTGGCCAACAATAAAAAACACAAACCTAGATTTAATTGCTGAATTTGATTTTGCTGCAGAAGTTATTTCTGGAATTAGAACTATTCGTAAAGAGAAAAATATTTCATTTAGAGAAGTTATCGATCTAAAAGTAATCAATAACGAAAAAGTAGCTACTACTTTTGATGCGGTTATTTTAAAGCTGGGTAACATTGAAAGTTTAGAATATGTTACAGAAGCAGTAAACGGAGCATTGACTTACAGAGTAAAATCAAATGAATATTTTATTCCAATTGCCGGAAATATTGATGTAGCAGCTGAAATTGAAAAATTAGAAGCAGAATTAAAATATACACAAGGTTTTTTGCGTTCTGTTCAAGGTAAATTAAGTAATGAAAAGTTTGTGGCTGGTGCACCAGAACAAGTTATTGCAAACGAAAGAAACAAAGAAGCAGATGCTTTAGCGAAAATTGCAACAATTGAGCAAAGTTTAGCTAGTTTGAAATAATTATTCGTCCACTCTGAACTTGTTTCAGTTTCTCAACAAAAAAGGACAAACTTTTAAAGATTGTCCTTTTTTGTTTACTTATAAATGTGTTATTTTTTAAGTTTCTTATATTCTCTTAATAAAGTTTTAAGTTCTCGATTTGAAGAAATATCAATATCTTTATCAGATAATAAATGAGAAAATTTTATATGACTACCAAAATTATTACTTGCTAATTTCTTTAAGAGTTCGTTCAATTCACTTCTTAAGCCACGTTTTTCATTTTCCATAATTTTCAAGCTTTCAAATTTATCTTTGAAATCTCTTCTAAAAGTAGTAGTGCTAAATGGAATTGAATGAAGCATGCGCATTTGTTGCATCGATTTCAAGTCTAAGCTGTCCACAATCTTGTCGATCTTGTTTTGAATTTCTTTGCGTTGAAAAGAATCTATATTTTCTGAAGCAAACATTTCTTGTTTTGTCTCATCTTTTACTATTGATTCTTTGCGTTTAGATTTCTGATTTTTAGGAGATGGAATATTCATATAGCCACTTCCAAAGCATTTTTCGCATTTTGCGTCAAGACCATCGCAAGAACAAATTTGAACCGTCATAAAATTATTGTTTTCATTAGTTTAGAAACAATACCTAGTAAGATTGGAGAAATTTACTAAACACAGTTCTTAATTGCTGTAAAGATACGAAAAGCAAATGATAGTATAGAGAAATGTATTTGTTAGTGTGTAAACAATTTATATACTTTGTTTATTTTGTATTATGATTTTTATTTATTTTAAACAATAAATTTAGAATTTGTTTTTCTTTCATTGCGATAAATGAGTTGAATTATTATTAGAAAATCAATTGTATTTTGTTTTTTAACGATATTTTTTGCTTTTTGTCGATATTATTCCGCTATTTAATCGTGATAAATTATAATTTGTTTACATTAGCAATAACTTAACAAATTATTAATATATTATGAAAAAAATTACGCTATCTATTTTTTTATTCTTTATTTCTTTGATTGGTTTTAGTCAAATAAGTATAGGAGCAGGAAATAATGAAGCACAGGCAATGCCTTTTGAGCCATATTATGGCTATTCGTATGCGCAAAGTATTTATCTGGCTTCAGAGATAAATGCTTCTGGTAATATTACTAGCATTCAGTGGTATTTTAGTGGAACCTCATTGTTGACTAATAATCAAGATATCACTGTTTATTTAGGACATTCTACAAAAACTACATTCGCTAGTACTACAGATTGGGAACCTGTTGCAAATTTGACAGCTTCCTATACTGGAGGAATTCCCGTAACTGGTGCAGGCTGGGTAACAATTACATTAGATACACCATTTGCATATAATGGTACCGATAACTTAATTGTTGCTGTAGATGAAAATATGTCTGGTTACAATGCATCTGGGGATGATTTTTATAATTCTGCTGTAACAGGTAATAGAAGTATTTATTTTATAGATGATGATATAAATCCAGATCCTTTAACGCCACCAACTGGTGCTTTGGCTGCATTTGTTCCAAATGTTATTTTTGGAGGTATTGTTCAAGCATGTCCAACTCCTTCCAACTTAACTATTGATAATATTACAGACACTACTGCCGATTTGCACTGGGTAGAGAATGGTTCATCTTTTGATTGGGAATATGTTGTTCAAGCTCCAGCTACAGGCGTTCCAACAGGAAATGGTGTTGCGGCAGATGCTAATGATCCTTATTCTATAGGAAGTTTAACCCCTAATACTCAATATGAAGTTTATGTGAGATCTGTGTGTAGTGTTACTGAGAAAAGTAACTGGTTAGGTCCAGTGAATTTTACTACTGAATGCGCAGCCTTTACAGTTCCAGCGTTAGAGTCTTTTACTAGCTATGTTCCTGGTTGTTGGGAAGAGGCAGATAATGGAGATTTAGTTGCTGGACCAGCAACATATGGTTCTAGTACTTGGGCAGCTGATGGTTTTGGAAATAATGGAACTACGGGTTCTGCTCGTTATGAAATTTGGTTGGCAACCGCTAATGATTGGTTAATTTCTCCAACATATACAATTCCTGCTGTTGGATATGAATTAAAATTTGATGCTGCTGCAACGCAATATAATACTACTGCAGCTCCAACAACTCCTTGGGAAGCTGATGATTATGTTCAGGTGTTAGTTTCTACAACAGGAACAACTAATTGGACAGTTCTTTATACATATGATAATTCAAATGTTCCTGCTCCTGCTGGTACTCCAAATGTTATTGATTTAGATGCCTATGCTGGACAAAATGTAAAATTTGCATTCAGAGTAGTAGAAGGTACTGCTAATGGTTCAGCAGATATTAATTTTTATGTAGATAATTTTGAAATTCGTTTAACGCCAGCTTCACCTCCAGCTTGTGCAACAAATGTTGTTGCAACGCCAAATGCTTCATGTGGAAATTTTGCTACACCAATTACTTGGGATGCAGTTAGTGGTGCAGATGGGTATAGAATTACAATAGGTACTACTTCGGGAGGTAATGATGTTTTAGATAATGTTGATTTAGGTACTGCCATTTCTTATAATCATATTGGATTGATTGGTACGAATTATTTTGTTACAATTCACCCTTATAATGCAAATGGTAATGCAACAGGTTGTGTTGAAGTTGCATATACTACAAATGCAACAGGTTGTTATTGTTTGTCAAATCCAACATCGGTTGATGGTAATGGAATAACTAATGTTCAAATTGTTGCTACAGATTTTGCAAATACGGTATCCACATCACCTGTGTATAATGATCATACAGCTACCCCTGTAGATATGAGTCAGGGTATTAATAATAATGTGCAAATTTCTTTTGATACTGGTTTTGGTTATGATTATAGTGTTGTAATTTGGATTGATGCTAATGATGATTTTACATTGGAATCAAGTGAAATCGTTTATACTGGTTTATCAGTAGATGATCCAACAACTATTTTAAATGCATCATTTATTTTACCAAACACAATCCCTTTAGGTCAACATAGAATGAGAATTGTTGCAACTGATAATGTTCAGAATCCTTCAAATCCTTGTTATAGTGGAACTTATGGGGAAACTGCTGATTTTACAATTAATGTAATAGCAGCAACTTGTGCACCAGTAACTTTAGCTTCAACTAATATTGTGTCTGATTGTGCAAATTCACAATTTTCAATAGAACTTGATGTAACTGCTCTTGGAGATGGTACACCTACAGTTTCTGATGGTGTAACAACATGGAATATTACTGCTACGGGAATAAATACTGTTGGTCCTTTCGCTAACGGAGCTTCAGTTAATTTGACTATTTATCATGGTTCAGATGCAACTTGTGACTTGCCATTAGGAGCATTTACATATACATGCCCTCCAGCAAATGATGAATGTGCTAACGCAGTTTCCTTAACAGTAAATACTGATTATAATTGTGGTTCTGTTACTTCAGGAACTGTTCTTGCTGCAACAGCTTCGTCAGTAGATACTAGTGCATGTGGAGGTACAGAAGATGATGATGTTTGGTATTCTTTTGTTGCTACTCAAACTACGCATAGAATTCAATTAACTAATGTTACTGGTTCTACAACAGATTTATATCATTCTTTATGGACAGGTACAGATTGTAATAGCTTAACTTTAGTTTCTGGTTCGTGTTCAGATCCAAATACTAGTAATCCAACAGGATTGACTATTGGTCAAACTTATTATTTAAGAGTATATACTTGGTCTTCAACTGGAAATCAAACTTCTGCATTTGATGTTTGTATTGGAACAGATCCAGCATTAAGTTCTTCAGCTTTCAATCTATCAGGATTTAGTGCTTATCCTAATCCTGTTAAAGATGTTCTTAATCTTGAATATACTTCAAATATTACTTCTGTAAGAGTATTTAATTTGTTGGGTCAACAAGTTTTGGCTAATGCAATTAATGCTACGACTGCTAATGTAGATATGTCACAATTAAATAGTGGTGCTTATATAGTAAATGTTGAAATTGATGGAGCATTACAAACTATAAAAGTTATTAAAGAGTAATTTCATATATATTTTAAATTTAGAATTTTGAAGCTCCGAGAAATCGGAGCTTTTTTATTAGATTGAAATATAAATTATATGTTATAATATTTAAAAATTAAAAAAAATGTATCTTTGAAAACAAATCAATACTACTATGATTACGACAGAAGTAACCACCGAATTAGAGCTATATTTTAATAAATTTAGAAATAATATTATTGGTATTAATCAAACTTTTGATTCTCCTTTTGGTGAAAAAAAAATTATTTATACAGATTGGACAGCAAGTGGTCGTTTGTATCGTCCTATAGAGGAGAAAATAATGAATCAGTTTGGTCCGTTCGTAGCAAATACTCATACGGAAACAACAGTTTCAGGTACTGCAATGACTATGGCATATCATCAGGCAAGGCATATTATTAAAAAGCATGTTAATGCTAATTCAAATGATATTTTAATAACTGACGGGACTGGAATGACAGGAGTTGTGAATAAATTGCAAAGAATCCTTGGTTTGCGTATTCCTGAAAATTTAAAGCAATTTACAGATTTTCCAAAAGAATTAAAACCTGTTGTTTTTATTTCGCATATGGAACACCATTCCAATCAAACATCTTGGTTAGAGACCATTGCAGATGTTGTTGTTGTTCCTGCAAATGAGGAAGGACTATTTTGTTTAGAGAACTTTAAAATTCAGTTAGAGAAATATAAAGATAGAAGTTTTAAAATAGCATCTATTACATCTTGTTCAAACGTTACAGGAATAGAAACGCCCTATTTTGAGGTAGCAAAATTAATGCATGAAAATAATGGTGTTTGTTTTGTTGATTTTGCTTGTTCAGGCCCTTATGTTGAGATTGATATGCATTCTGAAAAGCACGATTCCTATCTAGACGCTATATTTTTTTCTCCTCATAAATTTTTAGGTGGTCCTGGTACTTGTGGCATATTGGTATTTAATAAAAATTTATATAAAAATAATGTGCCAGATTGCCCTGGTGGTGGAACAGTTAGTTGGACAAATCCGTGGGGACAACATCAATATATTGATAATATTGAAGATAGAGAAGATGGTGGAACACCAGGTTTTCTTCAAGTTATTAAGACTGCTTTAGCAATTCAGTTAAAAGAAGAAATGGGAGTAAATAATATCCTTGAAAGAGAACATGAATTAACAACATATATTTTTAATGAATTGGGAAGTATTGAAAATATTAATTTACTAGCACCACAACATCAGGATAGATTGGGAGTAATTTCTTTTTATATTAATGATTTGCACTATAACTTAGGAGTGAAAATATTAAATGATAAATTTGGAATTCAAACGCGTGGAGGGTGTAGTTGCGCTGGAACATATGGTCATTATCTTTTGCATGTGGATCAAGAAACATCAGAGAGTATCGTTTGTAGGATAACTTCTGGTGACTTAGAAATGAAGCCTGGATGGATAAGAATGTCTATTCATCCAACAACTACAACAGAAGAAATAAAATATGTTTGCAATGCAATTAAAGAATTAGCTGCTAATCATATAGAATGGAAAAAAGAATATAAGTACAATAGTCAATCAAATGAATTTGTTCATATAAACGCTACAAATTTTGAAAAAATGTTAGTAAAAAAATGGTTTGAATAAAACCATTTTTTTTTATCCTAAAAAGTAGGAACTACTATAAAGTATAAAAGCCAAGGTGGAGCCCTTGACTTTTAAAGTAGAACGTGTAACCACATTACTGTGCGCTCTAGTGCAAATATACACCAATTATATAGTTTTAAAAGGTTTTTGCAGATTTTTTTTTACTAATTTTTTCTTTCTTGAATATGAGTAGTTTAAGCTACTCTGTATATTGTTGATTCTATAAGTTAGTAATAAAAATAAATTATGTTAGGAACTATTTAATTCTTATTTTTGCACGTTTTCAAAATGAAAAATATTATGGTAAAAGATTTATTTGAGAGAATACAAAATAATAAAGGACCTTTAGGAAAATGGGCTTCTCAAGCAGAAGGATATTATGTTTTTCCTAAATTAGAAGGAGAATTAGGGCCAAGAATGCAATTTCATGGGAAAGAGATTTTAAATTGGAGTATAAATGATTATTTAGGGTTGGCAAACCATCCTGAAGTTAGAAAAGTAGATGCAGATGCTGCCTTGCAATATGGAGCGGCTTATCCGATGGGTGCTCGTATGATGAGCGGACATACTGATGTTCATGAACAATTGGAGCAGGAATTAGCTGCTTTTGTTAAAAAAGAATCTTGTTATTTGTTAAATTTTGGTTATCAAGGTATAATGTCTGCTATTGATGCTTTGGTTACTAAAAATGATATTATTGTTTATGATGTTGATGCACACGCTTGTATTATTGATGGTGTGCGTTTGCATATGGGAAAACGTTTTACTTATAAGCATAACGATTTAGAAAGTATGGAAAAAAACCTTCAACGTGCTACTAAAATGGCAACGGAAACAGGAGGAGGTATTTTATTCATTACTGAAGGAGTTTTTGGTATGAGAGGGCAACAAGGAAAATTAAAGGAAATTGTTGCTATGAAAGAAAAATATAATTTCCGTTTGTTAGTAGATGATGCTCATGGTTTTGGAACTCTTGGTGCAACAGGTGCAGGTGCAGGGGAAGAGCAAGGTTGCCAAGACGGTATTGATGTGTATTTTTCTACTTTTGCGAAATCAATGGCTAGTATTGGTGCGTTTTTAGCAGCCGATAAAGATATCATAGATTATTTAAAATATAATTTGCGTTCTCAAATGTTTGCTAAATCATTGCCAATGATTCAAACTGTTGGTGCTTTAAAACGTTTGCAACTTTTAAGGGATAATCCTAGTTTGAAAGATAAACTTTGGGAAAATGTAAACGCATTACAAAATGGGTTAAAAGAAAAGGGATTTAATATTGGAGATACTAATACTTGTGTAACACCAGTATATCTAGAAGGTTCTATTCCTGAAGCAATGGTTATGGTAAATGATTTACGTGAAAATTATGGTATTTTCTTATCAATCGTTGTTTATCCAGTAATACCAAAAGGAATTATTTTATTAAGAATGATTCCAACTGCTTCACATACTATTAAGGATATTGATGAAACATTAGCTGCATTTGAGGCTATCCGTGAAAAATTAAATAACGGAACATATAAAAGAATTGCAGAAGCGAATGTTGTTGATATGGAAAAATAATATTTGTATTATATAAACAAAAAACCACTTGTTCCGAACAAGTGGTTTTTTGTTTATATAGGCACATTCACAATTAAATAAATACTTGCTTATCAGTTATTTAATTTGTATTTTAGAAGAAATAAACCCCGAGAATGCTCAAAAAGAGTCAAAAACGGGGTTTTCTTTTAAATATGTATGTCAAAAATAATACGAATAAGTGAATTTCAGCACAAATTGCCTTTAAATATTATCAATGAAGATTTTAATGTTTTTTATGAGCAATTTCTAAAGTCTGATTTAGGTAAAATTCATCTAGCTACACCTTTTTCAGAACTTTCTCAAAGTTTTAAATTGAAAGCGTGCAAAAAAGGTCCAGATTGCATTTTTAGTACTAAAGGTAAGATTGCCTTGATGATGCTAAAAAACTATTATGGTTGTTCTGATGCTAAACTAATCGAGTTGTTAAACGGAAATGTTTACATGCAATACTTTTGTGATATTGTATTACCTCTAGATTCCCCGCTTACAAATTTTAAAATAGTTAGCCAAATAAGAATGGAATTAGCCAAAAAATTAGATGTTCGAAAAGTTCAAGAAACATTAGCTAAAAGCTGGCTACCTTATATGAATGATTTAGACAAAGTCTTGATAGATGCCACTTGTTATGAGAGTGAGTTGCGTTTTCCTACCAATGAGAAACTACTTTGGGAATGTATTGTGTGGAATTACAATCAAATGAAATCATTATGTGGAATTTTAAAAATAAAACTTCCAAGAACCAAATATATTGATTGGTGTAAACGCTACAATGAGTATTCTAGAAAAAGAAAAAAAACAGCAAAGCAACGAACAAAAATGACTCGTGGTCTTCTGAAATTATTATATAAACTTAATGGAGAATTGAGTAAAATTGAAAATCAATATTCCTTTGAGCCAACCACAAAATACAGCAAACAACGCAGAATAATCCGTCTTATTTACCAACAACAATCAAAAATTTTTGCAACAGGAAAAAGCGTTCCCGATAGAATTGTTAGCATAAATAAAAGTTATATTCGCCCAATTGTGCGTGGTAAAGAAGTAAAACAAGTAGAATTTGGAGCAAAAGTAAATAAAATTCAAATTGATGGAATCAATTTTATAGAACATATAGAATACCGTGCCTTTAACGAAGGAACTCGATTTCAAAACAGTATATTTTGCGCACAAAATCTAACTAAAACTAAAGTAAGAATTACTGGAGCTGATGCTATTTATGCCACAAATAAAAACAGAACTTTTTCGTCCACAAATAACATACAAACAGACTTTGTTAGAAAAGGAAAAGCTGGAAAACACGAAGAGCATAGAAAGAAGCTAGCCTCAGAAATTAAAAAAGAAAGAGCTACTCGATTAGAAGGTAGTTTTGGCAAAGAAAAAGAGCACTATAATTTACGAAAGATAAAAGCTAGAACCAAGAAAAGTGAAATGCTTTGGATTTTTTTCGGAATACATACAGCTAATGCTAAAGAAATAGGAAGAAGAATTTACAAAAATCAAACACAACTAGCAGCGTAAAGTATTCAAAAAAATACTTTATAGGAAAAGTGCGTCTTGTTGAGAAATATCAAATTTAAAAATCATAAAAACATATAATTTTTACTACAAAATAAAAAACCTCAATTATATTAATATGAATTGAGGTTTTTATTTAAAGTATTTTTCAAAAAATCTTG
Organism: Flavobacterium sp. KY-23415; assembly: GCF_055384985.1. Lineage (NCBI taxonomy): Bacteria > Pseudomonadati > Bacteroidota > Flavobacteriia > Flavobacteriales > Flavobacteriaceae > Flavobacterium > Flavobacterium sp. KY-23415. Next base: position 4,076,669 of record NZ_AP044001.1, on the reverse strand, counting down.
TTACTTCTGAATTTGCCTATATAATTTGACCTAATTGAACGACTTTCGTTAGGTTACCTTTATGAAATTTTGAAAGTATGAAAAATTCATAAAAATATTCTTTAGAAATTTTTATGCTTTGTCTTTTAGATATTAGTATGACAATTAATTATCGAACTACTCTGATAAATGAGGATAAAAGTTCTTCAACTTTATCACTTGAAACAGGAATTTCAATTTGATTTTCTAATAAAACTGTTCCTCCATCGGATTTGCTATAGCTAACGATATATTCTATATTAATAATGTACGATTTATGGCATCTGAAAAATTGTGTATGCTCTTTTAAACTTTCTTCAAAATTTTTTAAAAATCGACTCGTTACCATTTTTTTTCCTGTGTTTAAAACAATTTGTGTGTAGCTATTTTCGGCTTTTAAATAAACGATGTCAGAAGGTGGTATCATAACCAGATTATTACCATCAGGAATAGCAATTTTTGACTCTTTGTTTAAATATTGTTTTGCTAATGTCAATTTTTCATAAATTGAATTTTGTGAAATCTTATAGCGTTCAAGAGTGTTTTTTAGTTCCTCTGGATCAATTGGCTTTAGTAAATAATCTATAGCAGAAGTTTTAAATGCTTGTATTGCATACTGGTTATAGGCAGTAGTGAAGATTATTGCAAAATTTATTTCTTTCTCATCAAAAAAATTAACAATTTCCAGTCCATTATATTTAGGCATTTCAATATCTAAAAAGACTAAATCGGGTTTATGTTTTCTAATGGCTATTACTCCTGCGGGAAGATCATCACAAATAGCTGCTATAATTATTTTGGGAGCTACCATTTCTAAAATCCCTTTTAGATATATTTGAGCTCTGCTCTCATCTTCTATAATTATTGCTTTCATTTATTTTATAGTTCAATTTTGATTAAAACTTGTGTTCCTAAGCTTTTATTTGCTTCATTATATAAATCGGTATAAGTAACAAAAATCTTATATTGATCTTTATTTAAAAGCTGAATGCGTTCTAAATTTGCCTTAGTGGCAAAAGATTGCGGTTTGTTTATAGTGTTTTTATTTATTTCGCTGGACTTAATCCTTCCAATTCCATTATCAGTTATTGTGGTAATTAATGTGTTGTTTTTTACAAGGAAATGAATGTCTAGTTTTTTTTCGTTTAAACTATGGCTAAGACCATGTAAAATTGCATTTTCAACATAGGGTTGAAACATCATAGTAGGAATTTTTATTTGTTCTGTATTTGAAATATTGTCTATTGTTATTTTAAAATTTAAATCTTTAAATCGCATTTGTTGTAACTCTAAATAGAGTTGGAGTGCCTCAATTTCTTCTTTTAAACTTATCCAATTTACTTCAGAGAATTCTAAAATTTTGCGAGTTAGTTTAGAAAATTTTGATAAGTATAAGGAAGCTTCTTTTGTTTCGTTGGTAAAAATATATGATTGGATATTGTTAATAGCATTAAAGAAAAAGTGTGGATTCATTTGCGATTTAATAAGTTGCAAACGAGACTCTTTTAAATTATTTTCTAGTGTTAATTGAGTTACTCTAATTCTGTTTTTTTTGTTTATTCGATTCAATTGAATTTTATAAATGTAATATAAAACGATCAAAGCAAAAACAACTAAACCTAGAATAAACCACCATCGTTTCCAAAAAGGTAGAAGAATTGTAAAAGAATATCCTTTTTTTGTATAAACTAGTTGGTTAGTTTTACTGTTGAATATTTTAAATTTAATTGTATATTCACCAGATTGTAGTTCAGGTAATAAAATGGAATGGGAATTGGCTTCGAATGTATAAGCTTTATTGTTTACAAGATAATTAAATGTATATTCGTTTAAATAATCGAAATTAATCACATCAAAATCAATATTAACTGAATTATAATTATATGGTATTCGTTTCATTTTTTGTGGAGAAAAGGTTTCTCCATTGAATGTAATATCTTTTATTTCTATTCTAGGTAATTCTTTAAATTGTATATGATTTTCGACCGGAATTTTAATTACTTTTTTGGAGGTTAGTAAGTATAATTCTTTGTTAATGATTTCAAAATCTAGAATAGTGTTAAAATTACCAATATTGTTTATTTTTTGAATTGAGGTTTTATGTATCTTGAAAATTTCATTTTTTGAACTTAAGTAAATTGTGTTTTTAAATATTTTAATATTGGTAAAGAAAAGATCATTGTCTAAAAAAGTGACTTTATTATTTTTCCAATGAAATATTCTTCCATTATTAGTAATTCCCCATAAAGTGTCTTTTGAAGCAACAATCTCTTTGACAAACAAATTTTGATTTTTGTATAGTATTTGAGTTACAATATTTTTTTTATTGATGCTAAACAAACCTTTATTACTTGCTATAATTAACAGGTCTTTTGTAGGTAAGTAAACACAAGATTTGGCTCTTAAATTGTCAATAATATTTTTTCTATCGTGCTTATTTTTAGTAAAGGCTTTTAAGTCTAATTTTCCTGCATAGCCTGTAGCAGCAATTCCGATAAGAGTGTCGTTAATTTTACTTATATGTTTTACAGAAGCATAATCTCGATAAATTTTATTGGTTTTTAAATCTTGAGCATAAAAACCATTTCCTGTAAAAAAAATCCAATTGGGTAGTGATTTGAAATCTAGAAATAAAATGTGATTGTTTTCATGGGTATTAAAGTATAATTTTGATTTTAGATCTGATGAATATTCATATATTTTTCCACTATTTGTTCCTGTATATATTTTTTCATTTTTTTGTGAAATACTTGAAAACTCATCATTTGTTAGTGAAAACTGATAACTAGATAAGTCTTTTATAAGATAAATACCATTAGTTGGTGAACCAATCCAAATGAAATTATTTGAATCTTTAGTATAGCTAGAAACATTTTTACCTTCTAAAAAATGAAAGTTTGTAAGTGGTTTCATTTCATAATCAAATCTATATATACCATTTTTTGTAAAACACCAGATTTCATTTTCTAATAGATATACATTTTGAAGGGTTTCGGGAAGTGATAATTTTTTTTTATTGATTGTCCCGTTTGAATTAATGATTATGAAAGGTGTATTTGGATTGCTTCTGTCTGCAATGGCTATATATTTATTGTTTGAAAAGGGAACCAATGATTTAAAATCATCTTCAATATGCGTTATTTTTTCTGTAGTTTTTTTGAAGAGATGATATCTGTAAATCGTTTTATTACCATAATATAGCCAATCATCTAATAATTGACAAAAGACAAAATTGTTTCCTTTAATGAATTTATTTTGCTCTAATGTCTTCAAGTTTATTTCTTCAACACCTTCATCAATTATCCTAAATAGTGATTTTGAATTCATAGTGTAGGCTTTAAACCCAGAACTTTCTTTTGAAGGTAATTGTTTTAAAATGTTTTTTTCTACATAAAAAAAATATCCATCAAATGTTTGATACCAAATTCGACCGAATTTGTCTTCTTTTATATAGGAACCCGATCTGGAAAGATTTGAATCATTATTAAATAGTTTAAACGATTTTCCATTAAATCTTAATAAACCCATATCAGAAGTACTCCAAATATAGCCTTTAGAATCTTTATATATATCATAGATATTTTCAGAAGGTAATCCATATTGTTGATCAATATTTTCAAAGAATACACTTTGCGCAGGTAAAACTGCGCAGATTAATAAAGTGAATAAATTGAAAAAGAAGTTTCTCACAAATATTGTTTTTACAAATGTAATTGATAAAGTTAATTTTAAAATAGTATTTCACAAACTCAAATATGGTTTTTACCTGATTCGTATCTGTTTTTTTGTATGAAAGCTATCAATTTTGCCTCGTTCACTTATTAATTATAAAAATAAAAAGTATGAAGTTAAAAGTATTTTTAGCAGCTGTGTTGCTAACTAGTGGTTTGTATTCTCAGGCACAATTAGGAGATTTGTTGAAAAATAAATTAGCAAAAAAGAAAGAAAAAACAGAGAAATCGAGCGATTCTAAAGAATCTAAATCCGAATCCAAATCTAAAAAAAGCAAAAGTCCATTAACGGTTCAAGTCCAAGAAGCTTTAGAGAATTTTAATTATGACGGAACTTTAACCGTAAAAAATGCAGACTGGACTAAGAATGAAGAAGTAAAAGATGCCAAAAAGATTTCGGGATATTATTATATGTATTCACCTGTTTTTAATACAGTTGAAAAAGTGTTTGTTCGTTGGAACGATTACACGTATAAAAGTGAATCAAGAATTTTTCCTGGAATGAACGTGGTAACTTCTATTTGGACAAAAGAAAGTGCAGATAAATCCTATATGCGATACGATTTGTATCCTTATGAAAGTAATTTGTTAAGCGCTCACGGTTTATTGTATCAAATTACACCTGGTAAAATTTTAAGTCCAGAGCAAGATATGTTTGTACTAAATTATCCAAGAAACATGCGAGATGATAAAGGTTGGATTAAAGATAATTATGATTTAAACACACAAGAGCCTTATCCAGATACTAGATTGTCATATGATATGTCGAATGAAGTAAATGGCTTCTTAAAAGAACCTAAAAAAACGTTGTTGATTTTAGTTAAAGATTTAAAACAACTTGAAGGTATAACAGGTAAAAAGTTAATAGAAACAATTGAGAAAAAATATATCCCAAAAGAGTATTTCTCCATGGCTGCTGCAGCAAGAGCTGGGAATCAAGCAAAACCAAAAGGAACAACTTCTGGCGAATTTTATACAACTAAAGAATGGTATAATACTGCAAAATCTGGTTTGACAAATGATTTATCAGCTGGAAAAGCAATACAATATGGTTATGCACCCAATGCAGGTTGGATTACTACCTATCATCCATTAACAGGTGTGCCTTTGTATCAATCAGCTACATATTGGTTTGTAGCAGAGCGTTCAGCAGATGCTATGTCTAAAGACAAAAGAGGAAAGTATTATTTAATTGGAGCTAATTTAAGAAGAAAGTATAACGGTTCTGGATATGATAAACCGTATTATAATGGTTATTCATTTGCTGATCAAGATTTAACTGATGCAGAATTTGCAGAGTTTAAGAAAATGGCAGTAAAATAAATTTAAGTGTTACTTGAAATAACCTGTGATTTTTCGCAGGTTTTTTTGTTTTCACAAACTCAAAAGAGGGTTTCACCTTATTTGAAATAAAATACAAATTGAAATGCAGGAAATTTGTAATCAAAAATAAGAATATCATGAAGAAAATTTTACTAACTCTTGTATTTGCTGGCTTAAATTTAGCAGCACAAACACCTATTTATGAATACACTTTTAATGGAACTTTAAATGAAGCAACGAATATTTCTGGTGCAGAATTTTATTCGCAAAATTCAACAATTGGAGCAACTTATCTTACCGATAGACATGGTACAGCAAATGGAGCACTTGCAAAAATAGGGAATACGCATAATTATAGAGCGACCTTACCTGCATTACCAGTTGGAACTTTACCTAGAACTGTTTCAGTATGGGTTAAATACAATCATATCATTTCGACAAATCATACTTTTGGATTGTTCTTTTATGGAACTGAGAATGCAGGAAGAGGATTTGGTTTGCAACAAAGAAAAAATTTTATGACTTCTTATTCATACGGTTATGATTATCAATCAGCTACCAATGAAAGAAATTATATTAAATTATCTACAGATCCATTAGACGGCTGGTATCATTATGTAATGACTTTTGATGGAACCACTGTTAAAACCTATAGAAATGGTAAATTAATGATTGATACTGTTACTTCAGGTTGGACCACACTTTCAAATCTTTTTTATTTAGGAAAGCATTGCGCTGGAATGAATCAATATGATACCTACTTATTTGATGATTTGAAAATATATGATGTGGCTTTAACGGAAACTCAGGTATTAAATAATTATATTCAAGAAAGCCCATTAAATACTACCGATTTAGTCGCTTATTTTCCTTTCGAATCTTCGTTAAATTCTCAAGATAATGCACATAGTTTTACAAATATTTCTGGTGTGCCAATTGGTGGAGATTATAATGGTGGTTATAGAGGGCTTGCACTCACATTAACTGGTGGTTTTGTAAACCAAACCTTAGATCAAGTAATAAATGATGATAATTTTACTGTTGCATTTTGGCAAAAAAGAGATGTTACCTTAACTAATTCTTATGAAACAAGTATCGAATTGTTTAATTCAATGTATGTAAGACAACGTTATCAATCTACTACTCCAAAAGATAATTTTGGGTTATTTTATAATAGTACTAATGGAGTTTCAGATTTGGAAGATTATGTTTTTTATGCTCAAGAAGATGGTTGGAATCATCATGCGTTAGTATTTAAAAATATAGGAGGTACAAGAAGATTAACTTATTATATTAATGGAGATTATGTAGGTATACTTTATTTAGGTGCTGGCGATGTTTTAAATAAAATTTCAGATCTAATTTATTTGGGAACAGGTTTTGATAACCCTGCTAACGGTATGCCGATGTCTTCTAAAACGGCTGCAATAACTATGGACGAACTTTATTTTTTTAATAGAGCTTTAACACAACATGAAATATTGGGGTTAAAGTATCAAGCTCCAGTAGTTTTGTCAAATAATAGTTTTAGTTTGGAAAATTTCTCTTTGTATCCAAACCCTACTAACCATCAGTTTAATATTAAATTAACTAATGATTCTGTAAAAGAGGTTTCTGTTATTGATATAACTGGAAAAATACTCATGAAGACTAAAGCCGCTGTTGTAGATATTTCTAGTTTTGATTCTGGAATTTATATTGTTAAAGTTGAAACAATTTCAGGGAAAACAGAGAGTCAATCTATAGTTAAAAATTAAGTTTTAAAAGAAGCCTTAAATAATATATTTTAATTATTTAAGGCTTCTTTATTTAAACGACTACTATAATAGTTTGCTATAAGTACGTCGTCTTTTGTTAATTACAGAATTAAAATTTTTCCAAAGATTGTGTATAGCATTGTTTTCTTCTAGTTCTGGTGTTCTAACACAGGTTTCAATTCCTTTTGCAACACAAACTTTGTAATATTCTTCAAATATTATAGCTGTAACACCTTTACTTTGAAACTCAGGAGTAACCCCTATTAGATAAAATACCGCTTCTTTTGATTGCTTTCTTGCTTTTAAAAGATGATAAAAGCCAAAAGGGAATAATTTTCCTTTTGCTTTTTGTAAGGCATCACTAAAACCAGGCATAACAATTGCAAAAGCAACCATTTTATTATCGCCATCTACAATAAACTTTATAAATTCTGGATTAATAAAACTGATGTATTTCTTTTTAAAATATTCTTTTTGAATATCATTTATGGGAACAAAAGATTGTAGTTTAGAATAGGTTTCATTAAATAAATCAAACATTTCATCCACATAGGGCATAATGTCTTTTGTCTTTGTAAAATTTAATGGTTTTAAATTATAACGTTTTTTTACTAAACTGCTAATTTTTTGAAATGGTTCTGGATTTATATTTGAAAATGAAAATGAACTTTCATAATACTCTTTTTCTTTTGTTAATCCAAGTTTTTCAAAATGCTCTTTATAATATGGTAAACTATACCAAGTAACCATATTTCCTTTTTCTTCAAAACCTTCAACAAGAACACCCACTTTATCTAAGTTTGAAAAACCAATTGGTCCTTCAACCATTTCGAGATGATGCTTGTTCCCTAATTCATAAACTTTGTTTAATAATGCTTTTGTAACTTCAATATCATCAATAACATCGAACCATCCAAAACGTACTTTTCTTTTGTTGAGGATATTTATTTCGTCCCAATTAATGATTGCAGCAATTTTTCCAACGATTTTATTTTCTTTATAAGCTAAGAAAAAATGTGCTTCTGCTGTTTTGAAGGCAGGATTTTTTTCCTTATCAAATGTCTCTAGTTCGTCAGCAATAATTGGCGGAATCCAATATGGATTGTCTTTATAAAGTTCAAAAGAGAACATGATATATTCTCTTAATTCTTTTTTAGTAATAGCTTCTTTTATTGTTATCATTTTATTCAACTTCGTCCTTACGTTTTCTATTTTCTTTTTCAGCCTTCTTTTTCATTTTTTGATCCATTTTGCTGCCTTTGTTTTTTTCCATTTTTATTTCCTTATAGTTAGCATCAAATCGCCAAGAAAAACCTAAGCCTGCATTAAATAAACTTGGAGAGTTTTTTATATTTGTTCCTAGAGATGCGTCTATTTGCATTGATTTTTGAAATAAATAAGCTGCACCAACTCTAAAAACACCATCAGAATAATAATCTCCATTATAGCCTTGGTGCTCAAGAAAACCTGACCATTTTTCATTGAAACCTCTTGTTAATGTCACAATATAATTGATAGAAGCAAAATCGGATCCAATTTTATCATACATAATGTTAGTTACAAATACCCATTGTTTTCCGAAATGGTTTTGTGTAATTAACATTGCTTTTGGACTAACAGCAGGCTCTTCAATATAGGCAGGTGCAAAATTGAATGGGTTGTCAGAAAAATTAAGATTTACTCCTGCATAGGCTGAAACTGCTGGAACAAATTGTCTCCAATTGAATTTATGGTTGGCTTTCCAGCTGTATAAGTTTTCTTTTACTTCATAGTTTTTAAATGGGTCATAAATTAAATATTTAGCACCAATTATTGTTTTTTTTAGTGCAGAACGATTTTTGTTTTCGAAAGTGGAGGTGTAACTATCGTTTTGATATTGTAATTCTGCAACAAATTCTAATTCTTCAAAAAATAATCCCCATCTAAAATCTACTTCTCCAATAATACCATTTGCAGTATATTTTAATTTTTTGTGCTTTTCATTTTGGAAATTTAGACCAATTTCTGCTTGGAATACAGATTTTCCAACAGAGAATGCCATCATTGATTTTCCTGGACGATTTGAGTTAATTTCATCTGTATATTGTGCATATTGTATTTGAAATCCAAATAAAAAGAGTAGGAGTAATACTTTAGAGTGTTTCATTTTGCAAATTTTATTTCAAAAATAGTACTTTTATAATAATTTTAAGAAACAATAATAGGGATTTATCTACTAATATGCATACTTTTGAATTATTAAATAGATTAAAATGGAAACAGCATCGTTTATTGGTTTTATAAAAACTATAGCTTACATTATTTTGTTTTGGTATTTATTTAAATTTCTTATTAAAATTTTTGGACCAATTTTAATGAAGAAAGCGGTAAATAAGGTACAACAAAAGATGGAAGAGCAAATGAGAAATCAGTATGGACAACAACAAAATACGTATTCAAATAATACATCAAGCCAACAAAATCCAACTAATGAAAGACCAAGAGAAAAGAAGAAAGTAGGAGAATATGTTGATTTTGAAGAAATAGATTAAAAAATACTTTTACGAGTTGTTAAAAAGGATATTGTATCAATATCCTTTTTTTATTTACCTTAGCGTTTTATTTCAGTTATCTCTTACCAATGAAAAAAATACAATCTTTATTACCTCATTTTGCAGCCATTTTTGGTTTCGTTTTAGTAGCAATAATTTATTTTTATCCTGTTCTTGAAGGAAAAAAGATTTATCAGTCTGATATTGTGCAATATACAGGAATGGCAAAAGAACAAAATGATTTTAGAAAAGAAAATGATTCTGAACCATACTGGACTAATAGTGCTTTTGGAGGAATGCCAACGTATCAGTTAGGAGCAAATTATCCTCATAATTATGTGAAAAAATTAGATGCTACGTTGCGTTTTTTACCTCGCCCAGCTGATTATTTATTTCTATATTTCCTTGGTTTTTATGTCCTTCTAATGGTTTTGAAAATTGATCCATTAAAAGCTTTTTTTGGAGCATTAGCCTTTGGTTTTTCTACCTATTTAATTATAATATTAGGAGTAGGTCATAATGCAAAAGCTCATGCTATTGCTTACATGCCAATGGTTTTAGCAGGGGTTCTTTTGGTTTTTCAAAGAAAGTATATTTTAGGAGGAATCCTTACAATGATTGCAGCAGCTTTAGAGATTCAGGCAAATCACTTTCAAATGACGTATTATTTATTGATTTTATTGCTTGTTGTTGCAATTTTCTATGCCTATACATTTATTAAAGAAAAAGAATTTAAAGATTTAGGAAAAATTATAGGTGTTTTTGTTGTTGCAGGAATATTAGCAATAGGTTCTAATGCTACAAATTTATTAGCAACTTCTGAGTATGCTAAGTTTTCAACACGCGATAAAAGTGAACTTACTTTTAATGAGGATGGTTCACCAAAGGAGAGTACTAATGCAATGAGTTATGATTACATTACCGAATATAGTTATGGTAAAGCAGAGAGCTTTAATTTAATTGCACCAAGATTATTTGGAGGTTCTAATCACGAAGATTTAGGTGTGGATTCTGAAATGTATAGCTTCATGACACAGCAAGGTGTTCCAGGACATGAGGCTGTTGAGTTGGTAAAGCAAATGCCTACTTATTGGGGAGATCAACCAATTGTTGCTGCTCCAGCATATATAGGCGTTGTGATCTTTTTCTTTTTTGTATTGTCTTTATTTATTTCTGAAAATAAAAAAATAAAATATGCATTAGTAACTGGTGCTTTACTTTCATTAGTACTATCTTGGGGTAAAAACTTTTCATTTTTAACCGATTTTTTTATCGATTATATACCCATGTATAATAAGTTTAGAGCAGTTTCTTCTATACAAGTAGTTTTAGAATTATGTATTCCTACATTAGCCATTTTAGGATTTTATCAATTCTTTAAGATTGATGATAAAAAAATACAATGGGACTATTTGTGGAAAACAGGAGCAATTGTTCTTGGACTTTTGGTAGGGTTATTTATTCTAAAAGGTACTTTCGATTTTTCGGGCGGTAATGATGGTTATTATGCACAAAATTATGGTCCAGAGTTTATGAGAGCTTTAAAAGAGGATAGAATGTCATTATATACTAAAGATATTTTGCGTTCTATGGGCTATGTTATTTGTGCATTTATAGCATTATTTCTCCATAACAAGAACATATTAAAAACAACAACAGCAGTAATTGTTATTGGTATTTTAATGTGTGCCGATTTATTTTTTATTGATAAAAATTATGTAGATAAAAAAGGCTTTGTATCTGCAAGAGAAGTAAATGAACCTTTTCAGCCTTCTGAAGCAGATTTGAAAATTCTTCAAGACACAACGCATTTTAGAGTATTTGAAATTGCAGGACAAATGAGTAGTGCAAGAAGTTCCTATTTTCATAAATCAATTGGTGGGTATCATGCAGCTAAACCAAGAAGAATGCAACAGTTGTTTGATTATCAAATTGCAAAAAATAATGTCAACGTTTTGAATATGTTGAACACAAAATACATTATTCAAAATAACGAGCAAGGAGAATCTATTGCTTTAACAAATCCTGCTGCCAATGGAAATGCATGGTTTGTTAATGAAGTTAAGCAAGTAAATTCTGCAGATGAAGAAATGAAAGCTTTAGATAGTTTAAATACTAAAGATGTAGCAATTATTAATCCTAGCGCTTTAAAAACAAAAGTTAATTTTAAAGATTTTAAGAGAGATTCATTAGCTTCTATTAAATTAGAGGTTTATAAACCAAATAATCTAAAATATACATCTAATAATTCAAATGATGGATTTGCTGTATTTTCAGAAATGTACTATCAAAATGGTTGGAAAGCAACTATTGATGGAAAAGAAGCATTGATTTATAGAGCAAACTATGCTTTAAGAGGACTTTTAATTCCAGCAGGAAAACATACTATAGAATTTACTTTTGATCCACCAGTAGTAAAAACTGGTAGTAGCATTGCTCTAATAAGTTCAATTGGAATGATTCTAGTAGTTATCGGCGGATTGTATTTTGAGAAAAAGACCAAAGATGCAAGAGTAAAAATGGAATAATAAACTAGTAATACTGAATTTATTTCAGTATCTCAAATTTATATTAGTAACTGAAACAAATTCGGTTTGATAGAAAACAGTTTGACAAATAAACAAATCAAAAATAAAAAGAAAATACTCATAGTTTCCTATTATTGGCCACCAGCTGGTGGACCGGGTGTGCAACGTTGGTTAAAATTTGTAAAGTATTTACCAGAATTTGGTATTGAACCGCATGTATATATTCCAGAAAATCCCACTTATCCTTTGCATGATGAAAAGTTATTAAGTGAAGTTTCTGATGAAGTTATTATTGTAAAAAATAAGATTTTTGAACCTTATGGTTTAGCTTCCATTTTTTCTAAAAATAAAACAAAAAAAATAAGCTCAGGAATTATTCCTAATAGAAAAAGACAAACTCTTATTGAAAAAACAATGCTTTGGATTCGTGGAAACCTATTTATTCCTGATGCACGTGTTTTTTGGGTGAAACCTTCAGTATCTTTTTTAAAGAAATATATTGAAGTACATCATATAGATACTGTTATAACGACTGGTCCACCACATAGTTTGCATTTAATTGGCTTGCAATTAAAAAAAGACTTAGGAATTAATTGGATAACCGATTTTCGTGATCCATGGACAACTATTGGTTATCATAAACAATTGAAATTAAGTAATTGGGCTGCAAAAAAGCATAAAAATTTTGAGAAAGAAGTGCTTAACTCTTGTGATACTATAATTGTCACTTCTGCAACAACTAAAAAAGAGTTTTCAGTACTCACATCTAAACCTATTGAAGTGATTACAAATGGTTATGATGTGGAGAAAATTATAAAAAAACCTTTAGATAAAAAATTTACGTTAGCTCATATTGGCTCTTTTCTTTCAGAACGCAATCCGCAAATTTTATGGCAATGTTTAGCGGAATTAATAGCTGAAAATGAAAACTTTTCAGATAATTTTGAATTGAAACTTATTGGAGCAGTAAGTAATGAAGTCTTAGCAAGTATTTCTAATCATGGATTAACTTCGTTTATGAATCATTTAGGCTATGTATCACATGATGTTGCATTACAAGAACAGAAAAGTTCACAGGTTCTCCTTTTAGTTGAAATAGATTCTGAGGAAACAAAATGTATAATTCCTGGTAAATTATTTGAATATATGGTTTCTGATCGTCCTATTTTAGCAATAGGTCCTAACGAAACCGATTTTGAAAAAATTATTAAAGAAACCAATTCTGGGGTGTTTTTTAATTATTATGAAAAGGAAGCCCTTAAGGAATATATTTTGAAATGTTTTAACCTATATGAAGAAAATAATTTAAAATCATATCCAGTTGGTTTGCAGAGATTTAGTAGAAAGAATTTAACAAAACAGTTGGCGACACTAATCACTAATCACTAATTGCTATTTACTAAAAATGGGTGTTGTAATCAATCAATCTATAAAGAATACAATTATTACCTACATTGGCTTTGCTATTGGAGCTGTGAATACATTATATATGTATGTTCAGTTTTTAGGAGATACATATTATGGTTTGGTTGGTTTTATACTTTCTTGTGCGAATATATTAATGCCCTTAATGGCTTTCGGGGTTCATAATACTTTAATTAAATACTTTAATAGCTATAAGACAGAAAAAGAAAAATCAGAATTTTTAACTTTTGTTTTATTTTTGCCTCTACTTTTAGTTATTCCTTTCTCACTAATTGCATATTTTGGGTATCATCAAATTGCACTTTTATTATCTGAAAAAAACAAAATTGTTTACGATTATGTTTGGCAAATTCCAATCATTGGCTTGTCAATGGGATATTTCGAAATTTTTTATGCATGGGTAAAAGTCCATTTAAAATCGGTTTTAGGAAATTTTATAAAAGAAGTTTTTTTACGAATTTTAATAAGTATTTCACTGTTTGCAGTCTATATCGATTTAATAACACCAGAGGCATTTGTTTATAGTTTAATGGGAATATATATTTTTCTAATGATTATTATGATGCTATATGCTTTTAGTGTCAGATTTCCTAAACTTCAGATTAAATTACCTTCAAATTATAAAGCAATAATAACCTATAGTTTGTTTATTATTCTTACTGGTGGAATTGCTAATTTGTTTTTAGAAATAGACAAAATAATGTTGAATGGTTATGTTAAAATTGAAAATATTGCCTATTACTCTGTAGCGATTTTTATTGCTACTGTTATTGCCGTTCCAAGCAGAGCTATGCATCAAATTACTTATCCAATTACCGCAAAATTGATGAACGAAAATAAGCTTCAAGAATTAAATGACCTATATAAGAAAACCTCTATTACGCTCCAAGTTCTGGGTGGTTTATTGTTTGTTGGAATTTTAGCAAATATTAACCAACTTTATTTGTTGTTACCAGCAAAATATTCAGGTGGTATTTTTGTTGTTTTTACAATTGGATTGTCAAAATATATCGATTTAATTCTAGGTAATAATAATGCTATAATTTTTAATTCAAAATATTATAGAATAGTGCTAGCTTTAGGGGTGTTATTGGTTTTAATTACGGTTGGCTTAAATATGATTTTTATTCCATTATATGGTCTAAAAGGAACAGCATTTGCCACTTTATTGTCTATCACATTGTATAGTTTAGCAAAATTATTGTTTGTTGTTCTTAAAATGAAGTTATTTCCTTTTACTAAAGCTACTTGGCAAGCTTTTGCTGTTTTATTAGTTACATTTTTATTGTTTTATTTTTGGGATTTTAGTTTTCACTCAATATGGAATATGATTCTAAAATCGGGTTTAATTACAGTTTTCTATTTGGGTTTAACTTATTATTTAAAACTATCGTCAGACATAAATTATATTTTTAGAAACTTGTTTAAGAAGTTAAAATAAAAAAAACCTGCTTCACATTACTGCTCCACAGGGTTTTTAACAAACTAAACCAACCAAAAACTATAGTATGAAATTCTATTTCAACTAATTTTTTTCATTTATTTCTTTAATATCATCTTTAGACATTTTTGCTTTTGAACCATCTTTGCGATAGTAGTAATACTCTTCATCATTATAATTATCAGCACCATTATTATTGTTGTTATAATAGTTATCAGCTTGATAATGATTGTTATTTTGATAATTGTTAAAGTAAGTAGCACTAGATGCATTCACATAACCAACCATATTCACAATGCAACCGTGTCTGTCATATATAATTCTCATTCCTCCAATTTGAGTAAGTGCAAAGCTGTTATATCTCATATAAACAGAACCCACTCTTTTTACTCTTCCATCAAAATCATAATTTATAAAAACATTACCAATGCGTCTCACTCTTCCAAAACTATCATGCTCAATTCTTATGCCATAATTTCTTGGATAATAATGATTATATGATCTTGTTTGAACACCAGGAGCACCATAAGTAGTATTTCTAGCTTCTCTACTAGAAGTTCTAGGAGCTGTTGTTGTTACAGTATTAAAATCGAAATCTCCATTTGGAAACACATAAAACTCAACACCTCTTTCAATAAACATAATAGGATCTGCATTTCTATAATCTACAGGTGGGTAATAATTTTCATTTGCATCACCAAATACCTTTTTATCTGATGCTTTTGCAGTACTAAATCCTAAACTTAAGATTGCAATAACTAATATTTGAGTAATTTTTTTCATAACACATCAATTTAAGGTTAAACTTTCAACTTTCTTTAGCTTTTTATTTCTAATTGCGTTGCTTGCTTTGGTATATACAATTTGCGTGCCAAAAAAATGATTTTATAAATATTTTTAATTAAATAGTTGTTGGTTAGCTATTTATGTGTTAAAAAAAGGGGCTGTCCGAAAAGGACAGCTTTTTTTATGTAGCTATTTTTAAGCTATTTTGTTTTGAAGAAAAAATAATAGCAAAATAACTTTGAGTTACTTTAACAAGGCAAATTTTAGTTTTAAAATAGGCTAGATAAGTGTGAATTTTGGTTTTGAAAACAAATTTTAGCAAGTCTACCTTCATTGCATTCATTTTTCTAAAGTTGTGTCCAAGTGCCATTAGTAAAAACTCTAATGTTACTTTTTTTAAACCCTTCATTGTGAATCGATTAAACTTATTATTACTTTTAAGTTGGCCAAAAACGGCTTCTACTTCTATAGGACGTTTACTTCTATGTTCTAATCCTTTTTCGCTCGTTAGTAGGTTTCTTGCTTTTTCTTTTAATTCATTTAATCGATGATTCGCGGATATTATTCTGTTCTCTTTTGCTTGATGGCATTGACTTCTCAGAGGGCATCCTTTGCATCTTTTAGATTGATAATAAGTAATTTGAGATTCATAACCAGTACTCGTTTCACGTTTTCCTACTCCTGTTTTTTGCATGATTTGACCCATTGGACAAACATAAAAATCGTGTTCTTTGTTGTAAAATAAATTTTGAACAAGAAAAGGATTGTTTTTTATCTTTCTTTTTTGTTCTTGATGAAAATAGTTATATTTCACATAAGCATCAGCTTGTTTTTCTTCCAGCATTTCATAGTTTTCTTCACTTCCATAACCTGCATCAGTAACGATTTCTTTGCTCTGTTTTTGATAGGCTTTTTCAAAACCTTCAAGATGAGAACTTAAGGTTGTAGTGTCATTTGTTGTTTGATGAATAGAAACATGTGTAATAAATTGGTTTTCAGTAGATATTTGTGGATTGTAAGCAGGTTTTAATTGACCGTTTTTCATATGATCTTCTTTCATTCTCATAAAGGTAGCTTCGGGATCTGTTTTACTATAGGAGTTCCTGTTTCCCATTGTAACCAAGTCTTTTTCATATTTTTCAAGCTTTGGAAGATGTTCCTCTTGAAGTTTTTGCAATTCTCTTGCCTGTTTTTTGGTAGGTTCTTTGAGTTTTTTATTAAGAATCGAAAGCTTTTCTTTTAAACTTTCTGAATCAATCGACTTTGGTAATTCTTCTATATTTAGTTCTTGATTATCAGATTGAATACTGTTTTCAATAGTCGATAAAATATGACTAATTTTAATTTCTAGTTTTTCTTTATATTTCTCAATGGAGCCTCTCCATACAAAAGTATATTTATTAGCTTTAGATTCTATCTTTGTACCATCAATATACTGAACATCTAGGCTTACATATTTCATTTCAACCAACATTTTTACCACTTCTGCAAAAAGAGTTTGAATGTGATTTTTTAGAACTTTACCCCTAAAATCGTTTATCGTTCTAAAATCGGGAGTTGAATTACCCGAAATATACATAAAATGAATGTTTTCCTGAAGTGCTTTTGCAATTTTTCTGCAAGAATATACATTAGATAAATAACTATAAAACAATACTTTAACCATCATTCTTGGATGATAAGCAGAAGTACCTCCACCTTTATAGTGCTTTAAAATTTCACTTATATCTAACTGATTAACAACTTGTTCCACTAAGCGAACTGGATGGTTTTGCGGTATTCTATCGAAAATATTGATAGGAAATAACTCTGGAGAATTGCCTGTTTGATTTTTAAAAACTATCTTAGCCATTGTGTATTTTTGTCTCAACTCTAAGATACTAATTTTAGAGAAAAAATACAAATAAAAAAGGCTGTCCTTACTTTTTGGACAGCCTCTTTAATATGATTATTTTGAATAATATATTATCTGTTTTGTAATTGTTCTAATAATTCTTTCATTCTTTCGTTAGATTCTTCATATTTTCCAGAAGCAAGCAAGTAAATTAAGTAAATTACAAATACAGCACTAATTGCAAAACTTACAATGTTTACTATTTTCCAAGTATTTAATGAACCAAGGCTATATTGTCCAGGGTTTTCTTGTAATAATTTTTCAGATTGCTTGGCTAAGTATAATCCTATTCCAGACAATACTAACCCAAGAACACCATTTGTACAGCAACATCCAATAAAGGATACTAGTCCGAGAATCATTACAGCTTGCTCGTTAGGTAATTTTTGTTTTTCCATGATTTATAGTTTATTGATTTTAATTACTAATTTTAATAAGGTAAGACACTATCATTATTGTCCCATTAATTAGTGCCAACCATTTTATTGGTTTGTTATAGTTCCTTGATTTATCTGTAAAATTTAAAATTATTGAAAAAGTAAATAGAATTAGGGTATAAATTGCTGGATACATTTTAAATGCTCCTACAAAGTCACCTTTCAATAATAGTAAGAGTGATCTTTGAATACCACAGCCTAAGCATTCTACTCCAAAAAGTGTTTTGCTAAAGCAAGGGATCATGTATTCTTCCATTTCACTTATTATTTTATGCAAGTTTACAAAAAATAATATTGTAAAAAAACATGCTTTTATTTTTTAGTTTATATTTGAAGAAAATAAAATAAATGAACAAATTCATATATATAATACTTTTTTTTGCTTTTGGTTTATATGCTTTATATGAGCAATCGCAGCCAGAACCTAATAAGTTTATTATGATTGCCGCTTTTGCGATATTCATGGTTGGACTTTTTAAGTTAATGAATAAAATACCGAGTAAAAACGATCAAGAAGATGAAGAATAATTTTGAAATAGGCGATAAGGTTTCTGTCCTAGATGATGCTATCGATGGAGAAATTATTAAAATAAATAATAATGATGTTATTATTAAAACGAGTGAAGATTTTATATTAACGTTTCAAAAAGAAGAGCTTGTTAAGGTGAATAATGATTCTTTGAATAATTTATTTTCCTCTAAAAGTGTTTCTCAAGTTCTTTCAGAAAAAATAGAACCAAAAAAAAGAGTTTTTGTTAAGGAAAAGAAATCGAAAAAAGATGATTTTGTGTTAGAAGTCGATTTGCATATAGAGAAATTAGTACCTTCAATTAAAGGAATGTCTAATTTTGATATTTTGAATACTCAAATGGAAACGGCTAAAGGTCAACTAGAATTTGCTATTCGAAATAGAATGCAAAAAATGGTTTTTATCCACGGAGTAGGAGAAGGGGTTTTAAAATCTGAATTAGAATTTTTATTATCAAGATATGAACAAATTAATTTTCAAGAGGCTAGTTTTCAGAAATACGGTTTTGGAGCCACAGAAGTTTATATTAAACAAAATGTTTCCTAAAGAAAATTTCCTTTTTTGAAAATGATAAAAAAGCTTGTCAGATTTTAAAATTGACAAGCTTTTTTTAGTTCATAATTTCATAATTCCCATAAATATAGCTTGTAAAACTGAATGAATTTTCGCTGTTTGCAAAGTTAATATTTATAAAGGTAATATTGTGGGTGTAACCAACAGTCTCGTTGTTTGTATTAACAATCTTATTTGTCTCTACAGAAATTGTTCCTCCAGTAGCATTCCATTCTTTCGCTACTGTTGGAAAAGCAACAGGAACAGTTGAGCAAATGGTATTAGAATTTATATTCCCTGTATATTTTCTATAAATAACCTGATTTTCAGTAGAAGTAATTGTTTTAGTTCTCGGCACCCCCTGAGTTTCTAACGGTTGAAAAAGAAAATTATAATTTGTTTCTCCTAAATTAATTAACAATAGTTCATCATTTGATGTTTTGAAAATTAGCTCTTTAGAATCGGGGCATTTTCCAATAGTTGCATTGTCAAAATTGAATGATTCAAGAGTAAGTTCGCCATCATCACAAGAAGAGATACTAAAAATAACCAAAAGGAATAACACTATTTTTTTCATAACAATATGACTAATTTCTTTTTTTTAAAAATATATTCGCAAAAATATGTTTATTATTCCAATTCAGAATCATTTTTAAATTTGTTTTTTATTTATTTAACAGATTGAAAATTTATATTTAAAGTTATGAAATAGAGTTATTAACAAACTCAAACGTTGTAATTTTTGTTTAAAAAGTATATTTTTTTGACTAAGAAAACGTTTTCGTTAATAAATATTTGCAAGAATTGTATTTATAAATAGCTTATAAATGTATATTTATGAAAAATTTCACAGTAATATTGTCATTACATCAATTAAAACTTTTATGAATTAATTTGAAAACATAACTCTTAAAATAATAAATTTTTATCTATGAACAACAAACAAATTAAAACAAACTATCCTGCTTTATATACTCTTATAACAGTCTTTTTTTTCTGGGGATTTATTGCTGCGGGGAACAGTATTTTTATCCCATTTTGTAAGCATTATTTTTCTCTAGATCAATTTCAATCTCAATTAATCGATTTCGCTTTTTATACAGCTTATTATATAGGTGCATTATTGCTTTTTGCATTGGGAAATAGTTCAGGTAAGGATATTGTTGGGAAGTGGGGCTATAAAAAAAGCATTATATATGGTCTATTATTTTCTGCATTAGGTGCTGGTGCAATGATTGTAGCTGTAGAAGCTAATTTATATGCTGGAATGTTAGTAGGACTTTTTATTGTAGCTCTTGGTTTTTCGTTGCAACAAACAGCAGCCAATCCTTTTGCAATATTATTAGGTGATCCTAAAACAGGAGCTAGTCGTGTTAACCTTGGAGGAGGGATTAACTCTTTTGGAACAACAATTGGACCAATCGTTGTTGGTTTGGCCTTGTTTGGAGCTGCCACTTCTATTACAGATGAGCAGATTAAATTATTAGAATTAAATAAAGTAGTTATTCTCTATATATGTGTAGGTTTGCTTTTTGTAGGCGCAGCTGCATTGTTTTATTTTTCAAAAAAAGTGCCTACAGGTGTTTCTGATGAACCAATTGAAAAATCAAATAAGGCATTAAAAACACTAGTTATAATGACCATTTTATTAGGTGTAATGTTTACTCCTGTTTTTCAAAGCTATAAAAGTGATGAAGCAATTAAAATTGTGTCTTTAAGTAAGGAACTAGATGAATTAAAAAAAATAGATGTTAAAGAAAACGGGATTGATGGAGAAAATATTTCTAAATCTATTGTTTCAAAAGAATTAGAAATTAAAGCATTACAAGAGCCTTTAGAACAAACTAGAATGAACTGGTTAATTGGAGCATTGGTTGTTGTTTTAGGAGGTATCTTATTTTCATATACTTCTGCTAAAAAGAAATCGGAAGGTTGGGGAGCAATGCAATATCCTCAATTGGTTTTGGGAATGTTGGCAATATTTACCTATGTGGGTGTAGAGGTGGCCATTGGTAGTAATTTAGGTGAGCTGTTAAAATTAGAAGATTTTGGAGGTTTAGAATCTTCTGAAATTGCACCCTATATTTCTATGTATTGGGGAAGTTTAATGATTGGTCGTTGGGCTGGTGCGATTAGTGCATTCAATTTGTCTGGAATAAAGAAAACTATTGCATTAATTGTTGTGCCTTTGGTTGCTTTTGGAATCATTTTAGGTGTTAATATTGTGACAGGGAAAGACATGAAACCATTATATTATTATGTACTTTGTGTTCTAATTCAAGTGGGTGCTTTTTTCTTAAGTAAAGACAAACCTGCAAGAACATTAATTATTTTTGGATTATTTGGTGTTTTTGCAATGTTAATTGGTTTGTTTACAACGGGCACAGTCGCAATTTATGCATTTTTAGCAGGTGGATTAGCGTGTTCTATAATGTGGCCGTCTATTTTTAGTTTGTCTATTATTGGTCTAGGGAAATATACTTCACAAGGTTCAGCATTTTTGGTTATGATGATTTTGGGTGGTGGAATTATACCACCAATTCAGGGTAAATTATCAGATATAATTGGAATTCATCAATCTTATATCGTTGCTGTACTTTGTTTTGCTTATTTGACTTTGTTCGCAGTGTTGGTGAAAGGAATCTTGAAAAAACAAAATATAGATGTTGATGCTATTGAAACAGACGGAGCTCATTAGTATTCTATAGATTATTTATAACAAAAAACTCGATTCAAAGAATCGAGTTTTTTGTTATGTCACTTTTGCATTTTATTGTTTTAGCCAAATTTCTACTTCCTATAATAATATAGCTTTAGAATAAAAAATTATTCAATACAAGGTAAATCATTCATAAAAAAGATATACGGATGAAATGTACTGTTCAATAATTCAGATTGTATTTCTTTCTCAATAACATAATCTTTTCCGCCATTAACATATTGAATTCTCATAATACTAACAGGTGATTTTTTTAATTCTTCATAATTGTCTTTTGTGAAGACATAATAACCGGTAAGTATTCTAATATTACTTTTATCGACTTCATCATAAGTTAAAATTGAACATACATTTTCATTAATACTTAAAAGTGAAATTATTTTCCCATTCTCTAATTGTAGAATAATTCGTGAAGATTTGTTAATGCAGTTTGCAGGAATAAAATCGGTACTTTTTTGAATGAGTTGAAAACTTAGTGTGGGAACACCATTATTATTCATTAACCCAAATTGTATAAATTCTTTAGAATTTCCGAAAACTCTTTCGTAAATCAGTTTTTTAGGAAGTACCTTAATCAATGTAGAATCTGTTTTTTCTTCCCAATCATAGTTGCAATCTTTTGTTTGTGCAACATGGAACAAAGGAACGAATAAAAATAATAGAATAATTTTTTTCATTTTATAATAGGTTTTAATAGTATCTAAGAATTGTGCAATAGTAAGTTATACTTTGGAACAAAGCAAAACTATTTTTTTATTTTCAATATTTGTAGTAAAAAAAGCAAAAACTGTTCCACCGTCTTTTATTTTATATTTCTTTTTAATTTCATCAACTTTTAAAGGGAAATTGCGTGTTGCAACATTCATCTTCGAATTTGTTATTACATCTTTGATTTCTTTTTTTTGGAAAGGAATAATTGTGTCAATTTTGAAACACCTACCTGGGAATTCTTTTTTGTCAATAGAAGTATATAAATGCGAATGTTGGTGTAATTTATTTACAGAATATAATTCTGAAATGGCATTGAAATTTCCAGATTTAAGCAGTGACGAATTGGGCTCATACAGATAAGTTTGTGGTAAAGAAAATTGCGCAATATAAGTCTTGTTTAAACTTGTTTTGACAATGTGTTTTTTATCTTTTTCAAGATTTACTGCAATTAATGAAATTGAATCATTGTAATCTTTTTCAATTTCCCAAAGGAGTTCTTTAACTTCGTTTTCAACTGCAACAATATGAATGTTTTTAACGTTTTTTAGTTCTTGTAAGCCAGCTTGAATATCCAAGATTGGTGCAGTTTTAACAAGTATTTTTTTTGTGTATTTATAATAAAAGTCTAATAAATCAGGCACGTTAGGTTCACAATCTTTTAGAAGAAAAACTTTCCCTTTTTTATCGTTTCTCCTTGATGGATCAATATATATGCAATCGAATTGAGAATCTAGTTGTTTTATAATTTCAGAACTTTCCCCAGCAATACACCTAATGTTGTTTTTGCTTAATTGATTGTAATTGTGAGAAACAAGTTGTGATAGGTAATCATTTATTTCACAATGAATAACAGATTTAAATACATTTGAAAAATAATAATCATCAATTCCAAATCCTCCAGATAAATCAATTAAACTTTCTCCAGAGATAATTGTTGATTTATACGCTGCTGCACTTTCTGAAGATGTTTGTTCAATAGAAATTTTTGGAGGGTAAATAATGTTTTCAGCAGCAAACCAAGTTGGTAATTTATCTTTGGCTTTTTGTTTCGCAACAATTTGATTAATGATTAAGCTATATTCAATAGTTTTGAAATTATGCTTTTGTAAAGCTAGCAAACTTGTGTCACTATCTATATTGTGGTTAATAAAATCTTGTACTTCTCTTTCTAATAATAAATTTAAATCGTTCACTAAATATCTTTGGTTAAGGCTTTAATAATTCGGTTTTCTGGAATAAATTCTTTTCCAATTACTTTTAAAGCAGTATAACTTGGAACGGCAACAATCATTCCTGTAATTCCAAATAATATTCCAGCTCCTAAAATGACTAAGAAGATTTCTAATGGGTGAGACTTTGTACTTTTTGAAAAAATAATAGGTTGACTAAAATTATTGTCAATGAGTTGCACGATAAACATTCCTAAAACTACATATAAAGTTGTTGGTAAAGTATTTGTAATAAATTCATCACCAATGCCACTAATCATTATTAATACAGCGGCAACTATCATCCCTAATAAAGGCCCTAAATATGGAATAATATTGAGAACCGCACAAAGGAGTGCAATTATGAATGCGTTTTCTATTCCAAAAATTAAGAATACTATTAGGTACAAAGTTAATATAATGAATAATTGTATAAGCAGCCCAATAAAATAGCGAGTAAGCAAATGAAGAATTTTATCTATGGATATTAATATTTTGCTTTTTTGATTCCTTGGTAATATAAATTTAAAAACTCTGAAAGCATTGTCTTTTTCTTTTAATAAGAAGAATGAAATGAATAGGACAGAGGCTAACCCCATACCAAAATTCCCTACAAGACTTAAAATTCCATTGAAAATATTAGGAATAAAATTAAAATCTATCTTAGAAGTAATTTCTTCTGGATTTACTATTTTATCAATATTAATGTTATGCGATTCTAGATAAGTGTTAATATTTAGTACAAGTTCATTATAACTATTTTCAAGAGAATTAATATCTAATAATGAAAGGTTTTCACCTTGAGAAATTATCAGCGGTACAAATAATAGGACAAAGCTAATAATAAGGAGAACAAATAATAATAATGTTGTAATTACTGCTAGAGTGTTTTTGAATTTTAGCTTTAATTTTAGAAAATTGACTAGCGGATTCGCAATCAATGAAAATACCACAGCCACTATGCAATAAACCATTAAAGTTGATAATTTATAGCATAGAAATAATACCAAAACAATTCCAAAAAGAATGAAAATTGTTCTTAATAATCCGTTAGAAAGTTCTTTTGATGTCATTAGTCAAAAGTATAAAAAAACTCGCTAACAAATAGCGAGTTTTTAAGTAAATATGAATTAAAATGATTTGTTATCTGAATGATTTTCTAGCACCAGTAGTACTGAAAATAGCTAACATTCTGCTTTTTTGACCATTTGAGAACATATACATTCCTCTGTCATCTGTATAATCCATATAGTTCATATACATTTCAAGAGGTGTTCCAGAACAAGTACTTCTGTGTCCAACTGCAGGAACTCCGTAATTAGCAGCATTGTGAGCTGGAGTGTCGCTTACTTGGTCATTTCCACATGTAGCATCTCCCCAAATGTGACGTAAATTCATCCAATGACCCACTTCATGTGTTGCAGTTCTTCCTAAATTGAAAGGATATGTTGCAGTTCCAGTTGTTCCAGTATATTTTGAATCAATTGCAACACCATCTGTTGCAGCTGCACCTCCAGGAAATTGAGCATAACCTAAAATTCCACCACCAATTGTGCAAACCCAGTAATTTAATTTTGTTGTTGGTGAATCAGCATCTATACCACCTGAACTCGATTTTTTCATTGCGTCATTTGTTCCCCATGAAGTCTTAGTAGTTGATTTTCTAACAACTTTATCTAAAACAAATCGAATACCTACATTTGCTCTAACACTACTGTAAGGGTTGTTTGCTGTATTAAAATCAGAATTTTGTGCATTAAAATCTTTGTTTAATACATCGATTTGAGATTGTAATTGCGCTTGAGAAATATTTTCTGCTGCAGTTCTGTATAATACATTGAATACAACAGGGATTTCTAAAACACCATTTACAATTCTACCTTCAGCCATAGCTCTTTCAGTGTCTAATTCAATTTCTTGCATTTTTTTAGCTAAACCTGGGTTTTCTTTTAATTGTCTTGCAAGAACATCATGAGACGCACATCCTCTGTGTGCTATTGCAGATGTTTCTGGAGTGTCTGTAACTGTGTTTTCTTCGTTGTTACAAGAAATCATTAGCAATAATGCTGCTGCAGATAAAAAGATTTTTTTCATAATTAATTAATTTGTTTTTGTTATTGATTGGTTTATTAACAATGCAATTTTATAACAAAAAAATATCATATTTATTTAAAAAAATCACAAAAAGATATTGTTTTTAAATTATTTTTCCTATATAATTGTATTTCTTCTTTTTTTGTATTTATTATTAAGTAAATTCTTCTTGATTCTTACAAAAAAAGATTTGTTTTGGTATAGATTGTATGTATTTTGGTGAAATTGATATGTTATCTGTATAAATAGTTAAAATCAGATTTTTTTAATAAGTTATTAAAAGGTGAAATTTATGTAAAAAAAAAAGACAACGATTAGGTTGTCTTTTTGAAATGATTTTAAGATTTTTTATCTAAAAGATGCTCTTGGTCCAGAAGTTGAAAAAGTAGCTAACATTCTGTCTTTTTGTCCATTAGAGAACATATACATTCCTTTGTCATCTGTGTAATCCATGTAGTTCATATACATTTCCAGCGGTGTTCCAGCGCAAGTACTTGTGTGTCCAATTGCTGGAACGCCATAATTTGCTGAGTCATGAGTTGGAGTGTCGCTTACTTGGTCATTTCCGCATGTAGCGTCTCCCCAAATATGACGTAAATTCATCCAGTGTCCAACTTCGTGAGTAGCGGTTCTACCAAGGTTGAATGGGTAAGTTGCTGTTCCTGTTGTTCCTGTGTATTTTGAGTCTAATACAACTCCATCAGTAGAAGAAGCGCCTCCAGGGAATTGTGCGTAGCCTAAAATTCCACCTCCAATTGTGCAAACCCAAATATTTAATTTTGTTGTTGGAGATGTAGCGTCGATACCTCCTCTTTTTGCATTTTTCATGACGTCTCTTGTGCCCCAAGAACTTTTTGTGGTTGATTTTCTGTTTACTGCATCTAGTACAAATCGAATTCCTACGTTTGCTCTTTCGGTACTGTAAGGGTTGTTTGGTGTGTTGAAATCTAAGTTTTGAGCATTAAAGTCTTGATTTAATACGTCAATTTGTGATTGTAATTGAGCTTGCGAAATGTTTTCTGCTGCGGTTCTGTATAATACATTAAATACTACAGGGATCTCTAAAACGCCATTAACAATTCTTCCTTGAGAAATTGATTTTTCAGCGTTTAATTCAATTTCTTGCATTCTTTTAGCCAAATTTGGATTTTCTTTTAGTTGTCTTTCAAGTACATCATGAGATGCACATCCTCTATGAGCTATGGCAGATGTTTCAGGAGTGTCTGTAACGGTGTTGTCTTCGTTGTTACATGAAATCAAAAGCGATAAAGTTAATGCCGATAAAAAGATTTTTTTCATAATTAATTAAGTGTTTTGGTTAATAAATAAAAATATTAATAATGCAATTTTATAACAAAAAAAAATATATTTGTTTAAAAATAATATTAAAAACGTGTTGTTTTATAAATATGTTTTCTTTATAATTGTGTTTTTGCTATTGTTTGTTTTTTTGTTAAGAAATTTCTTCTTCAACCTATGAGAAATTATGGATTGTAATGGAGTTTGTCTTTTTTTTTAAATAAAATATTTTTTTATGAAATTATTATTAAAACAGAATTTGAGAATTTTGTTGATAATAAAGTAAATTTTCTGCAAAAAAAAAAGACAGCATAAAAAGCTGTCTTTTTCTGGTTTTGTTAATTTTTTTGTATTATCTGAAAGATGCTCTTGGTCCAGTGCTACTAAATACTGCTGCCATTCTTGTTGCTTGCCCTTTTGAAAACATATACATTCCTCTATCGTCTGTGTAGTCCATGTAATTCATATACATTTCCAGAGGTGTTCCGGTACAGGTACTTCTGTGTCCTGCTGCTGGAACACCTG
This sequence comes from Flavobacterium sp. KY-23415, assembly GCF_055384985.1. Lineage (NCBI taxonomy): Bacteria > Pseudomonadati > Bacteroidota > Flavobacteriia > Flavobacteriales > Flavobacteriaceae > Flavobacterium > Flavobacterium sp. KY-23415. The sequence goes on along the minus strand of NZ_AP044001.1, from coordinate 4,049,161 downwards.
AATTTGGTGCGTTATGAGCTGGTGTGTCACTTACTTGGTCGTTTCCACATGTTGCATCTCCCCAAATATGACGTAAATTCATCCAGTGACCAATTTCGTGTGTAGCGGTTCTTCCTAAATTGAATGGTGCTGTAGTTGAGCCTCCAACACCTGTGCAATAATGACCGCAAACAATTCCGTCAGTAGCAGCTGCTCCGCCGGGAAACTGTGCGTAACCTAATAATTGTCCTTGAGTTTTGCTTTGTAAATCTGGAACAACCCAGAAGTTTAATTTGGTAGTAGGTGAGGTTGGAGAAATTCCACCTTTACTTGCTGACTTCATGAAGTTGTCTTCTGAATACCATGTATTTGTGCTTACTGCTTTTCTGTTTACAGTTTCAAGTATGAATTTTACATTAAGGGCACCTTTGACTGAATTATAAGGGTTACTAGAGTTGTAATCTGAATTAGTGCCGTTGAAATCTTTGTTTAAAACATCTATTTGCGATTGAATTTGAGTTTGAGAAATATTGTTTGTGGTATTTGTGTATAGTATGTTGAATACAACAGGAATTTCTAAAACACCATTAACGATTCGTGCTTCGCTGATGATTTTGTTGGTTTCGTTTTCAATTTCTTGCATTCTTTGTGCAAGTTTTGGATCAGATTTAAGTTGTTGTTCTAGCATGTAATGCGAAGCGCATCCTCTGTTTGCAATTTTGCTTAAATCTTTGTTTGTGGATTGGTCTTCGATGCTTTTTTCTTCATTTTGACAAGAGATGCCTAAAATTAGCATAGATGCTAATACAATAATTTTTTTCATAATAAATACTGTTAAGTGTTATTTTTCGGTTAATTTTTTAACAAGACAATATTATGTTAAAAAAACTTTTGTTTGTTTGTTTAAAAGTTTAAAAAATATATTGTTTGATAATTATGTTTTCTATATAATTGCATTTCTTGTTTTAGTTGTTTTTTTATTAAGTTAGTTCTTACGGTTTTTTAAAAAAAGTAAGGTTTGAATATAGATTTAATGTGTTTTTGAAAAAAATGTGTTTTTTTCTATTTTTTGTTAAAAAATGACATTGATTAATAGTTCGTAAAAATGTATTTTATTTGAAAAAAAAAGACAACGATTAAGTTGTCTTTTTAAGTTGTTTTTTGTGTTTGGTTTTTTGTTTTTATCTGAAGGAAGCTCTTGGTCCTGATGTTGAAAAAGTGGCTAGCATTCTGTTTTTTTGTCCATTTGAAAACATATACATTCCTCTGTCGTCTGTATAATCCATATAATTCATATACATTTCAAGAGGTGTTCCTGAACATGTGCTTCTATGACCTACAGCTGGGACTCCATAATTTGCAGTATTGTGAGTTGGTGTATCGCTTACTTGGTCATTTCCACATGTTGCATCTCCCCAAATATGGCGTAAATTCATCCAGTGTCCAACTTCGTGAGTTGCAGTTCTTCCTAGGTTGAAAGGGTAAGTTGCTGTTCCTGTTGTTCCTGTGTATTTTGAATCTAAAACTACACCGTCAGTAGATGGTGATCCTCCAGGGAATTGTGCATAACCTAAAATTCCACCTCCAATTGTACAAACCCAGATGTTTAATTTTGTAGTTGGAGAAGTTGGGTTGATTCCTCCTCTGTTTGATTTTTTCATAGCGTCTCTTGTTCCCCAAGAAGATTTTTTTGTAGATTTTCTATTGACAGCATCAAGTACAAATCTGATGCCTACATTTGCTCTAACAGCGCTATATGGGTTATTTGCAGTGTTGAAATCTGAATTTTGAGCATTAAAATCTTTGTTTAATACATCAATTTGAGATTGTAATTGTGCTTGAGAAATATTTTCTGCAGCTGTTCTGTATAATACATTGAATACTACAGGGATTTCTAAAACACCATTTACAATTCTAGCTTGTGAAATTGCGTTTTCTGTGTTTAGTTCGATTTCTTGCATTCTTTTTGCTAAACTAGGGTCTTCTTTTAGTTGTCTTTCAAGTACATCGTGTGACGCACAACCTCTGTGAGCGCTAGCTGTAGGCTCGTTTGTTTCTGTGATTGTGTTTTCTTCGTTGTTACATGAAATCATGAATAATAAAGCTGCTGCTGATAAAAAGATTTTTTTCATAATTAATTGTTTTGGTTTATAAAAGATATTAATAATGCAATTATATAACAAAAAATATTAATTATGTGTTTTTTTTTGTCAAAAATATTTAAATATTTATAAAAAATAATCCGTTAACATGTAATTTCTTTTTAAAACAAAAAAAAACAGCATTAAGCTGTTCTTTAACATTTTAAATTTATACAGTTCTCAATTTTTAAAAACATAATTAAGGATATTTGCTCCCATTTTTAATGCTTTTTCTCTAACTGAGATAGGGTCGTTATGTACTTCTTCATCTTCCCAACCATCACCCAAATCACACTCATAAGTATATAATAGAGCTAATCTATTATCAATAAAAATTCCAAAAGCTTGTGGCTTTTTGTTTTCGTGTTCATGAATTTTGGGTAAACCATTTGGGAAAGAATACGGACCTTTAAAAATCTCATGTTGGTTCGGAATTTCTTTAAGATTATTATCTGGAAATATTTTCTGAATTTCTTTACGTATAAACTCATCCATTCCGTAGTTGTCGTCTATATGTAAAAAACCTCCTGAAGAAAGGTAGTTTCTAAGGTTTTCAGTATCGCTAGTGCTAAATACGACATTGCCATGTCCTGTCATATGAATAAAAGGGTACGAAAAAATTTCAACACTATTAGCATCAACTGTTGCAATTTTTGTATTTATAGCGGTGTTTATATTCTGATTGCAGAATCTTGCTAAATTTGGCAATGATGTAGGGTTTGAATACCAATCACCTCCACCAGAATATTTAAGTACTGCTATTTCTTGCGATAGGCAAAAATTTAAGACGAGTAATAATCCTATTGTTAGTTTGTTTTTCATTTTATTCATTTATTAATGCAACAGTATGACATGCAACAATTGCTGCAGTTTCTGTTCTTAGTCTTGTGTTTCCTAATGTAACAGGGATAAAATTACTTTTTAGTGCGAATTCTATTTCTTTTGTAGAAAAATCGCCTTCTGGACCAATTAAAATTAATATATTTTTTCCTGAAACAACAATGTTTTTGAAAGCTTTTCTATCCTGTTCTTCACAATGGGCTATACACTTAATGTCTTCTTGGTGTTCTCTTTGTAAAAAATCTGTTAAACGAATAGGTTCATTTATCTTGGGTAAATAGTATTGCAATGATTGTTTCATTGCAGATTGTATTATTTTTTCAGCTCGATCAATTTTATATATTTTCCTTTCCGAGTGGTCACATAGTATAGGCGTAATTTCATCAATTCCTATTTCTGTAGCTTTTTCTAAAAACCATTCAAAACGGTCGTTCATTTTTGTTGGGGCAACAGCAATATGAAGTTTATAATCTGAATGACTATGAAAAATTGTATCAATAATTTTTACTTCACATTTTTTTTCTGAAGCTAAAGTGATTTCAGAAATAAATAAATATCCCGATCCATTGGATATGTGAATAATATCGCTTTCTTTTTTTCTAAGAACTTTTACAATATGTTTACTCTCTTCTTTATCAAAAAGAAATATTGTGTCGTCTTCTTTAATGTTTTGGTTGTAGAATAATTGCATATTAAAATTCGATTCTTGCTTTAGAGACAATTGTGTTTTGGCTAAAATTATTTTCTAAAAAGTTATAATAACCAACAATGCCAATCATAGCAGCATTATCTGTAGTGTATTCAAATTTAGGAATATATGTTTTCCAACCGTATTTTTTTTCTGCTTCTTTTAGTGTTTTTCTTATTCCGGAATTTGCTGATACACCTCCACCAATCGCAATTCGGTTAATACCTGTTTGCTCCACAGCACTTTTTAATTTATCCATTAAAATATTGATTATTGTGTACTGAATTGAAGCGCAGATATCATTTTTGTTTTCTTCAATAAAATTTGAATTTTCAACTGTGTTCTTCTGAATAAAATAGAGTATTTGAGTTTTTAAACCACTAAAGCTAAAATTTAATCCTTCAACTTTTGGTTTTGTAAACTTAAAAGCTTTGGGGTTTCCTTCACTGGCATATTTATCAATTAAAGGACCACCAGGATAGGGTAGACCTAAAATTTTAGCCGATTTATCAAATGCTTCTCCAACAGCATCATCTGTTGTTTCTCCAATTATTTTTAAGTCAAAAAAGCTATTTACTTGCACAATTTGAGTATGTCCACCACTGATAGTTAATGCTAAAAACGGAAAAACAGGCTTTTCATAGCCTTCTTCGTCAATAAAATGAGCCAAGATATGTGCTTTCATATGATTAACAGCAATTAATGGAATGTTTAATGCCATACTCATTGATTTTGCAAAAGATCCTCCTACAAGTAAAGATCCCATGAGTCCTGGTCCTTGTGTAAATGAAATGCAATCTAAATCTTCTTTTGCTATTCCTGCTTTTTTAATGGCTACATCGATAACAGGGACAATATTTTGTTGATGTGCTCTGGATGCTAGTTCTGGAACGACTCCTCCATATTCTTCATGAATAGCTTGTCTGGCAACAATGTTAGATAGGACTTTGTCATTGCAAAGTATAGCAGCAGAAGTGTCATCACATGAACTTTCAATAGCAAGTGTATAAATTTTTTTTTTCATTATTTAAAAAAGGCATGAAATTTGCTTAGTAGCTATTGTTAAAGTGCTACAAAATTGCTTATTTTTGTTGTAAATCTAATGAGTAGCTATTAACTATGCAAATTTAAACCTTTTTAGACTATCAAAAAATTTAAAAAAAAAATCTTTCGCACCCTTTTGTTTTTATTACTCTTTGTTTTAACATTGAGCATACTTTTGTCGTTGCCTTTTGTGCAAACGTTATTAGGAAGATATGCTACTAACAAAATAAATGAAGATTTTAAAACCAATATCAGCATAGATAGAGTTGCTATAACTCCTTTTGGTTCTGTAAAATTGAAAGGTGTTTTGGTACGTGATCATCATAAAGATACTTTATTTTTTATAAAAAGGTTAAATACATCACTTTTGAATGTAAAAAAGCTTTATAGTGAAGGTCATCCCTATTTAGGTGATGTTATTCTTGATGGATTAGATTGTAAATTGACGCAATATAAGAATGAAGCCTTTACTAATTTAGATAAATTTATTGAAGCTTTTGATGATGGTTCACCTTCTTCAGGTAAATTTAGAATGAAATCGAGTTCTATGACGATTCTTAATAGTAGTTTTAGATATACTGATGAAAATCTTGAAACTTCTAAAGTTTTAGATTTTAAAAAGTTGAATGCTAAAATTGAAGATTTTTTTATAAAAGGTCCAGATGTTACTACATATATAAAAGAACTATCATTTCTTGATCATAGAGGATTATTTGTGGAAAATCTTACCTCTAAATTTGCTTATACTAAAAAGAATATTTTATTAGATAAATTACTCATTAAAACTGCCCAATCTGTAATGAATGGTAAAGTTGAATTGAAATATAATAGAAAGGACTTTTCTGATTTTAATAATAAGGTGGTTTTTGATATAAGCATGCATGAAGCAAAAATTGCGTCAAATGATTTAAATTATTTTTATAATGAATTCGGAAAAGATAATGTTTTTGATATTGATACACATTTAATAGGTACACTTAATAATTTCATTACTCATAATTTAATTTTAAAGGATAAATATAACTCCGAAATTACTGGAGATGTAAATTTTAAAAACCTATTTAAGAAAAACGAATCTTTTTATATAAATGGTAAGTTTAAAAAAATTAAATCTAACTATAATGATTTAAAAGAGATACTACCAAATATTTTGGGGAATAATTTGCCTTCATCTCTGGTAAAATTAGGAACGGTTAATGTTAATGGAAATGTAGAATTGACAGAAGACTATATTAATTCAGATATTTTTGTTAGTTCTATGTTAGGAAACATTATTAGTAAATTATCTATTCAAGATTTAGGACATATTGATAATGCAACATATCAAGGTAATATTGTTCTTGAACAATTTGATTTAGGGGCTTTTTTAAACGAACCCGATTTTGGAAAAACATCTCTTAATTTAGATGTAGACGGGCAAGGATTTAGTAATGAATATTTGGACACAGCAATCAAAGGTCAAATTGATGAAATCTATTTTAATAAGTATAATTATAAAAATATTACGGTAGATGGAACAATGAAAATGCCTTATTATGAAGGTTATCTTAATAGTAATGACCCAAATTTGAAAATGGATTTTGAAGGATTAGTCGATTTAGGTTCAAAAGTTAAAAACTATAATTTTAACGCTCATATTGATTATGTAGATTTGCATGCAATAAAACTATCAGTAATCGATACCATTTCAATTTTTAAAGGTAATATTCATTTTTTAGCAAAAGGAAATTCTTTTGATGATTTAGACGGAACTTTAAGAATTAATGATGTTTCATATCAAAATGATAAGAACAACTATTTTTTTGATGATTTTGAGTTAAAATCAAGCTTTGATGAAAATAGAGTGAGAACAATCACAATAAACTCTCCAGACATAATTACTGGGAAAGTAGTTGGTAAATATAAATTTAAAGAAGTTAGAAAAATCCTTGAAAACGCTGTAGGTAGTCTCTATGCTAATTATTCTCCAAATAAATTACAAAAAGGTCAGTTTTTAGATTTTAACTTTACGATTTACAATAAGATTGTAGAAATTTTCATTCCAGAAGTTTCAATTTCAGAAAACACAAACATTAAAGGAAGAATTAATGCCGATTTAGGAAAATTTGAATTTGATTTCAATTCTCCTAGTGTTATTGCTTTTGAAAATTATTTCAATAACATAAAAATAGATATTGATAATAAAAATCCATTATATAATACTTATATAGAAATGGATAGCATTAGAACAAATAGATATAAAGTATCCGATTTTAGCTTGATCAATGTTACATTAAATGATACTTTATTCGTTCGCACAGAATTTAAAGGAGGGAATAAGAATGAAGATGATTTTTCTTTAAACTTATATCATACCATAAATGAAAATAAAGAATCGGTAATAGGTTTCAAAAAATCTGAAGTTAATTTTAAGGAATATTTGTGGTTCATAAACGAAAATGAAACCAATGACAACAAAATCGTTTTTGATAAGTCTTTAAAGAACTTTGATTTTCAAAATTTTAGAATTTCGCATAGAAATCAGAATATGATTTTTAATGGAAAAATGCGCGATTCAACCTATAAAAATTTCAATTTATCGTTTAAAGATGTTGACCTAGATAAAATAACACCTTCCTTAGACAGTATCAGCATTGAAGGGAGATTGAATGGTTTTGCAAAATATGAACAAAATAATGATTTTCACAAGCCTTTATCAGATATAAAAATAAATAATTTATCAATAAATAAGTATCCAGTTGGAGATTTGTATGTTTTGGTTGAAGGCAATGAGAGTTTAAATGAATTTGATGTAGATTCATATATAATCCAGAAAGGAGAAGAACGCTTCTTTTTAAACGGATTAGTAGAATATAAAGATAATAAATCAACATTAAATCTAGATGCAGGTTTTAATGCTTTTGACTTAGCTCCTTTTGGTTCTCTAATAGGGGATGTTTTGTCCGATGTTAGAGGAAATGCTACAGGTAATGCAACAATAAAAGGATTGATTAATGACCCTGAAATAGATGGAAGACTGTATTTAAATGATGCAGGATTAAAAGCTCCCTATTTGAATGTGGATTATAATCTCGAAAAAAATGCAATTGTAGATGTAACAGAGAAAGAATTTTTATTCAGAAGTATTTTAGTAACCGATACAGCTTTTAATACCCAAGGAATTTTGAATGGCTCAGTAAAACATAAAGCTTTTTCAGACTGGGAATTAGATTTAGATTTAAAATCGGATAATATTTTGGCTTTAAACACAAAAGATTCTGAAGATGCTTATTATTATGGTACAGCCTTTTTTAAGGGCAAAGCAAGTATTAGTGGTCCAATTGAATCATTGTTAGTTAAAGTTGTTGGAGAATCAGAAAAAAATACATCAATAAAAATTCCTGTCAGTGAAGGGGAAGATGTTAGCAAAAAATCATACATCACTATTATTAAGGAAGAAGACTTAAATAAAACAATTACAGAAAGAGCAAGGAAGAATAAATATAATGGAATAGAAGTAGATTTAGATTTTGATATTGATACAGATGCTCAAATTGAAGTAATTCTAGATAGAGAATCTGGGCATGCAATGCGTGGTAGAGGATATGGTTCAATGAAAATGGAAATCAATACGCTAGGTAAGTTTCTAATGTATGGAGATTTTCAAGTGCAGGAAGGAGAATATAATTTCAAAAAAGTGGGTCTATTCGATAAAAAATTCTATGTAAAAAAGGGAAGTACAATCCGATGGGAAGGAGATCCTTTAGGAGCAATCTTAAATCTTGAAGCAATCTACGAAACCCAGTCTAATCCTTCAGTATTAATAGAAAGTTCATCATTTAATACGAATAGAAAACTACCAACAGAGGTTTCTATTTTGATTAATGGAAGTTTAAGCAATCCGGAACCAGATTTTAATATTAATTTTCCAACAGTAAGTAGTGTTTTAAAAAGTGAAATAGATTACAGACTTCAAAACAAAGATGTTCGTCAAAACCAAGCTTTTGCATTATTAGCTTTCGGATCGTTTACAACGCCAGAGAATGCTGGTAATGTTGCTTATGGTTCTTTGTTTGAGAAAGCAAGTTCACTTTTTAATGATATATTCTCAGATGATGATGCAAAACTACAAGTAGGAGTAGATTATAGTCAAGGCGATCGATTAAATCAAATTTCAGATAGAGTTGGGTTAACATTAAGTACTCAGATTAATGAAGATATTTCAATCAATGGAAAAGTGGGAGTTCCTGTTGGAGGAGTCTCTGAATCACTATTAGTAGGCGATGTAGAAATTCAAATGAAATTGAATGAAGATGGTTCATTAAGAACTAGAGTTTTTAACAGAGAAAACGACATTAACTATGTTGGTGAAGGAATAGGCTATACTCAAGGTATTGGTTTAAATTATTCTGTTGATTTTGATACTTATAAAGAACTTTGGAGAAAACTTTTTTCTAAGAAAAATAAAGAAAAAGAATCGCAAAATAATTCAACCGAAGACTTTCCAGATTCAGAGTTAAATGAAGAATTTTTAAAATCTATTCCGAGAAGAAAGACCAAAATAGAGGTTGAGAAAGAAAAAGAAGAACAAAATGTTCCAGAAATAGAATAATTCTCTGTTTTTCTATTAAAAAATAAAAAGTTATTAACGAAAACGATTGAATTTAAGGTTTAAATTTAATATCCGTTAAAAATGCTTACATATTCCATTTTCCTTTTTTAAATTTACAATAAATAATAAAATTAATGACATCAAAAATTAGAAAAATAGGTGTTCTAACTTCTGGTGGAGATTCACCAGGTATGAATGCCGCAATACGATCAGTTGTAAGAACTTGTGCTTTTCACAATATAGAATGTTTAGGAATATATAGAGGCTATCAAGGAATGATTGAAGGTGATTTTAAAGAATTGGGGCCTAGATCTGTAAATAATATAATTAACAAAGGAGGGACTATTTTAAAATCGGCTAGGTCTAAAGATTTCATGACTAAGGAAGGAAGAAAAAAAGCTTATGATAATTTAGTAAAAGAAAATGTAAATGCATTAGTTGTTATTGGTGGAGATGGTTCTTTTACAGGGGCTGAAGTATTTAATAAAGAATATGGATTTCCTGTAATGGGAATACCAGGAACAATAGATAATGATATTTTTGGAACTAGTTATACTCTAGGATATGATACAGCTTTAAATACTGTGGTTGAAGCGATAGATAAAATTAGAGACACAGCGAGTTCGCATAATAGACTTTTCTTTGTGGAAGTCATGGGGAGAGATGCTGGTCATATTGCTTTAAATACAGGAATTGGAGCTGGTGCAGAAGAGATTCTTATTCCTGAAGAAGATTTAGGTTTAGAACGATTATTAGATTCATTAAAAAGAAGTAAAGAATCTGGTAAGTCTTCAAGTATAGTAGTTGTTGCTGAAGGAGATAAAATTGGGAAAAATGTTTTCGAACTGAAAGATTATGTTGAAGAAAATTTGCCAGAATATGATGTTCGAGTTTCTGTTCTTGGACACATGCAAAGAGGAGGTTCTCCTTCTTGTTTTGACAGAGTTTTGGCTTCTAGATTAGGTGTGAAAGCTGTAGAATCTCTGTTAGAAGGAAAATCTAATTTTATGGTAGGTTTATTGTGCGATAAAGTAGCGCTTACTCCTTTAGAACAAGCTATAAAAGGGAGTTTGTCAATAGATACAGAGCTATTAAGGGTATCTGATATAATGACAACATAAAAAATAATTTAATTGTAAATAAAAATATATGTCAAAATTAAAATTAGGAATCAACGGTTTCGGTAGAATTGGAAGAATAGTATTTAGAGAATCAATTAAAAGAGATAATATTGAAGTTGTTGCTATAAACGATTTGTTAAATGTAGATCATCTGGCTTATTTGTTACAATATGACTCTGTTCATGGTCGTTTTGATGGTAAAGTGGAAGTTAAAGATGGACAATTGTTTGTAAATGATAGATTTATTCGCGTCACAGCTGAAAAAGATCCTGCACAATTAAAATGGAATGATGTCAATGTAGATGTAGTTGCAGAATGTACAGGTATTTTTACAACATTAGAAACAGCTCAACTTCATATAGATGGTGGTGCAAAAAAGGTAGTTATTTCTGCACCATCTGCAAATGCTCCAATGTTTGTAATGGGGGTAAATGATGATAAGGTTAAAGCAACAGATACAATTGTATCTAATGCTTCTTGTACAACAAATTGTTTAGCTCCTTTAGCAAAAGTAATTCATGATAATTTTGGAATTGTAGAGGCTTTAATGACAACAGTTCATGCAACAACAGCAACACAACTCACAGTAGATGGTCCTTCTAAAAAGGATTTCCGTGGTGGTAGATCTGCTCTATTAAATATTATTCCTGCTTCAACTGGTGCAGCGAAAGCAGTTGGGAAAGTAATACCAGAATTAAATGGTAAATTAACAGGAATGTCAATGCGTGTTCCAACAGCAGATGTTTCTTGTGTAGATTTAACTGTTAAAGTGGCAAAAGAAACTTCTTATGATGAAATAATGGCTGTTTTCAAAAAAGCATCAGAAAATGAATTAAAAGGAATTTTAGGATATACAGAAGATTTGGTTGTTTCTCAAGATTTTGTTTCAGATTCTAGAACTTCTATTGTAGATGCAAATGCAGGAATAGGGCTTAATGCAACATTCTTTAAAATTGTTTCTTGGTATGATAATGAATATGGATATTCATCTAAATTATTAGATTTAGCAGTTCATGTAATGTCTGTTAAATAATTTAATAAAAAAAATCCTGCTTTGTAATGTGATTATTTAGTAGGAATTTTTATTTTTTCTTATTTTTATAATTAAGAAAACTAGCTACTATTATTTATTAAAACAACAAACATGAAATTACTTGTAGATAGTGGCTCCACAAAAGCCGATTGGATTGCGATTGATGATAAAGGTAAAGTCCTTTTTACGACTCAATCACTTGGATTAAATCCAGAAGTATTAACCAAAGAAGAAATTATTAAAAGATTAAATGATAAATTTGATATTTCTCAAAATAAATTAATAACAACTCATCTCTATTTTTATGGTGCGGGTTGTGGCACAGATAGAATGAAAAACTTTTTAACTTTAGTTTTTCAAGAATATTTTCCCAAGGCAGAAGTTACTGTTTTTGAAGATACTTATGCGGCAGTTTATGCAACTACACCAAAGAATGAAAAAGCAATTGTATGTATTTTAGGAACAGGTTCAAATTGTAGTTATTTTGATGGAAATATATTGCATCAAAAAGTGCAATCTTTAGGATATATTGCTATGGACGATTGTAGTGGTAATCGCTTTGGTAGACACTTAATAAGAGGTTATTATTTTAATAAAATGCCATTACAAATGGCTCAAGAGTTTGAAAAAGAATTTAATGTAGATCCTGATTTTATTAAAAATAAATTATATAAGGAACCTAATCCAAATGCCTATTTAGCAACATTTGCAAAGTTCTTAATTAAGCATAAAGATACAGACTTTTGTAAAGTTTATATTAAAGAGGAGTTAGGAGCTTTTGTAGAAAATTATATCAAACAATTTGAAAACTACAAAGAAGTACCTGTACATTTTGTTGGCTCTATTGCTTTTTATTTAAAAGATGAACTCACGGAAATATTACAGAAAAATGATATTAAGATAGGAAACGTTCTTAGAAGACCTATAGACGGCCTTATTGCTTATCATGTTTTGAATGCATAGAAAAAATATGCTATTGCGTGGTTTTTTTTATCTTTGAACAATGAAGAAACAATTTGAAATTGCAATTATTGCACATGATGGAAAGAAGGCAGATATGGTTCAATTTATTAATAAAAATAAAAGAATATTATTAGCCGAAAATATTAAAATAATTGCAACTGGAACAACTGGAGGAAAAGTGGAAGGTGTAGGAATAAAAGTAAAAAAAATGCTTTCAGGCCCTTTAGGTGGAGATGCGCAAATTGCTGCAAGAGTAGCAGAAGGAAAAACAAAAATGGTTTTGTTCTTTAAAGATCCAAACTCAGCACATCCTCATGAACCGGATATTTCTATGCTAATTAGAATATGCGATGTACACAATATCCCTTTAGCGACAAATGAGGCTACTGCCCAATTGTTGCTTTTTGGTTTAGATGAAATTAGGTAAAAGAGCTTTACTTAAAATAAAGGGGCTGTCCGAAAAGGACAGCTTTTTTTATGTAGCTATTTTTAAGCTATTTTGTTTTGAAGAAAAAATAATAGCAAAATAACTTTGAGTTACTTTAACAAGGCAAATTTTAGTTTTAAAATAGGCTAGATAAGTGTGAATTTTGGTTTTGAAAACAAATTTTGGCAAGTCTGTCTTGAATGCATTCATTTTTCTAAAGTTGTGTCCAAGGGCCATTAGTAAAAACTCTAATGTTACTTTTTCTAATCCCTTCATTGTGAATCGATTGAATTTATTATTGCTTTTAAGTTGACCAAAAACTGCTTCTACCTCTATTGGACGTTTACTTCGATGTTTTAGTCCTTTTTCACTCATTAGTAGCTTTCTTGCTTTTTCTTTTAATTCATTTAATCGATGATTGACTGATAAAATTCTATTACCTTTTGCTTGATGACATTGACTTCGTAAAGGACATCCTTGGCATCTTTTGGCTTGATAATATGTAATTTGTGATTCATATCCAGTACTGGTTTCACGTTTTCCTACTCCTGTTTTTTGCATAATTTGCCCCATTGGACAAACATAAAAATCGTGTTCTTCGTTGTAGAATAAGTTTTGAACAAGAAAAGGATTGTTTTTTATCTTTCTTTTTTGTTCTTGATGAAAATAGTTGTATTTAACATAAGCATCAGCCTTTTTTTCTTCAAGCATTTGATAATTTTCTTCACTGCCATAACCTGCATCTGCAACGATTTCCTTGCTCTGTTTTTGATAAGCTTTTTCAAAACCTTCAAGATGAGAACTTAAGGTTGTAGTGTCATTTGTTGTTTGATGAACAGATACATGTGTAATGAATTGATTTTCTGTAGATATTTGCGGATTGTAAGCGGGTTTTAATTGACCGTTTTTCATATGATCTTCTTTCATTCTCATAAAGGTAGCTTCGGGATCCGTTTTACTATAAGAGTTCCTATTTTCCATTGTAGCTAAGTCTTTTTCATATTTTTCAAGCTTTGGAAGATGCTCCTCTTGAAGTTTTTGTAACTCTTTTTCCTGCTTTTTGGTAGGCATTTTGAGCTTTTTATTAAGAATCGAAAGCTTTTCTTTTAATCTTTCCGAATCTATTGATTTTGGTAATTCTTCTATATTTAGTTCTTGATTATCAGATTGAATACTATTTTCAATAGTTGATAAAATATGACTAATTTTAATTTCTAGTTTTTCTTTATATTTCTCAATGGAGCCTCTCCATACAAAAGTATATTTATTAGCTTTAGATTCTATCTTTGTACCATCAATATACTGAACATCTAGGCTTACATATTTCATTTCAACCAACATTTTTACCACTTCTGCAAAAAGAGTTTGAATGTGATTTTTTAGAACTTTACCCCTAAAATCGTTTATCGTTCTAAAATCAGGAGTCGAGTTGCCCGAAATATACATAAAATGAATGTTCTCCTGAAGTGCTTTTGCAATTTTTCTGCAAGAATATACATTAGATAAATAACTGTAAAACAAAACCTTAATCATCATTCTTGGATGGTAAGCTGAAGTACCACCTCCTTTATATTTTTTCAATATTTCACTTATATCTAACTGATTAACAACTTGTTCCACTAAGCGAACTGGATGGTTTTGCGGTATTCTATCGAAAATATTGATAGGAAATAACTCTGGAGAATTGCCTGTTTGATTTTTAAAAACTATCTTAGCCATTGTGTATTTTTGTCTCAATTCTAAGATACTAATTTTAGAGAAAAATACAACAAAAAAAGGCTGTCCTTACTTTTTGGACAGCCTCTTTATTTTAAGTCGAATTTGAAAACTATTTTATAGCTAGCATAGAAATTTCAACATTCACATTTTTTGGTAAACAAGCCACTTGTACCGTTTCTCTGGCAGGTGCAGTTTTTTCATCAAAATAACTACCATATACAGCATTGATTTTAGCAAAATCATTCATGTCACTAATGAAAATAGTCGATTTAACTACATTTTCAAATGACATTTCTGCTGCTTCTAAAACAGCTTTCATGTTTTCCATTACCTGTTTTGTTTCTATTTCAATATTTTCTAAAACTAATTCACCATTTGAAGGGTTGATTGCAATTTGACCAGAAGTATATAAAGTATTTCCAACTAATACTGCTTGATTATAAGGTCCAATTGGAGCTGGTGCTTTGTCTGTAAATATTATTTTTTTCATAGTATTAAATTATTATATGTTGGTTGTATTTTATCTAAAAACGCGATCAGGTAATTGACGCTTTTCCCATTTAATATCACTCAACATAGACGAGTTGATACCAATGAAGAAACCCCAATAACTATTAGGACCATAAGGAACCCAATTAAAACTCATTCTCCAGCTCTCTAAATCTCTTTCAAATCGCAATTGAGTAAATGTAACTCCATTTTGCTTGAAATCATATCCAGATGACATCCCTACTTTCCATCGAGGTGCTAATTCAATATTTCCAGATACCATTAATGAATTAGATCCAATTTCGTTTTGTCTATTATTGTTCACGTAGGTAACAGAGTAAGCAAAATTTAAGTCCCAAGGTAATTCTGTGTGATACCATTCGCTATTACTGTTCTCGTCTTCATCATCATCTTTATTAAAAAGGCTTTGTCTATTATCATTTAAATCTGTTCCTGTACCAAACAAATCATCATTTCTTCCTCCATTTTGTACCGTTTGTTCAGATGCGTTTCCTTTTTTCTTTCCATCTGAACTTGAAAAAGCATAATTAATTGCTACATTAGCACTTGTCATTCTAAACAAACTTCCACCATTATTAATATTAAAGCGATCAATTCGGCTACCAGTGTTATCAATAGCATATGGATCTAAGGTTGCTCCAAAATTGATGTTCATTTTTTGTTTTAAAATTTGTGTACTCCCACTAACTCGTATTGGTGCAAATGCTAAAGAATCTGCAGCAAGATTATAACTTGTAGCGAAATTTAAATTATTTAAAAGCATTACTTTTTTGGCTTCCCCTGTAGTGCTTTCATCATCTCTTACTTTTGCTTCAAATGTGTTCCCTAAAGAAAGAGCAACACTACTAGAATATACTCTGTCAGGTGCTCCATAGATACTACCCTCAAATCGAGTAAAATCTTCTAAAGTGTTTCCAGTTGCATCAATAGCATATGTATCATAATATTGTTCGAAACTAGGTGTATAATTGTAAGAAGCACTTGGTCGCATAACATGACGAATGGCTTGTACTTTTTTATCTTTACCAAAATCAAAAGTTCCATAAATAGTAGTTCCTAAGCTAGCACTAAAATTATAGGTTCTGTATGAATCAAATCCCTTAAGGTCTTCTATAATCACTTTGTTTTGAGTAGGATCATAAAATTTATTAATAGTATTTAATGTCCATACTTCATTATAATTAGCAGTAGTAGAAATGTTAAAGTGTCTGAAAATCTTGAAGTTAGTATTTAAAGGTATGGTGTGTTGGAATCCAGTTTTTGCGTCTCTGAACATTTGAGGCTTAAAGAAATTTTCATCTGAAGTTGTAATTCTATTGTCTCCTTTTAAATTGTATTGAAGGTTAATATTTTGGAAAATACCTTTTTTAACGCCATCTTTGGGAGCAAATGGAGATATACGATCGACATTTACCTGTAATGTAGGTAATGTCATATTAATTTTTTCTGTATTGGTATTTTGATTATGCGTTGCGGTCAAAGACATATTGACTTGTGGTACTGTCTGAAATGTTTTCGAATATGAAATTGACGAACTTAAATTGTTATTTAAGCTTGAACCAATGTTTGCTAAATTAACAGATTGTCTAAAATATTGGCTACTACCTAAGTTCACATTGGCAGAAAAACGAGAATTTGGTGAAGCCTTAGCATCTTGACTATGCGACCATTGAAAATTATATTGTGAAGATCTCAAATAGTCTGGTAATCCTTTTTCACTTTGGATATTGTTTTCAAGTCTAAAATTAACTCTACCATTATATTTGTAACGTTTAGCATAACTACTTTCAACCCTCAAACCATAACTACCATTGGTATAATAATCCCCTAGAACAGCTAAGTCATAATAATCACTCAAAGCAAAATAATAACCTCCATTTTGCAGAAAATAGCCTTGCTGATTGGTTTGCCCTGGTGTTGGAACAATAAAACCAGAGGTACTTTCACTTGTCATCGGAAAATATGCAAAGGGCAATAATAGTGGAGTAGGAACATCTGCAATTACTAGATTTGTAGGTCCAACAACAACTTTTTTGTTAGGTACAAACTTTACTTTTCTCACAAAAAAGTAATATTCAGGATCGTCAACATCTTTTGCAGTCGTAATTCGAGCACTTTTTAAGAAGTAGGTAGAATCATTTTCTCTCTTCGTAATTTCTGCTTTAATATTCATTTCACCTTGTTTTGTCCTTGAATTCCAAACTAGAGCTTTTTTTGTTTTAAAATTAAAACGAATAGAATCGGGTTCAATAACATTAGCTCCTTGTTTAAAAATAGGGCGTTGAATATAATTACCTGCACTATCTTTTATGCGACCGGCGTAAACTTCATTTTTTTCATAATTGAGAACAATAATACCTGCTTTTAATTCAATATCAGTGTAATATAATTCAGCTTCATTATATAAAGTTAGCTCTTTTGTTTTCTGATTTGCTTTTTCATAATCTTTAGCTTTTCTTTTAACTATACTTTCTAATAAAGGTTTTTTCTTTAGAGTATCTTTTTTTATACTTACATTTTCTGTAGTTTTTTGATTTGGTGTTTTTAGAGAATCTTCAAGAATAATCTTACCTTCTCTATCTAATTGAATAGTCTTTGACTCAATATTTAAAGCTTTTTTGGGCTTAATTTCTTGAGAATAGCTAGTTGTTTCTCCAAATATTAGAAAAACTACTAAAAAAACGATATAAAATAACTTTGTATGCAACACTAATAATAGTATTTTTGTAAAAAATTGGCTCACTTTTTGAAGTGTCAAACTTACATATATTTTTTTGCAAAAATAAGTTTTTAATAAAATTATAACTATGCTAATAAAAACAAGTTGTTTTATATCCCTAAAAAAAGGTTTTAAATCGCTATTAATTGTATTATTTCTATTTTGTTCTGGTGTCGTTTTATCACAATCAAAGTCCAAATTTAAAGTGGTTTTAGATGCTGGTCATGGCGGTAAAGATTATGGAAACGTGCATCATGGTTTCATTGAAAAAAAAATTGCTCTAGCCGTAACATTGAAAGTAGGAGAGTATTTGAGTAAAGATTCTGATTTTGATTTTATTTATTCTAGAAAAACAGATGTTTTTGTAGAATTGAAAGATAGAGCAATAAATGCAAACAAGCAAGATGCAGATTTGTTTGTATCTATACATTGTAATGCAGCAAAAAATTATTCAGCATTTGGAACAGAAACTTTTGTAATGGGGTTAAGTAGGAGCTCAACGAATCTTGAAGTTGCCAAAAACGAAAACTCTGTAATTCTTCTTGAAGATGATTATAAAGAAAATTATAAAGGATTTGATCCAAACAAACCAGAATCATTACTTGGTCTTAAAATATTACAAGAAGAATATTTAAATCAAAGTATAGAATTAGCTGGTTTTGTAGAAGAAAATTTTAAAAATGATTTAAATAAAAAGAGTAGAGGAGTGAAACAAGCACCACTATGGGTGCTAGACGCTTCCTACATGCCAGGAGTACTTATTGAAATAGGTTTTTTATCAAACAAAGTAGAAGGAAGTCATTTGAACACTGAAGAAGGTCAAAATGAAGTAGCCAAAGCTATTGCAGAGGCTATTTTTTCGTACAAAAAAAACTATTACAAAGGTTTTACTTCAAATTCGACAATAAAAACAACCACAGAAATTAAAAAAGAAGAAACACCATCTACAAATGTTGTTAAGGAAGTTAAGACAAAAGATGAAGGAATTGTATTTAAAGTACAATTAGCAGCAAGTAGTAAAAAAATCGAAATGAATTCGTCTAACTTTAAAGGATTGAGTGAGTTAAGTTTTGAGCAAGTTGGAAAAATATACAAGTATTTTTATGGAAACGAAACATCATATAATCAAGCAAAGAAAAAATTAGATGAAGCAAAAGAAAAAGGATATGAATCTGCTTTTTTAGTTGCTTATAAAGACGGAGTAAAAATTAACCTATCCGATGCAATTAAATAAAATAAAGTTTTATTTTTGTTAAAAATATTTTATTTTGAAAATAACCAAAGAAATTAAAACAGCAATTTTAGTTATTTCCTCAATTTTGTTATTTATATGGGGATATAATTTTTTAAAAGGAAAAAACTTGTTTGATACAAGTAAAAAAATATTTGTCATCTACGATTCTGTAGAAGGACTTGAGTCTTCCTCTAATGTAAAAATAAAAGGTATAACGGTAGGAAGGGTTAACCGATATAGTTTTTTAGAAAATAATAAAGTTCTAGTCGAATTAGCTATAACTTCAGATTATCCAATCTCTAAATCAAGTATTGCAGAGTTGTCAAGTTCTTCTCCTCTTGGTGGAAAAGAAATTGTTATTAGACCTAATGATGAAGATAAAAACTTGGTTGAATCAGGAGGTTATTTAAAATCTAGATCAAAACTAGATTTAACAGACGCTTTGGCTGAACAAATGGTGCCTTTAAAAGATAAAATTGAAATTTTGTTGAGCAATGCTAGTGTTTTGTTTGCTTCTATTAATGAAGTTTTAGATGACAAAGGAAAATCTGATTTAAAAAATAGTTTGTCTGAATTGAATAAAACATTGACACAATTTAGTAGTGTTTCAAAAAATTTAAATAGTTTGTTAGCTACAAATAAGTCTAAACTAGACAATACATTTACCAGTTTAGATAAAACTGTTTCTAATTTTGAAACAATTTCTGATTCATTAGCAAATGCTAATTTAGGAAAAACAGTAAAAAACTTAGAAACAACTCTTGCAAGTGTAGATAAAATCATGAAAGATATAGAATCTGGTAAGGGAACAATGGGAAAACTAATGAAGGATGAAAAAATGTATACCAATTTTACTAATGCCTCTAAAGAATTAGAATTGTTATTAGAAGATTTTAGATTACACCCAACACGCTATGTTAACGTATCACTTTTTGGAAAAAAAGAAAAACCATACGTAAAATCAGAAGAAAAATAATTATAAAGACTAATCTACTATGAGTATTTTATCAAACATTTTATTCGCTATCCTTTTATTTTTTGGAATTGGATACTTTGCTAGAAATGTAAAAAAATTAATTAGAAATATTAAATTAGGACAAGATGTAAATCGTAAAGACAATCCCTCCGAAAGATGGAAAAATATGGCAATGATTGCACTTGGACAATCTAAAATGGTAAAAAGACCCATTGCTGGAATATTACATATAGTAGTTTATATTGGTTTTATTATTATTAATATTGAAGTCTTAGAAATCGTTATTGATGGATTATTTGGAACGCATAGAGTTTTTAGCTTTTTAGGAAGTTTTTATGATGTCTTAATCGGATCGTTTGAAGTTTTAGCTTTTATGGTTCTTGTTGCGGTTATTATTTTCTGGGTAAGAAGAAATATTGTTAAGATTAAACGTTTTTGGAAACCAGAAATGGAAGGTTTTGCTAAGAATGATGCTAATTATATTTTATATTTTGAAGTAGTCTTGATGTCGTTATTTTTATTGATGAATGCAGCAGATTATCATCTTCAAACTTTGCCAGAAGTATTCGGTCACTATCATCAAGCTGGAAGTTTTCCAATTTCGCAATTTATAGCTCCAATTTTTGATGGAATGGATAACACAGTTGTATTCATGGTTGAAAGAATTGCTTGGTGGTTACATATTACTGGAATTTTAGTGTTTTTGAACTATCTATATTTTTCTAAACATTTACATATTTTGTTAGCTTTTCCAAATACATATTTTGCAGATCTAAATGCAAAAGGAAAAATAGATAACCTAGAAAGTGTAACAAATGAAGTAAAATTAATGATGGATCCAACTGCCGATCCTTTTGCTGCTCCTGCTAACCCAGACGCAATGCCTGCTAAATTTGGTGCTTCAGATGTTCAAGATTTAAATTGGGTACAATTACTTAATGCCTATACTTGCACAGAATGTGGTCGTTGTACTTCTTCTTGTCCTGCTAATCAAACAGGTAAGAAACTATCTCCTCGAAAAATTATGATGGATACAAGAGATAGACTTGAAGAAGTAGGAAGAAATATTGATGCAAACAAAGGTGTTTTCGTTGACGATGGTAGATCATTATTAAATGACTTTATTTCTACAGAAGAATTATGGGCATGTACATCATGTAATGCTTGCGTAGAAGAATGCCCTGTTAATATTAGCCCATTATCTATTATTATGGATATGAGACGCTATTTAGTAATGGAACAAAGTGCAGCACCTGTAGAGTTAAATAATATGATGACAAATATTGAAAATAATGGCGCACCTTGGCAATACAATCAAATGGATAGATTAAACTGGAAAAACGAAGACTAATATGAAAAGTGAAGAAATCAACGGAAAATTACAGGCTTTAACTGTTAATGGTGAACATTTGAGTCCTGTTTTACCAGAAGGTATAAAAAATTATTTAATTGATATTGATGGTACCATTTGCGACGATATTCCAAATGAAGAACCTGAAAGAATGGCAACAGCAGAAGTTTATCCAGATGCATTAGCTACTTTAAACAAATGGTATGATGAAGGGCATGTTATTTTCTTTTTTACCTCAAGAACAGAGGCTCATAGAGAAGTGACAGAAGCTTGGTTAAACAAGCATGGTTTTAAATATCATGGAATGTTAATGGGGAAACCTCGTGGAGGAAATTACCACTGGATTGATAATCATTTGGTTAAAGCAACTCGCTACAGAGGTAAATTTACCGATTTAGTCGATAAAGAAGTGACAATTCAAGTTTTTGATGACGAACATCACGAGTAAAAAATTTAAAAAATAGGAGTTAATTATTAAAAAGTAGATTCCTTTAAAAAAATAATAAAATGTCTGAAAATATTATAGTGCCAACAATGGCAGAAATGATGGCGGAAGGAAAGCAACCAGAAGTTCTATTTTGGGTAGGATGCTCCGGAAGTTTTGATGATAGAGCAAAGAAAATTACAAAAGCGTTTGTAAAAATATTAAATAGAGCTAATGTACCTTTTGCAGTTCTTGGTACAGAGGAAAGTTGTACAGGTGATCCAGCTAAAAGATCTGGAAACGAATTTTTGTTTCAAATGCAAGCCATGACTAATATTGAAGTTATGAACGCTTATGAGGTGAAAAAAATTGTTACCGCTTGTCCTCATTGTTTTAATACATTAAAAAATGAATATCCAGAATTAGGAGGACAATATGAAGTTGTTCACCATACTCAATTTTTAAAGTCACTTTTAGATGATGGTCGATTAACAATAGAAGGAGGTCAGTTTAAAGGAAAGAAAATTACTTTCCACGATCCTTGTTATCTTGGAAGAGCTAATAATGTATATGAAGCTCCAAGGGATTTAATACAGAAATTAGATGCAGAACTAGTAGAAATGAAACGTTCTCGTGCTAATGGTCTTTGTTGTGGTGCTGGAGGTGCCCAAATGTTTAAAGAGCCAGAAAAAGGAGATAAAGACATAAACGTTGAACGTACAGAAGATGCACTAGAAACTAAAGCAGATATTATTGCTGCGGGTTGTCCTTTTTGCAATACAATGATGACAGATGGTGTTAAATTCAAGGAAAAAGAAAGTTCTGTAAAAGTATTAGATATTGCAGAATTAATCGCTAACGCTCAAGATTTATAAAATTAAATTAGACCCATTTATAATGAAAAAAATAATTGTATTAGTACTGTTAACACAAACTTTGTTTGCACAAAAATTAACAAAAGAAGAATTAATAGATAAGCTTTCAGAAAACACATGTAACTGTACTACAGAAAAGGGTATTACAGAGGAGAATATGGATATTACTTTGGGTGTCTGTATCCTAGAGTCTATATCAAAACATGAAAAAGATGTAGAGAAATATTTCGGAAAAAACATTATTTCTAATGAAGAAAAAATGGGTGAGTTAGCTGAAGCAGTTGGTGCAAAAATGGCTTTCACATGTCCTGCCTTTTTAAAAATAATCATGAAAATGGGTGAAGAAGAAGCAGAAGAACTATTAATTAGCGGGAATATAGTGAGTACAAAATTAGATCAATTCTTAACTTTTACATTAAAAGAAGATTCTGGAAAAACACATACTATCTTATTATTAGAAGATTTTGATAACTCATTTCTAATAACCGATTCAGTAGTTAAACCATCAGATAAAGTACAAGTTTCTTATTATGAAGCTGATTTATATGACCCGAAAACTAAAAAGTTTGTTGCTTATAAAGTTGTTCTTGATATAATAAAAGAATAATATGTATATAGAATTTGACAAATTACCTGCACATTCTAGAATTTGGATCTATCAATCCAATAGAAAATTTTCTCAAGAAGAAGTTGATGATATTGAGTTAACAACTAAAAAATTCATCGAAGATTGGTCAGCACATGGTCAAGGTTTAGAAGCTTCATTCAGAATAGAGTATAATAGATTTATTATAATTGCAGTCAATCAAGATATTCAAGCAGTTACAGGATGTTCTATTGATGCATCGGTGCAATTTATTCAGAGTATTGAGAAAAAATACAATGTAGATCTATTAGATAAAATGAATGTAACTTTTAAATTAGGGGAACATATAGCATATAAACCTTTAATCGAGTTTAAAAAAATGGCAAAAGAAAAAGCTGTTTCTGCTAATACTATTGTTTTTAATAATTTAGTGAATACAATAGAAGAATGGCAAGATTTTTGGGAAGTTCCAGCTAGTGATAGTTGGCACAATCGATTTTTTTAAATTAAAATTTTAATTATATTTGAAAATCATCATTAAACCAACTTAATGATGATTTTTTTTAAATGAATACCTACATGCTAAAATATACAGCTCTACTATTTTTATCAATTTTGCCATTTATGACTAAGCCTAAAAAAGGTAATGTATATAAAGAAAAAAATAAAATTGAGAATTTCTCCGATGATGCACAACAACGCTGGATTGATAGTGTATATAATAAACTCACTTTCGAAGAAAAAGTAGGGCAATTATTTATGGTTGCTGCCTATTCAAATAAAAATGAAGCACACTATTCTAGCGTAGATAAATTGATTGAAGATTATAAAATTGGAGGTTTAATATTTTTTCAAGGTGGGCCAATTCGTCAAGCTCAGTTAACTAATCGTTATCAAGCCAAATCTAAAGTGCCTTTGTTTATTGGTATAGATGCAGAATGGGGATTAAGTATGCGTCTAGATTCAACACACAGATATCCTTGGAATATGACGTTAGGGGCGATTCAGGATTTTGATTTGATTAGGCAAATGGGTAAACAAATGGGACAACAATCTAAGAGGTTAGGCATACATTTTAATTTCGCTCCTGTTGTAGATATTAATACAAATCCGAAAAATCCAATTATAGGAAATCGTTCATTTGGCGAAAACAAAATAAACGTAACTAATGCTTCTATTGCCTTAGTTCAAGGGCTACAAAGTGAAGGAGTTTTGGCAACTGCAAAACATTTTCCAGGTCATGGAGATACCGAATCAGATTCCCATCACACATTACCAGTAGTTAAATTTTCTAAGCAAAGATTAGATTCTATTGAGTTGTATCCTTATAGAGAATTAATCAAAAATGGATTAGCAAGTGTAATGGTTGCTCATCTTAATGTTCCCAGTATTGAATCTAGAAAAGGGTATCCGACTTCTATTTCCTATAACGTAATTACAAATATTCTAAAAAATGAATTAAAATTTGATGGATTGGTAATTACAGATGCATTAAACATGAAAGGTGCTAGTAATTTTAAACAACCAGGAGATATTGATTTGGAAGCTTTTTTAGCGGGAAATGATATTCTACTTTTTCCTGAAGATGTACCAATAGCAGTACAGAAATTTAGAGAAGCTTTTGAAGATGGAAGATTATCTGAGGAAAGATTGGCTAATTCGGTAAAAAAAATATTAAAGTATAAATATCAAGTTGGATTGAATGAATATAAAGCTATTGATTTAGTGAATCTATATGAAGATTTGAATAAATCAGAGTATGAAGCAATGAACTATACATTGTATGAAAATGCTATCACAACATTAAAAAATAAAGACAAAATAATTCCTATAAAAAACCTTGAGAGAGAAAAAATTGCTTATGTTAAACTTGGCGATTCAGATTATGAAGGTTTTCTTGCTAAATTAAATGAATATGCAGATGTTAAACAAATTGAAGTTGTTGATTATAAACAAACTTTAGAAGAATTACAAAAATATTCTAAAGTAATAATTGGTTATCATAAAGAAGACGGTGCTTGGAAAAACCATAATTTAAATTCAAGTGAAATTTTATTTCTAGATAAAGTAGCCAAACAAAATAAAGTTATTGTTGCTTTTTTTACTAAGCCATATTCCTTGTTAAGAATTGAAAAATTTGATAATTATGAGGGAGTTGTTTTAGCATATCAAAATAATGAATATACACATACTGTTGCTGCTGAAGCAATCTTTGGAGCAATAGAGACTAAAGGGAAAATTCCTGTTTCTATTAATAATGATTTTTATATTAATGATGGGATTGTTACAAATTCTTTAGACAGATTAGGTTTTGAAAAACCTGAAAATGTGGGTATGAATTCAAAAAAATTGTCTAAAATAGACTCAGTCATTAACTATGCAATAGATCATAAAATGACACCAGGTGCACAAATTTTGGTGGCTAGAAAAGGTAAAGTTGTTTACCAAAAATCATTTGGTTATCATACTTATGATAAAAAGCAAGAAGTTAAAAATACAGATCTGTATGACGTAGCTTCTTTAACAAAAATCTTATCTACTTTACCAAATTTGATGATTCAGTTCGACAAAGAGAAAATTAAATTAGATACAAAATTAGGTGTAATGCTTCCAGTTTTTAAAGGTTCAAATAAAGAAGATGCTACATTAGTAGATATGTTAACTCATCAGGCAAGATTTAAACCTTGGTTGCCATTTTATAAAGCTACTTTAGATAGTGAGACAAACAAACCAAGTGACAAATATTATAGAAAGTCATATTCTAAAGAATTTCCAATTCAAGTTTCAGAAAATTTATATTTAAGAAAAGATTATAATGATACAATTATAAAAGCGATTGCGGATAGTGAGTTACTTCCTAGAACAAAATATAAATACAGCGATTTTTCATTTATCTTAATGAAGGAATATTTAGAACGTGCAAGCGGTATGAAATTAGATGAATTGGCAAACCAAAACTATTATTTCAAACTAGGAGCAAACAGAACAACTTATAATCCATTGCATAAATTTGATATAAGTGAAACTGTTCCAACAGAGGAAGATAATTATTATCGTTATGGAACAGTTCATGGTTATGTTCACGACATGTGTGCTGCGATGCAAGGTGGAGTTGCTGGTCATGCTGGTTTGTTTTCAAATGCGTTGGATGTTGCAAAGATTATGCAAATGTATCTTCAAAGAGGGAACTATGGAGGTCATCAATTTTTTTCTGAAAAGACATTTAATGCATTCAATACCTGTTATTATTGTAAAGATGAAAATAGAAGAGGAATTGGTTTTGATAAACCTCAATTAGGAACTGCTGGTCCAACATGTGGTTGTGTTTCTATGACAAGTTTTGGGCATACTGGATTTACAGGCACAATGGCTTGGGCAGATCCAGAAAGTGAAATAGTATATATCTTTTTGTCTAATAGAACCTATCCAGAAGCCAATACTAATGTCTTATCTCGTGAAAATATTAGAGAAAAAATACAAGAAATAATATATGAATCAATAATACATTAATTATGATTTCCCAAGCAAACTCTCCTGAAGAATATATTAATCAAGTTCCAGATGACAGAAAAGAAGCTGTTATAAAACTAAGGAACATCATTTTAAAAAATCTTCCAGAAGGTTATAAAGAGGTAATGAGTTATGGAATGATTGGCTATGTTGTTCCTCACGAAATATATCCTCAAGGGTATCATTGCAATACAAAGTTACCTTTACCATTTATGAGTTTTGCTTCGCAAAAGAATAGTATAAATTTTTATCACATGGGTATTTATGCAGATAAAAATTTATACGATTGGTTTGTTAGTGCCTACCCAAACTATTCAAAGAAGAAATTAGATATGGGAAAAAGTTGTATGCGTTTTAAGAAACCAGAAGATATTCCATATGAATTGATCGGAGAATTGGTTGCAAAAATAGAAGTAAAAGATTGGATCGCAACCTATGAAAACGCATTTAAAAAATAATTTAACGAATATTTAAAAAGTAAGACCATAAAATTATAGTATTTTTAACTTTTAAACAAAATCAATGAAAATAGCTATAGTTTGTTATCCAACCTTTGGAGGAAGTGGAGTAGTTGCAACAGAATTAGGTCTTGAATTAGCAAGAAAGGGACACGAAATACATTTTATAACGTATAGTCAACCTGTTAGATTAGCATTGCTAAACCAAAATATATATTATCACGAAGTTCACGTACCAGAATACCCATTATTTCATTATCAGCCCTATGAGTTGGCTCTATCTAGTAAATTGGTAGATATGGTGAAGCTGCACAAAATAGAAGTTCTGCATGTTCATTATGCTATTCCTCATGCATATGCAGGCTACATGGCAAAAAAAATGTTAGAAGAAGATGGAATTAGAATTCCAATGGTTACAACACTTCATGGAACAGATATAACACTAGTTGGAAACCATCCTTTTTATAAGCCTGCTGTTAGTTTTAGTATCAATAAATCCGATGTTGTAACAAGTGTTTCTTCAAGTTTAAAAGAAGATACTTATAGACTTTTTGATATTAAAAACGATATTAAAGTTATTCCAAACTTTATCGAAATTAGTAAAGAAAAATTAGATGAAAACGGTCCTTGTCATCGTTCTCTAATGGCAACAGCAGAGGAAAAAATGTTGACACATATTTCTAATTTTAGAAAAGTAAAAAGAATTAGTGATGTTGTTAGGATCTTTTATGAAGTACAAAAACAAATACCTTCAAAATTAATGATGGTTGGTGATGGTCCAGAGAAAGAGGCAGCAGAAAACTTGTGTGTTGAACTTGGAATTCAAAACAAAGTTATCTTTTTTGGAAATAGTAATGAAATAGATAAAATTCTGTGTTTTACAGATTTATTTCTTCTTCCTTCAGAAACTGAAAGTTTTGGTCTAGCTGCACTAGAGGCGATGGCTTGTGGAGTACCAGTTATTTCAAGTAATTCAGGAGGTTTGCCCGAAGTAAATAAAGAAGGTATAACAGGTTATTTAAGCAATGTTGGAGATATAGAAAACATGAGCAAAAATGCAATTTCAATTTTAGAAGACGATGCTAAATTAAATGTTTTTAAAAAAAATGCATTAAAAGTAGCAAGTGAATTTGATATAAAGAAAATTTTACCTTTATATGAAGAAGTATATCAAGAAGCAATTAATTCCTATAAATAAATGAAAAAAAGCGCACTCTATATTATTCTTTTTTCATTTTTATCTTGTAGTTCTGTAAAAGAAGAAATGAAAAAAAACGATCAATTTAAAACGATATATGAATCTTCCTATGGTGGAAATGAATCTAATGGATATGAAATAATTGAGTCAGAAGATAAATTAAAAAAAGAATTGCTTAGGTTGAATGTTCCAAATGAAATTATTGATACTTTAGAAATAGATTTCAAGAAAAATGTTGTTTTAATTTTGCATTTAGGTGAAAAAAATACGGGTGGGTATGGTATAATTGTAGAAAACATACAATTTGAAAATGAGACCTTAATTGTTCAGTCCAAGAAAACTTTTCCCGAAAAAGGAGGATATGTTACCATGGCATTAACGAATCCATTTTGTGTTACAATCATTCCAAAAGCAGCAAAATATATAGTAGAATAAATTTTTGAAGATTAGGTATTAAAAAAGTGGGTAGTTTTTCAAAATTACCCACTTTTTTTAGGCAAATTCAGAAGTAACAAGATTTTTTGAAAAATACTTTAAATAAAAACCTCAATTCATATTAATATAATTGAGGTTTTTTATTTTGTAGTAAAAATTATATGTTTTTATGATTTTTAAATTTGATATTTCTCAACAAGACGCACTTTTCCTATAAAGTATTTTTTTGAATACTTTACGCTGCTAGTTGTGTTTGATTTTTGTAAATTCTTCTTCCTATTTCTTTAGCATTAGCTGTATGTATTCCGAAAAAAATCCAAAGCATTTCACTTTTCTTGGTTCTAGCTTTTATCTTTCGTAAATTATAGTGCTCTTTTTCTTTGCCAAAACTACCTTCTAATCGAGTAGCTCTTTCTTTTTTAATTTCTGAGGCTAGCTTCTTTCTATGCTCTTCGTGTTTTCCAGCTTTTCCTTTTCTAACAAAGTCTGTTTGTATGTTATTTGTGGACGAAAAAGTTCTGTTTTTATTTGTGGCATAAATAGCATCAGCTCCAGTAATTCTTACTTTAGTTTTAGTTAGATTTTGTGCGCAAAATATACTGTTTTGAAATCGAGTTCCTTCGTTAAAGGCACGGTATTCTATATGTTCTATAAAATTGATTCCATCAATTTGAATTTTATTTACTTTTGCTCCAAATTCTACTTGTTTTACTTCTTTACCACGCACAATTGGGCGAATATAACTTTTATTTATGCTAACAATTCTATCGGGAACGCTTTTTCCTGTTGCAAAAATTTTTGATTGTTGTTGGTAAATAAGACGGATTATTCTGCGTTGTTTGCTGTATTTTGTGGTTGGCTCAAAGGAATATTGATTTTCAATTTTACTCAATTCTCCATTAAGTTTATATAATAATTTCAGAAGACCACGAGTCATTTTTGTTCGTTGCTTTGCTGTTTTTTTTCTTTTTCTAGAATACTCATTGTAGCGTTTACACCAATCAATATATTTGGTTCTTGGAAGTTTTATTTTTAAAATTCCACATAATGATTTCATTTGATTGTAATTCCACACAATACATTCCCAAAGTAGTTTCTCATTGGTAGGAAAACGCAACTCACTCTCATAACAAGTGGCATCTATCAAGACTTTGTCTAAATCATTCATATAAGGTAGCCAGCTTTTAGCTAATGTTTCTTGAACTTTTCGAACATCTAATTTTTTGGCTAATTCCATTCTTATTTGGCTAACTATTTTAAAATTTGTAAGCGGGGAATCTAGAGGTAATACAATATCACAAAAGTATTGCATGTAAACATTTCCGTTTAACAACTCGATTAGTTTAGCATCAGAACAACCATAATAGTTTTTTAGCATCATCAAGGCAATCTTACCTTTAGTACTAAAAATGCAATCTGGACCTTTTTTGCACGCTTTCAATTTAAAACTTTGAGAAAGTTCTGAAAAAGGTGTAGCTAGATGAATTTTACCTAAATCAGACTTTAGAAATTGCTCATAAAAAACATTAAAATCTTCATTGATAATATTTAAAGGCAATTTGTGCTGAAATTCACTTATTCGTATTATTTTTGACATACATATTTAAAAGAAAACCCCGTTTTTGACTCTTTTTGAGCATTCTCGGGGTTTATTTCTTCTAAAATACAAATTAAATAACTGATAAGCAAGTATTTATTTAATTGTGAATGTGCCTTTTTAAAGTCTTATAATAATTCTTAGTTTACAATTATTTTCTTTATTGCTTTATTATTGTTTGAAGTTAGTGCTACTAAATAGAAACCACTAGATAAGTTAGAAATTGTATAAGTTGAATTGTTGTTAACTTCATTTAAATTTTCTATACTTTCTATAATTTGTCCATTGATATTGAAAATAGTAATGGAATCTAAGTTTTCAGCACTTGAAATTGTAAAGATTCCGTTTGTTGAAGGATTTGGATAAATAGTTACATTATTAGCAAAAGTAAAATTATCTACGCTCAAAGTATTACAATGACTTGCCCAAATTTGACAAGCATATTCTGGGTGGTCAATAAACGGGTTTCTGTTGTTTTGATAGGTATAAATAGCATTATTTCTATTAATTTCTTTCTGAGAAACAGGGTCATTTAAGTGCCAATCAAGCAAAGTGTATAGAAAAGTATCTGTCAAAACCTGATTAGATGTGCCATTAAACATTGCATAATTCCAATTTGCAACCTGATTTTCATAACGAGTAATAAAATAGAAATAAATCCTTGCAATATCGCCTTTGAATTCGTCTATAGGCTCAAAAACTGTTCCAGTATAGCCCGAAAATAAGCCAGTATTTATATTGTTTCCAAGTTTAGAACCATTAGAAGTTGGGTTTGTAATTCCAGATTGAGAAACTAGATTACTGCCAACATTACCAAAAGGGAAATTACTCCTAAAACCATTTACTCTACCGTCTGTTGGTAATAAATGATGTGCGTCACCTCGCATTGGATTATTTTGACTAAAAATAGATTGTGGAATAACATGCTCCTTATTGTAGCAATCTCCTTCAGAATTATAATTACCACATTCATTTGTTACAGGAGTATAATTATAAGGATCAGCACCATTTGGATTTTCAGAATAAATATCTAAAATAGTACTATTATCATTTTCATAATATAAGTCTAAGTCATTTGTTGCTGTAAATCCGTCAAATGAATCATAGCCTTGATCATTATGATTATTAATAATATTGTATAGTTGCGTTTTCAAAGTATAACCAGACCCCGTAGCCGAATTGTAATATCCAGGTGGGATTTGAGCAAAAATTGAAATAAAACTAAAGATTGATAGCAAAGTAATTTTATTTTTCATACAAGTTTTAATTTTTTCTTTCTAACAAGGCCATATAAAAACCATCAAAGCCACTTTGATGAGCTAATACTTTTCTTTCTTTAACGAAAGTGAAATTTTTTCCAGCTTCAGTGCTTAAAAAATGTTTCACTTGCTCTTCATTTTCAGATGGAAGAACAGAACAAGTAGCATAGACCATTTTACCACCAGGTTTAACAATTTTAGAATAGTTTTGTAAAACTTCTGCTTGCACCTTTTTTATATTATCAATAAATTCTGGTTGAAGTTTCCATTTACTATCAGGATTTCGTTTCATTACACCTAGTCCACTACATGGAGCATCTATTAAAACTCTATCTGCTTTTTCATGTAATTTTTTAATCACTTTTGTAGAATCGATTACTCTAAATTCAACATTATGCACTCCATTACGTTTGGCTCTTAATTTTAATTGTTTCAATTTACTTTCATAAATATCCATGGCAATCAATTGTCCTTTGTTTTCCATTAAAGAAGCCATATGTAGGGTTTTGCCTCCAGCTCCAGCACAAGTATCTACTACTCGCATTCCAGGTTTTACATCTAAAAAATAAGCCACGAGTTGAGAAGAAGCATCTTGTACTTCAAAATATCCTTGTTTAAATACATCAGTCATGAATACATTGGCTCTTTCTTTAAGAATTAATGCATCTGGATAGTCATTTGAAGCTACAGTTTCAATATTCAAATCCATTAAGATTGCTTTCAGTTTCGCTTTTGTTGTTTTTAGAGTGTTCACTCTTAAAATAACCTCAGCTTGCTTGTTTTGAGCTTCAAGTTCTTTTGTCCATACTGCTTCACCCAATTCTTTAACACCCAGCTCATCAATCCAATCAGGAATAGACTCTTTGAATTTTCTAATCTTGGATAATTCATCAAATCTTCCTTTAATTTTCCTTGTTGGTGTGGTTTCAAAATATTTCCAATCAGGTAATGCAATTCCTCTCAATGTAGCCCAAACAGCAAATATTCTCCAAATATTATCTCTAGTATAGGGCTCGCCAACTTCTGCAATTTCAGCATATAATCTTTTCCAACGCACAATTTCATAAATTGTTTCAGCAACAAATTTTCTATCGCTACTTCCCCAACGTTTGTCTTTTTTTAAAGCCCTTGCTACAACTTTATCTGCATACTCACCTTCATTAAAAATTGCAAGTAAAGAATCTATAACAGTAAATACTAAGTTTCTATGTAATCTCATTTTATATTTAATCAGCTTGCAAAGATAATAATAAATACAAAAAAAGCTGCCAATTATAGCAGCTTTCTTTTGTGACAGTTATTTAGTTTCCTCTACTAGAATTTCCACGACCAGACGATGAACCTCTGTTTGAGCTAGTGTTGCCACTTTGTCGAGATGTACTTCTAGATTGTGATACTCCATTTGTTCGTGAATTAGAATTTGATCTTGAAACTGAGTTATTTCTAGATGAAGAATAATCTCTAGTTGAAGAAGTAGTTGTTCTAGGTGTTGTATTGCTGTTACCTCTTGGTGAAGAATAATCTCTAGTTGAAGAAGTAGTTGTTCTAGGTGTTGTATTGCTGTTACCTCTTGGTGAAGAATAATCTCTAGTTGAAGAAGTAGTTGTTCTAGGTGTTGAATTACTGTTACCTCTTGGTGAAGAATAATCTCTAGTTGAAGAAGTAGTTGTTCTAGGGGTTGTATTGCTGTTACCTCTTGGTGAAGAATAATCTCTAGTTGAAGAAGTAGTTGTTCTAGGCGTTGTATTGTTGTTACCTCTTGGTGAAGAATAATCTCTAGTTGAAGAAGCAGTTGTTCTAGGTGTTGAATTACTGTTACCTCTTGGTGAAGAATAATCTCTAGTTGAATTACCATTTTCACCACCTCTAACAGAAGATGTATTTCTATTATCTGTAAGCTCTCTAGAACCAGCTACTCTCGTTCTTATATTTCTATTTTGATCTAATTGTTGTCTGTTTGAATAACCATTGTTTCTATGGGAAAAGGATCTTTCTGGGTATCTTCTTTCATAACCATTGGCTCTTCTACCATGATAACTGTTGTAACCATAGCTGCATCTTCTTGTATTCACATAATGATAGGAATGTCCAAAATTAATATGTATGTTAATGTGATTACGGTATCTAAAAACTGGGAAAGGATTCCAACAAGTATAATAAGTAGGGTAGTAGTTCCAGTACCATGCCGAACAATAAGGACGATAGCTAGTTACCCAAAAAGTAGTATAAATTACAGGTCTGTGAATGTAAACTGGTTCATAAATATAATTTTCACCATACATATAAACATCTCCAACAACTTGCACCTGCACATTGTTATTTCTATCTCTTTCTACTTCTACTGAGGCTACGTCTTGGTAAAGGTCTCTGTCTAAAACAGCTTGAATAACAATGATATGTTCATTCCCTTCTACAGATTCAATTACCCTTAAATAATCAACGAAATTATCATTGTTTAAATCTAAGTTTGAGATTTGAGATTTAGGATCGTTTAAACGTCTTTCAAAATTCTCTAAATCGGATGCATCTCCAAAGATGGTTGCTACAGCTCTTAAATCTAAATTATCACTAATGTCACTGCTATTTGCTCTAACAGTTGTTTTATCTTGCGCAAAGGAAGTTATGGCTAAGAATAAACTAAATATTCCTGTAAGTAAATTCGTTTTCATATCATTCAATATTTATAGTTCTATTAAATGACTTTCAATTATTGTGCCAATAATTTTTTAGGTAATTTTTTTAAGGGTATTTTTATCTTTTAAAAGTATTTTTTTACCAACAATATCAATATATCCTTTTTTGTTAAACTCAGAGAGTAAACGAATACAACTTTCGGTTGCTGTTCCAATCATGCCTGCTAATTCTTCTCTAGAAAGTAAAAGTCTAATGGTTCCATCTTCATTTTTTCCGAAAGTTTCTTCAAGATATAATAATGTTTCTGCTAATCTTTGTTTAACCGTTTTTTGAGCCATATTTACCATGTGGTCGTCTGCTTCTTTTAAATCTCCGCAAATAGTTTTCATAACATTCATTGAAAACTCATTGTTTTGATTGAAAAATTGTAAAATTTCTGCTTTAGGCACAAAACAAACTTCCATATCTTCTAATGCTACAGCAGATAAATTAGCAGATTCTTCACTAATCATAGACCGTTGCCCAAGCAGTTCTCCTGGTTTTACCAATTTAATAATTTGGTCTTTACCATTTGCACTCAATTTAGATAATTTGCAAACACCATCTTTAATGCAAAAAATTCCATTGAGCGTTTCTCCTTCTTCAAAAAGGGGTTGCCCTTTTTTAATAGTATAAGCTGTTTTACAATTGGCAACTTTAATTAGTTCTTCTTTTGTTAGTGCTTTTATAGAACTAAACTGTCTTACAATGCATTGTTCACATTTACTCATAGATGGGGGAATTGATAATGCTACAAAGATAACTAAAGTATGATAAATATCATATTTTTAATGCATCCCTTTTCCAAACTTTGTAGTAGGTAAAATGAGCAAATTATGGATACAAATAATTGTTTCCATTGTGGTAATGAAATTATAAAAAAAGATGAAATTATTTTCGATGAAAAATCCTTTTGTTGTAATGGTTGCAAGACTGTTTACGAGATTTTTAGTCAGAACGATTTAACCTGCTATTATGATTTTCAAAACGCTCCTGGAGCAACACCACAGGAAATTAACGGAAAATATGATTTTTTAGAAGATGAAAAAATTATTGCAAAGCTTCTCGAATTCCAAGAAAACACAACGAGTATTGTTTCATTGTATATTCCT
Source organism: Flavobacterium sp. KY-23415 (assembly GCF_055384985.1). Taxonomy (NCBI): domain Bacteria; kingdom Pseudomonadati; phylum Bacteroidota; class Flavobacteriia; order Flavobacteriales; family Flavobacteriaceae; genus Flavobacterium; species Flavobacterium sp. KY-23415. Next base: position 4,013,698 of record NZ_AP044001.1, on the reverse strand, counting down.
CATATACACTGTAGTTCGTGTATTTGGATTTTGGAGAATCTACAAAAACTTCAAGAAGGTATAAGTACTTCACAAGTAAACTTCCCAGAAAAAAAAGTACGAATTACATTTAACAATACAAAAGTATCTCTTAAAGAACTAGTCTATCTATTAAGTTCTATCGGGTATGAACCTTATATTAGTCTGGATAATTTTGAAGAAGGAAAGAAGAATGTAGACAGAAGTTTAATCTATAAATTGGGTATAGCTTTTTTCTGCTTTGGAAATATAATGCTATTATCTTTTCCAGAATATTTTGAAGTGGAAGAATTTTGGATTAATCAATATAAAGGTTTTTTTAGATGGTTAATATTCGGACTTTCCTTGCCTTCTTTTCTTTATTCGGCTAGCGATTATTACGTTTCTGCCTATAAAAGTATAAAATCTAAAATGCTGAATATCGATATTCCTATTGCTTTAGGAATAGTCGTCATGTTTGTTCGAAGTACAATAGATATAATTTTTGATTTTGGACAAGGCTTTTTTGATAGTTTAACAGGTTTGATATTCTTTATGCTACTTGGGAAACTTTTTCAGCAAAAAACCTATAGTTTTCTTTCTTTTGAAAGAGATTATAAATCCTATTTTCCAATTGCCATTACTAAAATAGATCAATTAGGAAAAGAAATTCCAGTTCAAGTATATGACATTGAAAAAGGGGATCGATTATTAATTAGAAACCAAGAATTAATTCCAGTTGATGGTATTTTAATTTCAGATACTGCTTCTATCGATTATAGTTTTGTTACTGGTGAAGCTATTCCAATTGAAAAAAAATCTGGAGATAAAGTCTATGCTGGTGGTAAAATTACTGGAAAAGTGGTAGAATTAGAAGTTCTATTTTCTGTTTCTCAAAGTTATCTCACACAGCTATGGAGTAATGATGTTTTTCAGAAAAAAATAGATCAAAAACACAAAACAATCACAGATACAATTAGTCAATATTTTACTCCAATTTTGCTAATCTTAGCTTTTTTAGTATTTGGAATCTGGCTTTTTATAGATCTTTCAACTGCTTTTAATGTTTTCACAGCTATTCTGATTGTTGCTTGTCCTTGTGCATTAGCTTTAACAGCTCCTTTTACTCTAGGAAATGTATTGCGAATAATGGGTAATCAGAAATTGTATTTGAAAAATGCAACGGTTATTGAACAATTAGCAAAAGTCGATACTATTGTTTTTGATAAAACTGGGACAATTACGTCAAATAAAAAATCATCAGTAAATTTCCATGGAGAAGAGTTAACCAATAATGAATTAAAACTGTTAAAAAACGTTATAAGAGGTTCAAATCATCCTTTAAGTAGAAAGATATATGATTATTTACCTCATTTCGATAAGGTAGAAGTGAGTCAGTTTAATGAAATTACAGGGAAAGGTATAGAAGCGAAAATAGGTGAAGTCTTTTTTCAAATTGGATCTTCTTCATTAGTGAATGTTGCAAACCAAGAATCCTCAAAACAAACTAAAGTTCATGTTAGAATAAGCGATATTTATAAAGGCTATTATTTTTTCGATAATCAATACAGAAATGGCATAGAAGCACTGTTTGAAAAATTGAGTACGCACTATGAATTGAAAATTCTCTCGGGTGATAATGATGGTGAAAAAGAAACTTTGCAAGGGCTATTGCCAGAAAAAACAGAATTAATATTTGACAGAAAACCAGAACAAAAGCTAGAATATATTGAACAACTCCAAAAACAAGGCAAAAATGTAATGATGATTGGTGATGGATTGAATGATGCTGGAGCTTTAGCGCAAAGTAATGTTGGAATATCTATTTCAGAAAATGTAAATGTGTTCTCTCCTGCTTGTGATGGAATCATGGATGCCAGTCAATTCTCAAAAATAGGTTATTACTTGAATTTTTCTAAAAATGCGATGCGTACTATTTATATGAGTTTTGGACTTTCTTTTTTGTATAATTTAGTTGGATTATCGTTTGCTATTACAGGTAATTTGTCTCCATTAGTAGCTGCTATTATTATGCCTTTAAGTTCTATAACTATAGTAAGTTTCGTTACAATTATGTCTAATTATTATGCAAAAAAGAAAAATTAACATTTATTAACAGATATGACAAATATCATATTTTAAGAGCGGTCTAGGAACTAAATTTGTGATATAAATTTTAAGGTATGAGTGTAATTTACGTATTAATCACAATCAGTATAGTTGTTGCTGTTGGGTTTTTAGCGGCTTTTATAAGAGCTGTTAAAAGCGGACAGTATGACGATGACTATACTCCATCGGTCAGAATGCTATTTGACGATGAACTAAAGAAAAATCCAAAGAATAAAATAATTAAAGTAGAAAAACAAAAATCAATCTAAATTATGGAGATGCAACAATTTTATTACGACAACAAAATTGTAAAGAAATTCCTCTATGCGAGTATCTTGTTTGGAGTCGTAGGTATGCTAGTAGGTTTAATAGTAGCACTAATGTTCATTTTTCCAAATATGACCGACGGTATTTCATGGTTAAGTTTTGGAAGATTAAGACCATTGCACACAAATGCAGTAATTTTTGCATTCGTAGGTAATGCAATATTTGCAGGGGTTTATTATTCCCTACAACGTTTGTTAAAAACAAGAATGTATAGTGACTTATTGAGTAATATAAATTTCTGGGGTTGGCAACTAATCATTGTAGCTGCAGCAATAACATTACCTTTAGGTTATACAACTTCAAAAGAATATGCTGAACTAGAATGGCCAATAGATATTGCAATTGCATTAATTTGGGTGGTTTTTGGTATAAATATGATAATGACAATCCTAAGAAGAAGAGAACGTCATTTATATGTTGCCATCTGGTTCTATTTAGCTACATTCGTAACAGTTGCTGTACTGCACATTTTTAACAGTTTAGAATTACCAGTTTCTGCATTAAAAAGTTATTCCGTTTATGCAGGTGTGCAAGATGCATTAGTGCAATGGTGGTATGGGCATAATGCAGTAGCCTTTTTCCTTACTACTCCTTTCTTAGGGTTAATGTACTATTTTGTTCCTAAAGCAGCTAATAGACCAGTATATTCATATAGATTATCTATCATTCACTTTTGGTCGTTAATTTTCCTTTATATTTGGGCTGGTCCTCACCACCTTTTATATACTGCATTACCAGATTGGGCTCAAAACTTAGGTGTAGTTTTCTCAATCATGTTGATTGCTCCATCTTGGGGAGGTATGATTAATGGGTTATTAACATTAAGAGGTGTTTGGGATAAAGTTCGTACAGAGCCTGTGTTGAAATTCTTTGTAGTAGGTATTACAGGATATGGTATGGCAACTTTTGAAGGGCCAATGTTATCCCTTAAAAATGTAAATGCTATTGCACACTTTACAGATTGGATTGTGGCTCACGTTCACGTGGGAGCATTAGCTTGGAATGGTTTCATGACTTTTGGTATGATCTATTGGTTAATCCCAAGAATGACAAAAACAAAATTATATTCTACAGCTTTAGCTAATTTCCATTTCTGGATCGGTACTCTAGGTATCATTCTATATGCACTTCCAATGTATGTTGCAGGTTTCATGCAAGCTTCAATGTGGGATCAGTTCAAACCAGACGGAACATTACAATATGGTAACTTCCTTGAAACAGTAACAGAAATTATGCCTTTCTATGTTATGAGAGCCATTGGAGGTACCTTGTTTGTTATTGGTCTATTAGTGTTGGTTTATAATATTATTAGAACAGTATTAGCAGGAAAAGCAGTTGAAGATGAATTAGCAGAAGCACCAGCACTAGCTAAGATTGCTGCAGGAAGAATGAAAGGTGAAAAATTCCACCCATGGTTAGAAAGAAAACCAATCCAGTTAACTATTTTAGCTACAATTGCTATTTTAATTGGAGGAATTATACAAATTGTTCCAACAATCATGGTAAAATCGAATGTACCAACAATAGCAAGTGTAAAACCATATACACCTTTAGAACTAGAAGGTAGAGATATTTATATTCGTGAAGGTTGTAATAACTGTCACTCTCAAATGATTCGTCCATTCCGTTCAGAAGTAATGCGCTATGGAGAATATTCTAAAGCTGGTGAATTTGTATATGATCATCCTTTCTTATGGGGTTCTAAACGTACAGGTCCTGATTTAGCAAGAGAAGGTGTACCAGGAAAACCAAACAATGGAGGAAGACCAGACGATTGGCACTTTAACCACATGTGGGATCCGCAAAGTACTTCAGATGGTTCTATAATGCCTGGGTATAAATGGATTATTAGAAACACATTAGACAAATCGGCTACGCAAGATAAAATGAGAGCAATGCAAGCTTTAGGTGTGCCATATACCGATTTAGAAGTAAAAACAGCAATGGATTCAATTGCGAAGCAAGCCGCAAAAATTGAAGCGAATTTATTGAAAAATAAAGACATCAAGAAAACGTTTGATGACCTAAAAGCAACAAAAGGTTCAGATTTTGTTCCTGCAAGAGATAGAGAAATCGTTGCCTTGATTGCCTATTTGCAAAGATTGGGTACAGATATTACAAAACAAGATAACGCTAAATAATTGAGATATGCTAAAATTTATAAAACATAATTTAGAGACCATTTCTGGTGTTGAAATATATCCAATTATATCATTAGTAATTTTCTTTTCCTTTTTTGTTGGATTGTTCTTCTGGGTATTCAGTTACAAGAAAGACAAGATTAAGGAACTAAGTGAAATGCCAATCAAAGATTAATTTTTAAAGATTTTAAAATGAAAAACATAATCCCTTCATACGTAAGAGTACCATTACTATTTGCAACTGTTTTTGCAGGAATGGAATTCTTCATAGACTCAGGAGATAAACCCGCTTTTATAAAGTATCCAATGGTATCATTATTTTTAGGTGTGTTTTTATTCCTACTTATAGCGATAGAAATTGTAATCAGTGCGGTAGATAAAGTAACTTACCAATTGTTGAGTGAAGAACAAAAGAAACAATTAGAAGAAGCACAATCACTTTCTTTCACAGAAAGCAAGTGGTATAAAAGCTTAACACGTTCAAAAGCAATCGAAGAAGAAGCAGACGTAATGCTAGATCATGATTATGATGGTATTAAAGAGCTAGACAACGTTTTGCCACCATGGTGGGTCTATTTATTCTATGGTTGTGTCGTTTTTGCAATAGTATATTTAGTGCGCTTCCATGTAGTGGGAGACTATACTCAGGAACAAGAATACGAAATGTCACTTGTTGAAGCTCAAAAAGAACATGAAGAATATCTAAAAGCGAACCCTATTCAGGTAAATGTAGATAATGTAGAATTATTAACAGACGAAGCAAGCATTGCAGAAGGAAAGAAAATTTTTGGAGAAAGTTGTGTGGCTTGTCACGGTGCCAATTTACAAGGAGGAATTGGTCCTAACCTAACAGATAAGCATTGGATTAATGGAGGAGGAGTTAAGAATATCTTTAAATTAATTTCAGAAGGAAGTAGCAAAAACCCAACAATGGCTCCTTGGAAAGATGTCATAAAATCAACAGACATCCAAAAAATTGCGAGTTACATTATTTCTTTAGAAGGTTCAAATCCTAGCGAAGCCAAAGCACCAGAAGGAGAAATATGGGTTGCAGAAGGAGCAGCAGCAACAGAAAAAGCAGCACCAATTGAAAATGTAGATACAGTAGTAGATACTTTAACTGTTAAATAACAAATAAAAGGTTTAGTGCACTACTAAACCTTTTATTAATATATAAAAAAATGGCAAAATTACCCGATGAAAGTTTTAGAGATAGTATCGGTACTATCAATGAAGAAGGAAAGAGGAACTTTATTTTTCCAAAAAAACCAGTAGGTAAGCTCTATGAAAAGAGAAAGCTACTAAGTTATGGTCTTTTAATTTTTTTATTGTCGGCACCATTTATTAAAATTAATGGTAATCAGTTCCTATTATTTAATGTTTTAGAACGAAAATTTTCAATATTTGGTTTTCCATTTTGGCCACAGGATTTTTATCTGTTCGTGATTTCAATGATAATTGGAGTAGTAGGTCTAACACTCTTTACAGTTGCATTTGGTAGAATATTTTGCGGTTGGTTTTGCCCACAAACCATTTTTTTAGAAATGGTTTTTCGCAGAATCGAATATTGGATAGATGGCGATAGGGGGGCTCAAATGCGACTAGCTAAACAAGAATGGAATGCAGAAAAAATTAGAAAAAGAGTTACAAAGTGGATTATATTTTTTATAATATCATTTATAATCGCAAATGTTTTTTTAGCCTATTTAATAGGAAGTGAAAAAGTGATTGAGCATATTAAGGAAGGACCAATAGAAAATGGAAAAACCCTAATTGCATTATTAATTTTTACAGGAGTATTCTATTTCATTTTTGCATGGTTCAGAGAGCAAGTATGTATTATTGCTTGTCCCTATGGAAGAATGCAAGGAGTACTTTTAGACAATAAATCCATAAATGTTGCCTACGATCATGTTCGTGGAGAAGGAGAAAAGGGTAGAGCCAAATGGGATAAAAGAGAAAATAGAGCCGAAACAGGAAAAGGAGATTGTATCGATTGTAAACAATGCATACATGTCTGCCCTACAGGGATAGACATTCGTAATGGAACTCAATTAGAATGTATTAATTGTACTGCCTGTATCGATGAATGCGACACTATTATGGATAAAGTAGGCTTGCCAAAAGGACTAATTCGTTATGCAAGTGAAGATGAAATAGTAAAAAAAGAAAAGTTCAAGCTAACCACTAGAATGAAAGGCTATATCGCTGTGTTAACCATATTGATAGGTGTTTTAGCAGGATTACTTTTTCTCAGAAACGATGTAGAAGCAAAAGTACTACGTTTGCCAGGACAACTCTACCAACAGAGAGGAGAAATGATTAGCAATGTTTTCACCTATAAAATAATAAACAAAACCGTTCATGATTTCGACAATATAACCATAAAACTCGAAAAACCCGAAGGAGTAGTAAAAATAGTAGGAAACACTCACATTACCATTCCGGCAGAAAAATCATTTCAAGGAACATTATTCATAGAAATAAAAGCAAAAGAATTACAAGACGACAAGATGAAAGTAAAATTAGGCTTTTACAATAATGGTAAATTAATAGAAACAACAAAAACAACCTTTCTAGGACCAAGATCATTTAATTAGGTTTTAGAATTTAAACAGATTAAAAATGAAAATTAATTGGGGAACAGGAATCATAATCGCATTTGCACTATTCATATCATTCATTTTATATTTTGTTCTGAAAGTGCAATTAAATGACAACTACGACAGAGAATTAGTAGTTAGCGATTATTACCAACAAGAACTAAAAGTGCAAGCCAATATTGAAAAAACAAACAATGCCAATGCATTAGAATCAAAGTTAACATTCGAGAAAGTTGCAGAAGGAATAGCCATTTCCTTTCCAGAAAACTTCGATTATAAATTAATTAAAGGAAAAGTGTCCCTATACCGACCGTCTAATCAGAAATTAGATGCTGAAATGCAAATTTCATTATCTTCTTCACATTTGCTCATACCTAAAAGTAATCTGGTGGGCGGTCTTTGGGACATTACTATCGATTGGGAATATCAAGGAGTGTCCTATAGAAATAAAAAATCAATCTACTATTAGTGAATAAAATTAAAGCTTAGTAATAAATTCAATTTTTAGGAATATAAATTTTACTTTCAGTAGAAATTTCTCCGATTATTCACTAAACTTTTTCTTTTTATTATTTTTAGCAGAATTAAAAGACGAAACACTAAGTACAAAAAACTATTCACTAAAAAATGCTCTACACCGCTATCATATTCGGACTAATTAGTAGTTTTCACTGCATAGGAATGTGCGGTCCCATTGCAATGATGCTACCCGTTGATAGGAATAATGAAGCAAAAAAAATAATGCAATTAGTAATCTACCATCTTGGCAGATTAGTTGCCTATAGTACTTTAGGAATAATTTTTGGGATATTGGGAAAAGGTTTTTTCTTGGCAGGAATGCAACAACAATTATCAATACTTGTTGGAATCATTATGATCATAATTGCAGTAGTACCAGAAAAAACCTTAGCCCAATATAATTTTTCAAAACCAGTATATAAAATCATCTCCAAAGTAAAATCCAATCTAGGAAAACAATTCAAAAGCAAAACCTACAAATCATTCTTCACCATCGGACTCCTAAACGGTTTTTTACCCTGTGGAATGGTCTATGTAGCACTATTTGGAGCTTTAGCAATGCCAACAATTCATTATAGCATTTTATATATGTTACTATTCGGACTAGGAACCGTTCCAATGATGAGTCTAGTTGTCATAATTTCCAACCTAATAACCAATCCTGTTCGCAATACAATACAAAAAATGATTCCCATTATTGCCGTTTTCATAGGAATGTTATTCATCATTAGAGGATTAGGATTGGATATTCCCTATCTTTCACCAAAAACAACAAGCCTTTTTGTTCAAGCAGAAGCAGATTGCCATTAAAAGAGTTAGTTTTTCCAGTACATTCCAAAGATATTTGTCATTAGACACATTTTTATAACCCAAATAATAGTCAATACCCTAATTATCTAAAACAATAACTTTTAGGTAGTTTTGTCAAATTTTTACGTCAATCAGGGTAAAATTTTAGGTCCTAGACCTAAAAGTTTACGTCTTGTGGGGTAAAACTTTAGGTTGTTGACCTAAAATTTTACGTCTTGTGGGGTAAAATTTTACGTGGGTTACCCTAAAACTTTAGGCGAAGAACCAAAACGTTTCGGTTTAGAACCTAAAACTTTAGGGTATTTAACAAAAAAAGAAAGTAAAACACTAAACAGTCATAGAAAGCAATTGTGTTTTTGTTTTTTTTATTTCAAAAACATAAAAAGGCTGTATAGTGTAATATGTTTGTATGATATAAACTTGTTTGTTTTTTTTAACGGTTTTTCTTAAAAAATAAGGGCTAAATTCATTTAAGATAAAAACATTTTTGTATTTTTGGCTGCAACAAATAAACATACAAATAGATAGACATGAGCGAAAAGTGCATTGTAGTGCAAGGAGCAGAATGTGAATGTAAATTTAGTGTAGAACCTAAAAAAGATAAATTGAAAGTTTTATCACAATCAAAGGACTATGCTAATGATAAAGACGCATCAAAAAAACGCATTGCAACAAACAAAGAAATTGGTCAAACTTTAGAGAAAAACACCTTTGGTAAATGCAAGCTACAACCCACAAGTAGTGATTATTTACCCTGTCAAGCCGTTATTACCAAATGGAGTGGTTTCTATGAAAAAGTAACAATGTCCAATCAAGGAAAAATTCTCCTAGAAAACAGCAAAGCTACCTGTCCTATTGGTGGCTCCGATTGTATTACCATAACTAAGCACGGTCAAAAAACCGAAGGTTCTTCCCAAAATATCAAAAACGCCAACCAAGATATTCATAGTCAGTTAAACCCAATGGTTAGCCTAAGCAGCATAGGAAAACAACCCGCAGGCACAGATAGTGAAGATGCTACAAGGTAACTATTTAAAATACTATGACAATGGCAAAAGGAGTAAGAAAAATAAAATGGTCACCCGAAGATGGAGACGCAAAACTATATCTTAATCGTTCTATACCGAATAGAAAATTAACCATCGAACCCGACGCATTTGCTTGGTTTGAAGTGAGCGAATGGGAAAATGATACAACAAAAGAAGACAAGAAAAAACAAATTACTTGGATTAGACAATCACAAAACAGAAAAGAAGTATATAGTTACACACAAACCGCATCCACTCAAAAATACGGAGTTAAAATACCAAGAAAACTTTGTGGACCATTTTCCTATTACATAGAAGCGAGTCTTTTTGGAAAGCGCGATTTTAGAATGGAAACAGGTCTCTATGTTGGAGGATATTGTCCAGAACGAATTATTTCGAGCAAATGGAGCACAACAAATGACGGGAACGATGTTCGCAGTCAACAATTCAAATACGGTCAATTAATTCATTTATGTCTAAATACAGAAGGACTAAATGGCTCAAAAAACCTAATAATAGAAGTCTATAAATATAATGAAGGCAGTTATTTTACAGGTAGAAAAGCAGATACACTAGTATTTACCTATACTAGCATAGAAGTGGTAGATGGAGAAGTAAACCTAAAAATAGGAAACACCATCAATTGGTTTGTTCATGCCAAAGAAGAGGTAGAACAATTCTATATCAAAATAAAAAACTACAGGGGTGACTACATTAAAGATCCCAATAACGACGACAAACACGCACGTTTTCTTAGAATAAAAAAAGATATAGTAGCCAAGCCAATAGAACCATCTACCAATAATACTCCTTTGAAAGTAGGAAAAGCAGATGTTAACGTAAAAAATTATCATAAATGCAAATTCAAAGAAATTAGTATTACAGATCATCCAGAGGAATCAATAGTTATTTTTAATGAAGGAGCAGCATTCTTAAAAAAACAAGCTACCAATGTGCGCTATGAATCGCAAGAGGTCTATTTTGATTTTGATAAACATACCATCCGAAATACCGAGACCAGTGTTTTAGATAATCTTTCCACTTTTCTAGTTGCGAATGAGCATCTAACAGTTTCCCTTTCGGGTCATGCAGACGATAGAGGAACACTCGATTACAACCAAAATCTTTCCGAAAAAAGAGCCGATTCGGTGCGTTTATACCTCTTTCAAAAAGGATTAGACAAAACCCAGTTTATCGTTAGAGGATATGGAGAAGTAAAACCAAAATCCAAAGGTACTTCCGAAGAATCCTACCAACAAAACCGAAGAGTAGTAATAGAATTTTCCTATGTAGAATATAACGCACCTGTAATGGTATATGAAACCATTGCACCAACAAATCACATTAGAAAAAAAATAAACCTAAAAATTAGCGAAAGAAAAAACGAACAATGTTTTAGAGATGGAAATGAAAAGCACACCAAAGAAATTCTTATAAAAGAAAACACCAATCTAGGGAAAAATGAACTAACACAAAGTAGCGATAATTTTTCTCATGAAGTATATTCTATAATTGGTTCCGACTTTAAAGAAAAATACCTTTGGTATCTACTCAAATATTTAAACCCAGGAGGCACCATCTATAATTCCTATCTATTCCATATTAATACTTGTGGCTATTTTGCCAACAAAGACAATCCAACCTTACAAATAAAAGCCTACCCCGATGTGGTTTGGATAGGTCATTTTCAATATAATTATGCAAATAGTGGCGATTACTTTTTTCACAATAAAAATATACAATTAGAAAATGGTATTGAAAATGTTGTTAAGGAGTTAGAAGAAACTATTTTAAGTGATATTGTAAACATTATACAAGACATTTTCATAACAGTAAAAGTTGTATCAAACTATATATATGAGCAGACAAAAGATTATGATTATGCAGCACATACTATTCATAATAGAACTTTAGAAAAAAAAGGACAAGAGCTATCCATGCAAGGTACGCTAACAAACCTTATTACCGAAACGAAATACACAAAATATGCGGCAGCATCAGTAATTGTTGGTTTTGTTATGGTGGGTATCATTATCGAATTGATAATGATATACCTCACTAGAGGTAAAAATCTACAAGGAAAAGTAGCAAAACTAGCCAAAAAAGTAAAAAAAGGGCAACAACTCCTTAAAAAAATGGGAGATCTAGGATTAGAGATTATACCACCATCTATAGCAGTAAATGCAGGAATGTATTATAAAAAGCAAGCAGACGGTAGATTGGCTTTGGTCTATGAAGCCAATCTTAAATGTAATCCTTTAGTAGCGGTCAATTATAAAAAAGACTTTGATTTATTGAGTCTTATAGAAAAAGGGATAGAAAAATTAAAAAATGCAAAGCATCCTAAAGATGGGGAAACACAAGAAAAACTAAAAAAGAATAAAGAAAACAACAATAAAATTATTGAATATTTTAAAAGTAAAAAAGTTTTTTCTATTAATGGAAATATCGATATTACGGGAACCATTCTTTTTGAAAAAAATATACAATACAATTTCCTTACCAACTCCTATAGTTTTGAAGATAAATTAGGTAATTTAGTACGAACTGCTAATGACTCGGTTATTATTAAAAATCAGATTAATTTTGAAGCGGTTGTGGAGGGTGATTATGAAGCAGAATTTGATTTTTTTAGATTACAAACCAAAATCGAAGCAAAAGTTGAATTTACTTTTAAAGGGGGTGCAGGTATAAAACTAACCTATGGAGTAGATCATAAAAATAATAAAGGACTCTTTTTATCTAAATCGTTGTATTGTTCTGGTGTAGAAGGAACCTACTTAGGAAGTCTAAAAGGTAAGAATAAATGGGGTGAGTTATTTGATTTTTCTACTAATGATGGAGAACCTACTCTTTTTACTTTAATAGAGCCTTTTGAATTACCTTTATTTGAAATCCAACTATTTAAACCTTAACCAAATGAAAAAAATAATTTTAAATATAATAATTTTAACGAGCCTTGTTGCTTGTTCCCAAAAAGAAGATAATATGCTAAATCAAAATCCTACTATTACAGCGGAAAATATTGCAGAAGAAATAGCTAAGTTCGTTAAACATTATCCATCTGAAAAAATTTACAAGTTGAGATATTCAAATGATAAATGCTATTTTGAAATGTTTGTTAATGGTATAAAAGTTGAAAAAAAATTCAATAGACCACTTGCAGGTAGTACGGCTGTAGAAATTAACCATCTACTTTTTAAAAGCGGGCGATATAGAGTAGATTATAGAATGTATCCTTTAGGTATAGTTCCTCAATATGATGAAGTGTTTACAACATTAGTAGATGGAAGTAACGTAGAATTCAATTTTAAATCCTATGATTTAAAAAACAAAGAAGAAAACGATATAATTTATAGTGAATATACAGTTCCTAAAATTGAAAAAAAAATAAGTAAGGATTATTCAGAGTACGTTTTTGAAGGAGCTGGTAAAACATTCTATGAAGGTAGTTTTAACATAACTGTAGATGTTCCTTATGAATTAAATGTACCATTTGAAAATGGTCAAGATTTAAGAAAAATGGATAGAAAAGAATTAGAAGAAAAATTACTCAATAAATACAGAGAAGTAAAAGGCATCTATCAAAATAAAGAATATGATAATATAGCAAGATTAGAGTATGATGCTTTAAAGGTATTATACGTTTCAAATTACGATTCTAAAGAAACAATTAAAGAAAACTGGGAAGAATATTTAAAAGTCTATAAAAGTTCCTCTTTTGAAATGCAACCAATAGATAAATATAAGTTAGAGTTTTTTGCTAATGGAAAATTGGCAGCCTTAATGTTAGATACTACAGATAATAAATTGCGTGGGAATACTGCATTATGGGCAAAAGTAAATCATAATGGTGGTTTACGACCATTGTTTTTAACTGTATTTTGCTATATTCCTCAAGGCGAAACCGAGTTTAAAGTCTATTAAAATGAAGATTTTCATACATTTTTTAATTTTTCTTTTTTTGGGAGTAAGTCTAGTGGCTTGTTCCCAAAGAAAAGAAACTATGATTGCACAAAACCCAAGCATAACAGCGAATAATATTGTAGAAGAGTTAATAAAAAATGTAAAGCATTATGATAAAGAACCAAATTATGGTTTTCGTTATGGAAATACTCAATGTTTTTTTGAATTATATATCAATGATTTACCTGTTTTTAAACAATTTAAAAAGTCAACAAGTTCAGTATTTCCAATAAATGCAAGTTTTTTTAAAAAGGGCACTCAAAAAGTAACTTATAAAATTTACCCTTTAGATAAGCAAAAAACATTATTAGACGAAACAAGACTTATGTTAAAGTTAGAATTATTTGACATTAAAAGTAACGTAAAAAGTGATACTACACATACAGAATTCAATGTTCCGTTAATTGAAATAAAAGTAAATAAAGATTATTCTACCTATGTATTTGAAGGAACAGGTAAAACCTACTATGAAGGAAGTTTAGACATAGATGTAGACGTCCCTTTTGAGGTAAATATACCTTTTGAAAATGCGCAGTATTTACAAAAAATGGACAAAAAAGAATTGGAATTAAAATTACTTAAAGAATATAATAAAATTCGAGATATTTATCAAAACAAAGAAAAAGATAATATTGCAAAATTAGTTTTTGATAATTTAAAAACACAATTTATAACAAATTATTTAACAAAAGAACAGATAAAAGAAGCTTGGGATGAAATTAATGAGATATTGTTTAAAAGTGAGATAGAGATTTTACCGATAGATAATTATAAATTGCGTTTTTTTGCAGATGGTAAACTTGTTGCATTATTCACAGATGGTTCTAATCCTAAGATAAGGGGAGGTAATGCTTTGGTTTGTAATGTAAAATCGGGTAATCACGGTAAAGGTTTTATTGAACTTAAACATTTATTTTACATTCCTCAAGGCGAAACCGAGTTTAAAGTCTATTAAAACGAACAAATAATCAATTAAAAAAGTATAAATTATGGGGCTATTTGATTTTATCAGAAATGAGTTTATAGAAGTAATCGACTGGGTTGATAACTCTATCGATACTGTTATTTGGAAATTCCAAGACAATGGAAATAATATTAAAAATGGGGCACAACTTACAGTAAGAGAAAGTCAAGTGGCTCTATTAATGAATGAAGGTGAGTTTGGTGATGTTTACGAATCGGGAAGATTTAGCTTAACTACTAATAATATGCCTATTACCACAACATTGAAATCTTGGAAATATGGTTTTGATAGTCCTTTCAAAGTAGATGTTTATTTTGCAAACACCAAACAGTTTACAAATCTTAAATGGGGTACCTCTGGAGCTGTTATGCATCAAGACAGTCAGCTAGGACAAATACGATTAAAATCTTATGGAAGCTTTGCAATAAAAATTAAGGATATTAAAAAAGTAATTACACAATTTTCGGGTACTAATCCTTATATAAAGATTGCTACAATTGAAGAAACATTAAAAAACTGTATTGCAAGCAAATTAGCAGAAGGGCTTGCAAGAGCTAATATTTCAGTTTTTGAATTAGCTTCAAAATTTACCGAAATAGGCGCTATTATTAAGCCTATTTTACAGCTTGAAATGGATGTTTTCGGCATTGAACTTACCTATTTTTATATCGAAAGTGTTTCACTTCCTGAAGAAGTAGAAAAAATGATTGATAAAAAAACAGAACTCAATATTTTAAGAGGTAATTTGAATGAATTTAACCAAATGCAAAGTGGTGTAGCCTTAGAAAAAATGGCTGAAAATGAAGGAACAATTGGAGCAATGGGCGCTGGAATTATTTTAAATAATACGCTAGGACAACAGGCACAAAATACTAATACTACAATTAAAACAGAGCTTTTAGATGTATTAAAACAATTGGGTGAATTAAAAAATAATGGTGTACTAACCGAAGAAGAATTTAATGCTAAAAAGAAAGAAATTTTAAGTAAGCTGTAATGAACCAATTAAAAGAGTTTCCATGTCCTTATTGCAATTCAGAACTTAATTACGATGCCGATAAATCTAAACTAAGTTGTTTGCATTGTAATTCTCAATTCCCTATCAATATTGAAAAAACAGTATTAAAGGAAATTGATATAAATAGTTTTAAAACATTAATGTTTCAAGAAGAAAAAGACAGCTATCAACTTGATTATAATTGTTCTAAATGTGGAAAAATAAATACAGTTTCTTCAACTTTATCTTTTTTTGAATGTGAGAATTGTGGCAACAATGTTATTAATAGTAGTGCATATCAGGAGAAAAAAGTTACTCCGCAAGGTATTATCCCCTTTTCGATATCAAAAGAAAAAGCAATTAGTGTTTTTAATGATTGGATTGGAAAAGGATTTTGGAATGATTCCGATTTAAAAAAAATGTCATTAATTGATAATTTGAAAGGAATATATTTGCCATTTTGGACGTTCGACTGTGCTACATTTAACCAATGGAGTGGGCAGTCGGGAACGTACTATTATGAGAATGAATACTATACAGATGATAAAGGAGAACAGCAGTCAAACAGAATAAAAAAAACAAGTTGGTCTTTCAAACAAGGTGAATTTACACACCTAACAAATGATGTGTTAATTACTGATAATGATGAAATTCCTCAAAAGATAATAGATGAAATTTACCCCTTCCATTTAGATGAATTATTTCCTATGGATGAGTGCTTTTTGCTAGGATGGAATGCAAAAACCTATCAAAGTAAAATGGAAGAATGTTATTCTCTTTATAAAGATAAAGTAAAAGAAGTAGTAAAATTAATGGCTATAGATTATTTAAAAGATGATACCTACTCAAATTTGCAAGTGTCAACTACTTTCTCTAATGAAACATATAAACATATTATTTTACCAATATGGTACTGTAATTATTTGTTTAAAGGTAAATCGTACTTTTTTATTATTAATGGACAGACAGCAAAAATATATGGAAAAAAACCAGTTTCAACTTCTAAAATAGTTCTAGCAATTGTATTAGTTGTTTTCATCATTGCAGTTTTTCTGTTTTTAAATAGATAATTGTATAGCTACATTATTCATTATAAAATGAAATTTCTAAGTTTTAATTTCTTTAAAAAAAATTGTATATTAGCCTACAATCAGTACTTTATGTACATAATATACAAACAATTTTAAAATTTTTTAATTATGAAAAATCTAAAGAAATTAGGCAAAAGCTTAACCAAAGAAGAACAAAAAACAATTAATGGTGGATGGAAAACTAAAGAAACGTGCGATGCAATGAATGGATTTTGGGGACAAATGGCAGGTTCAGGTACTTGGTGCTGCACAATTCCTGGTGTAAGATCATATTGCCCTCCATTCTAATATATTTTAAAATTAAAAAAAGCAGCTTAGGCTGCTTTTTTGTTGTTACTCTATAGTAATTTTACTTTTAGATGCTATATCCGTTTTCGAGTTAAATTGAAAATCAAAATACTCAGCTTCTCCCATTTTTCCTTTTATAGCCAGTTTACTCCTTCCAATCTCCACATTGTCTTTGTCATAAGCTTTTAAAGATAACGTTTGATTGAAGTCTTTATTGAAAATAAGATATAAAACCAATAAATTGTCATTAGCATCATTAGTGCCACTTTTAATGTTATATTTACCCATTTGCAAGCCTTTTTCAATTAGTTGTGGGCTCAATGTTATTTCACATTCTAATGTTTTTTCCACACCATCAGAAACACCGTCAAAAAATTCTGTGGCAGACTTTCCAACCGTTTCCCCCGTTTTGTTAATGGTTTCTTTAGCTTTTTCTTTGGCTTGGTTACAAGAAATAGAAAAGATAGCTAGAAAAAAAACATAAATTGCAAGTTTCATTTGTATTAGGTTTAGTGTTTTACTTAAAAGCATATCAGATCTTTAAAAATGTTTTTTTTAAAATTTCATTTAAAAAGTTCTTGATATCTAATTTAGGTTGAAATATACAACATAAATTAATAATCTCATAAATAAAAAAAGGCAATTCCATAATTGAAATTGCCTTAGAATTTTTAAAATAAATACACTATTTCTTTAGATTCTTTGCAAAAAAGCCTAACGTAGCTTCATACATATCTATAGAGTTTTCTTCTTTACCAAAACCATGACCTTCATCATATTTCACCATATAAGGCACATCAAAACCTTTAGCTCTCAAACCAGTTACTATTTGGTCAGATTCTGCAATATTAACACGTGGATCATTAGCTCCTTGAATTACAAATAACGGCTTCTTAATTTTTCCAATTTGGAATACTGGAGAAACTTCTTTAGCAATAGCTGCTTCTTCTGGATTATCTAAGTCATACCAAATTTGTTTTACAATTTCTTTGTACGGTTTCCAATATTCTGGGAAAGAATCAAAGAAAGTAAAAATATTAGAAACACCAACATAGTTCACACCACAAGCATACAAATCTGGAGTTTTTACCAAGCCCATTAAAGTTGCATAACCACCATGACTAGCTCCATAAATCGCTATTTTGTCTTTATCTACCCAGCCTTGCTTAATGGCATAAGCCACACCATCTTCCACGTCGTCCATTAATTTTCTACCAATTTGTTTGAAACCTGCTTGTAAAAACTCTTTACCATAACCACCAGATATTCTAAAGTTCACTTGCAATGTAGCATAACCTCTACTAGCAAACAATTGCGATTCAGGATTAAAGCCCCAAGAATCCCTAACTCCTTGTGGACCACCGTGAGGATTTACAATCAAAGGTACTTTTTTACCTTGCAATGCTTCTTTTGGCAAAGTAATATAGCCATAAATAGTCTTTCCGTCTCGACTAGTAAATTTAATCGGTCTCATTTCTGCCATATCAGCTTCTTTTAACTGTGGCATCAAATCATATAATAAAGTAAATTTCTTAGTTTTTGCATCATATTGGTAATACGTACCATATAATTTATCACTCTGAACAATAACTAAAAACTGATTCTCATTATCATCTTTATCAACAATATAAGCTTCTTTTCCTGCAAACTCTTTTTTCATTAAACCATAAATCTCTTTATACAGTTTACTCACAGGTATAATTTCACTTTTTTCTCCTTCATATGAATAGCTATCAATCTCATAGTTTCTGTTTCTAGATAATGATAACCCAGCTACATCAAAAGTTGCGTTTGAAAAAATTTCTTTAATCGCTTTTTTCTTTGCTAAATCATACAATACAATTCGTATCTTGTCACTGTCTAAATTTGTCAACACATAGGCTTCATCTTTGTTTTTCGACGCATAATTAAAACTAATTATACCGAATGTATCATCCCAATTAGTAGTAGTATGTAATTTAAATGTACCTGATTTTTCGTCTTTGTAGAAAAATTGATTTTGAACACCGTTAACCAATTTGCTATAGCCTCTTAGATTGCCATCTTTGTCAAATTCATACCCTTGAATTGGATTTTCAATATCTTCATTTTTATACAATTGAACCAAATCACCTGTAACAATATTTAATTTATAAGGCTCAAAAACTTGTTTGTTGTTTTTGTTCATCGAAACAATGATATAATCCTTTTGCTCTTTTAAAATATTGTCTATACTAGCCTTAACACCATCAAAAGGAGTAAGATCTTTCAAATTAGAACCGTCTAAATTCACACCATAAATATGATAGTTTTCATCACCACCCTTATCCATTGAAAAATACAAACGATCATCATTAATCCAACCATATCCTCTCACTAATTCTTCTTTCTCTTCAATAGCTCTTTTCACTTTTCCTGTTGCCAGTTCTTTCACATAGACATGTCTTTTGTTGTTCTCATCTTTTTCTCTGTAAGACATATACTTACCGTTTGGCGACAATTGAAAACCAGATGCTTTTGGTCTAGCAAAATAATCTGAAACACTATAGTTATAATTTCCTTTGTCAAACGCTTTCAATTGCTCAAGTTCTTCTTTAGTAGAAGGTAGAGTAGTATCACCAGGTAGCTTATTTTCAAAAGCACTCAACGTTAGCGGAAGATTCATTCCAGCTTGGTGGAACTCACCCGTAATTTGTTGGTTCTTTAATTCCCCAATAAACTCAATACCCATTTGTGGTGCTCTCAATGTAATAGTATTGTTTGCGATTTCTGTTTTTTCAATAGCAATACCTGAAGCACCCTGCATTGGCACATCCATAGTAGTAGCATATACATTATCTTTTTGTGCAATATGGAAAATAATTTCCAACTTCATTCCTTGAACGTCTAGTGCTCCTTTCCAATCTCCAACAAATTGCTGGGCTTGTGTGGTGATACTCATAAGTAATAAAATAATTAGATTTTTTGTTTTCATAAATGTAAAATTTAAGCTTCTTTTTATTTGTGATTGATGTTAAAGAACAAGTAATTCAAAAAAAATATCTTTTGTTTTTAAAAAACTTGTTTCTAATGCATAAGACCAATCAAGCTTAAAAATGTTACATGCTTTCTTTTTTTTAACGTAGAATTGTGATTAATTTAACAATTATTGTTCCTTGATATAGGTCTCAATGTTCAAGTGATTAACACCAAGTTTCTCAATCTTTTCTATTCCTTTAATCATTAAAGTATCATTAATAATGGAATACTCAAATTCAAACTTACCACCTTCCCAATCTCTATAATTACAATAATCAAGATATTCGATATACTTGCTTGCAGTAATCTCAGCTCTACCGCCACCAGCTACAAAAGTTGCTGTTGAATCTTTTCCATTGTTGAGATCATGTCTCAAAAACGAAAAATGAGTAGGAGAGATAATCTTGATTAATTCTTGACCTTTCGTATAATCTACTAGCGTAGTATCTTTGTTTTCGATTGTCATTCCAGTAAGAAGCCGCCAAGTACCAATTATTTCGTGTTGTTCAGAATTTTTAACTTCTTTTTTTTCGTTGCAAGCAACATACAAGCAAAAACAAATACTTGCTATAACTATTTTTTTCATTTAGGATTATTATTTGTTTGTTGCTTCAAATATAACTATTGTCAATCACCAAACCAAGACAGATATAAGTTTATGTTTTTCCATTCCAATGCAAATAAAGAATCTCACCAGTAACACCACAAACCTATAAAACCAAACAAATTTGACCTTTAAAAGTTTTATTTCAACCACATAGAATCATAGTTAATAGATTACGTTAAGAAGACAATAGTCATGTATGTTTCAAATAATTATGAAAATCAATCTAAAGCGAAGCGCTTTTCTATGTTACTATGTGGATTAAAACTAATCGTAAAAGTTTTATTTCAACCACATAGGAGAAACTTAGTTTTTTTGTTGTATAATTGTTGTAGCATCAGAGTAGAAAAAATGCTGTCAGAGTAGGTTACAAGGCTATCAGAGTAGAAAAAATGCTGTCAGAGTAGGTAACAAGGCTATCAGAGTAGAAAAAATACTGTCAGAGTAGGTTACAAGACTATCAGAGTAGAAAAAATGCTGTCAGAGTGGGTTACAAGGCTATCAGAGTAGAAAAAATACCGTCAGAGTAGGTTACAAGACTATCAGAGTAGAAAAAATACTGTCAGAGTAGGTAACAAGACTATCAGAGTAGAAAAAATACCATCAGAGTAGGTAATAAGGCTATCAGAGTAGAAAAAATACCGTCAGAGTAGGTTACAAGACTATCAGAGTAGAAAAAATACCATCAGAGTAGGTAATAAGGCTATCAGAGTAGCTTATTAGGTTGTCTGTTTTCGGTTATCAGTAATGAGTTATCGCACCTTAACTTAAAACAGACAACAGACAACAAAAAACAGGTAGAAATACCTATAGTATCCTTGCCAAAATGGTTTATTTTTGGTAGGTTTGGGAAAAACTAGTTTTTAAAAATTTATGAGTAAAAAAAACGTAAAAGCCGATATTAATTTTGAACAAGAACTTTGGAAAGCAGCTAACGAACTTCGAGGTGCTGTAGCCGAAAATCAATATAAAGACTATGTTTTACCCTTAATCTTCTTAAAGCACATGAGCGAACGCTATGAAATGCGTAAAGAAGAATTAAACACTTTACTTCACGATAATACTTCATCTTATTTTACTACAGATGTTGCCGAAATCAATTATGTTTTAGAAGATGCCGATGAATATTTGTCAAAAAACGTTTATATCATTCCAAAAGAAGCCACTTGGGACTATTTAAAAGCCAATGCAGAACAAGACAATATTAAAGTTATTGTAGATGACGCTTTTGATAAATTAGATGCCACATTAGCCCAATATAGAACCGATTTAAAAGGAATTTTACCACGTATTTTTGTAAAAAGCCAACTAACAGCAAGGCAAGTAGGAGGTTTGATCAATTTATTATCCAATCCTAAGTTATCACAAAAGGAAAATCCTGAAAGTGATGTGCTAGGTCGCGTGTATGAATATTACATCGGCAAATTTGCCTTAGCAGAAGGTTCGGGTGCAGGACAATTCTTTACACCAGGAAGTATTGTGCGTTTAATGGTAGAAATGATAGAACCTTATGAAGGTAAAATCTTTGATGCTGCCTGTGGTAGTGGTGGTATGTTTGTACAATCGCTAAAGTTTTTAGAAAGCCATGGTGGTGACAAGCGTAACATTTCCATTTACGGACAAGAGCGCTATGATGGCACCTTGCGTTTGTGTAAAATGAATTTAGCCTTACGCGATTTATCCTTTGATGTGAAGCTGGGCGATTCTTTATTAAACGACCAATTTCCCGATTTAAAAGCCGATTATATTATAGTCAATCCACCGTTTAATGTAAGCCAATGGCATCCTGAAGATTTACCTGAAAATGACCCACGCTTATTTGGTCCCAAAGAAGAATTTGCTACCGATGGGAATGCCAACTATATGTGGATGCAAACTTTTTGGAGTCACCTGAGTGATAGAGGAACAGCCAGTGTGGTAATGGCAAACGGAGCCATGACTTCTAATAATAAAGGAGAAAAAAATGTAAGAGAATTTATGGTAAACAACCAAATGATTGATTGTATTGTGCGTTTACCCGATAAATTATTTCTAACGACTGGAATTCCTGCTTGTATTTTTATTTTAAGCAAGAACCGCGATGGTAAAGATGGAGCACATCGCGAACGTAAAAGCGAAATTTTATTCATCGATACCAGTAAAATGGGAACCATGGAAAGCCGTAAACTACGTGTTTTTACCGATGACGATATTAACAAAGTTGCAGCAACCTACCACGCATGGAGAAATGTCACCCCGAGCGCAGTCGAGGGGCAATATAACAACATCGACGGTTACTGTTACGCGGCTTCAATAGAAGAAGTACGCAACCAAGACTACAAATTAACGCCTGGTATCTATGTAGGTACCGAAGAAGTAGCAGATGACGGCATTCCTTTTGAAGAAAAAATGGCGCAATTACAAGCTGCGTTGCAAGAGCAGTTTGCGAAAGGGAATGCGTTGCAACAAAAAATAGTAGAGAATTTTAAGAAGTTGTAAATGAAAAAAAAATACGTAAAAATTTTAGAAAAAGATTTTTTAAAATCTTTTAGTATAAAGAGAATTGTATTAAATCTTATATTAATTGTAACTGTTTTTATATATAATGATTTTTTTAGTAATTTAATTAATAATTATTTTACACCTAAAGTCTTTCCAAATAATTTTTTAGTAATTTCAATCTTTATTTTAATACTTTCTTTAAGTTTTATAGGTTTTTCTTATAAAATATTAAAAAATAAATACAATAACTCTACAAACGAAATTAATTTAATATTTCTTATTTTATTTTTAGTTTGTTACTTTAGTTATTGGATTCCTGAAAGCAAATGGAATTTAGTAAAATTTGAATTTGGGGTTTTAAATGTTTTTTATGTCAATTTTATAATAATTATTTTAATACTTACTCTATTTGTTATTTTCATTAGATATCTTTATTATTTGGGTGAAAATAAAGAAATAGAATCAGCAAATAACATATTATTAGATGATAGTCCAATTTTAAAAAAAACTGATGATAAATTAGATTATCAGGAAACGGTTAAGAATTTAACCGATATTTTATATAATGATAATCATAAGAAATCATTTACTATTGGTTTGGTAGGACCATGGGGTAATGGAAAGTCAAGTGTATTGAAGATGGTTGAAAAAGAATTAGAAGAAAGGATTCGTATCAATAATTCTCCATTTATAACTTTTAATTTTCTTCCCTACTTAAATCATAAAGAAAATGATATAATAAATGAGTTTTTTACTTGTTTAAGTAATGAACTAAAACCTTACAGTGGAAAATTATCTGATTTAATAACAGAGTATTCTTCAACAATTACTGATATTTACGAAAATAAAAATATTTTTGGTCTCATAGAAAGCCATGTAACTGACTTCAAGAATTCATCAGCAAACGAACTATATTCTTTGATCAATGATATGCTCTCGGATGTCAATAAAAAAATAATCGTTTTTGTTGATGATTTAGATAGACTAAATAAGGATGAAATTCTTCAAGTATTTAAGTTAATTAGAAATACTGCTGACTTTAGAAACACAACATTTGTTGTAGCAATGGATAAAGAATATGTATTAAGAAGTCTCAGAAAAAGCAAGAAAATATTTCATTCAAGTTTTATTGATAAATTTTTTCAGTTAGAAATTTACTTACCAGAAATTGATAAATCAAAATTAAAAGAACGTTTTCTTTTAGAGTTAAATTCTTCCATATTAAACGGTGGTTCTCCAGATTTTGGGTATAAAATAATGGAAGCAATTGATAACCAAGGAAATTTATTTAATGATTATGTAAAAAACATAAGAGATGTCAAAAGATTGGTTAATCAAGTGATTTATGATTTTCCAAGTACTGGTGGTGAAATTGACATGAAAGATTTTTTAAACTTTACCTATTTTAAATTAAAATTTCCAAATTTCATCTATATTCTAAAGCAAGGAATTGGTGATATAATAGAATTAGATGATCAAGGAAAATATAATCTAAAAGAAAAAATAGACGGTAATGAAAACAATAGTAATTCATTTAGTAGTGATAAACTTTTTAAAATTTTATCAAAACAACAATCTTTTAATCCTATGAAATATGAGTTCTATAACGAAGAATTTTTTAATAATTGTTTATTAGAAGATCAAACTATTGATTGTGAAAATAAGTATTTATTGCTAAAAACATTAGCATTTATGTTTGGGATTGAAAATACTAATAATGATGTAAGCTCAATTAAAAATGAGAATAACTTAAGAATATTATTAGAACAAAAAGTACCTAAAAATAGACTTTTAAATAATGAATTTACGACATTAATAAATTCTGAATTAGAAAGCATTATTAACATAATAGATGAGTTTTATAAAAATAATAAATTAGAACAATTATTGTCGAGATTTAATTTTTTTACAGCTTCCAAAAATGAAAGGGAGTATAAAAATTCAATTTTAGCATTAGTATATATTTTTGAAAAAAGAAGGGATTTTTCAATTTACGAGGCTAACATTATATTACAAATTAGTGTATTTGCACATAAATTAAATGATGAAGAAGAAGGTTTAAATATAGATTTAAAACAGTGGTCTTTAGAAAATATTTTTCAAAATAAAACTTTTAACATCGAAACAAGAGTTCTTCTTTTAGGACATTTAAGAAATGGTGCATTAGGTAGTAAATTTGAAGTTAATCTTTGGCGTTTTAAACCTCTTGAATTAAATGAATTAATCTTAAAATTATTCCAAGAATATCTAGAGGATTCTGCAAGTTTAATAAGTAATCCAAATGATTATTCTTTATATCATGTTTATCATACAATTAAGTCTGGAATTGAAAATGAAGTAACAAAAAGAATAATTGAATTTTGGAGTACTAGTAATTTAGAACTGCTGTGCGCTCAAATAACAGATTTAGATTCATGGTCATCATCATCATTTAAAATTGCAGATGTGATAAATGAATTTTTTAATTCAAAAATAAGTTTCATTCAATTTGTTAAATCTCATAAAGATTCAAATAATTCTGAAATCAAGGAATTTTTAGCCTTATATAAACTTCTTCAAATCTCTGAATTTAAGTATACTTGTATGTTTAAATTTGAAAAATCAACTTTGATGTTAGCAAAAATTGAATATTTAAAACAATTTAAAATAGGTAAAGATGAAAATCAAGGGCTGATACAACTTGTTCTTGAAACAAATAGCTTAAATTTTATAGAAGGTCTTCATAGTCAGAAAGATCTTGAAAGAAAATATGGTATAAGAATACATGAGCATAATTTTTCGAACAATATAGTTTATTATATGTTCGTATATCTAAAAGAAAATTTAAGTAATAATCCAGTATTATTTTTTACTCAAGAATTATATCATTCAATTTTACCATTAACAGAATGGGAAAAAACAGCTTTTGTTGCAAATAGCATTGATAACGGTAAAAATTTAATTCCACAAAAGAATAATAATTATTACCTAAAAGTGATATCAATAGAACCAAGAAAGAAACAATAATATAAAATACGAAGCTAAAAAATTCCAAACAACTAGAAAATATATAAACGATGCAAGTAAACCTAAACATACAAGAACAAGAAAATATTTACTACTTCTACCATAATTGGCAAGCAGGTAAAGAAAATAAAATTCACATAGGAAGCTGCGGATTTTGTAATTATGGTACAGGAATGCATCAAGTCATAAACAGAGGAGAAAACGGTGTTTGGATTGGACCTTTTTCTACATTAGATTTATGTCATACTTACATAGCCGAAAAATTAAATTTACCTGCTATTGAACCTCATAACTGTTGCAATTAAATGCCAAACAACTGGAAATCATATAAGCTCTCAGAATTAACTGAGCTAATAACAAAAGGAACAACACCTTCTACTTACGGTTTTGGATTTACTGATGATGGTATTAATTTTATTAAATCAGAAAGTACAAATTACGATGGAAGACTTGATGAGTCTTCATTTGTAAAAGTTTCGAGTGAAGCTCATGAAAAATTAAAGCGTTCTCAATTAAAAGAAAATGACATTCTTTTTTCAATGGCTGGTGCATATTTAGGTAAAACGGGTATTGTATGTAAAAATCACTTACCAGCAAATACTAATCAAGCTAATGGTATTATTAGAGTAAATCAAGCTAAAGCTATTCCTCGGTTTGTGGCTTTTGCTTTAAGAAACCCATTGTTAGTGAATTATGTAAATGCAAGTGGAGGTCAATCGGCACAACCAAATATAAACTTAACTGATATTGGGAATTTAGAAATAGCACTTCCTCAATTAGAAGAACAAAAATCCATCGCCTCCATCCTTTCCACCATAGACGACAAAATCGAAAACAACCTAGCCATTAATAAAACCTTAGAAGAAATGGCTATGGCGTTATATAAACACTGGTTTGTAGATTTTGGTCCGTTTCAAGACGGGAAATTTATAGATAGTGAATTAGGAAGGATTCCTAAGGGTTGGGAAGTGAAGAGATTAGGCGATTTATATGAAACAACATCTGGAGGAACACCAAGTAGAACGAAAATGGAGTATTATGAAAACGGTACAATTCAATGGATAAAATCAAAAGAACTTGATAACACATTTATTATTGATACAGAAGAAAAGATTACAGAGATTGCTTTATCAAAATCTTCTGCAAAAAGATTTGCCTCAAAGAGTGTTTTAATTGCTATGTATGGTGCCACAGTAGGTGAAATAGCCATAAACTCAGAAATAGCTTCATGTAACCAAGCAATTTGCGCAATTAAACAAACTAATTTACCTTACTTTTATGTTTTTCTTTTCTTAAAAAACGAAAAGGAAAATATTTTAAATCAAGCTGTTGGTTCGGCACAACAAAACATAAGTCAAATAATTATTAAAAATTTGCAATTATTGAATCCAAATATTGAAGATGTAAAAGAATTATTTAATGAACTAGATGCAATATTTAATAAATTAGAAGAAAACATAAAAGAAAACCAAACCCTAACCCAATTGCGTGATACTTTATTACCTAAGTTAATTAGTGGTGAGGTGCGGTTGAAGGAGTTTAGAGAAGAATCAATTACGAATTAAAAATTATGAAATACGAATTTTTATGGCAAAGAAACCTAAATTTTATGTAGTCTGGAAAGGACGTGAAACGGGTGTTTTTACTTCTTGGGACGATTGTAAAGCACAAACCAATGGGTTTGAAGGTGCTATTTTTAAATCTTTTGAAACTAAAGCAATGGCAGAAAAAGCCTTTAACGATTCCAGTTATGAATATATAGGAAAAGATAAAAAAATAGTTAGTAAATTATCTGAAGAAGAATTACTTTTGAAAGGCTCACCCATTGAAGATAGTATTGCTGTAGATGGTGCATGGAATAATAATACCGGTATAGTAGAGTATCAAGGGGTATATTTAAAAACCAATGAAGTGTTGTTTCACGTGGGGCCTTTAGAAGATGGGACTATTAATATGGTCGAGTTTTTAGCTATTGTGCATGCTTTGGCCTTATGCAAACAGAAAGAGTGGAAAATGCCTATTTATTCAGATAGTAAAATTGCATTAGGTTGGATTCGCGATAAAAAAGCAAGAACCAATCATCCACCCAGTGAAAAAAATAAGAAATTATTTGAAATGCTAGCAAGAGCAGAAAAATGGTTAGAAAATAACAGCTATGAAAACGAATTATTAAAATGGGAAACCAAAGCTTGGGGTGAAAATCCTGCCGATTTTGGTAGAAAATAATAGAATATGTTAGAAAGCAACAATACTATTTTAGAAGGCTTAAATGAAAAACAGCGTGAAGCAGTAATTAGCGAAACGAAACGATTATTAGTTTTGGCAGGTGCAGGTTCTGGCAAAACCAAAACCTTGTTGCAAAAAATAATCTATTTGGTCGAGGAAAAAAAAGTGCATCCTTCCAATATTTTGGCAATTACATTTACTAAAAATGCCACCAACGAAATGGTCGATCGACTTATTATCTCTGCCGATACAACAGGTGTGTATGAACGTATTATTTTCAATAAAAGGTTAACTAAAAAACAAAAAGACGAAGAACGCAGAATTTGGAAACGAAAATTTAAATGGGTAGAAGGCTTAACGGTGCGTACTTTTCATAGTTTTTGTTACAGTGTACTGCGCAATGATGGTGTGAAAGAGTTTGACAATAAATTTAAAATTATTGGAGACGAAAAAGCCAGTGATCTAGAAGAATTATCTAATCGTATTGCCGATGAAACTGTTTTTGAAGTATTTCATCATTTGTTTATAGATACGTGCGCAAATAACGATTTTTTAATAAAAGTAAAACGATATATTTTAGACTACCTTGTTGATAAAATTCATATTTCTAAAGAGTATGAATCTCCCAAAGTAAGAGATGGTAAATTTTATACTTCCTTAAATGGAACAAAAGTTAAATCAAAATCGGAACAGTATATAGCCGATTGGTTGTATCGGCATAGTATCGCTTTTGAATATGAACCGTTGCTCAATGTAAAAGATTTTAATTTTAGACCTGATTTTTACATTCCAGATGCAAATTTATATTTAGAACACATTAGCGATAAAAGTTATTCCATGGATGACAAGGAAAAACAGTTTGTAAAGGGGAAAATTTTATATGCAAAAACGTTTGAAAGTTATGCTCAAGATTCTGCTGTTTTCAATCATGCTCTAGATCAAATTGTAAAAAGCCGACTCCCTTTAAATTTATATCAAACCAAACAATTATCATATTTAGAGGAATTTAACGGTTATTATGAAGAAGTACGAGATTTTGTGTACCAAATTATGCGTATTTGCGACATGATTAAGGTGGAAAACATAGCAATTGAAGAAATAGTTAAAAGAGCAACAAATGACAAGCACGAACGCATCCGAGTATTTTATGAATTAGCACTCCCCATTATTGAAGCATATATTGACTATTGCACAAACAAATCTTATCTCGATTTTAATGATCTCATTTCTAAAACAGCTTCTTTGTTTACCAACCATGAAGATGTAAGACAACGTTATCAAGATCGATTTCAATATATTTTAGTCGATGAATTTCAAGATGTAAATAATTTACAAGTAGAACTAATTCGCTTAATTATAAAACCCGAAAACCAATTGTTCTGTGTGGGTGACGATTGGCAAAGTATTTATGGTTTTAGAGGCTCCAATGTGGAATACATTATTAATTTTGAAAAGTATTTTTCAAATGCACAGTTGATTAAACTAAATCAAAATTACCGCAGTGAACGAATGATTGTAGAAGCGAGTAATGAAGTGATTAAGTACAATAAATATAAGATAGATAAAGAAATTGCAGCTACTAAAGATACACAGCAAAAAATTATTATCCAGAAAGGTAATGATGAGCAAGAAAACATTCGTTTTTGTGTTGAAAAAGTGCAAGAATTGCTAGAAGAAGGGTATGCAAAAGATGATATTTTGTTTCTATATCGAAGAAATAAAATGTTCTCTAGTTATCGAGAAGAATTCAAACAGCATAAATTCTTTGTTAATGGGAAAACCATTCATGCATCTAAGGGTTTAGAAGCTAAAGTAGTATTTATTGTAGGTTTAACGGAAGGGAAAGGAGGTTTTCCTGATGTTTGGCTTGAAGACAGATTGTTTCAGATTATCAAAACAGCCGATTATAATTTGTTGTTAGAAGAAGAAAGGCGCTTATTTTATGTAGCGATTACTAGAGCTAAAGACAAATTATATTTAATCAGTGAAAAAGGGAACGAATCTAGTTTCTTAAATGAAATACCACAAGAATATAGTATGCGCAGTCAAAAATTAGATAAGATTATCCACAGACAAAATGAATGCACAAAATGTCATGCACCTATGAAAGAAGAGTGGGTTGCTTGTCCTAAATGCGGTTATCTAAAGAAAAATTAATTTAAGTAATGAGATGCTTCCTAACGTCAGCATGACAAAGAAGAGGGGATTCTTTTTGAGTTGGAATGATAAAAAAGAAAGAATAATATAAAGTTAGGATTAGGATAATGCGATGCTTCCTAACGTTAGCATGACAAAGAAAGCATTGGAATGACAAAAAGGTAAACAAATGAGAGTTAACAATATTATGTTTGAACATACAGAAAGCTATCAGTCATATTATGTTTATATCATTACAAATAAATATCGTACTACTTTTTATGTGGGTATGACTAATGATTTATCAGAAAGATTAAAAGAGCATAAAGAAAATATTAGTAAAGGAATTAAAACATTTGCTTCAAGATATAATGTTGAATTTTTAGTTTATTATGAAAAATTCAATTGGGTACATCAAGCTATTGCACGTGAAAAAGAAATTAAAGGTTGGAGAAGAGAAAAGAAAATGAATTTAATTCGTTCATTTAACGAGAATTTTGAATTTTTAAATGATCCTTTTACAACAAAAAATGTCATTCCAACAAAAGAGGAATCACATAAATAGTAACTATAGTCAAATTTCTCCTGCGTTTGAATGACAAAGGAATAAAAATATGATTGCTTCGCTTTACTGCGTTGCACTCACCATGATGATAACATTTATGACAACAGAAGCCGTTATT
Source organism: Flavobacterium sp. KY-23415 (assembly GCF_055384985.1). NCBI lineage: Bacteria > Pseudomonadati > Bacteroidota > Flavobacteriia > Flavobacteriales > Flavobacteriaceae > Flavobacterium > Flavobacterium sp. KY-23415. Next base: position 3,982,725 of record NZ_AP044001.1, on the reverse strand, counting down.
GAAAATGCAACTATAGAATGGTTAGAAGATTTAAATTATACTCATAAATTAGGATATAATTTGAATCATAATGAAACCGAAGTGGTTTTAAAAGAGGAATTGTTGGCTTTTATACAAATGCAACATCCTCATTTGCCTAAAGAGTTGTATCCGTTAATTGTGGCGGAGTTTATAAATAACAAAGGAGCAGATCTATTGTATCGCAACCGAGATTTCCATTTAAAGTTAACCAAAGGATTAGATTATCAATATGAAGATGCAAACGGAAATGAAAAGGCTGTACACGTTTATCCGATAGATTATCAAAATCCTGAAAACAATACGTTTTGGGTCGTAAACCAATTGAGTATTAAAGGAAAAAATAAACGACGCCCCGATATAATTATTTATATTAATGGATTGCCTTTACTTGTTTTTGAACTAAAAAACTGGTTTGACGAAAATACCAATTTAGAAGAAGCACATAACCAAATCCAACATTACTCCAAAGATATTCCTCAATTATTTGAATACAATGTTATCACTATTATTAGCGATGGTAACGAAGCCCAACACGGTATGTTTAATGCTACTACAGAGTGGTATGCGGCATGGAAAAGTATAGATGGAAAAGAAACCGTAAATGAAGATGATTTCCAGATGCATACGTTGTTATTTGGATTGTTTCCAAAAGAACGCCTATTAAATTATATCAAAAACTTTGTCTTTTTTGAAGACCATAATGGGACTTTAATAAAAAAAGGAGCAAAATACCACCAGTTTTTTGGAGTAAATTTTGCTGTTGAAGCGGCTAAAAGAGCCATTAAACCTTATGGTGATGGACGTATTGGTGTTATTTGGCACACCCAAGGTAGTGGGAAAAGTATTTCTATGGCAATTTACACTGGTATTTTAAGAAGTTTACCCGAATTGAAAAATCCAACCATCGTAGTACAAGTAGATCGTAGCGATTTAGATTTTCAGTTGTATGAAAACTTTGTGTTAGCCAAAGACTTAGTAGGCGATGTACAACATGCTAATTCAACAGATGATTTAAGAAGATTACTTTCAGCAGGAAGTGGTGGCGTGATTTTTACGACTATAGAAAAGTTCCGTTTAAAAATGGGAACCGATGAAAAATTAGGTGAAATGGAACATCCTATCTTATCGGATCGTGAAAATATTATTGTTATGGCTGATGAAGCTCATAGAACCCAATATGGCTTGCTTGATGGTTTTGCTTCTAATTTACGTAAAGCGCTACCCAACGCTTCTTTTATTGGTTTTACAGGAACACCAGTAGATAGTAAAGACGCAGATACCCAAGAAGTCTTTGGAGATACCATTCATATCTATGATATTAAACAAGCTGTTGATGATAAAGCAACAGTGCCTATTTACTATGAACCTCGTTTAGCTAAATTGCATTTAACCAATGATACTATTGATGATGAGGTTGATGCATTAACTGCTGAAGTAGAAGACGCTTCCAATTTAAAATGGGCAGCCGTTGAAGACGCTGCCGGATCTACAGAACGTGTTGCAAAAATTGCAAAAGACATTTTGGAACATTATCAAAAACGTACGCAAACCTTATCAGGCAAAGCTATGATTGTATGTATGAGTCGTAGAAATAGTGTCAAAATGTTTGATGCTTTAACGCAATTAGAAGGTTGTCCTGAGATAGCGGTTGTTATGACGGGTAATATTTCTAAGGATCCTCAATCATGGAATCAGCATATTAGAACGCAGGAGGCAACTGAGGCTTTAAAAAAACGTTTTAGGAATCCACAAGATACTTTACAAATAGTTATTGTTCGTGATATGTGGTTAACAGGATTTGATGCGCCTTGTGTGCATACTATGTATGTAGATAAAATTATGAAAGGTCATAATTTAATGCAAGCTATTACAAGAACAAACCGTGTGTTTAAAGATAAGCCATCAGGTGTAATTGTAGATTATATTGGTATTGGTGACCAACTTAAAAAAGCAACCGATAAATATACTGGTGGAGGAGGAAAAGGACAACCTACTTTAGATATGGAACAAGCGTTAAATATGTTTTATAACCAAGTTACCCTTTGTAAAACAATGTTGCCCAAGGAAATTGACTATAAAAATTGGAAAGCATTACGAGAGAGTGACAAAGTTTTATTAGTAAAAAAAGCCTTGAATAGTTTGTTAAAATATGATGAAACTTCGGATAGATTTATGTTAGAAGAAAAGAAATTAACGGGTTTGTTATCGATTGTAAAATCGCAACCTGAAATACAAGAGTATGCAATAGATGTTTTGTTTACACAACATGTTTCTAAAGCCATTCGTAATGCAAAATCAACGAAACGAGTTACTAAAAAGGCAACCGAAAAAGTAAAAGAACTCATTAGTAGAAGCATAGAATCAGATGATATAATTGATGTATTTGCCATGGCAGGAATAGAAAGAGCCGATATTTCTATTTTAGATGAAGACTTTTTATTAGGTGTGAAGAAAGATAAAGATAGTATTCAAATCAAGATAGAATTATTGAGAAATATTTTGAAAGACGAAATCAAAATGCGTTTGCCTAAAAACATTAAGAAATATACTTCATTAAAAGAAGAATTAGAAAAAGTAATTGATAAATATCATGCCAATGCCATTGATTCTTATACTACTATAGTAGAGTTAATTGAAAGAGCAAAAGAAATGCAAGATGAAGATAAACGAAAATCTGAATTAGGTTTATCTGATGAAGAATTAGCTTTTTATGATATTTTGTCAACAAAAAAAGATATTATTAAGGAATCGGGTCCTATTCAAGATATTGTTCATGCTGTTGTAAAAGCAGTTAAAAGTAATCTTCAAATTGATTGGACTAACAAAGAAGATGCTAAAGCAGCGATACGACTTGCTGTCAAAAAAGAATTACGTGGTAAAGTAAGTTTAACCGAATTAAACGCAATTCTTCAAGAAATTATGGAACAAGCAGAAGGTCAATTTAAAGAATGGAGAGCTTAATAAAAGAAATAATTCGTTTAGTGAGAGGACAGGAGTGTTTTTTTCTAGCGTAACGTTTTTATATTATTTAAACTCAAATTAAGCATTTGAATTCTATTACGAAAAATAGCTGCTTTATATTTGCTTCTGTACTCCGTTTTACGTCCTCAATGCTACATTTGTGAGGCAAAACTTCCCTTCTAGGCAACTATTTTGCATCTATTTCCCTCATAACAAAGTCTAATGCGTAATTTTGATTAAATGCTAATCGTAAAAGTTTTATTTTGATCACATAGGAGAATCGTATTGAACAAGGTGATTTTATTTTGTTGCTAATAATTTGTAATTTGGATTTAAAAGTAAAACAATGGAAAATATAATTCAAGTATGCATCTATATCCATGTAATTTTTGGAACTGCTGCCTTAGTATTTGGACTAATGTCTATAGCATTCAAAAAAGGAACAAAATTTCATAAAAAAACAGGAAAAATCTTTTATTATACAATGTTGTTCTCTGCTACTATAGCAATGATCATAGCAGTGTTGCCTAACCACTATAATATTTTTCTATTTGCAATGGGCATCTTTAGCCTCTACTTTGTTTTGTCAGGATATAGAGCCATTCGGTTCAAACAAGAACATCCCGATTTAAAGATAGATAAATGGATAGCAAGAATAATGATTAGTACGGGGGTTTTAATGATTGTAATACCCATTTTGTTTTTTAAAAAAATCAATATCTTACTATTCGTTTTTGGATCTGTAGGCCTATTTTTCTCTATAAGAGACCTTCAATTATTCAAAAACCCGCAACGTTTACAAGAAAGTGGGTTAAAACTACACCTTGGAAAAATGTTAGGTGCCTATATTTGTGCAACAACTGCATTTGTTGTAGTCAATCAATTCATTTCAAGCATCTATGCTTGGTTTGTGCCAGGTATAATTGGTGGTTTTATAATTGTATATTGGATTAGAAAAGTGAATAAAAAACAGTTGCATAACAGGTTAAAGTGAGTTCGATATAAAAAAATTAAAGAAGTATAAATAAACAAAGGTTTTTCTTCAGTTTGAGTGTTTTTTATGTAATAAAATGGAGTAAAAAATGTGTTGAAAGCTAATGAATAGGATATTTATAACATCTCGATACATTTTCAATTCCACAAGCTACATTGAAAACACTCGATGTGACGGAAGAAAACCAATTAATTTACATCGAATTCACGTTAGATTAAAGTGTAAATAGGGGATTAAATAAAGCTAATAAACTACAAAAATCTATAAGCTCATCTACATCAGGATATAATTCTAAATACTTTTCAGGATTATTGTAAGTTACTTTGTTTACTTTATTATAATTTTTGATAAAAACGGTGTAACCCATTCCATCTATAAGGGCGATGGTTTTATAGCCATACTCATATTCTCCGTTAGCTAAGGTATTAATTTCTAATTTTCCTCGAAGCTTGTAGTCAATATCAGATTGATTCGGCAAATATTCAACATTGGTAGCCAAAATTTTTAACCAAACCAAGTCTAGGTCCTCATTTGTTTTTAGTTTAAATCGTTCAATTGTTGGTGCTTTCTTTTCATTTAGAGTAGCATAATATTTATAGTGTATTGCTGTCCATTTATTATTCTCAAAATACAAATGTAGGAGTTCACTATAATTTGTAGTGCCCTCTTTTTTATAAATTCTAATTTCTTTTTGATGTGTTAAACTATCTGAAATTTTAAGGTTAGAATTAATTTCAGCTATATTTTGACTAAAACTAGCAATAGAATAGAATAGAATGATTGTTTGAAGTAGTTTTTTCATGTTATTTCCATTTCCAATCCAATTCCACATTTTTCTTCCAGTTGAATGTATCTGCGATTTTATTTATTTCTAGGTAGAATTCTTCTGAATTTGTCAATTTGCTTTTTGGTATTATTAGACTTCCTCCTGTTTTTAATTTAATAAAATAATAGTTTTTAATTTCATTTAATTCTTCAAATGCTGTATAATTCATTTTAGTTTCAAAATTAGCATCATTAGAAGTGATATATTCCTCTTCAAAGTTTAAAGTTGATTCTTGTCCAAAACGATTATAATAATTTTCTTCAATATGTTTAGAATAGTGAGTTTTATATTGTTTTCTTTGATAAAAAGGAAAAAAAAGGAATGTTATTATAGTAATAATAAAAAGTAAATAACTGAGTTGTTTATCATGGTAATAGAAAGTAATTACAGCAAATAAAAGAAAAGAAAAAGTTAACATTAACCATGTTTTTTGCTTCTTTTTACTGCTTCTTTTATTCTTTGAATCGGTATATAATTGATATTCTAAAAAATCGTTTTTGTCTAGGCTGAGTTGTATTTTCATAGCTAAAATTAATGGAGTAAATATAAAACATTTCCAAAAACAAAACAGCCTCAATTATAGAAACTGAGGCTGTTTTTTATATCATTTAAAAAATATTATTTCTTCTCAATCCATTCTCTTGCATTAACAAAAGCTTCAATCCAAGGAGAAACCACATCGTTTCTATCTTTTGGATAATGCGCCCAGTTCCAAGGGAAAGTAGAACGCTCAATATGTGGCATCATTACTAAATGTCTTCCTGTAGCATCACACATCATGGCTGTGTTATAATCAGAACCATTTGGATTAGAAGGATAGCTTTCGTATCCATATTTAGCAACAATATTGTATTGGTCTTCGCTGTATGGCAAATTAAATTTTCCTTCACCATGTGAAATCCAAACCCCTAATGTACTTCCCGCTAAGGTTTTCAACATCACTGAATTATTCTCTTGTATCGTTACCGAAGTAAAACCACTTTCGTGTTTGTGCGAATCGTTGTGTTGCATTTTACCATGCACTTCATGCTCTGGATTAATCAACTCTAATTCCATCATCAATTGACAACCATTACAAATTCCAACCGATAAAGTATCTTCTCTTTTGAAGAAGTTTTTCAAAGCGGTATTAGCTTTTTCATTGTATAGAAAGGCTCCAGCCCAACCTTTAGCACTTCCTAATACATCCGAATTAGAGAATCCTCCAACAGCACCAATGAACTGAATGTCTTCCAAAGTTTCACGACCCGAAATCAAATCGGTCATGTGAACGTCTTTAACATCAAAACCAGCCAAATACATCGCATTTGCCATTTCACGCTCCGAATTACTTCCTTTTTCACGAATAATAGCCGCTTTTGGTCTTGTTCCATTCGAAATAACAGGAGCTAATCCAGTAAAGTGAGTTGGGAACGTATAGTGCAACGGTTGATTGGCAAAGTTTTCAAAACGTTCTAACGATTTTCCATTTTTGGTTTGTTTTTGATCAAGTAGGAAAGAGGTTTCAAACCACATTTCTCTTAGTTGTGAAACGTTATAGGTTGTAAGTTGCGCGTTGTGCGTAATGTTTAATTCATTACTTGCTACGACATTTCCTAGTTTGAATACTTCAACACCTGCTAACGCTTTTTCAAAGGCAGCATCGTCTTTGGCTTGTACAACAATTCCAATATTTTCAGCAAAAAGGATTTTAACTAAGTCTTTTTCTGCAAACGAACTAAAATCCAATGCAGCACCAACATTTACATCGGCAAAACACATTTCTAATAAAGTAGTAATTAAACCACCACTTCCTATGTCATGTCCAGCAACAATTAAATTGGCTTTTATCGCTTCTTGAATAGCATTGAAAGCCTTTTTAAAGAACGCACTATCTTTTATAGTTGGAGTTTCATTACCAATCTTATTTTGTATTTGCGCAAACGAACTTCCACCTAATTTAAAAGTATCTTGCGATAAATTGATATAGTAAACAGAACCTTTATCGTTTTGGAAAACAGGTTCCACAACTTTAGTAATATCATTACAGTTGGCTACTGCAGAAATGATTACAGTTCCAGGAGCAATTACCTCATCATTAGGGTATTTTTGCTTCATAGAAAGCGAATCTTTCCCAGTTGGAATATTAATACCTAATTCAATGGCAAATTCCGAACACGCTTCCACCGCTTCATACAAACGAGCATCTTCACCTTCGTTTTTACAAGGCCACATCCAATTGGCAGACAATGAAACCGATTTTAAATTGTCTTTTAAAGGAGCAAAAACAATGTTAGACAAAGCTTCAGCAATGGCATTTCTACTTCCTGCTTTTGGATCAATTAAAGCAGCAATAGGGGAGTGCCCAATTGAAGTAGCAATACCTTCCTTTCCATTATAATCTAAAGCCATGACACCTACATTGTTTAAAGGCAATTGTAAAGGTCCAGCACATTGTTGTTTGGCAACTTTTCCACCTACACATCGGTCCACTTTATTCGTTAACCAATCTTTACAAGCAACGGCTTCTAATTTTAGAACCTCTTCTAAATAGGTAGGTATATTTTCTTGCGAATAAACTATTTCTGAATAATTTCTATCTATCGTTTTATCCGTCATAATAGTTTTAGGAGAACTTCCAAAGAAATCTTCTAAAGCATAGTCCATAGGTTTTGCACCAGTAGTTTTGCTTTCAAACGTAAAACGATGATCACCCGTTACATCACCCACCTGATACATAGGAGCACGCTCTCTTTCTGCAATGCGTTGTAAAGTGTCAATATCTTTTTTACCAATAACCAATCCCATTCTTTCTTGCGATTCGTTACCAATAATTTCCTTAGCCGATAAAGTAGGGTCTCCTACAGGTAGTTTATCCAAGTCGATTAAACCTCCTGTTTCTTCCACTAGTTCCGATAAACAATTCAGATGTCCACCAGCACCATGATCGTGAATAGAAACGATAGGGTTGTTATCGCTTTCTACTAAACCACGAATAGCATTAGCAGCACGTTTTTGCATTTCAGGATTCGAACGTTGGATAGCATTTAATTCAATTCCTGAACTAAATTCTCCTGTATCTGCTGAAGAAACAGCAGCTCCACCCATTCCAATTCTATAATTCTCACCACCCAAAATGACAATTTTATCACCTTCTTGAGGTTTCTTTTTTATGGCTTGGTCTAATTTTCCGTAACCAATTCCACCCGCTTGCATGATTACTTTATCGTAACCCAATTTACGAGCCTGCTCTTCATGTTCGAAAGTAAGAATAGAACCCGTAATCAAAGGTTGTCCAAATTTATTTCCAAAATCAGATGCTCCGTTAGAAGCTTTGATTAGAATATCCATTGGAGTTTGGTACAACCATTTTCTTTCAGCCATACCATTTTCATAACTTCTATTGTTCGTCAAACGAGAATAAGAAGTCATGTAAACCGCAGTTCCAGCTAAAGGTAAGGAACCTTGTCCACCAGCTAAGCGATCACGAATCTCTCCTCCAGAACCCGTTGCAGCACCATTGAATGGCTCAACAGTGGTTGGGAAATTATGAGTTTCTGCTTTTAAAGAAAGTACCGATTCAAACTCTTTTTTGGCATAAAAATCAGGTTTATCTGCCGATTTTGGAGCAAATTGCTCCACTATTGGTCCTTTTATAAAAGCAACATTATCTTTATAGGCCGAAACAATGTCGTTTGGATTTTCAGACGATGTTTTTTTAATTAGTTTGAATAATGATGTTTCTTTTTCTTTGCCATCAACAACAAAAGTTCCATTGAAAATTTTATGACGACAGTGTTCCGAATTCGCTTGTGAAAAAGCAAACACTTCAGAATCTGTTAACTTTCGTCCTATTTTCGCAGCTAAATTATTTAAATACTCAATTTCTTCCTCGTTTAGAGCTAACCCTTCTGTTTGATTGTATTTTGCAATATCATCAATTTCAAGAATAGCTTCAGGAGAAATATTAATAGTAAAAATTTCTTGATTTAATTTTGAGAATTTTTGGAAAAGCATCGGATCGAAATCGGTAAAATCTGCTGCTACTTTCTCAAACTCTTCAATTCTAATAATACCTTCAATCCCCATATTCTGAGTAATCTCAACAGCATTAGTACTCCAAGGTGTAATCATGGCTGCTCTAGGGCCAACAAAAAAAGCATCAATTGATGCCTGAGCTTTATTTTGATTATCTACAAGTAAAGAAGCGTTAAAAAGCCAATTTAATTTTGATACAGTTTCTACTGATAGTTCATTTTGAGATTGAACAGCAAATAGAGTAGCGGTTTCGTTTCCGAAAAAATGAATCATTGTGTTGTGTTGTTTTATCCTGTTGCGTTCCATTTAATTCGGTTCGCTTAGGGAGTTGTTGTTTAGTGTGCAAATTTATTTTAAAAAAATTGAAGTTCAAAGCATAATGAACAAAGTTAGTAACAAAAAAATCCTATCATTAGAAAACGATAGGATTTTAGAGGTTTTTAATTGCATTGAACGATTATTTTACTGTCAGTTTTACAATTTTTTTATAATTTTTATTTTCAATTTGTAGAATATACATTCCTGAAGCATGATTGAAATCTAAAAAAGTGTTGTCTTGTGCTAAATTTACAGTTTGACTTGTTATTTTTTGTCCTTGAATGGTATAAATAGTAATTGTAAAATCACCTGTATAAGTTCCTGTATTGAAAATTTCTAATTTTTTGTTTCTTACAGGGTTTACAATTTTAATTGCTTGATTGTCATTTTCAAAACTAGTGCTATTTAATGTGGCTTGTTGTAGGGCTTGGTAAGCGTTTATCCTTCCCCAACCGTGGTAGTTGTCAAATCCGGGAGTATCTTCACTAGGAGACCCTTTTTGATCTTCGGCAGTAGTTTGTAAAATGTCTCGTGCTTGTTGGGGAGTTAAGTTCGAATTTTGAGCAAATAATAATGATGCTACCCCTGCTACTAGTGGTGTTGCCTGAGAGGTTCCTCCCCAATAGGATGAGCCACTCGTATCACTAGAACTGCTTAAACCATAGATATAATTTCCAGGTGCTACTACATTAATATGGGGGCCATAATTACTGCCGCTTGTTGTACTCCAAAAGAATGGTGCTGTTCTGGTATCATCAGGATTGGTTGCTCCCACAGCAATTACATTATTATAGACTGTGGAATATCCAGCAGGGTAGTAGGTTGTATTATTATTAAAGTTCATCATGCAGACCACGAAGGAAACGTTGTTAGTATTAGTATAGTTGATCGCGTTTTCTAATGTTATTGAAGGCGAACTTCCACCAATTGAAAAACTAATAACTTTTGCTCCATTATCAACTGCATAATATATCGAATTTGCCATTGAAGCATAACTGCCACTATTGCTAGCATTTAGTACTTTTAAAGGCATGATTTTGCTATTCCAATTTACTCCAGTAAACAAATTGTTATTATTAGGAATTGCTCCAATAATACCAATAACATTGGTTCCATGTCCGTGATCATCGGTTGGGTCATTATCACTGTTTACCCAATCCCAGCCATTAATATCGTCTATTAAACCATTGTTATCATCGTCAATACCATTATTTGGCACTTCTGCTGTGTTGATCCATAAACGTGAAGCAATTTCTGGGTGATTCATTTTCAAGCCACTATCAGGAATGGCAATTATCATGTTGGGATCGCCTGTTTGAATATCCCAAGCGAGTTCCATATCAACATCAGCATCAGATGTTATAGTACCAACTCCCGATAAGGAAGCATCATTATATAGCCCCCATTGACGGTTGAAATAGGTGTCATTTGGAAAGGTTGCAAGCGTATTGAATTTGTTTTCCATGCCACCTCCATAAGCAATATAGTTCGGTTCTGCATAGGTAATACTGTTCAAATTACTATATTGTTTGCACAATGCTGCTATATCTTTATTTTCTGAAAACGTAATTAAGAATGTTTTAGTAAATTGTTGTTTGCCTATAGCTTCAATTCTTTGAATGCTATTGGTTTGGTTCACTTTGTCTAATTCGGTTATACCGAATACTTTTTTGTCTAAATGAACGCTTCTTTCATTATAATGTGCATTGTTGATTTTTATAATGATTTGGTTTCTTATTGTTTCGGGTTGAGTTTGCCCAAAGCATGTGGTTATTGTAATTAAAAATAATAGAATAATTTTTTTCATTTTGATTTTTTTTTTTCTAATACAAAACTACTAAATTCTTTTATATTTAATTTACGATGATAATTTGAGTACTACTATTCTCTTTTGTAGTCATCTTAATTAAATAGGTTCCTTTTTCTAAAGATGAAATAGTTTCTGATGAAATAACTTCTTTTTCAAGTACTTTTTGCCCCACAATTGAATAAATTTCTATGGTGAAATTGTTTTCGCCCTCAATTGTGAAAGCTCCATTTGCTGGATTAGGGAAAATTTTAAACTCATTTGCTTCTTTTGAAACCTTATTTCCTGTCTTATTGCCTAAGCCATTACAAGTGTCAATGCTGTAAGTGTCCCAATCGCTAGTACTAAATGATGTTTTAGGGGCTGTTGCTGTGCTTTTTCTTCTTAGGGTAATGTCAGCAGCAAAGTTTGATGAACCCCCATTATAAGTACCTATTACATCAATTAATACTCCATTTTTAAATAATCCTATAGGGTCATTACCATTATAAGCCATTTCAGTAGCGCTTGTGGATAGATTTGCAGTTGAATAGCAGCTTGAAGAAATGGCACTATTAACAATTACATATTTACCATTATTTGCTAATGTTCCTGTCAAAGTTAGTCCAGTACTCCAAGAACCAGAACCATTGGTTTGTTTTTTAATAGAATACGATGCTAAATTAATACTATTACCCGTTTCGTTTTTAATTTCAATCGCCTTATTGTTTGAAGATCCTTCTATATATTCCGAAAAGTATAAATCCGATTTTGTAATTACGTTACCTCCTCCAGTGTTTCCATTTCCAGATGTTCCTCCCCAAATTAAATTAACATAATTTGGATTGTCAATAAAAGGATTTCGGTTGCCTTGTCTGGCATAAATAGCATTATTACGCTCAATTTCTCTAGCACTCACAGGGTCTTGTTGGTGCCAAGTTAATAGCATATTTAAAAAAGCCGTTGTAAAAACTTGATTGCTGGTGTTGTTAAACATAGGATAGGAATAGCCAGCAACGGTGTTTTCGTAGCGTGTTGCAAAATAAAAATACATTCTAGCAATGTCTCCTTTAAAAGCGTCTACAGGTTCAAAAACAGTACCTGAGTAGCCGGAAACAGCACTTGAACCAAGCTTACTTCCATTTCTTGTTGTAATTGAAGCTGTGGCAACATTACCATGTGGATAGTTGGAACGAATAGCATTTACTTTACCATCTGTTGGAGGTATAAAATGAGCATCAGCAACCATTGGTGAAGCAGAATTAAATACCGATTGCGGAATCATGTGTTCCCTATTGTAGCAGTTTCCTTCTACAGAGTAAGTACCGCATTGATTGGATCCATAAGTAAAATTATAAGGATCTCTCCCGTTTTGTATTTCAGAGTATAAATCGAAAATAGTATTGTCATTTTCATTTTGATGGTCTCTGTCCGAGGTATTATATGTAGTCCATAGTCCACTATAACCTCTATTAGTATGGTTTTTTATGATGTTGTATAACTGTGTTTTTAAGGTATAGCCACTGCCAGTAGCTGAGGAATAGTAGCTGGAAGGAGCTTGTGCGTAAGTAATACATACAGAAAGTATTACAAAAAAGAATGCGTTAATTTTTTTCATGATAGTTGTGTTTAATTGTGGGTAAATGTAAACACAAAAACAATATTAAAAATTAACGCATTGTTAAATTATTAACATTTTTATTAATAATATAGTATAATTATTTTCTTCTTTTTAAAACAATTTCCATTGTTTTATATTCTATTCCGTCATAACCAGTATCAAACATCTCTAGTTTGTGATTGTCATTGTCAATATAAGTAATTACTTCTCTCATCACTTTCATTTTTTTTGTTACAGGGTCAATGCTTTGTCCTTCCATTTTTAAAACATTAGACTCCTTATCTAATTTTCCCTTCATAATAGTAATACCAGAACTCATATTGTCTATCCAAGTAGAAATGTACTCTTGTGATGCATTATCAAAAGACATCATACCTCTTCCTTCAAATGGCATGCCCATAAAATCTCCCTTATGAATCATTTCCTGATGCAATCCATTAAGAATCATTCTGTATTCGGCTGTTGCTTTCGTGGTTTCTGGTTGTGCGTCTGCACTCATCCACATCGTTAATTCTTCATCCCAAATACCATTGTCCTTAGTTAAGTTTGCGTGCATATCTGAAGGGGTCATATAATCCATCCATGCTTTATTTATTGTAGCCGAATCTGGAATTGAAACAGGTTCTTCAATGGCAATCTCTGTTGAGTCTAAAGCTGTTTCGTTGGGAGTTCCTTTTGTTTCTTCTTTTTTACATGCTGTAAAAGTAATTGCAATAAGTAATAGAGGTAGCACTGATTTTTTCATAATTGAATATTTTGTTGATTATTAATCAAATATAATAAAATTATAGGCACCAATATCAGAAGGATTAGTTCTAATTTGCCCAAGAATATCTTTTGTTCCTGTTGAAAAACTAAAATTTGCAGTTCCTTTGGCCGCAGAATTTTCCCCAATTTGTAGTTGGTTTTTATTTCCGTTTTTAAAATCGGGTTTGTTTGTGTTCGAATTGGTTGCAATCAAACAATTATTATAGTTACTTCCTGAAAATTGGTATTCTGGATGTGTGGTGAATTGGTTACTAAAATCATTAAACTTAATCAAGCAATTGTTGAATTGATAATTAAAATTAGCGTCTGTTCCTTCTTTTTTTAATGAAATAGAATAATTAGTTGTTCCATAGAAAATGCAATTATTAAAATTAGCTTGTGTTAAGGCATAAATAGGATTGCCATCATAATCATCTATTATTAAAGAAGTTTGATTAGGAGTGCTCCAATAATTAGCAAAAGTACAATGCGTAAAATCATAGCTTCCGCCAAAAGTACAAGCTAAACTTGTTTGTCCGCAATTATTTATTACTACATTTTTTCCATCAATATTTCCAGTTCGTGCTAAAATACCCACGTTTGAACAATTATAAATTTGAGTATTTTGAATATCTAATGTGGGTGTTGGAGTGCTATCATTTCCTGTTACCAGCAAGCCTACAGTTGCATTTTTTATTGTTAAGTTTTTAATTTGATTATTTGTACTTCCTTGACTTAACCAAATTGTACCCCATTGCCCCGGAACTTCGGAAAAATTAGGTTCTAATCTGTCTCCTTCAAAAATTACTTCATTTTCTAAAGCAGCTGTTGTTGAGTTGGTTCCATTCACATGTATTGAGGCATTATTGGCAACAATCAATCCAGATTCGGCATGAAAATGCACTCTTGCTCCGGCATCAACTACCAGAGTTTTGTTGGAGGGCACTACCGCATAGCCATAAACGACATAGGGTTTGGAGTTGGTCATGTGCAATTCATTCCCATTTATTGGATCGGTTTCGTCAAGAACAGTTCCTCTAATTGCAATGGGGTTTCCATTGTTGTCAACACCTAGATTAATAGATTCATAAGTATAACTATTATCTGGATTTTGTGTGCGTTGTGGAAAAATAAAGTAGGCATCTTGAACAAGTGTCACTAATTCTACTTTTTGTGTTTGACTACCTTCTCCAAAAAGGATTTGATCTGTATATAAAAAATCGGTAGGATTGGCATTAGCAACATCTGTGGTAACTTCAATAAAAATATACATACTGTCTTTCGCTAACATTTCAACATTTTCAAAAACTCTTCCAGGAATGCCATCTACCATTAAACGGTATTTAGAGTTGTTCCCTTTTCCTAATTGAATTTTTGGGATTGCTATATTTCTATTACTTTTATTATATACTTTTAAGGTATAAGTGCTAGATCCTATGTTCGTAAAAACAGTATCTAAATATACTGTGTCTTTTGAAAAACCTAATCCTCCCGTGCTTGGTTCAAAATTAAAGTCATTACGACATGAAAATAATATTGAAAATAAAAGTATGAATATATAAAAGTAATTTTTCATTATAGTGTACTATTAATAATATTGGAATTGTAAAAGTAATTATTTTTTTAAAGTATAACGAAAGATATATTGTTTTGTTATACAGATTAAACTTGTTAGAATTTGTATTTTTGTAGCAAACAGAATTATAATGCTTAATAGAGAAGAAATGTTAGCTGTTTGCAAAAAGATGTCTCAAAACACATTAATGCAAACATTAGAAATTGAATATATAGATGCAGGTGATGATTTTTTAACTGCAAAAATGCCTGTAAATCCCAGAGTTCATCAACCAATGGGCTTGTTGCATGGAGGTGCTTCTGTTGCTTTAGCAGAAAGTGTTGGAAGTGCTGCTTCCTTAATGTTTGTTGATCCTGAAAAATTTGAAGTGAGAGGCATAGAAATTAGTGCCAACCATTTAAAGAGTAAGAGAGAAGGGATTGTTTATGCAACGGCTAAAATTATTCATAAAGGGAAAAGTATTCATCTTTGGGAAATTAGAATAGTAGATGAAAAAGAACAATTGATTTCGTTATGCAAATTAACTAATATGGTTCTATCTAAAAGGCAAAGGTAATGCAAGTAATTTTAGATAAAATAGCGACTCATTATCAATCAAAATTGCCTTTTGTGGTTTATGCTACTCCTAATTCTGATGTTTTGAACGCTTTTTTTCAGCGTGATGCTTCTTTGGAATTGTTTACAGGTCAAAATGGTTTCGTTTTTGTTCCTTTTGCTAAAACTGAAAAATATATTTTAAGCGAGAATAAGTGTGATTTTTATTCTGAAGGTATTAAGGAAATAAAGCTTACAGATTTTTCTTTTGAAAAGACAGCAACAAGCGCTCCTGTAAAAAATGATTTTGAAAATTTAGTAAAAAAAAGTGTTCAAGCTATTGTTGACAATAAGTTTCAAAAAGTGGTGATTTCTAGGAAGGTAAGTTTACCAATCACTCTGAATTTTAAGCAAACATTTTTAAAACTATTAATACAATATAAAAGTGCATTTCGGTATTTGTTTTTTCATCCTAAAATAGGAATGTGGATGGGTGCAACACCAGAACAATTACTAAAAATCGAAGAGAATACGATTGCTACTGTAGCATTAGCCGGCACGCAATTGTTTAAAGACGCTATTCTATGGGAAAATAAGGAAATGCAAGAACAACAATTTGTAACCGATTATATAATCAATGAAATTACACCTTTTACAGATGAGATTGTAGTTTCTAATCCTTATACTGTTAGAGCAGGTATTTTAGCTCATATTAAAACAGATATTACAGCAAGTTTAAAAAGTAATGAATTGGCTAAAGATTTGCTCCATGTGTTGCATCCAACACCTGCTGTTTGTGGTTTACCAAAGAAAGAAGCTATGGCATTTGTCTTGAAAGAAGAAGGTTATGATAGAAAATTTTATGCTGGTTTCTTAGGAGAATGGAATAGAAATGGAAAATCGGATATATATGTTAACTTGAGATGTATGGAGGTTGAAGAAAATAAAGTTAATTTATATGTTGGTTGTGGTATTACAAAAGACAGCTTACCAGAAAAAGAATTTTATGAAACCGAAAATAAATTAGCTACAATGCTACAAATAATTTGTTGAAACATACAATTGTTTTAAATAATTGAATTACCAAAATTAAGACCAATATAGTATTTGTAAAACGAGATTTTTCTTAATTCAAAATAATAAATGTAAACTTATGAAATTAGATATAATAGCCTTTGGTGCTCATCCTGATGATGTAGAATTAAGTTGTTCAGGAACCCTAGCCAAAGAAATAGCTTTAGGAAAGCAAGTTGGAATTATTGATCTAACTAGAGGCGAACTTGGAACAAGAGGTTCAGCAGAAATTAGAGATGCTGAGGCTGCTGTTGCTGCTCAAATTTTAGGAGTGTCAATACGAGAGAATTTATGTTTTAGAGATGGTTTTTTTGTGAATGATGAAGAACACCAAATAGCCGTTATTAAAAAGATTAGACAGTATAAACCAGATATTGTACTTTGCAATGCAATAGATGACCGCCATATTGATCATGGCAAAGGGAGCAAATTGGTGAGCGATGCTTGTTTTCTTTCTGGATTACCAAAAATTGTAACCTACGATGAAAATGGAATAAAACAAGAAGCTTGGCGTCCAAAACAAGTTTATCATTACATTCAATGGAAAAATTTAACACCAGATTTTGTAGTCGATATTACTGGTTTTATAGATGTCAAAGTTAAATCTGTTTTAGCCTATGGATCGCAATTTTATAATACAGATTCTAAAGAACCAGCAACCCCAATTACTTCTAAAAACTTTTTAGATTCAATTTCCTATCGCGCACAAGACCTAGGTAGATTAGTTGGTGTCGATTATGCAGAAGGTTTTACGGTTGAAAGGTGTTTAGCTGTCAATGACTTAAGTAAATTGATGTAAAAAAAGTATAAAAAACTTTAAAAAACCTTTGTAAGTATAATAAAAGCGCTTATATTTGCACTCGTTAAACAAATGGTGATTGTAGCTCAGTTGGTTAGAGCATCGGTTTGTGGTACCGAGGGTCGTGGGTTCGAGCCCCATCATTCACCCTAATTAGCTTAAAAGTCCTGAATTTTCAGGACTTTTTTATTTATATATAATTCTCTGATTTTGGTATTATTTTTCTTTAGAAAAAACAATAAAAAAGTTTGGAGATAATTTAAAAGTTCTTATATTTGCACTCGTTAAAAAATGGTGATTGTAGCTCAGTTGGTTAGAGCATCGGTTTGTGGTACCGAGGGTCGTGGGTTCGAGCCCCATCATTCACCCTAATTGACTTAAAAGAGGCTGTCCAAAAAGTAAGGACAGCCTTTTTTTGTTGTATTTTATCTCTAAAATTAGTATCTTAGAGTTGACACAAAAATACACAATGGCTAAGATAGTTTTTAAAAATCAAACAGGCAATTCTCCAGAGTTATTTCCTATCAATATTTTCGATAGAATACCGCAAAACCATCCAGTTCACTTAGTGGAACAAGTTGTTAATCAGTTAGATATAAGTGAAATTTTAAAACACTATAAAGGTGGAGGTACTTCTGCTTATCATCCAAGAATGATGGTTAAAGTATTGTTTTATAGTTATTTATCTAATGTATATTCTTGCAGAAAAATTGCAAAAGCACTTCAGGAAAACATTCATTTTATGTATATTTCGGGTAATTCAACTCCCGATTTTAGAACGATAAACGATTTTAGGGGTAAAGTTCTAAAAAATCACATTCAAACTCTTTTTGCAGAAGTGGTAAAAATGTTGGTTGAAATGAAATATGTAAGCCTAGATGTTCAGTATATTGATGGTACAAAAATAGAATCCAAAGCTAATAAATATACTTTTGTATGGAGAGGCTCCGTTGAGAAATATAAAGAAAAACTAGAAATTAAAATTAGTCATATTTTATCGACTATTGAAAACAGTATTCAATCTGATAATCAAGAACTAAATATAGAAGAATTACCAAAGTCGATTGATTCAGAAAGTTTAAAAGAAAAGCTTTCGATTCTTAATAAAAAACTCAAAGAACCTACCAAAAAACAGGCAAGAGAATTGCAAAAACTTCAAGAGGAACATCTTCCAAAGCTTGAAAAATATGAAAAAGACTTGGTTACAATGGGAAACAGGAACTCCTATAGTAAAACAGATCCCGAAGCTACCTTTATGAGAATGAAAGAAGATCATATGAAAAACGGTCAATTAAAACCTGCTTACAATCCGCAAATATCTACTGAAAACCAATTTATTACACATGTTTCTATTCATCAAACAACAAATGACACTACAACCTTAAGTTCTCATCTTGAAGGTTTTGAAAAAGCCTATCAAAAACAGAGCAAAGAAATCGTTGCAGATGCAGGTTATGGAAGTGAAGAAAACTATGAAATGCTGGAAGAAAAACAAGCTGATGCTTATGTGAAATATAACTATTTTCATCAAGAACAAAAAAGAAAGATAAAAAACAATCCTTTTCTTGTTCAAAATTTATTTTACAACAAAGAACACGATTTTTATGTTTGTCCAATGGGTCAAATCATGCAAAAAACAGGAGTAGGAAAACGTGAAACCAGTACTGGATATGAATCACAAATTACATATTATCAAGCCAAAAGATGCCAAGGATGTCCTTTACGAAGTCAATGCCATCAATCAAAAGGTAATAGAATTTTATCAGTCAATCATCGATTAAATGAATTAAAAGAAAAAGCAAGAAAGCTACTAATGAGTGAAAAAGGACTAGAACATCGAAGTAAACGTCCAATAGAGGTAGAAGCGGTTTTTGGTCAACTTAAAAGCAATAATAAATTCAATCGATTCACAATGAAGGGATTAGAAAAAGTAACATTAGAGTTTTTACTAATGGCCCTTGGACACAACTTTAGAAAAATGAATGCATTCAAGGCAGACTTGCTAAAATTTGTTTTCAAAACCAAAATTCACACTTATCTAGCCTATTTTAAAACTAAAATTTGCCTTGTTAAAGTAACTCAAAGTTATTTTGCTATTATTTTTTCTTCAAAACAAAATAGCTTAAAAATAGCTACATAAAAAAAGCTGTCCTTTTCGGACAGCCCCTTTTTTTATGTCTATTTTTTTCATATAAAATACGGATCGACTCCAAAACCTGTGGATTTGATAAATTACCACATAAAAAAACAGTTGTAAAATTAATTACAACTGTTTTTTTTTAAAATAATAATACTTCTTATTTAATTTTTACTGCTGGTAATAATTTACTAGAACATTCTCCAAAACCAATTCTCATGTCTTCGTTTTCACAATATCCTCTAATAATAACAGTATCATTATCGTTAATGAATTTACGCTCTGTGCCATCATTTAACTTAATAGGATTTTTTCCACCCCAAGTTAGTTCAAGCATTGATCCAAAAGAATCTGGTGTTGGGCCAGAAATAGTACCACTTCCCATCATGTCTCCAGAGTTAACTCTACAGCCATTAACAGTATGATGTGCTAACTGTTGAGACATTGACCAGTACATGTATTTAAAGTTTGATTTCGATACAATAGTTTCTTCACTTTCTTCAGGTTTGATAGAAACTTCAAGGTTAATATCAAAAGCATGATTTCCTGTTTGTTGTAAATAGGGTAGTGGTGTAGGGTTTTGTTCAGGACCTTTTACTCTAAAAGCTTCTAGAGCATCCATGGTTACAATCCAAGGAGAAATAGAAGAAGCAAAGTTTTTTGCTAAAAAGGGACCTAAAGGAACATATTCCCATTTTTGTATGTCTCTTGCACTCCAATCATTAAACAAGACCATTCCAAAGATATAATCTTCTGCTTCTTCAACAGGAATAGGTTCTCCCATTAAATTAGCATCGGTAGTAATGAAAGCCGTTTCCAATTCAAAATCAACTAATTTAGAAGGGCCGAAAACAGGTTGTGTTTCACCAGCAGGTAAAGTTTGACCATTTGGTCTTTTTACAGCTACACCACTTGGCACAATCGTTGAACTTCTTCCATGATATCCTACAGGAATGTGTAACCAGTTTGGTAATAGTGCGTTTTCTGGATCACGAAACATTTTACCCACGTTGGTTGCATGCTCTTTAGAACTATAAAAATCGGTATAATCTCCAATTTGTACAGGCAAAAGCATTTCAACATCTTTCATGTCGAAAATAACCACGTCACGATGCTTTTTGTTGTCTCTCAATTTTGGATTGTCAATATCAAAAATTTCGACCAATCTGTTTCGAACCAATCTCCAAGTTTTTTTACCATCCGAAATAAAATCATTCAAGGTATCTTGCATGAACATGTCGTCTGTTAAATCAATACCTTCAAAATACCCTAGTTGTTGAAGAGCTCCCATATCTATGGCAGAATTACCAATTCTAGTACCAATAGTTATTACATCTTCTTTAGTTATGAAAACTCCGAAGGGAATATTTTGTATAGGAAAGTCACTGTCTTTAGACACTTCTATCCATGATTTTCTCTTTGGGTCATTCGCTATATTTGGCATAATATAATGTTAGTTTGTTGTTGAAAAATTATATACCAAATATAAACTTTACTAGCTATTTAACAAACCTTTTTTGTAAATTTGAATAAATTTTAACGAATTACTAAGAAATGCAACGCGACGAACAAATTTTTGATCTGATTCTTGACGAGCAAGACAGACAAATTCACGGTATTGAATTAATTGCTTCCGAGAACTTTGTAAGTGACCAAGTAATGGAAGCTGCGGGTTCTGTATTAACAAATAAATATGCTGAAGGGTATCCTGGAAAGCGTTATTATGGAGGCTGTGAAGTAGTTGATATCGTAGAACAATTAGCAATTGATAGAGCAAAAGCTTTATTTGGAGCAGAATATGTGAATGTTCAGCCTCACTCTGGTTCTCAAGCTAACACCGCTGTTTTTGCAGCTTGTTTGCAACCTGGAGATAAAATATTAGGTTTTGATTTATCTCATGGTGGCCATTTGACGCATGGGTCTCCTGTTAATTTTTCTGGAAAATTATATTCACCAGTTTTTTATGGGGTTGAAGAAGCAACAGGAAGATTAAATTATGATAAAATTCAAGAGATTGCTTTAGCAGAAAAACCCAAAATGATAATTGCAGGGGCTTCGGCTTACTCTCGCGATATGGATTTTGAGCGTTTTCGTGCTATTGCAGATAGTGTTGGTGCTTTATTGTTAGCAGATATTTCTCACCCAGCAGGATTAATTGCTAAAGGATTATTGAATGATCCAATTCCTCATTGTCATATAGTTACAACTACGACTCACAAGACTTTAAGAGGTCCTAGAGGAGGTATGATTATGATGGGTAAAGATTTTGAAAACCCTTGGGATTTAAAAACACCAAAAGGAGATATTAGAATGATGTCTCATATTTTAGATATGTCTGTTTTTCCTGGAAATCAAGGTGGACCATTAATGCATATTATTGCTGCTAAAGCGGTTGCATTTGGAGAAGCTTTAACAGATGAATTCTTTAGATACACTATGCAAGTGCAAAAGAACGCACAGGCTATGGCAGCTGCTTTTGTGAGTAGAGGATATAAAATTATCTCAGGAGGTACTGACAATCATATGATGTTGATAGACTTGAGAAATAAAAATATTACTGGTAAAGAAGCAGAAAATGCTTTGGTGAAAGCAGAAATTACTGTAAATAAAAACATGGTACCTTTTGATGACAAATCTCCTTTTGTAACTTCAGGTATTCGTGTGGGTACTTCAGCAATTACTACTCGTGGATTAGATGAAAACGATATGGAAGTAATTGTTGCTCTAATCGATAAAGTAATCACGAATCACACAGATGAAGCTGTTTTGGAACAAGTAGCCGAAGAGGTAAACGAATTGATGGGTGAAAGAGCTATGTTTGTTTTTTAGTTGAACAGCTTAAAAAATAAAATTAAGGCGTTCAAAAGCATTAAGATTGATTTTCTGATTTGTTAATTAAAGTCAGTTTGTCAACATAGTTGTTTTTGGACGCCTTTTTTTAAGAAAAAATTGCTTATAGCTGATTATGGTTGCTTGCTCTTTTATATTCTATCATTAAAGCCAATAATTTGTCGGTGTTTATATTATAATTGGATAGAATAGCACCTTGATTACCAGATAAAAATTGTGCGATCTTTTTCCCTGTATTCCATTTTTTATGCTCCGAAGTATAATCAAAAAGAATCATTTTGTTCCCTCTTATACTGCCTTTGTTGAAGTTTTTAACTTCTGACCATTTTGTAAAATTGGAACGAAAGGGACTTTTTACTTCAAAGCCATCTTTATCTAATTTTAAATAGGTTAAATTCGGATGAAGTTGAATCAACGACACAATAATTCCAATTCCAAAAAATACAATTGTGAACCATCCTTCCAGAAGTTTGTCTTCTAACATTAAATAACCACCAAAAACAAAAACACTACTGATTAATAATAAGAAAATACTTTTTATTTTATTCGGTCTGAAAATTTTAAATTCTTTATTTGATTTTCTTTCTTGCATATTTTGTCATTTATAGGATTTTCAAATATAATTAAAAATGAGTTTGGAAACTCAATGAGAAGATTTGATATATTTGTTTGTTAATTTAATTTTATTTGTAAATGAATAAATCTGCCTTGTTGATTTTATTATCAATTATGATGTCGTGTAAAAAAGAGTCTATAATTGTTAGTGAAAAGAATGATAAAGAAAATGTAAATTTTCAAGCAATAGATACTGTTTTTTTTACTAAAGAGAAATTACTTAAGTTTGATGACTATGCATTAGTTTACTTGATTGATAGTTTGCAAGTAGATGATGATGTTAAATATAAATATAGATTTGATTTCTTTAAAGGAGAAGAAAAATATTTTAGCGAAAGTATTGAATCAAAAATTTTAGCTGAATTTTTCGAAGGTAAATATTTATTTAAAGAAGAGCGTTCAACTTTAAAAATTATCAAGTTAACAGAAACTTCTTGTGATGATTTAGAAAATAATTATTTGTTCTATACGAATGGAGCAAATAAGTTACTTCATTCATGGGATTCTTTTTATGGAGATGTTTATGGTGCATCCATAGGAGAAATTATTGAAGGAAATCCAAAAGAGTTTATTTTTAGAAAAGAAGAAATCATAGGAGATATTGATAGTATCTCTGGACAATACAAATTGAATGTTTATTTTTCAGATTCAATACATTTTAAAATGAAAGATTCTGTATGGATCATTAATAAAAAAGTACCTTTAGGAAAAGCGTATAGAACAGCAGCGTGTTCTTCAGAAGATTTAGAAAAATTACTTTTTAGAAGAGAAAAATGAATATTCTTTTTATAGGAAAGAGGTAAAGGTCTAATTTTGAAATAAAAAGAGGCTATCTAAAATATTAGACAACCTCTTTGATTTCAAACCGAATTAGTTATTGAATTATAAAACGTTATGCTTTTTTCAAAATAATTTTTTCCTGAGTAAACTGGTAAGCAGCATCTAAAAACTCAATCATTAAATTCCAATTTTTATTTGGTTCAAAAGAATTGTTATATGTTTTTTTAATTGAAACTTTTAATTTGTTTCCTTCAACAGTTGCTTTACTAACGAATTCTCCTGTTTCATTTTTAACATTAGCATTTAATTTTTCTACACCATAAGCATCATATCCATCAGGTATAGTGAAAATAATTTCGTTTTCAAAACTTCTTGGAAATGGCATGTAAATATTATATTTTCTATCTTTTTCCTTTTCAGAAATTTCTCTTTGAGAAGTTAGTATTTTCCCTATTTCAATGATGTAATTTTCTCCAGCCTTTTTAATTAATTCATTTTTAATTTCAAATGATTCTTCATAGTCAAATGAAGAATTTTTACCGTATCTTCCAGTATTCTTAATTGTAATAGTATAATTATCTACTTCTTTTACATCGAATTCAGATGCTATTGATTTTTCAAGTCGTTCTTGTTGAACTTCTTTTACCTTTTTTTCTAGGGCTTCAATTTCTTGATTTCTTACTTTGTCTTTTTGTAATTTCTCTATGAAATTGAGATCTCTTTTTGTTGCATATTTTTCTTGATCTTCTTGAACATAATCATAATAATTCAGTTTGTCAACTTGTTCGTTATATTTAAGATTTCCTTTTATGCTAAATTCTCTATTAATTACTACTTTTTCAAAATTGTCTAAAGAAAATTTAGTGATAGTTTTTGATAAATTATCTTCGGCTTTACTAGTCGGTAATTTAAATTTTGTGGCCCCAAATATTTCTTCTCCATTTTTGTGAGAAACTAAATAAGCATCTGTATCTTCTATTTGAGAATCAAACTCATCAATGTTTGAAAATGGCGAATAGTAACTAATATATATAGGATTTTTTGTTTTTGTTCTTATAAGAACTTCTGCATCATTATAACTAAAAATATCTTCTAGTTTCCCATTACTTTTCTTATTAGCTATAACAAAATCGTATTCAATTTTATTATCTTTAAAAATGGCCATCAACATATTAAAATAGTCTATTTGGGATAAAAAATAATTTCCTGTATAGCGCGATTTAGATTTACTTAAATTATAGCTCTCCAAATCTCTAGTTAAATAACGATATCTAATATAATAATAAACATAGCGAATCTTTTCTTCATCATCTTTAAATTTTTTGTCTTTTAAAGCCTCTTCAATAGCCCCCAAATTTCCAAAAGGTCTTAAAACGTTTTTAGTCAAATTAGAAACTTCAATTTCATTTACAGTAGATTTAATATTATTTGCATCTTCTGACATTAAAGGATACGATTTCCCTTTTTTATTAGTAGCTTTTGAAAAGGCAATACAATATTTATATGATGGTGTTTCAAGCAAAGGATAATACCATGACACCTCTTCATATTTTTCAATATCTTTTGCAATAAGTTGATAATTATTTATTTTTTTATCCTTCGTGTTTTCAACTTTCTCTAATTTAGGTGCTCCTGAAAAAGAGTTAAAGTTCATGTATATTTTTTTGCTTAATGAGAAGGCTAATTTAAAGTTCATAATGGGATATTCGTCTTGTAAAGTTTCTGCTACTTCATCATATATGAATAGCCCCCAATAACCATAATCAATTTCTTCTTTTAAATAAAAAATATCAATAATGTCATTAACTTCTAAATTAGGAACTGCTATTTTTGTTGTATTATCAACAACTTTAATGTTACTTTTTGTGTCAATTTCAAATTCAGTACCATTTGGTTTAATGATTTTAATACCTAAAACATCTGAATCACCCAGTACTCCTTTCTTTTTTGCCGACATTTTTTCATTAATCGTAAACTCTGAATATTCTTTTATAGAAGCCTGATCTAATAATTTGATTCTACGTCGAATATGACTTCTCTTTTTAACATGTACTTTTCCTAAATAAATATATTCATAAGTCTCTTCCTTGGCTATAAACACTGCGGATTCATTTTTCCATTTTTCAGGTATATCAATTACATTTTTGAATTTATCATTATCACCCCAAAAGGTCTCTTTAATTTCATTATAGTATTTGTCATTTTTTTGACTGTAAGTCAAAATATTTGTAACCAATAAAAATAGGATAACAAAAATTTTTTTCATAATAGTATATATTTAATTCTTTGTGTTTTTAATTACTACGGTTAATAAAAAAGAGCCTTTTATTGTTTGATTAAAACGATTTGTTTAGTGTAGAATTCGCTCATTTTTTTAGAAAAAGCATTCCATTTTTCAAAATCTATAGCTTTAATTCCCGATTTTTTGAAAATGAAATTTTTAGTATAATGAATTTCATTTCCTGTTTTTTTATAAGATAGTACCACATCAAAATCATTTTCTTTAATTGATAATTCTTGTGGCATTTTCTGTAATGTATACCCATTTGGTATTGTTAATACAATTATGCTTTCATAATTGGTTTTATAATCCATTTCGTAATCAATGTCTCGATCTTTAAAGTATAAATCCTTATACTCATTAAAAATTTCTAGATCTATGTAGAGTTCATTATCTAAAGTGGTGATTTTGTTCTTTATTTTGATATCATAATTGATATTTATATCATTCTCTCTATTTTTTAAATCTGAAGTTTCAATATTGGAAATTGAAAAATTCTTATCACTTCTAGATAAAAAATGTTCTAAACTCTCATTTTTAGAACTCGATTCAATCGAATTGAAAGTTGAGTAAAAAGATATTGCACTTTCACCAGAAAAAAAACGATTTGCTTTACCAATTAGGTCTTCATTTTCTATGGAAAATGTAATTCTTTTTATTTCTTTATTATCATCAGGAGTACTTAATGGAATTTTTTCAAGAATACAATTAGAACCATTTTCAATCAAAACTTCTTTTCCTTGGATATGTTCCGAATTGTTTCCTAATGGATTAAATTTTGTTGTTCCATCTAGAAAATATTTTTTACCATTATGGATAACTGTGCAAATCATATGATTATCAACCGATAATGAAGGTGTTGAGTAATCATAGGCTAAATGCTTTGTTCCAATCCATGTTAATCGTGCATCAAAACCAGCTAATTTTAGCATTTGTTTGATTAAATTTGCCATTCCTTTGCAGTCACCATATCTATTTTCATAAACTTTATTTGATTCTTCAGGTTTGAATCCAGCAATGCCATCTTCAAAAGCTATATATCTTATATTGTCTTGAACCCAATAGTAAATATTTTTTATTTTTTCTTCTGGTGTTTTTGCATTTGTTGTTAGCTCTTTGACTTTATTTTCAAAAACTTTGGGATTGTCTTCCATTTGATCTATTAATGACTTATACCAATCATATAGGTCTTGATAGGTATTAAAAAGTTTATGCTCTGTTCCATTGTTTTTATATGATTTAACTAAAAACATGATGTGTGGATAATAATAACTTTTACCAGGAGCATCACTT
This sequence comes from Flavobacterium sp. KY-23415, assembly GCF_055384985.1. Lineage (NCBI taxonomy): Bacteria > Pseudomonadati > Bacteroidota > Flavobacteriia > Flavobacteriales > Flavobacteriaceae > Flavobacterium > Flavobacterium sp. KY-23415. The sequence goes on along the minus strand of NZ_AP044001.1, from coordinate 3,955,495 downwards.
AAATTTTCAAAAGCTTTTAAATTCTCTGCTGTGAATGTATATATTGTTTCTTTGTCTTTTTCATTGCGCACAACTTCTTTTGAAATTGAAAAATTTTTAAAGTTAAATTCTTTTAACTCAATATTCAACCAGTCAGGTACTTTTACCACAAAGGTTTTTTTGACAATTGGATAGGGCTCATTAAAATATTTTGTTGTAAAATACTTAGCATCTTTATATGATTTTTCTATTTCCGTTGTGTATGTAAGACCTTGAACAGGAAAATTTAAAATAAAATATTTTATTCTAGCATCATGGAAAAATAAATCTTTATCCTTATAAAATTCATCTCTTATGATGTCGTTGTCAATTTTCTTGTTAGAATTGTTTCTTATCTTTATGTTCTCAATTGTTGATTGATCGTCATAGAACTCTACCCAACTAATTCGACTGATATGATTTAAATTTATCAACGTTTGACTCATATTTTGATTTACCAAAACTTTATTAGTCGATTTGTCAAAACTGAATGTAATATCATGTTGACTTTCTAAAATGGCAACGTCGTCCTTTGAATATTTTTCGCGTAAACTTTTTGCAGTAGCAATTTGTTCTGGACTTGGAGTATTGTTTTTTTGAGCATAACTAATTGTTATAAATAAAAAAAAGACTATTTTAAAAAACTTCATATATCAAGTATTTATTAGGGTTTTATTTGGCGTTACAGCTTTATTCTATATTTTTGAATTTAATATAACAGAATTTTATTTAGGTTAAATTTTCTTTTAATGGATCATCTTTTTAAGGAAAATAAATTGGAAAATCTCAAAAAAAAAAGGACCATTATTTCTAAATGAGCCTTTAAAAGAGAATCCAAACTATTGATGTTTGATAATAAATTTAAAATAATTTGCAATAATATTAAAGTTTAATGGTTCAACAAAATATTTTGATGAATTATATTTATAATCTAATAGATTCATCTATGTATTTGATGTTATAATTATATGTGATTATTTTGTTTTGAATTAAGTTCTTTTTGGTAAAAATCTTTTTATTATGAATATAATTAAAGATTAGTAATCTAAGATATAGAAGTTTTTCATTAAAAAATATATACTCATTTTGTATTCTAATTTCTTTTAGAAAAGAAGAAATCATAGGAGATATTGATAGTAGCTCTGGGCAATACAAATTGAATGTTTATTTTTCAGATTCAATAGATTTTAAAATGAAAGATACTGTATGGATTGTTGAAATAAAAAGAGGCTATCTAAAATTTTAGACAACCTCATTATTTTGTTTAATTTTAAACTAGAAGGATCCTTTTATTCTAAATCACTTCCCGCATTATAATCGCATGCTCCACCAATATTTACAAAACCTGTTCTACCTGTAGTAGTAGTTCCGCCATAATAGTTTGTATAAAATGCTTTTCGCTTTTTTATCGTTCCATTTGTGCATTTTCTCGTTACTTCACAATATATGGTAAAACCGCTATTCAAAGGACCTTGAGGATTTGCAATTATGTATGAATTATTTGTAACACTACCAAAAATTGGTGCATGATTTTGTGACCAAACAAAGGTATCACCAGATTCTAAATTATCTAATTCAAACCTCCAATAGGGATGCCCTCCAGAAACGGCTAAAGTACATCTAATTACTGGATATGGACAAGTGCAATTCGAATTTGTTCCTCCCGATTTAGTAATATTCAATAGTGTGTTACAAGTTTGTGCTGAACCTCCTGACCCAGCTGCGGTTAAACTTCCGCTTATAAAACTTGCAGAATATGTAACAGTTACAGTTGAACCGTTTGAAGTTAATGTAGCACTACCTGCAGGATTTGAAGTAATATTCCATACAATGCTAGTTGGCGTTCCTGTATTATTAGTATAACTATAGGTTGCTGTTGAACCAGCTGCAACAACAGCACTACCAGAACTCACTACTGTTGAACCAGTAATATCACAAACAGTTGCTAATAACCTATTAGAATTTACAATTGATGTTGAATTCTTGTTTTCTGGCATTGTTTCATTTTCATATGAACAAGCAAAAAAAACAGCACTTAATGCTAAAGATACTAAACTAATAGTAAAATAATTTTTAAATTTTTTCATGTTTTAAAATATTTCCCTCTTGCAGAAAACCGCCATTGTGGACGAAAACTTGAGGTACTTTTTTTTAAGTTAATTTGTTCCGCCTTTATTTTTAATTATAAACTAATAAATTACTTTCCTTAATGTCTGAATTGTTTTTTCACTATTCTCAGATGATTTCTTTTGTAATGATAAAATTCCTTAAAATCATACATACTCATATTTAAAACATAAGTAAGTTTCGTAATCTTTTTTCTACAAAGCAACTCAGGTTTTTATACCAAAAAAAATAATTTATTTAGTTCGTTTAATTTTTTATCTAATCAATCAAATTTCTTATTTAAAGTAGCAATTTGTCAATGCTATTTAGCAAACATTCTTTGTAACTTTTTGCTATTGTGATTTTATGTTCACCAATTATTAAATGATTATCTTCTATATATTCTACATTTTTCAAATTCACAATACTTGAATTATGAATTCTCATAAATTCATCTGGTAATGCGTCAATAAGATCTTTTAATGTTTTGTAGTAAACATATTTTTTGTTGTTTTTGAGAAAGATTTCTGCATAATTTCCCATTCCCTTAATGAACAAAATGTCATCAAAAAATAATTTGATTAATCTTTTATTAGTCTTGATAAAAGTAAAATTTTGTTTAGTTGTCATTTTATAATCGTTTCGTTAAAAATTGTTAGCAATTTATTTTGTAGTAATTTGCAATATGTTTACAATGAAAATTGAGCTTTAAAAAATATATTTTCAACTTAATATTTCATTGTTAATGGGTAGTAATCATAGAAAAAACACCTATAGAAAACTAATCTAAAAATAGGATAATTCAAGTAGCGAAGTACGGAAGTTTTGCACCGAAAATGTAGCATTAGTCACATTGAAGGCGTAAAACGGAGTATTGAAGCCAATTTAAAGTAGCTATTTTTCTGTAATAGAATTTAAATGTTTTGATAGTTTAGATTATGCAATTTTTTTCATAGAGAATTAACACAAGTGTGAAAACACATAGTCTTTTAGTTCATAATGATTTATTGTTCAAAGTTTGGAAATTTAGCAATGTCTTTTTGAGCATTAAAATCATGTGCTGGGACAACAATTAGTTCTGGTTTTCTCTTCATGAGATGATGAATCTTAACGATGCATTCTTTCACCGCTTCTCTATTAAAATCTACTTTATTTCTTGGAATTCTATGCTTTTCAGATGGATTTATAAACGCTTCTCTTGCCCAAGTTGTATCGCCTGTGAAGAAAATTTTTTTTCCAGATTTTAACGTAACAAACATTCCAATAGAACCTGTGGTATGACCAGGCATTTTTACCAAAACTACTGTTCCATCATTAAAAAAATCATAACTCTCTTCAAATATTTCATAGGGAACAGGTTTAAATTCAATGAAATTCCATTGGATAGATTTCTCATCATATTGTTGTTTAATAAAGGCAGGAGGTGTAGCTTCTTCACTCATTGCATGTTGGTATTCCTCTAAGGTTGTCCATACGCTGGCTTTTGGAAAGTCTTTTATTCCACTAGCATGATCAAAATGCAGATGCGAAGGAATAATAAAACGAATGCTATCGGGTTCAAATTTGTTTTTAATAAGCGTTTCTCTCAATGAGTGTAATTTATTGAATTTAAATATTTGACGATCTAAAAAATTAAAGGAATCGTGAAATTGGTTCTCAATTTCATTTCCTAAACCAGTATCAAAAGCAAAAGTTCCCTTGGGATGTCGAATAACTATAGCAATGTGCGATAACTTTCTTTTTTTGAATATTTTTCCACCTCTAAAAACAAATGCTTCCAAAGTAGTTGCATAACCCGTTTCAACCATTGAAAGTGAAAGTTCAGCATGATTCTCTGTAGTTGGAACTTTTTCGTAAAAAGTAGGAGTTTGATATTTTGTAGTATCAATGGTCGCTCTACAAGATACAATTAGCTGTATAATGCCTATTAGGATTACGGAATGACTTATCAAATTTTTCTTTGTCATATTGTTTTTTTAAATACTGCACAAAGAAATAACACCTTCAATAATCTGGCATTGACATTTGTTAAGAAATGACAATCTCTTTTCTAATTCTACTTAACGATTCTGGAGCTATTCCTAAAAAGCTAGCTATATGGTGTTGCGGAACACGCAAAACAATTTTTTTATCATAATTTGCAATAAATTCTAGATATTTTTCCTTTGCGGTTTTGGTTTGCATACTATGGATTCTATCTATTAGGCACAAATAATTTTTTTCAGCTAAGATTCGACCTAATTTTTCAAACTTTCTTGATTCCTCATACAAAGAAGTAAGATTCTGATAGGACAATTCATAAACAAAACTCTCTTCAAGGGTTTCTAAGATTTCGTGTGATGGAGCTTGATTTATAAAACTTGAAAAAGTAGATATGAATTGATTGTCGCAAGCAAAATAGGTGTTAATTTCTTTTCCTTCTTGAAGATGATATGCTCTAAGTAAACCACTTTCAATGAAGTAGATGTTTTTAGCAATATTGCCTTCACTTATAATTTGTGTTTTAGCAGGAAATGCAATTCTTTTTAAAAAACGGTTAAACATTTCCCATTCGTTATCTTTTAAGTCAATTAAATTTTGAAGTATAGTATAGAGTTCATTCATTTTTTTTTTGAAGCGAATATAAATAAATGAAATATTGAAAAAAAGTGAGTTTGATTAAAAAAAAAATCAAACTCACTATATATTTACACAAGCTCGAAGAAGTCTCTTTTGCCCAATTTAATTTTTAAATTTTTAATAATATTTATTTCTTGGTAAGGTTCTATTACTTTTTGATTGTTTATTTGTACAGCTCCTTCTTCTATGAGCCTTCGGATAGCAGAATTGGATAAATCTTTTCGGAATATTTTGCAAAGTTCCACAGTTGAAAGCGTAGTAGTCTTTATGTTTAAGTCTGCTATTGCGAATGGTATAAAACTTTTGGTTTCAAATTTTTTATTTTGAAATTGATTTGTAAAAAAGGCTTCGGCTTCGTTCGCTGCCTTTTCATTATGGTATTGACTAATGATGTTTTTTGCAATTCGTTTTTTTATGTTCATTGGGTTTTCACCTTCCATTAATTGCTTTTTAATTTGTTGTTTTTCTTCGTTTGTAAAAGTAGTAGTAAGGTCTAAAAACTCTTCAATCATAGCATCTGGAATAGACAGGGTTTTGCCAAACATCTCATTGGGTCCGTCTGTTAGTCCAATAGTGTTGTTTTGCGATTTACTCATTTTTTCCGAGCCATCAATACCTTTCAATAAAGGCATGCACATTACAACTTGAGGGTTTATATTATGACTTTCTTGCAATTGTCTTCCCATAGTGCAATTAAAAAGTTGATCGGTTCCACCCATTTCTATGTCGCATTCCAATTGCACAGAATCAAAACCTTGCAAAATAGGGTAGAGGAGTTCGTGCATAGCTATAGGAGAGTTTTCAGTAAATCGTTTATTAAAATCGTTGCGTTGCATGAGCTGTGCTAGCGTCACTTTAGAAATTAATTGTATGGCTTCGGAAAAAGCAAGCTTATCTAGCCAATCTGAATTAAAAACAATTTCGGCTTTTTCAACAGCAATTATTTTAGAAAGTTGTTTAATGTAGGTTGCAGCATTGTGTTTTACTTCTTCCAAGCTCAATGGTTTTCTACTTTTGTTTTTACCAGTAGGGTCGCCAATTCTTGCTGTGAAGCTTCCAACAACAATGATGATTTGATGGCCAAGATCTTGAAATTCTTTCATTTTTTTGAGTACCACAGCATGTCCGAGGTGCAAATCGGGAGCGGTAGGGTCAAAGCCTAATTTAATAGTAAGCTTTCTGTTTTCTTTTTCAGCTTGTTGTAGTTTTTGCTCTAATCCGTTTTCGGGAAGCATAATTGCTACGTTTTCATGTAGTTTTTTTTGTTTTTCCATTTTGTTTAAAATAAAAAAAGCCCGAACAAAATTTGTTCGGGCTTTAGCGTTATAGATTTATTGTTTTATATCAACGGTGTTGTTTTGTGCTATATCCATATACTATTTTGCCCATTATCATGCGATAATAGGTAGTGTTTGTAAGTACTAAAGATATGTTTTGCATCTTTTTCATTCTATTACAAATATACACTTTTTTTTTAAGAGTTTTTTTATTAGTTGTACTGATTCATTTTTTTTATAAAAATTAGATTGGCATCTTTTTTGTTTTTCAATATAAAAACGTTTTATACTTTCATAATTTTCGTGTCATTTTTTATTATTATTTCATTTTGCAACACTTTTTGTTGCAAAATTTAATTTTTTTTGGAATTGCAACAAAAAGCGTTGCAAAAATATTTTCTAAACAATAATGCCACAAATAGAAAGCAAAACATAACAACAAAATAAATATTTAGATATGAAATCGTCACTAACAACAAGTTTGTTGCAAACAAACCCCAATGAAGATAAGGCGATACTATATGATCTATGAAAAACAAATAAATAGCTACATATGAAAAAGGAAACCATTTTTAAAACAAAAATATTACTACCGCAAGAAGAAATGGCAATGTTACTTAATGTGAGTAGGAGTCAATGGTCGATGCATAAAATTGGGTATCGCGGTTTGCCTGCTAAATCAAGAGAAAAGTTTAGTTTTATATTAAAGCTAACCGACGAGTTACCTACGGATAGTGTCTATAGAAAAGAGGCAGTAGAAAGACAAGAACAAGAACAACTTGTAAAGCTGGAAGCACAATTGAAAGATGTTGCTATAAAGCAATTTCGTTTGGAAAAAAAGTATAAAGTGGCAGTAGAAAAATACCAAGCGGCTTTGCGAACAATCGATTTTGTGCACTTAGCATTCACTAAAAAAAAGTTTTTAGATTTTGAATGCGAGGCATTAAGAAGTATAGAAAATAAAGCAATTGAAACGTTAAATAGGTATAGTTTATATGAACAAACTCAGTTAAAAATAAAACTTGAAGCTTTTAAACTAGAACATAAATTATTAAAAAAAGCTATAAAAACTAATGAATAGCATTTAGTTGTTTTGCACTGGTTTCATTTAAATTCATTTATGTTTTTTCGAACATAATCCAAAACTAAACGGCCAATATTTTCTTCATAAAGATAAAATTTATCTTCAAGTTGTGTCCATTTTTCGGAAGTTTGCTCATTAATATTTTCTAATATTTCATGTCTAATAGTGTTATTTTTTGGAATTGGATTTTTCGGAAAGTTTTTATAAGCTTCTTCAACTATTTTCACAGTCTTTATAGCTCCAATTTTTTTCAATGCCTCTAAAGTTTCGTTAGCATAATCTCCACTTGAGTTAAAGAAAAATTGGTCGAAACCACCATTATTGATTTCAGCTTCCAAAATCTCTACATAAAGAAATGTTTTTTCAGCATCATTTAGGTTTCTAAAATCATCGAATAATTCTGTTTTTTTCCAAAGTATTTTTTGAATTTTTAATATGGATTCTGTTTCATCTTTAATCAATAAAGCTTTTTCTATTTCAGACATTTGATTACAATTAGTAAATAAAAAAGTGATAATATGTAAATAAATATTTTTTTCAAGATTTAATTCGATTTATATTTGGTTAACATTGTTTATTTTACTCTTCGTAATATTATCCTAGATTCAATTTTAAAGTAAAAATAATGGAATTAGCTAAAACAGAAATTTTTTGAATATAATCTTTTAGCATTAATAGGGTGTAGCCAAAACAAAAATCCTTTTGTTGGCTTTTAAAGACTAACAACTCACAGAGTAATGATGAATGATTTAAAAAACAATAAAATGAAAAGAATAGACTTTAGCAGTTGGGAAATGTTTTATCTTTTTACTTTATTATCATTATACTCAATTTTTCTATTTATATCATTAATTGCTTTACTCCAGTCCACACTTGGCTGAATTTTTTTAATCGCATTAATGTCTTTTTCATAATTATTTCTATATGAAACCAATGTATCATTCTCGCCAGCATATTCATTAAAAACAATATTACCAACATATGTAATCTCTCCTTTTTTTACATCAAAAGGGATTGAAAAACTACCTGAATAATTTGTTCTCTGTAATGCAAGTGCTCCACCGTTTGTAAATAATCTTACATTTGGAATTTCATATTTTCCTTCGGGTCTTTCAATTGCAAATAAATATGTTAAACCATTATCTAGTTCTCCTTTATGTTTCACTTTCCAAATCTGCTCTGGAGTTATTTGTATTTCAGTTGAATTTTTTTTAGCAATTTTTTCATCGCTATCTATTCCACTAATTCTTATAAAGTATTGATTGAATCTTGCTTTTTCTTTTGGAAATGTTATTGAGCCAATAATCAATCCATTTTTCGCTGTTTCTTTTCTAAAATTCATTGGTTCAGTTGGAAGTGGTAAAACAGCGCAACTTTGAACTAAAATAATTGTAGATAATAACATTATAGATTGTGTAATGAATTCAAAAAATTTCTTTTTCATTTTGTAAAATTTTAATTATTTTCTGTATTATTTTTATACGTTTATTTGGTAAAAAAACAGCTAAGTTAGTTCATCTAAAAACTTCATTTAGTGTTAATTTATATTATATTTTAAAGGAAAAATGCGAGATTAGCAACATAAAAAAAATCGAAATCGCTATAACATTAGTCTATCATTAATTTTGTTTTGGGTAATTTTAGTATTACTTGTTTCTTTAAATTAATTTTGTATTCATTAGAAAATTCGTTAGAAAACAAAATTAATTCTTCAAGATTTTGTAATTCGAAAATTTCTTCCGGTAAAGCCTCTAAATTATTCCCTGCTAAACTTAAGCTTTTTAAATTTTTTAGTTTTCCAATTTCTTTAGGAACATTAGTTAATTCTAAATCGGTTAAATATAATATTTCTAAGTTTATATAATCGCCAATTGTAGTAGGAATTTCACTTAATTCTCCACCAGTGTAAGGGTTAATTTGAATTGATTTTACGATCTCAATATCTTTTTGTGCCTCTTCTATTGATTTACATTTGATACATTGAGAAAACGAATTGATAGATAATAAGATTATGCAAAAGCTAATTATTTTTTTCATGTTTTTAAAAAAGTTAATTAACGTCAAAATTAATTAATAATTTTAATTATCATATGCTTTTGATTTTTTTAATTTTTTTTCAAGAAAGTAATGGATATTTCATGATTACAGTTCATAAAATGAAGTAACGAAAAGGCTGTCCTAAAAGTAAAAAAGTCTAAACATTTTTGTCACTCCGATGCAAGGAGGAGTCTCATAATCAGTGTTATGTGGTTTCTCTTTGCGTCGAAATGAACAAGATTACTGACTTTTTGGACAGCCTCCGATCTATTCGAAGGCTTTTTAGGCGTTCTTCATTTGAATCTGTATGTTGTTAATTTGGGCTAAATGTCTAATAGTATGATTGGTAAGAAATTGAAAAATATCGCCCAATTTTAGTTGGATTAGACTTGAAATTGTAATTTGAATTTTTACTTTGTTCAAACTCACTTTCTTTGATTGGTTGAGTAAGTCCAAAAAGATGATTTGCTGATGAATGAATCTATCAAGAACTGCTTTGTCAAGTTTTGAATTTAATGGATTTTTGTTTTTAAAAGTTTTCATCTTGTTTAATTTTTCCTTTGGCAACATACTTTTTGCAAAGTAGTTTCCTAACATGCCACTCTTAAATTCAAGGTCAGCTTTGGTCGTAGAATTTTTTATTTTGTTTTCTATTTCTGGCAAATAAAAATCACCATATAAATTTAAATGTTCCAAACATTCTAAAATACTCCACGAAGTGTTGTTTTCTCTCCAGTTTAAAGCTTGTAAATCTAAGCTTTTTAATTTCTCGACTTGGTTAATAATTTGTTGTGTTTGTTCTAAAATAGATTGTATTAAGTTTTCCGATTGCATAATTTTCAATTTTATACAAAGTTCGAAAAAGCATTTTTCATAAATCTTGATTGAAGTCAAGACTTTTTAAGTCGCGATAACGTTTCGGGACTCATTCGTAAATAATTAGCAATATGTTTGTTGGATATTTCTTGAAAAAGTTGTGGGCTACGCTTTAAAACCCTTTCATATCTTACTTTTGGCGAACTAGTTAGAATATCAATTTCTCGTTCCATTTGTTGCAGCACCAAGCTTTCTAAAATTGTTGTCCATAGATTCCGATTGTTTTCGGACTCTAAAAATTTGTCAATTTGTTTTTTACTTATAACTTTTATTACAGTCTTTTTAAGGGCTTGAATAATTAAGTCAGATGGTTTGCCCGTCAAAAAAGAGTCTAACGAAGCAATTAGATTATCTTTGTAGCCAAATCGAATAATTTGCTCTTCGTGGTCGTTTACTACAAAAATTTTCAAACTTCCACTTTCAATATAATATAGGTTTGTATCAATACTGCCTTTAACTTTCAGGAATTTATTCCTTTCAATGGTTATTGTTTGGTCTGAAAGTTCAACAATTTCTGTCATGGTTCGTTATTTCGGTTTGCTTGTTATGTTTTTAGCCAACACTATTTTCTCTAAAAAACTCTGTCTGTATTAATTAAGATTATAATTTAAAAGTAAAAATAACGGATTTAAATTGCACTAAAAAACTTTTTAGAAAGCAATCTTTCAAAATTAATCGGGAGTAGTCAAAACAGAAATCCTTTCATTCTTTGAGCTCAACAACTTGCAAAGTGATGATGAGTGCTAAAAAAACAATAAAAAATGATTGATAAATTTTAGTTGCTGTCTATATTGTCATTTTTTGGTAATTAGTAATTCATTGAAATTAGGTTTGTCAAAACGCAATTCAATTTGCTTATAAGTTTCACAATTGTTTACTATTAATGGTACATTTTTTATTTTATCAGAAGCAACCATTAAATAATAATATCTTTCTTTTGAATTGTCACTAGTCTCTTCAAAAACCGCAATTCCTTTTTTGTTATCAATGATGTGAATTATCAGTTTTCTGTTTTTGTTAGCGATGCCTGACAATTGAAATTCGTAGGTTTTGTCGTCAATTTTCTTTTGTGTAATAATCTTATTTGCTTCTGGTCCTTCACCTGTCCAGTCTATGAAAGTGGTATCGTTAATTGAAATTCTGTAATGAGAATAAAAATCGCAAGGGTGATAGACATAAAACGCACCTTTGTATTGTTTTAATGTTATCCATTTAGTTTGAGGAATAACTGTTTTTTTTTTGATTAGTTTTAAATTATTTTCTTTCAAAAAGTCCATTGAATATTTATAACTCTCATTGTCAAATGTTAGAAAATTCCAATAATTTATGTTGTCATAGAATTTGCTGTTTGAGTTGTTTTCAAAGAAAATTGATTGTGCGGTTCCTAACAAACTGTCTTTCTGAATAAAGATAGTGTCTACTTGTCCAAATGCAGGAATGGTCAAAACAATAATTATTACTGTTGTTATGTTTTTTACTGTCATTATTAGGTTACTTCCAACATCGGTTTGTCTAAAAACCTCTGTTTGTATTAATTTAGATTATAATTTATTAAGTAAAAATAACGGATTTAAGTTGCACTAAAAAACTTTTTAGAAAGCAATCTTTCAAAATTAATAGGGAGTAGTCAAAACAGAAATCCTTTCATTCTTTGAGCTCAACAACTTGCAAAGTGATGATGAGTGCATAAAATAATATAAACAGATGAATAAATTTTAGTTGGTGTAGAAAGTTTTTTTATTTAATTATCTGTTTTTAAATACACTATTGTAGATAAAATAGCAAATGAATCCTGTCATTATAGTAGCAATAATATCCCAAATGTCTATTGGTTTTCCAAGCAAAGGGTGTACAAGCTCAAAAACAACAACACTAAATGTCCCAAGTTTTATTAAGTAGTTCCCTTTTGTCGTGTCATTGGATAAAATTGCAATTAAGAAAAATATTGTAGGCATTGTCCCAAATGTATTACCCAAGGTGTCGGCGATATGAAAGTCATTTATTTTATTACTGTAGATGTATGGTCGATAGATAGGTCGTCCAACAAACTCATAAATAAGTAAACCAGAAATACCAATAGCAAAATTGATTACTTTATATTTAGTAAGTTTCCAGTTTCTAAGTTCTGTTATAAAATCGTTTAATTTCATAAAAATATATAGTCTTATTGCTATTTTACTACTCTATGGTCGTAAATGTATCTAGATTTTCATTCAGTCGGCAACACTTAAAAATTTCGATTAGCCTCATTGTTTGTTTACAATAGCCACAATCGTCTGTTCCTCTAAAAACCTTCATTTATTTTATTTTGTGTTATAAATTGAAGTAAAAATAACGGTTTTAAGTTACACTAAAAAACTTTTTAGAATGCAATCTTTCAAAATTAATAGGGAGTAGTCAAAACAGAAATCCTTTCATTCTTTGAGCTCAACAACTTGCAAAGTGATGATGAAAGCTAAAAAAACAATAAAAACGGATGAATAAATTTTAGTTGTTAGCGGTAGTTTTAATGTACAACAGCGTTTCCATATAATTGAATGTCTTTTACTGAATCACTAAGAACATCAATTGTCAAGTGGATATAACCAAAATTTTCATTACCATTTCCAGTACTGTAAAATGCATCTGAAATTTTTTTATATTGTTTAACGGCTGATGAATCAGGTAAATTAAATTTTTTATAAATTGTTGAAAAAGAAGCTTTAACAGATGTTTTTGTAGATGATGAAAAATTTATTTTATTTAATAATTCTAATGAACTTTTAGAAGTGTGATGAGGAGTTTTGATAAAGGACAAATCCTCAAAATAATAGTCTGGGATTTGTAAAATACTCTGATTCTCAATATCACCACTAAATAGTAAAATTGTTTTACCAATCTTAAATAATGTCGCAATCGATAAGTCATTTTTTTTACTGACATTACCAATACCTAATTTACGTCTTATTAATGCGGAAATAGGTGCAATAGAAATTAATTCAAAATCAATTTCAGCTCCTAATTTCATGTCTTTATAAACTGTTGAGTATAATCTTGTATGCCCACCTGTAGATGCTCCAGCTGAATTAACGTTGTATTTTTTATTCTTATTTCTACTATTAATAATATCAAATGTTGATTGAATAGTAGGATTATAATTTATAAAGTCACCAATCCGACCATAAACTCCTTCAGGTAATATGAAATTTGTATTTGCGTCGCAGAATTTTTTAATAATATCTTTAATACCGTACGAATGGTCTTCGTCGGTATGGGTCCAAATGAAAAAATCTAATGCTTTTATTTTGTTATCGTCAAGGATTTCTAAAGTTTTGTTTACTGATTCATGTTCGTAACAATCAATAACGATAGAGAAGTGAATATAATCTGATTTATTATCCTTGATTAGGACAATTTGACTTTCACCTCTATCAGGATAACCAATAATATAAACATGTATTTCTAGATTAGAAATATCTACAAAAGTTTTATTTTTCCACGTCATTAGGCAAATTATTGAATCTAACTAAATTACCAATCTTAAGTGGTTTTGGTATAGAAACACTTCTGATTTTAGGTGTAAATAGAATTTTAGGTTTTTCTTTGCTATGATTAGGTGATTTTGGAACAAAATGTGATTTATTTATTTTCATTTTGAATTTTCATTTAAAAATTTTTCTGTTACATTCAACTTAAAGAGATTGAAAAGATGATTATTGTTGATTGAAATTAAAAGATTTTGGAAATTCTTTTTAAATTTTGTTTGCAAAATCATTTCATCATTTAAATAACCTTCAAAATCAATAACAACTTGGAAAGCCTCATATTCTTCTTTAGTGTTTTCATCAAAAAAATATCCAGCCTGTAAAGTTTTTATTGAATTAATCATTGTAAATGGATTTTTAACTAAAAAAACATCTTCAAATCTATTTTGATAATTATAATATCCATATTTACTATAGTCAAAATTAAAATATGTTTTTTCGAAATCATCATGGATTTTTTCAATTTCACGATAAAATTTAGATCCAATTTTTCTAATACCCACTCTCTTGAAACTTAAAAATTCATTACTTTTTATAAAGAAATTAAGATAGTCAGAGATGAATTTCAAATATTCATCATTATTTTTGTAATTTTTACAATTAATAGTTAAAATAGTATTATAAATCCCAATGTCTAAAATCAACTCATCTGTTCCAAAAGTATTCTTAGTAAATCTATGAATTCGCTGTTTCATAATTTCGCTGACAGGAATCCCCAAATTTTCGCTAATGTCATTTACATTTAATAATTCACTGTCCAAAAAATTAAATGATGTTATTGAATAATCTTTGAAATAGTTTCGAAATGCATCAATGAAAGAAGGAATAGTGTCTTCAATATCGACTACACCTTGATAATCGAATCTATAAATGATTTTTTGCATAATGTTTTGCTTTAAATCATTTCTTTCTATTTCTTCTTTTAATTTCATTTTATAAAGTATGTTATTTAAAAATTGCTACCAATTCATTTATAGGTATGACTTTATTATACATACATGTACCAAAAAGGCTCTATATATTTGATAAGTGTCATATTTTAAATGTTTTTCAAATATATTATATTTCTCCTTACAAATCATCAAAAGGACTTTTAATTTATTCTAAGCTTTTAGTGCTTACGTGTGTATAAAATTTCCTTGTTTTACTATTATTATCATCTAGTAATTCTTGTGCTATGTTAAGTTAAAAAAATACCTCGTTTAAAGTGCTTAAACGAGGTAAAAATCGTATGTTTTTGGAATTTTATTGGTCTCAAAAATAGTTAAAACTATGCACTTTAGTGCATTTCGCTTTTAGCTTCTAAAAATGTTATCTTTGTTGGATGGATTTTCAACGGACAAATGGTCATTCAGTATCTCGATTAACAGCTCACATAGTCTGGGTAACAAAATACCGATATGCTATATTGGAAGGAGATATTAAAATTAGATGTAGAACAATCTTAATCCAAATTTGCGAAGCAGAAGATATTCAAATACTGAAAGGAGTAGTATCAAAAGACCATATACATATGCATATAGAGTATCGTCCCTCACAAGATATAAGTACAATTGTAAAGTTGATGAAAGGTCGATGTTCTAGGAAGCTTCAAATGGAATTTCCAGAATTGAAAAAAAGATATTGGGGTCGTCATTTTTGGGCAATTGGTTTTGGATGTTGGAGTACAGGGAATATTACAGATGAAATGGTTAATGAGTATTTGGAACATCATAGGAATCCAAATAGTTCAGATCAAGCAAATTTTATCATAGAGGATTGACACAAGAGTGCAGACTTTCAGTCTGCTTCTTAAAACCTATGGACTTTCAGTCCATAGTGGTTTAGTTTAAAAATGGTAGTTCTGGAGTAGTTATTAACTTATCCATAGTTGTTTTTCGGTATAATACTTCCATTTTCCATTTATTTTTAAATAAACAATAATGGTTTCAAATCCTAACAAATAATCACCTTGTCCTTCAACTTGAATTATTGCAACTGTTTTCGATTTGTTGAATATAGGAACTGAATTTGAACTTTTTCCACTTCCAAATAATTTTCTATAATTTTCCCAATAATTATCATCATCTAGTTCATCAATTTTTTTCAAATCGGATGGTGTTAATACCCAACAATTTTTAAGTTGGTCTTTGTCCCAAAGTTTAGTCTTTTTACAAATCTGATTTTTAAAATAAATTCTATTCTCATTATCTACAATACTATCAGGTAATTCATCTATCAAGTTGATTAGTGGTTCAGAATGAGGTATAGAAAAGCACATTAATTTTCTAAATTTTAATGAGTCTTTTTCGATTAAATCACCATCGGTGTATATTTCATTTAAAAAATCATAAATTTCATTTTCTGAAATAACCTCTCTTGTTAACTTTAATTCATCATATGTTGAATAAATGTAGTTATGAGTAAATTTATAAATATGATTTATAAAAATAACAATTATAAAAAAACCTAAACTAATTATGAAAATATTAGTGAGATAATTTTTTCTTTTATTTTTCTTAAACATTTTCATTTAGTGATTTCTAATTTTAGGTAATATAAACCTTCGTTTATTTTACTTTGTGTTATAAATTGAAGTAAAAATAACGGATTTAAATTGCACTAAAAAACATTTTAGAAAGTATGTGATTAGTCAAAACAGAAATCCTTTCATTCTTTGAGCTTAACAACTTGCAAAGTGATGATGAGTGCTAAAAAAACAATAAAAAATGATTGATAAATTTTAGTTGTTAGCAGAAGTTATTCTTTTATTATTTCAATTACTCCTCCTGTTTCTCTTTCCCAAACTAATTCATCATTATACCAAACTTTTGATAGTAAGAAATAATTCTGATTTGATTTAGAATGCGTTTTAATAGTATCAGTGTCCGTTTCTGATAATTTTAAATAGGCTATATTTTCCACAACTTTATATTCTGAATTTTCATCAATGATATTTGATGAGGATGGATTTGTAAAAACTTTTAGTAATTTATCTGAAGTTAATTCTATATTTCCCATATTATAACCATTTTCAATAGTTACTTCTACAGGCTCATTATCAATTAGGTAATAAAGTTGGATGTCACTGATGTTAATTGAATTTTCTGTCTCAGTATCAAGAAGATTTTGTCCATCTGAATTTTTAAGGCTTAAATATAGTTGGTTTTCTAAGTTAAATCCATTCATATCTTCTTCGTCTTGACTACAAGCTGCAAGAGCTGTAAATGCTAAAATCATTAATATTGTTTTCATAATCAAAGTATTTTAAGGGTGAATATTTATAATCATTTTGTATCCTGTCGAAAAATTAGCCCAACCTACATTTGGAGTGCCGTGAAAAAACCAATTATTGTCTGTGATGAAACTGTCATTCCATCCCCAATTCATATGTAAATAAAAGTCACTATATGTGTAGGTTTCATATTCATAGTATGTTCCCGGATTATGGATTGTGGTGTATTTCATTCTTCTATATCCATCACATACCCAAGCATGACCACCAACAGAGGGGTCTTGACCTCTTAGAATAACTGGTTGATTCCATATTCCAAGTTGTTGAATAATGGTATCTGTATTAAAGTTGATATAGCTGGCATAGTTAGAGTAACCAAAAGTATTTACAAGTGCATTTCGGGCATCAGATGCATAGGCTCCAGAACTACCACAACTGTATTGCATATTTACAGATTGTCCCACATCTTCCATTAGTTTTGCTACTTCATGAGTGGAATTGTTTAGAGTAGCATTCCATGCTATTTGATTGGGCATTATTGACCAGTTATAAAAGTTAGGATGTTGATGATATCTCATAACTTGAGCGATTGCAGTTGCAACACACCCTGTTGGAGTTGTGCCATTAGCACAATTATTAAATCTAACAAGTTCATTATAGCCATGTCCTTGTCCCCAGCGTGTCTGTAATAATGGTCCGGTTTGTTCATGTATGCTACCTCCAGAAATAGTTTCTTCATCGTCAATTGGTGGAGCTACACAATCCCATTGCTCCTTAATGTCTTCAGAAACCTCAATATCATTATCAGTTTCAAGAAATTCTATTATTTCACTTCTATTTTCTATCCAGTCTTGAATTCCTTGAGGAATATCATTTTGATTGAAAACTCCATTGTTAGAAAAAGCAAGAATTGGAACTTCCTTTTTAGTAGATGGAAGAATAATGTAGCCATTAGGTAAAAATTTAACTATATATAAGCATGTATGTCCAGAACTACCATTCAGTTCAATTACTTCCTCAATTTCTCGTTCTTCAAATCCTGGAAAAGGGAGTGTTTTTGAGTTTTTTGTTGAGCGAAGGGCAACTTTTAAATTTTCTTTGTCTGGTTTACCATTAAAGGCTTCATCTTTTGTAAAGTTCAAAGCAGCCTGTTTGGCTAAGTCTAGGGATACTTTCGTTTCACTAATTTGATTTTCTGATAAATCATTTTTCAAATCATCCTCATTACAAGAAAAAATAAATAATCCAAATAGAATTGCTGCTAATAACCGTACGTAAAAATTAATTTTGAACATAATTTTTTAGTTATTGTGTTTGTAATTTTTCATTGCCAGCAACTCCCGCAACAGTCTTGATTTGCTCCTTCGAAAGCAATTTAACTCCGTTAAATTCAAAATTGATTTTGTCATTTTCGTTTATTTTTATAATGTTAAAATTACCTAGACATTTTCAGTCAGCTAAATTTCTGATCCTTCTTGCAAGAATATTTTAAATATGTTTATGTTTTATATGAAAAAAAACAAACGTATTGTTATTGTAAAAACTTATTTGTACAAAAATAAAATAAATAACTCAAAAAATGATTACAGAAAAAATGTATTTTTTGTTAAATATTTTAAATATTCTTGCAGAAAAAGCATTTGTGTTCAATGAAGATTATTTAAAAAAAAAAAAAAATAACAACAAGTTTCAATAATTAAAAAAAATACAATAAAAAACAAAAAAAATACTTCTGGAAAAACCATTTTCAAGACAACATAATAACAATTACCTTCCCCCATAATCTCATTATAGTTAGGAATGAAGCATCATTGCAATGAATAGCTATAGTGAATAGCGTGAAAAGTATCATTTTTGTTTCAGACGCAGCGCGTTTAGTGTGAAAAGTATCATTTTTGTTTCAGACGCAGCGCGTTTAGCGTGAAAAGTATCATTTTTACCTCAGATACTGAGTATTTAGTGTCAAAAGATTACTTTTTACCTCAGATACTGAGTATTTAGTGTCAAAAGATTACTTTTTACCTTAGATACTGAGTATTTAGCGTTAAATGAGTACTTTTTATCTTAGATACTGAGTATTTAGCATCAAAAGATTACTTTTTACCTTAGATACTGAGTATTTAGCATCAAAAGATTACTTTTTATCTTAGATACTGAGTATCCAGCACCAAAAGATTACTTTTCTTCTCGGATACTGAGTATTTAGCTTCAAAAAAAATGATTTTCTGTAAATAGTTATAAGTAGGTATAAACCGACGTGCTTTTTTTGAAAATGTGTTTGGAAATATAGAAGTGCTTGGCTAGCCCCGATAGTAGCGGTAGCCTGTTATGGCGAGGAACGATGCAATAACAGCTATAGCGAATAGCGGGAGGAGTGTGCTGTGGGGCAGTTGGGTGGTGCTCCAAAATTGATGGATTAATTTTCAAATTTTATATAGGTGGTTTCTGTTTCGCTATTTGCCCATTTAATTTTTAGGGTGTCTTTTTTTGTGGTTGTAATTATACCTTTTTGAATTTCGCTTTCATAGAATAGGGTTATTTCGTTTTTATCTAGAATATAGATTTTATCGCCATCGCCATCATAATCGACTATGTAAAATGATTTTGATGTGAGTTGAAATTCGGCATGTGGGCTATCTTGTTCTTGTGTCCAAATGCCAAATACAGTTGCAGTATCTATGGTTAGGTTGCGAATTATTGTTTTTTCTGGTCGAATTGGTGTCTGATTTTCTAATGTTTGTTGGGGTGTTTTTTCGACTTTTTTTGTTGGTTGGTTTTCTTTTTCTGCTTTTTTACAATTATAAAATGATAGGAGCAGGAGTAATATGATTATTTTTTTCATATGCGTAAATTTTATTTGTTATAGGTCACATGTGTTATCGCTTTTATTCATTGGTGTTTACTTCACTATATACATTTCAATTGGTGTTCAGTGAATTTCATTTGTTTGCAACAAACTTGTTGTTAATGGCGATTTCATGGGTTTAAATTAAAGATAGTAAATAACCAAAAATAGCGCTTGCTATAACAATGAAAGCGCTGTTCATTTTTTTAAAGCCAAATACAACGATAAGGCTGAGTAGTGCTATTAGTATCGTTCTCCAGTCGGTTAGGGTGTCTTTACTCATTTCTATACAAACGGCTACAATTAAGGCAACTGCTGCTATGTTGACCGCATCGAGAAATGAAGCTATGGCTTTGGATTTCCTCATTTTTGGAATGATTGGGTTAAGCAGGGCTACGAATAGAAATGAGGGTAGAAATATTCCAATAGTTGCGGCTATTGCACCCCAAAATCCGTTGAGTTGCCAACCTATGAATGTGGCGGTGGAAAGTACGGGTCCAGGTGTAAATTGTCCTACGGCTACAGCATCTATTAGTTCTTGTCGGGTGAGTAGTCCTGTGCTTACTAATTCGGCATCTAGAAAGGCAAACAGTACATAGCCTCCACCATATAATAGTGCTCCTACTTTTAGGAATGCCCATAGTATTTTTAAACTACTTGCCGATGCTGTAATTTGAAACAGGACTAGTGGTGTGAAACTGTTTAGATTGTTTTTTGAATTTTTAAAGTGATAAATCATTATGCCAATACTACCACAGGCAAAAAGGGCAATGATTTCGTGTACTCCTAATAAACAGGCAATTAGTGTTAGTGCTCCTAATATGCCTAGTGTTGTGTTTTTTAGGGCTTTTTTGCCTAATGTATATACTGCTCCCATGATAATGGCAATAACTGCGGGTTTGATGCCGTATAGAAAGGGTTGCACATTTGGCAATTGTCCGTATTGTTGATACAACCACGCGAAAAGCATGGTTATTACTACGGCAGGGAAAATGAAGCATACTCCTGCAACTAGTAATCCTTTCCAACCGGCTCTTTCGTGTCCGCAATGCATGGTCATTTCGGTAGAGTTGGGACCAGGAATTAAATTGGTAGCACCCATCAAGTCTAGAAAGTGCTGTTGCGTCATCCATTGTCTTTTTTTGACCACTTCGTCTTCCATCATGGCTATGTGTGCTGCTGGACCTCCAAAGGCGATGCTTCCTAGTTTGAAGAAGAGTAGGGCTACTTCTTTTAGGTTTTTATTCATTTTGAATGCTATTTTCTAGTTCATCAAGTCTTTTATTCTCTTTGGTGGTTTTGTCACTATTTCTATTTATTAGTAGTATTCCAATTATTAGGCATACCATTAAAAAGCTAATGTTGTTTTGTATGGAGCTTCTTGCTTCGTTCATTAACATTTCTAACTCTAGTTGCTTTTTTACTATTTGTATGTCAGAATCTTTGTCAATAGTTATATATAGTTTGTTTTCTAGGTTTTCTAGTGCATTATCTATTTTAGTATTAAAGTAACTAATTGCTATACCAAAAAGGATAACTATACTTATTCTTATGAGGAAGAGTTTGTTTAGTTTTGGATATTGAGTGAAATAATTCATTTTATTACTTTTCTTTTTTCAAAGATAACATCGTAGGGTGCATTTCACCAAATATTGAAGAGGCTTTGTTGTGCAAGTTTAAACCCAATTATGCATTAGACATTATTTGGGTTTAAAACATTTGTTTTTTTGTGGGAGTGTTACTTTTTACAGTAAATAGTTTTTTAATTGATTGGTTTCGTTAAGGATATATTTTGGGGCTACTATTTTTAATTCTTCTTCATCTCTGAATCCCCAAGTAACCGCTATGCTATCGATACCTGCATTTTGTGCGGTTATGATATCAATTTCTGTGTCGCCAACAAGTACTAATTTTTCTAGAGGTAGTTTTAATGTGTTTGCAATGGCTAATGCTCCTTTTGGATCTGGTTTTTTATAGTTATCGGATTGTCCTATTATTTGGTTGAATTTTATTGTTGGGAAAAAATGTTCGGCACATTTGCAAGTGAGTTCATGGGATTTATTAGAAAGTAGTGCTATTGGTTTTCCTGCCTGTTGTAGTGCTTCTAGGAGTTCTTGAATGTCTGTATAGACTTCGGAATGTGTTGTGTAGTTGTTTTGGTAGTTGCAATGAAATTCTTTTCCTATTCGGGCTATTGTTTCTTCTTTTCTATGGTTTTGCGGAAGACATTGTGCTATGAAGTTTTGGGCTCCATTGCCAATAAATTTGCGATAGGTTTTTGCTGTGTGTGTGGGAAAATTATTTTCTTTCAAAATTTCGTTCATGATATGGGTATAGATTCCTAGTGTATTTAGTAGGGTTCCGTCTAGATCGAATAGTATTCCGTCATATTTTTTTTGGATTGCCATGCGCTATTTGTTTTTTGAGTTTTTTGAAGTTTGTTTTTTATATCGTTTTGAATTTAAAAATCAATTCAATTATTTTTAAAAACTACCAATAACTTATATTTTATTAGATTTAAATCGGGCTGTTATTTAATTAATGAGAGGCTGTCTCAAAAGTTAGATCTTATTCAACTAAACTTGTTTACTGCGTTAGTTCACTTTGTTTGTGCTTGTTTCTTTAAAATACAGAATTTCAGCATTCATTAGATTCCAAAATAAATCCGAAATGACAAGTTTCATTACTTTTGAGACAGCCTTTTTACTTGCAATTTTTATTTGTTTTTTTTCAATTCATTTTTCATTGCTTCTACTGTTTTTCCACCAACAGCAATGTCGCTGTCGGGTATTTCTTTTATGGAAACGAAGAAATATTCTTTCGGAATTCCAGTAATTTCTACTGATAGTTGTGTTAATTGTGCTATTAGTTTTTGTTTTACTCTTTCGTCGAGCTGACCAGATTCGAATGATAGGTATGGCATATTGTTTTCTTTTATTAATTATATACTTGTTGTTTGTACTTTTATTATAGAAAAATGTTCTAAATTACGGTTGATTTTTGTGTATTTTTCTTTGTTGTTTTTTGAAAATTAAACATGGTATTATTGTTGGCTAGGTCTTGGGTTGGAATTTCTTGATAAATGTTCCAATGTGCAGCAATTTGCCCGTTTTCCATTTGAAAAAGATCATATAATGCCGATTTTTTTCCAGCATATAGTCCTTCGCTAATAGAAAGAACAAAGTTTCCTTCTCCAAAAACAGCATGTTGTTCTTTATAGTGTGGGAAGAAAACACCGTCTTGGATGGCTTTTATCAAACTAGGAATTCCATCTACTAGTTGTGGATGATGTTGTTGAAAATTGGCTTTAAAAAATTGAGGTATGCTTGCTATTGTTTTGTCTATGTTTTTGCTAATGACCTGATTAAATAGGGCTGTTATAGTTGATTTATTGGCTGCTGTTTTTTCTTTATCTTTTATTTTCGTTTCACCGTCAAACAAAGATCTTTTAGATGGGTTTAGTGGTGTTGTTTCTGTCATTACATTCCAATGTTCTGTAATGATTCCAAAAGTATTGAAACGGATGATATGAAAAGCCACTGCTTCGTTGTAACCCAGTGGAGTTGCGTTTTTCCATTTGTGATGCATTATTATGTGAGAACCATCTTCTAGTATACGAATATTTTCTATTTTGCTGCCATGCTCTTTTAGTTTGGGTAGCATGGCTACAAATGCATCTCTGCCAGTTGGAACTTTTGGATTGTGTTGTATGTAGTTTTCATGTACCATATATTCAACGGATGCCTCATCGTAGGCATTCACTGCGCTATAATATGCTTTTGCTTTTCTTTTATTTGTCATTTTATATTTTTATTTGGTAGCTTTTTTAGGTAAAGTTTTAATTAAACAATTGATGATTATTTGTTTGAAAATGAGTTTTTTTTACCATTCAACAATCGTGTCCAAAAAGTGAAAAGATGTATCTCTTTTAGTGAAATCATAGCAATTGTTTCCCTAGTGGTATAATATTTACTTTTTGGACCGTTTTGTTTTTTTAATTAAACGAGCATTGTAATTTTATTTTTAGTGTATTTATGAAAAAAATGGTTCATTATTTCATCAATTTCATTTAAGGTTCCAGCTGCTTCTATATAGGAATCGGGTCTTACTAAAATGATTTGATTTTTATAGTAATGACTAGTTGTCCAAAACTCATTTGATGAATTGTGCGATTGAATTTGTACGAATCTTACAAAATCGGGCAATTCTATTGCTATTTTTTCATTACTAAAATAGAGTAGGGTGAACTTTGTATAGTCTAAAAGTGTATAGAGACGGTATTGTTTGTTTCCTTGGTTTAGATCGATGTCATAGACTCTGGAACCTGCTAGTCCACTTTCGCTGTAGCGAATGCCCATGCCTGTAATATTCCCTGCTCTTTTTTCTACAATTTTGACATAATCTTTTGCATGTGTACCAGTGTCTGAATATTTTGTTGATCGAACAAGTTCTCCAGAACTTTTTATTACACTTAGTGCTACTGGTTTTCTTTCACTTTCATAGGTTTGGAGTAGGCTGCTGTCGGCTCCATGATTTTCTATCATGTTGAGTTTCCAAATTAGGTTAAAAGCATCTGCTAAACCAGTATTAAGTCCTTGTCCTCCGTTTACTGAGTGAATATGGCAGGCGTCTCCTGCAAGCATTACTCGGTCTTGAATAATATAGTTTTCGACTACAGATTCTTTTACAGAAAAATGGGAAAACCAAACGAGTTCTTTTATTGTTATGGTGTGTGGAGCCATTGCAATATTTATTCTTTCCATTGCTTCTTCTATGGTAAAATCTTTTCTATCCATTCTAATGTAGAATCGGTCTATGTTCCCTTCTCTAGGAATCCAAGCAACGTCTGAAGTTTCCGATTGAAAAACAATGATTTCTGGAACTTTTGTAAAATCGGTTTCAAAAACAGCATCAATTACTGCCCATATAATTTGTGGACGTGAAATTTCAAACGGTATGTTGAAATGGTTTCTAACAAAGGAGTGCGACCCATCAGCTCCAATGAGATAGTTTGATTTTACAATATCGCCATTAGAAAGGGTACATTCACATCCTTTTTCTGTCACTTGAATAGTTTCTATTTTTGTTTGTCTGATTACAGGAGCATTAATTGCTTTTAGCTTTCCATCTAATTGTTTTTCAATAAATGCTTGTCCTAACATTAAAAAATGTTTGTGGAAACAACCTTCAAGGGCGTCCCACCAATTGGATTGACGAGAGACAAATTTTCCTTTTTCCCAAATTGAACTGGTGTTGCAGGGTAATCCTTGTGGGTATAGTTCTTTGAATAAATCAACAATTTCAAGCAATTGCAATGTTCTTGCATTGAGTGCGTCTGCTCTTCCTACTTCTAATGGTCCATCCGATTTGTCTATTATGGTGGCTTTCAAACCAGAAAGCGCTGCTAAATAGGCACAAGTTAGTCCTACTGGTCCAGCACCTACTATGAAAATATCTGTTTCTATTGTTCTCATTTTGTATATATTAGATGGGGATTGTTTAATGGTGGTGTTCCAAGGAGTTGAATGCGTCTAAGATGTCTTGGTGCTCCTTTGGTAAAAGGTTCTCTTCCATGTAATAATGTACTGTTATCTGAAAACACAATATCTCCTGTTTTCCATTGGTGAGTGTATAAATAGTCTGGAGAATAAAGGGTTTGGTTAAGGTTTTGAATAAAACTTGCCACTTCATCTTCAGGTATGCCTTTTACTTCAAAGCCGGGGTGATTCACGAAAGAGGTATCGTTACTGTTTGGTGGCTCACAAAAGCGAATGACAGAATATTCTTTTTCATAATGTTTCTCTATGATTGGAGCTATTGTTTTACTATCATAGAACTCCATTTTTCGGGAATATTCGCAGGTTATTTTTCCCCAATATTCTTTCTCGGTTGCCGATGCGTTTTCTAAAATTTTTTTGGTGTTGGTAAATGTGGTTCCACCGCCATTATGCTCTCCTGGTGCGTTTACGCAATGAAATACTTGTGTTTCACAAATTTGTTTGCGATACATGCCGTCCCAGTGTAGTGGAATATAGCTATTGTCGAAAATATGATCTTCTGGATTTTCTTTTTCTACAAGTTCTAGTACTTTTCCAAAAGGCCAAAGGCAAATTTCGCCAAATTTCTCGCAATATTCTGAAAACTCTTCTGCGCTAGCAAAGCTTGTAAAGCCTCTTAATGCTATTAAATGTTCGTTCGATAGTGTCTCTCTTAGTTCGTTAATGTCTAAATCGAGAATATTTGTTTTTCCATTAATCGGCTCAATCAATAGACCGAACGGATTTAGTTTTGTTGTTTTAAAGTTCATGTTTTGTTGTTTTTTAGTTTTGTGAAAAAAGTTCATAGTGACTAGAACGACCGTATTCGTCTAGTATTAATTTTGAATTTAATTTTTTTACTTCGCTGTGTTTCATTAGAATAAATCCTTTGTTTGTGTTTACTGCTACTGCATGCCAAGGTGTGGTCCAGGTTTCTTTTCCTAAAAGTTGTATTCCAATTTTTTTGGATCCACAGGCTTGTGGGTGTATTGATAATCGAATGGCATCTGGAAACTTTTCAGCGATTAAATCGGTCCAAGCATTGCTTCGAATGATGGCTAGATAGGCTTTTTCTTTGCATTCTTTTTGTATAGCGCTTTTTGATCGTGTTTGTCCTGGATACATTTGATCTTCAACTAAAAAACGTGTAAGACCACAATACATTCGGTTAGCTTCAATATCATCTGGATCTATTGCATCTTTTCCTCCTCTTTTTATTTTGTCTTTTAAGAGATTTAGATCTTGACCGTAGTTTTTTAGTAATGCTGTGCGTGCTTGATCAAAATCGTGTATTTTTTTGATATCGTCGAGGTTGAATGTCGAAAGTGCTGTTAACTTTAATTCATCTATGAGGCGATCAATTTCGATTTGATATGCGGTTAAATGTTCTTCGGAAATGCCTACGATGTCACTAAAAACTCTTCCGTCTGAACATATAATTACTTCTGCTCCTGGCTCATATATTTGTTGTATTTGTGAGCATAGGTCATTTAAAAATTGTAATGCTTGTTTTTCTGCCATGTCTGGAAGATATCCTAGTACTTTGGCTAGGTTGGGAGATTTTCCTGGAAATCCGGGTAATACAAAGCGTATTTTTTTGTTTTGCATTATTGCTGTAGCTACTTTGTTTTCATGTGGGCGATGACATTTTGGACATTCTGTTGTGCAGTTGTCTTGACATTCTTCAATCATTCTTCGAAATTGCATAACCTTGCTTAAAACGGATTGAGCAAGTTGCGTTGCTTCCTTGGCATTAATGCCTGTTTCTTTTTTGATTTTTTCCATAATAATTTGTTTGATAGTTTAAGTGAATTCTAATTACAGTGGTATTTTCATTTTGTGGATTTGTGGTGTATTGCTGTTTTTTTCTTTAAAAAAAAGACAATAACTATCCCTTCAAAAAAGTTGACTTTTTTAATTTTTTTGTAATTTTTAGAATTTAACTTGGTTTATTTATTTGTTTATTTGAAATACAAAGTTTCTTTTTATGTGTCTAAAAAACATTGAACTAGTTCAATAAAAGGAAATGTTTTACTACCTTTTATGGGGTATTTTTCATTGTGAATTATTTACAGTTTGTGCTTATTGGAAAAACAATTTGTAATTTTTTTAGCAAATAGGTGAGGGGATTACAAAAAAAAAAGACTTCTGAAATTTTTCAGAAGTCTAATGATAGTTGTTGTTTTTACTAGTGGTTTAATTATTGAATTCGAAACTGCCTTCAATGGGTATTCCTGCTCTTTTTCCTCTAGTGCTTTCTTCGTCTGTATAGCTTAAATAGGTAATTACTTTTTTACTTTTGGTGTCTATAACCTGACTAATAGTTGTTCCGTCTATTTCGATCCAATTAATAAAGAATTGATTTTCATTTAACAGATTGTAATTTATTTTTTCATCTCCTTCGGCTATGTTTCCTGCATTATCTGTTGTTTTCCAGTGTAGTGTGCTGTCTGAAATATAGAATACTTCTGCTTTTAATTCGGGATAGGTAATGGTTGCTTTTTTGCCTACAATGCTATAATTATTTGTGGTTGAAGTAATTTCTTCTTTTTTTTCGCAAGCAATGAATAGTGCGAAAAGTGCAATTGAAACTATTATTTTTTTCATGGTTTATTTAATTTGGATAAAAGAAAGGATCGTTTGTGTTCAATGAATTTCCTGTTAAAGGTTCTAAAACATCCCAATGTTCTACAATTTTTCCGTTTGTATCGAATCTGAAAATGTCTATTGCTCCTGTACCTTTATCGTTTGGAATGGATAGGTCTATTACTTTTGAATGGATAAACACCATGTCGCCCATTGCTAATGTTTTGGCAATGGTTGTTTGCGATTGATAATTAATAGCTTGAAGGTCATTTAAAAGAGTTAAAATGCCTGTTTTACCATCGGCTACAGTTGGATTGTGCTGAATATAGTTGTCTGAAATGTAATTATTTATTGGCGACAAATCGTTAAGATTATCAAATACTTTTAGGACAGCAATAGCTTTTTGTCTGTTTTGTTCTTTGTCTTGAATGGCCAATGGGTTCACATCTGGTCCCGTGTACATCGTGTTATTGTGTAATGTTGATGGTACTACGTTTTGGAATTGATCCCAATGTTCTACTAATTTTCCGTTTTCTACTCTCCAGATATCCACATAAAGAATTTGCTGGGTTCCAATTGTCCAAAGTGAGTGTAGTGCTGCATAATTTTGATCTCCAACTACTCTTAGTATTTCTATGGTATTATTGCTTTCTGCATTGGCTTGTAGATCTGCACGTAATGGTTCTACACCGTCTTCATAGCCCGTTGCATGTTGCACATAGCTTTTTCCAATATAGGAATTAAATTTTGCCATGTTTTTATTTATAATGACTTCTTGATAGAAAGCTCTTGCAATGGCTGCTGAATTTTGCGATTGATTTTCTGTTACTAAAGTATCATCATCATTATTACAACCTATAGTGCATGCTAAGAATAAGGCAATTGATAGTAGTTTAAAAGTGTTTTTCATTTTATTCTATTTTAAATTGAATGCAAAGTTGAGATTTATAGATTTTATATGCATTGAACAAGTTCAATAAATGATTTTTACGGTTTGTATTCATTGTTTTTTTGTGATTTTTCTGCGAATTTTACTTAAAAATTCATGACTAATACCCAAATAGGCTGCAATTTGCACATTGTTGAGTCTTCTGTGAAGTTCGGGGTATTTTTCTATGAAATCAATATAGCGCTCATCTGCTGTTTTGCTAAGGTTGTCTATCATTCTTCTTAGTAATGCAACATGCGATTTTTGAGTCATTATTCGGAATAATTTTTCTACTTGTGGAAGGTTTTCATAGGCAAATTCTTTGTCTGTTTTGGATATTACTAATATTTCACTGTCCTCTAGAGCTTCTATGAATAGTCCAGATGGTCTTTGATTTGTGAAACTATCAATATCGGTTATCCACCAATCTTCTATAGCAAAATGGAGTACTTGTTTTACGCCTTTTTTGTCGATGTGGTAAACCTGAAAAAGACCTTTGTTTACAAAGCCTTCAAATTTGCATATTTCTCCTTTTTGTAATAAGAATTTTTTCTTTTTGACTTTCTTAATTTTAAATAAGTTACAGAATTGATCCATTTCCTTGTCGGAAAGATTTATATGTTTGGTTATGTTTTGTTTAAGTAGGTTTGTCATAAAAATTATAAGCTAAAACGTTGAGTTTATTCTATTGAAATGGTTAAGGAGCCTGTGTTGTTTAGTCTTCTTCTGTTGTGTTGAATATAACTTTCAGAAATGTTGGGGTTTATAGCCGACAATTTAGTAAGAGTTCAAAGTATTTATTTTGAGCTTCTTTTTTTCTTCTCTAATTATTGATTATCTGGATTGTTTTTTGAGACCATTACCTATAGCTTTATAGGAACAATATTGTGGTATTGATCCTAATTTTGATTAGTTATCATTTTAATGTTACAAATTTGGAAGTTTAGAAGTTGTTCTAATAACAAACTAGAGTAGTGCGTTATTATGAATTTTTATGCTACTCTAATTTTTTGTATTGTAACGCTTAATTGTAACGTTTATATGTATAATAACTATAGTAATAGGCTAATTTTATTAATTGATTATTCCGCTATCTATTTAATTTTTAGATGAAATTAATCTCTTAGGAATTCGGTTTAAATTTGGATAGTATTTTATAGAATTTAGGGTATTATAAGAACTGTTTGCATTTGTAATAATGTGGAATGATAGTTTTTTAAATGTGTTTTTCATATGTTAATTTGTTTGTAATACAAAATTCTAACGTATAATTGTAAAAAACATTGAACTAGTTCAATAAATAACGACTTATTTATTATTTGTAACTTTTCTTCGAATTTTACTTAAAAATTCATGACTAATGCCTAAATAAGCAGCAATTTGTAGATTAGTGAGTCTTAGTTGAAGGTCGGGGTATTTTGCTATAAAATCGAGATAGCGTTGGTCTGCGGTTTTGCTTAGGTTGTCTATCATTCTTCTTTGTAATGCCACATGAGTTTTTTGGGTCATTATGCGAAATAGTTTTTCTACTTGCGGCAAATTTTCATAGGCAAATTCTTTGTCTGTTTTGGATATTAGTAATATTTCACTGTCTTCGAGTGCTTCAATGAATAGGTTAGAAGGAGTTTGGTTTGTGAAGCTATCAATGTCTGTAACCCACCAGTTTTCAATTGCAAAATAAAGGACTTGTTTTTCTCCTTTTTTGTTAATGTGGTAAATGTGAAAGAGTCCTTTGATTACGAATCCTTCAAATTTGCATATTTCACCTTTTTGCAATAGTAACTTTTTCTTTTTAATTTTTTTTATTTTGAAGAGGTTACAAAATTGCTCTAATTCATTTTCTGAAAAGTTTACATTATTGAGGATGTTTTGTTTGAGTAGTTCTTTCATTAAGTATTGATGGTTAATTATTGATTATTGCTTTGTGGTGAATTTATGAGTATCTAATAATTATTGGTCTAACCATTTTTTAAATTGTGGAGTTATTGTGGTGCTTGTAGTTAATTTATTTTTATGGTTTTTTATTTTGATGAGCAAGCGATCATTAAAATAGGTTTCTATTTTTTCAATATAATTGAGGTTTATAATTTCGCTTCTATTAATTTGAAAGAAAATAGAAGGATCTAATTGTGCTATTAGCTCACTTATTTTATCTCTAAATGGGTATTCTTTGCCATTGTCATCAATTGCAATACATTTTCCACTATCAGAAAATAGTGCAGCTATGCTATTGGTGCTTAAAATAGTTATTTCATTATTGTTTTTAATAATAATTCGCTCTTTATAAGTAGTGGTTTTGAGTAGTGTTGTGGCAATTTTTTCCCAATCTTGTTGCTTTTCATCTCCTTTTAGGTTTTGAAATTTATGCATGGCTGCTTCGAATCTTTTGTAACTAATTGGTTTTAAAAGATAGGCAATTCCATTAGTATCAAAAGCATCTTGATAGAAGGTGTCGTAGGCTGTTGTAAATATTATGGGTGCCTCAATTTTGTTTTCTTTTAATAACGAAAAGACATTGCCGTCTAATAATTCTATATCTGAGAAAACAAGATCAACACTATTGTTTTGAAGTAACCAATCTTCTATTGCAGCTTTACTCTTTAAATGTGCAACAATTTCTAATGTAGCATCATACCTATGAATGTGGTTCACGATAATTTCTGCATTTAAATCTTCATCTTCTATAATGAGTACTTTCATTCTATAATGGGTATTTTGACAATATAATGTGTGCTTGTGGTTTCGAATGTTATGCTTTGATTGAACATTATTTGATATTGATTTTTCAAATATTGATTGCCTAATTTAGAGCTTTTTAAGGTCTCTACAGGTCGAAATTCATTCTTTATTATGATTTGATTTTCTATGCGCTCAAGAGTAATATGCAATGGTTTTTCGGTACTTCCGAAATTGTGTTTTATAGCATTTTCAAGACACAATTGTAGGGTGCATGGCACTATATAACCCGATTTGTCTTCAATAGAAAGCGAAAGTAGATAGGCATTATTGAAGCGTTTTTGAATTAAATTCATGTAGGAATTTATAAAATCAATTTCTTCTTTTAAGGTGACTATTTCTTGTTGATTATGTTTTAAATAATAGCGATACACATCTGAAAAATCGTCAATAAAATCTTCTACTTGTTCTGGCTTTTTATGGGCAAGATGCGATAAAACGCTAAGGTTATTGAATAGAAAGTGTGGTTCTAAATTTTTTTGAAGCATTTTCGATTGAAAAAGGGCTTTTTCTTTTTCTAATCGCTCAATATCTAAGGCTAATTTTTTGGCATTGGAAAAATGAAGATAGGCAATAGTATAGCCACTAATATAAAGATGATTGGTTGTTAAACCGAAAACAATATTTCCAATAAGCATATCCAAACTGGTGCTTAAATGATAGACAAAGTAACGTAGTAATATATAATACAAACTTGTAATGCAGCTAAAAAGGAGTAGTGCTACTAAAAATGTAAGTCCAATTTTTATTACTTTTTGAGTGTATTTTTTAGCAATGAATTGCCAAGATAAATAGGTGCTAATAAAAGAAAAAAGACAGCTAATTATTCCAAATATATGATCTTCGATATTGTAGAAATTAATATCTCCAAATTTTTTGGTTTGATAGAGTGTAAATATTTGTACTGTATTAATGAGTACAATTACTACTATAACAAGAATGCTATTTTTTAGAAATGAGCGATTGTTTATGGTATTCATGTTACAAATATAGGTAATGATTGAAAAAATAAAAGCATAGCCTAAAGGCTACGCTTTTATTTTTCGAATTTTATTTTTCTAGGACTAAAAAATCTTTAATTTCTCCTTTTTCGTTTAACGTTTGAATTTTTGGTTCTCCCTTATCATCTACATAAATCATCATTTTTGGGTTACCTTCTGAGTCGCTTATGAATAGCCCTTGTGAGTTTCCTTTTGTTTTTCCTAAGAATAGGAGATTTTTGCTTGCGTGTTCTTTATAAATTTCGTTTAATTTAGTATTTCTAAGTTTGGTGTCTTCAATTTTATTAGCTTCTTCTATTAATTTTTTTGTGAGTTCCATTTTTGATTCATAATTGATGGCGTTTATATGGATACCTCGTTGTGACGTCAATTTTCCGTCTTTCACAAATTCTTGATTGGATAGTTGTAATACTTGGTCGTTTTTATATTGATCCATTGTTATAGACATTCCTGTAACAATTCCTTTTTCTGTTTTTTTAGCCTGATAGATTAGTCCTCCACATTCATCTCCTTCATCATTAAAGAATATCATGCCAGAAGGTCGCTCTCTTTTTTCCCAATCTTTACCGTCCATTCTGCCAGAATGTTGTTTTTCTTTATTACTAATTACCATTCTAATGGTTCCATCGTTTTCTAAAATATTAATTCGTTTTACATTGATTTCTTCAAAGTTTTCAATTTGATTTATTTTATGAAAGGAAAATAAAACTAACGAAGTTAGTATTACTGTCATTATTGTTGCATAGGCTGTAAGGAATCTTAATTTTTTTGCTGTTGTACTCATTTTATATTTTTTAATTGATTATGAAGCAAAACTATAGGTTATCCCTTTGTTGTGAAATTAGAATTGAATGAAATGGGGAATATATGATTTGAAATAGGGGAAAAGTGAGGTGAATGATTTTGAATAGTTATTTTGGTTGGAGTAAATAAAAAAAGGCAAAGGAAATTATCCTTTGCCCAAACCTTCTTTGATTAATCCTATTAACTATTTTATGAAAAACGAAATTATTTACTACCTATTAATTTCTTCAAAGAAGGGCAAACAGCTAATTCAATATCGGCATGATTTTTAGATTCACATTTAGCAAACATTGCTACTAATTGTTCTTTGTTTATTTTTTTTTGTTGTGTTATTATGTTTTTTAATTCACTGGCAATTTCTTTAAGATTTTGCGAAACAGGAAGTAAAGGAATTATGAGAGGTGCATTATGGCTTAATTGGGTTAATTTTTCATGATTGTTTATCCATAAATCAAAATAACTTAGTAGTCCTTTTGAATTTTCTTTGTTTTTTAGATATTCCTCAGTAAGTTTCTCAAAAAGCAATGCATCTTCAGCATCTGGTGTGCAAGCATCTGCAAAGAGTGTAAAAGGGGAGTAGCTTTGGTATTCTGTTCCGCCTTTGTTTCGAGTATATACTTTTAGTGGTTCACATACTTTCGATAAAACTTCTAGAGCGCTGATATCTTGATTGTTTGCGATGTTTCTTAAGAGTACTGCTTTATTTTTAATGTGTTGCAAACCAAGTTCCTCTAGTCTAAAAGAAACATTCTTGATTCTTTTTCTCATGGAATCTACATCATTAACTGTGCTATTTGACCAAAGTCTTTCTGCAATGGCAGCTGTTCTTGGCCATAAACGGGAATCTATTGTTGCAGGAGTAACAAGCTCTCCCCACATGGTTGCTTCACCACCAAGTATTCTCTTTTTTTCTTCGGTTGTTAAGTTTGCTTTTTCATCGATGAGCATTACTTTATAATGTTCTTCAATGCTCAATACTAAATCAATATAGAATCCGTTAGATAGTACCGTTTTGTAGCCCGATTTTGCAGCGTTTATTAATGATTCTCCTGCTTGCAATCCTTCATTAACACCTCTCCAAGAGTGAATAATGGCATTTTTGCTCATGTTGGGTGTCATAATTTCTTCCCAACCCATGATTTCTTTATTGTTGGCTTGCAAAATTTTTAATAGTTTCATGTTAAAATAGGTTTGCAAATCATGGTTGGTTTTTAATTGATGCTCTTTTTTAAAGGCTTGTATTCTGGGATTAGCATCCCAATCTTTGCCTTCATTTTCATCGCCACCAATGTGAAAGTATTTAGATGGGAATAATGTGCATACTTCATTAAATATTTGTTCTAAAATGGTATATGTTTTAGGGTTAGTGGGGTCTAACGTTGGGTTGAATATGCCTGCATTTCTTTCTAATGTATAGGTTTTTAGAGTATTGTCTTTGTTGTAATAACTGCCAATTTCTGGTATGGCTGTAAGAATGGCTGTGGCATGTCCTGGCACATCAATTTCTGGAATAACCATTATGCCTCTTTCGGCTGCATAATTAATAATGTATTTAATATCTTCTTGGGTATAGAAAAGCCCGTCAGAAGCCAAATTTGTTAATTGAGGCAAGCTTTTAATTTCTATTCTCCATCCTTGGTCATCGGTCAAATGCCAATGAAAAACATTAAGTTTCAAAGCTGCCATTGCATCTAGATTTCGGGTAATCACTTCAATTGGCTGAAAATGTCTTGCCACATCGATCATTAAACCTCTCCATGTAAATTGTGGTGCATCATTTATTTCTAAAGAGGGAAACACAAATTGACCTTGCTGAACTGTAAGAAGTTGTAATAGGGTTTCTAAAGCATGCATGGCTCCCAAATCGGAATTTGCATGGATAGCTATATTTTTTGGAGTTATCTTTAATTGATAACTTTCGTCTTGATTTAAATCTATTTTCCCTTCTTCTTTGCAATGTATTTGTAATTGTGCATTGGGTTCTTGATTTGTAGTTGTAATAAAACTTTGTGTGAAGAAATTTCCTGTTCTACCATCTAAACGTCTTAAAAAACGTGTAGCATAATTGTAGATTCGGGCATCTGGTTTTCCAGTAATATTAATAGTAAAATCTTTGGTTAATTTAAATGTTTCTTGATTTAAATTAATGTTTTGAGGCCACGGCATTAAATTTAAATCATGTGTGGTAATGTTTTGTGCATATGTCGTTAGACTAATGAATAGTATGAGGTATAGATATTTCATCTAATTTTTAATTATGAAGTAATAATGTTTAGAAACTTGAATAATGGCTTTTTTATTAAAAGGCTGTCTAAATATTTTTCATTCTTAGTGTTATTCATTTTTAACAGTGTTTTCTAAATATTTTTTCAGACAGCC
Organism: Flavobacterium sp. KY-23415; assembly: GCF_055384985.1. Classification (NCBI taxonomy): domain Bacteria; kingdom Pseudomonadati; phylum Bacteroidota; class Flavobacteriia; order Flavobacteriales; family Flavobacteriaceae; genus Flavobacterium; species Flavobacterium sp. KY-23415. The sequence continues at coordinate 3,919,924 of NZ_AP044001.1, read as the reverse complement.
TTTTTGGTTTAATAAGGGGGCATTTACTTTAATTAATAATCAAATCGTTTGAATGCTTCAATGGCTTCATATTCTGGTAAACCTAAGAAGTCATAAAGCTTTGCTGTATTTTTATTTCGATCTTCCGCTCTTACCCAAAATTCTCTTGAATCGCTTCCTTGAAACATGACTCTGTCTTTTTGCGATTGGTGCGATAAGATGGCGTTTCTTTTTATTAAGACTTCATCTGGACTTAATGGAACTGCCATATCAATTTCATGCGTGTCCCATTCGTGCCAAGCACCTCTATATAACCATAACCAGCAATCATTCATGTAAGCTTGTGGTTTTAGGTTTTTCATTGCTGCAAAAATTGCATTTAAGCATATTTCATGTGTGCCATGCGGATCTGCAAGATCTCCAGCAGCAAAAACTTGATGTGGTTTAATTTCTGAAATGATGTTTTCAATAATTTCAACATCTTTTTGACCTAGAGGGTTTTTCTTAATTTGTCCTGTTTCATAAAAAGGTAAATCTAAAAAATGAACATTTTCATCTTTAAGCCCTAATGATCTTGTTGCTGCATAGGATTCTCTTCTTCTAATGAGTCCTTTTAATTTTCTGACTTCTAGTGCATCTATTTGATTTTCTTTTTTATTGTTTAGAAAATTAATTACAGTAAGAAAATCAATTCCATTGTTGTTTTGTTCTGAAAAATCGTGTGCCACTTCTGCAAATTTTAGTGCTTCATAATCGGTAACAGCTATATTTCCAGAGGTTTGATACACAACATGTACGTCGTGTCCTTGTTTAATTAATTTATAGAACGTTCCTCCCATTGATATTACATCATCATCTGGATGTGGACTAAAAATGATGACTCTTTTTTTCTCTGGCAATGCTCTTTCTGGTCTATGGGTATCGTCTGTGTTGGGTTTTCCACCTGGCCAACCTGTAATAGTATGCTGCAATACATTGAACATATTAATATTTAGATCATAGGCTGAACCTTCTAAGGCTAAAAGATCGGACATTCCATGATTATTATAGTCTCTATCTGTAAGTTTAAGAATAGATTGGTTGGTTTGTTGGCACAACCAAACAATAGCTTTTCTTTTTAATTCTTGAGACCATTTGCATTCGCCAACTAGCCACGGTGTTTTGAAACGAGTGAGTGCTGAAGCTGCAAAAATGTCTAATACAAAAGTTGTATTGTTATGATTTTGTAAAAATGTTGCAGGCACATCGGAACTTATATCACCTTGTATGGTTGTATTAATTACTTCTGCTTTGTTTTCTCCCCAAGCTAATAATACGATTCTTTTCGATTTTAAAATTGTAGCAATTCCCATGGTGATTGCTCTTTTAGGAACATTGCTTATTCCATTAAATGCAGATGACGCATCGGCTCTAGTAACATGATCTAGTGTAATAATTCTTGTTCCAGAGTTTACATGCGATCCTGGTTCGTTAAAACCAATGTGTCCTGTTCTACCAATTCCTAGTAATTGAAAATCTAGTCCTCCAACATCTTTAATGTTCATTTCATAATCAATGCAGTATTGATTAATTTCATCCATTGGAACTGTTCCATCTGGAATATTGATGTTGTCTGGATTCATATCTATATGATTGAACAGGTGTTCGTGCATGAAATAGTGATAACTTTGATTATTCTCCTTTGTCATTGGATAATATTCGTCCAGATTGAATGTAATTACATTATAAAAGCTAAGGTTTTCCTCTTTGTGCATTCTAACCAATTCTTCATATACTTTTATTGGTGAAGATCCTGTAGCTAATCCTAAAACACAGTTTTTGTTTTCTTTTTGTTTGGTTCTGATTAATGTTGCAATTTCATGGGCTACAACAATAGAGGCTTCTGCTGCATTTTTAAAAATGGCATTATGAATTTTCTCAAATCGAGTTTCTTCAAAGTGTCCAACACTTTTGTAACTGATGTCTGGTTTAATGTCTAAAACATTTTTCATATGTTCTTTTTTGCGTTTTTTTATTTAAAATGAAGCTGTCTAAAAAAAATCACAGTCTTGTTAAACTATAACGTACCATTTATTCTATTTTGAAATAAATTCGTAAGGATAAAACAGTTTTCTTTAGACAGTTTCATTTTTATCAAGGATTAGAAGTTTGGACCTGTTGTGTCCCACCAAAGTCTTGTTGCTCCATTGTCTGGGCCATTTAATTTGCTAATGCCTGTGGCAACACCTGCTGCATTTCCATTTCTCTCAGATATTGGGAAATTGATTCTTCGAACTCCTAAATTGGAGTCAATTATTCCACCACTTGTATTTTTGATTATTGGGAATAATTTTGGATAACCTGTTCTTCTGTGTTCAGACCACGCTTCTTGTCCGTCAGGGAAACATGCAATCCATTTTTGAGTAATTATTCGTTCTAATTTTAACTCATTACTGTCGGCATCATTCCATTGAATGGTAATGGTGCTTACAGCATTTGAATTGTTTACAGCATAACCTGGTGCAGCATCAACATAATTAGCGGGAACGCTACTATTGTCTGCCAAATAACTAATTGCACCAGTTGCTGTATGTTGTTCAAAAGATTTTTTTATACCTTCTTCATATAATGCTTGTGGAGTATCTCCCATATTCCAACCTCTCAATGCTCCTTCAGCTCTTAAGAAATATACTTCTGCCGCTGTCATGAAAGTAATTTGTGAAAGAATATGATCGGCTAATCCAGAAAAATCCTGATGGTCACTTTTTGAAATGATATTGATTCCTGTTCTTACTCCTTTATATTCTGATGGAAACTGGTCTGATTCTTTGAAGTATTTACTAATTCTAGGATCTGAATAGCCCACTAAAATAGACTCCATATCTGCAGACATTCTAATGTCTTTCCAAGATTCACTAATCATGCCTACTGGATGAGGGAGATTTAATGATAGTATCCCACTGTTTTCTGTAATAACACCAATGCTGTGGTTTAGAGATTTTTCGGCTTGCGTTTTGGCTAAGGTTGGATTTATTTTTGTTATTCTCATGGCTAATCTCAAACGAAGTGAGTTTGCAAACTGAACCCATTTTGTCATGTTTCCTGCAAAAACAGTTTGGTCAACACCTCCTAAATTAGAAGGTTCTCCGCTTTGAATTTTATTAGTTAAATGAGTAATCGCAGTTTCTAAATCGGCAAACATAGCATTGTAAATTTCTTCTTGCGAATCGTAGGAAACGGGTAGAGCACCTGTTCCGTATTGAGAATACACTGCTGGTCCAAATTTATCTGTAACACGGTGCATGGCTTGTACTTTTAATATTAGTGATAAACCATAAAAATCGTTTTGTACATTTTTAGTTTTTTTCTCAATAGCATCGGTAAATGCCATGATATTTTTATAGGTTGGTGCCCAAGCAAAATCGTTCCAACCATCAATCAAGTTATAGGTGCTGTTGTTGCTTCCTCCTGCAAAACCTGTTGGTGTTGCCATATAACCCGACCATAAATCTGCATTTAAATTTTGCTGTAATTGGTATTGCCATTCAGGTTTTGCAATTACAATATTAGAGTATATTCCTTTAAATAAATCGGGTAATGTAAGTGTAAATTCGTCATTCGAATTTGAGTTAATTTTTTCAAAATCGTCAGTACAGCTAAATAAGTTGAACAATGCAACTATAATTGCTACTTTTAAAAATTGTTTTTTCATTTTCTTAGATTAAAAAGTTACATTTAAGTTTAAACCAATACTTCGAGTACTTGGTGTTCCATAGACGTCAACACCTTGTAATCCTTCCCCTGTACTCAAAGATAAATTAGGGTCAAATGGTGCTTTTTTATAGATAAAAAATAAATTTCTACCGATTAAAGATATTGAGGCTGCATCTATTAATCCAGCTCTCTTAGGAGTGAATGTGTAGCCTAAAGAAAGTTCTCTTAAAGTAATGTTTGTTGCGTCATAGATATATTCTCCTGCAACTCCGTTTCTTCCTCCAACGAATTTGTAGTATTCTTCTGCTGGAAAAGTGGTTGTTCCTGCAACTCCAGAGGCATCTACTGTTTGAAGCGTAACTCCTCCATTATTTCTAGCGTCTGCAGAAGCTTGAGAAACACCATAGAAATCATTGATAGATTCCGTTAAACTTAATACATCGCCACCAAATCGACCATCAATAAGTAGATTTACATTAATATTTCCAATTTTAAAGTTGTTAGCTAACCCTAGCATAAAATCTGGGTTTGCATTTCCAATTTCTTCCATTTGGTTATTGTATTGTAAAGATCCGTCAGCGGCTAATATAGCTCTTCCTTGGTCGTCTTTTCTTAAGGTGCGTCCAAGAATAACTCCAAAAGGTCTTCCTTCAATCAAAGAATATTGGTAACCATTGTTTCCAGCTGGTGTTAAAACTACTTCATTTCCTAAATCTACAGGAATATTTTCAACTGTGTTTTTATTGTGTGAATAGTTCACTATAGTTTTCCAAGAAAATTTGTCTTTATCAATAATTTTAGCATCTGCAATAAGTTCAATTCCAGAGTTTTTAATTGTACCACTATTTACACCAATGAAATTTGATGGTGTTCCAGAGGATGGAGCAGGAATGTAGAATAATTGGTTTTTAGTTTTTGAATTATAATAGGATAATTCAAAACCAAATCGGTTTTCAAAAAGTCGCCATTCTGTACCAATTTCAAATTCTGATTTTAATTCCGATTTAAAATCTGAACCTTGTAATGGTACTACATTAGGGAAAGTTGGGTTTCCTGTAACAGGGTCAATGGAGTGTTTAGGTACTGTTAAATAGGGAGAAACATCGTTACCTACTTCTGCATAGGAAATTCTAATTTTTCCATAATCAACAAATTTTGGCATTTCTATAACATCAGATATGATATTCGATAAACCTACAGATTTGTAAAAGAAACTTGTACTTGAGGTGTTTACTAATGCAGAAGACCAGTCTTTTCTTCCACTCACATCTAAAAATAAATAATTTTTATAGCCCACATTTGCTGTTGCAAAAACAGATTGTATTTCTTTATTTCCTCCGTCCACTTGTCTACTTCCTCTAATGCTATTGAAATTTGCTAACGTAAACCAGTTTGGAGATGCTAATCCTTCTGTTATACCTGAATCTAACCAAGTTCCTTTGGTGTTAGAGTATTTTAATAAACTGGTACCTATATTTGTAGTTAAACTAAAATCTTCATTAAGATCGGTGTTTATCGTAGCAATCAAGTCTCCATAATTTTGAGTACTTACTAAGTTGTAGAATATATATCTACCGTTTTCATGAGATAGTGTTGCTGCAGAAGTAGCATACATCTTTTTGTCAAATGAGTTTGTCGCATTGTTATAGCTATATCTTGATGCAATTTTTAGCCAATTATTAATGGCATAATCTAAACTCAAAGAGGCCATTAAAAAACGGTTTGTATCTAAGGTTCTGTTTCTATTTATTATCCAAAACGGATTTTGTTGAAATTCATCTGGACTAGGAGAATTATTCCAGTTTTGTCTAGGAATGTCTAATAATGCATCATATACTTCATAATTGTTTTTATAATAGTTATAATCATTATTTCTATTCATAGTATATAATCCCGTTAATGGGTTATTATACAATCCACTTGTGGGTCTGTTATGAATCTTTTGGTTTGCATAGCTAACGAAAGCACTAATATTTAATTTATCATTAAAAAACTTGGTGTTTTGTTTAAGCGAAAAATTGTTTTTATTCAATGTGTTTTCTGGTATAATTCCCGATGCTCTGGTGTTTGCAAACGATAGCATTGATGTTCCTAGTTGGCTTGTACCGGTATAGTTTACCGAAGTGGTTTGTGTTATTCCTGTATTGAAAAAATCTTTTACATATTCTTTGCTTTGCCCTGCTGGTCCCCAAGATTCTGGTGCACTATCGGAAAGTGCTAAATAGGAATTTTGCAATTTTGGTAATGCAACTGCTTGTTCGAATATAGATGTAGAAGTGATTTTCAAAGTGGGTTTGCCTAGACCTCCTTTTTTAGTGGTTAACAAAATAACTCCTCTTCCTCCTTGTGTTCCATATAGTGCAGCAGCAGCAGCTCCTTTAAGTACTGACATACTTTCGATGTCGTCTGGATTAATTAATGAAACCACATCTCCACCATCTCTATTTCCTGTTCCTGTATCTCCAAAAACTTCATTGGGTTGACTTGGTGATGCATTATATAAAGGAATACCATCTACTACATATAATGGTTGATTGCTTACTAATGAGGAATTTCCTCTAATTACTACTTTTGTTGAACCTCCTGTTCCACCTGCACTTCTTGTTACAGCTACTCCTGCAATTTTTCCTGCAATAGTGTTTACTACATTGGCATCTTTTACCCTTGTTAATTCTTCATTTTTTACTTCTTGGGTGGAGTAGGTTAATGACTTTTTGGATTTTTTAATCCCTAATGAGGTTACAACTACTTCGTTTAATCCTGTTACAATAGATTCGTTTAATTGTACTTTGATTTCTTCTTGGTTTTGTATAACTATTTCTTTGGTTTCAAAACCAAGGTAGGAGATGACGAGTGTTTGTCCTTGGTTTACATCGATTGTAAAGTAACCATCAAAATCGCTGACTGTTCCTTTTTTTTCGCCTTTAATTATGATGTTTGCCATGTTTAAAGGCAATCCTGACATGTCTGTGACCTGTCCTTTTACTTTCTTTACTTGTGCAACAACATTGTGCATCGTAAAAAAAAGCAGAGTAATTAAAATTACTTTTTTCATATTATATAATTTGTTTTTTTGTTAGTCATATTGTAAATGTATTTTTTACTGTTGTTAAAAAAAAATTATTTAAACCAACAACATCAAAATTTCAACGAACGGCATTTTTTTATCAATAATGTTTTGTAAATGATCTTTTTTTGGTTCAAAATGGAATACTTTATTTTTTGTATTTTTATTTATACTTGATTTTTTTTCTATAATTAATAAAAAATATTTCTTTTAATTGTTAAAAAAGTTGTTTTTTTGTTTTTTATTAGAAAATTATAAAGCAAGTAATATTTGCTTCTGTATTGTGAACATTAGCCTCTTTCAGATAATTTGTTGTATTGTTTTTTATCAATTAATCCAATAACGTTCCTGTTTGTTTAGATAGTTTGAGTTAATGATAGATTAAAAATCAAAACGGGTGTAATTTTTTTGTTGAGTTCTAATAATAACTTATAATTTTTTAAGTTTAATTTTATTTTTTATAATAGGTATAAAAGTGTATTCTAATTTATGAATGTTTTTCAATTGAAATCTATTTTTTCTAGTAAAAATAAATATGAGAAGCCTAAAATTCCATTTCGGTATCATTTGTGGTTTTGGCTTTTCTATTTTTTAATGAACTTCCTTAGATGGGGTGCATATTTTGATGACTATAGTTATTCGTTAAAGTCAAATATCTTAGAGTTCATCATTCATATTCCTTTTGCCTATTTTAATTTGTATTTTTTATTACCAAAATTTATTTTAAGTCATCGATATAAAGAATATTTAGTGTGGCTTTTTGGAAGTATTTTTTTAGCCTATATAATTAGGACGTTCTTAACCTATTATTTAATTACTGAAGATATTTGGCCAGAATCGAGTAAAGATTACAAGCCCTATAATATTAATTATATAGTAGCAGTAGTAATTGGGGAATTATATGTTTTGGCAATTGTAACGTCTGTCTATCTGACTATGGTTTGGATTAAAGAAAGGAATAGAAACAAAGCCCTAGTAGAAAGTCAGTTGAAAATTAAATTGGAATTTTTAAGAAATCAAATTCAACCGCATTTCTTTTTTAACACTTTGAATAATTTATATTCATTATCCCTACAATCTTCTACAAAAGTTCCAGAGGTAATTATAAAACTTTCTAAACTAATGGAATATGTTTTATATGATATTAATGATGTTCAAAAGGTCTTGTTATTAAAGGAAATAGAATATATTAATAATTATATTGAAATTGAAAAATTACGCTTCTCGGATGCCATTTCTATTTTTAATATTGAATCCGATATTGAAAAAGTGCAAATTCCACCTCTCTTGCTTATTTCTTTTATAGAAAATGCATTTAAACATGGCGGAATTCATAATAAAGATTTAATTATAAAATTGAATGTCAAAATTATAAATGAACAATTGCACTTTGAAATTATTAATAATTTTAAAGTAGAAACTCCTTTAAAAAATAAAGGAGGTATTGGTCTGTCTAACGTTAAGAAAAGATTAGAATTATTGTACAAATCTAACTACACTTTAGAAGAAATGACTAAATTTAATTATTTTATAATTCGATTACAAATACCATTACAGTATGAAGATTAATTGCGTCATAGTTGACGATGAGCCTCTGGCTTTGAATGTTTTAGAAAAATATTTTGAAGCTTTTCCAGATTTTGAAATTGTTGGAAAATTTGACAATGCTTTGGAAAGTCTCACATTTCTAAATGCAAATCAGCATGTTGATGTCTTATTTGTAGATATAAAAATGCCTGTTATGACAGGTTTCGAATTGATTAATCTATTGAAATTTAAATCTTTTGTTGTAATTACTAGTGCATTTAGAGAGTTTGCTGCAGAAAGTTATGACCTAAATGTTTTGGATTATTTAGTAAAACCAATTCCGTTTTCGAGGTTTGCAAAGTGTATTGATAAATTACTCTTAGAGTTGAATGCTAAAAATAATTTAAAATTAGAGCCTGTTTCAGAATCTTATTTTTTTGTAAAAGTTGATAAAAAGATGATTAAAATTAATTTAAATCAGATTTTATTTATCGAAGGAATGAAAGAATACATTAAGATTATTACAAGCGATAAAACCTATATTACGCACAAATCATTATCTTCTTTATCGGAAGAACTTTCAGAATCTAATTTTATTAGAGTACATAAATCCTATACCATTGCCATAGATAAGGTCGATTTTATAGAAGGGAATAGAATTCAAATTAAGAATCATACTATTCCAATTGGTAGAAATTTTGCCAAAGAGGTGAAAAATAGAATTTTAGAATAAAAGAAGCTGTTCTAAAAGTTAGTAATCTTTCATTTCGACCAAAGGGAGAAATCACATAACGCTGATTATGAGATGACTAATTGTGTCGAAGTGACAAATAGGTGTTGATTATTTACTCTTAGGACAACTTCAAGGATTTACAATAACGCTATAATTTGGGTTTAATTCGTAAAAAAAAGTACTTCAGTCTGCAAAAAATAATTAATGCAAACTTCTCATTTCTTGCATTTTCCATTCTCCATTAGGTTCTTTGGTTAAATGAGTAAAAACAGTAATATTCTTTTTAGTTCCTTGCACTTCAATTGTTAATTGAGCCGTTCCATAACCATTACTAATGTTTATATTTCCCATTGGCATCATGCCATAGCCAGAAATTTTACCTACTTCGCTAAGAATGGCATCGTTTTGTTCAATTTCGTGTATAGCTACTTTATAAGCATCCGAATTTTTCATCACTGAGCTTAAGAAAAAAACAAAAAATGTAAAACAACAAATTACCACTGCTACTAAAGGAATAATGCGCTTCGTTTTTGATGGTTTATTTAGGTTTTTAACAACTATTGTATTTGCAAATTTATCACCCAAACGTTTTTTGTCGGTACTGGATATTAAAATTAGGAATTCAACAGGCCAAATGATAACAGAAATATTTCTTAAAAACAATCTTCCTATAGAAGGAATCTCATTTGCATTTTTTTCATCTCGAACCCTAATTCCCATGACCCATTTTCCAATGCTTACGCCATCTATACAGTCTTTTGCCATATAAATTAGTAATGTAATGAGCATTACAGAAAAAACATGCTGTCCAATTTGTGCAATGTTATCATTATTTATGAAATCGGGACCCAATAGTAAAAAAATAATTCCTACTGCAAGAACCGACATAACTAAATGATCAATTAGATAGGCAACAATTCTTCTTTTTCTACTCGCTAATGCAATGTTTCCAATTTCTGATTTTTGTGTATTCTCCAACATAGATAAATTTTAATGTTCTTCTTCCTTCTTTTCTTTTTTGGTTACAATGATTTGGCTGTCTCTTGTGTTTTTTTGAACTGTAATAGCTCCAAAAATGGCTAGAAGGAAAGAAAAAGCATAGAAGCCTTTTTCACTTGGTAAAAGCGTAGCATTCCAAAGACCAACAACTAATAATGCAATAGACAAAATAGTAGCAAACCAACAAATGCCATAGTATAAATCGGTTACAGGAATATCCTCTAGTTTGTCTCTAACACTTTTTTGCAGCGATACTACAGCAAAAAGACCAAACATTAGGATTGTGAAGTAATATCCTTTTTCGTTCAATAACATTTCGGCTCTAAATAGTCCAATTAAATAGCCCACCATGCCTGCTCCAAGAGCAATCCATGAGGCTGCAACGAATGCATTTGATGGTTTTTGATTCATAAATGTAAATTTTAATTTTTTATAATCCCGAGTATAGAACTTTCAGTTTTACAAGCAATGCTACCCAGTTCAATTTTTAATGAAGATAAATGTAAGTTATTTTTTATTGAATTTAAAAATTTGTTAACTCAATTTTAAGAAAAGAGATGTTTTTAGCACTTATTTTATTGAAAAATACGGGAATAAAAATCTATTATTTTCTCATTTTCTTTTTTCGTTTAGTCTTTTTTTTAATATAAATATATTTATATTTTTTTTCATCAAGTTGTGCTTTAGTTTTAACTAAATCTTTATTACTTAAAAAGTATAAAAAACAAATAAATAATATAATTAATCCTATCATCTTTGCTCCATAAGGAGTAAGAGTGCCTTCTCCATAATTCGATCTTGAAAAAGTGATACTACTTGAACTGCTTTCATAATAGTCCATAATATACCCTAACAATAGTATGAAAACACCACCAATTAGAGACAGCCAGTATGCGATTTTATAACTCTGCATTTAATGTTTGTAAAAGTTTAAAAAATAATAATAGTGAATAAAAGTAAAAAGATGCACTATAAAACCAATTATATTAATAATAAAAAGACTTTGCGATATTTTTTTTATTCTTATTAAAGTAATAACAGATGGAATTGTAAATAAAATTAAAAAAATTAAAGGGAAAAAGAATAAATAACCAAAGCCCATGGGGCCACCGCCTGATTTTATTATATCAAAAAGTTGTGGGATATAGATACTTATATTTACTATTAAAATTATGAATGCTAAAATAAAATTAAGCAATTTTAGATACTCCTTTTGCATATTATTCTGTTTTAGTAAGGGTTAATTTATTAACCCAAAAAATATTTGAATGATAAAAACGGAAAAGTTTTTTGTCTTTGTGATCCATTCTTCCACGACTATTAGTGAAGTTTAATTGGTGTTTTTCATCAAGATCGGTTTCTTTATCGGTATAAAAATGGATGATGTTTTTAATGATTTTCCAAGTACCTTTTGCATAGCTGTTTTCATCGACGCTATTCAATTGACCTATATTTCTGAATGAATGAAAAGTAAAAGTACTGTCTGCTTTAATATTTAATTCATATTCAAGCACAAACCCATCGTTGGATTTAATTTTTTTCTCATAGTGACCAATGTAATCTGTGTTTTGAGCAGTAGTTAATGTTATGAACATTAGGGCAATATAAAGGAATGTTTTTTTCATTTTGTTTTGTTTATTGTTTTCGGGATTAAATCAAAAATTATGCCCTTTTAATATCCTATTTCTTTGTTTTAGTACCCTATGTAAAAGTTTTGAACTTTGACATAGGGTTAAAACGAAAAATAGTAATGTGCTGTAAATTCTTCAATTAGAGAATAAATAGCATCAATGGAGTATCTTTTTTCTTCTATCCAGTCTTCATTTTCATTTCGATATACAATAAGTTGTTTGGAATAATTATTTTCTTCGTTTAAATATATAGCTTCTATTTTTTTATAAGGAATAATTTCTTTATAAAAAGTAACCATATCAAATGATGTTTGATTAATTTGTTGAATACTATCTGGAAAATCATACACAGAATAGTTGGATTCGGAATAGACTATTTCATATTTTTTCGCCCCTTTTTTATCATGATGTATCCAATGATACTCATAAAAACGATGATTTCGATCTATTCTGTTAAATGAGAAGAGTCTTTCTAGTTTTAAAATTTCTTTTCGGGTTATTTTATCAACCAAAATTTCCTTTTCAGAATAGGTTTCTTGCTTTTTAGGACGTTTTAAACGTTTTAGAGTACCATTTTCAAAGTAAGAAACGAATTTCCATTTGCCTTGCCAAGTTTCATATGCTGCTAGTTTTCCTGATTCATAATAAAATTTCTTGTATTTTTTTCTGTAGTTTAAATCAACTTTTATTTTTCCATCTTTATAGTAATCAAGTAATCGATTACCTTTTTTGTTAGGAATTTGTAATTTAGTTAGTACACCTTCTTTGTCATATTTTTTTAAAGTATCAGTAAGTTGTCCATTTTCAAAAGTACCTATTGCTTTTATTTTTCCATTAGAATAATAATCTGTAACACGACCATTTGCAAGCGTATTACAAACTATATATTCTGAAAAAGGAGGATTACTTATTGCAACAGATAATTTTAATTTCTCTAAAAAGACGGTATCTGTGGTAGTTCCAGTTTTTTCAATTTTAATTGGTTCAGGCTCATAAAAGTCATAAACCAACTGAAACACTCCTAGACTAGGTAATTGCACTTCATTATCAAAAGGTTCTTTTTTTAAAGATTTCTTTTGTTTTAAGTCTATAACATCCCAAATAACAGTTTTATCTTCCTCGTTAGTGCATTGGTTAATAAAAATAGGCTTGTAAATTATTTCCTGAGCGTGTAAAGTCATATTACTTAACAGAAAAAACAAGAAACACATATTATTTTTCATAATGATATTATTTTAGAGTTTTTATTTCTCTCCAATTTCGTTTCTCAATTTTTCTAACATTTTCAACCTCTTTAATACTAATAAGGTACTGTAAAAGTAATTCTAATTCGGTATCATTCGGATTGGCTAAAAACGTAGTAGGGTAGATAGCATTTCCATAATTGTATTTGCATTTTCGAGGTGTATCATCAATTATTAATATCTCTTCTAATGTTGCAAAACCTTTTTTTGCTACTTTTTTAAGTAGCTTACTATAATTCATGTGATTAAAATAATCAAACGAACCATAATCATCGATACTTTGAGAGTCAATTTGTAATGTACATTTAGAACGACCCCAAACAAATTCGAGTTGGTACTCTTTCGGAAAAATTTGACCTACAATTTCTTGCACATAATCATCTGAAGCCGACGACCAAATTGCGACTTTAAAATGTTTTTTCAATTCTAGTAGAAATGTGTCTAAAAAAGGTCTTTTATACACGAAATAATTAAATACCTTGAAATCATAACCTTCATGTATCAATGTATCGGTTGCGTGAAGTAAAGTTTCGTCTATATCGAGTATAATTAATTTCATTTGCTATTTTTATGCTCCTTTATTATACTGTCAACATGTGGTTTCATAATGCTATCGATATCCATTTCTTTACCTGTCTTAGCGTTGATAAATCTAACTTTTTCTTTTTCTATTGTTACGGTTTTATTATCTGTAGGTATACCTTTTGAACTTAAAAATACAGCAAAAAATAAAATAGGCAGGTTATAAATTAATAAGATAGAATTAAATATTTTACTTTTGTAATTATATGTTTTCCAATTGTTTATTAACGAATCAATACTTCTTAATAAAAGTACCAAATATAAAAATGAAATAATTAAAAATAATAAACCAAAAAGATAAAGTTTAAAAGCGACTTGTAATAATAATATAATTATTGAATAATTAAAAATTCGTTGATTTGTTACAAAACCAACTTTGATTTTTTTTGGTAATAAATAAAAATTGATAAGGAAAATAGTATATGGAAAAAATATAATTGCAGTTAATATTAGATAATCTATAAAGTTAAACTTGTTGTATATCAATATATTTATAACCAATAAGCTGGCTAATAATAGATTGTTAACAAATCTTTTTTTATTAAAGAATATCATATCATTTTCCTAAAAGTTAAACTCATTCTACCATTTTCAGTATTCGATTTCGGAATAGCATGTTGCCATTCACTTTGAATTTCGCTGGTCATATAGAACAAAGAACCCGATTCTAAGGCATAATCAATAACAATATCCTTATTTTTTATATTTCTAAAGCGTAAAATTCTTGTTTCACCTAAGGAAATAATGGCAACACCAGTACCTTCAAAAAGATTATCAGTTTGATCGGAATGAAAACCCATTTTCGATTTCCCGTTTAAATAGTAATTAATCAAGCAATTATTAGGTTCAAAAGATAAATGTGCTTTGATTTTGCTAATAGCATCGTGTAATTGTTCTGGAAATGCTTGAAAAGGATAATGAATTTGAGAATAATCATAGGCTTTGCCATAACTAGCCGTTTTTCGGGCTAGCATTCTTTCGTCCCAAGTTACATTGTCCTTCAAAAAATGAAATAATTCGGAAGGGTTTTCGATGCAGTTTTCTATGTAGGTTATGCCATTCATTTATTTATTTCGCCTTTAGATACTCATAAAAATAAGACTTTTTTAGATATTCTTTGGCAATATCAATATTTTCTATATCTGTATATAGATTAATGGTATAATCAATTTCGAATAGTTTGAATTCGATAATCTTTTTAGATTTATCAAATTTTGCATTTTCAATAGCAGCATCAATCTCGGTTTTTAAGATATTTAAATCTGAAAATTTTTTACAAATTGTTTCAGCTAATTCTTCTTCATCTGTACCAGGGCTTACTGTAGCCCAATTGGGATACATATTCTTATAATCATATTCAAAAGCGCGTTCAATAAGTTTTGAAATTGCTTTATCATTTTGCCCTAAATCTCTCAATAAACGATATTTCCAAAAAGCTAAATCTACTTTTTGATAAATATAAGCGCTTAAAGAAGTCGTTTCAAATATAATTTCATTATCTGCTTTTTCAATACATTCTAATGCTTTTTGAAATTCTTTATTTTTACCGTAATAACTTGCAATATGCATGGTAGCATGATAACGATAATTTTTAAATGGTTTCCCAATTTCATGATTTAAATCTCTATCGTTCAATCCTGATTTTATAATTTTATCATAATAAATTAAGAAATTTGGTTCGTCTTTTTTTTCAATATAATAAAAAAGAATATTACCAATAGTTGTTCCATAGGTAGAAGAATTTTTATCGGCTTTTTTTTCGATTTCCTTCCAAATTCTATACGCTTTGTCAACCTTTCCATCTTTATAGAATGCAATTCCTTCATCTATTTTTTTATCTAGGTACTCTTGATTAAAACCTTTAAAAGAAATGATACAAACAAAAAGTAACAGTATATTTTTCATGTTCTTAAATTGCTTTGGTGTTAATTTTATATAATAGCGTTTCTCCATTTATACAATAATAAACGTCTCTTGTCGTCCATGTCATCCAACCTAATTTCAGTAATATCTTCAATTTTATATAAGGCATTTCCTTGATCTTCACCATTTTTTCCAATGCATTGAAGCACAAAATCCTCATTAGATAATTTTTTTACAAAACCTGTATAGAAATCACCTCCATTAATTTCAAAACTTGCAATTTGATCTTTCATAGTAATTAGATGCTGAAGGGTTTCAAATTGCCATTGATCTATAAATTGAATAGGAATGTTGGTTTCTGTAGGTTTGTCTATTACATCAGAATATTGAATTAGGCATTCCATAACTTTCATGTAATCATCGTTATAATCGATTGTTTTTACGCTAGAGAGATTTAAAATAACGCTTCCATCTGGTTTTCCGAATTTTGTAAACTGATTAAATATAATAAATTCATCGTTGAAATCAACCACATAACCTACTAAAGAGGCTTTATCTGAGTTATATTGCCAAATAGAAATCAATTCTTTTGATTCTTTAGATTTTTTTAATAATTGAAGTAAAATACTTTCGCTCATCTTTTTTGAGAAAAATTAAATTTTATAAATATATTTTGGGAGTTGCATTTATCTAGCCTACAACTTAGTGAATAGTTTTAAATAGAGAAGCTAATGTTCTTACACATCCAAATCAAACAATTTCTTTAATAATTCCAAGTTAGGATTAATGTTTTTCAGGCGTTCATATTTTTCAATAGGAGTAAAGGCATATCGAGTCTCTGTAATTTCATTCACAACCACTTCAATAGTAATATCGTGATTGTGTAGTTTGCCTCTCAAATAACCTAATAGTTCATTATAACCAGATAAAAACTCTTCTTTCGTGCTATCGTTGGGCAATTCCAGCGTAATGGTTGTACCGTTCAAAACAGGGTCATTCATTTGCATATAGGTTGCCATCAATCGTTTGTTCTGTTTGGTCAAACGTTGTGCAAATTTATCCCAAACCAAGCGCATGTCGGTTTCATTAAATGCTTCTGTGGGGAGTTTATCATGATGTCTCACATGACTCATTTGCTTGGCTTCCAGCTCTTTTTTTGCCTTAATGCTCGATAAGGAAAGGGCAGAAATCATATTTTTAGAACCAATTTCAGTTTTTAAATGCGGAATAATAGGTTCAGGTTTCACTTCAACGGGTGGTGCAACAGTTTTAGGTTGTTCTCCTACAGCTGTTTCCTTGTTTTCTGTGGGTTTTGTTTCTGCTTTAGGTGGGGCTTGTTTTACTTCTGTAATAGAATAACTTCCATTTCTAAAATAGGTAGCAGGAATTATAAAGGACTTAGCTTTTTTTTTTCTCCATCAAGAGTGATAGAGGCCAATTGCATCAAACAAAGTTCTACTAAAAGGCGTTGATTTTGACTGTTTTTGTATTTCAAGTCGGTGTCGTTTGCCAATTCAATCCCTCGCATTAAGAAATCCTGCGTGGCTTTTTTCGATTGCGCAGAATATAAATTTTGAGCATGTTCACCAGCTTCCAACAAACTAAGGGTTACCGGATTTTGGCACACCAATAAATCCCTAAAATGAGACGCCAAACCAGCAACAAAATGATGACCATCAAAACCTTTGGCTAAAATATCATTGTAAGCTATTAATAAATCTGGAATTTTATTTTCAAGAAGTAAATCCGTTATTTTTATATAGTATTCAAAATCTAGAACATTCAAATTTTCTGTTACAGCCTGACGGGTCAAATTGTTCCCACAATAGGAAACCACACGATCAAAAATAGACAAAGCATCACGCATGGCACCATCTGCTTTTTGAGCAATAACATGCAACGCATCATCTTCAAAAGAAACGCCTTGCTCTTTGGCTATTTCTGCTAAATGTTCTTTGGCATCATTTACAGTAATTCTTTTAAAATCAAATATTTGACAACGCGAAAGAATCGTTGGAATAATTTTGTGCTTCTCTGTTGTTGCTAAAATAAAAATAGCATGTTTTGGAGGCTCTTCTAATGTTTTAAGGAATGCATTAAAAGCAGCCTGAGAAAGCATGTGCACCTCATCAATAATATATACCTTATATTTTCCAGTTTGTGGAGGTATTCGCACTTGGTCAATAATACTTCGAATATCATCTACACCATTGTTAGAAGCAGCATCGAGTTCAAATACATTAAAAGAGAAATCTTCTAAAGGATCATCATAACCTTCCTGATTAATTTTTCGAGCCAAGATACGTGCACAGGTTGTTTTTCCAACACCTCTAGGACCTGTAAATAATAAAGCTTGTGCAAGGTGATTGTTATCAATGGCATTCAATAAAGTATTGGTAATCGCTTTTTGCCCCACAACATCTTTAAACGTTTGCGGACGGTATTTTCGAGCTGATACTATAAATTGTTCCATTGCAGTAATTGAAATACAAATATAAGATACAATTTGTGATTATTCAAAAGTAAATTTAATATATATTTGAAAAAAAAAAATAAAGAAAATGCACTGCATCAATTGTTCAAGCGAGTTGGCTAATAATCAAAAGTTTTGCTCAGAATGTGGAGGGAAAGTTATTAGAAAGCGAATTACTTTTAAAAACATATTTGAAGAAATTTTAGACAAATTTTTTAATATAGATAACAAATTGTTTCAAACATTCATCACACTCTTCAAGCAGCCTCAAACGGTTATTGAGGGTTATATAGGAGGAATGCGAACAAAATACTTTAATCCAATTTCATACTTCGGTTTTTCAATTACGCTAGCAGGAATTTATTTTTATCTAGTTCAAAAAGGACTCATAGATTATAATGAATTAATTAATTTTTCCAGTGGAAATCAAAGTGAAATGGCTCAAGAATTGAGGCAAAAGATTAATAAGTTTACATTAGAATATTCTAACATCATGACGATTCTTTTCATACCAATCTATGTGTTGTTTTCTAAACTTCTTTTTTCTAAATGTAAAGATTATAACTGGGCAGAGCATTATGTAATCGTTCTTTACCTATTTTCTCAGGCATCTATTTTCAGTTCAATCATATTGTTAGTTTCGGCATTCAATACCAAGTTGCTTTTATTCATAACAAGCATCTCATTTTTTCTGCAGTTTTTCTATTTTGCCTACGGATTCAAAAAGGTTTTCCAATTGAGTTTCAAAAAGATTTTTCTCCGTAGTTTAGCCTTTTTAATGATATTGTTCCTATTTTTTCTTTTCATTGGTTTACTAGGCATAGCGGTTGGATATTATATGAAGAAAAATAACTTGATTTAAGAGGTTATTTATATCAATATTTGAATGGATTAAACCATTAAATTTTAACTTGTTCATTTCAAAACAGGTATTTCTACCTGTAAACCAATCATTATTTATTTGTTATTTCGGAGATGTAATAATTACAAACACTAAACAGCAAATAAAATGACTAGTAAAAAACCAGAAAAGTCTTTGTATGAGCAAGTAATCACGATACTAAATACACTTCAAGGAAATACCGTTCCAAGCTATCAAGGCTTGCATGCATTTTGGTTAAATCCAGATGTTTTTTTAAACGCTTCCTTATACGGTCAACGATTAATTGCTTCAAAAGATGCGACGACAACACCCAATGATGGCATAAAAAGTTGTTGTGGTTCTCAAGAAAAGAGTGCACCGCAAGCAAAAAGTAGTAGTCCTGTGAAAACGGAAGGATGCTGTGGAACACAAGAAAAAATAGGAGTACCACAAGACACCAAACAAAGCATAACCTCTTCTTCAACACTCACAACAAGTAAAAGCGTTGCCGATTGTTGGCCATCGGGAGGTTCTGGAGGTGCAAATCCAGACTATACTTCAGAGAAAAGAAGCGATCGGTCAGGAATCATAATCGGTCTCAAAGGATTAGCTCCTTTCGATGGTAATATTTTTCCAAAACTATTATGGGATGCAGCCTATGAAGCAACAGCAGCTCAAATACAAGTAATAGCCAATTGGATAGATGCTAATTGCCCACTAACCCTAGAAGAAGAAAGAACCAATAGCTCTCACTTAGTCACAGTAACAAACACAAATGCTGTAGTTTCATTAGCAAGAGGAGAAATGCTCCATCAAGCCTCTACCAATGCAACAAATTCCGATCGAAGCGATGTCAAAGGACTAACCATTAGAAAGGAAATTAGCTCCTTGTCGGAGGAAGAACTAGCAATTTTTAGAGAAGCCATTAATTGTATGAATCAATACAATGATTATTGGCAAGACGATAGAAGTTTCGATTATTGGGCAAGAATACACACCAACTCCTGTCAGCACGGATGGGAACAATTTTTGCCTTGGCACCGATTGTATCTTTATTTCTTCGAACAAAAACTGCAAGATTACAACAAGAATATAGCATTGCCCTATTGGTCTTGGACAGATTATGCCGATAAAAACAAAACCTCATTCAACAATTCGCAATTCGATTTAGGAGTCTTGCCAGATGCCTACGGTTGCTATTTGAATGCTAAAGGTTTTGAGAAGTTAAAAAACATGAAAGCTATAAATGGTAGTCCGCTATTATCAGCAAAAGAAATTACAGCATTAGCCAATATCACCAAAAAAGGAAGCATTTATAATTCGGGGCTGCGCTTTCTAAAAGCGGCTAATATTTCCTATGAAATAGCCAACCAAAATGGTATAGCAGTTTGGACAGAAAAAATAAATGCTATATACACAGTGCTAAAAGAAGTAAACCCTTTGTGGTTTCCAAACCGTTGGCCTGGTGCAATGAATCATACCACAGGAATATCTCAATACCCTACAAAAGATGATATTAAATTAATCTTAGACATCAATAGCTTCGAAGAATTTGGAGGAGGATCGGCATATGATCATCATTATGGCTCACTAGAAAAAGTGCACAACGGAATGCATAATTTTTCAGGAGGATCCAACCCCAACTATCCCGATAATAATCCAGAATGGGTAAAAATATACCAACAACTAAACCTAACACCCAATCCTCAAAACTTAGACAACCCAGTTTCGGGTTGGATGACCGATAATAGAACCACAGCTTTCGATCCGCTATTCTGGGGGCATCATTCCAATGTAGATAGAATATGGGCACAATGGCAAGAATTGCATAGTGGAACACCAGAAGAAATGGATGCGGTTATGGCACCTTGGACATTAACGGTAAAAGATGCAATGAGTGTTAAAAAACTAGGCTATACCTATATGAGAGACTCTGTTTTTTACAAAGTATCCAATCAAGTAGGCATAACCAAATTCAATGCAGCCCCAGCCACAGTATCGCAAACCACATTAGACAGCCATCGCAAAGCAGAAATAGTGCTGCATCGCGTGCAAGTAGGCAACCTTCAAAACGCAACCATACGTGTGTTTTTAAACACCCCCAACGCATCTATAGAAACACCACTTGCCAACAATGACAATTTTGTAGAACAGTTCTCCACCTTTAGTGGCAGTTGCTATGGCGGACCAGGGCATTGTAATCTACCTTTAGATAACACGCGTACTTTTGATAGAAGACCACTGCATCATCATGAGCCTAGAAACTATAAAATAGATGCTACAGCAGCAGTGCAAAGAGTACTCAACCAAGGAGACAAAAACATCACCATTCAATTAGTAATAATCGGGAACGATGGCAAACCAGCCGAAAATGCCCTTTATATAGAAGGTGTTTCACTAAACTTTATGGACTAAATAAAAACACAAACAAATGAGTACATCCTATACAACATTCAAAATACACCCAAGCATCGGAATTGCAAGACTAGGTAATTCCGACCAATTCTACATTGCACCAGAACAACCAGGAGTTTTGCCAATAGCCTGCGATGCCTCAGGAAAAGAAATAACAGATAAAAACGGTAATCCCGTTAGAGTTTCAAATTTTAAAGAAGACAACGATCTATCAAAGATTAAAAAACAAGCTGCACGCTTTAGAGTTTTTGCCTACGATGATGATAAAGACGAAAACGGAAAAGAAATAGTAGTAGGAGGCAAGTACAACTTCATCTATCAAACCGCAGTTTCAGCACCTCGCATAGTAGAAGGAACCGTGACCGATATCGATTGGACAGTGCACCTAGCAAACAAAAAAGCCTCTTGGTATGAATTTCAAGAAACCAATGGGCAACACGGTTATGCACCCCATCATCCTTTGCGCAATCCAGAAGTGAACCAACCCGATTTAAGAAGGCAATTAATCATAGATCCAGGGCCAGTAACGGTGAACCTTAAAAACAATCAAGGAGCCTTTGCAAAATTTGGATCAGAGAGCAAGAAAAACGACAATAGCAAAAACAAAAAAGTGGCCTATCCGCAGACTTTCCCACCAGCAGATATTCAACCCAATAGTATAGAAACCTTAGGGAGCTTAATGGTGAATGAACAAAACAAAAACATTCGATTATTGGTCTTAGGAGGTAACGGAAATTCGGGTTCAACCAAAACCCCTGTCATTACCAATTTTGTCAATAATGACGGATGGTTCGACGACATTTCGGACGGTCCTGTAACGGCAAAAATAGAATATACATTCATCAATATTACCTACGACGGCGATAAAGAAATTAAAACAAAAACAAAAGCCACCATGGATGTTCAAATTCCAGCTTGGGTAGTAGTAGGGTATCCTCGATATGCACCCCAAATGGAAGACATGATAACAATGGACGAAACCATGTATGATATTTTTGTTCGCAACTTTGCCTATAATCCTCAAATCTTTGGAGTTCCACCATATGATTTGGCTAATAATAGTCCAAAAACACCAGAAGAATTCGAAATCTGGAAAAATGCAGCACGCTTCAATCCAGACTATTACCCAAAATTCTATAGAGACATTTGGCCCATGTTCAGAAGACCCTACGAGCAAACCACTTTTTCCATGGTCTTTGACCCTAGCGATGGTGGCGATCCACACAATAGAGGAACAGGAGGAAACCTAGACAAAGAAGCGCTTTCTCAACCACCAAAAAACGGAGAAGATCCAAATTTTGTGCTAAGACAAAGAGTCATGGGCATCATGAGAAAAACGAGTCAAACCAATGACTACATGGTAGAAGGCAACAATAAATCATCAAACAAACCCCGATTAATGCCCATGCTTTGTGGCAACAATCCACTAACCAACACATCGCCAGATAAGTTTCTAGCCATGCGACCAACCCAATTGTTTTTCTTGAAACAATGGGCTGCAGGCAAGTTTGTTAACGAATGCGAAGAATGGGGCGAAAGCAATACCAATTGTGCCAATCCATGGGCACAGCCACCAAAAACAGGAATAGCAATAGATAGAGGAGTACTGGGCAATGCCGTAGGCGGAGCCTTTTGTCCAGGAGCCGAAATGACTTGGATAATGAAAAATCCAGCCATTTATAGCGCACCCTACAGAATAAAACATGCCAGTTACGTTCCAGGAAACTTGAGTATCCCACAACCCATTGCAGTATTAGATGGAAGCAATGCACCAGACCTTCAAAAAGGACTAGAACCAGGCGATTTAACCAAATATATAGGAATACCTTGGCAAGCCGATTTCCATGAATGCACAGATCAAAATATAGATGTTACCTATGAAAATTGGAACAACATCTATCCCGATTCCACAGGAGACCCAGTGCAACAGCAAATAGCCTACAATATCCCTTGGTGGCCTGCCCACCGACCAATCGTTGTGAACGAAACATTGAATGGATCCCAAGTCTATTGGGCTTCTGGAATACCCGATAATAATGCGGGCGATTTGCAAATGGTACAAGCATGGAAAGATTTAGGCTTTCTAATTGCCAGTGGAGAAAACAATGACCGACAATTCTATCAAATAGAAAGAAACAACGATGCCCTAGGAGCACCTGTGCAACCTGGTAATAGAATACTAGATCAAAACACAACACGTTCAAAAAAGAAGTAAGACTTTAGGCAACATTAAGGGCATACAATAGTAAACTATTTAGGAGCACAAAAACAGTCCTTCGGTAGGCAAACAGTCCCGCTATTCGCGCTATCTTTCATTGCGAAGAACAAAGCAAAATTAAACCCAAATTAAGCATTGGACTTTGTTATGAGAGCAATAGATGCAAAATAGTTGCGAAGCACGGAAGTTTTAACCCACAAATGTAGCATTAGCTACATTGAGGACGTAAAAGGGAGTACTGAAGCAAATATAAAGCAGCTATTTTTCGTAATAGAATTCAAATGCTTAATTTGGGTTAGAACAACAGCAACTTCGCAATGAAAGGATGCCGCTACTATCGGGGCTATAAAAGACAAAAAGAATTTTAAACAAAAAAAAAGAAATCAGATTAAAAAACAGTAACATAAAAACAAACAAATAATGAGCACAACAAACAGCGGAGTACCCGAAATTTTAACAGGCACCTGGACCTACAGAAGCTTTTTAAGCAATCCCGATCTTTCAGCAGATTTTGACTCTCTAGAGTTTGGAAGAGGCAACATAAAAATTAACGACGCACCCATGCAAGCAATGGACGGATTAATCTATGGACCAGGTTGGGAACTAAAACTAAGCGGATCAATAGGTTATGGCAACCCATTTACACTACAATTTCAAGGAAAAGGAATCGTTGGTGGAGCCGAGTGGATCTATAATTATGTGGGCTATTATGTACCCAATTGGGGCAACGGAGTCAACCAAAGACCAGCCCTTGTTGGCACTATAGTGAGAGTCATTCCACACCCAACAGGTGCCAATGGAGAAGCTACCGCACCAGCAGGAGTAGTGGCACAATGGATTGCCGTAAAACAAGACCAAGACTAAAAAAAACGAATATGTTCGACGTAGTAATAATTGGAGCAGGAGTAGCAGGTTGTGCAACAGCCATTGCGCTAAAAAATCAAAATAAACACCTCAAAATAGCCATTATTGAGCGTGGCTCTAGCGAAAATACTATCCGTCGCATAGGAGAAACATTGCCTCCACAGGCCTCTAAACAATTTCAAAAATTAGGCATTTGGGAGGCATTTTTAGCATGCAATTTCTTGTCTTCCTATGGCACATCATCCGTTTGGGGATCTTCAGAATTATACACCAACGAATATATTTATTCCCCTTTTGGCTATGGTTGGAACTTAGATCGTTGTGTTTTTGATCGTTTCATGATTAATGAAGCCCAAAAAAGAGGTGTTCATTTCTTTTTTAAAACAAGCTGCACAAAAGCATTTAAAACAACTTCAGATTGGCAACTAACGTGTTTTGAAAATACCAATAAAAAACAAATTTCAGCGCGTTTTGTTGTTGATGCTTCAGGTAAAAAAGCAGCTTTCACAAATCTTCAAGGCATCTCTAAAATTACTAACGACTCCCTAGTAGGCATTTATCGTTTCTATGACACAATCATAAACCACAAAACCCTATCAATAGAAAAAGGTACTTTAGTAGAAACCAACCCTAACGGCTGGTGGTATAGTGCTACTTTACCCAACAACAAACTAGTAATTGGCTACATGACCGATGCCGATATTGCAGCGAAATTAAACTTAAAATCGAAAGCGTCCTTCGAAAACTTCTTGAACACTTCGGTTTACACTGCAAAGCGCATCCCTAAACAGGCATCCTATTCCGAAAATCAGTTGGTCGCAGCGCAAAGTCAATATTTAACCAACACTACTGGCGAGGCATGGTTAGCAGTTGGAGACGCTGCCTCAAGCTACGACCCCATTTCATCAATGGGTATCTACAAATCATTAGTAATGAGTCAATTTGCCTCCTTTGCCATACTCGATTATTTAAACAATGAACCCGTAGGACTAAGAAAATATGAACACATAGTGCAGCAAGACTACAGCCAGTATGAAACAAAAAAAACAAAATACTATGCTCAAGAACAACGCTATAAAGAAAATACATTTTGGAAAAGAAGACAAAAACAAAAACTAACATAAAACCAAAAGCAATGAACAACAAATTAAAAACATACAAAAGAAAACCGAGTAGAGCGAAAAGCATTTTCATCATACCCATTTTAGCAACAATATTCTTTTCATGCGATAAAAAAGAAAACCACAATAATTATGAAAAAGTCGAAGCTCCCATCAAATTGTCGGCAGAAATTCCAGTAGATGTTAACCCAGAGCTGCAAGCCAAATTAAAAGAATCGGGCAACATCTACGAACTCAATGAAGCCTTCAACGAATACAGTTGGCAAGCATTTGTAGCCATTTTTTGGCCAACAGACAAAAAAGGAAATCCAAAACCCAATTTTACAGACAAAGGGAAAGCCACTTGGCTGGGCTGGAAAGAAGCTTTCCAAGTCTATCGCCAAGATGGAGGAGTGCCTGCACCATGGGGCAGCAATAGAAACAATAGCGGACTCCTTCATATCACCAATGAGATGGTGAACGACACAACAGCTCGCATCTTCCTATCATCGGAAACACCAACAGGAAGAAAAAAATCCAAAAACATAGCCGACGAAACCGACCAAGCTTTTGCAGGAAAATTATACGATCAAAACGGAAACGTCGTAGTCTATGAAGTACTAATGAACAAAGAAGAATACGACTATGTAGTTGCCAATAAACTATACAACATCAATGGCCAAATCGATTTTACAAAAAACGGAGCCATAGCCAATTTTCCAGCAGGCGACTATCAAAAAAAGGCATTAGGAGCAGTAGAAATCAAATTTGCTTGGAAAATATTAGAAGACAGCGATGTTAAAGAACGCTACTACCGCAATTGGGGCTATATTGAAGGCAAAGACGGAAAATTAATCAAAAAAGAACTCGGAATGATTGGTTTCCATATTAGTCAGAAAACACCAACAGGAAAACAATGGGTGTGGTCCACTTTCGAACAAATAGACAACTTAGACCAAAATGTAATCGAAAAAGACAGCAAAAAAACCGTTATACATCCTTCGTTAACCAATCCAGACTGCGAAATTTGCCCAGTAAATGTAGATGTAACTCAATATAATGGAAACCCAAGTACTTTTACCCACAATACAGGCGTACATGGCAATTATTGGACCATCTCGGGAGACGCAAAAGATAAATACTATGCCAATTCCGATGTAATGAAAACACAAGCCAAACGCATGATAGACATTCCTGTGCGAGTGCAACAAATCAACCAGAAAATGCAAGCCTATTTTAGATCACAAAATAGCGTGTTCCAATATTACCAACTCATAGACACCCAATACCCCCTAAATCAAAACGCAGCACCCAATTCACACACCGAAGAAGGCTATAAATTAGCAGGATCCATCACCAATAAATCAGGAGGAGAACCAAACATCGCCTATCTAACCAACATCACCATGGAAACCTTCTTTCAAGGAGGCAATCAATCAGCAGCTAATTTAATGGAAGACAATCCAGCCAGCGATATTACTGTTTTTGGTACAGAAAGCTGCATTGGCTGCCATTCTAGTGCCAATATCTATACCGGTTATGACATAAAAACAAAAACATTCACACAAGCCAATCAACTATCGGGCGATTTTAGCTGGCTACTTTCACAAAAAGCAGCATGGGATAAAAAAATACCCAAACCATGGGCTAAATAAGTGGCTAAGGGGTTAAAGTCTTAAAGCTAAATAAACATGCAATTTTAAGCACCCAAACCAACCCCACCAACTTGTCATCCTGAAAGGTTCCCATTTGTTATTCCACATTTCGGAGCTACTTATACGACCCTTATAGGGTGACAATTTTGTGTTAAATTGGAACGAATCTTTATTATACCAACGGATTAAAATCACGTTGCTACAAAATGGGGCGTTCCTATGGAACTCACCCGTTTAGAAAATCTGCAAAAATCTGCAAAATCAGCGTGCCTATTTAGCCCCAAACAATATCATTAACAATCAACTATCAATAATTAATTAACCACCCCGTCCTTCGGACACCCCTCCAGAGGAGGGGAATTGCAGGGTGTGTTATTATAGAATGGAAATAAAAAGTATTTAAGAATTAGAAACCAATAAATTCAAATTAGTTTGTATTATACTAACAAATTTGTGAAATAATATCAATCATCAATCATCAACCATTAATAATCAATCAACCACCTTTAAAAACAACGCATAAAAAAATCCCAAACAACTAATGAAGTTCATTTGGGATAAAAAGGAATTACGCATTTGTAATCTCGGTTAAAGCAACTATTGTTTTGGAGTACTAGGAGCAGTGCTTCCTGAGTTTGGGAAGAATTGTTTTAACTCTCCCACTTTTTCGGTATAACCAGGAACTTTAGTCGATGATTTATACTTTGTGTAATCATAATCTGTAAGTGCATCTTGGTAATTATCATAATCGTGCACAATTTTAAAATCGCTCAACATACGGGTAATGGTTGCCAAACGATCCAAACGTGTATCTGCAAAAATACGATCCTGATAATCGGCTTCAAATTCCACCCAATCCACATCGGGAGTGGCTAAAGTGGTTTGGTTTTGCTGAAACTCTCTACACTTGTTGATTAATAATTTATTGATTTCGTTAACGCTTCCAAATTTCTGACGGTCTTCTGCCGAAAGATTTTGCGTTACTGCCGATAAGTTTTCTACAATGGTGTTTAAGGCATTGTCTATCGCTTCTTTCTGTTGCGGAGTAATATGGTAAACTCCCAAATTGTTTAATGACATAATTTAATGTTTTTCATGTTAATACACTTAAACTCTTACAATTTACGTGCCAAAAAATGCTAAAAAACCTACAATATGTTAATATAAATGTTAAATTTCTTAGTTTTTTAGGTCCTGAACCCAAAATTTTAGGTCTATAGGGGTAAACTTTTAGGTCCGAGACCTAAAAGTTTACGTCCACCAACCTAAAATTTTACGCTACCTACCCTAAAATTTTACGTCTACCAACCTAAAAGTTTAGGTTCCAGACCTAAAAGTTTACGTCAACCTACCTAAAAGTTTAGGTTCCAGACCTAAAAAACGACTATTTCGAGTATAAAGAAGGTTTTTCTTTTTTGACTTTAGCCTTTTTATGCTAAAAAGAATCGCAATGAGATAAACCGTAAGTTATTTTGATAGGAAGTTTTTAGTTTAGCGGTTGCATGAGCTGTTTTTTTCTTACCAATTATTGTAAGGGTTTACTATGTTATTTTCTGAAATCGCCTTAAATTGTAGCAGGAATGAAATAAACAGCATATAGAAAAAAAGAAGATTAAAAATCAATTACAAACAATAAAGAGATGGAAGACATACAAGAAAAAAATAAAGTAGGAAAAAGAATTAAATACAACCCATTTAAGACAGCTGATAAGCATTATTTTGGTGGCTTTTTTAATTTAGCTGAGAATAATATTAAAGAAGTATTTGAAGAGATTAATTTAAGGTTAAAAAATAAAAATGCACCGATTAAAAATATAATTGAAAAGTATACTGATGAAAATATTTCATTAGTTGAATATGAAAAATTTATTGCTATTCTTTCCGAATACTTTCCAATTGCTAAAGAAATTGATCAAAAAAACAAAAAAACTTTTAATGATAAAATAATAGAAAAAACACGAATTGAAAGAGTTTCGGATTTTCGTAATGACTTTTTTCTATTTATTAAAGCAATTGAAAAACTTAGAAGCTACTATACGCATTTTAAGCATGATGATATAATTATAGACACTCATCTTTTTAATCTTTTAGATAATATTTTATTGAATACTGTTTTAGAAACTAAAAAGAAGTATTTGAAAACAGATAAAACAAAAGAACTTTTAAAAGACTCCTTACAAGAAGAATTAGAAAAATTATATGAATTAAAGATTAACCAATTAGAAGAGAAAAAAAGAGAGGTAAATGCTTTAATAGCTGAACAAATAAAGAATGGAGAACAACCACAAAGACCTTTTAGATATAGTAGTGATAAAGACCAAATAAGAAATTCTATATATAATGATGCTATCAAACCTTTTCTTTATGAAAATGCAAATAAAGTAGAAATATCAAATAAAAAGAAAACTGCTTTTAACGAAAAAGATGAATTGGCAAAAGGAGGGGATTTTAATTTACCTATTTCTTCAAGCGGAATAGTTTTTCTATTGTCTTGCTTTTTAAATAGAAAAGAGATTGAAGATTTAAAAGCAAATATTAAAGGATATAAAGGAAAAGTAATAAAAGGGGATGTGCTTGATTTAGAGAAAAATAGTATTCGTTTTATGGCAACACATAGAATTTATTCTGTTATGTGTTATAAAGGCTTAAAAAATAAGATTAGAACATCACAGAGTGCTACTAAAGAAACACTATTGATGCAAATGATTGATGAATTAAGTAAAATTCCAGACGTTCTTTATAAAAATATTTCAGAAGATTTACAAAATACGTTTACAGAAGATTGGAACCAGTATTATAAGGATAATTTTGAAAACCTTGATAATCTAGAAAATTCAAAAGTTATTCACCCTGTTATAAGAAAGAGATATGAAGATAAGTTTAATTACTTTGCTATTCGTTTTTTAGACGAATTTGTAGATTTTCCTTCTTTGCGCTTTCAGGTTCATTTAGGAAATTATATTAAACATTCTATGTCTAAAAACGTAGGAAGTGTAGTAACAACAAGAGAAATAAAAAATAAAATATTTGTATTTGGTCGTTTAGGCGAAATCAACCAATATAAAAGTGATTTTTTTAATGAAGTTAAGGAAGATGAGGAAGAAACAAATTGGGAATTGTTTCCAAATCCTAATTATCATTTTCCAATGGAAAATAGTGACGAACTTAAATACGCAAATAAAATAGGTATATATTTAGATTTATGGAAAAGTAAAGAAATAATTAATGATGAGATCAAAAATCAAAACAAACAAACTAGTAGTTATAAAAAGGGTTTAGTTCATCAAATTACTAAAGAAAAATCAACGATACATATAGGACAACCAATAGCCTATCTTAGTATGAATGATATTCATGCTATTATTTTTTCTATTTTATCAGAAAAAACATTAACAAAGGAGGGTAAGTTAGATGGGAAAAATATTGAGAATAAGATAAAAAAACAAATAGATAAGCAAACTTCAGAAATTTCAAGGAAAGATACTTCAATAAAAATTTTAAAAAACCATAATGATAGTAATACCAATAATCTAAATCTAGATAAACTTTATAAAGATATTAATATTGAAATTCAATTCTTGGATGAGTTAATTGTAAATCATGAAGAAAAAATAATACATTACAATAATACCAAAAAAGATAAAAAATATAAACTAGCAAGAAAACATATTTTATACAATTCAGAAAAAGGAGAATTGGCGATATGGTTAGCAAATGATATGAAACGATTTTTTCCTAAAGAATTTAAAGAAAATTGGAAAGGACATTATCATAGTGAACTACAAAAGAATCTAGCCTATTATGAAACAAATAAAAAAGAGATTAAAGCTATTTTAAACGGATTAGACTATAGAAAAGAGATACCATTTATAGACTTTACAAAAAACACTTTGGCAGAATTCTACTTGGAATATTTGAAAAAAAGGAAAATGTATCACAAAAATTTAGGAGTTGCAGTGAACAAATTGCTAAATGATGAAAACATTAATAAGGTAAAATTATTGGATAATTGTTTCAAAATCTATAAAAATAAAAATTATCTCTCTAAGAATATTGATGAAAAAATTAGTGCAATTCTTTCCAATCCTATTTTTATAGAAAGAGGTTTTATAGATGATAAACCCACAATAATACCTAAGATGCCATTCAAAGGAAATGAGGAGCATTTTGCAACATGGTTTGTGAATTTTAAAAGCTTAAAAAATAATGATTATCAGAAATTTTATGACATTAAGAAATACCCTTTAGAAACAAAAGATAAATCTAAGAATGAAATAAAGAAAATAGATTCTAAAATATATAATCAAAAGAAAAATGATTGGTCAACTTGGCTAATGGTTCAATATATTTTTAAAGATATTTTTAAGACTGATTTACAAAATGTGAAACTTAGAGAACTTTTTCAAACGAGAGAAGAAAGAAAGAAAAACCAATTAAAAGCTTTAGATGGTACACGAAATCAAAACTTTATTTGGAATAGAACCATTGATTTACAATTAAATGACAAGGTGAAAATTCCAAATGTAAAATTAAAGGATATAGGTAATTTTAGAAAGTATGTTAATGACAGTAGAGTAAACGTTTTTTTAAGTTATAATGATATTGCGGAATGGGTTCCTTATTTACCAGGAGAATGGAAAGAAGAAGAGGAAAATAAACTTAAACCAATTAATGTAATACAATTGCAATTAGATGATTATGAAAAAATAAGAAGAGATGAACTATTAAAAGAAGTTCAAAAATTAGAGCAGCTTATTTATGATAATGCAACTAATAAAACTGTTTTTTTACAGACAGGGAATCCGAATTTTAAGAATTATATATTGTACGGTTTACTTCAACAAATAAAAAACATCAATATTTTAGATTTTAAAATTTTAAATGAAGAAACTGATTTTGATAAAATTGATTTTAATGCACTGGAAAATTGTTCTGAAATTGAGCAATCAGCTACAATACTAATATTTATACGAAATAAATTTGCACATAATCAATTACCAAGTTCAGATTGTTATCAATTCTGCTCAAAGATTTTAACTAGACATACGGAACAAACCTATGCAAACTATTATTTAAAATTGTTTATGATATTAAAAGATAAATTATAAGATTCAATATTTTCGTTCCTTGACATTCTGCATTAGGATTAAAAAAATGACTATTTTTAGAGATAAGATAGAAGACATTTGCTCATTTTTCTTCTAAAAAAATGAGCTTTACACCTTTATTAATAAGGCATCGTGACCACTAGTTGTGACTGCCCTTATTTTGAAGGGTAAACACAACTGCTTTGGCACATAAATCCCACGATCAATTGTTGTGACTGCCCTTATTTTGAAGGGTAAACACAACTTCACGATTCCAACCCGAATTTGCTATTTTGTTGTGACTGCCCTTATTTTGAAGGGTAAACACAACCTTCGTTTCCTTCTGATTTATTCAACAAACGTTGTGACTGCCCTTATTTTGAAGGGTAAACACAACTATATTTTTCTCTCCCAGTTCTTGTTGTTGGTTGTGACTGCCCTTATTTTGAAGGGTAAACACAACTCACTTTTGGTGGTGGTTTTTTTGTGTTTTGTTGTGACTGCCCTTATTTTGAAGGGTAAACACAACCTAGAAATGATGCTCCTATCTGTTAGGTAAGTTGTGACTGCCCTTATTTTGAAGGGTAAACACAACGCTAGAAGCTGATTTAATCACAAGAGAACAGTTGTGACTGCCCTTATTTTGAAGGGTAAACACAACACCTGTCATTGTAAGGTATAACACCTCCATGTTGTGACTGCCCTTATTTTGAAGGGTAAACACAACTATATTCGTCTGTATCTCTTTTACCTTGAGGTTGTGACTGCCCTTATTTTGAAGGGTAAACACAACTTAGGAATTTTCAAAGTAAAAGAAGATAAGGTTGTGACTGCCCTTATTTTGTAAGGAGGGACGAGCGTTTAAAAATAGTCCAGTGGACTATTTTAGCGATGTAGCCAGATGGAGCGAAGGACTTAAAACGCTAATATTATTTTTGAAGGGTAAACACAACTTTTAATTGTTTTCATATTTCTATATTTTAGTTGCGACTGCCCTTATTTTACTCACGATTTTGTTGTGGCTTCACTGCGTTACGCTTTTTTATAGGAGTTCGTGAATGATTATTTGAAGGGTAAACACAACTGTGGAAAGACCTTTACCATTACCCCCTAAGTTGCGACTGCCCTTATTTTGAAGGGTAAACACAACACAAATATCCGCAGGATCTTCAATAGAAACGTTGCGACTGCCCTTATTTTACTCACAGTTTTTATAATTGTTTTTTATAGGAGTTCGTGAATGATTATTTGAAGGGTAAACACAACTTGAATGCAGTTGCTTTTAACTCTGCCTTAGTTGCGACTGCCCTTAATTTGAAGGGTAAACACAACATAATTCTTTTGCTTGCTTTTGTAATTCAGTTGCGACTGCCCTTATTTTACTCACTAAGATTTTTTAGTGCTTCGTTTCACTGCGCTTCTTTTAAGTGTTCGTGAATCTAAAGATTTGAAGGTTAAACACAACTAAGACAATGATTCGTTATTGTTAATTAAAGTTGCGACTGCCCTTATTTTACTCACGATTTTGTAGTGGCTTCACTGCGTTACGCTTTTTTATAGGAGTTCGTGAATCTAAAGATTTGAAGGAGGGACGAGCGTTTAAAAATAGTCCAGTGAACTATTTTAGCGAAGTAGCCAGATGGAGCGAAGGACTTAAAACTCTAATATTATTTTTGAAGGGTAAACACAACTTTTAATTGTTTTCATATTTCTATATTTTAGTTGCGACTGCCCTTATTTTACTCACTAATATTTTTAGTGCTTCGTTTCACTACGCTTTTTTCACAGTATAACCACCCCGTCCTTCGGACACCCCTCCAAAGGAGGGGAATTGTAGGGTGTGTTAATGGCTAATGAGACCCTTAACAGAGTGACAATTTTATGCATAGTAAATCAGCGTCAATCAGCGAAATCAGCGTGCAATTTTAAAACCCAAACCAAATCCCCAATCTTGTCATGCTGAAAGCATCCCATTTGCAGCTCTACGTTTAAGAGCTACTTATGCGACCCTTAACAGAGTGACAATTTTATGCATAGTAAATCAGCGTCAATCAGCGAAATCAGCGTGCAATTATAAAACCCAAACCAAATCCACCATCTTGTCATGCTGAAAGCATCCCATAAGAAGCTCAAAAAATAAAACTATCTAAAGCGAAGCGTTTTCCTATGTTCCTATGTGGTAAAAAACGAATCACATAACACCTCACTTCACCACAATCTTCCTAAAAGCATCCCATTTGTAGCTCCACCTGTCAGAGGTACTTATGCGACCTTAACAGAGTGACAATTTTATGCATAGTAAATCAGCGTCAATCAGCGTGCAATTTTAAAACACAAACAAAATCCCCAATCTTGTCATCCTGAAAGGATCCCATAAGAAGCTCAAAAAATAAAACTATCTAAAGCGAAGCGTTTTCCTATGTTCCTATGTGGTTAAAAAAGAATCTCATAACACCTCACTTCACCACAATCTTCCTAAAAACAACCCCTAAGAAGCACAAAAAATAAAACTATCTAAATCGAAAACGCTTTTCCTATGTTCCTATGTGGTAAAAAACTATCACATAACACTTCATTTCCCCACCATCTTGTCATGCTGAAAGCAACCCATTTGCAGCTCTACATTTCAGAGCTACTTATGAGACCCTTAACAGGGTGACAATTTTGTGTTAAATAGGAGCAAATAGAAATTGTTAACTGAGAAACAACAAATTCAAATTAGTTTGCATTGTGCTAACAAATTTGTAAAATAATATCAATCATTATCCATCAACAATTAATTAACCACCCCGTCCTTCGGACACCCCTCCAAAGGAAGGGAATTGTAGGGTGTGTTAATGGCTTATGCGACCCTCAACAGGGTGACAATTTTGTGTTAAATAGGAGCGGATAGAAATTGTTAACTGAGAAATAACAAATTCAAATTAGTTTGTATTGTGCTAACAAATTTGTAAAATAATATCAATCATTAACCATCAACAATTAATTAACCACCCCGTCCTTCGGACACCCCTCCAAAGAAGGGGAATTGTAGGGTGTGTTAATGGCTTATGCGACCCTTAACAGGGTGACAATTTTATGCATAGTAAATCAGCGAAATCAGCGTGCAATTTTAAAATCCAAACCAAATCCCCAATCTTGTCATGCTGAAAGCAACCCATTTGCTGCTTTACATTTAAGAGCTACTTATGAGACCCTTAACAGAGTGACAATTTTATGTTAAATAGGAGCAAATAGAAATTGTTAACTGAGAAACAACAAATTCAAATTAGTTTGCATTGTGCTAACAAATTTGTAAAATAATATCAATCATTAACCATCAACCATTAACACTCTTTACAACGCTATATTTCCCTTTAAAACCATTGCTTGTATTAAAAAAAATTGTGCCAATACATAGGTAATCATGACAACAAGTTCGTGAAATAGTGAAGGAAAAACAAACAAATGCAAGGCCAAAACAGAATCCGAAATTACAAATAATAGCGCTCCTAAAAGAAGATTTTTGAAAGCGTTGTAAGCAATGCCTTTTTTAGTGTTATAGCCCAAATAAAGCATGGAACTAATGGCAAGAGCATAGAGGGTTACTGGGATTTTGAGTTCCTTTAAATATGGAAAAAGAAAGTAAAGAAACACAAAGAGATAGACAAGAATGAGGAACAAAAGAAGATAATTGAGACGAAAAGTTCTATTGGAAAGCCTGTAAAAACATAGTCCATAGCAGCAATGCGCTAATAGAAAGCTCCCCAAACCGAATAGAAAGCCAGAAGGAAGTAGTAAAAAAACATCGCCCAACCAGCTAAAAAACAGACCAATAATAAAAACTTTATTTGGTCTTATTTGACTTTTTTTCAGACTTAAAACATAATAAAGTAACAGTAGTGGGAGTAGGGCAGTTTTAGAAAAAAAGCGAAGGTTGTTTTGTTCATTATAGATAAAAAACAAATCCGAGATGAAAAAAACACCTGCTAACAAAAGAATATATTTAGACGCAGAAGAAGTTAGTATTTTGAACATAAGCTTTCATTAAAAGAATTTAAAAGTAAGAAAAAAAGAGTTAAAAGAGTAATACAAATAGAATAAATACTATTGCACAGGGAATGTT
Organism: Flavobacterium sp. KY-23415; assembly: GCF_055384985.1. Lineage (NCBI taxonomy): Bacteria > Pseudomonadati > Bacteroidota > Flavobacteriia > Flavobacteriales > Flavobacteriaceae > Flavobacterium > Flavobacterium sp. KY-23415. Next base: position 3,883,827 of record NZ_AP044001.1, on the reverse strand, counting down.
AAATGGCTACATTTGCACCGCAGACCGCCTTATCGTCGTTCGCTTAGGCGAAGGGAGGAAAGTCCGGACACCACAGAGTAGCATAATGGGTAACGCCCATCACTTGCTTAGGCAGGGAGGACAAGTGCAACAGAAAGTATGTACAGGTAATGCTGTAGTGAAACCAGGTAAACTCTATGCGGTGAAATGTCAAGTATATCAACAATTCTAGCTTCGGTTAGATAAGAGCGACTCGTTCGATGTTGAAGGGTAGGCAGCTTGAGTTTTACAGTAATGTAAAATCTAGATAAATGATAAGGGTCGTGCTTGCACGATACAGAATCCGGCTTATAGGTCTGCATTTTTTTATCCTACATTTTATAGCAATATTATTTATGGGTTAAATAATTAATTTTCATTGCTTTACTTTTTAAAAATTCCTATTTTTGAAATAAGTCATTCATTATTAGTACCACATTTGAATGTTAAAAAGCTAGGTTTTTTATGTGATACCGCAAACAAATTAAATTTTAAACATATGAAAATACAAGAATTGAAAATTGATGTTATTAAGAAGATTTTAGCGATTGATTCTGCCGAAATGATTCAAAAAATTTCAGACTATATTGAAGATACAACTGAAATTGATTATTCAAATCCACCTTTTTTTGATAATGATGCCGAAGAAACACAAAAAGGTATTGAAACTATTTTAAAAATGGTTAGTGAATTTAAATAGTATTTTATCTAGTTTTTTAAGGTACGAAATGGATGTGTTTAACAATCTGTTTTAGAAAGCTTTGCAATTTTGATGCGGAAATAATTGTAGGTTTTATTAGTTTCAAATCTAGTTTTAAACGATATGCTTTTTTAGTGTATTTCCTTTTCTGTTCTAAAATATTTGACACGAGTTCTTACAAATTGGTCAATAATTAATTTGTAAAAATCCGTGTCAAAAAAAATATATATAATTGTTTTTATTTTTCTTTGTCCAATAAATCTAAGCTATGATCTTCTATTGAGTAATAGTTTGGATTTAATCATCAACATCTTCTTCATCTTCTTCAATGGCTATCTCAAAAAAAGAGAAAGTTGTGCCACCATAATGTTTTGAAAATGAAAAATTGAGGACATGTTCCATTTTGGTGTGTTTAGAATGCTCAATGATTAACATTCCTTCTTCGTCTAATATATTATTTTGGAATACTTGAGTTACAATTTTTTCAAAGTTTTCTTGTGATAGGTCATAAGGTGGGTCTGCAAAAATAATATCGAAGGAAGTATTACATCTTTCTAAATAGGAAAAAGCATCTGATTTTATAGGTGTAATGTCCAACTCTAATTCTGCGGCTGTTTTTTTTATAAAACTAACGCAACCATAATCGGCATCTACAGCAACTACTCTTGTGTTTCCTCTTGAGCTAAATTCATAACCAATATTTCCTGTGCCTGCAAAAAGTTCCAATACGTTTAAATCGCTGAAATTGAAATGGTTATTAATGATATTGAAGAGTGCCTCTTTTGCCATATCTGTCGTTGGACGAACAGGTAATTTTTTGGGTGCTACAATGCGTCTTCCTTTATGTTTTCCTGAAATTATTCTCATGAATGAAATAATATAAAATTATGGCGTATTGCTACGCTTGTTTTTCCAAAAATGGGTGTCCATTTTTCGGTATCAAAGATACTACAATGTCTAATGAATTTGTAGGCTATTTTAAAATAGGGACTTTCTTCTTCAATGATGCCTAATAAATGTGTGGCAATGGTTTCTGGACTTAATTGTAATTGCTCATAGGTGAACAATAGATAATAAATAAAATCTTCTGGAGTTGCATATTCAAAAGAATTGAAAAGTAACAACTGTTGATTTTTTACTACTACTATTTGAAAATAATTGTTTTGAAAATGGACAAAGACTTGTTTATCATCATTACCAATGGATTCATCTAAAATTTTGGTTACTAAAACAGTGTTTACATTTTTGTAATCAAAAGTTCCAAATTGATCTAATAAAAAGTTATTAATATTAACATAGGGAACATATACATTATTCAAAGCATAATTTTCTATTTTATCATAATTGAATAGATCGGTATTAAAAACTTTGACATTATATTGAAGGTAGCTTCCTATAAATTCGGGATCAAATAAGGAATTGGGCACAAATGTGTTTAGATTATTATCGTGTAATACTACAATTTCATCATAAGTATTAGTAAGGATAGTATTGTCTAGGAATATTTTCCATAATTGTTCTTCAATCACTTTGCTTCTGCTAAAATTTGCGGTGTTGAATGCAATTATCTTTTGTGTAATTAAATCGAAAACGCAAAAAGAAAGTCCATTCAGAGAAACCTGAATGGACAACTTTTTATAATTTTTTTGTGTAATATCGTTACTCGTTACTACCATATCTTTTTGGCCAGTTTCCTGTTAAAGTTATTTCAACTAATGAACCTAATGTAATTTCTGGTCCGTTAATTTCATTAATATCTTCTACTTTGTTTTCCTGAGCTAATAATTCTTCATCTAAACCAACAAGTAATGCATTTTTGTCTATAACCGCTTGGAAAACAGGTAATTTAGTTTCGTTTCTGATAACAGAACTTGTTTTCATAACTACAGGCACTTCTACATTTTTATATTTAACTACGTTTAAAGATTTATATCTATCATTGTTTTTAAATAATGAATCTTTAACGCTAACATATCCGATAGTATCTTTAATCACTATATCTTTAAAATAACCACCTGCACCTGTTGCATCAGTTACAATGTTATAAGCTTTATTTTTTGCTACATCAATAATAGAAGTATCTCTTCTTGTTACGATTGCAAATTTTTCAGTATCAATAAAATTTACTAATTTCTCAAAAGTATCAGCATACTCACCATGAATGGTTTTGTACCCTAATTGTGCTTTTTTAAGATCTATCATTGTTTGAACAGCAGCTTTGTATCTATTGTCTTTTTCTTTTTCAAATTCAATAGGCTTCATTATTGAGCTATAAATTAAAAAAGCTATAAAAGCTGTTGCTGCCCACAAAAGTATAGAAACTACAATTCTAGCACCACTAGGCAAAAATTTATCAATAAGTTTAACTAGACCTATAGCTACAAGGCAAGTTATGATTACATAAAGGATTAATAGTAACATTTATATTAGTTTTTTAGTTAAAATGGTACGCAAATCTACAATTTTTTTTTCTACTCAAAAGAAAATCTTTAAAAAATCATCTGTATATTTGAAAAATTCTCCTAGATAATTTATAAATATAATGACTTCTGCACTGTTTTACAAAACGTTACGCAAAAATTTCCCATTTGATCCAACTCTAAAACAAGATATTTTTTTTCAAAAAATAGCCGATTTTGTCGTAAATGATAAAAAAGATGAGATTTTTATTTTGAAAGGATATGCAGGAACTGGAAAAACAACAATTATTTCTACATTAGTAAATCACCTTCAAACGGTGAACAAAAAATATGTGCTATTAGCCCCAACAGGTCGCGCTGCAAAAGTGATTAGTAATTATGCGCAAAAACCAGCTTTTACAATACATAAGCGAATTTATTTTCCTAAAAAAAGTAAATCGGGTGCTGTCTCATTCAAACTACAACCAAATAAATTTAAGAATACAATTTTTATTGTCGATGAATCTTCAATGATTTCAGATACGGCTCAGGAAACCAAACTATATGAAAACGGTTCGCTTTTAGATGATTTAATTTTTTATGTAGATGCTGGTACTAACTGCAAATTGATTTTTATTGGAGACACGGCCCAACTTCCTCCAGTAAATTTAGAGGTGAGTCCTGCTCTAGATGCCGATATGTTGTCCTTGCATTTTAATAAAGAGGTGCAACAAATTGAACTCGATGAAGTAATGCGACAAGCGGTTGAATCTGGAATTCTTTTTAATGCAACAGCGCTTCGGGAGTTATTAAAATCGTATTTCTTTGACACTTTTAAATTTCAATTGAATGCTTTTAAAGATATTGTTCGTTTGATTGATGGCTATGAAATTCAAGATGCAATTCATGATTCTTTTGAAAAAAATGGAGAAGAGGAGACTGCCTTTATTGTGCGTTCAAATAAAAGAGCTAATCAATACAACGAGCAAATTAGAACCAAAATTTTGGGTAGAGAAGGGGAACTCTCTACGGGGGATTTGCTAATGGTGGTTAAAAATAATTATTTTTGGTTAAAAGAAGAATCCGATGCGGGTTTTATTGCCAATGGTGATATTATTGAAGTGTTAAAGATTGTGAATATCCAACAATTTTATGGTTTTAAATTTGCCAATGTAATTGTTAGAATGATTGATTATCCCAACCAACCTTCTTTTGAAACCGTTTTACTTTTAGATACTTTAACGAGTGAATCTCCTTCTTTAACTTATGAGGAGTCGAACACACTATATCAAGAAGTTATGAAAGATTATGAAGAGGAAACGCAACAGTATAAAAAATTCTTAAAAGTAAAAAATAACCCTCATTTTAATGCACTGCAGGTGAAGTTTTCCTATGCCATAACGTGTCACAAATCGCAAGGTGGACAATGGAATACGGTTTTTATTGAACAGCCCTATTTACCTAATGGAATTGATCAGGACTATTTGAGGTGGTTATATACTGCAATGACTAGAGCCAAAGAAAAACTATATTTAATAGGTTTTAAAGATGACTCATTTGAAATTTAACATTCTTTTTTTAAAAATAAATGTATTTTTGACCAGTATTAAAAAAGAGATTACATGAAAATAATAGCTGTTATTCCTGCTCGATATGCTTCAACTCGATTTCCTGCCAAATTAATGCAAGATTTGGGAGGCAAAACGGTAATTTTAAGAACCTATGAGGCTGCGGTTAACACGCATTTATTTGAAGATGTTTTTGTGGTTACTGATTCTGAACTTATTTATAATGAGATAATTGCAAACAACGGTAAAGCAATTATGAGTATTAAAGAGCATGAAAGTGGAAGTGACAGAATTGCAGAAGCTGTTGAAAATTTAGCTGTGGATATTGTAATTAACGTGCAAGGGGATGAGCCTTTCATTAATACCGAACCATTGCAAAAAGTAATTGAAATTTTTAAAAACGATATAGAAAGAAAAGTAGATTTGGCTTCTTTAATGTATGAAATTAAAGAGAAAAATGAGATTGAAAATCCTAATAATGTGAAGGTAATTGTGGACCAACAAAATTTTGCGCTCTATTTTTCTCGATCTGTGATTCCTTACCCAAGAGAAGAAAATGTTGGGGTTCGTTATATGAAACATATTGGTATCTATGCTTTTAGGAAAGAAGCTTTGTTAGATTTTTATCGTTTACCTATGTTGTCATTGGAGGCTTCTGAAAAATTAGAGCAATTGCGCTATTTAGAATATGGTAAGCGAATAAAAATGGTTGAAACAACACATGCTAGTATTGGTATTGATACTCCAGAAGATTTAGAAAAAGCAAGACAAATTGTTAGTAATTAGGTTATTACAAATGTAAACCATTCAATGAAAGCGTACTTTATTTTGCAAATTAAAATGATGAATCGTCATTTATCTGAATTTGGAGTACCTCCTCTTTTGGTTTATGTTGTTGCTCCCTTTATTTTTTTTTATAGTATTAATGAGCTTTTTTTAAGGACAGATTATGCTGCTCCTTTGTTGTTTTTTTCGGGATTGAGTGTTGTTTTTAAACTAGGTGATAAAAATAAAAATGATTTTTTAAATATTACTTTCTCTAAAATTGATTATTTGAAGATTCGGAATATTGAAAACGGAATTGTTCTTTTTCCTTTTGTTTTATTTCTTATCTATAAACAACATTTCTTTTTAGCCTTATTATTATTGTTGTTCGGTTTCATTTTAGCTTTTATTAAATTCGCACCATCCTATAATGTTACAATAAAAACGCCCTTTTTTAAACATCCGTTTGAATTTTGTATAGGATTTAGAAAAACGTTTGTTGTTTTTATAGTCTCTTATTTTTTAACTTTTATGGCGATTGATGCAGAAAATTTGAATTTGGGCTACTTTTCAATTTTATTGGTACAGTTAAATTGTTTAAATTTTTATACAAAACCAGAAAATAAATTTTACGTCTGGATATATTCCTTGAATCCTACAGCATTTATAAAATATAAATTCAAAATTATTGTTTTGTATTCAACATTACTGTGTTTACCAGTAGTTGTTGGTTTGTGTCTTTTTTTTCCAAATGAGGTTTTTACAATTATTGGTATTCTTTTTTTAAGCTATTTTTTCATTCTAACAGGAATGTTGGCAAAATATGCTGCCTATCCGGAGGCAATTTCTATTAGAGAAGGAGTAGTGCTGGCTTTCTTGGTTTGGTTTCCACCTGTTTTGATTTTAATTCTACCTTATTTATATGTTCAGTCAATTAAAAAGTTAAATGAAATATTAGTATGATAGTGATTAAAAATTTAAATAAATCATTTGGGAAAAAGATAATTTTATCAAACATTAATCTTACGCTTGAAAAAGGTAAGGTTTATGGAATTGTGGGCGAAAATGGAGCAGGAAAAACTACGTTATTTAATTGTATTTCGGGATTAGAATCGTTTGAAGGTGTTATTTCTAGTGATTATGACATTTTAAAAGAAAAATTGGGCTATCTCCAAACCGATTCTTATTTTTTTTCAAAAATGACAGGAAGGGAATATTTACAATTATTATGTGTGGCTCGCAAAATACCTACAATCAATTTTGATAGTCAAAACATTTTTAACCTTCCTTTAGATGAATATGCCAGTAAATATTCTACAGGAATGAAAAAGAAATTGGCTTTAACTGGAATTTTACTTCAGAAAAATAATTTTTATATTTTAGATGAACCTTTCAATGGAGTAGATATTCAAAGTAATATTATTATAACAGAATTAATTCATCGATTAAGAGATGCAGAAAAGACTGTTCTAATTTCATCTCATATTTTTTCAACATTGAGCGATACTTGCGATGAAATTTTTGTACTAAAAGAGGGTAGCATTCAAAAAAATGTAAAAAAAGAAAATTTTAAGACTCTCGAAAAAGAAATGAAAGAGTTTACAATTCAGTCTAAACTAGATTTGTTAGATTTATAGTGTTTTATAATTATTTTGTTTTTTCTATAACAATCAATTGATTATAGTATTCCACATTAGATAATGTTTTACAATTGTAAAAATCCTTATCAAAATGGTGCATAAAATTAGTATTTCTTTCTTTTTCTGTTTCATTTTGTAACATGGTGTTGAATAACACAAAAGCATTTTTATGAAGACACTTTTTTATAGCATTTATAAAATTCGCACTAAATAAAAATGTAGGCATGTTGTCATCTTCAAAAATATCAATAATAATCAAATCATAGGTCGTCGTTGTTTCATTTATAAATGTTGCCGCATCTGCAAGATGTGTTTTATAATTAGAAACTTGATCTAAACCAAAATAGGTTGTTGCAATTTCAATAATACTTTCATCTATTTCAACACCTGTAATAGCAGCTTTGGTTTTTATTTCATTTGCTAAAGTTTTTATAACACTTCCACCAGCAACTCCCAAAACTAGAATTTGATTCATTGCTTTAATTTTTTCAAAACCTATATACAACAAGCCCTTTTTAAGAACCCTTTGCAAACTACCATAGGAATAGTTGGTGTTTTTAGAATCTAAAACAAGTTTTCCATTATTCCAGGTAACTTCTATGTTTTTACTAATCGCAGACTTTTTTTCAAAAATTGTAATTGGAAATAAATAGCTCAATATTCTTTTAATCATACAAAATGCTTTCTAATTGTAAATATAATTTTAATTTTACAGCAAATCGAATCTAATGAAACAAAAAATATATCGTTTTATATTTTGCTCAATCTTGGGTTGGGAAATAGTAGGTACTATTAATAATGATATTAAGAAATGTATTATTATTGCTGTTCCGCATACTAGTTGGTGGGATTTTTTTCTAGGTATTTTTTCTAGAGGAATTCTAAACAAAGAAATTAATTTCTTAGCAAAGAAAGAATTATTCATTTTTCCCTTCAATTTTTTCTTTAAATGGGTAGGAGGAGCACCATTAAATAGAGCTAAAAAAGAAAACAAAGTAGATGCCATTGCAAAAATTTTTGCTGAACATGATACTTTCAGATTGGCTTTAGCTCCAGAAGGAACAAGAAAAAAAGTAGAAGATTGGAAAACAGGTTTTTACTATATGGCATTAAAGGCGAATATTCCAATTATTCCAGTAGCATTTGACTATGGTAAAAAACAGGTGGTCTATAATCCTCCATTTTATCCCACAGGAGAAATAGAAAAGGATATGAAAATTTTAAAATCCTATTATAAAGGTGTAATTGGTAAAATTCCAGAAAAAAGTTTTACTCCAAAAGATTAATTATTCAGGGGTATAGTTTTTAAACGTACCATTTTTATAAAAAACGACAATTCGGTCAATTTCCGAGTTGTTTTTTTTTGGCTCAAAATTTTGCGTATTTGACTCTTGGTCGGAAAAATTTTCAAATACGCGATTTTTGGAAGGGTTGTCCATATCACTAAACAAATCATTTGTTTCATTACTTAAAAATTTCGATTCAAAATTTTCTAGAGTTGGAGTAGGAACATTTTTATTTACTTCAATTTTTTTTTCGTCTTCTTTTGGAAAATTTCCCTTACCGTTTAAAATCCAATATAAATCCACTTCCGGAAATTCTTCAACCACTTTAAGTACAAAATCGAGACTAGGTTTGTTTCTTCCTGAAAGGAGATGAGAAATGCTAGATCGTTGCACATCTATTCTGTCAGCAAAAGCAGAAGCAGATAAATTATAATAATTAAGCATTTTTTCGAGTCTTTTAATAAAATCATCAATGTTTACCATTGTAAACTAATTTAAGTTAAGTATATCAAATCACCGTGTTTACAAATGTAATTAATATGTTTCAGAATAGCAAATAATATTAAAAATAGTCACTATTAAGTTAATATTTTACATTAAATAAAGTTATTTTAACTACTGATTTACAGTGTTTTAAATATATAATTTTAGTTTTCACGTTAATATTGTAAAATAAGTCCTAAAAAGGAAGAATAGGACCTATAAACAAGTTTACAATTGTTACTAAAACAGTATTTTTACCTGTTTACAATTGTAATTAATATCTTGTTTACATTTGTAACACAATTTTACGACATGAATAATTTACAATTAGCAACAGAACACTTACAAAGCAAATTACAAGGAAGATATATTACAAATGATGATATTTTACCTATTATTAAAGACTTACCAAAGAACTTTATAGTCAAAAACATCGGAAAATCGGTATTAAATAAGGATATTTATAGTGTACAATATGGAATTGGGTCAAAAAAAGTACTCATTTGGTCTCAAATGCACGGGAACGAATCTACTACTACTAAAGGATTGTTTGATTTTTTTAATTATTTGACTACAAACACCAATTTATCTCAAGAAATATATGCTAATTATACGCTTTATTGCATTCCAATTTTAAATCCAGATGGTGCTGAGGCTTACACACGAGTAAATGCCAATGAAATTGACTTAAATAGAGATGCTTTCGAAACCACGCAACCAGAAAGTAAGCTTTTGAGAAGCATATTTGAAGCTTTCGAACCTAATTTATGCTATAATTTGCACGATCAACGCACAATTTTTGGTACAGAAGGCTATAATTTACCTGCTACAGTCTCTTTTTTAGCTCCAGCTTATAATGAGGCAAGGGAATATAACAATATTCGCTTAGAAGCGATTAAAATCATTAATAAAATGAATGAGAATTTACAAATGTTTCTACCAAATCAAGTTGGAAGGTTTGATGATTCTTTTAATGTTAATTGCATTGGTGATTATTTTACTTATAGGGGAGTACCTACAATTCTTTTTGAAGCAGGGCACTATATGAATGATTATGAGCGTGATGAAGTTAGAAAATTTATTTTTTGTGCGCTCCTAGAATCGTTTAAGCTTGGTTACGAAAACGATATAGTTGCCAATGAACTAGAACGCTATTTAAAGATTCCTCAAAATTCTAAGTGTTTTTACGATTTTCTTTATAAAAATGTGAGTTTTATTGATAATACAGAGAAAAAAACTATTAACTTTGCAGCTCAATATACTGAAGTTTTAAATCAGAATAGTATTGAGTTCGATGCTCGTATTATTCAAATAGAAGATTTAGAAAAACATAGCGGACATGTTGAATTTGATTTAAATGATATTGTTTACAATTGTAACATATCTAATTTACCTAAAGTCGGGGATAAAGCCGATTTTATTTTAGGTGAAAATGTTAAATTTAAAAATGGTAAGCAATTTTAGGTATATTTTTTCGTTGTATTAGATAATTTATTAAATACTTTTATGAGTAAGTTTCGTTTAGATGAAGTCGATCATCAAATTTTAGACATGTTGATTGACAACACAAGGGTTCCATTTACAGATATAGCAAAAAAGCTATTAATATCTGCAGGTACTGTACATGTTAGGGTAAAAAAAATGGAAGATGCAGGGATTATACAAGGTTCATCTTTAACTTTGGATTATGAAAAATTAGGATATTCCTTCATTGCGTATGTTGGAGTTTTTCTTCATAATACTTCTCAAACTAAATTTGTTTTAGAAAGAATTAATCAAATTCCTTATGTAACAGTGGCTCACATTACTACTGGGAAGTTTAATATCTTTTGTAAAATTAGAGCAAGAGATACTAAACATGCTAAAGAGGTTATTTTTATGATTGATGATATTGATGGTGTGTATAGAACTGAAACAATGATTTCTCTTGAAGAGAGTATCAATGATAAAAAACGTTTAATGCATACAATTTTTAAAGAACTTTAATAGTTACTCCCGATTTTTAATCGGGATTTTTTTTTATGATACAATTCAATCAAAATGAATTTGCACCCTTTTATGCAAATTATATAAATAAGGCAATGTTTTTTAAAGACATTGTAGCAGGTTTAAAAACACAGGAAGAAGAGATCGTTTCTTTTTTGAAAAATATTCCGTTAGAAAAACAGGATTTTAGATATGCTGAAGGAAAATGGACCATTAAAGATGTTCTATTGCATATAATTGATGTGGAACGCATTTTTTCTTATAGAGCATTGCGAATATCTAGAAATGATTTAACTCCTATACCTGGATTTGAAGAAAATGATTATGTATCCTTCGCAAATGCTAATAGTAGAAGCTTTGAAAGTTTAATAGAAGAATATATTTCGGTAAGAAAAGCAACTATTTCTTTATTTTCTAGTTTTACAGAGGAACAATATATGAGAATTGGTGTTGCTTCTAATAACGCTGTTTCTGTTAGAGCTTTGGGATATATTATTTTAGGACATGAGAAACATCATATTTTAGTGGTAGAGGAAAGGTATTTATAATAAAAAAGGGATTGACTATTGCAATCCCTTCTTTATTTAATTTAATCTTCATCATCTGCTTCGTCAGCGATTTCTAAATCACCTAAAGATTCTAATGAATCATCTACAGTATCATCTTCATCATCTTCGTCAAAGTTTTCAATTCTATCAGCAAGTTTAGTACTTACCTTTACTAGGAAAATTGTATCCTCCGTACGTACTTCAACAGCTTCAACTGTTTCATTTTTAACATTTTTAAAACGAATGATGTCAGATTCATCATATCCTTCTGGAAATTTTTCAACTAATAATGTCAAAATTTCGTTTGTTAATTTTGCGTAATCAACAATTACTCTTTTCATTTGGGTTGTTTTTAATCAGGTATTTTTATCAAATGTAATACGCTTAACGTAATTATCAAACAGTTTTTTAATTTTTTTTTCAAAAAAATTACCAACCTAAAATATAAGCAAAAATTAGGGGAACAACTATTGTTGCGTCTGACTCTACAATGAACTTAGGTGTAGTGATATCTAGCTTTCCCCAAGTAATTTTTTCATTTGGAACTGCCCCAGAATAGGAACCGTAACTTGTTGTTGAATCAGAAATTTGGCAAAAATAGCTCCAAAAAGGAATGTCGTGCATCTCCATGTCTTGATAAAGCATTGGAACAACGCAAATTGGAAAATCTCCTGCAATACCACCACCAACTTGGAAAAATCCGACACCTTTTCCAGCACAATTTTTTGGATACCAATCGGCTAACCATGTCATATATTCAATTCCACTTTTTGTTGTAGAAGCTTTAAATTCTCCTTTAATACAATAGGAAGCAAAAATATTCCCCATTGTACTATCTTCCCATCCTGGAACAACAATTGGTAAGTTTTTTTCTGCTGCAGCAACCATCCAAGAATCTTTTGGATCAATTTCATAGTATTGTTCTAAGACACCAGAATTAATCATTTGATACATAAACTCGTGTGGAAAGTATCTTTCTCCTGCTTTGTCTGCTTTGTTCCAAATATCGAATAAATGCGATTGTAAACGTCTAAATGCTTCTTCTTCAGGAATACATGTATCTGTCACTCTATTGTAGTGATTTTCTAATAAATCCCATTCTTCTTGAGGAGAAAGGTCTCTATAATTTGGTACTCTTTTATAGGAATTGTGTGCTACTAAATTCATGATATCTTCCTCTAAGTTTGCACCTGTGCAAGAAATAATATGAATTTTATCTTGACGAATCATTTCGGCTAACGACTTTCCAAGCTCTGCTGTACTCATGGCACCAGCAAGAGTAACCATCATTTTTCCATTATCTAATAAATGTTCTTCATATCCTTTTGCAGCATCAACTAATGCAGCAGCATTAAAATGTAAATAATGCTTTTCTACAAATTGACTAATTGGTCCTTTATCCATTTTTTTGATATTATTTGTTTTTATTATAACCTAAAATATTTAATACATCTTCGGCATTTTGCTGCTCAGAGAATATTTCTGTCGCTAAAATTCCGTTTTTGTCTCTGTCAATTAGAATGTGTTTTGGTTGCGGAATTAAACAGTGATGCAATCCTCCAAAGCCTCCTATTGTTTCTTGATAGGCTCCTGTATTAAAAAATCCAATATATAATGGTTTTTCTTTGTTATATTTTGGTAGATATACTGCATTCATGTGTTGTTCAGAATTATAATAGTCATCACTATCACAAGTCATTCCACCTAATAGCACACGTTCATATGTATCATTCCAACGATTCACTGCTAGCATAACAAAACGCTTATTAATTGCCCAAGTATCTGGAAGGGTTGTAATGAATGAAGAATCAATCATGTTCCAGTTTTCTCTATCATTTTGTTGTTTTTGATACAAAACTTCATATACAGCTCCTCCTGATTCACCTACTGTAAATGATCCAAATTCTGTATAGATATGTGGTACAGGAATATCAGCCTCATCACAAGCTATTTTAATTTGGTTTAGAATTTCATCAATCATGTATTGGTAATCATATTCAAAGGCTAATGAATTTTTGATTGGAAAACCTCCACCAATATTTAAACTATCTAATGTTGGACATTCTTTTTTTAATGCGATGTAAACTTTCATACATTTTAAAAGCTCGTTCCAATAATAGGCCGTATCTCTAATTCCTGTATTAATAAAGAAGTGAAGCATTTTTAATTCCACTTTTTTATTTTCTTGTATTTGTTTTCTGTAGAATGGAAGAATGTTTTTATATCCTATTCCTAAACGAGAAGTATAGAATTCGAATTTTGGTTCTTCTTCGGCAGCAATTCTAATACCAATTTTGATTTTGCTTTTAATTTGTTCTTGGAGAAGTTCTAATTCTTCATAATTATCAATGATAGGAATGGTGTTTTTATGACCGTTATTAATTAAACGTGCAATGTTTTCAATATATTGATCGCGTTTAAAACCATTACAAATTACAAAGGTGTTTTTGTTTATTTTTCCTTCTTCTATTAATTTTTCTACTATATTAATATCAAAAGCTGAAGAAGTTTCAATGTGAATGTTATTCTTTAAAGCTTCATTTAAAACGAATTCAAAATGAGAACTTTTAGTACAGTAACAGTAAAAATACTTCGCATCATAATCATGTTTTTCCATCGAATTTCTAAACCAAGTTTTTGCTCTCTTGATGTTCTTAGAAATTTTTGGTAAGTAAGTGAATTTTAATGGAGTACCATATTCTTCTACTAATTTCATTAAATCTATACCATGAAATTGTAGATTATCTTTTTGTAATGTGAATTCTTCTTGTGGAAAATAAAAAGTTTGATTGATTAAATCTGAATATTTTGTATTCATTTTGAATAATAGGTTTTAAAATTAAAAAAAAAGTAATTGTGCTGTTTTTTTAATTTTTCAAAGCCTAATATTTGCGAACACTATTAATAGTTTCTCGTTAAAAGCTTTTAAAAGTTCAAATAAATGAATAAAAAGAGTATTGTGAGAATGTTTTATACCAAAGGTTGAAGATGCCTTTTGGGTTCTTCTACTGCTTTTTTTATCCAATTGTATTGTAATTATATTGTCTCTCATTCTAATGCAAATGTAAAAATAATTTTAAGCTATTTTAAATTTACTAATTAAAATATTTTTAAGATTTATAGTCGTTGAAAGCCTTATATATCAGTTCGTTATCGGATTGTTGATTGATTTTTATGCTTCCAATGCTTCCCAATAGTGCAAATTGGATTGTTCCAAACTCATTTTTTTTATCATAAATGAGTAAATCAATACAGTTTTTAATATCAGTTTCGTCAAAATCTACCATGTCATAAATATCGCTAATGACATATTTTATTTCTTGATATTCTTCGTTGGTTAGAAATCCTTTTTCTTTTGAAATATAGCCTTCTAAAATCATTCCAATAGCTATTGCTTCTCCGTGTAGTAAGCTTGTTTTTTCAGGATTTTCAAGATAGTAACTTTCAATTGCATGCCCTAAAGTGTGTCCAAAATTCAAAGCTTTTCGAATGCCATTCTCTGTAATATCTTCCGAAACAATCTTGTTTTTTATTTCAACTGATTCATGAATTAGAATATCTAAATCGTTTGTATTTAAGCTAGTTATGTCTTTTAGTTTATTCCAGTATTTTTTGTCATAGATTAGTCCATGTTTTAACATTTCTGCAAAACCTGAACGCATTTGATTGCCTTCTAATGTTTCTAAATATTGGGTATCTATAATTACTGCCTTTGGTTCTCTAATAATACCTATTTGATTTTTTAGATTGCCTAAATCGACACCGTTTTTTCCTCCAATTGATGCATCAACCATAGAAAGAAGGGTAGTAGGAATATTAATAAAATCGATTCCTCTTTTAAAAGTGCAAGCAATGAACCCGCCCAAATCTGTAATCACACCACCACCTAAATTTAGAACAATACTTTTTCTGTCGCCACCCAATTCTGTCAATGAATGCCAAACTTGTAAGCACGTTTCAATGTTTTTATTTTCTTCACCTGCTTCTAATTCTATAATTTCTATTTCTATTTCTGTTGCAATTAAAGATAAAAATCGAGGCAAGCAATGACTTGAAGTGTTTTCATCTACAATAATAAAGATTTTAGAATAGTTTTCAGGGAGTAAAATTTCTGATAAATAGTGATAACCGTTTTCGTTAAAAAATACGTTGTAGTTGGTTGCTTGTATGGTTTGCATTGTAATTGTTTTCAATTTATTGCAAAATAAGGCATTTTTTATTTAAAATTACAAAGGTCTAAAGTATATTTGCACTACAAATTTATTAACTACAAATGGAGAAAATATTTAACAACACACAAGTTGCTTTTGCGTTAAAAAGCGATACACAATTAGAAAGGGCTTATTTTTTGTTTAAAATGATTGAAAGTCAGCCACTTGTGCGAATTGGTACAGCCGTTACAAATTTCGCTTTGAAAGCACACTTACCCGTTGAAGGTTTAATAAGAAGTACCGTTTTTGATCATTTTTGTGGAGGAGTAAGTGAAAATGATTGTTTACGTGTGGTAGATAATATGTTTACCAAAGGAGTTTCTTCTGTTTTAGATTATTCTGTTGAAGGAAAAGAAGAAGAAAGTCAGTTTGATGCAGCATTAGAAATGACTATTAAAACGATTGAATTTGCAAAGGAACGTTTAGCTATTCCTTTTGCAGTTTTTAAACCAACGGGTTTTGGTCGTTTTGCGTTGTATCAAAAAATTGGAGAAGGAAAATCCTTCACAGCAGAAGAACAATTAGAATGGGATAGAGTAGTGGCACGTTTTGATAAAGTATGTCAAATTGCTCATGATAAAGATGTAGCATTATTAATCGATGGTGAAGAAAGTTGGATGCAAGATGCTGCAGATGATTTAGTTGCCGACATGATGCGCAAATATAACAAAGAGAAAGCTATCGTTTTCAACACACTACAAATGTATCGTTGGGATAGATTAGAGTATTTAAAGAAGTTGCATGCATTGGCAAAAGCAGAAGGTTTCTATATTGGAATGAAGCTGGTTCGTGGTGCCTATATGGAAAAAGAAAATAATAGAGCAGAGGAAAAAGGTTACCCTACACCAATTTGTGCTAGCAAACAAGCTACCGATGAAAATTATGATGCTGCTGTTGTTTATATGGTTGATAATATTGAGAGAATGGCCATTTTTGCTGGAACACACAATGAAAATAGTTCGTATCGTTTGATGGAATTAATGGCGGAAAAGGGAATTGCTAAAAATGATTCTCGCATTTTCTTTGGGCAATTATTCGGAATGAGTGATAATATTAGTTATAATTTGGCTGCTGCTGGATATAACGTTGCTAAATACCTTCCTTTTGGCCCAGTTAGAGATGTAATGCCGTATTTGATTCGTAGAGCTGAAGAAAATACTTCTGTTGCCGGACAAACGAGTAGAGAGCTTGACTTAATTAAGAAAGAAAGAGCTAGAAGAAAATTATAATACCAATGAATCCCTCTAAAAAACGAGGGATTTTTTATATCTTATCTTTTTTTATATTAAGTGTTAATAGAAAACGGCTTTAACAATTTCTTTGTTTTTTTCTAAAATCCAATTTTTTAAATTTTGATTATCTTTTAGTTTGTCATCAAATTCAAAAACAAATAAGGAATAGTGTGTTTTTACTAACTTATTATCATCAAAATCGGATTCATTGTATTCAATGTAAAACAATTCATTTTTATCATAATAAAAATAAGTACTCCTCTTATTAAATGTTCCATCTTCAAAATTTATTATAGCATTATAATCAGCTCGTATGAATTTACAAGTTTTCTTATTATCATAATATTTCTTTTCATTTCTTGATAAAGATGCATATCCTAAACTATCGATAAAATAAGAATGTACTTTTATGCCTCCATAGCCATCGCCTACAATAATTTTTGTTTCTTTTATATTATTAGATGCTATTCTTTTTTCGGCTTTAATAATTCCACCAAGATCATGAATAATTAAACAACTTTCTTTTTTGCTTAAACTGTCAATTTCCGAAATTGAGTAATCTAAGTTTAATTTTTTCTGTGATGCTACATGTAGAGAAATGAGAAAAAGTATAATAGTTATTTTATTTATTGTTCTTGTTTTTCTTAGCATGTGTTTTTTTTAAAAATTCATTGTTTTTTTATATCCTATCTTTTCTGTTGTTTACATAGCCTGTTAATCCGTAGTATAAAACTACTGCTAAAATTAGTCTATAAAGCAGTGGAGCTTTATCTGGACTGCCTTCTTTTAAGAGTAAAGAAATTAGCATATTTGAAGCAACAAAGCTAATACAGATTCTAACAAAAGTTATTTTAAGATATTTCATGAGTTCATTTAAATAATTATTTTTTCGAAAGTATTTTCAAAGTCATTTTCAGTTATCAAATGATTGACTATTTTTCAATTTTTGCATACAACGCACTCGCTTTCTTTAAATCGGTTGATGGTTTAATTTTATAAAAATAATTCAGTTGCCATTTTTGTGATTTTTCTGCTTGTTTATTGTTAGTAATATCCCAATTGGGATAGACTCTAAAGGCTCTTTTTCCTTCTTTTCTATCTGTTGAAATGATTCCTTTTTCTAGGAGTATTGTTTTTGGAAAAACAAATTGCCCCATTTTATTTTCTGATTGAACAGTTATTACATAAAAATCGATTAAATCATGTTCATGTAGGGGTTCTATAGTTCCCTTATTGTTTCTTTTCCAGAATGTTACAAACTGTCCTCTTTTTGTTGGTGTTGTTTTCGCATTTCTATAAATAATATTTAAATTGTTGAGTTGGAATCTAGAGGCATCATATTCTTTACTTTCTTTCTCAGCTTCAAAATTTGTAATTTGTAGATTACATTTCGTGTAAATTTCATATTGTATTTTTTCTAGTGTGTTGTCCATTATTGCATCGCTATAAATCCTTGCCTAAGTTAGTGTGTTTTTTTTAGTACTAAAATAATTGAAAGAGTAAAAACAAATAAATTATTATTATGCAATAAAGGACACAAGGGACTATTTTTTTAGAACCTGCAATAAGACTTGTTTTTCTGCTTTTAAAATTTTAATTTCTTCTTGCAATTGCGCAATGGTTTGATCTTTTGAGTCACATTCAAGAGCAGTTGCAGTAGCGTAGGACTTGGGTAGTAATAAAGCGAGGTCTTGAAAAAAGTTGTATTGCAATGCATGGCATAAATCCAACAAAGTTTGAGTTTGTATGCTCGGACGTTTTTGCAGATAGCCAATATAAGTACTTTTTTTATTGAGTTTTCTAGCTAGTGCAGCTTTTCTAATTCTGTTTTTTAAAAAGTAAGCATTTAAAATTTTACTTATGTCTATCGTTTTTTCCATATTCTATTCGTTTTTTTGGGTAATAAATATACAATAATTGTTATTTTATACCTAAAAAGTGATATTAAATACCTAAAAAATGATATAAAATACCCAAAAAGTGATATTAAATATCTAAAAAGTGATATTAAATACCCAAAAATTAGTATTAAATACCTAAAAATTAGTATTAAATACCTAAAAATTAGTATTAAATACCTAAAAATTAGTATTAAATACCTAAAAATTAGTATTAAATACCTAAAAATTAGTATTAAATACCTAAAAATTAGTATTAAATACCTAAAAAAATGATATTAAATACCTAAAAATTAGTATTAAATATCTAAAAAGTGATATTTAATACCTAAAAAATAGAATAAACTCAAGTGATGAATGATATTATTATGTTTATTCAATTTGAATTCTCTCTTTTTGAATTAAAAAGAGGACCATTAAATGATTAATGATCCTCTTTTTAAAAATGTTATGTTTTTTTAGATTGCTAATGCTCCTGCTTCGGCAACAATGTGGTCATTTTCTACGGTACTTCCGCTAACGCCAATGGCTCCAATAATTTCACCTGCCTTATTTTTAATTGGCACTCCTCCAGGGAAAGTAATTAGACCGTTATTAGAATGTTCAATATTATATAATGCTCCACCTGGTTGAGATAATTCGCCAATTATTCCTGTGTTCATATCGAAAAAACGAGCTGTTTTTGCTTTTTTTATTGCAATATCTAAGGAGCCTAACCATGCACCGTCCATGCGTGCAAATGCAACTAAATTTGCTCCAGAATCTACTATTGCAATGTTCATTTTTGTGTTAATTTCAATAGATTTTTGCTTTGCGATTGCAATTACTTTTTCTGCTTGTTCTAAATTGATGTTCATTTTTTTGTAATTTTAATTAAGTAGCACAAATGTATTGCGATTGCTACTTTCAATCGTTACTAAAAAAGTTCATTTACTTATGAAAACAGGTCAATTTGTTGTTTTTAGAGCTTAGATTTTTGACTTAATTTCACTCGGGCTAATGCCAAACTTGTTTTTGAAGGCTATGCTAAAATTGGATAGGTTATTATAACCAAATTGTAAATAGACCTCAGTGGGTTTTATTTCTCCTTGCTCAAGTGTTGCTTTGGCTTTTTCCAGACGCTTGTTTTTTAGCCATTTGCCTGGAGACATTTTATATTCATTAACGAAATGTCGTTTAAAAGTTGACAAACTCATATTGCACAGAAAAGCTATCTCTTCTAGTTTTAAATTGGAATATACTTTGCTTTCTATGATTTTTTTAAATGTTGTAATTTCTGTACCTATTAGGGAATATAGATAGGCTTCAAAGGTGTTTCCATATTTATTGAGGAGATAGAGCATTATTTCTTCAAATTTTATAGAGAGCAGTTGTTCCAATTGTGCCATTGGAGTTTCACCAATTACGGCTAAGGAATTAATATAGGACGCAATATAGGTATCGTTTTTAATGATGAAATAGGGCGATTTGTTTTCTATTATGGGTTTGTTTTTTGCATGCTTTTCTAAAAAACGCTGGAGTATTTTTTCAGAAAAGAAAAAGAGTTTGCAATAATAGACGGCATCTGTATCTAATAATTCTGTCCAAAGCCAGTTTCCTTTTTTTAGAATTAAGGATTGTTCATTGTTTACAGCTACAGCTGTTCCTGCAAAATGAACTTGTTTTTTTCCCACTTGTAAAAAGCTAAACATGTTCATTCCTAAATTAACTTTACTCTTTACAACATCGCTAGTCATTTTAAAATCATAGACATACAAGTCGAGATTTTCTCTTCTTTCTTTAAAATAACTTTCTGGGATGTTTTCTATTGCCATTTTGAATGAACTGTTTTACTAATGAAATTAGTTTGTTTATGAGTTTCGAATATAGTTTAAAACAATATATTTTTAGCCAATTTATTTCTTTAAGGTTTTCAAGTTTTTAGACTGATGTTTGAAATCTATTAAAGTAACTGTTATTCTCTAATAAAGCTTCTTTTTTCAGAAATTTTAATTGTTTTAGTGCTATCATTACAGGTTGAGCTAATTATTTCTATAGGTTCTGCTAACCAATCTATTGTTGCAAAACAGGTTTCTGTTTTTTGTGTAATGATGGTATTCTTTATGGTGCTACTAATTGTTTGTGTAGTTTCTGCATCTTGAAATGTAGAGGCTAATGTTAGTGTATCTGTCGTTTTATTTGCTATTTCATCATATAATATTCCAAAAGTGCGCATTCCGTAATCATATTGCTCACTAACAATGAGTAGGTACTCGTTTGGTTTGATTTGTATTTTTCCAACAGTATATAATGAAGTGTTTGCTGTCCAATCGAAGGTTTTTAATGGTAAAAAATATTCTTGATAGGCTAGTGGTATTAGTTTTTCTTTTGAAAAATCTTGCGTTTGAAGGTCTTCTGGAATAGTTATTTTTAGACTGTCTTTTGAAAGTGTTGGAAAAAGGTGTAATGGAGTAGTTATCTTCTTTTTCGATTGATTATTGCAACTGATTAATAGAATTGCAAAGAGAATAGCCGCTATTTTTTTCATTTTTTATAATTGTTACCAAGGACCATTTCTTGTAATATTAACAAATGAATTTCCATCTAAACGATAGGCTCCTTTGAACCCAACAAACCATAATCGTTGTTGTTGATCTTCATAGATTTGAAATGTTCCAGGGCTAGCATTTCCGTTTTCAATAGTATATTTGGTGAGTTCTTTACCATTATAGCGATACAAATTTCGTCTGTCTGCATTGAACCAAATGTATCCTTTATTATCTTCTAGGAGACTACCAATACTACTGTCGTTATTAAAAAGATTAATGTTTACTGGAATATATTCATTACCATTATAATAGCAAAGTCCGTTGTGCTCGGTTGCAAACCAAATGTTCCCTTTTGAATCTTCTAGTATTTGATTCACAAAATCATTGCAAAGTCCATTTTTTTCAGATAATCCAGTAATTGTTGTTCCATCATAACGATAAGCTCCTCCGTTAGTACTAAACCAAATTTGTCCTTTATGATCTTCCATAATATGATGTACCATTTTATCGCTTGTTACCCCTTTAGTTGGATCTGGTTTGGCTTTAGGTAATGCTACTGCTGTGAATTTCTCACCATCAAAGGAACAAGCACCTTGAAGTGTTGCTATCCAAACGGTTCCATTCCTATCGGTTGTAATGCACCAAACATCATTGTCAATTAAACCATCATTTTCGGTATAATTAATGAAATAGGTACCATCAAATTTTGTTATGCCACCAGAATGACCAATCCATAAATTTCCACTTTTGTCTTCTGCAATAGATTTTACTGTAATTTTTTGTCCATTTAAATTTTTAATATCAAAATAGACTAATCTTTGACCATCATATCGACATAGTCCGTTTTGAGTGCCAAACCAAAAATTTTTGTTTTTATCTTGCAGCATGGTGCGCACAACACCACTTATTTGATTTCCTTCAGATTCTTTTATATGTGGATCGGTTTTAAATTCGGGTAGGTTTTCAGCAGGAATGCTAATACTATCTGCTAGTATTTTAATTTTTTCTTTGTTAGGAATCGTTTTTTCAGTAATTAGCTTTTCTTTTTTTTGTCCATTACATGAGGTAAAAACAATTAAAAAAAGTAAAAAGTGTTGTATTCCTTTACCAATTGGATTTCTTTTCTTGAAGATTTCTCTTTTCATATTGTTTGTTTGTTTGTTTGTTTGTTTTTAGCTAATATAGTTCCAAATGGTTTGTTTTTTACTAATTTCTAAAAATACTTCTCGTAATTTTTTATGCTCAGGTTTTTCCATAGGGGCATCGTCTTTTAAGAGTTTTACTGCATAATGTCTTGCTAATTGTAAAATGTCTTTATCTTTAACAATATCTGCTATTTGAAGATTTAAAACGCCACTTTGTTGTTTTCCCATAATGTCTCCTGGACCACGCAATTTTAAATCGACTTCAGATATTTCGAATCCGTCATTGGTTCGCACCATGGTTTCCATTCTAATCTTGCTATCTTCACTTAATTTAAATCCTGTCATTAATATGCAATAACTTTGCTCTGCACCACGACCTACACGTCCTCTTAATTGGTGAAGCTGAGAGAGTCCAAAGCGTTCTGCACTTTCTATAACCATTACAGAAGCATTAGGTACATTAACGCCAACTTCAATAACGGTTGTGGCTACCATTATATTGGTTTTTCCAGCTGCAAAACGTTGCATTTCGGCTTCTTTTTCAGCGGGTTTCATTTGTCCGTGCACAATAGAGATGGAATAGTCGGGTAGTGGGAAATCTCTCGAAATGCTTTCATAGCCATCCATCAAGTCTTTATAATCCATTTTTTCAGATTCTTGAATTAACGGATAAACAATGTAAACTTGTCTGCCTTTTGCAATTTCATCTTTTAAAAACTTCCAAACTTTTAAACGATTACTATCATATCTGTGAACAGTTTGGATGGGTTTTCTTCCTGCGGGTAATTCATCGATAACAGAAATATCTAAATCGCCGTATAAACTCATGGCTAATGTTCTCGGAATTGGGGTTGCTGTCATAACGAGTACATGAGGAGGAAGAGGAGCCCCACCAACCTCCCCAGAAGGGAGGCTTTCCAAGGTTGCTTCAATTTTATTTAATACAGCAGTTGCATTTTCGATTACTTCTTCATTAGTAAATCTAATTACTTTAAAACCAATTTCATTTAGGATTATTGTTCGCAATTCATCTGCTTCTTTTTGCTCATGTGTATAATGATAACCATCATCAACTTCAATAACAAGTTTTTTTTCTAGGTTAACAAAATCGACAATGAACATATCAATGATATACTGTCTTCTAAATTTATAGTTCAGTTTCTCATTTCTTAACTGTTCCCATAAAATGGATTCGGCTTGGGTATTGTTTTTTTTATTAGAATTTTTTAATTCTTTTAATAATGCATAAGTTGATGGCTGATCCGTTTTGTATTTTTGAAGCACTTTTTCTACTTCCTTCCTTTGGAAGGATTGAGGAAGGCTACCTTTCTTCCATAATTTACTACGCTGCTCTACACCAAAACGATGTTGTTCGTCTATAATTGCAAAGCCTAAATTTCTGAATTTAACCTTATCTTCTAATAAAGCATGTGTGCCAATTAGAATGTCTAATTCTCCATTTTCTAAGGCTTCATGAATTTTTCTTCTAGCTGCAGTTTTGGTTGAACCTGTGAGTAGTGCTATCTTAATATCCAGGTCTTTAGCTAATTCTGAAATGCCATTAAAATGCTGGGTTGCCAAGATTTCTGTGGGTGCCATTAAGCAACTCTGAAAGTCATTATCTTTTGCAATCAACATGCAAAGTAAAGCAACAATTGTTTTTCCAGACCCCACATCGCCTTGTAATAATCGGTTCATTTGCGCATGACTGCCTAAGTCATTTCGAATCTCTTTAATTACTCTTTTTTGAGCATTCGTTAACTCAAAAGGGAGGTGATTGTTATAGAAATTTGTGAAATTTTCTCCAATAATTTCAAAAGGATGCCCTTTAATTTTATGCTTACGAATGAGATTTTTTGTAATTAATTGTAACTGTATAAAAAATAATTCCTCAAACTTTAATCGGAATTGTGCTTTTGAAAGTAGGTCCTGATTTTTTGGGAAATGAATATTTAAAAGGGCATCTTTTTTTGAAATGAACTTTAATTCTTCTATTAAGTAGGTTGGGAGTGTTTCAGAAAACAAAGTATGCGTTTCTAAAAAAAGCTGTTGCATTAATTTGTTTATTACCCTGTTAGAAATGCCTTTGTTTGCTAATTTTTCTGTACTAGGATATACTGGTTGCATGGCAGAACGAAGACTCGCTTTGTGTTCTGCTAATAGTTCCATATCGGGATGAGCCATATTAAAAGTACTTCCAAATTGACTCACTTTTCCAAATATTACATATACTTCATTGATTTTTAATCCTTCTCTAATCCATTTATGACCTTGAAACCATACAAGTTCCATTTCTCCAGTGTCATCTATGAAAGTAGCGACTAAACGTTTGCCTCGTTTTTGTTCTACCGTTTTGATATTGATTATTTTACCAATGATTTGTACTTCAGAATTGTTGTTTTGAAGTTGATTTATTTTAAAATAACGGGTTCTATCAATATATCTGTTAGGAAATAGATTTAGCAAATCACCATATTTATGAATAGCCAATTCTTTACGTAGTAGTTCCCCACGGTTAGGGCCAACTCCTTTAAGATATTCGATAGGTGTTTCTAGTAGATTCATGTATATATTTTCAACTAAGCGAAGATACTGTTTAATTTAAAAAATTAAAAATAGTAATAAAAACCAAAACAGGTAAAACTACTCATTTTTAAGAACAATAGGTTTACTATTTTTATACTAATTGCTAGGATGCTATAAAACAAAAATGTGATTAATCTAATGGGTGTTATATGAAACGTAAAAAAAAATCTTGTAATTGCAATTCGGAAAATTGTTCGAACAACAGCAGCAATAAGTTGCTTTTAAAAAAAACAGCGCAATCTGTTCCTTCAATTTTTTTGAGTGTTGTTGTTGCGTTTTTTCCTAAGTGTCCCATATGTTGGGCAGTATATATGAGCATGTTAGGAAGTTTTGGTATTGCAGAAATTCCTTATATGGGCTGGCTTTTACCTGTTTTTTTAGTTTTTTTAGTTTTTCATTTATGGCTACTATATAAAAAAGTGCCTCAAAAGGGTTATGGCCCTTTTCTTTTTAGTGTCGTTGGATTTTCAATAATGTTATTGGCTAAATTTATATTTATTACACAAGAATGGCTAGTAATATTTGGAATGGGATCTATTTTGTTTGGTTCGCTTTGGAATAGTTTTTCCATGCCAAAAACAAAGTTAATTGCATAATTTTTATTCTTGCATCGATTTTTTTAGGTCTGCTATCAATTGCATAGAAGTCTCGGTATTCATCAATTCTAACTGTTTGATAATAAGTGTTTTTTCCTCATTAGAAATTTGAGGTTCAGGTTTTATGAAATGTGCTTCGTTGGCTTCTCTAAAAAATAAAGCATCTGTCCATTCATTGCGAATTCCGTCTATAACCAAGTGAATTCTATCTTTAGCTCCTTTGTTAGCTACAGAATGAGTGAAATTGGCATTGATATACCAACATTCCCCTTCATGCATTACTAATCGTTCATTATCTAAAATAAATTCTACATTTTCATTTGTAATGACAGGGATATGTAGTCTAAAAAAACCATCTTCATAGCCTAAACAATTATCAACATGTGGTTTTATGACAGCTCCAGCAGCTAATCGGAGTAATCTTACGGTTGTTTTTTCAAACAAAAAATGGGCTATAATTTCTTTAAAATAAGGGCACTTTTCTATTACATCCGTATAGACCACAGGTTCTTTTCCCATTGGAAAAGCTTTTATATTCTCTGCTTTTCCTCCTTCAGACATCAATGCAATAGACGACCAATCGCCAGTGTAATCATTAGCATTATAGTGGTTTATCCAATTTTTGTTCAAAATGATCTGCAGATCTTTTTGAAGTTTTTGAATATCAAATTTTAGAGGAAATTGTATGTATCTAATTAATTCCATATTAGTCTCTTAACCATTTTATCATGTGTGGAAATGCTTTTTCATTAGCATTTAATGCTTTCTCATTAGACAGTGTTAATCCGCACCATTCAAGAAATGGCAAGCCAATGAAATTACCTTGTTTGTAGGAATCAATGATCCAATTAGCACTTCCTTTATAACCATTAGAATGAAAAACAACTTCTATTGGAATTTTCAAATAATGTGCTGCTGCAAAAGACCATAACATTGCCCCAATTTCATCGCCTTGTGTGGGCCAATCGCTTGGCATTTCTGGTGTGCCAATTTTTTTTCTATCGTTTGTTGTGGTAACTGCTAAATGCCCTGCTTCATGCAAAATATCACCTGGATATAATAATTTATCAAAATCAATGTCTATTCCTTTACTAGTGAGTGATAATCCAGGCAAAAAAGTATCATCGGGTAACACTCTTTCAAATGTTGCAATTCCGATTGCATTTAGGAATGATAGTATTTTTTCAGTAGTTTGATGCTTCATTCTCTTTATATTAAATCACAATACCAAAAGCCATAATTCAAAGCAGTATCGTCTGTATCGCAAGCGGTGTTTGTAGTTGTCGTTTTTGGTCTTTCATATTTTCGATAAACAATTTCTCCTATTTCAAAATCAATTGGTTTAGAAAAATTTGGTCCATCGAAAGTAAAAGTATGAAATTCTCCATTTTCTCCACAAACATCTACGTTGTTTGGCAATTCTTTAATGAAATCTTCATCTATAACTCTCCCCACAAATTCTTTTCCTAGATACTTTTCGTTAACACAAACAACAATAGTTTTAAAACCTAATGATAAGAACTCTTCTATTAGTGCTTTTGTGTCTTTTTTCCATAAAGGAAATACTCCTTTAAAATTAGCAAGAGCTAATTTATCTTCTCTATATTTTCTAAGGTCTTCTAGAAAAATATCTCCAAAAATTGAATATTCTATTTGTTTTTCTTTAAATTCTAAAAGTGTTTTTTTCATTAAATCATCATAAATTTCCATAGTAGGCATTTCTGGAACTATCATTTTGGTTAATGGCAAACCAAGACTTTCGGCTTGCTTCTCAAGAAGTTCAACCCGAACACCATGCATCGAAATTCTTTGAAATTGCTGGTTCACACTGGTTAAAAGTGAAATTATTTCATAGTCATTTTCTTGTTGGATTTTATAGAGTGCTAAAGCAGAATCTTTACCGCTGCTCCAGTTGAATATGGCTTTTTTCTTCAATTTGAAATGATTTTTTATTGATTTGAAGTGTAAACTTACAAAATTAGGATGATTATTTAATGAAGCTTTGTAAATTTGGAACAACTTAGCTATTAAGTATAACTTTATATATAATTATGAAACCGTTTTTATTTTTATTCATTTCTCTTTCATTATTTTCTCAGCAAACAAAAAAAGTTGATTTTAAAGTTTGTAAAGCACTTGTTGCTCCAAATCATATAGAGAAGACAATTGCTGGAGAAGTAGTATATGACTTTGAAGTAAAATCTAAAATTGACACTATCCGAATTGATGCTGTTGCAATGAGTTTTGAAAATGTTTTAGTGAATGACAATAACATTCATTTTAAAAACACAGGGAAAGAATTGTTGCTTTTTGAAGGCTATAAGAAAGGTAAAAACACTGTTTCATTTCAATATACCGCAAAACCGAAGCAAACACTCTATTTTAGTGGAGAAGGTGAAGATTTACAAATCTGGACACAAGGACAAGGGAAAAACACAAGTCATTGGCTACCCAGTTTTGATGATGTGAATGAAAAAGTAATTTTCAACTTATCGTGTCGTTTTAGAAATGATTTTGATGTGATTATGAATGGAACATTTCTAGCTAAAAACTATAATGAAAAAGGTAATTTAATTCAGTGGAATTATTCAATGGATAAACCCATGTCTTCCTATTTAGTCATGATGGCAATTGGACGATTTGTTAAACAAACAGAAATTACAAAATCGGGAACCGTTTTAGAGTTCTATTTGGATAGGAAAGATGCAGACAAGTTTGAATCTACCTATCGTTATTCTAAGCAAATGTTTGAATTTTTAGAAGAAGAAATAGGAGTGAAGTATCCTTGGGGAATTTACAAACAAATTCCTGTGCATGATTTTTTATATGCAGGTATGGAAAACACAACAGCAACTATTTTTTCGCAAGAATTTGTGTTAGATAGTATTTCATTTAATGATAAGAATTATGTGAATGTTAATGCACATGAATTGGCACATCAATGGTTTGGAAATTTAATTACTGCTAAGGAAGGTAAACATCACTGGTTACAAGAAGGTTTTGCTACTTATTTTGCATTATTAGCTGAAAAAGAAGTTTTTGGTGATGATTATTTTTATAATGAGTTGTATGAATCTGCACAAATTTTAGAGCAAGCGAGTGAGCAAGATAGTATTCCAATTTTAAACCCAAAAGCAAGTTCTTTAACGTTCTACAAAAAAGGAGCTTGGGCGTTGCATGCATTGCGTAGCGATATTGGTTCTGAAAAATTTAAAAAAGCAATACAATGCTATTTGCATAGATATGAATATAAAAATGTTGATACAGATGAATTTTTAAAGTCAATAAGAAAAGCCTCTGGTTATGATGTGAAAAATTTCAAAAAAAACTGGTTAGAAAGTCCTAAGTTTCGTTTTAATGAGGTAGAAAAATATCTCATTACCAACAAATCAGTAAGCGAATTAATAGCATTTAACAAAACTAACAAACAATTAAGTGAAGAAGAATTGTTTGCTAAGTTAAAAAAAGGAATTGTCTCTGATTTGTATTATAATGTAAAACAAGAGATCGTTTTTCAATCTCAAAATCTTACAGAAGCACACCAAATGGAAATAATGGCATTAGCTCTGAAAACAAATAATATTAAAGTGAGGCAAACAGTTGCAGAAGTTTTAAAAAACATTCCATTATCTTTTAAACCAGAATTTGAAACACTCTTAAATGATGCTTCCTATATTACTAAGGAAATTGCATTATTTCGTTTATGGACTAATTTTAAAGAAGATAGAGAAAAATTAATCGATCTTTCTAAAGACTGGGTTGGAACAAATTATAATTTAAAAATTGCCAATTTAACCCTTCAAATTGTAGGTTCAAATGATGATTTAGAAAGAAAACAAAATGCGATTGCAACACTAGAAGCGTATACTCAGTTGCCTTATGAGTCTTCTGTTAGAGAAGCAGCATTGCAAACCCTTATAGAATTAGGAATTGTTACCGATAATGTGTTAGAACAGCTCATTCAAGCATCAATGCATCACAAATGGCAATTTGTTAAGTTTGCGAAAGATAATATTAGAAAGTTAATTTCAAATACTATTTTTAGAGAACGTTTCATTCAATTAAAACAAGAATCTTCGCAAAAAGAAAGAGAAAGAATCAATTATTTTCTAAAAGAGACAGAATAATGAGAGCATTAGTAATATCTGGAGGAGGAAGCAAAGGAGCTTTCGCTGGAGGAGTGGCACAATATTTAATAGAAGATTTGCATAAAAAATATGATTTATATTTAGGTACTTCAACTGGTAGTTTAATGGTTTCTCATTTAGCATTAGAGAAAGTAGAAAAAATAAAAGATATATATACTTCTGTAAACCAAAATAGTATTTTTAGTCATTGCCCTTTTGTTGTTAAAAAACAATTTGGTGAAGACACCATTGCTATAAATCATTTTAAAGTATTAACCAATCTATTCAGAGGTTCTAAAACATTTGGAGAAAGCAAGAATTTAAAAAAACTAATAAGAAAAGTATTCACTCCCGAAGAATTTAAAATACTAAAAGAAAGCCACAAAGAGGTAATCGTTACCGTTTCAAATTTATCTTTAAATACTGTAGAATATAAATCTATAAATGAATTTGATTATGACGATTTTTGCGATTGGGTTTGGATTTCCTGTAATTATATCCCTTTCATGTCTTTGGTGAGAAAGAATGGTTGCGATTATGCCGATGGTGGTTTTGCTTCCATGGTTCCTATTGAAGAAGCAATAAAGAGAGGAGCAACTCATGTAGATGCTATTATTCTTCACACCGAAACATCATTATACAATAGAATGCCCGCTACAAGCCCGTTTAATGCTTTGACCAATCTATTTTCATTCATGATGGACAGAATAGAATATCAAAATATTAAAATTGGAAAATATGAAGCAAAATTTAAAAATGCAACCATAAATTTCTATTATACGCCTACTTTATTAACTACTAATTCGCTAGTTTTCAATAAAGAGCAAATGAAAAAATGGTGGAAAAGTGGTTACGATTATGCAAAGAGTAGAGAAATCGACAGCCAGGAAATTCCTGTTGTAGAATAAAAAGTAAATAATTGAGCAGCAAAATTGATTCATGACAGTTATACGATATTGGCACTACAAAATCAATATCGTGAGTAATTCACGTTATTAGAGATAATTAGAAAGTATATTAGTAATTATTTAATTCAAAGAGACAATCTTAATTGATTGTCTCTTTTTTTATATAATACGCAACCATAAGCATAAAAAGTAATCTTATTATTAAGTTATCTTATATTCACTCTCTTAATAAATAAATATGAAAAACACAGTACTTAGAATTATGTCTTTATTCTTTTTAATCTTTATAATGGGTTGTAATATTTATGAAGATGAAGGAACTAATTATGATAATAAATTTGAAGAAATTTTTGGAAAAAAAGTTATTAAAGATTTTATGGGAGAAGTTGTAGATGAAAACAATAATCCATTACAGAATGTTTCAATTGAAATTGGAAATAAGTATGTTCAAACAGATCTTAATGGTGTTTTCATTATTAAAAATGCAACAGTTTTTGAAAATTTTGCGTATATAAAAGCTAATAAAAATGGATATATAGATGGCTCAAGGTCTATAGTTCCAACTAATGGGATGAATCAAATTAAAATAATGTTGCTTACAAATACTCCAATTGCAACAATCAATTCGGGTCAAACGAGTCAAGTTGATTTGCAAAACGGAACTTCAGTTAAGTTTGATGGGTATTTTAAAAACGAAAACGGAGATTCATACACTGGAATTATAAATGTTTTTGCGTATCATTTAGAAACTTCAAATGAAAATTTAATGGATATTATGCCAGGTATGCTGCTTGCATTAGATCAAAATGGGACTAAACAAGTTTTAGAGACATTTGGAATGTTGCATGTTGATTTAATGGGGGATAACGGTCAAAAAATTCAAATAGCCGACGGACATAGTGCTGAAATCTCAATGAAGATAGATGAAAGTCAATTAAATAACGCATCTTCTTCAATACCTTTATGGCATTTTGATGAAATAAATGGTTTTTGGAAACAAGAAGGCGAAGCAATTAGACAAGGAAATCATTATGTAGGTAATGTTTCCCATTTTTCTTGGTGGAATTGTGATCAGTTTTTTGATAGTGCCTTTTTACACTTATCAATAAAGGACAATAATAATAAACCTTTATCTTATACTTTTGTGAGTATACAAAGAAGCGATAATACTTTATCAATGAGTAGTTTAACAAATAAAAATGGAGAGATTGCTGGCCTTGTTCCTGCTAATGAAAACTTAAATGCAGTAATTAAAGATCCTTGCGAAAATTCAATATATATACCCATTGGAACTTTATCATCTAAATCAACAAATCATTTGGAATTAGTTTGCTCTGCTTATGGAAGTGCAAATCAAGTAACCGTAAAAGGGCATTTACAAGATTGTAATAATTCTAATGTTACAAACGGATATGTAATGTTAGAATATGGAAATAATCATAAACGACTTATTGATACAGATTCAAATGGTAGTTTCAATATAAACTCAGCCTATTGTTTGCCAAATTTAAACTTTTTTTTAACTGGATTTAATTTTGATACACTTCAAGAAACAGATAAAATTAATTATAGCTACGCAATTAATTCACCTTTAGTCAATGTTGGAAATTTAATTACATGTAATACAGTTACAGAGTTCATCAGTTATCAAATAGACAATGAACCAATAGTTTATTATTTAAGCAATATTAATGCATTTTATTATCCAATAACCAACAAAATAGCTATACAAGGAAATAGTACTTCCACTCAAAGTCCTATTTTTATGTTCTTATCTAATCAAATAGGTATTCAAAATTATTTTTTTATTGGTGGTCAAATGGGAGAATTAGGTAGTAGCTCATCATTTATAACTTTTACATTAAATCATTTTGGTGCTGTTGGAGATTATATTGATATTAACTTTAGTGGTAATTATACTGATTCATTTGGAGAATTGAGATATATTTCGGGCGTTGCACATGTAATAAGAGATTTCTAGTTTAGACTATAAAATAGCACAAAACCCAGAAATGCCAATATTTCTGGGTTTTGTGTTATAAGAACAATTTCAATTAAAAAACTGTTTTCAGTTCTTCTTTAATATAATTAATGGCAATTTTACTAGGTGATTCTGTTTCTGTTAGCTCTAATAAAATTGCTTCTCTCAATTTTTCAGCATTAGGCACATTTTCTTCAACCGATTTTTGACGAATCATTTGAATGGTAGAATTTTTTGCTTTATTAATAATATCCCAGGTTGCCGAAGTTAGATATACTTGTTGGGTCAAATTATGTTCAAATTCTGTTTGAATAGTATGAATTAATAAAGTAGCATAATCATGTTTATCGTTACTTGGTGGGGCAATACGCAACAATAACTGAGGTGGATTAATTCTTTCTAATAATAAAACAATACGCTCATAGGCTTGTAATCGTATAGGTAAAGCCTGTTTTTGATTTTCTTTCAACAATTCAAAACGTCTTCTATTTTCTTCATTTTTAAAAAAAGAGTGAAATAGAAAATAAGCCACACCACCAGTAATTAGTGCAGGAAGCGTATAGGAAGCTAATTCAATGATTTTTGTACCGTCCATAATAATTTTTTGAAGCTTTTTCCTGCTATCCCTTTTATCTATTTTTTCGCTATCGCTACAAAATAGGATATCAGTTCTATCAGGGCTATGTTAATAAGAGCAAAGTAAAACTAATCTTTTTCAAAATGCAAATCCATTTTTTTAAAATTCAAAGTAATAGTGCCTCAACTAGCAAATAATATTCTACTAAATAAGTTGATAACTTCATTTGTAATACTAGATATAGAAGCGTATTTTTGTAAATTAGATTACTCATTTGTCATAAAATATAAATGCAACATATAATTTCACAATTAAACGAAGCTCAGCAAGCTCCAGTACTACAAAAAGACGGACCAATGATTGTTATTGCAGGTGCTGGTTCTGGGAAAACAAGAGTACTAACAGTGCGTATTGCTAACTTAATGAGTCAAGGTGTAGATGCTTTTAATATTCTATCATTAACCTTTACCAATAAAGCAGCACGTGAAATGAAAAAGCGTATTGCAGATATTGTAGGGAATAATGAAGCTAAAAATCTTTGGATGGGAACATTCCATTCCATATTTGCTAAAATTTTACGAATTGAAGCCGATAAATTGGGATATCCTAGTAACTTTACGATATATGATACGCAAGATTCTTTACGATTGATAGGTTCTATTATTAAAGAAATGCAATTGGATAAAGATATCTATAAACCAAAACAAGTTTTAGGGAGAATTTCATCCTATAAAAACTCCTTAATTACCGTTAAGGCCTATTTTAATAACCCAGACCTTCAAGAAGCTGATGCTATGAGTAAAAAGCCACGAATGGGTGAAATATATCAGCAATTTGTGGAGCGTTGTTTCAAAGCTGGAGCAATGGATTTTGATGATTTATTGCTAAAAACAAACGAATTATTAAACCGTTTTCCAGATGTTTTAGCTAAATACCAAGACCGTTTCCGATATATATTAGTAGATGAGTACCAAGATACCAATCATTCTCAGTATTTAATTGTACGTGCCTTATCGGATCGTTTTCAAAATATTTGTGTGGTTGGAGACGATGCACAGAGTATTTATGCTTTTCGTGGAGCCAATATTAATAATATTCTAAACTTTCAAAAAGACTACGATAATGTAGTAATGTATCGATTAGAACAAAATTATCGTTCATCAAGAAATATTGTTGAAGCTGCAAATAATGTTATCGATAAAAACAAAACTAAATTAGACAAAGTTGTTTGGACTGCGAATGACGATGGTCCAAAAATTAAAGTACATCGCAGTTTAACAGATGGAGAAGAAGGCCGTTTTGTTGCATCTACCATTTTTGAACAAAAAATGCAAAACCAATTACCAAATAGTAGTTTTGCAGTGCTGTATCGCACCAATGCACAATCACGATCTATTGAAGATGCACTTCGCAAACGCGATATTCCTTATAGAATTTATGGTGGTTTATCGTTCTATCAACGTAAAGAAATTAAAGATGTATTGGCCTATTTGCGTTTGGTTATTAATCCAAAAGATGAAGAAGCACTAATACGTGTAATCAATTATCCAGCAAGGGGTATAGGAAACACTACAATTGAAAAATTAACTGTTACAGCCAATCATTATAAGCGTTCCATTTTTGAAGTAATGGAGCATATTGATAAAATTGATTTGAAACTTAATTCTGGAACAAAAACAAAATTAAAAGATTTTGTTACCATGATTAAAAGTTTTCAAATCATTAATGAAAATCAAGACGCGTTCTATTTAACAGAGCATGTTAGCAAAAAAACGGGGCTCATTCAAGAGTTAAAAAAAGATGGAACACCAGAAGGGATTACTCGTATTGAGAATATTGAAGAACTTTTAAATGGTATTAAAGATTTTACAGAAGGACAGAAAGAAATTGATGGAGCAAGAGGAGCTTTAGCAGAATTCTTAGAAGACGTTGCTCTTGCTACAGATTTGGATAAAGACACAGGAGATGATGATAGAGTAGCTCTAATGACTATTCACTTAGCAAAGGGATTAGAGTTTCAACACGTTTTTATTGTAGGATTAGAAGAAGACCTTTTTCCAAGTGCAATGAGTTTGAGTACTCGAAGTGAATTGGAGGAGGAACGTCGTTTATTTTATGTAGCACTCACAAGAGCAGAACATCAAGCTTATTTGACTTATGCACAATCTCGTTACAGATGGGGTAAATTAGTAGATAGTGAACCTTCTCGATTTATAGAAGAAATAGATGATAAATATTTAGACTATTTAAATCCAATAGATACTAGTAATTATAGGTATAAACCATTAATGAATATTGATGTTTTTGGAGATATTGATAAATCAAAATTGAGATTATCAAAGCCTATTTCGAGTAAACCTCCAGCACATTTAAATACGCAAGCAAATAATATTTCTAATATTAGAAAACTAAAA
The DNA here is from genome assembly GCF_055384985.1 of Flavobacterium sp. KY-23415. Lineage (NCBI taxonomy): Bacteria > Pseudomonadati > Bacteroidota > Flavobacteriia > Flavobacteriales > Flavobacteriaceae > Flavobacterium > Flavobacterium sp. KY-23415. The sequence continues at coordinate 3,848,231 of NZ_AP044001.1, read as the reverse complement.
CCTGTTTCTGGAATTAAATCTCAAGGGAATGACGTCTCAGCAAGTAAATTAGCTATAGGAAATATTGTAATGCACGAACGTTTTGGAAGAGGACAAATTATTAGTATTGAAGGAGTAGGAGCAGATAGAAAAGCAGAAATTAAATTTGATGTTGGCGGATTGAAAAAATTACTTTTAAAATTCGCTAAATTAGATGTAATAGGATAATTAGTATGCCATATAATGAAGACATCTATTTGAGAATAAAAAAACTTCTAATACTTAAAAATATTATTTTTGAAGATAAAAAAATGTTTGGCGGTGTTGCTTTTATGCTTAAAGATAAAATGTGTTTCGGTGTCATTAATAATCAAATCATGCTAAGAGTTTTAGACATTCATTATGAAAAACTCCTAGAAGAAAATCATTATAAACCAATGAATTTTACAGGAAAGACAATGAAAGGATTTCTATTTGTAGATGAAGAAGCTTTTAAAAATGATAGCGCCTTATTTCAAATCCTTGAATACGGAATTGAATTTTCTATAAAAGGGAGTTTAAAATCGAAAAAGAAAAAGTAGTTTTAAAAATGATTGCTAATAAAATTAATCATTTTTAAGTTTGCATCTAATAAATCGGGCTGTGACCAATTTCCATGACCTCCATTATAAAGATTAAATTCATTATAGACTCCTAATGAATTTAATTTACTATGCATGTCTTGCCCTTGTGTTATAGGGATTAAAGGATCTGCATTACCATATAATAATAGCGTTGGTGGAGAAGTTACTGTTGCACGATGCAACGGACTTAGGCTTTCGTAGTAGGATTCATTACCAAAATAGTTCACGCCAGTTAAAGAAAAAAAACTAGCTAACCAAAAAGGGTTACTTGTATAGTTGGTGTCTGTAAAGTTTGTCGGTCCAACTATGCTACAAACCATCTTTATATTATGATTTGTATCATAAGCATAACTATAAAGTAATGATAATTGTCCACCTGCACTTATACCAATAAAACCAAAATTATCTGAAATACTATAATTAGAAGATTTTAATTTATTAATAATTGTTCCAAGATCATCAATCTGCATTGGAAAAGCATAATTGTTTGTTGTAGCTAATCTATAGTTAATATTAGCAATGGCATAATTAGGAAAATGTTGTTTGATAATAGGAATTAAATAATTCATATCTTGTTTATCTCCTTCAACCCAAGCACCTCCATGAACTAAAATCAATGTTTTTGTAGCATTATTTCTGTTTTCAGGAAGGTATAAATCAAAAACTTGGTCTGGATGTGAACCATAACTAATATTAAACAACGTTTCCTCTCTTGTTACACTTGCTTCTTCGGTGGTTGAACAAGAAATAAAGCATAAAATTAATAGAATTTGTAAACTATAAAATAAGTTATTGATTCTCATAGCTATTTTTTATCTTTGAACACATTTTACCAAATTTGGCATTCTATAAAATTACAAAAAAAACAATAAACATCAACATGGCAGAATTTATTAAAATATATGAAGACAAACCTAGCGAAGCTGCTATAAAAAAAGTAGTCGATGTGTTAAAAAATGGAGGTTTAATAATTTATCCTACCGATACTGTTTATGGTTTAGGTTGCGATATTACTAATACAAAAGCATTAGAAAGGATTGCTAAAATTAAAGGTGTTAAGCTTGAAAAAGCAAATTTTTCTTTTATTTGTAGCGATTTGAGTAATATTTCAGACTATATTAAACAAATTAATACAAGTACGTTTAAAATATTAAAAAGAGCATTACCTGGTCCATATACTTTTATTTTGCCTGGTAATAACGATTTGCCAAAGGAGTTTAGAAAAAAGAAAACAGTAGGAATTCGTGTGCCAAATAATAATATTGCTTTGCAAATTGTTAAAATGCTAGAAAATCCAATAGTTTCTACTTCTATACATGATGAAGATGAAGTAATAGAATATTCTACTGATCCTGAATTGATTTTTGAAAAATGGCAGAATAAAGTAGATTTAGTTATTGATGGTGGCTATGGAGATAATGTTGCTTCAACAATTATTGATTTATCAGGACATGAACCAGAAATTATTCGTGAAGGTAAAGGAAGTTTAGATATTTTTTAGACAAATATGAAGCAAATTTTATTTTTAGTTTTCATTCTTTTCAATATTTCTATTCATGCACAGATAATTATTAATGGAACTATAACAGGTGAAAATAACGAACCATTAGCAGGTGCTTCCGTTTATATTAATGGTACAACAATTGGAACTATTACCGATTTTAATGGAGATTATAATTTAACAATTCCTAAAGAAATCAATGCAGGAATAGTTATTAGTCACATTGGCTATAAAACAGCCTATTCTGAATTAAAGGCAGAGAGTTTTACTTTAAATGTTACGCTTGAAACTAATATTACTGAATTGAAAGAAGTTATTCTTAGTCAAAATATTTTTTCTAGAGAAGAAATGTTAGCTTTATTCAAAGATTGTTTTTTGGGTACTACTAAAGCTGGTAAGAAATGTAATATTATTAATGAAGATGATATTTCTTTTGATTATGACACAGACAATTTTATATTAACTGCAAAAGCAGACAAAACTTTGGAAATTGACAATCAATATCTTGGTTACAAAGTAAATTATACACTTTTAGATTTTAAGTGCTCACTTTATAAATTGAGCATAAAAGAAAAAGATGTTGTGAGTACTACTTTTGGAGGCTATTCAAACTTTAAAGAAACAGACACAACAAAGCAAGTTATGGAAAGACGTGAAGAGTCCTATAATGGTTCTGTTTTACATTTATTTAGAAATTTAGCCAATGAAAAATGGTCAAAAGAAGAATTTGCTTTATTTGAAGATGCCTATATGGTGAATTCGCGAGAACATTTTAAAATAAAACCAAATGAATCTAACAGTTCATTTAAAGTTGAAGTAATTAAACAAAACAGACCGTTAAGAAAGAAAGGTTTTATTGCAGAATTTAGTTTACTATATAATAAACGGGAACATTCTAAAATTTACTTTTATACAAATACATTTTTAATAGACAGCTACGGTTTATATACTAATTATGATAAAATATTTTTTTCTGGAGATATTTCTAAAAGAAAGGTAGGTGATTTATTACCTTCTGATTATAAATTATAAAAAAACGCTTCAAAAATTTGAAGCGTTTTCTCTTATTTTCCTAATAAACGTCTTTTTAAAGTCCTATCTACAGCTCTTTCTTCTAGCCAAATACCAAACAGTGCTTTTCTAAAATCCTCACCTTCAATTTCACCAATAAGATCATCATTAGCAAAAACATAGGTCTTTTTATCATTTTGAGAATATACAAATTCTACATATCCTTCTGTTTTTAATTCACTTTCAAAAAAAGACATGAATTTATTTAATCTTTCTCTTAAAGGTTCCAAATCACCTTTATAAGATTTCTCCATACCTTCTTCAATAGCTTTAATTAATTTTTGTCTTGTTACTAAAGTAGAAGTTATATATAAACGTGTTGCTATGGTTGCTTTAGAATTTAAAATTTCATCAGGATTATCTGTTTTTTTGTCTAAATAAAGCGCTTGAACATAAAGATTAATCCACATTTTATCTCTAATTCCATAACCGTTAAGTTGCAACTTAGTCTTTTCATTGCCGTCTTTAACTTTAATTGATTTTTCAATTTTTATTCCATCTAGTTCTACATGTGATTGTGAAAAAGAAATTGATGAAATAAATAATACAATAGTAGTAAATAAATAAATTTTTCTCATAGTGATTATTAATTTGGGAATTATAAAGGTAAATAAAAATAATCATATTAATAAAAAAAGATTCAATATTTTATTGAATCTTTTTTTTAAAGCTTGATTTTTATTAATTTACAAATTAATAAATCTTTATCAAATATTATTTAGCTGTCTTTAATGTTTTCATTTCTTTTTCAATCATATCATAAAATTGATCAATCTTAGGTAATATGATGATTTTAGTTCTTCTGTTTTTTGCTCTATTTGCAGGAGTATCATTCTCTACTAAAGGAATATATGAACTTCTACCTGCAGGAATTAATTGTTTTGGATCTACACCTAAATCATTTTGCAATACTCTAACAATAGAAGTGGATCTTTTTACAGATAAATCCCAGTTGTCTAACAATACATTGTTTTTAATTGGCACATTGTCTGTATGACCTTCAACCATACATTCAAAATCGGGTTTACTATTGATTACTTTAGCCACTTTCGCTAATACGTTTTTAGCACCATCACTTACTTCATAGCTTCCTGATTTAAATAATAAATTATCTGCAATAGAAATAAATACTACTCCTTTTTCTACATTAACATTAATATCTGGGTCATTTAATCCAACTTCTTTTTTCAAACTAGTAACAAGAGCCAATGTTACACTATCTTTTTTAGTTAATGCATCTTGTAATCTTGAAATTTTCAGATCTTTTTCTTTTAAACTTTCTAAAGATTTTTCTAAATTTTCTGCTCCTTTAGTAGTTAATACTGTTAATTCTTTAGAACTATTAATTAAATCTGAGTTGTTCTTTTTTAAATAATCTAATTGACTGGTAATAGCTGTTTTTTCAGTTAAACAATTATTTAATTTAACAGTAGTAGAGTTTAATAAATCTTGAACTTCTTTATTTTTCTTTTCTAATTCTGTAAACTTCTTTTTAGACACACAAGAAGTCATTAATAAAGCCAAAACAGAGATTGACATAACGGTTTTTTTCATCTTTTCCTTTTTTTAATTAGACAAATGTACATTAAAACACTTTATCAAAAATTGAACCATATTCTAAAAAAAAGTTAATTTTTTGTAGAACTAATTTTAGCATTTTTCTTTCTTTAAAACAAAGTATTGATATACAATTGATTTTATGTTAAAATAATTTTCTTTACTATTTTTATTTCTTTTCTTTAAGTTTTTATTTAAAGCACTATAAAAAGAATAGTGTGCTTTTAAAACAGCCACAAAGTGTTTTATTTTCCCTTGACTTAAAAAACGTAACCCAGCTATACCGTCAAGAACCATTCTAATAAAGAGAACAGAAAATAACTTTTTACTAGGTAGATTCTTTGTTAGCATGAATAATGAGTTTCTAAAATTTAAAAATGTTTTTTTTGGATTCCCAGAATCTAAGGTAGCTCCTCCAACATGATAAACTGTAGAAAGTCCACAATATTTTATATCATAATCCTTATTAAATGCTCGCCAACAAAAATCGATTTCTTCCTGATGTGCAAAAAAATCTTCATCAAAGCCATTTAATTCTGTGAATATTGCATTTCTAACAAAAAAACAGGCACCAGAAGCCCAAAATATTTTTATAGTATCATCATACTGACCAGTATTTTCTTCTAAGGCATCAAAAACACGACCTCTACAAAAAGGGAAACCATATTTATCGATAAAGCCACCAGCTGCTCCAGCATATTCAAAAAAACTTTTCTTCTTATAATCTAAAATTTTTGGTTGAACAATAACAGTATTTGATTCATGATCAAAAATATCAATTATTGGCTCTAGCCAATTTTCAGTAACCTCTATATCACTATTAACTAACGCTAAATAGGGTTCTTTTATTGTTTTTAGTCCTTCATTATATCCTTTTGCAAAACCATAATTACCATTATTTTGAATTATTTGAATACTTGGAAATTCATTTTTTAAAACAGAAATTGAATCATCTGTAGATGCATTGTCAATGACGTAGATATTGGCTTCTTTAGAAAATTGAATTACACTTGGTAAAAATTGTTTTAATAAGGGAACGCCATTCCAATTTAGTATGACTACGGCTATTTTTTTCATTTATAAAAATTGAAAAATTATATATTTTATTGATGTTATGAAACCTACTATAAATAGTATTCCTATTAATGCTACAAATAGTAAGCAACCAATTAAAGCGATATCAATTCCTGATTTTTTGTCATCTTCATTTACTCTTTGGGGTGGAATTTTATTTACTATTTCAATACTTTCTAAATAATAATCGCTGTAAGTTATTGCTTTTGTTTTTTCTAAGGTATAAATTGAATTTTCTTCATCTATATCTTTTGGACAATTAGCTATAATTTTAACTATTTCGTTTTTGAACACTTCCAAACCTTCTATGTTAGCTTCTATATCTAATCCATAGCTATGAACATCAAAATAAACGTGAAAATATGGTTGCTTTTCAGATTGATTTCTTTTGCTATTTCGACCAGTTATTTTATCTATTTCCTCCAAAGTTTTTTAAGTATTATAATCGGGTAATTCTCTTAAAAACGAATATTTTTCATTTTCAAAATCCATTACACAAAAGTAATGATTTAGTCCATTTGTAACCATTAAATATGACGCATTTAATACTAAATTATATTGAGCAATTTGATCAAATGTTTTTTGAGAAATTGTCACTTCTGGAGCTTTACATTCAATAAGTAAAAAAATTGCACCTTTGGTATCAAAAACAACAATATCATATCTTTTATTAATCCCATTCACTTTAACCAATTTTTCAACATTAATGAATGACTTAGGGTATTTTTTTTCATTAATTAAAAAATAAACAACATGCTGTCGAACCCATTCTTCTGGGGTTAACACTACGAATTTTTTTCTAATTTCATCGAAGATGTGGGGTTTATTTTCACTATTTTTGAACCGAAAAGGATAGGAAGGGAAATTGAGTTGTTGCATAATGCAAATTTAACGAAATATTACAAACTGTCAAGTAATTTAAGAAGAGAGCATATTAACTATGGATGAAGTTATATCTATAATAAAAGAGATTAAAGCCGGAGTTTTTAAACCTATTTATTTTTTTATGGGTGAGGAACCGTATTATATTGATAAACTAACCGAATACATTGAAGATAATGTTTTAAGCGAAGATGAAAAAGGTTTTAATCAAGTGGTATTATATGGTAGAGATACAACAATAGAAGACATTGTTTCTAATGCCAAACGCTATCCAATGATGGCTGAAAGACAGGTTGTTATTGTGAAAGAAGCACAAGAACTATCACGAACTATAGACAAACTTGAAGCCTATGCCGAAAATCCGCAACCAACAACAGTTTTAGTTTTTGCATATAAATATAAAACTTTAGATAAAAGAAAAAAAGTAACCAAAACATTAGGTAAAACGGGTGTAGTTTTTGAAAGTAAAAAACTATATGAAAACCAAGTAGGTGATTGGATAAAAAGAATACTTACTAATCAAAAATATGGAATAGAACCAAAAGCAGCAGCTATGCTAGTTGAATTTTTAGGAACCGATTTGTCTAAAATTAGTAATGAATTGGATAAATTAAAAATTATTTTACCTAAAGGTCATACTATTACTGCGAAAGATATTGAAGAGAATATCGGAATAAGTAAAGATTATAATAATTTTGAGTTGAGAAAAGCTATTGGCGAAAAAAATCAGTTAAAAGCCTATCAGATAATTAATTATTTTGCTCAAAATCCAAAAGACAACCCAATTGTAGTGACTACAGGTCTTGTTTTTGGCTTTTTCTCACAACTATTACAGTATCATGGATTAAAAGATAAATCAAAAGCTAATGTAGCGAAGGTTTTAAAAGTTAATCCTTATTTTGTTTCAGATTATGACGTTGCAATACGAAATTATCCAATGAGAAAAGTGAGTAGTATTGTAGCCTTATTGAGAGATATTGATGTTAAAAGTAAGGGGGTTGGTTCTGCTGTTTCTCAACATGATTTATTAAAAGAAATGATGATTGGAATATTTAGTTAAAAAAGCTATCTTAAATTAAATTAGAAATTGAATTTTAAGTATATTTTCAATTTCGTATCTTTGCAGACTGAATTTTCAGTACTCAAATCTAAAAAACACATATATTATGGGAATGAATAAAAATACTGTATTAGCTTGGGCAACATTCATAATGATTATAATGGGACTATTAATTATTGGATTAGGAATCTATAGATATGATGATGTTGCTGGATGGGGATTTGGTGCGGTTGGAATTGGTTTTTTTGCTATTGCTTGGGTATTTAATGCCTTGAAAGGTAGAGTATAATTTTTTAAAAAATATTTATTTTAAAGTCGGTTCTTTGGAACTGACTTTTTTTATTATAGAATGTTTTGAAATGGGTTTTTATTATATATTTTGTTAAATATTAAGTATTTATATTTTTTTTGAGGTAATAAATATTGGAATTGGATACATGATAATAGATCGATCTTAATGGTGTATCCCGAAAAACCAATTAAACAATAGAGTAGGGTAAAACAAATAAATAAAAAAATGAAAAAAGTATCTACATTTTTAATTTTATTCCTATTTGCTCAGCAAATAAGTTTTTCTCAATGTCAAAACGGAAATTGTGTCACAGCAAATATGGATTTTGCTCCAAATTCTGCATTTCAAAACAATACAGATTGGCAATCATCGCATGGTTCCCCTTCTGTAGGTCCAGGAAGTGCTTGGATGTGGTCTGCGAATGGTTTAGGTGAAGGAATTAATTATCATTCATACAATTTTGTAGCGGGAAGACAATATTGCATAACGCTTGTAGCCAATACAGTGGTTAGAGGTGGTGGTTTAGCAGATCCTAGTGCTCATTTTAGAATTTTTGCAACTCCAACAGATGTAATTGGTACAGTAACTACAGGTGGTGGTGCTTCACTTCCTGCGTTGCCATCTCCAAATCAGCCTATTGCTAATGAAAATTGGAATGCAACAAGTCCACCAAGTACCAATTCTTATACATATACTTTCACGGCCACTAACAATTTTAATAACATATGGATTTATCCATTTTCTGCTACAATGCCAGTTATAGAATTGACACTTAATAGATTAATCATTTGTGATATTACACCTGAGCCTTGTGATATAAAATTTAAAATTGGATTGAATGAGCAAGCATCTGGTAATACAGCTATAACTGTTCAGTCAGACCCAATTCCTGCTGGTGGTGTTATTACAATGAATATCATAAAAAATGGAACAAGTGTCTATAACGGATTGCCTGTAAGCTATATTGCTACACCAGCAAATTATACAATTTGTATGACATTGACTTTGAAAAGCGGTGTGAAATGTACAAAATGTTTCGACTTCTGTATTGGTAAATGGTATATGAAGAATAACATCTTACAAAGCGAAGAAAATGATGTTATTTCAACAAAATCAAGAATATTAGATTATGCCCCTTTCCCAGAAGAATTAAAAGAAAAGAATATTGAAGCTTTTTTAGAAAATGATGGTGTGCAATTATATCCTAATCCTACGAATGGAATTTTTACTATTGAATATAACAATAATAATGATGTTATAGACTATATTGTTATTGATGATATTAGAAGTGGTAAACAATTGAAAAAAATATATCCCCAATCTAATACTTTTGAAATAGATTTGTCAAAAGAACAAAATGGGGTTTACATTGTAAAAATTAAATTTAAAGATGGAAAAACTATCAGTAAAAAAGTAATCCTTGATAAATAAATTTTTGTTTAATTAATAGAACAAATTATTTTGTAAAAGAGCATTATTATATTAATTCATTTTTAGGCATCTAATAAAAAATTAGATGCCTTCTTTACTTTAAATTAACCCTAATCAGACTTTGATTTTTTTAAATATTAGGATTATATTTGCAAGCAAAATATGTGTTTTCAGGAGTTTTATTTAAAAAAAACTTAGTAAGCATGAAAATGAATCAAAATCTAAAACTAACTTTAAATAAGTAAAATAACATGTCAGACGATAAGAAAGTAATCTTTTCAATGTCTAAAGTAAATAAGATTTACTCTAGTACAAACAAACAAGTACTTAAGGATATATATTTAAGTTTCTTTTATGGAGCGAAAATAGGTATTCTTGGTTTAAACGGTTCGGGTAAATCATCATTATTAAAAATTATTGCTGGTCTAGATAAAAATTTTCAAGGTGATTTAGTATTTGCACCAGGTTATACAGTTGGTTATTTGGAGCAAGAACCTCAATTAGATGAAACTAAAACAGTAATTGAAATTGTTAGAGAAGGAGCCGCTGAAATATATGCATTATTAGAGGAGTTTAATAAAATTAATGATAGTTTTGGACTTCCAGAGGTTTATGAAGATGCAGATAAAATGCAAAAGCTGATGGATCGTCAGGCAGAATTACAAGATAAAATTGATGCAGCAGGAGCTTGGGAAATTGATAATAAACTAGAAGTTGCTATGGATGCTCTCCGTACTCCAGATGCAGACACACCAATTAATGTTCTTTCTGGTGGAGAGAGAAGAAGAGTAGCTTTGTGTAGATTATTATTGCAACAGCCAGATGTGCTTTTATTAGATGAGCCAACCAACCACCTTGATGCCGAATCAGTATTATGGTTAGAACAACATTTACAGCAATATGCTGGAACAGTAATTGCTGTAACGCACGATAGATATTTCCTTGATAATGTTGCTGGATGGATTTTAGAACTAGATAGAGGAGAGGGTATTCCTTGGAAAGGAAATTATTCTTCTTGGTTAGATCAAAAATCGAAGCGTATGGAACAAGAAGAAAAAGTAGCTTCTAAAAGAAGAAAAACCTTAGAAAGAGAGTTAGATTGGGTTCGTCAAGGAGCAAAAGGACGTCAAACGAAACAAAAAGCACGTCTCCAAAACTATGATAAACTTTTAAATGAAGATCAAAAAGTTTTAGAAGAAAAATTAGAAATATACATTCCAAATGGTCCACGTTTAGGAACTAATGTTATTGAAGCGAAAAATGTTGCTAAAGCCTTTGGAGATAAATTATTATATGACAATTTAAACTTTACATTGCCTCAAGCGGGAATAGTTGGAATTATTGGACCTAACGGTGCAGGTAAATCAACCATTTTTAGAATGATTATGGGAGAAGAAACACCAGATGGCGGTGAATTTTCAATTGGAGATACTGTAAAGATTGCATATGTAGATCAATCTCATGCTGATATAAACCCAGAGAAAAGTATTTATGAGAATTTCTGCGATGGTCAAGAGCTAATGATGATGGGAGGAAGACAAGTAAATTCTCGTGCCTATTTATCACGTTTTAACTTTGGAGGTAGTGATCAAAACAAAAAAGTAGCAACACTATCTGGTGGAGAACGTAACAGGCTTCATTTAGCAATGACCTTGAAAGAAGAAGGAAACGTGCTACTTCTAGATGAGCCAACAAACGATTTGGATATTAATACGTTGAGAGCTCTTGAAGAAGGTTTAGAAAATTTTGCTGGTTGTGCAGTTATTATATCTCACGATAGATGGTTCCTTGATAGAGTATGTACTCATATTCTTGCTTTTGAAGGTGATTCTCAAGTATATTATTTTGAAGGTAGTTTCTCTGAATATGAAGAAAACAAGAAAAAACGACTTGGTAAAGAAGTGACACCAACAAGAATTAAATATAAAAAATTGATTCGAAATTAATTTTTAATTACAAAAAAATACCATAACCTCATTTTTTTCTAAACTAGTTAAAAATGAGGTTATTTCATATTAAAAAGGATTAGTTATCTAATTATATAATTAATAATTTTAATATTATTCTGTTTTTAGTAGCCTAATTAGTATATTTATATAGAAAAAATAAACTATTGGATTAATTGTCCCCAAATAAAAGCTAACTAAATGATAAAAATCTTAAAAACTCTACTGCTATTTTACTGTTTAGTTTTTTCGATAAGGCTTCATTCTCAAGATAGTATAAAGTCAAAAAAGGAAATTAGAGTACTACTTTTAAAAGCTAGTAAATATCTTACTGAGTTTAAAACCGATCTTTCAATTGAAAATGCAAAAAAAGCACTTAGTCTTTCTCTAAAAAAGAAAGATAACGATGGAATTGCACAATCTTATAATTTTATTGGACTTAATCTTGTTGAACATAATGAATATGAAAAAGCTATAGAGTATTATAAAAAGAGTCTTAAATATGCTAACAAGACAGAAAATGATACTATTAAAAGTTGGGTTAATAATAATCTAGGAAATTTATATTCATATAATTTAAAAGATTATGAAAAAGGAATAAAACACTATCTAGTTTCTCTAGAATTTGCGAAAAAAATTAGTCTAATTGAACAAAATTATAATAAATTAAATATTATAAGTGCCTATTTTGACTTTAAAAAATTTAATCAAGGAGAAAAATTCTTGAAAGAAGTTGAAGTAAACTTAGATGTTCTTAAAGATGAACCAGAAGCAAATTTTCTTTTCTATTCGTTAAATGGAGATCTTTTTCAACATCAAAATAAAATGGAATTGGCAGAAGAAAACTATATAAAAGCCTTAAAAATAAGTAAATCAAAACCAAAGAATTTTTATTATTATAATCAAATAATGATTAACGATAAACTTTCTTCCTTTTATAACAAATTAGAAAACTATAAAAAAGCCTATAAATTTCTTTACATATCAGATTCGCTAAAACAAAATTACAGTAATCAGAATGATATTCGAAAAATTAAACTTTTAGGAGCTCAAATTGAATATGAAGAAATTGAAAGAGAATTAATAAAAATTGAGAATGAAAAGAAAAATCAAGAACAAGAATTAACAAATATTAAGTTTTTTATACTCCTTATTTTTTTAATTTTCTTAATTACCTTATTAGTCTTATATTCTCAATTTCGAATTAATAAAATTAGAGTAAAAGCGAATCAAGAATTGAAAATTGCAAACGAAGCTCTATTAATTGCTAAAGAAAATGCTGAAGAAACTTCTAAGTTGAAATCTCAATTTGTTTCAACTGTTAGTCATGAATTGAGAACACCACTATATGGCGTTATAGGGATGACCGAAATTATAGAGATTGAACACAAAGAATTAATAAATAGTCCACATTTAAAAGCACTTAAATTTTCAGCAAAATATTTGCTATCATTAGTAAATGACATCCTAAAAGTATATAGGTTTGAAGAGAATCAAGTTGTATTGGTTAACAATTTATTCAACTTAGAAGATAAATTAGAAGTAATTAAAGACTCTATGGAGAATCTTGCAATAAAGCATAATAACAAAATTAGCGTTAATGTAGATGATGAAATTCCAAAATTCATAATAGGAGATAGTATACGATTGTCTCAAATAATTATAAATTTAATGAGTAATTCTTTAAAATTTACTCGAAATGGAGAAATAGAACTATCAGCAAAACTAAATAAAATAATTAATAAACTTTTTTATATTGAGTTCAAAGTTAGAGATACTGGCATAGGAATTCCTGAAAAATTTCAAGATAAAGTTTTTGATAAGTTTGTTCAAATAAACAGAAAAGAAGATGATTATCAAGGAACAGGTTTAGGATTAACTATTGTGAAAAAACTAATTGAAATTTTTAAAGGAGAAATAAAATTAGAAAGTAAAGAAAATGAAGGCACAACCTTTACATTTACTATTCCTTTTGAAAGTGGAGAAGATAAGGTAACAGAGTTTGTTAATAATATAAAAGTTGATTTATCTGAATCAAGAACTTATAGAATTTTGATTGTTGAAGATAATAAAATAAATCAAATTGTTACAAAACGTTTATTAGAAAATTACAAATTTATATGTGAAATTGCTGATGATGGTTATATGGCGATTGAATTATTAGAAAAAAATAATTTCGATGCTATTTTAATGGATATAAATATGCCTAAAATCAATGGATTTGAAACAACAAAGCTAATTCGTCAAAAAAAATATAATTTACCAATCATAGCAGTCACTGCTTTTGAAAAAGAAGAAGTTGAAGAAAAAGCAAAAAATGCTGGTATAGATGATATAATTTCGAAACCCTTTGATGCTAAACAATTATTTCAAATGATACACCAGCATGTTAGTTTTAAAAAATATTAATACCAACGTTTTTTATTTTTCTTAGAATTTTCTGATTTTCTACTATTTTTTTGAGTAGTATTCTTTTTTTTATTTCTTAAATCTGGCTTTTGGCCTTCCTTTTTCTCTTCATTACTAAAAACAAAAGGATGGTTTTCAATTACTTTAATCTTCATTCTAATTAACTTCTCAATATCTTTCCAATAGGTGATTTCGTCTTTACCACAAAAAGATATTGCTAACCCAGAATTACCTGCTCTACCAGTTCTCCCAATTCTATGAACGTAAGTTTCAGAAATATTTGGAATATCAAAGTTTATAACAAAAGGTAAGCTATCAATATCTATACCTCTTGCTGCAATATCAGTAGCTACTAATACTGGAATTTCTTGATTTTTGAAGCTCTCTAAAGCCCTTTGTCTAGCATTTTGAGATTTATCTCCATGAATTGCTCCAGCTTCTATACCTTTCTTTTTTAATGCTTTAACTATATTATCTGCTCCATGTTTTGTTCTTGTAAAAACTAAAACATTAGTGATCGCATCATTTTTAATTAAATGGTATAACAAATTTCTTTTTTCCGATTTTTCTACAAAATAGACCTTTTGTGCTACTTTTTCAGCTGTACTGGAAACAGGTGCAACGGTCACATATTTCGGTTTTTTTAAAAATGTGTCAGCCAATTCTCTAATTGCTATTGGCATTGTTGCAGAAAAAAGTAACGTTTGTCTGTTATCAGGAGTAAGCTTAATAATTTTTTTTACATCATTAATGAAACCCATATCTAACATTTGATCTGCTTCATCTAGAACTAATTGATGCATATAATTTAAATCAATAAAGCCTTGTTTGTATAAATCAAGTAACCTTCCTGGGGTAGCTACCAAAACATCTATACCTTTTTTAAGTATGTCAACTTGCGGTACTTGATTAACACCACCAAAAACGACTAATGTTTTAATATTTGTAAACTTAGCATAAGTATCAAAGTTTTCACCAATTTGGATAGCTAACTCTCTTGTTGGAGTAATTACTAAAGTTCTAATTTTTTTAGTTTTTTTTGCTGATCCAACTATTTGATGAATTAATTGAATTATTGGTATTGCAAAAGCGGCTGTTTTTCCTGTTCCAGTCTGCGCACATGCAACCAAATCTTTTTTTTGTAGTATTTCAGGAATTGCCTGTTCTTGAATAGGAGTAGGTTTTTCATATCCTAATTCTATTAGTGCTTCTTGAATATTATTTATTAATTTAAGATCTTTAAATGTCATTTTTTATATATTGAATTTTAATTTAGAGCGTTTTACTCTTCATAAAATCGGTTATTAAATAGGCTATTAATTTACCCGTCAGATGATTATTGTTAGTTTGATCTAGTTCTGGTGCTCCTTCGCAAATATGTAAATAGGCAGCATTTTTATGTTTTCCAAAAAAATGAACATATTCTCTAGCTTGATTAACACTAAAACCACTTAATGTCATCGCACTAGAATATACATTTGGTATAGCATCTAGGTCTAATTCAATTCCAAAAGGTTCTTGTTTAATAAATTGAAGTGCATTATCTAGCTCAATAGTAAACTTTTTTTGCTTTCGAACCTCTATTTCTTCGTAAGATACATATTTAATTCGGTTTTCTAATTCCTTTATTGTATTATAAACACTTTTAGAAATATAATTTTCATGCAAACCAAAAATGAAATACTTTTTTAAGAAGCCTTCTTCAAATGCATAGCTAAAACCATTTCCTGAATGCCTACCTTCTAAAATTCTAAAATCAGTATGTGCATCAAAATTTACAGCATTAACAGGTTTTCCCTTTGCCAATGCTAATCCTTTTATATTTCCATATGCATTATTATGTCCTCCGCCAATAATAATAGGAATTTTACCTGTTTTAATTATTTGATGGACTATATGTGATACTTCCTTGTCAATTTTTTCTACTAATTGAAAAAGCCTCTTTTTATCTTCTTTTAAATGAATTTTAAGATTTTTGGCTTCATTGATTTCATTCTCAACATTTAACTCACCAAGAATAATAAGGTTACTTCCTTTACAAAGTTTGTTATGCTGAATATTCACAAGACTTTTTAGCGCATTTTCATAGGCAGAAGCAGTTCCTGTTCTTCCATAATTTGCTTTAACACCAATGTCTTCTGGTATTCCAAACACAACAAATTCTGCGGGGCTATTAGCTAAAAATTCCCAACCATCTTGATGGGATGGAATGGTTATTATTTTTTCACCAAATTTGATTTCTCCACTTCGGTGATTAGTTATTTTAGCAAGATCTTTAACTGATAATAATCGAATGTTCTCCATTTTCTAAAAAATTCAAGGTCAAAAATACTATTTTAAAATAACTTTCGTTGTTACTATTGTTAAATACTTTAGAAATTGTACATTTGTTAAAAAGGATTAAAAACAATCAAACTAAACTTTATGGAAGAAAATAAAAATAACTCAGGTTTAAAAGCAGCAATCGTAGTGTTGGCTTTGTTGTTATTAGGTAGTGTAGGTTACATTTATAAACTAACTACAGATAATAAAGAACAATTAACATTACTTAATACTGAAAAAGCTTCATTGGAAGATGATATTAAGGCTAGAATTGCAGAATTAGAAATTATGTCTAGTGAAAATACCGCTTTAAAAAGCGAAATAGATGCTCAAAAGCAAGAAATGGAAACTCTTTTAGAAGAACTTGAAAAATCAAAAGGGGATGTAGCTGCAATGAACAGGTATAAAAGTGAATATTTCCGTTTGAAAAAAGTTATGGATAATCTTGTTGCTGAGAACAAATTGTTAAAAGAACAAAATGTTTCATTAACAACAAGCTTAGACAGCACTAATATCGCTTTAGATGAAAACAAAAGATTTACTGATACTTTATTAGTTCAGAATAATAATTTGACCAAAACTATTGAGAAAGCATCTAAGCTAGCTGTTTTAAATTTGAATGTTTTAGCATTGAAAGAGAGAAGTTCTGGAAAGCAAGTAGAAACAACAAAAGCTAGTAAAGCTGATAAATTAAAAATAAGCTTTTTAATTGCTGAGAATCAAATTGCAAAATCTGGAGATAGAAAATACTATGTTCAAATCATTGATAGTAAAAATAACATTTTAGGTGAAAAAGCTACAATCGCTATGGGAGAAAGCGGTCAAACTTTGACTTATAGTTTTATTACAACAGTTAAATACGAAAATAAGTCTGTTCAAGTTAATGAAGAACTAGCTGGCAAAGATTTTGAAGCAGGAACATATTTTGTAAATATTTTTAGCCCTAATGGAGAAAATGTTTCAAAGACAAGTTTCGTATTGAAATAAAAAAATATTTAACAAATGTATAATTTTCAAAGAGGTGCACTTTTCATAGTGCACCTCTTTGCATTATTAGAAATATGTAAACTATTAAAAATAAATTTAGCATATTTTATCCTTGTACACAGTTAATTTTACCCTTTAAAACTTTCTATTAAATCTTTTTTTAAAAATTACACTAAACATATAAAAAGCATTTATAAATAACTTTTTAATAATCTATTTTATAAACTTTAAATTATTAATATATTTGGCTCTCAATAAAGACAAACTAAAAATGAAATTATTAGAAGGAAAAGTAGTTATTATAACTGGAGCGAGCCGTGGAATCGGTAAAGGAATAGCAGAAGTATTTGCAAAAAACGGAGCTAATGTGGCTTTTACATATAGTTCATCTGCTGCCTCTGCATTGGAATTAGAAAATGAATTAAATGCTTTAGGAGTAAAATCTAAAGGTTATCAATCTAATGCCGCAAATTTTGATGAATCTCAAAAATTAGTAGAAGATGTACTTGCTGATTTTGGTACTGTTGATATTTTAATTAACAATGCTGGAGTTACAAAAGATAACTTATTGATGAGAATGAGTGAAGAAGATTATGATAAAGTTATTGAAATTAACTTGAAATCTGTTTTTAATATGACCAAAGCAGTTCAAAAAACAATGCTTAAAAATAGAAAGGGGTCAATTATAAACATGAGTAGTGTTGTAGGAGTAAAAGGAAACGCAGGTCAGGCAAATTATGCTGCTTCTAAAGCAGGAATGATTGGCTTTACAAAATCTATTGCATTAGAATTAGGCTCTCGTAATATTCGTTGCAATGCTATTGCACCTGGCTTTATTGAAACTGAAATGACAGCAAAATTAAATGAAGACGTAGTTAAAGGCTGGAGAGAATCTATTCCCTTAAAAAGAGGTGGATCACCAGAAGATGTTGCAAATGTTTGTGTGTTTTTAGCATCAGATATGAGTGCTTATGTTACTGGACAAGTAATTAATGTTGATGGTGGAATGTTAACATAATTGTAATTTATCTTAAAATCTAGTTTACAGTTTCTAAAAAACTGGCTCAAATATATACTTTATGACAACAAGCACTATTTTACTTCTAATTTTATCAGTATTTATAGCTGCTGGTTTATCATTTTTTCAATATTATTATAAAGCTAAAAATAGATCAAAATTAAATCTATTTTTAGCTTTTATCCGTTTTCTAACGCTTTTTGGTGTTTTATTATTGCTAATTAATCCAATTTTTACCCGTAAGACATTAGAAATTAAAAAAACACCATTACCAATTGTAATCGATAATTCTCAATCTATTAAAGAGTTAAATAAAACAAATTTGCCGAATGATTTTTATACTAAAATTAGCACTAATAAAGACCTAAAAGAAAAATTTGATATACAATTATATAGTTTTGATGATGATTTAAAAACCTTAAAAAAAATCGATTTTTCAGGGAAGCAAACACATATAGATAATGTAGCAAAAAACCTTAAACAGATCTATAGAAATGAAAATTATCCTATTATTCTATTTACAGATGGTAATCAAACAAAAGGAAATGATTATATCTATAGCTTTCAAGAAAATACAGTACTTTATCCAATTGTATTAGGTGATACAGCAACAGTATATGATTTAAAAGTTAATCAAATAAATGTTAATAAATATGCTTTTTTAAAAAATAAGTTCCCTGTTGAAGTTTTTCTTCAATATAATGGAGATAAAGCAATAACATCAACTTTTTCTATACAAAATGGTAATCAAGTAGTTCATAAACAAACGATTTCATTTTCATCTAAAGAAAAAGTAAAATCGGTTCAATTACTATTAGATGCTTCAAATATTGGAATTCAAAAATACAAGGCCAATATTATATCTTCAAATCCAGAAAAAAATAAGGTAAACAATACCAAAAACTTTGCTGTAGAAATTATTGATCAAAGAACTGAAATTGCATTAATTTCAGATATTAATCATCCCGATTTAGGTGCATTAAAAAGAAGCATAGAAGTTAATGAGCAACGTAAAGTAGATATAGTTAAACCTTTAGAAATAAATGATTTAAAAAAATATAATTTTTTAATTTTATATCAACCAAATTCATCTTTTAAAAATGTTTTTAACCTGAACCAAACAACAAAATTAAATACATTTATAATTACAGGTACAAATACAGATTTTCTTTTTTTAAATAAAAATCAATCCGATTTTAGTTTTAGAATGTCTGGACAGAAAGAAAATTATTTTGCAAAGTATAATCAAAATTATAATTTGTTTTCTCAAGAAAATATTGGCTTTGATAATTTTTCACCATTAGAAAATTCATTTGGAACAATTACAACCAAAGTTACTACGACAAATCTTTTAGAAGCAACCATTCGAAACATTGCAACAGGAAATCCATTAATGAGTTTTACTGAAACAGATAAACAAAGAAAAACATATCTATTTGGTGAAAATATTTGGAAATGGAGAATGGAAACCTATCTTAAGAAAAAATCTTTTGATGATTTTGATTTGTTTATGGATAAAGTTGTTCAATTCTTAGCATCAAATTCTTCAAAAAAAACATTAACTGTTGATTTTGAAAGTTTTTATAATTCTGGAGAAACTATTGAAATAACTGCTCAATATTTCAATAAAAATTATGAATTAGATGAAAATGCGCAATTAACAATACAATTAACAAATTCTGAAACAAAAAAAACAAAATCATATAACTTTTTAAAATCAAATCTAGATTATAAAGTCCAATTTGATGATTTAGATAAAGGAAATTATACGTTCACAGTTAAAGAAAAAGAATCTAAAACATCTTTTTCTGGGAATTTTGAAATTTTAGAATTCGATTTTGAGAAACAATTTGTTAACCCTGATAAAACGAGACTTGAACAACTGGCTACAAACACATCTGGTAAGGTTTATTATTTAGATCAATTAGAAACACTAATAAATTCATTAAATAATAGTACAAAATACCTTCCAATTCAAAAAGAAGTAATAAAAAAAACACCTTTAATTGATTGGAAATGGTTACTCATTTTAATATGTTTCTTACTAGCAATAGAATGGTTTACAAGAAAATATAACGGAATGTTATAGGTCTCTTTTTTAATTTTTTTTATTGATATTCTTTTAAAACTAACGATAATTAAATAAGCATTGTTTTCTTAAGTTTTACTTAATTTAGAATAGGATTGTAAAAATCACTTCAAAAAATCTTTAATTTGTATTAAATTTAATTGTAAAAAGTTGGCTATTAATAGTAAGCTTATTACAAACAAATCAGATATTTAATACATTGTTATAATATGTAACAATAAATTTTAATCCTATGAAAAAGATTTTTAACCTTTTGTTTATTTCCTTTACGACTATAGTTTTTTCACAAAATTGGAAATACAATTTTGAGGCAGCAAAAAAAGAAGCTGAAACAGAAAATAAAAATATTGTCATGGTATTTTCTGGATCCGATTGGTGTGCTCCATGCATTCGTTTAGAAAAAAACATTTGGCAATCTGAAACTTTTATTAAAGAGGCAAATGAAAATTGGATTTTAGTAAAAGTAAATTTTCCGAGAAAAAAGGCCAATCAATTATCCGATGAACAAACAAAACATAATAGAGAGTTAGCTGAAAGATATAATAGAGAAGGAAGTTTCCCTTTAGTTATACTTTTAGACCCTAAAGGAACTGTTTTAGGTAAGATTGGATTCAAAAATGTATCTCCAGAAGAATATATTAAAATGATTTATGCTTTAAAATAATGATCAAACAAACATCTTATTTTCTAATTAGTTTAATAACAACAATTTCTCTTGCACAAGTTGTACACAAAAAAAAAGCATCTTTATTAGGAAGTCCTTTTGAAATAACTGTGGTTGCCAAAGATACTATTCAAGGTAATGAATTTTGTGATATGGCGATAAACGAAGTAAAAAGAATAGAAAATTTAATTTCGGATTGGATTCCTACTTCTCAAATATCGAAAGTAAATCAAAATGCAGGCATTATGCCAATCAGAGTAGATGAAGAAGTGTTCAATTTGATAGAACGAGCTGTAAAAGTTTCTAAATTAACCAATGGAGCATTTGATATTAGTTATGCTTCTATGGATAAAATTTGGAAATTCGATGGGACAATGAAAGAAATGCCTACAGAAGAAGCTATTAAAAAATCAGTTAAAAGAGTAGGTTATCAAAAAATTATACTGAATGACGAACTAAAAACAATTTTCCTAAAGGAAGAAGGAATGAAATTGGGATTAGGAGGTATAGGTCAAGGTTATATTGCAGATAGAATAAAAGAATTACTCAAAAGTAAAGGTTGTATTGCTGGAATAGTAAATGTTTCTGGAGATATTAATACATGGGGGAGTCAAATAGATGGAAAACCTTGGACAGTAGCTATAGTTAATCCTTTAAACAAAAATAAAGTATTTGCTACATTTCCGCTTATTGATAGTGCCGTAGAGACCTCAGGAAATTATGAAAAGTATGTTACTTTCAACGGCAAACGATATTCACATATTATAGATCCAAGAACCGGATACCCATCTACTGGAATTATTAGTGTATCAGTTTTCGCAAAACAAACTGAAATAGCAGATGCAATTGCAACTGGAATTTTTGTTTTGGGAGTAGAAATAGGAATAGACTTAATTAATCAAATAAATGGAATTGAATGTATTATAATCGATGATGAAGGAACAATTCATCATTCAAAAAACATAGACCTTAAATCAGTATAAAATGAGAAAAATAATTTTAATGATAGCAATCCTTTCTTTAGGATATTCATGTAATAGTGTCAAAGAATATGACAAACAATATATTAATGATCCCGATATGAAACTAACTGCTAAATCATCTGAAAGATTTGAAACCAATTTTCAAGTATATCGTGAGGCAGCAGCAGGTGCAAATGGTGGGAAAACTGGTGGTGGTTGTGGCTGCAATTAACTTTTAAGAGGTCAATAATGAAAAAAATAGCAATAACATTATTATTTTTATCGTGTTTATTTTCTTTAGCACAAGAAAAAGACACTACGAATATAGCATATAAAAAACGAGTATTAGAAGATATAGAAGTCGATTTTTTAGCGAGTTATTATAAACAAGATGGTATTCATTCTGCTGTTTCTGGAGGAAAAGGAATGGAAGATTTAACAGATATTACTCCAACGATCGTTGTTGCAGTACCTTTAAATGATGATGCTGTATTAACCATTGATGCTGGAATTTCTGCGTATTCTTCTGCTTCATCGGGAAATATCAATCCTTTCGATAGTAATACACCTAGTCCTTGGCAAGCTTCTTCTGGTGCTTCAGCTTCAGATGCTTTAACAAGTTTAGTTGCAAATTATAGTCATAGTTCTGATGATCGAAATACTGTTTGGAATGCACACTTATCTGGTTCAGTAGAGTATGATTATTCATCTATCGGCTTTGGTGGAGGAATTACTAAATTATTTAATGATAAAAACTCTGAAATTAATTTATCTGCAAACGTATATTTAGACACTTGGAGTCCAATTTATCCTAAAGAATTGCAAGATTTTGCTTCTTATGGTAATACTACAAATGGTGGTATATTTAATAATTTCACCATCACTGGAAACACTACTTATAATCCAAATAAGTTTTCTTTTCATGAGAATAAAAACAGAAATTCATATGCCGTTTCTTTAAGTTTTTCTCAAGTAGCAACTAAAAAAATGCAATTTTCTTTATTTTTAGATATATTGCAACAACAAGGATTATTGTCAACTCCTTATCAAAGAATTTATTTTGCAGACGTTGCTGATTCTTTCATTAATGAATTTCAGTTAGCAGATGATATTGAACGCTTACCAGATAGTCGTTTTAAAGTACCTGTAGGTGCGCGATTGAATTATTATGTCAATGAACGCCTAGTGATTCGTTCTTATTACCGTTATTATTGGGATAATTGGGATATTTCTTCTCATACAATGAATATTGAATTACCCATTAAGCTGACTGATAAGTTTACTGTTTTTCCAATGTATCGCTATTATACTCAACAGCAATCTAAATATTTTGCTTCACACGAACAACATATTTCAACTGAAAAATACTACACTTCTGATTATGATTTATCTACTTTTAATGCCAATCAATATGGTTTTGGTGTTGGATACACCGATATTTTTATGGATAGAAAAATTTGGAAATTCGGATTAAAAAACATCGATTTTAGATATAATCATTATAAGAGAAGTGATGGACTATTTGCTAATATTGTATCTTTTGGAATCAAATTTGTTCAACAATAACTATTAAAATGCATATTTTAATCATAGAAGATGAAATAGGGATTATTAATTTCCTTAAACAAGGTTTAGAGGAAGAAGGTTACATGATTTCTTATGCAACAAATGGAGAAGAAGGTCTAGAAAAAGCATTGAATGCCTCAATAGATTTAATTCTTTTAGATTGGATGATGCCAAAAATGACTGGATTAGCTGTTTGCAAAGCTATACGATTAAAAAATGAAACCATTCCAATATTATTTTTAACTGCAAAAGACACTGTTCAAGAAACTATTGAAGGTCTCAAAGCGGGTGCTAATGATTATATAAAAAAACCATTTAGTTTTGAGGAACTTTTAGAACGAATTAAGATACATTTTAGATTAAAAAATGAAACTACAATTCTTACATTAGGAGATATAAAGTTAAATCTTAGCACTTATCAGGTATTCATTGATCAAAATGAAATTATATTAACACAAAGAGAATTTGAACTTTTACAATATTTAATTAAGAATAAAGGTACTGTTTGCACAAGAAATAAAATTATTGAAGAAGTATGGGACATTCATTTTGATTATGATACAGGTGTGATTGATGTCTTTATCAATGCTATTCGAAAGAAATTGAACCTAACGAAAGACCAAGAATTAATAAAAACCATTAGAGGAGTAGGCTATATAGCAAATGACTAAATTTTTCTCATTTTCATTCAAAAATAGAATTGCATTTAATTACATTATTAGTAGTTCAATTCTCATTGCTCTTGTTTTTGTATGCATTCATTTTATTGTTAAATTAAGTGTCAACGAACATATTAATGCAGGCATTCAAGAAGAATTAAACAAACATTTAGATGATGTTACAACAGATGAGAATGATACCTATCTAATTCAGGTAGATCAATGGAGAGCTAGAGAACATAATTCAATCAAAGTAAACCCCGTTTTTGTAGAATTCTATGATGACAATAAGCAATTGATTGACAAATCTCCAAATCTTAATGATTCTAACTTAGAATTGTTTCCAAACAGTTATAACAATCAATTTGTAAATGCAACGTTAAATGATGTACCACTTCGACAAATTCAAACGACAATTATAAATAAAGGGAAAATTGTTGGTTATGTTGTGGTTGCCATGTCTTTAGAAGATTTTGAAATAGTAGCTATCTTAACAAATACTTTACTTATTTCATTCCCAATTATTTTAATTATATTATTTCTTATTGCTCGCTTTTTTGCTGGAAAAAGTATAAAACCTGTACAAACAATAATAGAAACTTCCAGTCAGATTACTAAAGATAATTTAACAACAAGAATTCCATTACCAAATAATAAAGATGAACTTTTTCATCTTTCAGACAATATTAATAATCTTCTAGACAGAATAGAAAATGCTATAGAAAGAGAAAAACAGTTCACTTCCGATGCATCACACGAATTACGAACACCTTTGGCTGTTATGAAAGGAACTATGGAAGTTTTAATTAGAAAGCCAAGAACACAAGATGAATATCAAACTAAAATAAATTTTTGTATAGCCGAAGTAGATCGATTAAATCATCTGGTTGACCAATTATTACTTTTAGCTCGTTTTGAAAATCAAAAACAAAATTTAAAAGAAGAACATGTTTATTTAAACAGTTTAATTTTAGATGTTTTAGCTCGTTTTTCATTGCAAATTAAAGAGAAGCAAATAGAAATAAAAACACAGTTTAAAGGTAATTTTTATATCAATTCCGACAACTATTCTCTAGAAATAATAATGAGTAATTTAATTTCTAATGCCATTAAATATTCATCTAACGAATCAAAAATTCAAATTGTTTTGGAAAGTGAAAATAATAAAATAAATTGCGTAATAAAAGATAACGGAATCGGAATAAATGAATTAGATTTAGATAAAATTTATAATTCTTTCTATAGAAGTAACACACACGAACATCCTGAAATTAAAGGCACAGGAATTGGTCTTTCTATTGTGAAACGATTATGTGATTTATTAAAAATAACGATCTCAATACAAAGCAAAAAAAATATTGGAACAACAATACAACTAACTTTTAAAAAATAAATATGAACAAAGCACATTTACACATGGTTTTTAACCATTTTCCGATTATTGGCTTATTCTTTGGAATCGGAATTTTAGTTTATGGAATAGCTAAAAAAGAAACAATAATGGTCAATACTGCCTATATCATTTTCATCATTTGTATGATAATGGGAAAAGCGACAATGATGACAGGAGAAGGAGCTGAAGAAATAGTAGAAGAATTAGGAATTTCACATTCTATCATTCATGAACATGAAGAAATTGCAGAAGGTTTTATGAAAGTACTTTATGGCTTAGGCATATTTTCAATCATAGGGCTAATTTTAAGCAAAAGGAAACATAATAAAGCAAATTTTATTTCATATTTAGTGCTTCTACTAGCTCTTTTTGCTGCTTTTTTGTCTAAAGAAGTAGGAACTTCAGGTGGTGAAATTCGTCATACAGAAATTAGAGAAAACACTAGTAATAATAGTACTTATGAAGATATTGGAGAAAGTAGTAAACAGAGTAAATTGCATTAAACAAAATATAAATTTTCTAAAACACTTGTTTTTAACAAATTAATGTCATTATATTTGCACTGTTATTAAAACACAAAGAAAAAATGTTTACAAATCAATTACATCATCATCATCATTTAAACCAAGCTCAAGCTAGGCAATGATGATTTTGTAATACACCAAAATAATTATGAACCCGTTTGAGTATATCAAACGGGTTTTTTCTTACTTAGAAATTGCAATTGGTATACTCAAACATATTTAAACAACCAATGAGTATCTTAAAAATTGCAATTCAAAAATCGGGAAGACTTTACGAAGAAAGTATCCAATTATTAAAAGATTCTGGTATTTCTATTTACAATGGAAACGACCAATTGAAAGTAACCGCGTCTAATTTTCCACTAGAAGTTTATTTTCTTAGAAATTCAGATATTCCACAATATCTTATTGACGGAGTAGTAGATGTAGCTATTGTAGGCGATAATTTGCTTTACGAAAAAGGAAAAAATATTACAGTTGCTGAGCGTTTAGGCTTTTCAAAATGTAAAGTTTCTGTAGCAGTTCCAAAAGCATTTAATTTCACATCACTTCAAGACTTAAACGGATTAAGAATTGCAACTTCCTATCCTAACACTGTTAATAACTACTTCGGTTCAAAGGGAATTGAAGTCGATATTCACCAAATATCTGGTTCCGTAGAAATTGCTCCAAACATAGGGCTATCAGATGCTATTGTGGATATTGTTTCTAGTGGAAGTACTTTATTTAAAAATGGTTTAAAAGAAGTAGAAGTAATCTTAAAAAGTGAAGCAGTCCTTGGTGTTTCTCCAGAAATTTCAGATGAAGCCAAAGTGTTGTTGAATAAGCTTCAATTTAGAATTCAGGCCGTTTTGCGTTCCAGAAAATCAAAATATATACTAATGAACGTACCAAATAATAAGATTGATGAGATTAGTGCCATTTTACCTGTATTAAAAAGTCCAACAGTGATGCCGTTAAGTGAAGAAGGATGGAGTAGTGTTCACTCTGTAATTGAAGAAGATACTTTTTGGGAAGTTATCGATCAATTGAAAGAAGCAGGAGCAGAAGGAATTCTAGTTTGTCCAATTGAAAAAATGGTTTTATAGAAGAGAGGAAAGAAGAAAGATTAAAGTTAAAGAAATGAACAAAATATACAACCCTGAACAAAAAAACTGGTTCGAAATTTTAAAACGACCAACACAAACTTTCAATGATATTGAAGAAACTGTGAAAGGAATTTTTAAAGAAATTCAACAAAAAGGAGATCAAGCTATTATAAAATACACGTCATTATTTGACGGAATTACATTAGATAATTTCACTGTGACTAATGAAGAAATTGAGGCTGCAACTACTTTAGTTTCTGATGAATTAAAAGAAGCCATTGCAATTGCTAAAGACAATATTTTTAAGTTTCACAACGCGCAAAAGACTTCTAAAATTGAAATAGAAACAACAGACGGAGTGCAATGTTGGCAAGAAAAAAGACCCATTTCTAAAGTAGGTTTATACATCCCTGGTGGTTCTGCTCCATTATTTTCAACGGTTTTAATGCTTGCTATTCCAGCTAAAATAGCAGGTTGTAAAGATATTATACTATGCACACCTCCAAATAAAGAAGGTAAAATTAATCCTGCGATATTATATGCGGCTCAATTATGTGGCGTGACTAAAATTTATAAAATTGGAGGTATTCAAGCCATAGGGGCAATGACTTATGGAACAGCATCAATTGAAAAAGTCTATAAAATATTCGGACCTGGTAATCAATTTGTAACCATTGCCAAACAATTTGCATCACAACAAGGGGTTGCAATCGATATGCCTGCTGGGCCAAGTGAATTACTTGTTTTTGCAGATGAAACAGCTAATCCAAGCTTTGTAGCTTCCGATTTATTGAGTCAGGCTGAACATGGAAAAGACAGCCAAGTTGTCTTAGTTACAACTTCAAAAAATATGTTGAATGATGTTGAAACAGAAATTTATAAGCAATTAGAACAGCTCCCTCGTAAAAAGATTGCACAAGTTGCGATTTCAAATTCTAATTTAATTTTTGTTGATAACGTTACTTTAGCACTAAATTTAATTAACGAATATGGACCAGAACACTTTATTATTTGTGCTAAAAACGAGAATTATTTTGTAGAAAACATAGAAAATGCAGGTTCTGTATTTATCGGAAATTATACACCCGAAAGTGCTGGTGATTATGCTTCTGGAACCAATCACACTTTACCCACTAATGGTTATTCTAAAAGTTATAGTGGTGTTAATTTAGATAGTTTTCAAAAAGCAATCACTTTTCAAAAAATTTCTGAAAAAGGAATTCAAAATATTGGAAAAAGTATCGAAATAATGGCAGAAGCAGAAGGCTTACAAGCGCACAAGAACGCAGTTACATTACGATTAAATGAATTAAATAAAGCATAAATGAATTTAGAGAATCTGATACGTGAAAATGTTAAGAAAATGAGTCCATATTCGTCGGCGAGAGATGAATTTAAGGAACTTACAGATAATATGATTTTTTTAGATGCTAACGAAAACCCTTATAATACAGGTTTAAATCGTTATCCAGATCCGCATCAAAGAGATTTGAAATTGGTACTGTCTAAAATGAAAAACATAGCAACAGAGAATATCTTAGTGGGTAATGGTAGTGATGAAATTCTAGATTTATTGTTTAGAGCTTTCTGCGAACCAAATATCGATAATGTAATCACGTTACCACCAACCTATGGAATGTATAGTGTTCTAGCTAATTTGAATGCTATCGAAAATAAAAAAATAATTTTAAACGATGATTTTCAACCTAATGTTAGTTCGATTTTAAATAGAGTAAACAATAATACTAAAATAATTTTCCTTTGTTCACCCAATAATCCAACTGGAAATTCATTTTCAAGTGAGAGTGTTTTAGAAATTCTTACTAATTTTAATGGATTAGTTGTTATTGATGAAGCCTATATTGATTTCTCAGAAAAAGAAAGTTGGTTAGAAAGATTGGAAGAGTTTCCTAATTTAGTCATTGTGCAAACATTATCTAAAGCCTTTGGAATGGCTGGATTACGATTAGGATTATTATATGCATCAAAGGAAATTATAAGCATCTTAGAAAAAATAAAACCACCCTATAATGTTAATGTAGTTTCTCAAAATTTAGCAATAGAAAAATTAGAAACAAATCAATATTTAAAAGAGATTGAAATTCTAAAACAAGAAAGAAAAAAAGTAATGATGGCCTTAGTTCGCTGCGATGTTGTAACAGAAATTTTTTCTTCAGAAACTAATTTCATTCTTTTTAGAGTAGATAACGCAGCCTTTCAATACAAACAGTTTTTAGAAAATGGAATAGTAGTTAGAAATAGAACAAACGATTCATTGTGTAGAAACTGTTTAAGAATTACCATTGGAACAAAAGAAGAAAACGAAAAAGTTATTGAATTACTTAAAAAATTAAAAAATGTCTAAAAAAGTATTATTTATCGATAGAGATGGGACAATAATTAAAGAAACCATTGATGAACAAATTGACTCGTTTGAAAAAATGATATTCTATCCTAAATGCATTCCTTATTTAAGCAAAATTGCTAAAGAGTTGGATTTTGAATTAGTCATGATTACCAATCAAGATGGTCTTGGCACAAATTCTTTTCCTGAAGAAACATTTTGGCCAGTTCATAATTTCATTATGAAAACCTATGAAAATGAAGGAGTTATTTTTGATAATGTATTTTTAGATAGAACATTTCCACATGAAAATGCAAACACAAGAAAACCAGGAACAGGATTATTAACTCAGTATTTCTCAGAAGAATATGATTTAGTTAATTCATTTGTAATTGGTGATCGATTAACGGATGTAGAATTAGCTAAAAACTTAGGTTCTAAGGCTATTTTTATTAATGACAACACCAATTTAGGAACAGCAGAAATTTCGGTCAAAAGAGAAGAATTAGATTCGGTTATAGCCTTAGAAAGTAATGATTGGCAAAAAATTTACGAATTTTTAAAATTAGAAGAAAGAACAGCTTCGATTATTCGTAAAACCAATGAAACGGATATTGCAATTACATTAAATCTTGATGGAATAGGTAAAAGTAATATTAGCACAGGTTTAGCCTTTTTTGATCATATGTTAGATCAAATTGCACGTCATGGTCAAATGGATTTGGAAATTCAAGTGAAAGGCGATTTAGAAGTTGATGAGCACCACACTATTGAAGACACTGCTATAGCTTTAGGAGAAGTTTTTGCTAAAGCATTGGGGAATAAATTAGGTATTGAACGCTATGGTTTTTGCTTACCAATGGACGATTGTTTAGCACAAGTAGCTATTGATTTTGGAGGACGAAATTGGATGGTTTGGGAAGCCGAATTTAAACGTGAAAAAATAGGAGAAATGCCTACTGAAATGTTTTTCCACTTTTTTAAATCTTTTACCGATGGTGCAAAAGCCAATTTAAATGTAAAAGCAGAAGGAACAAACGAGCATCATAAAATTGAAGCTATTTTTAAAGCTTTTGCAAAAGCAATTAAAGTAGCAGTAAAACGCGATGCAGAGAAGATGATCTTACCTTCAACAAAAGGAATGCTTTAAAATAAGTTTAAAAATTGAAAGTCATAAAGTCAAAAGGATAATAACTTTAAGAAATTCGCCTTTAAACTTTAAAACTATATATATGAAAATAGCCATAATAGATTACGGTGCAGGGAACATTCAAAGTATTCTCTTTGCAATAGAAAGAATTGGTTTTCAAGCAATAGTAACAAACAATTGGAACACTATTAAATCTGCCGATAAAGTAATATTTCCAGGAGTTGGAGAAGCCAATAGTGCGATGAAAAAATTGACAGAAACAGGTATTGATGTATTAATACCGACCTTAAAACAACCTGTTTTAGGAATTTGTTTAGGAATGCAATTAATGTGTAGTTCATCAGAAGAAGGAAATACTAAAGGTTTAGGCATTTTTGATGTAGCAATTATTAAATTCAAAACGAATGTGAAAGTACCTCAAATGGGATGGAATACTATATTTAATTTAAATTCTCCACTATTTAAAGGTATTAAAGAGCAAGAATATATGTATTTAGTGCATAGTTTTTATGCACCAAAATGCAATAACGCAATTGCTCATACGCATTATGGTTTAGAATATGCAACAGCATTACAAAAAGATAATTTTTATGGTGTTCAATTTCATCCAGAAAAAAGTGGAATCCACGGGGAACAAATTTTAAGGAATTTTTTAGAACTACCGACTAATCATTAATTACTCAAAAAAATGAGAATAATACCCGCAATAGACATCATCGATGGTAAATGTGTACGTTTATCGAAAGGCGATTACGATACAAAGAAAATATACAATGAAAATCCGCTTGAGGTTGCTAAATCTTTTGAAGAACATGGTATTCAATACCTACATTTAGTAGATTTAGACGGAGCAAAATCTAGCAAAATAATAAACCATAAAGTATTAGAACAAATTGCTACCAAAACCAATTTGAAAATTGATTTTGGTGGTGGTTTAAAGTCTGATGATGATTTAAGAATTGCTTTTGAATGTGGAGCAAATCAAATAACTGGTGGAAGTATTGCTGTAAAGAATTCCCAATTATTTAAAAATTGGATTGCTCAATATGGAACTGAAAAAATTATACTAGGAGCAGATGCAAACAATAGAAAAATAGCCATTTCAGGTTGGTTAGAAGAGAGTAAAGAAGAAGTGATTCCCTTCATACAAAACTATCAAAATGACGGCATATCCTATGTAATTTGCACCGATATTGCAAAAGATGGCATGCTTGAAGGACCAAGTTTTGAATTATATCAAGATATTTTAAATCAATGTCCCAATGTAAAACTAATCGCTTCAGGTGGCATTTCTACTTTTGATGAATTACCCAAATTAGCCGAATTAGGCTGTGAAGGAACCATTATCGGAAAAGCCATTTATGAGGGTAGAATTACATTAAAACAATTAGAAGAATATATTTTAAATAAATAGATCATTTCGCAAAGTCACGCAAAATAATCACAAAGATTCTTTAAGAATTTTGTGTATCTCTGAGAAAACTTTGTGAATCTCTGTGTAATAATTAAAAGATGCTTACAAAACGAATAATACCTTGTTTAGATATAAAAAACGGACGCACCGTTAAAGGTGTCAATTTTATAGATTTGAAAGATGCTGGAGATCCTGTAGCATTAGCAAAAAAATATTGTGAAACAGGAGCAGACGAACTTGTTTTCTTAGATATTTCAGCCACTGAAGAACGTAGAAAAACATTAGTAGAATTAGTTCGAAAAGTAGCACAAACCATCAATATTCCGTTTACAGTTGGAGGCGGTATTTCTTCTGTAGAAGATGTCGCAATTCTATTAAAGAATGGAGCAGATAAAATTTCAATCAATTCATCAGCAGTGAAAAATCCAGATTTAATTAATCAGCTAAGTTCAAAATTTGGTAGCCAATGCATTGTTGTAGCAATTGATGCGAAACGAATTGAAGGCAATTGGATGGTTCACTTGGTCGGTGGAAAAGTTCCAACTCAATTAAATTTATTTGAGTGGGCAAAAGAAGTTGAGCAACGTGGAGCTGGTGAAATTTTATTTACTTCAATGGATAATGATGGAACAAAAAATGGTTTTGCCAATGAAGCTTTGGCTCAATTATCAGCATTAGTTAATATTCCAATTATTGCTTCTGGTGGAGCAGGGAATAAGCAACATTTTGCAGATGCATTTACACACGGAAAAGCAGATGCAGCACTTGCAGCGAGTGTGTTTCACTTTCAAGAAATTGAAATCCCAGATTTAAAGAAATTTTTGAAAAATGAAAATATATCAATTAGATTATAAAATAATTAAAAAAACTTAGAGCAACTTTGTGAATCTTTGTGCAACTAAAATATGAAAATAGACTTTACAAAAAACGAAAACGGATTAATTCCAGCCATTATACAAGACAATCTAACCAAAAATGTATTAATGCTTGGCTATATGAATCAGGAAGCTATAAATAAAACTTTAGAAACCAATAAAGTAACTTTTTTTAGTCGATCTAAGAATCGATTATGGACAAAAGGAGAAGAAAGTGGTAATTTTTTAGAATTAGTTTCCATTAAAAATGATTGCGATAATGATACTCTCTTATTACAAGTTAATCCAGCTGGCCCAACGTGTCATACAGGTTTAGATACATGCTGGCAAGAAGCTAACAATCAGAATTTTGGATTTATTTCTAAACTAGAAAAAACTATTAAAGAACGTAAAGAGAATGCAAATTCAGAGACAAGTTATGTAGCCAGTTTGTTTGCTAAAGGAATGAATAAAATAGCACAAAAAGTAGGAGAGGAAGCAGTAGAAGTGGTCATTGAAGCAAAAGATAGTAACGATGATTTATTCTTATCTGAAAGTGCCGATTTATTATTTCACTATCTAATTTTATTACAAGCAAAAGGCTTCCAATTAAATGATGTGGTAAATGTTTTGAAAGAAAGAGAAAAATAAGCTATTTAAATCAATTATTTAAATTAAAATCACCCGAAATGGGTGATTTTTAATTTTATCATATTATTGAAATTTGTAATAACAAATAAACTTTTATAAAATGAAAAATATTTACTTAATTTTGATGGTTCTCTTTAGCACGCTCTTTTATTCACAAACTTACAATGTGAGCACTTTTGTATCAAATGATACAGGTCAAATTTTGAACTCACCTTGCGGAATGACGATAGATGACAACGATAATTTGTTTATTACAAATTATGGAAGTAACAGCATTTTAAAAATAACAAATAATGGAAACGTTACAACAATTGCAGGTGGAGTTCAAGGATATGTTAATGGAACTGTTGCAGAAGCTCGATTTTTTGAACCATACGGATTAGCTATAGATAATAATACTGGTAATATTTTTGTTGCTGACAGACGAAATCATTGTATTAGAAAAATAACGCCTTCTGGAGATGTGAGCACATATGCTGGAAATTCAGTTAATGAAATTAATGGTTCTTATTTAGATGGAAACGGTACAAGTGCAAGATTTAACAGTCCATCAGGAATAGCAATCGATGTGAACGGGAATTTATTCATTGCAGATAGAAATAACCATTGCATTAGAAAAATAACTCCAAATAGAGATGTTTCAACCATTGCAGGAAACCCAACAATAAGTGGCTATGCTAATGGGAATGGAATAAATGCATTATTCGATAATCCAATAGATTTAGATATCGACATTTCTGGAAATCTATTCATTGCAGACCATAATAATCAAACCATTAGAAAATTGCTACCTAATGGCGATGTATTAACTTTTTCAGGAACAGGATTACAAGGCACAACAGACGGAACAGCTAACATCGCCAAGTTTAATGGTCCTAATTATATTGAAATAGACAATTCTGGAAATCTTTTTGTTACTGATAGATACAGTTCAAGAATTAGAAAAATTGATATGTATGGAACAGTGCAAAGTATAGCAGGAAACGGTATAGGTTTTCAAGATGGAGATGGAACAAATTCACAGTTTAGTGCTCCTACTGGCATTGCAATTGCCTCAAATGGGGTTTTATTCGTTTCTGATTGGTATAATCAAAGAATAAGAAAAATCACACCTAGCACATTACATACTAATAATTTTATACAAAATCATCAAATAACAGTATATCCAAATCCTGCAAAGGATCAAATTCAAATAGATTTAAAAAACAATTTAATTCTAAACAGAGTAATTATCTATAATTATTTAGGACAAGAAATCTTAAATACAAATTCAACAAAGATTAACACATCCAACCTTTTGAAAGGGTTTTATTACTTAGAAATTCAAACAAACATAGGCAAGACAAATCAAAAAATAATAATTGAATAACTAAAAAAATAAAACATAGTAACAAATCACCCGAAAAGGGTGATTTGTTATTTAAATACATTACAGAAATTTGCAAAAAACTTAATTATTAATTTTATAAAAAAAGTATGAGAAAAAAAATTACTTTTATTTTGTTACTGTCTTTTCACTTTATAATTTCTCAATCATCAATTGGAGAAATTAATGGAACATCCTATACCAACTATTTGGGTTCAAGCGTAGCCTTAAACGCTAATGGAAGTATTCAAGTTGTAGGTTCAAGAATTGCAGGTGGAAGTAACGCAAATGGTGAAGTCAAAATATTTCAAAGAAACGGAACTACTTGGGATCAATTAGGAGCAACAATCAATGGAGGAACACTAGACTATTCTGGAACATCAGTTGCCATTTCTGCAAATGGGACAAGAATTGTTATTGGATCACCAGGGAATAATTTTTCAAGAGGAATAATTAAAGTTTATGAATATACAGGAGGTGTATGGAATCAAATTGGAAATGGTGTAACTGGAATAGCTAATAATGATTTTTTTGGTACAAGTGTTAGTATTTCTGCTGATGGGACAAAAATTGCATCAGGTGGCCAAAATGGAAATGGTTATGCAAAAGTTTTTGCATTAAATGGTGCTAATTGGGAAATTATTGGACAAAAGATAGACGGTGAAGCTTCAAATGATTATTTTGGAAGTAGCCTTTCACTGTCCTCAGATGGAAATGTATTAGCTGTAAGCGGAAGAAACAATGCCGTTAATGGAAGTGCAACAGGGCATGTTAGAGTTTTTGAGAATGTTGCCAATAATTGGAATCAAATTGGTAATGATATTGACGGTACAGCTCAAGGAAATGCTTTTGGATCGACAATTGCATTATCTGGAAATGGTAATAGAGTAATCGTTTCTGCACCTTTAAATGGAGAAAATGGCACAAATGCCGGACAAGTGAAAGTTTTTGAAAGAAACAGTAATTCATGGACCCAAATAGGGCAAAATATAAATGGCCAAACAGCAACAGATCAATTCGGAAGTAATGTAGCTATAAATTATGATGGAACAATTATAGCAATCAGTTCTACTAATAATGATAGTAACGGAACCAATTCTGGACAGATAAAAATATATAGAGAATTAAATAGTAACAATTGGACCCAAATAGGGAATGATATAAATGGTAATCAGTTTGAAAATTTCGGAAATGGTTTAAGTTTATCATCAGATGGTAACACATTAGCAGCTAGTTCAATATTTTATAATTCAAATAGAGGTATAGTCAGAAATTATGATTTAACTGCTGTATTAAATATAAACAACTTTGAACTCTCAAAACAAATTATTATACATCCAAATCCTGTAAAAGATAACCTGTATATTAAAAATAATGATGATTTTTTATTTAAAAACTATTCTATCATAGATCTAAACGGACGAAGGTTAGTAAATAAATCCCAAGAAATTCATAATAACACAATTAATCTTTTAAATCTATCCAATGGTTTCTATTTTCTTCACCTGGAAACAGATAAGGGGATATTGGTAAAACAAATAATAAAAGAATAAAAAATTAAAATATAGATCTAAACCATATACATAAATCTATTACACATTATTATTTTAACTAAATTATATATAAATGAAAAAAACCTTAAAATTGATGTTACTAACAGTTGTTTTGTTAAATATTACAGCTTGTTCAAAAGATGAGAATGAAAAACAAACTGAATCATCTTCAAAAATTGAAGGAAAGTGGATGTATTATAAAGTAGCATCATTTCCAAATGGAATAGAAGATGAAAATGCCTATAATGATTATCACAATAGTTGTAATACAAATCATAACTATAAAGAAATTTTAGCAAATGGAATCTACAATGAAGTAAGTTTTGATTATGAATGTGTAAACTCTAATCATAATGCTACTTGGACTAAAGTAGATAATTTTATTACATTTAATAGCCCAGTAGGCAATGATTACAATAAATATGAAATATTATTTTTAGATGATAACACTTTAAAAGTAAAATTAATAGAATCTTGTTGTACTGAAAATAAAGCAAGTGTAACGCACACAATTTTTAAACGAATAAACAATGAATAAAGTTGTTTTGTCTTTAAATTACAAGGAAAAAGCGATTAATACTAGAAAAAATTAAATAAAAAATAGTATAAAAATTTAAAAATCACCCAAAATAGGTGATTTTTTATTTTAAAACTATATCGAATTTTGCAGTATTAAAAATAAGTCATATGAAACTTACATAACACAGATTATGACAATTATATGTAAGCAATTATTTAATATTTAGCTATGTACAGGTAGCTATAGAAAATAAAAACATATGAAAGCGCTTTTTTTATTTAATTCCTTTAGAGTATTAGACTAAAAAAATAAGACACAAAATAATTTCAAAAAATATCATGAAACACAAGCTAAATGCAACTAATCCAACAGACGCCATTATTGAATTAGAAAAAATTACAAATACAATTATAAAGAATATTATTGATGAATTCGAACCAACCTTTCTAGTACATTCAGAAATTGCAAATAAATCCGATGATAATGGTAATTTGTTAAATGAAATTAAAATTAGAAAAGGTACAAAAATAGGCGCAAACATTGGTATTAATTGGAAAGATAAGGACTATAATCAAATTAATATTGAAATAACAGAATCTACAAAATTAGGAACCTATTTACTATATGGCATTGGCTTTCCATTCATGTTTTCGGGTGCTTATATGGGAGCCAATGACATTGCTCCATTAGATTTTCTACCTGGATATAAATTAGCTGCAGGTTTAGGGGGAGCAATTGCATTTATTCCAGGAGTTATTATATCTACTATATTAAAATCATTCCTATTAAAAAAATATAAAGAAGAAAATAAAATGTTAGAAAATAAAATAAAGGCAGTAATTACTGCTTCATTAGAAATATAGACCTATGAAAACAGTAGTAAAAATAATTTTAATTTTTTTAGGCTTACTATTTCTAGGTGGGGTTATCCTTGGATCTATTGCAAATCAACAAGATGGGAACAGACAATCTTTTTGCTTGTTAAATACTAGTAATGAAAGTAAATCGACTACTTTCGAAGCAATTAATAAGAATGGTGAGCAAAGTAATGAATGGTCTATAGATGAAAAAATAAATCCTGGAGAACAAAAGATAACTCAAATTCTCCCTGGAAAATATTTAGTAAAGGTTTGGAATAAAGAAGATAAATTAGAAAACGAATTTGAATTTGAATTCAGTTTAGATAATCCAAACGAATCAAATTATAACCTTTATCGATTTGATTTAGCAATGGATAAAAACTTTGCATTAGTAAATATGAATGCATTATATGAGGGAAATTCTTTAAGTAATACGCTAGCTTCTGCTTTAGGCAGCAATCAAGAACAATTATATTACGAAGCTCAATACAAAGGTAATCAACCCTTTATAATTCCGGATGTATATAGCAAATATACTTTTATTGATTTGGGTGAGGAATTACCTAGTAGAAAAAAGATAGGAGAAACAATTTACCAACTTCAAATAGCAAAATAAAATAGTTGAAATCTTTTTAAATAATGTTTATATAATTAAAATGCTAAATCGAAAAGCAAACGAATATTCAAAACAATTTTCATTACTTTTGTGAATGTAAATAAGCTTGTATCTTGAAAAAAAGTCTTTTAGACTAAAAAATACATTCTCATTATAAAATATTTTCATCTATAATTATTCTTGCTTATGTTTGAAGATGTTAGTTGTTAAGAATGATATAAAGTAAATGATAGTCAAGTTGATGTATTTTAAAACAATACAACTTTTAAAAAAAGTGACATAGCTCAAATAAAAAATTAATTAAAATGATTTATAAAGAGACATTTGATTTTCTGACTGAGTTAAAGATGAACAATGACCGCGATTGGTTTGCAGAAAATAAAAAACGATTTGACAAATTACAAAAAGAAACAAAATTTTTTTTTAATTCAATAGGAGAAGAGCTTGGTAAAACCGATAGCATTGAAAAAATTAAAATTTTCAGAATTTATAGAGATGTACGTTTTTCTAAAGATAAATCACCCTATAAAGCCAATTTTAGTTCTGGCTATGTTAGAACAAAACCAATGTTAAGAGGAGGTTATTATCTTCATATTGAAAACAATGCAAGTTTTGTAGGTGGAGGTTTTTGGGAGCCAAATTCAGAAGATTTATTGAGAATTCGCAAAGAATTAGAACTTGATGCGTCAGAATTAAGAACAATAATTAATGAAGCAACTTTTAAAAAATATTTTGGAACGTTGCAAGGCGAAGAACTTAAAACAGCTCCAAGAGATTTTGATAGTTCACACCCAAATATTGATTTAATAAGAAAAAAACAATATATAGTATCACGCAACTTTACAAATGAAGAAGTATTATCTGCTAATTTTAAAGATGAAATTATAAAAACGTTTCAAGCGATGAGACCTTTCTTTAATTTTATGAGTGAAGTGCTTACAACCGATTTGAATGGAGAAAGTATTATTTAATGTAGCTAACAGTTTAAAAGCTTAAATAAATTATTGTTCAAATAACTGAATTTGACTTTTTATTCTTTCTATAAGTAAGTTCATCATTCTTTTATTTAAATTAGATGAATCTAAAATATA
Organism: Flavobacterium sp. KY-23415; assembly: GCF_055384985.1. Lineage (NCBI taxonomy): Bacteria > Pseudomonadati > Bacteroidota > Flavobacteriia > Flavobacteriales > Flavobacteriaceae > Flavobacterium > Flavobacterium sp. KY-23415. The sequence goes on along the minus strand of NZ_AP044001.1, from coordinate 3,808,715 downwards.
TTCTTGATATTCATCAATAGTAAATAAGCCAATAATCATTCCTTTAAGAGAATTTCTAAATTTAATGTCTCGTTGAATAGCCTTTTCAATATAGCTCATTTTTTTTTCTGGACTAAGCCCAAAAAAAACACTCTTCTGTTTTATAGCATAATTTCTAAAAACTTCAATAAACAAATCGTTTTGAAGCTTAAGAATTGGGCGTAATGTTTTATTTTGAAAAACTTCTTCAGAACTTGAATTTTGATTGATTGTACCTAAAAATTCACCTCTGGCTTCTAATATCAATTCTTCTTTTGTTTTCATTTTTAAGTAGTAATTTATTCTTAATAAATTTAGAAAAAATTGTCTTTAGAAAGAGATAGACAAATGTTAATTTATTAATAATAATTCTATACTTTAAATTTCCTAATGTTCAAAAAAAAAGGATATTTTAATTATTTTTGCTTCATAAAATAAAAATAGATATAATGAATTTTAACACAAGAAAATGGGTAAAACCAGAAGATTTAAATCCTAATGAGTCTTTATTTGGAGGCAAGCTTTTAGCATGGATAGATGAAGAAGCAGCTCTTTATAGCATAATTCAATTGGAAAATCCTAGAGTAGTAACAAAACACATGACAGAAATAAACTTCATGAGCTCTGCTAAACAAGGTGACATTATAGAATTAGGCATTGAAGTGGTAAAATTTGGAAAAACATCACTCGTCTTAAGATGTGAAGCTAGAAATAAAATGACACAAGAAAAAATACTTTCGGTAGATTCTATAACTATGGTGAATTTAGATGAAAATGGAACACCAAAACCACATGGCAAAACAAAAGTAGAATATGTAGAAGATCGATTAAAAAATTCTTAAATCAAGATTTTTCACTAGCAATAGCAACATCTAATTCAAAAAGTTCTAAATCAAAAAATCGAACAGAAGAAATAACATGGTCAAAAATATCTGCCATTATATACTCATAATTTTCCCATGTTTTATCTTTTGAAAAACAATATATTTCTATTGGTATACCTTTTTCTGTAGGCTGTAGATGCCTAACCATTAACAACATATCTTTATTAATGCCTGAATGACTTTGGATATATCTTTCAATATACTTTCGAAACAATCCAAGATTAGTTAGATTTCTTCCATTAATAATTAGTGATTTATCAATGTTATTATTAGCATTATGTTTTTTAATATCATTTTGACGATGATCTATATAATGATCTAAGTGATGTATTTTTTTAAAATTAATTGCTTCCTCGTCTGAAATGAAACGAACAGATTTTGATTTAATCAAAATATATCTTTTAATCCTTCTACCATCAGATTTTAACATCCCTCTCCAGTTTTTAAAACTATCAGAAATTAAACTATAGGTAGGTATTGTTGTTGTTGTGTTATCAAAATTTCTAACTTTGACAGTTGCTAAGTTTATTTCAATAACATCTCCATCTGCTCCAAATTTTTCCATAGTAATCCAATCGCCAATTCGAACCATATCATTTACAGAAACAGATATGCTAGCCACAAAACCTAAAATAGTATCTCTAAAAATTAGAATTACAATTGCAGAAATAGAACCCAAAGCAGTAATAAAAACAGGTCTACTAATTTCAAACAAAATAGAAATGAAAGAGAAAATACCAAATCCCCATAAAAGAATCATAATTACTTGAATATAACTATCAATAGGTTTATCACTATATCTAGGTTTGTGTTTCAAATAATCTCTCAAAGCGTTAAAAACACTACGAATAATCCAAAGAGATAAAATTATGATATATATTTTTATCCCTTTTTCAAAAAAATTATCCCAAGAAGTAAAATCTTTAAGAATTACGGGAACAGTTCTGTAAACAAAAACTAATGGAACTAAATGTGCAATGTATTTTGCTGTTTTATTTGCAACTAGAAAATCATCAAAAGTTGATTTAGTTTTAGCGGCAATTATAGCTAAAATAATGATTAATATTTTTTTAAAAATATAATCTAATATGTAAGCAACAAGTATAAGAATTAATATATTGAAAAATAGATTAATATATTGAGCTAAATTCTCATTAAAATCTAAATCTTTTAAAATGCGATATACCCAATTGAATATTTTCATTAATAACTAATCTTTATAAATATTTTTTTTCAACATAAAAAGTCCCAAAAGGAATGATTGAAGCTAAACAAATTATCATATATGTTTTAAAATCAAATTTTTTCTCGATTTTAAAAACGGTTGCTAAAACAATATAAGCAATGAATAGTAATCCATGAGCCATACCAATTTGTTTTACAAATACAGGCTGTTGAAAAAAATATTTCATTGGCATTGCAAAAAACAGTAACAATAAAAGAGAAATACCTTCTAAAAGTGCGATTATTTTAAAAAATTTTATCATGATAATGTAGAATAAATAACATAACCGTAAATAACAAAACGAAAGATACGTAATGATGCAAATATGAAAAACTGTTTTTGTGGAAATTTAATCATTCCTGCAGCAAGACAAGCTATAGCAAAAGGTAATGGCAATAGTGCACCAACAGCTATAAGGAAACCACCCCATTTTTGCATATTTCTTATATGTTTCGTCATTCTTCCTTCAAGATAATTATTGATTTTAGGAACAAGTAACAAAGTTCTACCTTTATAATATGAGAAAACACCTCCTAAAAACGATAAAAAAGCTAAAATAGCTAAATAGAGTAGTGGTGTTGGTGTACTTTTTGTCCATGCTATAAAAATATCTGGAGGTATGAGACCTAAAATACTTTCGGAAATTAAAAACACTGTAAAAATGGTGAAATCGCTAAAATTTCTGGTTAACTCCAAAAGCATATCATTAATATTCATTACTTTATAATTAACATAAAGTAAAATTGCCACAATTATGGCTAATGGAACCAATGCTTTTCTTGTATTCTTCCAAATAAAAGAATAAAAACCAGTATATTTATAGTACTGGTGCATTAATTTTAATCTTGATTTTTTTTGCTTTTGCATTAATAGAGATTTAGGTGAGCAAATTTAGTGAGAATATTACATATACTTGTGTTAAAGTATATATAAAAAAATCGGTAATAACTTACCGATTTTAATATTATGTAAAATAGAAATACGATTAGTCATTAAAAGCTATAAAAGCCTTATTATATTCTCTTAGATCTAAAAGATTGTTTTTTATTGATAAATCATATAAAAGAGACATGAAATACTCAAAACTTTCAATATCATTTTCTTCAGAAACGTTTTGTGCTTGTTTTTCTTCAGATTCTAACGGTTCATCATCTGGAATTCCAATTAGAAATGCATTATTGCTTTCTAAATGTTCATACGCTAATCTCAAAGCTTTAGTTACTACAGGATTTTGTTCTTCTAGAGAATATTCTCTAATTTTCTTTAAATCTGCAACAATAGACTCTAAATCGAATTTATCTTGTAGAACTTCTTTTTGAATTTTTTCAATTAATTTCTGTGCATATTTGTTTTCCATCTGTACGTGTATAATTAAGGTTGGCAAATTTAAAACTTTATTAAGTTTTAAACAATAGTTTATTTGGATAAAATACTTGCTTAATAATTTAATTATTTTAAAGTATAGTATTTAACACTACAAATATTGTATAATTCATAATCTTTTAATCAATATTATAAAATGAACTATAATATATATTATGTAAAATAGAAATTTTAAAAGCTTATATATCAGTACAAATTAGATTTGATATTTACTCTTCTATGGCAAACTATAATAAACAATGATAACATCGTTTATTAAATAAAATATTAATTATTTGAAGCTAATAATTTCTTTATTTTGCTTAAGATTTTTTTGTAAATTCGTTTAATCCCAATAAAAATGAAAAACCCTATTGCAGAACGTATTGCCAGCTTTTTAAAACGTTTTCATCCTTTTACGAGTATTGAAACTAAAACTCTATTTGAAATTGCTAAAAATATAAATGTTATCTATCTTGAAAAAAATGATTTTTTATTCAAAGTAAATGATCAAACACACACAACGTTCTACGTAGTAGCTTCTGGAGCAATTGGGCTTACTATAACGTCAGATTCAGATGATATCTTAATTGACAAATGTGATGAAGGAGATATTATTGGTTTAAGACCTTTTTTTGCAAAAGATAATTATTTAATGAATGCTAAAGCGCGTGAAGATAGTATTCTATATGCTATTCCTATTGAAGTTTTTAAACCAATTGTTTTGCAAAATAATAATGTAATGACTTTTTTATTGCAAAGTTTTGCATCCAATACAAGAAATCCATTAGATAAAAATCATAAGGGGAAATTATTATCTGAAAATGTAATTTACAATGATAGCACTAATGAAATTCAATATTATCAACCAATTCGATATACAAAAAATGCAGTAACAGCTTCTCCTACAGAAATTGTGAAAAATATTGCATTAATTATGTCAAATAGAAAAATTGGAAGTATTATTATTCATAAAGATGGATTACCAATTGGAATTGTAACCGATAAAGATTTGAGGTCTAAAATTGCTACCGGACACTACTCTATCGATACAACAATAAACAAAGTAATGTCTTCTCCTGTAATTACGGTAGCCGAAAACCTTTCAATAGTTGAAGCGCAAATGATGATGCTTAAACACAACGTTGGTCATTTATGTGTAACTAAAGATGGAACCTGTCACTCTCAAATTAGTGGTATTATTTCTGAACACGATATTGTAGTTGCTCAAGCAAATAACCCAGGAGTACTTTTAAAACAAGCAAAAAGAGCACAAAACACAAACGATTTAAAAAATATTAGAGAAAAGGTTTCAGATTTAATTCAGCATTCTATTGATAAAAACATACCAATAAGACATATTTGTTCAATTGTTAGCGAAATTAACATTGCTATTACTCAAAAAGCAATAGACCAAGCAATTGAAAAAATAGGCACCCCACCTCCTTGTCGTTTTTCTTGGATAAATATTGGAAGTCAAGGTAGAAAAGAACAATTATTACTTTCTGATCAAGACAATGCTCTAATATTTGAAGATGTTAGTGATGAAAGATATGATGAAGTGAAACAATATTTTCTACAAATTGGGAGTATCGTTACAAAAAAATTAAATAAAATTGGCTATTCCTATTGTGAAGACAATATGATGGCAAGCAATCCGCAATGGTGTAAATCAATTAGCGATTGGAAAAATCAATTCAGAACGTGGATTTTAAACCCAAGAGAAAAACAGGCAGTAATAAGCACCCTCTTTTTTGATTATGATTTTGTTTATGGTAGTGAGTCTTTGGTTAAAGAAATAACAGATACTATTTTTGAACATTCAAAAGATAATCAATTATTTTTAGCCTATTTGGGAGCTGAAGCATTAAAAAATCCGCCTCCACTTGGTTTTTTTAGACAGTTTTTAGTAGAAAGTGACGGAGAACATAAAGATGCTTTTGATATTAAAAGAAGAGCATTATTACAGCTTATTGATGCTGCTCGAATTTTAATTTTAGATTATGGAATTAAAAATATTAATAATACAGCATCTCGCTTTGCGAAACTTGCAGAAATAGAACCTATAAACGCTCCAACCTATGAAGCTTGTGAAGAAGCTTTTCTTGAATTGCTTAAATTCAGGACGGAAGAAGGTCTTCTACACAATTCTGATGGTAACTATTTAAATTTAAAAGAATTATCAAAACTAGACAAAGTGAAATTAAAAAACACTTTTCAACCCATTAATGATGTTCAAGAAATCATTAAGAATAAATTTAAACTGACTTATTTTACTTAAAACGTATGGATATTCCATTTTTAAAAAATATTTTGAAAGATTACCCAAAATTTTGGGAAGAATACCTACTTCATTTTGAAAACAAACAAAGCGTTAGAAGATTTGTTGTTTTTGACTTAAAAAGAAGTTCAGAAAACACAGCAAATAGTCTGATTGTTTTGAGCGGAATAGGTATAGAGAATGATACCATACGTATTGATGATTTTTTAGAATTATTTATAAAAAAAAACAGTACCACACCCGAAGAAATAATCATTCATGATATCTTGAAAGATGATAATGAAAAAGTAAATTATGATGAAGCAATAATTCAATTTATAAAGTTCATTAGAGAAGCTACATTAGTTAGTCAAAATATAGAAAATGATATTGAATTAATTAATGAAGCCTTAGAAAATTTAAATGCAGGAAAACTAAAAAATGAATTTATGGACATTAATATAATGTATCAAAAATTAAAAGATTTACCTCAAGACGAAATTATAACGTTAGATCAACTTTGTGATGCATACAAAATAAAGAAAAACGATAGATATACCTCTTCAGGAGATACATATATTAAAGCGCAAATTTTTCTGAAATTGAAAAGAAAACTCAACATCAATTTTTAATTATTTGATATAACTGATAATTCTTTATTTGCTCGTTTAATTTTTTGAAAAAGGCACTAGGCTAAAAGATGTTTCAATTAAAAATAATGAAATTAAACCTTTTTGATTTTGAAGTGTCAAAATATAAGTTAATTAAATTTTATGCTTATGAAAACTAATCGAGTACTGTTCAGTTTATTTGTTTTTCCAATATTATTCTCTTGTAATAATAATTCTGATGACACCTATGATGATATTGTAAGTTATCCAAACATTTCTGCCACATTTAATAACAAAATAGATCTTGAAAATTTAGATAATTATGCAAATCAAAATATTCCCAATTATATTACAAAAGATAATAGTGTAAACAATCCAATTACCAATAAAGGAGCAACGTTAGGCAGAGTGCTATTTTATGATAAAAATTTATCTTCAGATAATACTATTGCTTGTGCAAGTTGTCATAAACAAGCAAATGCTTTTGGGGACAATGTCATTGCAAGTACAGGTGTCAACGGGACTACTGGAAGACATTCGATGCGATTAATTAATGCTAGATTTTCCAATGAAACAAAATTCTTTTGGGACGAAAGAGCTGCTACATTAGAAATTCAAACCACTATGCCTATCAAAGATCATAGCGAAATGGGGTTTAGTGGATCAAATGGAGATTTATCCTTTAACGATTTGATTACTAAACTAAGTGCGATTCCATATTATCCAGAATTATTCAGTTTTGTTTATGGTTCGACCGAAATAACCGAAATTAAAATTCAAAATGCTTTAGCTCAGTTCATAAGAAGTATTCAATCTTTTGATTCCAAATATGACGCTGGTAGAGTTTTAGTTGCAAATGATAATCAGCCTTTCCCAAATTTTACACAACAAGAAAACCAAGGAAAAAATCTATTTTTAACTCCTCCACAATTTGACAATACTGGTTCTAGAGTTGGTGGCGGTGTTGGATGCGCAGGTTGTCATAGAGCTCCAGAATTTGATATAGATCCTAATTCATTAAACAATGGAATTATAGGGACTATTAATGGAACTGGTATTGATCTAACAAATACACGTGCACCTTCTTTAAGAGATTTAGTAAACCCAAATGGAATATTAAACACAACATTAATGCATACTGGGAATATTGCTAGTTTACAAGCGGCTGTGGGTCATTATAATACAATTAATTTAGCAATTGGTAATACGAATCTTGATCCGAGATTAAAACCGGGAGGTAATGGTCAAAAGCTTAATATGACAGGAGCAGAAATGAGTGCCCTCCAAGCTTTTCTCATTACTTTATCTGGGACAGATGTATATACAAATTCAAAATGGAGTTCTCCTTTTGAATAACAGAAATAACGAACAAGCCCCGAATTTTTCGGGGCTTGTTTAATAGTATTATTAGAAGATATTAACCTAAAACTTCTTTTACCTTTTTACCAATTTCAGCTGGAGAATCTACAACATGAATTCCGTTTTCTCTCATGATATGTTTTTTAGCCTCCGCAGTATCATCAGCACCACCAACAATTGCACCCGCATGCCCCATTGTTCTACCTTTTGGAGCTGTTTCACCAGCAATAAATCCAACTACTGGCTTACGGTTTCCATCAGCTTTTACCCATTTAGCAGCATCAGCCTCTAATTGTCCACCAATTTCACCAATCATAATGATAATTTCAGTTTCTGGATCGTTCATCAATAATTCAACCGCTTCTTTAGTAGTTGTTCCAATAATTGGGTCTCCACCAATTCCAATAGCTGTAGTAATACCTAAACCTTGTTTCACAACTTGGTCAGCAGCTTCATAAGTTAATGTACCAGATTTAGAAACAATACCAACATTTCCTTTTTTGAATACAAAACCAGGCATAATACCAACTTTTGCTTCTTCTGGTGTAATTACACCTGGACAGTTTGGTCCAACTAAACGACAATCTTTAGATTGAATATAGTCATAAGCTTTAATCATATCTGCTACAGGAATTCCTTCTGTTATACAAATAATAACTTTAATTCCAGCATTAGCTGCTTCCATGATTGCGTCTGCAGCAAACGCAGGCGGAACAAAGATAATTGATGTATCAGCTCCAGCTTTTTCAACAGCTTCTTGTACAGTATTAAAAACAGGTCTGTCTAAATGTAAAGTCCCACCTTTTCCTGGAGTTACACCACCAACAACGTTAGTTCCATATTCAATCATTTGAGAAGCATGGAAAGTACCTTCGCTTCCTGTAAAACCTTGAACTATTATTTTTGAATCTTTATTTACTAAAACACTCATGATATGATTATTATATTAGTTTTTAAATTGTGTTGCAAAAGTAAGTTTTTTGTAAAAAAAACGATGCCTTTTTTTATTATTTTTTCTTTAAATTGGTTGACTTATTTGATAGCCTTTTATTATTTTACCATTTTCCATCTCCCAAATCACTATAAATTTAGCAATTAGCATTATTTCATCTGGATTCTCTATCGTTGCAACTTTATGATTATATTTAACAGCTACCTTATTTTCTTCTTCTATAAGATGCGTTATCTCTATAAAAGACGTACTATAATTTGAAAATAACTCTTCTGCAATTTTTATTATATCTTTTTTATGCAAAATTAAATCACCTTCAGAACTTGTCCATTCTAAAATAACATTTTCATGAAAACATTTATCTAAAGTTTCTGCATTTCTAATGCCTTCTTCAACATATATTTTCTGAATAAGTTCTTTATTTTTCATCATTCTTTAATTGATCTAAAATTTGAGGTATTTTTTTAATATTAGCCAATTGCTTTAATTTTTCTCGTGATTCTTCTATTGGAGTGCCAAAATAAGTTTTCCCACCATTAATAGATTTAGTCACACCTGTTTGTCCCATAACTACTGCCTTTGCACCAATTGTAATACCACTTGTGGTGCCTACTTGCCCCCAAAGTGTAACTTCGTCTTCAATAATCACACAGCCTGCAATTCCTGTTTGAGCAGCAATTAAACATTTTTTACCAATTACCGTATCATGTCCAACATGAACTTGATTGTCAATTTTTGTACCTGATCCAATAGTTGTATCTCCAGTAACTCCTTTATCTATGGTACATAACGCTCCTATTCCAACATTATCTTCGACAACAACCCTCCCAGAAGATAATAATTGGTCAAATCCTTCTGGACGTTTCTTATAGTAGAATGCATCGGCTCCCAAAATTGTTCCAGATTGTATAATCACATTATTCCCTACAATAGTATTGTCATATAGAATAACATTTGCATGGATAATACAATTAGAACCTATTTTTACATTATTACCTATAAAACAATTAGGTTGAATTACAGTTCCCTCACCTATTTCTGCTGAATTAGCAATAGAAACCGTAGCGGGAATAAAAGGTCGAAAGTGCTTTGCTAAAACATTAAAATCACGAAAAGGATCATCGGAAATTAATAATGCTTTCCCTTCTGGACAATTTACCTCTTTATTAATTAGAATAATTGTTGCCGCAGAATCTAACGCTTTATCGTAATATTTAGGATGATCCACAAAAACAATATCCCCCGATTCAACAACGTGTATTTCATTCATTCCTAAAACAGGGAAATTTTCATCGCCAATAAATGAAGCATTTATTAATGTTGCAATTTCTTTTAGAGTATGCTTTTTATTAAATTTCATAAAATAGTAATTAGTGATTAGCAAAAAGTGATTAGCTAACTTTTTACTAATCACTATTCACTATTACCTTATTATACGCGCTCCATATATTTACCAGATGCAGTGTCAATCTTAATTTTGTCTCCTTCATTAATAAATAAAGGAACATTTACAGAAGCCCCTGTTTCAACAGTTGCTGGTTTTGTTGCATTAGTCGCTGTATTTCCTTTCACTCCTGGCTCTGTATAAGTTACTTCTAAAATAACAGAAGCAGCCATATCTACCGATAAAGGTAAATCAGTTTCAGTATTAACTTGAATCATAACATTTTCACCTTCTTTTAATAAATCTGGAGCATCTAAAACATCTCTGTTTAATGAAATTTGTTCAAATGTCTCTGTATTCATAAAGTGAAATTCTTGCCCTTCTGCATATAAATACTGAAAAGTATGTGTTTCTACTCTAACAACATCAATTTTATGCCCAGCAGAAAAAGTATTATCTAAAACTTTTCCGTTTGTTAATGACTTTAATTTGGTTCTAACGAATGCAGGACCTTTTCCTGGTTTAACGTGTAGGAATTCAATAATTTTATAAATATCGTGATTGTATTTAATACAAAGTCCGTTTCTGATATCTGAAGTACTTGCCATTTTATATGTTTATTTTTATGATCTTAATTTTTTATATTGTGCTACCTGTATAACCTTTCATTACACCACGAGATGAATTTCTGATAAATTGAATAATATCATCTCTCTCTGGAGTAGCTTCCATTTCGGCTTCAATAATACTCAAAGCCTGTGTTGTATTGTAATTTTTTTGATATAAAATCCTGTATATATCTTGAATTTCTCTAATTTTTTCGGTAGTAAACCCTCTTCTTCTAAGCCCAACCGAATTTATACCCACATAAGATAAAGGTTCTTTAGCTGCTTTAGTAAAAGGAGGTACATCTTTTCTTACTAAAGATCCTCCCGAAACCATAGCGTGTTCTCCAACAGAAATAAACTGATGAATCGCTGCAAGCCCACCAATAATAGCATAATCCCCTACAGTTACATGTCCTGCTAGAGCGACACCATTTACAATAATTGCATTATTTCCAATTTGACAATCGTGTGCAATATGAGCAGTAGCCATAATTAAACAATTATCACCTATTTTTGTTTGACCCGATGCAATTGTACCTCTATTGATGGTTACACATTCTCTTATCGTTGTATTATCTCCAATGATTGCTAATGAGTCTTCTCCTCCAAATTTTAAATCTTGAGGAACAGCAGAAATTACAGCACCAGGAAAAATATTACAATTTTTACCAATTCTGGCACCTTCCATAATAGTAACGTTTGAACCTATCCAAGTCCCTTCACCAATTATTACATTATTATGAATGGTCGTAAAGGGATCAATTACAACATTTCTTGCAATTTTTGCCCCAGGATGAACGTAAGCTAGTGGTTGATTCATAATAAAATATTATTGTTTTTTAACTATTTGTGCCATTAATTCTGCCTCTGCTACCAATTTACCATTAGCATAAGCATTTGCTTGCATGTGACAAATTCCTCTTCTGATAGATGTAATTAAATCGCATTTAAATACTAGTGTATCTCCAGGTAATACTTTTTGTTTAAACTTAACGTTATCAATTTTCATAAAGTAAGTTAAATAGTTCTCTGGATCTGGCACAGTACTAAGTACTAAAATACCTCCTGTTTGAGCCATTGCTTCAACAATTAAAACTCCTGGCATTACTGGTGCATCAGGAAAATGTCCAACAAAGAAAGGTTCATTCATTGTAACATTTTTTAATCCTACTACTCCACTATCTGTTAATTCTAAAATTTTATCAATTAATAAAAATGGAGGTCTATGTGGCAACATTTTCATTATCTGATGAATATCCATCAAAGGTTCTTTGTTTAAATCATAAACAGGCACCTGATTTCTTTCTTCAATCTTAATAATCTTTGCTAGTTTTTTTGCAAATTGAGTATTGACAAAATGACCCGGTTTATTAGCAATAACTTTTCCTTGAATTCTTGTACCAATTAACGCTAAATCACCAATAACGTCTAATAATTTATGTCTTGCTGCTTCATTTGGATGATGTAATGTTAAATTATCCAAAATTCCATTTGGTTTTACAGCTATTGAGTCTTTATTAAATGCTTTTTTAAGGTTTTCCATTGTTTCTGAAGAAATATCTTTATCAACATAAACAATTGCATTATTCAAATCTCCTCCTTTAATTAATCCATTATTTAAAAGCATTTCTAATTCATGTAGAAAACTAAAGGTTCTACTTTCAGAAATTTCATCTTTAAATTCACTAATATTTTTTATACTAGCATTTTGTGTTCCTAATACTTTAGTACCAAAATCTACCATTGCAGTTACGCTATAGGTATCACTCGGAATAATCGTTATATCACTTCCTGTAACTTCATCTGTATAGGAAATAACATCTTTAACAACAAATACCTTTCTTTCGGCTTCTTGTTCAATTACTCCTACTGTTTCTATAGCTTCAACAAAATATTTAGATGAACCATCCATAATAGGTGGCTCAGAAGCATTTAGCTCTATAATAACATTATCAACATCACAACCCACAAAAGCAGCAAGTACGTGCTCTGAAGTTTGAATTTTAACGCCTCTTTTTTCAAGGTTGGTTCCTCTCTGCGTGTTAACTACATAGTTAGCATCTGCTTCAATAATTGGTTGACCTTCTAAATCGACTCTAACAAACGTAAAGCCATTATTAACTGGTGCTGGTTTAAACGTCATTTTAACTTCTTGACCAGTGTGTAAACCCACTCCTGTTAATGAAATTTCGCTAGCGATGGTTTTTTGTTTAACCATGATAATTGTAAAATTTAGTTATTCTTTTTTATTTTTTCTAAATCGGAAACTATTTTGGGTAAATTTCTAAAATGCACATATGATTTTGAGAAATCTCCATAATTAAATGCGGGACTACCTTGCACAACTTCTCCTTCTGAAAGGTTTTTACCTATTCCTGATTGAGCTTGAATTTTCACATTATCTCCAATTACTAAGTGTCCTGCAAAGCCAACTTGCCCACCAATCATACAATTTTTACCAATTTTTGTTGAACCTGCTATTCCTGTTTGTGCTGCTATTACAGTATTTTCACCTATTTCAACATTATGAGCAATTTGTATTTGATTGTCTAATTTTACACCTTTTTTAATTATAGTAGAACCTAATGTAGCTCTATCTATTGTGGTGCAAGATCCAATTTCTACATCATCTTCTATAACAACATTTCCAATCTGTGGCACTTTCGCATAGGATCCGTCTTCTTGTGGTGCAAATCCAAAACCATCAGAGCCAATAATAGTTCCTGAATGTACTGTACAGTTATTCCCTATAATTGTTTCGGAATAAATGCGAACACCCGCGAAAAAGACGCAATCATCACCAATAACTACATTATCACCAATAAAGCTATTAGGATAAATCTTTGCGTTCTTACCTATTGTTACATTTTTTCCAATATAACAAAAACTTCCTAGATACAAACCTTCACCATAAGTTACATTTTCTGAAATCATTGAAGGCTGTTCAATTCCAGATTTCATTAATTTAACTTGGTTATAATATTCTAATAATTTGGAAAAAGATTTATAGGCATCTTCTACCTTTATTAAAGTTGTCTTAATTACTTGTTCTGTTTCAAATGTTTTATTAACAATTGTAATAGTGGCTTCAGTTGTAAATATATAGCTAGCATATTTTGGATTAGCTAAAAAAGTTAAAGAACCTTCTGTTCCTTCTTCTATTTTTGCTAATTTAAAAACCTCTGCATTGGGGTTACCTACAACCTCACCATCTAAAATACCTGCTATTTGCTCTGCTGTAAATTTCATTTACTTTATTTAAATTATCGACTTAAATCGGAATGACTTCCTTTTTCTTTGTCTAAAAAATAGAGCCTACTCTAATTTATTCTGACAAAAGTATAAAATTAAATTAAATTGTTATACTTCTAAGACTACTTTTGGAAAACATATAAAATATTTTGTAACTGGTTTTGACAAAGCTTTCAAGTGCAACTGATCAGATGCTTCAACTACATCCTCAATACATTTGTCTTTTGTGAGTATTCTAATTGGCTCACTATCTTTATTATAGGCTTGGTTTTTAACTTTACCTCTAAAAACAAAATAATCTAATTCTTTTTCTGTTAAAGGTTTAATTTTAAAAAAAGCAGCTTTATAGTTATTCAAAACTTCCTTACTAGGTTTTTCATCTAGCATTCTAATTTTCAATAAATCACGATTTATAATCATTGTACAAAGCCTAGATAAAACATAATCTTCATGAAATTGCCAAGCTTTAATAGCACTTAAAACATCATAATCATCTAATTGAGAAAATGTATTTAAAATTGATTTATCGAAATCTTCTAAAGAAACTTTATTTTTCATAAAAAACAACAACGGTTTACTAGCTTCTAAAACTACTCCCTTCTGTGTTAATTCCTTTGCTCTTTTCAAAATTCGTGTCAATGTAAGTTCTGCAACAACACTTGTTTTGTGCAAATAGGCTTGCCAATACATTAAACGTCTTGCAACTAAAAACTTCTCAACAGAATAAATCCCTTTTTCTTCAATAACTAATAAATCATCTTGAACATTCATCATTTGAATTAAACGCTCACTATTTATATTACCCTCTGCAACCCCACTATAAAAACTATCCCTTCTTAAGTAATCCATCCTATCCATATCTAACTGACTAGATATGAGCTGCATCATGAATTTTCTATGATAATCTCCTGTAAAAACCTGAATTGCTAAAGAAAGCTTACCATTAAATTCATCATTTAACTGTTTCATAAACAACAATGACAATTCCTCATGATGCACTTCTTCCACAATACTGTGCTCCATAGCATGACTAAATGGTCCATGACCAATATCGTGAAGCAAAATAGCAATATAAAGAGCATCTTGCTCTTCATCAGAAATAGCAACACCTTTAAATTTTAATGTTTGTACAGCTTTTTGCATAATGTGCAAACACCCTAAAGCATGATGAAACCGTGTATGATGTGCACCTGGATATACAAGATATGACATTCCCATTTGAGAGATACGTCTTAATCTTTGAAAATAAGGGTGTTGAATTAAATCGTATATAAGTGTGTTTGGAATAGAAATAAAACCATATATTGGGTCGTTAAAAATTTTTAATTTATTAGTTTGAATCACAAGTATAAATTTTTGGACAACAAATGTAAGGAAATAAATATTACTCAGCGAAATAGACCTAAATATGATTATATTTTTTATTATTTTTTAAAAAAAATAAGGAGCAAATGAAAAACAATTTATAGTCTTTGAAAACAAATATTAAAACTTTATACTAATTTTAATACATTCACGTTGAAGTTATACTAACTTGCATCTAAAATACAATAATAAATAAACGAGAACATAAGATATGAACAAAATAAAAATTCTTTGGGTTGATGATGAAATAGATTTATTAAAACCACATATATTATTCTTGGAAAAGAAAAATTACGACGTAACCACTTGTAATAATGGTCAAGATGCTATTGATTTATTTGAAGAAACAAAATTTGATATTGTTTTCTTAGATGAAAACATGCCTGGTCTTAGTGGCCTAGAAACGCTTTCAGAAATTAAAGAAAAAAAATCTTCTGTCCCTGTGATTATGATTACAAAAAGTGAAGAAGAATATATAATGGAAGAAGCCATTGGTTCAAAAATTGCAGATTATTTAATCAAACCTGTAAACCCAAATCAAATTCTATTAAGCTTAAAGAAAAACTTAGATCATTCTCGATTAATATCTGAAAAAACAACATTAGATTATCAAAAAGAATTTAGAAAAATAGCTATGGATATGGCTATGGTAAATTCTTTTGAAGAATGGGTTGATCTATATAAAAGATTAATTTATTGGGAAATGGAACTCGAAAATATTGCAGACCAAAGTATGGTAGAAATATTAGAAAGCCAAAAAGCAGAAGCAAACAATCAATTTGGTAAATTCATTGAGCGCAACTATGAAGACTGGTTTAGTAAAACCGACGACAAACCAATTCTATCACATAAAATATTTGGCGAATTAGTAGCTCCAGAAATTAGAAAAAAAGATAAGCCAATCCTTTTCGTGGTAATAGACAATTTGAGATATGACCAATGGAAAGCATTTGAAAATATCGTAAACAATCATTACAAATTAGAAAAAGAAGTAAGTTATTTTTCTATCTTACCGACTGCTACACAATATGCTAGAAATGCCATATTTTCAGGACTAACCCCATTAGAAATGGAAAAAAAATTCCCTCAATATTGGAAAAATGATATCGATGATGGCGGAAAAAACCTTTATGAAGGAGAATTTTTAACAGAACAATTAAAAAGTCTAGGCTTAAACATTAAACAAGAATATTACAAAATAACCAACTTTAAAGATGGTAAAAAACTTGCCGAAAACTTTAAAGCATTAAAAGGTAATGATTTAACAACAATTGTCTATAATTTTGTCGACATGCTATCTCATGCAAAAACAGAAATGGAAGTTGTGAAAGAACTAGCTTCAGATGACAAGGCTTATCGCTCTTTAACAGTTAGTTGGTTTAAAAACTCTCCACTTTTAGATATTATCCAACAAGCGCAAAAACAAGGATTTAAATTAATAATTACCACAGATCATGGAACAATTAATTGCAAAAACCCTTCAAAAGTAATTGGAGACAAGAACACAAGTTTAAACCTTCGCTATAAAACAGGTAGAAGTTTAACCTATGAAGATAAAGATGTATTTGCAATAAAAGATCCAAAAAAAATTGGATTACCCTCTTTAAATATGAGTAGCTCTTTTATTTTTGCAAAAAATGATCTTTTCTTAGCCTATGTAAATAATTTCAATCATTATGTAAGCTATTATAGAAATACCTATCAACATGGAGGAATTTCACTAGAAGAAATGATTATTCCCTTTTTAGTTTTAGAACCAAAATAGAATTTAAAAGTAATCACAGCCATAAAAGCAACCTTTAGGCTGTGGTTACACATCAATACAATATTATTAATGAATCGAAACTTTACGCTAAACGAAATACAAGACATAGCTAAACAAATTTTAGCAACGCCTTCATTAAAAAAAGTAATTACATTTCATGCAGAAATGGGAGCAGGAAAAACTACACTAATTAAAGCAATTGTTTCAGAATTGGGAGTTCAAGACAATTCAAGTAGTCCTACTTTTTCTTTAGTCAATGAATATGAAACAATAAATGGCGAGATTATTTATCATTTTGATCTCTACCGTTTAAATAATGAATCTGAAGCCTACGACATGGGAATAGACGAATATTTTTACTCTGGAAATTGGTGTTTTATAGAATGGCCAGAGAAAACACCAAATCTAATCCCAATAGATCATGCATCAATACACATAAAACAAAACAAAGATAATAGCAGAACCTTAATTTTAAATAATTAAAAATGGTCTTAAAGAAGTTGTTAAAGAAAAATGTTAACTCTTTTATGCAACTTCTATTTTCAAATAGTAAAAAAATCCCTAAATTGGCTCAACTTTAGATTAACCCATCATGTCAACATACAGTCCGTTTTCAAAAATGCAGTTACTTCCACAAGAAGAAAAATTGGAAATAATAAACCACAAAAGTGATTTATTCATTGGAATTCCAAAAGAAACTGCTTATCAAGAAAGACGAATTTGTTTAACACCCGATGCCGTAAGCTCATTGGTTTCTCATGGTCATAGAGTAATGATAGAAGCTGGAGCAGGAGAAAGCTCAAGTTACAGCGATAAAGACTATTCCGAAGCTGGAGCAGAAGTTACAAACGATACTAAAAAAGTGTTTACTTGTCCTATTATTCTAAAAGTAGAGCCAGCAACTTTACCCGAAATAGAGATGATGAATCCTCAAACCATAATCATCTCTGCTATTCAGTTAAAAACACAAAGAAAAGCCTATTTTGAAGCCTTAGCCTTAAAAAGAATAACGGCATTAGCTTTTGAATTTATTAAAGATGAAGATGGCTCCTACCCTGCTGTAAAATCACTGTCAGAAATTGCAGGTATTGCATCAGTTCATATTGCAGCAGAATTAATGATTAATCAAAATATTGGTAAAGGACTATTGTTTGGAAATATTACTGGAGTACCTCCTACAGAAGTTGTAATTCTAGGAGCTGGGACTGTTGCAGAATATGCTGCTAGAACAGCAATCGGACTTGGAGCAAGCGTTAAAGTTTTTGATAATTCAATAACAAAATTAAGACGCCTACAAAACACGCTCAATCAGCGTATTTTTACTTCAACAATTCAGGAAAAAGCATTACTTAAAGCATTGAGAAGATGCGATGTTGCCATTGGTGCCATGAGGGGAAAAAACAGAACTCCAATTGTAGTAACAGAAACTATGGTAGAACACATGAAAAAAGGTGCCGTTATTGTAGATGTTAGTATCGATACAGGAGGATGTTTCGAAACCTCAGAAATAACCACACACGAAAAACCAACATTCATAAAAAACAATATCATTCACTATTGCGTACCTAATATTCCTTCTCGTTATTCCAAAACAGCTTCCTTGTCTATAAGTAACATAATTACTCCATTCCTACTTCAAATTGCAGAAGATGGAGGAATTGAAAGTGCTATTCGTTGCAACAGAGGCCTAAAAAACGGAATCTATTTCTATCATGGACTATTAACAAATAAATCAATAGCAGATTGGTTCAATTTAGAACATCGTGATATTAATTTAATTGTTTTTTAGGGCATTCCCTTAAAGGTCGCGCTATTCATTTTATCTTTATTGGTTTCCCACCAATAAAAGGATGTCATTTCTATCGCTAATGCAGCTCCAAAAATACTATCTTTGCAAAAAACTAAATACAATGAAATTAAGAATTCGCCTAGCCTTCTATTTATTCGGATTATTATTAGGTATATTTTTCGTAATTAAATTCCTTGGTGCAAAAGCAGAAGCAAAAGGAGTATCCTTTTGCTATTTACCAAATTGTCGTGTTCTAAAAGATTTAAGAAGTAAACCTTTAGAATTTTCACCAAATGCAAAAGTAACTTTAGAAGAAAATTGGATTAATTTAGACGATATTAAAAAAACTTTAGAGTATGGGGATGTAGATTTTTCAAAAAGTAATAAAGTTTATAAAAACGGTAAAATATACGTTATTGAAGGACAAAATAGTAATAATGAAGAAGTTACTATAACCATGATAAACTATACTGATAAAGTACTTTTAGAAAAAGTAGAAAAAAAATAATTTTTTTTTCAAAAACGCTTGCAGATATAAATATTCCTTGTATATTTGCACTCGCAATACGGAACTAACCGCAAGCAAACAAAAAGGGCGATTAGCTCAGCTGGTTCAGAGCACCTCGTTTACACCGAGGGGGTCGGGGGTTCGAACCCCTCATCGCCCACCAAAATTAAATCCTACAGTAATGTAGGATTTTTTGTTTTATAATGATTTATTATATTTCTGTATATTGATTCATCCTTCTTTTTTGTTAATCTTTATATAGAGAATCAAATTGCTCAATTTTTCTAGTTACTATTTTTCATTTAGTCTAAATTTTGTAAATTGTCAAACAATTAATTCTTTCATAATGAAAACTAAATCCATATTATTAATAAGAACATTGTTTTTTGTCCTATTCCTTTCCATTTTATCATCTTCATTTAAAATAGTAGAACAATCCGATTGTAAAATTATTCATAAAGGAACTTTTAAATATGAAGGCATTACTTCAGACATTAAAGTAGTGATTAATGATAAAAGCCATACTGAATATCATGAAAATGGAAAATACATCATTAAATCTGAACTAAATTGGATTAACAATTGCGAGTATAATGCTACAATTAAAGAAATAACCATACCAAATTTTCCCTATAAAGTAGGAACAACAATGAATGTAGTAATCAATACTATTGAAGGAAATAAAATATATTATACTTCTACTGTTCAAGGAAAAAGTTGGAAAGGTGTTCTTATCAAAATGAAAAATTAATTTTACATTCAATAAATACTATTTTCCAATCCATTCTATACTACTAAGAAAATTAATAACCATCCTGCAAACAAATTAAATTAGACGTATTCAATTGAAAGAACACCTATTACTTTATGGAAACTTCAAAACAGAAGAAATTAACACTATACTATCTCATTTTGAAGAAAAAGAATACAAAAAAAAAGACTTCTTGTTGCATGCGGGACACATTTCCAATCAAGAATATTTTATACTTAATGGCTCTATTCGTTGTTTTGTGATTGATTATAACGGAAAAGAACATAACATACTCTTCGGTACAGAAAATCATTGGATTGGTGATTTACAGAGTTTTATTCATGAAAATGAAGCTACCTATAATATTCAAGCACTCGAAAACACTACTGTTTTAACTATCAGTAAAGAAAAATGGGATTATCTTTTAATGTCCACACCTTCATTTTCTAGATATGCTATTACGCTCTATCAAAATGCGTTTATCAAACAACAACAACGCATTATTGAATCGTTTACATTAACTGCAGAACAACGTTTTCAAAATTTAATCACAAAGTTTCCTTATATATTGCAACGTATTTCTCAAAAACATATTGCCAGTTATTTAGGCATTACACCTGAATTTCTTAGCCTTTTAAGAAAAAAATAATTTCTTAATCTACTTTAAGTTTTTAGACTTTTTTTATTCTAAACTTTGCATCAGAAAAGTGAAAGAAACTATGACTATAGATTTATTTTGCTTTCTAATTCTGTTAACAACCCTATTTAAGTTTAGTCCTAATGGAAATTAAAATAAAAAAGAAACCTTCTGAACTAGAATTCATAGCTTTAATGGCTTTTTTAATGGCCAATGTAGCCTTATCTATAGATTCAATTCTTCCAAGTCTTTCCTCGATCGGATTAACTATTCATAATTCCAAGAATAACGATTTACAACAAATTATTACCATGATATTTCTTGGTTTAGGAATTGGCCAACTTTTTTTTGGTACAATTTCAGATAGTTTAGGAAGAAAACTCATCGTTTATGCAGGTGTCTTGCTTTTTATTATTTCAAGTTTCGTTTGCATTTATGCAACATCTTTGGAAATGATGTTATTGGGACGAATATTTCAGGGGATCGGACTTTCTGCTCCAAGAATTATTTGTATTGCCATTATTCGAGATTTATATAAAGGTGACCAAATGGCTAGAATTATGTCTTTTATTTCTGTAATTTTCATTTCAGTCCCAATGATTGCTCCAGTTCTAGGTCAATATATTTTAAAAGCATACAATTGGCAAGCTGTTTTTTTCTTTCAAGTTGTTTTTTCTTCCCTTATTTTATTATGGTTTAGCATTAGACAAAAAGAAACTCTAACACCAACCCTGCGCATTAAATGGTCTAAGAATCTTTTTATAAATGGCGTCAAAGAATTTTTTAAATTTAAAGATAGTATCATTTTTACAATGATAACTGGCTGCATGACGGGTAGTTTTATGATATATTTAAGTAACGCTAAACAAATTTTCCAAGACCAATATAAATTGATTGATGAATTTGCCTTTATTTTTGCAGGCGTATCTTTATTCATAGGTATAGCTACTTTTTTAAACGGATCATTAGTCATCAAATTGGGTATGAAAAAACTAGCTACGTCTGCTTTAGTTGTTTTTAGTTTTTCTGCTTTTGGTTATGTTATTCTATTTCATAACACTTTAAATCCTAATCTATATGTTTTGCTTTCCTTCATAGGAATTCAGTTTTTATCTTTAGGTTTTATTTTTGGAAATGTAACTTCATTAGCAATGCAACCCATTGGTCATATTGCAGGAATTGGTGCGGCATTGAATGGCTTTATTGCCACAATTATTGCTGTGCCCATTGCCATTTTTGTTGGTCAATTCATAAACTCAACTGCTTTACCTCTTTTCATTGGATTTCTAAGTTGCGGAATAGTCTCATTGATACTTTTACAATTATTACCCAAAAGCAAAAAATAAAAAGCGATATCCATTTAAGAATATCGCTTTTTATAATTATTTAGTTTTTATACAAAATATAATCCTAACCAGTTACTAATTAATTTTTGCCAAACTTATTTTTTCTAAAGTTACGTTAACATCTCCTTCTCCATTTTTTTTAATGATTACTTCAAAAGGTTGATCAGAATCCATAAGATCATCAGAAACATAATAAGAATAATTAAGATGCACGCCATTCTCACCAATCGTATGATTTTCACCTGTTCCATGATCATGAGCTACACCAAAGAAGGTCATCATTCCAATATATTTGTCCTCTTCTCCAGCATAACGAAGATAAACTGTATAATAATCTTTTGGCTCTTTATAGACCACTACATCTAAGTTTAAAACCATGTTTACATTTACTTCACTTTTAAATACTTTATTGGTGCTTTTAGATAATTTATTAACTACTTTAAGGCTAAAATCTTTGCTTCCTAATGTCTTATCAATCTTTTGTTCCCAAATAACTTTCTTTATAGGGTCTTGTAACGATTTTTTATTTTTTTGAAGCGTTTCATTAGAAGCCAATAATACATCATTATTAGTATAAAGCAGATTATCATATTTATAATCTAAATTAAAAACAACATCATACATTTGTGCAACTGTGTAAGTCACTTTATCTCCATTAGGAGCAATAAATTCATATTGCCAAGGATATTTTTCTAATTCAGCTAATGTTGGTCTTTGCCCATAAGGACTCACATCCCAAGATTCCCAAATACGATCCACCATGCTATGATGCAACCAAAAAACAGGATCAAAACCAGCAGATGGCACATTTGCCATTAAACCTGAATAATTGTCTAATTGATAAATTTCATTAAAAAAAGTCTCAGGTGGATAGGCATAAGTTCCCCCAATTAAATCGTGCATATAACCATGTGGAGTAATCTCTAACGTACGGCTAAATCCTGCATCACCAGCAAAATAAGGATTAGTTTGCAATTCATTAATAGCTTGTTGAATAGCTTTAACATTTCTTTCTGGAATTGGCATACCATTATTAAGCACACTATATCGGGCTTGTTCATACAAAGAAGTTTGTTTGTTACTCATTAAACCTGGCATGGTATTATTTTGTCCATAATTCCAATATGGAAGTGCAAAATCTGCTTTCCCAGATAATTCTCTAACAATTTTTTCTAAGTACCAAATATACATTCTGTGCCAAAGTAGGAAATGTAATTTCGCATTTTGAGTACCATTGTGCGTACAATCTCCCCAAGCCCATAATTTATCAGCACTATTCTGATATTCTGGGCAAAGTACGTTTTTCCCATTAATTGATCCAGGGATATTATGAATCGCCCCTTGATAATACCATGCTAAACCATTCTCGCAGCCCATTTCACGCATTTTCTTGAAGGCTACATTCATGGCCTCCAAATCGGCTTGTGCTTCTGGTGAAGAAGCATTTAATCGCGTGTAGATGATGTTGTTTTTGTTTTGACTATAGCTCATGGCTGTCATCAAAATCGTAGCTAATAAAAGAAATGTTTTTTTCATTTTGTTTGTTTTAATTATTAATAATTGGTCATTTGTTTGCTTTATAACACCTCCACTTCAAAAGTGAGAATTTCTGAATACTCTGGATTTGCTTTATCATAAATCTTAAATTTAACAACTCCTTTTCCTGCTTTTTGAGCGGGAATAACATGTATGGCTATAAATCCTTGTTGATCAGCGTTCAATTTGTTAAAAACAGACCCTTTTGGAATGCCTATCTGGCAAGCACCATGCTGGCACATAGAACAATCCCATTCTTTCGGGAAAGAGTTATATATAGTTTCCCAAACTAAGTAAATAGGCTTGTTGGATGTATTTTCTACTTTAATTTTAGATATATCCAAACGTTTGTCTTTCGTTAAACTTTCTTTATTAGTAGCATTACCAACAACCGAAAAAGTAGGTTTTACTTGGGTAAAACCAATAAAAGAAAAAAAGAAAAGTATGATACTAAAAGTGATTGTTTTCATGTTCATTTGTTTTAAGTTTTAATTAAAAACTGAAATTTTTGCTTTATGTTTTATTTGGCTTGTTTCAGATTCAATATATTGATATATGATCGTTTCATTTTTTTTCACTTCCGCTAAAGAAATAGATAATTCAATACAATCGCCTGCTTCAAGTTGCACTATTTTATTTTTAGAAGTAGTACTAATGGCATCCCTTTTTCCAAAAACTACTTCTAATTCTGTTCTTAACGGAAATAGAATTTCATTTCGATACAAACCAGCATTTACAATGCGAAGTACAATTTTTTCACTACGTTTAGCATAAGATTGTAAACCTTTTACATTTTTAGTTGCAACACCATTAATAAAGAAAAATTTCGGTTGATAATCAGGAAGTTTTATAGGTTTGTTTATATCATCATGTTCCACATCCATAATTGCATCTGTATGCCAATTCGTATCAATTTCATAACTGCACCATAGCAACTCATTATTCGTAGTCACAGCCAAAGAATCGGTTATTTTTGATCTAATAATAACCACTCCAAACATTCCAGCTTGAAGATTAAACGGATAATTTTCTGGGCTATAATAAAGGTAAGTTCCACATTTTTTAGTAGAAAAAGTATAAAAGCCATGTTCCATATGATCAATAGATTGCTTTGCCTTAATGACTTGATGTGCTTCGTTTCGTTGTTCAAAATCAATCCCTTTAGAATATAATGAAACAGGATTTCCTTGCGATATATTCCAAAAATCAATATAGATACTATCGCCTTGTTTCACTTCAATCAAAGAACCTGGTAACGTTACTTGTCCTGAAAGTGAGTTACTAAAGCCAAATACTCTTAATTCATTATTTTTTTTTAGTACGAATTTCCCAGTTGTTCTACCAATAATTAATTTTTCATTTTGTGCAGACGAAGAAATTGCTACCAACAAGAATATAATTAATAATCCTATTTTGTTCTTTATAGGCATAAACAAACGCTTTTCTATTTTAATCAAAAATAAAGCAATGAAGTAAATCAAAATAGCGTAGAAATACCTGTTTTTAATAAAATTTAATTGTTATGATAATAAATATCCTATTTTAGATTCAAAAAATTATTACTTATTTTGCCTGAAATAATTAAACGCAGAATGAAATTCACTACATTACTTTTTTTTATACTTATTGGTATAAAAAGTTTTTCACAATATAATAATGATTACTATATATTCGAAGAAAATGGAAAAAAAGGCTACGTAAACAATCAACTTGAAACAATTATAGAGCCTAAATATCAAGAACTGGGAGGAAATATGGGGAAATTCTTTGATGATTATTCTATTTTCAAATTAAATAATAAATATGGAGTTCTTGATAAGCAAGGAAATCACATAATAACAGCTAAATATGAATATCTGGAAAACACATCAGTTCCTAATTTATTTTTGTTCATAGAAAACAACTTATATGGTTTAATAGATTATAAAGAAAATCGAATACTTGAACCCAATTATGATTTTAATATAAAAATTTGTAATGAAGGTAAAAATATAATTGTTGAGAAAAATGGAAAATATGCAATCCTAAATAAAAAAGGAAAACCAATTACTCCTTTTGAGTATGACAATATTCAGGGAAATTTAAATTCTGGTATTTTTTCATTCAGAAAAGAAAACAAATATGGCTATATTAATAGTAAAGGAAAAGAAATTATAGCTCCCATTTTTAATTATGCTGAAACTTTTAAAAATGATTATGCAATTATTACTGTAAATAATAAAAAGGGTATTATTGACAAAAAAGGAAAAATAATCATAGAACCGTTTTATGATAATATAAGTTATGGTATTAGTTTTTTTAGTAATTTTAATACAAAAAAAAGGTCTAAAATGTATTATGTAAAAAAAGATAATAAAATTGGACTCTTAAATAATAAACTCAAAACCATTTCCTCTCCTATTTACGATGATATTGGAGATTTCAACGAAGGTTATGCTTATGTCTCTTTAAATAATAAATATGGTTTTATTAATGAAAGTGGAGACGTTATTATTCCTTTAATATACAATGATGCGGATTCATTTTCTGAAGGACTAGCTCCTGTCGTAAAAGACAATAAATGGGGATTCATAAATAGTAAAAACGAAACGATTATTGATTTTGTTTTTACTGGTTGCATGACTTCTTTTTCAGATGGATTAGCAATGTATAGGCAACGCAGTTTTAAAACCTCTAAAGCCTATTATGTTAATGATAAATGCGGTTATATAAATAAAAAAGGAGTATTAATTTTTGAACCTATTTTTAGAAGCGCTAAAAATTTCTATAAAGGAGTTGCTATTGTTGAAGATCCTTATTCTGTTTATCTTATTGATAAAAATAGTAATAGAAAAATTTTAAAACAATCTGAGCAAGAGACTGAGATGATAATGGAAATGGAACAGTCTACTGAATAAAAAGTTTAAAAATTTCTATTTATTGAGAATGCTAATAAAAGCCAAAAAATAATAGGATACATCGAAATTTGCTTTGATTGTTTAAACTATAGATCAAGCAATAAAGCGCTGACAATAGGAAGCTATTGCTCCGAAAAATATGATTTAATTAAAGTAGTATTTAAAGAAAGTGGTATAACATACGGAATTACGACATGGTAAAAATCAATTTAATCGTGATAAAAACCAATGCCATTGCAATGATAAAACAACAATATGAAGCATTAGGAATAGTGTTCGATTATCACAATCATAACAATGGACCTTTTCATTATGCTGCAACTCTTAACGGTCTAGTTTTTGAAATCTATCCGTTACCAAACAATATTACGCAACCAGATACTACGTTACGATTAGGGTTTGAGGTGAATCATCTTGAAGATACATTGCTAAAATTGGCATTATCCCATTGGAAAATTATTAAAGAAATTACTCTAACACCCTATGGAAAAACAGCCATTATTGAAGATTATGATGGAAGAAAAGTTGAGTTAAAAGAACGTGTCTTTTAAAACCCAAATTACACATTAGACTTTGTTATGAAAAGCACATCATCAAATATAGACAGCAAACTTGTTCTAAATTACTCCAATCTTTTTCATTAAGAAAGTCGCACTTTTGTTTTTACAAATACCGTTTCGCAAAGTATAATCAAAATGCAAATCGTCATTGTTAATTGCTACTTCAAAGCATTTGTTTACTAAATCATTTGGCGATTCATCTGCTAATAAACATACTTCAATATCGTGTGTAGCAATAGCACCAATTGCTTTTTGTGCTATCATTTTCTTAATCACTTCAACCGTTCCAGAACGCTTATCATCAGAATTTGTACCACGCAATATTTCATCTAACAACACAAAAGAACGTTGCTTCTCTAACGCATCCATAATTTGTTTTAAACGTTTTATTTCTGCATAAAAATAGGATTCACTGTCCGACAAAGAATCGGATAATCGCATAGAAACCAAAATTGGCATGGGATGCATGTTGGCTTGCGTAGCACAAACCACCGAACCCATTCCTGCTAATACCATATTCACACCTAAACTTCTTAGAAACGTACTCTTTCCTGACATATTAGAACCTGTCAAAATAATGAACGATTGCGGTTGAAAAGTAACCGTATTAGCTACTCTATTCTTCACACTCAACAAAGGATGAGAAAGATTTTCAAAACATACTTCATGCTTTGTATTCAAAGTTGGGAAAGTAAATTCAGGATTATTATAGGAGAAATTAGCCAAACTGTTCAGCATTTCAAATTCTCCTATAATGCCCAACCAGTTTTCTAACTGTTTCGCATTTTTATTTTTCCATGCGATAATTGCTTTTAAACTATGCAAATGATACAAAAACATACCATTCAACAACAATGCAACCAAAGGATTCGCAATGCTGTCTAATATTGAAAATAGCCTCGATAATTTTTGCAATGCAACACTTGCTTTGTCCGTATTTGTTTTTAATCTGGTTTGCAAGGCAACTAATTTAGGAGCTTTAAAAGTGGCTTCTTCTATATCATGTATCATTAAACCATATTGTTTCACTATTTTGTCAATAGCAGTCGAAACTTCATTTTCTTGTTTAATGCGTTGCACATGTTTAAAAGCAAATCCTAAATTAATTAAAAAAGAAGCAAAAATATATGGTGAAAAATCGTTTGTATCTACTAAATAATCTGCAACAAATAAAGCAATAAAAACAAAGGGCAATACAAAAGATAAAACCATTGTTAACCTTGGTAATTCTTCATTATTAACTTTGCTCCAAGCTAATAATTTAGTATAAAATGAAGCTTCATCATTACCCAATTTGGCATTTGCCATAAAATCTTGTCGCCATTCTATTTGTTCAGCCAACTCTTTTACTGCTTCTTGATTGGCTACTATACTTTCATTGGGTAATTGTTCTAATAAAGCAGCTGCTAATGTTTTCTTACCAATATAGGTATAGGTTCTGTTCAAGTTTTGGAATAACGATTTGTGCCCAAAAATATCCAAATCATAAGCATATTCATGATGCACATCAATACAATCAACTCCATCATTAAAAGGAATCTTGTCACCGTTTAGAAAAGCCAATTCATCTGTATTAATGGCAACAATAGCTTCTTTATGTTTTTTTATTGATGCTTTCCTATCATAAAAACGAAGTAAAACTAAAAAAGCAGCAATTGTAGCCAAACTAACATAAAGATAGTTTAAGTTTTCAGTTGCATAGAAATAATATCCCGAAAACATGGCAATAACCAATGTCAATAACCTCAGAAAGCTAAAAATATTCAATTCTTGCTTTAGTTTTTTTATCGCTGTTTGTTGTTTCGCTCTTAGTGCTATGTATTGATTCATTTGTAAAATTTATAGCGCAAATATAATGAATCTGTGTTCAGTATCAATAGTCTGAGTACAATGTTCAATACTCCATAAATGTTATAATTTTCTTAAAACCCAGTAATGTAATTTGTCTAACATTTTTTTGACTAACTGTAAAGTAATTTTGAAGTATCAATAAACAAAAAACTATATATTATGAAAAAGACTATTATACTATTACTTCTATTTTTATCACAATCAATTGCTTTTGGACAATATGTTAATTACAAATTCTATGAAGATTTTTTAAGTAAATATGTTTCTGTAGAAGGTAATGTAGATTATGATGCTATCTATGAAAACCAAAGCGATTTAAAAAAAGTAGTTCAACGCTTTGAAGAAGTTGTTATAGACGATCAATGGAGTACTAACCAAAAATTGGCACACTGGATTAATGCCTATAACCTCTACTCTATTCAACTCATCGTCAATAATTTTCCAATTAACAGTATTCAAGACATTAGTGAATCTTTTGACAAACGCTTTATCCCTTATAAAAATCAATTGATTTGTTTGAATTTTATTGAAAAAGAACTACTAAGCACAACATTAGACGAGCGTATTCATTTCGCAATCAACTGTGCTTCTATTTCTTGTCCTAGTTTAAACCGTGTGCCATTCTATGCCGATACGGTAGACCAACAATTAGAGGTTGCTGCTAAAGCCTTCATTAACGATATGACAAAGAACCAGATTACTAGAAAAGAAGTAAAATTGTCTAAAATATTTGATTGGTTCTCTGCCCATTTCTTAGAGCATAACCCTTCTATTATTAGTTATATCAATAAATATTCAGATACTAAAATTAAAGAAAACGCAACTATTGAATATCTAGAATACAATTGGAGTTTAAACAGTCAAATGAAATTTAATAGTAAAGAATTTATTGCTTCAAAATAAGCGGTCTGTGGTCAGTAATTAGTGATTAGTACAAGTGTCTATTTAATACAATTCGCTAATTACTAAGTATTAAGAGCTAATCACTAATTCATCAAAAACCTTTATCTTTGCAGCATATTTCAATAAAAATGATTTCACAAGAAACTATTGTGGCCTTGGCTACTCCATCTGGAGCTGGTGCTATTGCTATAATTCGCTTATCGGGTAAAGATGCTATTGCTATTGCGGGTTCCGTTTTTCAATCGGTATCTAAGAAAGACTTAGCACAACAAAAAACACATACCATCCACCTAGGGCATATTGTTGCCGATAGTAAAACCTATGACCAGGTTTTAGTGTCTCTTTTTAAAGGGCCAAATTCCTATACAGGTGAAAATGTAGTAGAAATTTCTTGTCATGGTTCTACTTTTATACAGCAACAAATCATACAATTACTCCTTCGCAAAGGGGCAAAAATGGCACAAGCAGGAGAATTTACCCTGCGTGCTTTTTTAAATGGTAAGCTCGACTTATCACAAGCCGAAGCCGTAGCCGATTTAATTGCTAGTGACAACGAAGCGAGTCATCAAATTGCCATGCAACAAATGCGTGGTGGTTTTTCTAATGAAATTGCAAAATTGCGTGAAGAATTATTGAACTTTGCTTCTTTAATAGAACTAGAATTAGACTTTTCGGAAGAAGATGTAGAATTTGCGGATCGATCTGCTTTTTACGAACTCTTAAATCGTATTGAATTTGTATTAAAACGATTAATTGATTCGTTTGCTGTAGGAAACGTAATTAAAAACGGAATTCCTGTAGCCATTGTGGGCGAACCCAACGTGGGAAAATCTACTTTATTGAATGCCTTATTGAATGAAGAACGTGCCATTGTTTCGGATATTGCAGGAACCACTCGCGATACCATTGAAGATGAATTGGTGATTAATGGCATAGGTTTCCGATTTATTGACACCGCTGGTATTCGCGAAACGAAAGATGTAGTGGAAAGCATTGGTATCCAAAAAACATTTGAAAAAATTGAACAAGCACAGGTGGTTTTGTATTTAGTGGACAGTTTACAGTTGACAGTTGACAGTTTAAAAAGCTTAAAGATTGAAACAGAAAAAATCAAAAATAAGTTTCCTTTAAAACCAATTGTTGTGGTTGCCAACAAAGCCGATTTATTAACTGAAAAAGAGATTACAAACCTACAAGAACAACTTACAACTTATAACTTACAACTTATAACAATAAGCGCCAAACAAAAAACAGGTATCGATATTCTAAAAGAAACTTTACTTTCATTTGTAAATACAGGTGCACTTAGAAATAATGAAACCATTGTAACCAATACCCGTCACTACGATTCGTTATTAAAAGCATTGGAAGAAGTACAAAAAGTGAAATGGGGCTTAGATGCAGGCATTTCTTCCGATTTAATGGCTATCGATATTCGACAAGCCTTGTTTTATTTTGGTGAAATTACAGGAGAAGTGACTAATGATGAATTGCTAGGGAATATTTTTGCTAATTTTTGTATCGGGAAGTAATTAATTCTTCTCGTTTCTTACTAAAATAGGATTTTGTATTGCAAAAGGTTGAAAATAAAATTTGTACATTTGTTTAAACAAAAATCAAGTAATTATGGATTTAGCAGCAAGAAAATATAATTTCATACAAGAGTTAAGTTCTATTGACGAAAATCTATTAGAAAAACTTGAATTATTTCTAAAAACAAATCAAAAAGATTGGTTTAACGAACTATCTATTGAAGAACAAAAAGAAATTGAAACAGGTCTTAAACAAGCCGACAACAATGAACTCATTGACCACGCAGAGGTAATGAATAAATTTAAAAAATGGCATTAAAAATTTATTGGACATTACAAGCCGAAAAAGGGCTAGAAAACGTATTAGAATATTTAGAAAATAACTGGACAATAAATGAAATAATCCAATTAGAAGAAAATATAAATCAGGTAATTCGTCAAATCATCATTCATCCAAAATTATTCCCTAATTCTTCTAGGAATAAAAATTTACATAAAGCCATTATAGACAAGAATAATTATATTGTATATAGGGTAAACAACAATAAGAATTCTATTGAAATAGTTACCTTTAAAAGTACCAAACAGAAACCTGAAAAATAAAAGCTTCATTTGTAACCCATGATGAATTGCTAGGAAATATTTTTGCTAATTTTTGTATCGGAAAATAAAGATACTATTCTTGCTTTTTTAGATACATAAATTTCACCTTTTAATCTAAATCTGTCTGCATTTCCGCAACATATAAACAAATTTGTTTATATTTGTATTATGAATTTTCAATTAGAAAAATACAAAGGCATTCATCCAGGAATCATTTTAGAGCGTTTATTAGCTAAAAAAAAGATTGCTCAGCGTCCTTTTGCAATTTCTATAGGAGAACATCCACAAACTATTAATGCTATTACAAAAGGGAGAAGAAATCTTACTACTGCATTAGCATTGAAAATAGAAGCTGCTTTAGGTTTGGAAGAAGGAGCATTAGCATTTCTTCAAACCTATTATGAAATTGCTCAAATAAAAAAGAAAGCACTTCACTCTCCTAACCTATCTAATTTCCGAGAATCTCTTTTTTGGGATACCGATATTTCTAAGATCAATTGGGACAAACAATATAAAGCCATTATTAAACGTGTGTATGAAAGAGGTAATGAGGCTGAGAAAAAAGAATTAGAAACTTTTTATGGACACACTAAAATTAAAACTGTACTTCAAAGTACAGAGCGAAAGCCATATACAATCTATCAAAATAAACAAAAGATATAATGCTTTATTACAATTCTGTAAATGAGTTATTAAAAAATACGCTCATAACCATAATGAACGCTAGTATTTTTGATAATTTTAGACTTGTGGGAGGTACTGCACTCAGTTTACAAATTGGCCATAGAGAATCCATCGATATCGATTTATTCAGTGATGTAGACTATGGTTCCATTGATTTTGAACAAATTGATTCCTTTTTAAAGACTACTTTTAAATACGTTGACGCATTAAATATTCCACCTGCATTGGGTAAGTCCTACTTTATTGGAGATAATGAAGAAAATACAATTAAATTAGATATTTTTTACACAGATCCGTTTATCCAGCCTTATATAGAAGAGGACGGAATACGAATGGCATCTATAGAAGAAATTATTGCTATGAAGGTAGATGTTATTCAAAGAGGTGGCAGAAAAAAAGATTTTTGGGATTTACATGATTTGCTTAATTCCTATTCTATCAGTCAAATGATTGAACTACACAAAAAAAGATATCCTTATGACCATGATGAAGAATTAATCATTAAAAACTTCACTCTTTTTGATCAAGCAGATGATGATTTTGATCCAATTTGTTTTAAAGGAAAATATTGGGAATTTATAAAAGAAGATTTTGAAGAAACAATAAATACTAATTATTAGTTTTTTACACCTATTTGTAACACCTTTTGTACACCTCTACCCTTTTAAACCCTTGTAAATAAATAAAATATTGTATCAAAAAGTAATATGATTATCTTTGATACTATCAAATGATACTATCATGTATAAACCACCCTATCAAATTACTCATAAAATTTTAAGTTTAATTACTTCAATTTCAGAAAGAATTGGAGCAATTAACGCCACCCATTTATACAAACCTACTACTGAATTACGAAAAAAAAACCGAATTAAAACCATTCAATCGTCTTTAGAAATTGAAGGCAATACATTAACGGAAGAACAAATTACTGCACTATTAGAAAACAAAAGAGTAATTGCTCCTCAAAAAGATATTGTAGAAGTACAAAATGCTATTAAAGTGTATGACCAAATCAGAACATTTAATCCACTAAAATTAAAAGACTTAGAAAAAGCACACGCTATTTTAATGAATGGATTAATTGACAATGCAGGAAAATTAAGGACCACCAATATGGGTATTGTAAAAGGTTCAAAAGTCGAACACATTGCAACAAGCGGAACCATGGTAAACGGTTTGATGAAAGACCTTTTTGAGTATCTGAAAAAAGACAACGATTTAATCTTAATCAAAAGTTGTGTGTTTCATTATGAGTTTGAGTTTATCCATCCCTTTTTAGATGGAAACGGAAGAATGGGCAGATTGTGGCAAACCTTACTACTCATGCAACAATATCCTGTTTTTGAATTTCTACCTGTGGAATCACTAATTAAGCAAAAGCAAAGCAACTATTACAACACCTTATCCGAATCCGATAAAAAAGGAAATTCAACACCTTTTATAGAGTTTATGTTGGAAATCATTTTAGAGTCATTAGACGGGCTTTTACAATCTCAATCTGTAACACTTCATACAGAAGATAGAATACGCTTATTTGCAGCCAAAATAGGCAAGAATACATTTAGTAGAAAAGACTATATGCAGAATTTTAAAAACATATCTGCACCCACAGCCAGTAGAGATTTAAAATGGGCAGTGGAACAACACCTTTTAACTAAATTTGGAGAACAACGATTAACGGAATATCAGTTTAAATAGTTTAATAAAGTATAAATTTATACAACGAGCTATCTTCTTCAAAAAAAACAAACAATATTGAACCAAACCCATGACAAAAGAACTATTCTTTACATTGCATGCCATCCAAATAGATTTTTTTACCGCTTTTGGATTATATACTTTGCTTTACTTTATGCTATCGATTTTTACTAAAAATCCAGTTCTCAAAAAAATAGATGAAAAAGCCAATGCCTTTATCTCTTTTGTAGGTATACTCTATTTACTCATATGGATAACGGGAATACTAGTAGAGTTAAATAGTTTAAATCAAACAGATAGAAACGAACTTATTCACAGAATGTTTGGTAAATATTGGTTTGGCTATTGGGTGCAGCCTTTATTGTGGGTGTTTCTCACTCAATTGTTACGATTTCAAATCATTCAAAAAAATGTTTTTATACGATTGCTATTTAGTATTTTCTTAGTCCTATCTATTGAACGAATGATAATTATCATTACAGCTTTTCATCGTGATTATTTGCCAAGCTCTTGGACCATGTATAGCGATTTAGACATTTATCCGTCTAATTATATACTTGCCTTATTCCTTAAAATCTTTATTTTCTTAGTGTTTGTTGGTATTTTCAGCCTAGTAACTGGCAAACTAAAAGGTGTAAAAATGAGAGATAAAACAAAACCTTCTAACTAAATTTGGAGAACAACGATTAACGGAATATCAGTTTAAATAGTTTTGTATTCTGAATAATGTTTTTGTTAGATGCAAAACAATCTAGTTTATACACAAACTTGTCATGCTGAAAGCATCTCATTAGTTAATAAACATAATAATTTGCTAAAAGTCTTTAGCATTGATTGTATTTTTAGAATTAGAACAAAACAAGTTAGTATTTATGCAGAAAAAATCCTCTTTTTTATGGAGTGTTTATTGTTTTGTAAAATATGACATAATGACATTATAAATCATTAAGAACTAGCATACAACTGCCATTTAAAGAAATTTTAATATAAGGCAGGATATTTGATATTTTATCATAAATTTAACAATATGAATAAATATCTACAAAATCTATTTACATTTAAAAAAGTAGAAGCTAAGAAAATGACATTAATTAGCTCACTTGCTCCTAAAGTTTTAACTAAAAATGAAGATTTAGAAAAGATACAACCATATTTAGATAAACTTAAAGAGACTATAGATAGTAAAGGAATCAACAATATTGCTTTAACTGG
This sequence comes from Flavobacterium sp. KY-23415, assembly GCF_055384985.1. Lineage (NCBI taxonomy): Bacteria > Pseudomonadati > Bacteroidota > Flavobacteriia > Flavobacteriales > Flavobacteriaceae > Flavobacterium > Flavobacterium sp. KY-23415. Next base: position 3,773,160 of record NZ_AP044001.1, on the reverse strand, counting down.
AGGATATGGTTCAGGAAAGAGCACAATATTGAAGACATTCCAACATTCGAATATTGATAGATATAATTTTCTAAATATATCGTTAGCAGCTTTCAACAAAACAGACGATGAAGGCAGTCTAAAAGAAGGACTTGAAAAGCAACTTGAGATTAGTATATTACAACAAATAATTTATAAGGTAAATCCAAACAAAATACCAGAATCAAGATTTCGAAGAATAATAAATATAAAGCCTGCTAAACTTTTTTTAATTTCCATATGCACTCTATTATGGGTTTGGAGTTCAATTTTACTTTTTAAATACAATTATTTAGACAAACTAAATCCACAAAAATGGGATAATAGTCTAGCTTTTGATTGGGAAAGTTTTTTTATATCTATGATTACATTTGCAGGGTTTGTTTTCTTTTCAAAATGGATTGTTGAAGTATTTAGTAATTCAAAAATAAACAAAGTAAATTTAAAAGGAGAAATTGAAATTGGAGATAATTCCAATAAATCTATACTTAATGAGCATTATGATGAGATTCTATATTATTTTGAAAAAAACAATTTTAATGTAGTTGTAATTGAAGATTTAGATAGATTTGACAATACAAATATTTTTACAAAACTTCGTGAACTAAACATTTTACTTAATAATGCGGATTCAATAAATAACCGAAACTGCTATAAAGATTTTGGTATAAAATTTTTATATGCAGTTGGAGATGATTTATTTAATGATAAAAAGGAAAGAGTAAAATTCTTTGAATATATAATTCCTGTTATTCCATTTATTAATTCTTCTAATGCCAATGAACAATTAAAAACATTAATAAAAGAATCTGATTTAGAAGAAAACGTATTTCCTAAAGAGTTTCTTTCTGATATAACCACTTTTATTGATGATATTGATATGAGGTTGTTAATCAATATCTTCCACGAATTTGTTATTTACAGAAACATACTAAAACCTGATGTTTTAAAAGGTAATGAATCAGAGCTATTTGCAATGATAACTTATAAGAATATTGACCCTGAGGATTTTAATAAGTTGAACAATAAAGAGGGTAAATTATATAAATTGATAAATGAAAAAAAGAAATATACACAAGCATTGCTAACCCAAATAAATAATAAAATTATAGATAGAGAAAATGAAATTGAAAATATTGATAATGAAAATATTTCAGACGTCGAAGAATTAAAAAGCATATATCTTAAAACAATAATAAACAAGCTTCCATCTACTTACTTAGTAAGTAATGAAAATATTAATGACGACATATTTAATAAATTAGGAGATAAAAAAGTAGTGAAATGTAAAGAATATGACAACTATTACAGACAACTTTATGATCGTGAATACCCTATTGTTTTTTCAGAAATTGAAAATGAAGTAAATCCAGATTTTAATTATAATGAAAGAGTCGAATTAATTAAAAGTAAGGATAAGAATAAGAAAAATTTATTACAAAAAGAGATTGAAAAATTAAGGTCTGAAAAATCAGAAATTGAAAATTGGGATTTAAAACAAGTTTTTAAAGAAGTAGATATAAATCAGTATCTAAATGATTTTACGAATAATGGCTTATTAAGAAACCTCATTTTGGAGGGATATATTAATGAAAATTATAATGATTATATTTCGTTATTCCACGAGGTCTCTTTAACAAAAGAGGATAAAAAATTTGAAAGAAATGTAAAAAGTGGTTTTTATGAAGGCTTTGAATATAAACTAACACACATTGAAAATTTAGTTGATAATCACATTGATTTAAAGTATTTTAAAAGAGATACTATATTAAACTTTGATTTGCTTAATTATTTAGGAAATAACTATAATAAATACACAGAAAAATATGATGCAATTATTGGTGTATTATCCAATGATAAGGAAAAATCAATTGAATTCATTGATAAATATATATCGATAGAAGAAAGACCATTAAAGATATTTATTGAGAAATTAGTAAAAAATTGGAAAGGTTTTTGGGATTATATTTACTTAAAAAGCAACTATACATCTGACAAAGAGGACAAATATCTGTCATTAATTATTCAGTATGGATTAATAGACGAAATTCTATCATCGCAAAATAATAATACTTTGACTACTGCAATAATGCAAAAGTCTTATTTTCTTTCATTGGTAAAAAACACAGAAGAATTAAATTATTATAGTAAAATAACGAAACTTATAGAGAAACTTAATGTTAAATTCGAAGAGTTAGAAAATCCAAATAATGAAACAAAAGAACTATTTAATTTTGTTTTTAACAACAGTTACTACCAAATAAACAAAGGTAATATTCTACAAATGATTACTTTGTATGGAAATGTTGATGATGAAAATGATTTCGAAACTTCTAACTACGGAACAATATTACAGTCTAATTGTAAACCTTTAATTGATTATATAAATTCAAACATAAATACTTATGTAGAAGATGTGTATTTAAAGTTAGAACAAAATATTTCTGAAAGTGAAGAATCTCTATTAGAACTATTAAATAATGTAGATTTAGAAAAAAAATTAAAAATTAAAATAATTCAGAAAGTAGATACTCTTATATCTGATTTAAGTAACATTGAAGATATTGAAATAAAAAAACAATTATTAACTAACTTAAAAGTAGTCGCAAATTGGAAAAATGTAATTGATTATTACACTAATTGTGAAAATAAGATTGATGAAAACCTTGCCGAATATTTGAATACAGAAATAGTTAGCAATGAATTATCTAAATTAAAATTACAAAAAGCAGATGAAAAATTTGAAGAAAGTCTATTAGTTTGTAACGAGATTAATGACGATATATACAAAAAGCTATTGGACAGTATATATTTTTTATATAAGCAACTTAGTTTTGAAAATTTAAGTAAAAATAAGGTAGTTAATTTGTCCGTGAGAAAACTTACTACAACTAAATCTAATTATGATAAGTTGAGAGCAAATTTTGCTGATAATCATATAACATTGATTGAAAGAGATTTTAATAAATTCTTTGAAAAAATTGAGGATTTTGAAACTGATGAAGATGATATTTTAATGATATTAAAATCTGATAAGATTACTATTGATAACCGATTTAAGTATATTCCAAAATTAACTGAACAGACAATCATTGATAACAAAGGAATTGCAAAAAAAGTTGGTGAAATCATTTTAAGTAAATCTACTAAAGTTGAATTTGAATTTAATGTAATTGAAAGTATTACAAAAAATTTAGATACTACAGAAAATAAAGTTAAATTCATCAATCTATATTTTACAGAACTTAATAATGATAACATTGTATCGTTAGTGAAAAGTTTAAGTCATAATCATAGTGAGTTATTTGTGAAGCAACATAAACCATTGTTTAATGATAATAGTTATAACAGAGAATTATTGACGAAATTGAGAACAAAAGGATTAATAAATAGTTTTGATATTTATAAAAAGGATAATACAAAAATTAGAGCCGTTGCTAACTACTAAATTTAAGATTGATGAAATTTACAAATAAACTAAGGCTTGAATTTGAGCATGTATTCCCTAATGAAAACGCAAAAGAGATTATTGAGCATTTGAAATTGGCTACTAAAGATGCTCTATTAAATATTATTGGTTTTACTAATACATATCCACAACCAAATTTTGATAATTTCATCGCAAATGAAAATTTAAAGAAAGATATTATTAATAGAGTTAGTAAATATTGTTTCGAAAATAAAATTAAAGGAAAACCTGAAGTAGTATCGAGAGAAGGAAGCCTAAAATTAGCTGAAATAATACTATCTAATAAGGAGAATTTGATAGATAAAAACAATAATCCTAAAAACGATGATTTAGACGAAATAAATTTGTTTAAATCATTTTTATTAATAAATAAACTTATAAATAGTAAACAGAAACTCACTACATCAGAAGATATTGATAATCGAGAAAAACTTTCACAAATGATGATTTCAATGTCTTTCTCTACATCTGATTTAGGAATATTTGAAGATAATATATATGAATTTGGTAAACTAGTTTTTTGTGCTATTGAGAGATTTGAAATACTTATAAAATTTCTAAACTCAACTGATGAATATAAATACTTAGAGGAAGATTTATACAAACATTTTAATGTAGATTCAATAGATGAATTAAGTAAACATGTTAAGTATCTATTCTCAAAATTATTACAATTAAAGACTGCTAACAGTTTTAAATTTGTCGTTGAAGATGAAGAATCAAAACTTTTTTTGAATTCATTAATATCGAATAAAATTGAAATTAAAGATGACTTTACCTCTTTAAAACAATATCCTATTTATAAATTAGATGATGATACATATTCTATTATTGACCACTTTTTTATTGTAGATAAATTCTATAAAAGTGTCAGATTTATATTGAAAAATTCATTTAATAGAAAAAATAATCTGCCTGATAATGATAGAACCTTTTTTAGTTTCTTTAATGCTAAATTTTCAGAGGAATTTTTAATGAAAGACGCATTGGATAGATTATTCAATAAAAAATATTTTGCTAAAAAAAAGGAAAATGTAAATAAACCAAATGAACCTGATTATTATTTAAGACATAACAAAAGAATTTATCTATTTGAAAGCAAAGATGTTTTAATTAAAAAAGAGGTTAAAAGTTCAGGAGATATAGAAAAAATACTAAATGTCCTAAAAGAAAAATTTTTAATAACTAATAAAGGAATTCCGATTGGTATTGGTCAGTTAGTAAATTCAATTTCTCAAATAGTCGAAAATATTTTTGAATACGATGATTTTGTAAATGGAAAAAATAATATAACAATTTATCCAATTTTATTAATTAATGATAGAATTATGGAAATTCCTGGAGTAAATTATATATTGAATCAATGGTATTTGCAATTAATTAAAGATAAATTAAAAGATAAGTTTGATTCAAATTATATTAAGCCTCTAACAATCATTGATATTGATACAATAATTTTTGGTTTAGATTATTTTACTAAAAATGATAATAATTTTAGGGAGTTTATAGATATTCACTTAAAAGAGATGAATACAGTTAGAAAATCTTACGGAAAAACTTTAGAAGAATTTGAAGATTCAACTAATAGAAATTTAATGAAACAAATGTCTCCTATTAGTTTTAGGTATCCACAAGAGCAATTTCCTAAAAATTTATTCATCGAAAAATTTAAAGAAATAATTAATGATTATCCAAATGGATAATGTTTTTTGCTTTAGAAAAAACATTAATATTTTACTAATTGGAGTACTATAAACATATAAACCTACTAAAATAAATAAAAGTCATTTTCTGTATTGGAAAGTAATGACATTTTATCTTTGATACCATCAACATCATCCAGTATTTACTAGAACAACAGAAACATTTTAAAAAATACCTCATAAATACTAATTAATACCTTAGAGGTTTTAAATACTAGCAAAAACATTCTAATTAATCCCTTTTACCTTATAATTAATACCTTTTTGATTCTAATTATAGTCTTTGAGCTAATAATTAATAGCTTTTAGGTTCAAATTATAATGTCAGAGACTATAATTATAGTCTTTTAGATTATCGATAATCTCTTTTAGCTTATAATTTGAGCGTTTGAGGTATTAAACAAAAAAAGACCCCATTGCTGGAGTCTCATTTTTAAGAAATTACAAAACTTATTCCGATTTATTTACATTTCCTTTTCTACTTCTTTTCGCAAAACGCTGGCTTAAATCTTCATAGATGGGTTTTGCAGTTACAATTCCTTTGCTTTGGGCTTCTTTTACTTGTCCGTAATACAACATCGAAGCTTGTAAGGCTTCACTACCGGCTAGCATAATGGTGTCATTTAAATCTGATGTGAGTTGTGCTGCTAAATTTGTCAATGGGCTTAAGGTAGTAACAACGGCTTCGTCTTTTAAAAATTCTGCTTTATCCATATAGGCAGGCACAAACTCTGGATTGGTTTCTACATAGGATTTTGTTTTTTGCACTGTGGCAACCGTTTTGTCTCCCATTTTAAACAACGATACACGTTCTTCTGCGGTAAGTCCTTGTAAGAAAGGAGCTAAAGCTGTTTTGCATTCTTGTAATTTTTGGGTCACCGTATCAATTACTGCTTGAGGAATTTCGATACTAATTTGATTCTTTGTACTCATGTTTTTTAAATTTTTATAGTTTAACACTGCTTTTCACAAAACAATTTATATGCCAAAAAACTTACTTTAACAAATATTTATAGTAAAAATCACATAATTTTAAGATATTAAACTCTAATACCCTTTATCAAAATATACAAAAGATATAATGCTTTATTACAATTATGAGAGTACTGCACTCCGTTTACAAAAGTTTCTTCTTTTAACCTCAAAAGATAGTTCTAGAGTAAATTTGAAAGCATTATGATCACTAAATTAGTACTTCATCAGTACAATTCATACCAAAAAAAAAGTGCTACATGTGTAACACTTTTAAATTAACGTTTGAAAAACAAGACTACACAAAAAGATGTAAATCAATGTCTTATTTCTCACTTCTATAAAGATTTATACCATTTATTCTTTTATAATTTTTTTGGTTACAAACCCTTTATCGGTTTCTAATTGAAACATATAAATTCCTGTAGTTAAACCAGAAAGATCAATTTGATTATTTTCAATTGCTTTTGATTGACTAACTAATGCTCTTCCGTTTATATCTAAAACAGAGTAGTTTTTAAAAGAGATTGCGTCTTGATTTTGAATAGTTAACACATCTTTTACTGGATTAGGATAAATTACAACTTGTTTGGAAAGTTCAAAATCATTTGTACCTAAAGCACAATTGTTACTATAGGAAGCCCATTGATCTTTTATCCACTCAGGTCTAACTCCTGAACCACTAATTTGAATACAATATAAAGTAAGATTGTTATTTGCTTGAAAACCAACTATCCCAATACTATTTCCATTTGCAATATTAAGAGAGGTAAGATAATTATTTTGACAATAAAAGTACTTTAAAGAAACACAACTACTTACATCTAAACTTGTCAATTGATTATTATTACAATATAAATAATCTAAACTCGAACATTCACTTACATCAAGACTGGTCAATTGATTACCATTACAATACAAATAATCTAACAAAACATTTTGTGAAATGTCTAAACCACTAAGCTGATTAAAAGCACATCCAAAATAAGTAAGGGCAGTATTATTACTAACATCTATATTTGAGATCATATTGAATCCACAATCTAAAAAGGTTAATTGACTATTATTAGTAACGTCTAAGCTTGTTAATTGATTATTGTAACAATTCAAAGTTCTTAGGGCTGGTTGATTACTCACATTTAAACTGGTTAACTCGTTATTCGACACATATAATACTTCTAAAAGTAAATTATTGGTAACATCTATAGTAGTCAATGGAGTACCATAGACCGATAAATTTTTTAAATTTAGATTTTGAGAAACATTTAAACCTGTAAAAGATTCATTTCCGCAATGCAAACTTTCTAAATTACTATTTTGAGAAGTATTTAAAGCTGTAATTAAATTAGTTTGACAGTTTAATCCAATCAAATTAGTATTTTGTGTAATATCTAAATTAGCTAGTTGATTATTATTACAACCTAAATTGGTTAATGCACTGTTTAGCGTAACATCTAAATTGGTTAGTAAATTATAACCACACTCCAAACTTATTAAATCTATATTTTGATTGACTGATAAATTTGTTAATTGATTATTATTACAAAACAAAATAGTTAGATTTATAAATGCTTCAATTCCTGTTAAATCTGAAATATTCTTATAACTAACATTTATTTTTCCCGAATAAGCATTTGCTTCAGACACCTGTATTTCTCCATCATCATTAGTATCTATTTTAGAAACACCATAACTTGTTATTGTTACACCATGTGCCAATAGTGCATTTTTAAAATTCGTATCGGGAATATTTACATTTTGAGCAATGCTTAAATTTGCTAAAATTAGAGAGAGAATAAGTAAAGTTTTTTTCATTTTTTTGTGATTTATGTTTCGGCAAAATTCTATAATATAGCAATACAGGTTTTCACCCAAAATGGGTGATTTTTTTATAAAAAAAGCCGATTCGAAATCGGCTTTTGAAGGAAAAGAATTATTCTTTTATAATTTTTTTGGTTACAAATCCTTTATCTGTTTCTAATTGAAGCATATAAACTCCAGTAGTTAAACCCGTAAGATTGATTTGATTGTTTTGAATTGCTTTAGATTGACTAACTAATGCTCTTCCGTTTATATCTAAAACAGAGTAGTTTTTAAAAGAGATTGCGTCTTGATTTTGAATAGTTAACAAATCTTTTACTGGATTAGGATAAATTACAACTTGATTGGAAAGTTCAAAATCATTTGTACTTAAAGCACAATTGTTACTATAGGAAGCCCATGAATCTTTATACCAGCCACTTGAAGGCGGCGTAAAGCCATTGTCAATCTGAATACACGTTAAATTAGGATTGTTAGTAGCATCAAAACTGATAATATCACTATTACTTCCATTCGCTACATTTAAATAAGTCAACTGATTATTATAACACCAAAGCGTAGTTAATGCAGCATTCTGACTTATATCTAAACTTGTTAATTGATTAAAATATAAATAAAGCCTTATTAATCCTGTGCATTGGGTTATATCTAAACTCGTTAATTGATTATTGTTACAATATAAAATTGTCATGGCTGTATTTAGATCTAAACTTGTTAATTGGTTATTTTCACAGGTAACCGAATTTAATTCTGTATTTTGACTTAGATCTAAACTTGTTAATTGGTTCTCATCACAGTTAAGAAATTCTAATACTATATTCTGAGTTACATTTAAACTAGTTAGTTGATTAGAATAACAGGCTAGCTCAGTTAATTGCGTATTTTGACTTACATTTAGACTGGTTAGTTGATTACTCCCACAGTAAAGCACAGACAATGTTACATTTTGAGTGACATCTAAATTTGTTAACTGATTAGAAGAACAAATTAGTTGTATTAAAGCTGTATTCTGAGTTACATTTAAACTAGTTAGTTGATTAGAATAACAGGTTAGCTCAGTTAATTGCGTATTTTGACTTACATCTAGACTGGTTAGTTGATTATCATTACAATTTAAATATATTAGAGACGTATTTTGAGTTACATTTATACTCGTTAATGAATTAGAACTACATCTTAAATCCGTCAAAGCTACATTTTGAGAAACATCCAAACTTGTTAATTGATTATTATAACAATATAAATATATTAGAGCCGTATTTTGAGTTACATTTATACTCGTTAATGAATTAGAATTACAATATAATTTTGTAATATTCTCAAAAGCTTCAATACCCGTTAAACTAGAAATGTTTTTAGAACCAACACTTACAAGCCCCGTATATGCTGATGCTTCAGTAACTTGTATTTCTCCATCATCATTGGTGTCTATTTTTGAAATACCAGGCCCTGTAATTGTTACACCATGTGCCAATAGTGCATTTTTAAAATTCGTATCGGGAATATTTACATTTTGAGCAATGTTTAAATTTGCTAAAATTAGAGAGATAATAAGTAAAGCTTTTCTCATTTTTTTGTGATTTATGTTTCGGCAAATTTCTATAATTTAACAGCACAAGTTTTCACCCAAAAAAGGTGATTTTTAAACATAAAAAAAGCCGTTTTAAAAACGACTTTTTTTATCAATGTTATATCTAATAGAATTGATATGCTTAATTTGGATTTAATAATCCACATCTAACTCGTCAAAATCTTCAATTTGAGAAAGATCAAGCAATGTATCTATTTTAATTTTACTCCATGTATCTTTAAAAACCTCATCGCCTCCTTCTGCATCTTCATTGGTGTTTTCTCTAACTAATTTCTTTTTGATTAAAAAATTAATGCTGGTTTGATTCCTTATAACTACACCTCCATTTGTTTCGTCATAACCAATTAATTTAAATTTTGATTCTTGATACCTAAAAGTATAACTCCAATAACCATATCTTCCATGACCATAACGCACTATTAGATTACCTCTTTTTATTTCAAAATAAAGTTCTGGAGCAAAATAAACGCCTCCGTCTTCATGCTCTGAAGAAAAACAATCTAAATTTTCTGTTATTTTTTGATAATTGTTTTTGTTATTAAATAGAATAATAATGCCTCTACGGTTGCGATCAACAATTTCATCAAATCGGTTGCTTACAATACTTTCTGCATCGGTTCCTTTTATAATGAGTACGCAGTCTTCTTGATTGTCTTTATTTAAATCCCCAAAAATAGTATCGTGTAAAACATATCCTTTTGGAATAAAAGCTGCTACGCTATTCTTTTGTGCATAACTAATCACGTTTCCTAAAAATAATAGTAGCGCAATTTTTTTGAGATTTTTCATATGTAGATATTGTATTGTTTCAAATAAATTTAGAAATCATGTCTTTTTGTGTTTTTCTTTTTCTCGTTCTAAAAACTTGGAGCGCATTATGAGCAATGAATTAGTCCTTAATTTGTGCAACGCTTGTCAAAAAAAAAGTGCTACAAATGTAACACTTTTAAATCCACGTTGTAACCCAACTTCTAATTTCTCACAGCTGTAAAGGTTTGTTTATTCTTTAATGATTTTTTGGGTCACTGTTTGCTCACTATTACTAATTTTTAATAAGTATATGCCCGAGGCTTCATTAGACAAATCAATCTTCTGTAAAGACGAATCTATTGTACTAGAATAAACTACTACACCTAAAAGGTTTCTTATCTCAATTACTGTAGATGTAGCTAACCAATGATTAGGTACTTCAAGAGTGAATAAACCCTTTGTTGGATTAGGATATGCAATAATGTTTGTCGTCGCTTCCGTTGTATCAAAATCGGCTTTATTAGCACTTTTTGAGTCACAATAATAAGGTGTAGAATATTCAATCTTATAACTAGATATTGTTTTATTTGACTTCCAAAAATGGTATCGTGTTGGAAAAAATTGGTTACTAAACCCTATAATATCGGATGGCTTTCCTTGGGTTAAACCTGAGGTTCTTGAATCATATTCAACTATTTTACCCGATATTTGGTCTGGATTTAAATCAAGTTGCCAATCTGAATTAGGTATGTGTTGTATATTTTCATCATTGTCAAAAGAAGTCCCATTCGACGTCCAAACTTCCATGCGGGTAACTCCATTGTTTATAGGTCTTTTATAAAATGCAACAATATCATCATAGTTTTCTCCTCTCCTATCTATATTTAATGAGAGCACGCGTTTTGATATATTCTCAGCTATAAAATTTTCATTAGGGTGACTTTTATACCATCCGTTTGATCCTTGATACCAGAAACTTGATCCTGTTGATAACCATACGTGAATTCTAATTTCTCCTCCTCCATAATCATAAAAAGCTGCTATATCATCTACCTTACCATCTTTATCAAAATCACCAGAAACAACACGATCGGTTACTCTACCAGCAGTATAACCTGTACTATTCCACCAACCTGTAGAATACTGATATGAAAAAGTTGCTCCTGTCCATAACCATACATGAATTCGAGTTTCTCCATTTCCATAATCATAAAAAGCAGCTATGTCATCCCAATTGCCGTCCCCATCAAAATCACCAGAAACTACTCTTCCCGTTATTTTATCAGGATCATATCCATTAAGAGAATAGACACTACTTTGAGTAAATACTGGTTGAGACGCTCCATTACTTTTAAACAAATCGAAACGCATGCTAGAAGCACCTGTTTTATTTATTAATATAAAATCATCTATATGACCATCGTTGTCAAAATCTCCTTTAACCATTCTCCCACTAACATTGGCTAAGTCATAATTAAAAAAGTTGTAGTTTTCATTTAATGTTCTATTGCCATTACCATCACTGGTTAGTGTATAAAGTTTAAATTGATTTATAACATTGCTATATCGTAGCATAACAACATCGTTAATAACTTTATCATTAGAGTTATCTTGAGAGAAATTCCCCGAAACAATATAATCTGTAGCATAGAACGGATAGAAATTACAAGCTTCATAACTTTGAGCTAAAATAGAGTGAATCCCTATTAGAAAAACGCCTAGTGTGTGCAATACTTTTTTCATGTAATTTGATTTATAGTTTTAATTATTTTAATAATCCATTTTAATTAATTCTCCATCTAAAGTGTACGAAAAACGAAACCTTGTTCCTCCATTCTTGGGTTCTAAATTCACTCCATAATAAGCTTTTGAAATATCTCCATTATCTGGAAAATTAATAAAAGCGATATGCAATTTAGAATCTTCAATATTTTTCTCTTTAGTAAGCTGGGCTTTGGATTTTTCTACTAATTCACCCAATTTTTTCAAATTAATAGTTTCGTTCAATTGAAACATAAAATCAGAAGCATTTGTATCTTCTGGAATTTCAATAGTAACGTCAGACGTTTGGTTCCAATGGTCTTGTGTTTGGTTCCATTGCTCCATTTTTAAAGACGCTGGGTTTTCTGTGACGGTTACACCAAGAATATTCCCAATGGCTTCATTATAGGTAATAGACAAATCGGTATAGTATGCATTGTTTCCAAATTTGTTTTTAATCTGATTTTCAATTGTAGTGAAACCAGCAGCTGTGGCTTCCTGTTTTGAAGCTCCTCCTCCACAAGAAATAAGGAATATGCTTAAAAATAACAGTAAAATTGCAATGTTAATTTTTCTCATAATTATTTAGTTTTATTCAATTAGAACTTTTTTCGCAATCGAACCTTTATCAAAGTGTAATACTAGAATATAAATCCCTTTCGAATAGGAAATAGTAGCTATTTCGCTTTCATTTCCTTTTGTTATTTCTTGACCAGATAAATTGTAAATAGCATAACGCTCTAATTGCAATTGGCTACTTGCCAACACTTTAATACTATTTTCAGTTGCAATTATTTTAATATCGTTTTCTAATTCAAAAGTTGAAGAATTAAGTAAAGCATCTTCAGTTACAGGTGCAAAGCCAGTCCATAAAGCACCACTATCTGTAACGTATGCTCCACTAGTGCTAGGTGGAATGTGAAGATGAATGGTACCTCTATTTTGTGCAAAAGAATCTTGATCAAATTGACCTATAGGATCTGTGGTAATTGAAGGAGGTGTTATCGCTTCAGAAAAAACATCTGTTAATGGATTAGAAAGAAAAGCACCACTCCCTATAAAAGTTACATTTTCTGGAATGGTAACTGTATTCAATTGATTACCAATAAATGCTTGAGAACCAATACTTGTAATATTATTTGATAAAGTAAGAGTTGTTAAATTATTTGAAGTAAAAGCACTATTTCCAATATTAGTTACATTATTTGGAATTGTAACACTAGTAATATCATTAAAAGCAAATGTAAAAGCATTAATAGAAGAAATACCCGTTGGGATACTAATACTAGTTAATGCACAATTGGAAAATGCAGATTGACCAATGCTTGTAATTCCATTATGCAATTGTACATTTATTAAATCGAGATTGTAACTAAAAGCATTACTTCCTATAGATGTTATATTGTTTGGAATTATAAGACTACTTATGTTATTAGTATTAAAAGTCCATTGTTCAATCAAAGTCATACTTGTTGGAATAGTAACACTTGTCAAAGCGCAATTATTAAAAGCATATTGACCTATACTAGTAATTCCATTATGTAATGGAGCACTCGACAAATTTGTATTGTTAGTAAAAGCAAAACTTCCAATGCTAGTTACACTAGTTGGAATAATTACACTTGTTAGATTGTCTTGACTAAAAGATGAAGTTCCAATTTCTGTTACAGTATAAGAAATATTTGTGTTTGGATTTATCACGGTTGATGGAATTACAACTGAAGTTCCTCCAGATACATTATAATCGTTAGTACTAACGGTGTTGTTTGTTGTAGATGTTACCTGATAAGTAATAAAATCGACTGTAAATGCCTGAGATAGTCCAATTGTAGAATAACTCAAAGCGATTAAAATAAGTAATTGTTTTTTCATGTTGTGATTTTTTAAATGATATTAACCAAAAGTAGCTGTTACTTACACAACAAGAAACACCCAACCAATATCTGATACATTACAATCGATATTCGTTAAATGTGAATAAAAATTTGATTTAGGAAATTTTACTATTTCCTATTCCAATGGAATAAAGAAGAAAGAAAACTTTCTTTTTTGCGACTAGAAACAGGTATTTTTGTACCGTTTTTTAAATAAATAGTCCCCGATTTATCGTATTTATCAACAAACTTCATATTTATCATGAAGGATTGATGCGGACGCTGAAAATTGGCTGCTAACAAGCGATCTTCAAATTCTTTAAGGGTTTTTGAAACCAAATGTTTATTGCCATCACTACAATAAAAAGTAGTATAACCTTTATCGGATTCGCAATAAATGAGTTCGTCTAAATTGATTACTTGATAGCTGTCCTGAAAAGATAAAATAATATGGTTGCCTTCATTATTATAGACTTGTTTTGTTTTAGCAATTTTAGCCTGCTGTTCTTCTGCCGTATGCTTTGCTATTTTTTGCAAGGCAATTTTTAACTCTTCAATGTCAACAGGCTTTAGCAAGTAATCTACAGCTCCAATTTTTAAAGCTCTTAGTGCATATTCTTCATAAGCGGTAATGAATATAATTTTAAAATCAATAGCATCTAATTTATCTAAAAAGTCAAACGCAGTACCATCAGCTAAATTAATATCTAGAAATACGAGTTCTGGCTTACAAGTTTTGGTAACAATCACTGCTTCTTGCACCGATTCGCATTCACCAATAACCTCAACATTGGCATCAATCATTGAAAGAAGATTTAATAATCCTTTTCTAATATATTCTTTATCTTCTACTATTATTGATTTCATAATACTGTTTTACTATAAGGGATTTGAATGGTTACTTGTGTTCCTTTTTCATTAAACTTACTTCTATCTTCAATGCTAATAGAACTTTCCATTTTAAAATCTTTTGACAAATAGTCTAAACGTTCTTTTGTAATTTTTGTTGCCAACGATTTTTTGTTTTGATTGGTATTTCGTTCACTAGAATCGATACCCATTCCATTATCTAAAATGACACAAATTAATTTCGCATTTACTAAAGTAAGCTTTATTTCAATTTTACAATCTTCTTTTTGTTCTTTAAAAGCGTGTTCGATAGCATTTTCAACAAAAGGTTGAATGAGCATCGGTGGCACTTTCATAGTATTGGTTTCTATAGCCTTATCGACATCTAATTGAAAAGTAATCTTTTCGTTCTCAATGTTTTGCAAGGACAAATAATTTTCAATAGCTTCTAATTCTTGCGAAAGCAAAACCGTTTTATCTCTTGAGTTTTCCAAAGTAATACGCAACAGTTTTGAAAACTTAGACAAATAATTCACCGATTTCGATTCTTCTTTATTCAAAATCATGCCTTGCAATACTGAAAGCGAATTGAATATAAAATGCGGTGTCATTTGCGTGCGCAACAATTTTTGTTCGGTAATGATGTTTTGGGTTTTTGCTCTAGAATTTCTCAACTTCAAGTAGAAAATAACACTTCCCAATACCAAAGCAATCACTAAAAAACTAATAATACCTAGTAATAAATTGCGTTGCGATTTTTCTAAATCTTTTGTAGTTGTTTCAACAGTTTTGGTGAGTTTTGTTTCTCTTTTTTCAGCATCGTCTAGTTCTTTTTTGTATTTGTATTCATATTCTATTGCTGCAATTTTTTTAATATTTTCTTCATTTAAAAGACTGTCGCTTAAAATTTTATATTGCTCATGATTTTCTAGTGCGTTTGGATAATCTTCAAGTTGCTTATAAATAGCAGATAATAAATGTGTCACTTCACTTTGATAATTGATAAGTTTAAGCTTTTTGGATATTTCTTTACTTTTCATGGCATTGGTTAATGCATCAGTATATTTTTTTTGCTTAAAATAAACTTTTGCAAGACCCAGATAAGAATTACACAAACCCAATGCATTGTCTAACTCTAAATTCGTTTTAATGGCTTCCTTAAAATAGTAGTTTGCTGTTACAACATCGTTCAGCTGAAAATAAATATCGCCAATGTTGTTTAAGCATATTCCAATGTATGCTTTTATATTATGCTCCTTAAAAATTTCTAAAGCTTCTTTAAATTTTTCAAGTGCCGTTTTAAACTCTTTTTTTTCTTTATAGGCTAAACCTAAATTATTCAGTAATTCAGCAGTGCTTTGTTTGTTGCTTTTTTTTCTGTGATATTTAATTGACTCATTATAGTAATTTATTGCTTTATCATAGTTTTTAATACTAAAGTGAATTACACCAATATTAGTTAGTGAAAATGACATGCTGAGTGTGTCTTTGATCGCTTTATTGATAGATAAAGATTCATTATGATATTTTAGAGCTAAATGATAATTCGCTTGATAGGAATGAACAGCTCCTAAACTATTGTAGGCACGTGACATTCCTTTTTGATCATTTGTTTGTTTGCAAATTGTTAAAGATTTTTCATAATAGGAAACTGCCTTTGGATAATTTCCTAATTGAAGATAAGACGATCCAATAAAAAGTAGATTACTAGATACGCCTTGACTATTCGCTAATGTTTGATAATGTGTTATCGATTTTAAATAGTATTTTACTGCATCGTTATATTTTCCCTCATAATAAAAAAATGTTCCCATATCATTATAGCATTCGGCTAAACCACTCGTAAAATCAATTTTTGCATATAATTGTAACGCTTCAGAATAATACTGAAATCCGTCTGTATAATTGGAATAAACAGATGTTGCTTTACCTTTCAGGTGCCAACTTTTTGCTCCTCCTTTTTTGTAGTGAATAGCATTTGCAATTAATAAAGAAGCTTCTGCATAGGAAACGGCTTGTTTGGGATTCTCTTTATAAGACAGAAGTGCTAATTGATTAAGCATATTTACACGAACAGTGTCTTTAGCTTTATGCTTTTGCAGTGCTATTTTTAAGCTGTCTATTTTGGGATTTTGGGAAAACAAAAGTTGTGCTATCAATAAAAAACCAATAGATAGCAAATATTTAAAATTATTGAAAAAACGATATAAAAGCATCAAATTTAATTTGGTTTGAAATCAAATTTAAGATATTCAAAGCAATTAATGATTCGTTTCATTGCAAAAAGTCTGTGACTCTATCATTTTGACCAAAGGGAGAAGTCACATACTATTAATGTGATTTCTCCCTTTGATCGAATGAATTAACCTTTACAAAAATAACAAACTAGACGTTGAGAACTTTTTGGATGCGCTTAATATTTATTAATTTTTTGAATTTTTGAACTCGAATTAGACGTTAATTTCAAAATATAAATTCCGTTATCAAGATGGCTTATATCTATTTTCTTTTCTTTTGATTGTAGTATCAATTTACCTCTAACATCATAAACCTCTGTAGTGACAGCTTCATCTTGAACACCAATATTAATAAAATCTTTTGTTGGATTGGGATAAGCCACTGTAGTATTGCTACTCAATTCAAAATCAGTATTACTTAAAGCTGTTTCTGTTAATTTCCATAACTCAACACCTCCTGTAGCGGTGTTTGCTCCAAAATAGAGACTACTGTTCAATACAATTGGTTTAAAATTAAGATTTGAAACAGGAACGTTTGGCATACCAGTATTGGTTAATTGTTGCGTTTCAGAGTTTGTGCCGTCTGTAACCCAAATTTGTTGACTGCCATGATTAAAATACATTCTATTATTTATAATAGCATACTGTTTGTTATCTATTAAACCTGAAGAAAAACTTGTGTTTCCCAAAGCGGAATAGTCAACTGCTTTTACTGTGCCAGAAGCTGTACCATCTGTTTTATAAATTTCATAAATAGTAGTTCCATTACTCCCATCGCAAGCAGCAAAATGGAGTTCGTTGTTTAATTCGAAGAAATAATTACGTACATATGACAAACTTCCATTTAAATTTCCTGGAAAAATATCCTTAATAAAAACGATTCCGTCTGTAGCATTATAACGAAATAATTCTCTTCCTAAAATTTGATTTAAACCTACATCATACACATTAGCCGAAAAATATAGATCATTGTTATAAATATAAAAACCATTTGGAGAACTACTTTTACCAAAAGCTGGATTTAAATTATTTGGAAAAATATCAGCAACTAATTCCACTGTAATGCCATCCGTTCTATATAACTCTTCACCTATTGCACCATTATCTGCTGCAAAATATAAATAGCCATCATACACTTGAAAATGTCTTGGGTTTGAACCTGCTGCAAGCGTATTACTTGTACTCGGATTAATTTCAGCAAATAAGTTGGTTCCTGCCTCAGTTCCGTCTGTAACATATAATTCAGGATTCATACCATCTGTATTTTTACCTGTAAAATACCATTTTCCATTAAACTCTATAAAATTATCACCAAAAACAAAACCAACTGGATCAAACACTTTTACAGTTCCTGTAGGCGTTCCATCAGTTTTCCAAAGTGAAAAAGCTGCTGGTTGGTCTCTTGCAGTAAAATACAATTCACCATTTTTTATAAAATATTGATGCAATGGTCTTGGTGTTTCAAAAACTTGAGAACTTGCATTTCCTGACCAAATATCTTTTAGCATTAGGGTACCTAATTCCGTACCATCGGTTACCCAAAGTTCTTCTCCTTCTGCTGTTGTGGTAGCTTTAAAAAATAATAGATTATTAAAAACAAATAACGGTTTTGGCACAGATGAAGCTCCTCCATTAATATTCTTTACCATTTGAATATTACCAACTGAACCATTTGATTTATACAGTTCTTCCTGAAATTGATTTGTGGCTCTGAAGTAGATTTCGCCATTATACTCAACAAAATCTCTTGGAGAACTGTTGTTTGTACCTGTCCAAATATCGGCTACTTGTTCAAATTGGTATTGTGCAGTAACCGAAAAAATGCTTAAAAAAAACATGATAAATGTAGTTGTTCTCATAAAAATAGGGTTTACTTTCTCCGTTAGTAAAAAACCAACTAAAAAGTAAACCCTAAATAGTAAAAACCAACCTTATTTTTTCTTTAAAACAATTTCAACTCTACGATTTTTCGCTCTTCCTTCTTCGGTTTCATTTGTTGCAACTGGACAAACAGGTCCAACACCAATTGGCGTTACCCGAGATTCAAAATTTCCAAATTGCTTCAACGCTTCGGCAATTTTACTAGCTCTTCCTTCTGCTAATAATGTATTTTCTCCAAAGTTTCCAATATCGTCAGTGTGTCCTACAATATAGATTTTAGCTTTTGGATTTTGTTTCAAATAATTCCCAATTAGCGCTAATTCTTTTTCAGACTGAGGCTTTAAATCGGTTTTTCCAGTATCGAATAGAATTCCGTAAAGTGCAATTTTACCTTCTTTTTCCAATCTTTCTTTAAAAATATCGGCATTCAATTCTATCATTCCCGTTTGCATATTATCTACTTCAATAATTTCAACTAAGATTTTAACTGGATTTTCATCATATTTTGGAGTAGCTGCCACAACAACATAATAAATTTTAGCCGATGTAGTTACTTTAGCAAACAGATAACGTTGCGAAACGTGATAGGCATTAAACGATTCGTAATGACTGATTTCTCCATTACTTTCTCTGTTGGCTTCTCCAAAAGTCGCATTAAAAAAATGGGCTGCATACCAAGTTGTTGTTCCATCGCACTCGCCTCCTTTACATTTGAATAAAATTTCGGCATTTTGTTTTTTAAAAGCATCTTCATAGTTTTTCATAATTTCTATGGTACTTTTATTTTTTGGTGCTTCATAAACAATAGAGGTTTGTTTTCCTGAAACGTCTAACCATTTTTTGGGTTCTTTATCATATTCTGCAGGTGCAATAGGATAATGCGTTTCATAATAATCACGTTCAAAATAATATTTGATTTCTGTTCCTGGATAACGTGTTAAAAGCTCGTGATCCTTTGCACCTGCAATGTCTTGGGCTTGAATTAAATTTACTACTAATGCAAACAAAAATAAAAGATTAGTTTTCATAGGTATATTTATAAATAGTTGTTTCTGTTACATTGTTTTGGTCGTCAAAATCTGTTTTCGTAGCTTGTAATGGATATCCATTATTATCAAAGGAATATTGATAGGTTGAAGTAGATAAAAGAGTCGGACTTGAAGCTCCATCATAAACTTTAACGTTTTCAATTAAATGTTGTTCTAATTCAAAAAGTTTTAAACTAGAATTTATCTCAAAAAGTTTACTGCGATTGTCATTAAAACCCAAATTTGTTACGATAATATTTTCTTGAGCCGTATGCTCTTTATAGAGTTTATACAGTGGATTTTTACGATTTGTATAGGTATAATTCTTTTTTGAAGCTATGATCCAAGGTTCTGTATTACTAAATCTATAATATTGCCAAACATCTGTTACTTGTCCATTATTATCATAATAATAATCGAATCTACTGCCGTCTATTCCGAACTCTGCCTCAGAAACAACACTAATTAGTTGATTACCATCATAAATAAACGATATGTCTTTAATTGGATTATTCGCATCATCTCTAATTTCTATCTTCTCCAACTTGTTGTTCACATAGCTAAAAATATATTTGTCTTGAGAAATTCCATCGATAATTTCAATAATATTTCCTTCCGAATTACGGGAATAAATAGTTTTGTACGTTGGTGTATCGTTATACCAAAATCCTACTAATTTATTATTTTCATATTGCAACGAATAGTCTTGTTCTGCAGCATTTATTCCACCAATCCATTCCTCAGAATTGTTATATGAATAGGTTATCTTCCCTGAGTTATTTGCATTATATATATACTCAAAAGAAGTTAGTTTTTTAGTTGGTTTTGCAATTGGGTTGTCATCGTCATTAGTACAAGATGTAAAAATTAATATAAATACAACTACTCTAATAATGCTAAAAATATCTTTCATAATTTCTCTTTAATTGTTTTTCCTATCTCAACAAGTCTACTTTAGATGAGTTCTGTTGATGCATCGATAGATTTATGAGCATTATAGGTAATATCTACTCTATACTCATTATTTACTTGAAATGTTATTTTTTGAACGCTTTGAAAGCTAGGTTGTTCCCAATGGTAAGCAAAGTCTCCAAAGTTTTCTAGTGGCGTTGGTTTGATGATTATGGTTTGGTTATTTTCACGTGCGGATAAGCCATTTTGTAAATCCAATTCTAACATTCTAGAAAAGGTAGCGCCCATATCTTCTGTTTTTGAAGTGATGTCTATCATAATCTGACTTCCTGCAACAGAACCTTTTTCTTGAGTCCATATAAACTGGCATTGCTTTTTGCTGCCATATTGATCTCTGGCATACATCTCAATAGTTGAGACATTTTTGATGTCAAAAACACGAACTAATTGTTCAGCATTAAATAAATCGCAAGGATTTTTGGGAGTTACGACTTTGTTTTCTAAAACTTCTGTTTCGTTTTTAGTATTTTCTGATGCGTTGTTTTCTGTTTTTTTGTTACAACTAACAAGTACAAGCATAATTAGAAAAAAAACAGTGACTAATTTTATTTTCATATTATTCCACTTTAGAAAGATAGAGAACGTTCCCATTTTCTTTAGTATAGACCAATTCTTGAGACGTAAGTGTGTTTACAGTATTAGTTTCTGTAATTATATTAGACGATTTGAAAGTGAGTCTATTTTCTTCTAATGTGTAGCGGTATTGAATTGTACTTGGATTGCAGTTATTCACTACAGAAGAGGTAATTGCAATACTAACAACTTCGTCATTAAAATTATATTTCCACGGAATAGGACATTCATTGGGTACTTCCTCGCCATTTACAACTAATTTGGTCAGCTTCCATTGCCCTTTAATCAAGTTTTCTGTTTCTGGAGTATCTTCTTTTTTAGAACAGCCTAATCCGATAATAAATAGTAATAATAGGCAGATGGGTTTCAATAATAGTGTTTTCATTTTTATTTTGGTTTATCATTAATAATTGATTTATTCGCTTTTTTTTGCTACAAAATAGCTTCCTGAAATGGAAACCTCATTCGAATTTGTATCTCGAAATATGCCTGAAAAGTTTACCGAAATTTCATTTTTACCTGTTTTGGCTCCATTTCCTAAATTCGTTTCCTGATAACGATTATCCCTTTCTATAGTTATGGAACCACTAATACCAACATAGGTTTCGGCATTTGTTGAAATAACCAAACCCGAACTGTCATTGCTATTTTCATCTATTGCCATTATTACTCCTTCAATGACTAATGGGCCTCCTGTAATTCGAATACTAGCATCTTCCAAATTCGTTACAACCGAATAAAAATTGTTTCCTGAGTTTACATCTATACCTTCTGTAAAAGTTGCAGCACTAGTAGCCACATCTTCATTTTTATAGTTTTGTCCGTTAATTGTAATATCATATTTAGAGCTAGATGATTCTTGCTCTGGTTCATCATTTGAACAATTTACCAATACAATAGATACTAAAAAAAGTAAAGTTTGTTTTATGTTTTTATTTTTCATTTTTTTAAAATTTACATCTTAGAATTAATAAATAACACTGATATCTAATAATTTTTGTTGTGAGCCTATCTCGAAATACTCCGCGGAAGTTATGCTTCCATTCATGGATTCATTGTGAATAGTTAAGGTATTGCCATCTAAAAAAACTTGGTTAAATGCATTAACATCACAAAAGACAAAATATAGAGGATTTGAAAGGCTTTGAGTTCTAAGAAAGATCGATAAGAACTTATCTTGCCCCGTGAAAATTCCTTTTATAGAGCTGTCAATATTTTTGGAAAGCACTACTTGATTTCCTAGAGCATATTGTATTAGATTACCCTTTGAATCATATTTTATTGTTGTAGTACTACCTCCTACTGTATAATCATAACTATCTGTTGTTGAATTATAATTTAGGGTAGCTGGATTGGCTTGTCCAGAAACCGAAATGGTAATTTGATTGCCTGTGTAGGAAATAGTTTTTGTAACTTCATTACTACCAGTCGTTTCAATAATTTGGTTGATTCGTTTTTCACTATCATAACTAATGATTGAATTGACAACTCTTGTATTATTAATTTCTTTGATTGAGGTAATTAATTTATTCTCGTTGTAGCCAAACTCAAAAATTGATGACTCTGTTAGATTCCCTCCTCCGGAATAATTATTCAAGATTGCTTTTCTAGGATTTCCTAAAGACGGAGTACTATTAGTAGTAGTATCGTCGTCCTTAGAACAAGAAACTAAAAATAGCGTGATAACTGCGAACATTGTTGAAAGTATTTTTTTCATTTTTTATTACTTAATTAGATTAATAGTATAATTGTTCTTTACTTACTTTAATTCTGTTTATAATTGGATATTGAATTTTAATAGTTCCTTCAATAGACCTCCAAGTAGATGTCTCATTGGCTTCCATAAAAGTGCCTACTTTACCTGAAATGGATAATTCAATTTCATCTTCTAGAAATTTTATTATGGTAATTTCTCCGTCATAAAAATTATAACTATACTCATTTTCTTTTGCAAAAAGTAAGCTTACCGCTGTTCCATTCAAGTCTTTTGGATCCAGTTTGCCTTGTTCACAAACCCCTTTAATGGGCTTTGATGCTAGCATATCTTGCAAACCAGAAAACGTAATATTAATTTTTGCATCATCGTTTTCACTATCTAAAGAAAAAACAATCATGCGTTCTGTAACGTTTGCAATTCCACTAAAAACATCTTTTTCAAAAATATTTTTTTCGTCTAGGAAAAGCTGCACAGTGGCTTGGTTTTTATTGGCTCTTTCAATATTCTCGGTTGCAACACCAGCTTGCTCTAAGGATTTTTCGATTACAGTATTTGTAACCGATTCTGATGCTTTGTCTTGAACATCTTTACAGCTAAACAATGCAAAAGGAATTAAAAAAATAGTAATTTTCATTTGGTTGTGAGTTTTGAATAATTTCATAATTGTTCATTTTAATTTCCCATTGGTATAGCAGGAATAAAAAAGTAAACCCTCACTATTTAATTTTTTATTTTTAAGTTTACCAAAACATTTTTTTTCTACTAATGAGTAATCAATCCATAATTGAACGTATAAAAAATAATGATGAAGCTTTGTTGAAAAAGATTTATTTAGATAACAAATTGTCTTTTTTTAAAATTGCCAATCAATTTCAATTACCCGAAGATGTTGTTCTTGACATTTATCAAGACAGTATGGTCGCATTAATTGAAAATGTTAGAAAGAACAAAATAGACAATTTACAAAGTAGTATTAATACCTACTTTATAGGAATAGGTAAATTTATGATTTACAACCATTTAAAGTTTGTAAAAAAAATACGCTTAGAAGATAGTAATGCCCTTGAAATGAATGATGATGACTATTTTACTACCAATGAAGATGCGTTGAACACCAAAGAAATAGCATTAAAAAAAGCCTATGAAACATTAGGAGAACAATGCCAACAGATTTTAAATCTATTTTATTTTGAAAACAAAAAGTTAGATGAAATACAGACCATTTTAAAATATGACAATAAAGATGTTTTGAAGAGTCAAAAATCGAGATGTATTTCCCATTTAAAGAAACTGCTAAATCCAAAAAAATGAACGAATTAATAGCAAAATATTTTGAAAATAGCTTAACTCCGCAAGAACAATTATTGTTTGAAGAAAAGTTACAACAAGATGCCGAATTTGAAGCCGAATTTGAATTTCATGCAGCATTAAAAAACGCTGTGACAGTAGCTGAACGACAAAAGATTAAAGCGCAGATTCAAAAATTTGAATCAAATGAAAAAGATACCATTAAAGTATTCAATTTAAGAAAATTAATGCCATATGCAGCCGTTTTCTTAGTTGTTATTTCTATTGGACTCTTTTTTATTTTAAACCAAAAAAATGAAAGTAATCAATTATATGCTTCCTATTTTGAACCCTATCCCAATATTGAAGTGTCAAATTTGAGAGCAAACACCAAAAAAACATTAGAAAACCAAGCTTTTACTGTTTATGACCTAGAAGATTATAAATTAGCACAAACACTGTTTACTAAGCTATTAGAAAACAATTCCAAAGATTACTTGCATTTTTATAATGGAATGTGCTTAATGCAATTAGAAAATTTTGATTTTGCACTAGAAGAATTAAACACCATTAAAGCAACTAATTCCAAATATTATGAAAAAGCACTTTGGTTTAAAGCTTTAATTTTCATAAAATTAAATAAAAAGGAAGACGCTAAAAAACTACTAAATGAATTAGTTACAAATTTGTCATTCAAAAACAAAGAAGCAAAGCAATTACTTTCTAAACTTTAACTTAAACTTTATTATGAGAAAAATAGAATTGAAATGCTTAATTTGATTTTAAATAATATACCAAAAAAGCAATACATACAATTAGTGCAATTCCTAAAATTTCGAACCTATAATTTTTAGTAGCAATTAACGCTTGCGAATTTCCATTCAATACAAATCCAGACCAATAATAAGGATGCTTTAGTTCATCGGCTTTACAGTTTTTTAAATATTCCATTTTTGCCTGTTGCAATGCCTCACTTTTAGACAATCCTTTGTTTAAATTGGCATAAAACAATTGCATAACCTCATAGGCCTGTTTGTCTGGAATTGCCCATAGACTGTGCAAAGTTGAAGCCACACCGCTATAGGTAAAAGCACGAGAAATACTCATTAGGCCTTCACCTTCAATATATTTCCCAACACCAGTTTCACAAGCACTCAATACTACTAAATCTAAAGGTAAATTTTGCGAATAAAAATCAGAAAAATAATAATTCCCATCATTAAAAATCAACCTAGAAGCTTCTTCATTCTCCTGATCTATTATGGCATGCATCGATAGATGATAGACATTAAAATTGGAAGCATTTTTAATGAAACTTTTTTTCGAAGCGTTCTCATTAGAAAAAAGGGTTGCGGCATAAAAATCTTGCAAGTATAGAGCTTCTTTCTCTGCAAAAGGGAGAACAGCTAAATCTTTAGTAGCATAATTGGGTTGATATATTGCCAATTTAAATTGCTCGCTATTTTTATGATCTTTTTGAATGGTATAGAGTGGTAACGAATTGGCATAATTAATTTTAAACTGCGCTACCATATACGCTCCAGTATCATCACGCAATATTTCAAAAGGCAATTCGTTTAAAAATGAGTTTGAAATAATTGTAATTTCTGAGGATTGTATCTTAAAGGGCTGCACTAAATATTTAAAAACCTTTTGAGATAATTTAGCAACATCATCCTTATTTTTAATGGCCAAAGTTAAAGCTGAAATATCTTTTTTAATATCCGAAATTTTTCCAATTTTTTTAACCTGTATGCTATTTATATTTTCTATATGAATGGCATACAAAGTCGTATTCGTTACATAATACCTTATTATTTGATTTGTATTTTTTTCAATAAACGTTTTAAAATTAAAGGTTGGATTAAAAATGGAATTAAAATTGGGATATTTCTCTACAATTTTTTTCTCTAAGTTTTCAATTTTATTTTTTATGTTGGCACTATTCAAATTGTCATTTAATGCAAATGACGACGCTAACTTTAGCTTTAACGTTTTAATTTTTGAAAGATCACTAATCAACTCTTGGTTTTCAATTCGCTTATTTAAAAGGAAGTTTTTTAATAAATATTTAGATTGAATATTTTCAATAAGCTCTATTGCTTCTATCAAATCCATTTCAGATTGCAATGCCAAATTTAATAAGCCTTCTGTGATATTGTTTTTAAATTCGGCTAATAACGGATTAAACAAATCATTCTCATAAAAATCTTGAAACTGTTTTACAGAATATTTATACGATTCAAAAGACTTTTGAAGCAGCTTTTTGTTTCCTGTTTTCTCATAAATTTCAAAATATTTTTTTGAAATTTCAATATTATAAGACAGTAAATAAAAATCGGTATTGGCAATTCTTTTGATGAGTTCGTGAGCCTTATCAAAATAAAGTTCTGATTTTGCATATTTTTTTTCTAAAAAATAAATAATCCCTTTATTAATATATAAACCCGATAAGTCTGTGAAATTATCTGGCTCAATAATAAAAATAGCTTCTTCAATGGCTTGCTCTGCAAGGTCATAATTATTTATTTCTCTAGACAAATAACTATAATAAGAATAAACAGTAATTAAGGAATTCTTAGCATCTATCTTTTTATGAATTTGAATCGATTTTTGTAAAAGCGTTAGCGCTTTTTGGTGTTTTCCAGTTTTAAAAATTGCCTCAGCATAAAAATTAGTAGCATCTGCATAATAACTTAATACTTCTTTCCTATTTCGAATAGCACCAAAATAGTTATCTAATGCATTATAATTATGGTTAGCTGTTTCAAAATCGTTTTCAATTAATGCAATACGCAAACTATACAAATAGTCTGCTAGAACAAATTTTTGAAAAACAATTGATGGGGTTTCATTAATGAATTTTGAAAGATTCTTTAATTTTTGAAGATATAACTTTGCGCTATCAATAGCACCATATTCTAAATAATTAGTTATTATTTTTTCATAAACTTCTAATAAATCATGAGCATATTTTTTAGGTTTCTTTTCATATATTTCAATCACTTTGATTAAATTCTTCTTGAATTCCTTATTATTAGAAATCGCATAATAAAACGAACTTAGTTCATTGTAAAAATTGG
Organism: Flavobacterium sp. KY-23415; assembly: GCF_055384985.1. Taxonomy (NCBI): domain Bacteria; kingdom Pseudomonadati; phylum Bacteroidota; class Flavobacteriia; order Flavobacteriales; family Flavobacteriaceae; genus Flavobacterium; species Flavobacterium sp. KY-23415. Next base: position 3,745,574 of record NZ_AP044001.1, on the reverse strand, counting down.
CCTTTTCATATTCTTTTAGCTCCACTACTTTTTCTATAAAATACGCTGATTTCTGATAAAAATCTAGCGCTTTAAATGAAAAACCTAACGCCTGATATGAGGAAGCAATTTTACGGGTTAATTTAAATTTTTGTATCGGGGTTAACGTTTCAATTTTTGAACCAGAATTCCAAAAAACTAAAGCACTATCTAAAGACTTCAAATTTTTTTGTTCTTTTAAATTATCTTTAACATTAGTTAAATAACCATGCTGCAATTCTTTATTTTGACTATGAACAGATAAGACAAAGAGGATAAATAGTATTCTTAAAAGCATCATCTATAGTATAAAAAACAAAAATATAAATATATTCGGATAAATCTAAAAATCAAATAGGTATAACATATAAAACAACCTTCTCCCCTTCTAAAGAAAATGGTATTGAGATTGCTCTAAAAGTAAAAAACCGACACCTATTTGTCACTCCCACGCAAGGATAACTCTCATAATCAGCATTATGTAATTTCTCCCTTTGGTCGAAATGACCAAATTATAGACTTTTTAGGATAGCTTCGTTTTTGACAGTACAACTCATTTTGCAAATAAAATCAAGAATCAATTGCCTTTAATGCGTGTGAAAATCTTCTTTAATAATGCCTTACCATCTCGTTTTGCTTTAGGCACTTCTTTTGCTATGCATTTTCCGTTGTTGTCCCGTACAAATACATAGCTAAACGCAAATTGAGGGTGACTGGGGTTGTTGTTCAATAAACCAAAGCGCAAATCATTACAATACAAACTATCGTTCTTTTCGGAAACCAAATACCAACCTTCACTAATTTGTTGTAATTTTTGAAAGTCATCACTATTTTTCAATTTTTCTTCTAAAACACGATTCCTAGCATAGAAAGTAAAAGAAATGGGCTGTGTATCAAAGAAAGAATAATCGCCTAAAAAATAGCCTTCTTTCGTCGCTATATTAGCATTCCAAAGCATCGTATTAAAAGCAGTGGGTTTTACTATGAGTTCTTGGTAGCTTATATGTTGCTCCTCCAATGCCTTTTCAAACCGATGCAAGGCAACTAACTTTAAAAAACACGTTAGCAATAAATACCCCGAACTAATGGCCAAACCTTTGCAGACATATTTTTTTCGTTGCGTGTGTGCTTTATTTTTCCATACTAAAATGAGGAAAACCAATAACGGAATGGTATATAGCGGGTCGATTACAAATATTGTTTTTAAAGCAAACCGAACGTCTAAAGGCCACAAAATTTGAGTGCCCCAAGAAGTGAAAAGATCCAAAAAAACATGCGTTGTAAAACACCAAAAAGACATCCAAAATGCGGTTTTAAAGCCAATTTTTCCTTTTTCTATTTTTGTAATTAAAAAGCCTATGAGCGGTGCCAGCACTAAAAAAAAGAGCAACGAATGGCTTAGACCTCTATGAATGGCAACACCCTCCACATCGCTCATGAATTTACCCACAAGAATATCCAAATCGGGAATAGTGCCCAAAACCGCTCCATACAAAAATGTTTTGTTTTGCAGTTTTTTGCCTGCTACTACCTCTGCAGTAGCAATACCAAGAACAATTTGTGTAAAAGAATCCATGAGATTGTTGTGCTTGCTTTTTGAAGCGCTAAATTAGTGATTTTATAGACTAATACCATTTATCACTTGAATTTACTGGAATAAAACGCCCTTTTTTCCTCGCTATTTCAATATAAAATAAAAACGTAGCGATGCTATGCTTTGATTTTCTATTTCATATCTAGAAAAAAATCATCATTTTCTTTTACAGTAAATTCAAATCACAAATGGTATAACTCCACGAAATTATACTCCAGAAACTGCGATCCAATACATAATTTGAGCTAAAACACAGGTATATGCAAAAAAAGGAAAAAAGAAAAGTTATCCTACTATCTAGCCATGCAACAATGTTTTGTTCTTCCTATTCAATCGAATCTCAACAAATGGTTACTTTCCAAACTTGTTACTATACTACAAACAAAATTGTTTTTTTACACTAAATATGTTTTTTCTAGGTAGGGTGACGTAAAATTTTAGGTTCAAGACCCACAACGGACAACCTACAACCTACAACCCACAACAAACAACAGAAAACCCACAACAAACAACAGAAAACCCACAACAAACAACAGAAAACCCACAACAGAAAACAAAGAACAAACAACCTACAACCTACAACCCACAACCCACAACAAACAACCTACAACAGACAACCTACAACCTACAACAGACAACAGACAACAGACAACAGACAACAGACAACAGACAACGGACAACAGACAACAGACAACAAATCCCAACAACTTTGCCAAAAACACTAAAAAAATCGAAATGACTGGTTTTGACCGATTTTGACCGCTTTTGACGTAAGATGACGTATTTGAAGCAGTTTAATAGGGGCTTTGTTCGGAGATTGTTCGGAAGCGTTGCGATCAAGTAGCGGAAAACAGGCACTTTTTCGCAACAACGTCAGAACGAAACTGCTACCAAACTGCTACCAAACCCCAAAAAAAAGTGTGTAAAAAACAAAAAACGTAAGATTTACGCTTAAAATCAAACAACTATCCTGTTTGCCTATTAAAAATGTTCGACTATTTTTTAGGACAATAAGAGCGATGCTATAAAAACAAAAATGAGGCACGATTCCAAAAATGTTTGGTAAAAAAATATCCCAAATGCGAAAACCCGTAAAACAAATTGTTTTGTGGTTATTATCTTTGTAAAAACAGGTAAAAATACCTACGCTCTTCTTGCCGAAATGGTTTATTTTTGGTAGGTTTGAGGAAATGATTTTTAAGAAAAAATAAATAATGAATCAAGCTGTACATAATAAATTGGTTTCTTTTATATGGTCTATTGCAGACGACTGTTTACGTGATGTTTACGTTCGTGGAAAATACCGTGATGTTATTTTACCCATGGTAGTGTTGCGACGATTAGATGCTTTATTAGAACCTACAAAAGAGGCTGTGATGGAAGAATTGATTTTTCAAAAAGAAGAAGCTGGTTTTACCGAATGGGATGACAAAGCACTCGAAGGAGTTACAGGGTATGTATTTTATAATACTAGTGAATGGACGCTCCAACGTTTACACAATACAGCAACTAATAGCCAACAATTGCTACAAGCTAATTTTGAAGATTACCTAAATGGTTTTAGTAGCAACGTAAAAGAGATTATTGAAAAGTTTAAACTGAAAAGCCAAATTAGACACATGGCTGCTAAAGATGTGTTGCTAGATGTTTTAGAAAAATTTACCTCTCCTGATATAAACCTTACGCCTTTTGAAAAGTTAGATAGTAATGGAAGAAAATTACTGGCACTTTCAAATCTTGGAATGGGGTATGTTTTTGAAGAATTGATTCGAAAATTTAACGAAGAAAATAATGAAGAAGCGGGAGAACACTTTACCCCTCGCGAAGTAATTGACCTGATGACGCACATTATTTTTGATCCTATAAAAAACAACATTCCATCGGTTATGACCATTTATGACCCAGCTTGTGGTAGTGGAGGTATGCTAACCGAATCGCAAAACTTTATTGTAGATCCAGAAGGAGAAATTAGAGCCACCAATTCCGATGTGTTTTTGTATGGAAAGGAAATTAATGACGAAACCTATGCCATTTGTAAAAGTGACATGATGATTAAAGGGAATAACCCTGAAAATATTCGTGTGGGTTCTACCCTTTCTACGGATGAATTTGCAGGCACTACTTTCAATTTTATGTTATCCAATCCTCCTTATGGGAAATCTTGGTCAAGTGAGCAAAAATACATTAAAGATGGAAAAGACATCATTGATCCTCGTTTTCAAATTCAATTAAACAACTATTGGGGCATGGCAGAAGAAGCCGATGCTATTCCTCGTTCTTCTGACGGACAATTGTTGTTTTTGATGGAAATGGTAAGTAAAATGAAGCCATTGTCTCAAAGTCCATTAGGCACACGTATTGCTTCTGTGCATAATGGAAGTAGTTTGTTTACGGGTGATGCAGGAGGTGGAGAAAGTAACATTCGCAGGTATATCATTGAAAATGATTGGTTAGAAGCCATTGTACAACTACCCAATAACTTGTTCTACAACACAGGAATTACGACTTACATTTGGGTTTTAAGCAACAACAAAACACCTAACCGTAAAGGCAAAGTACAGTTAATTGATGCAGGGCAAATGTATCGAAAACTACGCAAGAATTTAGGCAACAAAAACTGTGAGTTTGCTCCTGAGCATATCAAGGAAATTGTACAAACCTATACCGATTTAAAAGCGATTGAGCGCACTACTGATGAAGGAATTGCTGCTAAAGTTTTTGACAATAGTGATTTTGGCTATCACAAAGTAACCATTGAACGACCAAAACGATTAAAAGCCCAATTTACTACCGAGCGTATTGCTGAGTTGCGCTATGATAAAGGTTTAAAAGAAGCGATGGTACATGCGTATGAAACCTATGGAGAAGCCATTTATAAAGATCTTGAAAAATACAAAAAAGATATTTTAGACTGGTGCGAGAAGAATGAATTAAATCTTACGGCTGCCAATCAAAAGAAACTAGTTGCCAAAGCAACTTGGGACAAACAAGCTTTTTTACTGGAACAAGCTACCATTTTGGCTAACATTATGGGTGAGGAAATCTTTACTGACTTTAACGTTTTTAAACAAAAGGTAGATGCAGTAATTAAAGACCAGAAACTAAAACTAAGTGCCTCTGAAAAAAATGCCATACTAAATGCTGTGAGTTGGTACGATGCCGATGCAGAAAAAGTAGTTAAAAGTATAGTTAAACTAAGTGGAGACAAACTGGCTACACTTCTAGCCCATCTGGATTGCCAAGAAACAGAGTTGGCAGATTATGGGTATTATTCTAAAGAATCAATAGATGTCACTTCGAGCGGAGTCGAGAAGTCTCTTAAAAAAGGAGAATACCTTACTTACGAAACCGAAAGCGATTTACGCGATACCGAAAACATACCGTTAAAAGAAAACATACACCGTTACTTTTTGAGAGAAGTACAACCCCATGTTGCTGAAGCATGGATAAACCTTGATGCTACAAAAATTGGTTATGAAATAAGCTTTAACAAATACTTTTACCAACACAAACCGCTACGCTCGTTAGAGGATGTAACGGCTGATATTTTAAACTTGGAAAAAGAAAGCGACGGGTTGATTGCTGAAATTTTAAACTTTTAACATGGCATCTGAATTTTTAATTTATCAAAACCAAGAAGGCAACATTAAAGTTGATGTGCGTTTGCAAGAAGAAACGGTTTGGCTCACACAAGACCAAATGGCACAATTATTTGGCAAAGGAAGAAGCACGATAACCGAGCATATTGGCAATATTTTTAAAGAAGGTGAATTAGATGAAATTTCAACTCGTCGGAATTTCCGACTAGTTCGATTGGAAGGGAATCGTGAGGTAGAAAGAGAGGTTGAACATTACAACTTAGATGTCATTATTTCTGTAGGTTACAGAGTAAAATCGCAACAAGGCACACAATTTCGCATTTGGGCAACCCATCGATTAAAAGAATACCTCATCAAAGGTTTTACTTTAAACGATGAACGCTTTAAGCAAGGAACTTCCATGAACTATTTTAACGAATTGCAAAACCGCATTCGTGAAATACGCTTATCAGAAAAGTTTTTTTACCAAAAAATAAAAGATATTTATGCCACCAGTATTGATTATGACCCAAAGGACGAAAAAACAATCTCTTTTTTCAAAAAAGTACAAAACAAATTACTTTGGGCAATATCTCAAAATACAGCTGCTGAATTGGTGTACAGAAGAGTTGATGCTAGTTTGCCTTTAATGGGTATGTTGTCTTATGATAAAAAAGTAACTCAAAACATTCAAAAACAAGAAATAAGTATTGCAAAAAACTATTTAAACGAAGACGAAATGAAGTTGTTAGGTCTTTTAGTAGAACAATATTTGGCTTTTGCTGAGACAATGGCACAACAAAAAACACCCATGTACATGAAAGATTGGATTGAAAGATTAGATAGTTTGTTGCAGCTCAACGGAAGAGAAATTCTAACCCATGCAGGAACCATTTCACATCAAATGGCAGTAGAAAAATCGGAACAAGAGTTTATGAAATACAAACAAGTGCAAGCAGCAATAGAAAGAGAACAAAGCCTAAAAGAAATTGAAGCCGACATTAAAAAACTAAAACCCTAAACGCCATGAAAAAATACGATCATTACAAAAACAGCGGTGTAGAATGGTTGGGTGAAATTCCTGAGCATTGGGAGTTTATTAGAATGAAGCATTTATTTAAAGACCATTCTGAAAAAAATAAACCTGAAGAAGAATTATTATCTGTAACGCAGAATCAAGGAGTTGTTCCAAGAAGTTGGGTAGAAAATAGAATGGTAATGCCCTCTGGTGCATTAGAATCTTTTAAGTTTATTCAAAAAGGAGATTTTGCAATTAGTTTGAGATCGTTCGAAGGTGGTTTAGAATATTGTTACCATGATGGAATCATTAGCCCAGCCTATACAGTACTTAAAACAAAAAGAAAAATAGCAGAACAATATTATAAATATTTATTCAAATCATTCTCTTTTATATCTGAATTGCAAACTAGTGTTGTTGGAATTAGAGAAGGAAAGAATATTAGTTATCCTGAATTATCATATTCCTTTCTGCCTGTACCAAAAATTGAAGAACAAACCGCAATAGCGAATTTTCTAGACAACAAAACCACGAAAATAGACCAAGCCATTGCCATCAAGCAACAACAAATAGAACTGCTCAAAGAACGCAGGCAAATACTCATTCATAAAGCGGTTACAAGAGGTTTAAATGATAACGTAAAATTTAAAAACAGCGGTGTGGAATGGATTGGTGAGATTCCGGAGCATTGGGAGGTGAAAAGGTTGAAAATGATATTGAGAAATGAAAATGGAGCATTAAAACCAGGACCTTTTGGGAGTGATTTAAAAGGTGGAGATTTTATAGAAACTGGTTATAAAGTTTATAATCAAAGAGCTGTTTTAGATTCAGACTTTGGAATTTCTAAAGAATGTATTAATGAAGGAAAATTTAGAAACCTTAAAAACTTCAGTGTGAAAACTGGAGATATATTAATTACAAGTCGAGGTACTATAGGAAAATGTTCAATAGTACCTCTTAACTTTGAAGAAGGAATTATTCACCCGTGTATCATCAGATTGAGATTGAATAATGAAATAGTAAGCAACATTTACTTGAAACAATATATTGAATGGTCTATAACTTTTCAAGAATCATTAAAACTAAATAGCAACGCTACAACAATTGATGTTATTTATGGAAATACTTTAAGTTCTTCTCTAATTATCATACCACCAATTATGGAACAATATTTATTATCAGAATACATTGAGATACAAAACGCAAAGTATAATAATTTGATTGCTCTAAAAGAGCAAGAGATTGAAAAGTTGAAGGAGTATAAAATGAGTTTGATAGATGGAGTGGTAACGGGTAAAGTGAGGGTTTGTTAGTATGGAAAAAACTATTGTTCATACTATTACCGAAACTGGAGTAACCGTTATCAGTTGCACTGCAAAACAATTGCTTTTGGGTAATTTTGAACAAACTGAACTTAACGGACAGTTAAAAATTCCTGAATATCAACGACCATATGTTTGGAAAAAAAAGCAACTAAAAAAACTGGTCGCAGATTTGAATATTTTTTACAAAGACTATAATGAAGAATTACCATTATATTATCTTGGTAGCATAATAATTCACAAAAATAAAAGTACTTTAAACATCATTGATGGTCAGCAACGCATCACTACTTTGGCGTTGTTTGATTACTACATCAATGCTATAGAACACAACATAGAATATAATTCACCAAAGAGCATTAATCAAATTGATGAAAATTATCAATTATTAAAAAATGATGAAATTGTAATAAATGAACTGAATTTAGATTTGTTGAATGTAACGTTAGTTATAACAACTAGTGAAGATGATGCCTACACTTTTTTTGAAACACAAAATACTGGAGGCAAAAGACTCTCTGGTTCAGACATTGTTAAAGCGCATCATTTAAGAGCTATCAAAGGGAATGGAGCAATTGCAAGTAACGCAATTCAATGGGAAAGCAAAAACATAAAATCTATAGATGAAGTTATAGGTCTGCTTAGTAAGGCTAGGTACTGGAATTTCCTACATTGGAAAAGTTATCCATCATTTAGACATACAACTGCAATTAAAAATGTTATTGTTGAAGATTTTACAGAAAAAACGATCAGCACCAATAATCCTATTTCATTTTACCAAATAGAAGTAAAAGAAACTAATTTTCAAAAAACAACTAAAAAGAGTAGCTCTTTAAAAGCAATAAGACAACCTTTATACAATGGTTCTCATTTTATAGATTATATATCTGAATATGTAGTTATTTATGAAGATTTGTTCTTAACAAAAAATAATTACAGAATAGACGAACGCTTTTATGAATTTAGAGACAAACTAATAACCGGACATAATGGAACTGTATTTTTAAAAGAATTATTCCAACTCGTAGTAATCGTCTATATAAGTAAATTCGGTTTAGAAAACCTATTTGAATTTTCATTATGGGCTTATAGAAGTGTCTATGCAACAAGAGTTATCAATAGAAGAACTGTTAGAGAAGATAGCATAGAAAAACTAGTTAGAGAAGAATTTTTATTAGACAAGATATTAAATAGTTACACTCATCAAGAGGTTGTTAGCCAATTAAAAAAATACAATTATACTTTTAATGATGAAAATTGCGAACCCAATAAAGTAAAAGGAAGTTACATTATGAGTTTGGGGAATTATTTTCCATCATTTTCAAATGGAATTGTTACTACAAATTTTGATATTAAATTAAGAAAAGCTATCGATGATAAACTCTAACATTTTTTCAACAGATACTATCAGTTTATCTCATGTGAGTGATATTCTTTTTTGTATCCCAACCTATCAAAGACCTTATGTTTGGGGAGAAGAGCAAATAAGTAAATTCCTTTCAGATTGTTTGAATTCATTTAAAACAAACCCTGAAAAACCATATTATTTAGGAACGATTCTAACCGATAATAATAAAAATAATTACTCCGAGCTAATCGATGGTCAACAACGCTTTACAACATTGTGGTTATTGGCTTTTAGTTTTAATTATCTGGGTATAGAAAGTGATTTAAATAATTTCTTGAAAATTGAAAATAAATTACGTTTGGATTTTGAAATACGTACGGAGATAAAAGAGTATTTCGAATTATTACTAAAACATCCTAACGAGGCTTTAAATAAATATTCAGAAAAAGAGATTACAAGCAAACCCTATTTGAAAAATATTGTTGAAGCAATAACAATAATTAAAGGAATTTTGAAGCAAATTGACAAGGAAATAGATTTAACTCATTTTGGAGATTACATTTACAATAATGTTTTACTAGTAAACAATAGCACACCAAAAAATATTGATTTAAACAAACTCTTTGCTACTATAAATAATTCTGGAATTCAATTAGAACAAACTGACATCGTAAAAGCAAATCTTTTAAAAAAAATAACGACTCAAAAAGTTTTATTCAGCAAAATTTGGGAAGCTTGTGAAAATATGGATGATTATTTTGAGCGAAATGTTCGAAAATCCTTCAACAACTCAAATTGGCGAAAACTTAAAAAAGAAGATTTTTATGATTTTGATGAAACTAAATTTATATTTGAGAACAAATCCGAAAATAGTTCGCTTTCAAAAGGATATACAATTTCACAAATAGCAAAAAAAGAAGTTGAAAAATTTATAGAAATAGCCAATTCATATGAAAATGAGAAATCAAATGAAATAAATTGCAGGTCTATTATTAGTTTTGGACAATTACTTTTACACACCTTTAGAATTTATTTATTTAAAAATAAAAAAAATGATTTTGAAGGAACTTTCCATGTTAATCGTTTAATAGCTATATTTAAATATTTTGAAAAGGCAAAAGAACAAGAAGTAAAAGATTTTATTTTACTTTTATGGAAAGTTAGAGCCGTTTTTGATTTCCATATCATAAAGTGGATAACTGATTTAGACTCTAAAGAAGAACATTTAGAATTAACTAGCGTAAATAGACATGACCAACGGGCTGACTATTCCTATTTTGGTAGAAACGTTATTGAAAAATCTGATGAATTAATGCTACAATCTGTTCTTTATTTTACAGGTGATTATCTACGTCAATTTTGGTTAACGCCTTATTTATATCATTTGATAGAAAAGCAAAATTTTGACTTGGATTATTTAGAACAATTAGATAACGACTTATCGATTTCTAAAATTACAGATAAAGAAACAAGTTTTTTATGGATGAATTATATTTTTAGAGTAGAAGATTGTTTTGATTTTGTATCCTATTTAAAGGAATTCAAAGGAACTTCATTTAAACATTATTGGTTTCAAAAAGTTGAATATCTTTTATGGAAAGAATTAAAAAAGAAAAGTGATTGGGAAAATGGTTTAGAACAAAAATTTAAGAATTTTAGAATTACATCTAAAAATTCTGTAGAACACATATATCCTCAACAACCTGAATTTCAAGAAAAATTAGAGAAAGAATTTTTAGATAATTTTGGTAATTTGGTTTTATTGAGTGTCAGCCAAAATTCAGAGTACAGTAGAAAATCAGTTAATGAAAAACGTGAAGCTTTTTTAAACAAGCCTACATTTGATTCATTAAAATCGTATTATATATTTAAAAGTTATTCAAATAATTGGAATAAAGATTTAATAATTAAACATAGAAAAGAAATCTTAAAATTAATTAAATCTCATTACAAAAAATAATAAATAAACCCATGCCAAGCCAAACTAACGAACAAGCCTTAGAGCAAGCCATAGAAAAAAAACTAACCGGTTCTTGTTTAGAAGAAAACAAACAAGCAGGCAATGTAAATGAACCAACAGCATTGTACCGTTCAGGCAATGGCTATTATATAGGTCATGCCAGCGATTTTAATGCAAAATATGCTATTGATGAAGTTCGTTTTTGGCATTTTCTTGAAACCACCCAAGCCGAAGAATTAGCTAAAATTCAAAAACAAAGTGATTGGAAATTAAAGATTCTAGAGCGTTTGGATCGTTTGATAAAAAAATATGGTGTTTTAAAGTTGCTTCGTAAAGGCTTAGAAGTAGATGATGCGCACTTTACTTTGTTTTATGTATTGCCTTTGGCGAGTAGTAGTCAAACCGTAAAAGACAATTTTGAATCCAATGAATTTAGTGTTACGAGGCAAGTGCGTTATTCGGTAACCAATCCTAGAGAAGAAATCGACATGGTTTTGTTTATTAATGGTCTGCCCTTCTCTACCATGGAACTCAAAAATCATTGGACTGGGCAAAATGCTAAAGTGCATGGACAAAATCAATATAAATTCAAAAGAGATATCACACAACCTTTATTACACTTTGGTCGTTGTGTGGTGCATTTTGCTGTGGATACCGATGAAGTGTATATGACCACCAAATTAGATGGTGCTGGTACTTTCTTTTTGCCTTTCAATTTAGGAAACAATCACGGCAAAGGCAATCCTCCTAATCCGTTTGGTCATAAAACATCCTATTTATGGGATGAAGTATTAACCAGAGAAAGTGTTGCCAATATCATTCAACATTTTGTACGTTTTGATGGATCGGAAAAAGACAATCTCAACAAACGCACGTTGTTTTTTCCACGGTATCATCAATTAAATGTAGTACGCAGAATAATAGCAGATGCGAGTAAAAAAGGAGTAGGTCAAAATTATTTAATTCAACATTCGGCAGGTTCAGGAAAATCAAATTCCATCACTTGGGCAGCTTATCAATTGATAGAAACCTATCCAGAGCGTGATACTTTGCCAGGAAGTAAAGGTACTTCCAATCCTTTATTTGATTCGGTTATTGTAGTTACGGATAGACGTTTACTGGACAAACAATTGCGAGAAAATATCAAAGAATTTTCAGAAGTAAAAAATATAGTGGCTCCAGCCTACTCTTCTAAAGAGCTAAAAGAAAGTTTAGAAAGTGGTAAACGCATCATCATCACTACCATTCAAAAATTCCCATTCATTATAGACGGCATTGCAGATTTGAGTGACAAACGCTTTGCTGTTATTATTGATGAAGCCCATAGTAGTCAAAGTGGCTCAGCAGCAGATAATATGAACAGAGCCATGGGAAAAATTAACACGGAAGATGAAGAAACCGATGCACAAGATATGATTGTTCAAGCCATGCATTCTCGCAAAATGAGAGGTAATGCTTCTTATTTGGCTTTTACAGCAACACCTAAAAGTATTACTTTAGAAAAATTTGGCGTAAAACAGGAAGATGGTACATTTAAACCGTTTCATTTGTATTCCATGAAACAGGCTATTGAAGAAGGCTTTATCTTAGATGTGTTGGCAAACTATACCACGTTTAAAAGTTATTATGAAATAGAAAAATCAATTGAAGATAATCCATTATTTGATACTACAAAAGCACAGAAAAAGTTACGCGCTTATGTAGAACGTCACAAAGAAACCATTGCTTCCAAAGCCGAAATAATGATGGACCATTTTATTCATAAAGTAGTCAATACTAAAAAACTGAAAGGAAAAGCCAAAGGGATGGTGGTAACCCAAAGTATTGAATCGGCAATTCGTTATTATTTTGCCATTAAAAATATACTAAAAGACAAAGGCAATCCTTTTGAAGTAGTAATTGCTTTTTCGGGTAAAAAAACAGTTGACGGTATTGAGCATAGCGAAGAAAATTTAAATAACTTTTCAGAAAAAGACACTAAAGACAAATTTAATGAGGACAACTATCGCATTTTAGTAGTTGCGAATAAATACCTAACAGGTTTTGACCAACCTAAATTGTCATCGATGTATGTAGATAAAAAACTACAAGGGGTTTTAGCAGTACAAGCTTTATCTCGATTAAACAGAGCTGCTGATAAATTAGGTAAGAAAACAGAAGATTTGTTTGTATTGGATTTCTTTAATACCATTGAAGACATTAAAGACGCTTTTGATCCTTTTTATACCGCTACCACTTTAAGTGGTGCAACAGATGTAAATGTATTGCATGAGATTAAAGGAGTTTTAGATGAAGTGGGTGTTTATGAGTGGCATGAAGTAGAAGATTTTGTTACCAAGTATTTTAATAACGTAGATGCACAATTGTTAAGTCCGATTATTGATATTGCCGCTAATCGTTTTACTACTGAATTAGAATTAGAAGATGCCGATAAAGCCGATTTTAAAATTAAAGCGAAACAATTTGTTAAGATTTACGGTCAAATGGCTGCAATACTGCCTTATGAAGTATTGAATTGGGAAAAATTATTTTGGTTTTTAAAGTTTCTAATTCCGAAATTAATTATCAATGACACTACAGACCCTATTGATGAATTATTAGAATCAGTTGATTTATCTACTTATGGATTAGAACGTGTTAAATTAAACGAAAGTATTAGCTTAGATGATTCGGAAACAGAACTAGACCCACAAAACCCAAATCCTAGAGGAGCACATGGAACAGAGGAAGAATTAGATCCTTTAGATTTAATTATTAATAGCTTCAATGAGAAATGGTTTCAAGGTTGGGACGTAACACCAGAAGACCAGAGAGTAAAATTTGTTACGCTAACCAAACAAATACAGGCTCATCCTGATTATTTAACTAAGGTAGCTCAAAATAAAGATGTTGCGAATAGAGATTTAGCCTTTAAAAAGATTTTAGATGAAATCATGTCGCAACAAAGAAAAAACGAATTGAATTTGTATAAACTCTATGCAAAAGATGATGCTTTTCATCAGGCTTTTATTGATACAATGAAACGAATGGTTGGGGTTAATATTTAAAATAAAATTTAAAAATTTTGTAAAACCTAAATTAAAGATATGCGTTACGTTTTAGCGTTCTTTCTACCTTGGTTGAGTTTACTATTGCAAGGGAAAATTCTATCAGGTATTATTTGTTTACTACTACAAATCACAATTATTGGTTGGATACCAGCATTCATATGGGCAGTTACTGCTTTAAATAGAATGTATGCCGATAGAAGGACAAATAAGATTATTAGAGAAATGAGAAGATAATTTACAGAGCAATTTATGGGATGCTTACAGCACAAGATTGCGGTTTTCTGTTCGCTGTTGTCTGTTATCTGTTTTCGGTTATCGACAACGGACAACTTATACCCAAAAATATCACCTTGTAAAGGTCTCATTAGTTTGGTTTTATTAGTTTGTGGAGTTGCTCATGAGATGCTTTCAGCATGACAAGATGGTGGGGAAATGAAGTGTTATGTGATTTGTTTTAAACCACATAGGAACATAGGAAAACGCTTCGCATTAATTAGTTTTTTTTTGAGCTACAAATGGGATGCTTTCAGCATGACAAGATGGTGGATTTGGTTTGTGTGCTTGGTTTTAAACCACATGGGAACATAGGAAAACGCTTCGCTTTAATTAGTTTTTTTTGAGCTTCTTATGGGATGCTTACAGCATGACAAGATGGTAGATTTGGTTTGTGTGCTTGGTTTTAAACCACATGGGAACATAGGAAAACGCTTCGCTTTAATTAGTTTTTTTTGAGCTTCTTATGGGATGCTTTCAGCATGACAAGATGGTGGATTTGGTTTGTGTGCTTGGTTTTAAACCACATAGGAACATAGAAAAGCGCTTAGCTTTAATTAGTTTTTTTTGAGCTTCTTATGGGATCCTTACAGGATGACAAGATTGGGGTTTTCAGTTCGCTGTTGTCCACACAGACAACAAACAAACAACAGAGAACAGACAACAGAAAAAACCCGCAAAACAAATTGTTCTACAGGTTTCTTTATGATGCGCTATGCTATGGTTTATAAATTATATGTGAGCCCAAACCCAAAATAGTTACCAAAACGCCATACCTTCTCACCTAATTGGTCGTTGGTTAGATCGGTTGGGTCAATTTCTACATCTTTATATTGTTCTTTAATGGCGTTTATTTTCCCTACTGCTAATCCCCAAGAAAGACTAAATTTCACTTTTTTAGAGGCTATGCTTATTCCAGGACCAATAGCTCCAAAGGGTGTTAAGTCCTCATCGAAGGGAAGAAAAAAGCCCATGTTTAAAGTAGGACGCACTAAATAGCCTGTTCTAAAATAGATTTCAGAATTTAGGCCTATACCTACAGAACTTTGGTTGTCTCCGTTCATAAAGGCTCTCACCTTTCCTGTTGTTTCGGAAGCTTTAGTATAGACCGAGTTGTTTTTTAAATTGGTAATATAGAACATGCCTCCTAGGTTGAAACCAATGCCTCCTGTGGTTTTAAACTGTCCCACTTTGTTTTGGTAGGGTGTGTCATCGTTTTTGTTTTTTAGGGTAACATTTATGGCTACTTCATCATTTTCTGGAACCGTAATGGCAATGGGTGTAATGGATAAATAGGTTGGATACCAATGTAGTATTTCGCTAAAAATGGCTACTTCCTCTTCTCCGAAAGTGGCATAGTTTTTTTCATAGTATTGATACAATTGTCTTTTGTATTCTTCAATTTTGTATAAATCGTTTAGATTTAAATAGGTATAGCTTTTAAATTTGGCCAATATATTGCTTAAATCGTTGTTTAATTTTTCCTTACCTTCATTTGATGTAGCTTCTGTTCCTTTTTCTTCTGTCTCTGCTACTTTGTCTTTTAGTTGCGCTAGTATGTCTTTAATGCTATAGCTATAGGAAAAGTCTGCTCCTGTCATGGCTACGCTTATTTTTTCTAAATCGTGAAAATTATAATTTCTAATGAAAATGGTAACGCTAGCATTCACAGGTAATGCATCGGCTTTAGTGAAATTCTTATCAAACTCCTCTGTTTTTTCATTAATTGGCAATGCATCTGATTTTGCAGTTACCTTAGTGGTTTCTACTGTTTCTCCAAAAGAAGCTACATCTTTTGCTTTAAAAAGGCTATTGTTTATTTTTTTGTTATGATTGGCACTAGCATCAATAATTAAGTATCTATTGGATTTATTGGCTAGTAACTTCGTATCATCTGGTTCCTGAAAAGAAGGAAACGGAATTTGATGCACCATTGCATAGTTTGGTGCTTGCAATGTGTTGGTTGCTCCGCATTTTGAAAGCTCTTTGCTGAATTGTGTTTTACTTGGGCAAAAATAAATATCTTGTCCGTGGTCTTTTTCATTTTCTCCTTCTTTCCAAAAGACTATTTTCTGCTTCTCCGAAATTATTTTATAGTTTATTCCTTTATATTTAAGCTCTTTATCTTGTTCTAGATTGGGATAATCTGAAATTTTAATTTCATAATTTTCTCCTCCTTCTGTGCTTACTATGACAATACTGCTTTTGTTTGTAGCAGTATCATTAATAGTTAATTGTTCTTTTTTTACTGCTACTTCTATTTGAGCTTGCACGCAGTGGAATGCAAGCAAAAAGGCTAAACTTGTGATCCATTTTTCCATAATTCGAGTGTATTGGTGTTTGTAAATAATTCTCCTCTAAAAATATATGCATAATTATCGCTCTTGGCAACTAAAATCCCTGTTGCCAAAAGTTCGGTGTTGTCTTTGCTTTTTATTTTGTAATAGATGGTGGCTCCGCTGTCTCCTTTGCTCACGTTTTGAATTCCAGGTGTTGAGGTTCCTATTTTAAATAAATACATTTCTTTTCTGTTTCTAAAGCCATTATAGGCTACATAGCACGTAGTTGGTTTTCTATAGGGATGAAAACGAGTATATTTGGTATAGGCACCAAACATGCGCATGCCATTTTCATCAATGTCTATTAGCTTATTAATATCAATTTGTGCTAAAAATAGTTCATAGAGTTCTTTTTTAATTTCGCAAACGCAACGGTCAAGACTATAGCCTTCTATGTTTCCAAAAGTATAATCTATAATGGTTCCTGTTTGAGTGGCATTGTCATTAACAACAAATTGAACTGTTCGATGCACTAGTTCATGGTTGGGGTTGTTTTCAAATGCTTTAAACTCTTCATCGTCTGCAAAAACATGCAGGTTGCCAATGGCATAATAATTATCGCCTTCTTTATAAACCGAAAAAGAACCTTTCGAAGGGTTGGTGTTTAATGAGTTGGCATTGTAGGCATAGCAAACTGGCTGAGATTCTATTGCAGAAATGGCAATTAATTGGGTGGTATAACGATATACTAGGTAATCTTTTAAATAGAAGGTGTTGTAGTTTACTGTTATGGAACCACTTATTGTAATGTTTTGCAGTTTTCCTTGTGCTTCCTCATTAATGAATTCTACTTCTATTATTTTTTTGTAGAGTTTTGTATTTTCATCGAGAACGGTATTCAATCCGTAAGACACTACTCCATCAATGGCTGCAAGTTCTTCTTTGTATAATTCAAAAAGCTGTTCTGCTACATCATATTGTGAGGTGTTGGCTAGTGCAAGCAACTCTTCGGCACTGTCATAATTGGTATAGGTTTTAGCATCTGCTAAAAGACGTTGGGTGTTTTTTAATTTGAAAAGAATGTCTAGTATATCGTGCCAAAACTTGGAACCTAGACTAATGAAAAGTCCCACTAAAACAAAGCCTAGCGTATGTGTCACAATAGAAAGGTATTCCTTTTCTTTATAGATTGCACCATATAAAACGAAAACTATGGTTGTGAATACCCAAAATAGAAAAGGATATTTATATACTTTTTGTTTAATTTTGATGTGATATTCAGGCAGTCTAGTAAATAGAATGAGACTTACTGACCAAATGAAAAAAAACATATATAAGAACCCAATGAGGTGTTTTTCGTTGAATGCTGTGATGTCATAACCACTAATTGGAAGTTCCTTATTGACATTTTTAATGGATCTTATAATTTCGAATAAATTGGCATTGGCTACTGTTGCTACAATAATTCCTATCAATATATTAATAACCAATAATCGGTATTCGCGTTCTTTTTCTCCTGCTAAGGTGGGTTGTCTATAGGATAATATGTCTAGTTTTACTTCTAAGTGGGTTATCCATTTCTTCTTGTATCGATATAGAAATGGTATGTATAATTTTTTTCCTTGAAAATAAAGTTTTGCAAAATTTGAGGCTCTTTCTGAGATGAGGCTCAACATCATCATTATTGTACTAAAAGAAATTAAAAATTCTGTAGAACTCATTTTTGCTTATTTTAAAGTAAAGATAAGCAGTTAAATATCAATATGCAATTTGTTTTCTGGATTTAGTTTTGGGTAGTAAATGTTTGCGGATGAAGATTGTGAGAGTTTAAAATTTGTTTGTTATGTAAATAATCATTTTTTGGTTATATAAAACAATATACAAACATGTATTAAAAATAAAAACAAGTTATCATTACCACTTACCTAGTCAAACCATTTTTAACTTTTTAACCATTAGGCTACGGGTATTTATATTTTGAATCTATATACTATTCATAGGATAATTGCACAAATAGAATATAATTTTAAAAACACAAACAAGTTTTTATTTTTGTATTTCACAACCAAATAGCTTTCAACTTTTGAATTACGGATATTTTTTGGTTTAATACTCTATTTATAAGACAATCCATAAATACAGATATGTTACAAAAACAAGTTGTTGCAATTGAATTCTGAAATGTAGTACTAGGTTTTCTAACGAAGGATGTATTTGGCTTTTATTGTTTTAAGTTAGATCCGCTACACTATATAGGCAGAAAATATATTTGTCTGGATAGATAAATGTTTTAAAGATAGTTTAGTTTTCCGAACTTAACCATTTAATAATCACCTTTTTCGGGTGATTATTCTTATTGATTTAACAATTAAATTTGTATAACAAAATTAGATTAATTATTAACAGTAAACAAAATTATGAAAAAGTTAAAGAGATTACCTAGTATTATGGTTATGATGTTCTTATCTGCATTTTTTTCTTGTTCAAATGAAGAAGATGTAAACTTAACAGCTTTGGAACAAAAAAGTAATGTACCACAAATTGAAAACGGTAGATTAGTTTTTAAAGACAAAGATCAGTTTAATAAGTACTTACAAGACGAATTTTTAATGAAAGAATTAGAAACTAATTTAAAAGAAAAAGGATTTCATTCTTTAAAAGAAACAGCCAAAGAATACGAAATGGAATATGCAGATTTCGTTTTAAATTTCTACAATGAAGATAGAGAAGTGAAAATTGGCTCTGAATTAATTTTTATAATGGATTGGAAACAATACGTTATTAAAAATGGAGAAGAAGAATTACTTCGTAAAGTCAAAGAAAACGCCAAAGAAAATAGAACATCAAATTATGACAATGTAGAAATATACAATGTTAAGGTAGAGAGAAAATTTTTAAATCAAGGTGAAGAAAAAAGCCAAAGAGCTTGGGTAGATGCTAAGTATCAAAAAAGATTTAATGATCACAATCAAGCACCAGTAAAGTTCGTATTCGAAGCCTATGTAAACACCTATTATATAGGATATTTAAGAGTAGATTATGGCGTTAGAATAAAATACGAATGGCTACATGGCAAATTTTGGAAACGTTCAGGTGATAGTACACTTAAAGAAATAAAAAATTTATCAATAGTTGCAAGAAGTAGACAGAATGTAATACATTCATTTAACTCTGGATTTATATCAAATTACGGAGCTAACGATCTTGTTGTTCACGGTACTTTTAATATATTGCCTTCAAATCCTTTTAATATTTATTTTTCAGGTGATTTTCATGCTACTTTAAAGACTTCAGGTGAAGATTATAAAGTAGATAATTGTTATTGGGCATATTAAGTAGTTTATGTGATAGAATAAACTATAAACCTACTCACCTAAAAATAAGTTAATAAAACATTTACAGCCCTAGCAAATGCTAGGGCTGCATTTTTAAAACAAAAACAAGTTATCATTGTCATATTCCGTAATCTAAACATTTTCAACTTTTGACTTTCAACTTTTAACTTTACACTCAATAATACAACACAAAACCTAGTGTGCTACACAAGGCATAGTGTCTATCATAGAGTTCTTCTACAAGCGCGACAACATCGTCATATTCTTGACAGAGTGCAAAATAGGGATTGTCTAGGACGGTGCTTAATATGGGCACCGGTTTGTTATATCCAGAGATGGCTCTTGCTCCTGTAACGTCTAGAAAATATTGTGCGCTTTCTTCGTCTAGATCCAAACGCATGGTATTGGTAAAATGAATGATTTTATCGGTTAGTTTGCCTTCAAAAAACTCAGCTATTTCTTCTAATGTATAATAATAATTGTCTAATTCTATATTATTTCCTTCTCCTTCAAAGGCTAAATAGAGAATGGCATAGTCTTTAAAGTTTTTATCTTCATAGAGCAGCGTACTCAAACTTTCTTCTAGACCTTCAATCGTATCGCAGGTTTTATAGACGTTGGTTATTCCAAAATGTAGTGCTAGGTTTTCTAATGAAGGAAGTATTTGACTTTTATTTGCTTTGTCGATGTCGGCAACTCCTTCAAGGCAGTAAATATATTTTTCTGGATACATTTTTAATCTTTCTGCAATATTAGTAATTATTGATGGTTACTTGTTGATGGTTAATGATAAATTAAATATGATGTTTAATTTCTAATGACAAAAAACTTTAGTTGTTCTTTTAACATAAGCTTCTTACTTTTTTTATATATTCGTTTTTATTTTTAAATATTCACCTACATGAAACCATTTGTATTCTTTATTTTTTTTAGTGTTTTTTCGCTTACTACTATCGGACAGAATCTAACCGATTTGGACCAATATCCGCTTTCTTCTAAACAAGATTTTATAAATGCCGAAAAGAAAGTAATTGAATGTGCAAATTATTTATTTTTAAATCCAGTAAAAAAAGACGATCTCAACAGGTTGACTGCTGCGCAATTTATTCTTAAATGGATGGAAGGTACAGACTATACTTTCAATATTGATTCTTCTGCTGTTGAGCTGACTGATGGTAATGATAGTTTATTTGCAATGTATTTAGCTGGAATGTCGAAACTTGTTATTGAAAACCCTGATAAAAAATTTACAGATGAAGCATTACATGCTGAGGTTACCATTTTATTGATTGATTATTGCAAGGTTGCTAGTAATAATTGTAAACCTACTAAGAAAATGAAAAAAATAATGAAAGAGTAAGCCATACTATCCTATTCTTTAGCAAAAAAAGAGGGTGTCCAAAGAGTTATAAGTCAACGTCTAGTTTGCCACTTTTACAAATGGAACGACTACTAACTTTTTAGGCATCCTCTTTCTAATATTTTAAAGAGTCTTTCATTTTTTAAAAGAAAATAGAAAGCTTTTTCTCTATAAAATTGAAAATTTGTTCTTTTTCTATCTGTTTTAATTGAAAATTAGAAACACAGATGTTTTTTTATTCTGTTGGGCCTGTCCATTCAGAAAAACCACCAATTAAATTAAAGGCATTTTCAAAACCAAGCTCTCTCATAATGTTGCATGCATTTGCGCTCCTTGCTCCTGCTGCACAATACACATAATAGTTTTTATTTTTATCTAGTGCATCTATTTCATAGATAAACCCCTGTCCTTTAAAAATATCAATATTAATTGAACCTGGAATTTTTCCTCTATTTACTTCGTCTTCTGTGCGAACATCTAATAACACCCCTTTTTCATCGGTTAGAAATTTGCTCCACCAGTTTTGTTGATCTAAATTCATAGTTATATTTTTTTCAAAAATACTATGCTTTATTTGAACATCCAATAGGTTATACAATTTTTAGAATCAGTTTAAATACTATAATCTGAAACATTTTTTTCTAATAGTTAGGTATAACTTTAAGGTATTAGCCCTATCCTAAATTGTATTTCAAAAGGCTATGAATACTACATACATAAAAAATTAACAAAAAATTATCATATAGTTGTATATACAAATGACAAAATGTATTACATTTGTACATACAAATAAAGTAGCTACAAATGAACATTGAACAACAAATAAAAAGTACCGTAAAACTAAGCATAACCAAAAAAGTGATGCTCAATTTAAGTTTTACAAGAAATTTCATTGGTGATAAATTTAATGAATTATTGAAGCCTTTTGAAATATCTAGTGAACAGTATAATGTATTAAGAATATTAAGAGGGCAAAAAGGAAAGCCACTAAATATGCAAGATATTTTGGAACGTATGGTGACTAAAAATAGTAATACCACACGGTTGATAGATAAATTGCTCCTAAAAAAAATGGTTGAAAGAAATGTTTGTCCAGATAATAGACGCAAAATAGAAGTTAAAATTACAGAAAAAGGTTTAAAAGTACTAGCGGAATTAGACCCTTTAATAGATGAACATGATGCCTTGTTTACCAAAAATTTAACCAACGAAGAATTAGAAAAATTAAACGATTTATTAGAGAAACTTAGAGAAATTTAAATATGAGTACATTTTTAGAAAGCCAAAATTGGCGATATGCTACAAAAAAGTTTGATAGCACCAAAAAAATATCAGCGGAAGATTTAGAGCAATTAAAAGAAGCGATTCGCTTGAGTACGTCTTCCTATGGATTGCAACCCTATCAGGTTTTTATCATTGAAAATCCTGAAGTGAGAGCACAATTGCAACCTGTTTCTTGGGGACAAACGCAAATTGTGGACGCTTCTCACCTATTTGTGTTTGCTAACATTGTTGATATTCAAGAAAAACATATTGATGATTATTTAAACAATATGGCAAAAACAAGAAATTTGAAATTAGAAGATTTGAAAGGTTTTAGCGATATGATGAAAACTAATATTGTGCCGCTACCTGTTGAAACCAAAGCAATTTGGACTTCTAAACAAACCTATTTAGCATTAGCCAATTTGATGAACGCTGCTGCAGATTTAAAGATAGACGTAACTCCAATGGAAGGTTTTGAACCTCAAAAATATAATACTATCTTAGGATTAAACGAATTAGGATTGAATGCTTCATTAGTGGCAACAGTTGGATATCGTCATGAAGAAGATGCCACACAACATTATCCTAAAGTTAGAAAACCAAACGAAGAATTATTCAAAACAATTTAATTAATAAACACTTAAAAAAAACAAAATGAAAAATTTTAAAACAGCTGCATTCGGATTAATTGCATTCGTTACTTTTACAATTAACGCTCAAACGACAAAGAAAGTTGATGCTACAAAAAGTAAGATTGAATGGTTAGGAAAAAAAGTAACAGGGCAACATAATGGAGACATTAAACTAAAAGAAGGTGCTTTAGTTTTTAATGGTAGTAAATTGGTTGGTGGAAATTTCACTGTAGATATGACGACTATTAACACTACAGATTTGTCGGGAGACTATAAAGGAAAATTAGATGGACACTTAAAATCGGATGATTTCTTTGGTGTTGCAAAATTTCCAACTGCTAAATTGGTTTTTAAAACAGTGGCAGACAAAGGAAATAATGTTACTACTGTAACGGCAGATTTAACAATTAAAGGAAAAACTAATCCTGTTACTTTTGATATTACTGTAAATGGAAATACAGCTACTACTAAAGTAATTGTGGATAGAGCAAAATATGATATTAAATATGGTTCTGGCTCTTTCTTCGATAATTTAGGAGACAAAACTATTTATGATGAATTTGAATTAGATGTTACTTTAAATTTCTAATAATCAAAACAATAATTGCTATAAAAAAAAGTCCAAAAATATTTTTGGACTTTTTTTTATTTATACTTGTGTATAAAAATAAACTTTTGCTATATTTGCATATCAATTACAAAGAAAGAAATGAAACTATTTTTAAACAATACTTGGTGGTGGAGCAACTTACGTCTGACGTCGTGATCAAATCCTGCTATAGTATAAATTAAAAATAAATACATATAAAAGGCTTG
The DNA here is from genome assembly GCF_055384985.1 of Flavobacterium sp. KY-23415. Lineage (NCBI taxonomy): Bacteria > Pseudomonadati > Bacteroidota > Flavobacteriia > Flavobacteriales > Flavobacteriaceae > Flavobacterium > Flavobacterium sp. KY-23415. Next base: position 3,721,725 of record NZ_AP044001.1, on the reverse strand, counting down.
TCATTCACGACAAGCCTTTTTTTTTATGACAAAAATTAATTCTTAATAATAAGAAAACAAATAAAATGAAAACCTATAAACTACACACATCACACAAACAAATATTAGCAGATACTATTACCCCTGTTAGTATTTATTTAAAAATTAGGGACAGATTTCCAAATAGTATATTATTGGAAAGTAGTGACTATCATGCGAATGACAATACTTTTTCATACATCTGTTTCAACCCTATTGCTTCTTTCAAAGTAGAGAATCATAAAATAGAAACTACATTCCCTAATAATTATTCTGAGATTATTCCCATTGATAAATCGGTCAATATTGTGAATGAATTAGGTAACTTTTCTAAACAATTTATTGCCGATGAGTCTGAGTTTAAATTTATTAATAATGGTTTGTTTGGTTATATTTCATATGATGCCATTCAACATTTTGAGAGTATTACTATAGCGAATAAGTCACAAGACAATAAAATACCCGAAATTTATTATGCTATTTACCAAAACATTATAGCAATTAATCATTTTAAGAATGAAGCCTATATTTTTTGTCATAGTATTGATAACTCAGACAATACCGATGAAATTCATCAATTACTTCAATCTAAAAACTTTGCTTCTTTCACTTTTTCAAAATCTGGAGAAGGCTATTCTAATTTAACCGATAATCAATTTAAAGAATATGTAAGTTTAGCAAAAAAACACTGCCATCGTGGAGACGTTTTTCAATTGGTATTGTCTCGTCGGTTTTCACAACCTTTTAAAGGAGACGAATTTAACGTTTATAGAGCATTAAGAAGCATTAATCCTTCTCCTTACCTATTTTATTTTGATTATGGAAACTTTAAAATCTTCGGTTCTTCCCCAGAAGCACAATTGGTAATTAAAGACAAAAACGCAGAGATTCATCCTATTGCAGGAACTTTTAAACGCACAGGTAATGATGAAAAAGATGCTGAATTGGCTAAAAAATTAGGAGAAGATGCAAAAGAAAACAGTGAACATGTAATGCTGGTTGATTTGGCTAGAAATGATTTGAGTAGAAGTTGTACTAATGTTCAGGTTGATAACTATAAAGAAGTACAATTCTTTTCGCACGTAATTCATTTGGTTTCTAAAGTTACTGGGAAACTAAAAGATAGTGAAAACTTCATGAATTTAGTAGCTCGCACATTCCCAGCAGGAACGCTTAGTGGCGCACCAAAATATAAAGCAATGGAACTCATTGAAAGTATTGAAACTACCAATAGAGGACTTTATGGTGGTGCAATTGGTTTCATGGATTTTGAAGGGAACTTCAATCATGCAATTATGATTCGTAGTTTCTTGAGCAAAAACCATACACTTCATTTTCAAGCAGGTGCAGGAATTGTAGAAAGTTCTTCAGAAGAAAGTGAAACACAAGAAGTCTATAATAAATTAGGAGCATTACAAAAAGCTTTGGATTTAGCAGAAACAATTTAAATAAATTAAAAAACGCGTTGATAGCATTTGGATATTAACCTTGAAATTGAATAAAAATGAAAATAGTAGTCATAGATAATTACGATAGTTTTACCTATAATTTAGTGCATTATTTGGAAGATCTTAACGCAGAAGTAACCGTTTTTCGAAATGATGAATTTGAATTAGAAGCATTAGAAAAATTCGACAAAATAGTACTTTCTCCAGGACCAGGCATTCCAGATGAAGCAGGTTTGCTTAAAGAAGTTATAAAAAAATATGCTCCAACAAAAAGTATTCTCGGTGTTTGTCTTGGCCAGCAAGCTATTGGAGAAGTTTTTGGTGGACGTTTAACCAATCTTGAAAAAGTCTATCATGGTGTTGCCACAAAAGTAACAAAAGTAGTAGATGATACACTTTTTACAAGTTTGCCTGATAGTATCGAAGTAGGCAGATACCATTCTTGGGTCGTTGATACAGAAGGTTTCCCGCATGACGTGCTAGAAATTACTTCGATAGATGAAAACGGACAAATTATGTCGCTAAGACACAGGGGGTATGACATTAAAGGTGTGCAATATCACCCTGAGAGCGTATTGACCCCTCATGGAAAACAAATTTTACAAAATTGGCTTACTTCTTAATTTATTCTAGCTATAAATTATTTTTAAAACAAATCACTTTGCAAAATGAAAACAATATTAAATAGATTAATAAATCACGAAATTCTATCTAAAAACGAAGCTAAAGAAGTATTAGTTAATATCTCTGCAGGTAATTATAATCAAAATCAAATTGCTGCTTTTCTAACGGTCTATATGATGAGAAGCATTACTATTGAAGAACTATCGGGTTTTAGAGAAGCATTACTAGAACTTTGCATACCTGTAGATTTTTCTGCCTATAATACTATCGATCTTTGCGGTACTGGAGGTGATGGCAAAAATACTTTTAATATTTCTACTTTAGCTTCTTTTATTGTTGCAGGTGCAGGCATTCAAGTAGCAAAACATGGAAACTATGGTGTTTCTTCCATATCGGGTTCTAGCAACGTGATGGAAAAAATGGGCGTTAAATTTACCAATGATACCGACTTTCTTACTCGTTCTATAGAAGAAACAAATATTGCAATATTACACGCTCCTCTATTTCATCCTGCAATGAAAAATGTTGCTCCCATTCGTAAAGAACTTGGCGTAAAAACATTTTTCAATATGCTTGGTCCAATGGTGAACCCTTCTTTTCCAAAAAATCAAATGGTGGGTGTTTTTAGTTTAGAATTGGCTCGAATGTATGCCTATCTATATCAAACAACAAACACTAACTATAGTATTCTTCATGGGCTTAGTGGTTTTGATGAAGTTTCCTTAACAGACGATGTTAAAATTATTTCCAATATATCTGAAAGCATATTAAGTCCAAACGATTTCAAACTACCACAAGTAAATTTAGAAAAAATAAAAGGAGGAAATACAGTGGAGGAATCGGCAAAAATTTTTCATACCGTAATTTCTGGAGAAGGAAGCATCGAACAAAATAACGTAGTTTGTGTAAATGCTGCTATTGCAATACAAACAGTAGAAAAGATTAGCTATGAGGAAGCACTAGCTAAGGCACAAGAAAGTTTAGCCAGTGGCAAGGCTTTTGAAAAATTAAATAAATTAATTCAAATAAGCAATCAAAATTAAGATTTTAAAAACAAGTTAAAAATTGTAAAACAACTATTTTTAAATCATTCAATAAATAAAAAAAATGAACATCCTAGATAAAATCATCATAGACAAAAGAAGAGAAGTTGAACTAAAAAAATCGATAATTCCAATTTCTCAGCTTGAAGCCTCAGTTTTATTCAATAATCGTACAACTTCTATGAGTAAATTATTAAAAAATAGTTTGTCTGGAATAATAACAGAACATAAAAGACGTTCTCCATCCAAACCAACTATTAATAATAGTCATTCTGTCGAAGATGTAGTTTTAGGATATCAAAATGCTGGAGCTTGTGGTATTTCTGTTTTAACAGATGGAAAATATTTTGGAGGTTCTTTAGATGATTTACTAATTGCAAAGGCGACTGTAAATATTCCATTATTAAGAAAAGAATTTATAGTTAATGAATATCAAATTTTAGAAGCAAAAGCACATGGTGCAGATACTATTTTGCTAATTGCTGCGGTTTTAACAAGAGAAGAAATAAAACAACTTTCTGAATTTGCACAAAGTTTAGCACTCGAAGTACTTCTTGAAGTACATAACTTAGAGGAATTAGAAAAATCGATAATGCCAAGTTTAGACATGATTGGTGTGAATAATAGGAATTTAAAAACATTTGATGTAAGTTTAGAGTACAGTAAAGAATTGGCGAAACATATTCCAGATGATTTTGTAAAAGTTTCAGAAAGTGGAATAGACACAATTACCGCTGTTAAAGAATTACAAGAATATGGATACCAAGGTTTCTTAATGGGAGAACACTTTATGAGGACTGAAAACCCTGGTGAGACAGCAAAAGAATTTATTAATAAAACTATAGTATAATGGACGTAAAACTTAAAGTATGTGGCATGAAATTTCCTGAAAATATTGAGGAAATTTGCACACTTAAACCAAACTATTTGGGCTTTATTTTTTGGAACAATTCACAACGAAAATACAGTGATGAAACTATGATTGATATTCCAAAAGATATTAAAAAAGTAGGTGTATTTGTTAATGAAACTATTGAAGAAATTAAAAAAAGAATTGACCAGTTCAATTTAGAAGTCATTCAATTGCATGGAAAAGAAAGTCCAGAATTTTGTCATGAAGTAAAAGCATTAAATATTGAAGTTATTAAAGCCTTTTCTATTGATGAAACATTTAATTTTGATATATTACAAGACTATGAAAAGGCAGTTGATATTTTCCTTTTTGATACAAAAGGAAAACAACCAGGAGGTAATGGCATTACTTTCGATTGGGGATTATTAGACCAATACCAATTAACTAAACCCTTTTTCTTGAGTGGTGGCATTGGACTCACAAGTGTAGATGCAATAAAAACATTTTTAAATTCGCACAAGGCAAGATATTGTTACGGCATAGACGTGAATAGCCGATTTGAGAAAAAAACAGGTTACAAAAATTATTCTAAACTAAGACGATTAAAAAAATTATTATATGAAGACTAAATATTCAGTCGACCAAGATGGGTTCTATGGCAAATTTGGAGGTGCTTTCATTCCCGAAATGTTATTTCCAAATGTAGAAGAATTGAAAGAAAATTATCTAAAAATCATTGCAGAACCTTCTTTCCAAAAAGAGTTTAATGATTTGCTACAACAATATGTAGGGAGACCAACACCTTTATATTTTGCGAAACGTTTATCTGAAAAATATAAAACTAAAATATATTTAAAAAGAGAAGATCTTTGTCATACAGGAGCACACAAAGTAAATAATACGATTGGTCAAATATTAATGGCAAAAAGACTAGGCAAAACCCGTATTATTGCAGAAACTGGTGCAGGACAACATGGTGTGGCTACTGCTACTGTTTGCGCACTAATGGGGCTTGAGTGTATTGTTTATATGGGAGAAGTGGATATTAAAAGACAAGCACCAAATGTGGCTCGCATGAAAATGCTTGGAGCCGAAGTGCGCGCTGCTACATCGGGTTCAAAAACATTAAAAGACGCTACAAATGAAGCTATTAGAGATTGGATTAACAACCCAATAGATACTTTCTACATTATTGGTTCAGTCGTTGGTCCGCATCCATATCCAGACATGGTAGCACGATTCCAGAGTGTCATTTCTAAAGAAATAAAAACACAACTTAAAACCTTAGAAGGCAAAGAAAATCCAGACTATGTTATTGCTTGCGTGGGAGGAGGTAGTAATGCTGCAGGTGCTTTTTATGAATTTTTAGAAAATGAAGAGGTTAAACTTATAGCTGTGGAAGCTGCTGGACATGGAATTGACTCAGGAGAAAGTGCTGCAACCTCTGTTTTAGGAAAAATTGGCATAATTCATGGTAGTAAAACTTTATTAATGCAAACAGAAGATGGACAAATTACAGAGCCCTACTCTATTTCTGCTGGATTAGACTATCCTGGTGTTGGTCCACTTCATGCGCATTTGCACGATACGAATAGAGCGGAGTTTATTTCGATAACAGACAATGAAGCCATGCAATCTGGTTTAGAAATTTCTAAAACAGAAGGAATTATTCCTGCAATTGAAACAGCACATGCTTTTGCTGTATTGGATAAAAAACAATTCAAGCCAGAAGATATTGTTGTTATTAATCTTTCTGGTCGTGGAGATAAAGATTTGAATACCTATATTGATTATTTTAAGTTTTAACCTATATTTCTTAAACATACATTGAAACAATAAATGAACTAATGAAAAGAATTAACACTAAACTTCAAGAAGATAAAAAATTACTTTCCATCTATTTTACAGCTGGATACCCTAAATTAAATGATACTGTACCAATTATTCATGAATTAGAAAAAAACGGTGTCGATATGATTGAAATTGGATTGCCTTTTTCAGATCCTTTAGCAGATGGTCCAACAATTCAGGAAAGCTCCACCATTGCAATCGAAAATGGAATGACTACAGCTCTTTTATTTGAACAATTGAAAGGAATTAGAGAAACTGTAAAAATTCCACTTATCATTATGGGCTATTTTAATCCGATGATGCAATTTGGAATTGAAAAATTTTGCCAGAAATGTGCTGAAATTGGTATTGATGGCTTTATTATACCCGATTTACCTATTGATGAATATGAAAGGCACTATAAATATATTTTTCAAAGTTATGGTCTAAAAAATATTTTTTTAATATCTCCTCAAACTTCTGAAGAGCGCATTCGAAAAATTGACAATCATTCTGATAGTTTTATCTATATGGTTAGTACTGCTGCTGTAACTGGTAGTCAATCTGGTTTTGGCCCAGAACAAATTGACTATTTTAAAAGAATTGCAAATATGAACCTTAAAAACCCACAGATTGTTGGCTTTGGAATTAAAGACAAACAAACATTTGCAGAAGCAACTGAATATCAAAAAGGAGCTATAATAGGTAGTGCGTTTATTAAATTTTTAAAAGATAATTCTGTAGAAAAAATTAAAAATTTCATCTCTTTTTTGAGGTAGAATAATATAGAAATCGTGTTTTTTTAATTTGTTTTAACTATTTGTTAAGTACGAACTCCAAAGCAAAGTAAAAAACACGATTTTTTAATAATATTAAAACTTATAACCATATAAAAATGTATTTAAATTTCGGAAGCACTTTTCTTCTCATGCTATTTTCATTTGCTACTCCAGTAGTATGTTTTTTCTGGATGTTACAAATGTTAAAATTGACCCGTCAAAATAGAATCATAAATGCTATGACCTTAAAAGTAATGTTAGAACATTTAAAACAACAAAATATCGATATTGATATTGAAAAAATTCATGATGAAGTAACTAAAAATTTATAATACAAATATGCTATGCTTCAATAAAAAATTTTTCATTTTAACTATTCTAATTTTCATCATTGAAGTACTCATTGCTTTGTATGTAAAAGATAATTTTATCCGACCTTATGTTGGAGACGTATTAGTCGTTCTTTTATTGTTTTGTTTTTTTAAAACATTTCTAAAATTTTCAGTTTTTTCAATAGCGCTTTTTGTGCTCTGTTTTTCCTATTTGATTGAAATACTACAATATATAAATATTGTTCAAAAGTTAGGTCTTGATCATTCAAAAACCGCCAAGGTACTTATTGGCACTTCCTTTTCTTGGTTAGATTTAGTTTGCTACAGCATTGGCTTTAGCATTATTCTTCTTTTTGAAAAATATTATTCTGAAAAAACTTGATATTGATAATTATTAATAAAAACGCCACCAAATACAATATTGATATTGGTGGCGTTTTTTATATGTATAAACAATTATTTCAAACTATCTTTTCTGCTCTTGTAATTATTTAAATAATCTCCTTTCGGTTTACCAATATCAAATGAACTGAATTTAGTTAGAAAACGAGTACTTTTTCTAGCTTCATTTGGATCCCAGCCTTCATATTCTATTCTATAAATTGCTGAATACATTTCTGCTCTTCCAACACCATGATAGCAGTGAATTAAGACTGGATAATTATCTTGGTTATCCATTATTTTAAAAAACATATCTAAATTATGTTGTTGCGGTACTTGGTCTGAACCATTATTAAAATAATTTACTCCTTTAATTTTTGCTACAGCTTCTTTTTCTGCTATTAATTCTGAAGGAATTTCGGGATTGTTTACATCGTCTCCCGTTCCTGGGAAACGTAAATCTATAATACTTTTAATTCCATACTTTTTAACATAATCTTCAATTTCATCTGGAGGTATTACTCCACTTTTATATACTTTACCTTCTGTAATTGTTTCAAAATTATGGTTAATATGCATGTCATATACATATTTACCACCATAAACAACTCCTAATAAAAGGATTAAATAAATTATTTTCTTCTTCATCTCATTAATTTTTTGCTAATTTTTTATCTATAATTGTATTGAAATAATCTTGAATAAAACCTTTACAAGCTATTTCTAATTTATCCATGTTTTTATTACGTTTTGAAAGTAAATTGTTGGTTAATTTTTTATCCTTTTCCTCATAAAATCCTATTGCCTTATTTCCATCAAACACACAAATATACCCATCTTTCATAAAATAATAGTTTCCTGAATTATAATTAATCAAATAGGGTGAAATGTCTTCTTCATTTGTTAAAAGACTCCTACCCCAACTTCTAAAAGGTTTATCATAACCAATCATGTCTAGTATTGTTGGGTAAATGTCTATATGTTGTGCAATTTCATCTCTTTCTCCAATCAAATCACTATTAGGTTTATAAATTAAGATAGGAACAGCTAATCTATTCATAACGTTATGGTAAAAATCTTCCATATAATGAACCAAATTACAATGATCGGCTGTTATTATAAATATGGTGTTATTATACCAAGGCTCTTTTTTAGCGGCTTCAAAAAACTTTTTAAATGCAAAATCGGTATAGCCAACACATTCGTGCATTTTAATATTTCCTTTGGGAAACTTCCCTTTATATTTTTCAGGAACAACATAGGGTTCATGAGAACTTACTGTAAATATTGTACTAAAAAAGGGTTGTTGTTTTTTATTTAGAGTAGTATTCATGAATTGCATAAAAGGCTCATCCCAAATACCCCAAGAACCGTCAAAATCGGCATCATTACCATATTCGGTCATTCCATAGTAATGATCAAAACCTAATATATTTCCATATCCTAAAAACCCCATAGAGCCATTTGGAGCACCATGAAAAAAAGAACTGTCATAGCCTTTACCTTTTAGACAAGAAACTAAAGATTCTATTTTTTGATTAGCAAAAGGAGAAGAAGTAAATGCGTCTTTAAAAGAAGGTATTCCCGATATAATTGAAGACATGCCATGAATGGATTTATATCCGTTGGCGTATGCATTAGTAAAAATCATACTATGATTTGCTAAAGAATCTAAAAAAGGAGTATAACTCACATAGTCTTTAATATTAGCTTTTTTATTAAAAGCACCGCAATATTCTCTCCCCAAACTCTCAGTAATAATCAAAACAATATTAGGCTTAGATGGATTGTTTGAATGATAATACTTAATTGGCTTAAAATTTTCTTGAATTACATTATCAGGAATATTAAAATCTGTTTTCTTAAATGTCTTTACCCCTAATGTTCTTAAAAAAGTAAATGTCGAATTAAGTACTAAATCTGCTTGTTGCACTTTATTAACATGTCTATTAGCATCTACTAAATTAATAGGTCTGGTACTTTTCTTAAAATCTCCTCTAATACCTCCAACGCACAAGGTGGCAATAACCAACAAACCTATTGTTGATTTTGCTATATAAGCCCATTTTTTTGTAACTACTTGATTATTTTTAACCTTTACTCTATTGTATAAAAAAATCCATAATGCGCAAACAACAAAAAACAAAAGAAAGACATCCCAGTAGGTAAATAAAAAACGAAAAAACATGCCTCCTTTGGATTCCTCATGCTTAATAATATCCCAAGCGGCAATGGTTAATCTTGAAAAATTATACTTATAATATATAAGGTCTATAAAATTTAAGGCATAGACACTTAAATTTGAAATAAAATACAACCAAAATAATCCTTTTTGATATTTCTCGCCTGCGTTAATAAAAAAAGGCATTATAGATAAAAGAATAAATAGTCCATTACTATACAAAATTGCTGTAGTATCAAAAGCCAATCCATGATAGGAAATATTTAAAAAATCTGAAAAAGAATCAACTTCAACAATATGATAGTTATAGATGTAAAATATTACCCTTGCAATAAAATAAAAAAGATAAGCTAATAATAATCTATACCCTAAAACTTTATATTCTTCTAATCTAAAAAATGATTTCATTAAAATGTGCTAAAAATTCGCTACAAAAATAACAATAATATCACTTTAGAATAATTTTTAACATGTAATTTAGTGTTTTCTTTTTTGTAAATTTATGAAAAACAATTATAAATTTTAAGGTATCAAATTAATATATAAATGCTTTTTTTACTTGTGAATAAGGATATAAAACTATTTTTTTAAATAAAATAAGTAAATTATAAAGTTATAATTTCGTAAAAAAAATATATTATGCATGCATAATATATTAACTATCAAATAATTAATAACAATAATTAACATATTCATAAATAATTGGTTAATTAATAATAATTTTATAATTTGCATTCTATTAAAAAAGTAAACTATGCCAACAATTTCACGTCTATTTGATTTCCCCTATTACCAATTGGAAAAATATAATTTATCCGATGCCTTAGTAACTAAGTATGACGGTGTTTGGGTTAAAACTTCTACTAAAGAGTATTTAGATAAAGCAAATGCTATTTCCCGAGCATTATTGAAACTAGATGTTCAAAAAAATGACAAAATTGCACTTATCTCTACAAATAACAGAACAGAATGGAATATTTGCGATATTGGAATTTTACAAACTGGTGCACAAACAGTACCAATCTATCCCACAATAACTGCTGAGGATTATGAATATGTATTAAATCATTCTGAATCTACTTACTGCTTTGTTTCTGATGAAGAAGTATATAATAAATTACAATCGGTTAGAAATAATATTCCAAAATTAAAAGAAGTATATTCTTATAACGATATTAAAGGTTGTAAAAGTTGGAAAGAACTATTACAACTAGGAGAAGACAATTCAAATCAAGAAGAAGTTGAAAAAAGGAAAGATAGTGTTGCTGCAACAGATTTAGCAACTATTATATATACCTCTGGGACAACAGGAAGACCGAAAGGCGTAATGTTATCACACCAAAATATTGCGAGCAATGCAATTAATTGTACACCAAGGTTTCCAGTTGTACCAAAAGACACCAGAGCTTTAAGCTTTTTACCTGTTTGCCATATTTATGAAAGAATGCTTTTATATTTATACCAATATACAGGTGTTAGTATCTATTTTGCAGAATCAATAGAATCATTAAGCGATAATTTAAAAGAAGTAAAACCTCAGGTAATGACCGCTGTTCCTAGGGTTTTAGAAAAAGTTTATGATAAAATTATTGCAAAAGGAACAGATTTAACAGGGATAAAAAAGAAACTATTCTTTTGGGCTGTTGAACTTGGTCTAAAATATGAGCCTTACGGACAAAATGGTTGGTGGTATGAACAACAATTGAAGTTAGCCAAAAAATTAATTTTTTCTAAATGGGCAGAAGCACTTGGAGGAAATATTAAAGTCATTGCTTGTGGAAGTGCTGCATTACAACCAAGATTAGCAAGGGTATTCAATGCTGCGGGTATGAATGTAATGGAAGGATATGGTTTAACTGAAACTTCTCCTGTTATTTCTGTAAATGATATGAGAGAAAATGGTTTCAGAATTGGAACAGTAGGAAAACTTATCAATGACGGAGAAGTAAAAATTGCAGATGACGGAGAAATACTTTATAAAGGTCCTAATGTAATGTTAGGTTATTATAAAGATAAAGAAAAAACAGATGAAGTATTAAAGAATGGCTATTTCCATACAGGAGACATTGGAGAAGTAGATGCCGATGGATTCTTAAAAATTACAGATCGCAAGAAAGAAATGTTTAAAACTTCTGGTGGTAAATATGTTGCGCCTCAAATTTTAGAAAACGCATTCAAACAATCAAGATTTATAGAGCAAATTATGGTAATTGGTGAAGGACAAAAAATGCCCGCGGCTATCATTCAACCAAATTTTGATTTTATAAAAGACTGGGCTAATCGCAAAAAGATTAATATTGGTTCAACTAATAACGATATTGCTCAAAACCAAGAAGTAATTTCTAGAATTCAAGAAGAAATTGATGAAGCTAATGAAAAATTTGGCAATTGGGAAAAAGTTAAACGTTTTGAACTTACTTCTGATGTGTGGTCTATTGAAGGCGGACATTTAACGCCAACAATGAAATTAAAAAGAAAAATTATACTTGAAAAATATAAAGATTTATATTCTAAAATATATGGTTAATATTTTAGGAGCTCACGTTTTTCGTGAGCTTTTTTATTTTAAGAAAAAATTAATGTAAAAAAATCCAAAAATACTATGCATGCATAGTATTTTTTTATTATCTTTGAAATTATATTCCATCTATGAAAGACAAAACAATAGATTATGTACTTAGAGCAACGTGGCAAGCGGTCTCAAGAATGTATAACGAAGAAGCATCAAAATATGGTGCTACGATGGCCACTGGGTTTGCTTTATTAAGCATTGATAGAGAAAAAGGGACACCATCTACCACTTTGGGACCAAAAATGGGAATGGAAGCTACGAGTTTAACCAGAACTTTAAAATCTATGGAAGAAAAAGGGCTTATTAAAAGACAAAAAAACCCAGCAGATGGTAGAGGTGTACTGATTCATCTCACCGAAGAAGGTAAAGAAAAAAGAGAATTATCGAAGAGTACGGTGTTAAAATTTAATGAAACAATAAAAGAACATGTCTCAGACGAAAAATTACAACACTTTATGGAAGTTGCGGAAATCATCAATGAATTGATAGCTGAAAAACAAATATATACAGAAAAAAAAACAAAATAAATTATAACCAAAATGAAACGAAATATTAAAAAAGTAGCTGTTATTGGTTCAGGAATTATGGGAAGCGGAATCGCTTGTCACTTTGCCAATATTGGTGTTGAAGTTTTGCTTTTAGACATAATTCCCAAAGAATTAACAGAAGTTGAACAGAAAAAAGGACTTACTTTAGATAGTAAGGCTGTAAGAAATCGTTTAGTAAATGATCATTTAACTAATGCTTTAAAATCGAAACCTTCTCCAATCTATCATCAAAGTTTTGCTAATAGAATTACTACAGGCAATACTACCGATGATATGAAAAAAATTGCTGATGTAGATTGGATTATTGAAGTTGTAGTTGAACGATTAGATATAAAAAAGCTCGTTTTTGAACAAGTTGAAAAATATAGAAAGCCTGGTACGCTAATTACGTCAAATACTTCTGGCATTCCTATACATTTTATGAGTGAAGGTAGAAGTGAAGATTTCCAAAAACATTTCTGTGGCACACACTTCTTTAACCCTGCGCGTTACTTAAAATTATTCGAAATTATTCCTGGACCAAAAACATCACAAGAAGTATTAGATTTCTTAAACGGTTATGGTGAAAAATTCTTAGGAAAAACTTCAGTTGTTGCAAAAGACACTCCTGCTTTTATTGGTAACAGAATAGGAATTTTTGGAATTCAAAGTTTGTTCCACCAAGTAAAAGAAATGGGATTAACTGTTGAAGAAGTAGATAAATTAACAGGTCCAGTGATTGGAAGACCAAAATCTGCTACTTTCAGAACAGTAGATGTGGTTGGTTTAGATACTTTAGTACATGTAGCTAACGGTATTTATGAGAACTGCCCAAATGATGAATCTCACGAATTATTCAAACTACCTGCTTTCGTTCAAACCATGATGGACAACAATTGGTTGGGAAGTAAAACAGGACAAGGTTTCTATAAAAAAGAAGGAAAAGATATTCTTACTTTAGATTTAGACACCTTAGAATATAGACAGAATAAAAAAGCTTCTTTTGCTACCTTAGAATTAACGAAGACAATTGACAAACCAATTGATAGATTCAAAGTTTTAGTAAAAGGAAAAGACAAAGCAGGAGAATTTTACAGAAAGAATTTTTCAGCAATGTTCCAATATTGTTCTAACCGTGTTCCTGAAATTACGGAGGATTTCTACAAAATCGACGATGCAATGAAAGCTGGTTTCGGTTGGGAAAATGGTCCATTTGAAATTTGGGATGCTATTGGTGTTGAAAAAGGAATCGAATTGATGAAAGCGGAAGGATACGAACCAGCTGCTTGGGTTACCGAGATGATTGCTTCAGGAAACACTTCTTTTTATTCTGTTAAAGATGGAGCTACCCACTTCTACTCTATTACAAATAAAAAAGTAGAAAAAATCCCTGGTCAAGATGCATTTATTATTCTAAATAACATTCGCGAAAGCAAAAAAATATGGAATAATAGCGATTCTATCATTACAGATTTAGGAGATGGTATCATCAACTTAGAATTTACTTCAAAAATGAATTCTATTGGTGCTGGTGTCCTTCAAGGTATTAATAAAGCAATTGATATAGCTGAAAAAGAATACAACGGTTTGGTTATTGGTAACCAAGGAGCTAACTTCTCTGTTGGTGCAAATTTAGGAATGATTTTCATGATGGCTGTAGAGCAAGAATATGACGAATTGAACATGGCTATTAAAATGTTCCAAGACACCATGATGCGTTGTCGTTATTCTGCAATACCAGTAATTGCCGCTCCTCACGGAATGACTCTTGGTGGTGGTTGTGAATTAACAATGCATGCCGATAGAGCTGTTGCTGCTGCTGAAACCTATATTGGTTTAGTAGAATTTGGAGTTGGTGTAATTCCTGGTGGTGGTGGTTCTAAAGAAATGGCTTTAAGAGCTTCTGACTTATTCCGTAAAAATGATGTAGAATTAAACGTACTTCAAGAATACTTTTTAACAGTAGGTATGGCTAAAGTAGCTACTTCTGCTCATGAAGCATTCGATTTGGGAGTTTTACAAAAAGGTAGAGACTTAGTTGTTGTTAATAAAGACCGCCAAATTGCTACTGCAAAACAAGTGGCTTTGCAAATGGCAGAACAAGGCTATACGCAAGCACCTAGAAGAAAAGACATTAAAGTATTAGGAAAGCAAGCTTTAGGAATGTTCTTAGTAGGAACAGACAGTATGGAAGCTGGTAAATATATCTCTGAACACGATAAGAAAATTGCAAACAAATTAGCTTATGTAATGGCTGGTGGTGATTTATCTGAACCAACATTAGTAACGGAACAATATTTATTAGATCTTGAAAGAGAAGCTTTCTTATCCTTAACTGGTGAAAGAAAATCATTAGAGAGAATTCAATACATGTTAACGAAAGGGAAACCTCTTAGAAATTAATAATAAGTATTAAGACTGAAGTATTAAGACTGAAGTATTAAGACAGAAAGAGGATGCATAATTTTGAAAAACTTAAAATATGGCAAAAAGCAATGGACATAGCTGTTGAAGTTTATGAGATTTCTTTGCTTTTACCTAGCGATGAAAAATTTAATTTAATTCATCAAATTAAAAAATGTGCAGTTTCAATACCGTCAAATATAGCAGAAGGTTCTGGTAGAAATCATAATAAAGAATTTATTCAATTTTTAGGAATAGCGAATGGATCTACTTTTGAATTAATAACACAATTAATACTTGCTAAAAGATTAAAACTTGTTGATGAAGAAATTATTCAACCGATAATAAATCAATTAGTAGAAGTCTCAAATATGAATTTTTCCTTTCAAAAAACATTAAAAGAAAATATAAAATAACGATTGGAAGTCTTAATACTTAATATTCCAATCTTAATACAAATAAAATGAAAACAGCATATATAGTAAAAGCATATAGAACTGCAGTAGGTAAAGCACCTAAAGGTGTTTTTCGTTTCAAAAGACCAGATGAATTGGCTGCAGAAACTATCGAACACATGATGAAAGAATTACCTAATTTCGATAAAACACGTATCGATGATGTAATGGTAGGTAATGCAATGCCAGAAGCAGAACAAGGATTAAATGTAGGTCGTTTAATTTCATTAATGGGATTAAAAGTAGAAGATGTTCCTGGTGTAACTGTAAACAGATATTGTGCTTCCGGAATTGAAACTATAGGTATGGCTACTGCCAAAATTCAAGCTGGAATGGCAGACTGTATTATCGCAGGTGGAGCTGAAAGCATGAGTTATATCCCAATGGGAGGTTATAAACCAACTCCAGATTATAAAGTTTCTGCTGCCGGTCATGAAGATTACTACTGGGGAATGGGATTAACTGCAGAAGCTGTTGCAAATCAATTTAAAATTTCTCGTGAAGATCAAGATGAATTTGCTTATCATTCTCATATGAAAGCCCTAAAAGCGCAAGCAGAAGGAAAATTTGATGATCAAATCGTACCAATTACAGTTGAAGAAACATTCGTTAACGAAAACGGAAAAAAAGAAACACGTTCATATGTAGTGAATAAAGATGAAGGACCTAGAGCTGGAACTTCTGTTGAAGCATTAGCTAAATTAAGACCTGTATTTGCTGCAGACGGAAGTGTTACAGCAGGTAACTCATCTCAAATGAGTGATGGAGCCGCTTTTGTTTTAGTAATGAGTGAAGAAATGGTAAAAGAATTAAACTTAGAACCTATTGCACGTTTGGTAAATTTCGCTTCAGCTGGTGTAGAACCAAGAATCATGGGTATCGGCCCAGTAAAAGCAATTCCAAAAGCATTAAAACAAGCAGGTTTAAAACAAGCGGACATTGATTTAATTGAATTGAATGAGGCTTTTGCTTCACAATCATTAGCTGTAATTCGTGAGTTAAATCTTAACCCTGAGATTATCAATGTTAATGGTGGTGCCATTTCCTTAGGACATCCTCTAGGTTGTACAGGTGCGAAATTATCGGTTCAATTGTTTGATGAAATGCGTAAACGTGGTAATGCTAAATACGGTATGGTGACCATGTGCGTAGGAACTGGTCAAGGAACAGCAGGAATTTATGAGTTTTTAAAATAAAACATAGAAAAAAGAGGCAAGAAGAAAGATAAAAAAGACTTATGAAGCATAACTTTAAAAACCTTAAAATTTGGATTTTAGCTATGGAGATTACTTCAGATATTCATAATCTATGTTTAGAGTTTCCTAAAAATGAAGTTTATGGTTTAATTAGTCAAATGAATAGAGCTGCTGTTTCAATGCCTTCTAATATTGCCGAAGGTTCTAACAGACAAAACACTCATTTCAAACATTTCTTAAATATTAGCCTTGGCTCTTCCTTCGAATTACAAACCCAATTATTAATAGCATTACAAAACAATTATATAACTCAAGAAAAAACGACTGAAATAGAAAATAAGATTATTGAATTCCAAAAAATGACAACTGGTTTTATCAGTAAATTGGAATAATCTTTTTTCTTGTTTCTTTCTTCTTTTCTCTAAAAAAAAATAAAAATATGTCAGATATTATCAGAGGAGGTCAATTCCTAGTAAAAGAAACAAAATGTGAAGATATTTTCACACCAGAAGATTTCTCAGAAGAGCAAATCATGATGCGTGATTCTGTTATCGAATTTGTGGATAAAGAATTATGGCCAAATAAAGAGCGTTTTGAGAAAAAAGATTATGCACTTACAGAAGAAGTAATGCGTAAAGCAGGAGAATTAGGTTATTTAAGCGTTGCAGTTCCTGAAGCATATGGAGGAATGGAAATGGGTTTTACCAATACCGTTTTAGTTTGTGACTACATCTCTGGAGCAACTGGTTCTTTTTCAACAGCTTTTGGAGCACATACAGGAATTGGAACGATGCCAATTACTTTATATGGAACGGAAGAGCAAAAACAAAAATATGTTCCTAAATTAGCTTCTGGAGAATGGTTTGGTGCATACTGTTTAACAGAACCAGGAGCCGGTTCTGATGCTAATTCGGGTAAAACAAAAGCGGTTTTATCGGAAGACGGTACTCATTATAAAATCACAGGTGGAAAAATGTGGATTTCAAATGCAGGTTTCTGTTCGGTTTTCATCGTTTTTGCACGTATTGAAGATGATAAAAATATTACTGGTTTTATCGTTGAAAATGATCCTTCAAATGGAATTTCATTAGGAGATGAAGAGCATAAATTAGGGATTCGCTCCTCTTCTACGCGTCAGGTTTTCTTTAACGAAACGAAAGTTCCTGTAGAAAATATGTTAGCAGGTCGCGGTGAAGGATTTAAAATCGCCATGAATGCATTAAACGTGGGACGTATCAAATTAGCGGCAGCTTGTTTAGAAGCACAAAGAAGAACCATTTCTGGTGCTGTTAATTATGCAAATGAAAGAGTACAGTTTAAAACACCTATTGCAAACTTTGGTGCTATCCAATCTAAATTGGCTGAAATGGCAACAAATGCTTATGCTGGGGAAAGTGCTACTTATAGAGCAGCTAATGACATTGAAAAAAGAATTGATATTAGAGTAAACGAAGGAAATTCGCACCAAGAAGCAGAATTAAAAGGTGTGGAAGAGTTTGCAATTGAGTGTTCTATCTTAAAAGTAGCCGTTTCAGAAGACGTACAAAGCTGTACAGATGAAGGTATCCAAATTTTTGGAGGAATGGGATTCTCTGAAGATGCCCCAATGGAAAGTGCATGGAGAGATGCTCGTATTGCAAGAATTTACGAAGGTACTAACGAAATCAACAGAATGCTTTCTGTAGGTATGTTAGTGAAAAAAGCTATGAAAGGTCATGTTGATTTATTAGGTCCTGCTATGGCTGTAGCTGAAGAATTAATGGGTATTCCATCTTTTGATGTACCTGATTATTCAGAATTATTTGCTGAAGAAAAAGAAATGATCGCTAAATTGAAAAAAGTATTCTTAATGGTTGCTGGTGCTGCTGTTCAAAAATTTGGACCTGAATTAGAATCTCACCAACAATTATTAATGGCTGCTTCAGACATTTTAATCGAAATTTATATGGCAGAAAGTACAATTCTTAGAACTGAGAAATTAGCTAAGAAAGAAGGTGCTGATAAAGTTCAAGAACAAATTGCTATGGCTCAATTATACTTATACCATGCCGTTGATACTGTGAACCAAAAAGGTAAAGAAGGTATCGTTTCATTTGCTGAAGGAGATGAGCAACGCATGATGTTAATGGGACTTAAGCGTTTTACTAAATATACCAATATGCCTAACGTAATTGGTTTAAGAGAAAAAATTGCAGCAAAATTAATTAGCGAAAATAAATATTGCTTTTAATTGGTTGCACAAACTTTTGGTTTAGTTTGTTGAAGAATCCACTCGTAAAGAGTGGATTTTTTTTATGCCTTAAAATTTAAAACCAAACTAGATATTAGACTTTGTTATGAGAGAAATAGTGTAAAATAGTTGTATAGTAAGGAAGTTTAGATCCCACAAATGTAGCAATCGCTACATTGAGGATATAAATCAGTTTATTTTCGTAATAAAATTCAAATGCTTAATTTGGGTTTAATGTGTAAATCATCTTACAAGCACCTTCTTTCAGAAAAAATGCACTCTTTCAAAGAAAAGAATACTAAAGAAAGAAAAAATGATTCATAATATTATTTTATATAGGTACTTCCATATCAATAGATAGGTTAGAATCTTTATACTTATTACTCTTAAGTTCTGATTTATCTGTTTTATTAAAAACTAACCCAATCATCATGAATAAAGCTGAAAGTACAATTACTTGAATTATTAATGCTTTATTTACATATGGAATTCTATTCACCTCTTCTATTTTTAAAAATAAAAGAATCGTAATTAATCCGCGAGGAGCAATGAATAGCAAGGGCATTAATTTAACTTTAAAAAATTTCAACTGTATAGCTCTAATCAAATAAATAATAGTAACAATTATTAAAGCTATAACAAAAGTATCTGGGTTTAATATATCCTCTGTTTTCATCAAAAAACCAAAAAGTAAAAAAAACACAGAACGAACTAAAAAGGCAGATTCAATAATCAATTCTTTAAATTTTTGCACTTCTTTATCTAATGCTTTTGGCTTTAATTTTTCAATCCATTTAAATCGATCTAACTCATCAAAATTTTCCATTATTAAACCAAAAAACATTATAAATAATAATGCAGGTAGATGATAAATTTCTGAAACAGCAAATATTAAAATTATCAATAAAGCAATAGGTGCAAATTTTACATGATGATCAATTTTACTTAATAAAAAAGCTAAAAATGCTGTGGCAATAAAAGAAATGACAATCATTAACAAAATTTGTAGTCCAAAATGCCCCACAGATTCTAGGTTAATGACTGCGTTTAATGTAATAAAATTAAAAAATAGAACTCCAATAATATCTGACAAACTACTTTCATAAATTGCAAATTCCTTATTAAACACATTCAAATGTCCAACACTTGAAATTGCAATTGCACTACTAATAATACACAATGGTATCGCATTAATTAGTCCGTCTTTAAAACTAACGTCAATGAAATAATAAAAACAATAAGCTAAAATGATTGCTGTTAAAATTAATGGAACAATAGCTGTAATGAATGTTTTCCAAATAAAAGGCAGTTTATCTTTATTTAATTTTAAATCTAATGAACCTTCTAATACAATTAAAATTAAACCGATTGTACCCAGTAAGGGTAATAATGGATTCAGATCTGGTAAAACCAAATGAAAAATATCAGTTAATTGTCTTACTGCCCAACCTAAGATTAAAAGTAAAATAACCGAAGGTATTTTCGTTTTAGAAGCAGAAATTGTAAAAATATAAGCCAATAATAATAAAACACATACTATAGCTATGATAACATAGTTCATATAAATAATTTTTAAGCAAGATATAAATATACTTTAACAATTAAAAAAATAATTAACTAAGATATAAACTTACTTTATGAGAAGACAAAAAATATTTTTTTAACTTCGTGCCATAATTAGAACATTATGATTAACCCTTCAATTAACGGCTGGATAGATAAATTTTTTACTGTTGTGAATATGGAAAAACAACAAAAAAAATTTAATATTACTGAATACTATACAGCTATTAGAAAAACAGGTTTAATTTATGGTCATACCCTTAGCTATACAAATGTAGATGAAAAAGAAATTAATGAATTGTCATTTGATGAAATCACTAAAATTGTATTCTTAGATGCGCTATTTGGGGTGTTTTGCCTAAAAACTAATTCTATATCAAAAACTGAGTTTTTAAAAACAGTGAATTCTTTTTATAAAGCAATTCAAAAGAATAATTATTTATTTTTAAAAAAATTATTACCTGGAACTTCAGATAGCTTACAATTAGAATCTATAATCGACGATAGGATTCAGACCAATCAAAATGTTATCGCAAAGAATTTTTCCCACATTGTCACAAATGCATTACTTTTTTTAGATGTTTTAGCATTTTACCACTTTATAGATAATCTAGATTTTTCAAAAAAATATTTTGAAACCTTTGAAAAAAGAATATATCAGATTATTTGCATGGCACTTGATGTTAAAAAAGAAAAAACACAAGCAGATGAACTCCTTCTAAAGTTATTTGAAAATTCATTGCGCTATTCTAAAAGTAATACTGTGGAAAAAATTACACTAGAAGAATTCAATTATCTTTTTTTAACAAATGAGCTAGAAAAATATTATTTTTTCGATTTAGTGCAAATGGCATTATTAAGTGATAAAAAACTAGACGAAGAAGAATATCAATTTTTAAATCATATTTCTAGTAAATTGCACATTTCCGAATCTATAGTAACAGAAAGCATTGTAAACATTAGAGAATTTGTCCGAGCTAATAGACAAAACATATCCTATTTTAATCATTCCAATCCTGTAAAACATTTCTATAATCAAACAAATGCTGCTGTCATTAAGCTAATAAATAGAAATAAAAAAAGACTAACAAAAGAGATTTTAGAAAGTAAGGAATTAATGATTCTTTTAGCTAAATCAACAACAAAAGACCTAGACGATATTGAAAAAAAGAAAGTAAAAAAACAACTTTTAGATATTTGCAAAACAATACCTTCATTAACGATTTTCCTACTTCCAGGTGGAGGCATTCTATTGCCTCTTTTGGTAAAATATATTCCGCAATTATTACCCTCTGCCTTCAATGAAAATTTAGAAGATTAAGAAATTGCACATGATATGTTTTATAATAACAACTTTCTTCCACTGGACTTCATTATCTTTGTAAAAAAATACAGATTTTATAAAACATGCTTTCACCAGACAATTCAGAGCTAATTAAATCAATAAAAGCTTTTCATAATAATAAAGACAACGAACATTTTATGGCTGTTTTTAATGCACTACAAAAAGAGGAAACTTTTTTGGTTGTGCCAACAACTATAGACGATAAAGTAAAATCCAATAGTTGGTCAACCCTTAAAAAAGGAGACACTATTACTTTTTCTACAGTTTTCGACATGGATGGGTTGAAAGTTTTTGGAGTGTTTACTTCTCCAGAGAAGTTAATGGCTTGGGCCAACGACATGAAACCTTATAAAATGATTCCTGCAAAAGCAGTACTGGAAATCGCACAAGAACAAGGTTTCGGACGCATAGTAATTGACAGTAACCAAGATACTATGTTTGTTTTAGAAAAAGCAACTCCTAATGTAAAAACGGAAGTTATTGAAGAAGCTACAGAAGTATTGGTTTGGCACCCAAAAACGCCTATTGATGGAGCAAACAAACTGCAATTGCAAACTGCTTTCAAAAAGATTTCTGCTATAGATGAAGTATTTCATTTTGGTATGACAAAGAATAATGAAAGGGTTTTAACTTTAGCTTTTGTTATTAAAAACCCAACCGAAAATAGTCGAAAAGCAGTAATAAATGCTATTAATGAAGGAATGCAAGGACACACTTTGGATTTTCCCTTAGAAGTGATGTATTTGAATACTGAAGATGATTGGTATGCAACTGCACAAAAAATGATTCCTTTCTACAAAAAATAACAGAATGGACCGCTACTCTATTGTGTTTCAACCACCAGAATTAGTACTTAATGAAATAAAGGCAATGAAGGCAGTATTAGCCGAAAAAATTGGTTGGTATCACAGTAAAAATTCTTTAGGACATATTACAATTTGTGAATTTGAAACTTCTGAAGAAGCATTGGTTATTATTAAGAGAAAACTAACACGAATTTGTGCTACAATTGATGCTGTTAATGTAGTAATGAATAATTTTAATACGTATCCTAATGGTGCGTTTTTTATTGCTCCAGATACTACTTCTACGCTATCGTTGAAAACTATTATGAAGGAAGTGACTACCGAATTGGGTTTGAAAAATAGCTATAAAAGTAATGCTCCTCACCTTTCTATTGGTCGAAAATTATCGGAAGAACAACTACAAACAGCTAATCAACTTTTTACAACTATACATTTGACGTTTATTGCTAAAGGATTGGTTTTACGAAAGCTAGACACTACAAAAAAACAGTTTGAAGCCATTGATTATTTTCCTTTTGAAAACAATACCCATTTGAAGCCTGTACAAGGTGTTTTGTTCTAACAAACCAAACAAGATTTATTAATAAAATTTACCATCTACATAATACCAAATTCCTTTTTCTTGTTTGAAAGTAGATTTTTCATGATGCACCTGTGCTTGTAACGTTTCATCTATATAATAGGCTTTGAATTCAACGATAGCACCTTCAGCTTGAACAATTTCTAAATTCAACCAAGTATTTGTTTTTGACCATTCTAAAATGTCTTTCTTTTTATAATGTCGTCGTTGAGAAACATGAGTAGTTTGTATTAGGTAATCGGCTTCTTGCAATGCATAGGCTGTATATCGAGAGCGCATTAACTGTTCTGGTGTTGTTGGATTTTTTAAGGTATAAATATAGGGTTCACAGCAGTTTTCAAATTCTAACTCTGATTTACAATAGCATTTCATTTTTTAAAAATTTGGGCAAAAATATTTAAATCATTATAAAAAGAACACTAATTCCATAAATTTTACAATTCTATTTATGAAATTAGTGTTCGCAATATATTTTTTAATCTAAATTACGCAAGAATAATTTCAATTATCCTTTTAGTAAATTAATACTTACTGTTGCATAGTCTGTATTTGGAAACTTTTTAAAATACATTGGATCAGGAAACAATCCTGCTTCTGCAGCGATATTGTGTAGCACCTCTATTTCAACAATAAACTGATCAGAAAATCCATGTGTAGCATCATAGGCAGTAGCAGCTGTTTTACCTATATTTTGAGCAGTTAATTTAGAAGAAACTGTGTGCAATTCAATGATTAACAATCCGAATTTCTGAACATAAGGCGACCATTTTTTCAAGTGTTGCAATAAATTATCTTCTACATCATTATTAGAAATTCGTTTTCCTCTGTGCGCAAAAGCTCCAGTTGAACTGCTCACTCTGTCATGTTTTTTCACCAATGGTTCTTCCCAAATACGATTATGATCTAAAAAAGTTCTAACGTTTAATAAATCTTTCAAATCAATCGCATAATTATCTAATAAATCTTTTGCTAATAAATCGGGTCTACCAATATCACCCCAAATAACTTTAGCCCAAATATCGGCTTTAATTAAATTAGCTCTTGTTACTTTCAAAGCAGCTTGATTATAATCTACTCCAACTAAGAATAACGGATGCTCTTCTAACATTTTTCCACGCAATGTTTGTCGTTCAATTACTTCAAAAATGTGTTGCAAAAAAGCTCCGTTTCCACAGCCCATGTCTAAAATACCTTTGGGTTGCTCGTGAATTGGTTTGTTAAATACTTCTATAATAATTTCATCAATGACTTTAAAATAGGTAGCATGTGCACCACCACTTCCCCAAACGTTCATTTCTCTATTCACGTGTATTTCGTCTTCATTATGGGCAATTTCTCTTAACAAACTAGGGTTACCAAACAATAAGATTTCTAGTTTTTTAAACATTGGCAAATAGGACACTGTTACACCATAGGCTGTAGCTCTTTTTGCAAAAAACAAACCTATTTCTGTGAATTGATAATTTCCGTTTTTTTCATTGAACCAGCCTAAATAGGTGAAGAAGTTCAAGATTGACTTAAAAACTTCGGGTTGTTTGTGAAACTCTTCTGGACGGAAAGAAGTTTCCATAAAGTATTTATGGAACATACCCGACATTCCAAGACTTACAATAATTGGAGCTATTAAAAAACCTTCAATATGAAGCAAAACTTGTTCTTCAATAGCTTTTTTATCTAGATCATCTGATAAAATAACACCAAAATTATTTCTGTATTTATTGAAAATTACATCTAATAATGTTATCGAATCAGAAGCAATGCGAACAGAAGTAAATAGCTCTGTTTCATTTAATAAAACAACCACATCTTCATATAAAGAAAATAGTGAAAAAGCATAATTACTCTTTTCATTTATTTTTACTGTAATGGTATCTGTTGTTGTGTTAATATCATATTCTAAAAAACCTTGAGAAGCTAGTGTTCGCAGAGAAACATTTAAATATCCTTCGTTGGCTTTAAACTTTTCTGTTAATTCTGACAGCGTAATTTCTTCTTTTTCTAAAATATAAGCAGTTATCCCTTTTTTATATAGCATATATGCAGAAGGTGCTGTTACAATTCCGTCGAGATGTTGAAATATTCTTTGGCGGTATTCTTTTTTTTCAGTCATGTTGTTGTTTGTTGGTAATCAAATTTAAGCAATAATACAATTCTCTAAGCTAACCCTTGTTATAAATCTAAAATAGGAAGCTAAAATACATTAAAAAAAAACTCAATTATTAAAATCATAGTTTTTTTTACTACAGCAAGCTTTAAATATAGAGTTTAAAACTTTTTAAAATTTATTGTGATATTTATAACTTTTCAAGTTAGAGAAAGTAATGATTAACCTCTGTTAAAGTTTGGAACTTTACAATTAACTATTTACCTCTATCAAAGTTTGGAACCAAGACTGTAAGGAACTTTGACATAGGTTGTAGTAATTAAAAATATTCAGAAAATGAATCTATTATAATTTATTTAAAAAATTACTGTATTGATAGTCATTTTTAACCGAAGTGTACTAAATTTCAAACCTGATTTTAAGTTAATTACAGTAAAACTATACTTTTTTCATTCAATATCAACAACCAACTATTTAATCTCCTTTTATTATTAATTTAAAGTTTTTAAAAACAAATAATTACAAACAAATTAATTATGAAAAAAATTAAATTATTACTCTTAGGAGTTACTACTATCGTTATGATAGGGTGTGAAAAAAATGAGGATTTAGAAAATGCACAAACTATTCCTTCTGCAACAAGTGAAACTTATGTTTCGAAAAGGCCTACAACAACTGCGACTGCTTCTAAAAGCGCAGAAACTGGTTGGACAAAAGTCACTCGAACCGATTTAGGAAATTTAGGTCAATTTCTTAATGAAAACTTTGCTAAAACAAGGTTTAACGATCGTATTAGCATTAATGATGTTCCTAGAAACGTTAGTGTAAACGATGTAAAATTAGGAAGTGGTACCAATCCTAATTCTGGACAAAATTGGGTTACAGAGCGCAGGTTTGAAGGTACTGGTTCTTCAACTGCTGCTGGACCATATGTAAGCTGGAGACCTGTAAGTGGTTATTCTGCAAGGGTTGAAGAAAATTATTCTAATACAACGAAAGACCTTGGTGGGTTTGTTTTATACAATAGAGCAACCACTAATACTTCGAATTGGAATGTATCTGTTACAACTGGATTAAAAATTGGTGGGAAAATTGGTATTCCTTTTGTAACTGAAGGAAATGTAGAAGTAAGTTTGTCTGCAACTGCTGGTGGTGGTGGTTCAAAGAGTACAACGTTTACAGAAAATTATAGAACACCCCATATTGATGTTGAGCCAGGTAAAAGAGTACGCTTTGTTTTAGAAGAAAGATGGAGACCTATTAATAGTTTATGGACAGTGCCTGTAAAGTTTAGAGGTTATGTTGGTGCAGATTATGGCAAAAGAGTAAATGGTCATTATTTTTGGGCTATACCAGCTTCTTCTTATTTTTGGGATTTTCAAAATGGAAGTCAAAAGTATACGGTTAATATCGTTGAAAAATATGCACACGAAATTAGAGTTGCTGCCTATCGATTAAATTAATAGTACAAATTAAAATAATAAAGGGTAGTGTTATTGCTACCCTTTATGCTATAATTATGGTAATAAAAACTATAATTTACTCAAAAAATTGCTGTATAGATCTTTGTATTGATAGCCTTTTTTGAATCGGTTTTTAGATAATTTTTCATGTTCTACTAATCCCCATAACAGGAATTCTTTTAAGAAGTTTTTATCTTCTTTTGCAAATTCAGGTTGAAATTTTTGTAAGATACTTTCTAAAGGTAGCACCTCATCTAATATTTTCTGATACGTTTCGTTTGTTGCATCATCGGTTAATTCAAATCCACTTTCTGCGAAAAACCATTCTAACAGTTCTGTATAAGCTGTTTTTTCATTTTCACGTTCTAATTTTTCAATCTTTGGGAAGTAGTTTGAAAATAATGTCTTAATTGCATCTCCTATTAAATATTGTGCCACCGTTGCTGCACCTTCTTGTTCGCCTTCATAAACTAATTCTACTTTTCCAGTAATGGCTGGAATAATACCCATAAAATCGGATAATCTTACTGTTGTTTTGTCTTCTCCTGCCAATAAAGCTCTTCTTTCTGCTGCTGAAATTAAGTTTTCATAAGCAGTAATACTCAAACGAGCAGAAACACCACTTTTCACATCAACATATTCGCTTTCTCTAGCTTCAAAAACAATTTGCTCTAATAGATCTTTCGCTAGACTAGGCACATAAACTGTTTCTTGTTGGTCTTTGTCAAACTTAGCTTCTTGTTCTGTAATGGTTCTTGCAATTTGAATGGTTTCTGGGTAATGGGTTAATATTTGGGAACCAATTCTATCTTTTAAAGGTGTAACGATACTTCCTCTATTGGTATAATCTTCAGGATTTGCTGTAAAAATAAATTGAACATCTATGGGTAAACGCAATTTGAAACCTCTAATTTGAATATCTCCTTCTTGTAGAATATTAAACAAAGCTACCTGAATACGTGCTTGTAAATCGGGTAATTCATTAATGACAAAAATACATCGATTTGCACGCGGAATCATTCCAAAGTGAATCACCCTTTCGTCTGCATAATTTAGTTTTAAATTGGCTGCTTTAATAGGATCTACATCACCAATTAAGTCGGCAACAGTTACATCTGGAGTCGCTAATTTTTCATAGAAACGTTCACTACGGTGTAACCAAGTTATTGGAGTTTCGTCTCCTTTTTCTGCAATTAATTCTTTTGCAAAACGAGAAATAGGCTCTAAAGGATCATCATTTATTTCTGAACCCTCTACAACTGGAATGTATTCGTCTAATAATTCAATCATTTTACGCGCTAATCTGGTTTTAGCTTGACCTCGAAGTCCTAATAAATTAATATTATGACGTGATAAAATGGCTCTTTCTAATTCTGGAATTACGGTGTTTTCAAAACCATGAACACCATCAAAAGTAGTTTCTCCTGCTTTTATTTTGTTGCGTAGATTTGTTCGTAATTCGTCTTTTATGTTTTTAGGTTGGTATCCTGATTTTTTTAATTCACCTAATGTTTTTATATTTTTCATATGTAGTTATATATTGTATTATTTTTCTTTTTTTGTTCTTTGATATGCTAATTTATTTTGGATTTCTCTCGTGGTTTTATTCACAATATCTTTTCCTTCACTATATCCTAATGATGTTATACAATCTCCAACACATTGATATAATTCTTTCGTTATCAAATAGTTTTTATTTTTTTCTGTAGACGAATTGTAACAATCATAGCCACTAGACAAATAAAAAAAAGTGCCATCGTTGGCTAATATCGTTGCCATTTGTTTCAATCTATCAAATATTTGAGTTCTTACGGCTGTAAAATCGATATCTTCTTTCACATGATGCATAATTTCTAATGTAATTAAACATTCGCAAATAGCATTTAATTCTAATCCTTTAAACATTGGGTAATCTGGAAGCACTAGTTCCGATAGTTCAAAACGTCTATTATAAACCTTTAATGCTAATGAAATAGAATCATTTTGACTAAAAGTCCAATTGGAAATTAAAATTGTAAAAACTAGGATTATTTGCTTCATTTAATATCTAATAAATATTGAATTAAAAAAAAGGTTTTTGACTCTCCCGAATTTTCGAGACAAACTGGAAACTGAAAACTATCTAATCTTCTTCTTCCTATTACTCTCATAATCTTCAAAAATCATTTCTCCAAGACCTTTTAAACCAGTGTAAAATGCTTTCCCTTGATTGGCTTCGGTAAAATAATTGACAAATTGTTGCAAATAAGGATCTTTTGCAATCATAAAAGTCGTAATTGGAATGTGCAATTTTCTAGCTTGTGCTGCTTGGTTATAGCATTTATCTACAATATATTGGTCTAAACCGTTACTGTTCATGTAATATTCTCCATTTTTCTCGCGCACGCAACTTGGTTTTCCGTCGGTTATCATAAAGATTTGCTTGTTGGTATTTCTTTTTCTTCGTAGAATATCCATTGCCAATTGCAATCCTGCAACAGTGTTTGTATGATAAGGTCCGACTTGTAGATAGGGTAAATCTTTAATTTTAATAGTCCAAGCATCGTTACCAAACACTAAAATATCTAGAGTATCTTTTGGATAGCGCGTGGTGATGAGTTCGGCTAATGCCATGGCTACTTTTTTGGCTGGAGTAATTCGGTCTTCACCATACAAAATCATACTGTGCGAAATATCAATCATCAGTACGGTACTCATTTGTGATTTGTGATGATTGTCTTCTACTACTAAATCATTCTCAGTAAGGATAAACTCACCTACTCCATTATTAATTTGAGCATTTTTTAGACTTTCGGTTAACGAAATTTGTTCTACAGTATCTCCGAACTGAAAAGCTCTCAATTCGCCCGTTTGCTCGTCTCCTTTTCCTGATTGTTTGGTTTTATGATTTCCTGAACCTGCTTTGTTTAAATTGCCAAATATTTGTTCTAAGGCGTGCTGACGAATGGCTCGTTCTGTTTTTGCCGTAATTGCCATTCCTCCAGAACCGTCTGACTTAACCTCATCTTTGATGTAACCTTTTTTCTTCAAATCTTCCACAAAATCATCAATGGTATAATCTGGTGTGGTTAATTGGTACTCTACATCTAACTGACGTAACCAATCAATGGCTTCATCAAAATCGCCCGATGTATGTGTGATTAATTCCTTAAAAATGGGAAATAATTTTTCGAAGGGTGTTTGAAAAGGAGCTTCGTATTTGGTAAACTGAAACCCTGTTTTATAGTCGTTCTTTTTCATAGGTTTAAAAATTATTTTTCAGCGTTAACATAGGGTATCGCTTTATAATAATTGGTATTACTTCACTATATAATTTTATTTTTTATAGCAATTTCATTAGCATAAAGGTACTCTTTCTTGTATAGCAATTAAAATAACGTTTATTAATATTTCGTTAAAGGACAAAAGTTGCTTAGCTAGATATATAAAAAACAGGTATTTTTACCTATGAAAAAACAAATTTATAATCCTATATTTACACCTGTTAAAATTATCTTTTTTAAAGAGTTGTTAACACATAAAATATAGCTACTATTATTTGATAAAGAAATTCACAAAAACCAATACATAGAAAAATTAAGTTTTGATTGTTTTGAATGTGCTAAAAAGTTGTTTTTCCCGCTTCATTTTTAGCATATTCTTTTTTTATTCCTCTCTCATCATCTCCTAAATTTCTGCAATGCTTTTTATTACTTGATTTTACTGAAATAAAATACTAACGCAGTATATCTTAAAATTATTCAAAAAAAAATATAAAGGATGTTTTTATCCTTTATAAAAATATTATATCTTTGCACTATAAAATGAAGAAGCAATGTTTTCAAAATCGTGTGAATATGGATTGAGAGCTATACTATATATTGCTCAACAAACAGAACAAAACAATAAGGTGAGTTTAACAACTATATCTGAAGCGATAGATTCTCCTCAACCTTTCACTGCTAAAATTTTACAACAACTTACCAAAAACAATGTGGTTACATCAATAAAAGGACCTTATGGTGGTTTTGTTATAGAAACGGAAAAAATGAAAACGGTTACACTAAGTCAAGTAGTAAAAATTTTAGATGGAGATTCTATATACACAGGCTGCGGACTTGGTTTAAGTCAATGCAATGAAGCCACACCTTGCCCACTCCATTTTAAATTTATAGCTATTAGAGAACAACTGAGAGAAATGCTAGAAAACACTTCTCTAGAAATGCTTGTTACGGATATGAACACGCAAAACTTATATTTAAAACGTTAATTATTTTTTAAACCTTAAATAAAGGATAAAAAGGTCTTTTTATACTACATATGAAAACAACTCTAAAAATAACCGTTGCAATTAGCTTTATTTGGATAGGTTTTGTCTGTGCAATTAGCTTTATGGAAGCTTGGTTAAAGTTTCAAGCACCTAATATTACAACTGCACTTGGTTTAGGAATTGGTCAACTCGTGTTTAGTGCTCTCAACAAAGTAGAACTCTTTCTTGGTTCTAGTATCATTGTTTTAATTCTATCAGAAATTAAGAAATCTAAAAACATCTCAATATATTTTATTATTGCTTTTATCATTCTCCTGTTACAAACTTTTTGGTTATTACCCGCATTGAATGAAAGAGCTATTAAAATTATACAAGGAAACACCCTACCAAAAAGCCCGCTTCACTTTGTTTTCGTAGCGCTAGAAATCATCAAAGTAATAAGTCTTTTTCTTTTTGGTAAAAATCAATTAAAACAATTAGAATAATGAAAAAAACGTCACTTACAGATAACTGTGTCTATAACGCAACAAAGCCTGTAATATCGGTACTATTAGAGACCGAAACTTCAAAAGAAATTCGGATTTTGCTTCAAAAAGATCAAATAATGAAAGCACATAAAGCTCCATTTCCTATAGTTATTGAGCTATTTGAAGGTGCTATCCAATTTGGTATAGACAAAACAAAACACCAATTGAAAAAAGGAGATCTTATCTCGCTTGAAGCAAATGTGGTTCATGATGTAACAGGTATTGAAGATTCAATTATCCGATTAACATTGCACAAAAAAGACACTGTAGAGCGTGTTAACAACGTACTTTAAAAACTAAAAAAAGAAGAAAATGAAAAAAATATGGTTTGCATTTATTAGTGTTGTGGTACTATCCTTCGTTGCACTAATTTGGGTGGGTACAGAAATCTATCAAACCCAACCTCCTATTCCTGAAAAGATAATCGTAAAAAACACTAATGAAACAGTCTATACTAAAGAAGCTATTCAAATAGGTCAGAATGTATGGGAATCTATTGGAGGAATGGAAGTAGGTTCTATTTGGGGACACGGTAGTTATGTGGCTCCCGATTGGACAGCCGATTGGATTCACAAAGAAGCGGTGTTCATGCTAGAAGCATGGGCAAAGAAAGACTATAACTTGTCCTTTGATGCCTTAGATGTTGAAAAGAAAGCGGCTTTAAAAGCACGTTTAATTCAAGATATTAAAACAAATACTTTTAACGCTTCTTCTAATACTATAACAATTTCACAAGAACGTTATAATGCCATTCAGAGTAATATAAAACATTACACCAAAATATTCTCAGAAGGTAAAGCAGAATATGCAATTCCGAAAGGAGCTTTAGTGGACAAAGAAAAATTAGCACAGCTAAATGCTTTCTTGTTTTGGACTTCTTGGGCAGCAAGCACGAATAGACCTAATCATGACTATACTTATACTTCCAATTGGCCTCATGAACCTTTAATTGATAATAATATTACAGATGATTCGATAATATGGTCGGGTTTATCAATCGTTTTATTATTACTTTTCATCGGAATACTTACTTATTATTATTTATTAAATCATGAAAAAGGAGAATTAATCGATAAACCAGAAAGTGATCCGTTAACAAATATAAAGTTGTTCCCCTCTCAAAAAGCCATTTTGAAATACTTCATTATAATTTCATTACTAATTGGTTTGCAAGTCATATTAGGAATCATCACAGTACATTATACTGTAGAAGGTCAGGCGTTCTTTGGCTTTGATTTAGCCAACTTCCTTCCTTACTCTGTTTCTCGAACATGGCACACACAATTAGCAGTATTCTGGATTGCTGCTACTTGGTTAGCAACTGGTTTATTCTTAGCGCCTATGATTTCGGGTAAAGAAATGAAATACCAAGTTTTTGGAATCAATTTCCTTTTCGTTGCGCTTTTGATTATTGTTTTAGGCTCTATGCTAGGAGAATGGTTGGGCGTGCACCAATTTTTAGATTTAACCACCAATTTCTTCTTTGGTCACCAAGGCTATGAATATATGGATTTAGGTCGTTTTTGGCAACTATTCTTAGCTGTTGGTTTAGTACTTTGGGTACTCATGGTGAGTCGTCATATTCTTTTTGCTATTCGTAAAAATGACGAATCAAAACACCTTTTAATCATATTACTCGTTTCGGTAATGGCAATTGGTATGTTCTTCTTTTCTGGTTTAATGTATGGCGAAAACAGTAGTTTACCCGTTATTAATTACTGGAGATGGTGGTTAGTGCATTTATGGGTAGAAGGTTTCTTCGAAGTATTTGCTACTGTAGTAATTGCTTTTATTTTCTCTCGAATGAAAATTATCGCTGCTAAAACTGCGGGAAGAGTATCTATTGCTTCAGCTACTATCTTTTTAGCTGGTGGCATTATCGGGACACTGCATCATTTATACTTTTCTGGAACACCTGTTCAAGCTATTGCATTAGGAGCTACGTATAGTGCTTTAGAAGTAGTACCACTCACCTTAATGGGGTTTGAAATTAGGGAAAATTGGAATTTATTAAAAAGTAAAACTTGGATGCAAAAATACAAATGGCCTATCTTTTTCTTTATCGCTGTTGCGTTTTGGAATTTTGTAGGAGCTGGTGTTTTTGGTTTCTTAATTAATCCACCAATTGCGTTGTATTACATTCAAGGATTAAACACAACTGCTGTTCATGCGCACACCGCTTTGTTTGGGGTTTATGGAATGTTGGGTATGGGATTCATTCTCATTTGCTTGCGTTTCTATTCTGATCGTGCTTGGGGAAGTGCAAAACTAAAAAGAGCTTTTTGGTGTTTAAACATTGGACTTGTAGCCATGGTCGTTTTCAGTTTGTTACCTATTGGAATTATTCAAGCCTATACTTCTATTACAAAAGGCTATTCTTTTGCAAGAGATTCAGAATTGTTATATTCTCCAACCGTGCAAACCTTAAAATGGTTACGCATGATTGGTGATATTATTTTCTCTGTGGGTATTTTCTATTTCTGTTGGTTTACAGTGAGTGAAACTATTTATAACTTTAAGAGAAAATTCAAATAATAGGATTTTGCGCTAATTCAATGTAAGAGTTTTAAAAAAACCACATAGCAAAATGTAAAAATTGCTATGTGGTTTTTTATTTTTTACCCGTAGTGTGCAATTATTAAAACCCTCAGTTGGAGTGTTTTTTGTGCTGTAAAAAGGAACAAAAATTATCGATACGTCCTGATAGCTATCAGGAGCGAATAGATAAATTAATTTCATCAGTGAAAATGCGTGAAAATAAAAAAAGTACGCTGATTCAATAGTTGTACGTCACTTTATGAATATCTCTATAAAAACGACAGATAAAGAACAATCAGATTTAATGAATTGGAACTATATAACAGCTATATACATAAGTAAAAAATAAAGTAAATAAACCACTCGGAAGTATATTTTTTTTTAGAAACTACGCTTAAAGAAGCAAAACTTATTGAACTTATCCTTGCGGAAAATTTTTCTCAAAAAAGTCTTGATACAGACATTCAAGTTCTTTACAAGTTTTACCAAAAAAAACAACCATAAGATTATAGAAAATTGCAGTTTCAGCTGTATATTGAACAAGACCGTTTATAAAAATCTCTTCTGTTTTTGGATAATTTACATAGATAAATTTTTCTAATTCATACTCGATTTTTTCTTTTTCTAAAAAAGCGTTTTTTACTTTTTCCGAAGGTTCTATTGTATCTGCTTCAAGTTTTTTTAGAAATTGCGAAAAAAATTTTAACTTTTTATCACTTTCTTTTTTAAAAAAATCTTTAGCCGTATTGTTTATCGAATTAAACTCATCTTGTGTATAAAACTTCATGTTTTAATTTTTTACCAAACTTACGAAAAATAACTTAAATTTGATAAACGGAAGTAGGAAAACAACGAAGGTACAACAGTGCCTATTCTAAAACTTATTACACTCAACTGTTTATAATTTAACAACTTCTACAATTTCTTCGCTTCTTCCCAAAAGTAGTGTGATTTGAAAATCAGAGATTTTCCAATTCCTTTATTTTGGTAAGCGCTTCGCTTCTTCCCAAAAAACATCCATTTCATCTAAAGACATGTCAGATAACGATTTGCCAATTTGTGCAGCTTTGCTTTCTAAATACATGAAACGTTTCATGAATTTCTTATTCGTGCGTTCCAAAGCATCTTCTGGATTCACTTTCAAAAAA
Source organism: Flavobacterium sp. KY-23415 (assembly GCF_055384985.1). Classification (NCBI taxonomy): domain Bacteria; kingdom Pseudomonadati; phylum Bacteroidota; class Flavobacteriia; order Flavobacteriales; family Flavobacteriaceae; genus Flavobacterium; species Flavobacterium sp. KY-23415. Next base: position 3,686,529 of record NZ_AP044001.1, on the reverse strand, counting down.
CGTGCATAATTAATCATCGAAAATAAAACATCTCCAAACTCGGCTTCTATTTTGTCTTGATCGCCTGCTTTTACTTCAACTTGTAATTCATCTAACTCTTCTTGTACTTTGTCCCACACTTGGTGCGACTCTTCCCAATCAAACCCTACTCCTTTCACTTTGTCTTGAATGCGACTGGCTTTCACTAATGCCGGCAAACTTTTTGGAACACCTTCTAAAACCGACTTTTTTCCTTCTTTTAATTTCAGTTTTTCCCAATTGCGTTTCACTTCTTCTTCATCTTCCACAACCACATCGCCATAAATATGCGGATGACGGTCAATTAATTTATCGCAAATACTATTGGCAACATCTGCCATGTCAAAATCATTGGTTTCGCTACCAATTTTGGCATAGAAAACAATGTGCAATAATAAATCACCTAGCTCTTTTTTAATTTCTTGCAAGTCATTATCCAATATGGCATCGCCCAATTCATAGGTTTCTTCAATGGTTAGATGACGTAAACTTTCCAAGGTTTGTTTTTTATCCCACGGACATTTTTCACGTAGGTCGTCCATGATGTCTAATAGTCTATTGAAGGCTTCGAGTTGATTTTTGCGATTGTTCATGATGTAGTACTGCGTTTTAAATCTATTGAAATTGATGCTGTAAAATTATGGATTTATTTTTAGAAGTGCTGCCTTCCTTTTTTTACAATTTGTCTTGCCGCTGTTTACTCAGTTAAAAGTTTGTTTTATATTTGGGACATAGTTAAACTGAAAACCGATTCAGATTCTAATCGACGCTATTATTTCATACTATGCAAAAGCTTACACTTAACAACAGTAACGACTTATTTTCTAAAGACCTAAACCATTATGGAGGATCGTTTAGTTATAAAGAAAAACTACAATTGCAAGGTGTTGGTTCACCAAAACTTATCTATAAAAGTGGCATTTCGGAACTCGATAATTCAATACTTGCAAAAGGGAACTATCCGATATTCATTAATTTAGAAGTTTTAAAAAACGGTTTGTTACTAAGAGCCAATTTAAATCAGGAAACATACTGTTTTGGAATAAAAATAGACGAAATAACAGCACTACAACTAACTGCATATAAAGTTGAAATTAGAGTCAAAAAATTCGGATCCTATACCACAAAAATAGTACATCGAGGAACATTAGAAATTTTCGAAAACAAACAAAGCATACAACTTTCAATAGGTATTAGAGAATTTAAAACAATGCATTCCTTTTTAAACAAACCCATGCTTAAAAACAAACTAAACTACACAATTAGCAATAATCCTCCCGAAAAAGACGCGTCTTACATTCTTTCCTTTTTCGAGTATTTTATGTAAACGAAAAGCCAATACCTATTTATAATTGAAACGACTAAACCCATGAAAAAAATAATCGCAATACTCCTGCTCATATCACTTTATAATTGTAAAAAAACTGCAAAAGAAACTAATGTACAAAATACTACTTCAGAATTCATAACTTGGAAAACCCTAACTAAAGAAGAACAAAAAGAAATCAATCAATTTTGGAACAATTTTAAGAACTGCATACAAACAAATCAAAAAGAAAAAGTAATACAATGTATCCAATTTCCACTCGAAGGTGAATGGGGTTTTGCAATTGGGTTAAAAAAAGAAGGTAACCAATTAACAAAAAAAGATTTTGAAAACGGATATGAAAAAATATTCACTAAAAAAATTAAAGACCAAATAATTAACTCTTCAATAGATTCTTTATCTTTTATAAGCCATTCAAAACAACCAGCAATAGAATTTAGATATGTTGCACATTTAAACACACAAAATGATGAATTTGAAAGTAGCCGTTTCTTTAATTTTCATAAAACAGAAAAAGGATATAAACTCTATTTAATTTGGCATGCAGGATAATCACAAACTTTCAAACATTGCATAAGCATCCAACAAATTAATTATTTCTTTTTTAGGAGCACCACCAAAGTGCCACACAGCACACTCCTCCCGCTATTCGCTATAGCTGTTCATTGCATCGTCCCTCGCAATAACAGGCTGCCGCTACTATCGGGGCTACCCAACCACTTCTATATTTTCAAACACATTTTCAAAAAAAGCACGTCGGTTTATACCTACTTACAACTATTTACAGAAAATCATTTTTTTTGAGGTTAGAAACTCAGTATCTGAGGTAAAAAGTACTCATTTGATGCTGGATACTCAGTATCCGAGGTAAAAAGTACTCATTTGACGCTAAATACTCAGTATCCGAGGTAAAAAGTACTCATTTGACGCTAAATACTCAGTATCTGAGGTGAAAAATATTCTTTTGACACTAGATACTCAGTATCTGAAGTAAAAAGTACTCATTTGACGTTAAATACTCAGTATCTGAGATGAAAAACATTTTTTTGAAGCTGGATACTCAGTATTCGAGGTAAAAAATATTTTTTTGATGCTAAACGCACTGCGTCTGAGACAAAAAACATACTTTTCACGCTAAACGCATTGCGTCTGAAACAAAAATTCTTTAGACAATTTGTAAATGAATATTTATATATTTGAAAACGAATGTGGCATATATCAAAAATAGCTACCTAAAAAACGATAGCTTTGTGTGCTTTTGTCATAGCTATTAACAAGTTGTAATCCATTTCATAACCAAAAAAGAAAATATAATGGGACTATTTAATTTATTTAGAAAAAAGAAAAATGAAACATCAGAAGACGATTTTATGGCAAAAATGGAAGCCATGGTAAAAAAAATTAAAGAAGAAGAAGGTACAGACCAAGACGAATTACCCAATCATAAAGGTGAATTCGGATTCTCTAAAGACAATCCAATACTTTTAACAAGTGTTTCAGAATCAAGGAAATATTTAGAAAGATTAATATATATTAAACCAGGATCATCTCAATATACATGGACAAGGACTGGTTCAATGCAAAATAATATTGTTAGCGCACCAATAGATGAATACAATTTATTAGATACTGATTTTAAAATTGTTAAAACAATTTATATTTGGCCGTATAACAGGGTAAATTCTAAAAAAGTACCCGAAGGATTTGGTTTAATGGATGTCTAGAAAGATACTCATTAAATAGTAAACAGCTTACTAGTTATTTAAATGATTTGTAAGGAAAAAAATAATATTTTTGAGAAAATAAAACAAGACATTTATCATACATATAAACAAACTAACATACATTTAAAAAAGCGCATATTGAAGATAGTAACTTGGAATTGTAATGGAGCATTTAGAAAGAAGTTTGAACATATTTCAGACTTCAATGCCGACATTTACATTATCCAAGAATGTGAAAATCCAGCCGAATGTCGGCACCCAAAATATCAGGAATGGGCTGAAAACCATCTTTGGATTGGAGACACCAAAAATAAAGGTCTTGCGATATTTGTTAAACAAGAAATTGGATTGGAAAAATTGGATTGGACTAATCAATTTAGAGACCATTCAGTAAAACATTTTTTACCTTGTAGGATAAATAAATCATTCGATATCCTTGCTGTTTGGACTCATAAAAACAATTCTCAGTATTTTGACTACATCGGTCAGTTTTGGAAATATTTACAAGTAAATAAGGAAAACTTCAAGGAAATAATTTTAGCAGGCGACTTTAACAGTAGTGCGATTTGGCATCATTATGACAAGTGGTGGAATCATTCAGATGTAATTAATGAATTGGAGGAATTAGGAATAGAAAGTTTTTATCATAAGTTTACAGGAGAATTACAAGGAAAAGAAAGTAAACCGACTCTTTACTTTCAACGAAATAAAGAAAAAAAATATCATATTGATTATATTTTTGGTGTACAAAAATTCTCTGAAAAACTAATATCTGTTAAAGTTGGATCTGCAAATAAATGGTTGGAATTAAGTGACCATATGCCAATTTTGTGTGAATTTAAAATTTAAAAAACGATATGCCAACAGCTAAAGTTTTTTTCTCAGTCTATATTGTTTTTTATAAGTGTTCATTATCAATCCGTAGTTCAATGAGCAAAGCAAAAGACGAAGTAATGAATTATAATCACTGAACACAAAAAACAAATAATAAAAAAGAAGTAAACCGTGGTTGAACGAACGGACACAACAAAACGACAATGACTTTTAAAAACAAATTTTTATCTAGTTTTTTGACAGCTGTTACGCTAACATTTTTGTTTGCCTGCGGACAAAGTAACTCATGTGAAAGTGAACCGATGACGGATAATATAAAACTTGACGACCAAGCATTAACTATTGATCCCTTTTCGACTTTTCCTCCTGAAATTGACGGTTGTTCTTGCTATTTTTCCAACGATTCGACAGAATTTAAAGACGGACAATACATTTATATGAATGACTATGCACAGACTTCATTTCTGAAAATCAATGGCGTTTTAACAAAGTTCACACAAACAGACTTCAAAGAAATCGATTCATTAAATGTGAAAGCAAAATACAAAAGCGATAATTACCAAATGACAATTGAATTGAAAAACGGAATTCAGAATGGTGATGAGACGTGGTTGAAAATTGGAACAATAAAACTGTCAGACAAAAAAGGTAAAACAATTATAAAGACTTTTTATGGAGAATGTGGTTGTTAGCTTTATAGATATAAAACCTTAACTAATAACGTCATTATAAACAATGCAGATGAATAGTGAAAAAATAAAAATACTACGAAATAAAATCGCAATTCCATTAGACATTGCTATTAAACTTTTGAAAGAAAATAATGGTGATATTGACGCATGTGAAAAACGATATCATAACGACAACATAAAAGAGATTAGCATTCTAGCAGAATGTGATTATGAAACCGCAAGAAAAAGTTATGAATTTTGCAAATATGACATGGCAAAAGCGATTGAAAAAATCTACTCTAAAGAAGTAATTATCTCAACTAGAGAAAATTCAATATCAAGAAATGAAATTGGATTTATTTTATGGCCAGAAAATAAGGACGGAGAAAACTACAAAACAAAAAAAAGAAATGACGCTTTTATTCCTAAGGATGACTTTGACTTTGTAATAGATGAATTTAAGTCTGTCTTTCCTCTGGAAAATCCTTGGAATAATGATATAGAGGAATATTTTGACGTATGTGGATATAATTATTTTGACAATGAAACTTGTAAAACCATAGTTGAAAAAATAATGGCGAAAAAAACCGATGAATTGAAAATCATTAAATTCAAAAAAGAATTTATAGAATGGCTTAATGACAAATTGATTTATGCAGATTACATTGCGGTTTATGGAAATCTTTAATCGAAAAATAATCAACCTAGAATAAACTAAGGATTTCCAATCAGTCTATATTGTTTTTTATAAGTGTTCATTATCATTCTAGGAATCTTTAGGTCATTTTCTAACTTTTAACCAATAAGTATATAACTTATTAAAGATAAATTTCTAGTAGCTCTATTTGCTATTAAGAAGAAAACCAAACTAAAAATTATCCGATTAGAAATTCGATTTAAATTTATTATTTTTACGCAAATTCAAAATTTACAAACAAAAAATGGTGCAATACAACCCAAAAGATTGGATTACTTTTATTTTTAGATTCCACAAATCGGACACTTTTCGTCAATTAATTCCAATGATGATAACTATTGGTTTCTTCTCCTATGGAATAGCCTATTTAGAAATTGAATATTGGAAATTAGCAAAAACCAGTCATGTAAAAAACATTACCATTATGCATGGCATGCTTGGCTTTGTAATTTCATTATTACTAGTTTTCAGAACCAATACAGCCTATGATCGTTGGTGGGAAGGAAGAAAACATTGGGGGGCTTTAGTCAATAATAGTAGAAATTTAGCTATAAAATTATCTGTCATTCTAAAAGAGGAACAAGATAGAAGTTATTTTAGGAGAATGATTCCCGCATATGCTTCTATCCTTCAGAAACATCTTAGAGATGAAGAAACAGCAAAAGCATTATTTGATGATTTAGAGGTAACTATGGAACACCATAAACACAGACCCAATCAAATTGCAAAAATGTTATTCCAAAAGATTCATGACTTGCATCTTTTAGGGAAAATATCAGGAGATCAATTAATCATAATTAATAGTGAAATACAATCTTTTACAGATATTTGTGGAGCATGTGAAAGAATAAAAAACACACCCATTCCCTACTCTTACAGTGCTTTTATTAAAAAATTTATTTTTTTCTATATCATGACTTTGCCTTTTGGCTATGCTTTTGACCTTGGGTATTTTGTGGTGCCAATTGTGGTATTTACATTTTATGTTTTGGCTAGTTTAGAACTCATTGCAGAAGAAATAGAAGACCCTTTTGGTAATGATGCCAACGATTTGCCAACAGAAAAATTAGCACAAAACATTAAAAAACATGTAGAAGAGATTTTATAGTGAAACAAAAAGGTGAATTTAATACTATTCACATTGTCTCATTTACTAATTAATTTTATCTTTGCTCCTCAAAAATTCGATACAAAATGCGTATTTCATACAATTGGTTAAAGCAGTTTATTAAAATAGATTGGAATTCAGAAGATACTGCTTCATTACTTACCGACTTAGGATTAGAAGTTGAAGGTGTAGATAAATATGAAAGTTTAAAAGGAGGTCTAGAAGGCATAGTCGTGGGTCATGTTCTTACTTGTGAGAAACATCCTGATGCCGATAAATTAAAAGTAACAACAGTAGATTTGGGCAATGGTCAAGAACCTGTACAAATTGTCTGTGGTGCACCAAATGTTGCTGCCGGACAAAAAGTTCCTGTTGCTACAATTGGAACCAAATTATATGATAAAGAAGGAAACGCTTTTGAAATAAAAAAGGGAAAAATTAGAGGACAAGAAAGTCATGGAATGATTTGTGCCGAAGATGAATTAGGAATTGGAGAAAGTCATGACGGAATCATGATTCTAGACGCAAACCTAAAACCTGGGACATTAGGCAAAGATGTTTTCAATATTGAAACAGATGAAGTATTCGAAATTGGGCTAACTCCTAACCGTGCCGATGCAATGAGCCATTTTGGTGTTGCAAGAGATTTAAAAGCGGGATTAGTTATAAAAGATAAAACCTTAGAATTAATTACTCCTTCTGTAAGTAATTTTAAAGTAGATAAAAGAACCCTTAAAATTGATGTTACTGTTGAAGATGAAAAATTAGCTCCACGTTATTGTGGTGTAACTATTTCAGATTTGACTGTAAAACCATCTCCAGCTTGGTTACAAAACCGACTTAAAGCTATTGGGTTATCTCCTAAAAATAATATTGTAGATGTTACTAATTATGTACTACATGAATTAGGACAACCCTTGCATGCTTTTGATGCTAACAAAATAAAAGGAAACAAAGTTATTGTTAAAACTGTAGCAGCAGGCACAAAGTTTACCACTTTAGATGATGTTGAAAGAACATTGGATGCAGATGATTTAATGATATGTCATGCAGATGGACCAATGTGCATTGCTGGTGTATTTGGAGGAAAAGATTCTGGTGTTTCAGAAAACACAACATCAATTTTCTTAGAAAGTGCCTATTTTAATCCTGTTTCAGTTAGAAAAACAGCCAAAAGACATGCTTTAAACACAGATGCTTCTTTTAGATTTGAAAGAGGAATTGATCCTTCCATTACTGCTTATGCTTTAAAAAGAGCTGCTTTATTAATTCAAGAAGTAGCTGGTGGTGAAATAACATCTGATGTAGTAGATATCTATCCTAAAAAAATTGAAGATTTTCAAGTTTTCATAAACTTTGAAAAAGTAGCCAAAGTAATTGGTGAAAAACTTCCTAAAGAGACAATAAAGAAAATTTTAGTTTCTTTAGACATTAAAGTAACCAACGTTACCGAATCTGGTTTAGGGTTAATGATTCCTTCCTATAGAGTTGATGTGCAAAGAGAAATTGATGTTATAGAAGAAATTTTAAGAGTTTACGGTTATAATAACATTCAATTCACAGAAAAATTAAACGCTACAATTTCTAATTCTTCAAGAACAGAAGAATACAAAGTGCAAAACATAATTGCTAATCAGTTATGTGCTTTAGGTTTCAATGAAATGATGGCAAATTCTTTAACAACTCCAGATTATGTTAAATTATCTGAAAAATTAAAGAAAGATTTTAACGTTGTCATGTTGAATCCGTTAAGTAATGATTTGTCAACCATGCGTCAATCGATGTTGTTTTCTGGCTTAGAAGCCATTTCATTTAATATTAACAGAAAACGTAGTGATTTAAAATTATATGAGTTTGGAAAAACTTATCATAATTTACCTTCTGGCTATGAAGAGAACAAACATTTAACGCTTTTTGCAACGGGTAACAGAGCAGAAGAAAATTGGGCTCAAACACAACAAAAATCTGATTTTTTCCTATTCAAAGGCTATATTAACACTATACTTTCACGAATTGGTTTAGACACCAAAGTTTCTAGTTTACCAATTGAAAATGATGTGTTTGCAGAAGGAATTGGTTTAGCTATTGGAAAAGAAGTTATTGTTGAATTTGGAACCGTTAAAAAATCTATTTTAAAACATTTCGATATTAAACAAGATGTTTTATATGCAGATATTGACTGGGCAAGAATTCAAAAATATGTTTCTAATAAAATGAAATTTACAGATATTCCTAAATACCCAGAAGTAAGAAGGGATTTAGCTCTTTTATTAGATGAAAGCATTTCATTTGAAGAAATTTTCAAAATTGCAAAACAAACAGAGAAAAAACTGTTGAAAAACATTAATTTGTTTGATGTTTATGAAGGAAAAAATTTACCCGAAGGTAAAAAATCCTATGCGGTTAGTTTCACTATTCAAGATGAAAACAAAACTTTAAACGATAAAGAAATTGAAAAAATAATGAGTAAATTGTTAACCAATTTCGAAAAACAATTAGGAGCAACGCTTAGATAATATTTAGTTCGTTTCCTAACAAGTAAAACGACCTGTTTAGAAATTTCTAAACAGGTCGTTTTTGTTTATAATAAATTCGAATCGTTACTATTTTACTTGATAGTTATATTGGAGAAAATCTATATCCATTTTCACCTAAAACAAATATCCCGTTTGGAAATTTCCAAACGGGATATTTGTTTTAAGTAAGCGTTGTAACAGTGAATACGAACAAATTATTCTTTAATAAATTTAGTATTCGTAGTTCCGCTTTCAGTTTGTATTTTAACAAAGTAGTTACCTTTCGTCAATCTAGATACATCTATAGTATTTGTATCATTAGAAACAGCAATTACTAATTGACCAACTATGTTATAAATTTCAATAGAATTAACTTCTATATCTACTTTAGCATTTAAATTTATAGTATTGCTTGCAGGATTTGGATACAAAGTAAAATAATTACTAAATTCAAAAGTTTCTGATTTTAAAGCTTCAATAGTAGTAGTATATTTATTAGTATTTACTGGAAAGTTGTAGTCAAAATAAATTTCAGCTTCATTAGAAAATGTTTCACCAACACCTAAATTCGACCTTGTTTTAATTTTAAATGAAATATAACCATCATTTGCATTGTCATTAAAATCTAAATTAATATTCTCAAAAATAAACTCAACAACATTATTTTCTATTGAAGTATAATAATCATGACTTGATTCTAAAGGAACTAAAGTCGCAATGTCAAATTTTTCAGAATCTATTAAGTCTTTCACAACAATATTTTCTGCTGCAAATGTTCCTACATTTTCAAAACGAATCATATAATGAACATATTTTCCAACCACTTCTGGAGAAACAATTTCACCTTCTAAACATGTTATATCATTTGGATCATAAGAACCCACAACTGTTTGATAGAATATAAAGGTATTATCACTTATGTTTTCATCTGTATTATTTGTAGCAATTGCTGCAGTAAAATTCAATTCGTCACCATTATTAACAGACGGAGTAGCTACTGGAGAATTTACTTTTAAAACAATTTCGATAGCTCTGGTTTCGAAAGGTTGCAAATTACTAAAGTTCCAAGAGTAATTATTTGCTGATTGATTATTAAAAATTGGGAAAGAAGAATCAAATGTAGTAATTGAGCTGTCATGAGAAAAACTAACTTCACCATTTTCAACTTCAGTACCATTATTTCTATATACTACTTTATAACCAGCTTTAAAACCTGGTCTTGCAGCGTCTAAAGGTAAAATATATACTTCAACATCTGAGTGAACACCATTTGCTGTTACACAAAAATCTTTAATTACAGGACTTGATATTGTTGGAAAATCAACAACAATTTCACTTGGTGTAATTGTAAAATAACTAGGATTTTGTAAGTTTGGTGTAATCGTATATGAACCTGCATCTACAGTAACAGCATAATTACCCGATTGATTAGCTATAAAACTGCCCGATTCATTTCCGTTAGTAATTGAAAAATTTAAATTCGTATAATTAACATCAGAAACATCACAACCATTTGCGTTTGCATCATATTTAACAGTTCCTGTTACTTCATAATATTGACCTCCTGGAGTGAAATTACAATAACTATTCACATTACAATTTGTATATCCAAATTGATTCAATCTGTCTTGTATCCAAACAATATCTTCTTCGTTTGCACAAATGTATTGAAGATTTGGAGTATTCTCTAATTGTAATTCAATCCAACTTGGGTTGTTGTTTTTCAAATTTAAATAGGTTAATTGTGTTTGAGAACAATTTACACTTGCTAAATAGATTAAATTTGAAAAATCTAAAGAAGCAATTGGATTATACCTACAGTCCAAAGAAATTAAATGGGTTAAAGTACTTACTTCTAAACTTGTTATTTGATTTCTCAAACAGTTTAATTCCTTAATGTTTGTGAAATTTTCAATTCCAGATAAATCTGAAATATCGGCATTAGAAACATTTAAATAGCTAACTTCTTTTGCTTCATTAACTTGAATCTTACCATCACTATTAGAATCAATCTTGAACCAATGACCCGATAAGTCTTTTGCTACCGTAGTGTTCTGATCTGCAAGTAGTAATCTCGTTTTAAAATTTGTATCAGAAAAATTTATGTCTTGCGCTTGCAAAACCATTCCTGAAAATAAAACAACGCATAAAAAGTATAATTTTCTCATATGTAAAGATTTGGAAGTGCAAATGTAAATTAAATTATACATAAAAAAACACCTCTATTCTTTACTTTTGTTAAAGAAAAACCACAAAATACAATTTTTCATTGCGAAAAAATCATTTAATTAACTATAAAAAATTCTTTAAACTAATTAGCAGAAAACTTTTCTATTAACACTAAAAAAAAAAGAGTTTTTTAAAGCAAAAATCCCAATTCGTTGAAAAACTGGGATTTAAATAAAATTTAACATTTTTTATAGGAAAAGATTTACTCCTTTATGAATTTTGTATTTGAAATACCTTGTTCTGTATTCACTTTTAAGAAATAATTACCTGATTTTAAGCTAGAAACATCGATTGAAGTGGTATTATTAGGAACAGAAATTACAATTTGTCCTAACATATTATAAATTTCAACCGATTGAATTTCTAAATTCTCTTTTGAATTGAAATGCAAAACATCTTGCACTGGATTTGGATATAACGTAAATTTTGAATTAAAATTGAAGTCTTGCGTGCTTAAAGCCTGAAACGTAGTAGTATAGGTATTTGTTGTAATTGGAAAATTATAATCAAAATAGATATTTGCATTATTAGAAAAAGTATTACCAAGAGCTAAAGTCGGTTTTGTTTTAATTTTGAAAGCCACAAAGCCGTCATTTGTTGCATCATTGAAGTCTAAATTGATATTTTCAAAAATAAACTCTACTTTGTTATCCTTAATCCTAGTATAAAAATCATGACTTCCTCTTAATGGAATTAAAGTAGTAATATCAAATTTAGCCATATCAATCATGTCTTTTACCACAACATTTTCAGCAGGATACGTTCCTGTATTTTCAAAACGAATTAAATAATGAACGTACTCACCTATCATATCTGGACCAACAATTTCACCTTCTAAACAAGTTTTATCATTAGGATCATATGAACCAACAACGGTTTGATTTAAAGTAAATTCATTGTCATCAGGAGTTTCATCTGTATTTGAAGTTGAAATAACAGCAGTATAATTTAAAACGTCATCAATATTTACAGCTGGAGTTTCCATAGGCGAATTGACATTGAAAACGACTTCAATTTCTCTAGTTTCAAAAGGTTCTAAATTAGCATAATTCCAAGTGAATGTATCTGTAGCTTGACTATCATAAACTGGGTTGGCTGATACATAATCTAAAACTGCATCATTATAAGTAAAAGTAATCGCTCCACTTTCAACTTTATTCCCTTTATTTCTATAAATAATTTTATAATATGCATCAAAACCTGGTCTTGCAGGTGTTGTTGGCAAAATAACTACTTCAAGATCTGAATGATTACCATTTGCAGTAACACAAAAATCTTGAACAAAAGGACTCATTTGTGTTGGGAAATCTACTGTAAGACTTGTTGGAGAAATATTGAAATAATCGGAATTTTCTAATATTGGCGTAATTGTATATGAACCTGATTGAACAGGAATCGCATAATTTCCTGTCATATTTGAAATTAAATCACCTGAAATAGTTCCATCTGTAATAGAAAATCTTAAGTTGGAATAATTTAAATCATTTAAATCACAACCGTTGTTATTAAAATCATATATTGTTTGTCCTTCAATTGAAAAATAATCACCTCCTGGAACAAAAGAACAATAGGAATTTACATGACAATTTACTAGATTGTAATCCATTATTTTTTGTTGTATCATTGTGATGTCTTCATCATCTGCACAAATGTATTGTAAATCAGGATTATTAGAAAAATCTAATGAAGAACCATAATAATACAACCAACTTTCATTATTGTTTTTAATAAATAAACTATTTAATTGATTATTGTTACAAATTAACTCATTCATAACAGAGTTAAAGGAAGCATCTAAAGTTGTTAATAAATTATTAGAACATAATAAATGTCTCAAATTGATATTTTGAGAAATATCCAAATTAGTTAATTGATTATTTTTACAATTTAAATCAATTAAATTCAAATTTTGAGTAACATCTAAATTAATTAATTCATTATTCTGACATTCTATAAATCCCAAAACTAAATTTTGAGTAACATCTAAATTACTTAATTGATTCCCTCTACAACTTAAAAAGTTAAGATTATTTAACATAGAAACATCTAAAGTTGTGAGTAGATTATTTGAACAACCTAAAGAAGTTAAATTAATATTCTGACTTAAATTCAAACTAGATAACTGGTTACCACTACATTGCAACAAAACTAAGTTTAGATTTTGACTAATATTTAAATCTGATAGCTGACTGTTATAACAATATAAATATTTTAAATTGGAATTTTGAGTAATATTTAATGTGCTTAATTGATTATCACCACAATCTAAAAAATAAAGATTAGCTAATTGAGTTAAATCTAAATTTGTTATTTGGATATTCTTACATCTTAAAGTAATTAAATTGCTAAAATATTCAATTCCAGTTAAATCATAAATATTTGATTCATAAATATTTAAAACAGTAATCAATTCAGCTTCACTTTCTTCTATTTCACCATTATTATTTGTATCAATAGAATTATAATTTGTTACATATCCATATTGATCTGGAATTTCTGTAGATGCAATTTGGTTGCTTGAATTAGCACTCAACAACTTCGCTTTAAAATTCGCATCAGGAATATTAACAATCTGCCCATGTACATGCAATCCGAACAAAACAAGCAATAAAAAATATATTTTTTTCATAGTATAAATTTAAAAGTGCGAAATTACTACAAATAGAACGAATAAGCACTTATAAATCCTATAATTAACACAAAAAAAATATTGCATTCCTGCAACTATTTACTTTTCTAAAAAAATAGTATTTTAGCCTCATGATTAAAGTTGTAATTATTGGTAGCGGTAATGTTGCCCAACATCTACTAAAAGTAATGCTTAATACAGACGAAGTAACTATCGTTCAGGTTTTTGCTCGTTCTAAAGAAAGCATTTCTCATTTAATTGCGGAAAACCAAATTACTTCAACCTATAACGAGATTAAAGAAGCAGATGTCTATATCATTTCGGTTTCTGATAATGCAATTGCAGAAGTTACATGTAATTTACCTTTTAAAAACCGTTTAGTGGTGCATACATCTGGTACTTCTGAACTTTCGGTTTTAGATGATAAAAATAGAAAAGGTGTTTTTTATCCCTTGCAAACGTTTAGTAAATCTAAAGTTGTAGATTTTTCAACTATTCCAATTTGTTTGGAAACAGAAAAGGAAAATGATTATACCATTTTGGAATCATTGGCTAGTATAATTTCTAAAAAGGTTTATTCCATTTCGTCTGAACAACGAAAAAGTCTGCATGTTGCAGCTGTTTTTGTAAATAACTTTGTGAATCATTTGTACCAAATCGGCAATGAAATTTGTAATCAAAACAAAGTGCCTTTTAGAATCTTGCAACCTTTAATTATAGAGACAGCCAACAAAATAACACAACTTTCACCAAAAGAAGCACAAACTGGTCCTGCTTTGAGAAACGATACTAAAACCATAGAAAAGCACATGGATTTTCTAAAGGATTCAAACTATAAAGAACTTTATAAATTATTAACTCAATCGATACAAAATGTCTAAAAGCTATAAAGAATTAATGAACGATATTACCACTTTCATCCTCGATGTTGATGGTGTACTAACCGACGGAACTATTCAGGTTACACAAACAGGTGAAATGCTTCGAAATATGAACATTCGCGATGGTTATGCCATGAAAGCAGCTGTAGAAAACGGTTACACTGTATGTATTATTTCTGGTGGAAGTAATGAAGGGGTTCGTGTTCGTTTGCGTAATTTAGGAATTACTGACATCCATTTAGGCGTTTCAGACAAAGTAGAAACTTTCAAAGAATTTATTGACATCTACAATATTAAACCAGAACAGGTGTTATATATGGGTGACGATATTCCGGATTATCATGTAATGAAATTGGTAGGTTTACCAACTTGTCCACAAAATGCGGCTCCAGAAATTAAAAATTTAAGCAAATATATTTCCCATATTAACGGAGGAAATGGTTGCGTTCGCGATGTTATTGAACAAGTAATGAAAGTACAAGGAAAATGGATGGAACATTTTGATGCTAAATATGATTAGTTTTGAGTTGGCATTTTTCGACTTATCATTATTTCCTCATAATTAATAACTAAAAAAACATGAAATACCTCAAACTAATACGATATCAAAACCTATTAATGCTTGCTTTAATGCAAGTTCTTTTTCGTTATACCTATTTAAAAACGGTAACACTTACCAATTTAACACCAACAGGCAATTTTCTATCACTATCAAACTTTCAATTTATATTGTTAGTAATTTCTACAGTTTGCATAGCTGCAGCAGGTTATGTTATTAATAATATCATGGATCAAGATAACGATGAAATTGCTAAGCCAAAAGATAGAATTATAGGCAAATCGGTTTCGGAAAGTATGGGCTATAATATTTATGTAGCATTAAACTTAATAGGTGTCGGAATTGGTTTTTACCTTTCTAATGTTGTTGGAAAAAAAGGACTTTTTACTATCTTTATTTTTATAGCTGCATTATTATATGTGTATTCTACCTATTTAAAAAGAATTGTTATTATTAGTAACATCACAGTTGCATTTATATTATCTTTCAGTATTATTATTTTAGGAGTTTTTGATTTGTTTCCTGCTACCTATGAAGGCAACACACATCAAATGAAACAAGCATTTGCAATATTATATAATTATGCTGTTTTTGCTTTTATTATTAACTTATTAAGAGAAATTGTTAAAGATATTGAAGATACCGATGGTGATTATGCATCAGGAATTCAAACACTACCTATACTTTTAGGAAAAGAAAGAACCGCTAAATTAATTAGCATTTTAACACTGCTGCCTATTTTTTTGTTGCTTCGTTACATAAACAACAATCTATTAGCGAATGATTATGTTTTATATTATGCGCTCCTTTTTATAATTGGCCCACTACTCTACTTTATGATTAAATTATGGAGTGCAAAATCGAAACAAGATTTCAAACATTTGAGTCTGATTTTAAAAATTGTACTTTTCTTTGGAATACTTTCAATTGCTATAATAACTTATTCTATTAAAAATGCTCAAGGATAAACTAAATCGATATACTATTATCTTGGCTTCGGGTTCGCCAAGAAGGCAACAATTTTTTAAAGAAATGGATGTAAATTTTACTATTCAATTGAAAGAAATAGATGAAGTTTTTCCAAATACTTTAAAAGCAGAAGCAATTACCAATTATTTATCAGAATTGAAAGCTAGTGCTTTCGAAAAGCTTGAGAAAAATGAACTTTTAATCACGAGCGACACCATTGTTTGGCATGAAGAAAAGGCTTTAGGAAAGCCTAAAGACTATGATGATGCCATTAAAATGTTAACGTCACTCTCAGGAAAAACACATCAAGTAATAACATCGGTTACTTTTAAAACAATTGAAAAAACAGAAACAATACACGAAGTAACCAAAGTAACTTTCAAAGACTTATCCGCAGAAGAAATTAACTATTATTTAGACAATTACAAGCCATTCGACAAAGCAGGATCCTATGGCATTCAAGAATGGATTGGTTTAATTGGAATAAGCAAAATTGAGGGTTCCTATACTAATGTTGTTGGTCTTCCAGTAGAGAAGGTATATTCTAAACTTCTTAGTTATGCTTAAATATATTGCGAATCCCTACTTGCATGAAGAAATACTAACAGTCATTGTTTTGTGTTTATTTTTTCTACTTAAATTTTTTGCGGCTGAGATAATAAAAAAATCTGCAAAACTTAATGATTCTTTAGATCATAGAACCAACCTAGTCAAAAAATATGTCAATATTCTTTTAGGATTATTAGCTATTTTTTCTATCATTATTATTTGGGGTGTAAAAAGAGAACAAATCTTCTTATTTATATCTTCTGTTTTTGCCGTTGTTGGTGTTGCCTCTTTTGCACAATGGTCTATTCTGAGTAATATCATGGCAGGAATTATACTTTTTTTCTCCTATCCATTTAAAATTGGAGATAAGATAAAAATTTTAGATAAAGATTACCCACTTGAAGGAGAGATTGACGATATTAAAGCTTTTTACATTATTTTAAAAACAAGGGATAACGAACAAATTACCTATCCAAATAATTTATTGATGCAAAAAGGAATACTAATAATAAAATCAGATTTTGAAGAAAAAGAATTTACGGATTAATGAATAATAAATTATCACCATACTATCAAGCTTCAATTCAAATTGAAGACGTTGAAGGAATTAACTTTAAAATTATAGAATCTTTTAAAGAATTAAATTGGGAAATCACCCAAGTTTCTGAGAACAAAATAGAAGGCAATGCTCCTATTTCATTAACTTCTTGGGGAGAAAAAATACAAATTACGATTATAGATAATTATCTATATATTAGAAGTAACTGCATTGGTAATCAGATTTTAGATTCTGGCAAAAACAAAGAAAACGTTTTATCATTTATTGAGGAAATACAAAATAAAACAATAGTAATTGACTCCAGCGAAAAAACTGTTGTTTCTGAAAAGAACGAACAAAAAATTAAACCTAATTTACTACAATTTAATAAAAAAAATGGTTTTTTTTCTTTTTTAGAAATTTTTAAAATACAAAAGGGATATTTTATCACACCAATAATAATTATAGTTAACATAATTATTTTTATAATTATGGCAATTGATGGGGCTAACATTATAAATCCAAGCGTAGAAAAAATAATTGAATGGGGAGCAAATGAAAGAGCATTAACTCTTAATGGAGAAGCTTGGAGGTTATTGTCTTCAATTTTCATTCATATTGGTATTATTCATCTAATAATGAATTTATATGCGTTACTTTATGTGGGGAGTTTATTAGAACCATTTATTGGAAAAACAAAATTTATAATTGCCTACTTTGTTTGTGGTTTATTGGCGAGTACTGCTAGTATATGGTGGCACACTTTTTCTGTTAGTGCTGGAGCATCTGGAGCCATTTTTGGTTTATTTGGTGTTTTTATTGCACTCTTAACTACAAACTTTATTGAAAAATCATTTAGAAAGCCTTTACTCATATATATGGGAATCTATATTGGGATAAATCTTTTAAATGGATTAAATTCAGGTGTTGATGCTGCTGCTCATATTGGCGGACTTGTTTCAGGTATAATAATTGGTTACATAATTTCCTATACAATAATTGTTAAAGAATCTAAATCTACAAATTATTGGATCAACGGTGCAATTGTGTTTCTTGGTTTATCCGTTTCTTTTTTGGTCTTAAGAGAAATTCCAAACCCTTTAAAAAACTATAAATCAGAATCTAAAGAAAAGTTAGATTATTTTAAATTGTATGAAAAAAAAATTAAAGATTATGCTACTAATGAAACCCTAGCATTGGAATTGTTTAGTCATCGATCCGATGATAAAGAAGATTTTTTAAATTTCGCAAATGACAGAACGATGTGGTACTGGAAAGAAAATTTAAAAATTGTTAAAGAAATAGAAAAATACAGCTTACCTAAAAACATGCTCGATTATAATCAAATTGTAAAAAAATATACAAAGCTTAGAATAAAACAAACAGAGCTTATATATAAAAGAGTTAAATTAGACGATGAAAAATTGGATCGAAATATTTTAGAAGTCAATCAAGAAATTGAAAACGCACTATATGATATCTCAAAGTTTAAATAATTGTTAAAAAGGAAGGAATTAAAACTTCCTTTTTTATTTTTAGGACAAATTTTAAAATCTTGCAAAAAAACGACACAAAAAATGATCAAAAAAAAGTTGCTATTCCTATTATTATTCTCTTCTATCGCATTTGCGCAAGCTCCTAAAAAACCAAATGTAACTGAAATTTATGAAGCTGTTCAAAAATTAAATTTCCTTGGCAAAGTGCTTTATGTTGCAGCACATCCAGATGATGAAAACACACGATTAATAACCTATTTTTCGAATTATTATCATGCAGAAACAGCCTATTTATCTTTAACTCGTGGAGATGGAGGACAAAATTTAATTGGCCCAGAATTGAGAGAAAAGCTAGGAGCAATAAGAACACAAGAGCTATTAGCTGCTAGAAATATTGATGGAGGCAATCAGTTTTTTACTCGTGCAAACGATTTTGGTTACTCTAAAGAACCCAATGAAACATTTTCAATCTGGAATAAAGAACAAGTATTAGAAGATGTTATTCAAGTAATGGAAACTTTTCAACCCGATATAGTAATCAATCGTTTTAATCATAGAACTCCAGGCACAACCCACGGTCACCATACGGCTTCTGCAATGTTAAGTCTAGAAGCCTATGAAAAACTGAATAATAAACCCAGTAGAGTATTTTTCAACACATCATGGTGGTTTTATGGAAGCGAAGAAGCCTTTGAAAAAGCAGATAAATCTAATTTATTATCTTTTAATGCCAATGTTTTTTACCCTTTAAAAGGAAAAAGTAATCACGAAATAGCAGCCTTAAGCCGTAGTCAACATAAATGTCAAGGATTTGGATCGACAGGTACAAGAGGAAGTGAAACAGAATATTTAGAAATTTTAAAAGGTAACTTACCCAACAATACTAATTTATTTGAAGGAATTGATACTTCTTGGAATCGAATTAAAGATGGAGAAGCCATTGGTAAGATATTAAACGAAATTGAAAAAAACTTCAATTTTACAAATCCGTCAAGTCATATCCCTAAATTAATTGAAGCATATAAACTTATCCAAAACTTAGATAACAGTCATTGGAAAAAAAGTAAAAGCAATCAAATTTTAAAAATTATAGAGGCATGTAGTGGTTTATATCTTGAAGCTATAACTTCTACAGAAAATGCCACAAAAAATGAAACGATTGCAATTCATTTTGAAGTAATTAACAGAAGTAATAGTAATGTTAAACTACTTGGCTATAACATACTAAACGAAAACCTACAGGACAAAGTTGAAATACTTTCAAATAATGAAAGTATTAAATTTGATGAAAAAAAATTTATTATTCCAAACACGATAGAATATTCTAACCTTTTTTGGTTAAAAGAAAAACCAACAGTTGGAATGTATCAAGTTTCTAATAAAGCTATTCGTATTTATCCTGAAGAGAAATTACAATTTCCTGTCGTTTTTTCTGTAGAAATAGAAGGACATAAAATTGACTTCATAAAGAATTTAGTTTTCAAAAAAAATGATCCAGAAAAAGGAGAAATCTATATCCCATTTTCAGTTTTACCAGAAGTAACTTCTGAAATTGTAAACAAAGTATCCATTTTTAATACAAACAATCCAAAAGAAATTCAAGTAAAACTAAAATCCAATAAAACCAATAGCTCAGGAATTGCTAAGTTAATTGTAGATTCTAATTGGAAAATTGAACCTAACGAAATTCCTTTTTCTATTGAAAGAGAAAATGAAGAAAAAACCGTAACATTTAAGGTCTTCCCTCCTGATAACGAAAGTAATACCGATTTCTCTGTTGAAATTCAAACTAAAACAGAAAAGCACCAATTAGAATGTGTTACAATTAAATATGACCATATTCCAAAACAGACTATTTTACAACCTTCTGAAGGAAAATTAGTAAGACTAGATATTCAAACAAAAGGGAAAAATATTGGCTATATTATTGGTGCAGGAGATGAAGTAGGGAAGTATTTAGAAAATATTGGCTATACAATTACTTATATTAATCCAACTGAAATTTCCAAAGAAAACTTGAGTAATTTTGACGCTATTATTCTTGGAATTAGAGCTTTTAATACTATTGAAGAATTGAAGTTTAAAAATAAAGACTTGTTTCAATATGTTGAAAACGGAGGGAATCTAATTGTGCAATACAATACTACAAGTGGTTTGATAACTGAGGAAGTGGCTCCTTATGATTTAAAAATATCTAGAGATAGAGTTACCAATGAAAATGCTAAAGTATCTTTTGTAAATCCAAAACACCCTGTTCTAAATGTTCCAAACAAAATAACAAGCAAAGATTTTGAGAATTGGGTACAAGAACAAGGTTTGTATTATCCTAATAAATGGAACAAAGCCTTCACTCCTATTCTATCTTCTGCAGATTCTGGAGAAAAACAAAAAGAAGGAGCATTATTAATTGCAAAATACGGAAAAGGAAATTATATTTATACAGGATTAAGTTTCTTTAGAGAATTACCCGAAGGAGTTTCAGGAGCATATAGATTGCTTGCTAATTTAATTTCATTAGATAAATAATAAACAAAATATGGAAGAAAAATACCAATGGAAAAGAAGTTATAATTATGTACTAATTTTAAATGCACTTTATATATTAATTTTTTTCATTTTAATGGAAGTTTACTCATAATATGGAATATTTAGATTGGATCGTACTCTCTTGTACCCTACTTTTTATAGTAATTTATGGTGCATTAAAAACAAAAGGAAGTGAAAACGTTAAAGATTATTTGTTAGATAATAACGAAACACCTTGGTTTACTGTTGGTTTATCAGTAATGGCAACACAAGCTAGTGCTATAACCTTTTTATCAACTCCTGGACAAGCATACCACGATGGAATGGGTTTTGTACAGTTCTATTTTGGATTACCTTTAGCAATGATTGTAATTGCCTATACTTTTATTCCAATATATCACAAATTAAAAGTATATACTGCCTATGAATATTTAGAACAACGATTTGACGTTAAAACAAGGACATTAGCAGCAATATTATTTCTCATTCAAAGAGGTTTAGGAACTGGAATTACAATTTATGCTCCTTCCATTATTTTGTCTGCGTTGTTGGGGTGGAATTTGACAATGCTAAATATTATCATTGGAACACTGGTAATAATATATACCGTTACTGGTGGAACAAAAGCAGTAAACGTTACCCAAAAACAGCAAATGTTCATCATTCTTTCTGGAATGTTCATTACCTTTTTTTTAATCCTAGAATATTTACCAGAAGATTTAGATTTTTCTAATGTTTTGCATATTGCTGGTGCCAATGGCAAAATGGATATTTTAGATTTCTCCTATAATCCAGAAACAAGATATACTTTTTGGAGTGGTATTACAGGTGGTTTTTTCCTAATGCTATCCTATTTTGGTACAGATCAATCACAAGTGGGAAGATATTTGTCTGGAAAATCAGTAAAAGAAAGTCAAATGGGATTAATAATGAATGGTATTTTAAAAGTACCGATGCAATTTTTTATCCTTTTAACTGGGGTTTTAGTATTTGTTTTTTTTCAATTTAATGACACTCCATTGCATTTTAACCCAAATAATGTTACTAAGGTAAAACAATCTACCTACAAAGAAAATTATGAGAATTTAGAAAATAAGTTAGCCTATATCAATGAAGAAAAACAAGTTGTAAATAAGATATATATAGAACAATTGCAACATAATGATTTCGATAATCCAACGCTTCGAAAACAAATGGTAGCTCTTTCATTAAAAGAAAAAGAATTAAGAGAAGATGCAAAAGAAATTATTAAAAAAGTAGATGTTGACTCAGAAACAAATGATAAAGATTATGTGTTTCTCTATTTCATATTGCACTATTTACCAAAAGGATTATTAGGACTACTTTTAGCAGTTATTTTTAGTGCTGCAATGTCTTCTAGTGCTTCAGGATTAAATTCGTTAGCCGCAACAACAGCTATAGATATTTACAAACGGAATATTGAAGGAAAATCAGATAAACATTATGTTACAGCAACACAATATTTTACACTTTTTTGGGGAATTGTTGCTATTGGTTTTGCTTGTATTAGTTCGCTGTTTGAAAATCTTATTCAATTGGTTAACATAATTGGTTCTGTGTTCTATGGAACAGTATTAGGCATTTTCTTAGTAGGTTTCTATATTAAATATATAAAAGGACAAGCTATATTCATTGGAGCCTGCTTAAGTCAGACAATAATTTTTATAATTTATTATTTCACAATACACATTCAACCAAATGATAATGAAAAACTTAGCTATTTATGGCTAAATTTTATTGGTGTTGTTTTGACTTTTATAATTTCATTACTATTTCAGGCACTTTTAAATAATAGAAAAAAAGAAATAATAATTGTTAAATAAGATAATTTAAATTAAGTCTCAATTTTAAACTCTCGATATCATCATCGGGAGTTTTTTTTTAAACAATAAATATTCTAGTTATTTATAATATACTTGTCTTACTAAAACACATTTTTTAATTGCATTTTCAACAATTCTATTCAATAACCAATTTGAAAAAAATCTTGATAAAATAAATATGAAAATACCAATTACAAAAAACAGTAAAACAATGCTTAAATTATCAAAATTTATAATACCATTAAAAATCAGAACACCTTATATTAAATAAAATGAATAGTGAAAATGTAACTCTGTATTTACTTCAATCTTTCTTTTAGTAAATTCTATTATTATACTTCCTTTATCAATTAATCGAAATCTCTTAAAACGCTCAAAATGAATTTCATTATTACTAATTTTAGCCTTTTCAAAAGCAATGACTAACTTGTGTATAATTTTTGTTTGCTGAGAATCGTTAAACTCGGAAGTATTAAAAACTATTTTATTTGTACTTATCAAAAAAGACATTTTTTTAAATATTTATCTTATTATTTTTAAATTTCAACTTCTATATCTAAATCCAGTAAATTCGAATGAAAAATGACATCTAATCAGCATCCAATTTATTTAACATAAAAAATGCCGTTTGACAAAAAAGTCAAACGACATTCTATATTTACTTCACAATAATCTTATTTAGACCATTCTGCAATACTATCTTTATTCATTTTTTCATAATCACCGTTTCCTGCTTTCTTCGCTCCTTCTAAAGAAGATTTTGCAGTTGCGATTGCTCCTTTTTTATCTCCTAGTTTTGCTTGAATTAATGATTTTAAACGTAAATACCAAAAAGGAGTGTCTTTACCTTCTGGAGTTAAACTAACAGCATTATTTATCCAAGCTAGCGCTTTGTTTAAATCATTATTAGATTGGTAATAATATTGGGCAGCTGAAAAATAATCTCTAGCTGCTGGCCCCGATAAAGCTTTTTCAATACTAGCCATAGCAACTTCATTAGTAGGAACAGTGAAAGGAACAGAAACCTGAGTTCTTTCCCAAGCCAAATCTAAAGTAGCACTATCATTGGTTAAATTATTAATAGCAATAGTAAAAGATTCAACTGGTTTACTTAAAGTTTCTGGCTTAACAGTAGTTTTTAAAGCTACTTTACTGTCTTCCCAATTTTCTGGTAATCCCCAATTATCTGTAGTAGTATAAAAAATAATATCCCAAGAGTCTGCTTTTGGTGTGGTAAATAGAGCATATTTTCCTTTTTTCAATTCTTGACCGTTAATCTTTATATTCTGATCAAACGTAATAATAGTGTTAGCATTTGCACCTGTTCTCCAATTTTTTCCATAAGGAACTAAATCACCATACACCGTTCTTCCTTTTGCTCCTGGTCTAGAATAATCAATTGTTACATGCGTTAAACCCACAATTTGTTCCACTTTTGAAGACGGACTTGCTTGCGGTGTTTCTACTTGAGCATTAATTGTTAACGATGAAAACGCTAACAATGCCATAATAAATACCTTTTTCATTTTGTTTTTTATTTATATGAAGTTGACAATTTGGTTTTCTACGAAATTACTAAAAATGTAGAATGAAAATGTTAAGCTATTCCTAAAATTAAAAATATTTTGTTTAATTATTTTGTATATTTGTTAAACAAAAAAAAGATACCAATGAAAATATATACACTAAAAACAGTACAAAAAATACCAATAACAATTGAAGAGGCTTGGCGGTTTTTATCTGATCCAAAAAATTTAAAAAAAATAACTCCAGATTACATGGGGTTCAACATTTTATCAGGAGCAGAAAAACCAATGTTTCCAGGACAAATCATTCAATATATTGTAACACCTGTAATGGGAATACCAACAAAATGGGTAACCGAAATTACACATGTAGTAGAAAATAAATACTTTGTAGATGAACAACGTTTTGGTCCATACTCACTTTGGCATCATAAACATTTTTTAAAAGAAATACCTGGAGGAGTTGAAATGGAAGATATTATAGACTATAAATTGCCATTTGGAATTATAGGACAATTGGCACACCCAATAATAGTAAAACCAAAATTAGACGAAATATTTAAATTTAGAAGAGCAAAACTAATCGAACTTTTTGGTGAGTTTTAAAATTAATTTACATCTTCTTAATTAATTGAAAATGCGATTACATCATCACTCTTAAAAATGAAAAAATGAAAAAAAATATACTATTAATTGGCGGTTCCTATGGAATTGGATTCGCTTTAACAGAAATTATAAAAGAGGAAACCAATGTCTATGTAGCCTCCAGAACCAGAGGAAATTTAGACACTGGAATAAATTATATCCCTTTTGATATTACAAAACAAGTATTAAATACGAGTGCCTTACCCGAAAAAATAGATGGTTTTGTCTTTCTTCCTGGAAGTATTAATCTAAAACCTTTTAAAGGAATAAAAATTGAAACTTTTCAAGAAGATTTACAAATTAACTTTATTAATATGGTTAAAGTTCTTCAAAGCATTTTACCTAACCTTCTTGCTTCTGAAAACCCTAGCATAGTATTGTTTAGTAGTGTCGCAGTTGGAAAAGGGATGCCTTTTCATACAAGTATTGCTGCTGCAAAAGGAGCTATCGAAGGTTTTGGTAAAGCATTTGCTGCCGAATATGCTCCAAAAATTAGATTGAATATAATTGCTCCCTCTTTAACAGATACTCCATTGGCAAATAAATTTCTAAATAACGAAATAAAAAAAGAAAAAGCCGCCGAAAGACACCCTTTAAAAAAGATAGGTAGTGCGAATGATATGGCAGAAATGGCTGCATTTTTATTATCTAAAAAAAGTCAATGGATAACGGGGCAAGTTTTCCATGTCGATGGTGGAATGTCAACCTTGTCAGTAAACGGATAGTTCTTAATAAAAAAACTTAATAGAAATAAAAAATGACAATATTCTGGTTTAGAAGAGATTTACGATTAAATGACAACATTGCTTTGTTTCATGCTCTAAGTGAAAATGATGCGGTTCTACCTATATTTATTTTTGACAGTACCATACTTGAGCAGCTTGAAAAAAATGACGCTAGAGTAACATTCATTTACCAACAATTAACAATTATTAATGAGAAATTAAAAGAGTATAACAAATCTTTAGCAGTTTTTCATGGAAAACCAGTAACTGTTTTTAAAAAGTTGATACAAGAAAATAGTATTGAGAACGTCTATGCAAATCATGATTATGAACCTTATGCAAGAAAAAGAGATAAAGAAATTTATCAGTTATTTAAAGAAAATGATATAACGTTTAAGACATCTAAAGATCAAGTTATTTTCGAGAAAAATGAAATTGTTAAAGATGATGGAACACCATATGTAATCTTCACTCCTTTCTCAAAAAAATGGAAAGAAAAATTAAAATTAACGAGCATAAAACCTATAAAATCAGAAGAAAAAATAAATAAAATAGCAACGCATTCCTATCCCTTCCTAAACTTAGATGTCATAGGTTTTCAACAATCAAAGATTACGGTTTCACCATACACCATTTCAGAGCAACTAATCAATAATTATGAAGATACTAGAAATTTTCCAGCTGTTAACGGCACATCGCTTCTAAGTGTTCATTTACGATTTGGGACAGTTTCAATTCGTGAAATGGTAATTCTTGCTCTCAAATCTGAAAATGAAACTTTCTTAAACGAACTCATTTGGAGAGAATTTTTTATGCAAATACTATGGCATTTTCCACACACAATTAACCAAAGTTTCCGTCCAAAATATGACGCTATACTTTGGGAAAACAATGAAGAATTATTTCAAAAATGGTGCGATGGTAAAACAGGTTATCCTTTTGTTGATGCTGGAATGAGAGAACTCAATACAACTGGACACATGCACAATAGAGTGAGAATGATTGTAGCTAGTTTTCTTTGTAAACATTTATTAATAGATTGGAGATGGGGAGAAACCTATTTTGCACAAAAACTACTTGACTATGATCAAGCAAGTAATGTTGGTAATTGGCAATGGGCTGCTGGCTCTGGTGTTGATGCTGCTCCTTATTTTAGAATCTTTAATCCTACAGAACAAGTAAAAAAATTTGATAAGGATTTGAAATACATTAAAAAATGGGTAACAGAATTAGATTCTTTAGACTATCCAAAACCAATAGTAGATCATAAAGTAGCTAGAGAAAGATGTTTACGGGTCTATCAAGAAGCACTAAAATAGAGATATAAAAACAATAGTATGAATATAGTTTGGTTTAAAAGAGATTTACGATTAACTGATAATGAAGCACTATATAATGCCATTTCATCGGGTAGAAAAACACTTCTACTTTACATTTTTGAGCCTTCACTGCAAAACGACATGCACTATAGCAATCGTCACTTCGATTTTATTAAACAATCATTAAAAGCACTACAAAAAGCATTGCTACCGTTTCATACACAACTATTAATTGTAGAAGATGAAGCGATTAATGTATTTGAAAAACTAAATAACTTGATTAATATTCATGCAATATATTCGCACCAAGAAACCGGAATAAAACGAACTTATGAAAGAGACATACAGTTATCTCAATATTTCAATGTCAACAATATTAGGTGGTTTGAAACCATAAATAATGGAATAATTAGAGGCATACAAAATAGAAAAAACTGGAAAGAAGATTGGTATGATTATATGAATAAGAATTGCTTTCCGTTTCAACCTAATGCGCGAACATTTCTAAAATATAAAGACATTGAAAACATTGAAAATCATTTTACACTTGTGTCCTTAGAAACAAATCCAGATTCACTATTCCAGAAAGGTGGTTTTTTAATGGCAAAAAGATATATGAATTCCTTTTTTAAAGAAAGAGTCATTGATTATTCAAAAAACATTTCAAAACCCGAAAAATCAAGAAAAAGTTGTAGCCGATTATCACCTTATATTGCTTGGGGAAATTTATCTGTTCGTGAAGTTTTTCAAGAAGCAACACGTTACTTAGTCAATAATGATCGAAAAAAAGCACTATTAAATTTTATGTCTCGACTAAGATGGCAATCTCATTTCATACAAAAATTTGAAATGGAATGTAGTATGGAATTTGTAGCTGTGAATGAAGGATATAGAGATTTGAATCAACCTATAAAAAAACACTACCACGAAGCTTGGATTAAAGGCAAAACGGGTGTTCCAATTGTAGATGCTTGCATGAGATGTCTTACTGCTACTGGCTATTTAAACTTTAGAATGCGTGCTCTTGTGGTTTCTTTTTATACTCACAACCTTTGGCAACCATGGCAAAATTGTTCACCGCATTTGGCACAAAATTTTCTAGATTTTGAACCTGGCATTCATTATCCACAAATTCAAATGCAAGCAGGTGTAACGGGGGTTAATACATTACGAATTTATAATCCCATTAAAAACTCACTAGAACATGACCCTGAAGGAGAATTTATTAAAAAATGGGTTCCAGAACTTAATGCGTTATCACTACCTTTTCTTCATGAACCTTGGAAATTAACGCCAATAGAACAAGAATTATACAATTTTAGATTAGGAGAAAATTATCCAAATGCTATCGTTAATGTAGAAAAAACACGTAAGTTTTCGAGTGATATTTTATGGAATTTAAAAAAAAGAGAAAATGTTAAAAAAGAAAACAAACGCATTTTAGCCAAACATCTACTTCCTGACTAAAATGCATTCTTAAATACTGTTCTTTATTCTTTTAGAACAAAACACTAATCATTTCGGCATTAACCTCACTAAAATCAGCGATAATTTTATCTGCTAAAGATAAATCTTGACCTTTAGTATGCAAACTCTTATAGCCTAAACAATAAATACCTGCCCCTTTTGCTGCAACCACCCCATTAGTACTATCTTCAATAATCATACAGTTTTCTTTTGGGTTTACAGATAAACTTGCAGCATGCTCAAAAATAGCAGGGTGTGGTTTCGATTTTGGAAAATCTTCTCCAGAAACAATATGAGAAAAGTATTGATGCAAATTAAAACGAGTAAATACTCTATTAATAGTTCCTTTTGAAGCAGAAGATGCCACAATTAACTGAATTCCATTAGCATGCAAATCTTTAATTAAGTTTTCCACTCCATCAATCAAGAACAAATCGGGTTTTGTATCGAAAGCATCATTAAAAATATGACGCTTCCTAAGTATCAAATCTTCAACATCTTCTTTTAAATCAAATAAATCTTTTAATTTTTGAAAAACATTTCGTGTAGAATTGCCTGTAAAAGTTTCATAAATAGCATCTGTTACTTCTATATTTAATTCTTTAAAATGTTGGTGATAAGCATAATGGTGTACTGGTTCTGTATCTACAATTACACCATCCATATCAAAAATTACTGTTTTAACCATGATTTTATTTTGTTTGCGCAAAAATACCATTTATTTTTTTCTTTCCGAATGATTAAACCTTTTTAATTACCTTTAGTCTAATGATTAAAACAATGTGAAATTGCAAGACGAGAAAGTATTTATTCAGCGATTACTTAACCCGAAAACACAACAAGATGCGTTTCGGGAATTATTGCAATTGTATCAAAAACCTTTGTATCATCATATAAGAAACATTGTTTTAAACCATGACGACACTGATGATGTTCTGCAAAATACATTTATAAAAATTTTTCAAAATATATCAAAATTTAAAGGCGAGAGTAAATTATTTTCTTGGATTTATAGAATTGCTACTAACGAATCTTTAAACTTTCTACAACAAAAAGCTAGAAAAAGCGGCATAACAAATGAAGAAGCACAACAAAATGCGCTAAAAAAACTAGAAAGCGATGTCTATTTTGATGGAGATGAAATTCAGTTAAAACTTCAAAAAGCCATAGCACTTTTGCCCGAAAAACAACAATTAGTCTTTAAAATGAAATATTTTCAAGAATTGAAATATGAGGAAATATCGGAAATTGTAAATACCTCTGTTGGAGCATTAAAAGCTAGTTATCATTTGGCAGTAAAAAAAATTGAAGAACATTTAAAAAAGAATTAAACCTTTTATAATTAATTTTGTCCAATATAAATAAGGTTCAAAAACAATAGAGAAATAAACTATTATAATTTAAAGAATCTAGAAATGAAAGATTTGAAATTAGATCAAAAAAATAAAATAAACCCAGGATTTGAAATTCCAGAAAACTATTTTGAGCAATTTGAAGCAAAAATGATGCAACAATTGCCTAAAAAAGAAACAAAAGTAGTAGCTCTATTTCATAGAAAACAACTTTGGATTTCGAGTATTGCTGCAGTTTTATTAGTAATGATAGCAACTCCAGTTTATTTTAATATGAAGAAAACAACCACATTAGAAACAGCCACCTTGGAGACCTATTTAAGTACAGAATATTCTACTTATGAAATCGTTGATAAATTATCTAACGAAGATATAACTGCTTTAGAAAATGATTTGTCTATTAATGATGACGCTATTGAAGCCTATTTATTAGATACTCAAAACTTAGATTACTATTTAAATCAATAACAATGAAAACAAAATTAACCATAGTAGTATTATTTCTTTTCACTTTAACCTTTTCTCAAGGCTTTAAAGAAAAAAAAGAGAAAATTAAAGCAATAAAAGTGGCTTATATTACAGAACAATTGAAATTAACCACTGATGAGGCACAGAAATTTTGGCCAATTTATAATACTTTTGATGACAAACAGTTCGAAATTAGACATAATAAAATGAGAAAAATTATCAATCAATTCGAAAATGAAGAAATTGATAATGTAAGCGAAAAAGAAGCGCAAGAACTAATTAGTCAAATTGAAGATTATGAAGAAGAAATGCACAATCTTAAAAAGAAATTCATCAAGGATATGCTAAAAGTTTTGCCTGCGAAAAAAGTTATTAAACTTAAAAAAGTGGAAGAAGAGTTTAATCGAAAATTACTGAAACAATTTAGAGGAAAAAGAGAATAATAGAAAGCACTGTAAAGTGCTTTTTTTGTATATAGTGCACCCTAAAAAAGGGTAACAAGAGAATTACCTCCCAAACTTCAACTCCACTACTCTATTTTTTCCTGCAGCATAAGCCACAGAGTCATTTTTAAAACGAAGCGTATATAAATCCTTATCGTCTAACATTTTTAGCCATGTTTTTCCGCTATCGCTAGAATAATGAAGTCCTGTTCCTCCAACGCAAACTAATGCCTTTCCTTTACTATTGGGTACAAACTGAACACAAGATGCATAACCAAACCCTGTATTTTGACCTACAAGTTTCCATGTTTTTCCACCATCTTTAGTAATGGCTTTATTATCTGAATTGTTTTCTTGATTTTCATAATCTCCACCAGCAATAAATCCAATATTTTCATCATAGAAATCGGCTGTAAAAATTCCTGTCATTGTCTTTCCCTGCACAATTGGTGTTTCATATACATTCCAAGTAAAGCCACTATCTTCACTTACAAAACAGCGGGATTTTTTACCTCCAGAAACGATAAAAATTTTATTGTTATGCAACACTACATTACTATTACTTGCAGCAAAAGCAGCTTCACCTTCTTCTACTTTGGGTAATGAAGTACATGGTATTTTTTGCCAAGAATTACCTCCATCTTTGGTCACAATAATATTCAAACAATTACCAACAGGATCTCCCATAGCAACTCCAAACTGATTGTCTAAAAACTGCATACTATCATAGAAAACTTTTTCATTATTCTCTTCATAAACCAATTCTACCACTTTTCTATCATTGGAAATCTTATACAACAACCCAGGATTAGCTACACTCAATAAAAACACGGCATCTTTTGTTTTGGCAATACTTCTAAATTCGGGATGTAATGAATCCTTATTAATTCTTCCTCTAAATTTTTTAGTAGTTAACAATTCTATGGCTCCATATTTTCCATTACTACCTGCAAACCATAGCTCATTACTATCTAATACAATTGCTCGAATACTGATAGAATCATGATGAATTGCTGTAGCTTTAACGCTTGTAAATGCCATTTGTTTTTCCTCTCCACAAGCTAAAAACAATATTGAAACACAAAAAAGAAACACTATATTTTTCATATCTTTCATTTAATGCACGAATTTACGACTTAAATTATAAAAAAGACAGATATGATAATTATCATTTTTCTGTTAATTCGCTATACTTATTTTTGATGAAACATTTTAAATCATGTCGTTAGTTCAAAAATATAATGTTCCTGGACCAAGATACACAAGTTATCCAACCGTTCCCTATTGGGAAGAAAACTTGTTTACTGTAAATCAATGGAAAAAAACATTACTAGAATCTTTTGTTGCCTCTAATTCTACAGAAGGTATCAGTTTATATATACATTTACCTTTTTGCGAAAGTTTATGCACTTTCTGTGGTTGTAACAAACGAATTACCAAGCGACACGATGTAGAAAATCCATATATAAAAGCTGTTTTGAAAGAATGGGATTTATATTGTGAATTACTCCCTGAGCGACCTCTAATTAAAGAAATTCATTTAGGAGGAGGAACACCAACTTTTTTCTCTTCTGCAAATTTAACAACATTAATCAATGGTCTTTTTAAAAACGCAAACAAAGCGAAAGAACATGAATTTAGTTTTGAAGGCCATCCTAACAATACTAGTTACGAACATTTACAGACACTCTATGATTTGGGTTTTAGAAGAGTAAGTTTTGGTGTGCAAGATTATGCAGAAAAAGTACAAAAGGCTATCAACAGAAATCAATCTTTTCATAATGTGGCAAAAGTGACGTTTTGGGCAAGAGAAATTGGTTATACTTCTGTCGGACATGATTTAATTTTCGGATTACCTTTTCAAACATTAGACGATGTTTTAGATACAATCGCAAAAACAAATTCATTACAACCTGATCGAATTGCATTTTACAGTTATGCACATGTGCCATGGATAAAAGGAAATGGTCAACGTGGTTTTAATGATGACGATTTACCAAAAGATGAGGTGAAACGAGAATTATATGAAAAAGGGAAAAATGAGTTGTTGGCACGCAATTATATAGAAATTGGTATGGATCATTTTGCATTGGAAACCGACAAAATGACACAATCTTTCAAAACAGGATGCTTACATCGTAATTTTATGGGCTATACCTCTTCAAAAACAGAAGTAATGATTGGTTTAGGAGTTTCTTCAATTAGTGATTCTTGGAATGCTTTTGCACAAAATGAAAAGAAATTAGAAGATTATTATGCCGCATTAGAAAAAGACGAATTGCCTATCTTTAGAGGTCATATTCTTAACGAAGAAGACTTAATAATTAGAAAACATATCTTAAATTTAATGTGTCAATTTACAACTTCTTGGAGTGATAATGCTACCTATTTTCCTGAAATTTCATCTATTTTATCTAATCTTACAGAGATGGAAAAAGATGGTTTGTTAGAATTTGGAGATCAATCTATCCTTGTAACCGAAAAAGGAAAGCCCTATGTTCGTAATATTTGTATGGCCTTTGACTTGCGTTTGAAACGAAAAGCACCAAAAACACAGTTGTTTTCAATGACAATATAACGTTCTTCTTTCTTTTTTAGTCAAATAACCTAAAGTTTTAGGTCCTCAACCCAAACGTTTAGGTTCTTAACCTAAATTTTTAGGGCAAATAACGTAAAATTTTACCCCATCAGACGTAAAATTTTAGGTCAACAACCAAAAGTTTTACCCTACTAGACGTAAAGTTTTAGGTCAAGCACCTAAAATTTTACCCTCATTAACGTAAAAATTTGACAAAACTACCTAAAAATTAGATTTTGTATCCTGTAATGATATAGTTAACACTACAACTCAAAACCAAGTAATATTAATATAAAAAATTCAAAACAGTAAATTATAATCTATTTAAGCAACTCAATTGAACAGTAATTAAAATGAAATATTACAAAAAAAGAGCTGCAATTTAAAATCACAACTCTTTTTTAAAAGATATAAAACTTGAATTAGTTTTTAATAAACTTCTTAACTACACTACCGTCAACTGTATTCACATTAACAAAATAAACACCAGAATTCAAATCTGAAACATTGATTTCTTTTCTAGTATTATTTGCATTTACATTTTTAACAATTCTACCGTTAATATCTGTAATAGTAACTGATTCTAATTCAAAATCTGGTGATAAAACATTTAATATATCATTTACAGGATTTGGGTAAATTGAAATATTTGCAGAAGAAGAATTAAAATTATTAGATGATAAATTTGTATCTAATGTAATACTATCTAAAAACAAAAAAGTTTCATTTGCTCCAATAGCAGAGTTATTATGGATACCAAAATAATAAATTCCAGCAGCTGGGGCAGTATAAGTGGCAGTATGTGTAATATAACTTGCATCACTATTATTTGTAAAAGACTGTATCACGGTAGTTTGTCCCGCAACAGATTGAGAGTTACCAACAGTTAAATCAAAAGCCATTTCAGAAACAGTCGTTTCAGAATACAATCTTGTTTTAAAAGATATTGTTACTACCTCTCCAGAAGCTAACTGAGTTCCTCTAAAATAAGCTCTTCTATCAGATTGAGCAGTTGTACTATTAAAAGTATACATTGCAACACCAGCACCACCGTCAGCGTAATTAGCAGGAGTTGAAGTACCAGATGTAGCGAATGGACCTGAAAATTGTCCTACAAAACCATCTGTATAATTATTTGCAGCAGATTCAAAATCGTTTGAATAAGGTAAAGTAACAGGAAGATACCCGTAAAATGGCCCTGCCCAAGTACTTTCATCTCCACCACCACAGTTACCTCTTACATAATATCTAAAATTAGTTGATGCAGGAATAGAAGCAATATTTGCAGAAGAATAAGCTAAAGCACCCGAAGAAGCTGTAATCATAGTTCCAGAACCTACTGGAGTAGAGAAATCATTACTCCAATCTACATCATAATTAGCTGGTTGTGGACTAGATTGATCCCAATACAAATTTGCCTCTGTCGTTGAAATATACTCAGGTAAATAAAAAGTAGAAGGTGCAAAACAAGTAGCTGCAGTAAATGTAAAATCGAAAGAATGGTTATCATCTTCCCAATTATTATCCCATAAAATATAATATGTAGTACCTGCAGTCACAGCAACATTGGTTATTGCTGATCTATAATTCGATCCTGAAACATCATCATTTGAAGCAACACAAGTCCAAGGTCCTGAACAAGATCCTGATAAAAGACTTAATCTTGTATCTGCACCTGCTACATTTGCAGCTATATCAGATGTTATTGTTAATATTCCCGCAACAGAAGGTGTGTACCTAAACCATCTAGCATGTGGTGTTGGGCTTTGATTTCCATTAAAACAAACAGTTCCAGTAGGATAATTCCCCATAGTCAAATCCCCTATTGAATATGTTCCATTACTAGAAATAACAGTTGATGCTGCACAACTAGTACCTCCTTGTGCAAAAGAATTAATCCCTATTGACAACAAAGTAAAAAGTAATAATTTTTTCATTTTTTAATATTATTTTTTGTTAGTATGCAGTAAATATACTCAAAAAATAAAAAAACATAAAAAAAATAACACAAATATGTTTATTTTAACTTTTCTTTAATATACACCATAAACAAAGTAAATGTTAATGGTGTATAATAAATAGATTTAGTTTTTAATAAATTTCTTAACCGACTTTCCTTCATTCGTTTGAATCTCTATAAAATAGATTCCTGCATTAAGTTCAGAAATATTTAATTCCGTATTATTTTTATTAAACGAAGTAAATACCTTAATTATTCTTCCATTAATATCAATAATATTTGCACTGTCAATTGCATTTTCGCAATTGATATTTAAAATTGAATTTGCAGGGTTTGGGAATAAATTAAAAGCTATTTTTTCAAAATTAGAGGAAGATAGTGTGCTTGTAATTTGGACATCATCAACTGCTAATCTATATTGGTTTGCTGTAGAAAAACAATTAAAAGCTAAATAATAATCACCAGTTGTAGAAGGTGTAAAACTCAAGTCGGCTTGTGTCCAAGTTTGAAGTGTAATTCCATCATAAGTTTGCAATGTATTCGTTTGTGTTGCAACAGTTTTATCAGTACCAATAGTCACTTTAAAATTTTCAGGATAAGCAGTAGAACCCTCAGCTGTCTTATATTTAAATTTAATAGAATATGTTACTCCAGAAGTTAAATACAAACGTCTAGAAAACAACCAAGCATTAGCTGCGTTAGTAGCATGATAATTATATCCGGCATAGGCTGTGCCTTCAGCAGCAAGAGGAATTGGAGCTGCTTGATTATAAAATGCCCAATTGTTTCCTGTACCTGCATTCAAAATACTCCAATCTTGATTAGATTCAAAACCATATGAATAAGGAGGAATTGCCGCTGAAAAAACTGTTGTGAAATTATATGGACCTGCCCAAATACTTTCATTAGGTGCTGTACACATTTTTTTAATATAGTAACTATATACTGTCCCAGAATTTAAACCAGTTAAATTATAAGGAGTTGAAGCAGAGCTAACTATTGTTCCAGACCCTAAAGTAAAACCAGAAACTCCATATTGTATAGAATAATTTGATCCACTACCAATCCAAGATATATTAGCACTTGTCTCAGTAATACCAGATGTCATTACATTTGCAGGTGAAGCACAAACAACATTTTTCCCTAAAAATGTTTGTGGTCTCCAATTAGAATCTGTCAAAGCGGTTGGAATAGCTGTTGTACTTTGCGCACTTTTTAATCCCGCAGTTAACGTTGTTGAGCACAAAGCAACATTTGCAGTTGTTGCAACCGCACCAGAAGCATTTTGATAATCGAATGCAACATAAATTCCTCCACCTGTGTAAGTAAATGCAGAACCACCTGTAAAACCATGGTTTAATTGTCCCACTACTGCTGGAATCGTTAACGTACTATTACTTACGGTTGTCATCCCTGTAATAGCAGTAGCCCAAGTGTTTGATTTTAAGTTTGTAACATCTGTTGTGTTTTGTAAATACACCGTAAAGTTTCCAGTAGTTGCAACGTTTTGCGCGGAAGAATAGTTAAACCCTATTGAATTGATAACATCTCCATTAACTAATCCAGATGCTGTAACTTCAGCAGCAGTAATCAAATAAACCGTTCTTGAGTAACGTTGAAATCCTTGAGGAGCTCTAGAATTTCCCGAGGTAGAGCCATTGTTTGGAAGCGCATTGTAATATTGAGTCTCTTGTGAGAAACAAAATAAACTAACAAAAGTTAGTACTAATAGTAGAAATTTTTTCATTTTTTTTGTTTTTAGTTGAAACAAATCTATAGTAAAAAACATTGCGAAATCATTAAAAATTAATGGATTAAAAAGATTTATTTATAAATCAAAAAAGAGAGGTTTACACCTCTCTTTTTTACATTTTAAATCGTTATAAAACATTTTTTTAGAAAAAACTATAAATAAAATTATTTTTTTTAACAGTAAAAAAACATTTTTTATTAAGAATTTAATTTCGAAAACAAATAAAAATCCGCTAAGACTAATGCTGCCATAGCTTCAACTATAGGAACAGCTCTTGGAACAACACATGGATCATGCCTTCCTTTTCCATGTTGCTCAATTAATTTACCTTCATTATCAAGGACTACTTGTTTTTGCAAAAGTGTTGCAACTGGCTTAAAAGCAACTTTAAAGTAGATATCCATTCCATTACTAATTCCTCCTTGAATCCCACCTGAAAGATTAGTCATTGTTGTTCCGTCATTATTAAAAGAATCATTATGATCACTCCCTTTCATTTTTGCACCCTCAAAACCACTGCCATATTCAAACCCTTTTACCGCATTAATAGATAACATTGCTTTACCAAGTTCAGCATGCAATTTATCAAAAACGGGTTCACCCAAACCAATTGGGACATTTTGAATCACACAACTAACAACACCTCCAATTGTATCACCTTGTTTTTTTATTTCTTTAATATGTGTTTCCATTCTAGCTGCCATTGCTTCATCAGGACAGCGAACAGCATTCTTTTCAATGTTTGAAAAATCTAATTCCTGGTATGTTT
The DNA here is from genome assembly GCF_055384985.1 of Flavobacterium sp. KY-23415. Classification (NCBI taxonomy): domain Bacteria; kingdom Pseudomonadati; phylum Bacteroidota; class Flavobacteriia; order Flavobacteriales; family Flavobacteriaceae; genus Flavobacterium; species Flavobacterium sp. KY-23415. The sequence continues at coordinate 3,648,409 of NZ_AP044001.1, read as the reverse complement.
TGTCTAGTGCAATTTCACCAACAGCAGAAACATAGGCATTAATTTTAATATCTGGGATAACCTGTTTTGCAATAGCTCCTGCTACTACCCTACTAGCTGTTTCGCGTGCAGAACTTCTTCCTCCTCCTCTATAATCTCTAATCCCATATTTTTTTTCATAAACATAATCTGCATGACTTGGGCGATATGTGTCTTTTATATGTGAATAATCATCAGACTTTTGATTTGTATTAGGAATTATAAATCCAATAGGTGTTCCTGTAGTTTTACCTTCAAAAATTCCTGATAAAAACTGAACTTCATCTTCTTCTTTACGTTGTGTTACTATTGATGACTGTCCAGGTTTTCTTCTTTGCATTTCCTGAATAATAGCTTCAATATCTAACTCAATTCCAGCTGGACAACCATCTATAATTCCTCCTAATGCTTCTCCATGAGATTCTCCAAAAGTAGAAAGTTTAAATAATGTCCCAAATGTATTTCCTGCCATAGCGCTTTATTTCAAATTTTAGTTTTATATACTCCTGAAAATAATATTAAAATTCAAAAGTTTCGTTCTTAAATGAGAATAATGAAACATTCTCTAAAATTGGGAACAAATTTAATCAATAATAATAAACTTTTGTAGAATATTACTTAACAATTCTTCTAAAACACGTGAAAAAATGAACTATTTTAAATATATAAATACCATATTAACACATTTATTATTATATTGGTCGTAAAATCTATTTTAAATTATGAAAAATATCCTATTACTGAGTTTTATTTTATTCTTATTTTCTTGCTCTAATGATGACACTACTGAAGATTCTGGATTTCCAGTTTTCGAGATTCCATTAACAAATGGAAATTATTGGACCTATGATATTCAAACAGGTGGAACAACTTCTAGAGATTCATTATATGTAGCCAATGATGTTTTAATAAATACTTTTAATTATAAAAAAATGAAAGTAAAAAACAATGTTGCTACTGGTTTTTATTCTAGTTCATTAAATAACAACGCAATTAGAGTAATTGGGAATTCTTTACTACTAACTGGGAATTTATCTTTAAATGCGGGTCAAACACTTCCTTTTAATTTAGATTTAGAACTGAATGATTTTATCATTTTTAATGCTGACGCAAATAATGGTCAAACACTTTCAACAAAAACAGGTACAATACAAGAAACAATAAATGGATACCCATTAACAATTTATTACACCCTAAAATCTATTGCTGGAAATTCAATTCCAAACTACACATCTCCAAATAACGATACTTACAGTAATGTAAAATCGAACAAAATAATTTTAACTGCTAAGATTGATTCAAATATAAACGGGTTTCCTGTTAGTATATTACAAGAACAAGATGTAATAATTTCTGAACAGTTTGTAGCAAAAAACATTGGTGTAGTTCATACCAATACACTTAGTCATTATACCTTAAACCCAAGTTTACCAGCGCAAATACTTTCTCAAATTCCAATACCGAACAACCAATCTCAAACTCAAAATGAATTTTTAGATGTCTATCTCATAAATTAATTAGATCTATTTTTAAAACAATTTATAATAAATATATAATTCTATCGTTTAATGATTTAATTTTGCATAAACACTTAAAACTTAAAAGAAGAATGAAAAAATTAATTTTATCAATTTTTATCCTAACAGGATTAGCATTTAATGCTCAAGCACAAGATATATCTAAAAATGCCTTAGGTCTAAGACTTGGGGACAGTGATGGTTTTGGAGCTGAAATATCGTATCAAAGAGGACTTTCTGAGAAAAACCGTCTTGAGTTTGACTTAGGGTGGAGAAATAGAAATAATGCTTACTACAACAATGCTCGTTTTGTGAAATTAACAGGATTATACCAATGGGTTTGGAATATTGAAGGCGGATTTAATTGGTATGCTGGTGCCGGTGGAGGACTTGCAAATGGAAGTTATAACTATAAAATTAACGGCGATAGATATTCAGACAATTATACTTATGCTTTTATTGCAGGAGATATTGGAATTGAATATCTTTTTGATTTTCCTTTACAATTATCTTTAGATTTTAGACCTGAAATTTATTTTTCTGACAGAGTTAAAGATGATTACGGTTCAGATATTGCTATTAGTGCTAGGTATAGATTCTAAATAAAAAAAGAAAAGGAAATCGTTGAGATTTCCTTTTCTTTTTTTATTACCCTAAAACTTCAATTGATACACATCAGACAAGTCTTTATCCGAACTAAAATTTACTCCTAAATCTGTAACATAGCCTGAGTTTAAACCATAAACCCAACCGTGAATACTTAATTCTTGACCTTTTTTCCATGCAGCTTGAACAATAGACGTTTTTGCTAAATCAAAAACTTGTTCTTTTACGTTTAATTCTACAAATCTATTAAAACGATCTTTTTCATTTTCAATTCCATCCAACTCGGCTTGATGAAAACGATATACGTCTTTAATATGACGAATCCAATTGTCTATTACTCCAATAGAATCATTACCCATTGCTGCTTTAACACCTCCACAACCATAATGTCCACAAACAATTACATGTTTTACCTTTAAGGCATTTACAGCATAATCTAATACACTTAACATGTTCATATCTGAATGAACCACCATATTCGCAATATTTCTATGCACAAATACCTCACCTGGTTCTGCACCAATAATTTCATTCGCTGGAACACGACTATCTGAACAACCAATCCATAACAACGGTGGTTGTTGACCTTCTGCTAAATTGTTAAAATAATCTGGGCTAATTTTTAATTTCTCTTCTACCCATAATTTATTATTCTCAATAATTTTCTTATAAAAATCACTCATAATTTATTTGCTTATTTTGATTGTTTTCTTAATTTAAAAAATTCTATATAACTTTCAGGATTATCTACATCTCCTCTTTCCGACTTTAAATGAACAAAAATGTTTTTATTCTTTGCTTGCACTACAAAATCTTCTAATATCTCTATAACATCGTTATCCAAGTAGGTCGTTTTACGAATATCTAACTCCAAACGAGAATTCTCTGGAAGTGAAAATAACTCTCTCTGAATAGTTGCTTTATTCAAAAAAGTAATTTCTTCTGCAAAAGTCATTCTTGTCACTTCAGAGTCTTTACTTTCATTTTTATGCAAAAAGAATGAGTTCTGATAACTCTTTACCAAAACAACAATAACCCCAATAAACAATCCAATAAAGATACCCCATAAAAGATCTTTAAAAACAATAAAGATAACCGTTATAATAAACGGCACAAATTGCGTCCAACCTAAATCGAACATTTTCTTAAAAAGTGATGGCTTAGCGAGCTTAAAACCAACCACAATTAAAATAGATGCTAAGACCGATTTTGGAATATGATTTAGAAGGACAGGAATAGCTAAAACTGAAATAAGCAATAAAAACCCATGCAGAATCGCTGAAAATTTTGTTTTAGCATTCGACTGAACATTTGCAGAACTTCTAACAATAACTTGTGTAATAGGTAAACCTCCAATCAATCCAGAAAAAATGTTTCCTATTCCTTGAGCAAACAATTCTCTATTTGTTGGCGTAATATTTTTTTCAGGATCTAACTTATCGGTAGCTTCAACACTCAATAATGTTTCTAAACTAGCCACCAGAGCTAATGTAAATGCAATAAGAATAACATCTGTTGAAAAAACCTGACTAAAATCGGGAAACTTTAAATGATCTAAAAAACCAGAAAGGGTATCTGGTGCTGGAACTTGAACTAAATGCTTCCCTTCTATAGATAAGGCTTCATTATTACTAAAAAGAACCTGCAAAATTGTACCAATAAATACAGCTACCAAAGATCCTTGCACTATCTTAAAGAACTGATGCTTTTTAGTTAAAATATTATCCCAAAAAAGAATAATTACTAAACCAATAACACCAATTATTATAGACCCCAATGTTAAATTGTCTAAAACATGTGCGATAGCTGAAAAAGTATTTTCTCCTGAAATACCCCAGAAAAAAGTATCTGCACCTTCTTCTTCTAAATCGTACCCAAAAAGATGTGGTATTTGTTTTAAAATAATAATAATTCCAATTCCAGTTAACATCCCTTTAATAACACTGTTCGGAAAGAAATAACCAATCACACCTAACCGTACAATACCAAAAAGTATTTGAATAACACCTGCCAAAACAACAGCAGATAAAAATAATTCAAAACTCCCTAGCGTACCTATAGCACTTGCTACAATAGCAGCCAAACCAGCAGCTGGACCACTCACTCCTATTTTAGATTTACTAATAAATCCTACTACTATACCTCCAATAATACCTGCAATTAACCCTGATAAGGGTGGAGCATCACTTGCTAGAGCAATACCTAAACATAAAGGTAATGCCACGAAAAAGACAACAATACTCGCAGGAATATCGTTCTTTAAAAATTTGAACATAATAAACTTGATTTAATTTAAAAAAATGATTTTATACTTTTTTAAATTAATTCTGGTGGTGGTGAAAAAATAATCAAAGTTTGACTTTCAACATATTGATCATCAATTATAAAATGTTTTTTTCTAAAAATCATTTCAAAATCAAACAATACACAACTTTGAAAAATAGGAAGCACTTTTATTTCATTAAAACCAGCTATATTTTCTTCTTCCTCTTCTTCAGATAAGTTAAAAAAAGAAGAGACATCTGCACTATCATCATATAAAGAAATAATTGTTGGTGCAGACAGAAAAAAGAAAAAGAGAAGTAAAACTGTTTTACATAAAATCTTCATATCACAAATATAAAATTATTTTATAAGTGTACTGCTATTATTAACAAAAAAAACCATGCAATGCATGGCTTTTCGAATCAAAACACTGATTTATAACTATTTTAACTAAAATTAATTTTCCTCTCCCATCCAAGCATTCAACATCCAAATTGTTTTTTCTTGCTCAGAGATAAAATCGCTCATCATAGCATTTGTTCCTTCATCATCAATTTTACTCGATAAGCTTAAAATTGTCCTTTCAATTTGTAAAAGATGCCCTAAAGATGTTATAATCAACTCAACAGCAACAACATCCTTTGAAATATTTTTTCCAATTTCTAACTTGCTATTTTTTATATAATCCTCGAAAGTATGCAAAGGTGTTCCTCCTAATGTCAAAACTCTTTCTGCAATCAAATCGATTTTTATTTGAGAATCATTATAAAATTCTTCAAATTTAACATGCAAATCAAAAAATCGCTTTCCCTTAATATTCCAATGTAAACCTCTTAAATTTTGGTAGTACACTTGAAAATTAGACAACAATACATTTAATTCATTTACTAAAACTTTCGATTCTTCTTCTGGTAATCCTAAAGCATTGATTTTCATATTTTTTTTCTTATTGTTTTTATTAATTTCAAATTTAAAGAAAAAAAAACGACAAACTATATAAATCAAATTGATAGTTTTTATATTTTTATCAAAAATATTGATAGAATGACTATAACCCAACTATATTATGTTTTAGCAGTTGCAGAGCATAAAAACTTCACATTAGCAGCAGAAAAATGTTTTGTAACTCAGCCCACATTGAGTATGCAAATTCAAAAATTAGAAGATGAACTTGATATTTTAATTTTTGACAGAAGTAAAAAACCAATTTTATTAACAGAAATTGGAGAAAAAATTGTAAATCAGGCAAAAAACATCGTTAATGAGGCAGGACGTATTAAAGATATTGTAGATCAACAAAAAGGATATATTGGAGGAGAATTTAAAGTAGGAATAATACCTACAATTATGCCTACTTTGCTTCCTATGTTTCTAAATAATTTTATTTCAAAATATCCAAAAGTTAACCTTGTTATTGAAGAAAACACAACGGAAGAAATAATTAATAAACTAAAAAATGGACACCTAGACTGTGCCATTGCCGCTACTCCCTTAGAAGAAGAAACAATTAAGGAAATCGTTCTTTATTACGAACCTTTTGTTGCCTATGTTCCAGAAAATCATTCTAGTTTTGAGAAAAAAGAGATTGAAATTAATGATTTAGATTTAGATAATATCTTATTATTACAAGATGGCCATTGTTTTAGAAATGGTATTTTAAATTTGTGTAAGAATAATAAATACTTAACCGAAAATCATTTTCAATTGGAAAGTGGGAGTTTTGAAACACTTATTAAATTAGCCGATGAAGGTCTAGGAACTACACTACTTCCATATTTGCACACACTTGATTTGAATGAAAAAAACAAAACAAAACTACGACCATTTGTTAATCCAAAACCAGCAAGAGAAGTAAGTCTAATTTTTCCAAAAAATGAATTAAAAATACATATTATCAATGCATTAAGAGACTCTATATCAAGCATTGTTAGAGGAGCAATAGCTTTTCATGATGTAGAAATTATTAGTCCTAAACTAAAAAAATAGAGGAGCAAAAGCTCCTCTATTTTTTTATTGGTTAATATGGATTAAACATTGTTTTAATTCTGGTTTTTCTTCTGTATATTTTAATAACCAAGTCATAAGTTGGTCAATTTCATAAGGTAACAACACTTTGATTGCTTTTTCTAATTCCTTACAGAAAAGTAATGGATCAAAACTCACTCTTTCAAGTATAGATTTTGAATAGGAATACATAGATCTAGACATACAATTTATTAAATTTTTGATTAGACTAGGGTAAGAACTTATTGTAAATATAGCACTTTATTTTAAACCTCTCTAGTTCAAAATGTGAAAAAAATGCTAAAATTAAGTTCCTAACTTTCTTTTTTTTCGTTAGCAAAACTAAATACATAGCATTAAGTACAGATGAATCTAGTATTAATAAAAAGTAAATCTATTTTTTAATCGCTCTCAACATTTCTCGTTTTCCAGGAGCACCAGGTAGCTTTTCAACAGTAAAACCAACTTCCATCATTGCTTTCTTAATCACACTTCTACAAGCATAAGTTACCAAAATCCCACCTTCTAGCAGAGCATCATACATAATCTTAAAAATTTCTGTTCCCCATAATTCTGGTTGAACATCAAAACCAAAAGCATCAAAATAAATTAGATGATAAGCGTTAACGTCTTTAATGTCATTAAAAAATTGCTTTCTCTTTTCTAATAAAAAATAGTCAGTGACTTTATTTTTTTGCTCCCAAGACACTTCATGTAGCAATACAAAGAAATCTTGCTTGTCTTCAACATTTAGAGAAGTTGCATAATTTAAATTTCCTATTTCATTATTCTCAATAGGATATGCTTCTATTCCAACATAATTAATATATTGCTTTCTCTTTTCTGCCTCTAACAAAGTAATAAAAGCATTCAAACCTGTTCCAAATCCTACTTCTAAAATTGAAATAGAATCCGTTTGAACAAGATCTAAACCGCATTTAATGAAAACATGCTTCGCTTCTTGGATGGCACCAAATTTTGAATGGTATGTTTCATTCCAATCTGGAAGATGAATTGTTGTTGAACCGTCTTTTGTTATGATTATCTCTCTTTTCACTACTTTTATTATTTGATACAAAGAAAAAAGTTTAAGAACAAATCTTAAACTTTTTAATCTACTTTATATATAATTTTTTAATTTTCGGTATCGGTCCACCACACTTTACTTGATGGCATTGAATGCAAGCGTCAATACCATTATTAAAATGTGCTTTTGCATTTTCAGGATCTTTATAAATCAATTCTTGAGCTTCTATAAATTTCTTTGCTTGCTCCTCAAAGAAAGCATCCTTATCTGTTTCATCTGTTAAAACAGCACTGTGTATTCTTGTAAAATGTTGAGGAAATGCTCCAATAGTATCTCCATTAATAATTCGATCTTTCAATCTTTGGTTATCAACATACATTTGTTCCATTAATGCTGCCATTTCGGACATTTCATACATTTCAAAACCTTCTTTCTTATCTTTCGTTTCAGATGTACATTCTTTTTGGTCACTTGTTATAGAGTTACAAGCGCTTAACCCGAATAAAACCAATAATATTATACCTTTTTTCATTATTTAGCGATTAAAACACCATCTGCCATAAAAGAATAAGTCACTTTTGGTGCAACAATGCTATCAATTGCTTCTTGCGATTTTCCTGCATCTTTTGCATAATGCTTCAAATCCTCTACAGATTCAATACTAACAAATGCTTTACCATTAACAACTGCTTCTTTATCTTTAGCGTTCATAGGAACGAAAAAAGCATAATCTTTAAATTTTACAAATGCTTTTTCTTCATTTGCTAAATCTATTTTCATCCAACAGCCTTTCTTTTGACAAACATCTTCAATATTTGAAGTAAATTTTACCTGAATTGTATCTCCTTCTTTCATCGTTTTATATTTGTCGAGTAATTCTTCTTTAGAAATTGCTCCATCAGCGGTTATAGAATTTCCGAAAGTAGCATACTCAACCTTATTTTCTGCAACTTCTTCTACTACAGAGGCTTCTTTTTTTTCTTGGCAGCTCATTGTTAATAAAGCAAAAGCACCAAAACAAATTATTTTTTTCATGTTTTTTATCATTTTAAACTGATTATTCACAAAAATAAATATTTTGTTTAAAAATGCTACAAAATTGTTAACAATATAGATTTAATTTTTCCAAATCCTTCTTGAAAAAGATTCCTTTTTTACTAAATTTGCACTGAATTTAATAAGAGTTACTCTTCTTAGGTTAATATTCACATTACACAACTAAAAATGGAAATTAAAAACTTAGAAAACGTTGACATTACTTTGTCTCCAACTTCAAAAATTAATGAAGTAGATTTCGATAACCTTTCTTTTGGAAACACTTTTACCGATCATATGTTAGTTTGTGATTATGAAAATGGTGTTTGGAAAAAACCTTCTATTGAGCCTTATGCCCCTTTTATGATAGACCCTTCCGCAAAAGTTTTTCACTATGGACAAGCTATTTTTGAAGGTATGAAAGCATACAAAGACAATCAAGATGATGTTTGGTTATTTAGACCAGAGCAAAATTTTGAACGCTTTAATAAAAGTGCAACTCGAATGGCTATGCCAGAAGTGCCAGAAGAGGTTTTCATGGGTGGACTTAAACGTTTACTAGAAATTGAAAAAGATTGGGTTAAAAAAGGAGAAGGAAACGCACTATATATTAGACCATTTATGATTGCAACAGGAAAAGGTGTTGTTGCCGCTCCTGCTGTATTCTATAGATTTATGATTATTTTATCTCCGGCAAAATCCTACTATTCTGGTGAGGTGAAAGTAATAATTGCAGAACATTTTAGTAGAGCTGCAAACGGTGGAATTGGTGCTGCAAAAGCAGCTGGAAATTATTCTGCACAGTTTTACCCAACAAAACTAGCCAATGAGCAAGGCTTCCAACAAATTATTTGGACAGACGATGCAACGCATACAAAATTAGAAGAAGCTGGAACAATGAATGTTTTCTTTAGAATTAATGATACGTTACACACTGCGCCTACTAGTGAAAGAATCCTTGATGGAATCACTAGAAAAAGTATTATTGATTTGGCTAAAAGAGAAAACATTGATGTAGCTATTCGTCCTGTTTTAGTAGAAGAATTAGTTGAAGCTGCTAAAAACGGAAGTTTAAAGGAAATTTTTGGGGCAGGAACAGCAGCGGTAATTAACCCAATTATTGGCTTTTCTTATAAAGAAGAATATTTTGAATTACCAAAAATAGAGAACTCAATTGCTTTAGATTTGAAAAAGAAATTAACAGCTATTCAATACAAAAATGCTGAAGACACTTTTGGTTGGACAGTAAAAATATAATAACAACCTAAATTAAGGTTTAAAACTTTACTTCAAATGGAACAACATCTAAAAGAATATTTCAATAGATATGTTTCATTTGAAGATAAAGAAATCCAAACTTTTTTATCCAAATGCGAATACAAAACTTACCAAAAGAAAGATTTTATACTTCAAGAAGGTAACATTTGTAAGCATCAATATTTCATTCTTGAAGGTCTTGTTCGCTCCTTTTATATTGATAAAAAGGGAAATGAAAAAATTACTCAATTTGCTATTGAAAATTGGTGGTTCACGAATATGGAAAGCTTCATAAAAGAAACACCCTCAGATTTATTTATTCAATGTATAGAAGACTCTAAAATACTAATGATAAATAACGAAAATCTTGAAGAACTATATATTGCAATTCCAAAACTAGAACGATTATTCCGTATAATTAATCAAAATATGATTATTGCAATTCAGAAAAAAAATGATTTTCATTCTAAACTAAAAAGTAAAGAACGTTACTCAAATTTAGTCGAGAATTATCCAGATTTCGCGCAAAGAGTTCCTTTATTTATGATTGCATCCTATTTAGAAATTACTCCCGAATACCTTAGTGAAATTAGAAAGAAGTAGTTTTTTTTATTTCTTAAGATATCTTAATTTCTAAGAAAAAACGCGAGCCTAGATTTGTACTATAATTTTAAAAAACACAAATTATGGAACGAATTGCATTTGAAAGAATACCAAAAGGAATGGTAGAAAGCTTAATGAAAACCGAAAATTACATTAAAGAAACATCTCTAGAATTCAACCTTTTAGAGCTTATTCGATTGCGTGTTTCACAAATTAATAAATGTGCTTATTGTATCGATATGCACTATAAAGAATTGAAACATTCTGGTGAAACTGAGTTACGATTATCAACTTTGAGTGTTTGGCAAGAAACTCCCTTTTTTACTGAAAAAGAAAAAGTAACACTTCTATTTGCTGAATCATTAACAACTATCAACCAAAGTGAAATTACAGCTGCTATGTATAAATCTTTAACCTTTTTCTATGATGAAGAAGCAATTTGCAACTTGATACTTGTTGTTGCGCAAATAAATTCATGGAATAGAATTGTTAAAACACTAAGGTTTATTCCTGGTAATTATATCGCAAAATAAATTGCACTAAAAATAGGCTATTCGAAACTTTTCGGATAGCCTATTTATAAATTACTTTAGTATAGCTTCAAAATTTGGTTTAAAATAATTAGGACCCTTCATTACCTTTCCATCTTCTCTATAAATAGGTTGGCCATCTTCTCCCAATTTACTCATATTACTTCTTTGAATCTCATCGAAAACAGCTTCAATTTTATCTTGAAGTCCGTGTTCTAAAATTGTTCCACATAAAATATACAACATATCGCCTAAAGCATCTGCAATTTCAACAATATCATTCTTTTGAAGAGCTTCTAAATATTCTTCATTTTCCTCTTTCATTAATTCAAAACGCAAAGCATTTTTCTGTTCTCCTAAATCTGCTTTCAATTCTTTACTAACTCCTAAACCATAAGTATTGTGGAATAATGCGACTGCTTCTAACTGTTTTTTCATTTTTATTCTTTTAAAATTACTTTTAACTCAAAAAAATTAAATTTTAATTCATTTTATAACAGTAAATATATCTAATTGAGTGCTACATTTCATACTTTTGTAAAAAAAATAATCATGTTTTCAACAGGCCAATGGTATTTTGCAATTTTCTTTGTAATTGCATTTGTTTTTATAATGATCTATGTATATAAAAAAGATTTAAAAGAGCTAAAACTTCAATATAAAGGTATCTACTGGATTTTATTTGGTTTTTTGCTGTTTATCGGATTATTATTTGTAATAAAAATCTATTTAAAAGAATAATTTTTTATATTTGATAAACATCTTACCCCTCAAAAAATGAGAATTGCTAAATATATTTTACTTCTAATATTATTACTATCCATAGCTTTTACTGTCTTCATTGCCACGCAACCAAGCGAGTTTAGTATCGTTCAAGAAAAGACCATTCAATATCCTAAATCAAAATTATTTGATTTTATCAATGATACTAAAAATCTAGTAGATTGGCATCCTAATTTAAGCAATCAAGATAACGAAAAATATAGCTATTCTGAGACTACTATTGGAGAAGGAGCTTTTATAAAATGGAAAAAAAATAACATAGCAATAACGAAAGTCTATAACCAAGACTCCATTTCTCAAATTGAAAATATAGATGGGGAAGAATACAAAACAATTTGGACATTTAAAGAAGAGAAAAACGGAACCACAATTACATGGGGAATTAAAGGTAATCTGAGTTTTAAAGAAAAAGTCATGGCTCTTTTGAAAGGAAAAAACAATTCGACTATTTCTGAATATTTAAAAAAAGGATTAAAAAATATAGATGACTTTTTGGTGAACGAAGTTAACAACTTTAGTGTTTCTCTTGATGGATTGGTTACTAAAAAAGAAACATTCTTTATTCAACAAAAAGATTCTTGTGCTATTGCCGTGTTTCAACAAAAATCGGAAGGTTTATTAAAAAATATAAATACTTTCGTTGAAGACAACGGAATTCAAAGAAATGGAGATTCGTTCATATCATTTACTAATTGGAACGAAACAAAAGGCTATGTTGTGTACGCTGTTTGCGTGCCTATAGATGAAGAAATTTTAACAACACCTCTTAGTGATATTACAGGTGGATTAATGGAAGAATTTCAAGCTGTTAAAGCCACATTGAAGGGCGATTATAAAAACAGAAAACACGCTTGGAAAAAAGCACTTGATTATTTTGAAAATGAAGAAAAAGCCGAGTTTGATAAAGATGAAACAAAAGTATTGATTGAATCCTATAAAACTAGTAGAGTTACAAATAATAAAATCAAACCTTCTCAATTTGTTACAGAAGTTCTTATTCCTATTAAGAAAAAAGTTGTGAAGCCTATCATTAGAAAACCTGTTGCAACTCCTCCAACGAGCGACACAATTACTAATTGATAAATTTATTGGTTTTCAAATTTAGTTTAAAACTATCTCCTTATAGTGATAACCCTTACAGCATCTAAAACTTTGACACGAATTACTCGAATTAGGCAAATTCAGAAGTAACAAGATTTTTTGAAAAATACTTTAAATAAAAACCTCAATTCATATTAATATAATTGAGGTTTTTTATTTTGTAGTAAAAATTATATGTTTTTATGATTTTTAAATTTGATATTTCTCAACAAGACGCACTTTTCCTATAAAGTATTTTTTTGAATACTTTACGCTGCTAGTTGTGTTTGATTTTTGTAAATTCTTCTTCCTATTTCTTTAGCATTAGCTGTATGTATTCCGAAAAAAATCCAAAGCATTTCACTTTTCTTGGTTCTAGCTTTTATCTTTCGTAAATTATAGTGCTCTTTTTCTTTGCCAAAACTACCTTCTAATCGAGTAGCTCTTTCTTTTTTAATTTCTGAGGCTAGCTTCTTTCTATGCTCTTCGTGTTTTCCAGCTTTTCCTTTTCTAACAAAGTCTGTTTGTATGTTATTTGTGGACGAAAAAGTTCTGTTTTTATTTGTGGCATAAATAGCATCAGCTCCAGTAATTCTTACTTTAGTTTTAGTTAGATTTTGTGCGCAAAATATACTGTTTTGAAATCGAGTTCCTTCGTTAAAGGCACGGTATTCTATATGTTCTATAAAATTGATTCCATCAATTTGAATTTTATTTACTTTTGCTCCAAATTCTACTTGTTTTACTTCTTTACCACGCACAATTGGGCGAATATAACTTTTATTTATGCTAACAATTCTATCGGGAACGCTTTTTCCTGTTGCAAAAATTTTTGATTGTTGTTGGTAAATAAGACGGATTATTCTGCGTTGTTTGCTGTATTTTGTGGTTGGCTCAAAGGAATATTGATTTTCAATTTTACTCAATTCTCCATTAAGTTTATATAATAATTTCAGAAGACCACGAGTCATTTTTGTTCGTTGCTTTGCTGTTTTTTTTCTTTTTCTAGAATACTCATTGTAGCGTTTACACCAATCAATATATTTGGTTCTTGGAAGTTTTATTTTTAAAATGCCACATAATGATTTCATTTGATTATAATTCCACACAATACATTCCCAAAGTAGTTTCTCATTGGTAGGAAAACGCAACTCACTCTCATAACAAGTGGCATCTATCAAGACTTTGTCTAAATCATTCATATAAGGTAGCCAGCTTTTAGCTAATGTTTCTTGAACTTTTCGAACATCTAATTTTTTGGCTAATTCCATTCTTATTTGGCTAACTATTTTAAAATTTGTAAGCGGGGAATCTAGAGGTAATACAATATCACAAAAGTATTGCATGTAAACATTTCCGTTTAACAACTCGATTAGTTTAGCATCAGAACAACCATAATAGTTTTTTAGCATCATCAAGGCAATCTTACCTTTAGTACTAAAAATGCAATCTGGACCTTTTTTGCACGCTTTCAATTTAAAACTTTGAGAAAGTTCTGAAAAAGGTGTAGCTAGATGAATTTTACCTAAATCAGACTTTAGAAATTGCTCATAAAAAACATTAAAATCTTCATTGATAATATTTAAAGGCAATTTGTGCTGAAATTCACTTATTCGTATTATTTTTGACATACATATTTAAAAGAAAACCCCGTTTTTGACTCTTTTTGAGCATTCTCGGGGTTTATTTCTTCTAAAATACAAATTAAATAACTGATAAGCAAGTATTTATTTAATTGTGAATGTGCCGAATTATCATAATTCAATCTGAACAATTCGTGTCAAAAAAATACAGTTTTGACTGCCATTTAAAAACGAAACTGTTGTAAAAACCAACAATCATCTCATTTTCGACCAAAGGGAAAAATCAAATAGTGTTGACAATGTTCACCTTTACAAAAGTAACCAAATAAACGTTAATTTATAACTTTTTAGAAATCCATTCTGTCTAATTTAATTTTTACAATTAGTCTTTTATAAGCTATACAGGAATTTTTTCATATTTTTTTCGAGCAATGAATGATTTATAATGTCTAGAAAGTAATTCATAGATTATAAATTCATTATGTCTTTGCCTCGCATTAAAAATTCTATTGTGCATCATGTGAATATAACTGAATACTAAATTATGAAATTCTTTATCTTCATATTGAACATTTAAAGTTGCAATTATCGTTTTATTTGCACTACTCCTTTCAGATAATAATGCTAATAAAGGAGCAATTTCTCTTTCTGCATCTTTTTCTAGTAACATTAAATCTTCAACTTCACTTCTCATCTTTCTGTACTTATCATTCAATTGTTTTCGAAGAAATGTGTCTCCTTTGTTTTCAAAGAAAAAATTTTCTGCTACTTTTTCTGTAAAAGCAGCTTTTTGTTCTAAATCTAATCCAAAGTCATCTAAATATTGATCTGTACCTCTCAAAGCAATTTGCCATTTTATTGTAATGCCTATTTCTGGATCCAAATAATTGATAAAATTAGCACAAAACATACTATCAATAAAAAACAACTCTTCTGTAGCTTCTATTTTATCGGCACCATAACGTTCAATTTCTCTATTATAGGTATCTAACTGAACCTTTGCTATTAATCCGTTATCATGCAAGGAAGACAAAGCTGTGTTAATTTCATTCATTACACCATCAAACTCATTAGCATTGGTTAAATGCAATCTAAACCTCAAATGATAATCCGTATCCACATAGCGCAAATAGAACCATTTCTTAATTGTACCTTTTTCTATGAAGTTCTCAATAACAGGTAATATAATTTCTGTTAAAATATAATCTGATGTCTTTACACCACAATAAATCTTAAAATAGAGCCATTCACTACCCGGTAAAAATTGTCGAGAAATTAGTATATCATTTTCGTTATCAAAATTAATTTTCGGAAACTTCGTCGAGTCGTTCAACAAGATAGCAACACATTCATTTGTGAAACCATTACCCGCTGAATCCTTAATTAATGGCTGTTTAACATCGAATAGGAATTCTTCTAAATGAATAGAATTTCTTTTTTTAATTGTATCTATAAAAGACAAAACAGCTATTTCTTCTTCCGAATTAATTAATAATTCATTATCTCCGTCCACTAATAAAAATAAGTTGGGCAATTCAAATTTATCTTTAAAATCATGAAACGCTTTTATTGTTTTCTCCTTATTATTGTCTTTTAATAAGCCTTCAAAATCGGTTTTATTCAATTGCCAAGTTGCCGCTTTTAAAACTACATTTTTATATTCTACACGGGGTAAAAAATTAAAATGAGACGCTAAAGCCCCCCAACTAAAATATAGAGAAGGTTTTTTATAAAATTGCAATTGCAAATCACACAGAAAATGATAAACAGGTAGCGAATTGAAGCTAAAATTATGCGCATTACCTAATCTTGGAATAATCTGTTTGTTCAGTGTTTTACTGCGAAGTATAATATTCCCGTTTCTAACAGAAACATACAAATCGGATATTTTAATTTGAAATTGATTCTCTTTGTTTGATTTAGCTAAATAAGCCATTTCATAGTTTCTCATTTCTGGTCGAGAAAGAATATTACCTATCCTACTTTCAGGCAAGTGCACAATTTCTGCTAATATACTATCATTAGCTTGCAATTCTTCATGTTCTGTAATAGTATTTATTATTTCGGCAATAGCTGCATTACCATGTCCAAAACGCCCAATAAGTAAATTGGCAGTAGCTCCCGCAATGGCATCTAATTGTATTTTTTCTGTTTCAGCGTTTAACACATTAAATTTGATTGCAAATGAATGTGGCAAATTTGTATTGGTATAATCAACATCTTTGAAATCATCTTCAGATATTGTAATGCACTTTGCTTCATCTTTATAAGAATTAATAAGAAGCTCAAATAACCTCTTTTGTAATAATGTCCATTTAATTTCATAATCTTGTTGGTTATTGCCAATAACCATTTCATCAATCAAATAGTTCACTCCAACGGTATCTTTATTCGGATAACCCAATCCATTTTCAACATCTAATACTTGCAATAATGGCATTTCTGCATCTTCATAGCGTTCTAAATAATTTTTCTTGAAATTTTCTAGATTGGCATTGCTATAGTTTGGTGTAATTTTATTTAAAAAACCAATAACCTCTGTAATCGTTTCTTGAATGGTAGTGCTTAACTTTGCTGTTTCTGTTCTATAATATAAATCGGTTTGAAAAAGATTGGTTTCTGGAATGTCTTTTAGAAACGTTTTTATTTTATGGTGCAAAGCTTCATAGGCTTGCTCTTTGTTAATAACATTATCATCGATCTTGTTTAAATCTTCTTTAATTTCTAGAAGTAACTGAATTGTACTTTCTAATTCTTTTGAAGGGTGTTGGGTTTGTATTTCGCTTAATTTATCAAGTATCACATCATAAAACTCTTTACCTGTAACACTAGGTTCAAAATCACTTACCAAAAGTTGGTATGAAATTAATTGTTTTATAAAAGGCTGTGCGTCTTCCTCTTCTATTCCTAAATTTACTAAACCATTTACCAAATCGGTTGCTGTCTTCCCTTCTATTGCATTTTCAAGGATACTCTCTAAATATTCTGAGAAATCTACTTTACTAATTTTGTGCACTCTTCTTCCTGCACTATAATAATACTCAACATAACGATAAAATGAATCTATTTGGTAGATACTATTATTTGGATAATACTTTACATAAGGTTGAATAAAATCTTTGCTTTCAAGTTCTTTTGCCAGCATGCAAATTACATTCATATCTGGCCGCGTTCTTCTTTTAATTTTATTATCCAGGTTCTCATTAACTATGATCTCATTAACATTCGCAAATTCACCAGTACCAAGTCCTGCAAATAAGCCAAAGGGAGTACATCTAGAACTTGCTCTACTAAGATACTTATAATAGGCAATTTCTAATTTTTTAATTTCTTTTTGACTCGTTATTTTTCCTTCCAAATACTTTTCATATTCTCTTCTTAATGAAGGTGAAGTAATATAGATTGCTTCCGAAAATAAAGCATCTGTTGTACTTTTCAAAAAAGGATATAATGGGGTTCTAAAAATAAATTTCGAAAGGTATTTCATTTGCAATTTGTTTAAAATTGAGTTCTATGCGGTTACAGTGTTTTTCAAAACTTTCATTAATAGTTGTTTTTCTTCTAATGTTTCTCCTAAATTAAGGATAATGATTTCGTTAACCTTATATTTATTGGCTTGTTCCTCTAAATAAGGTTTTAAATCTTCGGGTTTACCAGAAAAATTAATACTAATGTTATTGGTTCTTTCTTGAATCTCTAGCACTCTTTTTTCATCTTGACTACAAAATGCACTTAGTGTTATATTGACAACAACTTCTTTCTTGTGCTTTTCAAAATAGGCTTCTTTTAACTCATTAATAATTTGAGGAGAAGGCAATTCGGTAATAGTATGAAACAAAGACAGAGAAAAATTTGTTTGCTCTTGAATTACAAACTCTTTACTTGAATTGCTTGTCCCTAAAATCCATATTTCTGGAGATTCACCTTGTTTAGGAGGCAAGATAATGTCATGAACCTCATCATTAATAAAGCTTTTAATTTTTTTAACTCTATTAAAAAAATCCTCCATGTTTTTTTTCCAGTCACCACCATCAACAAGTTCTAGAATTTTATGCAGTTCAGTTTTTCCTTTTGCCAAACCCAAATCAATGCGAGAAGGATAGAGATTAGCGAGTAGTTTGTAGTGATAGGCTGTGGTCATGGGTGCATGCAAACCAACTAGCACACCAGCAGCACCAATTCTTATATTTTCTGTATAGCCTGCCAACAAAGGCAAAATTAAATCTGGATTTTTCCATGCCAAATTATCTTCGTGGTGCTCACTCAACCAATATCTTGAAAAACCATTTTCTTCTGCTAGTTGTACCATCTCGATAGTTTCATGAATAGTTGAAATGGCATTAGAATTACTTCGAATTGTTCCGAAATCTAAAATTCCATATTGCATAATTCTATTTTATTTTTTTATTTTATAGCCTATCTTAAAGCATTAACGCTTTTTTCCAAGGTAATTCTTTCTCCATCAATGTTTCTAAAAATACCATCCCAACACCAGTAGCTCCTTCTAAAAGACTAGGGTTGTATTCAAATATTTTTTTTCCACCTAAATATGTTTTATAGCCCGCTATTCCGTCTTCATGCACTGCATGATTTAGAGTCATTTGTAACCAATAATTAGCAGTTTCCAAAAACAACTCTTCATTAGTTAGCGCATAGAGTGTTCTATAGACCGCTACCAAACCACAACTCCCATGACAAAAATTGCCGTCGGCTACATTTTCTTTAACAACTTCTCTTCTTGTTGCAGTGTGTTTTAATATTTTTAATGCATAGTCTTTCAGTTCATTATCTTTCAAAAAATCTCCTGCTCTATATAATTCTGTACCAATACCCAAATCGCCATAACACCAAGCCAAACGACTTGTAAATGGCTGATGGTTTTCTAATTTAATCCATGATGGAAAATAACTTCCATTAGTTGCTATTGGGTTTTGATATTTTTTATAGACCGTAATTATTCTTCTCAAGGCAACTACCAATGTTTCAGAATGTAACGCTTTATGTTTTAAGCAGCGCACGAGGTAGTGCATAATAGCTGCCATTCCGTGAGACAAACTTAAATTTATAACCTCTTCTGTTTCATTTCCCGTCTTTATGATAGATGAAATATAATGCAAAGTCTCCTCTTCTGCATTATAGTTTCCTTTAGCTATAAGTTTTGCATTAAACTCATTTAAAAACGAAAAACAACTTGGAAATTTATGCGCAATATCTAATAGAAAATTAGCAGGTCCAATAGCACCATGCAGGAAATCGAAATTTTCTTCTTCCGCTTTTTCCATCATATAATTTGCTATGTTAGGAATTGCTTCTGAAAAATATTCGTCAAAATCAATATCAATATGTCCTGATTCTAACAAGTTGTTCAAAGCCCAAAGAAATCCTGTAACACCATTAGAATAACTAAAGTCAATGTAATAATGGCCATTATTAATATTGTTATATATGTTTACAATAATTTCTTCAACAAGTTCTAAATATTTCTCTTCTTTAGTATATTCTGCATAATAACTCAATAAAAATAATGAACCCGTATTTCCAGACAACAAACTCATGCTATTATAATTATGACTGATAATTGTATCTACAATTTGTTTGGTCTTTTTTTCTAGAATTTCTTTCATGCTTTACAATTTCATTTAAAAGCGATAGCTTATAAGAAAACTTATCAAAATGCGATAAATCTACCCTATAAAGTAAATTTAATATTTTATTAGGTACTAGCATTTAGTATGCTAAGCAGTTAAAGCCTACGAAGCAATCTATAATTTTAGACAGGTTAACATCTTTTTAGTTCCTTAATACTACTCTTTTAGCTATTTATATACATTGTAGATCCCCACATCTGGATTGACAAACAGTTACTCCTTGAGTTGGACAAATGACTGTATTTTGTATTGTGCAAGGAAAATTTAGGGTTTGACAAGCATCTGTTACACATAGCTTAGTATTGTTTCCATTACATCCTTTAAGGGTAAAAAATGTACCTCCATTAACACCTTTCAATTGTGCTTCGTTTAATCTTGTAACAGTTTCTTTGTTTAAATTTAATTTTCCTTCTAATCTAATTTTTTTCATGTTTACTATTTGTTTGTTATGACTATCTTAAATTCCAAAACCTATCTTTAAGTTGCTTTATAAATTTGAGAAAAAACAACATACTAACCAAATTTAACAAAAAAAGGACATGAAAATCAACCTAGCAAAAGTTTAACTATTATTACAGAAAAACTATAACAAAACTTATTTACTTACTATAGTTCAAAGTTTGTGTTTAATTTCAATTTAGAATAACCCCAAAAAAAAACTTTCCATAGTTATGGAAAGCCTTTTTGTATAGCGTTACTGTTACATTATGGACATTGCATATCTCCACATCCTGATTGACAGATAGAACCACCTTCTGTATGAGGTACACAAACGTCTGGGCAAGACCCTGTTGGACAAGTTGCTGTTGGGCAAGTTGCTGTAGCACAATTTCTTGTTCTGTTACAGTGGTAAAGCGTAAACCATGCTCCACCATTTAAATTTTTCATTTGAGCATCATTCAATTGAGTAACTGTCTCTTTATTAAGATTTAGTTTACCCTCTAATTTGATTTTTTTCATTGTTTTAAATTTTTAGATTTATTATTGTTTATTTGTAAAAAAGACATTTGTTAAATTACAGAACGTTAATTTTTGCATCTCCAAATTAAATTTTTAGATAAAAAACACACTATTTTTTTTTAAACAACTATCTAATTTTAACCAACCAAATTTAGCAAAAAAAGTAAATGAATAACATGAATTTAAAAGTTTAACTATAGTTACAGAAAAAATGTAAAAAACTACAATTCAAAGCATTACAAATAAATCACTCAAAGCATATCAGTGCTTATAAAACCTAATTTGTCCTACTAATTAATAAGGATAATTTGCTGGTTTTACTAAACTGCATTTGTGGGGCAAAGGTTTCCTGTTTTTGAGTCTATTTTGCATCCTAAATGCTCAAAACAAAGTTTAGAGTTCAATCTATAACTAATTAACAAACTTTTATTAACAGTCAATAACATCTAAAATCATAACAACTTTGCTTGTATCATTTACTAATGGACTAAAAAAATTGTTTTTGCAAGTGTAATATTCCAACTCTAGAATTGTAAATAAAAAACCCGTACAATTTTGAGGTCGCTCTGGTAAAGCCAACTGTAATTGCTCTGGCAATTGCCTTATTTTATAAAAAACGATAGCACTACTATTTAATTGCGCCATTTTGGTTGTAAAATCAAAAGTGAAATAATGAACTTTTGCACCAAGATAGTGTGCTCCTTTAAGTGGTTTTAGGTTCACTGAAGCAACATTTATAGCCTCTGTTAAACTATACTCCAAAGAAACTGCTGCATTAGGGTTAAAATGATAATTTTTTAGCATTGTTTTAGCTTCAGTTGTTTCCATAGCAGTTGCCAAATTGCGTTTCCCTTTTGAAGAAATTGTGTCACACCTCATTACAGCATGCATTGTCTTTGTAAAAGTGTTCACCACTTCAAGATTGTTTTTTTTGGGTAGCAAGTCTTTTAATACCAATCTAATCTCTTTGCATAAAGAAGAAACATTTCCAAACTCGTTGGCATTTTGTCTGCATTTCTTATACTTTTTTTCCTTTTTTAATGCCGCTGTTGTAAAACCGCTACAAGTTCTTAAAATCGTTTGTCCACGAGACGTATAGATAACAAAATTCCCAATCCTTTTAGGATAATTTCCAGCTGTTTTTAAAATTGCCATAGTTAATAATTTAAAACGTTATACCCTCTTTCACTAAAATTTACTGTAACATATTGTTTTTCTTGCTTGCTAATTCAATTATAAAATAAAAACACAACGATATTTTGCTTTGATTGTTTATCACATTCTAAAAAAAGAGCCTACTTTTTTGAAAAATATATTCAAAATCATAAAAACTATTCGTGCATTTTTTGTATGGTTTCGTTCGGGTTTGGTTCGTGTTTTGTTCGGGGTTGTGGTACCCCTTTCCGAAGCTCTACCGAACAAAAACCTTTTGAAACCATAAGGAAAGTAGAAAAAACCATGCCATTTTGTAGTAATAATTAGTTATTGAGGCTATATTAATGAAGTATAATTTATGGTAATTATTCCACCCTTTCTGTTGTTAGACACGAAGAATAAACACTCCTGCAAAGCGAACAGACGAAGTAATGAACTGTTATCAACAAACACTTATTAAAGCAAACCGATGTTGAACCTTTATACAGAATCAAAACATACTCTTCATTAAGATTCCTTTACAGTGTTTTCGAAAAGTTTTTTAGTCTAGCATAAATCCGCTATTTTTACTTTAAAATTATAATCAATAATAACACAAACGAAAGTTTTTTTTAGATAAACTGATGTTGACAACAAGCAAAAGCAACAATTCTGCAAAATGTATTCATCTCTTCTAAAAATGTATTCAATGAAGACCTAGCTATTATTGACCTTTGTGATAAATAAATTTAAGAAAGTATATCATGAAAGACAAGAAAGTAATTCTTATCACAGGAGCTTCATCTGGAATGGGAAAAGATGGAGCATTAAGACTCATTAAAGAAGGACATATCGTTTACGGTGGAGCAAGAAGAATCAACAGAATGCAAGATATTATTGAGGCTGGCGGACACGTCTTAGAATTAGATGTGACAGATAATGAATCTATCAAAAAATCAGTAAACAAAATTATATCCGAACAAGGCAGAATAGATGTACTATGGAACAATGCAGGGTATTCTGTAGCTGGAGCAGTAGAAGATGTTTCATATGAAGATGCTAAAAGGCAGTTTGAGGTTAATCTATTTGGTTTGGCAGAAGTTACTAAAAGAGTACTCCCTTTTATGAGAAAACAAATGTCTGGTACGATTATAAACACATCATCTGTTGGGGGTAAAGTGTTTACACCACTTGGGGCTTGGTACCATGCTACTAAACATGCCTTGGAAGGATGGAGCGATAGTTTACGTATTGAGTTAAAACCATTCAATATAAATGTGGCTATTATTGAACCAGGTGGCATTAAAACAGAATTTGGAGATGTTATGAATAAACCTTTGTTAGAACGCTCTAGAAATGGTGCTTATGAAGCATTTTCAAGAAAAGTAGCTGAATCATATGCAAAAAACTATGCCGACCCTAAACGATTATCTCCACCTTCAGTAATTAGTGATGTTGTGATGAAGATTATAAATTCGGCTAATCCCAAAACACGCTATGCAGTGGGCTATATGTCATCAACCATCCTATTCATGCGTTGGCTATTGAGTGATAGACTTTTCGAAAAAATGATTATGCGATTTTTTTAAAATTTAGCTTATGAATGATAAAATCGTTGAAATAACATCCATCAGTCAGATACATCAGATGCTTGGTATTGAGAAACCCAAGCACCCCTTAGTAACCGTATTGCGGAATAATGACCGCTTGGCTACACTTAGTTCTTCCGATATAAAGTTTTCCTTTAATCTTTTTATTATTAACCTTAAAGCAGGCATGAATGTTACCTGCATGTATGGTAGAAACAATTATGATTATCAGGAAGGAACAATGGTATTTATGGCACCAGGTCAAACTGTTAAGGTAGATTCCAATGCCCAACCTCCTGACCTAACCAAAAGTTGGATTCTGCTGTTTCATCCAGATTTGATTAGAAAGTCTGAGTTAGGAATGAAAATAAATGATTACTCTTTCTTTAACTATGAAGTTAATGAGGCTTTGCATGTGTCAGAAGATGAAAAACAATTTTTAAATCAAATTATAGCTAATATAGAAAGAGAATACTCTCAAAATATTGACAGACATAGTCAAGAATTAATTATTTCTAATATAAAAATGGTGCTTGACTATTGTATTCGCTATTACGATCGGCAATTTCTCACTCGTACCAATCTGAATAAAGATATTATATGTAAATTCAATACAGTATTGAAAAAGTATTTTGATTCTAGTCTTCCGTCAGAAATTGGTCTACCTTCTGTAAAATACCTTGGAGAAGAATTAGGCATTTCACCATATTATTTAAGTGACCTACTCAAAAAAGAAACAGGAAGAAACACAAAAGAGCATATCCATTTTTATATCATTGACAAGGCAAAAACTATCTTGCTAAACTCAACAAAATCAATCAGCGAGATTGCATATGATTTAGGATTTGAATATCCTCAACATTTTGCCAAAGTGTTTAAAAACAAGACCGGATTCAGCCCGACTGAATATAGAAATATTGATTAAATAGCAATATTGCTACTTTTGCCTTAAAATTTGTTTATATCAAAACAAAAAGATTAGCTTATTACCCTTCCGATTTTGCTGAAAATATTGATTTAAAAGTACTTTACCTACTTTTGAACCATAAAAAGCATTTTTTAGTCACTCTAATTTTGGAAACTAAAACAATTAATGCTTTTTTTGTTTAGCTAAAATCTTCTAATTTACCAAAAAACGATGAACAAATACGATTAATTGATTCAAAATTGAGTTGTGCAACAAGAACAATTGTTTGACAAAATACAAACTTCCAAATTTTACAATGAAATAGTCTACAATTAAACAAAATGGTTTGTTATATTTGTAATGGTTTGAAATTAGTGTAACTCTACCGAAATCAATGCACAAAAATTAACTGTCAGGAATCGAATTAATCAATTATGATAATAGATTACCTATAACAATTTAATATGTCATCATTAAGCAAAATAACTATCACTAAATTTGAAAAGACAAAATTTAGGTTGAAGATTGAAAATATACATCCTGATGCTCCATCGCTTGAGTGGTATAATTTACAATGTGAGAAGGATATTAAAGCAAACCTCCTTTTTAGAACCTTATTAATAATAGAAGAAAATAAGCAGCTAAATAAAGAACCTTCTTCATTTTTTGAAAAAGTTTATAATAAACTTATTCCTAAAATAGAAGAAGAATATGGTGAAGCAAAACCATTAACTAAGTTTACCGAAATAACAGAATATGGTAGCGATATTTTATTCTCAATAGTAGATGACATTTTTACTTCTGTAAAAATAGTAGAACATGATATTAATGATAATTGGCAAAAAGGTTTAATAGTTAATTTCAACCCATACAAATCAGACAACTGTGGTATTCCATATATTGTTTTTGAAATTGAAC
The DNA here is from genome assembly GCF_055384985.1 of Flavobacterium sp. KY-23415. Classification (NCBI taxonomy): domain Bacteria; kingdom Pseudomonadati; phylum Bacteroidota; class Flavobacteriia; order Flavobacteriales; family Flavobacteriaceae; genus Flavobacterium; species Flavobacterium sp. KY-23415. The sequence continues at coordinate 3,622,945 of NZ_AP044001.1, read as the reverse complement.
TAACAGAAAACAATAATTTAGATAATTATCTTGAAAATCCAATATATTCTAGTACCGGAATAACTTGTAAACACAAATAATAAAGTCAAACTATAATTACGAGTATAAATGAACTATGAATTCGTTAACATTGTATTAGTAATAGAATGTTTTACAGTTATAAAATTTACATAAATGAAATGTTAACTCATGTTTTATTTTTTTACAATACAAGCATATTCCCTTTTTTTAGGTAACATAAATCGCAATTTTTACTTCAAAATATAAATTATTAATAAATTTTAGACGAACTGAAGTTGACCACTATTAACAAATGACAACAGAATTTATCAATAGAGTAACAGAAAAATTTAATCAAAATAATGTTGAATATTTGGTAACTGGAGGATGTGCAAAATTGATAAGAAATGAAACAAAATCTACATTAGATTTGGATTTATTGGTTAAGGTAGATAAACAAAATATTTATTTAATTCAAAATTCTTTAATAGATTTGGGTATAAAACAAAATAGAATTCTTGATGATTTGAAAAAAGGGAAAATTATAAGAATAAAATTATTTCCATTTAATATTGATTTAATGCCTAGACTAGATGGATTAAATACTGAAGAAACTTTTACAAATAGTGAGCAGGTTCTATATCATGAAAATTTAATTCCGTTAATCTCTAAAGAAGATTTGATAATTAATTATAAAAGCTTTTAAGATGAATAGATATGAAATGTTTAAAGTTATAATTGATGGTAATCCAATTGATTATGAAAATGATAATAATTTTAAAAAATTACATGATTTTTTAACGAAAATAGATTGGCAAAATGAACAACAAGCATATGGTTGTTCAATACATTTTTATCCAACTTATAATTTAATTAGCAACCAATTTAGTTTTGAAAATCAAAATAATGATTCTTATTCAGATAACGGTACAATATCTTATGATAAGTTTCTCTCTGAAGAAGAAATAAAATCTCTTTCATATTATGACTATGCTGGTGAAAAATTATATCGTTTAGCTATTCAAGACAGACCTAGTTCCGATTGGGAACATATCAAACCAGAAAATCTGTGTTTAATCACAAAAAGACTAATAGACTATTTAAACGAAAATAACCTTACTGAGTTTCATAATGAAACACTAAACGAATTAAAAAAATTATATCAAATTTCAGAATTTTGTTTATTAAAAAATTATGAAATTATAATTATAGTAGAATTTTAAAAAATGTGCTTAACAATGCATAATAATATTACTTGCTTCCTGCTTGTTGTGGAAATCCAAGTGGATTTTTCAATATCAAATGTACTTCAAAGCAAATACTAAACCAAGCAACTACTCTTAGCTAAGATTGCTAACGATAATTATGAAAAAAACTATATCAATATTTTTTTTGTTTTTATTTTTCATTTCAAATGCACAAAATATTTTTGAATATGAAAAAGAAATAAGTAATTCTGAAAATTATGATTTTAACGAAATTGAGTTTCAAAACCAAGACGAAAACATCAAACTTTCCGGAACACTAATAAAGCCCAAAAATCACTTTGATAAAATTGTTATAATTGTTCCTGGTAGCGGGAAAGACACAAGGAATTCTCATTATATAGTAGCGGAACAACTCCTAAAAAAGAATATTGCTGTCTACCGATTTGATGAACGAGGCATTGGAAAATCAGAAGGTAATTATTCTGAATTGGCTAAAGATTTATCAAATGATTTAAACTTTGCATTTAAAACTTTGCAAAAATTAAATAGTGATAAGAAAATCGGGATTATTGGACATAGCAATGGAGGTATTGCAACCCTAAAAGTTATTGAAGATAGTTGTAGTCCAGATTTTATAGTTTTAATAGAAACACCAATTATTAAAAATGGTGCTTTTGTAATGAATCAATTGAAAGAGAACTATGAAAACAGTATTCCAGAAATTATGCGCAAGGATAAAACTAAAGAAGAAATAATAACTTTTTTAGAGGGTTACTTTGAACTTATAATTGACAGCGATGCAAATTCATTAAAAAAAGAAATTAAAAATTATATAAAAGAAAAAGGCTTCAATAAAAGATTTATTGCCTTATTAAATGACAAATTTTTAATAGAAGCTATAACAACAAACCTTGAAGAAACAGTCAAAACTATTTCTATTAAATCATTATATCTTACGGGTACTAAAGACAAAATCATTAATCATAAAGATGAAATTGAACAAATTAAATCGTTCAAAAATGCAAACATTGAAATTGAAATATTTGATGGATTGAACCATTATTTAACGGATAGAAATGGAATTGTAGGCTCTTCTTTATATAATATGGACAAAGAACCGCTTCACATATTAATTGATTGGATATCAGAAAAATAATTATATCAAAACTACTATTTTTTAAAAATATAATCAAAAAACATAAAAACCCAACTACTTTTAAAGTCATTTAAAGGAACTTTATTTGCAGAAGTAATTAATAAAAAGAAACGTTCTTAAAAACTAGCTTCGAATGTTTTGTAGCTAAAGATCTAAATAAAACATTACATTCAAAATATTTTATAGTCTTGCATAAATCCGCTATTTTTACTTTTAATTTGAATCTAAAATAACATTAGCAAAGGTTTTTAAATGAAAAACCGTTCTTTAATATTCAGAAAATTAACATTAAAAGAATAATGAAATTACTTCAAACAATAAGAAAAAAACTATTGAATAAGAGCGATTTAAAAAGATATATTGCCTATGCTGTTGGGGAAATTTTTCTTGTTATGATAGGAATACTTTTAGCACTGCAAGTAAGCAATTGGAATCAGAACAGGATTGAAAAAAAGAAAGAAAAAAATGCATTAGTTGATTTATACAAAGAATTTAAATTAAATGAAGAAAGAATAAGCAACAAACAGTCTTTAAGAGTTTCAATTGCACCAAAATTGACAAAATATATCAGACAGATCAGCACCGGAAAAGCGAACTATCAATCTTTTGAAGCGTTTCATGTAAATCAATTCATGTTTGGAATGACTAATCCATCTAATGGTGTAATTGATGCTTTGATTTCTTCAGGTGAAATAGGATTAATTTCAAATAAATCACTAAAATATTTTATTGCTGATTGGAAAAACCAAATAGAAAACTTGTATGAAAACGAACAAATCCTTTGGAATTCTGGACTAAAATATATTGAATGTTATTCTAAATCAATCCCAATTCCAAGTCATAATTGGAACGACTGGAATGATGCAAAACTGGAATTAGCATTCAACACATTAATGTCTAATGTAGAATACAAAAACAATTTGATTGGGTTTGAAGGTGTCAACACCATCGTGATTGAGGAGTGTGATACAATACTTCAATTGCTTAGAAACATCTTATCTATTTTAGAAAATGAGATAAAGGCAGAAACAACCGCTGAAAATGGTTAAAATTAAGCTATCACTTTTAAATAGTTTTGCTTGACTCCAAATTCAGGTTTATTTTGTCGGCTCTTCAATTAAATTATAAGGTAAGTATTTCTCTCGGTTAGCAAAATAATTTCATAACATATCAAAAATCTCGAAATTAAAATTGATAACGACTTTAAATACTTGAAACTTGAGTTAAATACTTTCAAATTTAAACCTAAATTACGCATTAGAATTCTATTACGAAAAAGCTACTTTATATTTACTTTAGTAGATATTTTTACGTTCTCAATGTAGCTAAACAGTACGTTTTTGTGGCAAAACTTCCGTACTTCGCAACAATTTTACATCCATTTCTCTCATAATTAAAGTTTAATGCATAATTTGGATTTAATAATAAGAGAAGTAGTTAGATAATGTATTAGTGAAATTATTTTTTTTTAAAATAAAAAATAATATAATTTTGAATATAACATTTAAACAAAAATATAATGATTAACAAAATGAAAAAATTTGAACTATCTGCTAGAGAAAAAGCGATGGTTACAGCTGGTAATAGCTGGACATGTACAGGAAAAACTGCATTAGGTTCTCCAAGATCTATACGAATTTCTGGAGATCATTTAAGTACAAGTTCTAGTGCGGTTTCTTATGTTTCACTAACAAATGGTTGGTCTGATATTGTTTGCACTGAAAATACAACAGTAGTGAATCCAAAAAGTCAAACTCCCTAGTTAAAAAAATGGTTGTCCAAAAAATAAACAATCGACAGCTATTTGTCACTCCGACGCAAGGACATGTTTCATAATCAGCCTTATGTGATTTCTCCCTTTGGTCGAAATGACAAGATTACCGACTTTTTGGACAGCCTTTTTTTTAAATTATTTATAAACTTAAATATTTAACTTATAGTCTATTAAGTTTATCAGATAGTCATTTTTATTTATAACCATTTATAGCGTATTATTCTGTTTTTAACTGAATAAACAATTCCATTCGGTATTAACCTTTATAAAATGATTGTCTCAATTATATTACTCATTCTTTAGATTTTACGTAACTTTTTTTAGTAAAAAAAATACAACTAAACCTTATAATTGTACTTTTTTATCTATACTATTTCACTTAAAATTTATTACCAGCCATAACTATAATCAACAGAATCATTTGCTGTTTTACTGGCTAATAAATGTCCTTCTTTTAATAGATTCTTCTTTAATTCTTCTATCAAATTATCAATCATCACTTTAGTTACATGTCTCATAATGAAGATATGAGAAAAATTACCCGAAGAGGCAAGTGCATACTTCTTTATGATGTTAATGTCGTTTGGTTTTGGAAAAATAACAGCTAGTGAACCTGGTACATATGAAACACCTTCTTTATGTATTTTTTCTAATTCCTTTTTAGCATATTCTGCAATATATAATGCATTTAGCACCTCTACTTTCAAATCATCTTTAGACCTTTTAGATAAATAATCCCACATTAATAAAGCAGAAAATCCATTACGTGATCCTGCAAGTGTAGAATCCAGTGAACCCACATAATCTGGTACATTATTTGAAATTAAATATTTATTTTTTGTCATATAGATACCACATGGCCATGGCATTCCTAACCACTTGTGACCACTTGTAGAGATAGAGTGAATATGCAGTTTAAAATCAAAATCTGGAAACTTTTTTGAGATTTCATCACTGACCTCAGCATTATTTTTCACAAAAGGAACAAATGCTGCACCAAGAGCACCATCAACATGATACCAAAAGCCATTTCTTTCATATTCTTTTCTTCCAATAATAATTTTTCTATCAAACATATTAAATCTCCTTAAAACTGGCTCTAATTTTTCTACAGCTTCTCCTACATTATCATAAGCTCCTGTCCAAGTTGTTCCATAATTAAAGTTCACTAGAATTGGAAAACCTTTTTGTATAAAAAAAGCAGCATATTTAACCAATTCATCAACCTTAATAGCTCCCGTTTTATCTATTGGAATGGTATTAGGCCATTTTCCATCTTCTGTGAATGGGTTTCGAAATCCTCTTTCTATAGCAATTTGTGCAAAGGTCTTTATTTGTAATACTTGGGCTAACTTTTTTATAGAGTAATGAGTGGCTTCTGAATAAAAAAGTACTGGAGTGAGTGCGTTTGGATTTATTTCATCTTGAACTGCTTGAACGTAGCCTACTTCTTCAAGTGATTTATTGATAAAAGTATTATTGGTATTTGTTTTATTTTTAGGATCATATTGCAATAAAGTACCATTGAGATAATCTCTTCCATTTCTCATGGCAAGAAGATTACCTTCTGTGCTTCCCATTGTCAAAACATATCCCCAATAAGTTTCAAGCCAACCTTCTTCTTTATCTTCTTCTACAAGTCTGGGGCATTTTGCGTTCCATAATTTTGCATAATAGTCTAATACTGCTCTCTCAATCCATTTATCATTCATTCTAAAATAACCATCAGGAGGCACTTCACTACTATTCCATTTAGGACTTGAAAAGGAATCGCCTATATTATTTATTGACACATCTAGGTATTTAGAAAATTCTGAGAAATCCATCCTTTGCGTTGCTTGATAGCCTAAAAAATTTTCTTGAGAATGTTTAACATATTTTGAGAGTTGATCTAAGGCTCTTTTTCTTTGATCAGGTCCTATTCCATTGTCAGATAATTGTACATCTTCGAATGTAATACCGCTAGGTGTCCAATAACTTTTTTTTTGTTCGTTTAAATTTTCTTCTTGTTGAAGTAAAATTGGATTTTCATCTTTGTTTTTCATTCTTAAATTTGTTTAATAATTATTTTGAAACAATTACATTATTGAGGAATGGAAAAAAAATAAACAAATACTATTAATGTATGGTACACTTTGTAAATCTTCTATTTCGCATCCTTTTATAACGCTATTTCATTACAATTGGTTACTAATACTGGTTAATAGACTTACAAGGCAAAGTAAAAGAATGTATGGATAAATTAAAATAGGTATTCCTACTCATTCTTTTGATTTTACATGACTTTTTTAACTAAAAAAAGTACAACTATAGCCTATAATTGTACTTTTTCATTTTGAAGAATACCACTTCTTCTTTTAAAATCTATAGTAAAACCTAAAACATTCTAGTAAACCATGCTTGCTATTGCTTTTTTGCATTACTAATTCAAAAGATCTAATTTTGAAAAATACCTATTCCCTTTGAGTACTTCTTTTATTGCAATTATTAATTCTTCAAGAATGTTATCTTTAAGAACAAAACCTTCTATTCGTTTTTCATAAACTGATTGCATAATATCTTGTTCTTTGTGTAAGGTTAAAAGTATCGATAGTATTTCTGGATTTAGTAACTTTAATTCTTTATGAAATGAAATACCATTAATTTCAGCCATTTCTAGATCAAAAATGGCTAAGTCATATTTGTTTTCTTCTGCACTATTCAAGGCTGCTTTAGATGAGGAAAAACAAAATAAATTAAAAGATACAAATTCCTCATGAATCACTTCCATAAGTCCTTTTAAAAAAGCGGAATGATTATCAACTAATAAAATATTCATTTCATTCTTCATACATAAATATTTTTTTAAGAGTTTTAACATTATGATCGATTTAATTTTTAATAATTACAATCTAAAACCATCTTATTGCAACTATTTGAATGAATTCCATTTTTGTTAATTCTATAAACGTATAAAAGAATATGCCTAAATCATTTAGTCATATCCTTTTATGTTTTTTAAATTTTGATTATAAAAGATTCTTGCTTTTTTTATTCTTTTATTCTTTTATTCTTTAAAAAATTTAATATTTTGATTATTATTTACTTTTAAAAAATACATTCCCTTTGCTAATTCTTGAATATTAATCATTTTATTTTCTATACAAATGCCTTTCATTACCTCTACTCCAAGCATATTATATATACTATATCTTTCATTTTCAGAAAAGCCCTTTATCTGAATAAAATCAGTTGAAGGATTTGGAAATAATTTAATGTCATTGAATAAAGTTTCATTTGAATCTATTGATAAGGTTTCACTTAAGCCAAACGTTGTACCCATATATCCTGTAGCTGCAGAAATAACAGACACATTTAAAGTCGTAATGGGATTAGTAAATTCAATTATTCCTGAACCAGCAGAAGAAACTACTATAGTATTTCCCGAAGTATTCTGTATGTCATTTCCTGATAAAATTGTAAATGGTTGATCAAATGAATATTCACCAGCTCTCCAATAGACAAAATACAACCTCAAATTGGGTATAGCAGTATTGAAAGTTACAGTAATATTATCTGTTGAAAGGTATTGCAGAGTAGGTGAATTAGGTAATGGAGCTGCTGCATAAGCACTCCAAGACATATTTGCAGTATAATTTCCAATTGCGTTTATATTTGTCACTGCAAATGGTACACCTGATAACGTTCCAGAAGTATTAGAATTATAGGTTGCTGCTATCTGCGCATAGTTTTTTATTGAAAAATTAAAAAGAAAAACTAATAGAATAAGGATTTTGTAATTTTTTTTCATGATTTAAATTTATTTTGTTCTATTATATGTCAAGTAAAACCTTTGTAAATACTTACATAATTTAGAACAAAACTAAAATAAACCTTAAGCACAAAAAATAGGTAGTCCTACTCATATTAACAAAAAAACTTTAAAGTAGATGCTTATTATTTATAGCAAATTTTAAAAGATTGTTACTTCCTTTCAATCGTAATTTTCGAGAAATGTTATTGCGATGATTTTGAATTGTCTTGATACTTACAAAAAGATTATTAGCTATTTCTTTACTGGTTTTATTTTCTGAAATACCTTTTAAAACCAACAATTCTGTCTTAGTTAATGATTTTAATTCTTCATTTTGTTCGTCATGTTTGCTTATAGCCTCTAATTCTGAAATATACTTGTTCCCTTTTAATACTTCTTCAATAGCTATAACTAGTTCATCTACAACATCATCTTTTAATACATAGCCATCAATTCCATTTACTAATGCAGAACGCATGATATCTTGTTCTTTATGCATGGTTAAAAGTAGCACTATAACTTTAGGGTTTTGTAACTTTAATTCGTTTATTAATGCAATTCCATTCATTTTTGGCATATCCAAATCTGTAATAACTAAATCATAATTTATTTCATTTGCGCTACATAATGCTTTTTCGGAATCTGAAAAAGCATGTATAACAAACTCCTGGAACTCATCTTGAATTACTTCTACTAATCCTTTCAAAAAAATAGGGTGATCATCTACAAGCAAGACATTTAATTTAGTGTTCATTTTTTATATTTTTAGTTCAATTTACAATGGGTATTATAATCATAGTTGTTGTTCCTTTATTTTTTTGCGTGTCTATGTTTAATTTTCCATTTAAAATATTAGTTCTTTCTTTAATAGCAGAAAGCCCATTTTTAGGATTTAAATAATCTTTAAAATTAACATCGAAACCAACTCCGTCATCTTTTACAGTTATAATAAGAATATTATCTTCCTTTTTTATTGTAATCAATGCCTTTGTTGCTCTAGCATGTTTTATAATATTATTTGTGAGCTCTTGAAGAATTCGATAGATATTAATTTCTAAGTCATCTGCAACGCACTTATCAATTGAGTGCTCACATTCATAAACAAAAGTAATCGAAACCACTTCATTTAATTTTCGAATCATACTTTCAATAGATGCTGTTAAACCAATTGAATCTAGCATTGTTGGTCTTAAATTTTGAGAAATCATTCTAATTTCATCTAACGTTTCAGAAGTAATATGCATTAATTCATTTAATTTTTCACGATGTTTATCTTCTATGCTGTCTTTTCTCATTCTTAGCATACCATTTCTAATTACTAATAAATTTTGACCAATACTATCATGAAAATCTTTTGAAAGCCTTCTTCTCTCCTCTTCAATAGTATTAATCAAGGATCGAGAATAAATTTGTGCAGCTTCTTGAAGCGACTTGCTCATTAATGATTGTTGCTTAATTAATATAGAAAATCGTTTCCCTAATGCAAAGGTTTGGATTAATATTTGTGGTAAAATCACAAAATGTACAGAATAATTTGTTACAAAATTAATTGGTAACAAGCCAGAAAAAGTGCATTGAGAAATAGTTCCAAAAACATTAAGACAAATCACACTAAGAAGTTGTATCAAAAAATAATCTTTTTCTTTTCTTCGAATGTAAAGAATACTATAAGAAAACACAAGAACCTCTATTGTAGTGAGTACTAAATTACCCTTTAAATACCAATTAAATCCAGTTGGATGCCAAAAAGACACTCCTAAAATGAGCAAGAAAGCACTATTTACCATAAGAAAATATGTGCTTAATCTCTTTTTATGTAGCCTTAAGTTTAGAAATTCTGCAATATAATAGTTTGTAAAAATAAAACTCCCACAAAATGCAATAGCAATAAATTGATTATTCCAGTACAATGAATTAGGAAAAAAATAGAGCTTAATTATGCCATCAAAATATAAAAGTACTCCTAAAGAAAACAGATTAAAAAACATACTATATATGTAAATACGTTCTAAAGTATTTATATATAAGATTAAATTTAATAGCAGGATTAGAAAAACTACACCATAAATAATACTCAAAACTATTAATTCACTCAAATCTGATTCTTGAGTATCTTCTAATTTAGAAATTTCTATTGGGAACAATAAAGGGTGATCTCTTCCAATTATTTTGAAATATATAGTGTAATTTTCACTCTCAGGAAAAAAAAAATAGGTTGGATATCTACTTTTTGATTGAAAAGCTTCTCCTAAGTATGTTTTTTTAAACGTATTTACCTCCTTTTCATATACTTCAATTGAGTCATTTATTATTGTATTGATTAAAATCTTATACCTAGCTTTCGGAGTTATCCCTTTTAAATCTAATTTAATCCAATAATTAGACTTAGTAAACCCAAAATTCAATTTACTTTTATCATCTACAGTAGTAAATTTTAAATGGATTACTTCTTCAATAGTTAAACCATGCTTTGCATCCTCTAAGTAGGAAACTTGTAGGGGTATAATATTTTCAATAGAAAAGCTTGAGAAAATAACAAATAACAAACATATAGTAGTATAAGCAATTTTTAACATCTAAATAATCATTTACAATACAATTGACTAATAACATTGCGAATAGAAACAAAGCCAATATTTTCTACATCAATTTCTGAACGTTTTATCCAGATTAACTCTTTGATTTCATCTTTAGCAACCACAGAAATTAGTTCTGATTGTAAATTACATTCATAAAAAATATCCATTGTTCTGTAGGGAACATTTTTATACAGATAATTATTAGGTGAAGTTGTTTTATATTTCAAATCTTTTGGCTGTAAATCTAATCCTAATTCTTCTTTGATTTCTCTACAAGCTGCTGCTTCTGCATTTTCATTTGGATCTATAAAACCACCTGGTAAATCTAGTTTTCCTTTGTCTGGTTCCACATTGCGTACAGCAAACAATATCTTATCTTCATAGGTAAAAACAATGGCTACCGCTGCTGCTATATTATGAAAATAGGTAAAGTTACAAGTTGAACAATGAAAACGAAAATTATTTTCGAATGTAAAATGAGAAGACTTACAATTAGGACAATAGGAGAAGAATGGTTTCATTAGAACAATTTTTAGTAAATATAAACATTTTCTAAAAAGTCTTATGCTAAGAAAACTTAAAACTCAAGTAATTGTTATTTCAAAAGAGCAGACTATTTTATAAAAACCAAAAAATTAATCCCTATTTCATTCTAAATTCTAAGTACTAAATTCTAAATTTGCTTCATGCAAAACCATTTAGTAATTATTGGCACAGTTTGGCCTGAACCAAATTCAACAGCAGCAGGAAGCAGGATGCTTCAACTTATTGAATTATTTCAAAATAGAGGTTATACTATTACTTTTTTATGCTCCTCAAGCAAATCTAATTTCTCATACAGCCTTGAAAATAAAAACATTAAAGAACTCAACATAAAGTTAAACTGCAACTCTTTTGATTCATTACTTTCAGAATTAAACCCAACAATTGTTTTGTATGATCGCTTCATGATTGAAGAACAATATGGTTGGAGAGTAAGAGAAAACTGCCCTAATGCGATACAAATTTTAGATACTGAAGATTTACATTTTTTAAGAAAAGCAAGAGAAACCGCTTATAGACAAAATAGAGCGTTGCAATACAACGACTATATTTCTGATATTTTTAAAAGAGAAATGGCTTCCATCTACCGATGTGATATTAGCCTAATCATCTCCGAATATGAGATGGAACTATTAACGACAACATTCAAAGTAGATGCTTCTATTTTGCATTATCTTCCATTTTTAACCATGCCTCTTACTTCTGAAATCACAAATAATTATCCGAAATTTTCAGAACGAAGTCATTTTATGAGCATAGGCAACTTTTTACACGAGCCAAACTGGCAAACGGTACTTCAACTAAAAAAGTCTTGGAAATCGATTAAAAAAGCCCTTCCTGACGCTGAATTACATATTTACGGGGCATACGTTACCGAAAAGGCAAAACAATTACACAATGAAAAAGAAGGTTTTCTAGTTAAAGGAAGAGCAAAAAGCGTAGAAGAAGTTTTCTCAACTGCAAGAGTATTGCTTGCTCCTATTCCTTATGGTGCTGGTTTGAAGGGGAAGCTATTAGACAGTATGCTTTATGGCTTACCAAATGTAACTACAGCAATGGGAGCTGAAGCAATGTTTGGAAATTTAGATTGGAATGGCTATATTTCATTAAATGAAGAAGATTTTATTGAAAAGGCAATTGATTTGTATCAAAACGAAGCTGTTTGGAAGTACTCTCAAGAAAATGGTGTTCAACTGATTAACAATCGTTTTAATATCTCTTTATTTGAAAAGGGTTTTATAGATAAGGTTAATAAAATACTTGAAAACACAATCAATCACAGAAACAACAATTTTTTAGGTCAGATATTCCAATATAAAACATTGCAAAGTACTAAATTCATGAGCAAATGGATTGAGTTGAAGAATAGGGATTAGTGGTTAGTAAATAGCACGTTGCACGTTGTAAGTTATACGTTTTTCTGTTAAAAATGGAACAACTACTATAAAGCAACTTTATTTATTTTACTCTCAACCATAGCTATTAATTCAATATTTTTTCGTTTGATTTCTTTCATTACAAAACCTTTTCCACTATTAGAAAACAATATGCTATTGTGTATTCCATTATCAAGATATGAGATTTTAATCCAAAAATTATCAAAATATCTAATAAATGCGATTTTATAGCGAATCAATTCTATGTTTATTATTTGATCGTATGAAATGGATATATTATTAATCTTATTAATTCCTTGATATTCAGAATTTTCAAGTTGATTAGTACAAAATTGGATAGTCTCATCAGAAATTATCAACTCTCCAATACTATCAAAAATTACAGGAAAAACATTTTCATTTACAAATTTTCTAGGAAAATCATAAAATTTATCATCTATATCTAAGTCAAGTACATTTCTTAAATTGTATTTTAAAATTTTAATTTCTTTTAAAACATTTAAATGCTTCTCTGAACTTTTCCAAATATTATATTTTTTTACCATTTAACTTTTTAACAACATAATTTGTATACACATAAATTAACTGAACACTAAAACTATCCATGTATTGCTTCCCCTGTTCCGTAGCTTGCAATCACTTTTGCTTCGTGTTCTAACCACTCTTCCCAACGTTTTTTAACATCATAGCCTTTTTCTGCTAAGTCATGTGCAAATTGCAAAAAAGCAGTATAATGATTGGCCTCACTTATCATTAATTCTCTATAAAAAGCAGCCAATTCTTGATCTTTTATATTATCGGAAAGCACTTTAAATCGCTCACAACTTCTTGCTTCTATCATTGCAGCAAACAACATACGCTCTACGATGATATGCTTTCTATTGCCTGGTTTCATGAATTTAAACAAATCGTTTACATAACTGTCTTTTCGCTCACGACCTAAAATCCAACCTCTAGATTTGATTATTTCATGCACTTGCTCAAAATGATCTAATTCTTCTTTAGCTATTTTTATAAGTTCGGTTGTAATTTCAGTAAATTCTGGCAACATAGTAATTAACATAATAGCATTAGAAGCTGCTTTTTGTTCGCACCAAGCATGATCGGTAAGAATCTCTTCTAAGTTTCCTTCAGCAATATTTGCCCAGCGAGGGTCTGTAGGTAATTTTAATCGAAACATGTTATTATATAATAATTGTATTTAATACGCAATAGCGAACGCAAAGCTAAACTTTTAAAGTTTATTATCCTAAAATTGACACCTTCCAATCTATATTTTTATTGTAGAAAATATGTCCGTTTTTTACCTCTAACGGGCAATCAAAATTGTTCGTATATAACCCACCTGTGCCTAATCCTTGAGGCAAATCATTATTCAATGTAAAGGTAAATTGAGCGATTGCATTGAGTCCGATATTACTCTCCAAAGCCGACGTAATCCACCATTTAATATTCAATTTTTCAGCAATAGAAATCCACTCTAAAGTTCCTTTGAATCCACCTATTAAACTTGGTTTTAAAATGATATATTGTGGTCTAATTTTTTGTAATAATTGCTCTTTATTTTCTTTTCTAAACACTCCAATCAGTTCTTCATCTAATGCAATAGGAAAAGGAGTAGACTTACACAGAACTGACATCGTGTCAGTATTGTTTTTTTGAATAGGTTGTTCAATACTATGTAATTCATAACCAGACAATTGAACAAGCTTACCTAAAGCTTCATTTAAACCAAAAGCACCATTAGCATCTACACGAATTTCTATAGTTTTAGCATCAAAATTTTGACGAATAAAGTGCAATAAACCTAGTTCTTTTTCAAAATCTATAGCCCCAATTTTTAATTTTATACAACGAAATCCTTGTGCTAATTTTTCTTCGATTTGTTCCTTCATAAACTGTTCTTCTCCCATCCAAACCAGTCCGTTAATTTCCATTGTTTTTTCACCTAAAGTAAACGCTGAAGGAAACAACTCAAATGGTGTTTTTGAGTTTAATGAAAGGAACGCCATTTCAACTCCAAACTGTAATGATGGAAACTCTAAAAGTGCGTTCCAAAGAGCTTCTTTCCCGAGGTGAATATTATCACAAACCCATTGTAATTTTTCTTCATAATCGGGTCTGTCATCCACAGAAAGTGTTCTCAAAATTCCGCACTCACCTATCCCAATTTTACCCTCTTTTTCGAGAATTAAAAACCACGTTTCTTTCTCGGTCAAAACCCCTCTTGAAGTTCCGCTTGGTCGTTTAAAATTGAGTATGTATTTTTTATAAGTAGCTTTCATAAGAATCGCATTATATTTGTCATAGCTCACCCTATATTATCATTCTTATTAGTTTGAGTTAGTTTGCTTCAAACCAATTGTTAATGTGATCCTATGTTTAATATATATTTTTGTAGAAAAAATTTGTGTCGCTTTTAATTTTAATTTTTACTACATTAAAAGGGACAAATTTTATTTTTCTTGTTTCATCATTTCCTCAACAATTCCCATTGAGTTAGAATCGCCTTTCTTTTTTAATTCATTTATTATATTATGGTGATCTACTTCTCTATTTTGAGAAAGTTTATAGGCAGCTTGTATCTCTTGAATTTTAATTGAAAAACCAACAATTCCATTTATTTGCTTTAATGTTGTGCTTGACATTTTTTCAATCGACATTGGATTTTCAGAATTCTGCTCATATTTTCCAACCAATTTCTTTAGCGATTCGACTAGTTCATCTCCTTCAATTATTTTTACTTTTCCATAGACATGAACTGCAATATAATTCCAAGTGGGAGCATCTTCTTTTTGATACCAAGATGATGAAATATAACTATGAGGGCCGTTAAAAATGGCTAAAATTTCTTGCTCACTTTTCAAATATTTTGACTGTGGATTAGCTTTTGAAATATGCCCTACCAAGACATTTTCTCCATTTTCATCTGTATCCAATTGCATTGGGATATGGGTGCCTGCTATTTTCCCATCTACTTGACTAATTAGAATTCCAAAACTATTTTCATTCAAAAAGCCTTTAACTTGTGCTATGTTTTCGTTTTTATAATTATCAGGTATGTACATTCACATTTGTTTTAATTAAACACAACGATTTTCTTTCTCTACAATTCAATAGATTCGCCAATTTCTAACAACATTAAATCTTTATCTTTATTGAAAAATTTACGTTTTGCTTCTTCATGGTTAATTTCGATATAGCCAAATGTATCATAGTGACAACCCAATACTTTATCACATTGTATAAAATCTGATGCAATGATAGCATCTTCCACGTCCATTGTAAAGTTACTTCCAATTGGCAAAACCGCTAAGTCCAATTTAGTTCGCAATGGAATTAACTTCATATCCATTGTTAATGCTGTATCTCCCGCTATGTAGATATTCTTTCTTTCACTTTCAATAATAAATCCTCCGGGTTGTCCTCCATAACTTCCATCTGGAAAAGAAGAACTATGCATTGCATTTACATATTTCACTAATCCAAATTCAAAGTCCCAACTGCCACCATGATTCATAGGGTGATATTGAAAACCTTTATTACCATAGTGCGATGCAATTTCATAATTAGAAACGATTACAGCATCTGTTCGTCTTGCAATTGCTTCCACATCTAGAATATGATCTTGATGCGCATGTGTTAAGAATATAAAATCTACTTTTAGGGCATTTATATCAATATGCGCTGCTTTTGGATTTCCTGTTATAAAAGGATCAACTAGAATATCTATATCGTTAATTTTAATTCCTAAACAAGCATGTCCGTAGAATGTTATTTTCATATTTTTTATGATTTAGTTGTTAATTATTAGTAATTAGTTCAGAAAAATTAAAGTTAGCCAAAAAAGCAAACTCAACGCAAATGTGCCTAAAGCAACTTTTTTTAGTTCTGTGTCAAAATCTTTGTAATTTGTTGCTTTATGAACGATAGCTATATGTTTTATGAATAATATACTCACAATCAAAATTGGTAAAAGCGATGTTTTTGTTAATATTGAAAAAACAATCATTGCCACTAAACCAATAAAAAAAAGTGTATAATGGTATTTTTTAGCGTTTTTAAGCCCTAATTTTACCACTAAGGTATTCTTACCCGATTTTTTATCGTTTTCAATGTCACGCATGTTATTTAGGTTTAAAACTGCCATGCTTAACACACCAATTGTTATTGCAGGCAAAATTAATTCCCAACTAAACGATTTTACAAAAAGAAAGTGCGTACCGATAACGGCAACCAACCCAAAAAAAATAAACACAAATAGATCTCCAAAACCACTATATCCATAAGCATTATTTCCTACTGTATATTTAATTGCTGCAACAATAGCTAGCAGTCCTAAAAGAATAAACAACACAGAAAAAACAAAATTTTCTTTCCCAAAGGCTGCATATATGAGTAATAATGCAATTATGAAGGTAATAATTGAAGTAATAATAACCGCCTTCTTCATTTGTTGTGCAGATATGACACCTGAACCTACCAAACGCTTCTCTCCTATTCTGTTATCGTCTGTTCCTTTAACTCCATCACCATAATCATTAGCAAAATTGGATAATACTTGCAATCCTAAGGTTGTTATCAATGCCAAAACAACGATTTTCCAGTTAGCATAGCCTTGATAATAGGCATAGGCACTCCCTACGATTATTCCTGATATAGATAATGGCAACGTTCGTAATCGTGCCGCTTGAATCCATTTTTTCATAGTTTTTTATATTAATTCTAGAAGTTTATTACATCTAAATTTTTGTTAATTATAATTAATAATACAATACCTAAAAATATTGAAAAGGGTGCACAAATTTTTAAATAGATTGGTTTCAATTTTTTTGCTGCTTTTATTGAAAACTGATGGTGTTTTTTAATTGGTACACACATTAAAATTAGGGCTGAAAAAATTAAAAAATAACCAATTATCTTAAATTCAATTTCATAATTAGAATATAATGAAGCCATTAGAAATGAAATTCCAATTATTAGTCTAATCCCTAGTTCTGTATAATTTATTAAATAAGTACTTCCAGCTTTACCTATTATTTCTCTTGCTTTTTCGGGCTTAAAAAACATGACAAAACCAGAAAAAATCAAAAAAATTCCGAAAAGCATTAGGATTAAATTTGCTATCATGATACTATTTTACATCCAATTTTTTTTCGAAACTTCAACTTGGTATAGCCAATAATTAACCAATTCGTTCATTTTAGAATAATTTGTTGTGTTAAAACTGATACTACCACCAGCTGTGTACAAAACGACAGAACCAATATTGGTTCTTTTTTGCCAAAAAAACTGAGAAATTTTTACAGCTTGAATTTTGTAGGGCTCAATGATTTCATGATTTACATCCCAAGCACCACTCTTTTTTACAATAAAACTATTGGAAAAATATAATCTATAATTTCTATAGGAAAACCAAATTAAACAACCAACAAATAGAATGTAAATTGAACTAAAAAAGGTCATCTGAAAAGTGTCAAATCGATTTACAAACAGATTAAAAACAATAAATAGTACTACAGGTAGAGCAAGATAAAAGAAAATATTTAGGATTAATTTTCTAATATTTGGTAGCATTACTTGCTCATGCTTTGGCAATTCATCGAGTAAAAGTTCTAGAATTTTAGTTTTTTCTAAATCTGTACATCCAGGAATTTTTGTTTTATCATTCTTTTTTGCATCTAAAGCATTACTTGAAGCTTGTTTAATTTCTATCGTGTTCACATCGAGTTTCTTCTGAAAATAATTCTGCGTCCACTTTATAATTTGTACCTTATTGGGGTTTATAATTGTGTTTTTAAGATTGATTAAACCATAAGAAAGTACGAATGTATTATTATCTCTTCTTAATGTGAAATTGAAATATTTAACAACTGTGGTTATTAAGTTTATTACCAGAACTAAGATAATTATCAAAGTAAGCGCTACTAAAAAAACAGTTGCTATTGGCAACTTTTCTAGTTTATCTACATTTTCATTTATCAAGTTCTCTTGACCTATTTGCCTTAAATTCTCAGAAATGGTTGAATAAACAAGAAATAAATAGGCAAAACTAGTAATGTAATTGGCAGTGAACCCAATTTTTATTAAGCTTGATAATCCAATTTTAATAAAAATATTTGTTTGCTTTTCTGTATTTTCTAAGTTAATTTTTTCTGTAGAATTTTTAGCATTTTCAACAAGTCTTTCTTTTAAGTCTAAAGCCATTTCTTGAGAAATCGCATTTATAGAAGCCTCTTTTTTATCACTACCTGCTGTATCTATCTCTAATTTATGTACGCTAAAAATTCGCTGGATTAGACTTTGATTAATAGTTACTTTCTGAATTTTATGTAATTGAATAGTTGTTTTGGTTTTATTCAAAATTCCGCTTTCAATAACAAACTCATTTAATTGAGCATCTATGTAAAATTTAAAATACCAATATTTTAAAAATGCTATAATGGCAATTAAAATTACAAAAGCAACAATCCCTAAATAAACATAATTGGCATCGTATCTTTGTTTCTTAAAAAGCAAAACAACCAACATTGGCCAAAATGATCTAATGGATTTTTGTAAGGTATTTACAAAAAGAACAATAACTCCTATTAGTGATTGTCTTTGTGCAATAGTAAAATCGAACTTAGTTTCCATTATTTCCTTCAACTATAGCATTACTTTGTGACTCCATATCATTTTCTTTAATATGATTTTCCTTCTCTACATTTTCAATATCAATAACACTCTCGTTAATTTTTTGAGAGATATTGTTTTTAATTTTTTGAGCCTCCTCTAACAATAATCCAGGAATTTCTAAATCGCTACTACTTCCGCCAGCTGTAAAAAGTTCTATTGCCGCCAAACCAAACATTCTAGAAAAAAGACCTTGATGCAATGCTACGTGTTGCACTCTATTGTTTGGAATTACTACTGTATTTTCATTTATTAATCCCGATTTATAGATTACATCATATTCTCTAAATGCAAAACCTCTTTTTCTGAAACTTAAATGATTAAAAACAATAACGAAAAAGAAAAAGAAGGTTAAACCTATTCCTAACATCAACCAAATTCTATTAGAAAAAACTTCTTCATAAAGGTATGATAAAGTAAAAAAGCCTAAAAATAGTATTCCAAAAACAATACAACTATTAATTAAAATAATCTTGAAGTATTTTGGGTGTAAAGCTTGTAATTTTACTTCTTCATATTTTGGTAATGAGGCAATATCTATTGTTTCGTTTGTAAAATTATTCATAATCAATTATAATATTGGTTGAAGTTTTCAATCGTAAAAAAACTATTTAATTGTAATAATTCTTCTTTTGTAAATGTATCAAGAGAAAATGTAAAAACCTTCTCATCTTTTAAAGCAATAGATAAATAATCTGTTTTCAATGCAATATATTTTATCTCTTTACACTTATAATTCAAAATAGTATTGTCACTAACTATATCTATTCTTTTATTTTTTAATATAAAATTATATGTTTTTTGATGTATAAAAAACAAGAAAATAAAATAAAGAAACACATAATCATATAATTCAAAATTAAGTTTTCCTTTTACAAAGCAATAATAGTAGAAAGATAGTAAACCAAATAGTAAAATTATAAAGAATACTTGTACTATTCCAAAGCGATAAGAAATTCTACCTAGCTTTATCCATTTACCTAACATTAATTGCAAATTTTCATGTGCAAAGCTTAAGAGTTTAAAAAGTGAATAACTAAGTAAAACGTATTCTATTACTTTTGAAAAACGCATTTAAATTATTTTAAAAAAGCAGTACTATACAATTATAGCACTGCTCTCACAATTATGGTAAATATTTCTTTTCAAAATTAGGCTTGCGTTTTTCTAAGAAAGCATCTCTACCTTCTTTAGCTTCATCTGTCATATAGGCCAAACGTGTTGCTTCACCCGCAAAAACTTGCTGACCAACCATACCATCATCGGTTAAATTCATTGCAAATTTTAACATTTTTATAGACGTTGGTGATTTGGCCAATATTTCTTGTGCCCATTCAAAAGCTGTGTCTTCAAGCTCTGCATGAGGAATAACTGCATTGACCATTCCCATTTCGAATGCCTCTTGTGCAGAGTAATTTCTGCCTAAAAAGAAAATTTCACGTGCTTTCTTTTGTCCTACCATTTTTGCTAAATAAGCTGAACCGTAACCACCATCAAAACTAGTTACATCTGCATCTGTTTGTTTAAAAATGGCATGTTCTTTACTCGCTAATGTTAAATCGCAAACCACATGAAGTGAATGACCACCACCAACTGCCCAACCTGGAACAACGCAAATTACAGCTTTCGGCATAAAACGAATCATACGTTGCACTTCTAAAATGTTTAAACGATGATAACCGTCTTCTCCAACATAACCTTGATGACCTCTTGCTCTTTGATCGCCACCACTACAAAAAGACCAAATTCCGTCTTTAGTTGAGGGTCCTTCCGCAGAAAGCAACACCACTCCTATTGAAGTATCTTCCTGTGCATCATAAAAAGCTTCAATCAATTCTTTTGTTGTGTGAGGACGGAAAGCATTGCGAACATCTGGTCGATTGAAAGCAATTCTTGCAACTCCATCACATTTTTTATAGGTGATATCTTCGAATTCTTTTACCGTTTTCCAATTTATTGTACTCATATAATTTTTTAGTTTTTATTTTTCAAAATATTAAAAATTGTTCTCGTTTGTTATAGGCTTTAAAACTACAAAAAAATAAAGTTTAACAATAAAACTGAATTTTGTTATTGCAGAAGTAAATACAAATTTTGAGTAAAATTAATTCATTTTTTGCATTATATTGCATGTTTAAATAATTTACTGACATGAAAAAAATATATTTAGGTTTACTTTTAACTTCTTCAATTTTATCAATTAATGCTCAAGAATATGAATTTCAATCAGTTATAGAGCTAGAATCTACACCTGTTATTTCGCAAGGAAATACTGGCACTTGTTGGAGCTACTCTACTTCTTCTTTCTTAGAGTCTGAAATTATGCGTTTAACTGGTAAAAAAGTAGATTTATCAGAGATGTATCAAGTTAGAAATACCTATCCTAAAAAAGCAGAAAATTTTGTAATGCGTCAAGGTAAAGCCCAATTTAGTGAAGGCGGGTTGTCTCATGATGTACTTAATAGTATAGCAAATTATGGAATAGTCCCTGTTACTGTCTATACTGGATTATCAGAAGAAGAAAAATCACATAATCATGCCGAAATGGTAGCAGTTTTAGAAGCGATGGTAAAAACTTATGTTGCCAATCCAGGTAAAAAATTATCACCAAAATGGAAACAAGCTGTGAATGCCGTTTTAGATACTTATTTAGGTGAAAACCCTACAGCGTTTGAATTTGAAGGTGAAAAATTTACTCCAAAAAGTTTTATGGAAAAAATGAAGATAAATCCGAACGACTATGTGACCATAACATCTTTCAATAATCAGGAAAACTACAAACCTTTTATTTTAAACATTCCAGATAACTTTTCAAATGGCAGTATGTATAATTTACCATTAGATGAATTTGTTTCAAATATTGATAATGCCCTAGCAAAAGGTTTTACTTTAGCTCTAGATAGTGATGTTTCTGAAGCTACTTTTTCTGCAAAACATGGAGTTGCTTTTGTTCCTCAAATTGATGAAGATGAAAAAAAAGGATTAACTGAAATTATTACCGAAATGAATGTTACACCTGAATATCGCATGGCTGAATTTGATAATTTTAATACCACAGACGATCATTTGATGCATATTGTTGGAAAAATGAAAGATCAAAATGGGAATACCTATTATAAAGTAAAAAATTCTTGGGGAACAGATGAAAAAAGGGTCGCAAATGGAGGCTATATATATATGAGTGTTCCTTATTTAAAATTAAAAGCCATTTCTGTTTTAGTACATAAAGATGGATTAGAGAAAAAAACAAAAAAAGCGTTGAATTTATAACACAAAATAAAATGCATTTAACAAAAACAAACTATAATTTCTTAATCCTACTTATCACTTTTTCTACATTTAGTCAAACAAAAGATTTTACACAGTTTGTTAACCCCTTGGTTGGAACAAAAAACATGGGGCATACATTTCCTGGAGCCACTACTCCATTTGGAATGGTGCAGTTAAGTCCTGAAACAAACCTACAAGTAATGTTTACTGAAGAGGGTAAGTATAATCCAGAAACTTATAAATACTGTGCAGGATATCAATATGATGATACTACCATTTTTGGTTTCAGTCATACACATCTTAGTGGTACTGGACATTCTGATTTAGGAGACTTTTTAATCATGCCAACAACTGGTGCATTGAATTTAGAACCTGGTAAAGCCAAACAACCAAAAAGCGGTTATCATTCTCAATTTTCTCATAAAAATGAAAAAGCTACTCCAGGCTATTATAGTGTACTTCTTGATGATTATAACATTAAAGCCGAACTAACTGCAACAGAAAGAGTTGGTTTTCATCAATATACCTTTCCAAAATCTAATGATTCACATATTATCTTAGATTTGATTGCTAATATTTATCTACATGATGATAAAAATACTTGGTCATTCATTAGAGTTGAAAACGATTCCTTGATTACTGGCTATAAACAAACCAACGGATGGGCACGAACTAAATTTGTTTATTTTGCAATGCAATTTTCAAAACCATTTACTAGTTATGGACATAAAAAATATGACAAAACAAAATATAACGGTTTCTACAGAAAATTTGATGAAGAGCATAACTTCCCTGAAATGGCAGGAAAAAACTTAAGAGCCTATTTTAATTTTAGTACTTCTGAAAATGAAAAGATAAAAATCAAGTTTGCTTTATCATCGGTTAGTACCGAAGGGGCATTATTAAACCTAAATACTGAATTACCACATTGGGACTTTGAAAGAGTGAAAGCAGAAACCAAGGAAAAATGGAATAAGGAGCTTTCTAAAATTGATGTAGAAACTGAAACTTTAGAACAGAAAGAGACTTTTTATACAGCAATGTATCATAGCATGCTAAGTCCTATTATCTATGAAGATGTAGATGGAAAATATAGAGGCTTAGATCAAAACATTCACACTTCTGATGGTTTCGTTAATCATACTGTTTTTTCACTTTGGGACACATACAGAGCCTTACACCCTTTGTATAACATTCTTCAACCAAAAAGAAACAATGATATGATAAAATCCATGTTGGCTCACCACGATCAAAGTGTTCACAAAATGCTGCCTATTTGGAGTCATTATGCCAATGAAAATTGGTGTATGGTAGGTTATCATGCTGTTTCTGTCATTGCAGATGCTATAGCAAAAAACACAACCGATGTAGATTTAAACTACGCTCTAAAAGCCTCTAAAAATACAGCAACAGTTCCTTACTTTGACGGGCTTGGCTATTATATGAAACTTGGTTATGTACCAGAAGACAAAAGTTCATCATCTGTGTCAAAGACCTTAGAATATGCTTATAATGATTGGTGCATTGCTCAAATTGCACAAAAAGCAAACAATACAAATGTTTATAATGATTTTTTAAAACGTTCAGAAAATTATCTAAACGTATACGATAAATCAATCGGTTACATGCGACCAAAATTACTAGATGGAAATTGGAGAAAAGAATTTGATCCTCTAGACACACATGGACAAGGTTTTATTGAAGGAAATGCATGGAACTATGGGCTATATGTTCCACATCAAGTTGATAAAATGATAACAATGATGGGAGGAAAAGATGCTTTTTCAAAACATTTAGACAAAATTTTCGCCACTCCAATTGAAGACAAATATATTGAACACAACGAAGATATTACTCGTGATGGTATCATTGGAAATTATGTACACGGAAACGAACCAGGTCATCATATTCCTTATCTATACAATTTCACAAATGAACCTTGGAAGACGCAAGCTAGAGTTCGAATGATTATTGATACCATGTATAGTAATAAAGAAGATGGATTGTGTGGTAATGATGATGCTGGACAAATGAGTGCATGGTACATTTTTAGTGCATTAGGATTCTATCCAGTAAATCCAGGTTCTACTGAGTATGCTATTGGAAGTCCAACAATTCAGTCTGCAATAATCTCATTAGAGAACGGCAAAAAATTCACAATAAAAACAGTGAATCAGAATTCAAAAAATGTTTATCTTTCCAAAATTAAATTAAATGGAAAAATTCTCTCAAACCTAACTCTTAATCATAATGATATAGAAAACGGAAGTGAGCTTATTTTCTATATGAGTGCAAAACCAAACAAGAAATTAACACAATAAAATATTTTGCTATATAAATCTTCAATAAGCATTTTTAATAAAGTTATTCTCTATGGCATTATTATTTTGCTTATTGGAGTTATTGTACCTTCCTTATATTGTCATGATAAAATTGGAATGATTGTCTCTCTACTGATTAATGGTTTGTGTATTTGTTTACTTTTTTGGCTACTTCTAGACACAAAATATACCATTAACAATAAAGAATTAAAATGTCAATCTGGGCCATTTAAAAAAACAATACATATTGAAACCGTTAAGAAAATAGAGTTTCACGACGGGATAATAGTTCCTGTTTCATGGAAATTAGCTTTAGACACAAAAGGAATTATAATTACATATAATAAATTTGATACTATTTATATTTCTCCTAAACAGAACAAAAAATTTCTGGAATCACTTTTAACTATTAACCCAAATATTCAAATTATTAACCTAAAGAATGAATTTTAAAGCCCTTTTTTATCTCCTTATTTTTTGCCTATTAATTGCTTGCCAAAAAGAAAACAAAACAACACCTAAAACCCTTCCGATAAAAAATAGCCTAGTTATTAAAATACCTATTTTTAATAAGTTAACAGCAGAATACATTAATGAAAAAAGAAAAGAAACAAAAAAATTCTATAATTCAGCAATCAACATCGATGATTTTAGTGGCTCTTTTTTAGTAGCTAAAAACGGTCAGATAGTATTTGAAGACTATCAAGGTTATGCAAATTTTGATACGAAAGAAAAAATATCTGCCACTACTCCATTACATGTAGCTTCTGTTAGCAAAGTATTAACAGCTACTTTAATTCTTAAATTAGTAGATGAAAAAAAGTTGAGTTTAGCAACTAGTTTGCACTCTTTATTCCCTAAATTTCCGCATAAAGAAATTTCAATAGAACTATTACTTAACCATAGAAGTGGTCTACCAAATTATGCTTATTTCTGTGAAAATGATTCCGTTTGGAATAAAAACAAAACACTCAAAAACGATGATATTTTAGAAATTTTATCAACAAAAGTCACACAATTAGAATTTACTCCAAACTCGAAATTTAGTTATTGCAATACCAATTATGCGCTCCTAGCACTTGTCATTGAAAAAATTACAAAGCTTCCATATCCTAAAGCTATGAAAAGCTTGCTTTTTGATCCTTTAAACATGAAAAATACATTTGTCTTTGAATTAGAAAAACAAAAAGACCTAGTGAGTAAATCATACAAAAGTACTTGGAACGAAATACCCTTCGACTATCTAGATGCTATTTATGGAGATAAAAATATATATGCAACTGCAAAAGATCTTTTACTATTTGATTTAGCAACCTATTCAGATACTTTTATTAGTAAAAAAATGAAAGATCTTGCCTATAAAGGCTATAGCTATGAACGTAGAGGAATTAAAAATTATGGATTAGGTATTCGTATTAATGAGTGGGAAGATGGAACTTCATTACTATATCATAATGGTTGGTGGCACGGAAATACTTCTGCCTATGTTACACTCAAAAAAGACACTGTAACATTAATATCTTTAGCAAACAAATACACTCGAAAACCCTATCAAATTAAAAAATTATCTTCCCTTTTTGGATACTACCCTTTCGAGATTAATGAAATTGAATAAAAAGTTGAATACAGAAAAACTGTAAAAAACGTTAACACCTTAAAAATAAATACATTACATGTCTTTTTTTTTCTTAGATTTACTACAATAAAATTTTAAAATTATGAAAAAAAGACTACTAATTACTGCTACCCTGTTTCTAACTGTATTGGCACACTCACAAGTTGGTGTAGGAACCACAACTCCACGAGGAGCAATGGAAATCAATTCGACTACGACTGGTTTTTTACCACCACAAGTTGCATTAACAGCTTCTAATGTTCAAGCTCCTGTTGTTAATCCACAAGGAGGAGCTATTGCTACAGGTACTTTTGTTTATAATACTGCAACAGCTGGAACAAGTCCAAATGATGTTGTTCCTGGCTATTACTTTTGGAACGGTTCACAATGGCTCCTAGTAAGCACTCAAGCCACAACATCGAGTTCTAATTGGGCAAAAACAGGAAATACAGGAACATCGGCATCAACAAATTTTGTTGGAACTACAGATGCAGTAGATTTTGTTACAAGAACAAATAATACAGAAAGAACAAGAATAAAATCTACAGGAGAAGTTGGTATTGGCACAACAACACCAATAACAAAGTTTCAAGTTACAAACGGAGCATCTGCTGTAAACGGAATTTCTGTGAGAGCGGGTGCAGATTGGGATGCATTTACTCTTGCACATGACGGCTCTACTGCATTTATAAACGCCTCAGGTGTAGAAACAGGTATTGCTTTTAGAACAAATATCTTAGCTTCGGGTAATGCGATAACAAACGCATATACTGAACAAATGCGTATACTGAATAACGGAAATGTAGGCTTTGGAACTTCAACGCCATTAAACTATATTCACATCACAGAACCAGGACAAGTCAGTGGCATATCGACTAGTTATGTAAAAGGTCAAATAATAACAGCTACAGGTGCTGGTGCTGCAGGAGGACTTTCTGGACCTGGTTTTTATTTTGAGAATTTAACCAATACTGCTACCAATAGGTTAATGAAAATGAATTATACCAGTAATGCTGCCAATAAAGGAATCTTAAATTTTCAAGCAGTTTCAGATAATGCTAGTGCATCTGTTGCAACAGTAATGGCACTCACACATGATGGCTTAGTTGGAATAGGAACAATAGAACCAACTTCCAAACTTATGGTTGATGGTGCTGCAACAAATGCAACAGCGTTCAATGCTGCTGCTGGAACAACAATAGATTTCTCTAGAAGTAACCTTGCTTATACTACAGCAAACCCTTCAGCTTTCACATTAAGTAACATTAAAGATGGAGGTACCTATACACTTGCAGTGAGAGGAACAACTTCTGGTACGGCCTCATTTAGTGCGGCAGGTTTTACCTTTAAATCTGTAAATAATGGAGCTACAACTTCTGGTAAAGAAACCGTATATACATTTTTGGTTATGGGCACAACCGTATATTTCTACATGGTAACAGGTTTTTAACTGAAACCTCTTATTTTTTTACTTAGATGAATTTTTTATATAAAAAAAACATACATTATGACCTATAAAATCAAAATAGTATTATTATTCCTACTATCAAGTTTCACATTACAATCGCAAGTAGTAGGAACCCCATATATTGTACCAAAAATTTCAGCAAATAAAATTGGTTTAGATTTCGATGGTATAAACGATGCAGTATCTTTAGGCAATATTACTTCGCTAAATAATGTTTCACAATACACTGTTGAATATTGGGGAAGATTTGCCAATTTTACTACTTGGACAACAATGATTAGTAAAAGATTGAATGACACTGAACGTGTAGTACATATTCAATTTGGATCGCCTACAGGAGAAATATATGCTTTTATTAGTAATAACTATATTACAACAACCACAAATATTAGTCCTAATGTATGGACACATATTGCTGTTGTATATGACGGAACTCTCGCAACCACTACAGACCGACTAAAAATATATTTTGATGGTGTGAGACAACCTGTAACAAATACAGGAGTAATTCCAGCAACAACACCAACCAGTAACGCCATTTTTTCTATTGGCTCAGAATATAACTCTACTGCAGCAATGACAGCTGGAAGTACAGGAATTGGTTTGTGCGACATGACAATGACAGAACTACGAATTTGGAATACCGCAAGAACGCAAGCAGAGATTGTTGCCAATATGAACGATTTTAATATACCCTTAGGAAGTACAGGTTTGATGTATTATTATAAAATGAATCAAGGTGTTGCGAATGGAAATAACACAGGAATAACCACACTCACCGATTCGAAAGCAACTGCAAACGGAACACTTTTTAATTTTGCATTAACAGGTAATATTTCAAATTTTATTGCACTACCTTTTTAACACAATTTTTTTTGAGTAAGTTTTTTTTTATAAAAAAGCAATCAGAATTAGAGAAATGTTGTATTTTCGCAAAAATTAAATATAATTATGAAAAAACATTTTTCCCTAATTCTGATTACTCTTTGTAGTCTTTCTATTTTTTCTCAAATAAACTTTGAAAAAGGTTATTACATCAATAATCAAGGAAATAAAATAGAAGGACTAATTAAAAATATTGATTGGCAAAACAATCCAACATATTTTGAATTCAAAACATCAGAATTAGCAGAAAATCAAACTATTAAAATTGAATCTGCTAAAGAGTTTGGAGTTTATAACTTCAACAAATATGAAAGACATTCCATAAACATGGATCGTTCTAGTGAGTTTATGAACAATATTAGCCAAGAAAAAAATCCAAAATTTGTACTTGAAACACTATTCTTAAAAGTGTTAATTGAAGGAAATGCAAAATTACTACAATATACAGATAAAAGTTTAAATCGATATTTTTTTAGTGTTAATCAATCAGATTTAACACAACTTATTTATAAAATATATAAGGATGATAACAATAAAGCTGCAGAAAACAATGAATATAAACAACAGTTATTTAATAATCTGAAATGTGATGCTATTTCAACATCAAATCTTTTAAACGTTGGTTATAACAAAAAAGATTTAGTGAAAATATTCAAGAAATACAATACTTGTAATAACTCTGAAAACATAACCTATGAAGAACCTAAAGTTAAAAGAGATATCTTTAATTTAAACCTTAGACCTGGTATTAATTATTCATCTTTAGAATTAGATAATGTATACGTTGATAGATATGACTTAAAATACAAGAATCAAATTGATATTAGAATTGGAATTGAAGCTGAATTTGTATTGCCTTTTAACAAAAACAAATGGTCAGTAATCGTTGAGCCAACCTACCATAATTATAAAAATGAAGGTTTTATTCTTAATGGAGCTCAACGTGTAACTGTAAACTATAAGGCTTTAGAATTACCAATTGGCATTAGATATTATATGTTTTTAAATGACAAATCTAAGATTTTTGTAAATGGATCTTTTTTTATTAACAATAGTGGCAAATCTAACATATTATTTGAACAAGGTAGTGTTAACGGCTCCAACTATACATTTGACAATCCTAGAACATTACAAGAAATTCCTATTAGAACTTCAATAAATTACGGATTTGGAGTTGGGTATAAGTTTAAAAACAAATACTCTATAGAATATCGTTTTCACACAAGAAGAAGGATATTAGAAATTCCAAGTAGTTCAAATCCTTGGGATACAAATTATAATATATCTTCTTTTATTATTGGATATACTTTATTCTAAAAGAAAATAATTAAAAAGAGGTTGCCCTAAAAATCAGAACCTTATCATCTTATATTTGCTAAAGGAGAAATCACATTATACTAATAAAGTGACTTCTCCTTTTAGTTGAAGTAACAAACTAAATATTGTATTATGAGTTTTTGAACATACTCTTTTATTATAAAATTTTATCAATTCTCAAAACAAGTAACTGATAATAAAAATTAATATTTTCATTCTAATAGGATTGATAATTGAACCTATCTACAAAACAAACAATAAAATTACTACCATTAGATTGATGTTTTATTATAAAATCACAAGGTGTTACGACTGGAAATAACACCGGATTAAACACACTCATCGATTCGAAAGCAAACGGGACACTTTTTATTTTTACATTAGCAAACAACATTTAAAATTTTATTACACTACCTTTCTAACAAAAAAACACTGTGGAGTAAGTTTTTTTTTTTTTATAAAAAAACAATCAGAAATAGATAGAAATTGTATTTTCGCAAAAATTAAATATAATTATGAAAAAACATTTTTCCCTAATTCTAATTACTCTTTGTAGTCTTTCCATTTTTTCTCAAATAAATTATGAAAAAGGTTACTATATTAATAATCAAGGTAATAAAATAGAAGGATTAATTAAAAACATTGATTGGCAAAACAATCCAACATATTTTGAATTCAAAACATCAGAATTAGCAGAAAATCAAACTATTAAAATTGAATCTGCTAAAGAGTTTGGTGTTTATAACTTCAATAAATATGAAAGACATTCCATAAACATGGATCGCTCAAGTGAGTTTTTAAATAATATTAGCCAAGAAAAAAATCCAAAATTTGTACTTGAAACACTATTCTTAAAAGTGTTAATTGAAGGAAATGCAAAATTATTACAATATACAGATAAAAGTTTAAATCGTTATTTCTTTAGTGTTAATCAATCAGATTTAACACAACTTATTTATAAAATATATAAGGATGATAACAATAAAGCTGCAGAAAACAATGAATATAAACAACAGTTATTTAATAACCTGAAATGTGACGCTATTTCAACCTCAAATCTTTTAAGCGTTGATTACAACAAGAAAGATTTAGTTAAAGTATTTAAAAAATATAATACCTGTAGTAACTCAGAAAACATTACTTATGAAGAACCTAAAATTAAAAGAGATATCTTTAATTTAAGCATTAGACCTGGAGTTTCTTTTTCTTCATTAAGTCTTGTGAATACTTCATCACTCAACTACACATATAGTTATGAAAACAAAACTCTTCTAAAAATAGGGTTAGAAGCGGAGTTAATTTTGCCCTTTAACAAAAATAAGTGGTCTTTTATTTTTGAACCTACATATCAAAATGAATTTAAGGGAGAAAGCTTTAATCATACTGGCAGACTAAGAATGAGTGTTAACTACAAATGTTGGCAACTACCCGTTGGAATAAGATATTATTTTCACTTAGGAAATAATTCTAGTTTATTCCTTAATGGTATAATTAATTACGATTTAGTTAGCAATGATTCTAAATTTCTTTATGAAGAAGGTAGTTTTGTTGCTCCACAAGAATTTAATTTTGATAATCCTATTTTAAAAGATGAGATTAAAATAAATAATTCATTAAGCTTTGGAATTGGAATTGGATATCTTTTCAAAAATAAAATTTCCACAGAGATCAGGTTTTTCCCAAGTAAAAGAATATCGAATAGTAATGATTGGAAATCTAACTACAATTTGACTACTTTTTCAATTGGATATAGAATCTTTTAAAATTAATAACATCAAAATAAATAAGCACGGTTTTGTAGCCGTGCTTATTTATTTAAAAACAACACTTAATAAATGTAAAAAAAAATATAAAAATTTAACAAAATACACAATAAAAATGTAGTATATTTATAAATACATAACACTATATTTGAATAATAACTTAAAAAACAATTATATCGATAAAAACAGCTCTAAATTGAACACCTAACTATCAAACCCAATTTTAGAAAGAAATAGTATTAATTAAAACTTAACCTACTATGAAAAGAATTAAATATTTCTTATGGTTCAATTTAGTTACAATTTCATCAGCAATTTTTGCTCAAATTGGAATTGGTACTACAACCCCTAATGGTGCACTAGACATCAATTCAAGTACTCAAGGATTAATTGTTCCTAGAGTTGCACTTACAGCATGCAATGCAACAAGTCCAATCATTAACCCAAATGGGGGTTCAATAGTTGAAGGTACGATTGTATATAATACTGCCACAAACGGAGTTAGTCCTAATGATGTGGTTCCTGGATTTTATTTCTGGAATGGAGCATCATGGAACAAAATAACCACACAATCAAGTCCAGAAAACCCAAACTGGTCTATAAACGGAAACTATAACACAAATGCAACCAATAACTTTATTGGAACAATGGATGCCAATGACTTAATTGTAAAAACCAATGCAAATGAACGTATCAGAATAACAGCGAATGGAAATATTGGTATCGGCACAAGTGTTCCTAATGCACCATTGCAGTTTACTAATACTGTTGCAAATAGAAAAATTTCATTATATGAAACCAACAACAATAGTCATGAATTTTTTGGGCTAGGGATTAATGCAGCAACACTTCGATATCAAGTTGATGCTGTAGGATCTTCACATGCTTTTTTTGCAGGAACAAGTTCAAATACTTCTGATGAGTTAATGAGAATAAACGGAAACGGTAAGGTTGGAATTGGAACAGCCTCTCCTTGGTCTCGACTAACTATTTTTGACAACTCAAGTTCAAGTTCTAATGTTTTATCTATTGGAAATAATGCTGGTGTGTATGATTTTTTTGTTGCAAACAATTTTAACAACACTAACTATGGTAGTTCTGCTGCTGATTATCCTTCAAATGGATACACAAAGGTTCTTGTAATGAATTTAGGAGGAACTGGTCACTTTGTTTTTGGAGATCACATAGGGCCATGGGCAGATGGAACCTATGACAATGGCTCATCTTTTTCGAGATGGAGATATATTTATTCTTCTAATGGAACAATTAACACCTCAGACGCTAGAGTTAAATCAAACATTAAAAATATTCCTCTTGGACTAGAAACAGTAAAAAAAATGAATCCCGTAATTTATGACAAGTATTTAAACTTTGAAAAAACAGGTATTTCTATTGAAGAAATTGGTTTTCTTGCACAAGAATTAAAACTTTTAATCCCAAATGCTGTTATTGGAAATCCCAATGATAAAAACCCAATGGGCATTAATTATTCTCAAATTATTCCAGTTCTCACAAAAGCTATACAAGAACAACAAAATATTATTGATGAGGAAATTGAAAAAAATAAAAAATTAGTAATCGAAATTGAATTATTAAAAAAACAACAAAATCTATTTGAAAAAAAACTACTTGAATTAGAATCGAAAATAATTAATACCAAAGAAAACAGTATTGCGAATACTCAATATTAATATTTCTAAAGTAAATCTATATGATACATTTTCATTATAAAAACAATTGTCAGCATATTAAAAATTAGAGCCACCCAATAATACTTATTATCCGAATCTGGATTAATGATAATGGCATAAATATTCAAAAAAGGCAAGATTAAAATAAATAGCCAAACTATTTGAAAACTTTCGAAAGTAATTGGAAATAATTCACAACCAATAAAAAAACAAATGAGCGCATAAACAAAAGTGAATGCGCTCATTATTAAACTTATTTTATCTTTTAGAATCATAAATACTATAATAAATGAATACCATCTTCTTTAATTTCAATCAATTTTTGACGATACAAATTTCCTACTGCTTTTTTAAATGCTTTTTTACTCATCTTTAAAACCGTTTTAATATCCTCTGGATGAGAATTGTCATTCAACCCTAAAAAACCTCTATTCGATTTTAACTCATCTAAAATAATTTGAGAAGTAGGCTCAATTGCTTCTACTCCCAATTTCCTTAATGAAACGTCAATCTTACCATCAGGACGAACATTTTTTATATACCCTTTCATTCGAACGCCTGGTTTTACATCTTCATAAACTTCATTTTTATAAGCCAATCCTCTGTACTGTTCATTAATGATTACATTTATTCCTGCTTCTGTAATATGAGATACTATTAAATCGACTTCTTCTCCTTTTTCAAGTAAAACATCGTCATTATTTAAAAATTGTTGTGTTTTGCTAGAAGCCATCATTCTATTCGTTTTTTCATCCATAAAACAATAGATCAAATAACGTTTTCCTTCTTCCATAGGCCTAGCTTGCTCTTTAAAAGGCACAAACAAATCTTTTTCTAAACCCCAGTTTAAAAAAGCTCCAAATTTGTTAATATAATTCACTTTTAAATGTGCAAATTCATTCAATTTTACATAAGGCTTCAATGTTGTTGCAACAGGTCTTTCTTCATGGTCAAGATAGACAAAAACAGTAATATCATCTCCTATTTGATATTCTCTTGGGACATATTTATTAGGTAATAATACATCGTATTCTTCATTTTTTCCATCTCCTAAAAAAAGTCCAACTTTCGTACTTCTTAATATTCTTAATGTGTTGTATTGACCTATTGCTAACATAATATTATATAAATTGAGTACAAAGGTAATCAATTGGTTTTAATAATTAAATCCCTATTTCTACTTGTAAACGACCATACCAATTATTTCTTGTTTGATTATTAAAATAATCTAATTGACTATAAGTAACTTCTGCTTGAAGCTTAAAAGTGTGTTCCCAAATATATCTTGTTAATCCTAAACTATATTGTTGAGTATTTGGTGTATAGGATTTAATCTCTCTTTCTACATTTTGAGTAGAAAATCGTCCTATGATTTCATAATTTTTAGGAAAAACATAACTCAATTGATAATCCATTCCTTCACCAGCATAAATATAATTAAACTTAGTAGCATCTAATGGATTATAAGTAATTAATTCTTTCGCATCTCTTTTCATATAAGCAGCCATAAAACTCCAACCGTTATATTTTGCTAATGCATCAAAAAAAAGTGATTTGATAGTTTGAGGGGCATACAATTCATTACCAAGTTGTCCTTGAGCACGAATAGCATTGTTATTTTGTTGAAATGCTGCCGATAATAATAATTTTGTTTTTTCTTCCCTCATTACATCACCTTCAAAATAATATCCATTTTTTTTAAATGAACCAAAAGGAAATAATTCTATTTTCCCTGTTAATGCCACTCCGTCATCAGAAGTTTTTGTCCAATTTCTTCCCTCACCTGTTGAAACAGCTGTTTTAATATTATACGAAAATGCATCAGATTTTTCATTAATATAATAGGCCTGAGCTCCAAAATCTCTATCAATATTAAATCTAGCATTATTAATACTTCTGTCTGTCAATTGAAGCGCCCCAGATGAATTTACACGTTGTCTATTTCCAGGTAACTTTGTTTGTCCAAAAATAAAACTCCACTTTTTGTTAGGTCTATAAATAAAAGCTGCGTCTCTAATAATATTAATATTCTCTCCTTCTTCTAATGCTCCAACATCACCTGGAGCAAAAGACAATTGAATGACATATAAACATTTAGGATTTCCCACATAACCATCGAAACGCAAACGTAATCTTCTAATATGAGCTTCATACCTATTCTTTACGTTCTCTTCGTCAAAATATGTAACTCTATTTTGCATCCTGAAGCGAATATTCAATTGAAATAAACTATCTGGCGAGGTAATTCCTAAACCTTTACCATAACTATAATACGGTAGAGCAGCCAGCTTAATGTCGTTGCTGTTTGAAATTTTATCATTTTTTTGTGAAAAACCAATGAATGATAAGACTAAAAAAATCAAAGTAAAATAATACTTCATGTTGTGTGTTGTGTTAAAAACGGCAAAAATAAATTATTTAGAAGAATTAACTTTATTTATCTTTGCAAAAAAATAAAATTATGTCAAATAGCTATATTGGTTATCATTTTATAATTGAACCCGCAGCATTAGGTTCAGAAATATTATTAGCAGAATTAGGAGAAACTGCTTTTGAAAGTTTTGTAGAAAATGAAAATGGTCTTTCTGCTTATATTCAAAAGGAATTTTGGAATGAAAATATATTAGATGACATTTATATTTTAAAAAATGAAGAATTTGCTATTAGTTATACATTTGAAGAAATTGATCAAGTAAATTGGAATGAAGAATGGGAAAAAAACTTTGAGCCTATAGAAGTTGACAATAAATGCTATGTTCGTGCACCATTTCATGCAAAAACAAACGCAGCGTTTGACATTGTTATTGAGCCTAAAATGAGTTTTGGTACTGGTCATCACGAAACAACACATATGATGATTCAACATTTATTAGAAACCGATGTTACTAATAAAAAAACATTAGATATGGGTTGTGGAACAGCAATTCTAGCAATTTTAGCTGAAATGAAAGGTGCTCAACCAATAGATGCGATAGATATTGATAATTGGTGCTATCTTAATTCTATTGAAAATGCAGAACGCAACAACTGTAAGCACATTACTGTATATGAAGGAGATGCGAGTTTATTAACCGAAGATAAAAAATACGACATTATTATTGCAAACATTAATAGAAACATTCTTTTAAATGATATGCAGCAATATGTTTCATGTTTAAATGATAATGGAACACTATTCCTTAGTGGTTTTTATACAGAAGACATTCCAGTTATTGATGCATCTTGTAGTGAAAACGGGTTATTATTTGTTAAAAAATTCGAAAGAAACAACTGGGTTGCTTTGAAATATGTAAAACAATAATTATTTTTGAATAAATTTTAATTAATTAAAAATGAGCACAATAGAAAAAGTACAAGAAGAACTTTTGGTTGAAGAGTTAGTAGGACTAAATAATGAAATTATCCTATATAATGATGATGTAAATACTTTTGATCATGTAATTGAAACATTAATAAAAGTATGTAATCATGAAGCACTACAAGCAGAACAATGTGCTTTATTAGTGCATTATAAAGGACAATGTGCAGTAAAAACTGGAAAATATGATGAATTAAAACCACTTTGTTCTGCACTTCTAGATGCGGGATTAAGTGCTGAAATTCTTTAAAAGCATAAAAAAAATCCCTTTCTATAAAAAAAGGGATTTTTTATACTACTACAACTAATTTATTTTTTAATTTTTCCAATTGCACAACTCACATAAGAAGTTGCTTTTGAACCTAAAGAATTAATCATTCCTTCTTCAGGATATCCAATTTTTTTCAATGCTTTCTTAACCAAAAAGAGATCATTTTCTTCTTGAAAATTAAAAGACACTGTACTTTCTTCTGTGTTGACACTAATTTTGCTAATATTTACTATTGAAGACAGTTTTGATACTATTGTATTTGCACATCCACCGCATTTTAAATTTTGTATTTTTATAGTTGTATCCATATTACAAACTCATGAATTATTTATTCAAATTTACAGAAAGCAATACAAAACGAAAGTAACATTTATTACTTAATGAGGTAATTTATCTTTTAAAACACCATAAATATAAGTTCCTAATAAAGCACCTATTAACACAATAACTACCCCAAAAGCTCCAGTACCTAAAAGAATAAAAATTGGTCCAGGACAAGAACCAACCAATCCCCAACCTAACCCAAAAAAAGTACCTCCAATAATATATCTAAGAAAACCTTTTTCCTTTGCAACAATTTCAATTTCGTCTCCAGAAAAACTTTTAATATTCATTCTTTTAATCAATTGAATACCTATTAAGCCCGTACCAATTGCCACCATGATTATTCCATACATATGAAAAGATTGAAATTTGAACATTTCATAGATCCTATACCATGAAACCGCTTCTGTTTTGGTCAAAACTATCCCAAAAACAATACCTAACAATAAAAAACGAAAAAATTTCATATATTTAAATTACAAAAGGAAGTAAAATGTGAACCATTATTAATCCACCAATAAAAAAACCAATTACAGCAACTAAAGAAGGGAACTGCAAATTACTTAATCCTGAAATAGCATGCCCAGAAGTACAGCCTCCAGCATATCGTGTACCAAAACCAACTAAAATACCTCCGAAAAGTAGAATGAGAAAGCCTTTTAAACTTAGCATAGCATCCAAACTAAATAATTCTTTAGGCACTAATTTTCCATCTGGAGCACCTATCTGTAATGCTGCTAAATCTGAAATAGTTTCTTCACTAAGATTAACTCCCGAACCATTATCTAAAAAATTAATTGCAATAAACCCACCAATAATAGCACCTAATACCACCGTCAAATTCCATCTATGAGCTTTCCAATCGAAATCAAAAAAAGAATTATATTTTCCAGCACCCATAATAGAACACATGGTTCTTAAATTAGACGACATTCCAAAAGATTTCCCCAAATAAATGAGCGATAACATTATAACACCAATAATAAAACCTGAAATCGACCAATGCCAAGTTCCGTAAAGTAATTCCATCAATTTTTTTTGCAAAGATAAAAAATCACATGATTTAATTCCAATTATAATAATTTATCTTAATTTTGAATCAAAATATTCCAAAATGATAAAGTCTTTTAAAATTGAAATGAAATGGGCAATAATCTATAGTTTTACCTATATTTTATGGATGTATTTTGAAAAACAAATGGGATGGCACGATGAAAATGTACGATTTGAACCTATTTATAATTTACTTTTTACTCCAATTAGTGTTTTCATTTTCATTTTGTGTTTAGTCGACA
Source organism: Flavobacterium sp. KY-23415 (assembly GCF_055384985.1). Lineage (NCBI taxonomy): Bacteria > Pseudomonadati > Bacteroidota > Flavobacteriia > Flavobacteriales > Flavobacteriaceae > Flavobacterium > Flavobacterium sp. KY-23415. The sequence goes on along the minus strand of NZ_AP044001.1, from coordinate 3,584,242 downwards.
AAAAAAGGAACCATTATAAAGGCGATTTAGATTGGAAACAAGGAGTCGTTTCTGGAATAGTACTTTCTGTATTAATAACCGTATTAAACCCAGCAGTACTCTATATAACTCACAATTATATCTCGCCAGAATTTTTCGAAAATGCAATTCAAGCTGCTGTTGGTAAGAATATGACTTTGAATGAAGCTAAAGCTCACTATAATATTAACAATGCCATTTCAAATAGCGTTTTTGAAAAATTATCTTTTGGAGTAGTAATTGCCGCTATAATTAGTTATTTTGTTAAAACTAAGAAAAATTAATTTATGAAAAAACTAACATTTTTACTATTTTACATAGCTTTAGTTTCTTGCACAAGTACTAAATCTACTATTAAAAACATAGACAATACAGCAATACGACCTAAAATAATAAATGAGGCTTTTGAAATTACTGAATATGCCAATGATTTAAAATATGGATACGATGCAGATTATCCAATTAATATTGGTCCAATTTCTGAGCAACTTGAAGAAATTAATATAAAATGTTTTTTCAATAGTCTTGAAGGAGAAAAAGGAGAAATTATTACCTATAGTAAAACTGACACTTGTTGTCCATTTCCAACACAAACCAATTCAATGGGAGCAGGAACATTGGTCATTTATGAAGTGCGTTTTTCAAATAGTGATAAAAAAGCGACTCTTTATTTTAATACCTACGAAAAAGGAAAGATTGTTTGTCCAAAAGGATTTGCAATTAAAAAACGAAGCAAATAAAAAAATTAAATTATTCTTAAATGTAACATAAGTAACCTTTTAAACTACACTTTAAAAGGTTTTTATTTTTATCTTTGCATTCAAAATTAAAAAACAATGAATTTAGAGAATATTCCTCAAATTAAACATACAAAAAGCGGCAATTTTTTTCTTCTGTCTGGACCTTGTGCTATAGAAGGTGAAGAAATGGCAATGCGCATTGCAGAAAAAATTGTTACCATTACAGATAAATTAGAAATTCCATATGTTTTTAAAGGTTCCTTCAAAAAGGCTAATCGATCTAGAATTGATAGTTTTACAGGAATTGGAGACGAGAAAGCATTGAAAATATTAGCAAAAGTTTCGAAAGAATTTGGTGTTCCAACTGTTACTGATATTCATACTAATGAAGATGCAGCAATGGCCGCAGAATATGTTAACATACTTCAAATTCCTGCATTTTTAGTTCGTCAAACCGATTTAGTAATGGCAGCTGCAAATACTGGAAAAACAGTAAACCTTAAGAAAGGGCAATTCATGAGTCCTGAAAGCATGAAGCATGCTGTTCAAAAAGTGATTGATTGTAAAAATGAAAACGTGATGGTAACCGATAGAGGAACTATGTTTGGTTATCAAGATATGATTGTTGACTATAGAGGTATTCCTACTATGCAACAATATGCAACTACAGTTTTAGATGTAACACACTCACTACAACAACCTAATCAAACTGTAGGTGTTACAGGTGGTCGTCCAGACATGATTGAAACAGTAGCAAAAGCAGGAATTGCTGTAGGTGTAGATGGAATTTTCATTGAAACTCATTTCGACCCTGCTAATGCAAAAAGTGACGGTGCTAATATGCTTCACTTGGACTATTTTGAAAATTTAATGACAAAATTAGTTGCGATTAGAAAAACAATTAATCAATTTTAATTTTTTTACACATTTACATAATGAAAAAACAATCATTTTTAATGGTTGTACTATCTTTTTGTGTTTTTTCACAGTACATATTTTCGCAAGAAACAGTTGAAACCCCTGAAAAATACACCGCTCACAACAAAGGTAAATTTTATATCTATTGGGGTGGAAATAGAGAAACCTATTCAAAATCTGATATTCGATTTAAAGGAGATGATTATGACTTCACATTATATGATGTAGAAGCACATGATAAACCAAAAGGTTGGCATGTTGATTATGTTAATCCTTCTAGAATGACTATTCCGCAAACAAATTTTAGAATTGGATATTTTATTTCAGATCATTATAATATTTCGATTGGTCTAGATCACATGAAATATGTAATGTTCAACGATAAAAGAGTAAAATATTCAGGTTACTATCCTAATGAAGGAAATTATCTTGAAAACCCAATAGATAACGAATTAACATTAACAGAAGATTTTTTACTATTTGAACATACAGATGGTTTAAATTATATCAATACAGAATTTTCACGTGTAGATGATATTTCAAGTTGGTTTAATCTACCCAATACTGATAAAGTACAAATTAATGCTACTGAAGGTTTAGGTGCTGGCTTTATATATCCTAAAACGAATACGACTTTACTTGGTAAAGAACGCTATGACCAATTTCATCTTTCTGGTTATGGATTATCAGCCAAAGTAGGTTTAAATTTCACCTTCTTTAAATACTTTTTTATTCAAACCGAAGTAAAAGGTGGCTATATTAATATGAGTGATATTAGAACAACAAAATACACCGCAGATAGTGCTTCACAAGACTTTTGGTTTTTACAAAGCATATTCACAGTTGGTGGTATTTTTAGGATATAAATAAATCACCTACAACAATAAAAAGTCTGTCTAAACAACAGACTTTTATTGTTTTTTGATATTATCTCAAATTAGGCAAATTCAGAAGTAACAAGATTTTTTTGAAAAATACTTTAAATAAAAACCTCAATTCATATTAATATAATTGAGGTTTTTTATTTTGTAGTAAAAATTATATGTTTTTATGATTTTTAAATTTGATATTTCTCAACAAGACGCACTTTTCCTATAAAGTATTTTTTTGAATACTTTACGCTGCTAGTTGTGTTTGATTTTTGTAAATTCTTCTTCCTATTTCTTTAGCATTAGCTGTATGTATTCCGAAAAAAATCCAAAGCATTTCACTTTTCTTGGTTCTAGCTTTTATCTTTCGTAAATTATAGTGCTCTTTTTCTTTGCCAAAACTACCTTCTAATCGAGTAGCTCTTTCTTTTTTAATTTCTGAGGCTAGCTTCTTTCTATGCTCTTCGTGTTTTCCAGCTTTTCCTTTTCTAACAAAGTCTGTTTGTATGTTATTTGTGGACGAAAAAGTTCTGTTTTTATTTGTGGCATAAATAGCATCAGCTCCAGTAATTCTTACTTTAGTTTTAGTTAGATTTTGTGCGCAAAATATACTGTTTTGAAATCGAGTTCCTTCGTTAAAGGCACGGTATTCTATATGTTCTATAAAATTGATTCCATCAATTTGAATTTTATTTACTTTTGCTCCAAATTCTACTTGTTTTACTTCTTTACCACGCACAATTGGGCGAATATAACTTTTATTTATGCTAACAATTCTATCGGGAACGCTTTTTCCTGTTGCAAAAATTTTTGATTGTTGTTGGTAAATAAGACGGATTATTCTGCGTTGTTTGCTGTATTTTGTGGTTGGCTCAAAGGAATATTGATTTTCAATTTTACTCAATTCTCCATTAAGTTTATATAATAATTTCAGAAGACCACGAGTCATTTTTGTTCGTTGCTTTGCTGTTTTTTTTCTTTTTCTAGAATACTCATTGTAGCGTTTACACCAATCAATATATTTGGTTCTTGGAAGTTTTATTTTTAAAATTCCACATAATGATTTCATTTGATTGTAATTCCACACAATACATTCCCAAAGTAGTTTCTCATTGGTAGGAAAACGCAACTCACTCTCATAACAAGTGGCATCTATCAAGACTTTGTCTAAATCATTCATATAAGGTAGCCAGCTTTTAGCTAATGTTTCTTGAACTTTTCGAACATCTAATTTTTTGGCTAATTCCATTCTTATTTGGCTAACTATTTTAAAATTTGTAAGCGGGGAATCTAGAGGTAATACAATATCACAAAAGTATTGCATGTAAACATTTCCGTTTAACAACTCGATTAGTTTAGCATCAGAACAACCATAATAGTTTTTTAGCATCATCAAGGCAATCTTACCTTTAGTACTAAAAATGCAATCTGGACCTTTTTTGCACGCTTTCAATTTAAAACTTTGAGAAAGTTCTGAAAAAGGTGTAGCTAGATGAATTTTACCTAAATCAGACTTTAGAAATTGCTCATAAAAAACATTAAAATCTTCATTGATAATATTTAAAGGCAATTTGTGCTGAAATTCACTTATTCGTATTATTTTTGACATACATATTTAAAAGAAAACCCCGTTTTTGACTCTTTTTGAGCATTCTCGGGGTTTGTTTCTTCTAAAATACAAATTAAATAACTGATAAGCAAGTATTTATTTAATTGTGAATGTGCCAAATTATATAATAGGATTCTATTTTTAAAAATATTACTACCCTACAAAAAGTGCAACTATTTTTATGAAGTTAAAACTTAACATAAAATAAAAAAAACACTGATTATCAGACTAATATTCCAACTATCTATTAAACATAAATTACAGTTTTTCTATATTTTTTTTACACTTCAACGACTTAATAAATAATTTAATCGATTATTTAAAATTAAAAACAAAGCGATAATAATTTATAACTGCAATAAACATAATTTTATTCAACTAAATTATTATAAAGATGAAAAAAACTGCTTTAACCTATTTTTTTAGATTCATCTTTCTACTTATCACCAACATCATATTGGGTCAAGTAGGAATAGGCACTACAACCCCAAACGGTGCTTTAGAAATTAGCTCAACGAATCAAGGACTAATCATACCAAGGGTAAGTCTAATTGCTTCAAATGTATCACAACCTGTTATTAATCCAAATGGTAGTCAGCTTTTAAGTGGTACAATGGTTTATAACACTGCAACAGCTGGAACAAGTCCAAACAACGTTATTCCTGGATTTTACTTTTGGGATGGTTCTAAATGGTTAAGAGTTACATCTCAAGCTACTACAAGCAATACAGATTGGTCTCTAACAGGAAACACTGGAACAACAGCTGGAACAAACTTTATTGGAACTTTAGATGCAACAGACCTTGTAACAAAAACAGATAATGCAGAAAGAATGAGAATTACAGCTACAGGAAATGTTGGAATTGGAACAAATTCACCAATCACTGAACTTCAAGTAAATGGAGGTGCCACCAATAAAAATGGAATATCTGTAAGAGGAAATGCAGATTGGGATGCTTTAACATTAGCTCATGATGGTTCTGTAGCTTATATAAATGCATCTGGAGTTGAAAACGGAATTGCAATTAGAACAAACGATTTCGCATCTGGAAACGCAATTAGCAATAGTTACACAGAACAGGTAAGAATTTTAAACAATGGTAACGTAGGAATTGGAACTAACGCTCCTACTACTACCTTACATATTAGGAATACAACTTCTCCTGCTTTAAGAATTGTTGACGGAACACAGGGTAACGGCAAAATACTAACATCAGACGCTAGTGGTAATGCTACTTGGCAAGACAACAATCTGCCTATGATTTCTGCCTTCCAAGGAATGATAATCCCAATCTGTGCAAACGTTTCCACAAACTCTACAGGTTCTTTTGTAATCCCAATAAACGGTGTAAATACTACTGTTTCATGGACAGTACTATCTAAACAAACTTCGAATGCAAGTTTCCCTATCAAAGCTGAGAGATTACAAGTGCGGTATAATTTTTCACCTCAATTACCTTTTAACCCTAAAGGAATGATTTTCAATGCACAAAATAATAGTGGTTTCCCAGATACTTTTACATTAAACTATGCTGCAAAATCACAAAGTTCAATAACTGTTAACATTACAAGAAATGATACTCTTGGAAATGGCACTACAACAACTTGTTGGGGTGGACAATTCAATTTTGATGTGATGATTATGAATTAAAAAATATTATAAATAAAACAAATGGCTATCCTACTAAGTTTGGATAGCCTTTCTTTTTTACACACCTATGAGCAAATATTAATCAATCCCGTACTGATCAATCAAATAAAGTAACGAAGCCATTGTTGCCGCACCCAATTCTAATTCGCGCTTATTTACTGCATCAAAAGTATCATTAGCTGCATGATGGTAATCAAAATAACGTTGAGAATCGGGTTGTAAACCTGCTTTAACAATATGATTAGACTTTAATGGTCCAATATCAACACCGGTATGACCTAATGCAAAATAGTGAATCAAATAGGGTTCAAATAAACTTTTCCATGTATTAATTTTTGCAAAATTAGTTGCATCAGCTTCAATTGAAAAGCCTCTAGGCGAAAAACCTCCAGCGTCACTTTCTAAAGCGAAAATATGATTTTCATTGGTTTCTTTTGCCAATTCAGCATATTTTTCACCGCCTCTATTTCCATTCTCTTCATTCATGAACAAAACTATTCGAATTGTATTCTTAGGTTTGTATCCTAAGTTCTTAAAAATAGAAACTATTTCCATACTTTGCACCACTCCTGCACCATCATCATGAGATCCATCACCCAAATCCCAAGAATCTAAATGACCACCAACAACCATAATTTTATCAGGGTTTTCAGTTCCTTTAATTTCACCAACAACATTATAAGACAACACATCTGCATGCGTTTCGCAAGATTGTTTAAAATAAAATTCTAAATTGGGGTTTTCCTTTAATGAATCGCTCAATAAGTTAGCCCCATTAGTACTAATTGCAGCTGCTGGAATATACATTTCTTTAGGTAAATCTCCATAATTTGTGTTTCCAGTATGAGGAAAATCATCCAAACGTAAATTCATCGATCTCACAATTACACCAACAGCACCCAATTTTGCAGCTTCCCTTGCCCCAGAAGAACGCTGATCCACACAACCACCATAGGCTCTAAATGTTTGAATATGAATTGGCGTCATGGGTCTATTAAAAAAAACAATCTTACCTTTCACTTTATTTTCTCCCAACTCCATCATTTCTTCAATTCCTTGTACTTCAATAATATTCGATTTTAACCCTTTTTTAGAAGTAGCTACAGAACTTCCTAAGGCACAAATAGGCACATTTATTTTCTTTCCTTTTATTTCAATATAAGCTTGTTCCTTTTCTCCTCTAACCCATTTTGGAACCATAACTTCTTGAAGAAAAACGCGATCAAACCCCAACTTTTCTAATTCTCCTTTTGTATAATCTACTGCTAAAGCAGCTGATTTTGACCCTGACAATCTTGATCCAATTGTATTTGATAAATAATCTAACCATTCATAGCATTTTGATTTTGTTAAAGCAGTTTCATAAATGTTTTTCAGCATTTTTTCATCTTCAGTTTGACTATAAACGATTAAACTACTCAGTAAAAATAAAGCTATAATTTTTTTCATTATTTATAATTTATGTGATATTCCAAATATGTTAGGGTTAAAAATATTACAAATTTTCCACATTAAAAATATATCAAAGAATTAAAATTTTCTTTTTAACAAACTCAAAAAATATTTGGTTAATTAAAAAATTATATTTTACTTTGTAATTCAAAGTACTTTAAAAATGGAGGCAGGTAAATATTTAAAAGACATACAAGATATTAAAGAAATGATGAGCAAATCGACTCAATTTATTTCTTTAAGTGGGTTATCGGGAATATTAGCAGGGATATATGCACTAATTGGAGCAGCCTATGTAAATACATTAATAAACAACCATTATAGCCGTTATATTACTCTAGAAAGTAAAACCTTTAAATTAATTTTACTCACTGCATTCATTGTTTTGGCCTTGTCATTAAGTACAGCCTATTATTTAACAGCAAAAAAAGCAAAAAAAATGGGTGAAAAAATGTGGAATCCAACTTCTAAAAGGGTTTTAGTAAATTTTATTATTCCTTTGTTTACTGGTGGAATATTTGCTGTTTTACTATTAAAAAATAGATATTATGGTCTTATTGCTCCAGTGACTTTATTGTTTTATGGTTTAGCCTGTTTGAATGCAAGTAAATACACCTTGAGAGATGTACGTTATTTAGGTATTACACAAATTGTCCTAGGTTTAATCTCTGTAGAGTTCTCTGGATATGGTTTGTATTTTTGGGTAATAGGCTTTGGTTTGTGTCATATTCTGTATGGTGGTATAATGTATTACAAATATGACAGGAAAAATTAACCATTAAAAAACTGTAGTTTGAAAATAACTCGTTTGATTTAAAACTTTTAAGAAATAGAAAATGAAAGCAAGAAAAATATATGTATTAATTATTATTACTGCTCTTTTGGCAATCTCATTTTTATATATGTCAAACCAAGTAGCTACTTCTTTCAAGTTTATTAAAGAAAGTACTCAAACTAGTTTTAAAGACGGTGACATTATCTTTCAAACTTCAGAATCGGCTCAATGTGAAGCAGTACGAATAGCAACTAATTCAAAATTTTCACATTGTGGGATTATTTTTATCGAAAATGATAAAACCTATGTGTATGAAGCTGTTCAACCTGTAAAAATGACTTTATTAAGCGAATGGATTCAGCATGGTAAAGACCATAAATATGCTGTAAAACGTTTAAAAAATGCAGACAAACAGCTGACTAAAGAAGTTTTACAAAAAATGAAATTAGTTGGTAAAACGATGGATAAAAAAGATTATGATTTGTATTTTGAATGGTCTGATGAAAAAATATATTGTTCGGAATTAGTTTGGAAAATATATAAAGAAGGAGCAAATATTGAATTATGTGCTACTAAAAAATTAAAGGAATTTAACTTGAATCATCCAACAGTACAACAAATCATGAAACAACGCTATGGAACAGCAATTCCTTATGATGAAAATGTTGTCGCTCCATCTCAATTATATGATTCTGAATTGGTAAAAACAATATTTGACAATTATTAAAAATGGCAATTAACAACACGTTAAAAAAAATAAGTAAATATACTTTGTTGGTTATCGTTTTAACAGCAATAATCATCGTATTAGCTAATTATACCATTCAGAAAAATGCAAAAAACAAGGTGTTTTCAGATGCCAATTTGATACAGAAGAACAGAGTAGGCTTAGTACTTGGCACCTCTAAATATTTAAAAAATGGCAGTGTAAATCTGTATTTTAAATATAGAATAAATGCAACGCTTGAACTTTTTAATAACAATAAAATAGAGTACATTCTAATTAGTGGAGACAATAGTAGTGAAGGTTATGATGAACCAACCGATTTTAAAGAAGAATTAATTTGTAAAGGAGTTCCAGAAGATCGAATATTTTTAGATTATGCAGGTTTCAGAACTTTAGATTCTGTCGTTAGAGCAAAGTTAGTTTTTGGATTAGATAGTTTTACCTTAATTTCGCAAGAATTTCATAATGAAAGAGCATTATATTTAGCTACAAAAAACGGAATCAATGCAGTTGCCTATAATGCGAAAGATGTTTCTAATAGCTACGGAATAAAAGTAAAAATTAGAGAATATTTTGCCAGAACAAAAGTTTTTATAGACATCTTTTTTAAGGTGAAACCTAAGTTTCTTGGACCAAAAATCGAAATAGTATAAATTGACACTATAATTTTAAAATAATAAAACAATCTAGTTTGTGAAAAACATCATTCAAAATATTAACAAAGCCTTTGATCACCGAATTCGTTTGGGTATCATGTCTATTTTAATGGTGAATGAAAATGCGGACTTTTCAACCTTAAAGGAGCTATTAGGTGTAACCGATGGAAACCTAGCGAGTCATGCTAAAGCATTAGAAAATGAAAACTATATTACTGTTGAGAAACAATTCATTGGAAGAAAACCCAACACAAAATATATTGCAACAAAAGAAGGAAAAAAAGCGTTTCAAGAACACATTGAAGCACTTGAAAAATTAATATCAAATACATAAAACTATTTTTTTATCTATTAACTTTGAAAAACAAAGCACTATGAAAAAAAATAACAACAAGACTCACATCATTCTGCTCCTATTCCTATTTGTATTTACAAAATTTCTATTTGCGATAGCAACAGTAGATGAAATTCGATATTTTATATACCCAATATCTAAAATAATTGATACTATTACTAATACCGATTCTGTTTACATAGTTTCCAAAGGTTATTTTAATGAAAGTTTAAATTTTGTAATTAATAAATCATGCTCAGGAATTAATTTTTTCCTCATCTTTTTAGTAAGCATATCCTATCGTTACTCATTAGAAAAAAACAAACCATCTTTAACAAAAAATCTAATTATTTCGAGTCTATTAGCTTTAATAGCTACACTATTAGCAAATGCATCTAGAATTCTTTGTAGCATTACTGCTCCTACTTTCTTTAGTTTGAATATTAACTTATTACATCAAATTCAAGGAACGGTTGTCTATTTATTCTTTCTTCTATTTTCATATCTATTATTTGATTATTTATTAAAAAACAAAATTTCAAAATGAAAAATCTACTAAACCCTAAATGGATACTTTTGTTAAACAGTATTCCTTTGTTAATCTTAGCATTTATCTTATATAATGATTATAGCATCATAAAATCATTGCTCGACGAAGACACACATAATCTTTGGTTTCAATTCAGCGTTGCTTTATTATTACTCTTTATTGGAAACCTTGCTTTTGCAATTTATCATTCTATTAAAAAAACAGAACTCAATTATAGTTATGCAATTTATTCTAGTATTTTTTATCTTGTTTATTTGTATTGTTATTTCCAATATATAGATGAAATAATCCCTTCAACAATACCTGATTGGATGATTTCTGGAAATTTATTCCTTCACATGGGTACTTTCATAATGCCTACGTTAATTCATTCCATTTTAATTTTCACATTAATTTTCACAAAAGATATTGATAAAGCAAGTGCTTTAAAGAATTTTTTAGCTTTAATTACCATTCCTATTGCTGTATATTTGTTAAGTCAAATTGGATTGCCAATTTTGCATCAAATAGAAACTAATTTTTCTATACATTTTATTATAATTACGTTTATATTAATCACATTTCTATTCCTTTTCTTCTTAATACGTTTATTCTATATTCTAATTTTAAAGAAAGGAAACGCATGGAAAAAATATCAATTAGCATGGAAAATTCCAGTTTGTATCCTATTTCCAATACTTGGGTTACTCATCAATAATGGTGTTTCTTCTTTCTCAGAGTTATTTGAAAATGCTAATGGAATCTTTGGTAACTTTTCATCGCCTTGGTTCTATCTTTTTGCCTTAGTTAATGGTGTTTTATTATGCTTACCTAAATTTAAAAATCATCAATTAAAACTACTATTATTTACCCTTAAAACAATATTATTCACTTATATACTATATTTCTTTTTTGTATTTCTTCCCTATTTGCCTTTTTCGCTTCTAGCCATAATTGCATTAGGAACAGGTTTCTTAATGTTAACACCAATCATGATTTTTGTGATACAATCCATTCAATTGTATCATGATTTTAACGATTTGGCTAACCTATTTTCTAAAAAAACACTTGCAATCATAGCAGTTGTAGCCTTTAGCGTACTTCCTGCAACAATCACTTTCAGTTATATACAAGACAAATCTGTAATTAAAGAAACATTAGAATATGTTTATAATCCTGATTTTGAAAAAGAGTATAAAATAGACATCCATTCGCTAGAAAACACATTGTTTGCTATTAAAGCTAGTAAAAAGAGTAAAGACGCATTCGTTTTTGGCGAGAACTTACCCTATTTGAATACGTACTTCAATTGGCTGGTTTTAGATAACCTTACTTTATCTGATACTAAATTGAATTATCTAGAAAGCATTTTCTTTGGAGAAACTAATAAGCCTAGAGATTTTTTTAATAGTTCAACTACTAAAGATAATGTAGCCATTACAAAAGCAAATTCTAATAGTGTCTATGATGAAAAACAACACGCTTGGAAAAGTACAATCGATTTAGAAATTACCAATTATGATCGTGAATTATCCGAATATGCTACAAAAATAAATCTTCCTGAAGGTTGCTATATTAGTGATTATTATCTTTATGTAGGTGATAAAAAAGAATACGGATTATTAACAGAGAAAAAATCGGCACTTTGGGTTTTTAACAATATTAGAAATGAAAATAAAGATCCAGGGTTACTCTATTATTTAAACAAAAATACGATTGCTTTTAAGGTGTTTCCATTTGCAATAAACGAAACTAGAAAAACAGGCATTGAAATACTACATAAAGAACCTATTTCTTTAACAATAGACAATGAAAATTTTACTCTTGGTGACTCCTTACAACACAATAACAATTTAGAAATAAAAAATGCTTTTTATGTAACTGTAACTGCTAAGAAAAACCTACAAAAAGTAATTCGTAAGCCTTATTATCATTTTATTGTTGATGCTTCAATAGATATTAGCAATAAAGCTACAATTTATACTGACATTATTGAAAATATAATCGAGAAACAACCTTTAGAACACCAAAGTAAAATTAGTCTGGTAAACAGTTTTACAGAAACTTTCGATTATAGTTCAAATTGGAAAGAAAATTATATGAAAAATACTTTCAAAGATGGTTTTTATTTGGATAGAGGAATAAAAACTATTCTGTTTGAAACCTATAAAAACCAAAATATAGAAACCTATCCAATTATCGTTGTACTTTCTAATAATTTAAACAAAGCCATAATTGAAAATAACTTTTCAAATTACACCAGTAACTATTATGAATCTGAATTTTTCTATGTTATAAATACAGATTATGAAATCACCTCGCATTCCTTGATCAGCAATCCATTAGAAACAGTAAATAAAGTAAATTCAATTCCTTCAAAAAACTCCATTACCTGTTTAAAATATGTACAAAACGGACAAACCTATTTACTAAAAGACGATAATCAATTAAGTATTCTTCCCAATGCAACTATAGATTTCGATAATGCATCAAACAAAAACTGGGAAAACGGAATAAAAATGCAAGCACAATACCTTCATTCTATTTTTCACCCGAAAGAATATCAAAAAGAATGGATTGAACTAATTAGAGCAAGCTTTGCGTCTCATATTATGAACCCTTACACTTCTTTTATAGTGGTTGAAAATGAAGCTCAAAAAGCAGCATTATTAAGTAAACAACAAAAGGTATTATCTGGAAACAAAGCTTTGGATTTAGATGAAGAAACACCGCAAATGTCAGAACCTTCTCTACTACTATTATTAGCGCTTGTTTTACTATTCTTTTACTATAAAAAAGCACATTAAAAAGGGAAAACCCTTTTTTTACCTATAAACTTTGAAAAACAAAGTACTATGAAAACAACAATTAAAGAACGAATAATAGCCTACTTATATACAGTAGCAAAAATTCCTTATCAATATTTTTTTAAAAATAATAAACCTTGGGAAATAACAATCCCATCATTATTAGAAAACCCGACACACACGCTTGGCTATCAATTAGGATATTTCTTTAATATTAATCAATTTGAAATTCAAGAAAGCCTTGAAGAACATGATGTTATGCATGTGCTTACTAATATTGGCACAACGGTTAAAGACGAAATCTATTTGCAGTTCTATCTTTTAGGCAATGGAAAAAAAAGCCTCTTCTTATTATTGGTAATCACAACAGGTATATTTTTTTACCAATCGGAGTACAAGAACTTTTACAAACAATATAAAAGAGGGCAAAAAGCACATCGTTTTTATGATTTAGACTTTCAAAAAATGCTAAGCTTGCCAGTATCTGAAATTAAACAAACTTTTAATATACTATAACTATAAAATTGCTCTTAACTTCAAGTTTACTTCGAACAAATTAAAAACACTTATAAATAAAAGCGATACATTATATGACCGCTCACAATTAATTTTTTACATTTATGAAAATTATCCTTAATGCATATTTATCGAATAAGAAAACAAACGGTTTACTACTATTTTTGTCTATCTATTGTGGATTATTATTACTTTTTAGAGCAAAAATAACACAGTCAACATTCTATTTCTTTCTTGTTTGGAATTTATTTTTAGCTGCTATTCCCTATTTGATGTTCATGTTTGCTAAACAAAAAATTCAACTTTTAGAAAACATAAAATCGAGAGCACTACTCTTTATTGTTTGGTTATTATTTCTACCTAATTCGTTTTATATTTTAACCGATTTTGTACATCTAAAAAAAGGAAATCCTGAACTCTTTTGGTTCGATTTGGTTTTGCTTTTTTCATTTGCTAGTCTTGGTTTTTTATTTGGATTACTTTCCTTAAAAGAATTCAAAAATTGTTTCTCACTTTTCTATTCTAAAACAATTATTACCTATTCCATTCCTATAATCTGCCTTTTAAGTGGTTTCGGAATCTATTTAGGGCGTTTTCTTCGTTTCAATAGTTGGAATATCATTACCAATCCGTTTCAACTATTTATAGATGCTTTTCTAACACTTCTTTCATTTGAGGCAATGCTCTTTTCTGCTTTATATGGAAGTCTCATTTATCTTACCTATCAAATTAAAAATCATTTTCATGGACACTAATTATCAATTCAAACATTTACCCTTTTCTACAAAGTTGACAATTTTCACTATGGGAATAAACACACTCTTATTTCTAGCGCATTTTATAATTCCAAATTATTTTCCAATAGTAATTTTTGGTTATATCTACATGAAAATAATAATTTTAATAAATTCGATTACTTTTTGTCATTTGCTATATCAAGTATCAAAACAAACGAACAAGGAAGATCTTATTATTAGAATATTACTTCTCTTATCTAACATTCCCATTGCATTTTTATATGCGCATATTGTTATTAATAATCATTAATTATGGAAGATTACAAAGAGAAAATATTATCCGACGGAAACTTAGCAAAACTTTTAGCGTTTCTTTCCTTTAGTATTGGGACTTTACTTTTTGTGTTGTTTTGTATTACAAAAAGCGAAACACTAATCATTATTGGGTTCTATTACGTTATAACTGCCTTGTTTTTCAATAGTATTGTATTCATCAATTTAGTTTTCAATCTAATTGTCTATAAAACAATGTATGGGTTTCAACTAAAATGCGTTTTCATTTTATTACTCAATATCCCAATTACACTTTTATATCTAAGAATCGTTTTTCAACAACTATAAAATCAAAACATAACTGATATTAGATGCGCCAACACTTAACCCTTTATAAACCTGTCAGGTTTATAAAATATTAAATCGGAGAAAAAAATATTACCAATAAAAAGAACCATTGCAAACCAATAACAATTAAAATAGAATTTCTACTAGGTTCGGAAATATCATATAAAGCAGTAACTAATTTCTCTTTTATAATTTCTGAAAAAGAAATAGTATCACTAGAAAAATCAATATCATCAAGGCTGATTTTTTGTAATCCGAAAGTAATAATACGTTTCATCCATTTATTATCCGATTCCGTTTTCACCTGATTCATCAATTTTAATTTAATCATAGCTGCATCTGCTCCTTTTCGAATTAAATCGGGTTGCTTTTCTTGTAATTTAGAAAGAATTTTGTCAATAAATGGTTCAATATGACCTTCAGATTTATCTTTTAAAATTTTATGAATCAACTTTCCAATAATATATTTATTTCCGAGTACAAAAATAAACCCAGATGATATTATAATTAATACTAACAAAATACTTGATAAAGGTTTCGCTACAAACATTAACCCAACAAAAGGAATAGCACTTACATGTCCAGAATGACCTGCATCTATGTCTTTGCCTATAAAAATTAAAGCTAAAATAAAAACAACAATTGTTGAAATTGCCCCTAGAACATTTATCTTCAACCAACTAAAAGCAGCTGTAGAAGATAGTTTTGCAAAATATTTTAAACTTTCTTTCATTTCTTTAGTTTATTATTAATTGTGACCAATATAACTCATTTTTTTAAAACATCAATTTCTTTTATTAAAGTCATAGAAGCACAATTTAAATTCAAAAACACATCCTTGATTTTCTGCACTGCACAATTCTAATGAAGAATTGTGCAAATCGAGAATTTTTTTCACTATGGCCAATCCTAAACCAGTACCTTCTTTAAAGTCCTTTTCATTATTAGTTTTATAATATCTTTTAAAAATTTTCTCTTTATCTGTTTCTGCAATACCAATACCTGTATCGGCAACAATAATTTTTGCATTGTATTCATTATTTTTCAAAGTTTTAATTATTATTTCACCTCCATTTGGAGTAAACTTCATTGCGTTATCTATTAAATTTTGCATTACCCTTTCAATTAAAGCTATATCTGCATAAACAGCTGGCAAATCTTTAGATAATTCTACAGCTATGTTAATGTTTCTATTCTTGGCGAGAAGTCTATATTTACTAATAATATCACTAATCAATTCGCTAACAATGAAAGGTTCTTTTTTAGCTTTCACCTGATTGGCTTCTAACTTGGACAGTTCGAACAATTCCGAGATTAATTTTTCTAATTTTTCAATACTCTCTTTCACAGTATTAATATAGCATCTTCTTTCATTAATAGTTAATGTTTCTTCTTTAATTTGCAGTGTTTCAATATAGCCTTTTATAATTGCAATTGGTGTTCGCAAATCGTGAGACACATTGGCTACAAGTTCTTTTCTTAATGTTTCTACTTCTCTAAGTTTATCTATATTTGTAGTTAGAATATCTGCCATTTCATTAAACATTTCTCCTAATTGTTTTTCCTCGCCTCTAGAAGTAAACTCCACTCTGGCTTGCAAATCACCTTGTCGAAATTTTTGCATTACAGACAATATTTTAGTGTAATTTTTAGTTATCACCCTAATTATTATTAGCCCAATTAGAAAAGTAGTCAGAAGCGTAATAATCATTGTCCTTGCACTAATTTTAAACATATAGCTAGTAAAAAGAGAGTCTGATGCTACTTTATATTTTTCGCCAGTTAGCACAACATATATGTAAGCATATAGCATATTGTTCATATATAACGGAGACGCTGAAAATACTTTTTTAGCATTTGGCTGTAATGGATCGTCTCCTTTTATACACTTATTTTCTTTATCATTTATAAATTCAATTATAGGTTTAATATCAATATACTTTAATGAAATTTCTCTTTCTGGAGGATACCAAGCTATTATCTTTCCTTTAGGGTTAATTAAATAGACCTCCAAACTAGGATTTATTGCCCTAACGTGATGGAACATTTCTTCCAATGCGGGCTTAATTACTTTCCCATCATAGAAAGGTGTCGAATTCTCAACGATATTTTTTGCTGTATCGTGATTGAGTCTTTGGTTCACTTCATCTAAATATTTATTCGAATAATCAAAGCTTATATAAATATAAATGCATCCAACGATAGTTAGAAGAATAAAAAAAAGCGTAGAAGTCTTCCAAAATAAGCTGTTATTTTTTTTAAACATAACTATTTTTTTCGTCTGTAAATCGATAACCAACTCCCCAAGTGGTTAAGATATATTTTGGATTTGCTAAATCTTTTTCAATTTTTGTTCTCAATCGATTAATATGTGAATTTACTGTGTGTTCATATCCCGAAAAATCATATCCCCAAACCATGTTCAACAAATTTTCTCTAGAATAAGTTCTTCCTGGATTACTCATAAACAAATACAACAAATCAAACTCTTTTGGAGTCAACTCTATTGTTTTATTATCCAATATCACCTTCCTGCTTTGAGAATCAAGATACAAGCCTTGACATTGCAATATTTCATATAATACTTCTTGTTTGCCAATGTTCATTTCACTTCTTCTAATGAGTGCTTTAACGCGAGCCACAAATTCTCTAACACTAAAAGGTTTGGTTAAATAGTCATCGGCACCAATTTCTAGACCAATAATTTTATCTATTTCTTCACTTAAAGCTGTTAACATTAAAATTGGTGTGTAGTTTCTATCCGCTCTAATTTTCTTGCAAATTTCAATTCCATTAATATCGGGCAACATTACGTCTAGTATAATTAAGTCATATTCATTTTGTTCTAAAAATGCTAAGCCTTTATACCCCTTATGTGCTTTTGTAACTAAGAAATGATTGTCTTTCAAATGTATTTCAGCGAGTTCAACAATCGTCGCATCGTCTTCTATCATTAAAATTTTTTTCATGTTTTACCGTATTGCTTTAACCCAAATTAAGCATTTGAATTCTATTACGAAAAATAGCTGCTTTCTATTTGCTTCACTACTCAATTTTACGTCCTCTATGTAGCTAATGCTATATTTGTGGGTCAAAACTTCCGTACTTCGCAACTATTTTGCATCTATTTCTCTCATAACAAAGTCTAATGCGTAATTTGGGTTTAATATATAACTCAAAATTACTTAAAACTGTAATTAATGCACTTTTTAAATCATAATCTAATATTTTTTCATCAAGAGTAATGAAAACGTCTCATTAATGAAATAATTTCAATTCAAACTCTTTAAATCACAAACTCATAGTAAATTGTTCATTTTTATAAAATAAAAAACCAATGCAATGCATTGGCTTTAAAAAATTATTGTTTAACAACTTTACTACTATAAAGGAATAAAAGCTTGCACCTTATAGAATTCGCTACCTGTTCCTAAACTTGTTGCTAAATTCGGGCCTGCCGCTAAACGGAACCAAACACCATTGTTTAAGCTCACTTTAACATAGCCACCAGTAAATTGATAAATTGCTTTTTCATTCAAATTATCCTCAGTTCTAAGCTGTGTAAATTGTTCATAAAAAGCACCCATAGAAAAGTTTTTAGTTATTTTAAATCCAGGAATCACCCAATTTAACAACAAATCTCTAGAATTCCCTTCGTCTCTAATGTTTTTATAATAAGCAATATATGCTTCCAGTTCAAACTTCCCCGAATTAAAAACAGTAAACACACTAGGAATTACCCCTTCTGCCAATCTTGTCTCTGTTCCACCAGACAAAAATTTACCATGTCCAAAACCTAAAGTCGGATTAATATACCATTTTCCTTTTGCTGCTGTAAAGCCTAAGCCAATACCCGTTTCTAAGAAAAGATCGCTTCCTGTTTCTAGATTTCCGAAATTAGGGTTGTTCCAAAAAATACTATAAAAAGTTAAATTCAAATTCTCCTTAAGTTCCATTGAGCCTAAAAAAACATTATTATACCCTGCAACACTGTTATGTATAGGCATGATAACAAAAGACATTTTTTTGTTTTCTTTTTTCATTTCTTCCTGAGAAAATAATAATGAAGAAATTAACATTGATACTATTATTACTACGTTTTTCATATTTATTTATTTGTTTATTTGTGGGTTTAATTAAATTGTGGGTTTCTTTTTTCTAAAAAAGCATGCATTCCTTCTTTTTGATCTTTTGTTTTAAATAATTTGTGGAAAGCCTTTCTTTCATAAATAACACCATCATGCAAATTCATTTCCCAAGCTTGATTTACTGATTCTCTAGCAAGAACTAAAGCCTGTTTTGAATAATTAGCAATAGTCTTAGCATTTTCTAAAGCCAAATGCCAAAAATCTTTTTCATCAAAAACAGCCGAAACTAATCCTATTTTTTCGGCTTCAAATGCAGTGATATTTCTACCTGTTAGTATTATTTCCATGGCTTTGGACTTACCCACTAATCTAGTTAGCCTTTGTGTGCCTCCAATCCCAGGAATTACTCCTAATTTTATTTCTGGTTGTCCAAAAACTGCTGTATTTGAAGCATATATAATATCGCACATCATTGCCAACTCACAACCACCACCTAAAGCAAAACCAGAAACAGCAGCAATCTTGGGTGTTTTTAATTTTGGAAATAATTCCCAATAGGAGAAATAATCTTCTTGCACCATATCGTCATAACTTTTTGATGCCATTTCAACAATGTCGGCTCCCGCACAAAAAAGATTGTCATTACCCCTAATTATAAAACAGCCAATAGCATCATCGTCATCATATTTTTGTAAACCATGAATGAGTTCATACATTGTCTCAGAATTCAGGGCATTTATTTTTGGTCGGTTGAGTTGAGCAATCAAAACCCTACCCTCTTTTTTAAATTGTATATTCATTTTGATATTTGTTTAGATAATTTAAGAATCCCAAATGGCTCCATAAGCTGGAATTCCTCGGCTTTCCATTTCATAGACCACCCTTTTAGTTAAACTCTGATTAGAAATGCAGATTACTGCTTCTGCACCAAAATCTTTATAGGCCTTATAGGCTAATTTTACCAAATCTGGCTTACCATGTTCATCGGTATTCCAAATGAGAGCATTGGGTTGCACTTTGTTAATTTCGTTTAATAGCTCTGTTCCATATGTCTTTTCGGGAGTTTTTGTTGCCCAAATTAAAAGCGAAGGTGTTTCATTGAGAAGTAAATGAGGAATACAAGGACCAATTCCACTTCCTGTTGCAACCCAAATTACTTTTCTAAAAAGTTTGTCAACATTTCCCACACCAGCTGTAGGAATACCTTTAACCCAAATTTTGTCTGGTTTTTCAGTAATAAATTTACCTGTCCAATCTCCTGCTCTTGAAATGGTTAACCTAAAACCATCTTTGCCAGGAGAAGGAACATTAGCAAAAGAATGCCATTCTAACAAAGGATTTCTGCTCAATGCTGTAGAAGAACCCGCAAAAGGAGTTACCCCATAATTAAAGGAAGTTAATGCAACATGATTAGAAGGTGTTACTATTTCAATGGCTACTTTTTTCAATCGAAGCCAAGGTAGAACCACACTAAAAGTGACAAGAACTAACAACCAAAAATTAAACGATAAAAACAATTCATTCAACTGATTTTGTAGCCTAATAAATGTTAGCATTTGAATCCAAAACAAAATCAATACAGACCAACCTCCAATTCTATGAGTCACTTCAAAACTATTATGATATTTTGCACGAACTATGGGCAATGCCATTAAAATTATAACTACTAAAAGAATTAAAATTATAGAAGTAAGAACCATTAGAAAGAGATTTGTTCCTTCTAAATCATTAGCATAATGATAAATTAATCCTCCAACGAAAATAGAATACCAAAATGTACCCATAGTTGCTCCTGAGCTATGCAATCCTCCAAAATGATATACTTTGGCACAAACCCTTCGAATACTTAATGGCCAATTTTTAGGAATACTTGTTGCCATTTTAAACAGAATATTAATAATATATTGTTGTCTAATTAAAATAGCTAATGCAAAATTGCTTAAGATAACATTCGACAATTTTGTCAATTCAAATCCTTGATTTGTGAACCAATTCCAGCTTGAAAAAGCTTTAAAGAAAACAAATAAATTAATACACAGAATCAAAATAAACAAACGATTATAGGGTTTTAATCTTTGATGTTTTCCCAATCGATATAGCCAATTCTTTTGTGGTTCTAAAACGATATTCTCCATGCTATTCTCCTATAAATTCAATTAATTTTCTTTTATCAATCTTACCTCTAGCGGTTTTAGGAAGTTCATCAAGAAGTATAAAATCATTTGGCAAATAGTAGTAAGGCAAATTATCTACTATTGCCTTTTTTAGTATTTCAATATCTACAAAAGATTGTGAATTAGTTTCAAAAAAGGAAACTAGGTTAGATTTATGTTTCAGTGTGGCAGCTCTTTTAATTTCTGGATGATTCTCTATTACTTTTGATACAGCATCTAATTCTACTCTAAATCCTTTAATTTTTACTTGATCATCTACTCTACCATAATGTACTAGTTCTCCTTGTTCATTCCATTTTCCTAAATCTCCTGTATTGAACATTTTTCTTCCATCATTAATAAATGGATCATAAGCATATCTTTTGTTGTTTAATTCTTCATTATTAATATAGCCTTTTGTGACACAATCCCCACCAGCCCACATAATCCCAATTGCACCAATTGGACAAGGATTCATATTTTCATCTAAAATGTAAACAGTATTATTAGGTGTTGGTTTTCCAATAGCCAATTCTTTACTATTTGGTAAGCATTTTTGCATTGTGTTTACAATAGTTGTCTCTGTAGGACCACAACAATTATAGAAATCACATTTTTTAGACCAAGTATTGGCTAAAATTAAAGGACAAGGTTCACCTGCAACTGCTACCGTTTTTATTTCTTTGCATTTTTCAATATTAATAGTGGTCAAAATTGTTGGTGTTGCAATAATAACATTAGCTTTTTCTACCGTCTCATTAATATCTTTCCCTCGAATTAAAAGTGTTCCTCCATTTCCAAGGCAACCTAAAATTTCCCAAGCAGCCATATCAAAAGAAATATTTAAAATTTGAGCTACCTTTATGCCTGGATGAATGCCTAAATTTCCCGAAGGATTATACAATATATTACAAAGATTTTTGTGAGTAACCGCAACTCCGTTAGGTACTCCTGTTGTTCCAGAAGTGAAGAGAATAAAGCATACTTTACTGTCCATATCCTCTTTGGGTTGAATCATTTTTATACTTCCATATAAGTTAATATAAATAGGATTTTCAAGCTCCTTGTCTATATAAATGCAGGATTCATCCGTTTTTATACAATTCACTTTTTCACTATATTCAGAGAGAGATAAAATGACTTTTAAGTTACATATTTCACTAATTTTTTGCAACATGCTTTCTGGAACAATTCTCACATCTTGAGGAACATAAATTGCACCCAATTTTAATGTAGCAATAATTCCAATAAGCATTGGAATGGAACGACTAATATATAAGCCTATTAGATCTCCAGATTTTACTCCTTTTTGTTTTAAAAGTAAAGCCAAAACTGTTGCTTTTTCATCTAATTGTTTATAACTTATTTTTTCGTTTAGATGTTCTGCTGATGTTGCATTTGGCATTATTTTAACCCAATATTCAAATGCTTTTAAAGTGCTCTCAAAAGGTGTTTTTAGCCTAGTTTCACTTCCAAATTGTTGAAATAACAATTGATCTTTTAAAGAAAGGTTTTCAAGTTCTTTTTTCTGAAATTGATAGTTTGGTAAGGAAGGAAAAAATTGATTGTTTTGGTAAAGACCATGAATACTCGATTCTGTTTCCATAATGATAAATTTAGATTACACATTATTTATAGAAATAGCTGCAGCAACTTTCCATAAAAGTTTATTTGTTTGTTTGATGTTGTAAAACAAATACTATCATATCACAGAGTGTTCACAAAAAAATCACAATTTGGTCACATTTACATTTTGAAAACAAAAAAAGAGGCTATCTAATTCTAGATAACCTCTTTTCATGTATTCTTTTATTTATATGTGTTATTCTTTCCCATCTACATAATCTTGTAAATAGGCAAAACGAGGGGTTAATTTACCATTTTCAGTTATTTTGGCTCTTTTCAGAACTCCTTCTGTATCATCGTTAAAAAAAGCAGGAATCACATGCTTTAAAAACATATCTCCAAAACCTTCACTAGCGTCTTTTGGCAATTCGCAAGGTAAATTATCCACAGACATAACCCAAATTGCAGCAGGATGTGTTAGTGCAACTTCTTTATGTTCACTTGGCAAATAGGCAAAAATAGGATCTGCTATTGTACTCGCTTTTAGTGTGCACGCAATTGGTCCATCAATATCACAAGACACATCTGCCACTACTTTTAATTTACATTTGGATGAACGCAACATTTCTTTAGATAAAATAATAGGAGCACCATTTCCATAAAAGTGACCAGCAATAAACAAATCAGATTCGTTTGCAAACCTTTCAAAATCTGATTCATAATCAGCAGGATTATTATAAAAATCATACTTTCCTAAAGTTTGTCCATCTTTTCTTTTATTATAATCTAGAACATCAATTAAAGTATAGACAGGTTCTGTATAGGTTTTAGACAAGTAATTTTCTGGAGTTACTTGCTTAATTTTCATCGCATCTAGCATTTCTTTAGCACCGTGTGCCACTTTTCCACTACCTGTTAAAACAATTTTAATATTAGGTAATTGATTTCTTTTTAATCGTTCAATTAATGCTTTTTGATCTGGTAAAGTTTCTGCTTTAGCTAAATTAAAAAGTTCATATTTTAGCCCAAATGCTCTAATACCATTATATGCTCCAACAATACCTGCATAGCGACCAAACCCAATTAATCTTGCATTATTTTCATCAACAATGGTTTCATGATCAAACAATTCAATGTTTTTTTCTAGAACTGCTTTTAATAACTTTCTATTATAGGGCTGTTTTTTTATGGTATGAGAAAAGAAAAAATATTTTTTATTTGGAATCAAAGCATCAATAGGAACTTCTTTTACACCAAACAAGACATCACAATCTTCCATATTTTCAGTTACTACAAACCCCTTTTCTCTGTACTGTTCGTCATTAAAAATTCTAATATCAGAAGATTCAACAACTATCTCAGCATCAGCATATTTATGTTTAAAATTTAACAATTCATTAGGTGAAAAAACAACCCTTCTATCGGGTGGATTTTTGCGTTCTTTAATAATTCCGAATTTCATTTGTTAGTTTTATATTTGGTTTAGGTTGATATTGTTACAAATATAACTTTATAGATTTCTAAAAACAAGATTTTTTTTATCGAAAAAAAGGATGTATTTTTGGCACAGTTTTAGAAGCTGATGTAATGAATTTGTTACAAATTTTGTATTTTAGTACCTAAAACCTAATTATTACACACTCTTAATGGGGTCGACTGGTTTTGACAGCGAGTGGAATTGATTAGTAAGCACGTCGAGCCAAGTATGGTAGGCTCGTAAATATCTGCTATACGAACTTTAAACGGCGAAAATAATTACGCTTTAGCTGCTTAATCCGAAGTTTAGTACGATTTGCCTAGTTCCAACCAGGTTGGAAAGCTAGATTCACCTCGAAATCCTTGGTTTATGGAGTTTGATTAAGGTGAACCGTAAAAGTAAACCTAGGAAAGGTAAAGCTTTAAATCCTTTCTGACAATTGTAAAGCTAAGCAAAGAGTGGCTGTTTTTGGCCTTGCTTTTTGTCGAAAATTTAAGCAAAAACTAAGCGTGTAGAAAGCTCTTCGATTGCTTGTTTGGACGAGAGTTCGATTCTCTCCGACTCCACATTTTAAAATTCATTTTAAGCTAAAAGCCTTTAAATCATATGATTTAAAGGCTTTTTTGTTTTTCATAGTATTCAAATTATTCATAAAATCTCAAAAGACTGGTGCTATAATCGGTTACCCTAAAAAATTCAAATCTTGGGTAACCGAATTTTAAGCTAGCCCAATGATAGCAAGCTGTTCAAAAGATAAACATCTTGACTATAGAAGAATAAAAAACTAATTTGATAACTATTATAAGTCACCACAAAATGAAACACAAAATGTCAATCCTTTTCTACGTGAAAAGTTCTAAAGCAGCCAAAAACGGCTTATTACCCATTTACCAAAGAATAACCATAAATGGAACAAGAATAGAACTAAGTATTTCAAGATTCGTAGAAAAAGCAAAATGGAATACAGGAGCTGGTAAAATGAAAGGTAATTCTGAAGAAACCCGATTAATAAATAGTCATCTAGATATTCTAAGAAATAAAGCTTATGAAACAGAAAAATGGATGATTAATAATAATCTAGAAATCAATGCACAAACTTTTAAAAACAAACTTTTAGGCATTGAAGAAAAAACAAGAAAACTAATTGTAATTTTTGAAGACCACAACAAAAAAATGAACGAATTAGTCGGTAAAGAATTTTCAATTAATACCTATAAAAAATATGAAACGACATTAAGTCATACCAAAGAATTTTTAAAGAACTACTATTCAATTAATGATATATCCATAAAGCAAGTTGATATTGCCTTTATAAATGACTTTGATTTCTATCTGAGAAACACCAAGAACTGCAACAACAATTCAACTATAAAATACATTAGGAACTTTGGGAAGATAATCAAACAATGCTATTTTAATGGCTGGATTGAAAAAGACCCATTCCTAAATTACAAAGGAAAAGTTAGAGAAGTTGAAAGAGTATATTTAGACCAGGAAGAAATAGAAACTTTGCTAAACAAAGAATTCAAAATAAAAAGATTGGATTTAGTAAGAGATATGTTTTTGTTTAGTTGCTTTACTGGACTAGCTTATATTGACGTATTAAACTTAACTAAATCACATATAATCATAGGTATCGATGGTGAAAAATGGATTTCAACACATCGCCAAAAAACAGAAACAGCTTCTAAAATCCCAATACTACCTGTTACTCAATCAATTATTGAGAAATATGAAAAATACCCGCAATGCTTAAATGAAAATCGCTTACTCCCTATCCTATCCAACCAAAAAATGAATGCCTATTTAAAAGAACTTGCGGACGTATGTGAAATTCCAAAAGAATTGACGTTTCACATTGCTCGTCATACTTTTGCTACAACTGTAACACTCACAAATGGAGTTCCTATTGAAAGTGTAAGTAAAATGTTAGGGCATAAAAATATAAAAACAACCCAACATTATGCAAAAGTTTTAGATAAAAAAGTTAGTGAAGACATGTTAGTTTTAAAAAACAAATTCACTTCTGTAAAAGTAAATCAGGAGGATAAAAAATTCATCATTGCTAAATAACTTAGTTGAAACTCTTGAGTTCAAAATACAGAAATACTTCAAGAGTTTCACTAACTTTTATTAAAAAGCACTATCAAGACAATTTTTCTTTTAAATCACTTACGTCTTCCTGTAGCTTCCTAATAACAGAACTTAGTTCCATAACATTATAAGTATCAGGTTTAAATTGCTCTCTTTCTAAACTACCTACATATTCCCATATTTCTGCAATCTCAGAGAATTTTACAGGATAAGGTTCATAAAAAGTATTATCAGAATGTAGAGAAAAACTATTCTTACCATTCTTATTCAAACGTTTATAAACCATTTCCTTATTAGTCGTAATAATAACGTAAGTTTTACCATCGATTACGTCTCCCAATTTCTCAACATATTTACCAATAACATAAGATTTGCTGTTATGAGGTGGCATAGAGTCTCCTTCAATTGGAAATGTTCGATATTTTTCATTTGCATTAAGCCAGGGTAAATGAATGTGTTCCAATTCAGAAATGAAATTATAATCCGCATATCCTCCAGAAGCATAACCTGCTTTGGCTTTATGGGTAACAATTTCAACAAGGTTTTCTCCTTGGGCATCTACTTTTATAGGAAAAAGTATTCTATTATCTTCCAGTTGCAATAAACTATCAATATCAATCTTACTTAAATCTACAGTTAATAATAAATCTATACTGATATGGTAAAATCTCGAAATAATCAATAAAGATTCAGCTGGTGGTGTATTCTTCCCGTACTCATACTTCTTATATTGATCCAAACCAAATTTCATCCCTTCAGCGGCTTTCTGCTGTGATAAATTTTGCCTAGCACGTAACCATTTTAAATTGTCAGAAATATATAACATATGTTAAAGTGATTTTAAGTCACTACAAATATAATAATTTAAGGGATTTATTATCCTAGTTTTGTACAATAATTTATTAACCTATCTAAAACATGAAAAGAGCTATTGTGCATATGGATTTGGATACTTTCTTTGTTTCTTGTGAACGACTAGTGAATCCAAAATTAAAAGGACTACCATTAATAATTGGAGGAAGTTCAGACAGAGGTGTGGTAGCTTCATGCTCCTATGAAGCTAGAAAGTTTGGAGTTCGTTCAGCTATGCCTATCAGACATGCGTTACGACTATGCCCCCAAGCTTCAGTGATTAAAGGCGATATGGAATTATACTCCAAGAAATCACACGAAGTAACTTCTATGTTAGAAGAAGTAGCACCTGTAATCGAAAAAGCAAGTATAGATGAATTTTATATGGATCTAACTGGGATGGATAAGTTTTTTGGTTGTTACAAATGGACTTCTGAGCTTGCTAATAAAGTAATAAAAGAATGTGGCTTACCTATTAGTTTTGCTTTATCCGTAAATAAAACAGTTTCTAAAATTGGTACTGGCGAAGCGAAACCTTTAGGGAAATTGGAAATAATAGATACTAATGTAAAACCTTTTTTAAATCCACTTCCCATTCAAAAAATACCAATGCTAGGTGAGGTTACTTTTCAACTATTATCAAGAATAGGAGTTCGTAATATCCAAACACTTTCTGAAATGCCAGTAGAAGTCTTGCAAAGGATGATTGGGAAAAATGGAATTGAAATTTGGAAGAAGGCAAATGGTATTGACAACAATCCTGTAGAACCTTACACCGAACGCAAATCCATTTCAACCGAACACACTTTTGAAATAGATACCATTGACATTTGTCATATCAAAGCATTAATAGCGAGTATGGTGGAAAAATTAGCGTTTCAATTACGTTGTGAATGTTTTTTAACAGCAACAGTTGTAGTCAAAATAAGATATAACAATTTTGACACAGAAACTAAGCAGATGAAAGTAGCCTATACTTCTTTTGATCATATCTTAAAAAAAGTAGCTGTTGAACTTTTCGAAAAATTATACACAAGACGAATGCGTCTTAGATTGATTGGAATACGATTCACCAATTTAGTTCGTGGAACTTACCAGATAAATATGTTTGAAGATACTTCAGAAATGTTATCGCTCTATGAAGCTTTGGATAAAATAAAAAACAGATATGGCTTTCATGCAGTTTCAAAGGCTTCAACTACAATCATAAAAAGAAAGTCATAATGTTTTTAAATTGCCACTCATATCACAGTTTAAGATATGGAACTATTCCATTAGCGGATTTAATCAGCGAAGCAAAAAGATACAATCTTAAAACGATTGCTTTAACGGATATTAATACCGTTACTGGAATCTATGATTTTGTGAAAGGCTGCAAAAAAGAAGGTATCAAACCTATTGTAGGAATGGAATGTAGTGAAAAAAATAAATTACGCTTCATAGGATTAGCAACCAACAAAGAAGGTATCGGTGAGTTGTGTCGATTTTTAACCCATCACAATCTAAACAAATTAGAGTTACCTCTTTTTGCTCCTGAATTTAAGAATGTGAAAGTGATTTATCCAATACACAACTATCCAAAAACGTTTAGAGAGTTTGAGTATTTAGGTATAAGAAAAGAAGAAATAATAAAACTATTCAAAGAAGAATGGAAAGCTAAAATTACAAAATCAGTGATACTGCAACCTGTAACGTTTCGTACAAAAAAAGAATTCAATCTTCACAAAATTCTTAGAGCAATTGACCAAAATATAATTTTATCTAAACTAAATGAAAACGAGTATTGTAGCACTTCTGAAATATTGACTGGTGAAGAGGAACTTTTGTCAAATTTCAAAGATTATCCGCAAATAATAGAAAATACCCAAAACATTATTAATCAGTGTAATTATGAATTTGAATTTAATACACCCAGAAATAAAAAATATTATACAAAAAGTAAAGAAGGAGATCGACTACTATTAGAAAATTTAGCAAAAGATGGACTTATAAAGAGATACGGTAAAGACAATAAAGAAGCGCAAGGAAGAATACAAAAAGAACTTAAAGTAATTAATGATTTAAATTTTAGCGGGTATTTTCTAATTACATGGGATATTATTCAATACAGTAAAAGCAAAGGATTTATGCACGTAGGTCGTGGTAGCGGTGCAAACAGTATCGTTAGTTATTGTCTAGGTATTACCGACATATGTCCTATTGAATTAGACCTATATTTTGAACGTTTCTTAAATGAAAACAGGAAAAGTCCTCCAGATTTTGATATTGATTGGTCTTGGAGAGAAAGAGATGCTATTTTAGACTACATCTTCAAAAGATTTGACCCTAATCATGTAGCATTTTGTGGAACAAATGTAGAATTCAAATACCGTTCTATATATCGAGAAGTAGGAAAGGTTTTTGGATTAGCAAAAGAAGAATTAGATGTATTAGCAAAATCTAAAGGAAAACCTATCGAAAACAATTCAATCGTCAAGTATGTTGAAATGTATGGAAAAATGCTAGAAAAATATCCCAATCAAAGAAGTATGCATTCTTGCGGAATTATTATTTCGGAAGAACCTATAACTAATTATACTGCACTTGAATTGCCTCCAAAGGGATTTCCTATCGTACAATTTGATATGCATGTAGCGGAAGACATCGGTTTTGAAAAGTTTGATATTTTAAGTCAAAGAGGTTTAGGCACAATTGATGAAGCTGTTAAGATAATAGAAAGAAATAGAGGAATAAAAGTAGATATTACGAATGTAAATCTCTTTAAAAAGGATGAGAAATGCAATGAGTTTTTAAGTCTAGGTACAACCCTAGGTTGCTTTTACATTGAAAGTCCTGCTATGCGAGGATTATTAAGAAGATTAAAATGTAATAATTACAAAATACTCGTTGCAGCTTCAAGTATTATTCGCCCAGGTGTAGCTCAAAGTGGCATGATGCGTGAATACATCTTCCGACACAATTATCCTGATAAGTTTGAATATTTTCACGAAGTGTTTAAAGAACAATTAGGAGAAACCTATGGAGTAATGGTATACCAAGAAGACGTAATTAAGATTGCGCTACATTATGCAGGTTTAGAAGCGTCTTATGGTGATATTCTTCGAAGAGCCATAAGCGGAAAAAGTAGGTCGTTAAAAGAGTTATTAGCCGTAAAAGAGCAGTTCTTTATCTCTTGTCAAAAGAAAGGGCATCCTCCCCAACTCAGTGAAGAGGTATATAGACAAATCGAATCTTTCGCAGGCTATTCATTTTGCAAAGCGCATTCGGCTTCTTATGCTGTAGAGAGTTATCAAAGTTTGTATTTAAAAGTGTATTTTGGAATAGAATTTATGGTAGCAGCTATCAATAATGGAGGTGGTTTTTACCGTACCGAAATTTATATACACGAAGCTAAAATGTCAGGAGCTAAAATTCACAATCCTTGCATCAACAAAAGTAGATATGAAACAGTAGTTTTCGGAAAAGAAGTATACTTAGGTTTATCACTATTGAAAAGTTTAAATGGAGATTTAATTATAAAAATTGTTGAGGAAAGAGAAAACAGAGGAAAATACAAATCTTTAGAAGACTTTATAAAAAGAATTCCTATAGGCTTAGAAAGTTTACAAACACTTCTATTTATTGGAGCATTCCGATTTACGAACCAAACCAAAAGTCAATTAATAGTGCAAGCAAGAATGATTTTAGTAAATTACAATTCAGAAAGAAATGACCTCTTGTTAGTAGAAGAACCAGCTAAAGAATACACGTTACCTGTAATAGACAGGTCGCTATTTGAAGATGCCTTTGATGAAATTGAAATCATCGGTTTTCCTGTTTCTTGTTCTCCTTTTGACTTATTACAAACCACCTACAAAAATAAAATAGGTGCTAAAGATTTGGTACATTGGGTAAAGAAAGAAGTGAAATTAATAGCTTATCTAGTATCTACAAAACAAGTACCCACTAAGGTAGGCTTAATGTATTTTGGTACTTGGATAGATTCTAATGGAGAGTATTTTGATACAACTCATTTTCCAAAAAATGTAGTCAATTATCCCTTTCTTGGTGGTGGTTGTTATTTATTACTAGGCACTGTAGAGGTTGATTTCCACTTCCCTACTATAACAATTACAAAAATGGCAAAATTGCCATTCATTCCAGACCCCCGATATGCAAACAATGCTGATAGACAATACCAAACCCAAAAGCTTTTAAAAGAAGATGTTAGTGTTACCCACAGAGCTCCATATCCTCAAGAACATGAAATAAATTTACCAAGACAAAAAATGAAAACAGAACAATGAAAAAACAAGAATACGCAATAGTCGACATTGAAACAACAGGTGGTAATGCAACGCACAGTCGTATCACTGAAATTGCAATAATCATTCATAATGGTTATGAAATACTTAATAGATGGGAATCACTTGTTAATCCCGAGAAAGAAATACCACTTTCTATTATTGCACTAACAGGCATCAATAATGAAATGGTAAGTAACGCACCTATATTTGAGGAAATTGCTGAGATTGTATTCAAATTACTCAACGACCGTATTTTTGTAGCACACAATGTCAATTTTGATTATTCTTTCGTAAAACACCAGTTAGAAGAGTCAGGTTTCAAATGGAAAGCAACAAAATTGTGCACGGTTCGGGCAGCAAGAAAAATTAGACCAGGAATGCAATCTTACAGTTTAGGTAAATTGTGTAAGTCTTTAGACATTGAATTAGTAAACCAACACCGAGCTGGCGGCGATGCAAATGCTACAGCTATACTATTTTCTAAATTAATAGAATGGGATCAAGAGAAGGAAATAGAAAAAATGGTCAAGCACACAGCACAAGACCAAAGATTACCTCCAAATCTTCCTAAGAAAGATTTTGATGATTTACCAAACAAACCCGGAGTCTATTATTTTTACAATCAAGTAAAAGAAGTAATCTATGTAGGTAAAGCAATTAACCTAAAAAAAAGAGTAGCTGCTCATTTCACTGGAAACAAGATAACACCACAAAGGCAAAATTTTTTACGAGACATTTATGGTATTTCATTCGAAGTCTGTGCAACTGAATTCATGGCACTATTACTAGAAGGGATAGAAATAAAAAAATTATGGCCATTATACAACAGAGCCATAAAAAAATATGAACCGAAATTTGGACTATTCGACTATGAAGCAAGAAATGGCTACAAATACCTAGCTATTGCAAAACTAAACAAAGGACAAGCAACAATTGAAACCTTTGGAACGTTTCATGAAGGAGTAAATGTACTAAATGAGCTTTGCAGAAAATTTGAAATAGACACAAGATTCTGCAACTTCGGACAAAAAATAATCCCACATGAATTTGAAATAAAAATTGAAAAAAAACAACCTAAAGTAGAGGAACACAATCAAAAAATAGAGAAAGCTATAGACTATTTAGAACAGAATAAAGATACATATGCTATTCTAGACAAAGGGAGAACTAATGACGAAATAAGTTGTGTCTGGGTAGAAAAAGGTCACTTTTATGGCATGGGTTACATTGGGTTAGATATAGAAGTGAAAGAAACCCTCCAATGGAAAGAACTTGTTACTCGTTATCAAAGCAGTACATACCTGATGAAAACAATTACATCTTTCATTAAAAGAAATCCCAAAAATGTAATTAGAATCAATTAAGAAATGATATTGTAACAGCAAACTTCTATAAAAAACTAAAAAAATCAACTATAGTATAATAAATATGCAAACAGTAACTAAATAGAAAAAAACACAACCTAATAATAGAAAAAATAGAAAAACAGTAACAAATCAAACAAAAACACGAAATATTCATGTAAAATTTAATAAAATATTAAAAAGATTTTAACAATAAAATCTGTTAGTTTTAGTTTTATTTGAAGTCGTTTAGTACATTTTAAGTTTTTATGTTTCATTTTAAGTCTGTTATTATGGATAACTATTCAAATATTTTTTTTTCAGTCTTCGATAAAGAATTCGAGATTGTTAAATCTAAAAACACTAATATTATAAAAAAATGCCATGCGTTAATAATCTTCATTGAAGAAAAATTACAAAAATTATTTTCATGGTTAAGAAAACATAAGTTTAATACTCAAGAAGAAGAAATACATTTTTTTAAAATATTGAAACCTAGTATCGTTTCTAAATTAATTTACTACAAAGAGATTTTAAGTATAGAAAGTAGCTTACCAGCTTCAAGAAAGAATAAAATCAAGCACTATGAGAAATCTTTAAATAAGATTCACAAACATTCAAAAAACAACAAACGTTTTTTTGAATATTATAGAGCTAGAGCTTCGCACAAAGACCAGCATTACTTTGTAAGATCTAAAAACAAAAATATTTTGCATGATGATTGTAGTTATATTAACTATGATTCAAAACTGTCAACCAGTCATGATCACTTAATCGCAACAATGATTGCATATGATACGCTAACAACATATCTAGAAGACAGAATTGAAGAATTAGAAAAAATCTGCCCCATAAATCATGTTAACAATTATTCTGTTTTAAGATGGTCTGGTTCAAAAGTTGACTTAGTAGAATTGGTATATTCATTGCATCATTCAAAGTCATTTAACAATGGCAACTCCGATATTAAAGAAATAGCTGCATACTTCAGTAAAATGTTTAATGTTGAAATTGAAGACACAATATATCGTAGTTATCTAGATATTAAATCAAGGAAAATAAACAGAACAAAATTTCTAAAGCAGCTATCAGACACGCTGAATCATAAAATAAATGAAGAAGAAAAGTAATTCCCAACTCTTGCCCAAGTTGGAAATTGTTCATTTATAACTTTTTTTTGCCCCCAATAATTATTTATACGTTACTACTTTTTTATGAATTACTCTGTAATTCATTATAATCCTGCACTTCTTTACAACCTACATAAAAATCGTTCCCAACTTGGATACTACTTGGGAATAAAAATGCATTAAATGAAGTTGATTTGTATCATAATAAAACAAATCAAAAGAGTGTAAAATTCAAAACAATACTATTTGTTACTCCTTTTGATTATTTACTAAGTACTAATCATAAACTACTGAAAAATGAATTTGCAGGCTAAAAAACTCTTTCCAGAAATCGAAAACATCGAACTATTAAACCATCAAGTAGTAACAAAAAAGGATTTGTTAAATTTCGGGAACGCACTACTAAATGAAATTAGAAACAACACTAACCAAGTAGAAAAACCAACACAGTGGCTTAAATCTGTTGAGGTAAGAAAACTGTTAAAAATTTCCCCAGGTACTTTACAAAACTTGCGAATAAACGGTACACTAAACTACAAACGCATTGGGGGGCTTATTTACTACAAACACGAAGACATTGAAAAAATGCTAAACCAATAACAGCAAAGAAAAACACAATTAAACCACCATTTCGAGTGATTTTTAAAAGTCAAAAACCAATATATTATTTATAAAAATAGCATCGAGAAACTAAAATAAGAATAACAAATCATTCACAAAATGAATTACATCAAACACCTAACAGGATTTTTTGAAAAAGTAAGTACAGATTTCGACCTCAACCCAACACACATAAGTCTATACATGGCCATTTTTCAGTTATGGAATCAAAACCGCTTCCAAAATCCAATTTCTATTTCAAGAGATGAATTAATGAGAATAAGCAAAATTGCATCAACAGCAACCTATCACAAATGCATTAAAGAATTAGAAGAAAGAAAATACATTGAATATAATCCTTCCTTCAACCCGTTTAAAGGTTCAACACTCAATGTACTAAGTCTTGATTTTTACACTAAGCCAATTCCAAAAAAAGATTTAAAAAAAATCAAAAATAAATCAATAACCCAATTAGAATTTAATCTAGTTAACGAACAAGTTAATGAACAAGCAGTAAACAAGCATCAAACAAGTGCTAAACATCTACCTTATATAAACAATACAAACAGTATAAACATTACAAACGAGCAATTTCAAAAAAAACAAAAAAATAAAAGAAAAGAAATAAAAAATAAAGAAGATACAGAACAGAATAAAAATATAGAGCAAACAATTCCTCCAAAAAAAAATGAAGTCATTGCATATTTCAAAGAAAAAAATACTCCAGAAATCGAAGCAGAAAAATTTTATAACCATTTTGAAAGTAATGGCTGGCTAGTAGGTGGCAAAACAAAAATGAAAGATTGGAAAGCAGCCATACGAAATTGGATTTTAAATAGTCAAACATTCAGTAAACAAGCAACACAAAATAGCTCAAAAACAAATAAACCGCAACCACAACATTTACAAACTTCAACTTACAAAAATTATGGAGAGCCACTTTAAAATAGAAAATACATTTACAATTATCAAAAACTGTAAAATATATGATGTACAACAATGTTATAATTATTTAGAATACTATGGAAAAAAAACCTATGGTCAAACGTTCAAAATCCAAGAAGAAGATAAACCAGTAATCTTAAAACTTCTAATCTATGCTATTAGAGACAAAAACAATGCTTTAAAACTAGGACTAGATGTCAATAAAGGCATTTTGCTTTCAGGACCTATTGGTTGCGGTAAAACTTCAATAATGCATTTGATAAAACCCTTCATGTATCAAAAATACGAATACAAAATAAAAACATGTAGAGAAATATCCTATGAGTTTGCAAAACAAGGCTATGAAGCATTACAACCATACACCATCAAAGCCATAAATCAAATCAGATTATCAGGCTTTTGTTTCGACGATTTAGGAGCGGAACAACAAATCAAACACTTTGGCAACGATTGTAATGTAATGGCAGAAATTCTAATAAGTCGCTATGAAAACTTCATAGAAAACAATTCAATTACCCATCTTACCACAAACCTTTCCGCTTCAGAAATTGAAAAACATTACGGAAACCGTTTGCGTTCTAGAATGAGAAACATGTTCAATCTAATTAGTTTCCAAGGTGAAAGTTTAGACAAAAGGAAATGAATTAGGATAAAAAAACAAAACAAAATCATAAGCTTTTAAATCATAACTAGTAAAATCATGAACAAGATATTAAACAATAGACAAATAAAAACCATCCAAAATTTCTGGAACTGGATAAAAGATAACGAAGCAAACATCTATAATGCAATGGTCTTAGGTATAAAGACAGAAGAAGTTATACAACACCTAGAAAGAAACCTCAACTACGTTTCCAAAAGAATTGGCTACATAATTGTAAATGAAAAAGCGGGATTGAAATTATACCTAACAGCCTTTGGATATAAAAAACTATTTACAAAATTAATAGCATTAGAAGAAACAATGCCTATGCTTAATCAACTAAAAGCTATAGTATTTATAAAACCAATAATCAACAAAGAACCATACAAAAAGAAGCAAGACGACTATTATATTTTCTCAGAATATAAAGTAAAAATAAGCGACATTTATATAAAATTAGAAGACTTTAACACTACTTCAAAAAAAATAAACATTACTGTTTTTCATCCATACAAAGAAAGAAAAGGGATACACGAAGCAATAGAAACAATGATTGTTTTTACAATTGGTGAAGTGGCATTTAAAAAGCATCTAAAAAAAATTGAAATCAAACCAATACCAAAAAAATCAAATAATTTAATACAACTTATAGAACTTGAAAAAGAGATAGCTTGTTTATACGCTTGTATGGATTACAAAAAAATAAGTATATAAATGACACAAAAAGTAATTTTTTGTTTTTCTCTTTAAACAAATAGCCTAATTTTTTTTTATTGTAGAAATAGTTTAATTATGTAAAAACCTGTACGGGTCAAATTCAAAGATTTTATTTGATAGTTTTTCTGTAATTTATGTTAAAGTTTTGTTTTTTACATATAATATACAACACTTTACTATTTTTGATACAAAATATATTTAGTACTGCCCCAAGTTTATATCATTTTGATAAGTTTTATTAAAAAGTTCTATGGCAAGCATAAAAGAGCTCTTTTAAGAAAAGAGTATAGTGTAAAAAATTACATGAAATATTTGTAATACGCTTAAATGTTTTATGATATTGTTTTTAAAGAACAAAAAACCTACCAAACTATGATAATTTTTTATAATGAGTAACGTTATGAAGATAATTAAAATGTTAAAATACATTTTTTTATTCAAAGAACATTTAAACAACAACAAATATAAAAAAGAAACATGGCAATTAGTACAAAAATCAGCATTCACATAGATGGTGAACCTATATCTAGATTCTCAAAATTAGTCATCAATCAAAAAGTACATACTCATCATACTTTTTCTATATTACAACCAATTCCTCGGGAATTTGTTAATCAAGCAATAGATAAATCTCAAAGTTACATTGGTAAACCAATAAAAATTGAAATTCAGCCCAATAATCTAAAAACAGAAGCTCCATTTATTTTCTATGGTATCATTTCAGAGGCGCAAATGATAAGAACATCTGGAGCATCTGGTGGCATAATTATAAACGGATATAGCCCAACGATAGCATTAGAAGGAATACCAAAAACCAAATCGTTTTCAGACGAATCTTTAACAGACATTATTAAAAGAATTTTAAGTGATTATGAACGATTCCCGTTAAGACCACATATAAATATTAAAAACGACACCTCATTAACATATACAGTACAATATAGAGAAAGCGATTTTGGGTTCTTAGCAAGATTAGCACAAAAAAAAGGAAAATGGTTCTTTTTTAATGGAGAAGAATTAGTTTTTGGAGCATTAAAAGCAAAAAACTTTACGCTAGAATACGGTAAATCATTACACAGTTTTAATATTGAAATGAGGACTAAACCATTAAGTGTTGAGTATTTAGGATACGATCCAAGCAATGCAGAAACTCAAAGAGCCGATGCAATAGAGATTAACTACCAACCAGAAGGCTACGCAAAAATAATGTTTGAGACTTCAAAAAAATTATTTCCCCAGACTGCTACAATGCTCTATACCCACCCTATTGAAGAAGGTAGTGCTAGAACGCACTTAATAGATAGAGTTAAAACACAACTTTATGCTCGTTCAGCCGATTTAGTGACAGCTAAGGGAGACAGTGATGAAACAGGACTACGAATTGGAGACATTGTCTCAATACAGGAACCTGCTTTTTCTATAACAGGTAACTTAGCAGATGGTCTTAAAGAACAAAATTTTGGTAGCTACATTATTACCGACTTAGTTCATGTATGCGATGAAACGGGTAGTTATCATAACACGTTTCAAGCTGTTCCAGATAGTGTTCTAGCTCCTCCCTATGGAAACGTACACAATCATCCAGTAGCAGATACTCAAGCAGCTATAGTTACAGATAATAATGACCCGAAAGCTCTTGGTCGAATAAAAGTAAAATTTCCTTGGCAGGAAGATAGTACTCCTTGGATCAGAATGATAAACCCGCACGCAGGAGGTGGAAAAGGAATGTATTTTATTCCTGAAATTGGTGAAGAAGTACTCGTAGGTTTTGAAGCGGGTAATGCAGAAAAGCCATTTGTTTTAGGAGCCATGTACAATGGAAAGGCTGGTAGTAATTACGCAACTTCGGGCAACGATAAAAAAGTAATACAAACGAGAAGCGGTAATAAAATAATCATGGACGATGCTTCAGGTAGTTTCTGTATTACTGATCAAGGTACTGTTAATATGCTATTTGATGGTGAGGGTAATGCTTCGACAAGTAGTGCTGCTACAAACCAAATAAATGTTGGAAAAAATGGGGAAAGTGTTTTAAAAATGGATAGTGATGGAAATATCATATTAGATGGAAAAACAAATATAAAACTTAAAGTGGGTTCTAGTTTTATAGAAATAACTGAAACTGGAATAAATATTGAATCTGATACCATAAATGTTGTAGGAAAAACAAAGACAGCACTAGGTAAAAAAGATGGCACGCCAGGCATTGTTATCGATGGAAATGTTACTATAAAAGGGAAAGACGTTAATATTAACTAAAAAATTTAAAGGCCTTTTTTAAATTACCAATGATTATTAAATAATGGATAAACTAATTTATAAATTTCAAGTTGACAAGGAAAATAGTTACAATTCAACTCAAAAAACACATTTTAAAATAAATGGAGTTGTATTGTCCGATTCTATAACAAACTTAATTGTAAAACAAAAAAAAGTAGAAAGAAAAGAGAATGCTGTTGTAGTCGAATTTAATATTGCTAATTTAAAAAGTGAAGGTGGTTTAGAGCAAATTCAAGACATTATAGATTTTGCTGGAAAAATTGAAAAAATTTCGCATCGTTTGATTTTATATATAGACAACAATGGTGAAGTTCTGAAAGTTGTAAATCAGTCTGAGCTAAATGAAAAATGGAAAGCATTTAAAAATGATTTACAATATGATGCGGTTTTTATTAAAATGCCGAAAGAAAGTCAAAAAAACATTATCGATCAAGGAGATTTAGAGTATGATTTAAATTATCCTTATCATAACGGAATAAAAAATTCTATTGTTTTCTATAATTTAATATATCCTTTTTATGGCTTACATTTTTCGGAAGACCAAAACACTCAAAAGTTTAGATCTAAAAGATTTTCATCCATAATACAAAGTGTTAAAATTGCATTTGATAATGAAGTAACTTATTATGCTATTGATGATGATTTTATTGAGGTTAGAGTAAGTAGCAAGTTTGACCAAACTACAGACTTAAATGAATTGGAAGCTGAACTAAAAAAGAATTTCCCAAACTTTCCAAACAGCATCAAAAGTTACAAAAATAGCATTTCGCATAATTACTTACTTCATAAAAAAACAAATGCAATTGTAAATTCAGAGATTGTAGTCCAAGAAAACATTAATGATGTTTTTGAAGTAATTATTCAACATAAATTAAACTTAGCAACAAATGAGTAAATATGTTCCACAAAATGTGCATTTAGTTTGTTCAAACGGAATGACTAAGAGCGATTTAATCGTTGCTAACAGAGAAGCAAAAATAGTAAATGGAAATTTATGGGCAACTATAGAAGATAAACCTAGAAGCTTTGGTTGCAAATGGTTGGGTATTATTGTTGGGGCACTTACTGCATTAATATTAGTTGCAACAGCAGCAACTGGTGGATTAGCAGCTATTGCAATTGGTGCAGCTATTGGTGCAGCTGCTGCTACAGGAATGGGTATGTCTGGTATTCCATGGTGTTATTTAGCAACAATGAATGCAAAATGGGAGCTACACCATCAAAATGTAAAACTTGGTGGACAAAAAATGTTATTATCAACCTCTACCTTAACATGTAGTATTGGTTTTGGAGGAAAGGTTTTTATATTTTATAGTGAAGCAGCAGCTAATAGGCAAAGAAATGCATTTGCTACAAGAAACTTAGTAGAAATCATTGGAGCAGCTGGAATGGGAGCTTTTGTGGGTTCGGGCATCTCAATTGCATACACAGCAGGACTAAAATCTTGGCAAATGGGGGTGTTTCTTATGGGAGGTGTTCTAAATTATAAGACAGCAGAGTTTGTAGACAAACATTTAGATAATGCCAGAGATTCACTAGCACAACAATTAGTTCCATACAACGACAGAGTTTCCGAATCTGAAATGGCTACTAAAAAAAATGAGGATAATACTACTTTTGAAGAATCAACTTTTTATCTTGATGACCCTCCAAGTTTAATCACAGACCCAATA
This sequence comes from Flavobacterium sp. KY-23415, assembly GCF_055384985.1. Taxonomy (NCBI): domain Bacteria; kingdom Pseudomonadati; phylum Bacteroidota; class Flavobacteriia; order Flavobacteriales; family Flavobacteriaceae; genus Flavobacterium; species Flavobacterium sp. KY-23415. Next base: position 3,543,436 of record NZ_AP044001.1, on the reverse strand, counting down.
ATTGAATACAGTAATCAAAAACAAGGAATTGGAGACGCTGAATATAGACCTACTAGAGCAGAAGTTAGGAGAGAATATAATAAGAAATCACCTTTAGTTAGAGATAAAAACGGAACTTTAGCAAGACCTATAGATAAACCTAAATCGCTTAATCATGATACTAGGAGAAATCCAGCTAACAGACAAAAAAACTTAGCGACCGCAAGAGGTAGAGGGTACTATAACAAATATGCATCCACAAAAGTGATGCATGGTGTTAGAGATTTTGCTATTTTAACAGGAATTACTTGGGTAGCAGATGTAGTTTCTGCATCATTACAACGGCATGCTGATAATAATCTGAACGAAGAAGAAAAAGCGAAAGCTTTAGTTAATGTTCAAGCTCAAAACTTTTAATAACGTCATATGAATAAATTATTAGATATAAGATATGTAAACAAGTTTAATTTAATATTATTTGCATTATATGTTTTTCCTGTTTTATTTACATTCTTAAATGTAGTAAAAAGTAAGGAAACATATTATGAGAAAGTAATTGATATTAAGTTGGAAAAAAAAAGAAGAAATATAAATACTGTTATTTTTTTGTCAAATGGAGAAAAAGTAAAGTATAGTTTTGATAATGATTTTTTTAACCAAAATACTTATTTAGATATAAAAACTGGGGATTCAATCAAAGTAGATTTTATCAATAAAAATGCTGTAATTGGTATTGAGAATACTAAAAACAAAAGCAAACTTAGTATGTTATATTTTGTTATTTATGATTACAGATGGCTGTCAATGCTTGTTTCATTAATTCTGTTCTTGTTAAATATAATTTTTCTTACCGATTTTATGTCCTTAAAGAAAATTTATTTTGATGAGAAAAATAATAAAAATAAAATAAAAAGTTGGATTGAAAATTTTAACAATTTAACAAAAAAATATGGGGCAATTTCATTTTTAATTCTTCTAGTACTTATAATTTTAATATTTAATGTCGTTTCAAAATTTTTAAAAGTAAATCAGTTTTATTTAGAAGATTTTTATTTATATAAATATTTTTATTTATTAAATATTTTTCTATGTCCATTGCCGTTTATAATTTATAACAATTTAATATTAAAAAAAATAAAAGCTAATGGATTTTAATTTAAAATCTTCTTGTATAATAATCATTTAAATAGCCTAAGTTCTATGATTTAATAAATACTTCTAATAAATAATTTGATGAAAATATGATAATTAAATATGACATCCTCAAAAATAAAAGTTTTCCAATAGGTAAAAAATGGATATATAAAATTGAGGTTTTGGACGAAGCTTATCTTGAAGAGTTTGAATTAGAAACGAGAAAGACTACCGTATTTATGCAAAATAAAGTGTTGCGTAAAGATGATACAGGTAACATGTTTATAGCAATTGAATTCTCAAAAATAGAGTTTGATAGTCTTCCTCAAAAGCTTTCTTCTTTTTTTAATAAAATCATGAATTTAAAAAAGAAGTATATTTTACAACTTAACAAAGAAGGCCAAGTTACTGATATACTTTTTGTGGAAGAAGATTTTAAAAAAGAACAAATTGAAGATGTTCACAATGATGAATTTTACAAAAATCTATCTAATGAGGAGCAATCTACTTTGAATGAAATCCTTGTTAAGATAGATAAATCTAGTTTAAAAAAAGACATTAAAAATAGTTTACTTTTATTATTCTGTTTTCCTGGTTATTTTAGGTCGGGATTATCTAATGAAGAATCATTACAAACTCACAAACTTAAAATTAGTTCAAATTTTTTAGAAGATTGCATTTGGAATGTAGATTTTTATATGCATATCCATAATATAGAACGAGATGGAACAATAAATATGACTTGTTCCGGTATAATAGAAAATAATGAAGAAATAGATTATGAGATATTGTTCAATAAAATTAAAAAATATTATGATGAAAACGATGATATTTATTATGATTATGACTTTAAGGTGATGGGTGATTACTACCTGTGTAAGGAAGGTTTTTCAATCAAAAATGCCAAAATACAAATTTGTGAATTACTGAACGAAGAAACAATTGAATTTAGTAAAACTTTCCTAATCAATCTTGTTGAATAGATTTTGGTATTTTTAATTAAAACAATTTATTTAAAAAGACCGCCATCAACTTATGAAGCTACTCATGAAGGTCATCACGCTAAACAAAATTATAAACTTGGTGATGAAGCTTATAACAATCAGACTAGACTTGAAAAAGAAATATATGTTCGCGATGAATTAATGAAAAATAAAGATGTTTTAACGGATAGACAAATTAATCATGCTAATGCATATATTGAATATGTCGAGAAAGGATATTGGCCTCCAAAAAACCCAGAAACAGGACTATACATTCTAAAATAAAATAAAATGAAACATACTGAAAAACAAGCTATAGAAATAGCAGCAGAATACAAAAAAAAGCATCCAAGTTTAAAAAATGAAATTAAGAAAGCTCATTATAATGAAAAATTTGATGTTGAAGGTCAAAAAGCATGGATTGTAATTGCTACTTATGAATTGTTTGGAGAAATTAAAGAATTTTTTTATGTTATATCAGATAGTACAGGCAAAGTAGAATATACATTTAATGAGCACGGTTCAAGAGATCCGCATATTGATAATTTGGAAGATAAAAAATTAACAGAAGAATGGGACAAAGAATGGGAAGAATTAGAAAATGACTAAATAAAAATAGCTTGAAGTACTAAATAATTTAGATAATTCTAGAAGTATTAGTTGTTCCAGTAACAAATAAAAAAGGGCAAAATCTTTTACTGAATCTACTGTAAATAATAGTACATTAATTCAAATTGACCACATTTTTAGAGAAGAAACGGTCGAATATTTACGTAATCATCAACTAGTGCAAGAAAAAAGGAGACTCAAAAGACAGTACAATAAACATTATATATAAAATATAAAGTAAAAGTGATTAATGATAATTTAACAAGGATTCTCAAGGAATTAAACATCGACTCTAATCTTAAAAAACTAATTTTCAACGAAGTAAATATTCCATACCTCGATGATTACAATCAAGTTGATAAGCATTGGTATCCTCACCCACCATGTCTAATTCCATTCTTTCTAGGATATGGTGCATCATACAAAGGTATAATACATCATTTTTTCGTAGATAGAAACAACACATTGGTAGAACTTAATCTAGAATACGGTTCAATTATTGAAAAAGCATTCAATTTTAAGCAACTATCAGTATATTTAATATTACCCATGATTATGTCAGAGGAAGGCATAACAGATGAGATTATTACTTTTGCCAACCAAATAGATTTTAAAGAATGTAAGGAAATAGATGAATTTTCAATTACTTACGGCGATAACACAGAGTTTTTCAATGAAATGGTACATTTTAAAAATAATTTACCTTTAGATATTATCAATGACATAACCCAATACAAAGGTGACTTCCCATGCTCATACGACAATTTTAATCAATCCCAAATTAACAATACTTGTTCTTTTGAACTATCACCAACTGTTTACGAAAAAATAAAAGCACAACCCACCACTCCAAAATGGCTACTCAAAGAAAACAATAAAAAAGAACTATTTGAAAATTACATAGCCAATAACCAATTAAAAGAAGCATGGCTAACACTAAATAGCAAAGGGTGGCACTTACAAGAAGTAGCAGAAGGCTTAGAAATTCTAAAAACCAAAACCAACGACGACCTCTTCCATCTAGTGGCTAACAATTGGATTCAAGGATGGGAAAAATCAACATTTAAACACAGTAATTTTTAGATTAAAAATAGTATTTAAAAATCATCTAAAAAAAAAATAGAGTTTACACCAATCCCAGCGAACTCAAACTATTTATTACAACTCATAGAACTCAATGAATTCATTAATAATCTGTATTCGCCAATGGCATACAATAGAACCTAATTATAAGTAAATTTTCATTAAACTTTTAAGGACAAAACGTCTTTAAAAGTTTAATTTTTTTTCATCATTACGGAAAACCGTAAGATTTATAATTTTATGCTCCATATTTTTATTTTTTGTATGTTTACATCTCTTATTAAAATTACATTTTTGACGACGTCAAAACGCACTATTCAGAAATAGTATGAAGCAATTAAAGTTTAAAAAAAATACTCCAAGCAAGAAATAAAAATGAACAAACAACAATTAGCTGCAAAAATCTGGGAATCAGCAAACCAAATGCGTTCCAAGATTGAGCCAAACGAATACAAGGATTACATTCTAGGTTTAATTTTTTACAAATACCTTTCAGAAACCGAATTACAATTCTTAAAAAAAGAAGATTTCACCGATGCCGATATAAAAGCATTGAAAGAAGAAGATGCCGATACTGTTGATTATATCAAGAAAAACATTGGTTATTTTATAGCTTATGATAATCTGTTTTCTACTTGGATTAATAAAGGAAAAGATTTTGATATTGCAAACTTAAGAGATGCCTTATCAGCTTTTAACCGATTAATAAGTCCTGCTCATAAAAAACTATTTGATGGTATTTTCGATACCTTGCAAACAGGGTTAAGTAAATTAGGAGATAGCGCTGCTTCACAAACTAAAGCCATTAGCGATTTATTGCATTTAATCAAAGTAATCCCAATGGATGCGAAGCAAGATTACGATGTGCTAGGTTTTATCTACGAATACCTTATCGAAAAATTTGCAGCAAATGCAGGTAAAAAAGCGGGAGAATTCTATACACCTCACGAAGTTTCGGTATTAATTTCTGAAATCATTGCCGACCATTTAAAAGACCGTAAGATAATTGAAATTTACGATTCAACGAGTGGCTCGGGATCTTTACTTATCAATATTGGGGCTAGTGTTGCAAAACACATAGACGATAAAAACAACATCAAATATTACGCTCAAGAGTTAAAACAAAATACCTATAACCTTACCCGAATGAATTTGGTAATGCGAGGTATTTTACCAAACAACATAGTTACCCGTAACGGAGATACACTAGAAGACGATTGGCCATATTTTGATGAAAACGACCCGGTACATTCATATAATCCTTTGTATGTAGATGCAGTAGTTTCCAATCCTCCGTATTCGCAAAAATGGGACCCATCTCACAAAGAAGCAGACCCACGTTATGCCCGTTTTGGTTTGGCTCCTAAAGCTAAAGCAGATTATGCTTTTTTACTACACGACCTTTTTCATATCAAACCTGATGGTATTATGGCAATAGTATTACCGCACGGGGTTTTGTTTAGAGGCGGTGAAGAAAATACCATTCGTAAAAAATTAATCGAAGCAAACCATATTGATGCAATCATAGGCTTACCACCAAGTATTTTCTTTGGTACTGGTATTCCAACCATCATCTTAATTTTAAAACAAAAACGACCAAATACGGATGTTTTAATTATCGATGCCTCAAAAGGTTTTGTAAAAGAGGGTAAAAACAACAAGCTTCGAGCTTCTGATATTAAGAAAATTGCGGATACCATTCGCGATAGAGTTTCCTTACCAAAGTATTCTCAAAAAGTAGAAAGAGATACGATTCGTATAAACGAATACAACCTCAACATTCCACGTTATGTAGATTCATCAGACAATCCTGAGAACTGGGATATATATGCTTCTATGTTTGGCGGTATTCCTGTAAACGAAATAGAAGAGTTGCAAAACTATTGGGAAGCTTTTCCAGGATTACGTAAAGCCATATTTGAAAATAATAATGAGGTAAATGCGAAAATAAAAGTAAACAATGTTACTGCTACAATTACTGAACACAAATCAGTAGTAAATTTTAGTAATCAGTTTACCCAAGCATTCCAAGATTTTGATAGTTATTTAAAACAAGAATTACTTACTAATTGTGAAACGGTTAAAATCTCTAGAGAAAAAACAGTATTAAGCAATGCTATTTTTAACCGTTTAGAAAAGTTACCGTTAATAGATAAATACGAAGCCTACCAATTACTATCAGATAAATGGGATGTGATAAAAGTAGATTTAGAAATCATACAAACCGAAGGTTTTGAAGCTACAAAAGTAGTAGAACCTAATATGGTAATGAAAAAGAAAAACGGCAAAGACGTGGAAGAACAACAAGGTTGGAAAGGACGCATTATGCCATTTGAATTAGTACAAGAAACCTATTTGTCTAACGAACTAAAAAACATACAAACGAAAGAAAACCGACTAGTAGAAATAACCTCAGAGTACGAAGAACTATTAGACAAACTAGCAGAAGACGACAAAGAAACCGATGCTATAAACGAAGCACAAGACGGCTTTATAAATGCTGAGGTAGTAAAAGAAGCCAAACGCATAAAAGCCGAAAACAAAAAAAATACAGTTTTTACTGAGGATTCTTTTGAAGCCATCATACTAAAAGTAAACGATTTAATTGCAGAAGAAAAAATACTAAAATCGCAAGTAAAAACTGAAACAATTGCCTTACACAACAAAACAAAGGCAACTATTGAAAATTTAAGCGAAGAGCAAATTAAGGAACTTTTAGAACTTAAATGGATTACACCTTTGGTTAATTCAATAAACAGTTTGCCTAAAACCATTATTGACCAACTAGCAAACAAAGTACAAACCTTAGCTAGCAAATACGAAACCACCTACTCAGATGTTGCCCATGAAATTAACCAAGCCGAAAAAACACTAGCAACTTTAATAGACGATTTACATGGCAACGACTTTGACCTGCAAGGACTAAACGAATTTAAAACCTTATTACATGGAAAAGAATAAGCCACAAGTTCGTTTTAAAGGGTTTACGGAGAATTGGAAAGAGCAAGAGCTTGGTGAAGTCTTGACTGAACGTAAAGTCTTGCAAAAAATAACGGAAGATGCACCAATATTAGCATTTGCTTCTGGTCAAGGGGTTATTGACCGTAGTGAACGAAAATCTAATAATCGAGATCATTTAACACATGACCAAGAAAACAAGATTTATAAATTAACAGAATTAAACGATATTGTTTACAATCCTTCTAATCTTAAATATGGTGCAATAGACCGAAACAAACATGGTCGTGGCGTTATCTCTCCTATTTACGTTACGCTTACAACAGAGGAAGAAGCTTCATTTATAGAATTAATTGTAAAAAGCGAAAAATTTAAATTAAGAGCATTACAATACGAAGAAGGGACTGTAGTAAAACGTCAATCGGTTAAACCTGAAAACTTATTGTCTTTAAAAGTAAATATTTCTACTTCAAAAGACGAACAGAAAAAGATTGGTGTACTAATACAAAACCTCGACAAACTAATAACAGAACACCAACAAAAACACAACAAACTCAAAACCCTAAAAGAAGCCATGTTGTCTAAAATGTTCCCTCAACAAGGGCAAACCGTTCCAGAAATTCGTTTTAAAGGATTTACTGGAGATTGGGAAGAAACAAAAATTGAGCATTTTGCAGATAGATATGATAATCTTAGGGTTCCAGTGAAAGCTGATAAAAGAGTAAAAGGTTTCACTCCTTATTATGGAGCAAATGGTGTTCAAGATTATGTTGAAGGTTTTACTCACGACGGTGAATTTATTCTTATAGCAGAGGATGGTGCCAATGATTTGAAAAATTATCCTATACAATACACTAATGGTAAAATTTGGGTAAATAATCATGCTCATGTACTTCAAGCAAAAGAAAATATAGCAAGTAATCTTTATCTTAAATATGCAATTTCTCAAACCCATATAGAGCCTTTTCTAGTCGGAGGTGGTCGTGCAAAATTAAATGCTGATACTATGATGAAAATCGATGTTTGGATTACAAGAGATTTAAATGAACAGAAAAAAATAGCAGATTATTTCTTTAATATTGATAGTCTGATTGATAATCTAGAAACTCAAATAACCAAATTACAAAACATCAAAAAAGCCTTTTTAGCTAAAATGTTTATTTAATAAATACACTATGTCGTTTACATCAGAAGCCGCATTTGAAGAAGCCTTAATACAAGCCCTATCTAAAAAAGGTTGGGAAAATGAAGTGTTAAAACACCCTACTGAGAAAGACCTGTTAAACAATTGGGCAAGCATCCTCTATGAAAACAACAGAGACATAGACCGCTTGGGAGACCATCCTTTAACAGAAGGCGAAATGCAACAAATTGTGGAGCAAATCAACACCTTGCGTTCACCATTAAAGCTAAATGGTTTCATTAATGGCAAAACGGTTTCCATTACACGAGATAATCCAAACGATACTTTGCATTTTGGTAAAGAAGTGAGTCTAAAAATATACGACCGCCATGAAATTGCAGCAGGGCAAAGTCGCTACCAAATAGCACAACAACCTATTTTTAAATCTAAATCAAAAATTTTAAACGACCGTCGTGGCGATTTGTTATTGCTCATCAACGGCATGCCTTTAATCCATATCGAGTTAAAAAAGAGTGGGGTTTCAGTAAGCCAAGCACACCATCAAATAGAAAAATACGCTCGTAATGGCATTTTCAGTGATTTGTTTTCTTTAGTCCAAATCTTTGTAGCGATGGAACCAGAGGAAACACTTTATTTTGCCAATCCAGGTCCTGATGGTAAATTCAATAAAGATTTCTTTTTCCATTGGGCAGATTTCAATAACGAACCCATAAACCATTGGAGTGATATTGCCTCTTCTTTACTTTCTATTCCTATGGCACACCAACTCATCGGTTTCTATACCGTGCCCGATGATACGGATGGTGTGTTAAAAGTAATGCGTAGTTATCAGTATTTTGCAGCAAATGCTATTTCAGACAAAGTAGCCAAAACCGATTGGAAAAATAAATATGCGTTAGGCGGTTATATTTGGCACACTACAGGTTCAGGTAAAACCATGACCAGTTTTAAATCGGCTCAATTAATTGCTAATTCTAAAGATGCAGACAAAGTAATCTTTTTAATGGATCGTATCGAATTAGGTACACAATCCCTTAAAGAATACCGTGGTTTTTCAGAAGAAGGTGAAGACGTGCAAGCAACCGAGAACACCAGTGTTTTGGTAACCAAATTAAAAAGTAATGACCCTGCCAATACGTTGATTGTGACCTCTATTCAAAAAATGAGTAACATCAAAGATGAAGAAGAAGGTTTAAAAGCACATGATATTGAACTCATAAATAAAAAAAGAATCGTTTTTATTGTCGACGAAGCGCATCGTTCCACTTTTGGCGATATGTTAATTACCATTAAAAATACATTTACTTCAGCCATATTTTTTGGTTTTACAGGAACGCCTATTCAAAACGAAAACCAAAAGAAATTAAATACCACTTCAACTGTTTTTGGTGATGAATTACACCGCTACAGTATTGCTGATGGTATTCGAGATAAAAATGTTTTAGGTTTCGACCCTTATAAAGTGCTAACGTATAAAGACAGAGATTTACGCAGAGCCGTAGCACTACTAAAAGCAAAAGCAGTAGATGAAGCAGAAGCACTTGCCGATACTAAGAAAAAAGAAATTTACCTCAAGTTCATGAATGAGGTTAGAATGGCAGGTCATGTAAATACTTCTGGAAAATACATAAAAGGAATTGAAGACTATATTCCAAGCTCGCAATACGACCGCGAAGAACATTTTGAAATGGTAGTAAGCGATATTTTAGAAAACTGGTTGAGACTAAGTCAAAATGGTAAATTCCACGCCATTTTTGCAACTTCAAGTATTGCAGATGCTATAGACTATTATCGATTACTAAAAGCCACAAAACCCGATTTAAAAATTACAGCACTATTCGACCCAAATATTGACAATAATGGAAATAGTGAATACAAAGAAGATGGTTTAGTAGAAATTATCGAAGATTATAACGAACGTTATAATCAAGATTTCAACCTAGCCAAACATGCTAAATTCAAGAAAGACATTGCAGCTCGTTTAGCACACAAAGCACCCTATATCCGTATAGAAAACAAACCAGAAGAGCAAATTGACATTTTGATTGTGGTGGACCAAATGCTTACTGGTTTCGATTCCAAATGGATAAACACCTTGTACATGGACAAGGTTTTAAAATATGAGAATATTATCCAAGCCTTTTCACGTACCAATCGTTTGTTTGGACCTGAAAAACCTTTCGGTACCATTCGTTATTACAGATTTCCACATACCATGGAAAGTAATATAAACAATGCCATACGATTATATTCAGGAGATAGACCTGTCGATTTATTTGTACAGCATTTAGATTCCAATTTAAATGCAATGAATCATGTATTTAACGAAATCGACCAACTTTTTACTACAGCACAAGTAGAAAATTTTGAACGCTTACCTGATGATGTTGAGGAAAGAGGAAGATTTGCAAAATTGTTTAAAGAATTCAATTTATACTTAGAAGCGGCCAAAATACAAGGTTTCAATTGGAAGCAACTTAAATATCAATTTGGTACTGGAAGAGATAAAATAGAAATCGAAGTTAATTTAGACGAGAATATTTATTTAGTATTAGCCTTACGTTATAAAGAGCTATTTAGTGCAACTAGCGGTGGTGGTACTTCATCAGAAATCCCATTTGAAATTGAAGGCTATCTAACCGAAATTGATACCGAAAAAATCGATGCAGATTACATGAATTCACGATTCGAAAAGTATCTTAAAAATCTAAAAGATAAAAACGTAGATCCAAAAGAATTACAAAACACCTTAGACGAATTACACAAAACATTTGCGTCACTTACACAAGAAGAACAAAAGTTTGCCAATATTTTTATTCACGATGTACAAAGTGGTATTGCCAAATTAGAAAACGGTAAGCCATTCAGAGAATATATCACCGAATACTTATTCAATGCTAAAAACGACCAAATTAAAAAATTAGCAACGATTCTAGGTTTAGATGAAACGAAATTGCGTAATCTAATGGATATTGGTATCAATAAAACAAACATTAACGATTACGGTCGTTTCGATGAGTTAAAAAACACAGTTGATAAAACAAAGGCAAAAACCTATTTCGAAAAATTAGAAGGGAGTCCAATACCCGCATTCAAGGTAAATATTAGAATTCATAACCTTCTAGAAAAATTTATTATTGAAGGTGGGTTTGAAATATAAATATCTAGTAAAAATTTGGCACTATCCTTAATACATTTTCAATGGTCACAACCGAAGCCAATCCCTTAATGGCAGAAATCCATAACATCAAAAAAAGAATGCCCATAATCTTAAAAAAAGAAGACGAGCAACGATGGCTCCAACAAGAGAACCATAACGAATTTGCATTCCCATACACAACAAATTTAGTAGCAAAACAAATTTCAAATAGAAATGACAATCAAATAGCACTATTTTAACCGCATTACCGCATTAAACGTCTTACAGAAAAAGAACAAATAAACATCAGAAAGTACCGTCAAAAAAACAAATCTTACGCTTTAACCCCTCTTCCAAGTCCTTTCAATCAGGCACTTGCAATAGAATACAATAACAAAAATCAAAATCTACACAAATTAGTATAACATTTTTAAAGTAATTACATACATTTGAAAAACAAATAAACAACATTAAGCACTATTAGCATGAAAAAAATCACGCTTTTATCCATTCTATTTGTTTCAATAGCTTTTGGACAAATACCAACATACTATTCCGGTATAGATTTTACACAATCAGGAGATAATCTAAAAAACCAACTAACAACACTAATAACCAACACTAATAACCAACACACATACGAACGAAATCCCCTATACATCAAGCGCAACAGACACATGGGATGTCATAAAAATAGGAGACCTAGACCCACTTAATACACAAAATGTTCTATTGTTTTACGGTTGGAATAATACAGATGCTATAGCAGATAATGATAGAAGTCGAGACAAAGACCTCTCCTGTCACACTTCATCATGTTCAGGGCTATGGGTTCGTGAACATGTATTCGCAAGATCACTTGGAACACCAAACCTCGGATTTGAATACGCTGGGTCAGATGTACACAATCTCCATGCAATAGACTACACAAGAAACGGCTCAAGAAGCAATAGAGTATTCGAAAATGCAGCTTCAAATATAGCATCCTACATTACTAGTAATGGCAATTGGTATCCAGGTGATGAATGGCGTGGAGATGTCGCAAGAATAATAATGTATATGTATGTACGCTATCCCTCCCAATGCCTACCAAACAATATCGGAGTAGGTGCAAATACATACGCACCAAATACAGATATGCCAAATGTTTTCCTTGACTGGAATGCAATAGACCCACCTTCAACACACGAAATCAACCGAAATAATGCAATCTACAACGCACAAGGAAATCGAAACCCATTTATAGACAATCCATACCTAGCAACAAAAATCTGGAATGGCCCTCAAACAACAGACACATGGGGAGTATTAAACTCAACAACATACAATATTGCTGAGGTAATCATATACCCAACAGTAACAAGCGACCTAGTATATATAACAAACAATACAAACGAAACATATCACTATTACCTAACAAATGCATACGGCCAACAACTAGCATCAAGCACAACCACAACCCAAATAGATATTTCAAAACAAGCAGCAGGAATATACTTCCTAACCCTACAAACAAACAACCACACAAAAACCGTAAAAATTATAAAACAATAATTGTAATTAGAAGCGAACCTACAGGCTTTTTGGCAATCCATTTTCCCGCTGTCCACTCTACAAGGTGCCGTTCCCATCGGGGCTAGTAGAGCAACTATAGGCTTCTATGCAGTATCTATATGATAACAAAAAAAGAAATTGCCCTACCTTCCCTACCTTCCAAAAAAATTACTGTCATGGTTTTTGTCCCACCGCACAACAAGCACTTTTCCCGTTGGCAACAACAAGCACTAAAATAGAAGACCCAAAAAGCCAACAGTCAAAGAGCTTGTCCATCACACAATACAAAAACACGTACGCTCCGCAACTCATGCCAGTAATTTTTTTTCCCAAGCTTTTTATACATAATGTGGCATTATAATCCCTTCGGGCAAGGGGTCAAGCCCATTATAATAACATTATGTAAAAAAGCCGCTCACCCCACGCGCTTGTCGTTTGTTCCAGGACAACTTTTTCAATAGCTTCCATCGCATCACCCAGCTATTGAAAAAACCGTCCTTCACAAACCACTATCAGCATACCGCAGAAAACCAGTGCAAAATTGCAAAAAAACACATCGCAAGACAATCAATGGTTTTCAATAACAAGCCGCATACATAGGAAATCCTTATATTGCTTTTGTGCGTGCCTCAATAGCATAACAACCTTTACAAATAATAATCCATTCAAAATAACCCTAAAGCACACACAAAATCAAAAAAGCCAGTAGGAGTATTCCTTTTTATTTTAGCAGAAAAAACAAAATAATTGCTTTTACAATAGCTGATAAATTAGTATTTCAAAAAACCAATCGCCAAGCACAAGCAATTAAACACCCCTCTTTAGGCATCAGCTATTCATAAAAGCAATCACAAAAACAAGAAGCAAATAAAAAAGAATACACCTCCTTGCGCTACTGCACCATCGCACCACGAAAGTAAAACATTGCTTTTTGAAGATGCACCAATAACAAAAACAACCCCAAACAAAACACCTTAAAAAAGCACACTACAAAGCATCATCAAAAACCAAAAAAGCCAAAAAGAGTATTCATTTTTCTTTGTCACAAAACCCCACTACACCACAACCACTAAAAAAACAAATAAAAAAGAATACCCTTTCCTGCGCTACTGCACCATCGCACTACGAAAGTAAACATTGCTTTTTGAAGATGCCCCAATAACCACCACACCACCAAAAGAGACACCTCAAAAAAGGACACTACAAAGCATCATCAAAAACCAAAAAAAAGCCAAAAAGAGTATTCATTTTTCTTTGTCACAAAGCCCCACTACACCACAACCACTAAAAAAACAAATAAAAAAGAATACCCTTTCCTGCGCTACTGCACCATCGCACTACGAAAGTAAACATTGCTTTTTGAAGATGCCCCAATAACCACCACACCACCAAAAGAGACACCTCAAAAAAGGACACTACAAAGCATCATCAAAAACCAAAAAAAAGCCAAAAAGAGTATTCATTTTTCTTTGTCACAAAGCCCCACTACACCACAACCACTAAAAAAACAAATAAAAAAGAATACCCTTTCCTGCGCTACTGCACCATCGCACTACGAAAGTAAACATTGCTTTTTGAAGATGCCCCAATAGCCAACACACCACCAAACAAAACACCTCCAAAATGCACACTGCAAAGCATCATCAAAAAGCAACAACCAGTAAAGCGTGTTTAAAAGGAAAACAAGACAAAAGCACCAAAATCTTTAAAAAAGAAGTTCATCTTGTTTTCCTTCTAAACACCCTTTAAACACCACCATCATTCAAAACAAAAAAAAATAGAAATTCAAAAAAAACAAGGAAAAAAAAGAAAACAAAGCTTTGTTCCAGGTATTAAAAAAAGCACGTTCAAGCCTACGGTTTTGGCTAAAATCTCCACCCATACAAAACCACTCACAATCCCCCATAATACAAAAACACCTTTCAAAAACAACCATTTGGGTAGTATTTTATCCAAAAAACGTGCTTTTTTTAAACCTTCCACTAGAAATATCGGCTTTCTTTTTTTTCCTTTTTTCTTTTGAAAAAAATTTTGTAAAAAAACATTGCAAAACACAAACAAGTTGTAAAAAATAGGAAAAACAGAAACATGTTTGAATTTATTAAAACCCGATAATATGCTAAAGTTTACTATTAAAACGCACAAAAAAGGCGCAACTTACAAAAATCCACACATCTTTATTTTAAATAAAGGATTAAATAGCGGAAAACCATCACAAGAACCATTTACAAATAGCTTTGTAATTATTTTTGAAAACCCTAAAGACCTAGACAATATCAAATTTACCGCATATGCCCTCTGGAAAACAAAATTTTGGCATCCCTTTTTATGCGGTTCAGTAATCCCATTTTTACGTTTAAACGAAGTAAAAAAAGAATTTACACAAAAAGTAAACCAAGAAATAAAAGACCACGAAGAACATCTAAAAATCGTGAAAAACTTAAAAATTTTAGAACAATCGGAGAAAAATTTCATTAAAAACCTAAACCTAATTAATGACATTAGAAAAGTAATTTTACACAGATATTGCAACAAATAAAAAAAGCCTGGTCTTACGACTAGGCTTTCATTTTGTTTAACCCAAAGGTCACCACAACTAGGGCTAAACTTATTTTTTGTCCTTCTTATTAAAACATTTAAGTAACAACGAAATCGAAAAACTGACAACAGCTCCAACAGCCGCTAAGATAACTGTTTTTACAATATCCTCAGAAGCAAGATTTGGTAAAATACTTAAAAACGTACCCCCAGCAGTTCCCATTAAAGTGGGGTTATTCGTTGTCATCGGTTACCGTTAGCTGACTACTAGCAGTCAAAACACCTCCTGCAACAGCTAAGTAACCACCAACAGTTACAACAATTGCAGGTAACCCAATAGGAGCTGCTAAAATAGTACCTCCTACAGCAGCAAAAGCCAAACCAATATTTCGAAGCACTTTAAAAAATTTAGGTGTTGGAGCTGTAGCTCTTCTTATTATCTTTTTCATAATCTATACATTTTAAATCCCATCAAATTGGGAAATTATTGAATAATTAATTCGACACTTTCATGTTGATCTAAGGCTTTATAAACTAGACTTTTTAAACGCTCAAAAGCACTTCTAGATGATAAACCTAAACCAGGACCAGAAAGTTTAGTAACAGGGGCAATACAGCCGTTTAATTCAAATAAGGCGTTATTGGCAGGATGAAACAAAATATAACTCCTATTACACACATCCATGACCTCCAAATGCCACTTAAACTTGTTGCTAAATCGCTTTTTAATAAAATATTTCCCTTCAGGAATACAAGAAACCCTCTTTTCATTTTGTTTCCATGGTAATTCAATCGTATAAGCAATTAATTTACCCGCACATTCAAGTTTACCATTAGTTCCATCAGGGAAATAAGTTCTTGTCAAAAACAAAACCATTACACACCACTCACTTTAGCAATAGATAATGGATTATAAGCACCATTTTTCAATGGATACATTTGACCATTAATTTGTTGAAAAAATTCAATACCGAGCGTTAAAAAAAGCGGTTTAGTAGAATTAGCAGTAACCGCATTCGTTTGACTAATAACAGCAGTTGCAGTACTGTTCCATGGTAAAATTCCAGTCTCAGATGTTGCCACTGTATATGTTTCAGCTTCAAAATCTACCTCTGCACCACCAGAAATAATCTTAAAATGAGTTGTTCCGCTAGGTGCAGCAATCATATTAGCAGGAATGAAAGAAGCTAAATCCACTTTTATCTCTCCTGCAACTCGGTCAATAGAAGCAACAAAAGGAGCAAATAAAGTAGTACCAAGCTTACCTCTTATATTAAACTCAAAACCAAATAACAATTCCGTTTCACCGTCAATAACGTTACGCAAACCTCTATCACTAGTCAAATCCGCTTGAATAACTTTAACCATCGCTTGCGTCAAACGACTTACCATCCTCCCATCCGCAGAATTCAATAATAAAGGTCTAAAAGCAGTGCGCAAAAGCTTTCCTGCTTTTCCAGCCCTACCAAATTCCGAACCATTCTCACGCGTTCTTTGAAACGCAGGATCACTAGCAATTCTACTAGCGTCAATACCACCCTTCTCACGAGCCAAATGACCATCTTGGGTTTTGTAAAAAGTAATATCACCGATAGTACCTTTCAATTTAATTATGCCTTTCTGTCTAGCCATAACATTAAAAAAATTAATTAATAAATACGTGAATAAACTCCTCAATCATAATCCATGTTGCAACATTCCCGATTGATTATAAAGCAAAATTGAGATAAAATTTAAAGCAAAAATTAAGCACCTGTACTAGATGTCACCCAATGGAATAAATGTCACTAGAAGTCCTAAGAATAATAAGTAAACGTATCCATAACCACAGAAAACCAATTGAAAAAAACAGTATTTTTAGCTATATAAATGATGTATAGCTAAGCCAAGTCAAAAGTATAGATAGAGTATGAAAATGGAAGTAAAAAGAATATGCATATATCCAAAGGATATACAACGCATTACAGGAAAGAGTTACCGACAAAGTATTAGATTATTAAGTAATCTAAGAAAAGACTATAATAAGCCTAAAAATAGCCTTATCAGCGTTATAGAATTCTGCGAATATACGGGTCTAAAAATCGAACATGTAGAACCGCATATTATATAAATAACTAGTTCAAAAATTAAACTATTTACTTTCAATTCTGACATATAATTCGTAAATTTATCTCATATGATTTAAGTCAATTTGAATACTATATTGAGGTGGTAAAATCGGTTACCCTAAAATGCTAACCGTTGCCAAGCCTTATAAAATATGGACAAATCAGAGTAGACATGTTCTCTCCAACTCAACAAAACAACCCTGTATTTTTTTTGATTTACAGGGTTTTATTTTTTAAGTTGCCATTTTACTTGCCGTTAATACATTATGTTAATGATCTATTTTTAATATAGAATTACATATTAAAAAAATGCATTTTTTATTAAGAATCATTATAGTTCAATAAAAGAAAACAGATCTGAAATTTTAAATATCACTTCTATTAATGGTCAAAATGGAACAGGGAAAACTTCTATATTAAATTTTAAAAAAAATAATTTTACTGAAGGTTTAGATTTACATGAACCTATAATTTTTATTTATAAAGAAGATTCTGTAATTACAGTTTATCATACAGAAGAAATTGAGTTTAAAAATGATTTTAGTAAATTTGATTTTAAATTAATAGAATTAAACTACATAAAGAAAAGCATAAAGGTAAAGGTGTAATAGATAAATTTGGGTTACGGAGAAGGGCAACAAAAAATACATCATAAAGCGATTATAGAAAAATAGCATCAAAAAGAGAAAAGGATATTTGCAAATACATTTCTTCCCACTCTTGGTATAGTATTCCAATCTGCAAAAGTAGTATACTCACTATCTAATATATTTTCAATTCCCATTTTTAAATTGAATGTATAACTATTAAAAGCAAAAGTATAATGAGAGCCGAAACTCAAAATGGCATAATCAGGCTTTTTAATTTCTCCATAATTTGGTGCATACTGGGTATGCATCAGGTTCCCTTGAACACCTAACTCTAAACCAAATTTTCTTTTCTTAAATTGCATTTTACTCGTATAGGCTAAAGGACTTATAAATGGTAGATTTTCATTATCGCTCCCTTTTCCATAACTATATACAATTTGATTTATCCATTTTAAATCATTTGTAAGATACATTTCATAATCAAAAACCGATTTTATTAAAGTGGCATAATCTAGAGCATTATACATTTTCACACCACTTGCTCCAATTGTCATAGGCAAAATTGTGGCAGCTGTTGTTCCTATAATGTAATTTGAAATATGAAAATATGAAGTTGATAATGATGATTTAAATTTTGATGACTTATAACGAATAACAAACGAGCCTTCAACAGATTGTTCGTTTTTTAAATCTGGATTTCCTACATAATCAAATTGGTCAAAACTGTTAAACAAATAGAAGCCATAACCTTCTGAAACTGATGGAGCTCTTTCTCCATAAGCTAATCCGAAATTAAATGCAAGCCTCTCTTTTTTCCAATTGTAATTTGAAGCAAAGCTTTTTAAGATTCTGTTTTTAGCAGCATTCATGTTTGGATAAAAAATTTGCAAACTTTCTAATCCAAATGTGCTTTTAATTTCATTTAAATGATTGCCTAAACTTCCTGAAATTTTTAGAGATGAATGACAGTTGAGTTCGTAGGTATTATCCAAATAAATTCCATTATAAAAAGTAACAACATCGGGCCAAGTAAGCATAAACATTATGTTTTCATTTGGATCACTTGGGTACATTGTCATTTCCGCTTTAGAACGATTGTAAAACGAATTAAAAGTGACAGAAAAGGTGTTTTTTTTCACTTTTCCTTTCAAATTTAAATACATGCCATACGTATCACTCCAACCCGGCATATCCATATGAATAGGCACATTAGGACGCTTAGTATCGTCCATTGTATGTGTAATAGTATTGTAGTAGACTTTTGTTTCTAGTTTGTTTATAATTGTATCTAACGAACGATATTCAAATTTTAATGATGTAATTAAAGCTTCTGCCAAAGACACATCCATAGGTAGCGCAGGATAACCTACATCTGTAGCTTTATCATAAATAACAGCCGTTTCAAAGTATTTATTTTTATTAAATTGATAGCTAATTGTATTTGAAATATTTAGTTTTCTAAATTGTGAAAACAGTACCTCTTTATTGTTACCCGCTATATAGTTTTCTGCTGTTCTAAACATAACATTGTTGTCTATAAAAAACAAACTATCTGCATAATTCAATGCTGCTCCAAGTATCTTTTGTTGGTTATTAAATTCATAACCAGAATGAACATAACCGTTTATTCCATTTTCTCCAAACTCACTTTTACTTCTTTTTAGATCAATTGAACCTCCAATAGTTGGACCGTGACAGCTTCCACTCTGCCCCGAAGAAATTGTAGCTTCAGAGAGGTTGGAAATCTCAACGTAGGAGGTAATTGGATCCATTTTATCGGTACATGCTCCAAATATTCGCATACCGTCTATAGTTATCACAGTACGTTCTGAACTCATGTTATTAATATTGGGCTCCCACGCATAGCCGCCTCTTTTTATCATTTCTACAGCACCACTTTGTTGCAAATATTCATCGAGTGTAGCCAATGCTTTAAATTGTTTTTGTTCTAATGCTGCTTTTTTCCCAATAAGGAGTATCTCTTTTAATTGCACAGAAGAAAGAGTGTCCCTTTCTTGGGCAAATAAGTTAGTTAGCCAAAATAATAGTAAAACTAAATAATATAATTTTTTCATCTTTTGAGAATAAGAGTTTCTGTTTTACTGTTTTTGACAA
This sequence comes from Flavobacterium sp. KY-23415, assembly GCF_055384985.1. Lineage (NCBI taxonomy): Bacteria > Pseudomonadati > Bacteroidota > Flavobacteriia > Flavobacteriales > Flavobacteriaceae > Flavobacterium > Flavobacterium sp. KY-23415. The sequence goes on along the minus strand of NZ_AP044001.1, from coordinate 3,523,502 downwards.
TAAAAAAGAAAAAAATTAAAGAATTAAAAAGGTTAAGAGGTAATTCCTAACCTTTGTTAATTAAAAAGTTTTTTTAGAATTCTAGTTCTAAATAAATACTGCTTGAAGTTGTAGTTTCAGTAACACTTTCTCCTTTTAATACTTCATTGGTAGAGTTTAAAAGTTGAAGATTTATTTTCCAATAACCAGTCATGGTTAACGATAATTTTCCATGATACAATGCGTCAGTTCCTTGAGTTAGATCGACATTATTGGGTGAACCATGATTTCCCATACTAGGCATTCTTGGGTCTATTTTTATTGTATAATCATCTACAACTGGAAAACTCATCATGCTTTCCATTTTAAATAATCCAAAAGTAGCATCGTTAATAGCAACTTTAGGTTGTTTTGGATCAATCATTGCAATAATATAACGTGTCCCATCTGCACCCATAAAAGAAGTTACTCTTTGTTTAGTAGAAGCCGGTACGTCAATTAATGCAGTTACAGTGTAATTATTTCCATCTATCGAATAATCGATTTTTAGATCCCAATATTCAGCACTATTTTGAGCCATTTGAAAAACAATATATCCATTATATAGGGTTTCTTTGGAAGCTGTTTTAACAATTCCTGATTTCGGACACGAATGCATCATCGATGTCATATGTATTATTGGACTCCAACTAAGGGTTGCATTTTTTTCATATGCTCCAGTAGTTTTATTTTTTATACGAAGTGAAATTGCATTATAGCCTTGTTCTAATGCACCATTGGCATTATATAACTCAATAACATGTGTATCATTTGTTATTTCTTGAATTTTATTTAGACCACTTAATTCTGTTACAGTTGCCGCTGTAGTATTGTCATCATCAGACGAGCAAGAAATCATAGTTACAAGTACAAAAAGGAATGCATATTTTAAATTTTTCATCTTTAATTTTAATTTATTTATAGACATTAGACGTTAGTATCAGTTATAAAATAACCAATTGATTGATAAAAATATCAATGTTGTTTTTTATAGTCTATTTAAAAATTGGAGGATGAAATATTGAAGTAATATGTATTCGAAAGTATATGCAATTATATTGATTTAACACCTTTTCATTAAGCTGTTTTATAGTTCTCAAACTATTTTGAATGCTATTTTGACAAAACAATATATCTAATGATATGGTGTTATACTTTTTTTTATTGGAATCAGTCGTATCTTTTTTAGCTTCATTAGCCAATTCACTTTTAAGGTGACATTTACCATTACATTCTAATTCTGGACTACCCGTATTTTTACATAATTCAGTTGCTATAAAATCATAATTAATAATATAATCTAAAACTGGGAAACCAGGTTTAAACAATATTATAACCATTAATATGTATGCGATTTTTTTCAACTTATAAAATTTAATACCACAAAATTAATAGTGAAAAATGACTTTTAATATGATTACAATCATAAATAAAAAAGTAAATCATCCTGAAATTTGTAGTATAAATTAAAAAATGAATTTATGACTAAACTAACTTTATTATTAGCAGTTTTTGCTTTGACAATTTCATGTGGAAAAAGCAAAAAAGAAGAGAGTGAAGATTTCACGCCCTCTTCAACAACAGAACAAACAACAGATGCATCTTCTTACGACCCTAAAAGAGGGGAAGGAAAATATGAAAATGTAGATTTAGGTGCTTCCTTAGATAAGGAACTAGCTACAGCGGGTGAAAATGTTGCAGGAGTTAAATGTACTTCATGTCACAAAATGACAGACGAACGTTTAGTAGGACCAGGATGGAAAGGTGTAACAGAACGTAGAACACCAGAATGGATTTTAAACTTCATTACTAATCCAGATCCTATGATTGATAAAGATCCAGAACTACAAGCGCAATTAGAATTGTGTTTAGTACGTATGCCAAATCAATCCATAAACGATGACGAAGCAAGACAGATTCTAGAGTATATGCGTAAAAATGATGGCGTAAATTAAAACTAATTTTAAATTGAAAGTATATGAAAAATAGATTTTTAAAAACAAGTTTTATTGCTGTTCTTATTGCTTCTTATTTTGGTTCATGTAAGCCAAAAAACACAAACGATGCTGTAAGTGGAGATGCCGCGCAAAAAGCCTATGTTGCCCCTGGTAAATTTGACGAGTTTTACAACTTTGTTTCGGGTGGTTTTAGTGGACAAATGAGTGTTTATGGATTGCCAAGTGGTAGAATGTTAAAAGTAATACCTGTATTTTCTGTTGATCCAGAAAGTGGATGGGGATTTAGTGAAGAAACAAAACCAATGTTAAACACTTCACATGGTTTTATTCCTTGGGATGATGCCCATCATCCAGAAATGTCTCAAACCAATGGTGAAGTAGACGGTCGTTGGGTATTCATTAACGGAAACAATACACCGCGTATTGCCCGTATAGATTTAAAACGTTTTAAGACCGCTGAAATTATTGAGTTACCCAATAGTGCAGGGAATCACTCCTCTCCTTTCATTACAGAAAACACAGAATATGTGGTTGCTGGAACACGTTTTGGAGTACCAGGAGATTACGAAGATGGAGATGTGCCTATTAACACTTATAAAGAAAACTACAAAGCACATATCAGTTTTGTAAAAGTGGGAAAAGAAGGTGAAATGGATATTGCTTTTCAATTACGTTTACCTGCTGTAAATTTTGATTTAAGTCATGCTGGTAAAGGTAAATCACATGGTTGGTTCTTCTTCTCTTGTTATAATTCAGAACAAGCTAACACACTTCTAGAAGTTAATGCTTCGCAAAAAGATAAAGATTTTATCATGGCAGTAAACTGGAAGAAAGCAGAAGAATATATTAAAGCTGGAAAAGGAAAAAGAGAAAAAGCAAGATATGCTCATAACTATTGGGATGAAAAAACACATTCTGCAGTTTCTGAAATAAAAGAAGATGTATTAGTGTTGGATGCAATGGCATTAAAAGACATTTGTTACATGATTCCTTGTCCAAAATCGCCTCATGGTTGTGATGTTGATCCTTCTGGAGAATACATTGTAGGTTCTGGAAAACTAGCGGCTTTAATACCAGTATTTAGTTATACAAAAATGTTAGCTGCTATTGACAAGAAAACATACGAAGGAGATTACAATGGTATTCCTGTTCTTAAATATGATGCGGTGCTACATGGTGAAGTTCAAAAACCAGGTTTAGGGCCTTTACATACAGAATTTGATGGAAAAGGAAATGCATATTCAACAATGTTTGTTTCTTCTGAAATTGTGAAATGGGATATTGAAACACTAAAAGTATTAGATAGAGTACCTACTTATTACTCTGTTGGTCACTTAATGATTCCAGGTGGTGATAGTAAAAAACCTTTTGGTAAATATATGGTAGCTTATAATAAAATTACGAAAGATAGATATTTACCTACAGGGCCAGAACTAACACAATCTGCACAGTTATATGATATTACTGGAGATAAAATGCAGCTAATATTAGATTTTCCAACCATTGGAGAACCTCATTATGCACAAGCAGCACCCGCAGATTTAATTCGTAATAATGGACAATACAAATTCTATAAAATAGAAGGAAACAACCATCCCTATGCTACAAAAGGTGAAAAGGAATCAAAAGTAGTTCGTGATGGTAATACGGTTCATGTTTACATGACAAGCTCACGATCTCACTTTGCTCCAGATAATATTGAAGGTATAAAAATTGGTGATGAAGTCTATTTTCATGTTACTAATTTAGAACAAGATTGGGATGTACCTCATGGATTCTCTATAAAAGGAGCTAAAACAGCTGAATTGTTAATCATGCCAGGTGAAACAAGCACTTTAAAATGGATTCCAGAACAAGTTGGAACAGTACCATTCTATTGTACCGATTTTTGTAGTGCGCTACACCAAGAAATGCAAGGTTATGTTAGAGTTTCTCCTAAAGGAAGTACAACTCCAATTACTTATAGTGTTGGTACAAACCTTCCAGCAACTAAATAAAATAAATTTAAAAATAAAGGGAACAGTGTGTTCATTGTTCTCTTTTTAAATATAGTAATTATGAATACCTCTAAAATAACAGTCTTCTCAAGAATATTCCTTGTACTAATAAGCGGATTATTCATTTTCTCTCTTTCTTTTCCAATGTGGCAAATAGAATTAGAAGCTCCACAATATCCTGAAGGCCTAATTTTAAAATTACATGCAGACAAAATTGGAGGTGATGTTGAAATTATAAATGGATTAAACCATTATATAGGGATGAAAACATTGCACACAGAAGACTTTATTGAGTTTAAGATACTTCCATATATCATGCTGTTTTTTGGCTTTATGTCTTTACTAATGGTATTTGTGGCAAAGAGAAAAGGTGTCCTACTATTGTTTGCTACATTTATTCTTTTCGGAATTTTAGCAGGAGTCGATTTCTATAGATGGAATTATGAATATGGACACAATTTAGATCCTAGTGCAGCAATTATAGTTCCAGGAATGGCTTATCAACCACCACTTATTGGATACAAACAATTATTGAATTTTGGAGCCTACTCTATTCCAGATATTGGAGGATGGATGTTAATAACAGCTGGATTATTATTAGGCATTATTTTAGTGAAAGAGTTTAACTTATTGAAAAGGTTTAAAAAAAATAAAATTGCTCTAGTACTACTAAGTATGGGATTTATATCTTCTTGTGGAAGCACTGAACCAGAATCAATTAAATTAAATGTAGACCAATGTAGTTTTTGTAAAATGAGTATCTCAGATGGTCGATTTGGTGCTGAAATTATAACTAAAAAAGGTAGAGTCTATAAATTTGATGATGTTGCTTGTTTGTCTAATTATGTACATGAAAATACTGTTGATGCAGAAAAATTTTACGTACATGATTATGCTACAGAAAACACATTAATTCCAGCAGAAACAGCCTATTATATTAATGGTACACAAATTTCAAGCCCAATGAGAGGAAACACAGCTGCTTTTACTTCAGAAAAAATAGCAACCGATTATATGAATAAACTAGATTCAAAATCTATAACTTGGAATGATGTTCTAAATCCGTAAAATATTTTTCAATGAAAAATAAAATATATTTACTTTTTATTCTCTTACTTTCAATTTCTATACATTCTCAAATTATTGAAGTTGGAGCGAATAAAGAAATAAAAAGCATTAAAAAAGCAATTAAATTAGCCAAACACGGTGATACTATTTTAATTCATAAAGGAATTTATCGAGAAGGAAATATAATAATTGATAAAAAAATTGTCCTTTTAGGTAAAGATTATCCGGTTTTAGACGGACAAAAAAAAAATGAAATTCTATCTGTAAAAGCAGATAGTGTTATTGTTAAAGGATTAAAACTAATTCGTTCTTCTTATGCTTCGATTGAGGATCCTGCAGCTTTAAAAGTTTATAGTAGTAATTTTATAACTATTGAGAATAATATTTTAGATGATAACTTTTTCGGAATTTATATTCAAAACGGAGCAAATTGCCTTATAAAAAACAACCGAATTAGAGCTTACGGTAAAGAAGAACAAAAATTAGGAAACGGAATACATTGTTGGAAAAGCAATGATATTCAAATAATTGCAAATAATATTCAAGGACATAGAGATGGTATTTATTTTGAATTTGTATTTGATTCTGTAATTTGGAGAAATATCAGTCAGAATAACATTCGTTATGGTTTGCACTTTATGTTTTCGCATAACGATTCCTATATAACCAATACATTTAGAAATAACGGTGCAGGAGTTGCAGTAATGTATAGCAAAGAAGTTAAAATGATGAACAATTTATTCGATCAAAATTGGGGACAATCGGCTTATGCTTTGTTATTAAAAGAAATAAATGACAGTTATATTTTAGGAAATAAATTTACTAAAAACACAGTTGCTATATACATGGAAGGCTCTAACCGAATTAAATTTGAAAAAAACTTATTTCAAGAAAACGGTTGGGCAATGAAAGTACAGGCAAGTTGTGATGATAATGAAATTACAAGGAATAATTTTATAGGAAACACATTTGATATGGGTACTAATGGTAGTCTTGTACTTAATTCTTTTAATCAAAATTATTGGGATAAATACGAGGGTTATGATTTAGATAAAAACGGAATTGGAGATGTACCTTATCATCCATTGAGTTTATTTGCGGTTCTTTCAGAAAATACACCTTCAACCATGTTACTGTATAGAAGTTTTATGATAACTCTTTTAGACAAATCAGAAAAGGTTTTGCCAAGTATAACGCCAGATAATTTTATAGATAATAAGCCTCTGATGAAAATGGTTCCTAGTTAAAGGTTTCGAGTTGAAAGTTGTTAATTAATGGGTTAAAAAAATGCCGTTTTGTTGTATTTTCACGTTCAATAACACGAATCCCGCAATTAATAAAACTAAAAAAAATGGCAACAATAAACACTTTTGAAGAATTAGATATTTGGCAACTAAGTAGGGAAATTTGTCAAGATACTTGGGATCTATTTGAGAAAACAACACTTGGAAAAGATTTTGAGTTAAAGAATCAAATGAATCGATCTTCAGGTTCAATTATGGATAACATTGCTGAAGGATTTGAAAGAAATGGTAGAAGAGAATTTATCAATTTTTTAAGTTATTCAAAAGGTTCTTGTGGTGAATTAAGATCTCAATTGTACAGAGCATTTGATAGAGAACATATTAGTAAAGATGAGTTTGAGTTTTTAAAAAACAAAACGATTACAGAAAGTAAAAAGATAGGAGCATTTATGTCTTATTTAGTAAAGTCTAACAATAACGGAAGTAAATTTGATAAAAAATAAAAGTTATAAATTGAAAGTTGCAAGTTATGAATTGAAAATCACAAAGTTCAATCAAACCCGTAACTCGAAACCTTTAACTCGAAACTGGAATAATGATAGAAATAAAAAATATAAATAAGAAATTTGGTAAACTAGAAGTACTAAAAAATATAAACCTTTCTTTTAAACAAGGAGAATGTATTGCACTTATAGGTCCAAATGGATGCGGAAAAACAACCTTAATAAAATCTATTCTCGGTATGGTTTTGCCAGATAATGGAGCTATAGAGTTTAACGAAAAATCCATAAAAAAAGAATTTCAATACAGAGATAAAATTGGCTATATGCCACAAATAGGTCGTTATCCAGATACTATGACAATTGGTCAAATTATCGAAATGATTAAAACCATTAGAAACTCAAATAATGTATTAGATGAAGAATTAATCCAGACTTTTGAATTGGAAAAAATGTTCGATAAGCAAATGCGAACGCTTTCTGGTGGAACTACTCAAAAAGTAAGTGCAACTTTGGCTTTTCTGTTTAATCCAGATGTACTTATTTTAGACGAACCAACAGCGGGTTTAGATCCTTTAGCTTCAGAAATTTTAAAAGAGAAAATAATTAAGGAAAAGGAAAAAGGAAAATTAATAGTAATTACTTCACACTTATTAAGCGAATTAGACGATTTAATTACCGAAATAATATTTATGCAAGATGGAGAAGTATATTTCCATAAAAAGATTGCTTCACTTTTAGAAGAGACTAATGAAACTAAAATCTCTAAAGCCATTGCACAAATTTTAAAGCAAAATAAAAAATGAACAGAATTATAAAAATTATACTTTCCGATATTCTAAAAAACAAAATTGTATTGGCTTACACTTTAATTTTAGCCATATTATCTTGGGGATCCTTTAGTTTAGAAGATAATTCGTCCAAGGGAATTTTAACCATTTTGAATGTAATATTATTTACGGTTCCATTGGTTTCTATTCTATTTGCAACCATTTATTTATATAATAGTTCCGAATTTATTGAGTTATTATTGAGCCAACCTATAAAAAGAGTAAAAATTTGGTTGAGTTTATTTATTGGACTTTCCTCTTCTATGGTAATTTCATTCTTCGTAGGAGCAGGGGTTCCTTTACTTGTATTTGCACCAAATACCTTAGGTTTAATGATGGTTTTGGTGGGAAGTTTAATAACTGTAGTATTTGTAGCATTAGCTTTTTTAAATTCCATTATAACGCGTGATAAAGCAAAAGGAATTGGAATTGCAATTATGACTTGGCTTTACTTTGCTTTGCTTTTTGATGGAATTGTTTTATTCTTATTATTCCAATTTTCAGAGTATCCAATTGAAAATGCAATGGTAGGTATTACGGCATTTAGCCCTATAGATTTGGCTCGAATTCAAATACTGTTGCAATTAGATGTTTCTGCAATGATGGGTTATACAGGAGCAATTTTTAAAGATTTCTTTGGCACTGCATTCGGATTGTTTTTATCATTTTTGTTACTTTGCTTGTGGGGTATAATTCCTTATTTTATATCTCTATGGAAATTTAAAAATAAAGACTTATAAATTGTAGCTTATGAAGAACGATATTCAAAATAGAGAAGATATAATTAAGCTTGTAGATGCTTTTTATGATACTGTAATTACTGATGATGTTATTGGTTATTTGTTTACCGATGTAGCTAAAGTAAATTGGAGTTTACACCTACCTAAGATGTATGATTTTTGGGAAAATATATTATTCAGTACAGGTAATTTTGAAGGAAATCCAATGATAAAACACAAGGAATTAAATCAAAAAAGTAAATTAAGTGAAGATCATTTCAATCATTGGAATAAATTATTTAATGCTACGGTTGATGCACTTTTTAAAGGAGAAAAAGCAGATGAAATTAAAAATCGGGCAATGAACATTTCGCAAATGATGATGCAAAAAGCGGTGGATTAATTTTTTATAAATCCACCTTTGTTTTCTGTTCGTTTTAAAGAATGAGAAACTATTAAAAAGGAAACATCTATCATGTTTTCTAACTCATACATTTCCTTAGTAACTTTATAGTTTAGTTTTAAACTATAAATTGATTCTTTCCATAAAATTAATTGATTCTTAGTTCGTTCTAAATCTAAATTATTTCTAACAATACCCACATTTTTTCGCATAATTATTTGCAATTTTTCCCTTGTAGAAACAATACAATTTTCATCAAAATATTGATTTTTCGTATCTTTCTTTATTGAATTAATTTCAATTGAATTTATAATGGTGTTTTCTTTTAAATAATTAAAAATTCTATCCGAATACACAATTGCTTCGAGTAATGAATTAGATGCTAATCTATTCGCACCATGCAAACCCGTTTGCGAACATTCACCACAAGCAAATAAATTCTCAACAGAAGTTTTACCGTTTGTGTCAACCTCTACTCCACCACAAACATAATGTTGCGCAGGAATAACAGGAATCCAATCGTTTTCAATTACAATTCCAATGGCTTTACAACGATCATAAATCATTGGAAAATGCTTTTTAAATTCTATTATATCTAAATGCGTACAATCTAAATACACACATTCATTACCCGATTTTTTCAACTCTTTTTCAATGCATTGCGATACTATATCTCTCGAAGCTAATTCGCCACGATTATCACAATCCAACATAAATCGATGCCCTTCTTTATTACGCAAATAAGCTCCAAAACCTCTAACTGCCTCCGAAATTAAAAAAGTAGCACTTAAATCGTTACTAAATAAAGCTGTTGGATGAAATTGAATAAATTCCATATCTTTTATAATGGCATTTGCTCTTTTTGCCATGGCAATTCCGTCTCCAGTTGCAATTTCTGGGTTAGTTGTATGTCCGTAAACCTGACCAATTCCTCCAGTTGCAAGTAAAGTGAAATCGGCCTGAAAAAAGGTAATTTCATTTGTTTTTTCATCTAAAACAGTTGCTCCAAAACAAATATTGTTTTTAGTAATTAAATCAGTAGCAAAGTGATAATCTAAAATTTCTATGTTTTTTAACAGATGTGCTTTAGCTAAAATAGCACGTTCAATTTCATAACCCGTTTGGTCTTTATGATGCATTACACGATTACTTGTATGCCCTCCTTCTCTTCCCAAATCAAAAGTTCCTTCTCTGTTTTTATCAAATTGCGTTCCCCAATCTATTAATTCTTGTACACGTTTTGGTCCTTCAGTAATAACCATTTTTACAACACCTTCATTACATAAACCATCCCCACAAATTAAAGTATCTTCAATATGTTTTTGAAAATTATCCTCAATATTATTCATCACCACAGCAATACCACCTTGAGCATATTTTGTATTCGATTCTTCTTCATTAGCTTTCGTAACTATTGTAACCTTCTTATTTGGGAAGTGTTCCGCAATTTTAATTGCAAAAGTTAACCCAGCAACGCCAGATCCTAAAACTAAATAATTGGTTTTTCTCATGTTTATGATAATTCAAGCATTCGATTAATAGGAAGTAATGCTTTTTCTTGAATATGAGCAGGAACTATAATTTCAGGAGATTCATTCAACAAACAGTCATAAACCTTCTGTAAAGTATTCATCTTCATAAAAGCACATTCACTGCAAGCACAAGTATTATCTTCGTGTGAAGGAGCAGAAATCAATGTTTTATGCGGTACTTGCTGTTGCATTTTGTATAAAATTCCGGCTTCGGTGGCAACAATAAACTTATTAGATGATGATTCTTTTACATAATTTATCATTCCAGCAGTTGAACCAATGTATTTTGCAGTTCTTAAAATATGTGTTTCCGATTCTGGATGTGCAATAATTTCTGCATCTGGATGTTGTTTGTATAATTCTAACAGTTTTTCAATTGAGAAAGCTTCATGTACAATGCAAGAACCATCCCACAACACCATTTCTCTTCCTGTTTGTTCAATAATATACTTGCCTAAATTTTTATCGGGTGCAAATATTATTGGTGTTTCTTTAGGAACAGAATTCACAATTTTTAACGCATTGGAAGACGTACAAACAATATCGGAAAGCGCTTTAATTTCGGCAGAACAATTCACATAAGTAATCACAATATGATCTGGATGTTGTTCTTTAAACGCTTTGAATAAATCAGGCGGACAAGAATCGGCTAAAGAACAACCCGCTTTTAAATCAGGAAGAATTACTTTTTTACTTGGATTCAAAATTTTAGCAGTTTCCGCCATAAAATGAACTCCTGCAAACAAAATAATAGCAGCATCAACATTTACAGCTTCTTGAGACAAACCTAAGCTATCACCAACATAATCTGCAATTTCTTGTATGTCTTTTTCCTGGTAATAATGGGCTAAAATTACCGCATTTTTCTCCTTTTTTAATTGAAGAATCTTTTCTTTTAATAAGTTCGTACTCATTTTTCTTCTTGTATTAAAAATTTAATTCCAATCTAATAATCGTTGTTCTCCTTCTATTTTTTTAATATCTGTAATATCTTGTGACATTTCGATTACACCTCTATACGTTTTGTCATTATCTCTAACCGCAAAATAGCGTATGTAAATCAATCGTTCTTTATAGTTTATCCAAAACGAAGCTTCGTTTTTATTTCCTTTTTTAAACTCTTCTAAAATTTTTAAAACAGTATCTACACTTTTTGGAGGGTGACAAAATTTCACTTCTCTACCAATAATTCCTGCACTTCTTGGAAATACTCTTTCTTCTCCACGATTATAGAAAATCACTTTATCATTTTCATCTACATAAGTAATATCTAAAGGCATAGTTCTAAAAAGCAAATTAACTTGCTCCACTGTCATGTACCCTTCATCATAATGAGAGGCCTCTTTTGAAGTAAAATCTAAATTCCTTTCTGTAAAATCTTCCGAAGGATGTACATATTGGTTTTCTGGATAATTTGGAGGAGTTTCTTTAAGCATCCAACCAATTTCCTCTTCCCCTTTTCGCATTGTAATCCAATCTTCTTCTTTCAATAAATTTAAAGCATTTGGAAACAATACGGTTTCTTCTACTTCCATTAATCGATAAATACCATTTAAAAGATATTCGAGATTTGTCTTTAGCTTTTCAAAGTTTTTTGTTGCTACATAACCTCTTAATAATCGAAATTGTTCTCTTAAAGTATCATGAAAAGACCACATATTTTTTGAAGGACCATCCCAATTGTATTTCTCTAAAAAAGGAAATAATTGATTTTCTTTTCGAACAAAGCGTTTTTCAATGGTTTCTAATTGGTTAAAAACATTAAAAAACTTTTGAAAATCATCTTCAGGATCAGATTCTACTAGTTCATTTATTAACTTATTTATTAAATCATTCTCTTGAAAATAAATACTAACTGGGTGTCCTTTTTCTAAAGTAGGAATTATTTTTTCTTCCATTTATCTATCTTTTATAATGCATCATTTTTCTTCTGCAAAATAAAAGTGAATATTTAGTTCTGGCTATGACTTTAATCATAAAAACGAATATGTTTTTGATTGTAATATTGTTACAGATTATAATTTAAAAATCAAGTTGCAAAAACGAATAAAACATAAAAATTATGAATATATTAGAAAAACAAACTATTGGAGAATATGTAGCTAAGGATTTTAGAACAGCTTCTGTATTTTCTAAATATGGTATCGATTTTTGCTGCAAAGGTAACAGAACTATCGAAGAAGCTTGTAGTAAAAAAGGAATGGATTTTGAATTAATTGAAAAAGAAGTAAATCAATTATTAGAAATGAAATCAGAAGGAACCATTGATTTTCAATCTTGGCCTGTAGATTTACTAGTAGATTATATTGAAAAAACACACCACCGTTATGTAGAAGAGAAAACACCAGTTTTACTAGCCTTTTTAGATAAACTATGTAAAGTACATGGAAATGCGCATCCCGAATTGTTTTTAATAAATGAGTTATTTATAGGTTGTGCAGGTGAGTTAGCTCAACATATGAAAAAAGAAGAATTGATTTTATTTCCTTTTATTAAACAAATGGCAAATGCTATTCGAACAAACCAAGGTTTAGAGCAACCACATTTTGGAACTGTTGGAAATCCTATTGCAATGATGAAACATGAGCATGAAAATGAAGGAGACCGTTTTGTAAAAATTGCTGATTTAACTAATAATTACACGCCACCAGCAGATGCTTGTAATACATATAAAGTTACTTTTTCAATGTTACAAGAATTTGAACAAGACTTACACAAACACATTCATTTAGAAAACAATATTCTATTTATTAAAGCAATTGAAATGGAAGAAAAGTTTTCAATTTCTTAGAATTCTAAATTTAAATTAAAAATGTACTAATAAATCTAAACTCATTTATTTATGGAAATATATGTTATCAAAAGAAACGGCGATTATAAACTTTACGAAAGTTATAAAATAAAAGATGCAATCGAGAAAAGCTTTAATAGCGTATCTATTCCATATGATGAAAGTATTTACAAAACGGTAATAAAGCAAATTGAACAAAAGGAAGTTTGGGCAGTTGAAGACATTCAAGATAATATTGAAAAAGCTCTTTTTGAAAAAGGTTATTTTAATGTAATGCGCTCTTTTATGTTATTTCGCCATACTCGCAAACTACAAAGAGAACATGTAGTAGGGTTAAATGACGATACTACTTATGTAGATAGTTCGCAAACTATTGAAGAATACATTTCACAAACCGATTGGCGAATAAATGCAAATGCCAATACTTCTTATTCAAATGCGGGTTTAGTAAACAATACAGCAGGTAAAATTATTGCCAATTATTGGTTAGACAAAGTTTATACTAAAGAAGAAGGCTATTCGCATAGAAACGGAGACCTTCATATTCACGATTTAGATTGCTTAACTGGGTATTGTGCAGGTTGGAGTTTACGCGTTTTGTTAAATGAAGGCTTTAACGGTGTTCGAGGACGTGTAGAAAGTAAAGCACCATCGCACTTTAGAGAAGCACTTGGGCAAATGGCTAATTTTCTAGGTATTTTGCAAAGCGAATGGGCAGGAGCACAAGCTTTTAGTTCATTTGATACGTATTTAGCTCCTTATGTTTTTAAAGACAATTTATCTTTCGATGAAGTTTTAAAAGCGGTTCGTAGTTTTGTTTATAATTTAAACGTCCCGGCTCGTTGGGGTCAATCCCCTTTTACAAATATTACTCTGGACTGGGTAGTTCCATCTGATTTGAAAGACCAGGTTCCAACAAAAAACGACATTCATTTATTTAGAGGAATTGACAAACCAGTTTTATTAGAAAAAGCAAAAGAAAGAGGTGTTTCCGCATTAGAAGAAATGCAATATACTCATTTTCAAAAAGAAATGAACCTAATCAACAAGGCTTATTATACGGTTATGACCGAAGGGGATGCAAATGGGCAACCGTTTACTTTTCCTATTCCAACAGTAAATATTACAGAAGAATTTGATTGGGATGGAGAAAACACAGAAATTCTTTTCGAAAATACAGCCAAAATTGGGTCGTCTTATTTTCAAAATTTCATAGGAAGTCAATATACTTTAGATGAAAATGGAGAAAAAATAGAAAACGAAAGTGCTTATAAACCTAATGCAGTACGAAGCATGTGTTGCCGTTTACAACTCGATTTACGCGAATTATTAAAGCGTGGAAACGGACTTTTTGGAAGTGCAGAAATGACAGGAAGTATTGGTGTAGTTACTATTAATATGGCTAGACTTGGTTATTTGTACAAAAATAATGAAGATGGTTTGTATGAACAATTAGATAAATTACTAGAAATTTCTAAGTCTACTTTAGAGAAAAAACGTGTCTTCATTCAAGATATGTATGAAAGAGGTTTGTTCCCATATACCAAACGTTATTTGCCTCATTTTAGAAACCATTTTTCTACTATTGGCGTAAATGGAATGAACGAAATGGTGCTTAATTTCACTGATGGAATGCATGATTTAACCTCGGTTTATGGGAATGATTTTTGTTTGGAAGTATTGGATTATATCCGAAATAAAATGAAAGAATACCAAGAAGAAACGGGGAATTTATATAATTTGGAAGCAACACCTGCTGAAGGAACCACTTATCGTTTTGCTAAAGAAGATAAAAAACGTTTTCCAGAAATATTGCAAGCCGGAATGGAGGATAATATTTATTATACCAATAGTTCTCAAATACCTGTAGATTTTACACAAGACCCATTTGAGGCTTTATTGATGCAAGATGAATTACAATGTAAATACACAGGAGGAACGGTATTGCATTTATACATGAATGAACGAATTAGCTCTTCAGAAGCTTGTAAAAACTTTGTAAAAACAGTTATAACAAATTTCAAATTACCTTATATCACAGTTACACCAGTATTTAGTGTTTGCCCTATACATGGCTATTTAAATGGAGAACACGAATATTGTCCGAAATGCGATGAAACTTTAATTGAAAACCTTAATAACACAGCTTATGAACACAAAAACTAACGAAGTACTAGAACAAAATCAGCATTTAAGAACAAAATGTTTGGTTTACACGAGAGTAATGGGTTATCACAGACCTGTAGAGAGTTTCAATATTGGAAAAAAAGGAGAACACAAACAACGTGTTCATTTTAAAGAAAATGAGTGTTAGCAAAATCTATTTCAAATATAACACCTTTTACGCTTTTAGATTATCCAGATAAATCTGCATGTATTTTATGGTATGCAGGTTGTAATATGAGATGTCTTTATTGTTATAATCCTGAAATTGTTTTGGGTAAAGGAACTATTTCTTTTACGGAAGTAATTTCATTTTTAAAAACAAGAATAGGATTGCTTAATGCAGTAGTTTTTAGTGGTGGAGAATGTCTTATTCATAAAAACATACTAGAAGATATTGAAATAGTCAAAAAAATGGGCTTTCTTGTTAAAATAGACACAAATGGAAGTAGTCCAAAGGTTTTAAAGAAATTATTAGAACTTAATTTAATTGATTATGTGGCACTAGACTTTAAAGCACTTCCAGAAAAATTTGTAGCCGTTACTAAGTCTAATTTATTTGCCGATTTTGAAGCGTCTTTTGAACTTTTGAAGTCTTCTAAAATAAAATATGAAATAAGAACCACCTATCATTCTGAGTTGTGTTCAAAAGAAGACTTAAAACAAATGTCTGTTTATCTGGAAGAAAAAGGATATGATAACCGTTTTTATGTGCAAAATTATATTAATGGAAGTGAAACTTTAACTCCTTTGCCAAGATCAGTCACCTTAAAAAAGGATGATTTAGATTCATTTAATAATTCAAAAATTATAATTAGATAAAAAAAGACCGAAACTCCTGTTTCGGTCTTTTTTTATGCACTTCTATTCCCTTTTGGTAAATAATACAACCAACTAAACCCTATTAAAAACAATACAACAGAAGCTATAAAAGCAGGAATTAATATTTCTCTATTATCATCTAAAGCATTGTTTAACGCTGTATAAAGCAGCCAAATTTGTAAAGTAACATTTAGTATTAATATAAAAATTAATGTAGATAAAATGTTATTTAACTTATTTGGATTTGCTTTGTTCTGACTTGTTCTAAAATTACTCATAGTTTTGCTTTTTAAATTAGCTTACTGCTTCTTGGAATGATTTTACAAATACACCAGAATCTTTAAAGAATACTTCTAATTTTGGTAAAGCTCTTGGTGGAGGTCCTTCTAAAACTTCACCTGTCATAGCATCAAAAAAACCTTTATGACACGGACATTCAATTTTTCCTGAACCTGGAGCATAAAACACGGAACAAGATAAATGTGTACATTTTTGTTCGTAAGCTCTAAATTCGCCATTTTCTAAATGAATAAGAATATAAGGAATGGTACTTCCTTCTAAAACAAAACCTCTAGTTCCTCCAACAGGAACTTCATCTTTGTTACAAATAAAATGTTCTCCTTCTACTTTTTCTTTTGGAGATAAATATGCTTTAGCAGCTACTAAACCACTCCCAACCATTAAACCACCAGATACTAATGTTAAAAATTTAGCAAAATCACGACGGCTAACTTGTGTTGCATCTTGTTTATGAATAGGAAAATCTTTTTTCCAATTTTCATTATTATTTTTATCAGGCATAACTTCGGTTTAATATATTATTAATTCATTACTACCTTTCGGCATCATGATATTTACTTTTGTATTTACAACTTCTTTTCCAAAAACAAATGTGTTTACTGGTGAACTATTTGGTCGCATTTCTTGAATTTCTTCTTTAGTACCATAAAATAAAGCGCCACTTGGACAAACGGTTGCACACATTGGTTTTTTACCAACACTTGTACGGTCGTAACACATAGTACACTTCATCATTAAATCGTATTCTTCTACTTTTTTTGGCACTCCAAAAGGACATGCAATTACACAATTGGAACAACCAATACATCTTTCCGTATTTGCTGTATGTACAATTCCAAATTCGTCTTTAGAAATAGCATCTGCAGGACACACACTTGCACAAACAGGATCGTCACAATGCATACAAACTTGTACTGTTGTTTGAATTGTTTCAGAACGCTCTACATAATTAACATGAATCATAGAATCTTGTCCATTTGTTTCACATTCTGCACAAGCCATTTCGCAGGCTTTACAACCAATGCAACGTTGCATATCTACAAAAAACTCTTCATTTTTATTAAAATTGGTATAATTCATATTTTAATTTTTTTATAGATTATTTACTTGCGTATGCTTTAGTTTCACTTGATGGTTTTGCTTGCTCTTTTAAAGGTTCTAACTTACAAGCAGACACTTTAAATTCTGGAATTTTTGAAATAGGATCTAAAGTTCCAGGTGTTAATAAATTAGCAGATTTTAGCCCAGGCCAATGGTATGGAATAAAAACAGTGTCTTTACGGATTGTTTCAACAATATTCGCTGGAAATATTCCTTCTCCTCTACGGGTACTAACTTTTATTAATTCATTTTGTTGAATACCGTATTTTGCTGCCATTTCAGGGTGAATTTCCAATAATGGTTCTGGAAATTGATCTACTAATTTTCCAATTCTACGTGTTTGTGTTCCACTTAAATATTGTGAAACAACACGACCTGTTGTTAACGTTATTGGATAATTTTCATCGGTAACTTCACCTGGTAATTTATATGGAGCAGGGTTAAAGTGTGCTTTTCCGTCTGGAGTTTTGAACTTTTTATCTTCCCAAAGTCTTGGTGTTCCTGGATGATCTTCCGTAGGACATGGCCAAAACATTCCCATATTATCTTCTATTCTTTTATAGGTAATTCCGTTATAATCGGCAGTACCACCTTTAGAAGCAACTCTTAATTCATTAAAAACTGCCTCACTATTTTCATAGGTGAATTTATCTTTTACACCTAATCTTTCTGCTAATTCTAATAGAATCGAAGTATCTGTTCTAGCATCTCCTGGTGGAGTAACTGCTTGACGAATTCTTATTACTCTACCTTCAGCAGAAGTTGTTGTTCCTTCTTCTTCTTCCTGTAAAGAGCCAGCTAAAACAATATCTGCATGACGTGCAGTTTCATTTAAGAAAAAGTCAATACACACATAATATTCTAGTTTTTCTAAAGCTTCACGAACATAATTACTATTTGGTAAAGAAACCAAAGGATTAAAACATAAAGAAATTAAACCTTTTATTTCTCCTCTATGAATGGCTTCAATAATCTCATAAGCAGATAAACCTTTTCCTGGTAAATCTTTTTCATCTATACCCCAAACTTCCGAAATATATTTTCTATGTTCTGGATTTTCAATATCTCTATTTCCAGGTAATTGGTCACATTTATGTCCGTGTTCTCTACCACCTTGTCCATTTCCTTGTCCTGTAATAGTTCCGTAACCACAATATGGTTTTCCAATTCTACCTGTTGCTAGTACTAAATTGATGCAACCTAAAACGTTATCAACACCTTTAGAATGGTGTTCAATTCCTCTAGCGTGAAGTAAGAAACTCGTTTTGGCTTTGCCCCAAAGTTCAGCTGCTTCTTTAATTTTTTCTTTTTTAATTCCTGTAACTTCTTCTGCCCATTCTAATGTATAATCTTTTACAGCATCGATAGTCATATCAAATCCTGAAGTGTAATTATCTATAAAATCATGGTCTAACATATCGTTATCAACCAAATATTTTAACATTGCCCCATATAATGCAGAATCTGTTCCAGGTTTTACATTTAAATGCACATCAGCAGTTCTTGCTAACGGAATAACACGAGGATCAACAACAATAAGTTTTGCACCTCTATCACGTGCTTTCCATATCCAATGTGTTAATGTTGGGAAAGTTTCACTAATATTCGCTCCAGCTACAATAATAACTTCAGCATATTCTAAATCTGCATACGTATTAGAAGCTCGGTCTAAACCAAAAGCTTTTTTGTTTCCAGCACCAGCACTTACCATACACAAACGACCGTTATAATCTAGATTTTTTGTTTTAAGTGCTATACGAGCAAATTTACCAACCAAATAACTTTTTTCATTAGTTAAAGAAACTCCAGATAACATAGAAAAAGCATCATTTCCGTATTTTTCTTGAATACGTTTAATTTCTGAAACCGTTTTATCCATAGCTTCATTCCAAGAAATTGGTTCAAAACCTTTACCTTCTACTCGTTTTATAGGACTTAAAAGTCTGTCTGGATGATTATTTTGTAAGTAGCGTTGCACACCTTTTGGACACAATCTTCCTTCGTTAAAAGGAAATTCCATCCATGGTTCAAAACCTACTACTTTATTAGTTTTTACTAATAATTTTATTCCGCATTGCATACCACAAAAGCAACAATGCGTTTCAACCACTTTATCTGGTTCGTCCCTTCCTTCATATCCATCTTTTGGTGAATAATTTAAATGAGGTCCAAATTCTTCTATAATTTTTTCTGCTGAAACAGGTAATTTTGCCATGTCTTTATATTTTCTGTTCTTGTTTTTTTAAGTGTTCTGATTAAATCTCAACTGTAAACTATATTCACAAACTGTGTCTGAACATTAAAAACTGAACACTGATTACTTATAAACTATCCAAATAATTTTCCACCTTCTTGTCTAGCTTTCAAATGCGCTTGAGCAATTCGCGATCTCTTTCCTTCCGGACTTAAATCTAAATGAGAACTTCCATCTTCTCTATCGAAATTAAAACCTAATTCTTTTGTAACAATCTTTAAGTCGTTAACATGAAGATTGGTTGTATATTCTTTACCTGTATGTTCACAAATTGCCATTCCTTGCTTCATTCCTTCTTTTTTATAAATGTGAGCACCAATTTGAGCTGGTCTTTGAATAATATGAAAAAATTTCCCAAATGGAATCCAAATTAAAAACATAATTACGGTAACTGCATGCGTAACCGCAAGAAAATCGAAAGCGAAACCTTTCATGAACTGATAGGAATATGTTAATCCTAAACCGGTTACAGAAATTGCAATTAATAAAATTAATGGTAATAAATCGCCTTCAAAAGTTTGTGTTGCAATTAAACCTGGATTTGTAAGACGTCTTCTTAAATAATAAAGAGACCCTAAAATTACCAACCAAGAAGACCAGTTTAATGCATGGAAAGTTAAAAATGCAATAACAGAGCCTAATTTGAATGACATCATGTGGAAACCAAAAAAATGTGCTTCATAAACATCAATTCCACCTGGAGCCAACGTAAAATGAATCCATCCAAAAGTTAAAGGAATTGTTATCAAAAATGCAGAAGTACAACCAATTGCAATCATAAAATGCGCAACCCAACGGTATTTTCCTCTTGGATAAATAAATTTTTGAAAAGCAATATTTTCAATTGATTCTTTTGAAACAAACCAAAGATGAGAAAACACCTTTCCTGTTACTAGGTAACTAATACCTCTTTTAAAATAAATCCATGTTGGCGGTCTTTGTAACCAAACAGAATAGCGATATACAATACCAAAAAAAGCAAAAATTGTCCCAAATAAATAGGTAATTAATGCGGCATCGAAATTTTGCAGATTTCTAGATCCGAAAAACACCAAAGAAATCATAGCAACAGATAAAACTGTAGCTATGAGTAATGCTTTTGTATTAAATGTTTTGTTTTTCATCTGTTAACTGTAATTAGTTGTAACGAGATAAAATTTGTCTTGTCCAAAGACAAATTTTATCATCACTTAAATATAATAAAAATTATTTTAACATAACTTTCTGTAAGTTATTTATGGGTTGTCTACTTCTCTTTTAGGGCCTTGGTAATACCACCAGTTAAGAATTAAGCAAATTAAATAGTAAACTGCAAAACCATATAAAGCATACTCAGGTGTTCCAGCTGTAACTTGTTGTCCAAATACATTAGGTATAATAAACGCTCCATAAGCAGCAATTGCAGCAGTCCAACCTAATACAGGACCAGCTTTTTCTTTACTAAAAATATAAGGAATACTTCTAAAAGTAGATCCGTTTCCAATACCAGTTGTTAAAAATAAAACCATAAATGCACCGAAAAATGGCCACCAATAAGCTTCTGGAGTTTCTGTACCTCTTGCTTGTACTACATAATATGCAACAGTTAATGCTGCTATAATTTGAAAAATAGTACTCCACATTGTAACTTTTGCACCACTATTCACTTTATCAGAAAGAATTCCTCCAATTGGTCTAACTAAAGCACCAAACATTGGCCCTAAGAAAGCCCAAAGCATGATGTTTGGAGCATTAGGATTTACCCATTCTGGATCTAACGGGTTAGTGTATACAAATATATCTTGCGCTAATTTTGGGAACACCATTGAAAAACCAATGAATGAACCAAAAGTCATGGTATAGATAATTGTCATAATCCAATTATGCTTATCTCCAAGTATAGAAAATTGTTTATTAAGATTCTCTTTTATATCAGCAGGTGTTCCATATTTCATTAATAAAACGGTAAGAACAATTACTGTAGGAAGTACAATCCACATAGCCGAATCTTTCATTCCAAAAGATTCCCAAGGAATACCAACCAATAAAAAAGCACCAATTCCAGCAGATATCAAACCTAACACTATCATAAATAGTGTTTTTGAAATTCCTTTTGCAGTATCTGGCATACTTGGAGTACCTGTAGATACATTATTCATTCCGAAAAATGCAGCTAAAGAAGTTAACACTATAAGTGGAACCCAAACCCATGCTGCATTTTGCATTCCTTCAAAAGGAGCACCTTTAGCCGTAGCAATCGCACCTGCAGTACCTCCAAATAAAGAGAATGTAACTACAAATGGAATTGTTTTTTGCATAATTGCAACACCTAAATTACCGAGCCCTGCATTCATTCCTAAAGCATAACCTTGTGCTTTTTTAGGAAAGAAGAACGAAATATTACTCATTGAAGAAGAGAAATTACCTCCACCAAGTCCAGACAATAAAGCCATTGCTGCAAAAAATAAATATGGCGAATTTGCATTAGACAAGGCTATTCCTGTTCCAATTGCAGGAATAAGTAATAATGCTGTAGTTATAAAAATTACATTTCTTCCTCCACCTAAGGATATTAAAAAAGAGTTAGGCAAACGTAAAGTTGCACCTGCTAAACCCGCAATTGCCGGTAGCGTATAATATAGGTTGTTTACTTCTTTTAAAGCTGCAATATATTCAACCGATCCAGCAACTAAACCTTCGGTCATTCCGAAATTAAAACCAAATTCTTTCATGTACTTTATAAGTACTCCCCACATTATCCATACTGAAAATGCTAATAATAATGCAGGAATAGAAGTCCATAAATTCTTATCTGCTATCTTTTTCCCTGAAGACTTCCAAAAGCCTTCGTCGTCTACGTTCCAATCTTTAATATTTACTGACATAAAATTATTATTAAATTTATAACTAATTAAGTTTAATTTATTGTTTTTGTTTATTCGATTTCGTCGTGAAATGAGTTTTTAGGTTCTTTTAGAAAGACAAGGCAGTATAAAAAACTAAAAGCAGCACCCGAAGCTATTATATAAAAGAATGTTTGTGAATCTACTAAAGAATATATTACTAAATATACAACAGCTCCTACATTTCCGTAAGCTCCTGCCATTCCAGAAATTTGCCCAGTCATATTCTTTTTGATAAATGGAATTACTGCAAAAGTTGCACCTTCTGCTCCTTGAACAAAAAGAGAACAAATAATAGTAACCAATACAGCAACCCATAAAGGCCACGATGCATTAATGAAAGACATTGCAAAAAAACCAGAAGTAATTCCAACCATATAAATTAGCATCGTTAGTTTTCTGTTTCCAAGTTTATCAGATAATAAACCTCCTAATGGTCTTGCAAATAAATTTACAAATGCAAATGAAGCTGCAACCATACCAGCTAATGTTGGTGAAATTTTAAAAGTATTTTCAAAAAACAAAGGTAACATAGAAACAACTGCTAACTCAGCTCCAAAATTTGCAAAATATGTTGTGTTTAATGCCGCAACACTGCTAAATGAATATCTATCTTTTTTATCAACTCCTTTTTTTAACATTGGTATATTAATCTTTAATGTTTTTACAACGTGCACTATAAAGATAATCAATAAAACACCCCAAATGATGTATAGCATATCATGAGAGATAAATTTTTCAGAATTTTCACCTCCAATAGATACATTGCTTAAACGCCAAGCTAGTAATCCTAGTGCTCCAACAAGAGGAAAAGACCAAAGAACTAATTGCACTAAATCACCCCAAGAAGTAGCTGTTAAAGGTTGTGTTTTTTTAACTCCTTTAAATGTTTTTCCTTCAGGAGCATCACGAACAACAAAGTAAAAAATGAATCCATATACAAGCGAAACGACACCATTTAATGCTAATGCATAACGCCAACCATCTTCATAACTACCAAATAATTTTAAGGCAAACCAAGGCAGTGTCATTGCAGCAGCAGCCGAACCAAAATTTCCCCAACCTGCATAAAACCCTTCTGCACGTCCAACCATACTTGGCGGAAACCAGTCGGCAACAAGTCTAATTCCAATTACAAATCCTGCTCCAATTGAACTTAATAATAAACGAGCTACTAATAATTGAGTAAAAGAATTTCCAAATGCAAAAAAGAAAACAGGAAACGCCATAACAATTAACAAACTACTAAATACTTTTCTTGGTCCAAATCTATCAATAAGCGACCCAATAATTATACGAGCTGGAATTGTTAATGCTACATTGGCAATTGCTAAAGCTTTCATATGATCGGCTGTTAACCAATCTAATTTGTCTAACATTGTACTCGCAATAGGTGCCATGTTAAACCAAATATAAAATGTAATAAAGAATGCTATCCATGTATAATGCAATAGTTTTATTCTTCCTTGTGAAAAATCTAAAAGTTCTGGCTTACTCATATTGTTTAATTTATAATACCCCAAAAGTATTAAGATGTTTAAATAAAAAATATGATAAAAATCATGCTATCAAAAAAATACTTATCAAAACGAGTAGAATAGCGTGTTTATAAAGATAATATAAGAGGAATGTTTTATCCTCCTATTTTTATCATGCTTCTATTTTTAGAAAATAGTTTAGGGTTTTGGAATTCAGCATCATTTTCCATTCCGCCTCTTACAGGAAATTTAGATTTAATATTTTCTTCAATTATAGGAAGTATGCTTTCTCCATTTCGCAAAGTTTCTAATAATGAATTCTCTGTATTAGAAAATAGACAGTTTTTTAATTTTCCATCGGCAGTTAAACGAATTCTATTACAAGTACCACAAAATGGATTGGTAACTGAGCTAATTACCGAAAAACTCCCTTTAAAAGATTTTATTTTATGATTACGAGCAGTATCGTTTAATTTATCTTCCATTCGAAGAATAGTATTATCTACAAAATTAGTATTTACTTTTTCTAGAATTTCTGCATAAGTTACTAATTTTGATTTATCCCATTGATTTCCGTTAAAAGGCATAAATTCTATAAATCGAATTTGAATGTTTAAGGTTTTGGTAAGATTAATAAAATCAATAATTTCGGAATCATTAAAGCCTTTTATTAAAACAACATTTAGTTTTACAATAAAGTTATTTTCTAAAAGTAATTTGATGTTTTCCCAAAGTGCATCATAATAATCACGTCTGGTAATTTGTTTGTATTTGTCTTTTTGTAAAGTATCCAAACTTATGTTTAACGACGAAATCCCTGCTGCCTTAAAAGTATCAATATATTCATGAACTAAAAGTCCGTTTGTGGTAATATTTAAATCAATGTTTAATTTTCCTAGACGCTCAATAATGTCGCGAGCATCTTTTCTAACTAATGGTTCTCCTCCTGTTAAACGGATTTTATTTACGCCAAGTGATACAAAAGTTTTGGCAATAGTTTCAATTTCATCAGCCGTCATTATATGCGCTTTTGGAGTCAAATTTATTCCTTCGGCAGGCATACAATAAGTACAGCGAAGATTACAATTTTCAGTAATTGAAATTCGTAAATAATCGTGCACACGACCATATAAATCTTCTATTTTCAACATCTTACTTTCCGTGGTTAAAACCATTAATTATTTTAAATAAATGTAAAACAGATGGGAAAATAGCGTCCATCGATTCGCTTGCTCCATTTGTAGAACCTGGTAAAGCAATTACTAAAGTAGATCCAATAAAACCAACTACACTCCGAGATAACATGGCATAAGGAGTTCTATCTTGTCCGTACGAACGAATGGCTTCTTCAATACCCGGAATTCTTCTGTCTAACAACGGAATTATTGCTTCAGGAGTAACATCTCTATTTGACAAACCTGTTCCACCAGTTAAAATAACTAAGTCAGTTTTACCTTCTTTTAATGTATTAACTGTTTTTTGAATATCTGTAATTTCATCAGGAATGATACTATAATTGGAAACATCTAAACCTAATGTATTCAATTTAGTTGTAATTGCTTTCCCTGCACTATCTTGTTTAGTTCCTTTTGAAACACTATCCGAACAGACTATTACTGCTACATCTAGATTTAAACTTTTAGCATCATTAAAATCAGATTTTCCACCTTTTTTATGTAATAATTTAACCGTTGAAATTTCAACATTTTTATCAATAGGTTTCAACATGTCGTACATTGTTAAAGCAACAATGCTTGCTCCATGCATTGCTTCCACTTCAACTCCTGTTTTATAAATAGTTTTGACTGTAATTTCAATATGAATTTCCATTTCTTGAATATCATAAGCAATTGCTGTGTATTCAATAGGCAAAGGATGACAATCTGGAATAGCGTTTGAAGTATTTTTCACAGCAAATAATCCAGCAGTTCTTGCCACTTCTAAAACATCTCCTTTTGGAACAGTTTTATTTTTGATTGCTTCTATAGTTTCAGCACTTCCAACTTTTACAATTGCTTGAGCAGTTGCTGTTCTTTGCGTGATGATTTTATGCGTAATATTGACCATGATTAGTTATTTTTTTTCCAAGTATAGGTTTCGTCTTCCAATATTTCTTTACCAAAAATGGCAACTTTCTCTTTAATTTCTTCTACCAAATAGTTCAATGCTTCATATACTACTTTTCTTCTTGGAGCTGAAACAAATACAAACAGACAAATTTCACCTGCTTTTACATTTCCTAAACTATGGTAAATGTGCAAACACGTTAAATCATACTTTTCAAAAGCAGCTTCTCTAATTTCATGAAAACTTTGTTCCGCCATTTCTTCATAAGCTGAATAGTCGATTGCTGCAACTGTTTTTCCATCAATTTCATCGGCACGAACTTGACCTAAAAAGA
Source organism: Flavobacterium sp. KY-23415 (assembly GCF_055384985.1). NCBI lineage: Bacteria > Pseudomonadati > Bacteroidota > Flavobacteriia > Flavobacteriales > Flavobacteriaceae > Flavobacterium > Flavobacterium sp. KY-23415. Next base: position 3,497,041 of record NZ_AP044001.1, on the reverse strand, counting down.
TATTATGTGCGCCAATAGAAGTTTTAGTTTGGTGTTTGGCAATGGAGTTTCCAATAAATTCTGCTGAAATTGGCCCTTGAACAAATGATTTTTTTATAGGTTTTGATGTTTCCATTTTTCTAATATTTTAAATAACTTCTAATTGTATGTTTTGAATACCTTTTTGTAAATGTACTATGTTTGTAAATCCGTTCTCTAAAAAAATATCTACTGCTTTTTTACTACGAATTCCACTTTGGCAAAAAAGAACTATAGGTTGGTCTTTATTAAAATTACAAAGATGATTTTCTATTTCTAAAAACGAAATATTGATGATGTTTTTAGACTTTAATTTTGGTATTTCATGTACTTCGCGTAAATCGATAATGGTATAGTTTTCATTCGAACAAAAATCTAAAAAAGCCTCTTTATTGACTTCATGATTTTGCATTTTTGAACTTTCTAATTGCTTTCCGTTTTTAGTTCCAATACTAATTTGCTCTTCATTTCTAACAAATTCTAATTCGTTAAACGAAAATTCTAAGGCATTGTAAATTAGTAATCTTCCAGATAAGGTTGAACCAATGCCTAAAATCATTTTCAAGACTTCAGTTGCTTGTAACATTCCTAAAGTATTAGGCAAAACACCTAAAACACCTGTTGTTACACAATTTGGAGCTTCTTTTGCATTTTTCTCAGGAAATAAACAACGATATGTTGGTCCATTTTGGTAATTAAAAACACTAATTTGCCCTTCAAATTTATGGATAGAAGCGTAAATCATTGGTTTATCCAAATGAACACTTATGTCGTTAATAAGGTATCGCGTTGCAATAGTATCCGTGCAATCTACCAATATATCATAGTCTTTAACAATATTTGCAATGTTACTTTCCGAAATAAATTCAGAATACACATTTACATTAATATCTGAATTGATTTTATGAATTGCATTGGCTGCAGCATCCACTTTTTTAGTACCGCAATCATCAGTCGTATAAAGTAATTGACGGTGTAAATTTGTTATATCTACAACATCACCATCCACAATTCCAAGTGTACCAACACCTGAAGCTGCCAATATTTGTAAAACAGGACAACCCAAGCCACCAGCACCAATTACCAACACTTTTGCGTTTTGTAATTTTTGCTGACCAAGACTTCCAATTTCTGGAAGTGCCATTTGTCGTGCATATTGTTTTGAATGTTCCATTTTTGTTTTTTATCCGCCTGCAAAAGGAGGTAATAATGCTATTGTATCGTTATTTTTTAAATTCATTTCTGATGCTGTAATAGATTTATTCACAGCAATTGCAAAAGAAACATTTTGTAAACCTGTATATTTTTCATGTAATTGTTGCATCAAATCGGTTGTTGTAAAATCTGATTTTTCAAGATTAAACAATTCTTCACTTGCATTAGTAATATCGGCTATTAAGCCAAAATATTTTATTGTTATCGTCATTTTATTAAATTTTGATAGTCTTCTTTTGTGTTGATGTTTTGCAATAAAGAATGCCATTTTTCAGGAACTTTAATTGTTTGATGTGGAATTGCTTCAACAACCATTTTTAATCTTAGTTGCTCTTTTTTTAAATGTTCATCAAAAACATGTACTGCTTTTCTATTATAAACCGCAATTAGCGGACTTGTTTTATCTGCAACTTTAACTTGTGTAATTAGTTTTTCATCATCAATATTAGCAATCAACCAAGTAATTATTTCAGATGAAATTAAAGGAACATCCACACTTAATACAATGTTTTGTTCTGTTTTAGAATGTGACAAAGCTGTAAAAACTCCACCAACAGGACCTTTATCTGGATATATATCTTCAATTCGATTACAGTTCAAAAAATCATAATCTGAATTGGCTGAAACAATCGTTATATTTTGAATAGCAGCTTCTTGTAAAGCTTTTACAATATGTGCAATAAAAACCGTTTCGTTTAAAAGCAACATCCCTTTATCAGAACCCATTCTGGAACTTTTTCCACCTGCTATTATGTATGCTGAAATGTTTTTCATTAAATAGTGTAAAGTTTAATAATTGCTATTCCTAAAACAAAAGCCAAGACATTTCGTAATACAATATTGTTGAATTTTTTACTTCCATAATACGCTCCAAATAATCCACCAATAAAAACTATTCCGATAAGTAGAGTAGAGGAAGTTGGTATTTCGCCTCCTTTTGAAAGAAATCCGAAAATACCTGAAATTGAATTTACAAATATAAATAAAGCTGAAACTGCAGCAGTTTGTTTCATGTTAGCCCAACCTAATAATAGTAAAACTGGACTTAAAACTATTCCGCCACCAATTCCTATTAAACCAGATAAGAATCCGATTATTGCTCCAATTAATAATGCGTATTTTATGTTTATTTCTTTTAATTCAGCCTTTTCTTTCCCGAAGAAACCTAATAATCGAAATACAGCAAATAATAATAATGTTCCTAATATGATTTTATAAATTTTAGAATCTACAGTTAGAAATCCACCTAAAAATGAGAAAGGAATAGAGGTAACTGCAAACGGATAAAATAAGTTCCATTTAAAGTTTTTCTCTCTATAATAAAAGTAAAATGAAATTCCCGAAACTAAAATATTCAAAATTAAAGCCGTTGGTTTCATGAATGTTATTGGCAATGCAAACAAGCTCATTAAAGCCAAATAACCACTTGCACCACCGTGTCCAACACTTGCATATAGAAAGGCAACTATAGGTAATAGTAAAAGTAATAAAGGTGAACTTAAAACTTCATTTACTAACATAAAGAATGCTTTTTTAATTGTTCATCTAAAAAGTTCCAACAATCTTTATTTATCGTTTCGAAAATAAGTACTAACGATTTTCCATAAGGAGTCAATGAAGTTCCGCCACCTTTTGCACCGCCAATTTTGGTTTCGATAATAGGTTGCTTTGTAGTTTTACTTACTTCATCAATTAAACGCCAAGCTTTTTGGTATGAAATTTTTAACGCTTTAGACGCTTTATTAAGCGAACCTGTTTCGTCAATCATTTTAAGTAATTGCACGCGGCCTTCACTTAAAAGAATTCCGTTATTAGATTCTATCCAAATTTTACTTTTGATTTTCAAAATAAATTTCTTTCGTTATACTTTTACAAAGATAACGAAATGAGAATGTTATTAAATATGATAAATGTCAACTTTTGAAGCTTTTTTTAATTCGTAGTTTCCTTCTGGAAGATGAATTAGACAATTGGAAAGCGCGAAAGTGTTTAGCATAGAGGATTGTTGGTGCGATAAAACCGAAACATTATTGTCTGAAAAAGTAGCTTTTAAAAATTGACTTCGCGTATTATTCACCGCTAAATCATGCGTCATTTCTTTTTGAACAAGATTGTTTTTAGGATTTGACTTTCCAGTGATGCTATGTAAAATGGGTTCGACATATATATAATAACACGTTAAACTTGCAGCCGGATTTCCTGGTAAAGCAAAAACCAACTTATCCTCTACTCTACCAGCTAATAGAGGTTTTCCTGGCTTTTGATTAACTTTATAAAATAACGTTTCTACTTTTAATTCTTCCAAAGCACTTTTAACAAAATCATAATCTCCAACAGAAATTCCGCCAGAAATTAATAAAATGTCATTTTCTTGAAGTGCTTTTTCAATACTGTTTTTGGTATTCGAAAAATCATCATTTACTTCGTAAGTTGTAATTACATCAAAATTAGCATTCAATAAAGCAGCTTGTAACATTATAGAATTACTTTCAAAAACTTTACCATGTTCTAAGGCATTCCCTGGTTTAATTAATTCATTTCCTGTTACAAGAATTCCAATGTTTGGCTTTTTAAATACCGTAACTGTTGTAATCCCTAATCCTGCTAAAAAGCCAATTGCTGCAGGATTTAAAAGAGTGCCTTTTCTAAGTGCAATTTCGTTTTCTTTTATCTGTTCTCCAATTGGTCGAATATTCGTATTTACACCAACACTTTCCTTTAAAAGTAGAACATTATTTTTACAAGTAGTTTTTTCAATTTGGATCACTGCATTTGCAGAATCTGGAACTGCAGCACCGGTAAATATCTTAATAGCTTCACCTGGTTTTAAAACCATTTTATGCGCATCACCAGCTTTAATTTCGCCAATTAAACTATACGATAACGAATCCTGTATATTTAAAGCATATCCATCCATTGCAGATTGTCTGAATGGCGGCATATTTATAGACGAATAAACATCGTTTGCCAAACAATAATTCAAAGCTTTTAGCAAAGGAAGTTCCACTTCTTTAGAATTCGGAATAGTATTATTTAGTATAGTCTTAGCTTGTTGTACGGAAATCATAATAGTGGTTTTGAATTTCAAATTTAAGATAAAATTAGGACAAAATTTAAAAAGTTATAAATCGAAAAAAGACTATGCCTAATGAATGACATAGTCTTTTAACTCTAACAACCAATTAACTATTTTGACGATGTAAATATTCTTGGGTTGATATTAATCATAACAAAAGCCCAATTATTATCTAATCCTTTATTTCCAGCTTTTAAAACTTCTAATGTATCCGAACCAAACATTTGTGAATATCCAGCTGAAATCCCAATGTTTTTATGTAATTCATAAGAAGCAAGTAAATCAATTTCAGTACCTAAATAACTATCCATTGTTTTTGTAACATCTGTTGGATCAATAACATCTGCAGCGGTCATAAACATATGAGGTGTTACACTAAATTTCCATTTATCTGAAGCATAATTAAATTTTAAGAAAAAATCTTGTAAACCAACCGTATTTTTATGATTTCCAACATAGAAGTAATCCATTAAACCATTGAAAGCGTGGTTTGTTCCAAAAATAGGATTGAATGATTTAATTTTATTATCAGTATCCGTTTGATCTTTACCCGATAATAATTCGTAACCAAGACCTGCTTTTACCTTTTCTGTGAAGGCATAATTTACGTTTAACCCAATATTATAAGCACTTACAGAAGTATTATTTGTAGCTAATCTGCTTTTACCTGTTTGTGCATAAATACCTAAATCGGCATCTAATTTATTTTTTTTGTATTTTAAAAACGTTCCAAAAGTTTGCATATAATCTACTTTCAAATCAGTAGTGATAGGCTCTTCATATTGAAAACCAGTATTTAAAGCCAATAAACTCATTTGCAATTCATTAAAATTTGTATGGTACCAAGCATATTGCATGTTTTTATAATTGGTAACATATAAATCGCGGTACAAACCTTCTGTATCTGCATTTAAAGCAGCTCCTAAGTCTAATTGATTTTTATCTTTTTTATAAGACACAACTAACGCATCATGACTTTGTCCTTGCTGAATCCAATCAATTTCTCCGAAAATTCTTTGATTATCGTAGGATATAACTTGTCTACCTAAACGAGCATTCCAAGAATCATTGAAGCTATATTGTCCCCAAGCTTCAAATAGCATTACACCATTTTTGTCATTAGTTGCCGTTGTTTTAACATCTCCCCAAGTTCTAACGTTTTGTAATGTAAGTTTTGCAGTTATTTTTTCTTCTTTAAAATTAAAGTTTAATCTTGTTCTTTGTGAAATAAATGAAGTTGGCAATTCGCTATCTAACATTAATCCTTTAAAACCATTTCTATATTCGTAACGTGGTCTAATTTGTAAATTTGCATCAATTTCTTGCGCAAATGATGTTATACCCATTAAGGCAAATATCGATAATGAAACCTTTTTTATATAACTTGTTTTCATATGTTATTATTTATTATTTTAATTTCTAAGACAAAATTAAAGCTAAGAATTATACTATTTGATGACATTTATCAGTTGCAATTATATTTTTTAATAGTTGCTCTTTATAATTTTCAAGTTCATTTAAAACGGTTTCATTTTCCATTTTAAAAAAATCTGTTTTAGAAAATATATTTTTATAATATTCTATTCCTTCTAGTATATTATTTTTAAAACTATTTACTTTTTTTAGTTGAGCATTTGTAATTTCAGTAGTATAGATATTTACCTCTTTTATAAAGTAATCTACATACATTTTAAGTTCATTTATAAATATATTTGGACGATTTGCATCTTTCAAAATATTTGTATTACCATAAATATGTTGCACCATCTCTTTTAGTGAAACTTCTTTGTTAAAATAGGCCAAATTTGGTCCTGGACAGATAACTACTCCTTGTTGTTGCCCTTTTATATCCATACCATTTTCCAAATAGGAAGCATTGGCTAAGCCAACACAAAGACAAGCTTTATCAGTAATCAACGATTTTTGATTTATAAACTCATTCAATGATAATTTCTTTTTGTTTTCTTCTAGTTCTTTTAACTTAATGTCTTGGTATTTTTTGGAAGCAGTACAAAGTCCAACGTCATCATATTGTTTGTTTAGGGCTAAGAACTTCTTCGGACAAGAGCTTCCTGCTTTATTATCGCTAATTCTTTTTTCTTTCCAAAAATCATTAGAAACGCCTTTAATAGAATTAAATGGAACACCAAGCGGAGAAATATTACTCAAATAAAAATCATCTACTTTTGCATTTGCTAACAATTTTCGAGTTTCTGTGTCTACTGAAGTAGCTTCAGGAACTAAAAGAAAAGGAGAACCCCAACCCACCGATTCTAAATTGTAATTTTCTAATAAAAACTCGTGTTCTTCAGCCGTTCCAACTCCGCCTTGAGCAGTAATTTTTAAAGGCAAAGGTTCTTTTGGAATTGGCATTTGTTTTATTTCTAATGCTTTTACAAATAAATCGTAAGTAGCATTAATTAATTCGGTTATTTTTGTTTTAAACTCTTCTAAAATTGGTCCTAATAATAAGCCATCCGTAGCAAATGCATGTCCACCACAATTTAAACCAGATTCAATTCGATATTCAGAAACCCAAAGTCCTTTTTTAGCTAAAAAACTTCCTTGAATTAATGCCGAACGATAATCACTTACTTTTAAAATTATTTTCTTTTTAAGAAATGCATTTTCATTTGGAAAGAAATCTGGGAAGTTTTCAAAATAACTATATAATCTAGGATTCATTCCAGCTGAAAGTACAACTGAAGATCTTAAATTACTGTTAGCAAAACCACGTAGAGCAGCATGTGCATCATTAAATTCTGTAGATAATTTTTCCTTTCCATTATAATTTTCCTTATCTACTTTTGTCATGATATTGACATCTATTTCACCTAATGAACTATTTTTTTCTAAAAACTTCCTTAAGGCATCTTTAAAACAGATGCCTTCATCTATAAATTTTTGCAACGTTCTTTTTACGTCTGATTTATTAGGAAGCAAAGCAATGTAGTTTTCTAAAGCTGATTTACTTTCTGTTAATTCGGTTTTAAATTTTTCAAATTTATCATTTACAATAGTATCCATTAAATTTAGATAATGGGTAATTCTTTCAGCACGATAATCATGAAATTTTTGCGTAATTTCTTGATAAGGAAGGCTGAATTTTTTGCTATAAAAGGCACGCATTTTTTCTATTAAATCATCGTCAGTTATAGAGACAACAGAAGAGATACCGAAATGTGCAATTCTAATTGGACTGTCTATTGTATACGCCAAGCCCATTACTGGAATATGGAAAGTATGATTGTTTTGTATTTTCATATAATTGTTCAATTTTGAAGCTACGAAAGTTGTAAAAATCATTGGAGTAAAGAATGATAATTATCATACTTACTGCGCAAAAGAGAATAACTTATATTATTTTCTAGATTTCTATTCAAATTTAAAGGTAGGATGTACTAAAACTTCTGTTTTAATAGAGTTTGAAATCAAACAAGCTTTTTCAGATTTTTGCAATATGCGTTCTGCTTTTTCAGTATCGTTTGGATCGCTAATTGTAAGTACTGGTTTAATAATAACTTGTGTCATTAAATATTTGCCTTCTACTTTTTCTAAAATACCATCTGAACTACATTCAAAATCTATAAAGTCAAATTTTGAAAATTCGGCAATAGCCAAAAAAGTAGTCATAAAACAACTTAAAATGGACGCTGTGTATAAATGCTCTGGTGACCAAATATTTGGAATTCCTTTGTCAAATTCTGGTGGAGTTGCGACTTCTATTATAGTTGGTAATTCGTTTGATGATAAAGTTCCTTTTCTATCTGAATTCCATTTTAAATTTACATTATAGCTATGCTTTTCCATTTTATATGTGTTAATTTTTGAATAACACAAATGAACGAATTAGTATTTTTTTTGATTATGATTTAAATCACAAAATATTAAATTATTAATGTTATAATTCCAATCAAAACGAATAAAAACAGACTTAAACTTACTTTCCAAGCTGAGTTTGCCTTTTTTAATTCCATAAACTGAAAAGTTACAACTAAAAACTTGATACTTGAAATTAGTAAAATTGCAATTGTTATAATTTTAGAGGTATTATTATTGGATAAAAAAGCAGTAAGTACTGTAAGAATGATAAGTACTATATATACTTTTGTTAATTGTTTTTTCATATGTAGATATTTATTGTTTTTTATTGGTCATATGCAATTTACAAGTCTTCTTTTGTGTTTATGACCAAAAACGTACATGCTTATTTCATTACTAAAAGATTAAATAAAGGATAGGAAAAAGCAATAACCAAATGATATCGCACATATGCCAAAATGTAGCTGAAGCTTCCACATCTTCAAGTTTTGCATTGTTTTTACGAATACTTTTCCCTGTTATAAAAAGAATTATAAGTCCTATTAAAACATGAATAATATGAAAACCTGTTAGCAACCAATAAAAAAAGAAAAAAGTATTTGTTTCTAAAGTAATTCCGTTTTCAATTTTTGTATAGTATTCAAAGCTTTTAAGTAATAAAAACAATACGCCTCCTAACATAGCAAGTTTAAAAAACAAATTCGTTTTCTTAGTATTCCCATCTTTATAAAAACTTACAGCATTTGCAATAAACAGACCGCTAGTAAGTAAAAATAAGGTGTTAATTGCTCCAATAGTTGAGTTAAGTTGTAATTTTGATTGATGAAAAACTTCAGGTTCTTCTGCTCCATAATAAACAAAAGCCACTAAAGCCATTCCAAAAGTAATCAGTTCTAAAAAGATGATTATCCACATTAAAATTCCACCAGGAGGATAATAAATATTTTTATAATCAATTGCTGTTTTATTCATTATTTAATGTTTAATTTTTTCGTAAAGCTTTACTAATGATTTTAATAAATCTTCTGGATGTGTTAATATTTGATAATGATTTTGTCCAAACATTAAAGGCAAATAATATTTTGCTTGTGCTTCTATAGCTAAAGCATACGTGTTTATTTGCTTTTGTTTTAATTCTTTTAGCGCTTGTTTTACATCGTGAATACCATACTTTCCTTCGTATTTATCATAATCGTTTGGTTTACCATCTGAAAGAAAAATAATCCATTTATTTTTAGAATCTCTTTTCTCTAACAAAGCACCAGAGTGACGAAGCGCAGCACCAATTCTTGTATAACCCTGTGGTTCAGCAGCACCAATTTTATATTTGGCTTTTTGCCAATCTTCATCAAAATCTTTTAAGGTTAAATAAGAAGCATAATTCCTTGTTTTAGAGTAAAAACAATTGATAGAAAAATCAATGTTAAACTCATTTAAGATTTCTCCAAATAAAATAGAAACCTGTTTTTCTACATCAATAATTTTATTTCCAGCAGCATAAGAATCACTTGAAAGACTAATGTCTAAAAGCAATAAAATAGAAATGTCTTTTTCTTTTTTTCGGTTAGATAAATAGATGTTTTCAGAAGGTGTTCTTTTTGATAACACATCGATAATCATATCAGTAGTTGCATCAATATCAAATACATCACCTTGTGATTGCCTATGATGTTGTTGCATTTTATTATTAACATTGGTCAACATTTTACGCAAACCATTTAAAACAGAAGCCTTCTCTGTGATTGTTTTTTTATAATAGTTAACATCCGTTTTTACTTGTGAAATTGGATATACTTTACAAAAGGAGTCTTTATATGCTTTTGAAGAATAATCCCATTCATTGTATTTTATATGATAGCCTTTCTCATCTCTTTCCGCACTTTCAGAAATGGTTGTATTTTCAATGAAATCAGCTTGATAAACAGAATGTGTAGTATCATCTACACGAACTGTAAATTTCATATTTAGTTCTTCTAAAGCTTCTTGGTGTTTTTCTAATTCATCTGAACCATCAAAATCTCTCCAATTACCATTAAATTCTTCTGCTGTTTCTACTTTTTCGAAACTATGTAGCAATACGTAATCTTCTTGTTGTTTTTTATCAATTGTAAGACTTTTTATTTCTTCAACCGGATTTGCTTTTAAAACGGTTGGTTCTTTTTCACCCGTTGCCTTTTTTGTTAGATCAGAAAAATTATTTAATGTTTTATCTACTTCAACTTCTGTACTATTTTGCATCCATTTTCCATACAACCAGCTATAATCTATCACTTCTTTTGTAGAGTAAAATGCATGAAAATCTTTATGTAAAGAGATTGTGATTGGAAATTCTTCTGATAAACTTTTTAAAACAACTTCCGAACATTCTAAAGCTTTACGTTGCGAATTTTCTAAAGTTTCTTCTTTATTTTCTTTCCAATTAAAATCTAGTTTCCTTTGTTCCGTTAAGTATAAAAGTCTGAAAAAGTAAAAAGAAAGATTTGCTTCATAGGTAGGAAAATCTCCGAAAGAAATGGGGAAAAAAAAGTTGTTGTCTTTATAACCGCCTTCTCGTTCTGCAGGAAATATTTCAATTACATCTGCAGTAATGGCTCTTGCTAAAATGGTTAACCGCGATTTTATATCTTCTAAATGAACCGTTCGATTGACCAAATCAACATCAACCTTTTTGTTCTTTTTGAAGAATTTTAAAACCTTGCTATATATTATTTCGTCAAGTTCCATTAAATCATTAAATTACATAAATCGGTTAAGGCTTCTGCTATTTCTAAATCGTCTGTTAAAGGTTCTACAATTGCTACTTTTACTGCTAATCTTTTAGGTAAATTAGTATGAATTAATTTTGCAGCATCAACCAATAAACGTGTTGAAACGGTTTCTGCCAAACCTAATTCGGTTAGATTTCTAATTTTATTACCAATTTTCACTAGTTTTTTAGCAATATCTGGGTCAATATTTGTTTCCTGAATAAGGATTTCAATTTCTTGAGAAGCTTCTGGATAAGCAAAAGATAAAGCCGTAAATCGTTGCTTTGTAGAAGGTTTCAATTCTTTAAAACCTCTTTGGTAACCAGGGTTAAAAGAAGCAACCAACATAAAATCTTCATGTGCTTTTACTGTTTCTCCTAATTTATCTATAAAAACCTCTCTACGATGATCGGTTAATGAGTGAATGGCAACGATAACATCTGGACGGGCTTCTGCTATTTCATCTAAATACAATATTGCGCCTTCTTTTACCGCTTTAGTTAATGGTCCGTCCATCCAAATGGTTTCGGCACCTTTTATGATAAACCTTCCAATTAAATCTGTAGAAGATGTTTCTTCGTGGCAACTAATTGTGATTAATTTTTTATCTAATTTATATGCCATGTATTCCACAAATCTCGACTTTCCAGTTCCTGTTGGACCTTTTAGTAAAAATGGAATTTTATTTTGGTATACACTTTCAAAAACTTCAATTTCTTTGTCAATTGGATGATAAAATGGAATATTTACGCTCATTTTGTTCATTTTTTGGATAAAATGGATTGGATTACTTTTTAACTGTTTCTAAAATTTTATCTATTGTTTCTTTATTATTTACACCTAAACCTTCTTGTTGATGAATCAATTCACCTTCTCTATTAAAAACGCTTATAATATTGGAATGTGAAAAATCTATAGGCGTTATTTTTTTATACTTTACAGCTAAAACATTTGCAAATTCTTGCACGGTAGTAGGGGTTCCTTGAAGAAAATTCCAATGCGATGCCTCCATAAAATTGTCTTTTGCAAATACTTTTAGTCGTTCTGGAGTATCAGTTTCAGGATCAATACTTACTAAAATGAAGTTTAAATCTTTTAAATCTTCTTTTGGAATTTTAGATTCTATATCGCGCATATCAGCTACTAATCTCGGGCAAGCAGCTTTACAACTTGTATAAATCATTACCATTACCGAAACTTTACCTCTAAAATCTTTAATTTCAAGCGTTTTATTGTCTTGATTTTTCCATTTACTAGTCAAATTAAAAATAGATTCTTCCGATATTGGAGTATTCTTTTGTTCAACAGTTTCTTGTTTACAACTTAAAATAAGGAAACTGAAAATTACGATGACTATAATATTTTTTTTCATTTTTCAATATTTTTAACGCATCTAAAACCTAAATTTTGTACCGAATAATTTGCCTTAATACTCCCTCTAAAAGCATAACGCATAAAAGCGGCATAGTTCATTAAATCGGTAGCATTTAAAGAACCACTTCCACAAAACAAACTGTTGTTTTCTGCCGAATCACTTCTAGATTCTCCAGTAATTAAAATAGAGTTGAAATCGGAAGTCCATTCCCAAACCAAACCATGCAAATCATAAATGCCATAATAATTTTTGAAGGTATGACCAACTTCATTTTGGTAGGTTTTTGGTTTTTCGTACCAATCTAAAATATTTTGGTTATAGGATTCAATTTCTCTTGCATCTGCCTTTGTTTCGTTTGCCATTGCTACATATTCCCATTCATCTACTGTTGCTAATCGTTTACCTTGGCAATCGCAATAGGCATTTGCTGCATACCAAGATACGTTTGTAACAGGACTGTTTGGTTTTGAATTTGTACTTAACAAAGTATCATTTTTCCATTTTACAAGATAATTTCCATCTGCAAATATTTTTTTAACTTTTGATTTTTGCCATTTTTTATTTTTCTTTACAAAATCAAGAAATTCTTCATTTGTAACAGGATATATATCCATAAATAAATCATTTACAATTACTTGCTCTTGATTTTTCCCATATAAAGGAACATAACTTCCACCTTTTACTAAAACCATTTCAGTTGTAACTTTAAAAGAGCTATATTGTTCTTGTTCTATAATTACATTTGAAATAGGATTAATTTCAATAGTTGTTTGTTCTTCACTTTTTTGACAAGAAACGATAAGTGTGAAGATTAATATGAATACCATTCTATACATTAATTTATGTTTTTTCATTATTAAAAAATAACCATGATAGTCACAATCAAGTACTATCATGGTTAATAATAGTACTAACTATTTATTCTCTTGTCTTATTTTAGCTACCATTTCTTTAGTAACTTCTTTTTTACTATTATCCCAAGTACTATATACATACGTTAAAACGTTTGCAATTTCCTCATCTGTTAATGTTTGTGCCGTCATAACACTATTGTATTTTTTACCATTAACTGTCATTTCTCCCGTTTTACCTCTAAGCACTATTTCAATTGCTCGATTTACATCTGCATTTAAATAATCTGATTTAGCAAGAGGTGGAAAAGCATTTGGTAAACCTTCTCCGTTTGGTTGATGACATGCAAAACAAGTTGTTGAGTAAATTGATTTCCCTTCTGCAATTCTTTCAGGTAAAGTTACAGCTATTGTAGGAGAAGCAGATTTATTTCCTGGCATTGTTTGAATTGTTCCTCCTTCTGGTAAATACACATTATCTGATTGTGTTCCAGAATAAATGGTTTTATTTTCATCTCCAGTTACTTTTAAAATTCCTAAACTACCTTTGTTAAATGTTCTAAAAATAGAATGATCTACAATTACTAATGATCCAGGTACGTCTACTTTAAAGTCTACAATTACTGCCCCTCCTGCAGGAACTAAAGTAGTTTGCACATTTTTATTAATCATGGATCCTCCTTCTATATGTACATTGTCGAAAATTTCACCAATAACATGGAATGAAGACACTAAGTTTGGACCTCCATTACCTACATACAAACGTACAGTTTCTCCAACTTTTGCAGTTATTTCATTATCTCCTGTTAGTGATCCTGTTTTTCCGTTGAAAACTACATAATCGGGTTCTTCTTTAATTGCTTTTGCCATATCGAAAGGTTGTAATCCTTTTTCGCCATAAGCACCTTTTGTATAGAAATCTCCTTGCATAACGTAGTACTCTTTGTCTACTTTTGGAAGTCCACCTGCTGGTTCAACCAAAATTAAACCATACATACCATTAGCAATATGCATTCCTACTGGAGCAGTAGCACAATGGTACACAAATAGACCTTCATTTAAAACTTTAAAAGAAAAAGTAACTTCGTGCCCAGGAGCAACAAATGAAGATGCTGCACCACCACCTGGTCCTGTTACTGCATGTAAATCAATATTATGAGGTAATTTATTGTCTGGGTGATTTTTTAAATGAAATTCAACTTCATCACCAACTCTAGTTCTAATAAAACTTCCTGGAACAGTACCTCCAAATGTCCAATACATATACTTAACACCATCGGCCATTTCACCTTCTTGTTCTAAAATTTCTAAATTAACAATAAGTTTTTTTGCTGGTCTGTCCCCTACAGGTTTTGGAACAAATGGCGGAGAAGTTAATTCTGCAATAATTGGTGCTCCTTCTGTTTTTATACTTGAAGGATCAATGACTACTTCGTTCTTCTCATTTGATTTACAACTTGCTAATAAGGTGATTACTGTAATAGCAAGTATTAATTTCATGCTTTTCATATATAAATTTTAATTAGTTTCTAAAGCTTCGTCTGTTGGTAAGCCGTATTTTATAAATTCGTAGATATACATTCCTATACCTACAGTAAACATTGTTGCACAGATTAATAAAACTACAAAGTGAATTGCAATTTCATTTTGAACATCCATGAAATCCATTTTTAATTTTCTTTCCATATATACTTGAGCAACTCCAGCTACACCAAAAGCTACAGTCATTCCAAGTATACCAATATTAGAAATCCAAAATGCCATATTTCCAGTTGTATTATTGTAACGTTTACGACCAGTTAAGTTTGGTAAAGCATAGCTAATGATGGCTAAAACAATCATTGCATACGCACCCCAAAAAGCATAATGCCCATGCATTGCAGTAACTAAAGTACCGTGTGTGTATAAGTTAGTTTGTGGTAAAGTATGTGCAAAACCTAATAAACCTGCACCTATAAAAGATACAATTGCTGCACCTATTGTCCAGAATAATGCTAATTTATTTGGATGACTTTTTTCTCCTTTACGATACATATTTACTGCAAATAATGCCATGGCTAAGAAAGCTAAAGGTTCTAATGCAGAAAATATACCGCCAACAATTAACCAAATTTTGTTTACACCAATGTAATAATAGTGGTGACCTGTACCTAATACACCAGATAAGAACGTTAATCCAATAATTACATATAGCCATTTTTCAATAACCTCTCTATCTACACCAGTAAGTTTAATTAATAAGTAAGATAAAATACCTCCCATAATTAATTCCCATACACCTTCAACCCATAAATGAACAACCCACCATCTAAAGAACGAATCCATTACTTGACTATCAAACCAAATCATTCCTGGAATGTAAAGTAAAGCTGCAAATACTAATCCCATTGTTAATACTAAAGCAGTAGTTGTTTTTCGTTTTCCTTTAAATAGAGTTCCTAAAATTAATCCTAAGAAAACTAATACGTTAACCACTACTAAGAAATCTAGTTCTCTTGGAATTTCTAAAAATTTCCTTCCTTCCCAATGATTAAAATGAAATCCTGCTATTGCAATTACACCTACAACTGCAAGAGAAATCAATTGAATATATGCCCATTTTATACTTATTAATTCGCGTTGCGCTTCTTCTGGAATTATATAATATGCTGCACCCATAAATCCAGTTAAAAGCCATACTACAAGCAAATTTGTATGAACAGCTCTTGCTGTATTGAATGGAATTATATCGTGTAAGCCTTGTAATCCTATTCGATCAAAGCCCATTATAAAGCCATAAATAATTTGCAACGAAAACAAGAGCATGCATAATGCAAAAAACCAATAGGCTACTTTTTGTGATTTATATTTCATATTCTTATTTTATTTTATGTTGATCTTTCATTTTATCTTTTGCTAATGGAGAAACAATTCTGTCGAATCCATTTAAATCAATATTGCCTATCCATTTAAAATAAGCGACCATTGCATCTGCATCTTCAGCGCTCATTTTGTAAGCGACCATTTTTCTTCCTTTTGGAGCCCAAGGTATTGGAGACATTAGGACTGCTTTTATGTAACCTTCTCCCCTCCGTTCAATTACTTTAGTTAATTCAGGAGCATAATAGCCACCTTCTCCCATTATACTATGACAACCCATACAGTTATTGGATTCCCATATTTCTTTCCCCTTAACAACATTTTTATCAATGTCTTTGTAGTTGGTTTGGTCATTTCTAGGCATAAAAGAATAAATAGTCAATCCAATAAATATTAGAAAAGTAACTACTGTTCCGCCTAAAAAAAACGCTCTTGCTTGAGATTTTGAAAGCATAGATTTATAGTTTTAGTTAGTATTTTATATAAAGGACTAATCTGTCTTTTATATAATCAAATTTCCTCATTTTATTCATTAAAAAATATGATTAGAATCATAGTAACAGAAAAAACAGGTACAAAAGTTGATTTTATGAAATTTATTTTTATGGTCGTGAAGCTAAAATGAAAAAAAGCATAGACTACGACAATCTATGCTTTTCAACTAAAAAAGAAGAATTGTATGAATTAATAATTAACTTTTTTATTTAGGTAATAGAACATCTCCAATTACATGGATTAAACCGTTTGAAGTTTCAATTGTTGCTACAACTTCTGAACCATTTACGAATGTTTTCTCTCCTTGTTTTGTGATTTTTACTTTTCCTCCATAGACCATATCATACTCTTGACCGTCTTGCATGTATTCAGTTTTTAGATTCCCTACATAAGTATGATAACCTAGAATGTTTTCCAAATCACCTTTTTTCTCTGGTTTTAAAAGTCCTTCAACTGTTCCTGCAGGCAATTTTTCAAATGCTGCATTAGTTGGTGCAAAAACTGTAAATGGACCAGCGTTACTTAATGAAGTTACCAAACCCGCAGCTTTTACGGCCGCAACCAATGTTGAATGATCCTTACTTCCTGAAGCAACTTGAACAATATTTGGATTAGAAACATCATCTTGCACTCCTTCTTGACCAATACTTAGATCGACTGTGTTATCTGAAGATGGAGTTTCTTGTGGAGTTTCAATATTTTCTTTACAACTAGAAGTAAGAAATATTAATGCAAGTGCTAAAAAGGAAAATGTTTTTTTCATAATGGTTGTACTTTAAATTTTACTATACAAAGTACCAACATAAAGACTGCAAATTTTATGAGTCAAATCATAAGAAAATAATAATTTTATTTTTCTTTACGATTAAAGCTAACTATTGCCAAAATACCTATAAACAATAAAAATGCAATACATAATAATACTTCATTTACATAGGGAAGTATTATATAATTAAATGAGGCTATACCTTGAATTGCTAAAACAAATTCGTTCAAAAAAATTCCAATTATAAAAATTGCTAACCCATTTCTTGTGAAACGATTTAGAACTACTAATTGGTTTGTATATATATAGACTAATAAAAATGATGAGATAATTGCTAATAAAACTAAATGTAAATAGGCAATAACTATTGGTCTAAATCCGAATGCTAACTTTCCTACTAATGGGACAGTTGAGCCCAATTGAAGAAACAGTTTGATAAACACACATAGCAAAATGCTAACATATATATATTTAAAAAGAGAAGAGTGTGAAAACTTCGAATTAAATGAATTAACAATTATTTTATAAAATTTTATAAATGCTACAATTTGTAATATAGCAGCAAATATTGCAATCAAATAAACCCAAAAAGGAAATTTCATCCAAAGAATAGAGAGTAGAAAAGCTGGAATACAACTAATGAAAAACCAATTAAATATTGTTCTATTAGCTTTTTCAAGTTGAAGATCTGGAACCAATTGCCCCACAAAAAGACCTATACAGGCAAACCAAAACCATCCATTGTATTGAAAATGTAAATAAAAATATATGGAAGACAAATAATAATCTTGCTGAATATTTTTAGTAGCCATCATAAAGGCCAATGCAAAAGTTCCAAAAGAAGAGATAATATTAAAAAATAACGAAGCCTTAAACCAATCTTTACTTAATGTTGGTTTCTTTATTAATTTCAAATCTTTTAAAAATAAATAGGCAAACCAAAAAGAAACGAAAAGAGATAGTGTAGAAAATGCAATTGAAATAAAGTTATATCCATTAAAGATAAAACTAAAAAGCATAATATAAGCACATACCAAATTAGCTATCAAAACTTTCTTGTATTTATTACTATCAAAATCGATACTAATTCTTGATAGAAAATGAACCATCAATACAAACAATGTTTGAGTAACCCAACCTGAAAAAGCAAAATGAGAATGAGAATGTTGTGTATTTTTTTGATGTATAAAAGGTAATTCAAAAACTATTTTATATCGCATTAAGAGTCCTAAAATTGCAACTAACAATAAATTTAATAATGAAAATTTAATCCAATTTGAAATTCGAAAATTCATATCAATAAAATAATTTATGATTAGTTATCTCTACTTTTTTATCTTTCTTCATCTTTGTTAATGTTCGGATTACTGTTTCTACTCTTAAGCCTGTAAAATCTGCAATCTCTTGTCGAGTAAAAGGAATTTGCACTTTAACAGTTGGAGTTGTACAGCTTTTTTTATAATTGTCTAAAAATGCATTTATTCTAAATTCAGGCTTTTGATTAATAATCTGTCTACTCGTAACTGCTTTTCTGTAGGCTTTAAATGCTAAAAGCTCTAATATTTTCTGATTAATTGCTGGATATTCATGAATAATCGTTAGAAATTTGTCTTTTGAAATTTTAATAACAACACAATCTTCGATAGCAATTGCTGTGCAAGGATATACTTCATTTATTAAAAGTGGTGGTTCACCAAAACTATTTCCTTTATAGAAAAGACCTTGAGTAAACTCTTTACCATCTTCATTTGTATTAAACATCTTTACCGTACCTTCAATGATTTGGTAATAAAATAATGCTAAATCTTCCTCATAAAAGATAACTTCATCTTTTTGATATTTTTTGGAAACTGCTCCCCATGTAAATAGTAAATCTAAATCTATTTGCATTACTAAACATTTTTTTGTCAATACAAATATTATTTTCCTTCTTAAAATAAAAAATGATATTTATCATATCTAATGTCTCAAATAAGAAAAATATGTTAAATAGAAGCAATAAAAGGAGTAAATAACAATTCTACTAGTATCAATACCTCCTTTCTCACTAGCCAAATGACCATCTTGGGTTTTGTAAAAAATAATATCCTCGATAGTACCTTTCAATTTAATTATGCCTTTTTGTCTAGTTATAACATCGAAAAATTTAATAAGTAAATCCCTTAATCATAATCCATATTGCAAAATTTCCGATTGATTATAAAGCAAAAATGAGATAAAAATCAAGCACCTTATATGTCACCCAATAGAATAAACGTCACTAAAAGACCTAACAATGATAAATAAACGCATCCATAACAACAGAAAACCAATTGAAAAATACTTATTTTTAGTTATATAAATAATATAAGGCAAAGCCAAGTAAAAAGTACAGATAGAGTATGAAAATGGAAGTAAAAAGAATATGCATCTATCCAAAGGATATACAACGCATTACAGGGAAGAGTTACCGACAAAGCATAGATTACTAGGCAATCTAAGAAAAGACTTTAATAAGCCCATAAAACAGCCTTGTTAGCGTTATAGAATTCTGTGAGTATACTGGTCTAAAAGTAGAACATGTCGAACCTCATATTATCTAAATACTAGTTTAAAAATTAAACTATTTACTTTCAATTCTAAAATATAATTCGTAAATTTATATCATATGATTTAAGTCAATTTGAATACTATAATGAGGTGGTAAAATCGGTTACCCTAAAATACTAACCGTTGTAAATCCTTATAAAATATGGATAAATTAGAGTAGACATGTTCTCTCCGACTCCACATTTTAAAATTCATTTTAAACTAAAAGCCTTTAAATCTTATGATTTAAAGGCTTTTTTTGTTTTTCAAAACAAATAGGCAAATTCAGAAGTAACAAGATTTTTTGAAAAATACTTTAAATAAAAACCTCAATTCATATTAATATAATTGAGGTTTTTTATTTTGTAGTAAAAATTATATGTTTTTATGATTTTTAAATTTGATATTTCTCAACAAGACGCACTTTTCCTATAAAGTATTTTTTTGAATACTTTACGCTGCTAGTTGTGTTTGATTTTTGTAAATTCTTCTTCCTATTTCTTTAGCATTAGCTGTATGTATTCCGAAAAAAATCCAAAGCATTTCACTTTTCTTGGTTCTAGCTTTTATCTTTCGTAAATTATAGTGCTCTTTTTCTTTGCCAAAACTACCTTCTAATCGAGTAGCTCTTTCTTTTTTAATTTCTGAGGCTAGCTTCTTTCTATGCTCTTCGTGTTTTCCAGCTTTTCCTTTTCTAACAAAGTCTGTTTGTATGTTATTTGTGGACGAAAAAGTTCTGTTTTTATTTGTGGCATAAATAGCATCAGCTCCAGTAATTCTTACTTTAGTTTTAGTTAGATTTTGTGCGCAAAATATACTGTTTTGAAATCGAGTTCCTTCGTTAAAGGCACGGTATTCTATATGTTCTATAAAATTGATTCCATCAATTTGAATTTTATTTACTTTTGCTCCAAATTCTACTTGTTTTACTTCTTTACCACGCACAATTGGGCGAATATAACTTTTATTTATGCTAACAATTCTATCGGGAACGCTTTTTCCTGTTGCAAAAATTTTTGATTGTTGTTGGTAAATAAGACGGATTATTCTGCGTTGTTTGCTGTATTTTGTGGTTGGCTCAAAGGAATATTGATTTTCAATTTTACTCAATTCTCCATTAAGTTTATATAATAATTTCAGAAGACCACGAGTCATTTTTGTTCGTTGCTTTGCTGTTTTTTTTCTTTTTCTAGAATACTCATTGTAGCGTTTACACCAATCAATATATTTGGTTCTTGGAAGTTTTATTTTTAAAATTCCACATAATGATTTCATTTGATTGTAATTCCACACAATACATTCCCAAAGTAGTTTCTCATTGGTAGGAAAACGCAACTCACTCTCATAACAAGTGGCATCTATCAAGACTTTGTCTAAATCATTCATATAAGGTAGCCAGCTTTTAGCTAATGTTTCTTGAACTTTTCGAACATCTAATTTTTTGGCTAATTCCATTCTTATTTGGCTAACTATTTTAAAATTTGTAAGCGGGGAATCTAGAGGTAATACAATATCACAAAAGTATTGCATGTAAACATTTCCGTTTAACAACTCGATTAGTTTAGCATCAGAACAACCATAATAGTTTTTTAGCATCATCAAGGCAATCTTACCTTTAGTACTAAAAATGCAATCTGGACCTTTTTTGCACGCTTTCAATTTAAAACTTTGAGAAAGTTCTGAAAAAGGTGTAGCTAGATGAATTTTACCTAAATCAGACTTTAGAAATTGCTCATAAAAAACATTAAAATCTTCATTGATAATATTTAAAGGCAATTTGTGCTGAAATTCACTTATTCGTATTATTTTTGACATACATATTTAAAAGAAAACCCCGTTTTTGACTCTTTTTGAGCATTCTCGGGGTTTGTTTCTTCTAAAATACAAATTAAATAACTGATAAGCAAGTATTTATTTAATTGTGAATGTGCCCAAATATACGTTAGACTTTGTCATAAAAAATTCAAACAAAAGTTTTTATTTACTGCTTAAGACTCCAAAAACAATTAAATACACCATTCAAGTACAGCTTTTGCACTATGCAATTTATTTTCTGCTTGTTTAAACACAATACTTTTATCACCATCAATTACAGAGGCTTCAACTTCATCGCCTCTATGAGCAGGAAGATCGTGCATAAAAATAGCGTTAGGATATTTTAACATTAATTGATTTGTTACAGCAAATGGTTCAAATATTTTTCTCCAATTAGGATCCGACTTAACAGTTCCTGTTGTTTGCCAACGGGTTGTATATATAATATCTGCATAATTAGGCAATAATTTAAGGTCATGAAATTCTTCAATAATTGTATTTCTTTTGGCACCTTCTTCTTTAGCATATTTTAAAAGTAATGGATCTATATTATAATTCGGAGGCGTAAAAAAACGAATTTTCATATTTGGAAATTTAGCTATTGCTAATGCTAATGCTGTAGTAGTATTGTTACCTTCACCAAAATATAAAATTTCTAGTCCAGACAATGTGCCAAAATGTTGTTTCATAGTTGTTAAATCAGCTAATGCTTGAGTAGGATGTTCATCAGCTGTCATTGCATTCAAAATAGACATACTTTCTTGATTTGCAAAGGCTCTCAATACATCTGGACTTTCTGCAGTTCGCAACACCAAACCATCTAACATTCTAGAAAGAACATTCAAAGTATCATCCATAGTTTCCCCTGTATTCAATTGTAAATCATTAGGTCCATAAGCAATGACTTGAGCTCCTAATCGTAACGCAGCAGTCGTGAAGGCAGTTCTTGTCCTTGTAGAAGTCTTTTTAAAATAGATTCCTATTACTTTTCCTTTTAATTGTTCCCCTAAAGGTATATGTCCATCTGAATATTCGATACCTCTATTTATAATATCGAGTGTTTCTTGTGGAGATAAATCTGTTAAAGAAATAACATGCTTTCTTTTTTTTATTGCTAGTGAATTCATTGTTTTTTAGTATTTAATTAGTATTTATGAACCACCCTTTTTGTGATGGTATCAATAAGTATTTTCAAATAGAAATGTAAGTTTAAGATTAAATATTAATATATTCTTTTGTTAAAAAAATATTTTGTTATATATAATGGAGTTATTTTAAATTTTAGATTACTGATTTGGTTTAGTATTAATAAAATTAATCCGAAAACAACAGAGAAACATAAAAATTTCACTTCACAACTATTGTATTAGTCATATTGAATGTTTAGGATTGAAAACAGATTAATATGAAGTTACACTTTGCAAAAAGTTCTAAATAGGCAAATAGGTTTACTTATTTTTCAAGAAATTTTCACTTTTCAACAATTAATATAAACCATTAATTCAATCTGTTTTTCTCTTCCCTTGCAGTATCTCTCTTTTTTGCAGATTCTAGTTTGACATTTCCAAACTTATAAGTCAAACTTAATCGGATCACACGGCTATCATAGGTCCTAAATACGTTGAAGTTACTTCCAGATTGGCTACTATTAACGCCTCTACCGCCCCATGTATTCAGTATATCACTAACAGATAGTTGTACGTTCATATTGTTATCTAAAAATTTCCTATTAACTCCTAAATCGATCCCATAAAAAGCATCTAGATTTAACACTCCATATACATTTGGTGATATATAATTTGCTCTAAATTCTGCCGATGATCGATCATCTATCGTAAAAGAATGATTACTACTTGCTTGCCAAGCCATTTTTTCTAATTGCACTGGAGCACCTTCAATATTATTAGAGTTATATTGGTTATAAAACATTGAAAAATTATTATAAGTTTCCCACCAATTGGCAATTTTTATAGGAGCATTTATATTTAAACTATAAGATTTGAATCCGTTAAGATTTGCATCTGTTTGTGAGATTGAATTTGTTACTGGATCAGTTAAAATTATATTTGCAATAACATCTTCTGTATTACTATAATTTAGATCCAATTTATATTTATTTTTTAACATATAACTTAAAGTATAAGAATCTGTATATTGTGGATTCAAAAACGGATTTCCAAAACGGAAAGTATATTCGTCAATATAATACACAAAAGGATTTAAAGAAGCATAATTAGGTCGGTCAATTCTTCTTCCATAACTTACATTTATTGTATTGCTTTCATCAATCTTTTTTTGCAAAGAAAGAGTAGGAAAAAGATTAGTATAGGTTTTACTCACTATATTGTTATTGGTAACAGAGTTACCTTTCGATTGTGTTCTTTCTGCACGCAATCCCACCTGCATTGAGTAGGAGCCAAATTGTGAATTATAGTTTACATATCCAGCTGTAATTTCTTCTCTGTATATGAATTGATTACTTCGGCTTTCATCATTTACATAACTTCCGTCCATTTCTAAAGTATCAAACTGAAGTACATTATCCGTTTCTACTGAACTAAATTTTAATCCAGATTCTAATTTTGATTTTTCATTCAAAGGAAGAGACAAATCTGCTTTTCCAACATGAATAGTTGCGTCTTGTGGTGTTAAGTTTCTGAAATTATTTGGATCACGAAACTCTGTTCCATTAGCGTCTAAAAAACGGTTTCCAAATTCAAAACTTTCATCTTTATTGGAAAGTGTATAATCGTAACTCATGTTTAGATTTGAACCAATTGTATCAAGTTTTAATTCGTAATTTAAATTAAACGTTAAATATTTGTTTGGATATCTTCCAACTGTTGACCCTACAACAGTTGAATCCAATTGTTGCATTTGTGAACCTATATCGTTTCTAGCTCTAATTCTAGAGTTTCCTGTGACTAAATTGCCACTTGCCATGAAGCCTAAAGTACTTTTTGGAGTTACATTGATATCGGTTCCTACTTTAAAATTATGTATTTTAAATCGATATCTTTCAAATGACGATGAAGTAAAGAAAAGTGATTCTCCTGATAATTGGGTAAATCTATCAATATCTATAGTTCCAAAGTTTACATTGTCTGAGTAATCGTAGCTTCCAAAAAGATTGACTGATTTGTTTCTATGATTCATAGCTATTCCCCCATTTGTCTTCCTGTACACCCCTTGACCATAACCCAAATTGACATTAACATTAGTTCCTTCATCTTTATTTTTTTTCATAATAATATTAATAATTCCTGCATTTCCTGCTGCGTCATATTTAGCAGGAGGATTTGTCATAATTTCGATGGAATTGATATTACTTGACTGTGTAGATTCTAAAAGAGTAGTCAATTGTTCTGGTGAAAGATAAGTTTGCTTGCCATTAATTAAAATTAACACATTCGTTTTCCCCACCAAACTAAGCGTTCCATTTCTGTTACTCACTCCTGGTGCTTTATTTAAGATATCTAATGCTGTATTTCCTGTAGCTAATATGCTATTTTCAATATTTAAAACAATTTTATCTGCTTTGTTCTGAATTAATGCTTTCTTTCCTGTTAATGAAATAGCATTTAACATAATACTTTCTTCTTCTAACTTGATAGAACCAAAATCTTTTTGTTGATTTTGTTCAAGCACAAAAACCTCTGATTGATACGTTTTGAATCCAATAATACTTATAGATAAATAATAATTCCCAGAGGATAAATTTTCTAAAGCAAACACGCCTTCTTCATTAGTTATGGATCCTTTTGCAATACTTGCATCTGAAGAGTTAAATAAGATCACATTTGCATAGGGTAAGGTTTCATTATTAATAGTCGTTACTTTTCCTACCAACTTAATACCTGGTGTAGTTTGTCCTACTACTTCATTAGTTAGAAGAATTAGAAGACATAATAATATATTTGATAAGACTAATTTTTTTGGTGTTTTCATGTTTATTTTTTTAAAGAGAGTTTCTAACCCTTAAACTTTTTAGTGTATAATTAAAGTATTAGTAAATAAGTGATGTGTTTTATTATAAAAATTATTTTACTAACTAAAATTCATTTAATCTAGCATTTTTATATTTATTAATATTTTATGACGTGCTTTTCAACACCTAAACTATCGTTAATAATTTCTATAACAGCTTGTTGTTGATCTAACAAAAAGAAATGTCCCCCTTTAATGTAGTGAACATCACATTCCTTTGTAGTATGAAATTTCCATTGCTCAGCTTCTTCTCTAGTTATTTCTTCATCTTGTCCAATGAGTGCAGTTATGTTACAGGGTAAAGGAACAATAGTAGGCCTGTCAACAAAAGTTTCTGCGATTGTAAAATCGCTTAATAGTAAAGGACTGAAAATAGCTTTTAATTCAGGATTTTTAAAAATTTCTGGTGGTGTTACCCCTAAAGACAAAACCGCTTCTTGAAATTCTAATGCAGTCATATCTCTATAAAATTTTTCTGTTTTTGGAATGTGTACGGGTTTTCTTCCAGAAAAGAATACATGCAAGGGAAGTTTTTTGCCTTGCGTTTGAATTTTTTGAATCAATTCATAAGCCAATAGAGCGCCCATACTGTGCCCAAAAATAGCATAATCTGATTCAAAAAAATCATTTTTTACTATATTAAATATATCATTTACAGCTTCTTCTAAATTTGAATAAGGTTTCTCTGTAAAACGATTTCCTCGTCCTGCCAAACTAATTGGACATAATTCTATGTTTTTGGCTAATTTTGTTTCCCAGTCATTATATATACTTGACGCTCCTCCTGCATATGGCAAACAAAATAATTTAATTTTTTTTTCAACTTGTTTCATTAAATTATATTTTATATTGTAACATTATATATTAACCATTTTACTATCTAATAGATTATTTACAATTTGTGAAAGTGATATAACATTATTACTTTTCATTACTGAGAAATGATTCCCAGAAACTTCTTGTATATCAAAATTTATAAAAAATTCACTTAATCTTTCTTTATTGTAAATAGCCCTTGATTCATTCGGCCAGACATATAATGTTTTAGCCTGAATTGAATCTTGAATGTAGTGTTTGTTTGATGCATTCAACAGAAGTCTTATTTTGTTTACTGCTTCAAAAAGCTCTCTTTTGTTCAAATGCAAAAAATCTGGAATTAACTGTTTAATTTCATCAGATAATAAATCTCTTAATGTATTAATTGATATCGTTTTAAATGTTTCAGAATTAAAAAAGGTTGACCATAATTCAGATAAAGAATGTATGTTTTTTAGATTAATCTCTTGATAATTGAAGTTGAATTCTAAAAAAATTGCTTCCGATTCAATATCAAAAGGTGAAGTCTCTAAATTTCTTTCAAATTTCAAAGAAGAATCTATAATAATAAGCTGATCTACATATTCATTCTGGCTTTCTAACTGAGTTGCCATTTCTACAGCGATTTCGCCTCCTAAACTCCAACCTAATATACGGTACGGTCCCACTTCTTGTATCTTCTTCATTTCTTTAATAAATTCTGAAGCTATTGAAGAAATACTTGGAGCTTCCTTCACATTATTTAATAATCCATACCTAATTCCATAGCAAGAATATGCTTTAATTTTTCTGGAAAGTTCCAAATAACCATTAATTTCTCCACTTCCATCATGTATCATGAATAATTTTTCTTTCCCTTTAACAGTATTAATTGGTATTACCATTTCATCTACCAGCGCTTTGTTTTCTAATTTACTGATTTTTTCAGCCAAAGAACTAATATTAGGGGTTAGAAAAATTTCAGAAATTGGCAACTCTATTTCAAAGACTTTTTTGATAAGATGTCTTAATGTAATAGCCAACAAAGAATGTCCTCCTAGTTTGAAAAAATCGGATGTAATGCTGATTTTCTCTTCTTCTATATCCAAAACTTCTGACCAAATTGTAACTAATTTTCTCTGAGTATCATTCTCGGCTGCTATATATTCCTCTACAATTGTAAAATCTGGACTAGGTAATAATTTCCTATCTATTTTGCCATTTGCATTCAACACAAAATTGTCCATCCAAATAAAAGCTGAAGGAACCATATAATCTGGCACTTTAGAGGATAAATACGTTTTTATTTTGGTAGCCGCTATTGGTTCATCTCCACAAACATAAGCTATCAGTTTTTTATGAATTCCAATTCCTGAAACTAATACCACTGCTCGATTAATAAAAGCACTTTCTTCTAAATAAAATTCTATTTCTCCTAATTCTATACGATAACCTCGAAGCTTTACTTGGTCATCATTACGCCCTAAATACTCAATTGTACCGTCGGGTAACCATCTTGCTTGATCTCCCGTTTTATAAATCCTTCCTTCTCCAAACGGATTAGAAATGAAACTTTTAGCCGTTAAGTCTTCTCGATTTAAATAACCTTGAGCCAATCCTTTTCCGCCTATATACAGTTCTCCTGCAACACCCTCTGGTAACAATTCCAAGTTATCTGACAGTATGTATAATGATGTATTGGCTATAGGACGACCAATAGATACTTTGTCTTTTGATCCCTCGATAGCATTATTTACTTGATATGTTGTACTGGTTACCGTAGTTTCTGTAGGTCCATATTCATTGTAAAATAAATATTGTGATGCTATTTTTTTTGCCAATCCTGGCTTACATATTTCTCCTCCTGAGATTACTCTTCTTAAACTCGGCAAATTATTAAAATCTACTTCTTCTAAAAAAGAAGGTGTGCTATGCAAATGGGTCACTTTATTTTCTCTTAAACATGAGTGGAAGGAATCCATTTCTAAAAGCGTTTCCCCATCAAGAACTACCAAGGCAGAACCGCTTGATAAGGCTAACCAAATTTGTTCTACTGATGCGTCAAAATAGTACGGTGAAAACTGAACAATGCGTTCATCTTTATCAATATTAAAATATTCTTTTTGACACTGAATTAAATTTGACACAGATTCATGTTGTATTAATACACCTTTAGGAAATCCTGTAGAACCCGAAGTATAGATTACATAAGCAATATCAAATGCGTTTACATAAGGTAACTCTCTATGTTTGCTTTGAGTATTATCTAAAATACTAATGTCCATCAAAGTATAACCAGTTGCTTCTTCTAATTCTGGTGAAACATTGCTTATAATAATATTCACATTACAATCCTGTAGCATATATGCTGTTCGAGCCATTGGCTGCTCTGGATTAAGAGGTAAATATGCTCCTCCTGACTTCATAATTGCAATAATTGCAACTATCATTTCTACAGAGCGAGTCATCATTAAACCAACAATTTCTCCTTTTTCAATATAATCAACTAGATGATGTGCCCACAATGCTGAACGATCGTCTAACTCCTTATAACTTAGCACAACATCATCCATGATTAATGCGTCGGAATTTGGTGTTTCTTCTACTCGATTTTTAAACAAATCCAATACCGTTTGGTCTAAATCATAGGCCGTTTTAGTGTTATTGAAATCGAAAAGTAATTTGCTCTTCTCTTCTTTTGAAAGAATATCAATATCCTTTATCCTTTGCGATTTGTCCTTTATAATTTCATCAATCATTCGAACTAAATAGCTCATAAAACGTTCTATAAGCAATGCGTCGAACAATTCTGTTCGATAAGTAAAAGATAAATTAATCTCTTCAGATTCTACTACATCCAAACTAAGATCAAATTTCGCAGTATTATAGGATATTTTGTAATCTGTAATTGTTAAAGGTAAATCTGAAAAACTAGAATTATCCTCAATTTGACCGTAGGAAAAGAAAACGTCAAACAAAGCATTACTGCTGGCTTCTCTTGAAATCTCTAATGCATCTACTAATTCATCATATTGAAACATTTGATGATCAAAAGCTGCTAAGGTAGTTTCTTGAACTGCAACAAGCAATTCATCGAATTTCATCTTCGAATCTACTTTGTTACGAAGTGCTAACGTATTAACAAACATACCCACAATTCCTTCTAGATCTGCATGATTGCGACCTGCTGTAACTGTCCCTACAATAATGTCTGTTTGGTTGGATAATTTACTCAATAATACGTTATATAATGATAAAAACAACGCATACATGGTTACTCCTTCTTCTTGTGCAATTGCTTTTAATTTATTGCTGATAATTGTATCTAAACGAACTGTATGGTTTTCTCCTTCATTGGGGTGCTTTGCTCTGTTTGAACGGTTTTTAGGAAGTTCCAGTGGGGTAATTTCCTCCGAAAACACATTCATCCAATAACTCTTATGCTTCAATGCTAATTCTTCTTGTGACTCGCTTTGTTGCCACACCGCATAATCCACATATTCAAGCGTTAAAGCGCTTAATGCATCTCCTTGATATAACATCCATAATTCTCGCATTATTATTTCAAATGATACTCCATCACTAATAATATGGTGCATGTCTATCATTAATAGATATGCTTCTGCTGAAATCTCTAGTAATGATGCTCGAAAAGGAAAATCCTCCGATAAATTAAATGGACGAATAAAATCAACTATAAATGAATCAATCAAGGAAATATTCCCTTTTTGAAAATCTATATGAAAATTTGAAGCATCTAAAATGTGTTGAACAGGAACATCATTAACAATATTAAATGTAGTGCGAAGACTTTGATGACGCATTACCAAATTTTTAAGCGCAGATGCTAAACGATCCTTATCTATAACTCCTGTAAGCTTAAAAAATGTAGGCATGTTATATACTGTACGCTCTCTATCAAATTCATAAAGAAAATACATTCTGCGTTGCGCTGAAGATAACGGATAATAAGCAGCTAATTCTGCCTTAGGAATCTTTAAAAAAGTAACCTGATCCATCTTTGAAATATGCAGGGATAACGCTGCTATAGTGCGATGTGCAAAAAAATCACGTATTGCAATATCTACATTATATATTTTCCTAATTTTATTAATCAATGTAATAGCCAACAAAGAATGTCCTCCTAGTTTGAAAAAATCGGATGTAATGCTGATTTTCTCTTCTTCTATATCCAAAACTTCTGACCAAATTGTAACTAATTTTCTCTGAGTATCATTCTCGGCTGCTATATATTCCTCTACAATTGTAAAATCTGGACTAGGTAATAATTTCCTATCTATTTTGCCATTTGCATTTACTGGAAAACGATCTAATTTAACATAATGAGAAGGCAACATATACAATGGCAACTTGTCTGATAAAAAACTATTAATTTCTTCCGTATCTTTTTCCTCATTTAAACACAAATAAGCCACTAGTTGCTTGTTTGATTTTTCGCCGTAAACCATCACTAATGCCTGATTCACTTCCGAAATTAATTCCAGCTCTGCCTCTATTTCTCCAAGCTCTATTCGATGACCTCTTATTTTTACTTGATTGTCATTTCTACCCAAATATTCTAACATACCCTCTGGAAGCCATCTCACTAAATCTCCTGTCTTATAAAGAAATCCTTCATCAAATGGATTTGCTAGAAAACGCTCTTTTGTAAACACATCATTATTGATGTAACCATTAGTAATCCCTAATCCTCCTATATACAACTCTCCTGCAACTCCCTCTGGTAATAAGTTCATATCCTTATCTAAAATATAAACCTGTGTATTGGCAATTGGACGACCTATGGATATTTTACCCATCTCAATATCTGTCTGTTCAATTTTTTTAAAAGTAGAAATTACTGTAGTTTCTGTAGGTCCATACGCATTATATAAATCATACTTTTTTAAAAGCTTATCTGCCAATCCTAACTTACAAGCTTCTCCGCCCACCATAATTCTTTTTAAATTTAATCCTTCCTCTAACTCAATCGTTTCTAAAAAAGAAGGTGTGCATCCTAAATGAGTAATATTGTATTTTTTTAAACTCGAATTAAACCTGTTAACATCTAATATATCTTCCTTGTTTACAATAAATAAAGTTACTCCGCTTACCAATGCTAACCAAATTTGTTCTACAGATCCATCAAAATAATATGGAAAAAACAATAATATATTTTCTTGTTGGTTAACATCATAAAGTTCTACTTGATGCTGAATCAAATTAGACACCCCTCGATGATTAACCATTACACCTTTAGGTTTTCCTGTAGAACCTGACGTATAGATAATATATGCCACATCATCAGCACCAAGCCTACGTAGAGGTTGATTATTACTTTGTCTTTTTTCGTCTAAGTCTTTTGGAGTAATATAAGTATAACCTTCTATGAAATTAGCATTTACATTTTCTAAATTACTCAATATCATTGATACTTCACATTCTTCCAACATCGCTATAGTTCGTGACATTGGCTGCTCTGGATTAAGAGGTAAATATGCTCCTCCTGACTTCATAATTGCAATAATTGCAACTATCATTTCTACAGAGCGAGTCATCATTAAACCAACAATTTCTCCTTTTTCAACATAATCAACTAGATGATGTGCCCACAATGCTGAACGATCGTCTAACTCCTTATAACTTAGCACAACATCATCCATGATTAATGCGTCGGAATTTGGTGTTTCTTCTACTCGATTTTTAAACAAATCCAATACCGTTTGGTCTAAATCATAGGCCGTTTTGGTGTTATTGAAATCGAAAAGTAATTTGCTCTTCTCTTCTTTTGAAAGAATATCAATATCCTTTATCCTTTGCGATTTGTCCTTTATAATTTCATCAATCATTCGAACTAAATAGCTCATAAAACGTTCTATAAGCAATGCGTCGAACAATTCTGTTCGATAAGTAAAAGATAAATTAATCTCTTCAGATTCTACTACATCCAAACTAAGATCAAATTTCGCAGTATTATAGGATATTTTGTAATCTGTAATTGTTAAAGGTAAATCTGGAAAACTAGAATTATCCTCAATTTGACCGTAGGAAAAGAAAACGTCAAACAAAGCATTACTGCTGGCTTCTCTTGAAATCTCTAATGCATCTACTAATTCATCATATTGAAACATTTGATGATCAAAAGCTGCTAAGGTAGTTTCTTGAACTGCAACAAGCAATTCATCGAATTTCATCTTCGAATCTACTTTGTTACGAAGTGCTAACGTATTAACAAACATACCCACAATTCCTTCTAGATCTGCATGATTGCGACCTGCTGTAACTGTCCCTACAATAATGTCTGTTTGGTTGGATAATTTACTCAATAATACGTTATATAACGATAAAAACAACGCATACATGGTTACTCCTTCTTCTTGTGCAATTGCTTTTAATTTATTGCTGATAATTGTATCTAAACGAACTGTATGGTTTTCTCCTTCATTGGGGTGCTTTGCTCTGTTTGAACGGTTTTTAGGAAGTTCCAGTGGGGTAATTTCCTCCGAAAACACATTCATCCAATAACTCTTATGCTTCAATGCTAATTCTTCTTGTGACTCGCTTTGTTGCCACACCGCATAATCCACATATTCAAGCGTTAAAGCGCTTAATGCATCTCCTTGATATAACATCCATAATTCTCGCATTATTATTTCAAATGATACTCCATCACTAATAATATGGTGCATGTCTATCATTAATAGATATGCTTCTGCTGAAATCTCTAGTAATGATGCTCGAAAAGGAAAATCCTCCGATAAATTAAATGGACGAATAAAATCAACTATAAATGAATCAATCAAGGAAATATTCCCTTTTTGAAAATCTGTATGAAAATTTGAAGCATCTAAAATGTGTTGAACAGGAACATCATTAACAATATTAAATGTAGTGCGAAGACTTTGATGACGCATTACCAAATTTTTAAGCGCAGATGCTAAACGATCCTTATCTATAACTCCTGTAAGCTTAAAAAATGTAGGCATGTTATATACTGTACGCTCTCTATCAAATTCATAAAGAAAATACATTCTGCGTTGCGCTGAAGATAACGGATAATAAGCAGCTAATTCTGCCTTAGGAATCGTTAAAAAAGTAACCTGATCCATCTTTGAAATATGCAGGGATAACGCTGCTATAGTGCGATGTGCAAAAAAATCACGTATTGCAATATCTACATTATATATTTTCCTAATTTTATTAATCAATGTAATAGCCAACAAAGAATGTCCTCCTAGTTTGAAAAAATCGGATGTAATGCTGATTTTCTCTTCTTCTATATCCAAAACTTCTGACCAAATTGTAACTAATTTTCTCTGAGTATCATTCTCGGCTGCTATATATTCCTCTACAATTGTAAAATCTGGACTAGGTAATAATTTCCTATCTATTTTGCCATTTGCATTCAACACAAAATTGTCCATCCAAATAAAAGCTGAAGGAATCATATAATCTGGCACTTTAGAGGATAAATACGTTTTTATTTTGGTAGCCGCTATTGGTTCATCTCCACAAACATAAGCTATCAGTTTTTTATGAATTCCAATTCCTGAAACTAATACCACTGCTCGATTAATAAAAGCACTTTCTTCTAAATAAAATTCTATTTCTCCTAATTCTATACGATAACCTCGAAGCTTTACTTGGTCATCGTTACGTCCTAAATATTCAATTGTACCGTCGGGTAACCATCTTGCTTGATCTCCCGTTTTATAAATCCTTCCTTCTCCAAACGGATTAGAAATGAAACTTTTAGCTGTTAAGTCTTCTCGATTTAAATAACCTTGAGCCAATCCTTTTCCGCCTATATACAGTTCTCCTGCAACACCCTCTGGTAACAATTCCAAGTTATCTGACAGTATGTATAAGGATGTATTGGCTATAGGACGACCAATAGATACTTTGTCTTTTGATCCCTCGATAGTATTATTTACTTGATATGTTGTACTGGTTACCGTAGTTTCTGTAGGTCCATATTCATTGTAAAATAAATATTGTGATGCTATTTTTTTTGCCAATCCTGGCTTACATATTTCTCCTCCTGAGATTACTCTTCTTAGACTCGGCAAATTATTAAAATCTACTTCTTCTAAAAAAGAAGGTGTGCTATGCAAATGGGTCACTTTATTTTCTCTTAAACATGAGTGGAAGGAATCCATTTCTAAAAGCGTTTCCCCATCAAGAACTACCAAGGCAGAACCGCTTGATAAGGCTAACCAGATTTGTTCTACTGATGCGTCAAAATAGTACGGTGAAAACTGAACAATGCGTTCATCTTTATCAATATTAAAATATTCTTTTTGACACTGAATTAAATTTGACACAGATTCATGTTGTATTAATACACCTTTAGGAAGTCCTGTAGAACCCGAAGTATAGATTACATAAGCAATATCTAATGCGTTTACATAAGGTAACTCTTTATGTTTGCTTTGAGTATTATCTAAAATACTAATGTCCATCAAAGTATAACCAGTTGCTTCTTCTAATTCTGGTGAAACATTGCTTATAATAATATTCACATTACAATCCTGTAGCATATATGCTGTTCGTGACATTGGCTGCTCTGGATTAAGAGGTAAATACGCTCCTCCTGACTTCATAATTGCAATAATTGCAACTATCATTTCTACAGAGCGAGTCATCATTAAACCAACAATTTCTCCTTTTTCAATATAATCAACTAGATGATGTGCCCACAATGCTGAACGATCGTCTAACTCCTTATAACTTAGCACAACATCATCCATGATTAATGCGTCGGAATTTGGTGTTTTTTCTACTCGATTTTTAAACAAATCCAATACCGTTTGGTCTAAATCATAGGCCGTTTTGGTGTTATTGAAATCGAAAAGTAATTTGCTCTTCTCTTCTTTTGAAAGAATATCAATATCCTTTATCCTTTGCGATTTGTCCTTTATAATTTCATCAATCATTCGAACTAAATAGCTCATAAAACGTTCTATAAGCAATGCGTCGAACAATTCTGTTCGATAAGTAAAAGATAAATTAATCTCTTCAGATTCTACTACATCCAAACTAAGATCAAATTTCGCAGTATTATAGGATATTTTGTAATCTGTAATTGTTAAAGGTAAATCTGGAAAACTAGAATTATCCTCAATTTGACCGTAGGAAAAGAAAACGTCAAACAAAGCATTACTGCTGGCTTCTCTTGAAATCTCTAATGCATCTACTAATTCATCATATTGAAACATTTGATGATCAAAAGCTGCTAAGGTAGTTTCTTGAACTGCAACAAGCAATTCATCGAATTTCATCTTCGAATCTACTTTGTTACGAAGTGCTAACGTATTAACAAACATACCCACAATTCCTTCTAGATCTGCATGATTGCGACCTGCTGTAACTGTCCCTACAATAATGTCTGTTTGGTTGGATAATTTACTCAATAATACGTTGTATAACGATAAAAACAACGCATACATGGTTACTCCTTCTTCTTGTGCAATTGCTTTTAATTTATTGCTGATAATTGTATCTAAACGAACTGTATGGTTTTCTCCTTCATTGGGGTGCTTTGCTCTGTTTGAACGGTTTTTAGGAAGTTCCAGTGGGGTAATTTCCTCCGAAAACACATTCATCCAATAACTCTTATGCTTCAATGCTAATTCTTCTTGTGACTCGCTTTGTTGCCACACCGCATAATCCACATATTCAAGCGTTAAAGCGCTTAATGCATCTCCTTGATATAACATCCATAATTCTCGCATTATTATTTCAAATGATACTCCATCACTAATAATATGGTGCATGTCTATCATTAATAGATATGCTTCTGCTGAAATCTCTAGTAATGATGCTCGAAAAGGAAAATCCTCCGATAAATTAAATGGACGAATAAAATCAACTATAAATGAATCAATCAAGGAAATATTCCCTTTTTGAAAATCTGTATGAAAATTTGAAGCATCTAAAATGTGTTGAACAGGAACATCATTAACAATATTAAATGTAGTGCGAAGACTTTGATGACGCATTACCAAATTTTTAAGCGCAGA
This sequence comes from Flavobacterium sp. KY-23415, assembly GCF_055384985.1. Lineage (NCBI taxonomy): Bacteria > Pseudomonadati > Bacteroidota > Flavobacteriia > Flavobacteriales > Flavobacteriaceae > Flavobacterium > Flavobacterium sp. KY-23415. The sequence goes on along the minus strand of NZ_AP044001.1, from coordinate 3,460,630 downwards.
TGCTAAACGATCCTTATCTATAACTCCTGTAAGCTTAAAAAATGTAGGCATGTTATATACTGTACGCTCTCTATCAAATTCATAAAGAAAATACATTCTGCGTTGCGCTGAAGATAACGGATAATAAGCAGCTAATTCTGCCTTAGGAATCTTTAAAAAAGTAACCTGATCCATCTTTGAAATATGCAGGGATAACGCTGCTATAGTGCGATGTGCAAAAAAATCACGTATTGCAATATCTACATTATATATTTTCCTAATTTTATTAATCAATGTAATAGCCAACAAAGAATGTCCTCCTAGTTTGAAAAAATCGGATGTAATGCTGATTTTCTCTTCTTCTATATCCAAAACTTCTGACCAAATTGTAACTAATTTTCTCTGAGTATCATTCTCGGCTGCTATATATTCCTCTACAATTGTAAAATCTGGACTAGGTAATAATTTCCTATCTATTTTGCCATTTGCATTTACTGGAAAACGATCTAATTTAACATAATGAGAAGGCAACATATACAATGGCAACTTGTCTGATAAAAAACTATTAATTTCTTCCGTATCTTTTTCCTCATTTAAACACAAATAAGCCACTAGTTGCTTGTTTGATTTTTCGCCGTAAACCATCACTAATGCCTGATTCACTTCCGAAATTAATTCCAGCTCTGCCTCTATTTCTCCAAGCTCTATTCGATGACCTCTTATTTTTACTTGATTGTCATTTCTACCCAAATATTCTAACATACCCTCTGGAAGCCATCTCACTAAATCTCCTGTCTTATAAAGAAATCCTTCATCAAATGGATTTGCTAGAAAACGCTCTTTTGTAAACACATCATTATTGATGTAACCATTAGTAATCCCTAATCCTCCTATATACAACTCTCCTGCAACTCCCTCTGGTAATAAGTTCATATCCTTATCTAAAATATAAACCTGTGTATTGGCAATTGGACGACCTATGGATATTTTACCCATCTCAATATCTGTCTGTTCAATTTTTTTAAAAGTGGATGTTACTGTAGTTTCTGTAGGTCCGTATTCATTATATAAATCATACTTTTTTAAAAGCTTATCTGCCAATCCTAACTTACAAGCTTCACCACCTACAATGATTCTTTTTAAATTTAATCCTTCTTCTAGATCTATTGCTTCTAAAAAAGAAGGTGTACAATCTAGGTGTGTAATATTGTATTTTTTTAAACTCGAATTAAACCTATTGACATCTAAAATATCCTCTTCTTTAAAAACAACTAATCTTTCTCCACTTGCTAATGCTAACCAAATTTGTGATACAGATGCATCAAAATAATATGGTGAAAACAATAATATATTTTCTTCTTGATTAACATCATAAAGTTCTACTTGATGCTGAATTAAATTAGACACCCCTCGATGATTAACCATTACACCTTTAGGTTTTCCTGTAGAACCTGAAGTATAGATAATATATGCCACATCATCAGCACCAAGCCTACGTAGAGGTTGATTATTACTTTGTCTTTTTTCGTCTAAGTCTTTTGGAGTAATGTAAGTATAACCTTCTATGAAATTAGCATTTACATTTTCTAAATTACTCAATATCATTGATACTTCACATTCTTCCAACATCGCTATAGTTCGTGACATTGGCTGCTCTGGATTAAGAGGTAAATATGCTCCTCCTGACTTCATAATTGCAATAATTGCAACTATCATTTCTACAGAGCGAGTCATCATTAAACCAACAATTTCTCCTTTTTCAACATAATCAACTAGATGATGTGCCCACAATGCTGAACGATCGTCTAACTCCTTATAACTTAGCACAACATCATCCATGATTAATGCGTCGGAATTTGGTGTTTTTTCTACTCGATTTTTAAACAAATCCAATACCGTTTGGTCTAAATCATAGGCCGTTTTAGTGTTATTGAAATCGAAAAGTAATTTGCTCTTCTCTTCTTTTGAAAGAATATCAATATCCTTTATCCTTTGCGATTTATCCTTTATAATTTCATCAATCATTCGAACTAAATAATCTAAAAATCTAGAAATGCTTGACGCTGTAAATAAATCTTTTCTGTATTCAAAACACAAATTAATTTCTTCGGATTCTACTACATCCAAACTAAGATCAAATTTCGCAATATTTGAAGCAACTTTGTGGTCTGTAATTGTTATCGGTAAATCTTGGTAATTAGAAGCTTCAATTGCTTGGCTGTAGGAAAAGAAAACGTCAAACAATGGATTACTGTTAGCTTCTCTTGAAATCTCTAGAGCATCTACTAATTCATCATATTGAAACATTTGATGATCAAAAGCTGCTAAGGTAGTTTCTTGAACTGCAACAAGCAATTCATCGAATTTCATCTTCGAATCTACTTTGTTACGAAGTGCTAACGTATTAACAAACATACCCACAATTCCTTCTAGATCTGCGTGATTGCGACCTGCAGTTGGTGTACCAACAATGATGTCTGTCTGATTGGATAATTTACTCAATAGTACGTTGTATAACGATAAAAACAACGCATACATGGTTACTCCTTGTAAACTAGCTAAAGTGCGAAGTTGATCACTCTGTATTTTAGACAACTTTACCATACAAGTTCCTCCTTCATCGCTTGGAATTAATGGTCTTGGATTGTCTAAGGGTAATTCTAAAGCATTAACATCTTCATTATAAATCTCTAACCAATATTCTCTATGCTCAGATACTGATTCTTGATATGATTCACTTTGCTGCCATTCCACATAATCAGTATATTCAATATTTAACTCCGGTAAGTTATTTTCAGCATACAATGCCCAAAGATCATGTGTCAAAATTTCATTCGAAACTCCATCATTAATAATATGATGAGTATCTGTCATTAACAAATAGTCTTCATCAATAACATCTACTAAAGTTACTCGAAAAGGGAATTCTTGAGATAAATTGAATGGACGTATAAATTCTGAAACTAATTTATCAATATCATTAGCTTGAATTTGTTTGTAAACTATCTCAAATTCAGATATATCTAGCAAACTTTGAACTGGAATATCATTTTGAATACTAAATATAGTATGTAAGCTTTGATGACGTGCTACAAGTTGTTTAACAGCTTTATCAAATTTAATCCTATCTAATGATCTTCCAAGCCTATAAAACAAAGGCATATTATAACTAACCCCTTTTTTATCAAACTCATATAAGAAGTACATGCGCTTTTGAACAGAAGATAGAGTGTAATATTCTTTTTTAGGAGCTTTAGCAATAGTCTTTGAAGATTCTTTACGCTTCATTGAATTGAAAAAAGCAATAATTTCTTGTTTATTCTTTTTTAATTCTTCAATTACTTGTTGTGTTAACATTTCATTAGGATCGTTAACAATTAATTGCTCCTCACGAACAGTAACAATGATATTGTTATTTCTTAGATTCGTAATAAATTCAGCGATTCTCATATGATTAATTTTGCATTCTCAAGATTGATGTCTGATTCATCAGCTAATTGTTTCACAGTAAGAATATAATCTGCAATTCCTTTAATGTCATGCATTAAGAATAACTCCTTTAAAGAGATTTCAACAGAAAACACTTTGTTTATTCGATTAATAAATGCCATGGCTTTTAACGAATTTCCTCCAATGTTGAAAAAATTTTCATTCGTACTTAGAGTAGAAACTTCTATTTTTAAAAGTTCAGACAAAATTGTGATTAATTGAGCTTCCACCTCGTTTGAAGGTGCTATAAATTGCTTATTTAGTGCGATGCTTGGCAAAGGCAATTCTTTTTTATTTAATTTACCATTAGCGGTAAAAGGAAACTCTACTACATTCATAAATAATGAAGGTACCATATATTCTGGCAATCGTTTTTTTAGATAATCTTGTATTTCTTGAATTGATATTTCAGTTCCATTATCTATATAGTAAGCCACTATTAGAGGTTCTTGATCTAAATATCTAAAATCTACAATTGCATTTTTGATTTGTGGATGACTTGAAAGGACATGCTCTATTTCCCCCAATTCAATTCTATAACCTCTAAGTTTTACTTGATGATCATTTCTTCCAAGAAATTCAATATTTCCTTCAGGAGTCCATTTAGCAAGATCTCCAGTTTTATATAATTTATGTGAACTATTATCCTCAAAAATATTTGTTATAAATTTTTCTGAAGTTAATTCTGGTTTATTGAGATAACCACGTGACACTTGAATTCCCCCAATAACTAGTTCACCAACTACGCCAATAGGTTGTTGAATATTATCTTGATCTACTATATAAATTTGTGTATTTGCTACAGGCTTTCCAATTGGAATTGTATCTCCTTTATAATCTGTCAATTCAATTGCAGTCACATCAATTGCTGCTTCTGTAGGGCCATACAGATTGAAAATTTGTGCATTTGGACACTTTTTCTGAAATTTTTGTAAAGTTGAATTGGATAATGCTTCTCCACTACAAATTACTTTTTGTTGCAAATTCACAAAATTTAAACTCTCATCTAATTCACTAATAAAAACATCTAACATTGTAGGAACAAAATGCATGATATTTATTCGTTCTTTTTCTATGAGTTGTTGTAAATACAAAGGATCTTTTTCTCCGTCTGGAATGGCAAATATTAATTTTGCTCCGGTCATTATCGGTAATAATAACTCCCATACCGAAACATCAAAACAAAAAGTTGTTTTTTGTAAAATAACATCTGCTTCAGTTACATTTATATAGTCGCGCATCCAAACTAATCGATTATAAATTCCATCATGCTGATTCATTACACCTTTAGGATTACCCGTAGTCCCAGAAGTATAAATAACATATGCTAAAGAATTTTCAGGTATCTTAATATTTGGAGAAGATGTTAGTGCATTTTTATATATAGCCACATCGTCAAGATTAAGAGATTCTATGTTATTAAAAAATGGTTTATAACTACTTTCTGTCAATATGATAGTTGGTTTTACATCATCTAGAATATAGTCAATGCGATTTTGTGGATATCTTGGATCTATTGGCACGTAGGCCCCACCTGCTTTTAAAATACCTAATATCCCTATTATCATTTCTAACGATCTATCTACACAAATAGGTACTAAAGTATCTGTTGTTACCCCTTTATTAACCAACACATTGGCTAATTGATTTGAAACGACATCAAGTTCTTTATAGGTTAATTTTTTATCTTTAAAATGAACTGCATCTTTTCCTGGATTAGATTGTACTTGTGTATTGAATAAATCTAATACGGTTTGATCTCTAGCATAATCTATAGTAGTATTATTAAACTCTTTTAATAACTTACGATCTTCTTTTTCAGCTTCTGAAAGTATGATTTCTTTATCTATTAAAGCATTTTCACTATATAAAAACTGATCTAGTGTCAGCTTAAAATATGCTGCTAATTTTTTTACTTGATCTCTACTGAAAACCGCTGTTGAATATCGTAATAATAATCGGAAGCTTTTGTTGTAAACTCCTCCGTGTTCCTGTCTAAGATCATGTGCTTCGATATGGAAACCGAAAGGAAAATGTTCATTTAAATAAAATTCTGACAAAGAATCTTCTCCTTCCAAATCGATTGAAGAATCATATGCTTCCCATTCTTTAAAAATTTGGAAGTCTAAATAATTAAACGCAACATCAAAAATTGGGTTATGGTGACCTGCTGGTTCATTAGTAAATTCTAATATTTTATAGAAAGGAACTCGCTCATGATACTTTAACGTTCTTAATTTGTCCTCAATATAATTGATATATTCACCCCATGTGATATTTTTTTGAATTTTTGCTCTAAAAGGAATAGTATTTAGAAAACAGCCTAAAAGTTTGCCTCCATCTGGTGTTAATGGTCTGTTATTAGTAACAATTCCAAGTGTTAAATCATTTTCATAATTCAACATATTCATTGTATAAATATAAGAAGCAAAACAAAGGTGTTTAAAGCTAGTGTTGTATCGTAAAGCTAGTTTCTCTAAATCTTCCCTAAATTCAATTGGAAACTCAAACACATCACTTATAAATATGTGTTCATCTTCTGTAGATGGTAATTCAAATCGAGAATAACCGTCTAACTCTTCTTGCCAATACTCTAAAGAGGCTTGGTTTTTTCCTGCAGACAATTCTCCGATAATTTGATCTTCGTATGTACTTTGTAAGCGCACTGGAACATAATCTGCATTTCTTGTCAAAATGGTATACATGTTCAGTAATTCTGTTAAGAAAGAAGAAAGACTCCATCCATCAAATAAAGAATGATGAAAATCTAGTAACAAATATTGATAATCGTCTCTTACTTTGATAATATTGATACGCCAAGTTAATGAAAATGATAAGTCTGACTTTCTCCTTTTTTCTTCTAATAATTTATTTTTTACAAAAGATTTTTGTCCCTCTTTATCTAAATGACGAATGTCTATAAAATTAACTTCTGGAGTTATTTTTTTCATAATGATATGTGCAAAATACTCCAAATCATATACCTTACGAAGTGTAGTATGCTTATCAATCATCAAATTTAATGCATGCTTAAATAATTCAAAATCAAAATTTTTAACAGGATAATCATACATATTTTGCTCATGATAAATGATTTCATGAATATCATCTGATTTACTTTTTAAAAACTCAAAAACCATCCCCTTTTCAACACCATTCATTGGATAAACAGCCTCATAGCTGTCTAAAAATTTCCCTTCTTCACGGTATGCTTCAGCAAATGCACGTAGTTCCTCTTTAACTTCTTGTAAGGTTCTTTTACTCTCATCATCTTTTTGAAAATCTACCATTTTATCTGCTAATTCTGCAATGGTTTGATATGAGTATAAATCTGCAATAGTTAAAGACGCATTCAATTTATTATTGATGTTAGAAATTAAACCAATAGCCTTTAAAGAGTCTCCTCCCAAACTAAAGTAATTATCATTAACCCCAACTTTCGATATTTGCAATACTTCTTCCCAAATAGATACCATTTGTACTTCTTCCTTTGTTCTTGGAGCTGTGTATGATTCTCCCAATGAATCTTTACTTGGTGATGGTAATTTTGAAATGGCAATTTTATTATTCGATGTCATTGGGAATTCGTCCAGTTTAACAAAATAGGACGGAATCATATAATTTGGTAAATGTTCTCCTAAATGAGAACGAATTGCAGACACTTCTAAGGTTTCTGTACCTATATAATAGGCACATAAATAAGGATGCCCCTCTTCTGAATCACGTTTAATGACTACAGCATCATTGATAGTTGAATGCTGTAGTAAATGATGTTCTATTTCCTTTAATTCTATTCTAAATCCTTTTAATTGTACTTGATTATCTATGCGTCCCAAGTATTCTAAATCTCCATTTTCTAATAGTCTGCCTAAATCACCTGAACGATAAAATAATTCTCCTTTGCGATAGGGATTTGATATGAATCTAGAATTGGTTAATTCTTCCTTGTTCAAATATCCTCTTACTACTCCTGATCCTCCAACGTAGATTTCTCCAATTACTCCCTGAGGTACTAGCGCTTTATTTTCATCTAATATATATATGGAAGTCGTTGGAATTGGTTTTCCTAGGTTACTTATGTTTTCTTCTATTTCTCTTTGCCCTATTTCTTTGTAGGTAGCATGGACTGTTACTTCTGTAATTCCATACATATTTACCAACTTCACATTTGGATATTGTGCTTTCCATGATTTTAATTTGTAGGGAACTAATGCTTCTCCTCCAAAAATAACATAGCGCAAATCATTCAATGCGATAGCTTTTCTCTCGCACTCTTCCATTAAATTGTTAAAGGCTGTTGGTGTTTGGTTCAATACCGTTACTTTATGTCTCTTTAATAGTTGAATATATCGTGAAGGATCTCTTGCTATGAATGATGGAACTATAATAACTTTTCCTCCAAAAAATAATGCACCATACATTTCCCAAACACTAAAATCAAAACAATGACTATGGAACATGGTCCAAACATCATTTGCTCCAAAATTGAATTGAAATGCATCATTAAAAAACAAACGAACCACATTGCGGTGTTCTACCATAACTCCTTTAGGGTTTCCTGTAGTACCAGAAGTATAAATGATATAACATAAATCTTCAGGGCGATTCATCTGCTCAATATTAGATACTTGCTGATTTTTATCAATCACATTTTCTAATAATATTCTTTTAACATTTGTTCCTGCTATAAGCTCTTCATTTTCGCTATTGGTAACAAGAACTTCTGCTCTACTATCTTCTAGCATATAGTTTAAGCGGCCTTGAGGATAATTTGGATCTAATGGCATATAGCAACCACCCGATTTTAGAATACCTAACATTCCTACTACTGTGTATAGGTCTTTATCTACCAATAAACCAACAATATCATTGCGACCAATGCCTTGCGAACGCAATTCATAAGCTAACAGATTGGAAAGATTGTTCAACTCCTCATAAGTCAACGATTCGCCTTCACAAACAACTGCAACTGCATTTGGTCTTTCTGCTACTTGGGCTTCAAACAAATCTATAATGGTAGCTTTTTCGGGATATGAAACATTAATAAGGTTGTTTAATTTTTGAATTTTTACCTTGTCTGGATTAAATAGTATTGTTTCCTTCTTTAAAGGTGTTGTTACAGCGTCTAGAAATTGATCTAAAGTCGATTTAAAATAACTTGATAATTTAACTACATCTTCCTTACTAAAAGTTGCTGTTGAATGTGTTAGGGCTAGTCTAAAATCATTGTCACGTGCATAAATATGAAAATCAATGCTTGTGTTGTTATTCATAAAGAAATTAGATTCTTTAAAATCATTAGGCCTTACAATACTATCTTCATTTTGAATTTCTGTATAACGTCTAAAATCTATATAATTAAAAGACACATCAAAAATTGGATTATTTTCTGTAGCAGGTTCTTTTATAATTTCTAATATTTTATAGAAAGGAACTCTTTCATGATATTTTAACGTTCTTAATTTGTCTTCTATAAAGTTAATGTATTCTCCCCAAGTAATATTATTTGGAATTTTTGCTCTAAAAGGAATAGTATTAAGAAAACAACCTAAAAGTTGCTCACCATCGGGCGTTAAAGGTCTATTATTTGTTACTACACCTAATGTAATATCGTCTTCAAAACTCAACATATTCATGGCATAGATATATGCAGCAAAACAAAGGTGCTTGAAACTCGTATTGTATTCTAATGCTATTTTTTCTAATTGAATTCTGTATTCTCTACCATAATTAAACCACTCACAATTAAACTGATGCTCTTTTCCTGTGGTAGGTAATTTAAATCGAGTATAATCTTTCAATTCCTGTTGCCAATATTCAATTGAAGATTGTTCTTTTACAGAAACTAATTCTCCAATTATTTGATCTCTATATGTACTTTGCAAGGGTTCAGGAATATAGTTTCGATCATTTGCTAAAAATGAATATGTAGAAGATAATTCGGTAACGAATGAGGAAAGACTCCATCCATCAAACAAAGAATGATGAAAATCTAGTAACATGTATTGGTAGTCGTCTCTTACTTTGATAATATTGATACGCCACAATAATGAAAACGATAAGTCTGTTTGTCTTTGCTTTTCTTCCAGTAATTTCTTGTTTATAAAAGCTTCTTGTTCTTTAGTTTCTAAATGGCAGATATCTACAAGACTAACTTCTGGAGAAACTTTTTTCATAATAATGTGAACAAGCTTTTCTAAGTCGTAAATCTTACGTAAAGTATCATGTTTTTCAGTCATTAGACCTACAGCATACTTAAACAATTCAAAATCAAAATCTTTTACTGGATAATTATAGATGTTTTGTTCATGATAGACAATTTCATGAACACTTTTTGGTTTACTTTTAAGTGAGTGAAAAACCATCCCTTTTTCAACACCATTCATTGGATAAACAGCCTCATAGCTGTCTAAAAATTTCTCTTCTTCACGGTATGCTTCTGCAAATGCACGTAGTTCTTCTTCTATTTCTTCTAAAGTTCGTTTGCTATCATTATTTTGCATAGAAGCAGCTACTTTTACTGCCAATTCTGCAATAGTTTGGTACGAATAAATATCTGCAATAGTTAAAGACGCATTCAATTTATTATTGATGTTAGAAATTAAACCAATAGCCTTTAAAGAGTCTCCTCCCAAACTAAAGTAATTATCATTAACCCCAACTTTCGATATTTGCAATACTTCTTCCCAAATGGATACCATTTGTACTTCTTCCTTTGTTCTTGGAGCTGTGTATGATTCTCCCAATGAATCTTTACTTGGTGATGGTAATTTTGAAATGGCAATTTTATTATTCGATGTCATTGGGAATTCGTCCAGTTTAACAAAATAGGACGGAATCATATAATTTGGTAAATGTTCTCCTAAATGAGAACGAATTGCAGACACTTCTAAGGTTTCTGTACCTATATAATAGGCACATAAATAAGGATGCCCCTCTTCTGAATCACGTTTAATGACTACAGCATCATTGATAGTTGAATGCTGTAGTAAATGATGTTCTATTTCCTTTAATTCTATTCTAAATCCTTTTAATTGTACTTGATTATCTATGCGTCCCAAGTATTCTAAATCTCCATTTTCTAATAGTCTGCCTAAATCACCTGAACGATAAAATAATTCTCCTTTGCGATAGGGATTTGATATGAATCTAGAATTGGTTAATTCTTCCTTGTTCAAATATCCTCTTACTACTCCTGATCCTCCAACGTAGATTTCTCCAATTACTCCCTGAGGTACTAGCGCTTTATTTTCATCTAATATATATATGGAAGTCGTTGGAATTGGTTTTCCTAGGTTACTTATGTTTTCTTCTATTTCTCTTTGCCCTATTTCTTTGTAGGTAGCATGGACTGTTACTTCTGTAATTCCATACATATTTACCAACTTCACATTTGGATATTGTGCTTTCCATGATTTTAATTTGTAGGGAACTAATGCTTCTCCTCCAAAAATGACATAGCGCAAATCATTCAATCCGATAGCTTTTCTCTCGCACTCTTCCATTAAATTGTTAAAGGCTGTTGGTGTTTGGTTCAATACCGTTACTTTATGTCTCTTTAATAGTTGAATATATCGTGAAGGATCTCTTGCTATGAATGATGGAACTATAATAACTTTACCTCCAAAAAATAATGCACCATACATTTCCCAAACACTAAAATCAAAACAATGACTATGGAACATGGTCCAAACATCATTTGCTCCAAAATTGAATTGAAATGCATCATTAAAAAACAAACGAACCACATTGCGATGTTCTACCATAACTCCTTTAGGGTTTCCTGTAGTACCAGAAGTATAAATGATATAACATAAATCTTCAGGGCGATTCATCTGCTCAATATTAGATACTTGCTGATTTTTATCAATCACATTTTCTAATAATATTCTTTTAACATTTGTTCCTGCTATAAGCTCTTCATTTTCGCTATTGGTAACAAGAACTTCTGCTCTACTATCTTCTAGCATATAGTTTAAGCGGCCTTGAGGATAATTTGGATCTAATGGCATATAGCAACCACCCGATTTTAGAATACCTAACATTCCTACTACTGTGTATAGGTCTTTATCTACCAATAAACCAACAATATCATTGCGACCAATGCCTTGCGAACGCAATTCATAAGCTAACAGATTGGAAAGATTGTTCAACTCCTCATAAGTCAACGATTCGCCTTCACAAACAACTGCAACTGCATTTGGTCTTTCTGCTACTTGGGCTTCAAACAAATCTATAATGGTAGCTTTTTCGGGATATGAAACATTAATAAGGTTGTTTAATTCTAATGTTTGTTGTATTTCATTTTCTGAAAGCAACGTTAGTTCTGACAAAGTAATTTCTGGATATTGAATAATCTGTTCCAATATTTTTTTGTAGTAACCAATAAACCTTTCAATAGTATTTTCGGTAAAAAGATCTGTTGCATACTCTAATTCAAAACTTAATCCTGAGGATTCTTCTTTTGCTCCTAATGTAAGGTCAAATTTAGAAGTTTTAGATTCGAATTTGTATTCTTCAATAGTGGCAGATTTAATCTTAAAAGCTTCTTGTTTATTATTTTGTAAAACAAATACACAATCAAACAAAGGATTCCTTCCTGGGTCTCTTTCTATCCTTAAATCATTAATCAAATCTTCATAAGGATATTCATCATTGTCTAGATAATTAAGTATTTTACTATGAAGCAATTGAGCATACATTTTAAAACTCAAGGTATCATCTAAGGATATTGGCAATGCTAATGTATTAGCAAACATCCCTATGATATCTTCTAATTGATGATGCTTTCTTCCCGCAACAAGTGTACCAATAACCACATTATTATTTCTGCTTAGTTTAGAGAGTAATATACCATATACTCCAATTAACATTGTAAACAGAGTAATCTCGCTATTTTTAATAATCTGATTAAGTTTATCTTTTTCCTCAAGAGAAACATTAAATTTTGCTACATTCCCTTTGAATGATTTTTCTTTTGGTCTCGGAAAATCATAGGGTAATTCTAATATGTTATATTCTCTATTAAACTGATTGACCCAAAAACTCTTTTGGTTTTGTACTGATTTTTGATGTTGATCACTTAAAAACCACTCCGAATAATCTTTATATTGTATTTGCAGAGGTACTAAATCCTCACCTTCATAGAGTTGAGTAAATTCCTTCATAAGAATTTGAACAGAAACACCATCAGAAGCAATATGATGCATATCTATCAAAATATAATGAGCATCTTTTGAAACTTCCATAACTGCCACTCTAATTAGCGGTGGATTACTTAAATCAAAAGGTCTAATAAATTCATGAATGATAGTGTCTATATTAGTTTCATGTCCTTTAATATATTCAATTTCAAAATTAACTTGCTCTAAAACTTTTTGTACAGGTGAATTATTAGCATCTAAACTGAAACTCATTCGAAAACATTCGTGTCGTTTTATTAAAGATTCAAAAACATTTTCGAGCTTTTCGGTGCTCAACTCTCCAGTAACCTTTAAAACCCCTGATTGATTATATGCCAAAGATGATTCATTGAATTGGTTTACTAGAAATAATCTAAATTGAGCTGGTGTTAGTGGGTAAGCTTCTTTTATAGCTGCATTTGGTATTTCAGTAGTAGTATTATTGAGACCTTCTCTGTTGGCTAAATAATTAATTAAATTACTTTTATTTTCCTTTAGCTCTTTAATTATATTAGGATTGTCAAAATTTTTTGGAACAACAATTTTTAAATTTTTATCAACAACTTTAAGTTTAATTTCTAACTCTTTTAATTTTAATAGTAACTCTTCCATATTCGAAAATATTATAATGTTTGTTTGACTTATGCGTCTAATGTTGTGTTAATATTGGTTTATTGTAGGTTAACTGTTTAAAAAAGTTGGGACAGTTTAACTTTGTACTTTTGTGAGGAAAAACAAAACAACATTTGTTTACCTTAGGTTCACGTTTAAAGTGATAACACCTTTAGAGAAAGAATTTAGGTATAATGAAAAATATACCTAAATATGTTTGACTAATGTTAATTTTGTGAAATATTCAAAATACCTTTTAATTAGATGTATGTAGGTAATTTAACATCTACAATCTTGTAATGTGTTACAAGTTTTAGATACTGATTTCAGTTTTTCCTTCTTCTACTAGGTCTTCTTTAATCCATAAGTTTGCCTCTATAAAATTTGCTTGTTTTATAATCGTTACATTATGGAAAAGCTCCACAAGTTTAATTTCTAGATTGAATATTCTTTTAATTTTATTAGCAATTTGAACAGCCATTAATGAATGTCCTCCTAGTTGAATAAAACTTTGATTAACACTTATAGATTGTGTCTCTAGACCTAAAACTTCTGCCCAAATTTCAACAAGTTTTTTTTGAATTTCAGTAGATGCCTCTACGTGTAGATCTCTTATTATTCTGCTAGGAATTGGTAATTCAGCTTTATTTAATTTACCATTTGAAGTTAAAGGCATCTTGTCCAATTTAGTAAAAAAAGAAGGAATCATATAATCTGGCAAACTATTAGTAAGATAGGCTCTTAATGTTTCATCATCTAGTTCTTGATTAGAGACATAGAAAGCAGATAAATACATTTCTCCATCAATATTTTGTAAAGTAACAGCGCTTGAAACTACTGCTCTATGAGCAGATAAAATGTGTTCAATTTCCTCAATCTCGACGCGATAACCTCTTAATTTTATTTGATTATCTATTCTGCCTTTGTAAGCTATATTTCCGTCTGATAACCAACATGCAAAATCCCCAGTTCGATATACCCTTGTTTCGTCAACAATCCAATCTGTGATAAATCTTTGGTTTTCAATTCCATTACCAAGATAACCACGTGCAAGACCTGAACCAGCAATACAAAGTTCACCAACAACTCCTTGAGGTACTATATTTCCAAAGCTATCTACAATATAAATTCGCTCATTTGGTAATGGAATCCCAATAGGTATTGTGTCATATTTATCTAGGTTTTCTGGTGTTACTTTATAAAAAGTAGAATCTACACAAGTTTCTGTTGGACCATATAGATTATATATAATAGTATCTGATAACTCTAAACGTTCATAAAAATCTCTAACCAAACCTTTTGGTAATGCCTCTCCTGCCAATAACCATACTTTAAATTCTGGTAAGTCTATTGCTCCTTGTTTACTTCTTAGCAACATTCCTAAATGCGTTGGGGTACCATCACTCAACTCAATCTTGTTCCTTTTGTAAAAATTGTAGAGTTCTTCTCCATCCATTCGCTCTTTTTCGTTCGAGACATATAAACAATGTCCTTTTAAAAGGGCAGCAAAGATTTGTTGGCATGAGGCGTCAAAATAATAGGAAGCAATAAGACCAACACGAAGTCCTGTTTCTAAATTTTTGTAAACCGTTTGTGAAAGTCCTTCTACGAGATTAATTACTGCATTGTCTTCCATTAAAACACCTTTAGGCATTCCAGTTGAACCCGAAGTAAAAATACAATACGCTAAATCTGAAATAGATCGATCACTAACCATATTCGCTATAGAATATTCTTTAATCTTTTCGTTTAGAATATCATGAGTAGGAATAATATTTTTGTATGTATCTAAATATTCTGCATGTCCAAGCAATAATTTAGCATTACTGGACTCTAACATGTAGGTTATTCTATTTTCGGGTAATTTAGAATCAATTGGTAAATAAGCACCACCACTTTTAAGTATCCCTAAGATACCAATAATGATTTCTTCGGATCTATTTAATATTAAACCAATTAAATCTCCTTTTCTTACACCTTGTTTCCTTAAATAATCAGCTAATTGATTACTACGTTCATTGAGTTCTTTATAGGTTAAACTAGAATTGTTATACACCAATGCCATTTTGTTTGGGAAACATTGCACTTGTTTTTCAAATGCTGCAACAATTGTATCTTTTACCTCAACAGAAATTTCAGATTTACTAAATTCTCTGATGAGTGATATTTCTTTTTCATCAAGTATGCTTACATCTCCTAAAGACATGTTTGAACGAATTTGACTAATTATTTTTTTGAAATATTTTGCAAACTTTTTAATCGTTGATTCTTCAAATAAATCAGTGGCATATTGAAAACTTAGTTGAATATTGGTTTCGGTAGTATTCACATGGAAAATTAAGTCCATTTGAGAAGTATCTGCTTCGAGTGTATGTTCTTTAAGTTCTAAATTAGAAGTCTTCATCGCTATCGGCATCGCATCTTTATAGACGAACATTACATCAAATAAGGGATTACGACTTGTGTCTCTAGTAGCATTTAAATCTTCTACCAATTTTTCATAAGGATAATCCTGAAATTCTAGACTATTAATGGAAGTTTGATGTATTCTTTTTAAGAATGTGTGCAAAGTATCATTATCATCAATGTGGTTGCGTAATGCCAATACATTAATAAAAACACCCATCATTCCTTCTAAATCTGCATGCCTACGTCCAGCAACTGGAGTACCAACAATAATATCTTTTTGATTAGTAAGTTTGTATAGCATTACTTTAAATGCTCCAAGAATTACTGAAAATAGAGTAGTATTCAATGCTTTTGCTAAATCATATAAGTCTTTGGTTTGTTCAAGTCCAATTTCAAAATTAAATCCAGCACCGTTATAACTAATTACTGATGGACGTTCAAAATCTGTTTGTAGTTTCAGTATTGTTGGTGGTGTTTCAAATATTGTTTTCCAATATTGTTTTTGACGCTCTAAATTCTCCTTGAAAACTTTACTTTGTTGCCAAACTGCATAGTCTTTATAATTTAATTGAATTGGCAATAATTCTTTTCCTTCATAAGAACGCATTACATCACGGATAAAAATTTCTAGACTCACCCCATCTGAAATAATATGATGTCTATCTGTAATTAAAAGATGTTTATCCTCTGTTATCTGAATTAATCCTACTCTTAAAAGTGGAGCTCTACTTAAATCGAATGGACGAATAAATTCTGAAACTATTTTTGTGCTTTCTTCCAATGTAGCTCTAAAAAACTCTATTTCGAAAAATACATTTTCTGTGAAAAACTGTACTGGTGAATCATCTAATAAAGTGAAACTAACTCTAAAAATTTCATGATGTTTAATAACTTCTTGAAAAGCTTTAGTTAATTTTTCTTTATTAATAGCCCCTGTTACCATGAAAGCTAACGGTTGATTATATACCGTTGATTTTTTATTGAGCAGATTTAGAAAATAAAACTTTTTTTGAGTAGTAGTCAACGGATAAAAATCCATTTTTGGTGCTTGTGGAATTTTTAAATATTCTTCCTGCAAACTTGCCTCAATGTTTTTAGCTAATTCTTGAATGTTTTTAATAGTAATTAATTTTGATAAACTAAGAGAGACTTTAAATGCTTCCTTAATGCGATTTGCTAAAAACACTAGCTTTAAAGATTGTCCTCCCAAATCGAAGAAGTTGCTTTTGGTTCCAATTACTTCACTATCAAGTTTTAAAACTTCTGCCCATATTGCTACTAACTTTGCTTCTGTTTCTGTTTCAGGAGCTACATAATTATCTTCAATTTCTACTTTGTAGTCTGGCAAGGAATTACGATCTACTTTACCATTAGAATTTAATGGTAATTTTTCGAGTTGAACATAATACAGCGGTACCATGTAATCTGGCAAATATTCCGACAAATGATTTCGAAGTTCGCCTACTCGATATGTTGTTGAAGATTCATAGTAAGCAACTAAGTATTTATCATCTTCCGATTCTTTTAATACTACCACAGAATGCATGATCTCTTTAAATGTATTGAGTTGATGCTCTATTTCAGATAGTTCAATTCTATAGCCTCTTAATTTAATCTGATCATCTATACGACCACAATATTCCAAATTTCCATCTGGCAACCATCGAGCCATATCGCCCGTAAGATATACCCGTTCTTCTGCAGTAATCCAATCGTTTCTGAATTTTTCTGAACTTTTATCAATATCACCAACATAGTATTGTGCTAAACCATCTCCAGCAATACAAAGTTCCCCAATAACACCTTTAGGAACTAAATTACCATATGCATCAACAATATAAATACGTTCATTTGGTAGTGGTTTCCCTATTGGAATGAAGGAATAATCATCTAATCTCTCTCTTTCTACTTTATAACTTGTAGAATCTACACAGGTTTCTGTTGGACCATAGAAATTATAAAGTATAATATTGTCGGTTACTATATCATAGAATTTTTTTACTAATTCTTTAGGTAACGCCTCACCTGCTAAAATCCATGAAGAAAGATTCCCTAATGTTTCTCCTTTTTCTAAAGTATCAAGAAGCAAACGGAGATGTGTTGGAGTACCATCTGATACATCGATGCTATTAACTCTATAATATGATTTTAACTTAAACCCATCTCTACGACTTTCATCATCTACAACATATAAACTATGTCCCTGTAACAAACAACCGTAAATTTGTTGCACAGATGCATCAAAAGAAAAAGAAGCGACTAAAGCGACATTCAGAATCTTGTCTTCATAAGAATCATAGACTCTCTCCTCCAAACCTTTCACTAGATTAACTACACTTTGATGATTCATCATTACTCCTTTTGGTTTTCCACTAGAGCCGGAAGTGAATATACAATAGGCCATATCGGTAGAATGAATTTCTACTGAAGGATTTTTTGAACTTTGTGACTTTATTTTTGACGAATCTATTGCTTGAACTGGTAGATAGGCTGTGAATCGATCTATAAAATTATTCTGTGTTAATAAATAATTAGCTCTACTTTGATTTAACATGTAACCAATACGTTGTTCTGGTAATCCTGGATCTATTGGCAAATAAGCTGCTCCTGTTTTTAATACTCCAAAAATAGAAACTATCATATTTACAGAGCGTTCAAACATAAGACCAATAGTATTTCCATGAACAATACCTTGAGAAATTAAATAATTGGCAACTTTATTAGACTGCTCATTCAACTCCTCATAGGTTAATTTTTCCTCTCCAAAACATACTGCAAGTCGGTTTGGATGTCTATGCACCTCTTCTTCAAATAAAGATACCAAATTGGTTGTTGATGCATAGTTCAACTTTGTTGCATTATAATCTTCAATTAATAGTTTATACTCTTCATTTGGTAACATATTAATATCTGATAATTTAATATCTATATTTTTTACAATTGCTTTTAAAATATTTTTGTAGTATGAAACAAAGCGCTCTATTGTTTCTTTTTTGAAAAGGTCTGTTCTATAATCTATGTAAAATGTATGACTGTTTTCTTTTTCGAAAATTCGAAATGATAAATCGAGTTTAGAGCTTATATTATTATAATCTACATGTGATAAATGTAGATTATCAGATTTAAATTCTGACAAATCAAAATTGTAATATTCAAACATTATATCAAATAAAGGATTGTGACTTAAATCCGTTTTTAATCCTAATTGAGCAATTAACTTTTCATATGAATATTCTTGGTTTGCAAAACAGCTAATAATATTCTCTTTTACTTTCTCAAGGAAATCTGAAAAATTTAAATTGCCTTTGGGAAAGTTTCTTATGGCTAATGTATTAATAAAAACTCCTATCAATTTTTCCAAATCTATATGTTGACGAGCAGCTGTTGATGTACCGATAACGACATCTTCTTGACCAGATAATTTGGATAATAAAACTATAAAAGACGCTAATAGTAAATTATACATGGTAACTTTCTGGTTTGAACAAACATCTGCTAACACCTGCATTTCTTGTTCATTTAATGTGAAAGTTGCGGTAGCTCCTTTAAAGCTGTTAATTGGAGGCCTAACAAAATCAGTTGGCAAATGGAGTCCTACTGGTAAACTTTTAAACTGATTAATCCAAAACTCTTTCGGTTTCTCTAGTAGATGTCCTATTTCTTCATTTTGTTGCCAAACTGCATAATCTTTGTATTGAATTATTAATGGTTTTAATGGCTGATCATTGAGAATATCCATCAACTCTTGCATCATATTAACATAAGAGACTCCATCAGATACAATATGGTGCATGTCTATTAATAAATATGCAACATCGCTTCCTTCTCTTTTGATTCCAACTCTAAGTAAAGGAGGTGCACTCAAATCAAAACTTCTGATGAATGCATTCATTGACTCATCTAAACTTCTCGTATTTGGTATGCTTTCTATAGTAAAGCTAACAACATCAAGAATTCTCTGACATGCTTCTCCGTTTATTAATTCAAATGACGTTCTTAGAGCTTCATGTCTATCTATGATACGTCTAAATGCTTTTTCTAATAAATCAATATCAATATCACCCACTATTTTAAAGACTATTGGGACATTATATGCCACCATTTCAGGATTCATTTGATCCATAATGAACATTCTTTTTTGAGTATCAGACTGTGGATAATAGTCATTGATTTCTGCGGAAGGTATAGGATCAAAATTTACTTTTGGAGCATTTGTAATAAGTAATAATTGATTATTAATAGTTCGGTTTTTAAAAGCATCACCAATATTCAGTTCAATCCCAAAAGATTGATGAATTCTAGATATTAGTCTAATTAAATTTAGAGAGTTTCCGCCTAATTGAAAAAAATCATCTTGCAAACCTATAGAAGTAACACCTAATACTTCTTTCCAAATGTTAACTAATTTTTGCTCAATATCTGAATCTGAAGTAATTTGAAAATCTAATGCTACATCCTCATCATTATTTACTTTTGAAGCGCTCTTTAGCTTGATTTTTTCAGTCTCTAGTTCTTTTAAAAAATTGTCATTTTTACCCTCTAAATAATCATTAAGCAAAACAAAGCGTTGAATTTTCCCACTTGTTGTTCTAGGGATTTTATCCACTGCAATTACTTTTTCGACTGTTAATCCTGTTCTTTGACCTAAATGTTCTTTTATAGATTTTTCAAGTGACAAAAAATCTGAAACTAGACCACTATAGACTACAAATACATATATATCATCTTGAAATTTTTCTTCATTAAACAAACTGCAAGTAACAGCTTGCTGAAACTGTATTTCTGGTAACTCATCAATTAAATCATCAAGATCATTTGGAAAATAATTTTGTCCATTTATTAAAATCATTTCTTTTTCCCTACCTGTCAAAATCAAATGATTATCATCTATAAAACCTAAATCTCCGGTATTTAACCAACCATCTTCTGATATTGTTGCTGCTGTTTTTTCTGGATCATTATAAAATTCAGATGTGACTGCTTTACTTTTTAAATGTACTATCCCTAGTTTTCTTTCTGATAGCGTTTGCAAATTTCTATCCGTTATCTTTATGTCTGTACCAGTATAAGGTCCTAAATTGGCAAATGAAACAGCATTTACAGAATCTACTTCTACTTCTTCTATTTCATCTCCAACTTTTAATTTGTGTCGATTTAAAATATATTCTCTAGTTTGCTGTCTGTTCTTCAATGTAAAAGATACACCAAGAACAGATTCAGCCAAGCCATAGGCAGGACCTATAGTCTCCTTTGCTAAATCATAAGGAGCAAGCATACGTTCAAATTCATCACAAATCGCAATAGACACAGGTTCTGCTCCATTAATGATTAATCTCAAACTTTCAAAAGATAAACCATCCAAATCTTTGGTAACTACATTATCAATAGTGTGTTTAAACCCAAAGTTTGGAGAACCAGAAATGGTAATATTGTTTTTGGCTAAACTTTTTAACCATAAATTAGGATATGCAAAAAATTCCATTGGTGGCATCAAAAACTGAGGCACATTTCTTAATAATGGTAATATGTGAAAAAATACTAATCCTAAATCGTGTGTTAATGGCATCCATCCAAGAAATGAGTCTGTTTCTGTTAACTGAATTAAATTAGTCATTGTCTCTACATTGTAAAGAATACTATCTTGCTTGTTAACAATTCCTTTTGGATTACCTGTTGAACCAGAAGAAAATTGAATAAACACAATGTCATCAATAGTTCCTTGCAAAACTTTAGCTAGCTTTGAATAGGTTATCTCATTAAAAGAAATGAATTTCTTATCAACATCAATAGAGGTTTCTGACTGACTTTCAATATATTCTTTCCAGCTATCTTTTAACGTTTCTAAATCTGTAATTAGGTATGGGTTTTCTAATTTATCCCAAACTTTACCTATTTTTTTCATAATATCAACCGTCACTCCAAAAACAATTGGAACTGGAATAATTTTTCCAAAAATACATGCCCAAAAAGTAACTAAGAAGTTTTTGTTCGATATGAACTGAAAAATTAATTCATCACCAGGTCGAATTCCCTTTTCTTGTAAAACATGTAGCATACATCTCGCCTCCATGAAGAGTTTTTTATACGATATGTATTCCATGTTGTTTTCACTCTCTAAAAAGGTAATCCCTGCTTGATCACCTAATTTAATATTCTTTTCAAAGATTTCTTGTATCGTTAACTGTTTTACCATTTTTTATATACATGTAGATTAAACCAATTCCTCACTTACTATTTGAAAGGAATTTTCGATTATTTTACTAGATAATTGTCTCACGGATGGTCCTGTAAGAAATTCTATTGGTGCAATTTCTACGGCAAGGCTCTCTTTAATCATTCTCATGAATTCTATGGTTAAAATTGAATCCACTCCTAATAAATTTATTCCTTTATCCGATTTTATACTTGCAATTGGAATTCTCAGAATTTTTCCTAATTGTTCTTTTAATAGTGTTTGTATAAATTCGTGTTGAGCAGTTGGATCTAAGTTTGCAATTTTTTCCCTATTAGTTGCCTGAATTTCAGTTAGGGTTACCTCTTCATTTGTGTGCAGTTTATCAATTTCACTAAAAAGTGCTATCCCACTTTTTCCAAAACTTTTTGAGATTACACTCCAATTTAGATCGAAAAACCCAAGTTGTGTTGGCTTTTCTTTAATTATAAAATCAATTCCTTGCATTACTTGTTTATCAGTAAAACCATGAATTCCTGTACCTTCTAGGATTTTTTCTATATTTTCATTTCTAGAAACAACACCAGATTCTTTTAACACTCCAAGATTTACTGTAGTTACTGCCAAATTCATAGATTTTCTCCAATGAGCAAAGGCATCTAAAAAAGCATTAGCAGCTACATAGTTTGCTTGACCAATGTTTCCAATTAATGAAGATATTGAAGAAAATACTACAAAATTATCGAGATTCATTCCCTGACTTAAATGATGAAGATGCATCGCTCCATCTACTTTTGGTTGTAGCACTTTCCTAAATCTATCTTCATCCATATCTAAAAGATAGCCATCATCTAAGACCATAGCACCATGAAAAATTCCAGTGAGAGTTGGTAAGTCCTCTTTTATACTATTAAATACCTGTTGCACTTCATCCAACTTAGCAATATCAGCAGTATATACTTTAACATTAACTCCTTTCTTCTTCATTTTTTCAACCTCAACTATAGCGTTTTCAGTTTTTAATCCGCTTCTACTAAGTAGTGCAAGATTTTTAGCTCCTTTTTCAACAAGCCATTTACTTATCACTAATCCAAGACCTCTAGTTCCTCCAGTAATTAAATAAGTTCCATTAGCTTTTATACTACTTTCATTAGTATTAATAACTTGAACTGGTTGATCCGAAAAATCAATTACAACATTCCCAAGTGGTTTATTATATTTAATTTGATTAAATGCTTCATAAATATTATTAACTGAGAAAACAGTCACAGGTAAAGACGACAATACACCTGTTTCTAAATAATTTAATAAATCCTTCATGAGATTAGCTATTTTTTCCTTTTTCTCAATCAGCATTTTATCAATATCAACTGCGATATAAGATAGATTATGATTAAAAAACTTCATATCTATAGAAGTATTACCAATAATATCTTTTTTACTGATATCTACATAAATTCCGCAAGGTGCCAAGCATGAAAAATTCTGAAAAGCTATTTCTCCAGATTGAGAACTTAAAACTACATTAACTCCCTTACCATTTGTAACAGATTTTATTTGAGCTGGAAAATCTAAATTATCAGAATTATAAATATGACTCACTCCTAATGATTGTAATAATGAATTTTTATCAGTAGAGTTCGTTGTGGCAAAAATTTCTGCTCCAACATGTTTGGCATAATTAATTGCAGCTAAACCGATGGCGTCAGTAGCATTTTGAATAAGTATAGTATCATCTTTTCCTAAACCAGCCTTATCTCTCAAGCAATAAATAGCAGTCAAGTAACTCAAAAGCAGACCCGATTCTGCAATATCTAAGTTAGAAGAACATTTTATTGCTAGATGTTCCGAAGTTACAGCGAACGATTGAAAAGTGCCTGAAGCTAATGCTAATACGTTATCTCCTACTTTAAAATTAGTAACTTCAGAGCCTACTCTTACAATTGTTCCTGAACATTCACAACCTAAGTTTTTTCCAGCAAATGTACCTTCAATAAGCTCATCTGTAATTTTGTTATCCAGTTTTTGACAATCAAAATCACTAAATACAGTATTTTTAACTAAGATTTCAATTTCATTTGGTCTCGGCTCTCGACGTTGTAGATTTTCAAAGAGTAAATTTTCAAATCCAGGTGTCGTAGGATTTTTTAATTTGAGTGATTTTGAATCAAAGTTGATTGTTTTTAACTTGTTTTTCTCATCAATCTCTAAATTCACCATTTTCTTATGATAAATATCACCATTTCTAATAGCTATTTCTTCAAAAGGAGCATGACTATTATTGATAATGTTTGCAACTGTTTCCCACATATTTTCTGTAGCCTCGCGAGATAGACTATCTTCAATATCTATCATTTGAACTTGACAATTAGAAAACTCATTTACAATTAATCTTCCCATTCCATGAAGTGCACTATCCTCTAAGGATGATACTATATCACCTTCGATAGCCATTTGACTTGCTTTAGTAAGAATGGATAATTTAATTTTAATATCATTTTTTTGAGACAAAAACTTAACAATATTAAAAAGTGGCATTATTTGATGTAAACACTTTTCACTCATCTGCAATTGATTTTCAATGGGATGAAAACCAACAGATGGCATCAAAACAATGTTAACTTCTTTATAATCATCATTCCATATAGAACTAAGTGCATTTTTATCTTCTAAATTTATTACATGATGATTTTCACCTAGTTCTTTATATTCACTTCCTAATTCTAGTGTGATTTTATTTCCTTTCAATAATTCTTGAAAAGGCAAATTAGTTACAT
The DNA here is from genome assembly GCF_055384985.1 of Flavobacterium sp. KY-23415. Lineage (NCBI taxonomy): Bacteria > Pseudomonadati > Bacteroidota > Flavobacteriia > Flavobacteriales > Flavobacteriaceae > Flavobacterium > Flavobacterium sp. KY-23415. The sequence continues at coordinate 3,436,010 of NZ_AP044001.1, read as the reverse complement.
AATCGTTAGTAAAAATATAGGTTAGACTATCTTTTGGAACTTCATTATAGTCTAAAATTCTTTCTTCCTGTATCCACTTAGTTTCGAATAAGTTTTTTGTTAACACTTCATCTGTCTGGGATTCATTTTTAACAAGTTGTTTACATTTAAATCCTTCTAAGAACATTAAAACATCTCCCAATTCATTACAGATAGTTAAATCTGCAATAATACAGTTGTCATCAGCAAATTTTAATACAGAATGACAAAATATTTCATGTTTAGGTTTTGCATAGCATTGAACTTTATTGATTGATACTGGCACAACGTCCTTACTTACAAGAGCAATTGTTGTTTGGAAGCAAGCATCGAGTAATGTGGGATGAATGAAATAATCCTGAGAAGATTCAACCATGTCTTCATGAATTTTGATTGTAGCAATCAATTCTTCTTTTCCTTGTTTTATTTCTTTAATACATCTAAAATGAGGTCCATAATCAAGTTTTGATTCACTCAATCTATCATAAACATCTGTTTCGCTTATAATAGTATCTAAACGTTCCATTATGTCTTTTATAGCAATAACAGGAGTCTTCTCTTCAAAATTTCCTATAGCAAACTTCCCAGAAGAAACTTCTGTCCAATAGGCCTCTTCATCTCCATTTTTACTTTGAAGACTATATTTACCGTTTTGAGGATGCATAGAGATATGTAATTTTTGAATTTCATCTTCATCTATGACTAGTACCTGAAGAAATTGTATGTTTTCTAACATGAAAGGCACTTTTTGGCTTATATCATGTTGAAACATATCTATTGCAACACCAATATATCCTGCACCAGGAAAAACAACTTTTCCATGAACAATGTGATCATTTAAAAAAGGAAAAAGATACTCATTTAATTCATAGACATAGGCATTTAAAGGACTATTAACTTTTTCCCTGAAAGATAAACTACCATTAAATTTATCTTGAGAAAGTGTCATAGACGCTCTCCATAAATGTTTTTTTTGCCAAGGATAAGTAGGTAGAGGCATAAACGGTAACTTATCAATCCAGTTATTCCAAGCAATTGGATAACCTAGTGTATAAAGTTTTGAAAGATTTTCAAAAAAGTTAATTTGTTCCCCTTCTCTTTTGTTTAATGTTTGTAATATATGGCAATCTTTTCTGTTATTAAGACATTCAAGTATTGAGTTTTTCAGTACAGGATGAGGTCCTACCTCTACAAAAACTTTATACTCATCTTTTAGAATTGTTTCTATTGACTTTGAAAACAAGACTGGTTCACGCACATTGTCATACCAATAATTATTATCTATTTGTTCTCCTTCGATTAAATGTCCTGTTACGGTAGAATATAGAGCAATGTTTGATTTGTTTCCTCTAATAGTTTTTAAAGAATCTAATAATTGTTCTTTAACTAATTTCATTATTGGGCTATGATAAGGAACACTTACATCTAATAATTGATTAAATACCCCCATTTCATTATACTTTGCATGCAATTCATTCAGTGAATCCGCATTACCCGATATGGTTATAGAAGTTGGACCGTTAATAGCTGCGATTGACACATCTTCATAAGAGCTAATACTATCTAGTACAACAGATTCTGAAAGCCCAACAGCCAACATAGTTCCTTTTCCTTGCGTTAACAAATGTTGCAATTTACTTCTATAATAGCTCACAATCAGTGCCTCTTTTAATGATAAAGCACCAGATGCATATACAGACGCAACTTCACCAACACTGTGTCCCACAACCGCATCTGGAGTAACACCATAATGGGCAAGTAATTGCGTGAGTGCTGCTTGAATAACAAAGTTTGCTGGTTGAGCAACATTTGTTTCTTTAATAATTGAACTTTCCTCTGGTTTTAATAGTTCTTCATAAATAGACCAACCTGAAATAGCAAAAAACTCAGCGTCACACTCTTTTATTGCATTCTTAAAAACAGGTTCAGTTTCCATGAGTTCTCTTCCCATTCTCCACCATTGAGGTCCCATACCAGTATATACAAAAACTATTTTTGGCTTTTTATCTAAGGAACTTCCTTGATGCACACCTTTTAATAAAATGTCTTCTTCATATGCCTCTAATTTTTCAATAAGATCTTCTCTGGAAGTTGCAAAAATAGTTAACCGTTCCTGATGGTTACTTCTTCTATAAATAACGTTACTGAGTACTTGTTCAAACTTATCTTCGTTGTTTAAAATATACTCTTTATATTTTGAAGCAAGTTCTTTAAGCGCTGGTATACTTTTAGCACCAATTGGAAATAGGAATTGATCCTTTTTTATTTTGTTTTCATTAATTTCTGCAACACTAGTATTATATTGTTTTAATACCAGATGTGCATTTGCTCCTCCAAAACCAAAAGAATTAATAGAAGCATATGAATCTTCACCCTCTGGTAAGGATGTGATACTTGTCGGGATCTTTAGATTACTTTCTTCATAGTTTAACGCAGGGTTTGGATTCTTGAAATGTAAGTTCGGCGGAACTTTATTATTATTAAGACATAATGCAGTTTTTATAAGTCCTGCAATACCTGAAGCGGCTTCTAAATGACCAATATTTGTTTTTACAGAACCTAATAAACATTTAGAATCTCTATTACCATGCTCAGAAAGGGCTTTATTTAAAGTTTTAAACTCTATTGGATCTCCTACCGCAGTTCCAGTTCCATGCGCTTCTACGTAATGTATTTTATTTCTGTCTATACTATTTTCCTTATATATTTTACGAATTAATTCCAATTGAGAATCTGGATTAGGGACAGTAATTCCGTTAGTTCTACCATCTTGATTTGCTCCAGTTCCAACAATTGTAGCATAAATTCTATCATTATCTTTTATAGCATCTTTAAGTGGTTTTAATATTACAATACCAGCTCCTTCCCCTCTAACATAACCTGCTGCATCTTTATCAAAAGCTTTACAACGACTGTGTTTTGAAAGAAATTTCCCCTTACTCATTAGAACAGAACTATCGGGTGAAAGCATATAATTTACACCACCAACCATTGCCATTGATGATTCTCCATTCCAAATACTTTGACAGGCATAGTGAGCAGCTATTAATGAAGACGAACATGCTGTATCAATCGTTAAGGATGGCCCTTTTAAATCAAAAACATAAGATAATCTATTAGATAACATAGTCATTGCAACACCGCTAATGGTATGTGAATTAATATGATACCTATTCTTTGATGATGTTTGTATCAATAAGTTATCGAGCATAAACCCTCCAACAAATACACCCGTATTGCTACCTTTAACACTTTCTAATGTCATTCCAGCATTTTCTAAAGCTTCATAAGCAACTTCCATAAGCATTCGTTGCTGAGGATCTAAAGATTCTGACTCTCTTGGTGACATATCAAAAAACAAAGAATCAAACTCAAAGGTATTTTCTGTAAGGAATCCCCCTTGATGTGCTCTTATTTTTCCAGGTTTTGCATCATTTTTACTGTAATATTTTTTACTATCCCATCTGTCATGAGGAACGTCTATAATAGCATCTGTTTCATTCATCATCATTTCCCAAAACTTCTCCGCAGATGAACTTGATCCAGGGAATTTACACCCTATACCTACAATTGCTATTGGTTGATTTTTAGTATTCATAATTTAAATAATTATTTTTTTTTAATACTTTTTTTAATTTAAAACCACTTGGAACAATGCTATTTTATTTTTGTAATGGAATATGAAATTCCTAAATGAAGCAAATGTTCAAATGAATAGATTATGCTATAGCCCACATACTAATATTTTAACCTTAGTAATATTTTTTATAGCAAAATTTCATTATCATGCATTGAAAAACAATCCTTACATTTTTAAGCATGCACAATATTCACTGTAAAACAATTAGTAGGTTTTACGCTTTTGTAATTTATTTAAAAAGTGAGATTAGGGTACTTAGTCTATTTCAAAGTATAGAAATAGTAGTTTTTAACATAAAAATTACAAATAATAAAGCAATCATTATTTAAGTCTTTACCAACTATATTTTCTAATTTAAATTGCTGAATAATATAGAATAATCTTTAATCACAATTGGAATATTAAAAAATGAAGATGGAATACTAAACAAAAATGAAATAATAATTTTTCTTAGCAACTTTTAATTCCTCAATTAGATTTAATTCACATATTGAAAATTCAATTAAGATTTTTTTTAAATCATGAGTAAGAAGATACAATTTTAATCAGAAATATTGAAAATTATACTCTCTAAATAGATTGTAAAAAAATAAACAATCAATTATAGATGTCTTGAAAGACAATATAAAAGGAGGTTCCAAAAAGTTACAGATAGAAAATCATATAATATAAAACCATTTTGGTAGTTTTATTTTTAAATTTCTGATATATAATCTATGCTAAAAATTATTTTTCAAATTGTTATATATTTTAATAATTATTTGCTTGTTTTTTTAAAACGTGAAACGAAATTGAGAAATAACTATATCAGGTTACTTTCAAGTTCTAAAATTGTTCCCATTTCCATTTTATAGACTTTGTTTGCTACATAAAAATATTTGTCATCATGGGTAATTACTATTAATAATTTACCTTCATTTCTCATTTTCACAAGCAATTCATTATAGAAGAAATCTTTAAAATCCGGATCAAGATCAGCTGCACATTCGTCGAAGAAATAGATAGGGCGATCTTCTAAATAAGATTTTAAAATTGCCAATCGTTTACGCTGTCCTTTAGAAAGATCAATAGTACTATATGCTCCATCTTTAATTGTTACTTTATCCAAAAGTCCAAACATTTCCAACCATTCATATACTTGATCTAAACGCTCTGTCTTAATACCATATATTTTTTTGAATAGATAAAAATCACTATAAATTACTGAAAAATGTTCTCCAAGCATTTTTGGATCTACTGGTTTATCATTAACTAAAATTTGGCCAGATTCAGCAGGATAAAGTCCAGTTAATGTCTTTAAAAAAGTTGTTTTTCCACTACCATTCCCTCCAATTATAAAAACTATATCACCTTGGGAAACTTCAAAATTAATAGGTCCAATTCCATAGGTATTTTCTTCTCGTTGATCGGTTTTCTCATAATTGAAATACACATCTTTCACTTCCAATTTTTCAACAGACGAAACATTAAAAGCAACTTCGTCTTCAGAAAGTAGCATATCTTTTGTGTCTGTGTCTTTAAGAAATTCTCTAATTCTTTGCCAAGCAATTTTTGCGTTAATAATTCCTGGTATTCCTGCTAACATATTATTAAAAGGTCCCCACAAATACAGTGTTCCCACAACAAAAGTTGTAATCAGTCTTTTATCAAATTCAAAAATCATTGGCGAAACTAAACAGGTAGCCCCAACAGCAACCGTAAAAGAGAGTTCTGAAAGAAGCGTCTTATTTATTTCGATATAAGCTGCTTTAAGCTGATATTGATAAAGAGTAGCATTTCTTTCTTCCATATCTTTATGATACTCAACACGTTTAATATTATGCAATACTAACTCTTTAAAACCATTAACCAACCCAGTAACTAAATTTGTAAAACTTTCTCTTTTATCTCTAGCATCTAAAATAGCATTATTTAAAGGAGCTCCTAAAAAACTATAAAGAACAAAAACAAAAGCCATTGAACCAACTAGAACAGAAGCATTTAAAATGTCTAAAGTGAAGAGGTATATAAATATGATGATTGCTGTTAGCATGTGAGAGAAGATATGAATAGCAACTTGCGAGAAATAAAATATGTCACCAATGTCTCTATCCAAAATAGTATAAATTTTTCCACTTTCAATTTTTTCATATTTCTGAAATGGAATTTTAAACACATTCTTAAGAATCATTGAATTGAAACTTTTTGCAACTAAAGAACCTAAATAAGCCGTTTTTCTTTTACTAAGTCTAATTGTTACTATATAAAAATATGTGGCTAATGTGAAAAACATTAATAAATATTTAGTTTCTGTATTTCCTCCCACAAATTCTCCAATAATCATCACAATCAATGCATTTGCAATTCCAGGAATTAATGACATGAGAAGTAATGATGAAAGAACGTTTTGGTATTCATTCTTGTGTGGAAAAAATAAAGTGACTCTGGTTAAAAAATAAAATGCTGACACTACAATTCCTAATAATTTAATAGCATTACCTAAGGCAAGATATGTTTCAGACTGAATGTTCCAAAAATTTTCATCAAACATTGCAATTGGCAAAATGTATAAGAATAAAAACAAAGGCAAAATGGCTACAAAACCTAAAAAATAATCTGTCGCTTTCGCAAGAGATATGTCTTTTTTCCGCTTTTTATTTTTCATTTGAATAATTGCTATTGTTGAGTATACAACACCAATTAAAGCAAGTACTGTAATTAATATTTTAATTGTGAAAACTGTTTTTTCCATCAAGTTTTTCTTTAGAGTTGTTAATATTATTTTGATTTTTTAATTATAAATATCCATCCTGATCAACAAATTAGAATAAGAAATGTTATCTGATTTTCGAGAAAACAAATCAAATGTGTTTTTCAAAAAATTAATCTTCAAGCAAGACACCAATTTTTCGCTGGTCTGCCAATTTTAAAAAATTATTTGCTATAGCAATATCAAAAATTGCCATTCCCATAGGATTAAACATAAAAGCTTGTTCGTTATCTAACGAGGAAAAATACTCTTCCGTTAAAAGATTTTTAATTTCTATCACAGCTTCTTTTTGTAACGCATTAGTTTTATGAAACATTTCGATATCTGTATTTTCTCTGCACACTTCATCCCAATCATCAACAATTATAGCCTTTGAAAACCAAGGGAATACTTCCGACTTATAATCTCTCAAAGAAACATTTAAATGCAAAGAACCAGCTTTGGGTTGTTTATCAATATATCGATCATTAGATACTGTACATGTAATAAATATGTCAGCATCGGCATAGGCTTCTTCCCAGCTAGAAACAACAGTAACTTTTTTATTTAAATTTACATCGATTAAATCTCTATCTACACCTTTTAAATCATAAAGCATTATGCTTTCAATATTTTCACCAAGTATGGCATTACACATTGCCAAATGCATTTGTCCAATTGGACCAAAACCAATAATACCTATTTTTAAATTTTGTGACTTTCGTTGTTCTATGAATAATTTCATAATATAGCCACTTACAGATGCTGTTCTAATTGCTGAAATAGCTCCACTATTTATAACACCAACAGGAATACCTGTTTCCGCTTCGTTCAAGGTTATAACACTATGTGCTCTTGCGATTCCTTTATTAATGTTATCTGGGAAACTTGCAATCCATTTAATACCAGCCTTATTGATATTACCCCCAACAAATGCTGGCATAGCTATTATTCTATTTTTAGCATTCCCATAACGCAAATAGGGTTTAATTGGTTGTGCTGAATCATTTAAACTTAGACAATTAATTGCATCTGCAATTACCTTAATATTATTATTCCAATCTAAGTTTAATTCTCGAACGTTTTTATCATTTAAGTATATCATCTTGTATTAATTTATTTTTTAAAGAGTTTATTATTTATTATCCAGATTAGTTTATTTTAGGAACAATTGTAGCAAAATAGTAGTCAAATGCAGGTTTATTTACCTGCAAAAACTAGAATGGGATGCAAAAATGAGTATTGAAAAAATTTATAGTAACAATCTTTCCTAGAAGACTTATAATTGATGATTTAGGCAAGTGTCAAATTATAAGACTCAATCATCTCACGCCATTCAGGATTATATATCGTCGTTATATATCTTTCTCCTTTATCTGCAAAAACACACATTATGTTAACTGGTTTATCAACTTTATGCATTTGGAAATATTTATTCACAGCAGCATAAACAGATCCAGAAGAGCCTCCAGCGTATATATTATATTTTTCTAATAATTCAATACAAGCACTCACCGTTTCTCTTTCATCAACAGTTATCACATCATCTATTTGTGCGGAATCTAATATTTTGGGTCTTAAACTTGAACCTATACCGGGTATAAATCGTTTTCTAGATTGTCCTCCGAAAATTACAGATCCTTCCACATCTACTGCAATAATTTTTGCGTTTGGATATTGTTTCTTTACTTTTTGAGAGACTCCTGTTATTGTTCCTCCAGAACTTACTCCCATAAATAAATAATCTAATTTTTGTCTTGGTATTTCTAGACAAATTTCATTCCCAAGTGAGTTATAATAGGCTTGCGCATTTAATGGATTTTCATATTGATTTACCCAGTATATATTATCGGTATTTTCGACAATTTCTTTAACTTTTCTAATTCTATTCAATAAATAACCTCCACGTTCATCTGGTTCTGATATTTTTATTACCTCTGCTCCTTGCAATCTAATCATCATTTCATTGACGGGTAAGGTAGTATTATCTATTACACAAATAAATTTTAACCCTTTTTGTTTGGCATAAGCAGATAATGAAATTCCAAAATTGCCAGAAGAAGACTCTATGATTGTTGTTTCTGAATTTATAACTCCCTGATTTAACAAACTATTAATAATGTATGAAGCCGCTCGATCTTTAACACTTCCTGTGGGATTATAAAATTCTAGTTTTGCAAAAACATTTAAATTTGGTTCATCATTGTTTCTAAGTGCAATTAATGGCGTATTGCCAATTTTCTCTAAGATATTATTTATCATAGCTAATTTATTTAAAGGGATTGATTAATGAATTTGAATTGTTATTTAATGCTTTGTCTCAATAAGTTTCTTATTTTGAGGATAAAAAAGATATAGCGTTCAATGAAGAATAATGAAACTACTATCCTTTTATTCCTTTAAAGCTAAAAATTGAAAATAAATGATATAATGGGTTCTTAAACTAAACAGGGATTTTCTTTATTAAATTCTTACCCGAAAAAATTATAATTTACTATCTAATAGAGATTCATTATTATAATTAATCAATCTATTAATATCCACATAATCTACTTCAATATCATTTGAACTTAATTTGTGTGTTGAAGCAACATGGCAACTGTAATCATTATTTAAAAGTATTTCAATAACATAAAAAATTTTGTCATCTATCTGAGCGCTATCATTTCTAATTTCGAAAGACTGTAATGGAATTATCAAACCAGAACCATGAGCCTTTAAAACGGCTTCTTTTTGAGTCCAATATTTAAAAAAAGCTTTTGATGGCATTTCAGAACTAGATATAATATCATCCTCATATTCTGTTAAATGACTTTTATAATCTTCTATTTTTATTGGTTGAATTCTTTCAATATCAACCCCAATAGTATTATGTTTTTTTGTAATAACACAAACTACTATATTCCCAGAATGAGAAATATTAAATTCAACATTACTATCTTGAAAATACGGTTTATTACATTCTGTATAACACAATGATCCAAGTTTCAATTCATTTAATCTCGACATTCCTTCCAATAACAATAACTTTCCTAAAAGTGTTAGTTGAATATCTTGCCATCTTCTAAATTGTAGAATTTTTTCCTGAATTTCATCAGAAAATAAACCCAAACAGTTTTGAAGCAAAGAAGCCTGTTGTTTTTCTTGTATTCTCGAATAGAGAAGAAGTATATTTTTCATAAGGAGGGGCAAAAGAATCCATCTGTTATAACTTCAATATCCTTCACAATTTTATACTCTCCAATTAAGAGTATTTCATTGCTTAAGATATAGAAACTCTTAATTACTTTTGTTCTAAGCTATTACAGATGTTGCTATAGTTCTTCTATTTTCATAGATAACTAGTAAATAGATTTACATGCTTTTACTATTATTTGTTTAATAGATTTGATTTATAAATTTATTATTTACACGATTGGTGACTCCGATAAAACGTGAAAAGGAATTGTTGCAATAATATTCTGTTGTAAAGAATCAATTCTAACAATAATTTTATTGTGATTTTTTGCTTCAATAACTTCACAATCCAAACCATTAAGAGGTCCGTAATTAATTTTTTTTACTTCTCCAATTTTAGGAAGCTCCACATTAATTTCAATATCTGTTACATTTTTATCCTCAATTAGCAACTTTATTTGATTAATTTCTTTTTCTGTTACTCGTGCATAATCTTTTCCAAAACGAACATAGGCACATACCCCATTTACAGATAATGCTTTATGAAATTCTAAAGAGGAATTAACGGTTAAAAAAACATATGAGGGGAAAAGCGGCTTAAGAATTGTTTTTTTTCTATCACTCCACTGATGAATTGCTTTAACTTGTGGAAGAAAAGCTTCTATTGAAATGTCTTTTAACGATTCATAAACTTTTTTCTCCCAACGCGATTTGACATATAAGACATACCAAGCATTGTTAAAATTCATAGTAGTAAATTGATTTAAATTAAAAATACAGCTTCGCTTCCCTCACTCACATGAAGTATTCTCTATAAAAGTCTGTTTTAAGTGGTTTAAAAGTAGTATGTTATTTTTAAAATTATAAAACCTATAACATACAGAAAGTAAGGACAATCCTTTCTTTTAACTAAGTATAATTTAATATTTACTTAAATCACTAATTAACAACACTTTATCAAAAACAACACATTGCATTTGGAATTAGGATTTGAGATACAGGAAAATTTTATGAAAAAACGTAGATCTAGTGTTGTAAATAATACATTATGAAACAAAATAAAAAAACCAAAAATAAGGTAGCTTTTCATAATAGAAATCTAAAAAGGTTTAACTTTACTTAAAAAGTCAAACCCTTTATTTATAACTTACACACTTTTTAAGATAGTGTCCTTTTTTAGAATAAAGACTAGTTCTACTATATAAAACCTTGGTCTTTAGCCACATGTATTAACTCCTTGTCATCAGAACTTTTTATATTAAAAAGGTGTTTAAGTTGCCTTTTTCTTTTTTCAATTCCCGCAATTGAAAGTGGCAGAATGTCTGGAAGGTCTTTCATTCTTGTTCCAATTGATAATTCGTACAAAATCTTCCTATCAATGTTGTCTAATAAAAATTCGTTTGCAACTTGTTTGCGCAAAAGTTTCACGACTGTTTTACTGTAATAAGGTGGATCGTTTAGTACTGTGTGAATAGATTCAATAAGCTCTTTCGGAGTAATATCATTTTTTATTAAAAACCCATCAGGGTTTAAACTTTTAAAAATACTATGAATACGATAGTTATTATTAAACGTGGTAGAAACTATAATTTTTGTCTCTGGTAATAACTTTTTTATTTTTAGTCCTAAATCTTCACCAGATAGCATTTTACCATCCTTAGATGTTGGTAACCTAATATCTAAAAAAACAATATCTAAATGTTTACCATTTTTATAAAACTCATTAATCAACTCTAAACCACTATCACAATCCTGAGCAGTTTGAATGTTGAACAAAACAGACTCGTTTTGTTCTCTATAATAATTGAACGCAGTTTCATAGGCACTAACAATTAATGGATGATCATCTATAATAAGAACCGAATAAATATTTTTTTCCATTTTTTAAATTGAAATTTGAATTTTTATAGTTGTACCTTTATTTTGTTCAGAGTAAATATTAAAATCTCCATTTAATTTTTTAATCCTAGACTCCATATTTTTTATCCCAATACCTGTTTTCTTTTTGTTCATTTTAAAACCAACACCATCATCTTTTATAATCATTACCAAACTTTCTTCTTTGAGAAAAAAATTAATTTCAACCTTTTTTGCAAAAGCATGTTTTATAATATTTTGCAAAGCCTCTCGTAACACTCTATTTAAATTTTCTTTTATTTTTTCGCTTATACTCCACCAATTAATATTTTCATCTACTTCTAGTGAATAATCAAATTTTCCAATTTTACTTTTAAATTCTAATAGCTGACTAATAATGTCTAGAAAACCAACTTGAGGATTATCAAAATTATCACTTAATTTATGAGATACTTCTCGTATTTCTTTTTCAATGGTCTGTAACTCTTCTAAATAGAACTGGTGTTTTTCCTTTATGTTTTCATTTGCAACAATATCTAAAAAACCAAGCCCAACTCTAATTCCAAATAATTTACCTAAAATCCCATCGTGCAACTCTTCTGCAATTCTATTCCGTTCGTTTATTTTTTCTCTTTCTAATTTTTCTTGTTCTTTCAAAGTTAATAAATAAACTTGTTCTTGTACTCTTTGCTGTTCATTTTCTAATCGTAACTTTTCAGTTCTAGATTTTTGTATGCTCAAAAAATATAATAACCCAATAATTAAAATTAATGCAGATCCCATTACTAGAATAAAAATCTTTTGCTGAGACAAACGCTTAGTTTCCTCTATGAATTCATCGGTTTCAAAATCTATTCTAGCAAACTTATTTTGTGTTTTACGCTCTACAATTTGTAAACTATCATTAAAATGAATATGTTTTTTTAAATATTCTGATGACTGTTTTTTGTTTAGAGTAGATAATAAATATAAACTCTCCATGTAGTCCCTACTATTTTTAATATCTTTTGCTAAACTATTGGCTTCATTTGCAAAACGAAAAGCACTTATAGTATCTTTTTTAAAAGCATAATAACGAGCTAAACGTATTTTACTTAAAACTATTCCTTCTTTATTATTTAAACTATCTCTAATATTGAGAGCTTCTCTTAATTGTGCTTCAACATCTAGAGTATCTCTCATTAAAAATCTACAATAGGCAATGTTGTCAATAATTTTAGCATAACGAATTATACTCTGTTTTTTAAAATCATTACTAATTAGTATTTTATTATAATACTTTAAGGCCTTACTATATTCCTTTTTCTTGATATAAATATTAGCAGTATTATTGAGAATAACTTCATTTAATGCATCTTCATCTTCAATCATTTTAATATAACTCGAAGCCTTTTCATAATAAAACAGGGCTCTATCAAATTCATTTATATCTTTTTGCAACTGTCCTAAATGATTATAACATGTGAAAAGGAACTTATAATCTTCATTTTTTTTAAACTTCTGAATAGCTTTAAACGTTAAAGCTTCACTTCCTGCATAATCTTTAAAACGCCCTTTTATAAATGCCATTCCAAAAAGTGTATTTGAAGACTCACTAACGTAACCAATTTTATTGAAAAAACTATAAGCCTTATTAAAATGAAAATATGCGCTATCATATACTTGTTTATCATTATAATAGCTCGCAAAATTCCAATGTGCATCTCCCATTGTAAATGTATCTTTTACTTTTTTTGCGATAGATAACGTTGCTTCATTATACTTTTTAAATAATAATGTATCGTTAAGCGCTAAACATTGATAAGAAATTGCACTTAAATTCCTAACGTGTAAAGAATCTAATTTTAAAGATAAATTAGACTCATAGGCTTTTGCTAAATAATCTCTTCTTTCTTTTGCAGTATAGGATTGATTTCTGGATGCTTTTATCCAATTTGTAATGCTGTCATTTATACTATTGGTTGTCTTAACACTTGCTCTATCTTTTTCAAAACAAGCTTGCATAAAAGCACTTATAATCAATACTATAAATATTTTAATATATATACGTTGAAACTTCAAATAATTCATGTTTTAAACAAATTTAAGAAAAAGCCCCTAATGAAATCATTAGAGGCTAAAATATATTTTAGTAACTATAACTATTCAACTAATTATTGCCTTTACTACCGTTACTAATATAGTCATCTTCCTCTCCTGTAGCTTGGACTTGGTCTGCAGAAGTAGTTTGATTATCTTCTACTGCTTCCGCTGTGCAAGAAGTTATAATAATTGATAGGACAAAAAGTGCAAAAAAGATTTTTAAGATTTTCATAATGTTTAATTTTAATGTTTAACAATAATCTTCCATGTCGTAATTTTTACGACTATGGCAATTTAAAATTGTGCACAATTAAAATGTGTTTTTTAAAACACAACGAATATTCTTTAGCTAAAATACATTGCTATTTAATTACAAACAATAAAAAACACTTTGTTTTAGTGAAACCTATTAGTCTGTTAGGGAAATAGACGTTTTTAATAGGGAAATTAATTTAATGTTAGCATCGTATTTTTCGAAAGCGACTGATTAACCAGATCTATATTAGCAATATAAGTCTTAGTAAAAGGAATTTTAAACTCGTTCCTAATAATACAAATAGATTTTCCGTAATGAATTCTAGAAATATACTTCTTATTAATTATAAAACTTTTATGAATTCTTAAAAAAGTTTGAGGTAAAAAATCCTCAAAAACTTTTAACGTTTTATAGGCACCAATGACGCTACCATTCAGCATATAAAAATCTGTAGTATTATTATCGGCCTTCAAATAAAGAATATCATCAATGTTTAAATACTGATATTCCTTATACGTTTTTAAGCAGATAGTCTCAATCGGTTTGATTGGGTGTTTTTTTTTATATCGAGAAAGACAAATCCTAATTGAAAATTCTGTTAAAGGGCTATTCAAAAAATCTGAAAATCCATAATTATATGCCTCAAAAGCTTTTCCTTGATCAAATGATAAAGCAATGATATAGGGATAATTTGTAACTATCTGATGAAGTTTTAGCAAAAATTCGGCAAAATTTATCCTTTGAGAGTCAAAATTTAAAATAATAAGCTCTGGAGTCTCTCTTAATATTAAATCTAAAGCATCTTCTTGATTCTCTTTTACATTGAAAAAAGAGATTTCAAAAAATTCGCTACCCACTGTTTTAATCAATTTAACAGTATTTATATCGTCTTCTATTATTAAACAACTTACCACTTTTTTTTTTGAGCAATTTAAATCTATAAAATCAATTGCTAGTACGGACATGGATTACAATAAATAAGGTTCATACTTACTTTTAGAAATGAAAACTTACTCACATTCAAAAAAAATACAACTAAAAATCTGTATAGATTGAAATAATACAAAATTGTTCAAAACATAGAAGTTTAATCAAAGTAAGAATATAAATAACAAATAGTTTTTTAATTCATAGTCTGTATAAAAAAACAGAAACTTCTGTACATTATTGAATTATTTCCAAAAAAGCAATACATTATCATAAAACCAACAAAAAAACAAACATGTTTGCATTTTCCTTTTCCTAAAAGAAAAGAGAATAAAAAACACTTCATTAATACCAATTCATTCAAGTTAACTCAAAAAGCATCTATAAATCAAAAACATTAAAGACATTTCAAGTTTATAACCTATCGAAAGACATTTAAACCAAATCGATAAAAACTACGTTTTTTTTTACAAAAAAGTATAAATAAAAACACCAATAAATAAAAACACTTTTGTATATTTGAGCACAACAAAACAAATAAACAACATCATGGCCATAAGTACCACTATACGCATCCATATAGGAGGCGAATTGCTTACGCGATTTTCTAAGTTAGTACTGCATCAAAAAGTACACACACATCACACTTTTTCAATCCTACAACCCTTACCAAAAGAATTTGTGAGTCAAGCGCTAGATAAATCACAAAGCTACATTGGTCAAAACATAAAAATAGAAATAGCACCTTCCAGTCTAAGAACCACTTCACCGCTACTGTTTCACGGAATCATTACAGAAGCACAAATGATACGAACTTCGGGTGCGGCTGGAGGTATTATCATTAATGGTTATAGCCCAACCATTGCCATGGAAGGTACACCCAAAACACAATCTTTTTCAGACAATTCACTGTCAGATATTATAAAAAAAGTAACAGGCAATTATCCGCAAAGAGAAATACAACCCGCAGTTACTATAAAAACGATACAACCCTACCCTATATAGTGCAATATAGAGAAAGCGATTTTGGTTTCTTGGCAAGATTGGCACAAAAAAAAGGACAATGGTTTTATCACAATGGTGAAGAATTGGTTTTTGGGCAACCCAAATCTAAAAATTTCACCTTAGAATATGGTCGCTCCTTGCACAGTTTCAATATCGAAATGCGCACCAAACCACTTGGTTTTGAATATGTGGGTTATGATGCTAGTAATGCAGAAACACAAAAAGCCAATGCAACCGAAATAAATTACCAACCCGAGGGCTATGCAAAAGTGATGTATGAAAGATCGAAAAAGCTTTTTCCAGACCATGCCACAATGCTTTATACACACCCTATTGAAGAGGGAAGTGCACGAACACATTTAATAGATAGAGTAACCACACAATTGCAATCGCGTGCAGCAGACTTAGTCACGGCAAAAGGCGATAGTGATGAAACAGGCTTGCGAATAGGAGATGTTGTTTCCATTCAAGAACCTGCTTTTTCAATGACAGGAAATCTATTAGATGGCCTGCAAGAACAAAATTTTGGAAACTATATAATTACCGATATTACACATGTTTGTGAAGAATCGGGTTCCTATCATAATAGTTTTCAAGCAGTTCCCGAGAGTGTTTTGGCACCACCCTATGGTAATGTACACAATCACCCAACCGCCGACACCCAACCTGCTGTTGTTACAGACAATAATGACCCTGCGGGCTTAGGCCGAGTGCAAGTAACATTTGCTTGGCAAGACGGGAACACCCCTTGGATTCGCATGGTGAACCCACATGCAGGAGGCGGAAAAGGAATGTATTTCATTCCCGAAATTGGTGAAGAAGTATTAGTAGGTTTTGAAGCAGGCAATGCCGAAAAACCTTTTGTGCTTGGAGCCATGTATAATGGTAACGCATCAAGTGCCTATGCAACTTCAGGTAATGATAAAAAGTAATACAAACCAGAAGTGGTTGTAAAATCATCATAGATGATGCTGCTAGTTCCATCTTTTTAGAAGATCCAAGCGGCAATACCGTACTTATGGACGGTAACGGAAACATCAACTTTAATGCACCAAAAAACTTTACTGTAAATGCTGGAGAGAACATCATCTATAATGCTGGAGGAAATATCGTTTTCTAGTGCTCAAAAAAATGTCAATACCATTGCAGGAGAAAGCATAACCGAATTAGCCAATGAAGACTATAGCTTAACCGCTAGCAATATATTTGAAACCGCCCAAATGGGACGAAGTTCCAAAGCTAAATCCATTACAGAAAATATGGAAAAAGGAACAGTTGTTAGCAGTAAAGAAGCCATTCATGTGGAAAGTGCAAAAGAAGTCAATGTAAATAGTGGCAAAAAAGTTAATATGAAATAGCCATGAATGAAGGAGGAAACATTGTTCGAACCATTTTCGGAACATCGCACAAAGAAGCCGAAACAATAACAATAAGAGCGACAAAAGAGAACTTAGAATTTACATCTCCAGACGAGGTGCGTTTTAATGGTAAAGAAGGTGGTAAAAAGTTTGGCGATTTTGTAGCGAAGAATGATGAAGATAAAGCAAACGAAACATTTAAAGTAAAAGAAATTGAATTAATTACAGCTCTAGATGACGGATCTTTAAATGACAAATCTGGCGGTACACAAAAAGGAATGGTTTTCGGAAAAACATATGAGTTCAAGGTAAAATCTTATGTGGATAAGGAACCGCAAAATAAGTCAGTGATAAACTGGATGTTTAAATATCATAATTTATCCAAAAACAAGTGGGAGGAGATAAACCTTAAAGCCAAAGGGGAAATAATGAAACTTTTTGTCAATGAAAAGGAAATGTGTGGTCGTTATATATATGTGAGAGCCTATATAAACGATCCAAAAACTGAAAGGGGAACTAAAAGTCTGGAAACACAATCGTTTTAGATGGTTTGATAGAATGGTTGTACATGAACAAGCAGAAGCAAGAGCAAAAGAACCGTGGAGAATTGATCAAGGTGGAACATCATTGTGTGGAATGGCTAGTTTATTCTATCTATTAGCAAAAAAAGATGGTAAAGGGTATATTAAGTTGGCAAAAGAACTTTTTAGAACGGGAGAATATAAATATAACAAGTACACTATAAAACCCCATGAAGATGCTGTTGAAATGTATTCAGTAAATCCCTATAAAGATAAAAACCACCCTAGATTGCCCGAAGTTGACTGGTTGACTTTGGCATCTGTTAGAAGTAAAGAAAGTTCATTTTTTGGTAAATTATTATATAAAGGCAAAAAAGGACAAGATGCAGAGGCAATAAATTGGCCCACATTAATGAAGCCATTAGGGAAAGACCTTTTGGGTTATACAGATGTTGAAATGGATTATTATAAAGTTAATAAATCGTATTTAAGAGACTTTTTTGGTTCTGATGAAAAATTAAGAATCCTTGAAAAAGATATTGATGTAGATTTCAAAAATGGATACCAAATATGCTTACTTATTGACGGAACTATGGTAGATGAAATACCTGGAAAGAATTATTCTTTGGACGATTTTGGTGAATATCATTGGGTAGTTTATGAGGGAGGACTCGAAATTCTTAATAATGGAACAAGAGAAACAGATTATGACAATGTAACAAATATAAACTTCAATGTATTTACTTGGGGGGAATTAAGAAATAATACTATTAATAATAAAACAGGAAAAATTATGCCAAAAATTCAATTAATAAAAAGTCAATATATCAGTAATTATTATGGTTATTTAAAATTAAAGTGATGATTAGATATATATATATGATAATTTTCACATTATTATCTTGTGAAAAGAAAAAAGAATGTAATACTTCTGATTTAGGAAATCAAATTACAATTGTCAATTGGGGAATATCTAGAATCAAAATGTCAGATATTAAATTATATGAATATGATTCATTATTTAATCAACAAATAAATAAAATAAAAATAGATAATGTAATTGTATACGATGATAGTACATTATCAAACTTTAAAAATCTTAATATTTTATCTGAAGAACATATTCTTTCAAATAAATATTACAAATTAATTATTAAAGATTCTTTAAAATATAATATAGGTAATTTCAAGGTATACCCCGAAGCGGTAATGATTGGTTCTAGAGAAGATAGTATTTGTTTTTTAGAATCTTACGAAATTAACAAAATAGAAACAAAACATACATATCATAGTCCAAGATTGCATATAGTTGTTGATACAAGTGGAAAGTGAAGCAAAACTTCTGAGAATATGTAAGAAACAGACTAGATACTATCGTTATCTTAAAATCCTATTTGATGAGTAAATTCTAAAATAATTATTATGAATGCTTAAAATTGAAATAAAATGAAAATGTATTATATAATACCACTGTTAATCATTTTAACATCCTGTAATAATTCTAAAAAGTGCTCTAGGGATGATTATAAACTACATAATTATATCACCATTGAAGGTTGGAAAAAATCAGACTTACCAATTACGAAAGCCAAACTATATTTTTATAAAGATGACGATAGTTATAAACAAGATAGCATTGAGACTAAATTTATATTAAGCCATCTTGATATTGAAAATCCAAACCCTAGTGAAACAAATATAATTTTTGAAAAAGAGTTAAACACAAAACATAATTATAAATTAATACTTAACAATAAAGATGTTTACTATATAAATAATTTTAATGTAATTACCGAAGAAAAATATTCAGCAGTAACCAAAATGAATTTTTGTTCACTAGTTTCTTTTGAAGTTAATGGTAAGAAACAATCTAAATATGGTGCTTATGGTAGAATCATATTTGATAAATAAATTCAGCAGTAATTATTATGGTTATCTAAAATTAAAGTAATGAAATATAAAAGTATAATAAAAATGTTTTTTTTAATGGCACTAATTAATTCTTGCAAAAGTGAAAAAAGAGAATGTGATAATGCAGAATTAAATAATGAAATAATTATAAAAGATTGGGGAGAAAAAAAAATAAAGAAAGAAGACATCAAATTATATAAATATGACTCATTATTTTTAAAAAAAATAGATTCTTTTAAAGTAGTTAAATTTTCAAACTACAATGATAAAGAGACAATAAAAGAATATTACGGTAGTATGAGTATCGTTTTAGATAAGGAAACATTATCAAAAGGCAACTATAGACTTATTTTATTAGATTCCTTAAAATATGACATTTCTAATATAAAAATTTTAACTAAAACAGTAATGATAGGTGCGAGAGAAGAAAATATGTGTTTAATAAAAAGCTATAAAGTAAATGACAGCATTAGTAAATTAGGTTCAGGTGGAGTACAAATAATTCTAAAAAGATTATTAGGATGTAATCTTAAAAAATGATATTAATTAGAAAAAAGTTTAACAAAAACTATAAATTGTCCAGAAATGTTAATTAGAATGTGTAAAGAAGTTATAGGTTATAGTAAAGCTATTTCGCATAGTTTAGGTTTTAATGCTATTAACAATAAAAAAAGGCTCATTTCTGCAAGAGTTTACGATTATTTTTCAAATAGTGATTTAGAAGAATTAATAGAGATTGATAAAAATCATAAATTGGGACATACAAACTTGATGATGATTGATGCCGATATGATTGATAACAAATCGAGTTATAACTCTCTATTAGATATTGGAAATGATTCACACTGGGTGGTTTATGAAGGAGGCTTACAGTTTTATGATAAAAATGGCAAAGTAACGTCAGTATTAGATGATGTCGAGTCGTTAACTTTTAGAATTTTTACGTGGGGATATAACCCTGTGGATTACAAAAATGAAAAAGGGAAACCAATGTGGGATAAGAATAGTGTTTTTCTTTTGGGTAATAACAGAATTTCAGTTAAATCTTTTAAATCCAACTATTATGGTTATATCGAGGTATATTAAATTTTATTATTTATCATTTTTTTATATTTTAATTAGTTGTAAAAATTCACACAATTGTGAAAAACAAACAATTGATATTAATAATTTATTTTATTTGACAACAAGAATTCATTCACAATCCAATGAATATAAAGTTTATCTAAAAAAAGATAGTGAAATCATTATAGGCGAAGTAATTACCAGAAGGATAAATGAAGGGAGTGAAAATATAATTATTAATTTTAAAAAAACATTTAATGTAACTAGAATTGATAGTTTATTTTTAGAAATCAACAAAAAAACTCATATCATTTCTGATATTGAATTTTTAGAAGTTGAAACAACTAATGGAAGTAGCAATCCTTGTTTATTATCTTATAAATTAGATGGTAATAGAAAAACAGGAAAAGAAATTGAACTTTAATGCTTAATAGGAGATATAATATGTATATTCAATTTATTTACTATGGAAAAAAGACGAATGATTATAAAAAGTTGGCAAAAGAACTTTTTAGAACTGGAGAATATAAATATAACAAGTACACTATAAAACCCCATGAAAATGCTGTTGAAATGTATTCAGTAAATCCCTATAAAGATAAAAACCACCCTAGATTGCCCGAAGTTGACTGGTTGACTTTGGCATCTGTTAGCAGTAAAGAAGCCATTCATGTGGAAAGTGCAAAAGAAGTCAATGTGAATAGTGGCAAAAAAGTTAATATGAAATAGCTATGAATGAAGGAGGAAACATTGTTCGAACCATTTTCGGAACATCGCACAAAGAAGCAGAAACAATAACAATAAGAGCGACAAAAGAGAACTTAGAATTTACATCTCCAGACGAGGTGCGTTTTAATGGTAAACAAGGAGGTAAAAAATTTGGTGATTATGATCCTATAAATGATGAACCCCTAATTGTAACAAGTTTTGAAGGTCCTTTTGATGAAGATGGAAATTTAGTAAGCGTAATTACTAAAGAAAATAGATTCAACTTCAAAAATTTAAAATATAATCGAGCAGTAAAGCCCGAAGAACTAAAAAGTTTAAAATGGTCCTATCAGTATGATGATGGTGCAATAACAATAACGAATATAATTGGTGTTGAAAGTGTCAATTTTAGGATTCCGGAAGAAGCTAAATTAAAAAAGCTTACTATCTATGCATATTTTGGACAAGCGAATGAAGCAAAACTAGAAGTTACAATAAAAGATAAAGTTAACTTATATTTATTGTTTTATGTTAGTGAAGAACATAAAGGAAAGTATATGATTTCAGAATCTGCACAAACAAGATTACAAAATATAAAAAAAGAAAAATGGTATGACGATTATAAAAACAAAGCTTTTTGCATACCTATTCAAAGCATAGATGAAATAATTAGTCAAGTATCCTTAATTATCCAAAAGCACGGTGGTGTTCAGTTTGCCTTCATAAAAGAAATAGGTGTTTTTTCTCATGCTGGAGGTGATGGACCAATTTCTTATAATAAAGATATTGTAGAGTGCCCAGTTGATAAAGCATGGCCACATCAAATGGACTTATGTGGCTGGGAAAAAATAGAGACCAATTGGGCAATTGATGCAAAATGTGTATTTTATGGTTGTAATACAGCAAATAATGGTGGTGCTTATAAAAATTTCGGACAAAATATATCTAATCTTATGAATTTTAAAGATATAGAAATATGGGGGCAATCCTCATATTCTTTTCCATCATTCTATCCTGATAAACGATACACAACATTAGCAAGGAGTATGGGAGAAAATGGCATAGGATGGGATGTTGCAGAAACTTATCAAGTTGCAGGAAATAGTGGAGAAGGATCTAAAGCTTTACTATCTCCAATACCTGTTAACCTTTTAAACGTATATAAAAATGGGGTACTCATTAAATCAACACATCAAGGGGTCTTTAATGATCACCGTAAGTAAAATTTTAATTGTTCTAATCTTGATAACTAATTTAAGTTGTAGTAATATGGAAAATGAAAATTTCATTGTTTTTGGGGATGAAAATCTATTAAAAAATTGTAAAATAAATATTTCTAAAATATACAGTAGTAATAAACAAAAAACAGAAACACTTCTTTTTAATGGAAAAACTAATAATGTAAAAACCGATTTAGATGCAGTTTATAAAATGTATTTTTCCTACAATGATACTTTAGTAAGTACCTTAAAAATGGAAAATATCTTTTATGGTGCAAGTGATCAAATAAATCATTTTTATATTCAAAAAAAAGAAGATGCAATAACAGTTATGTTTGTAGGTAGGGAAGCCGATTTAAAAAAAGGACAAGGATTTAAAACTATTTTAATTCCGTTAGACGAGTATTTTAAAACAGAAAATATTTTTGAAGACAAATTAAAAACAGAATTAAAAGATTTATTTTTTAATGAGTATAAGTAATTTATTTTTAAATCGAATACCAATGAGAACAAAAACATACACATATATACTATTAATATTTGCTTTACTATTGTTTTCTTGTAACACCAATAAAAAAATGCAAAATATCAAAATAGAACCTTTAAGCCTCTATCATTACGAATTTAGAAATAATGATAATAACCAACTAGATACTTTTTATATTCTAGAAGAATAAAATGTTGTTTTTGATTTAATAAAAAACCAAGAAACTAATTTTGAATTTGAACAATAATTCTTTTTAAGGAAAATTATTTATATGATTTTTGAAATAGTAGAAAGAATAGACTGTACCATTAACAATTTAGTACAAAAGATAGAAAAGAAATTTAACATTGATTTTTCAATACAACAAAACACAGAACAAGGCAAAGTATATCGGGTAAATAAGACAATAGAAAAAAAAGAAAATATAAAAGAGAATGTTTTTTTAGAGGTATTGGCAACATTAGAAGCACTCACCTATCCTTTAAAAATTGAAACTGATAGTAATGGAAATTTTAAAAATTTCTTTGATTTTGACAATTGGTTGCAGGAATGGCTAAAAAACACAGAACAAATAATAAACAAATTTGAAGATTCAGAAAACGTGAAAAACATTAGAAATCAATATTATGACATCATAAAAGAGGAAGCGGCTTTCACAAAAAGTAAATTCAAAGAAGCCTATTGGAATTTGTTTTTTTTTAACCCTCCCATAGACGATAAAAACAAACCCGATTTGGGCACCACACTTCAATGGAATATAAAAACTATTGGCATACAAACCTGTACAGGAAGAACCAAAGTAATCAATCCAGCTTCAAAAGAAATAATAATTTCTTTTGAATCAAATAGTGAAATAGAAAAATCGCTACTCGAAAAAATAAGAGGAAAAACAACTAAAAAAGAAGCAAAACAGGAAAAAGTAAACATAAAACTAGTAACCGAATCCTATTTTGACACCATTGAAAAAAAAATAAAAAAAAAGAAGGCAAATTTTCATGTCGCAATAAAAAACGAATTTACCTATAAAGAAGAAATTACCATAACGTTAAAGCAATAAGTATGGCAAAAGGGAAAATAATAATAGAAGGAGCTAAAGCATTTTGTTCTAGTGCACAAGTAATTAAAAACAAAGGAACTGCCGTACCAATAAAAGTCACTAGTCAGAAGAATAAATTGGGGAAAAACAAATATTTTGCACAAGACAAACCCATTGCTACTTATCTAGATGACAAAGCCGAAAACTTTAATAACGGTCAAGGTTTTGTGATGTGTCAAGATCCAAAAAATAATTCTACTGGATATTCACCATGCAAAGCAAAATGCAATATAAAGTATAAAGATTATTATGAAAATGTAGATTTCAATAAAAGTATGAAAGTACTTTTAGATGTTTCTACAGGCACTTGTCCTGGTTATGGTGTTCCAGGAACCATTCAATTTGCCGATAGCGGACAAAAAGGAAGTGTCTCACAAATAGATGTTAATGAAACCGATGCTTTTGCAATTGCCAATACTTCTGCATTATGGGAAACAGCGTCCACAACAACAAAAGCAGCTGTTAACAATATTGAAATCATAAAACCCATTGCAGAAAAACCTAAAGGCACCTACTATTTTATAAAAGAACCCGAACCATTGCAAGTGTTTTGGAAAAGTTTAGGACCAGAAGACTCCTTTCTTGAATTAAAAGCAAATTTCTCTGGAGAGGCTTCAAAAATTTCTTGGGTACTATTCAAAGGAACCGATATAAAAGATAAAGTAAAAACCTTCATAGGTATTGGAGCGCACATAAAGTTCAATTTATCGTTACTCTTCAAAGACCTAGAAGAAGGAAAATACCGTATAGAAGCCTATGGAAGAAAACCTGGTGATGAGAAATGTGCCATTATCTTAGAATATGTCAAAGATCATATCAAAGGGATAACAGTAGCAGGTAAATCTACAGTTAAAAACATAGCTGTTCCCATCAATATTTCCTTCAAAGCAGATTCATTTAGTAATTTTTCAAAAATTTTGAACAGCAACAAGTTAGTAGATACTTCTCCTGTTGTGAGTTGGCGAGTGCTAAAAGAAGGTGCAGTGCTATACAATAGTACTAGCGCAAAAGACACAAGCTTATTAAATGTAAGAATAGCAAACGAAAGTGTTAGAACTACCGCTGTGGCAATAATGACTTTTAAAAATGCTGGTAAATATACTATAGAAGCCTATACCGATGTGCAAGGGACAAACCGTCACACTGTTTCTATAGAAGTGAAAGACTCCTATGGTGTTAACTCCATTTCTCACAAAGGCAGCGGGCTCCTGCGCTATAATGATATGCTAAACGTGAGTGTAGCAAAATATTCTGTTGAACTACTTCCAACCAATGCCAAAGTACAATGGTATCTGCAAAAAGACGGAGTGCGATTGCAGCAATTTGAAACTGCCGCTATTGCAACAAACCCTAACATCAATAAAAGAATAGATGAAATAGTCAATATAGATGCCAAAGCAGGTAGTAATTATTTTGGTAAATATGTGATAGAGGCCTACGGAAAAGCCTTAGAAGCAGGTAAAAGCCCAAGTTTTAAAGGAGCAGATGCCTTTTCATTTGAAGTAATTAAAAACGCTGCAGATAAAATCAGTTTGCCATTACATGTGCCCAAAGGCTCTAAAGTAAAATACGAAGCTAACGCTCGAATAATGCCTCTTAGTAACAACGAGCAATTAACGCTTCAATTGCCAGAAGGAGTTACCAATAATAACGATGGTTCGCTAACATTCACAAAAAATGGTGAGTTTAAAATTGAAGCCGCACTTGAAGGAGCCTATACAACAGCTACAAAAGTAAGCACCACCGTAAAAGTGACCACGCCCCTATTAAAAAGAGCTTTATGGTCCTATAAAACAGGATACAAACGCACCGAAACAGGTTTCAAAGAAGAATCCTATGGTTTTGTGGAAATAGAAGGATTAACCAATGTGTCACTGAAAGCCAAAATATGGCTCAAAGGAGACTATGATACCTACTTGGCAGAACCCGAAAAATATATGCTAGAAGAAAAAACACTTGCATTAAACGACCAAGGAAAAGGCTATTTTAAAATAACCACAAACGACGAGTATAAGAAAAAAATGGAAGCAGCAATTCCTGCCACAACCGAAAACCCTACTCCTACTTATAGTCTAATTTTCACCATTGAACTACCCGAAAATAGCTCAGGTGCTACTACTTTGGCAGAAGATCTAGAAATAACACATGCCAATTTAATTGTAGGCACAAAAATGTACACTGTTTTAGAGTCCAATGAAGTATTACAAGTCCACAACGAACAAAAAGTAAAATCGATTGTTTTTGCCACAGAAGACGGCAAAAATGTGCAGCAAACCCTAACCTATTATGGGAAAACACACAAAATATGGGCGCATACAGTTAACATGATTGATGAAGAACTCAAAATAGACGTTTTGAGAGAAATTCCAAAAGAAAATCTAAAAGAAGAAACAACAGGAGTCATTGTCACCCATGAAGCTATAGAGACCTACAACGCAGAAAAAGTAGGCACAGACGGTCTGCTAGAAGTAAGCTTCACATTAAACGAAGATTGCAAAATAGAAGGACAAACCTATGATTATTATATAGCACAAGTTTCTAAAAAAGTAAAAGACGCAGCCGACCCAAGCAAAGAATCCTACCAACTACTCAAAAGCCAAGTAATTGTGAACGATTCCTTGCCAGCCAGTTTAGCCCATGATACAGAAATGGAAAAAATGGGAATTAAAGCAAAAAAAGCCGATGGCACCCCTTTTTCGCCAGAAGAAATGCTAACCTTGCGTAAAAAATTCATCAACTACGAACAAGGAGCTTTAAAAGTAGCCCAAACACAAGCCACACCAGAAGCCGTTCAAAATGATAATGTTTTTGTGGAAATAGAATCGGCTGAGATAGAAGAACAAGAGAAAAAGAAATTATGCCCAAACTGTGATAAAGATATAACATTAGAAGAAATAAAGAGTATTTGTGTAGATAGCAATGATAAATGTTTGATAGAAAATACAGATATGATTACTAGTGCACTACCATACTTAAATAAGTATCGAAAAAAAATAGGCATAAATACTTGTGTAAGAAAAGCACATTTTTTAGCTCAAATTTCACAAGAAACTAAGTTTTATATGTTACAAGAAGGTTTCATATATAGAGATTCTGAAAGGATGCGAGGAATTTTTAATTCTTATTTTTCAACTTTTGGTACATTAGCAGAACAGCAAGCAGAAGCTAAAAGATTATCCGATTTATCATTAGATAGTTCAAATGCACAAGAAGTAGCTAATGCAATATATGGAAGCACTCATATATATGGAAAAGAGCATACGGAAGCTAATGATGGTTGGAGGTATAGTGGAAAAGGATTCAAACAAATTACATGGAAAGATAATTATAGAAAGATTCAAAATTATTTCAATAAAAACATGAAAATTGATAACGAACCAGACGTAATTTGGTTAGATAACGATAATCCATACAAGTTAAAAGAAAATCCAAAAGATGCTATTACTTCTGCATTGGCATTTTGGGGTATGAAAAACATAAATGCTGTTACTAATGGAAGTACTGACGATAATGTCGAAAATGTAACTCGCATAATAAATTCTAAAAAAGAAGGACTTAAAGAAAGACAACGTTATTTTAAAAAAGCAATAAACATTTTAAAAGTAAACGATTGCAAACCAGGTTTAAATTTAGCAACAAATATTACACAAACATACGATAAAAAACATAAAGCAGATTCTAAAACAGCTTTTATAAATGTAATTGTACCAAAAGATAGAAAGTATCAAGGGCTATTAGTCTTTTTTGACAATACTGGTACTTTATTTAGCAGTTATGTTTTAGCCTACGGAACAGGCTCAGATAAGTTAAAAGCGGAAGGCAATGGGGCAACACCAAATGGATTATGGAGCACTTGGTATACAAAAACCCATATTGGTGAAACAAGTTATGGTAATCATGGACTTATTCACATGACTGGAATAGAAGGAGATGCATTAACAGCTACTAATAAAGGTAGAGCTGGAATTGCCATTCATGCAGGACATACAGTCGGATATGGCGATTTTATTAATGATAAAGGTCATTTAATGGTTACTTTTGGCTGTTTGAGGGTTTATAATGCAGATATAGAAACTTTAGTAAAAAAATATTCACACTATAAAGAAACAAAAGAAATTAAAGTGTATGTAGAAGAAGTAGACGACATTAATAAAGTCTATGAATTTTACGATATAGAACGTGACCCGAAAGAACCCAAAATAAAAGAAAAAAATAAACAAAAAACTCAATAATGAAAAAAATAATTTTATTTCTATTAATAATTAATCTTTCTTGTAAAAAACAAGAAAACAAAGAAGAATTAAAAAACAATACTGAAGTTATTAATTATACATCAGAAAATATTACAAAGACAGATAGTATTACACCAAATTATAGATATAAAGATTTATACAAAATGAGAACAGATATTATTAAAGGATTAAAAAGTAAAGGTTACAAAATACCATCTACTGATTTTTTTAGAAAAAAAATCTTAGATGTTTCAGGAGTTGATATAACAAAAGAAGAATATGATGATCCAGATTTTGGTAAATACCAAACATTAGCAAAAGTAATCCGAGATTTGAATATTTTATTGCCCGTTGATATTGAGAACTATGCAAAAGTTGATGACCAGTATATTGACCATATAATAAATTATAACAACATGGTAATTTATGAACAAATGACCGCTGTAATGTTATTAGAAAATTTCGATCAAGGGTGTAATATATATTCTTATATAGCTGGGACTGGTTATACTGGAAATGATAAATTTTTAATGAAAGTACTGGGTTATTTTCAAAATTATTCTCTTGAAGAAAAATCAAAAGGCTTAGAAGAACTTCTTTTAGGTTATACTCTACAAGGTAATGTCATACCAAAAGGCCCATTTAGGTTTGATATGTTAGAAAAAATAGAAAAATTAAAACCAGGACTGATGAGTAATTTTAGGGTTTCAAGTTTTTCAAAATATAATTTAATAAAAGAAGCTGATGATAAAGCTCGTGCTTATATTTATAATTCATTAATAAATTGTAAATATGATGATGAAGATGTATATATTGGTGAGTTTGGAGTGAATGGTCCAGTAGATGATTATTTCAGAGAACACCCAGAATATTTAGAGAGATTAAAAGAAAATAACTATTATGGCTTAGAAAAGTTAAAATATTATGCGACAGTAATCTTTACAACAGAACACGATGACGTTCTCGTAGATTATATTGTCAACGATACTGATGGATATACTAATTTAAGAGAAGAGAAGAATACATCCTCAAAAATATTAGAAAAAATAAAAACAGGTGAATATGTTGGTGTATTAGATAAATCAGGTGATTGGTGGTTTGTAAAAACTTATAGAGGAAAAAATAAAGGTTACATTCATAAAAGTAAATTAAAGGCTTATTAATTTACCATTGATTTTAAGTTCAATAGAAAGGGAAAAAAGTATAGATACTATACTAAAAAGTGTATAAAATATAATTTGAATTT
The DNA here is from genome assembly GCF_055384985.1 of Flavobacterium sp. KY-23415. Lineage (NCBI taxonomy): Bacteria > Pseudomonadati > Bacteroidota > Flavobacteriia > Flavobacteriales > Flavobacteriaceae > Flavobacterium > Flavobacterium sp. KY-23415. Next base: position 3,406,476 of record NZ_AP044001.1, on the reverse strand, counting down.
ATAAAACCAAAACAATTAAACTTCAAATAATAAAAAAACATCTTTATTATAATTAAAATTTAACGAAAAGAAATAACAGATTATGCAAAAGCTCATTAAAATCATATTTTGTATACTATTAATCAATCTATTAAGTATTTCATGTCAAAAAAATAATGAAACTAAAGATGATAAATCCAATATCAAAGAAGATATTGTAATCAATAAAAATAAAATAGAAAATTCTAAAATGATTATTGATTTACTAAAAAAACAATTGAGTTTTGGAGCATATGCGGAAAACGAAGTAACTGATGTACCAACAGGTTACATTATGACAAAAGATGATTTAAAAACTACAAGTTCAATCATATTAACCATTTTGAATGAAAACCAATACGAAGTTCCTGATACAGAAAATTTTAATAAAAGAATTTATAATGTTTTCGGAGATAATTCAATACAAAAAATTATTTACTTTAATCTACTAAATAAAATATGTGAAAATAAAACATATTTTATTGATAGATTTGATATTGAAGTTTATGATTTTAAAGAATATTATATTTTTATTAGTTTTCAGGACAAACTAATATTCCCTTTGTTATTAACCCCTGAGATTCTAAATTATAAAACAGATTTTAAAGATATTGCAAAAATAGAAAGTGGTTTAATTGTTTCTAATAAATACAATGGTAAAACAACCCCTTGGAAAGACATTCCAGACCTAGACCAACAACGTAAAAAAAACATTGAAACCTTAGTTGCTCGCAATATGTATTTGTTCAATGATAGTAAAGCCTATTTCAAATGGCTTATTTTAAACGATGAATACTTTATGCGTAGCTTAGTAACTACTTTTGGCTATTATGACGATAAAGAATTACTAAAGTGGGTTTTGGAAAACACTCCAGTATTCAAAGACGGTGATAGTAAAAGTAAATTTGATGAGTTAAGTAAAATATTTTGGAATAAAAAATGTGACAATAGTTATAGCATTAATATCAATTTACTAACTATTATAAAAGAACTAAGCACACCAGAAAAGAATGATAGAATAATTAATGTATTCCAAATAGCACAAGAGCTTGTTTATATGACAAACACAGTCTCCTCTTTTTCTGAAATTCCTTTTAAAGATAGAGCAAAAATATTAGCACATTTACTAGAATTTGGAGAGCAGTACAAATACAATAAAAAATATGATTATAATCAATTATTTTTAGGACGTTTTATTTACTATTTAGATTACAAAAAAGAATTTATTACAGAATTTAAAAAAAATAATTACTACGATTTACCCAATTTAAAAAAATGGTATGAACTTGCTTTAAAAGAAAAAAACATTTTCCAAGATGATGATAGTTTAATGGGAGAGCCTGATTATGAAGATTATCTAAGTAAAAGTAGAAGTAATCAATAATAAAATGAAGTTTTATATTTTTATTTTACAAATATGTACTCTTATTTTCTGTTTACTTGGCTTTTCACAAGAAAATAAATTAAGCGAAAAAGAAATTCTAATACAACAATTACAAGCAGGTAAATATAATGGAGGAGATGAGTTTGAATCTTATAAATTTTCGGAAAAAGATGTTTATGCTACTTTTAATATAATTACTAAAGAACTTGAGAATAGTGGTTATAAGACAATTACCAATACAGAATTTAATGACAAAATAAAGAAAATTTTTGGGCGAATAATTGATAATAGTACACAAACTAAGTTCCTTTCGGTAGATTTTTTTGACAAATGCAATAGGAATCCTATTTATTCAAGATTAGAAATTTTTGACAATATATTTATAATTAAAGAAAAATGTTTTATCACAAAATTATATGCTATTCCAGAATTAATAGATTACCAAAAAAAATATCCTGATTTAAAAAAAATAGAAGATGAGGTAATATATCGAAATGAACCAGATTTAGGCAATCAAATTATAATACCTCATTGGAAAGACATTTCAGATCTAGACCAACAGCGTAAAAAAAATATCCAAACTCTTGTAGCCCGCAATATGTATTTGTTCAATGACAGTAAAGCCCATTTCAAATGGCTTATTTTGAATGATGCTTATTTCATGAGAAGATTGGTAACAGTTTTTGGATATTATGAGGATAAAGAACTACTCAAATGGGTTTTGGAAAACACTCCAGTATTCAAATATGGTGATAGTAAAAGTAAATTTGATGAGTTAAGTAAAATATTTTGGAATAAAAAATGTGACAATAGTTATAGCATTAATATCAATTTACTAACTATTATTAAAGAACTAAGTACACCTGAACAGAATGATAGAATAATTAATGTATTCCAAATAGCACAAGAGTTAGTTTATATGACAAACACAGTCTCCTCTTTTTCTGAAATTCCTTTTAAAGATAGAGCAAAAATATTAGCACATTTACTAGAATTTGGAGAGCAGTACAAATACAATAAAGAATATGATTATAATCAGCTATTTTTAGGTCGTTTTATTTATTATTTAGATTACAAAAAAGAATTTATTACAGAATTTAAAAAAAATAATTACTACGATTTACCCAATTTAAAAAAATGGTATGAACTTGCTTTAAAAGAAAAAAACATCTTCCAAGATGATGACAGCTTAATGGGAGAGCCTGATTATGAAGATTATTTAAGTAAAAGTAGAAGCAATCAATAATAAAATGAAGTTTTATATTTTTATTTTACACATCTGTACTCTTATTTTCTGTTTACTTGGTTTTTCACAAGAAAATAAAATAAACGAAAAAGAAATTCTAATACAACAATTACAAGCAGGTAAATATAATGGAGGAGATGAGTTTGAATCTTATAAATTTTCGGAAAAAGATGTTTATGCTACTTTTAATATAATTACTAAAGAACTTGAGAATAATGGCTATAAGACAATTACCAATACAGAATTTAATGAAAAAATAAAGAAAATTTTTGGACGAATAATTGATAATAGCACACAAACTAAGTTCCTTTCTGTAGATTTTTTTGACAAATGCAATAGGAATCCTATTTATTCAAGATTAGAAATCTTTGACAATATATTTATAATTAAAGAAAAATGTTTTATCACAAAATTATATGCTATTCCAGAATTAATAGATTACCAAAAAAAGTATCCTGATTTAAAAAAAATAGAAGATGAGGTAATATATCGAAATGAACCAGATTTAGGCAATCAAATTATAATACCCCATTGGAAAGACGTTCCTGACTTAGACCAACAACGTAAACGCAACATCGAAATTTTAGTAGCTCGCAATATGTATTTATTCAATGATAGTAAAGCCCATTTCAAATGGCTTATTTTGAATGATGCTTATTTTCTAGAAAGTTTAGTTACTAAATTTGGGTATTATGACGATGTGAAATTATTAAATTGGGTTATTGAAGGTAATGTGAAATTTGATGATGATAAGCCAAAAGCTTTAGACGAACTATTTTGGAATAAAAGATGCAGTGGAACTGTGAAAATAAACTTAGAAGTTTTTCCAATTTTAAAAGAAATTATTGAACCTAATGATAGGAATTATTTTGAAGCCTTAAAAATATATGTAATGTATTTACTAGATGAAGAAAAAAGAAACGAACTTTCGCTTCAAGACAGAGCAAAACTTTTAGCACATCTTGTATATTTTGGAGAACAATACCGTTATGATACTAATTTTAATGACAAAAGTTATTTTATGCAACGCATCTGGATGAGAGATTTAGACGGTTCCATTCAAAAAGAAATAATTAAAAATAACTATTACAACTTACCTAATTATCAAAATCTATATAAAAAGTCAGAAGAATATCAAGATGCACTTGTAGATGAAAATGGAGGGTAATAACAATTTATGAAATAAATCATTCAGAGAAAAAATTCATCAACTACGAACAAGGAGCTTTAAAAGTAGCCCAAACACAAGACATACCAAAAACTATTATAACATTCCTGATTTCGAAAAACAATGGAAAGAAGCCAAACGAGAAGGTGATGGAATAGCACTTCCTGGAGAGGAGTAATGTTTTACTTCCCCTGCTCCTACTTTGTAATTTTCACACAAAAATGTAATGTCCAGAGAGTTTGAATGCTTACAGAACTGTCTATTTATTTTGAAAATTAAATTACTAAAAACCTTAAAAATATTTTTTTAGAACACAAATAAAAAATAAGATTTTTCACTAATAAAATACAAAAAGTAAGTCTAAAACTACTTTTTTGGCACGTAATTTGTTACAGTTGATTTCGTTAAATACAAATAAATAGCACAAATTATGAGTACACCAAATCAAATTAGTATTGTTATCCCTCAAAACATCATCGACGAGGTAACAGAAAAATTGCAAGAATGTAAAACAGCTTTAGCTCCTTATTTGCAAGGACTGACAGCAAAAGAGCGAAAAGAGATTTTTAAAATGGGTGACAAAACCATAGCAACAGTACAAAAAACAAAACGCTATGTAGAAACCAATCCAGAGTTTATCCCTGCCTATATGGACAAAGTGGAGTTTTTGAAAGATGAAGCAGTAGCCACACAATTAGACCCTATATCTAATTTGGCAAAGCAAATTTCAGCCGACGTAACCGACACCATGATGCTGGCTGGAAGTGAAGCATTGAAACAAGCGCTTTTCTACTATGGAACAGTAAAAGAAGCCAACAGCAAAGGAGCTACTACTGCAAAACCAATTTATGACGATTTGAAAGAACGTTTTGCTAGAAAGTCTGGAAAAAAAGAAAATCCGAAAGACTAAAAAAAAGAAACAACGAAAAGAGCCTCAATATAGAGGCTTTTTTTATGTGGTTCACTATCCTATCAAAAAAATAAAAAAATTCCATTTGAGATAATTAACCTCAAAATAGAAGTTCAGAACGTGGATTTTCAGCCTTAGAAGATGGCATTTGAAGTAAATAACCTCAAAATTGAAGTTCAGAACGTGGATTTTCAGCCTTAGAAAGTGGCATTTGAAATAAAAAACCTCAAAATTGAAGTTCAGAACGTGGATTTTCAGCCTTAGAACGTGGCATTTGAAGTAATTAACCTCAAAATTAAAGTTCGGAACGTGGATTTTCAGCCTTAGAACGTGGCATTTGAAGTAATTAACCTCAAAATTGAAGTTCAGAACGTGGATTTTCAGCCTCAGAACGTGGCATTTGAAGTAAAAAACGATTATACCCAAACAAAACCATAATAATCACGCCCCTATCAGCACAAACAACTTTACAAACACAAACTTCTTTGTCAAATTGTAAAAAAGTAAATTATTAAAAATGGGGTATCAACAAAAAAGTTGAAAAAGTAAACTTTACATAAACCAAAATTATGAGACCACAAACCCACAACCCACAACTTACAACCCACAACTTACAACCCACAACTTACAACCCACAACTTACAACCCACAACTTACAACCCACAACTTACAACCCACAACCCACAACCCACAACCTACAACCCACAACTTACAACCCACAACTTACAACCCACAACCTACAACCTACAACCCACAACCTACAACCCACAACCCACAACCTACAACCCACAACCTACAACCCACAACCTACAACCCACAACCCACAACCCACAACCCACAACCCACAACCCACAACCTACAACCCACAACCTACAACCCACAACCTACAACCCACAACTTACAACCCACAACTTACAACCCACAACTTACAACCCACAACCCACAACCTACAACCCACAACAGACAACAAAAAAACAGCCTAGAACATTATCCCAAGCTGTTTAAAATTAAAATAAATTAAAAAGAAACTATCTCGAATAGTTAGGTGCTTCTTTAGTAATTGTTACATTATGTGGGTGGCTTTCACCAATACCACTTGAGGTAATTCGAATAAAACGACCCGTTTCTTGAAGCGTTGGAATGTCTTTTGCACCGCAATACCCCATACCAGCACGAAGTCCTCCAATAAATTGCAGCATACTTTCGGCTAATTCTCCTTTATATGGTACTCTTCCCACGATTCCTTCAGGAACTAACTTTTTCACATCGTCCTCAACATCTTGAAAATAACGGTCTTTAGAACCTTCTTTCATGGCTTCTACAGACCCCATTCCTCTATAGGATTTGAATTTTCTACCTTCAAAAATAATGGTTTCTCCAGGAGATTCTTTTGTTCCTGCTAATAATGATCCTAGCATGACACAATCTGCTCCTGCTGCTATGGCTTTAGGAATATCTCCAGTGTAACGAATTCCTCCATCGGCAATCACTGGAACACCACTTCCTTTAATTGCAGCTGCTACTTCTAACACTGCAGAAAATTGAGGGAAACCAACACCTGCCACCACACGAGTGGTACAAATTGAACCTGGTCCTATCCCTACTTTCACTCCATCTGCTCCATTTTCTACTAAATATTTTGCTGCTTCTGGTGTTGCAATATTTCCAACCACCACATCTAAATTTGGGAAAGCTGCTTTCACAGCCTTTAAAACATCTACTACTCCTTTTGTGTGTCCGTGAGCAGTATCTATAATAACAGCATCTACTCCTGCATGAACCAGTGCACTAGCTCTTTCTACAGCATCTGCCGTTACACCCAAAGCGGCTGCCACTCTCAAACGACCAAATGTATCTTTATTGGCAATTGGTTTTTGAGTTAATTTTGTTATATCTCTAAAAGTAATTAAACCAGCTAATTTGTTGCCTTCTGAAACTACTAATAGTTTTTCAATTTTATGATTTTGAAGTATTTCTTCTGCTTGTTGCAAAGTAGTTCCTACTTTGGCAGTAACTAAATTCTCCGAAGTCATTACCTCTGTAATAGGTCTTTCGTTTACTTTTTCAAAACGAAGATCTCTATTGGTTACAATTCCTTTCAAAGTCATTGTCTCATCTACCACAGGAATTCCTCCAATACCATGTTCTTTCATGGCTCTTTTTGCATCGCCAACTGTTGCCGATAATTGCAAGGTAACAGGATCTAAAATCATTCCCGATTCTGCACGTTTCACTTTTCTAACTTTAGCTGCTTGCTGCTCTATCGTCATGTTTTTATGTAAAACACCAATTCCTCCTTCTTGAGCCATAGCAATTGCCATTGCACTTTCGGTAACTGTATCCATAGCCGCAGACACGATAGGAACATTTAATGTTATATTTCTTGAAAATTTTGACTGAATACTAACTTCTCTTGGGAGTATTTGAGAATAATTTGGGATAAGAAGAACGTCGTCATAGGTTAGACCTTCTCCAATAATTTTAGTAGTGTGTGCTATCATTTTGCAATTTGTAGTTAAATTGCATGCAAATATAGGGAAAATTTTTGAAGGCTATAATAACAAATTAGAAGTTTTTAATAATAAAATTAGTTCTCCATGATGATTTGAAGGGTTTCTATAGCAATATAGCCCACTTTTTTTGTTCCCACTTCATTTTCTAACATAAACTTTTTCTGCTGTAAATCCCTATCAATACTGCTATCATATAATAAAGAAAGTTTCCAATCTTTAAAATCTATATGCTCCATTTTCCAACTTTCTATTGCTTTTTTTAGCCTATTCTTTTGAGCATCATTAAAATGATCATGCAAATTTCGAGCTACAATTGCAAAGTTTTCATCTTGCTTTTCAAAATCTACTCGATAATGAAAAATATATTTTTCACTAAAATGCTCGAAACTAAAAAATTCAAATCTATCTCCTTTAAATGATGAATTATCAAATGCTTCTGGAAAATAAAAATTATAAAACACCTCTTTTTCTGCATGACCACCAACAACCAACATAGACAAGGAATCTAGTTTCTTAATCGTTTCATCTTTATGTGTTAATGGTTCTGCGGTATAAATATTAATAACATATCGATAGGAGTTATCTTCATTTTTAATCTTTTTGAACAATACTTTAACATTGGGATAATAATCCTGTAACTTTTTTTCTAGTGTTTCAGAATCTTTAATAACCTCTTTTATTCTTTGGTATTCGCTTTCAAAAGCTTCTTTATTAAAGTAAAAAGGTTTTTCTTTAGGTAAATAGAAATCTATTGCAATTGGTTTTTCTTTATTTTCAACTATAAGAAATTGAAAGCCATAAATTTTGCCAAATTCGTGCCATGTACCTAAAAATCTTGTTTCAAATGCATTATCATAATGTGCTTTCATTTGAGTTTTCACAAATTGTTTTGCCTGATACTCTTTTATGAAAGGCCTGCATCCCAAAACGGTTAATAGTACCACTAAAAAATAAATTTTTCTCATGCTATACTAGCTTTCTTTTCCGATAGACATCAATACTAATCAACTTTCCATTTTTAACTTCACAATCCACTTGTGTTTCTTCAAGATTAAATTGCAGTTTGGCTAAAGCATTTTTACAATTCCTATTTTCAGTTTCCACAAAGCCTTCAATCCAATGCAAACCTAAAACCTCAAAGGCATAATCGCAAAGTAAAGGCACCGCTTCTGTCATATAGCCTTTTCCCCAATGCTCAGGATACAACCAAAAACCAATCTCTGCTTTGTGTTCGTTCCTGTCGTTAAACCCTCCTGCTCCCAAAAAAGTACCCTCTTCTTTTGAACAAATTGCCCACCATATTCCTGTTTGTGTGGCTTCTAGATTCGCAAACCAATCCATTTGTTCTTGGGTTGCTTCTAAACTGTTAAAACTTATGCCATAGTACTTAATCACATCTGGATGTGAAAGTCCTTTAAAAACATTCTCAATATCATTGTCTTTAAATTGTCTTAATAATAATCGGTTAGATTCTAACGTTGGAAAATTATTTGTCATGTTGTTTATTTTTTTAAAAACGATAAAATATAATTTAACATCTCCTTTTTTTGATTATCTGTTGCAACGTCATTCATATCATTATGAATGGTATTGGGTAGCTTTACAATTGTCATAGGAAACTTTTTTTGTTCTTCAATGGTTGGCAAAACTCCTTCATCGGCAATTTGATCACTAGAACGTAACGAAAAAACTTTTAAATTTTCTTTTCTAGGCAAAGCCATTCTCCTATTATCTAATGTTATAATTTTATAGCTACTATTCGGGTGCATCTCAGCAAATAATGCAATTATATCTCCTCCATTTGAATGCCCAATTAAGGTTGTTTTATCAAAATTTAAATGTTTATGAGTATTTTTTAGTGTAGCAATTACATAATTAATAGTATTGACTCCTTTTTCCCAAAAAGGACGTCTAACTATTTGTGGGTTTCCTTCTTTAGGAATTAAGGCATCGGTTTTAATTTCATGTTGCACACTAACTACAAAATAGCCTTTAGAAGCTAACTTTTTTGTAATAAAGGAATACTTTAAATAACTATCACTTTCATTAAAAAAATATCCATGATTAACTATAACTAGTTCTTGTTTTTCTATGGCTTCTTGGCTTTCTGGTTGGTATATTGCTATAGGAATTTTTCGTTTTCTTAACGTATCAATTAGTGTTAATGTATCTAACTTTATGCTATAATCTATTTCATTTATAGCTTTTTCTTTGTGTATTTCTTGCTTCTTTTGATTATCCTTTATTAAATCACATGCTCCCAAAAAACACATAATAAACAATATTATTACACCATTTTTTTTCATTTGATGTTACAATTTTTAATTCTTAAAACTTTTAAAAATTCTTTTTTATTTTCCATATAGCGCAAAGGTAAAATTACTTTATTTATCTTTTTTGGTCGCTCTTTTTTATTGAGATGTGATGCATTGGGCATTTTCCCAAATAGATCTTCAAAATCTTCAAAAATCTGTTCTATTGTCATCTCAGTATCATAAAATTCAAGTTCATTAGTCTTTTCGTCCAAGCAAATAATATCTGAATATTGAATCTCCTTTGTTTTAGAAAACCTGAATACAATAGATAAAACATAAAATATGATTTCCAATAAATTAATTTCATGTACTGTATTGGCAAGCAAAAACTTTTTATAGCTTTCAAATTCTAATGTTTCCGATTTGACTGTTGCCATTGGTTTACTTTTTCTAAAAATAAACATCAAAAGAATAGTCGCAATAATTACATAGACTATTTTTAAACTAAAAGGCAAATGAAAAAGAAAAGAATTGAGGACTAAAACCAAAACGAAACTAGAAAGAAAAAGGGTTAAAAAAACACTTATCGATTTAATAAAATAGGATTTATGATTTTGAGCCATTTCCTCATACTTTCCCTTTGTTTGATAATGGATCCTATCTATTAAGGCATTAGAAAGAGATGCCCTATTATTAATTTCCTTCTTTAAAGCCAATAGCGCTTCTGGTTTTAATGTTTCTGCTTGTTGTATTAATGATAAAATTTTATCGTCTGTAAAAGACTGATAGTTTTTCTCAAAATCCATTATAATTCCTCTTTGTTAATAGTAAATACATTTTTAATCATGCATAACTACTCGTTAATTAGGCAATAAAACTACGTAGAAATAGTCATTTATAAAAAAAACATATACTAATACAAACTTTTATTGCTTTTCCTACAATTATGAATTGTAGCAAAGCAACCTGAAAAACTCACAACAAACTTAAAAACAGGTATTTATACGGTATTTTTTGAATACTAATTGTTCGAAATTTGAAATTCAAAGTGGCAATAGGGGTAAGCTTTATTTTCATTGAGATATACCAACAAAAAAATCTAAATCATTTTTTCAAAACAAACAAATAACAAACAAATATGGCATTCAAACAAAAACTGAAAGAATTGGGACAACAACCCGATTTGATTCTAATTATTACTGATGAGCAACGTGCAACGCAACATTTTCCTCCAGAATGGGAACAAAAAAACCTCAAAACACTCACTTTTCTCAAACAAAATGGTTTTAGTTTTGACAGAGCATTCTGCAACACCTGCATGTGCTCTCCAAGTCGCACTACATTATTTACAGGTATTTATCCTGCAAAACATGGAGTATCGCAAACATTAACTGAAGGTGGTTTACTGTCGCCTCAAGAACCCACACTAGACGTTTCTTTGCCTAATATTATGAACACCCTTTGGGCAGAAGGTTATGACGTGCAGTATCGAGGCAAATGGCACATGAGCAAAGGAGTGGCTCCCAATGGCACAAAAACAAATTATGAAGACCTCACTGCTGCCGATATTGCATTATATGGTGCAATGGGTTGGGTAGCTCCCGATGCTGGTGAGGATGTTAACCCACTCAATTTTGGTGGTGGTTTTGCAAATCATGATGCGAAATATACTGCCGAAGCCATTCAATATTTAAAAGAAGTGAAAGAAAAACGTAGCAAAGGACACCATCGGCCCTATTTATTAGTACTCTCACTTGTTAATCCTCATGATGTATTAGCCTATCCAAAGTCGGCAGGCACTTCTGGTTACTATCCTAGCAGTTGGTCTAGTAGAGAGGTTGGTCTTCCTGATACGGTTAATGAGCAATTAATTCGCAATAAAAAACCAATGGTTCAAGAACAAATACTATTGAATATGGCAGTTAGTCTTGGTGAAATCAATTCTACAGAAGAAAAACTGAATTATGTTAACTTTTATGCTTCTCTTTTAAAACAAGTAGATAAACAAATTGGTTATTTCATTGATGAATTATACAAAGAAGATGCAAATGGAGAACGTTTGGCAGACAAAGCTATAGTGACATTCACTTCCGATCATGGAGAAATGGGCTTAGCTCATGGTGGTTTGCGTCAAAAAACATTTGTTGCCTATGAAGAAGCATTACGTGTGCCATTAGTGATTTCAAATCCAGTATTATTCCATAATGACAGGCAACAAAATTCAATGAAATTAGCAACTCTTGCAGACATTATGCCTACTTTCATGGAAATAGCCAATGTAGCTTCACCTCCAACTGGACTTGCAGGAACAAGTTTGCTACCCATTATTGAAGAAGGGAAAGCTGTACAGGATAGTATTTTGTTTACCTATGATGATATTAAAGCAGGTTCAAATAGCAATTGGAATATTGTTAAAGCTGCTAATCGCATTCGTTGTATTAGAACTGAAAAATGGAAGTTTGTCTATTATTTTGATGCTTTTGGTGCCTATTTTAAGCAGTTTGAATTATATGATTTAATTAATGATCCCTCTGAATATACCAATCTTGCCTATGACCCAGCCTATGATGCTATTAAAAACGAATTAGCAGCACAATTGCATGCATTAGAAATTGAAAAATTGAGAGTGAACACTCCTACCACATGAAAAAAACAGTATCGCTTTATTTCTGAACTATAAAAAAAAGGAAGTTATCTGAAAAATTAATAATCTTGTCATTTTCGACCAATAGGAGAATTCACATTATGGTATTAATGTGATTTCTCCTGTCGTCGAAGTGTCAAACTAAATGTTGACATATCACTTTTTAAACATCCAGTTGAAAAAATTGATTTAGTAGTTGCTTTTTTTCTATTACAGAAAGGTTAACAAGATTGCCAATAACAACTGTTAAACTCTTTTAAAACACTAAATTACTATCAAAAAAAGGTTCTCCTGTTGGAGTATTATAAATAATATAATCGTTATATTTTGCAATGTTTATATCGGACCACATACTTTGTCCTGTATTAGTATAACACACTAAAGTTTCATAGATTTCATTGGCAACCGCTACGTTATCTTCTTGCATTATATCTCGGTCTTTAATTTCTATTCTTAAATCTATCATAGCAGTCTCAAAGTTATTCCCTAAAGTAACAATTTCTGCTAATGTTGTTTCTGTTATTCCTTTGCTTTCCAATTCTGATAAGAAAAAATAGCCCACACGTACTACTCTTCTACTTGTAAACAACAAATCTATATCGGATTGACTGAATAGCATTTCTGTACCAAATTTTTTATAATTAGAAGTATGGGGGTTAAATACCAATCGCACCCGAACCATTAGTTCTTCAACAGCAGCTCTCAACTCATCTCCCAAAATATTCTTTAATGCTGCGCTATTACTTTGGTCACTTAAAATTTCAAGATCTGTAACAGTATTTGAAAATTGCAGTATCTTCTGTTCTAATGCATCAATGTCTGATGCGAAAATCCCATAAGTCACAAATTTTTCGATATCTCTCCTCATAAATGCTATTTTTTCTTTTCCTTTTGTTACTAATACAGCATCGGAGAAATTAAATGCTCTATAAATTTCTTTTTTCTTCATGTTAAACTTTTATTTGTTGTTGTAATTTGAAAGCAATAATATAACCTATAAAACTTACATAATGATACTAAATTAACCATTTTTCCTACTATGTTATCTAATTTGTCAAAAAAAACGCCAAAACATTAAAATTTGTATCAAAAACAACAAGTTTGTATAAAATTACAAAGAAACAAACAAGTTTGTATTTTGTGTTATTAGATTAAAATAAATAAACTAAACTAGAGGCTGTCCTAAAAATCGATATTCTTATCATTTCTATAAAAGTGAAAAATGATTTAGTATTACTAATGTGACTTCTCCTGCTGTTAAGATTGAAAAAGTTCACTACTTGTTGAACACACTCAGTTTTAAACTTTATTTGAACCTATAAACTATTTGCATTTAGAAAGGCTACAAAACTTATAAACTACAATAAAAACATAATTAAAGTTAAAAAACACAAACTGTTAGTATTATTTCTATTTTTTAGTAAAATTGTTAATTTATACTATAAAATTTTCACAATTAATTTGATTATATACATTTGCCATTCAAACAATTAAATAACTATCAAATGAACAAAAATCTAAGGTTACTTTCGCTAGCATTGGTTGCAGCACTGTATTTTACAAGTTGTGAAAAAGATTCAGAAACTCCGTTAGAGAGCCAAGTAACAAACCCAGAAAACACTTGGGAAACACATGACCCCAATTTAATTGCAAAAATTGATGCAGAAATTGATGAAAAGATTGCTACGTCTAAAGCATCAACAACTGTTTACAGAAATTTCAGACTTATAGTAGATGGAAACACGCCTTCAGATATTATAGGTTTTGCAAAACAGGAAATTGACCAAATGTATGCATCAGGCATGAGAAGTGCAACCATTGCAAAAATGGATGATGTTTCTGCAATATACTTAGCTCCAACAGCGAGTAGAGGTATGTATTATAGCAATGGTCGTGTGGTTATTAATGACTATACAGCCTATAGAAATGTTAAAAGAGCAACTGTTAGTGTGGTTACTCATGAATTGGCTCATTACTACCATGACAGACATTTACCTGGCGGTTTTGGGAATTCTACTGTAAATAATCTTTACAATAATGCAAGAGCAAATCGTATCTATCCTTCTTCTGCTTATGTTTTATCGAATAGAGTGGAATATTTAGGAACTAGTGTTGAAGCTTATTTTTCAGGGACAAGCCGTCCTCCTTATGATAGAAATTACTTGAGCCAACAAGATCCTAATTTAAGAAACTTTATTAATGCTAATTTTTAATATTTTAGATTTTTTTTGATTAATTAAAGCGGGCTAAAGCCCGCTTTATTCTTTAATAATTTCTAAACATATCGCTTATATAAAAAATATTTAGGTAAATGTCTAAAAAACTAATTCTAAGGTAGCATAAAAAATTCTCGGTTCCGATGGAATAATTCCAGGTCCTGGGTAGCCTGTTGCTCTCCTTGTGAAATACCAATTGTTGAGCACATTATTAATTCCTGCTTCTAATTTGAAATTTCTCCATTTATAAGAAGATGAAAAATCCAATACATTATAGGCTGGAATTTCTCCAAAGATTCCATAGATATTATCATTCACATCTATTGGATTGTTTTCGGCATTGGTGAACTGAGATGAAACATAGGTGAACTGTAAACTTGTTAAAAAGTTTTTATAACCCACTCCTGTTCCTAATTTTAAATTATAGTTAGGAACAAATTCTACTTTATTTCCTTTAATATTAGTTGTTTCTGACTCTAAATATTCAGAATCTGTAAGTGCCACGTTTGAAAAAACTTTCCAAATCAAGTTTTCGTTTTCTCTAAAAAAGGTTTTGGCTATATTCCAATCCACCAAAGATTCAAAACCATACGTTAAAGCCGTTCCAATATTATCTCTATAACGAACTGGTACAGCAGCACCTATTGAACTTCTTCTATTATCTTCACCTATTTTATCATTGTAATACAATGCATAGACACTTGCATCAAAAGAAACCACATCCCTTATTTTTCCTCGCAAACCGATATCGGAAGTATAGCCTTTCTCATCCGTTAAATTTGGATTAATTTCTAAGCTAGGGTTTGCCATACGAATATCGTTAAAGGTTACTGAACGGTAATTTTGAGAAGCATTAGCATATAGCTCTAATCCAATATTCATTTTATAGCTTAAACCTAAACCAAAAAGGAAAAAATCTCTTTCTTTTATAATATCCTCATAGACCGTTTCGTCTAACAATATGTTTCCTGCCAAATCCGTATTTATTTTTCTATAAAATCCTTTGGCTTGTGTTTTTATATTCTCATATCGAAAGCCTGGTGTTATTGAAAATTTAGGTGTAATCTTGAATATATTTTCTCCAAAAATTGAAAAATTTAAATTGGGATAAGCATAATCTGATTGTGTTCTATAGTTTGGAAATTCAGCAGTTGCTAAATTAAAATTAGCATCGCTTCCTGAGCTTCCTGGTCCTTGGACACCTGAGTTTTTTGCTTGATAATATTTTGCTCCTAATAAAAAAGCATTATCATTCCCGAAGAATTTATATTTTTTTAAATAACGAGTTTCTGCTCCCCAATTAACAAAATCACCTAGAATTAAATCTCTTTCTGTTCCTTCTGTATCTGGATTAGAAACCCTATTAGAACGATAGCCTAATGCTTTTCTTGATGCATTGAGACCAAATAATTGCAATGAAAAATCGGCATCGTGTTCAAAATGGTGTTTGAAACGTAAAGCAAAAAGATTCCAATTTACTTTGAACCAGTTTCTTGATCTATTACTTTGCTTAGGATTTTGAGCAAACATAAAATCGGTCAAACCTCCTGCTTGTTGTGCTAAATAGTTAAAATGCGTATAATCTAAATGCAGTGAAGTTTTTTTTGTGAATTGATAATTTAAATTAGCAAAAAATGATTTCGAATCGAATTTAGAATTAGGTCTAAAACCATCTCCTTGCTTATAATTATAGTAGGTATAATAACTCCATTTCCCTTTTGTACCACTCAAGCTAGTAAAATTGGTAAACAAATTATAAGCCCCTAGTGTGGTTCTTGTTACTAATTCTATTGGTTTATCAACAGGTTTCTTTATCTTAAAATTAATCATTCCACCAAATTGAGTTCCATATTGCAAAGATGCTGCACCACGAACAATTTGGATACTTTCAAGTGCTTCTGTAGGTGTGGCATAATAACTTTCGGGATAACCTAAAACATCGGCACTAATATCATAATCATTCTGACGTGTATTAAAATTAGCTGTTCTATTTGGATCTAGTCCCCTACCTCCTAAAGACAATTGCAAGCCACCGTCATTACTTTCATTAATAGTTAACCCAACTACTTGGGCAAAAATTTGTCTTGAATTGTTAGTTGCTTTATTTGCAGTAATTTTATCTATTGTAATAACTTCTGTTTTCTTTCCTGCATAAATAGCGGTTTCTTCAATATCTTTCAATTTATTTATAGCAAATATTTTTTCATTTTGCTTGATAAGTACAACTTCAGAAAGGTTGGTTTCCAAATCGTCTAAAACAACTTTCAATTCTTTTACACCTGCTTCAATAGTGATTTCTTTAATCTTATAATTTGCTTGAAAAAAAACAAGAATGTTTTTTCCTTTAGATAAATTTTTAATTTCAAAAGTTCCGTTGTCATCTGTACTGAAGAATTCATAGGTTACTTTATTATAAATTTCAACAAATCCTAACCCTTTTCCTTCTTTATTGGTTACTTTTCCTTTCACACTATTTTGTGCAAATAATGTAGTGGTTAGTAGTAAAAGTAAAATATTATAAGCCTTTAATTTCATCGTTAAATGGTAATATCCAAGTTTTGTGTTGGAATGATTCATATTCTTTTGCTAAATCAATATTTGGGTCTATGTAGCGTTTACTCAATCTTCCGTTAAGCGCAACATAGCTATCTACAGTAACAATAGGATCATTCATTCCTGTTTTTTCATAATAATCATGCAAATAATGTGCATATTGCAATATAAAATCGGGTTGAAATGACATTTGTTTTTCTTGAAAAGCAGTTAAAAAACGTCTATTGTCTATATATTTGGTTTGTTTTGTCTTAGAGTCTGTCACATAAAATTGTGTATAACCTGCTTTTTCCATTAGCATTACTCTCCAAGAAAATCGAAAGCCCTCTTCTGTCCAAAACAACTCTCCAGGATATAACAAATATCGAAAGGGGAAGATTATTTGAAAGAAAATAAAAAAGGCCATAAAACTTACTCTAACTTTATTTATTGGTCGTATTACGTTAGAAACCAGCGCTCTTCCATTTTCGAAAACAGAGAAATCTATTCTAAAAATATTGAAAACAAAATTCATTATTCTTTTATGAAAAGAAGCATCAAAAAAGATTAATGTACTAATAATCATCACATAGGGAAAAACACCAATTGGAAACAAAATTTTTGTAACAATATGAAAAACAACTACAAAAAAGAAACCAAAATTTCGTGTACGTTTGTTAAATAATAGAAATGGAATAACTAAATCATAAATTGCACCTGTCCAACTAAAAGCATATTGCACCCAAGTTTCATGCAGAAAACCTCCAAAAATTGGAATATTAGATTGATTGGGTAACCAAATTTTTAAAGGCATTGCTTCTATTAACCAATCTGAATTCAATTTTGCTAATCCTGCATAGAAATAGACAATACCTAACATTATTTTTAGTATATCTATTGTCCATCTTGGAATTTCTTGAAACCTTAAATGTTTGTTTCTATAAGCATCTACAGAGTGAGTAACATTTGCAGGAAGAAAAATGAGAATAAAACTCACCAAAGAGATAAAATAATAATGATTTAAATAGGTGGTTTTGTCCATGAGTTCAATATAGGTAAAACTCAAAAAGAAAGTAATAATTGCTATTCTATATTTGTAGCCAATTGCAACAAAAAAAGCAGAAAGACCACAAAGTAGGAATAGTAAATAGGTGAAATTCCCTAAAGGTCTAACCCAATCAAAACCATAGAAAGTGAAGTGAAATTTTGGTTGAATATAGAACTTATCTACCCATCCATAACTCACAAACCGAATAATACTAAATAGCATCATTAAACCAAACGCTAGCCTAAAAAAAGCTAGCGTTATGGATTGTGTTTTTTGATTTAAATAATTTTGTATCAAACTTTAATTATTTAATAGATTAATCGCCATCAGCATCTACGTAATCAACAGTAATATTAAATGCTTGCATCATGTCTAGTTTAAAATATGTTACTAATTTTTGTAACTCATCATAACTTGCAAGCATCGCATTATTATTTGTGATTACTTGATTAGAAAAACTATCACTTAAAAGTGCATTTTTAGCATTGATTACTCCAAACTGGTTATTGATTATATCACTCAATTTTTGATTGTCTCTAACAACATTCAAATAATCTAAATATGATTTTAAACTTACTCCTGTTGTAGTACTATTAAAATGTTTTCCGTTAAAGAAATCTTTTGTAGCAATAATAGATTCGTTTAAAAGCACTTTAGAAACATCGTTTTTATAATAGGCTTCCACTTTTTCTGAAAATATTGTTCCTGTTGAAAATTTACCTGCTGCTATACCCACCTTTCCAGCTCTAATGTCTTTTTCATAGTATTTTACAAAACTATTTATTGTTTTATTAACCGAACTACTAATAGCATTCCCATTACTAGCAATATATGCTGCTCTGTATGAAGTATTCCAGTCTGTAACTACTAAATCAATATTCGATTTTAAGGTATTAGTCAAATCTGTAAGATACTGTTTATAAGCTGCCGCATTGACATTAGACACATAGAAGTCAATAATTTCTGCGTCTGTCGAAGCGAGACCATTTAACATATAATCTAATGCAGGAAAACCTTGTTTATCATATTGAGATAATAAGGCAAAATTATAACCTCCAGCAGTAATATTAGTTGTTATTCCTGCTGTATTAGTTGGATAGGTATTAGTGGCTACATTCAAATTGATTTCTTCTGCTTTTCCAATATTGAATGCTCCAACATACTGATAAGCTTTGTATGCTTCTAACCAATTTACTCTTAACGTCTCAAGATTCCCTTGGTTTGGGGTTGCCGTAAAAGTAGCTGTACTCGCTTGAAGTGCTACTACTTTTGACTGATAATTGGTTAATCTAGGTATAATTAAATTATCTGCCCAATTTGTTAGCAAATCTGTTCTATTATAATCGTCTCCACTAGTTGTATTTTCATTGTCACTTGAACACGATGCCAATGTTAATACTGTTAGGAGTATAAAAAATAATTTATTCATTTTTCATTTTTTTTGCAAAATTAATCTAAAATTGTTGCACCACCAATTAAGCAATTACTAATTTTTAGTTAACTGTCTCGGCTTGTGCTACTGTAAATCCGAAACGAGTTGCAATTGTAGTTGCAATGGCATCAATTTTGGAATTCAAATGATCTACATCCCAAAAACCATTTGTTCCTCCTTTTAATTCATCTAGGATAGTATTCACTTCTGTTTTAGACAAATAAGGAGCATTTGTACTTGGGTTATTTGTGTAACGTAAAGACATAATGAAACCGTAAGCTTCTGAAAGCGCATGAAAAGCTTTTGCACCGTTATCTGTAACTAATTTTGCTTTTCCATCTTTTAAATAATAAACAGCTCTAACTGCAGGTACTTTTGCAAATTGTTCTTTTATTATTTTAATTTGTGCATCTCTTACAGGATAATCATTTGCTACAATTGCAGCTCTACCTTTTCTAAAAGCTAATTCAATATCTTCTTTAATAGTGTTAAAATCTGCATCTGCATCTACTTGATTAATATAGCTATCCCAGAATTTACCTCCACCAGCTCCATAAATATAACCATAAGCTTCATCCCATTTATGCTCCATCATAGTGTAGTTCTTACCACTTACTAAAACTTTGTTTGTATTATCGGCTTTGTTTGTTGATTCATCTAAAACGGCTGTACTTAAATAATTATTCAATATTTGATCCATAAAGCAAGCCCCCATTAGTCCTTTAAGTAAGATTTGTTGTGGTTCTAATCCATTTGCAGCAAAAAGACGTGTTGATGATCCATCGATATAAGAACCTGCTACACCAGCAGCCGCTACATTACCTTGACTTGCAGCATTTGCATCTGGAAACTGACTTTCAAATATAGCTCTTACTTCATTTATCTCTATAGAAGAACCTCCACCTCCAAAATTCACGAAATAGTCTTTTGAAGCAGCTGTTTTATCTTTTAATTGTTTGTTTGATGAATTTAACTCTGCTGCTGTAAAAGGGTTGTTTGTATTAGAATACATGTTTTGTAAAGTAGTAACATCTACTACTGTTCCTGCTACTGCATGTCCTTTGATATAATTCCCTAATTCTTGCAACATTAATATTCTACTTGTTTGTCCGCTAAAATCAACAGTTGTAGCACTGTTTCTTTCAAATGTGTAAGTTTCTGGAACAGATAAACTATTTTCTTGTACTGCATCATCGTCATCTGAACATGATGTTAATGTGAAAAGAGCAATTGAAAGTGAACCTAAAAAGTATTTAGTTAATCGCATTTTGTTATTTATTTAGATTTATTTAAAATAATTTTATGTTGCAAAAATAATAACTAAAATGAAGAATACAAACTTTATTTAGAATAAATTAAAATAGAAATAATAATTTGATAATACTAATCAATGCAATATATTTGTTTTGAAACATTTACAAAGAAATTGGAAGCCTTAATCCTATTATTCATAGAGACACTTGTTGTTGCATTCATGATTATCATAATGCATTCTTCTATAAAAAAATATGGAATAGGACCGTTATTCATTTTTTTAGGTTCTTTACAGTTTTTCCAAACAATTTTAATAGGGAGCGTTTATAACCTTTATTTTAATTCTTATGTGTTTTCACCAGGATCATCGGTCCTCTTTACTTCTACTCTATTTTGTGTTTTATTAGTTTTTCATACTGAAAGTATGAAGAAAACAAGAAGCTTAATTTATGGTTTAATTTTTTCAAATATTGCTATTTCATTATTGTCCTATATTTCCTTAGAGCAGATTTACATGGATAATCAATCTGTTAATCTTAATTATTTAAAAAATATTTTAGACTTTGAATTGGATATTTTTGTTACAGGTACTAGTCTTTTCTATATTGATTTAATTTTATTAATAGTAATTTATGAGTTTTTCAATTATAAATTTCCTAAAAAATATATCTATCTAAAACTATTACTTACTACCACAATTACTAGTCTTTTCGATTCTGTTATTTTTTATACTTTTATTTTTTACTCAGATGCAAATTATTCTGATATATTGATAGGTAATATTATTGGAAAACAAATTGTTATACTTTTTTTAAGCTTCATTTTTTTCATTTATTTAAGTGTTGTAAACAAATGCAACAGAAAGCCTATACCAAAAAATACAAGAGAAATTTTTAAAATATTTAGCTTTTAAGATTAGCTAAAAAAAGAAAAATCGATACATCGAACTATTCCTAAAAAAAAGAAAATAGACATACTTATTAACCCCGAAAACATAGTAACTCCCATTCCTGTTTTATCATCTAAAGATTGCCCTAGAGCATTAAATGAACACATATTGAGCAAAAAGAAAACTATTGTATAAATTGCAAAAGTTGACCAAAAATATGGTGAAAAGAAAAGTAACACCCCTAAAATTGCAGCACCTATCATTGGAATATAAAAACAAAATGTTGCAAACTTTGCATTCGGACCTTTTACTTTGCAATATTTAATTATGAAAAATAACG
Organism: Flavobacterium sp. KY-23415; assembly: GCF_055384985.1. Lineage (NCBI taxonomy): Bacteria > Pseudomonadati > Bacteroidota > Flavobacteriia > Flavobacteriales > Flavobacteriaceae > Flavobacterium > Flavobacterium sp. KY-23415. The sequence goes on along the minus strand of NZ_AP044001.1, from coordinate 3,384,627 downwards.
TTAGGAAAATAAATAGAAAAGCAGGTATAAAAACTTCATACCAACCTAGATATTTTAAATACGTTTCTAATTTTAAATTACTCATCTACTAATTTTTAAAATATAACATCGATCTAGAAAAAATATTATAACTGAATTAATGGTAATTATCGAAAATTTTCAAGGCCTCATTATAAGCACTTTCAAAGCTAATGGCATGACAACCAGTTTCAATTTTATTTGCTGTAAAATAAGATAATACTTTCTCTGTTGGCATGTTACCAGTTAAATCGTCTTTTGCCATTGGGCAACCTCCAAAACCTTTAATTGCACCATCAAATCTTTCGCAACCTGCTTTATAGGCAGCATCTATTTTTTCAAACCAAGAATCGGGCGTGGTATGCAAATGCGCTCCAAATTCTATATTAGAATATTTAGGAATTAAATTTGAAAACAAATAATCAATAACTTCTGGTGTAGAACTTCCAACTGTGTCTGATAGTGATAAAATTTTCACTCCCATTTTTGCCAATTTTTCTGTCCACTCTCCTACTATATCAACATTCCAAGGATCTCCATATGGATTTCCAAAACCCATCGAAATATAAGTTACTACTTCTTTATTATTAACATCTGCTATTTCTAAAATTTCTTGTAATGTAATGATAGATTCTGCTATGGTTTTATGTGTGTTTCGCATTTGAAAGTTTTCCGAAATAGAAAAAGGATATCCTAAATATTTTATTTCGGAATGTACAGATGCTAATTGTGCTCCCTTTGTATTGGCTACAATTGCCAATAATTTACTGTTTGTTTCAGACAAATCTAGTTGTGCAAGAACATCTACAGTATCTTGCATTTGCGGAATAGCTTTTGGAGAAACAAAGCTACCAAAATCTAGTGTATCAAAACCCACTCTCAAAAGGGATTGTATGTATTGTATTTTTTTTTCTGTCGGTATAAAGTCCTTAATCCCTTGCATGGCATCTCTTGGACATTCTATAATTTTTACTTTTTTCATTTGCTACCAAAGATAAAAAAGAATTGTGTTTTACGAAATCGTTTTGGCACTTAATATCGCTTTATTAATTTCTTTAATCAACTTTGGGCCTTCATAAATGAAACCTGTATATAATTGAACTAAACTTGCACCTGCTTCTAACTTTTCAAGGGCGTCTTTTGCAGAATGAATTCCACCTACACCAATTATTGGAAAAGATTGATTACTTTTTTCCGATAGAAAGCGAATTACTTCTGTTGAACGATTCGTTAATGGTTTTCCTGACAATCCTCCAACCTCTTTTTTATTTTCAGCTTTTAATCCTTCTCTAGAAATTGTTGTATTAGTAGCAATTACACCCGCAATTTTAGTTTCATTAACAATATCAATAATATCTAATAATTGTTCATTTGTTAAATCGGGTGCAATTTTTAATAAAATTGGCTTCGGTTTTTGAGCACCTTTTGAAGTAATAGGCATTGCCTCGTTTTTATCTTGCAATGTTTGCAAAAGCGCTGTCAGTGGTTTTTTATCCTGCAATTCTCTAAGGTTTGGTGTGTTTGGAGAACTTACATTTACTACAAAATAATCTACATAAGGAAACAAGGCATCAAAACATATTTTGTAGTCATTTACCGCTTCTTCATTTGAAGTAATTTTGTTTTTACCAATATTACCTCCAATTAAAACACCGTTATTCGTTTTTAATCGTTCTACAGCCTCTAAAACTCCACCATTATTAAATCCCATTCGGTTAATAATTGCATTGTCTTCTTTCAAACGAAACAATCTCTTTTTAGGGTTTCCTTCTTGACCTTTTGGGGTTAATGTTCCTATCTCTACAAATCCGAATCCAAAATTAGATAGTTCTTTATATAGTTTTGCATCTTTATCAAAACCAGCAGCTAAGCCAACTGGATTTTTAAACTTTAATCCAAATACTTCTCTTTCTAATCTAGAATCTTTCACTTCATAAATACTTTTAAAAAGTGAAGAAAACCCAATTGCGCTAAAAAAACGAATTAATGAAAATGTAAAATGATGTACTTTTTCTGGATCAAAGAGAAAAAGAATTGGTCTGATAAATAGTTTATACATAATTAATGAGTTGTGTTGTGCAAAAATAAAGATTACTATGTAATAAAAAAGCTCCAACATGGAGCTTTTTTATTTATTCTTTTCTTTGCTTTTCATAAAGAACAGTTTCTACCGTTTCAAAATCGGTTGGTTTGTCATCATTATAAAAATACTTTACTAAGATTTGCCCCCAAAGTTCACCGTTCGAAAATTCGGCAACAATCCATCTATGATTCAGTACTTTTGCTCTATTCACAATAAAAACTTTTCCACCAATTGGTTCATAAGGAATTAAAGGATTCCCTTTTTCTTTAGTATTTAATTCTACCAAGTCCTCATTAACTTTGTTCATTACTTTTAAGTAATCTAAGTTTTTAGAATAATAATATTCTTGTGCATCTGCATCTTTTTGAATGTCAAAATAATCTGCAAACTGAATGGAATCCATCTTTTTTTCTGTAGAAGCTAATACTGTCCTAACTATTGCAACTTCTTTCTCTTTTGCATCTAATATTTTATTAGAGTTCACATATTGAAAAATATTAACTAAAACGGAGAAAATAAATAAATATAAAAATGTATTCTTCATAATATTAAATTGAAATTTCTAAATTATCATAGGCCAAAAAAACGTTTTCAGGTAGTCTTTTTGAAACTTCTTCATGAAAACCCAAAAGGTGACTAATATGCGTTAAATATGCTTTTTCTGGTTGCACCAAAGATATAAAATCCAACGCTTCTTCTAAATTAAAATGCGTGTTGTGCGACTCTTCTCTTAAACAATTAACTACTAATACTTTACAGTTTTTAATTTTATCTATTTGGTCTTTTTCTATTGTTTTAATATCAGTTAGATATACAAAACTCTGAATTTTATACCCAAAAACTTGTAGATTCCCATGACAAGCATTTATAGGTTCTATAAGGCAATTATTAATTATAAAATTTTCGTTCTCTTTAACCTGATGAGCTACAATTGCAGGAGCTCCAGGATATCTGTTTTCCAAAGCAAAAATATAATCAAACCTTTTTTCTAAATTCTTTAGTACCCTTTCATGAGCATAAACAGGAATATCGCCTTGTTTAAAATAGAAAGGTCTAATATCATCTAATCCGGCAGTATGGTCTGCATGTTCATGCGTAATCAGTAATGCATCTATCTTTTCACATTTAGATTGTAGCATTTGTTGTCTAAAATCGGGGCCACAGTCAATAACTACAGAAAACTCATCGGAATAAACCCAAACAGCCACTCTTAATCTTTTGTCTTTTTGATCCTTACTTAAGCAGACAGGATGGTTACTTCCTATTACTGGAACACCTTGAGAAGTACCTGTACCTAAAAAATAAACTTTTATATCACTCATATTTCACAAAAATAATAATATTTGTAGTAGATTTTATCATTTTAACTAACTTTGCATAAACTAAAGAATTAATTACTGTTAGTACCAATAAAAAAAACTTTAATGAAAAGTATAATTACAGACATCAGAGTGAGAGGAGACAAAGTTATTGAACAAATTCCTTCAATTAAAGATAAGGCATTACGTATTAATTTGAACGAAAGTATCTATGGTACTTTCGCTGAAATTGGAGCTGGACAAGAAACGGTACGTCATTTTTTTAGAGCGGGTGCATCTTCTGGAACAATTGCAAAAGCAATGTCTGCCTATGACAAGGATTTTAGTGATGCTATTTATGGTGTAGAAGAAGACGGAAGATATGTTACTGAAAGTAGATTAAAAAAGATGCTGGCTCATGAAACACAACTAATTGAAGAGCGTTTAAAAAGAGATAAGCATCCAAACAAGATTTTCTTTAGTTATGCTAATACGGTTGCTACAATTGATTTTGCAAAACAATACAAAGGACACGGATGGGTTGGTATCAAATATCAGGTGGAACCCGATGAAGATTATAATGAAATTACGCTTCACATTCGTTTTAAAGAAACTGATGCTAAATTGCAACAAGAAACATTGGGTATTCTTGGAGTTAATTTAATATATGGGGCTTTCTATAAATACAATGACCCAAAGAAATTATTACGTTATTTATATGACCATTTAGATAAAGACCAATTAGAGATTGATACTATTAATTTTTCTGGTCCTCGCTTTGCCGATGTAGATAATAGATTGATGAGTCTTCAATTGGTTAAAAATGGAATGACAGATGCGGTAATGTTTGGACCCGATGGGAATAATATTCTACCTGCTGCTGTTTTATACAAGAAGAATATTCTTGCTCTAAGAGGAAGTTTTAGACCTGTTACTAAGGTTAATATGAATATGTATATGAAATCATATAACATGTTTATCGAAGAGAAAAAAGTGGATCCTGAAAATACTTTTGTGGTTTTTGAAATTACACTTTCAAATTTAAAAGCAGAAGGAGAAATTGATGAACGTGATTTCTTAGACAGAGCAGAATTACTTTGTTCATTAGGACAAACCGTTATGATTTCTAACTTTCAAGAATATTATAAAGTCGTAGAATATTTCTCAAATTATACAAAAGCTAGAATGGGATTAGCCATGGGGGTAAGTAATTTAGTAGATATTTTTGATGAAAAATATTATCGTCATTTATCAGGTGGTATATTAGAAGCTTTTGGTAAATTATTTTATCGTGACTTAAAAGTGTATTTATACCCAATGAAAGAAGAAGATGGAACACTTATAACATCAGACAATTTAAAAGTACATCCAAGAATGAAAGAATTATATAAGTTTTTCAAATTCAATGGAAAAGTTGTAGATATTACCGATTTTAATGAGAAGAATTTAGAAATATTCTCTAGAGAAATTCTTAAAATGATTGGAAATGGAGATACAGGTTGGGAAAAAATGCTTCCAGATGGTATTTCAGAATTAATTAAAGAACATCAACTGTTTGGTTATAATAATAACTAGAAAATAGATTAAGAAGAGTCAAAACAAATTGACTCTTCTTTTTTTATTTTAAAATTTGTGCTGTATGTTCTTTGGTTTTTACTTTTTCAATCACTTCTTCAATTACTCCGTTTTCGTCTATTACAAAAGTAGTTCTATGGATACCATCAAATTCTTTTCCCATAAATTTCTTAGGCCCCCAGACACCAAAAGCTTCAATCACAGATTTATCTTCATCGGCTAATAAAGGAAATGGTAATTCATTTTTCGCAATAAAATTTGCTTGTCTTTTAGCACTATCAGCACTAACTCCTAGAACCGCATAATTATTAGCTTGAAAACGATGGTAATTATCTCTCAAATCACAAGCCTCTGCAGTACAACCTGGTGTACTTGCTTTTGGATAAAAGAAAACGACTAATTTCTTTCCCTTATAATTTTCTAATGTATGAGTGTTTCCATCTTGATCTAAACCCGAAAAATTAGGTGCTTTATCCCCTTTTTTTAATGTTGTCATTCTATATTTTTTTAAAGTGTTTAAAGTGTTAACTTTGTGCAAGCTAATTACAGACTATAAAAGTACAAAAATGACTAAAGCAGAAAAAATAACATTTGTTATAAATACGTTAAACGAGTTATATCCTGAAATACCTGTTCCATTAGATCATAAAGATCCTTATACCTTATTAGTTGCTGTTTTGCTTTCTGCGCAATGTACCGATGTTAGAGTGAACCAAATTACACCCATTTTATTTGCTAAGGCCGACAATCCTTACGACATGGTAAAAATGAGTATAGAAGAAATTAAAGAAATTATTAAGCCTTGCGGTTTATCTCCAATGAAGTCTAAGGGAATATATGGTCTTTCTAAAATATTAGTTGAAAAATATAATGGAGAAGTGCCTCAAAGCTTTGAAGCCTTAGAGACTTTTCCAGCTGTAGGACACAAGACAGCAAGTGTCGTTATGAGTCAGGCTTTTGGTGTTCCTGCATTCCCAGTTGACACCCACATTCATCGTTTAATGTATCGCTGGAACTTATCTAATGGAAAAAGTGTGCAACAAACTGAAAAAGATGCTAAGAGAATCTTTCCAAAAGAATTATGGAATGATTTACATCTTCAAATTATTTGGTATGGTAGAGAATATTCGCCGGCAAGAGGTTGGAATTTAGAAAAAGATATTATTACTAAAGCTATTGGTCGAAAATCGGTTTTAGATGAATATCATAAAAAAAATGCTTCATAATTAAAATTTTATGAAGCATTTTCAATTAGGACTAATTCGCAATAATCTCGAAAGAAATATTTTTAATTTTAATCATACTTAATGATTTAGAATAATTAAGTAGAAAAGAAATAGTTTCTTTTTTGGGTAACATTTTTTGAGATGTCGATTGTTTTTTTGAGTATAGTTTTGCCATAGAATTTTTATATTTAATTCTATAACGCACTAGAAAAACAAATATTGTTTATACACTTAAAATTATTTGATTTTTTTCAATAATTTTTCTCAAGTTTAGTATTGCATATCTCATTCTTCCTAATGCAGTATTAATACTTACTCCTGTTGAATCTGCAATTTCTTTAAAACTTAAATCCTGATAAATCCTCATTACAATTACTTCTTTTTGATCTTCAGGAAGCTCTTCTAATAATCGATTTAAGTCTTCTTCTATTTGTGAGTTTATTATTTTTTTTTCAACATCTAAGCTAGAATCTGATAAATATGAAAAAATAGAATAGTCGTTAGTATCTCTTTGCATTGGCATTTTCTTAGATTTTCTAAAATAATCAATGACTAAGTTATGCGCAATTCTCATTACCCATGGTAAAAATTTACCTTCTTCATTATAAGATTTTGTCTTTAATGTTTTGATTACTTTTATGAAAGTATCTTGAAAAATATCATCACAAATATCTCTATCTTGAATTTTTGTATAAATGAAACCGTAAATTTTGGATTGGTGACGCTCAATTAAAACAGCTAAAGTGGACTCATCTCCTTCTATATATTTTTTTATCAGAATAGCGTCTGAAAGTGTACGATTATCCATAGTAATACCTTTTAGTTAAATTTCGTTGGTTTTTCTAAAAAAGTATTTTTATTGAATAAGCGTCTTGTTTAAATAGGTTTATAACTGTGCCAAATTTAACATTTTTTTTTATTAAAAAACAAAATAAATTTAAAAAATCTTTATAAAATAGTCTAATTATTGATACTATTTAGGATATAAAATTAAAATCTATTTATAAATTGAAACTTTCTTGTTAATTTTTGACCTAGATTGTCTATATAGAAATTATATTTATTTGAATTAGTATTTAATCTTTTCATTTTTATCCCATATTCCCCAATAAGCCCCCACTTCTCCCTCGGCACCCACTTTCCATGACTCATCGAAAGAAGAAAAATAAAAAACAGCTATATTATCTTGTTTAGACCATTGTTGTGTGTTTATAAAATATTTCATTGCAGCGTTGATTGATGGAAATGCATCTTTACAGTTTTCTCCTTTACTTGGCCAACCTGTTTCGGTAATGATTACTTTTTTTCCTTGAGCTGCCTGCAAGGCTTGAAAATACATTTGCTTCATATATACTAATGAATATTCCAAACTACACCCTTCCCAATAAGGATAACAATTGGCTAAAATGATATCACAAGCTTCTGTTATTTTTGGTTTTATTGAAAATTCATAATAGGCATCCACATATCCTACAGGTATATCTTTTGGAATTTCATTTTTTACTTTATAAATATGTTCTAAAAGTTGCTCCTCTGATAAATCTTTTCTATACATTACTTCATTTCCTACTGCAGCTATATCTACATACCCTTGATTTGCTAAAGCAATAAGTGCGTTTATCTCTTTATTGTTTTTTTTTTCATCTGTACCAACCCAAGCCCCAACTAAGGTTTTTATTCCAAATTCGTGTGCTATTTTAGGTATTAACTCATTTCCTTCTGTACATGAGAAAGAACGAATCCATTTTGTGTATGGAGCTATAATACGCATTCTTCTTCTGACTTGTTCTTCTGAAATTGTGTCGACAGGTTTTTGATTCTCTTCATACACACTAAAACATAGACCATGCATTCCTTCCTTTAGAACATCTGAGACTAATATTTCTATTTCTTTGTTAGATATATTAGAATAATCAATTCCAGTTAGAGATAATATTCTTTCTTTATTAGTTGACATTAAATTTATTTATTTAGATTTTATAATTCTCCTCTTCTTTCTACTAATTCGTTTTTTATTTCCTCTGCCCTTTTTTCAGATAAACTATATTTCCACATTACCCAAATTGCAAGAGCAGCAGTAGTACTTGGAATTAAAATATCTGCTAACCTTAAATAGGTAATAGTTTCAACAGTTTGTATAGAAATGTTTTGATCAAAACCAATAATTTTTAGTACCCAACCACCTAAAACCAAAGCAACACCTTGACCCAATTTTACCATCCACCAATAGATGGCCCCAAATGTGCCTTCTTTTCTTGGCATTCCATTGTTTAATTCATCTAAATCGCAAACATCCGCAGTCATACTCATCATTAAAGTAAACAATCCTCCTAGTCCAAATGCAATAAATGGTAATGGAACAAACATTAACCAAGGTAATTCTGGATTGAAACCCCACCACTTCAACCCATAACCTACAATTGAAATAATTGTTGAAATAATAAAAGCATTCTTTTTCCCATATTTATTTGAAAAGAAAGTAACAATTGGAATTGCAAAAAAAGCTGTAACTATAGCACTTAGTGTTGAAAACCATGCAGGCCAAGTTCCAGACAATCCATAATCTCCTTTAAACATATAAAACACAATTATAAAGTAACTAAATGAAGCTACCATTTGAAAACCGTTAAATACTAAGAAAGTTGCTGCACATAATTTCATGAAAGGTTTATTTTTAGAAACCTGTTTTATACCTCGAAATAGACCTATTAAATTTTTAAATAGATTTTTAAAAGAAATTGGTTCTCTATTAGATAGATTAGTACTATCTATTTCCTTACAAAATAAGGCAGGCAAAACACCTAAAATCATGCAAGCAAACCCTACTATTATAGATAATTTATGCACACCTTCTGCTTGACTAGCAAAAATATTTGGATCTGCAATAATTACCCAAAACCAAGGGACTACCATCCAAGCAATTTGCCCAATAGTTTGAGAGAATCCCATTAAACGAGTACGTTCTTTATAGTCAGACGTCATTTCATATCCTAAACCTATTAATGGTGTTGAAAAAATAGTGTTACCTGTTAAAAAAACCAATGAAAACAATAAAAAATACCAGAAATTATAATTTTGTGTAGCATTAGGGTCTAATTGCCATAAAATGGAAAAAAAGAACCCACTCATTATTGCTCCTCCAAAAATATAAGGTCTTCTTCTCCCCCATCTAGAGCTTGTATTGTCTGATATATATCCCATAATTGGGTCGGTAATGGCATCATAAATTCTGGGCAATCCTCCTAACAACCCTGCTAAAAAAGGATCCATTCCAAAAGCAGTCAATAAAAAAAACGAGAAAACTCCTAAAGCCCCAGGGAAAAGGTTGTTAACTAGATGACCAGCTCCAAATGCAGCTTTTTGAACAAATGGAACTCTATTTCTTGAATCTATTGGAAAATGTGCCATAATACTTTTTTTAAGGTTTTATTATTAATGTTTGCAAGGCTTTTGCATGAATTGAAAATGTATTCTTTTCATTGTTTAGAATAATTTCAGTAGTATATTCTTTTTCAGTTGGGTTAAAAAGTATAATTACAATTGAATCATCTGAGTTTTTAACTGCTGTTGCCAATAAATCATTATTGTCTATTTTACATCCAATTTTTATTGCATTTGGTCGTATAAATTTGCTAAAATGCATCATTGTGTAATATAACGGAGTAAAATAGACTTCATCTTTTTCAGGGTCAACAATAACAGGGGCTACACACCAGTTCTTAAACCAATTAGGGCCTCCTTGTTTGTCTAATACCATATTCCAATCTATCCAACCATCTACCCAATTATTCAAACAACCAATAATATCTGTTGCATAACGATTTACTGGTGCATATTTAGGGTGTAGGTGTTTGTCTTCATCGCTTGCCCAATCCCAGCCCCAATCGGTAGCTTCCTCTTTCCAATACCAAGCATCGTCTTTCCAATGTGGTATTTCAGAATCTACACATGCTTCTGTTTGTATTAAATATTTATTGGGTGCTTTTTTATGTGCATATTGCAGGGCATTAGGGAAATAATCATAGGTGCTTTCATACCAATGTATAGCTGTTCCTGCATAATATTTTGAAGTATTTTCATCTCGATACATTTCATCTACCCATTCTTCTAATCCTGCTCTATTTTGATCATAACCTAAAATTTTAATATATCCTTTACCGTCTTTCTCTAATCTTGGTCCTAAAAAATTTTGCACAAAATCTGTCATTTCTTTTGGTGTAAACAACATGCTTTCCCAGTTATTTCCATTCCCGTGAGGTTCATTTTCTACTGTTATACCCCAAATATCAATTCCTTCATTCTTGTAGGCATCAATATATTTAGAAAAATATAGTGCCCATGTTTCATTATACTCAGGCAATAATTTTCCACCTACCCACTCTTTATTATCTTTCATCCAAGGTGGAGCTGTCCAAGGAGATGCAATGATTTTAAAACCTTCTTTAGATATACTCTTAGCTTCTAAAATGGTATTAATAAGGTTATTATCTTTATCTTCTTCAATTGAAAAAAAATTTAATTCTTTATCATTTTCAATCATAGCATAGGCATATTGATATAGTGAAAAATCGCAAGAGTTAATATGAGTGCGAGTTAAAGAATAATTTGCTCCCTCTTCGCCAAAATATGCTTCTAAAATTTTCTTTCTTTTTTTTGGGCTCATTTTGCCTAACAAATAAGCAGAAGATGATGTAAAAGCTCCACCAAAGCCTGTAATAGTTTGAAATTTTTCTTTTGGATTTAGTAGTATCTTAATCTTATTTTTAGATTTTGAAAATTGAGTTACTTTTTTCATAGCATTTCCCGAAGCAGAAGTTTCAAATATTTCTACTTTTAAAATTGGTTTATCGTCTTTACATTTTATCATTATGAATAGCAATATGAGGAACCCTATTTGTTTAACTACTTTCATCTTTTAAATTTTAATTTACTTACCAGCAAACACAAGTTTCTTTTACTATAAAATTTAGATTCCCTACCTGATAATCTTTAATTGGGTGGTGGTAAAACACTCTCCATTACCATTTCTTTATTTCCAGAATAGGTTTTCAATATTTTATTTTTGTTTCTTCCTAAATCTTTAAAAACATTTGCATTTATATCTTCCCAAAGTGCAAATTTTGCTTTTCCATCTACCGTAAAAAGTCCAAAATAATTTTCAGAACCAAAAGGGTTATTACTATCTTTCCAAGGTTCATCAAAGGCTTCGAAGAAAAAGCAAGTAATCCTTTCTTTTGCTGTCCATTCTCTCATTTTTTTATAATAAAGAGCTTGTTTATATTCATCTGATGCTCTTGATCCTTCTGCTCCATAGAATCCGTCAGCACTTGAAGCCCAACCTGTTTCCCCGATATGTATTGGCTTTGTAGGATTAACACTTTTAACATATTTTTGAACACTATGATATTGTGCTTTTGCAAAATCTAAAGAACGGTTCATTGCTTTTTTTACTTTTTCTTCAACTGAAAACTCTTTTTCCTCGCTCTCAACTTTCCAAAAAGAGGGATTATAATGTGTATTATGATAGGGATAAGTGTGCATAGAAACATAATCTACTGCATTTATTATCGCTTCTAATTCTTTTGTTTTGTAACTATCGTCTAATCCGCCCCAAGAAGCAAAATCATCGGAACATGTTATCCATAGGTCTTTTGATAGTTTATTCTTCTTTTTTAACTCTTGCAAATAGTTTACCCATTTTAAAATTATTTTGGGTTGCACATAATAGCTCGTTGCCCATTTTACCATTGCTTCATTACCAACAGCAATAATTTTTACTATATCTGGATAACGATTTGCTAATTGAACAGCTTTATTGATTTCTTCTTCATTTCTTTCACTTTCTTCATTATGATTTGGCTCTAAATTGGTCCAAGCATTTTTGCAATCTATCCAAGCTCCAAGCATTACATACATCTCAAAATTGTCATCCTCTTTTTTTAGTTCTTCAATTGCTTTTAAAACATTTGAAGCATGAACTAAATGAACATTATAGGTTCTAATAATTTTTATATTAAGAGCCGCTAAAATTTTCAAATCTTCTTTTAGTTGATTTATAGTTGGTTGGCTATTTCTTGTTTTTTCTCGATAACCTCCATAACAAATAGCTAAATAGTTTGGATTTCCTAATATTTCTTTTGCAGTCACTTTATTAAAATTTGGGGTTTTACTACAATTTTCGTTTTTATTTTTACATGAAAAAACAATAGAAAACCAGGCTATCAATACAATGAGATAGACAATTAATTTGCTATTTGATTTTCTGTTGATTTTCATTATTTTAATTCTTTTTCTATAACGTTCACTGTTATATGTGTAATTTCTCCAGTTCTTTTAAAAATTTTTTTACTTTCTTTTTCATTGATATTTAATCCATTGATAAGAATCTTTGAACCATCTTTATAAACGATTTGTATTGATTTATTTTTTGAGATTTGGTATATAATTGGAATTTGGCAATAGGTAAAACACAGTGAGTTATTCGTAAGTTTTACTGTTTTTTGATTGCCACTCACATTTACATACTCAAACTCATTTGCAGTGGATAAAAATTCTTCTTTTCGTAATAGGCAAGGATTAAAATTAAGACACCCGTTTTTAACAAAAACACCCAATTCTCCAAAACGACTCAAAATATCTTCTTTTACTTGTCCTGTCATTCCTGGTTGTTGTGCCCCTTTTCCTGCTGGAGTGTGTGAGTATGGATCTGTTGAAAACGCTCCATATAAAGAAGGTGATTTATGAACACCAATTCCTTCATTTATTTCATAATAGTGTTCTAGTAATCTTCCAATAACCTCATCGGTTTCTTTTTCTTCAATTGCTTTTATACAACATTCTTGAACAGCTAGTTGCAATTTTGAAACCATGTGCCAATAAATTGACCCTAGACCTTCATAACCGTAAAATGTTCCAGAACGTCCTGTGAATGCTTTATGATTAAAAACTTCTTCAAAAATCTGTAAAACAGCTTCTTTTTCATTTTCGTTAGTATTTAGATTTGTGGAAGAAAGCACTTCTTCTATAGCAATTTTTAAATCGGTTGCATTTTTTAAATTTCCGTTAAAATGATAGTTCCCAATGCAATCTTGTTCTACAATTTGAGTATTATTTTTTTGAAGTAAGTTTTGCAATAAAATAGATTTTAGAACTGCCTGTTTAGGAATTGTATTTTTTTGCAGAAAACCCGGTAATTCTTTGTTTGGATACAAAAGATAACTGTATTGATCTTCTCTAAATAATTTACTACTCTTTAATGCATCTAACACTTTTAATGCTTCTATTGAAGATAAAAAACCAGAACTTAAAACCGCCACCTGACCTTCAAGCATCTCGCTTAGATAGTCTATTGAAACTTCTTTATTATTTTCAACCGTCATTAAATTATAAGCATGATAGAGGTTGTCTTCTCTTTTATTAGCAATAATTGTATGATCTATGAATTTTAAACTTACGCTAATGAATTGTTTTAAGCCTTGCATGGATACTGTTCTTTTCTTCCCCCAAAATCCTTTTTGATAGACATGATTGCGGTATTCTGAAGCAGCGTTCCCAAGTGTGTCTAATATTGCTTTTCGTTGTGCATCGCTAAATTTGCTACCTAAGAGCGGCTCATGTTTTATCAACTCTTCTCGTATATTATGATAAAACTCAACCATTTCATTAGAAATTTTAATATTTTCTAATTTTGATTTATTTAATATATTTTGGAAAAAGCTTAGAAATCTTCTCAAATAGTATAATGTAACCATTGAAACTCCATTACCTACTAAAGCATTATTAGCATCGTTCCATTCTGGTCGCTGAGTGTTTAACCAAATACCAGCTTCTGGAATAAAATTTGACATTTTTGCTAGTACTGTTGCTAGTATCTTTTCAATAAAGTTAACTTTATAAATAACTCCATTTGTATCTTTCAACAAAGCTGCATCTGCTCCAATTTTATTTTTCTCTGAACGGATTTTTTCATCTAATTTATATTCGAAAGTAATTGTGTCTTTGGGATTTTTTATAATCTCATCATATGCTTTTATAACATAAGGAACATTAGCATATACAAAAATTTCTGCATTAAAATATTTTTCTAACCTACTTGGCTGATGATTTTCAATAAATTCTAGAAACTTTAATAAATATATAATTTGATGATCTCCCCAATATCCAATATAAGACCAAGGGTTATCTTCTTCTATTGTTTCCCAATCAAAACCATCTTTAGTAACTCGATAAGGGTTATATCCATCAAATGTTGTGGCATTCAAAAATTTATGAATCATATTTTCAATAAATTCTGGATATGAATGTGCTAATGCCTCCCAGTTTTGAAAAATATCTCTCCAATTTCCTTCATAGTCCAATATTTTCGAACCGTCAATTTCACTTTGTGTATTAATCGAAAATTTGTTCCAAGGTCTACTAGGGTCTCCATGCCTGCGACTAAATTTTAAAGGTAGGTATTCCAAACTCAATCGCTTAAAATCTAAATCATCTACTTTAGCACTAAATTCGTTTAAAAAAACTAAAGAAAACGTCTCTGGAAGTTCATTTAATTCTTTTTCTATGCTTTTAAAAACAATAATATTTGCTTTGTGTATGTATTTTAAAAAATCTTGCTTTTCTATTTGGTAGTTGAAATCAAAAATTCCACCACGCATAATGTTAAATAATGTATTGGCAAAATGACGAGAATCTCTTAACTTATCTGCTGTTAATTGTAAACCATCAGAAGAAGCGTTTAGTAGCACTAGTTTTTTTGTGCCATCATCAATATCATCATTTATTTTTTTCTTAATCTCCTTTTCATTTTTAATAGCTTCAATTATTCTAACAATATCTGAATGATTTTGATTAACATTTGCAATAATCATCCATTCTTTTGCATTGTTCTCATTTAATATTATCTCAGTATTTAAAAAATAAGCTCCTTTTTCTCCTTTCACATCACTTTCAAGCTGTAGATTATTGCTTTTTCTAAACTTTGAAAGTTGCGAGGATGAAAGTAGGTATTTTGGATTATCCATTCCAATTGACCAAGCAATATTCGCTTTCAAGGCTTCACTTGGTTCTGCTTTATCTACAATAATAGCACTTAGTGCAAAAATTCCTAATCCTGTTTTTTCGTGCAATTCGCTTCGTTTGTAGGCATCAACTAAATTACTCGTTGTTGCTTGTAAATCACTACTTATACCGTATGGCATTATATTTTGCAAACCATCTAGTATTGAAATTGTATAACTATTCTTTGATTTATTAATTAATTCCGATTTTTTAACAAATCCATATTGGTTACTGGTACACCATTGGTATCTAAAAATCAATTGAAAATCATGATTGATTTCTTCAAAAATAATCTTATTTCCGCAAGTGTTTTTATAAAGATTTCTTGATATTTTATACTTTTCTAAAAATCTTTCTGAAAAAGGTTCCCAAACAAAAATTTGGTTTTCTAAATGAATTTGAAAAATTGATTTACTTCCTGTAATATCATATGATTCTATAATTTTATCATCTGTATAATAGGGAAACAAAGCAAACTCTGCATTTTTTCTCCCAGCAGTTAGTCCACCATTACTCGCAATAAACATCCAATGATTAGAATCACTAACGATGCTCATGAAAAAAGGACGTAATGCATCGCTATTTGTAATTTTGAAGTAGTGTTCTCCATCCAATACAACACAATTTAGTGCTACACTTTCTGTTTCACTATTTTTTTTAACAAATATGGTTTGATTATCATTCATAAAAATTCAATATTTTATTTAAAAAACAAGCAAAAAAATCCCAAGACAACTTTTTTAGAGAAGTGTCTTATACTGTTTCTATAGTAATTTTAGTTTAGGATAATATCTTTAATCGCTATTCATATACCCTTACATAGTCAACAAGCATTGTCTGAGGAAAAACAGTTTCATTATTTGGTGACCCTGGAAAATTTCCACCAACGGCAACATTTAAAATGATATAAAAAGGTTGATTAAACACCCAATCACCTGAAACATCTGAAGGAGTGATTTGATTATATAGCACATCATCAACATAATAATTTATGTAATTTTCTCCCCATTCAATTCCGAAAATATGAAAGTCTGTATCAAATCTATCATTCGTTAACGAATAATTTTTAGAAATAGCATTCCCTCCAGAATAACCAGGACCGTGAACAGACCCAAAAACGGTAGTAGGATTATTTCCTAAATATTCCATAATATCAATTTCACCACATTGTGGCCAAATAACAGTATCAGAATTTGCACCTAACAACCAAAAGGCAGGCCATAAACCTTTTCCCCAAGGTAATTTTATTCGAGCTTCAAACCTTCCATATTTTTTTTCAAATTTACCTTTTGTCAAAATTCTTGCTGAAGTAAATCCAGATCCCATAAAAGATTCTTGGTTAGCAATAATTTTTAACATCCCATCTTCTACTCTTATATTTTCTGGTCTATCTGTATAATACTGTAATTCATTATTACCCCAACCATTGTTGCCAGTACCAATATCATTGCTCCAAAATGCTGCATTAGGAGTCCCAGCAATATTGAACTCATCTTGCATTACTAAATTATGTTTTGTAACCACCGTTTGTTTTTCATCGGTAGAACAACCTACAATTGCAAAAAAGAGACCTATTATAAGTATTTTATTTTGTACATTCATGTTCATTTTCTTTAAAATTAAAAGCTATGGCCATTTATTAATTATGGAAATAAATATTATCTAGATAAATATCACCATTACCGTCAAATTTCATTTGAAAAACATTTGCTAAATTAACAGGTGTAAAATCTGTCAAAGGAATTTCAATACTATTCCAGCCCGATATGGTAGGTACCGAAAGTGTTTTTGCAGTTTCTACAGGCCCAGGGCTAATTAAATAAGCTTTCAACTGTGAAGAATTTGCAGAATAATAATCGATATGCAAATGTGTCATTGTTGAAAGATTTTGATTGGTTCCAAATTCTATTCCTTGATAGTTTAGTCCTGCATATTTCAAAGTTGTATTACCAGCAATTTGCACTTGTGAAGCTACTGTGGCTTGCCCCCATCCTGGATTTAAATTTGCTGCGATATTGGTATAGGCATCACTAAAAACTGAAATTACATTTGCTGCAGAGACAGTTGGTGTTGGTGCTGCGACAGAAGGCTGTGTGGGCACTTTATAGAAGAAAACATTATCTACTAATAAATCTGTAATTCCAGAATTAGATTCTAAAACAATTTGTGCTAAATTAGCTCTACTAGTTAAACCTGTAAAACTTGAAAGTGGCAAATCTATACTTACCCAAGAACCACTCGATAAATTTGAATTATTTACCGTTACTTGATGTCCACTATCATTACCCCCTCCATAACTATTATCAGCACCAAAATCGTTTAAAGCAATTTTAATAGAGTTTCCTGTACCTGTAGCATTTTGCACTTTAATATCAATATGAAAATGCGTCATTTGACTTGCATTAATTGTTGGTTGAGAAAATTGAATTCCTACAAAATTGAATTGCGAATATTTAATAATATCATCTCCGTTAATATGAATATCTGCTTGCCCTTGCGTTGTTTGATACGGTGCCCAATAACCATTATAATATTCTACAGGAACGTTGGTATATTGATTAGAAAAAATAGAAATTACATTACTTGCACTTTGTGTTGGTGTTGGTGCCGCTGTAAAAACACCTAATGAATTTAATGCTAATGAACCTGTTGCACTTTCATTACCCAAAGATGCGGTTATTGTTGTTGTTCCACTATTCGTTACAGAAACAACACCTAGATCGCTCACGTTTGCTACATTTGAATTTGAAGAACTAAATGTAAAATAGCGCGGTGCCACTAGTACTGTTTGATCTATCCCATTTCCTAAATTAAAAGTTTGAGTTAATCCCGTTAATGTGGAAGTTGAACCAATGAATGTTTGCTCTGCTGTGGCAACACCATTTAAAATTTTTGGTCTTGGATGTGCAATTGTGCCTAATTTTTCATATTGTAAATTATCTATCCAAAATGTATAGCCTAATCCATTTTCTGGTCCTTCTGCATACCAAAACATCCCTTTTTCTTGCACTAATTTTGAAGCATCTGGTATTGGAATTATTACTTTTTGCCAATTCGTTCCAATACTAACATTCTGCATAGTAACTTTATATTTGTCTTCACCAAAATCTACTCCGAAACCTACTTCGTTTAAAATTGCTGCTTTCGAACCCTTCACCCAAAAAGTTAAGGCATCATAATCTGTTAAATTTCTTCCAGAATCGTCAATAAAAACACCTCCCGCATAGGCACCTTCAGGATCGCCTTCATTGGGAACATCAAAACGCATAGATGCTGTTCCTTTATATTTCACTTCGGCATCTACACTAAAAGCGCTGTACTTTGAACCTCCAAAAGCACCGTATCCAAGTCCTGCACTAAAGCTATCGATAAATACTTCTGGATTTTTAGAAAAAGTAGAAAGTACTGCATCTTCTGATAAATCCCTTTCACAATTCACATTAGTAATTAAAATTAATCCTAATAAGAATGCATTTTTTAAATATTTTATTCTCTTATTTTTCATTTTTCAATTTTTTATTATTTACCAATGTTAATATGTATGTATGTTCTAATTTCCCATTCTGTACCATTACTAAATCCGACTGAACTTATTGTTGGTGCTGTAGCAAAAGGAGAGCTCGTTTGGTTTGGAAGATAACGTGGAGAATATTGATCTAGTGAACGCCAAATACCCATAATTCCTATTTTTGTATCGGGCAAAATAAACCAATTAGGCTTCCCTACAGATGTAGATATATCTAATGATGATTGAATCGGATATGTTAAGTTGAAATCTCTATGATAATCATATGGTCCCCAATCGTTAATTTTTAATCCTGTTACTAATTTTATTTTTTTATAAATCAATCTTAAATCACCTCCAAATCTTTCAACCAATCGTGTATCACTTCCATTAGCTTGTGCATTACCAAAATAAATATTTGCAATAAACCCCAAATCTGGATTTAGTTTTGACACAATGCGAGTATTATTTTCCCAAAGGTCATGAGCTGGAGCAGATTTTGCAAAAGCAAAAGAAGATCGATCGCTAAAAAATCCAATTGCAGCGTCTTGAGTAGTTGGCAAATGACGGAAAACAAAATCTGTACTTATTGCGAATTTAGCATCTTCAGCTCTGTCATTATCCCATTCATACATCCAAGTGCCAGGTGTTGGGTCATAAGTAAAGAGTAGTTCACCAGCTACCGTTTCTCTATTTGCTCGAACAACAAATGGATCGGCTTGAATGTTTCTCAATCTAGCAGGAGCTTGAGCGTCATTTGGCATAGCATCTACTAATGGTTTTTGCCATAAAAAGTTGGGGGCTATTTGAAAATTTCCGAAATTATAAGTAAACCCTGCCAAAAAATTAGCTTGATTTCCACTTCCGCTATCTTTAAGAGTCCAACCAGTAAATGTTTTAGTATTATCTGCACCTCCATTTGCAACAAGTCCCATTATTGCCCCTTGTGAATATATTTTAAATGGCCCTTTTTCAAAAGTAATCTTCGCTTTTCCTCCCCAATTATCTTTTGAAGAAATTTTATCATCATATATTATATAATTTCCAGAAGAGCCCAAAGCATATTGAAAAGTTCTTCCATTTAAGGGTTGCCCGCCCCAAATTCCTCCAAACTCTAAGCCTACAGCATTAACTTTAGTTTTAAAATAGACCGTTGCTCTTCTTGTTTTTGGTAGTGGTATTGCAATAGAGGTGAGCGCTGCAGATGCTTTGTCTAAATCTTCATGATAAATTGCTGTAGCATCAAAAATTCCAATTTTTCTATTATATTTCAATAATACTGCTGGATTTGCACCCCACCACAATTGTGGTCCAAAAGCTGCTTTCAATCCTTTTAGACTTTTTTTACCATCAATTTCAAAACCTAAAGTTTCACCATTATATATATCTAAATTTGGACCATAGTTTGCTTCTGGATATAACCCGAAAAAATCGCCTTCATATCCCCAATGATAATGTCCTGTACGATAAAACCCTCTCAACTCAAAGTCTTTAGCGTTCCAAGTATATGAAGCATTATATACTTGCACTCTATTGTTATCATTGAGTTGAACATTTCCTGTTTCAGAATTGACAGTTAAGCTTCTACCTCTATTTTCATAGAATATTTCATTGATAGGGTTTGTAGCTACATGTCCCAAGATATTTACATTAACATTTGCTTTCATATTGGGTGCAGGATTCCCTTCTACGCCAATATAATAGGATTGCATATGATCAAACCCTAGTTTGTTGGGATATGCATTTGAAGTTGGATCTGCATCGGTTGGTGTTGTTAACAAACTTCCACCTGTATTAAAAGTTGTGAATTCTGCTCTCAGATTACTAATTTTTAAAAGGTTCGAATCATTTCCTCCCAAAGCTGCTTTATCTCCACGAGCTCTTAAAACAGCATCTGTTAATTGAATTGTACTGAAAAAATCATCAATACTTTTCAAGGAATATTCTTTATTATAAGGATTCATACTGTGCACTTCTTTCAAAGCATAATAGGCAGCACGAGGATATAAAGTATATAAACCTCTAGCATTTGTTGGTCCTTTTGCACAAATTCCAAACCACTCCTCATTCATATTATTCTCTCCTTCTTGATAATCTGACAGATAGCCTCCATTTGACCAAGATGCGTTATCGTCATGAATATCTAAATTTTTAGTTTGTCCATATTTCCACCAACCGTCACTAAATTGAAAGGTAAAACCTCCTAATGAGTTATTCGATTTCCCCATTCCTGCTGCATTTTCATAAATTTCTTTCCAATTGTTCACCATATAATAGGCTTGTGATTTTTGATCTTCTTGATTGTCTTTTGCATTAAAAGCATCAGCACCAAACTCTGTAAACAAAATTGGTTTCTTCAACTCATCTTTAACCCTTTGAAAAGCATTACCAAAAGATACTCCTCTATACATATTTGTACCAAGTATATCAATATCTTTACACTCTTCGGCTATAATTTCAAGAAACAACAAATCCCCATTACATATTGCAATTGGGTGCTTACTGTCTATTTTTTTCATTTCAAGTACTGCTTCATTAAAAAGCTTATACATTGCTCTAGCTCTACTTGTAGATTTTCTATCTTCTAAAGGTATATCTTCTGTTTCTGCACCATCCCAAAAGAGTCCATAATTATTTTCATTACCTAAAAGAAATAACAATAAACCTTCAGTATCTTTATATTCTTCAACAAGAGCTTTGGTTTCTTTAAGTAATAACTTTTGAACCTCTGGTGACGAATATTCTGTATTTGCTTTCCAAACACCATTGATGGTTAGTCCGTATCTTCCAAACGAATGATTCAACATTGTATAGATTCCATACTTTTTATAAATATAAGTTATCCATTTTGGTTGAATTCCTGTATATTGACGTATGGTGTTGACTCCCATATTTTTTAATAAGCTCATCTCATCATCTAAAGCTGCTTTAATTGTTTCATCGGATTGATTCCATAAACTATAGGAATAATTATTTCCTATTGGCACATAGTCCCAATTCATCCCATTAATCATGAAATTTTCTCCATTAACAACTAATTTCATTCCATCTGAATCATTAACCACTACAATTTTATCTATTTGCGCATGATTAATTAATGAATAAGACCAAAAGATTAGTAATAAAATAATTTTTTTCATATAATTTTCTTTAAATGATTGAAAGCAAAAAAAGTTTTAGTATTCTGTTTTATTCTGTTTTGGTATTAGAAGAACATGAAATTCAAAGAAGCATTTTCATATTTTTAAAATTAGTATATAAAAATTAATAAATACTCAAAAAGAACCCCTACAAAAAACATACATTATAATTTTAAGACTTATTTTTCAACATATTGATAATAAAAAACGGTATTATCACTAGATTTAGCAAAAAAATATATTCGAAATTTTATATAGTAAAAAACATAACAAAAAATAAATGTTGTGGTTTTGTATAGGTAAAATTATTTTTATTGTTAAGGTTAGATCCCTAAAATATATTCCACTAAACCTTGTTCATGTTCTAAACTCATTTTTTTTCGCAATCGGTATCTTTTTATCTCTACACTTCTTACAGAAATATTCAATAATGGTGCAATTTCTTTAGAGGATAAGTTCAATCTTAAATAGGCACAAAGTCTCAAATCATTTGGAGTTAATGTTGGATGCTGTTGTTTTACTTTCTTTAGAAAATCATTATCTGCTTTATCGAATGCATCTTTAAAAACACTCCATGAATCTTGTTTATTAATGTTTTTGGTTATAGTTGAAATTACAGACTTAACATTACTATTAGAATTATCGGGTGTGTTTTTCAAGTCTTCTTTAATAATAGCAAGTAATTCGTCTTTTTTCATTAAGCTCATGGTTGACATTGCTAGTTCCTTATTCTTAGTATCAACATCTTGCACTAACTGCTCATTTTTCATTTTCATGAGTTCTTTCGTGTTTTCTAATTCTTTTATTTCTAATAATAAATTATTCTCTTCTATAAGTTTTTGTTCTTTACGATTGTAATACCTTTTATAAGCCTTATGAATATAGAAAATAATTACAGATAGTAGTATAAAGTAAATTAACAACGCTAGATTTGTTGCATACCAAGGCTTCAAAACTTTAAATCGATAGATTGCTACATTTTCTGCATTTGAATTTTTTGCTCTAACTTTAAAAACATAATCGCCAGGGGGTAAATTTTTGAAATTAGTTGATGTTCTTGAAGACCATTCGCTCCATTGATTTTGAAACCCTTCTAATAAATATTGATATTCAGCACTTATGTATTTATTATATTCTGGAATACAATAACTAAAAACAAGATTATTTTCATCGTGTTTAAAGACTCCATCATCTACAATGGAACAAAAAATTTGTTTATCATCTAACTTGTTCATTGTAATATTGGTAATACTTAAACTATTATTTTTAATAGATAAATCTTTTAAATTTATAGTATAATATCCATCTGTAGTTCCTATTAAATAATTTGAATTTGACAATTGTGAAATATTTTCATAACCCAACATCGAATTCGTTAAAGAGGCCGGAATTGGAATAGCAAACTCTTTTAATTTGTTATTCAATTTATTTATAGTGAAATAATGAATATAGTTCTTTGAAAATAACCATAATTTATTTGAATTGTCTGAGATTAATTTCCCCGAAGTATATTTATCATTTTGAAAGACCTTACTTAAAATTGTATCTTTAACAAACGATTTCGATGATTTATCTAATCTAAAAACACCTTCTTTATAGGCATAATAAATAGTGTTATTAAATTGCACTAAACAAGAATTTTTCCCTTTATCTGGATACTTATATCTAAAAAAAGTTGTAACCTCTTTCAATTGATCATCAATTTTGAAGCTAAAAATTCCTTTATATTCATGACTAATATATACCTCTGAATTATTGGTTACTGCAAAATGCTTTGAAGAATAATCAAACCCTTTAATCTTATGACTAAAAACCCATTTCCCATCTGTCTTTTTTAATATTGAAACTCCATAATAATTTCCTTGCATAAGTAAATTCGAGTAATTAGGTATTTTTTCAAAATTCCAAGTGCCTGATTGAGAAAATATTAAATTTGCACTGTCTTTATTCACAATATAAGTCCCAGAGTCATGTCCGCAAAATAAAGTATCATCAAATACATATAAAGACCATACTTGTCCTTTTGTTCCAGAAATAAGTTGAAACGTATCTTCGTTTTTATTTTTTTTATAGAATAATCCTTGATTGGTGCCTATATATAAATAATCTTCAAAAACCATAGAAGCATAGACAGTTCCAAGTTTTCCTGTATTATCTGCATAACTTTTAACAGGAGACAAAACGTTAATGCAATTAATCCCATTGTCTAAACCAACCCATAGATTTTTATCTACATCTTCAAACAATGACAAGGCTGTATTATTACTTAGCCCATTATTCTGTGTAATATGATATTTAATTTCTCCTAGAGAATCTAATATGTACACCCCATTAGAAACAGTTCCCATTGCAAAATTTCCATTAGACAAAAGCAAACTACTATACACATTTAACGAGGCTAACTCAGCATCGACTTTGGTTGCAAATGGTGTTACAATATTATTTAAAAACTTATAAAAACCTTTTGTTTGCGTATGAATTATTAATTCTTCTTTAATTGAAAAAATAGTTACAATTTTTTCTTTTTTAAATAAATCATTATCTGAAATTAATCTCCCTGTTCCCTTTTCAATTTCAAAAAGTCCTTGATTTAAAACTTGAAAATATATGGCTTTATCAACAACAAAAGATTTAACAATACCATTTGCTTCTGCTGCTATAGCTATCGTTTCAGCTTTAGAATCGTAAACATAAATTCTATTTAAAGATTGAAAAATAACCCATTGATCATATTGTAAAATATTCCAAAATTGTTCATCATCTAAAATTTCATTTTTAATTTTCGAACTTATAGAATGGTATTTTAATTCATTAGTTGCTGTTCTCTTCCAGTATCCAAACTCCATATATGCCCCTGTATAAATCCTATCGTTTATAACCCTAACAGAACGAATAATTGTTTCGTTTGGAGACGGATAAAGTATCCAGTTTGCACCATTAAATTCTAATAATCCATCATTATTAGCAAAAAAGAGAATCTGCTTTTTATCTTGACTAATCATCCAATTTTGATTCCCTGCCTGATAGGTATTTTGCGGATACTTTACAATGGGTGGAAGCTCTTGTGTAAAAGCTAAAAAGATAGGACAGAGAAATATAATTAATATTGTAAATGGGCTTTTATAAAAATTCATTGTTTGTATAATTTTGTTTACCTAAAAATAGCTATTTTAAATTAATAATTGAAATGAAAAAAGGCAATATTTTCATTTAAACAACTATTAATTAACTAAATAAAAAAGACTACTTCATAGAAGTAGTCTTTACCAAGAACTGTAAAAAAGTTTATCTTTTTACCAATTTTACAATTTCTGTTTCGTTATCTGTGCTCACATTAGCTAAATAAACACCATTAGATAACTCAGAAGCATTTATAATAACTTCTGTTGCATTAGGACTAATAACCTTAACTCTTTTTCCTAATAAATCAAATATTTCGATTGAAACTATATTTTTACTTCCAACAATGTTCCAAACATTTTGTGCAGGATTTGGATATACTTTAAAATTTGTCACATCAAACTGAGAGCTATTTAGAGGAGTACCTTTATAGAAATAAATATTATCTACAAAAACAGGACCTGTCAAATTTGAAGTAATTACAAATTGAGCTAAATCGTCTCTAACTTGCGGACTATTTGTAAAGTTAGTTATTGGTACATCTACAGAAACCCAAACTCCATTAGTTACAGCTGGTGTTGAACCATCGTTCAAATTGAGTTCAATTGCAGAAACTTCTGAAGATGTTCCGCCCCATTGAGAAAACTTTGAATTAAAAACTTTACCTACTAAATCAGCATCGTCAGTCCAAAAATCCATATGGAAATTAGTAAATGTAGAAGCATCAATTCTATTTGCTAAAAATTCTACACCTAAATAACCTAATCCAGTTATTTTTTTAGTATCGTTTCCAGCTATCATAACATCTGAAGAAGTAGCCACATCCCATGCAGCGTTCCAAGTGTCGATTGTAACATTAGAATAAGCATTACTAAATAACGAAATTACATCTGAAGGATCTCTTGCTGGTGGTGTTGGTGCGGCAACATTTGGACCTTGTAAAACATAGGATACAGTATAAGTTTTCGTTACATTTCCATTTTGAGAAACAACCACTACTGTAGCACTACCAGGCAAAGCAGTTGCTTGAGTAACGGTTACACTCGTAACGTTTTCATCTGATGCTATTGCTGTTGTTATTTGCGGGATTACCGTTGTTCCATTTGGTAGTGGATAGGTATAATTTATTGTAGATGGACTAAACCCTCCAACCGTTGTACCATCTACCTTTAAATCACTCAATGTAGCATCTGAACCAGCCGCTATTGGCGTTTTCCAGAAATAAATATTATCTAAATAAATATCTACAGGAACAGTACTTCCTGGTCCATTTGCAGCAAATTTTAACTGAAAAACAGCATCCCAAGTCATCCCAGTAAAAGCACTTTTAGGAATATCTACACTATACCAAGAGCCTGATGTATAATTAATGGTTACCAAAAACTCATTTGCTCCAGTACCATTATTAATCGGGCTAACTTGTAAAACAGTATTCATTGGGTTCGCATTTGTCCAAACATCTATATGCAAATATTCCATTGCTGCAGCATTTTGAGTAGCCAAATCTGTTCCTTGATAATTAAAATTTGTATAAGCCATAACTAAATCTCCTGTACCAGGATCATAAGCATCATTAACACTTCCAGACTGTCCCCAACCTGGATTATAGTTTGTTGCAACATCATTATAAACATCACTATATATAGAGATTACATCAACAGCATTGTTAGTGGGCGATGTAGCATTATTAGTAGGCTGTGCATAGGATAGTACAAAACTTATAAGCACCAATAAAAAGGAAGTAATTTTTTTCATAATCATACAATTTAAAAGTTAACAAATTGATTTATATAAATTTAAAAAAATTACTTACAACTTCCTAAATGTAAAATATATACAAACTATACAATTTTATCTCTTTTTAAAATTTCCCCTATGAAATTGAAGAGATTTAATAAAAACCTCCGTTTAGTAATTATGAAAACAACTGTTATTGTATAGGTAATGTTTAGTTTTTATAAAATAAATTTTAATAATTAAAATCACAACAGATAATAAAATCGCAGATAAAACATGAAAAAAATTAAAAAAAATTTTCAACAACAATAGAATTAGGAGAATTATCACTTAAAAAACTATACTTAAATATTTCAAAATGTTGCTTAAACCCAAATTATACATTCAAAATCGAAACCTTAAGATGAATGCTGCATATTAAAATAAATTAAAACAAACTATAATATGATATTTATCATTAATAACTTATTTTCATAATAATATTTTTGTGTGATAATAAAAAAACAAACAACAATGAAAAAAGTTATTGCCTCATTTCTATTTATTTTACTTTGTTATTTTTCATTTTCATCTTTTTCCCACAAAGAAAATGAAACCTATACAAATGCAACAAAATTGCAAGATTTAAATAATGGTAAAAAATTATATGAAAAATCCTGTATCATGTGTCACAAAGCTAGCGGAGAAGGTTATGGTAGTAATTTTCCCCCATTAGCAAAATCTGATTACTTAAATGCAGATCCAGACAGAGCTATTCGTATCGTAATCTATGGAATTCAAGAACCAATAGTAGTGAATGGAAAGAAATATGAAAACTTCATGATTCCTCATAAAGATTTTTCAGACCAAGATGTTGCAGATGTGCTTACCTATGTGTATGCAAATTGGGGCAACAACAAAACCAAGGTTACTGCTGAAATGGTTAAAAAACAAAGAGGAAAAAAATAAAAAAAATAGTTACCTTTACACTTCAAAAATCGTTTAATTTTTAAACGATTTTTTTATTAATGTAAAAATGACAAATACCTTGAATAAAGTAGATTTTTCAACACTAGAACCCAAAAAAAACATCTTAATTAAAGGTGCTCAATTACACAACCTTAAAAATATTGATGTCGCAATACCTAGAAACAAACTTGTTGTAGTTACAGGATTATCGGGTTCGGGAAAATCGAGTTTAGCATTTGATACTTTATATGCAGAAGGACAACGACGCTATGTAGAAAGTCTATCTTCCTATGCAAGACAATTTTTAGGTAGATTAGACAAACCAAAAGTTGAATATATCAAAGGGATTGCTCCCGCCATTGCAATTGAACAAAAGGTAAACACTACCAATGCGCGTTCAACAGTGGGAACTTCTACTGAGATTTACGATTACCTAAAATTATTATTTGCAAGAATTGGAAAAACCTACTCACCAATTTCTGGAAAAGAAGTAAAAAAAGACACCGTTTCAGATGTTATTTCTCAAATTAAAACTCTTGAAATAAACTCAAAATGGTTACTTCTCTCTCCTATTCATTTAGAAGAAGGAAGACCAATGGAAGACAAATTAAAGGTATTACTGCAACAAGGTTTTGCACGTATTTTAGTTGACAATGAAATGGTTCGTTTAGATGAAGTTGATGTAGCTTCTTTAGACAATAAAGAAATATTACTAATTATTGATCGAATTATTGTTAAAGATGAAGAAGAGTTCTATAACCGATTGGCAGATGCTGTGGAAACTGCTTTCTTTGAAGGAAAAGGAAATTGTTATCTACAGGACATAAACACCAAAGAAAGAGAGCATTTTAGTTCTAATTTTGAACTTGATGGACTCACTTTTTTAGAACCAAACGTACATTTGTTTAGCTTTAACAATCCTTATGGTGCTTGCCCAAAATGCGAAGGCTATGGTAATATTATTGGAATTGATGAAGAATTAGTGATTCCAAATACAGCACTTTCTGTTTTTGAAAATGGTATTTTTCCTTGGAGAGGAGAATCTATGAGTTGGT
The DNA here is from genome assembly GCF_055384985.1 of Flavobacterium sp. KY-23415. NCBI lineage: Bacteria > Pseudomonadati > Bacteroidota > Flavobacteriia > Flavobacteriales > Flavobacteriaceae > Flavobacterium > Flavobacterium sp. KY-23415. The sequence goes on along the minus strand of NZ_AP044001.1, from coordinate 3,355,865 downwards.
ATAGAGACCAATTAGTAAACCATGCATACAAATTTGATTTCCCAATTCACAAACCCATTTTTGAACTTACTGAAGAACAAAAACAACTAATTTGGGACGGAAACGAATACTTTACTGGTTTGAATGATTTTTTTACAGAGCTAGAAGAGAAAAATTATAAAATTCAGAATCGAGTATTACTTTCTCGTTATAGAGGAAAAACTAAATGTACTAGCTGTAGAGGGAAAAGGCTTCGTCCTGAGGCTAATTTCATAAAAATTGCCAACAAAACCATTACAGAATTAGTCGATTTGCCAATTGTTAATTTAATAGATTTCTTTAAAGAATTAGAATTAAACGAATATGATGCAAAAGTTGCCAAACGTCTTTTAATAGAAATAAATAACCGTTTAGGTTTCTTGTTTAATGTTGGATTAAGTTATTTAACACTAAACAGAAACTCAGCAACACTTTCAGGTGGAGAATCGCAACGAATTAATTTAGCCACTTCATTAGGAAGTAGTTTAGTAGGTTCCATGTATATATTAGATGAACCAAGTATTGGTCTGCACCCTAAAGACACCGAACGATTGATTGATGTCTTAAAAGAACTTCGCAATTTGGGTAATACTGTTATCGTTGTTGAGCATGATGAAGACATTATGAAAGCTGCCGATATGATTATTGACATTGGCCCAGAAGCCGGAACAAATGGAGGTTATTTAGTAGCGCAAGGCACCTATGAAGAAATAATAAAAGCCGATTCTTTAACAGCAAAATACTTAAACGGTAAAGAAACAATTGAAGTTCCTAAGAAAAGAAGAAAATTCAAACATCATATTGATATAATTGGAGCAAGAGAAAACAATCTTAAAAACCAAAATTTCACATTTCCTTTAGATTGCTTAACAGTTATTACTGGAGTTTCTGGAAGTGGAAAAAGTACGTTAGTTAAAAAAATATTATTTCCAGCCATTCAAAAAAAATTAGACGGTGTTGGAGAAAAACCTGGTCAGTTTACAGAATTAGCAGGTAATTTTGAGAACATCAAACATATTGAATATGTAGATCAAAACCCTATTGGTAGAAGTTCTCGTTCCAACCCTGTGACCTATATTAAAGCCTATGATGATATTCGCGACTTGTTTTCAAAGCAAAACATATCAAAACTAAGAAATTACCAAGCGAAACACTTCTCTTTTAATGTAGATGGTGGTCGTTGTGAAACCTGTAAAGGAGACGGAGAAGTAACTATAGAAATGCAATTCATGGCAGATGTTCACCTTGAGTGTGAAACTTGTTCAGGAAAACGCTTCAAAAAAGAAGTTCTAGAAGTTACCTATGAAGGCAAAAATATTGATGATATTCTAAAACTAACCATAGATGATGCTTTAGCTTTCTTTTCGCAACACAAACAAAATAAAATTACACAAAAACTACAACCTCTTCAAGATGTTGGTTTAGGCTATGTGCAACTAGGACAATCTTCTTCTACACTTTCTGGTGGAGAAGCACAACGTATCAAATTAGCTTCTTTCCTTGTTAAAGGAACCATAAAAGACAAGGCTTTATTCGTTTTTGATGAACCAACAACAGGATTGCACTTTCACGATATAAAAAAACTTTTAAAATCATTTGATGCTCTAATTGAAAAAGGACATTCAATAATTGTTATTGAACACAATTTAGATTTAATAAAGTGTGCCGATTACATTATCGATATTGGTCCAGAAGGTGGTGAACATGGAGGAAAACTAATGGCTTTCGGAACACCAGAAGAGGTCGCTAGAAACGAAAACTCTGTAACTGGAAAATATTTATTAGAAAAGTTATAAGATGAATTCCAAATTAAGAATAGGAACTATTGTTTTAACTATTGGGGCAATAGTTTCTATGAATCCTTGGTTTTGGATAATTACTATAGGTCCGGTAATACTAGGCATTAATATTATTTGGACTTCTAAAGTAAGTCTTTTAAAAAAACACTACATACATTAATTCCTATAGTAATTGGAATAATTTGCTTTCTATTATTCTATCATACCTACATGAAACACAAAGCATAAAAAAACTAATTATGATAACCAAATTAACGCAGCTACCATAATTAGTTTTTTATAATTCAAAACTATCTTGTAAAAACTAACGTGTTACCTTTTGAAAGTGACGCATCTAAAGCATAACCATCATAGTTAAACTGTTTTAAATCATCAATAGTTTCTGCGTTAGAATCTATAATATAGCGCACCATCATACCTCTTGCTTTTTTCGCAAAAAAACTAATCATTTTTAATTTTCCGTCTTTATAGTCTTTAAATTCTGGTGTAATTACAGGCACTTTCAATGCTTTAGCATCAACAGCACTAAAATATTCGTTACTCGCTAAATTCACAAACAATTCCCCTTCGGTTAATTCTTTATTGATAGCTTCTGTGATTGTCTTTTTCCAAAATTCATATAAGTTTTTCTTTGTTCCAATTGCTAAAGATGTACCCATTTCTAAACGATAGGGTTGCATTAAATCTAAAGGTTTCAACAAACCATATAAGCCCGAAAGTATTCTTAATCTATCTTGTATAACATCTAATTTTTCAACAGGAAGCGTATAAATATCTAAACCCGTATAGACATCACCGTTAAAAGCATAAACAGCAGGACGTGCATTTTCTGTTGTGAATGGAGTTGACCAATCTTGATTGCGTTGCCAATTTAAATTGGCTAATTTTTCAGAAATAGACATCAAGGTCATTAAATCTTTTGGTTGCTGTTTTTTTAGTGTTTTATGTATTGTTTCCGATTGTGATAAAAAATCAGATTGTGTAAAACGAGTGGTTGGTAATTTTGATTCAAAATCTAACGATTTCGCAGGAGAAATAACAATTTTCATATAGGTGTGCTTTTTTTGTCATAGGTCATATATGGAATCGCTTCTGTTTATTGGTACTTACTTCACTAAATATATTTCAATTTGTGTTCCCTAAATTTTATTCGTTAGCAACAAACTCATTGCTAATAGCGATTTCATATCTTATTTATTCAATGCTTCAAAAATACAAAAATAGCAACATGCTTCATTCCATCTACAATCAAAAAATGATATAATGGTATCAATTTTATATATATCCATTTTCAAAAGTTTACGATATGCATTGGTTCTACAGACAAAAGTATTCCAATAAAAAAGATTGTTTAAACACAATTTCTCAAATTGAATTACTTTTAGAAAAAAACAAGCAAAAAAATGAAGTTTACCCTGGGAGTTTAAACGAAATCATTAGAAACAATCCACTTAGAAAAAACAACAACATTGATCTTTGGGGAAACGAATATTATTACAAAACCTCAAATAAAGGACTAAAATATGCTTTGTATTCTAAAGGCAAAGATGGCATTATAAATACTAAAGATGATAATAAGAGCAAAATAATTTTAATGCAAATGAATATCATGAAACAAACACATCATTTTTATTTTTAACGCTAATAAAATGAAGCTACAATTAATAAAATCATCGCATTAAAAAAAATTAGATGCTTTGAATATAACAAGAAACTCGTAATAAATAAAAATCAAAAAACAAGCATTTACATTAAGAATATTATTTCACATTAACTCTTTTTGTAATAAATCATTAATTTATCAATATATTTTTATATATTTGATTACAAAAATCAACACACTTAACTTTTTTACTTTGGCATTTACCATATAAAACCTACGAAAAAGAATTAAAATTTTCGGTGCGATAAATTTTACAAAAAAGAGTAGATTTTACTATATTTGCGATGCTATTAAACTAATGATGATGAAAATGTTTACTTTTTTCTGTTTTAAATTTTAGATAATACTATTTCTATAGAAGATTATAATTTTTAACAAAAACAAGGTAAAACAATGCTTAATTATAGTGTGTTCATCTATTTTCTTGTTGATAATTAGAAAATTAACTTTATCGTTTAGTTGTTTTAGTTTTAAAATAGCAACAACAAATTAGTAGAAAAGGATATTAATACTAATGAGTTAAATATTTAAATAATTAAGTTAAGATGAGAAAATTTGCCCTATTATTTTTACTTATTTCCTTAGTAAGTTGTAATGAGAAATCTAAAACAACAACACCTACTACAACAACCTCTGACACAAAAACATCTGAAATTTTAAATTTCAAGAGAGTTAATTATAAAAATGAAGCCATTATTCTAACCGATACTATTCAAATCTATGACACTACTAAAAAAATAATAAACCAAATAACCAATATATATGGTGAAGTTGTAACTATAGATAGCATTTCAGAAAAAAAATTTAATCTTCAAGACACCAAAGAAAGATGTGATTTACATAATTTCGTTTGGGTAAAAAGTAATAAATTCTCTGGGTGGGTTTTTGGAGATTATATATTTGAAAAAGAAAACAGAAACAGAAATATTAATTATATTGTTGGATCATTAGAATTTAAGTTCATACCAACCAAGAATTTTAATGTTGGTGTTTATGATGAAGAAATGGAAGAACTTTCTTTTTGCAAAAACAATCAAAGCCCTATTTTGTTCTACAATGGAAGAGATAAAAAATACCAATACATCAAAATTAATGACAATCAAAAAATTTATACAGACAAATACTTAACGCTAGATTCTCATGATGGTTGGTATGATGAAATTAAAAGTATTGGCTATAAAGACAATATCTTATCTTTATTAATAAAAAGAGAATATCAGGAAGGAAATGCAACCATCGAGTTAGAGATTTATTTAGATACAAAACAATCCATTGCAAGAGTAATAAAATTTACTAAAGGAAAAGAAAACGAATCAACTGAATAAGTTATAATTAGTGATAACTCATTCCAATTTTTATTCCTCAAAAAAAACTAATACACAAAAAAGAATATATAATAGTTGGGTTCAATATGCAGCTTTAGCTCTTTTAGAAGTGTTGTGAACTTGTTTATTTTTGTATTTATAGCATTAATGACATAAACTTCTAAAAAGAAACATTATTTTTATTTTACAAACTTTCATAAAATGGATGAAGTATTAAACAAATATAACAAAGCGATTCAAAAGCAACTATTTGACGAATCCCTTCTAGATTACTCAGTATTTGAAAATCAAATTCCTTTTCTAAATCAAATGGCATTAGTAAAAAATAGTGGTATATCGGTTTTCGATTTTCATAAAAAAGAACACATCTACACCTCCTATAACTTTCAAGATCTCTTCGGATACGATTTAAACAAAATTAAAAACGAAGGAACAGATTATTTCAATTCAAGAATTCATCCAGACGACATGCTAACGCTACTACAAAACGGAACAACATTGCTTAACTATTACTATTCCCTTCCTAAGAAAGAAAAAAAGCATTATAAGCTACAAAACGATTATAGAATTCTAAATGGAAATGATGAATATGTTAGAATTATTGAACAACATCAAATTTTAGAATTAGATTCGAAAGGTAATTTATGGTTAGCTTTGAGCGTTGTAGATGTTTCACCAAACCAGACCTATTCTAATGGTGTGATTAGTCAATTAGTAAATGTAACAACAGGACAAACTGAAATTATAAAAAATGAGCTAAATAATAAAGCTATCCTTTCAAAACGAGAAGAAGAGATTCTAACTTTTGTTAAAAAAGGATATTTAAGTAAAGAGATTTCAGACAATCTATCTATAAGCATTCACACTGTAAATACACACAGACAAAATATTCTAAAAAAACTAAGTGCAAACAATTCTATAGAAGCCATAGAATATGCAATGAAGCATAATCTAGCTTAATTTTATACTGATAAATCAGTATTGATACCTAGTTATTCGATTAATAACTTTGCTCCTCATTCAACAAAAAAATAAGAAATATGTTTTTAAGAATTTGGATTATCGTTACATACTGTTTTGGAATAAATCTATTGGTTGCACAAGAAATCAAACAAAATATTAAAGGCCAAGTAATAGATGACGCATCATTAGTACCCCTAGCTTTTGTAAATGTAGTTATTTTAAATACAACATCAATAAACGGAACTGCAACAGATGAAAACGGAAATTTTATTTTAGAAAACCTAACCCCAGGTCGCTATACCATTCAGACATCTTTTTTAGGGTATGAAACTAGCATTATCAAGGATATACAGCTCACTTCATCAAAAGAAGCACAAATAACTATTCGTCTCACAGAAAATATAGCTACCCTAGATGAAATTGTTGTTAAAGCCACTAATCAAAAAGAAAAAGCAATTAACAAACATGCCTTAGTGAGTGCAAAAATGTTAAGCGTTGAAGAGGCCAGCAGATATGCAGGTGGTTTTGACGACCCCGCACGTTTAGCGTCTTCATTTGCAGGTGTAGCCAGTAATGTTGCTAACAATGCTATTTCAATTAGAGGAAATGCACCGAAATTTACACAATGGAAAATGGAGGGAATAGAAATACCAAACCCGAATCACTTTGCCGATTTAGGTACCTTTGGCGGTGGTGGTCTTACAGCATTGAGTAGCAATTTATTAACCAATTCCGATTTTTTTACAGGGGCTTTCCCATCAGAATACAATAATGCTTTATCAGGTGTTTTTGATATGCAAATGAGAAGTGGAAACAATACAAACCAAGAACACTCAGCAGAAATTGGACTAATAGGAATCGATTTTGCTTCAGAGGGGCCGTTAAGTAAAAACAATAATTCTTCCTATTTAGTAAACTATAGATATTCTACTTTAAGTTTAATTTCTTCACTACTTCCCGAAGATGCACAGGGAATTAAATATCAGGATTTAGCCTATAAAATAAAACTACCAACAGAAAAATGGGGAACTTTCTCTTTTTGGGGAATTGGACTAATTGATGCATCGGGCAAAAAAATTAAAAACGATAGCACAGTATGGAAATATATAGAAGATAAAGAAAATGAAAATGCAAAACAATATATGGCTGCAACTGGGTTAAATAATCGTTATTTTTTTAAAAACGGAGCGTCTCTAAACACTACACTAGCACTATCGAGTAACGGTTTAAATTTTATAACACAACAATTAAATTCCAATTTGGATTTAGTACCCAAAAACAAAATTGAAAACACAAATTATAACCTCACTTTCCAATCGATATTCAATAAAAAAATAAATGCACAACATTCTTATAAAACAGGTATAAGTGCAGTTAGTATGAATTATGATTTGTCTTTAGTAGAAACAATTAATGACAGCTATGAAACATTACTTTCCGAAAAAGGATCAAGTGCATTATTATCAGGATTTTACAATAGCATAATATCACATCAAAAATTCACACTAAGTCTCGGTTTGAACGCACAATTATTTACACTAAATAACAATAAAACCCTAGAACCAAGACTAGGGATTGCGTATCAAATAAAAGAGAACAAAGAAATTAATTTTGGGTATGGACTTCACAGTCGTTTAGAAAATTTGAACATCTATTTCTCTAAACCGTTAAACACAAATGAACAAACGAATAAGAATTTAGATTTTACTAAGGCTCATCATTTTGTTTTAGGCTATAATTGGAAGTGTACTAACAATAGACATCTACGAATTGAACCCTATTATCAATATTTATTTAATATACCAATTATACAAAACACAAACGAATCTCTAATTAACAATACAGATAATTGGTTTATTACCGATACTTTTATTAATGATGGAATAGCACGCAATTATGGTATTGATCTCATGCTTGAAAAATATATAACAAATGGATTTTATTATCTAATTTCTGCTTCAATATTCAATTCGGAATTTAAATCCTCAAATAATAATGAATGGTATAACACTAAATTCAACAGAAACTTTCTTGTAAATTGTTTGGCAGGAAAAGAATTCAAAACAGGAAAAGAAAATCAAAATTTATTTAGTATTAATTTTAGAGTTAGTTATCAAGGTGGTGATCGTTATTCACCAATAAACAATACTGCTTCAATTAATCAACAAGAAGTTATTTATGACGAAAACAATCCTTTTAGTCGTCAAAACCATGCTAGTTTTGTTTCTCATTTTACAGTGAATTACCAATGGAACAAAAAAAGAAATTCGCAAAAATTATCTTTAAAAATAATTAATGCCAACGGTTATAAAGAAAACTTTGGACATCGTTTTAATTACATCAATCAAAACATAGAGCTATACAAAGAGGTTATTATTATTCCAAATCTAAGTTATAAAATCATGTTTTAGGTGTATGCATTTCTTTTTCTTATGTAAAAATTAGACAATAGTTTATTATTTTCATTAAAATGATAAACTATTGTCTAAAACTTATACTGGAAACCAATTCCGACATAATAATTGATATACGATCTGAAAAATGTGGTATTCTGATTAGTATTATTTGATTCTCTTTTTAGAAAATATCCTTCAGAAAGAATATACGTTTTTTTGTTTAATTTATAAGAAATATTCATTGTTGTTCGAAAAGAATCAAATTCTAAAGTACCAATTTTTGTTCCATTTATGTTTCTTGCATTCAATTTTTTAAATTTCCGATTAGCGTAACTAACCGATAAATCAACATCTAATTTCTTTTTTCTATATTCTATTTGTAAAGAAGGTGAAAGCTCTTCATATCCAAATTGATTTTGAAAACCATCAATTCTTTCTTCAAATTCAAATTTTGATGTAACACTCATTCGTCTAGTTACAGGTAGTTTATAAAATATACCAACATTTAGGTATTCCCAACTTCTTTCAATCTCTTCCTTTGTATCTAATTTTTCGATTAAATAATCTCTTTTTGAATAACTTCCTATAACACCATAAGAGTTGTGTATTTTTTTCTTTCTATTTGAATTCTTATACTCAAAGTTAACTCCTTTTTCTAGATAGGATGTACTTCTCAAATCTGTATCATTAAAATGCTTTAAGCCATAATTAAGTCGAACGAATGTACTATTTTTTCTATGTAATTTAAAGTTTAATTTGGTTGAAAAATCAATCAAATTATATCCCAATGGAGTACTAAATTCATTTTCATCCAAATCAAGACCTTTTCTATCCTTAATTTTATATTGAAGATTAGTGTCCCATTTTAAATATTTTTTAAAACTATAACGATAATTTAAGTACGTATTCAAAATGAGTTGATTCATCGATGAACCTTCTATTTTTGAAAAATAAAATCGTGCTTCTGGTTGTGCAAAAATGCGTATACTATTTTTTTTCCATGACTTTGAATAACTAAATTTTGTAATTACATCTTGATAAAAACTATTAGTATGCAAATCTTTTTCATTAAGTAATACCGAATTAAAAAAAGTATTTGGAAGTCTATTTATATTTGCTTCATAACCTGTTAATGTTGCAGTCGAAACTTTTATTTGAGAGAATGACTTTTGACATGTTAAAAGAAAGATTACTAAAACATACTGAATAACAATATATACTTTTTGCATTTTTTAGTATACTTTTATTTTTTAGACACTTCACTTTCATCTATAAAAACTCTTACTAATGCAGATTGATTTGGTTCTTTTAAAAGAAGCTCAAAATTATGCTTTCCGTTTACTGGAATGTCTATATATAATTTTTCTAAACTTCCTGGTATTAATTTTTTGTCTGTTTTATTTTCAACAACTTTCGATTTATGACAGGTTATTTTATAAGTTGCAATATTTTTTCCATTTTCTTTTAATATAACTCTACACACATTTTGTGAATGCATTTTATAATTAAAATCGGCTCTTAAAAAAACCCTAATTTTGGAATTATCTTCATTTGTAGAAAATTTAAATCTTTGAAAATTATCAATTCGCGAGTAATTTTGCGTTTTCTTCGATTTTAAATTTAATATAACAACTTGTTTTAAATCATTTTTCGTTTTTATTTCCTTCCAATTTGTCTTGATTTCTTGCTTATACATAAACCTAACATGTACTTTTTGATCTGTTTTGCATTTATAAAAATTAAGTTTATGTTTCCCTGGTGGAATTTTTATTATTACTTTATCTACAACACTTGGAACACCATCAACTTTAGTACTTTTATATTTTATTTTCTGAGAAGCTGTTTGTGGTCCTATTTTCTTAGAAATTATCATTTTATTATTTAACGTGTATTTTAAAAAATATGGTTTTGATTCTTTCTCATTAGTATTCAATCGAACTCTATTGTAAAGTGTTAATTCCCCTGGCCCTTCAACTACTAACGCTGTTTTTACTTTTTCTGACAAAGCATAATAAATAAAATCACTTGGTCCTGTTAATTGTACTGTTGTTAAAAATTTTAATGGTTTAATTTCTTTCTGTGCATTAGAAATAGTAGCTACAAAAAAAAGTATAAGCACTACAATTCTTTTTTGATAATTTTTATTATTCATATTTTTTTATTATTTGTGTTCCCAATTCGTTCTGTTTTTTATCATAATACATAATGAAAATTATGAGCACTATATAAAAGCTCGTTAAAGAAATTACAATCTTTAAATCATATTTATTTGCTTGAAACATATTTCCTTCACCAACTTCTGGCAAAGGCATAGGATCCATTGGAAGTTTATATTCCTTTAATAGTTTTTCAATATTTAAAAGATTAATAATGGGTATATCCTTTTTAACCATTTCAAAAACAACTCCTCTGTGTTCTGGAATATTTTTTAGTTTCATATCTTTTTTTAATCCTGATGGAAAAGCATCAGCATTAGCACTACTTCCTAAACTTGCAATTCCTCCACCAACATTAATAAATAACTTAATGTCTTTATGAATATTAAAGAGTTCCATTCTTTTTTCAATATTAGCTTTTAAGCTACCTTTATTAAGATATTCAATGTTTGCTTTTTTAATGGCTGAAATAACCAATTCACGCCCTTCTCTACTTAATGTTTGCCCGATATCTTGATTGCCTCCAATGGAAGAAGCAATTGGTAAAAAAGATATTAACTTTGCTTCGTAAAGACTCTTTTGCATATCTAACCAAGTAAGATTTGGATTGTTAGCGCCCCAAGATGATGATGTAACCGATGTAATCAATATAGGTTTCAGTTGTAGGCTTTCTATTGCTGCACATGTAGCAATATTTAACGCTGGAAATGATCCTGTAAAACAAAGAGCAACTTTATCTCCTTTTTTTAAACCTGCTTCTTTAATTTGCTCAACTATCATTGCAGCAAAGTTTGGATTAAGTGTGCTGAGTTTAATTGGCAATGAACCTCTCCCAGACGTAATCTCTGAAAATTGTTGCCCAATAATGCCCGAATTATTGGGATCATTTATATTGTCTAATGATATCTCATCTTCATAGAACTTATTTTTAATATGTAGTTGACATTGTTTTGCTAATGTTGCTGCTTCAATTTTTTCATAATAATATTCTTGTTGTTGAATTTTTTTCGTGTTTTCAACAAGAGTTATAATGCAAATTGCCAACACTCCAAGAATGCTTAGTACTAGTGTTGATCTAATTGAGATATTTTTCATGTATAATTTTTATTAAAAAGTATTTTCCTTTTGTACTAGTATAATTCTGGTAATGATTCTCCTAAAAAAATGATGATTACGAACAATCGAACTATAACTGAGGTAATCGAAATCATTGCTATGGTTTTGACATAACCTTGTTTGGCCGCAGAATGGGCAATTAGCCCAGGAATTACCCATCCGATTGCACTTAATTCAACTGTTGTGGTAGTTGTATTAATTATAAAAAAATGATGCGAAATGATGGAAAGAATGGTACCAATTAATAATGCAACAACCATTTGTCTTCGCCCAAACAAAAATGTAAATTTTGAAATAAGCTTAATTATTAAAAATGTTGCAAAAGATATAATGACTAACCCAATTAACCTGTCTATAGTAGTTAATTGGAGAGCGATATAGCCCGGAATAATAATTCCTCCAGCGGCTATGCCAAATTTTTCGATAAAAAATAAACTTATAATAATTCCTAAGGTTACAGATAATTCAATCATGATTCATTCTTAATAGTTATAATTGTGTTCAATTTGATGTCTTTCTTCAAAGTATTCTGATAATTCTGAGCCACCTGCTCCCATATTACCAATGGCTATGATTGTCGTTTTTGCTTCTGATGCAGCTATCAAATCATTGTATTGCTCTTGTGTTTTTTTTGCTCCAATTGCATGAATTTTATTCTTATCTATATGTTGTTTTAAACACATATTTACAACCATATCTAAAGATTCTCCAATAAGCCCAATACTCGAATAGTCTAATTTACTCATCATATCTACTAAACGAATTGCTCGGTCTTGACGATCTTGCCGAGTATTTAATAGAAACATAAAATGTTCACCCGTTTCCGATTGATCTTTTATTGCATCCCAAATCATAATCGTAGATTCTGGATCATTGGCTGCCAAAGCATTATAAAAATGTATTCTTTTATTTTCAGTAAGAATTGTAAATCTCCTCAAAACACCTTCATCTGGAATTGATCTTTTCATTTCTGGCAGAGCAACCGACTTTTCAATTCCAAATTGTGCACAAACATCTAATGCTAACGCAACATTTTCTTTATGTTCTATATAAGTAAACCCTTTAATATCATCATTAGTAACCGAACTTGCTTCACTTTTAAATAGTTTTGTCTCTCTTTTGGTTGCAATTTTTTCCATAAAATTCAAATAGCGATCTTCGCAAGTGAAAAGCTTAGATTTTAACGGAATTGTTCCGCTAATTGCTTCTGCAACATTATCTAATCGTGGTCCCATTACATCTAAATGATCTAAACGAACATTTGTTATTACACCTAATGTTGCCTTAATCATTTGTTGCTCAGTAATTTTTTGATAAATAGGCTGCAATGCCATACATTCAATAATAAGCACATCAACTTGTTGTTTAGAACAGAACTTTATAATGGCTAACTGTTCTAAAATATTAGCACTTTCTTTTCTATGTATAGTAGCTTCGCTTCCATCAGGTAGAATTATTCGAGGAAAAGTACCTGTTACTTTTGTAATTGTTTTCAAGCCTCCTGCTCTCAATCCAGCACCAATTAAACGAGTTACGCTCGACTTTCCTCTTGTGCCATTAATGTGAATTCGAATTGGAATTGATTTTAGGTTCTTTTGATGAATTTGATATTCAACTACTCCATATAATATAAGAGAAATTGTTATTATTATAATGATATACAAACTAAGCATAGATACCTCCCTTTTTTGTTATAAACTTCTTTTTTGCCATTTTCATATTATTTGTTTAATTACTAAGACAAGAAGCAAAAGAAAAACCCTATGATATCTTCATTTTTTTTAAACATTAATTTGCATCAATCTAAAACAAAAAAAATAAAAACCTGATAATCAATACTTAATATTTTATTTTTTAAAAAAAATATTCAAAAAGCCTAAAAAGAAAAAAGAAAAATGTTGCTTTTATTTAAAAATAAGTAAGTTTGTTAATGAATATCATTCTTCTATTTTACAATTAAACTCAATGAATCGTCAGTTAAATTCGGTATGTGAAAAACCTATATTTGAAAAAGTTTTTAAAGACTATTCAAAAATGATACGTAACTTTATATATCTAAAATGCGGAAACATCGACCAAGCGGAAGATCTAACTCAAGACGCATTTGTAAAGCTTTGGCAAAATTGTGCTAAAATACCAACAGACAAAGCAAAATATTTTCTTTTTACAACAATAAAAAATGCATTTCTTAATGAAATTACACATCAAAAAGTTGTTTTAAAATATAAAAACTCAATTGGGAATGCAGTTAATAGAGAAGATCCTGAATTTATCCTTAACGAAAAAGAGTTTCATGAAGAATTGTCTAATGCGATAAATAATTTAACAGAAAAAGAACGTGTTGTATTTTTATTAAATAGAATTGAAAAAAAGAAATACAAAGAAATCGCTGAAATACTTGATATTTCAATAAAAACAGTAGAAAAAAGGATGCATTCTGCATTACTTAATTTAAGAAAAAATATCAAAAATTATAAATTATAAATAGGGTTTTCTTACTTTGAACGGTTATAAAGCAAGATAATGAGATAAATATTATGGAACAACAATACGATGATACTTTTTTAGCACGTTGGCTTTCTAATGAATTGTCTGAAAATGAATTACAAGAATTTAAAGCTTCAGAATATTACAACCAATATTGTAAAATTATTGACACAATAGATGCTGCCGAATTCCCAGAATATAACACAGCTCAAAATTTTACTGAAACAATTAAAAAGGTTGAGAAACTAAAAAAGAAAACAACTAGTAGAAAAATTTCTTTATGGATATATGCTGCTGCTGCATGTTTATTACTTTTCGCTAGTTATTTCTTTTTCTTTCAAGAAGTAAATCATCAAACTAATTATGCAGAAAAAACTTCAATTCTTCTACCCGATAATTCAACCGTAAATTTAAATGCAGGTTCTAAAATAAGTTATTCAAAATTAAATTGGCAAAATAAAAGAGAAATCAAATTATCTGGTGAAGCATTTTTTAGTGTAGAAAAAGGGAAAACCTTTCTTGTGAAAACAAAAGAAAGTAACGTTGTTGTTCTAGGAACAAAATTCACAGTTAAATCGAGAAAGAATTTCTACAATGTTATTTGTTATGAAGGAAAAGTGAGCGTAGAAATTAAAAACAAACAGGCAATTATACTCGAAAAAGGAGATGCATTAACTTTACAAAATAATAAAATTGAAATTTATTCAATCGATAGTAATAATATAGATTCATTACTAAACGAAAGTTCTTTTAATAACACTTCAATTATCGAAGTAATAGCAGAGTTAGAAAGACAGTTCAATATTGAAATTAATGGAAAAGAACATTTAAAAAAGGCTTCTTTTACAGGAAGATTTTTACATAAAGATTTAAATTTAGCATTAAAAACTGTTTTTGTAGCAATGGAAATCCCATACCAGCTAGACACAAAAGGAAACGTAATAATTCAGAAATATTAATGAAAAATATTCTTGTTTCATTTGTTTTATTAATCTCATTTTTGAATAATGCTCAAGAAAAAAAATCAACTTTAAAAAAAATAAAACTTGAAGAAATAGTAAAACAACTCGAAAATAAATTTGAAATTCGTTTTTCATTTAATAATGATATTCTTCATGAAAAAACTGTTTCAATACATGAAAACACGCCATTCCAAGATATATTAAATCAAATAAAAGAACAAACAAATTTAGATTTTGTATTTATTGATGATAAAAACATTATAATTAAAAAAACAGCTGAAGAAGAACCTAAATACACAATCATTAATCTTGAAAATATAAATATAATCTCTGAATATTTAACACCAGGTTTCGATCAAAATCAACAAGATGGTTCAATAACGTTACAACCCAGTAAACTAGAAATATTACCCGGTTTAATCGAACCAGATGTAATGCAAAGTCTGCAATTATTACCTGGTATTTCTAGTCCAACCGAGTCAGCAACAAATCTTCATTTTAGAGGAGGAACTCCAGATCAAAATTTAATACTTTGGGACGGAATAAAAATGTATCATCAAGGGCATTTTTTTGGAATGATTTCTGCTTTTAATCCTTATATAACAGATAAAGTAAACCTTTATAGAAGTGGAACAAGCTCTAAATATGGTGAACGAATTTCAGGTGTAATTGACCTTCATACAGACGAAACTGTACCTTCTAAAACAACTATGGGTTTCGGTACAAACTTATTGCACACTGATTTTTTCATAAAAACACCACTAGAAAAAGATAAATTCGGTTTAATTATTTCTGCTAGACGTTCTTTTTCTGATCTATTCAATACAGAAACGTTTAATAAGGTTAGTAATAAAGTTTTTCAAAACACTAAAATAGTAAATAACAACCAAAACATTGAAGAAGAAGAAGAGTTAACAATTATTAAAAATAAGTTTTATTTTACCGACTTTAATTCTAAAGCGATTTGGAACATTTCGAATAAAAATAAAATAACCTTTAGCTCTCTTTTTGTAAAAAATAAATTAGATTATATTAATAGTGATTCTGAAAACACACGTACTCAAGATATTTTAAACTTAGAAAATAACGGATTCAGTTTAAACTGGAAAAGTGTAATTAATTATAAATGGCAAATAGAATCTGACCTACATTATTCTAAATACAAATCATTTTATAATAACAAAGAAGAATATCTAGATATATCGGACAATAATTATTATTATAATAAGGCAAATATTATTGACGATTTTGGATTGCTGCTTCATAATAATTATACAATTGATACAAATAACACTGTAACTTTTGGCTATGATTTTACAAAATATGATGTCGCTTTTAATCTTTCTTATTTTGATGATGAAGCAACAGAAGAAAATCAAATGGAAAAATTAAACACACATTCTTTCTATTTTGAACATCAGTACAAGAACAAAAAATGGTACACAAGAACAGGTATAAGAAATAGTTATTTTTCAAACAATAGTAAAATCTATTTAGAGCCTAGAATATATATAGATTTTGAGGTCAATTCATTATTAAAAATTAAAGCATCAGGAGAAATTAAAAATCAAGCCATAAGTCAATTGGTTTCATTTGAATTCAACTATTTAGGTTTAGACGATGCTATTTGGGTTTTAACTAATAATGATGATATCCCAGTTTTAAACAACAAACAATTAACTACCGGTATTTTGTTTAATAAAAAAGGTTGGAAAATTGATATTGAAGCTTATTATAAAAGAACAGAAGGGCTTACCACGTTAACTAAAGGTTTTAATTCTACTGTAAGAGATGACTATGCTTCGGGATTTAGTGATGCTTTTGGAATAGACTTTTTAATTAAGAAACGGATTAAAAATTTTAGAACTTGGCTTAGTTACTCGCTAAGTAGAACAAGTTTTACTTTCAATGAAATTCAAAACAATTCTTTTGCTGGTAATTTCGACCAAAGACATGTTCTAACGTTTTCAAATACTTATAAATACAATAACTTTCAATTTTCTTTAGGATGGCATTTTGCTACTGGAAAACCTTATTCTGAACCTACTTTAGAAAGCACTATAGATAGTAATGGTGACATGAATTACGATATAAATTTCCAATCTCAAAATAATAAACGCCTTCCTAATTATCATAAATTAGACGCCAGTATTATCTATGATTTTTCGCTTTCTAAAAATGTAAACGCAAAAATTGGCGCTTCAATCATCAATCTATACAATCAAAGAAATATTATAGATAAGCTCTTCCAAATTGAAGAAGGTTTAGATAATTCAGAACTAATTCAACAAACTGTTGTTGGATTAGAAATTACACCAAATTTTGTTTTTAGAGTACATTTTTAGGCAAATTCAGAAGTAAGCCAATGAAACCTATATTTCAATGAAAGAGAATTTCAAGTATACGTTTTTAAATATCCAATGGGAAGTGAAGTTTATTTTTTTTTCATATTTAATATAGCCCCCATCAAATTGTCTCAAAAAATAGTAAACCCTGTTTTCAAGTTTTTTGCTCAAAAACGGGGTTTAATTCAGAAGTAAGAAAACTTTAAGCCTTAATTTTATTTGTTAATGTACTTTTTTAAAATTAAAATTGACATTTATGACTGTTAAGAATTATACCTTTTAACTTTCTTTAATAAATTTAAAAGAACTCTATTGAACAACTATTTTCCTAATGATATTTTCGTTACCGCTCAAAACTTTCACTAAATAAACCCCAGAAACTAAATCAATAACCAATCGGGTGGTGTTCTCAAAAGATTGTTTTACCACTAATTGCCCTGTTAATGTGTACATTTCAACCGTTCCAATTCCATCTAATCCAGAAACCATTAAATAATCTGTTGTTGGATTTGGATATACTTTAATATTTGTAGAAGAGAAATTCTGATTCGATAATGCAAACGACCACGTATCGCCAAAATTCTCTCCAAACACATAATTTGCTAACAATGGAAAATCAATAAAAGGATTACGGTTTACTTGCCAAGTATAAATATAATTATTTCTATGCATTTCAAAATCATCAGCCGGATCTGCAGTGTTCCATTGCAATAATGACGCTAAATCGCCTAATTCTCCAGCAGTAGTATCTGATGGGTCACCATTCACTAAACTTAACCCATTGTAACGAACTGCCATATAAAAAAGAGCTCGTGCCACATCGCCATGCCAACTTCCTTGACTTCCAACTGGTCCATTATAGTCTAAACCATAATCTTTATTACTTCTTGCCGAGTTTTCAGCTCCATCTTCTGCTCTAATATGATGGGCATCTGCATGACCTGCTAAAATATCGTTAGCATTTGTTGGCAACCATACATTAATCCCATCTGGATTGGAATCTGTTCCTCCAGAAAATCCACCTCTCGACTGCGGATAAATGTGCTCTCTGTTCCACACCCCAATATTACTAGATCCGAATTGTTGGTCTAAAATTGCAGTTGGTCTTTCAACATACATTTCCCAAACCTGATTTGAGTTTTCTGGATTTTTGTCTGCTATCTTTAAAATATCATAAATATCACCATAATTATGCGCATGCACAACAGAAGGATCTGCAATAATATCTTGTATTGCTTGTTTTAAAGCTGTTCCAGACAAACCTTCTAATGAATCATAATAGCCTATAGGAATTTCTGGTGTAACCAAACCATAGGTAGGGTTTAAAGGCGTTCCGTAGGGTTCAACAATATAATCATTATCATATACTCGAATAATAATATTATCATTATTTAGCCCATATCCAAAAGGAAGACTTTGAACATCTATTAGCATTTCTTCATCTCCTTCATCAACAGTATCTTCAAAAAGCGTCAATGTAGTGCTTGCCACTGTTTGTCCAATAGGAATACTAACTGTCAACCCACCAATACTAACATAATCGTTAACCATAAAATTACCATTCACCAAAGTAAAATTAATAATAAGGTTAGTATTCGTTACAGGAGTATCTGTTGTGAAAGTAATCGTAAAATCGTCTCCTTCCGAATAAAAAGGTTGATCTGTAGTCACCGTTATATAATTAATAACAACACCAGTACCGTCATTATTGGCACCTGGAGTTGGATTTTTCACTTCATAGGTTCCATCATTCTTTCTCTGGATAGATTGCGAATCTTTAAGCCCATTAAGATTTTCATTAGTGCATGTGCTTATTCCTAAAATAGACATCATATTAGAAGGCTGAAATGAATTGGTTGAATAAGCAATAGCATCTATTAAATTTGTTGTTGTGGCATTCGTATTCAAAGGAAAATCGGAAGCATTACCCTGATAGAGTGCTATCACATCGGGTCCATTTTGAATGGTTTGGTTAAGAAAATTCCCCATTGGAGAAGGAACAACCAGTACATTTCCAAAATGAGCAATACCATTCACATCTGTAGTATATCCATCTAAATCATAGGCAAAATAACTTACAGTATTAGAATAAGGAGCAGAACCACCTGCATTAAACAAAACTAGAACATAGCCATCTAAAGAAAAATTGGCTGTAGCCGATTTTAATTCTATAAATTCTAGTTGATCTGTACCGTCGGTGTCAACATCTATTTCATTGATCACAATTTGCGAAAACGACACATGAAATAGCAAAAAAATTGCTAGTGATAGTATTTTTGGGGGCATAATAATTATCTTTAAATTCAAAATTAGTTTATTTATTTACCAAAAAACCCCTTCAAAACACTATTTTTATTAACAAATCCTCAAAAAAAACAAAACTGTAAAAGTATTTTGACAATTTTAATAAATTATACTACTTTTAAAAATAAAACTAACGCAACTTTTTATTAAAATTGCAATCTTAAATAAAACAGTATTTTGAAAATCAAAAGTTTAATTTTTATATTACTATGCTCCTTTGGCTTTGCACAACACAACTCTGTTTTGCAGGTTAGAGTGAATCCCAGTGAAAAAACATTACTAATTAAACAAGAACTAACCTATGTGAATAATTCATCGGAAATTATTACTGAACTAGTTTTAAACGATTGGAATAATGCTTTTTCCTCTAAAACCTCAAGATTAGCACGTCGTTTTTCCGATGAATTTATAAGAGCTTTCCACTTAGCAAAAGATGAAGATAGAGGCTATACTAAAATTAACAATGCTATTGATGAAAATTTCCAACAATTAAATTGGTACAGAAACGAGAATACAGTTGATATTCTTTACTTACAATTAGCCACACCAATTCAACCCAATTCGAGTCAAAAAATAACACTTTCCTATAGTGTAAAAATTCCAAACGATCGATTCACTAAATATGGTTTCAATGATGAAGGGAGAATGTATTTAAAAAACTGGTTCCTATCTCCTGCCCGATTTGAAAATAAAAGATTTGTCGTTCAAAGCAATGAAAATTTAGATGATATAGCCAATGCCCCATCAAACTATGAGATTGAATTTGAAATACCCAAAAACTATTTTGTTAGTTGTGATCTAAATTCTATTAATGACGCTAAAGAAACAACCAAAGAAAGTTATAAATTTCAAGGAGAAAACAAATTTGATGTAACAGCCATATTTTCAACCAAACAAGAATTCGTTACCTATAAGAATGATATTATAGAAATCTCTTCCAATTTTAGCTCTAAAATTAAAGACATAGAAAAAGCAATAATTATTGATAAAATAACCCATTTTGTTGCAGAAAAAATTGGAAAAAGTCCAAGAAATAAACTCATCGTCTCTCAAGAAGATTATAGTCGCCAGCCATTTTATGGATTAAATCAGTTACCCTCATTTTTAAGTCCATTCACCAATGATTTTATGTTCGAATTGCAATTTCTAAAAACCTATTTGAACAATTATTTAAAATCTTCTTTACAGCTAACTCCAAGAAAAGACCAATGGATTTATGACGGTATTCAGGTCTTTCTTATGATGCAATATATTGATGAATTTCACCCAGAAATGAAAATGACAGGAAGTTTATCGGAATTTAAAATATTAAAATCATACCACTTCATCAATCTAGATTTCAACCAGCAATATAATTATTTATATATGCTAATGGCTCGAAAAAACCTAGATCAACCTTTAAGCGAACCTAAAAGTAGGCTCATTAAATTCAATGAGCAAATAGCAAACAAATATAGAGCTGGCTTAAGTTTTAACTATTTGGATAGTTACCTAGAAAAGAATATCGTTCTATCCTCCATTCAGGAGTTTATAGCAATGAATAAAACCTATCAAACCAATGCAATAGACTTTGAAACTATTCTAAAAAACAATACAGAAAAAGACATTGACTGGTTTTTTAGAACTTTAATTGAAAGTAGAGATCTAATCGATTTTAAATTTGGAAAAATAGCCAAAACAGAAGAGGACGTAACAATAACAATCAAAAACAAAACCAAGACAAACGTCCCCATATCATTATACCAACTTAGAAACGATTCTGTTGTGTCTAAAGTTTGGATAGAAAATATAAAAACAGACACTACCCTAGTATTCAGTCGAAAAAACATTGATAAATTAGTCTTGAATTATAAAAATGAAGTTCCTGAATACAACTTAAGAAACAATTGGAAATCGTTAAAAGGTTTTTTATTTAACAATAGACCTTTAAAGCTTAATTTTTATACCGATTTAGAAGAACCCTACTACAACCAATTATTCTATGTACCAGAATTTGAGTTTAATCTATATGACGGTATTGCAGTGGGGCCAAGATTAAACAATATTTCCTTATTAAACAAACCTTTTAACTTTAGTATAGCTCCCTACTACTCTACAAATACAGGAAAAATAATTGGTAATTTTTCAGTAAAAATAGACGATTATATTAGAGATGAAGGCAAATTATACCGCATTATTTATTCTATGAGCGGTATTCAGTCTCATTATGCACCAAATGCAAAATATACTCGCTTCATCCCTTCTATTCAATTTCTTTTTAGAGATAGCAACCTCAGAGCCAACAAAAAAGAATACATACAAATAAAGCAATTGTTTATTAATAGAGAAGCAAGTCAAACAGTAAACACCAACACAACAGACACAAAATATTCTGTCTTTAGTGCTTCCTATGGAAACATTCAATCTGAAAGCACCAAACATTACAGCATCATCAATCAAGTGCAAATTTCAAATTCATTCGGAAACATAACCAGCGAAATTAATTATAGAAAACTATTCGAAAATAACAGACAATTGAGTTTGCGACTATTTGCAGGAAACTTTATTTATAGAAGTGCAGGTTCAAATTTCTTTAGCTTTGGACTCGATAGACCAACCGATTATACTTTCCAGACAAACCTAATTGGAAGAAGCGAATCTACAGGATTGTTTAGCCAACAATTTGTGAGTCAAGAAGGAGGATTTAAATCCAAATTAAAAACAAGATATGCCAACCAATGGATGACCACTATAAATGCCTCTTTCAATATTTGGAATTGGGTACAAGTATATGGCGATGTTGGACTTTTAAAAAATAAATTTACCCCTACAGAATTTGTCTATGATTCTGGCATACATTTAAATTTAGTTCCCGATTATTTTGAATTGTTTTTACCCGTCTATTCTAAAAATGGTTTTGAGTTAAATGATGATAATTATGGACAAAAAATTCGTTTCATAATTACAGTGAGTCCAAAAACACTAATTTCATTATTTACTCGAAAATGGTTTTAATTAAAGTTTTTTGTTTTCATTGAATTATCTTCAACAAAACAGACTACAGAACCCAATTTAATAATATATTTTTATAAAAAATACAATATTAATACTAATTATAAAAAAAATAAACATTTAGCTATTGCATTTTCATTGCTATTTAATTACATTTGTGGCAACATCAATATTTATATCTATGAGTAATTCTGTGGCTAAAGAAACACTTTCATTTCAAGATTTCAAAACTGAAGTTATTAATGATTATAGAATAGCAATAACTAGTAGAGAATGTAGTCTTTTAGGACGCAGGGAAGTTCTTACTGGTAAAGCAAAGTTTGGTATTTTTGGAGACGGAAAAGAAGTGCCACAATTAGCCTTGGCTAAAGCATTTGAGAATGGAGATTTCCGTTCTGGATATTACCGCGACCAAACCTTTATGATGGCAATAGGCGCGCTAAATATTGAACAATTTTTCGCAGGTTTATATGGCCACACAGACCTTAATTATGACCCTATGAGTGCTGGTCGCCAAATGGGTGGTCATTTTGCCACACACAGTTTAGACGAAAATGGAAATTGGAACAATCTAACCGCGCAAAAGAATTCGAGTTCAGACATTTCTCCAACTGCAGGGCAAATGCCAAGATTACTTGGTTTAGCACAAGCGTCTAAAATATTTAGAAACGTTTCTGGTTTAGAAAACCTAACTCACTTTTCCAATGAAGGAAATGAAGTGGCTTGGGGAACAATTGGTAATGCTTCTACTTCGGAAGGTTTATTTTTCGAAACAATAAACGCAGCAGGTGTGTTGCAAGTACCAATGGTAATGAGTGTTTGGGATGATGAATATGGTATCTCTGTGCATGCAAAACACCAAACTACAAAAGAAAATATTTCTGAAATTTTAAAAGGATTCCAGAGAGACGAAGACAATAATGGCTATGAAATTTTAAGAGTGAAAGGTTGGGATTACCCAACTTTGGTAGAAACCTATCAAAAAGCTTCAAAAATTGCCCGTACAGAACATATCCCAGTTTTAATTCACGTTAACGAGTTAACACAACCTCAAGGACATTCTACTTCTGGAAGTCATGAGCGCTACAAAAGCAAAGAACGTTTAGAGTGGGAATCTGAATTTGATTGTATTGCACAAATGAGACTTTGGATGATTGCAAATAATATTGCAACAGAAGAAGAAATTGAAGAAATAGATTCTGCAACAAAAAAAGCCGTTTTAGCTGGTAAAAAAGCCGCTTGGGCAGCTTTTACTGCACCAATAAAAGCAGAACAAGAGGAACTAATCAACATCCTAAAAACAATTGCCGCTTCAAGTAGCAATAAAGTTTTTATTGAAAAATACAGCAACGAATTAGCAAGCCTAAAAGAACCAATTCGCAAAGACGTTCTAATTACAGCGAGAAAAGCATTACGACTCGTAGTAAATGATGAATCAAAATCGCAATTAGCAAATTGGATAACAAATTATAAAGAAAAAATACAACCCAAATTTAGCTCGCACTTATACTCACAATCAGAAAACAATGTATATTCTGTTAAGGAAGTGAAGCCAATCTATGATGAAAATGCAGACGATGTAGATGCACGTTTAGTGCTGCGAGATAATTTCGATGCCATTTTTGCGAAACACCCAGAAACATTAATTTTCGGAGAAGACTCTGGTAATATTGGAGATGTGAACCAAGGATTAGAAGGAATGCAAGAAAAGTATGGAGCATTTCGTGTTGCAGATGCAGGAATTAGAGAAGCAACAATTCTTGGACAAGGAATTGGAATGGCAATGAGAGGTTTGCGACCAATTGCAGAAATTCAATATTTAGATTATTTGCTATATGCCATTCAAATTATGAGTGACGATTTAGCAACACTTCAATACAGAACACACGGAAGACAAAAAGCACCTTTAATCATTAGAACTAGAGGTCACCGTTTAGAAGGTGTTTGGCATTCTGGTTCCCCAATGGGAATGATTATTAATGCCATTAGAGGTATTCACGTTTTAGTGCCAAGAAACATGACTAAAGCCGCTGGTTTCTATAATACTTTATTAGAAACAGACGAACCTGCATTGGTTATTGAATGCTTAAACGGATACCGATTGAAAGAAAAAATGCCAACCAACCTTGGTGAATTCAAAACACCAATTGGTGTGGTTGAAACAATAAAAGAAGGAAAAGACATCACATTAGTTTCTTACGGTTCAACACTACGTTTAGTGGAACAAGCAGCCAAAGAACTTTTAGAAATAGGAATCGATGCCGAAATAATAGATGTGCAATCATTATTACCATTTGATATAAACCATGACATTGTTAAAAGTGTGGCAAAAACAAACCGATTATTAGTCATTGATGAAGACGTTCCAGGTGGAGCAAGTGCCTATATTCTTCAAGAAATCATCGAAAATCAAAAAGCCTACAACCACTTAGACAGCGAGCCACAAACATTAGCATCGCAAGCCCACAGACCCGCTTATGGTACAGATGGAGATTACTTCTCTAAACCAAGTGCAGAAGATATTTATGAAAAAGTATATGCAATAATGCATGAAGCGAATCCGATAAAATTTCCAAGTTTATATTAATTTTTTAATATATCAATGCCAATTAAACCAAGAGAGACTTATTGATGAGTCTCTCTTTTGTTTTTGAACTTTAAACCCAAATTAAGCATTTGGATTTAAACAATTCCTAATATACCAGCAACTATAGTAACCTACTATGATGCACTGTGCATTAGAGCCCCCTCCTATAGTAACCTGCTATGATGCACTGTGCATTAGGGCACCCTCCTATAGCAACCTGCTATGATGCACTGTGCATTAGGGCACCCTCCTATAGTAACCTGCTATGAAGCACAGTGCAACAGGGCACCCTCCTATAGTAACCTGCTATGATGCACAGTGCAACAGGGCACCCTCCTATAGTAATTACGTTAATGCACTTGCAATAAAAATGTCATTTTTTAACCGCAACAAGAAAAACCAAGGCTTTTCCATATCAATGCCTAAAGTAAGTTAAACATACATAAGAAAATTTGATGATTTGTAAGGTGAAAAATGATATTTTTGAAAAACGAACTTTGGTATTTTGAAAAAACTTACGGACTGATTCTGGCAACACTCTGACTAACCTGAATGTTTTATTTTTTCCCACCGCACATTTAAAAAATAATTTTAGCCAGCCACACATTGGCACATTTGCAAAACCGCACAAGCCGACACACGTCCCAAGTTTTGCAAAAGAGCCAATTTCCCAACGCTCGACAGGAATGTTGAAAATAATTTGAAATAAGTGAAGACAAATCAAAAACCTTTTTCTATTTTTGACACATTATGTCAACAAGAGGTATGTCAACAAAAACAATAGGCGAAAAGCTAAGACACATTCGAGAAGAAAAGGAGCTTCCATTGCGGAAAGTTGCTGCATTACTCGACATTGACGTTGCTATTTTGAGCAAAATGGAGCGTGGAGAACGCAGAATTACAAAAGAAGTAGTTCTGAAACTTGCCAACATATACGAATATAACGCGAACGCCCTTTTGGTTACATTCCTAAGTGACAAGATTTTATATGAAATCCAGGACGAAGATTTAGGAATAGAAGCGTTGAAAGTAGCGGAGGAAAGAGCCAAATATATTAAAGCGAATAAGAAGAAATGACAATAAAGCAACTCATAGAAAAATATAGAGCCGACAGGGATTACTACTTGACAAGCAAATATAATGAAACACTGCTTCGCAGTGATTTCTTAGACCCGTTTTTCGAGTTGCTTGGTTGGGACATTAAAAACAACGCAGGTAAACCAACCAACGAAAGAGAAGTAATTTTGGAAGAAGCACTAAAAGCAAACGCTTCCGAACATTCCAAAAAACCTGATTACACTTTCCGACTTTTTTCTGAAAGAAAATTCTTTTTGGAAGCTAAGAAACCGTGTGTTTCCATTGAATCAAATAATGACACTGCAAAGCAAGTCAGACGATATGGATTTACAGCGAAGTTGAAAATTTCAGTTCTTTCAAACTTTGAATATTTAATCATTTATGACACTTCTGTAAAAGTTGAGAAAGACGATAATCACACAAAGGCACTCGTAAAAAAATATCATTACACAGAATACGAAAGTAAATTTGAAGAAATCAAACAACTTCTTGGAAAGGAATCAGTCTATTCAGGAGCATTTGAAACGGAATGGAAAGAAATTGAAAGTAAAATCAATCAATACTCGATTGACAATTTATTCCTAAATCAAATCAATGAATGGAGAAAAGTCCTCGGTACTGAAATATACAAACACGACCCGAAAATTGATGAGCAACAACTGAATGACATTGTTCAAAGCTATTTAAACAGGGTTTTGTTTCTGCGTGTTTGTGAGGACAGAAATTTAGAAGATTATCAAACACTTTTGAAGTTTGCCAACACAAATGACTTCAAAGCACTCATAAAGAAATTTGAAGAAGCCGACAAACGATATAATTCAGGACTTTTTGACCAGCTTCTAAAAGACAAGATTATTGAAAATATCAGTTCTGTTTTTTGGACGATTATCAAACAATTGTATTATCCCGAAAGCCCTTATTCTTTCAGTGTTTTTTCTTCTGATGTATTAGGAAGCATTTATGAAATTTTCCTTTCTGAGAAACTAAACATTCAAAGCGGTGCAGTTGTTTTAGTAAAGAAACCTGAAAATGTTGACCGTGATATTATCACAACACCGACTTTCATTATAAGCGATATTTTAAGAAATACCGTTTTGAAAAAATGCGAAGGAAAAACAGATAAAGAAATTCTCAAACTCAAATTTGCTGATATTTCTTGCGGTTCAGGTGCATTTTTATTGGAATTATTTCAGTTGCTCAATGATATTTTGATTGACTACTATCTTAAAAATGACAAATCAAAACTCATTCAAACCAATATCAATACCTACAAACTACCATTTGAAATTAAGCGACAACTTTTATTGAATTGTATTTACGGAGTTGACAAAGATTATAATGCGGTTGAAGCAGCGAAATTTGGTTTGCTTCTCAAATTGCTTGAGGGCGAAGATGTAAACTCAACCAACAAAACAAAACCTGTTCTACCCGACCTTTCTGGAAACATATTCTTCGGAAATAGTTTACTGAATCCAGAACAAGTCACCAATAAAAAAGACCAGATAATTATTAATCCATTTGATTTTTCAAAACTTCATTTTGATGTTATCGTAGGTAATCCTCCTTATATGAAATCAGAGGACATGAAGAGGTTTACTCCCTTAGAATTACCACTATATAAGAAATCTGAAAACTATAAAACCTCATACAAACAGTTTGACAAATACTTCCTTTTTCTTGAGCAAGGAATCAACTTATTGACTGATGATGGAATTTTAGGTTATATCATTCCGAGCAAATTTACAAAAGTTGGAGCAGGTAAAAAACTTCGTGAATTACTAGCAGACAAAGAGTATTTACATTCAATCGTTTCATTTGGAGCAAATCAGGTTTTTGCAGATAAAACAACCTACACTTGTTTGTTAATTCTGAATAAGAAACCACAAAAGACTTTCCAATATGCGGAAGTAAGAAGCCTAAAAAATTGGAAAGTAAGAGAACCAGAGTCTGCAAAATATGGCACAAAGAAAACAGATGAATTAAATAGTGATGTTTGGGTGTTAGTTCCACCAGAATTGACTAACGCCTACAATAAAATAATTTCTCAAAGTGTAAAACTTAACGATTTGATTGGAAGCGATAATATATTCAATGGTATCCAGACAAGTGCAAATGATGTTTACATTTTTAACCTAACTAAAGAAGACAAGAAGTATTTCTATTTCACGAAAAAAGGTGTTGATTACAAGATTGAAAAGGAAATAACAAAACCCTACTTTCAAACTTCTACGGGCGAAGATAATTTATACACTTACCGGACATTCAAGCCGAATGCAAGGGTGATTTATCCTTACGAACCTACAAAAACAGGCGTAAATATAATTTCGCTAACAACAATTCAAAAGAAATTTCCTTTAGCTTATGACTATTTGCAAAAGCATAAAACCATTTTAAATAATCCGAAACGTGACATAAGACCTGAGCCAAAAACAAAAAATGAATGGCACAGATACGGCAGACATCAAAGCTTGGATAGTTGTGGACTCCCTTCAAAAATTATTGCTGGTGTTCTTTCTGTTGGCGATAAATACGCAATTGATGTTCACGGAACTTTGATTTCATCTGGTGGAACAGCAGGTTATTGTGTAGTTGCAATTCCAACAACTTCCGATTATTCCATTTATTACATTCAAGCTATTCTCAACTCTAAATATTTGGAATGGTTTAGTGCGTTGTACGGTGAAGTTTTCAGAGGTGGTTACATAGCAAGAGGAACAAAGGTTTTGAAAAATCTACCCATCAGAAAGATTGATTTTTCAGATGCACAACAAAAAGCACTTCACGACAAAATCGTAGAAAGTCAAAAAGAGTTAATCAGCATTTATGGCCAAATAGATGTAAACTTAGGAAATAAAAGAGCTTTAACTCCACTGCAAGGACAATTTGCAAGAGAGAAAACCAACCTAGAAAAGTTATTGGCTAAACTATACGATTTAGGTAGTGAAGATTCATTAATCCCATTAATAAAAGAATTGTATGAAGCTAATTAAAAACGCAACAGCCGAGAAATTGAGAGGTGGGTTTTACACACCCGAGCCAATTGCTGCATTCATTTTGAAATGGGGCATTAATGGAAGTTCTGATTATGAAATTTTAGAGCCGAGTTGTGGCGATGGGGTTTTTCTTGAACAATTGAAAGAAAACAACCATAAATTCAAATCGGTAACAGCCATTGAGTTTGATGAAGTGGAAGCGGATAAAGCCGATAAAATCAAGCTCAATAACAAGAATGTAATCAATACAGATTTTCATTTGTATTGCAATG
The DNA here is from genome assembly GCF_055384985.1 of Flavobacterium sp. KY-23415. Classification (NCBI taxonomy): domain Bacteria; kingdom Pseudomonadati; phylum Bacteroidota; class Flavobacteriia; order Flavobacteriales; family Flavobacteriaceae; genus Flavobacterium; species Flavobacterium sp. KY-23415. Next base: position 3,326,411 of record NZ_AP044001.1, on the reverse strand, counting down.
AAACCACAAAGAAATTTGATTTAGCAGTGGGTAATCCGCCTTACATCCGCTATCAATATTTTCAGGAAGAACAGCAAAATGAAGCTATCAAGGTTTTCAATCGAGCTAAACTAAAATACTCTAAACTTACCAATGCTTGGGTGTCCTTTGTGGTTGGTTCAAGTTTGTTGCTCAAAGAAAAAGGAAAGATAGGTTTTGTAATTCCTGCGGAATTATTGCAAGTATCATATGCTCAACAACTCCGTGAGTTTTTGGCTCATTTCTACAATAAAATCAATATCATTTCTTTTGAGAAGTTAGTTTTTCCTGATATTCAGCAAGAAGTCGTTTTGTTGTTGTGTGAGAAAAACGAAAGCGATTCACACTTAATTGAACATCTTGAATTAAGAGATGCTTCAGACCTTGAAAAGCTTGATGTGAACATCCTAAAAAGTCCAACCAAAAAGATAGATTTTAAATCAAATAAATGGACTTATTACTTTTTAGAACAAGAAGAAATTGATTTTTTAGAGCAAATTGCCAATAAACGAAAAGTTCCTACAATAGGAAATTATGCAAATGTAGAAGTTGGAATTACCACAGGTGCAAATAATTACTTCACCGTTCCTTTACCAGTTGTAGAAGCTTACGACCTGAAAGCATACGCAAAACCAATGGTTGGCAGAAGTGTTCAGGTCAATAGCGTAATTTTTACGGAAAAGGATTGGAAACTAAACAGGCAAACCAAAGCCAAAGCACATTTATTGGTATTTCCAGCCAAAGAGAAAATCAACGGACACAAAGGAGCTAACTCATACATTCGTTTAGGAGAATCAATGGGCGTAAACAAAGGCTACAAAACAGGTATTCGTGATGATTGGTTTGTGATTCCTTCCATCAAACTTTCTGATGCGTTATTTATCCGTAGAAACAACCTTTATCCTCGTTTAATCTTAAACGAAGCAAACGCCTATACAACCGACACAATGCACCGTGTATTTATGAAAAAAGACACGGACAAATATGCTTTCATTGCCAGTTTTTACAATTCCTTGTCTTTGGCTTTTTCTGAAATTGTTGGACGTAGTTATGGAGGTGGTGTATTGGAATTGATGCCAAGCGAAGCAGAAAAAATACTGCTCCCCTACCAAACCTACAATACTGATTTACTTACCGTCATTGACAAAATGATGCGAGAGAAAAAAAGCATTGATGAAGTTTTAAAAATCACCAATAAGCAAATCCTGAAAGACGGTTATGGCTTCACTGACAAAGAAATAAAATTGGCGGATAGCATTTGGAAGAAACTTTCGGCTAGGAGATTAAATAGAAATAAATAGAACTTAAAAATGAAAAGACAACCAACAACACAGCAGATTACTTGGTTTTTAGATTTGTATCGTAATAACCAACTTGATTTAGAACCTCCTTATCAAAGAAAAAGTGTTTGGAGTCCAAAAGATAGAAAATTCTTTTTAGATACAATTTTCCGAAATTACCCAGCCCCACCAATTTTTATTCATAGATCGGTAAACGACCAAGGATATACCAAATATCACGTTGTTGATGGAAAACAAAGATTAGAAACTATACTTTCATTCTTTGAAAACAAAATTTCAATCTCTGCTGACTTTGGCGATGTAAATCTAAATGGAAAAAAATTTAAAGACTTAACACCTGAATATAAAAGAAGGTTTTGGGATTACACATTAGTCGTTGATTTCATTGATTCCATTGATGGAAATAATATAGAAGAAGTATTTGACAGGGTAAATAGAAATGCAAGAAACCTGCTACCTCAAGAACTAAGACACGCTAGGTATAACGGTTGGTTTATAAATTTTATCGAAGAAGAATCAGACAGAGAGTTCTGGTGGGATTATAAAATAAGTACAAGAGGAAGAGACAAAAGAATGAAAAATGTTCAATTTATCTCTGAGCTAATAATGATTATAATTGAGAATAAAATTGTCGGTTTTGACCAAGGCTATATTGATGAAGTTTATGCAAAATATGACGAAATAGAAGAACTTCAAGAATCAGGAGATTTTAACCTTGAAGATTTCACTAATAGACTTAACGAAATAAAGCAATTCATTTTAACTGCGGATAATCATAACGGAGCAATTACAAAATATGCTTCAGGTTCTAATAATAACTATTACACTTTGTGGGCTTATATTCATCTAAATAATCATCAAAACCCTATCGACTTTGCTAACGCTTATGATACGTTTATGGAAAAAGTTTCTAAAGTAAAAGAAATGCAGGATGCTGGGGAAGTTATTGAAGATGATGTTTTAAATTATTCTAACAATTCAAAAGGTGCAGTAACGGATTTGCCACAAAGAAGAGAAAGATTGTTAGCCTTGAGTAATTCTATTTGATTATGAAAATAGTTCAATCGATTCAAGAACTTTATAATACTAACCTACCGTACTTCAAGATTGTAAAGAGTAAGGTTGATGAAATTGTAAAGTCTAATAAAAATGAACGTTGGCACTACGAAAGCAGAATTAAACAGGTTGAAAGTTTTGCAATGAAAGTCGAAATGGGGAGGTTCGATATAACAGAAGTTTTCGAAGACTTATTTGCATCAACAATAGTCGTGAAAAACTTGAGTGAAATTTCTTTAGCAGAAAATTTTATTTCCAAACAATTTAATATCCGATTTAAGAGACCACAGTCAGGAAATTTCACTCATAAAGATTCTTCTTCTTTTCCTTTTGATGATTTAAGGCTTTACGTGTCCCTTAAAGATTTTGATACGGGTGATCTTGCTCCCAATTTGTATGAAATAGTTTTTGAAATTCAGATAAAGACATTCCTGCAACACGCATGGTCAATAGCTACCCACGATTTAATTTACAAATCTGACAAAATTAATTGGGCAAAAGAACGAATTGCTTATCAAGTAAAGGCCGCTTTAGAACATGCAGAAGTTACAATTAGTGGTGTTGAAGAACTTAGTAAAATTTCAGAATTAAAAAAGGTAAACAAAGAAGTAAAAAAGGTAAACCAATTAATTTCAATGATTCTTAATCATTGGAAGCCAGAAGATTTACCATCTGACAGAAGAAGATTGGCTCAAAATATTATTGGGTTTATTGAAGCTATTGGTTTGAGTTTACCTGATTTGAACGAAATATTAGTACTTGAAAAACAACAAGGAAGAGGTACATTAACAAGAAATCTTTCTCCATTCCTTATAGTTGTTCAATCTGTTTTTAATGCTAAACCAGATATAATCAAAGATTATTTGCAAAATGAGAATAACAAAAACAAACAGAAAATATTAATAACATCTGAAATGACAGTTCCTGAATTAGGAGAAGTTTTAGAAAGTAAGATCGTTAGAATTTAAGTCTGATTTGTAAAGTAATGATTGAAAATAATTTCAATAATATAACTCTTTTCCGCTCCCTCTTCAAAGGACGAGAAGATGTGTTTGCTGTTCGTTGGGAAAAAGAAAACAAATCGGGTTATATACCAGCCTATTTTTATGACCCATATCGTTTTCGGGCACATAAAATGAATGGTGGAACATTTCAGAATTTTACTGAAAAGTCTTATTTGAAACTTACAAATGAACAAATCCAAAAGCATTTGGAAGGTTTTCATCATATTGGAATTTATCCCTTACTGCAAGACAATACCACTTGGTTTTTAGCAGCTGATTTTGACAAAACCAATTGGCAAAATGAAGCTATTACTTTTCTAAACGCTTGTAAAGAAAAGGCAATTCCTGCCTACTTGGAGCGTTCCCGTTCAGGAAATGGCGGACACGTTTGGATATTTTTTGACAAACCTTATCCTGCCATAAGAAGTCGAAAAATATTCATTTCGATTTTAGAACAATCGGGTGTTTTTTCAATGTTTGACAAAAGTTCAAGTTTTGACAGATTGTTTCCAAATCAAGATTTTCTTTCAGGAAAAGGTTTCGGGAATCTGATTGCATTGCCACTTTTTAAACCAACTTTTGAAAAAGGGAATAACTGTTTTATCAATCCTGAATCATTTAAACCTATCACTGACCAATGGGACTTCCTGAAAAATATCAAAAGAGTTTCCACAAATCATTTAGACGAACTATATGATGCTTTAAAACCATCAGTACAAACATTGAAATCAGGTATTGAACCTAATATTTCGGTAATAAAAAACGGCAAACTCAGCATTTCTTTAAACAATAATATAAGACTAACCCGAATTGGATTAACACCCACATTGATCAATTTTCTGAAAGAAGAATTGAATTTTGCTAACTCTGAGTTTTTTGTCAAAAAGAAATCAGGTAGAAATACATTTGAAACAGCACGATATTTTAAATTAGTTGAGGAAACGGAAAGTGAAATTTTCATTCCAAGAGGTTTTATCGGAAAGCTTTTACGCTTTTGCAAGGAATCACAAATCGAATTTGAGTTTGTTGATGAAAGAAAACTAAAAGTATCTATTCCTTTTGCGTTCAATGCAGCTTTGCGAAATCATCAACTAGATGTAATTGAAACTGTTTCTAAAAAAGATTTCGGAGTAATAGTTGCCCCACCTGGTTCAGGAAAAACAGTTATTGGCCTAAAAATAATTGCGAATAAAAGACAACCTGCGCTTATTCTTGTACATCGAAAACAATTGCTAGAGCAATGGGCAGAACGGATTGAAGCTTTTTTGGGTATTCCAAAAAGAGATATTGGGGTTATTGGACAAGGAAAATCAAAAATCGGAAAACAAATCACAGTAGCAACAATTCAAAGTTTGCTAAAACAAATAGAATCTGTTCAAAATCAATTCGGAACTATCATTGTGGATGAATGTCATCACGTTCCTGCCGAAACATTCAGAAATTCAATTGAAAAATTACAAGCATATTATTTGTATGGATTGACTGCTACTCCTTTCCGCAAATACAGTGATGGAAAAATGATTTTCACCCATTTAGGAGAAATCATTACCAATATTAAACCAACGGAAATTGAGAATTATAAGCAGGCTAAAATCATTATCCGAAACACAGAATTAGATGTTCCATATAACTCCAAGACAGACAGTTTTGAAACATTATCAAAAATTTTGGTTCACGACACCATCCGAAACAAAGTTATTTTAGAAGATGTAAAAAAAGAACTAAATCAAGGAAAAAAGATAGTTATCATTACCGAACGAAAAGAGCATATTAATACCCTATATTTGTTTTTAAAACAATCGTATGAAACCATTACTCTCAGCGGGGAAGATTCAGAAAATTCTAAAAAATCTAAATGGAAAACATTAGAAGAAGGTAATTTTCAGGTTTTAATTACCACAGGACAATATTTTGGTGAAGGAACAGATTTACAAAATATAAACTGTTTATTTTTGGTCTATCCATTTTCTTTTGAAGGCAAACTAATTCAATATATAGGCAGAGTGCAACGCTCGGAAATAAACCCTACTATTTATGACTACAGAGATTATAGAGTTGAATATCTCAATAAGCTTTTCCTGAAACGCAATACTTATTATCGAAAAATTAACAAGCAAGCAACTTTATTTGATGAACCAAAGGAAGAAATCATTTCTTCAAATAAAATTGTAAATATTGAAAAAACAATCAAAGTTCCAATTGAAGAATTGGAGTTTCATTATGGAAGTGTCACATTTGAATATACTATAGATGAAATGAACACCACACTTGCATTCCAAATTGAAAACATTGAAATAAGACCTGAGTTTGAGGTATTAAAACACTATTTCATCAAAACATTAAAATCGAAGAAGATTACTATAGAACTATTCGCCGAGTTTGAAAACGGAAAATTGGTTTCTCAATTAGCACTATCAACTGATATTGACCATATAAATAAAGAAGTCGTTGAGGGTGTGAAATTTCAATTCTTAAATAAAAGTTTGTTAAGGCAAATCGCATCAAAAAAACAAAACATCCTGACATCTGATGAATTACAAGAGCAGGGAAAAATTTATTCTAATGCAGAGGAGTTGATGAATGAAATTCTCAAAAACAAGCAATACAAACATTCACAGCAAATTCAATATTTAGCAGACAGACACGAAAGTCAAGTAATGAAAATTCGTTTTGTTTTGAACCCATTTTCATTCGTATTTCTGCTTTCAGGAGAACAAAATTATTTTGTTGTTTTGGAAACCTTGGACACAGAAGAAGCAACATATATTTGGCATACTCAAAAAAACAAAGCGTCTCTAATTGAAGAAGTAAAACAAATTGACAACCAACTTAACATTATTAGAGAAAAAGGAAGACAGACATTTTTAGAAAATAATCCTAACAACTTTACAAGAATTATACACGATTATTCAGACAACAAAAAAGGTTTTATAATATGGAAATCAGCAATAGAAGAATTAATCTAAGTCAGCCCACAGGTGTAAGCACATTTGCAATTCGCTCAAACCCAAAATTGCAAAAAAACTTCCACCTTTGCCCTCGAAGAAAAAATTATTTTTTAAAATCCCTTCCCTCTAAAATTTTTAAAACAGCCAACACACAAGCCAGACAAACAGAAAAATGAAACTAAAAAAATGTCAGTTAAAACACAGAAATACAACGATTTGACAATGACGGAAGATATAGGCACATTCACGAATAAAATTTATCAATAAAATAAAGGTTTGAAGCTTCCTTACTTCTGAATTTAACCCCGTTTTTTGAGCAAAAAGCCTTGAAAACGGGGTTTACTATTTTTTTGGAATGATTTGATGGGTACCATATCAAACATTAAAATGTTAATAACATATTTAACTTCACTTTCCTTTGAATATTTGAAAACTTATACTTGAAATTTTGATTTATTGAAGTGTAGAGGTTTTATTGGCTTACTTCTGAATTTGCCGATATAAGATCGGCTAACAATCGCAATCGCGTAGACTGTCCTGCTAGAAATTAACAGGGTGAGTCTCTCAATTTAGCGAAGCGTCATCATGAAATACCAATGAAAAATTAGCACTTCATTTCATACACCACCGAGCTTTTCTACAAACTCAGGACAGGCTCACCCATTCCATATCTACCTTTAGAAAAGACATCGAAAAATTTTTTAGTGTATTTAAAACTGCTATTTTTACTTTACAATAGAATCTAAATTAATGAAACGACGGTTTTTAAACAAACTGACGTTATAGAAGAATTTAATCAAAAATGACTCAAAAACGAATTTTCTTATTTTTTTTAATAATTATTCCATCATTACTTTCAATATATTTAGGAGTTAACGAAGAAACTTTTAATACTAAACATAAAAAAATCAAATCATATTACTATCCATTTGAAAATCTTAAGACTTCAAAAGTTTACCATTTTTTACCCGATAATAAGAAAAAAGATGAATTGTTTTGGGTTTTAAGTTTAATAAAAGATAATAATAAAACTTATCTATTAACCGATTCATATGCAAAGGATTCTTTAGGTAACTTAAATCATATTGAAGTTATCAAAGAAGAAATAAACAACGAAGGAGCATTTGTTAAAGAATATATTGAAATTCAACATGCTAAAAACGGTAATAAATTTAATTCACCAGCCGTTATGGAAAGTGAATGTGTTTTTCTTTGGAATTTAAGGAAAGGAGAAGAGATTATTTGGAAATTTAAAAACGAAAATAAAACTTATCCTGGGTATGATATTGAAACAACAAGAAGAAGAAAATTTAGTGGTGAGAGTTTAACAATAGAATTTGAAAAAAGAAAAATCCCAGCAATTAAATTTAATGATAAGTTTAAAATTTCTTATGTAAAAAAGCTGAATAATCAAAGAGATGATTTTGATTTTACACAAACTAGCTATTATGCGAAAGGAATTGGGCTTTACAAATACACAAGAGTATTTAAGGAAAGCCAAATAACCTATACATTAACTGAGATTTTATCTCATACTGAATGGAAAAAAAATAAAAAATAGAATTATTACCAATCGAGCAGACTTTACCATTAGAAAATAGCAGAGAGATCCTCTCAATTTAGCGAAGTGTTATCATGAAATACAAATAAAAAATTAGCTCTTCATTTTAAACACCACCGAGCCTTTCTACAAGCTCTGGACAAGCTCAACTATTCCATATCCACCTTAGAAAAGCCATCGAAAAATTTTTTGTGTAGCTTAAAACTGCTATTTTTACTTTACAATAGAATCTAAATTAATAAAACGAATGTTTTAAGACAAACTGACGTTAGTGGCAATACAGACGAACAAATAAACAAAAATGAACATTACAATTTCGGACGACAATTCGTCCCTAAAATATATTCAGTCAAACAATTTAATCTTGACTGCACATCACAAAAAAGCAATACGGACAGCATTGATTCATTGCGCTATTGCAATTAGCTTAATAACTTATGACATCGTAACGTTTAATGACTGGAGCTGGAAATCTGGGGTTGAACCTAACGTAACATATTTTAATTTTCATTTAGGACTTGGTATTGGAATAGCGTATTTACTTGGAATACTCGCAAATCTAAGACAACTGAAAACGGACAAATATAAATTTATCTCCGACCTACACGCAACTGCAAAGAGACATTTTAGCATTTCCAACAAACAAATAATGACTATCACCGATGAGTTTATTCGGCTAGACAGCGAGGTTGTTAAATATGAATATAAATGGACTATTATCACAAGTTATATGGTTATCGATAACTTCATTCTTTTACTTAAGGATTCTACTTTTTCTTCCGCAGTTTTAATAGACAAAAAACTCTTAAATGACTCTGACTTAAACGAACTAATGACATATCTAAGTAAAAACAAACCCGAGACCAAAGAATTTCACAAACCAATATAGACCAGACGTACTGGCATTAACAAGGGTGGCTGTCGCACAACTAATAATCTCAGGAAATTCATTACTTTTAAAAAAGTAAGCTCTTTAAAAGGTATTAATAATCAATGATTTACAAATTGGTAATATTGAATAATTTTATGTTTTTTCTAAAATGATAGTTGTGCAACAAGCACAATCTATAACCGCAATTACGGCAGATTCGACTACGTCCGAATTCACTCGAAATTGCTAAGATCAGTGTCAAACCGAAATTTTTGGTATATTTAACCCGTAACTGACGGTTATAGAAGACCGTTAGGCAACTTTACTCAAACAAAACTTAATATGAAACTAAAAGTCACATTCTTCCTATTCTTTTTGTCAAATATTTCATTTGGACAAATAGATGACTCTAATATTAGACTTGAAGTTTTGAGAAAAAACATAATTGGAAAAGAATTTACGTTTGGAAAATGGAACGAAAAAGGAGAAACCGAAACTAGCTTAAAATACTTAGGAATTGTTACAACCAAGAATGGTAAAGTTTACAAAATAATGAATTCCGTGTGGTATTGGGGTATTTCTGGAAGAGCAACTAGTAGAATATTAATTTTTAATGACAAAAATCAATATTTAGGCAACTATTATGTAACAAGTTCAAGTGATTTGCCAACAAAACTTGATAATGGTTTCTTAATATTTGAAAATACTGATAGTGATTGCGACAAAAAAGAAACAACTAAAGTAGATCTTAGAAATGGCATACCGAAAAATTTTTACCGTAAATGCAACAATGAATTCGGGGATATTTATAATTTTGAAGCATAAAAAGTTGCCGTTAACAGCTAAGATTGCGTTACGTACGAAGCACGAACAATGAATTATAATCATTGAACACAAAAACACAAAAACACAAAAACTAAAAGTGAAGTAAAATGTGGTTGAGCCCAGGACAGGCTTACCCATTCCATATCTACCTTTAGAAAAGCCATCGAAAAGTTTTTTAGTGTAGCTTAAAACTGCTATTTTTACTTTACAATAGAATCTAAATTAATAAAAAGGAGTTTTTTAGACAAACTGACGTTAGCAACAGGCTAAAAATAAGAATGAAGAAACTAAAAACAGGCGAATTTTACGGAAAGCATTACCAAAAATCCACTTTTGAAAATATAATAATTACCGATACAGAATATACTCATAGTAAAGTTGATTGGCATTATCACGAAAATCCCTATTTCACCTATCTACTTCAAGGGAAACTCTTTGAATCTAACAAAAAGGAATCCTATTATTTAGAGCCTGGAAGTTTACTGTTTCATAATTGGCAAGACGCACACTACAATATAAAACCGCCAGAATTTACAAGAGGTTTCCATATTGAACTAAATGAAAATTGGTTTTCGACATTTGATATTCAAATGACAGCTTTTGAAGGGAGTATGAATCTAAAGAATCCGATAATAAAAAACGTAATGAATCAGATATTTATTGAAACTAAAATTAATGACATATATTCAAATGTAAGCATTGAGAGTAATTTGATTCAAATATTTAATTCGCTAACTAAAAAAAACAATCATAATTCAAGAAAGCCTACTTGGGTAAACCAACTAAAAGAATTGTTGATTGAAGAACAAACAGATCATTCCTTAAAAAATTTAAGTTCAAAACTAGAAATTCACCCCGTTCATCTATCTAGAGAATTTAATCGGTATTTTGGAACTAGTCTAGGCAATTATATTCGATTGATCAAATTGAACAAAGCGCTTTGTTTGCTTACGTCTAATAAATATTCACTCACAGAAATTTGTTATCAATGTGGTTTTTACGACCAAAGTCATTTCATTACAAACTTTAAGCGAATCTACAAAACAACACCATCTAAACTTTTGAAGAATATTTCGCAACGTTAATTCTATACAATTTTATGCCGTTTTTTAATCTCATCTTTGTAACATATCACAAATTAATCAAAAATGAGAATTAAAAACGTCTTAGTACTACTCTTTCTTTTTTATTCATTTTCAACCTATGCCCAAAATATGGCAGAATATACAAAGGGTTGGGAAGGAAAAATAGAAAACACTAAGACCTTCAGCTTACAGGTAGAAATAGAAAATTTAGGACTTGAAAATGCCAAATTCAAAATTTCTAACAATCAAAATATAATCGATTATCCTTTTGAATCAAAAAGCACTTCAATAGTAGCAATACCTTTTGCTAAAAATCACTCTTTTAAAGGGCAATTATCCGAAAATGGTAAAACTATTAATGGATTTATAAAATCTGGAATGCTTCTTTATCATTTAAAGTTAACTCAAGCCTACAAAAACACTTTTATAGGAACTTGGAATCTATTAATGATTGATGAGTTAAAATCGCTCAATTTTTATTTAAGTATTGAAAATGGAGCAGATAACAATTATCAAGCATATCCCATTTTTGGTGACAATAGATTTACAGGGACTTGGTGCGACGATTTTCAAAAAGAAAATGATTCCATTTCGTTTACCGATTTTAAAACTGGATTACAATTTAAAGGGAAATTACTACCCAATAGTATTCTGCTAGGAATCTTTCTTGGAAAAGAATTAATTACAGAAGTAACACTCAAAAAATCAATAACCGACTGGGAAATTGGTGGTTTCCAAAACGAGAATAAAGTGTCTGTTTTACAACTTACTAAAATGGAATCTTTGATTTCAAAAGATTCATTACCAAACACACATTCTGTTCTAATTTCAAAAAAAGGAAAAATAGTTTACGAAAATTATTTTGATGGTTACAACGCAAATATCCCACACGATATGCGATCAGCATCAAAAAGTATTTCATCTGCAATCGTTGGAATTGCAAGAGATAAATCATTATTTGCAAATGTTGAGCAATCTATTTTCGACTTTTTACCGAATGAATATCAAATCCTAAAAGACACTTTAAAATCAAAAATAGACATTCAGAGTCTTTTAACAATGAGTTCTGGACTAGATGCAGATGATTACACCAGAGCGCGCAAATCGTTGGCGGCTGAAAATAATTACCAACCAACTAAAGATTGGACAGAAACGATTCTGAAAGCGAAAATGATAAACGAACCCAATACATTCGCAAATTATGGTTCGGCAAATCCCTTTTTACTTGGCATTGCAATGGATTCTGTGGTTTCTGAACCCTTGGAATTGTTTATGGACAAATACCTTTTTCAAAAACTTGAAATCTCGCATTATATCCTACAAACAGACTTAAAAGGAAAACCCTATTTTGGAGGAGGAATGTACCTCACACCAAAGGATATGTTGAAATTTGGGGAAATGTATCTCAATAAAGGAAATTGGAAATCCAAACGTATTTTATCTAAAAAATGGGTTGAAAATTCATTTAAAAATTATCGCAATTTAGATAATGTGCCCGACAAAAACGGTTATGGCTATTTATGGTGGCACCACAAATATCAAATAAACGGAAAACAAATAGAATCAATTGAAGCCAGAGGTGCTGGTGGACAATATATTTTTGTTATCCCTAGTAAGAAAATAGTTGTGGTTATTACATCTGGAAATTATAGAAATGGGAAAACACAGCAACCAGAGGAGATTTTTAAAGAATATATTTTACCTAACCTTGAAGAGTAAAAATCCTTTTACCAACGTAGTACTATCCTACTCGTTAAGAACAGGGATAACCTTTCCTTTTAACGAAATAGTATTGTAAAAGAGAATACTCAAAACAAATAAACACTTAAAATTTGATATTTTAAACCAGAAATAAGGAGCTTCTACTCTCTGCAAAAATCACCACGAAAAATTAGTTTTAATAATTCAAATTAATATTTTGAACTTTTAAAAACATTTTTTATCGTTAATTTTACATGATAAATAAATTAAAGCTTTGGAATTACCTCGTTATTTTATAGATCATACCGAACATTTACCTGATGTTTATATTAAAAAATATGAAAGCAAAACAAACGCAACAAAAGAGAAAATCTCTTTAACGCATCATTTAATTAGCTTTGTAATTGAAGGGAAAAAGGAGTTGATGCATTACAACACTTCTCAATCTGTTCCCGAAAAGCACTATATTTTAGCAAAATCTGGTAACTGTTTAATGACAGAACGTTGCTCAACCAATGAAAAATACAGTAGTTTTCTAATTTTCATTAGCAATTCTTTTTTAGAAAGTTTTATTTCAAAACATCAGTCAAATTCTTTTTTTTCTAAAGAATACAAATATGACAACGCCTTTATTACCTTACCGTTTGATGATTTTATAAATTATTATCTTGAGTCTTTTCAAGAAATTATTTCAAGAAAAGACGCTTCTAACGAAATTATTAACTTTAAAACAGAAGAACTACTTCTCTACTTGTTAAATAACAAAAAACTAAAGCTATCACAATTATTTACTATTCAAAAGAATAATCAGTTTAAAAATATCATAGAGAATAATCTCTTTTCCGAATTAAAACTGGAAGAATTTGCCTTTCTGTGCAATATGAGTCTTTCTACTTTCAAAAGGAATTTCTTTAAAACCTATAACACCACGCCAAATAAATGGATTCAAGAACAGAAACTTGAAAAATCTGCCTATTCGCTTAAGTTTGAAAACAAAAACCCAAGCGAAATATATTTTGAATATGGGTTCAAAAGTTTATCGAGTTTCACACAATCTTTCAAGAAGAAATTTGGCATTACTCCAAAGAAATATAAAATCCAATAAATTGAACTTTTAGCAACACTTTCTGAACTTTATTCAACATCAAATCTATAGCATAAATTATAAATTTGTAATGAATTTAAAAATGAAAGTATATGAAAAAAAATCTTTTTTTAGCAACAGTATTACTCCTAAGTTTTCAAACTTTTTACAGTCAAACATTTACTCTTAAAAGTACTGATTTAGGGGGTCAATCCACAAAAAAACAAGAGTTTAACGGTTTTGGATGTGAAGGAGAAAATGCATCACCTCAATTAAGTTGGGCTAATGCTCCAAAAGACACTAAAAGTTTTGCTATTACTATGTATGATCCTGATGCTCCAACAGGAAGCGGGTTTTGGCATTGGGTTGTCTTTAATATTCCAAGTCATATTAATGAGTTGGTGACAAATGCTGGAAATACAAGTTTAAGCTTAATGCCAAAGGAAGCCATTCAAAGTATAACCGACTATGGAATGAAAGGTTTTGGAGGTCCTTGTCCACCAAAAGGTCATGGAATTCACCAATATATAATTACTATTTATGCCCTAAAAACAGATAAACTACCACTGGATGCGAACACTAATCCTGCAATAGTTGGTTTTTATTTATGGCAAAATACTATCGAAAAAGCGTCTTTAGTTACCTATTACAGACGAAATTAAATACATAGCCACATAGTAAACGTTCAAATTACTATGTGGTTATTTTTTTACAGTTCTTTCAAAGCTTGAACCAAACCATCAATATCTTCTTTGGTATTAAAATGACTAAACGAAATTCTAACGTTTGGCTTCTGTTGGTCTTCAACCGTTAAAAACTCACCTAAAACATGTGAAGGTTTACTACTTCCACTTTGGCAAGCACTTCCTCTAGAAACTGCAATTCCTTTAATATCTAAAGAAAACAATAGCATTCCAATTTTGCTACTTTCCATAGGCAAAATAACATTCATAATATTATAGAGCGTTGTATTTCCTATTATTTTCACTTCTGGAAAAACCATTTTTAATTGTGAAATACAATATTCTTTTAAATCTCTAATATACTTTTCTTCTTCCTCCAAATGCAGATAAGAAAGTTCTAATGCTTTAGCCATTCCTACAATTTGATGCACAGCCTCTGTTCCAGCTCTAAAACCTTTTTCTTGCTCTCCTCCATGAATAATGGGTTGCAAAATTGTATTTTTTCTAATAAAAACAAATCCCACTCCTTTTGGTCCATGAAATTTATGTGCACTTGCTACCATGAAATCAACCTTCAATTCTTGCAAATCGAAAATCATTTTCCCCGTTGACTGCACCATATCGCAATGAATGAGTGCATTTTTTTCTTTACAAAGCCTCACTACCCTATTTATATCTAAAATTTCACCTGTTTCATTATTAACATGCATTAAAGAAACGAGGGTTGGCATATCTTGTTCTAATAATTGTTCTAATTTCTGAATATCAAGAGTACCATCGGAGAGGATTGAAATATAATCAACACTGATATTATATTCTCTTTCAAGAACCATTACTGTATGCAAAGTGGCATGATGTTCAATTTTTGATGTAATTATTCTTTTTATACCTAAATCTTTAACAGCACTTCTCAAAACCCAATTGGTAGCTTCGGTAGCACTTGATGTGAAGATTATTTCGGAAGCAAAAGCATTAACTTGTTTTGCAATATTTTTTCTAGCCGATTCTAAAACGGTTTTTGCACTTCTACCAAAACTATGAGAAGATGATGGGTTTCCATAATTATCTCTCAAAATAGTAGTCATTTCGGTAACAACTTCTTCTCTTAATGGTGTAGTTGCTGCATTATCTAAATATATTTTTTTCATATAAAAACTCTAGAAAACAAAGATATAAAACTACAAGCGAATACGATTTCAATATTTATATATTTTCCGCGCAAAAGTTTAACAAAAAAGGCAATAAAATCACTATCTATTTAACAATTAAATAGTTAAATTTACAATATAATTAACATTAACCAAAAAGAATCAACAATAATAGCCCATATATTACAAAAATTTTGTAATTTAACACTATTATAAATTTTAAAAGATTTCAAGATGAAAATTAGTATCTTTTTTTAAGGTCGTTTTAACGCTCAAGACCCCAAATGGAGCAAAAAAACCAACTAAAATGAA
The DNA here is from genome assembly GCF_055384985.1 of Flavobacterium sp. KY-23415. Classification (NCBI taxonomy): domain Bacteria; kingdom Pseudomonadati; phylum Bacteroidota; class Flavobacteriia; order Flavobacteriales; family Flavobacteriaceae; genus Flavobacterium; species Flavobacterium sp. KY-23415. The sequence goes on along the minus strand of NZ_AP044001.1, from coordinate 3,310,814 downwards.
AAAATTATTACCTACAATCCTAATAATAGCGAGTTCTATTATGGGATATTCGCAAAAAAATTCTGGAACTATTACTGGTTATTTTAATCTCTCCTTAGGTCAAAAAGCAATATATACCGCTAGTGCAAATGCGCAATGTGGAAATTGTTATGATTGGGATATTAATGAAGAAGTTTCAAATGCTTCTAACGCTATAGCTTCGATTAAAATTAATGGTTCCGATATGGGAAAAACCATTGAGATTGAAGCCATTTCTGTCGGACAATTTCAATTAGACTTGAGCTATATTGATGAAGATGGATATCACAAACAAAGTTTTACTGGCAATGTGATTTACTCTAATGAGTCTTGTGACTATGCTTTTTCTGTTTCAGAACAATATAAAGATGTTGCCAATGCTGAAAATGAAGATACTGTATTACTAACTATTGAGAGTAACTATCCTGCAGGGACAAATTATACTTGGACAATATTTAAACAAGATGGAACCTATGATGATTATGCATCTGTTTTAGACAAATCTATAAAAGTTACTGCAACTTCCAACAATAGAATTGTTAGAGCAACTGTTACCGCTGAGTATTTGGATTGTACAAAAACTGAAACCAAAAATTTCATTCACGCTATTCCTATAATTGACCAATTAGGAAATTTATTCCCAGAATGTACAAACCCAATTATAGATAGTACATTACTCTCGCAAACTGACACCACTGTATTAAAAAATAAAAAAAATATCACATTAGCAAACAACAATAAGGAATAACATCTTAGCCGATTTTTTGAATAACAACTTTAAATTTTATTTTAAAGTTGTTATTTTTTTTGCTGTAATTATTAAATCAAAAAACTATTTTTGCAATCGATACTTGATTGATATACCAAAGATGAATATTAAATTATTAACTATAGGTAAAACAGATAATAAGAACCTACAATTACTAATTGATGAATACACAAAGCGCTTGAACTTTTACGTTAAGTTCGAAATGGAAATTATTCCAGATGTAAAAAACGTAAAAAATTTGAGTGAAACACAGCAAAAAGAAAAAGAAGGTGAATTAATTTTATCTAAAATAACTTCAAACGATCATTTAATTCTATTAGATGAAAACGGAAAAACGTTTAATAGCATTGCTTTTTCAGATTTTTTGCAAAAAAAAATGAATGCTGGTATTAAAACTCTAGTTTTTGTAATTGGAGGTCCTTACGGATTTAGTGAGACTGTTTACAAACAATCTGTTGGTAAAGTTTCACTTTCAGAAATGACTTTTTCTCACCAAATGGTACGTTTATTCATTATTGAACAAATCTATAGAGGCTTCACTATATTAAGAAATGAACCTTATCACCATCAATAAAAAACAAATAAATATTGATTAAATTGACTTTTTTTTTGTTATTCATTTTTTTTGGTATATTTTTAACAAAAATTAACACTCTAAAACTACTTACTAAATTTAAAATTTTATGAAAAAATTTATCTTCGTATTATCATTGTTCGCTTCATGCGTATCTTTTTCACAAATAAAAGTGATCGAAACTACACCAATTGTTAGATTAGGTGCAATAAATCAAAACGATATGTTTGTTCAACATGAAGGCGACAAATATACTTTTACTTATAAAAACATTGAAAAAGAGGAAGAAATAACTACGCGTTCATTTAGTTTCAAAGATTTGAATAATGATTTCAACAACTTATATGATATTATATTTGAAGGTTTCTTATCTCAACCATTACAAGACATTAAATTAGAATTACCTAATGAATTTGTATGGTTACATTTTTCTAAAAATTTAGACCGTGTTTACGTTCAGTTCATGTGTAAAAACAAAACAAACGAAATAACAGGTGTTTCTAAATCTTTTACTTTAGATCAAATTACTAAACTTTTTCAAAAATAGTTATTAGACAGGCCTAAAATCTATTTAAAATAAAAAAGCTTGATTCGTTTGAATCAAGCTTTTTTGTTATATCTATAATTTACAATTACAATCTGGTATTCTTTCCGTATCATAAATAAATTCATAAGAAGACAGTTGAATAAGATCTGATGTTAGTTGCCATGCTAAAATTTTGTCTTGTATATATTCACCATAACTTAAACGTTTATCAAAATTTAAATGAATAATGGTTATTTTCCCATCACTCATAAAATCAGCAAAATCTTTAATAAAATCTACTAATTCATCTCTTGAAACATCATTACCATCAACGGTAATAGCATTGTTTTTGTTAAAATTGATCGTCAAGTTATTATAAGTTCCATACAAATCTGAATGTTCTTTAATAAAGAATTTTGAAAATTGATTATCATATTTATATTGCACGTCTGTAAAGGGTAAAAAAGCTAAATTTTTCTTAATACTATCCGCATAAGAATACACATTAATAGCCCCTTCTTTTGAGTGTGCAGCTTGTTTTTTCTTTGCCTGTAGTTGTTTAATTTCTGGAATAATTAAACGAAGAGGCAGTCTTTTATCAATATTAAAAACCCAATTTGTTGTGCTTATTGAGTTTTTTGTATTTATATCTACAATTGTATCCTTGTTTTCCTCTTTAAAGAACATATAAATCGCAGAATGGTCTGTTAGTTCTGTTGTTACAGAAGCATTTGACTGTGGCAACAACACATCTTCTTTCTTGCATGAAGCAAAAAGAACAATACAAAATAATAGTAATAGTTTTTTCATAGTAAATATTGGTTAGGTACAATCTTACTTAAATTTAAGCAAAATATCTTAGTTAATAGCATTAAGTTTTTGATTTATTTTCACGCATTCTATAGCTTCTTTAACATCATGAACTCTCAAAATCGAAGCGCCTCTTTGCAATGCAACTGTATTCAATATTGAAGTTCCATTCAAGGCATCACTAGGAGAACTTTCAAATAGTTTATATATCATCGATTTTCTTGAAATGCCTACTAAAAGAGGTAACTCTAAAATAGAAAAATAATCCAATTTTCGCATTACTTCATAATTTTGTTCCAAAGTCTTTGCAAATCCAAATCCTGGATCAATAATAATATCATTTAATCCAAAACTTCTTGCTAGGCTTATTCTCTCTGAAAAGTAAAACACCATTTCTTTAACAATATCTTCATAATTAGCTAAGGATTGCATCGTTTGGGGAGTTCCTTTCATGTGCATCATAATATAGGGTACTTGCAGTTGAGCAACAGTTTCAATCATTTTATCATCTAATAATCCTGCTGAAATATCATTAATTAATGCTGCACCATTCTCCACTGCTTTTCTAGCAACTGCACTACGAAAAGTATCTATAGACAGATAAATATCTGGAAATTGCTTTAAAATTAATTCTAAAACAGGCAACAAACGTGAGAGTTCTTCTTCTTCAGAAACAAATTCAGCACCTGGTTTAGAAGAATAAGCACCAATATCTATAAAAGTTGCCCCTTCTAAAAGCATTTTCTCAACTTGATTAAGCATTTCCTTATCGTTGCTGAATTTTCCACCATCATAAAAGGAATTAGGTGTACAATTTAAAATTCCCATTACTTTAGGAGTTGTCAAATCAATTAAATTACCTTTACAGTTTAGTACCATTTCCAAGTTCTTTTTTAATTATATAATATAGTATAATGACACTATTTCGCTCATTTATGCAAATCTTTATCGCCAATACTTTAAACTTTATACTATATTCTTTATTTTTGAAAAAATTTACTACAAAGATACCTAAATAATGAATAATACGTCACAACAATACGATTCGATAATAAAAATTTGTCGCGATTTGTTTACCAAAAAAACAAATGATTATGGCACAGCATGGAGAATTTTACGTTTGCCTTCTTTAACCGATCAGGTATTTATTAAAGCGCAACGCATTCGTAGTTTACAAGAAAATGAAATTCGAAAAATTGACGAAGATGAATCTTCTGAATTTATTGGCATCATTAATTACTGCATTATGGCACTGATTCAAATTGATAAAGGAATTGCAACACAACCTGATTTAAATTTTGATGAAGCCGTAAAATTATATGATGAAAAAGTTCAATTAACTAAAAAGTTAATGGAAGACAAAAACCATGATTATGGTGAAGCATGGAGAGACATGAGAGTGAGCAGTTTAACCGATTTAATATTACAAAAGTTATTACGAGTTAAACAAATTGAAGATAACAAAGGTAAAACATTAGTTTCTGAAGGAATAGATGCTAATTATCAAGACATGATAAACTATTCCATTTTTGCATTAATCCATCTGGGAAAATCGGAATAAATAAGCTTTAACAAGAGCTTAACAAATCATTTACAAATGCAAACTTTATAAAAAAGTATTTTTGAGGAATTAGAATAAAATTTATGAAAAATATAATTACACAATTTTCACGTGGTTTCGTTGGTCTATTATTTATCATTTCAGGATTAATTAAACTGAATGATCCTATGGGATTTTCTTACAAATTAGAAGAGTACTTCAATGCCAATGTTTTAAATTTAGAATTTTTAATTCCATATGCGCTAATTATTGCCTGTTTTGTAGTCATTTTTGAAGTAGTATTAGGCGTAATGTTACTTATTGGTTTCAAACCTAAGTTTACTGTTTGGAGTTTATTAGCTATGATTGTTTTCTTTACTTTTTTAACTTTCTATTCTGCCTATTTTAATAAAGTAACTGATTGTGGGTGTTTTGGTGATGCCTTAAAACTAACTCCTTGGGAGTCTTTCACTAAAGATATTGTTTTATTATTTTTTATAATAGTTCTTTTCTTCAACCAAAAACTAATTAATCCTTTATTTGGAAAAACACCAATGAATTTTACTGTTTTCGCAGTATATTCACTTTGTTTGTTTATGGCTTATTATGTGTTACAACATTTACCTTTAATAGATTTTAGAGCCTATAAAGTAGGAACTGATATTAGAAAAGGTATGGAAATACCTGAAGGAGCGCAGAAAAGTGTCTATGAAATGGTATTTATTTACAAGGTTAATGGTGTGGATACCGAAATTCCTTATGATGATGTAATGGCAAATAAGGTTCCAGAGGGTGCAGAATTTGTAGACAGAAAAGACAAATTAATCACACAAGGATATGTACCTCCAATTCATGATTTTGCAATCGAAAAAGACGGAAATGATTATACCGACTCTGTTTTAGACGAAGCTAAAGTTATTATTTTCACTACCTATGATTTGAATAAATCTAAAGAGAAAGGGATGAAAAAATTAGAGTATCTTCATAAAAAAGCGCTTGAAAAAGGCTATTTAGTTATTGGAATGACAGGTTCGGATACAGAAACAATAGAAAAATTCAAAAAAGAATATGGTCTCACGTTCGATTATTATTTTTGTGACCCAACAACTTTGAAAACTATTGAAAGAGCTAATCCAAGTATTGTTGTTCTAGAAAAAGGAATAATTACTCAAAAAGTACACTTTAACGATATAGATAAAATTAACTTAAAATAATGAATTGGATAAAATGTTCGCTATTTGCGCTATTTTTTATAACTCTAGGTTGTAACGATGTTGTAAATTGTTTAATTAAAATTGAACCCACTTTAGAAGAAGATGGTTTCAATGATGGCATTGTATCGCAAAACTATGAGGAATTTATTGATGTTAACATGCTAAATGCCCCAAACAGTGAGTACAGCATAAATACTTTAGAAGTTACTGGTGATCTCCCTATCGGGGTTGATGCCTATTATAATGGTATGAGAGTTTATTTTAGTGGTGTTCCAACAACAATTGGGACTTATAATTTCAATGTTAAAGTAATAGTAGAATATATTGGAGATTCTGACAATGAAAATGATGACCATTTATGTGGAAGTACTGTTAATGGATCCTACACAATAAAGATATATTAGAACACAATTAGATAAACAACATAAGTCTCATTTTTACATTTAATTAAGATTTTTAAAAATTAGAAGGTGTAACTTTGTTTGTATAAAACAACTAAAATGAAAAAAATAATAAGTTTATTAAGTATTTTTATAGTAATGATTTCTTGCACGAATGCCCAACAAACTGCATTCAAGCAAGAAGCACTAAATAATGTGATGAAAACCACAGAAAATGAGTCAATCACATTTCAAGAGATTCTAAAAAAATATGAAGGACAAAATATTGTTATAGATGTTTGGGCTTCTTGGTGTTCTGATTGCATTAAAGGTATGCCGAAAGTAAAAAATTTACAAAAGCAATTTCCAGATGCTACCTATTTATTTATCTCTATGGACAAAAACTATGACGCTTGGACAAAAGGAATTGCAAAATATAATGTTGAAGGAGAACATTATCTAACATTGGATGGAATGAAAGGAGTTTTCGGAAATTCGATTGACTTGGATTGGATTCCAAGATATATGGTGGTAGATAAAACAGGGAAAATTGCTTTATTTAAAGTCATTGAAGCCGATGATAACAAACTAATTGAAACATTAAAATCTTTAAAATAATGAGAAAACATATTGTTGCAGGAAACTGGAAAATGCATAAAACACATCGTGAAACATTAATTTTACTTGATGAAATTGTAGCAAAGAAAAAAGAGTCTAACACCGAAATAATTGTTGCACCCACTTTTGTAAATTTAAAAGCGGCAAACGATGCAGTAAATGGAAAAGGAATTACTGTTGCTGCTCAAAACATGCACCAAGCCGAAGGTGGAGCTTTTACAGGTGAAATTGCAGCCAATATGTTGACAGACATTGCAATAAAAACAGTAATTCTAGGTCATAGTGAAAGAAGAGCCTATTTTCATGAAACAGATGGGCAATTAGCCGACAAGGTGAACACAGCTTTAAAACACGAAATGAGAATTATTTTTTGCTTTGGTGAAGAATTAAAAGACCGTCAGAAAAATAATCATTTTAATATTGTTGAATACCAACTGAGAGATGCTTTGTTTCATTTAGAGAAAAAAGATTGGGCAAATATTGTCTTAGCTTATGAGCCTGTATGGGCAATTGGTACTGGAGAAACCGCTACACCAGAACAAGCGCAAGAAATGCATCTTTTTATTAGAACCCTAATTGCTAAAGTATATGGTTCTGAAATTGCAGAAAGTGTAAGTATTTTATATGGTGGAAGTGTTAAACCCGATAACGCACAAGAAATTTTCTCTAAACCAGACGTTGACGGAGGCTTAATTGGTGGTGCTTCATTACAGGCAGATGATTTCTTAGCCATAGTAAATGCTTTCTAAAAATGATTGATATGATTACAAAAAGGGGCTGTCCGAAAAGGACAGCTTTTTTTATGTAGCTATTTTTAAGCTATTTTGTTTTGAAGAAAAAATAATAGCAAAATAACTTTGAGTTACTTTAACAAGGCAAATTTTAGTTTTAAAATAGGCTAGATAAGTGTGAATTTTGGTTTTGAAAACAAATTTTGGCAAGTCTGTCTTGAATGCATTCATTTTTCTAAAGTTGTGTCCAAGGGCCATTAGTAAAAACTCTAATGTTACTTTTTCTAATCCCTTCATTGTGAATCGATTGAATTTATTATTGCTTTTAAGTTGACCAAAAACTGCTTCTACCTCTATTGGACGTTTACTTCGATGTTTTAGTCCTTTTTCACTCATTAGTAGCTTTCTTGCTTTTTCTTTTAATTCATTTAATCGATGATTGACTGATAAAATTCTATTACCTTTTGCTTGATGACATTGACTTCGTAAAGGACATCCTTGGCATCTTTTGGCTTGATAATATGTAATTTGTGATTCATATCCAGTACTGGTTTCACGTTTTCCTACTCCTGTTTTTTGCATAATTTGCCCCATTGGACAAACATAAAAATCGTGTTCTTCGTTGTAGAATAAGTTTTGAACAAGAAAAGGATTGTTTTTTATCTTTCTTTTTTGTTCTTGATGAAAATAGTTGTATTTAACATAAGCATCAGCCTTTTTTTCTTCAAGCATTTGATAATTTTCTTCACTGCCATAACCTGCATCTGCAACGATTTCCTTGCTCTGTTTTTGATAAGCTTTTTCAAAACCTTCAAGATGAGAACTTAAGGTTGTAGTGTCATTTGTTGTTTGATGAACAGATACATGTGTAATGAATTGATTTTCTGTAGATATTTGCGGATTGTAAGCGGGTTTTAATTGACCGTTTTTCATATGATCTTCTTTCATTCTCATAAAGGTAGCTTCGGGATCCGTTTTACTATAAGAGTTCCTATTTTCCATTGTAGCTAAGTCTTTTTCATATTTTTCAAGCTTTGGAAGATGCTCCTCTTGAAGTTTTTGTAACTCTTTTTCCTGCTTTTTGGTAGGCATTTTGAGCTTTTTATTAAGAATCGAAAGCTTTTCTTTTAATCTTTCCGAATCTATTGATTTTGGTAATTCTTCTATATTTAGTTCTTGATTATCAGATTGAATACTGTTTTCAATAGTCGATAAAATATGACTAATTTTAATTTCTAGTTTTTCTTTATATTTCTCAATGGAGCCTCTCCATACAAAAGTATATTTATTAGCTTTAGATTCTATCTTTGTACCATCAATATACTGAACATCTAGGCTTACATATTTCATTTCAACCAACATTTTTACCACTTCTGCAAAAAGAGTTTGAATGTGATTTTTTAGAACTTTACCCCTAAAATCGTTTATCGTTCTAAAATCAGGAGTCGAGTTGCCCGAAATATACATAAAATGAATGTTCTCCTGAAGTGCTTTTGCAATTTTTCTGCAAGAATATACATTAGATAAATAACTGTAAAACAAAACCTTAATCATCATTCTTGGATGGTAAGCTGAAGTACCACCTCCTTTATATTTTTTCAATATTTCACTTATATCTAACTGATTAACAACTTGTTCCACTAAGCGAACTGGATGGTTTTGCGGTATTCTATCGAAAATATTGATAGGAAATAACTCTGGAGAATTGCCTGTTTGATTTTTAAAAACTATCTTAGCCATTGTGTATTTTTGTCTCAATTCTAAGATACTAATTTTAGAGAAAAATACAACAAAAAAAGGCTGTCCTTACTTTTTGGACAGCCTCTTTTTGTATATATAATTATAAAAGTTTTATTCTGAAGTTAACTATTTTCTTCCTCTTTTGCAGGAAAAATGATCGATAAGATTACTGAAATTAATAAAACTCCACCAATAATAATTAGAGAAATTACAGACTCTATATGGTAAAAAGGAGCAATAATCATCTTTACACCTATAAATGATAAAATAACCGCTAGACCATATGGTAATTTATTAAATAAGTGTATAAAATTATCTAACAAAAAGAACAAAGCTCTCAAACCTAAGATGGCGAAAATATTTGAAGTATATAAAATAAATGGATCATTTGAAATTGCAAAAATTGCAGGTATTGAATCTACAGCAAATAGTAAATCTGTAAATTCTATTACAGCCACGACTACCAATAAAGGTGTTGCTAATTTTTTCCCGTTCTCGAATGTAAAGAATTTATCTCCGTCATATTTATCACTCACATTAAAGAATTTTCTAATTAATTTAGCTCCTCTTGTATCGTTATAATCTTCGTCTTCATCTTCATCACCTGCAGACCAAGATTTTATACCTGCATAAACAAGGAATAAACCAAAAAGCGTCATTATTATGTTGATATCATATTTTAATCCTTCAACACCAAAATAACTTAAAATTTTATTTAGATAGGTCAATTCTATTAGGAACGCACCAGAAAATATAAAAATTGCTCGAAGCACTAATGCTCCTATGATTCCCCAAAATAATACTTTATGCTTGTTTTGATTGGCAACATCGAAAAATTTAAAGACTAATATGAAAACAAATAAGTTATCTACAGATAAAGCTTTTTCAATCCAATATGCAGATTGAAATTCATAGAATTTTGTTGCTCCAGCATAATAATAGACTAATCCACTAAAAACCATAGAAAGAGAAATCCAGACTAATGACCACGTTATAGCTTCTTTATTAGAAACTTCGTGACTTTTTTTATTAAAGATACCAAGATCTAGCATCAACATAATAATAATGGCTATAGCAAATGTAAAAATTAGCCAAGGGTGTTCAGAAAAAATAGGGTGATTGTTCATTAATTAATTATTAAATTATTTTTTTATTATTTGTTTGCCATGGTTATAACTACTACTCTACCACCTTCTTCTTTAGATAGTAATAGTTTTTTTCCATCTGTTAATTCTACCATTTGGCCAATTGGTATATCTTTTTCTTCTGTTTTATCTACTAAAGAAGTTAGTTTTTGATTTACAAATACCCATTTATCATTATGAAATGTAAAATAACCAACTGGAACTTTTTGTTCTGCTGTTAGTCGTTCATTTCTAACGACGTTTCTATTCACATGCCATTGAAAGAGGTATTGATTATTATAGACCATTAACCTATGATTTTCAGGTTTCCAAACAGATTCTTTAAATTGATAATATAAATCTAAAACAGGTAATGTTCCTTTATGTGAAGTACCGCAAAAAGGACATTTTGGTGTATTTGTATTATCGAAAACATACCACTTTTGATCACAATTTATGTTAGAACAGGTTTGAATTAAATCTGTTGTTTTTAACAATGCTATTTCCCACTCTTCCGCTGTAGGTCTTTGCATTGGGTTATGCAAACCATCAATAAAAGCTCTATCGAACAAAGGCTTTAAGTATGGACCTGTTATTGTATAAGGCAGTGTATCAATATTTGACCAATATTGATCCCATTTAGATACCTGATTCAATTTGGGTCTATTGGTTTTGTCTATTGGATGTTCAATAAAAAGTGCTTTTTCCCCCATAGACAATAAATCATCTTTTTCAGTGTCTAAATCGTGTACTTTTCCACCTTTTAAAGGATGTCTATGCAATAAATACATATAAATTAGACATGCTAAAGCGTGTAAATCTGTTAATCTATTTGGAAACTTCCTATTTGGATCTGTTTTACTTAAATGTTTGGTTGCTAAAACTTCTGGAGCGATAAAATCGGCAGTACCAATTACTTCTGCAGGATATAGTCCAGGAACTACTAAGCCGTCTAGATCAATCATACAAGCCGAACCAGTTTGTGGATCAACCAATACATTATTATAGGACAAATCAGAATGAGACAGCCCCATTTGATGCATCTTTTTTACACCTCTTGAAAGATTGACGCCAATTTGAAAATAGTTTAGCCATTTTCCTAATTCTGATGGATCTAAACTCAATGGAAATTGTTTATTTCTAAATTTTGCTCCAGCAAACCATTTCCCATTTTTCTCCTCTCCTTTTATTAAATCTTGAGTTGCATATCCTTTAGAAAAGAAGAATTTAGAATTATATATTGGAATAATTATACCTGTTTTTCCATTCAACTCTATAATATCTGTTGGCCATCTATAAATTTCATCTAGATAATAATCTCCACCTTCATTATTTTTTATTCGCTGTAAATAATCGGATGTTATTTTCTTTAAACGCTCTTTTTGATTAAAATCTTGTTTTTCTTTAAAAATTGCGACTACATATTTTTTATCTGGACTAAAATAAACATTTTTAGCTGTACCGCTTTTTGGTTCGCCATCATCAATATATTGATAGGTAGCTCCACTAATGATTGATTTTACTGTTATTATTGGCATAGTTGGCTTTTATTAAAATACAATTGCTAAAGTTCTGTCATCATGATTTCCTGGACTCCAGAAATCCATCCATGTAGCCAATTGATTTGCAATATTTTCATTTTTAGCATCAAATTCTACAGCTATATTATCTTCATTATCTCCTTTCAAATCGGCTATAAAGTCTTTCCATTTTTCTAATTTTTCTAAATTGGCTTCAACAACAAACTTAGCATCATATATACCATCTGTCATTAATATCAAATATGAAAAATCTTCAATAATTTTAAACCCAAAACGGGTTGCAAATTTATCGCTAGTAAAAATTTCAGGCATTGTAATGAATCGTGTTCCTCCTCCAAATTCTCCAACATCTAGCCAATTCATTAGTTTAAAATCTGTAAGATCTTCATTTAAAACACCAATTGGACAATCTCCAACTCCAAAAGTTAATATTACATAACCAAAATCATACTTTTTAAACAGTGTAAAAATCAAAGTACTATGAAAATCTTTTATATAGGTTTCATTTAAATTAGCAAATTCTTCCAACTTATTATGTACCCATTTAGCACAACCTCCAAGATTGTTATAGATAAATTTGCCTATTTTACTTTTTGTTGTTTCTGATTTAATTTCGGTTGAAGCTTCATTCGAATCTTTTTTATTGTCTGTAACTTCATTTTCTTCCACAAAACCACTTTTTTCAAGATTTAAATCTGTAACTAGAGCATCAAATTGTAATGAAAGTTCTTTTGTTAATTTAGTTTCAAAATAATGAATTACTTCTCTACAAGCAATTTCAGAACCTTTTCTAGATAATTTCGCACTTCCTGCTCCATCTGAAACGCTCACAACACTCCAACCTGTTTCCTCAAAATGTTTAAAAGCATAATCATCATCTCGAAAAGAACCAACATTAGCATGTGAACGCCCTCTTCTTGAAGCAACAACTATATTTTTATCTCCTATTGATTGAAACTCTGCTACATTATCCTTTTTCCAAAAAAGATCTTCTCTATTACTTTCTATATCTTTCCATAATGATTTTGGGTCAGCATTAATTATCAAATTAAATGTTTTCTCATTTAAAACGGAATCTTTTTCTTCTTCTCTAATTCTAAAATTTAATGTTACTTTAAAATCTCCATTTTTTATAGGAGTACCTGTAATCACTTCACTTTCGTTATCATATTTTAACCCATACTCTTCTAATCCCACAAAATCAGAAAAAACAATATCGTCTAACCCAAGTTTTATAAAGTCTAATTTTGCTTCATATTTTTTTCCAACTGTACCATTAGGAATTTGTATCTGTTGTTCAATAATATCTCTTATTCTTGTATCCAATTTCCAGTTCTTCATAATACTATTTTGATATGCAAGTATGGTTTCTATTTTTTTTCTGTTCTCACTATTTTCAATGAAATTTCTGAACATTTCTTCCCTTTTAGAAGGAATTTCTATTCCATGTGCTGAAAATAATTTTTCAAAATAAGTTTTTACATTTGGCATATTATCCTAATGTTCTATTTATATCAAAACCACCATCACCAGAACCGTAACGACCTTGATTACCACAATGTGGACAAGTACTAATTTCCTCTTCACCAATACAATGAATTTTACCACACATACACATTGCTAAACCAAATTGATTTCCACAAGATGGGCAAGCTGGTGCTCCAATTAATTCGTCGCTATTAATCTTATTGTTTAGTTGTTTTTCATCGGATAGTTCATAATAAGTGTTATCTACTTGAAAACCTCCAATCAAGCGATAAGCTTTTGTTTGCAAACCAGCAAATCCAGAGGGTTGAATAAACTTACGATATTTCATTAAATATGGTCGTTTTGTATTTTGACATTTGGCTGCCAAAACCACATAATTTGGATCGACGTATAAATTTGGAGGTGGTATTTTGGTATTATCAATTTTTGTAATTGTTTCACCATCTATTGAAGCCAATTCAATGCCAGATGAATTATTCTCGACACTAATACTACTTGTTTTTATAGAATCTGTAATCCATTTAAAGAATTTTTTATAATCTTCCTCTGTTGAATTTTTAAAATGAAGTACATTATCGGTTAAATTAGTCAAAATAGAAGTATCGGTTTCATCACCAAAAGAAATAGCCACCATATTTGCTGTTCTAGACCAATTTTGTTTCCATTCTGTAATGGCACTGCTTGTATCATCTGTTGGAACACCGTCTGTAAATAAAAAAACTATAGGTTTCCAATCTCCTTTTTGTTCATAAGTAGTTTTTACTATATTTTTTCTTAACTCATGCATTAAGTGACCTAAACCATTGCTTAATGAAGTTCCTCCTCCTATTGGAAATTTTGGAGGATAAAAACTAACAATTTCTTGAAGAGGCACTAACGTTTTTGCTTGACCCGCAAAGACTATAATTGACACCCAAACTGTTTCAATTGCATAGGGATCTTGCTTAATTGCTTTTATTATTGTTGCCATTCCCTCTTCAACTAGTTGAATTTGATCTCCAACCATTGATTCTGAAACATCTATTAAAAAATATATAGGAAGCCTTCGCATAGTTTTATAATGAATTTGAAATTAATAGTAATAGTAGCAATAAGAGTATTTGTGTCATATCTACCGATAATCCTTGTCCAACTCTAAAAGGTTGCATAAATGTCTTAAAAAAGTCAAGAATTGGTGTGAAAATTGAATTAAAAAAATTAAAAACCCTACTGTAACGCGAATCTAATTTGTCTTTATACGGTAATAATTTTGAGTATAAAAATAAGCCAACAATTAAAATGTATATAAAAATTTTTATAAGATGAAACATATTCAAAAATTAGATTACTAATGTTATTTCGCTTGGTGGTGGTGGCAATGCAATGTTCTCACCTGTTCCTTGGCTTTTATTTCCTTGTTCGATAGTTTCAGAAACCCATTTAAAGAACTGCTTTAATGTAGCACTGTCTGCATTATCTAAATGAACAACATCGTCAGTTAATATTTTTAATTTAGAGTCATCTGCTAAATTTCCTGCTGCACACGCTACAATAGTCCCAAAGTTTAAAGTTTTAACTTTTGGTGCTATCTCATTATATAATTGAATATCTGATGGTTTACCATCCGTAAATAAAAACAATAACGGTTTCCAATCACCTTTTTGTGTTTCAGTACTTTTAATAATATCTGATTGTACTTTATGATATAACATTTCTAATGCCTTACCTGTATGTGTTGGACCACTTTGAGGACAAGTAATTTCGGGCAATTGAAACATTGCTAGTTCTGTTAACGGACAAATTTCTCTAACTTCTCTATCAAAAGTTATTATACTTATCCATAAAGAATCCAGTGCTTGAGCATCTTGACGAAGCGTATTAATCATACCACTTAGGGCATTATTTAAGGCTTGAATAGGTTCTCCATACATTGATCCTGATGTGTCTAATAAAAAATAAACGGGTAATCTTCTCATAACTATTTAATTACTAAAACTATATTAAAACATTAATTTTAATGCGTTTTTATTAAAAAATAAAGATTAAATTTCTCTTCATTTAATCTATGAAATATTAAAATGAAGAGAAAAATCATTAATTAAACTACTATATTTAATTCATCTGGAGGTGGAGGTAATTCGTTTAAGCCTGTTACTTCTTTACCACTATCTTCCACCCTTGTAGAAGAAACTCCAATAGAAGCAGTTACCCATAAGAAAAACTTACTAATACTAGCACTATCTGCTGTATCAAGACTCACTACATTTTCTGTAATTTGTTTTAATATATTAGTATCAGCTCCACTTCCTGCTGCACAAGCAACTGTAAAAGCTGTTTTTCTTTGTTTAAACTCATTAAGTCCAGCTTGCCAATTATCTGTAGGGATTCCGTCTGTCATTATAAAAACTAACGGCTTCCAATCGCCTTTTTGCTCTGTTGTAGTTTTTGCTACTTCGTTGTCAATTCTATTTGAAACTAGTTTTAAAGCATCTCCTAAAGCTGTAACACCTGTTGCTTTAATATCTACCATCTGAAAAGAAGCCAAATCTGTTAATGGTATTATTTGCTGAGCGGTTGTATCGAACGTTATTACACTCAGAAATGCAGTTTCTATAGCTTGAGGATTTTGTCTTAACGAGCTAATCATTACTTGAACACCATTTTTTACAGCCTCAATAGGTTCTCCACTCATTGAGCCAGATGTATCTAAAAGTAAATATACTGGAAGTCTTCTCATAATTTTATCTTGGGATATTATAGGTTTGATTATCTGAGTTGTTTTGAGTATTCATATTATTTATACCATAAGTGGTTGTATCTGCTTCTGGATCATTTTGAATTAAATTACTCAAAACTAATTGTGTAACATCTTTTCCTCCTCCAATATGTTTGAACAGTGCTCCAAGTGTATAAATAGGTCCCCATGGAATTCCCCACCATCCCATTAAAAGATTTAGCCCTACATGCCCGTAGGAATATTTGATTGAATTTTCTCCAGGTAAAATAAAATAAATACTAGAATTTCTTTGAAAAGTCATTACTAGTATTGAAATTGTATAAGGAAAAATAACAAACCTACCCCCTTGACCAACTAATTGTTTTATTTGAGAAACCTTTAAGCCTTCTATATTTTTAATTTGCATCTATTATAGGTAAGATTTAATAATTCTATGAATAGTCTGTCCTAAAAATACATCTTCTGTAGGATCTCCAATTGCGCTAAATTTCCACTCACCATTTCTCTTATACAATTTACCCATTATTATAGATTTTTTTCCAGCATACTGAGCTTCAGCAGAAACATTATAATCTGCAAAAACAGACTGTACTCTTGTTGATGTTCCTTCATACATTCTAATTTTTGCATAAGGAATTTGAGCAAAATCTTCATTTCCTGCGTTGTTCAAGAAAAAGAAAATTTGTGAAACATTTGAATTTATTTTAGATAAATCTACTGTAATAATTTCATTATCTAATCCGTCATCTCCTCCTTTATCTCCTTCTAAATCATCACCAGTATGTTTCATAGCTCCATCACTTGTTAATAGTTTCCCTTTTGGTAAACCAAATTGTTGCAAAACCTCAACTCTATATAATGGTGAATATAAGTGATCACAAACATTACCTTGGTCATCTACAAGTATACAACTTAAGTCTAAATCTATATCTGTAACAGATTTTGAAAGCCCAAATAATGTTTTCTTTTCAATTGCTCCCCAGTTTACTCCTACACAAAAATTTGTTAAAGTCTCTCCTGAAGACTTTCTTAAATCGATTTTTTGTCCTTTTGTTAAATTAATTGCCATTTTTTATAGTTTATTTTTAATTATACTTATTCAAATAATCTTCCAATCCACCTTTCATTCCCATACCAATTGCTTCAAATTTCCATTCGTTATTGCGTTTATAGATACGACCAAATTCTACAGCAGTTTCTATTGAAAAATCTTCATCTAGTTCATACTTTAAAATTTCTTCATTTGAGTTAGAATCGAAAATTCTAATGAATGAATTTCTAACTTGCCCAAAATTTTGCTTTCTAGCTTCTGCATCATGAATAGTAACTACAACACAAATTTCTGCTACATTATCTGCAATTTTTGATAAATCAACTAAAATTTGCTCATCATCTCCATCTCCATCACCTGTTAAATTATCGCCAGTATGTTCTACAGAGCCATCTGGTGTTTTTAGATTATTATAGAAAATAAAATGACTATCTGATAGTATTTTTTTATTTTCTCCTAAAACAAATACTGAAGCATCTAAATCAAAGCCTGATCCTGTTGATGATTGATTAGTATCCCACCCTAAACCTATTGTGAACTTTGGAGCGTTTATATTCTCGCGTTGTCCTTTTTGTAAATTAATTGCCATAATTAGTTTATATTAATGCTTTTTAAATTTCCTTTATATTCTAGTATTTGATGATAGTTATTGCTTATGGCCAAGTTAAAAAGTTCGTCACTTCTTTGCTTTGAGATTTTTTTAATGAAATGATTAAATTCTGAAAAACTCAAATTTAAAATAAATTTCACAATTCTTGTATTAAATTGAAATGTATCTCTATTTACAACTTCAATTATTTCATTAATTCCTTTTACAGCGAAATAGTTATAAAAATTTTCTATACTTGGATGAATATCTTTGTTAATTAGCTCTGCAAAATATACAAATATAAATTCTCCAGAAACGTCATATTGTTTTAAAATTTTATTAACAGTATGCTCATGACTCCCTGTAATTTTAATGTCGTCTACAAAAATGCAAAATTTATTTCTAATAAATTCTCTATCAATATAATAAGTATCATTAGATATTAATTTTACACGTTCTTCAAAATCTAAATTACCATAATCTGTTACATAGGTTTGATTTCGATAAATTTTCGATTCTAAACAAGATTTTTTATCATTATTAAAAAGAAAAACATTAATTTTTTCTTTAAAATATTGACATAAAAAATTGGAAGCAGTAGGTATTGATAAATAAGGGCTTGGAAGAATTACTATTTCTTCTTGTTTTAATAAGGTTTCACCATATTCTCTAATGAAACTTGAAGACAATTCTTCTGCAAATTTTTTTGCGTAATATTTATCTCCAAATTTAAACCAACTATATTCTTCTGGTTGGAATGGATATTCTTTTTCTTCAAGAATCTTATGTAAACTGTAACTATTATTCAATTTTTTATTGTATTAAGTATGCATCAAACCCAAATTTTTTTGCTCCGTCAAAATCGGCTATTCTGTTATCGCCAACATGCAATATTTTAAATTTTTCTATCTTTTTATATTTATTAACTTCTTGATAGACTAAATTAAAAATTTTCTCATTTGGTTTCGAATATTCACATTCATCAGAATAAATTTGGAATAAAAAATAATCTTCTATTTCATAATGTTTTACTATTTTTCGTAAAGTTTTTCCTTTAATGAAGGCTGTATTACTTAAAATATTCATTGTTTTTCCATTATTTTTAATTTCTTTGAAAATATCTTTTATGTTTTCAAATAATAATTGTGGTTTGTATTCTAAAAATAATTCTTCTGTTTTTAAATAAAAATCCTCTAAAACAGCTGTATTTATCTTAGTTATATCTACCTCTAAAGAACTTAGAATTAAGTAATAAATTTCAAAAGTATCTATATTTAAACCTGTGTTTTCATTAATTTTATTACATAACACATCAAAGTATCTAATTTTTTGAGATACTTCTTCAATTGAATTTTCAATTCTAAAAAAATCTTTAAATAATTGATTTCTTTGTTTTTTAAATTCTGGATTGGATTTTATTAATGTTAGCCACAAATCAAAAGAAATATGATCAACGTTTTTATAATTTAAATTCAAGTAAATTCTTTTAAAATATCAACAAAGTTATCCGTACTTCTTGGTTCTCCAATTGCTTTAAATTTCCACTCGTTACCTTCTCTATAAGCTTCTGAAAAAATCATGGCTCTTGTTCCATTTAAACTATTATTTCCCGAAAGGTTAAATTTTGCAATTTCTTTCCCTTTAGCATCTACTGCTCTAATATAGGCGTTTTCAAGTAGTCCAAAATGCTGTTCTCTTCTTTTTCCTTGATAAATAGTTACTAAAAACACTATTTTTTCATACTTTTTATCTAAAGCATCTAGTTTTACAATAATTTGTTCATCGTCTCCATCTCCTGCACCTGTTCTATTATCTCCAGTTAACCAAATATTCCCAGAAGGGTGTTTCATAGAGTTAAAAAAAACTATATCACTTTCATAAAGACCTACTTCTCCTCCATTTGTATTTTTTACTGTCCTACCTAAATTTGCGACTTTTCCATTATTGTCTAACAGAAAAGCTATTGCATCTAAATCGTACTCTGGTTCATCATTTCCTCCAAATAATTTACCAAAAAAACCTGACTCTTTTTTTCTAACATCCCAGCCTAAACCAATGGTAACTAATGATAAATCAAAAGATTCGCCTTTATCATTTTTTCTAAGATCTATAGTTTGACCTTTTTGCAAGTTTATAGCCATTTATTTAATAATTTGACCTGAATAATACTTTTCTAAGAAAAAACCTAAATCTGCTTTATAACCAATTCCAGAAGCTTCAAATTTCCATTCTCCATTTCTTTTATATAATCTTCCAAACTCTACACCTGTTTCAATCGAAAAATCTTCATCTAATTCATATTTTGCAATTTCTTCATTGTTTAATTCATCAACAATACGAATATATGAATTTCTAACCTGACCAAAATTTTGTTTTCTTCTTTCAAAATCTTCGATAGTAACTACAAACAAAATCTCATTTACTTTTTCGTTTACTAACTTTAAATCTATCTTAATTGCTTCATCATCGTCCCCATCGCTATTCCCTCCTGTTGGGTCATCGCCTGTATGCTCTAAAGATCCATCAGGTGATTTTAAATTGTTATAAAAAACAAAATACTCTTCACCTAATAGTTTTCTGTTTTCATCGATCATAATTGCTGAGGCATCCAAATCGAAATCGTGCCCAGTTCCTTCATTTGGATCCCATCCTAATCCAACAGTAATTTTTGATAAACCAATATCAATTTTTTGTCCTTTTTGTAAATTAATTGCCATAGTTTAAATTTTTTATAGCTACAATAATAATAATATTATTACATAATTAGAAATAAAAATAAAAAAATTACGAATACGAAGTCAAAATTTTAAAATATTTAACCAAAATTTTACTTACAAAAAAATAATTCGTATTTTTTTTATTTTGAATGCGATTTAAGCTAACTACTTATTTGATAATTTATCGTAATACCCTATTCAAAAAATCATAATCTTTTGTACATAACCCTAGATTATCATTTCTAATATCAGTGGATACAATATATGTTTGGTGACACTCTAGTGCTATTTTTGATATTCCAACCAATTCTTCATTATTATATAAAAATAAAACATCTCTGTAAATTGGTAAACAACCGTGAGCAATTTTACCTTTACATTTTGTTTGGTTAAGCACAATATTTATACTATCCAAATTTGTTTGAGATAAATTTTTCTTTTTATATCCAAATTGTTTTAGCTGTTGTTTGTAGTTACCATTCAATTTATCTGGATTATTGCCCGTTATCAATTGAAAATATAGAGAATCATTTTTATTTTGACTATCATATAATTGAAAAACTTCTTCTTCTGAAATTTCTTTATGATAATGTTCCACTTTGTTAAAATTTAAAGAATCTTCATTTTTTCTTTCCTTTGTGCAAGAAAAGAAAAAGATTATAAGATTGAAAAACAACAAAATGTTAGAACAAATACTAAATTTTACCATAATACATCGCTTTTACAATTCCATCAGACAAACCAATTTTTGGCACATAAATTTGTCTTGCACCACTCCATTTCATAGCATTCAAATAAATTCTTGTTGCAGGAATAATTACATCTGCTCTATCTGGGTTTAATCCAAGTTCTGCAATGCGCTCCTCATAGGTCATTGCATTTAATTTTTGATATTGAGAGCTTAAATACACATAGGAAAGTGGTTTTTCTTGGTGTTTTTCAGACATTTTAAACAACTTGTTTATATTCCCTCCAGAACCAATCAATATAATTTCATCAAAAGCAGCTGTATTGGTTTTAATCCATTTTTCAATCTCCACCCAAACTATTTCATTTACCATATTGTTTAATAAACGAACTGTCCCATTTTTAAATGATTTTGAATTTACCATTTTCCCTTCTGAAAAAATTGAAAACTCAGTACTACCACCGCCTACATCGACATATAAGAATGTCTTCTCTGTGTTAATAAACTGTTTTAAATCTGAACCTGCAATAATAGATGCTTCTTTTTTGCCATCTATTAATTCAATTTTTATATCTGTTTTTTTCTTTATTAGCGCTGAGATTTCATTACCGTTATAGGCTTCCCTCATGGCCGAAGTGGCACAGGCTTTATATTTTTCTACTTTATGTACTTTCATTAGTAAACTAAATGCTTTCATTGCATCTATCATTCTTAGAATATTTTCTTCTGATATTTCTCCAACAGTAAAAGCATCTTGCCCTAAACGAATTGGAACACGAACTAATGAACTTTTATTAAATTGTGTAGGTTTACCTTTTTGCTCTACAATATTGGTTATTAATAATCGCATTGCATTGGAACCTATGTCTATTGCTGCATATTTTTTTATTGTAATCATGATATAATTTTATAAGTAAACCTTTATTATTGAGCGTTTTCTAACTTCTTTTTATAATAATTATACATTTCTAATTGTGCTCTAAATGGTTTTTCATCTCCTTTTCTTCGATATTCATTTTTTAAATTTTCAGAATGAATTCTTGCTTTTACATTGGCATTCCAACCAATCTCAAATGTTTCAATTAATTCATTTTTAATATCTTCGTCATATATTGGGCAAGTAACCTCTACCCTTGCCTCTATATTTCTAGTCATAAAATCTGCTGAAGAAATATAAACTTCGGGTTTATTTTGGTTACAAAAAATATAAAGTCGGGAGTGTTCTAAATAATTATCTACAATGCTAATTGCTTCTATATTTTCGCTCATTCCTTTAACTCCTGGTATTAAACAACAAATACCTCTAATTATTAATTGAATTTTAACTCCCGCATTACTAGCTTCATATAACTTGTCTATCATTTTAAAATCTGAAAGACTGTTCATTTTTAATTTTATATAGGCTTCTTTCCCTAATTGAGCATTTAAAATTTCTTTGTCTATTAATTTTGTAAACTTTGAACGAGTATAATGTGGAGAAACAAATAAATGCTTGTAGCGATGTATTTTATAATTAATCTCAAAGAAATCAAATACTTTTGATACATCTTTTAAAATTGGAGTATTCGCTGTAAAAAGAGTTATATCTGTATATACTTTTGCAGAGTTTTCATTAAAATTACCTGTAGAAATAAACCCATAGCGTTTCACCTTTTTATCCTCTAATCGTTCAATGATACATATTTTACTATGCACTTTTAATCCTTTCATTCCAAAAATAAGCTCAATTCCTTCGGTTTGCATTTGCTCTGCATAGAAAATATTACTTGCTTCATCAAAACGTGCTTGCAATTCTATTTGAACAATTACTTTTTTACCGTTTTTTGCCGCATTTATTAATGAACTAACAATTTGAGAATTTTTAGCTAAACGATATAACGTGATCTTTATAGATACAACTTTCGGGTCTAATGCGGCTTCACGCAAAAATTTAATGATATATGAAAATGATTGATAGGGAGCATTTAACAAATAATCTTTTTGTCTAATTTTTTCTAAAATACTTCCTTCAATATCTAACCCTGGTATAGATAAAGGTGGATTTTGCTTATACAATAAATCATATCGACCAAGATTTGGAAAACTCATATAATCTCTTCTATTATGATATCTTCCTCCAGGAATTATACTATCGGAACTGTCAATTTCCATTCTATCTAGAAAGAATGCTAAAGTATCTTTTTCAATTGCTTGATCATATACAAAGCGAACTGGTTCTCCTACCCTTCTTTCTTTAACACTATCTGATATTTTTTCAATGAAACTTTTACTTAAATCACTATCAAATTCTAACTGAGCATCTCTAGTAATTTTAATCATGTGAGCAGACATGCTTTTATAATCGAATATATTAAAAATATAATTCAGATTTAAACGAATTACATCGTCTAACATGATAATATATTGTTTTTCCGAATTAGAAGGTAATACTACAAATCTATTTATAGTGTTGGGAATTTCTACTATGGCATATCGAGTTGTTTTTCCTTTTGATTTATCATTATCTTCTCCATTATTCATTACTAATTTAACTGCCAAATAGCCCGAAGTATCTTTTAATATTGGAAAACTATCTAAATCATTCAACA
Organism: Flavobacterium sp. KY-23415; assembly: GCF_055384985.1. NCBI lineage: Bacteria > Pseudomonadati > Bacteroidota > Flavobacteriia > Flavobacteriales > Flavobacteriaceae > Flavobacterium > Flavobacterium sp. KY-23415. The sequence continues at coordinate 3,287,392 of NZ_AP044001.1, read as the reverse complement.
TGATAGTTACAACAGCTGGACTTACTGTTCGTATAAAAAAATCTTTTATAAACTTTTCTTGTTCACTGGAGATTTGTTTTTCATTAACAATAAAAATATTTTCTTTCTCAAGTTTTTGTTCTATTTCGCTTAAAATCCTAAGACTTTCTGATTGGTGTTCAATAACAATCTCTGTTATCTCTTTAAGAAGCTTGTCGGCAGAAATGCCTCCTAAAACTTTTTCATCATCTATATTTTCAAATCGCATTCTACGTATAGCAGCATAGCGCACCCTAAAGAATTCATCCAAATTGTTTGAAAAAATTCCTAAGAAACGTAATCTATCTAATAAAGGTACTGATTCGTCTGCGGCTTCTTGTAATACTCTAGCGTTAAATGTTAACCAACTCTTTTCTCTATCTATGTATTTTTTGTTTATTGTATTGTTCATCTTTATAATGACTTGGAAAAAGGGTATTAATCGTTTGTCCTTTTTTTAAACTTTGCCAATCATCTATATTAAATTGCATCGAAACAACACCAGATGTGGGTACGTTTTCTATTAAAAGGTTCCCAAATTTATTAACAAAATTTGTAATAGCTTCATTATGTCCAAAAAGAATTAGGTTATCATATCTATTTTCACATTTTTTTATGATTTCTTCTAACTTCTGTCCATCAAAAGTGTATAATTCTTCTTTAAAAATTATATTATCAAATGAAAACATTAAATGTTCAGAAAATATCATTGCAGATTCTTTAGTTCTTTTTGATGGACTACTCCAAACGATATAAGTCTTGGGCAAAAATTCAGCTATATTTGAAGAGATTAAATGTGCATCATTAATTCCTCGTTTAGATAATGGTCTGTCAATATCATTTAATGGTGTTTGCCAACTTGATTTTGAATGTCTGATAAGAATTAAGTTCTTCATAATAGTAAATTTTATCTATATAAAGTAACTATATTTTTTCTAAAAAAACTATAAAAAAAAACATAATTTTTCATCCAATTAGAGAAAATTTCTAATTTTGATTGAAATAGTGTAAATTTAGAATCTGGTTTCTATCTAATATTGAGCACATGAAAATAAAAATTATTCTACTTTTTTTAACCTCCTTTGCATTTTTTGCACAGCAAGATTCTCAATATACACAATACATGTATAACACCATCAATATTAATCCAGCTTATGCTGGCAGTAGAAATATTCTTAGCACCTTTATTTTACACCGTAATCAATGGGTGGGTCTAGACGGTGCACCCATAACTAATAATTTTTCTATTCATTCACCAATAAGCGAATCAAATTTTGGAATAGGGTTATCATTTGTTAATGATAGAATTGGTCCAACTGTTGAAAACATAATATCAATAGATGCTTCCTATTCGTTTCCGCTGTCTAATTTATATACTTTAGCATTTGGTCTAAAAACTTCTGGTAATTTTTTTAATCTAGATGTAAACAAACTGAACATTTATAATCAAAATGACCCACATTTTCAAAACACTAATGGAAGTTTTACTCCTAATTTTGGAACGGGCATTTATTTTTATTCTGAAAACACCTATTTTGGACTATCTGTTCCTAATTTCTTTGAAACTTCTAATTATAATGATAACGAAATTAAAGTTCAAAAAGAAAAAATGCATTACTATTTTATTGCTGGACATGTTTTTACTATTAACCAAAATATAAAATTTAAACCCGCTTTACTCACTAAGATTGTTGAAGGTGCTCCATTGCAAGCAGATATAACAGCAAATTTTTTAATCCATGATAAACTTACTTTAGGAACAGCTTACCGATGGGATTCTGCGCTTAGTGCTTTGGTAGGTTTTCAAATTTCAAAATCATGGTTTATTGGCTATGGCTATGATGCCGAAACAACAAAATTATCTAATTATAATTCTGGTTCTCATGAATTATTCCTACGTTTTGAAATTGCTACAACTAACAGAATTACTTCACCTAGATTCTTCTAAAGCAAAATTATTATGAAAAAAATTATACAGATCTCACTCATTATACTTTATTTCTCAGGATATGCACAAGAAGCCAAACTAGCAATAGCTAATAAAAAATATGACAAATTTTTCTATGTTGATGCTATAAAAATATATGAAAAAGTAGCAAATAAAGGTTATCAGTCCTCAGAACTCTTTAAAAAATTAGCAAATAGTTACTATTATAATGGAGAACTCGCAAAAACAACTGAATGGTATCAGAAATTATTTGAATTAGAAGAAGATATTGAACCTGAATATTATTTTCGATATGCACAAGCTTTAAAAACGATTCAAAATTATGAAGAAGCTAATAAACTCTTAGCAATCTACTACGAAAAAACAAACAGTAGTGATTCTAATTTTTTTGATAAAAAGCAAGACTACTTAACCATCATCAATCAAAATTCGGATCGTTTTTTAATAGACACTACAAACATAAACACTGAATATTACGATTTTGGAACTGCTTTCTATAATGAAAATATTGTTTTTACCTCTTCAAGGCCTGATATTGCTGTTGTGAAAAAAAAACACAAATGGACTAACCAAAATTTTACTGATTTATACATATCTAAAATCAATAATGATACTATACTTTCTGCACCCGAAAACTTTTCTAACACGATAAATTCAAAATTTAACGAAGCTTCACCTGTTTTTACCAAAGATGGCAAAACCATGTATTTTACTCGAAACAATTATTTAATTGGTAAAAAAGGAAAAGACAAGGGAATGGATAATGAAAGAACCACACTCATAAAGATTTACAGAGCAGAATTAATTAATGAGGAATGGACAAATATTAAGGAATTACCCTTTAACAGCGATTTGTATAGCACAGCTCATCCTGCATTGAGTCCTGATGAAAAAACATTATATTTTTCATCAGATATGCCAGGAACAATTGGAGGAGCAGATATCTTTAGAGTAACTATTAATGGAGATCAATATGGTGAACCAATAAATTTAGGTACTAAAATTAATACTAAAGGTAGAGAGTCTTTTCCTTTCATTGGTTCAAACAATACCCTTTATTTTGCTTCAGATGGCCATTTAGGACTTGGAGGCTTAGATATTTTTGAATCCGAAATTGCGAACAATGAATTTCAAGAGCCTAAGAATATTGGAAAACCCATAAATAGCTCCTTTGATGATTTTGGTTTTATTATCAATCAAAAAAGGGAAGGGTATTTTACGTCAAACAGAAAAGGAGGAAAAGGTTTGGATGACATATACAGATTAAAAAGTTGCTATGCAAAAACAAGTGGCCAAATTACAGATTTTGCTACAAAAGAGATTCTTCCCAATAGTACTATTCTCCTTTTAGATAAAAATGAAAATATAATTACAGAAACGACTACAGATGAAAATGGAAATTATACTCTTGAGTTAAACTGTAAAGAAAAATATTACATTAGAGTTAAAAAAGAAAATTATGAAACTATTGAAACTATTATAACCCCAAAAGATAATAGTAAAATTGTTTTGGATCTTAAACTCAATAGGACTATTTTTCCAATTACTGAGGGAACAGATCTAGCAAAAGTTTTTGACATTAGCATTATCTTTTTTGATTTAGACAAATGGAATATTCGTCCAGATGCTGCAAAAGATATTCAAAAGGTTATTGAAGTCATGAAAGAGTATCCTAAAATGCGGATTAGTATTCGTTCTCACACAGATAGCAGACAAACACATGCTTATAATGAATTACTTTCAGACCGACGTGCAAAATCTACATTACAGTTTATGGTGCTTAATGGAATAGAAAAAGAAAGATTGACTGCGCAAGGATTTGGTGAAAATGAATTAGTAAATGAATGTGCAGATGGTGTTTACTGTTCAGAAGAAGCGCATCAAAAAAATAGAAGAAGTGAATTTATAATTACTAAAATAGAATAATATAGTATTGTTTATAAAAAACTTAGCCTTCGATTTACTTCAATAAAAAAGGCATTACCTTGGGATAAGTAATGCCTATTTACAAACAAATAAACAAACATGAAAATCTATATCTTTCAATTATTCTTTTTAGATGTACATCTAAATAGCAAAAATCAAATGAAATTAAATCAATGTTTTAACACTACAAATGTACACAAAAATCGTTTACTAGCAAGGAAAATCGATAAAATACATCAAATTTTAACATTTTTTAGCATTTTAAGAGTTTACGGGGATAATCTATCAACATTCCAACAAGTATTTTCTGACAATTTATATCTTATTCGATCGTGTAATCGATTTGGACGACCTTGCCAAAATTCAACTTCAATTGGTCTCACTAAAAAACCGCCCCAAAAATTGGGTCTCGGAATTTCATTTTCCCCTTCAAAATCATTTTCCAATTTTTTCAATTTATCTTCCAAATAACGTCTATCTGGAATAACTTCACTTTGATTAGAAACAATTGCTCCCAATTGGCTGCCAACAGGACGTGAAGCAAAATAGTTGTCTGAAACATTTTCTGACGTTTTTTCTGCTATTCCTTTAATAATTATCTGTCTTTCCATGGAATGCCAAAAAAAAGATAGACAAATATTAGAATTGTTTAAAATGGCTTTTCCTTTCTCAGAATTATAATTCGTAAAGAATATAAATCCTTCTTCATTAAACTTTTTAAGTAAAACTACTCTACTCTTAGGAAAACCATCTAAACCAATAGTTGACACCGTCATTGCGTTTACTTCATCAACTCCACCAAAATCTTCTACTTCATGAAACCATCTGTTAAAAAGGTTTATAGGATCTTCTGGTATATTCGTTTCTAATAGTTCACTTTTCTCATATGATTTTCTATAACTTCCTAAATCTTTCATATTTTACAAATTTTAAAAGTGTAAAGTTACAAACTAGAAATTAATAGAACCTCAAATCAACACTGTAAAAGTAGCTTCAATTCTTTTGAAAAAAATATTAATTCGATAGTTAATCTATAAATAACGTTAAAAAACAATTATATATCGACGAATGAAATTTTACTTATATATAATTCAAGTCAAGCTTAAGATTTTTATCCAAAAAATAATTACTGAAATTAATCTAAAGAAATAATTTTTCGAAATAGATTTTAAAAGACAAGCTCTAATAAAAAATTAATCCAATCTAAAACTTCTTGAAGAAAGTAATCTACCATCACTATTAAAAATATTGAAAAAATAAATTCCTTCATGCAAATTTAATCCCTGAAGCGAATATTCCCCTTTAACAGTATTGACTAATTTATCAGATTCTACTTCGGAGATATAGCTATAAACAAGTTCTTTTCCATTTATATTTGCAATATATGTATTTACAAGGTTTCTATTATTTGTATCAAAAATTTGAATGTAAAATTTATTTGTAGATTCATTACTATCTTTATCTCTGTATAAAGTATAATTCACTTCGATGGTATTTACTTTATTAGCATTAGTAGTTTCCTTTTTGATATTATTACCCTTAGTAAACAATGTTTTAATATCTAAATTTAACAATCTAACTTCATCATATTCATCCCTAACAATTTCTTGTATTGGAGAGCTTTCAATTTGAGATGTTTTCTTAATACTTTTATTATTTTTCAAAGTATCCTTTTTTAATAACTCTTTATCAGCAGATTTGATATTACTCTTCAATTGATCTCCATTTTCAGCTATAGTAGAAGAGTTGAACGAGCTAATAATTCCCTTTTGTTTTCGAATTGCAAGTTTAAGTTCATTTTTTAAATTTTCTAAACTACGAACATTTCTCTCCAAAGAATCGATTTGCTTATTTTTAAAATCCAATTCATTCAACATCAAATTATTCTCATATTCTAATTCCTCAGTATGTTCTAATTCTAACTTTAATTGTTGCATTAGTGAATCATTTTCTTGAATTAGTTTATCAATTTTCTCATAGGAAGTTTCTAATTCTGTTTTCTTGCTAAAAAAACTGAAATAACTACTATTATCTGAAGATTCAGATAGTAAAAATACAGTCATAAAAATAGAAACAACAGAAAAGGCAATAGCAAATGCTAAAGTTTTATTTTTTTTTATAATCATGGTTAAGCAGTCTATATAGCGTTTTTTTTCTAAAAAAAGATTTTTAATACAATCAAAACTAAAAATAATTATTCTTAAGTAAATCAGTTTTTATTTTTTTTGAAGAAAATTTCGACAAGATGATTTTTTTATCGATTAAAAGTTTTTAAAATAAAAATGCATTACTCATTCTTCATATTTTTTTTAAGAAAATTATACTAAAAATGAGCTAAAAAAAATGAAATATGTTTTATTTTTGGAAAATATTCTAAAAAATAAATACTCAATTATTCATAATTTTTAATATCAAAAGCATAAACTTAATTATGCAATATAAATAGCAGCTACTTAACTATGAAAACTATAAAAATTGCAGGAGTTCCAGAACATTTCAATCTACCTTGGCATTTGTGTATTGATGATGGTGAATTTGAAGAAGCAGGAATTGATCTTCAGTGGACAGACGTTCCTGAAGGAACTGGAAAAATGTGTCAAATGCTTCGCGATGGTGAAACAGACGTTGCTGTTATCCTTACCGAAGGGATTATTAAAGATATTACGGCAGGAAACCCCAGTAAAATTGTTCAAGTATATGTTAAATCACCTTTAATTTGGGGAATTCATGTAGCATCCAATTCAAAATATATTAGCATAAATGATTTAGAAAATACCAAAGCTGCTATATCTCGTTTTGGCTCTGGATCTCATTTAATGAGCTATGTTAATGCACAAAACAATCGTTGGGACACAGAGAAGTTACAGTTTGAAATTGTAAACACAATTGATGGAGCTGTAGAAGCATTAAAGAAAGGAGATGCAGATTACTTTATGTGGGAACGCTTCATGACAAAACCATTAGTAGATAATGGCACCTTTAGAAAAATAGATGATTGCCCAACACCGTGGCCTTGTTTTGTTATAGCTGTACGAAACGAAATTTTAGAAAATGATCCTTATATTATAGAACAAATACTCAACATAATAAACACTACTACAGAAGAATTTAAACAAATCCCGAGTATAGATAGAACACTCGCATCAAAATATAATCAGAAGTTAACAGACATACAAGAATGGCTTTCAATGACTAATTGGTCTCAAAAACAAATAGATAAACAAACGTTAGAAAAAATACAAAATCAATTATATACGTTAAAAATAATTGAAAATATTCTACCATTTGAAATGATCATTAAATAAATATTTAAATTTATCGCTTTAAAATAGAAATGACAATCCCTACTCTATCTTTTAATGAACTTAAAGAAAAGCTTTCACTACCAAAGCCTTGGGATATTGTTATCATTTTTTTACTAAATATTTTGATTGCAATTCCCGTTTTTCTGATAGCTCATCAAAATTTTATAGAGTTGCATTGGGTTTATAACCTAGATAGAGTATTGCTTTTTATTTTAATTTTAGCAATAATTCAAATTATTCTTCAATTATTAAAGACAATCATTATATTATGCATTTTTGTTTACTTAGTTTCATTAATATATGGTACCCTTTTTGGCAGTTATGGTTTTCAAAGGGTATATGAAGATTATCGTTATATGATATATGCAATGAGTGATAATCCGAAACCACAAGATTTAATCATATCAAAACTTCTTCCATTCCCTAATAAATCAAAAACAATAGATGCAGTAGATTTTAGCAATCCAAAAGTTAGAAATTTTGCTCTATATGCCACAACAAAACATTTTAAAGAAATTAAAAAAACCAACAAAAACAGAACATTAATTCAATGTTTTGCTATTTTCAAAGAAATCAAAAACAATTGGAACTATGTTAGCGACCCCAAAGGCAGAGAATATATAGCTTATGCCTCTGAAAGTCTTCAACATTTTTCTGGAGATTGTGATGATCATGCCATTTTAATGTCAGCTTCAATAAAAGCTATTGGTGGTACGCCAAGAATTATTCATACAGGTGGGCATTTATATCCTGAAATGCTGATTGGAGACAAAAACAATTTAGAATCTGCCGTATATTTAATTAAGGAAGTATTATTTAAAGACGAAAGTAAAAACCAACAAATTCATTATCATATTGACGAGAGAGGTCAAATTTGGATGAATTTAGATTATACTGCAAAATATCCTGGTGGTCCTTTTATGAAAGAAGAAATTTTAGGTGAATTGACTTTTAATTAATCCACAACCTTTTAATCCTTAAGAGTAAAAAACTACCATACTATCTTTTGTCTACCATTATCTTCTAAATACTGATTTGTTTTACTAAAATGTTTATTCCCAAACCATTTTCCTTGGTTTGCACTCATTGGAGATGGATGTCCAGATATTAGAATTAAATGTTTATTTTCATCAATAAATTGAGCTTTTTTTTGCGCAAAAGCACCCCAAAGTAAAAAAACTAAATACTCTTTTTCACTGGATAACTTTTGAATAACAGCGTCTGTAAATTGTTGCCATTTTAAATGCTTATGACTATTAGGAGTATCTTTTCTAACCGATAAAGTAGCATTCAACAACAAAACACCTTGCTTTGCCCAACGTTCTAAATTACCAGAAGTAGGCTCAAAAATCATATCAAAATCTGAATTTATTTCTCTATAAATATTACGTAAAGAAGGAGGTATCTTAACATCATCATTTACCGAAAACGCTAATCCGTTAGCTTCTCCAACTCCATGATAAGGGTCTTGACCTATAATAACAACTTTAATGTTTTCAAAAGAACATTGATTAAAAGCATTAAAAATCAAATCCTTAGAAGGAAAACAGGTATTATGCAAATATTCTTCTTCTAAATTTTTTAATAAAACATTAAAATAGTCACTTTCTATTTCTTTTTTCAAAATATTCTGCCAAGAACTTTCTAACTTTATCAACATACTATAAAATTTTACCAAAATTATACATTTATAGCACAATAGAACGTAAATTTGCAAGTAAAATTGATATAATAACGAATGATTTCAGTAACAAATAAAACATTACAAGATTTAGAATTCTATACTATATTAGAAACTATTTCAAGTAAATGCAATACAGAAATTGGTCAAGAAAAAGCCAATCAAATACAGCCATTTAAAGATGAAAAAAGCTTAAAAGAAGCTTTGTATCAAACATCAGAATATACTGCTTCGTTTTCAAATAATAATGCATTACCTAATCATAGTTTTGAAACAATAACTAAAGAAATAAAATTTCTAGGGATTGAAGATAGTTTTCTTGATGCTAATAGCTTCAAAAAAATTGCTCATGTTGCAGAAACAGCAAATACTTTATTACATTTTTTAAGAAAGTTCAACGATTATTATCCTAACTTAAACAAAAAAGGATTAGAAATTGAATGCACAAAAGAAATCAATAAAGCAATCGATTTTGTTTTCGACAAATACGGAGAAATTAAAGACAGTGCCTCTCCAGATTTAGTAAATATCCGAAGAAGTATGCAATTAGTACGAGGAAAAATAAATCAAAGTTTTGGTTTTGCACTATCACAATATAATTCATCTGGTTATTTAGATGACATTAAAGAAACCGTAGTAGAAAACAGAAGAGTTTTAGCTGTTTTAGCCATGAACAGAAAAAAAGTAAAAGGTTCTGTACTTGGCACCTCTAAAACAGGCAGTATTGCTTATATAGAACCTGAAGCAACTCTAAGATATTCGAGAGAATTGAGCAATCTTGAGCAAGATGAAAGAGAAGAAATCATTCGCATATTAAAACAATTAACAAATACAATTAGGCCATTTAAAACACTTTTAGCAAAATACCAAGATTTTCTAAGTGATATTGATGTAATTGCTGCAAAAGCCAAATATGCAAATACCATAAATGGAATCTTACCTACTATAACAAATGAAAAACACCTCTATTTTAGAGAAGCATATCACCCAATTTTATACCTAAACAATAAAGCCAAAAATGAAATTGTTCACCCACAAACAATTGAGTTAGATAACGAAAGTAGAATTATTGTAATATCTGGTCCAAATGCTGGAGGTAAGACAATTTCATTAAAAACAATAGGATTACTCCAATTAATGCTTCAATCAGGAATATTAATCCCTGTACACGAAAGAAGTGAAACTTTTTTATTCGACAGAATACTAACTGACATTGGAGATAATCAATCTATTGAAAACCATTTAAGTACATATAGCTATCGATTAAAAAACATGAATTATTTCTTAAAAAAATGTAATGCGAAAACTTTATTTTTAATTGATGAATTTGGAACAGGTTCAGATCCAGAATTAGGAGGAGCATTAGCAGAAACATTCTTAGAAGAGTTTTATGCTCGTGAAGCATTTGGAATAATAACAACACACTATACAAATTTAAAAATATTAGCCAACGAACTTCCTTATGCTATTAACGCTAACATGCTTTTTGATGAAAAAACACTAGAACCCATGTATAAATTGCATCTAGGTCAGGCAGGTAGCTCATTTACATTTGAAGTTGCTCAAAAAAACGGAATTCCGTTTGGTTTAATTAATCGTGCTAAAAAGAAAATTGAACGTAGCAAAGTGCGCTTTGACAAAACAATTGCCACACTTCAAAAAGAACGTTCAAAGCTAGAAAAAACATCTCAAACCTTAAAAGAAGAAGAAATTAGAGCGCGTGAAGAAGGCAAAAAAATGGAAAACATTAACGCCAAAATTCAGGATAAATTAGAACGCTATCAAGAACTATATGATTCCAATCAACGCTTAATTCATTTAGGACAGCGTTTAGATGATATTTCGGAAAGGTATTTCAACAACAAAGACAAAAAAACTTTAATTGGTGATTTTCTAAAAATGGTTGAAATTGAAAACTCAAAAAGAAAAAAAATCACAGTCAAAGAGAAAAAAGAAAAAGAAAAAGTTGAAAAGAAAATTATTGCAGAAGTACATGAAAAAGTAGAGGAAATCAGAATTGAGAAAAAAGAAAAGAAAATAAAAGCACAAAAATCTGAAGAAAACAAACCAAAAGTCAATTTAAAAGTTGGCGATCGCGTCAGAATGAGTGATGGAAAAGCAATTGGATCAATCGAAAAAATTGAAAAAAACAAAGCCTTTGTTAATTATGGTATTTTTACCTCTAAAGTAAGTTTAGATCAATTAGAATATATTCAACCAATATAAAAAATATGAGTTTAGATAATTTACCAAAAAATAAAAAGATAATACTATTTGATGGTGTTTGCAATCTTTGCGATTCTTCCGTGCAATTCATTATAAAAAATGACTCTAAAGACACATTTCGATTTGCAGCGATTCAGTCTGAAATAGGTCAAGCAATCATTAAACACATAAATTTAGACATTAAACTAATAGATTCTATTATATTATATGAACCTGGAATTGCCTATTATGTTAAAGCAGAAGCAGCCTTAATAATTGCACGCAACTTAAAAGGAATATATCAAATAATAGGTTATTTAAATTTCTTACCTAAAGGATTCAAAAACACCATCTACGATTATATAGCAAAAAACAGGTATAAATGGTATGGAAAGAAAGAAGCTTGCATGATTCCAACACCTGAATTGAAATCAAAATTTTTATAAAAATACATTCATAAAACTAAAAAAGCCTTGCAAATACAAGGCTTTTTTTAGTGATCGCGCCAGGATTCGAACCTGGGACCTACTCATTAGAAGTGAGTTGCTCTATCCAGCTGAGCTACGCAACCATAATTCATTATGTCGGGGTGGCAGGATTCGAACCTGCGACCTCCTGCTCCCAAAGCAGGCGCGATAACCGGGCTACGCTACACCCCGAAGATTAAGCGGAGAGACAGGGACTCGAACCCTGGCGACGGTTACCCGTCGACAGATTAGCAATCTGCTCCGTTACCACTCCGGCACCTCTCCAATAATCAGCAAAGAACTTATCCTTTTTTGCGATTGCAAATGTATAACATTTTATTACTTTTTACAACTAAACAATGCAAATATATAAGATAAAAAATCTATATAAAACAGAAAAACCTTGCAATAACAAGGTTTTTTTGTGATCGCGCCAGGATTCGAACCTGGGACCTACTCATTAGAAGTGAGTTGCTCTATCCAGCTGAGCTACGCAACCATAATTCATTATGTCGGGGTGGCAGGATTCGAACCTGCGACCTCCTGCTCCCAAAGCAGGCGCGATAACCGGGCTACGCTACACCCCGAAGATTAAGCGGAGAGACAGGGACTCGAACCCTGGCGACGGTTACCCGTCGACAGATTAGCAATCTGCTCCGTTACCACTCCGGCACCTCTCCAATAATCAGCAAAGAACTTATCCTTTTTTGCGATTGCAAATGTATAACATTTTATTACTTTACACAACATTTATTTAATAATTTTCTTCTATTTTTTATATATTTCTACTAATCAACTACATACATAAAAACTTTTTTTTTATAAAATAACAAAGTACATAGTGATATTGTATATTTTTAATCCTAAAATTAAAATTCGTTCATAATTACCAATAAAAATAGTAAATTCGCAATTCAATCTTAAAAACATAATGTAATGAATAAAAAAGTTGTAATAGTTTCTGCTGTAAGAACACCAATTGGAAGTTTCATGGGAGCGTTATCGACTGTACCAGCTACTAAATTAGGAGCAACTGCAATAAAAGGAGCCCTAGATAAAATTAATCTAGATCCTAAGGAAGTAAACGAAGTACTAATGGGTAATGTTGTTCAAGCTGGAAACGGACAGGCTCCTGCAAGACAAGCTGCTATCTACGCAGGTATTCCAGACACTGTAGCATGTACAACAATCAATAAAGTTTGTGCAAGTGGTATGAAAGCAGTTATGCAAGGTGCACAAGCCATTATGTGCGGAGATGCCGATGTTGTTGTAGCGGGTGGAATGGAAAACATGAGTTTAATACCGCATTATGTACACATGAGAAATGGTGTTAAATTTGGACCAACTTCCTTAGTAGATGGCATGCAAAAAGACGGTTTAGTTGACGCATATGACAATCAAGCTATGGGAACTTGTGCCGATTTGTGTGCTTCAGAACACAAAATAACAAGAGAAGAACAAGACAACTTTGCTATTCAATCATACAAAAGATCAGCATCAGCATGGGATGCCGGCAAATTCGATGCTGAAATAGTTCCTGTTGAAGTTCCACAAAGACGTGGAGATGCTATTATAGTTTCAAAAGACGAAGAATATACTAACGTAAAACTAGAAAAAATACCAACATTATCTGCCGTTTTCACCAAAGAAGGAACTGTAACGGCTGCTAATGCTTCTACAATTAATGATGGTGCTGCCGCATTAATTTTAATGAGTGAAGAAAAAGCAAATGCATTAGGTTTAAAACCTTTAGCTTATATAAAATCTTATGCAGATGCTGCTCATGAACCAAAATGGTTTACTACAGCACCCGCAAAGGCTTTACCTATAGCATTAGCTAAAGCAAATCTTTCAATTTCAGATATAGATTATTTCGAATTTAATGAAGCTTTTTCTGTTGTAGGCTTAGCAAATGCTAAAATATTAAATATAGACACCAATAAAATAAACATTAATGGAGGTGCAGTTTCATTAGGACATCCATTAGGTTGTTCAGGAGCTAGAATCATTGTTACTCTATTAAATGTTCTTTCACAAAACAACGCCAAGCTTGGTGCGGCTGCAATTTGCAATGGCGGTGGTGGTGCTTCTGCTATAGTCATTGAAAAAGCATAAATAAATCTATTATTAACGCAACTACTATTAAATGTTTGGAATTTCTAACTTAGCAATTGTACCAATTCGTCTTGAGCCATCAGATAGAAGTGAACAAGTGTCGCAATTACTATTTGGTGACCATTTTAAAATTTTAGAACAATTGGATAATAAATGGACCAAGATTGAAACAGCGTTTGACAATTACGAAGGATGGATTAACAACAAACAATATATTAACATAAATGAAGAACAATTTCTTACTTTAGAAAAAGATGAAACTATTCTTAATGGTGACTTAATTGAATATGTAACAACTACAAACAATCAATTAATCCCCATACCACTAGGAAGCTGTGTTACTTTTATTGAAAACAAAATAGTAGATAAAATTGGTGTTTTTGACGGATTAAAATTATCCGGCAAAAAAAACAAATCAAATATTATCATCACAGCGTTAATGTATCTTAACACACCTTATTTATGGGGTGGAAAAACTCCATTCGGAATTGACTGCTCAGGTTTTACACAAATGGTTTACAAACTTAATGGCTATAAAATCTTGAGAGATGCTTCACAGCAATCCTCTCAAGGAGAAGCATTAAGCTTTATTGAAGAGAGTGAACCTGGTGATTTAGCTTTTTTTGATAATGATGAAGGAAACATTATCCATGTAGGCATCATGATGGAAAATAATTATATTATTCATGCCTCTGGAAAAGTAAGAATAGACCGGCTAGATCATTTAGGTATTTTTAATGCAGAGACAAATCGTCATACTCATAAGTTAAGAGTTATTAAAAAAATCATATAAAAAAAAGCTCCAATTGGAGCTTTTTTTTATATTGGCACATTCACAATTAAATAAATACTTGCTTATCAGTTATTTAATTTGTATTTTAGAAGAAACAAACCCCGAGAATGCTCAAAAAGAGTCAAAAACGGGGTTTTCTTTTAAATATGTATGTCAAAAATAATACGAATAAGTGAATTTCAGCACAAATTGCCTTTAAATATTATCAATGAAGATTTTAATGTTTTTTATGAGCAATTTCTAAAGTCTGATTTAGGTAAAATTCATCTAGCTACACCTTTTTCAGAACTTTCTCAAAGTTTTAAATTGAAAGCGTGCAAAAAAGGTCCAGATTGCATTTTTAGTACTAAAGGTAAGATTGCCTTGATGATGCTAAAAAACTATTATGGTTGTTCTGATGCTAAACTAATCGAGTTGTTAAACGGAAATGTTTACATGCAATACTTTTGTGATATTGTATTACCTCTAGATTCCCCGCTTACAAATTTTAAAATAGTTAGCCAAATAAGAATGGAATTAGCCAAAAAATTAGATGTTCGAAAAGTTCAAGAAACATTAGCTAAAAGCTGGCTACCTTATATGAATGATTTAGACAAAGTCTTGATAGATGCCACTTGTTATGAGAGTGAGTTGCGTTTTCCTACCAATGAGAAACTACTTTGGGAATGTATTGTGTGGAATTACAATCAAATGAAATCATTATGTGGAATTTTAAAAATAAAACTTCCAAGAACCAAATATATTGATTGGTGTAAACGCTACAATGAGTATTCTAGAAAAAGAAAAAAAACAGCAAAGCAACGAACAAAAATGACTCGTGGTCTTCTGAAATTATTATATAAACTTAATGGAGAATTGAGTAAAATTGAAAATCAATATTCCTTTGAGCCAACCACAAAATACAGCAAACAACGCAGAATAATCCGTCTTATTTACCAACAACAATCAAAAATTTTTGCAACAGGAAAAAGCGTTCCCGATAGAATTGTTAGCATAAATAAAAGTTATATTCGCCCAATTGTGCGTGGTAAAGAAGTAAAACAAGTAGAATTTGGAGCAAAAGTAAATAAAATTCAAATTGATGGAATCAATTTTATAGAACATATAGAATACCGTGCCTTTAACGAAGGAACTCGATTTCAAAACAGTATATTTTGCGCACAAAATCTAACTAAAACTAAAGTAAGAATTACTGGAGCTGATGCTATTTATGCCACAAATAAAAACAGAACTTTTTCGTCCACAAATAACATACAAACAGACTTTGTTAGAAAAGGAAAAGCTGGAAAACACGAAGAGCATAGAAAGAAGCTAGCCTCAGAAATTAAAAAAGAAAGAGCTACTCGATTAGAAGGTAGTTTTGGCAAAGAAAAAGAGCACTATAATTTACGAAAGATAAAAGCTAGAACCAAGAAAAGTGAAATGCTTTGGATTTTTTTCGGAATACATACAGCTAATGCTAAAGAAATAGGAAGAAGAATTTACAAAAATCAAACACAACTAGCAGCGTAAAGTATTCAAAAAAATACTTTATAGGAAAAGTGCGTCTTGTTGAGAAATATCAAATTTAAAAATCATAAAAACATATAATTTTTACTACAAAATAAAAAACCTCAATTATATTAATATGAATTGAGGTTTTTATTTAAAGTATTTTTCAAAAAATCTTGTTACTTCTGAATTTGCCTATATTCAATGTCTTAAAATTATTTAACAATTTTTTCTTTCATACCTAAAACATCATAACACATATTCATTAATTTTTTAGAATCTACATCTGTCGGTAAAATTTGATATGCTTTTTCAAAAAATGGTAAAGCATTTTTAAATATTCCTTTTCTTTTCAACATTAACAAATCATATTTATTTTTATCATCTAAGTTAGCATTGATTTCATCTACAATTGCCTTATCATCTGCTAAAGCTTTATACCCTAAATTAAAATAAAATTTAACCTCATCATTTTTTAAATCTGCATCATCTGGAAACAAATTTCTTGCCTCTGCATATACTTTTTTAGTTTTTTCAACATCACCATTTTCTTGAACTAAAGCCGCATATGTTTTATAAACCGAAGGTTTTTTGGAAGACATCTTTACATCTCTAGGTCTATCATAAAGCTTTGTTCCTAAAGACTTCAATCTCTCCTCATTAGTCTCAAAAAAATATTCTTGATCATTTCCTACACTTTTAGCATAATACTCAACTCCTTTATTCAAGTAATCACTGTCCAAAAATTCTTTATACCTTTTCTCAGCTAATTTATAATCTTCAGATTGAAAAGCAGTAATTGCTGCATTTTCTAAAGCTCTTCCCTTATTTACTTTATCAAAACGGTATAAAGTATAAAACATTTCGCTTGCTTTCTTATAATCATTTTGCTCATTATATTTATAGGCAATATCCGTAATATTACTTGCCGCAATTCTCTTTTGAATAGTTAACAACTCATGAAAATCTTTATCTTCAGATTTTTGTTCAAGTACAATTATCTCGTCTAATAAACTTCCATACTTTTCAATATATTCTGGTGAAAATAATTTTATTTTATCATTCATTGTAGCTGCTTCTCCTTTAGACACAAATTCTACAAATGGATATGCAGTTTTATAAAAATCTGAATATATTTTATCTGATTTTTCTTTAGCTAAATATTCTAATGATATCATCGCTACATTATACTTCTCTAAATCTCTCTCTGAAATTTTATCTTTAGAATAAATTTTCTTCAGTGTTTTTAATTCGTCTTTTTGTGCAAAAGTAGCTAATGTTAATAGCAATGCTACTCCTAAAAAAATTGATCTCATTTTGTTAAATTATTTTTATTTGTTGTTTCAAAATAAAGCCCAAAACTAATTTTGGGCTTTATTTAATTTATTCATTAGTTCCTACAGTATCAGTGGAATCAAATTCCGTGCCATTGATTTCTCTTTCATCATCAACATCAGATTCCTCCTCTCTTAACACCTTTGCTACAGCAGCAATTGAATCTTTACCTTTTAGATTAATCAAACGAACACCTTGAGTTGCTCTTCCCATAACCCTCAAGTCTGAAATTTCCATTCGTATCGTTAATCCAGATTTGTTTATAATCATTAAATCATCTTCGTCAGTGACAGCATTGACTGAGATTAATTGACCTGTTTTTTCAGTAATATTTAAAGTTTTAACTCCTTTTCCACCACGGTTTGTAACACGATACACATCTTCTCCATCATCATCTACTAACTTAGTTCGTTTTCCATAACCATTTTCAGTAACAACAAGAATTTGAGATTCATTAACATGTTTTTCATCAATTGAAACCATACCAATAACTTCGTCATTTTCATTTGCAAGTGTAATACCTCGAACACCAGAGGCTGTTCTACCCATTGGTCGAGTTTTACTTTCTTCGAAACGGACTAATTTACCAGATTTAACAGCAATTAATACTTGACTATTACCATTTGTTAGTTTAGCTTCTAATAATTCGTCATCTTCTTTAATTGTAATTGCATTAATTCCATTTTGACGTGGTCGAGAATATTGCTCTAAAGGAGTCTTCTTAACTTGACCTTTTTTAGTAGCCATAATCACATAATGATTATTAATATATTCCTCATTCTTCAAATCTTGCGTACAAATAAAAGCTTTAACCTTATCATCAGACTCAATATTAATCAAATTCTGTATCGCTCTTCCTTTACTAGCTTTTGTTCCTTCCGGAATTTCAAAAACCCTCATCCAATAGCATTTTCCTTTTTGAGTAAAATACATTAAATATTGATGATTTGTAGCTACAAATAAATGTTCTAAGAAATCTTGATCTCTAGTTGCAGCGCTTTTCTGTCCTACTCCTCCTCTATTTTGAGTTTTGTATTCCGTTAATGAAGTACGCTTAATATAACCTGCGTGAGATATCGTTACTACAACTTGTTCATCGGCAATTAAATCTTCAATACTAACATCTCCTCCTGCATATTCTATTTTAGAACGTCTTTCGTCTCCGTATTTTTCTTTAATTTCAGATAATTCAGTTTTTATAAGCTCCATTCGCAATTCTTTGCTTGCTAATAAATCTTTTAATCCTTGAATTATTTTCATTATTTCATCATACTCTGCTCTTAATTTATCCTGTTCAAGACCTGTTAGTTGACGTAAACGCATTTCAACGATAGCTCTAGCCTGAATTTCAGATAATTCAAATCTTTCAATCAACTTCGCTCTAGCTTCTTCACCATCTTTAGAAGAACGGATTAACGCAATTACTTCATCAATATTATCTGATGCAATAATTAATCCTTCTAAAATATGAGCTCTTTCTTCTGCTTTTCTTAATTCATATTGCGCTCTTCTAATAACTACTTCGTGACGGTGTTCCACAAAATGATAAATTAAATCTTTTAAATTTAACATTTCAGGTCTACCTTTCACTAAGGCAATATTATTTACACTAAATGAAGATTGTAATTGAGTATATTTATATAAGGTATTCAAAACTACATTAGGAACAGCATCTCTTTTTAATTCATAAACGATACGCATACCATTTCTATCCGATTCATCACGAATAGTAGCAATACCTTCTATTTTCTTATCATTAACTAAATCAGCCGTTTTCTTAATCATATCGGCTTTGTTAACCTGATAAGGGATTTCAGTTACAATAATAGCTTCCCTTCCATTAGACTCTTCGAAACCAGCTTTTGCACGCATAACGATACGTCCTCTTCCTGTTTTAAAAGCTTCTCTAACCCCATCATATCCATATATAATACCACCAGTAGGAAAATCAGGAGCTTTCACATATTGCATCAATTCATCGATCTCAATTTCATTATTATCGATATATGCTAAAGTTCCATCAATAACTTCAGAAATATTATGAGGAGGCATATTAGTTGCCATACCTACTGCAATACCAGAAGCCCCATTTATTAATAATGTTGGCACTTTAGTTGGTAATACCTTAGGTTCTTCAAGAGAGTCATCGAAATTCAATTGAAAATCAACTGTTTCTTTTTCTATATCTGCTAACATATCTTCTGATATCTTACGCATTCTTGCCTCTGTATAACGCATTGCAGCAGGACTATCTCCATCTACAGATCCAAAGTTACCTTGTCCGTCAACCATTAAGTAACGCAAACTCCATTCTTGAGCCATACGCACCATTGCGTCATATACTGATGTGTCTCCATGCGGATGGTATTTTCCCAATACTTCTCCAACAATCCTTGCAGACTTCTTATAAGCACTATTAGATTTAATACCTAACTCATGCATTCCAAATAATACTCTTCGATGTACTGGTTTTAATCCGTCTCTAACATCTGGAAGCGCCCTTGATACAATTACCGACATTGAATAATCAATGTAGGCAGATTTCATTTCATCTTCAATGTTAATAGGAATTAATTTTTCTCCTTCAGACATAAGTATTTAAATTAAAATTATATTCTTTTTATTAAACGTGCCAAGATACGGTTTTTTATAGTTTTGATTTTAACTTTTATAGATAAATTTGAAAGATTTATTAACAATTTAATATTAAAAAAATCATTATAAACTTTTCTCCCTAGATTTTTTTTTTTCATTTTTTTTTTGTCAATTAGCATATAGAATCTGAAAAGGGCATATTTTTTGCTTATTCTCTCATATCTTAGTATATTTACACCTACAATTTAGAATAAAATGGACGATAATTTTTCACCAAGAGTAAAAGATGTTATTTCTTACAGCAAAGAAGAAGCTTTACGATTAGGACATGACTATATAGGTACAGAGCACTTAATGTTGGGGCTTCTTAGAGAAGGTCAAGGCAGAGCTATGGCTATACTTAATAATTTAACCATTGATTTCGACCATTTAAGAAGAAAAGTAGAAATTTTAAGCCCTGCTAGCCCTGTAGGAACTCAAAATAACGAAAAAAAGAACTTACACTTAACTCGTCAGGCAGAAAGAGCCTTAAAGACTACATTCCTAGAAGCAAAATTATACAATAGTTCTTCTATCAGTACGGCTCATTTATTATTATGTATTTTAAGAAATGAAAATGACCCTACAACAAAATTATTAAACAAACTAAAAATAGATTATGAATCTGTAAAAGATCAATATACAGCTATGATTACAAACGAAAACGATTATATAGAAAATCTTCCAAAAGCAGAATTTAATGATGATGCTAGTCATGAAGAAAGTGCTAGAGATGGTGGTTTTAGTACTCCTCCTCCTGGAAACAAAACAAATAAAAAGTCTAAAACACCTGTTTTAGACAATTTTGGTCGTGACTTAACTGAAATGGCCGAAGAAGGTAAATTAGACCCCGTTGTAGGTCGCGAAAAAGAAATTGAAAGAGTTTCTCAAATTTTAAGTAGGAGAAAGAAAAATAATCCATTATTAATTGGAGAACCTGGTGTTGGAAAATCTGCTATTGCTGAAGGACTAGCTCTGCGAATAGTAAAGAAAAAGGTATCTCGAATTTTATTCAATAAACGCGTTGTTACCTTAGATTTAGCAAGCTTGGTTGCTGGAACTAAATACCGTGGACAATTTGAAGAAAGAATGAAAGCAGTGATGAACGAACTTGAAAAGAATGACGATATTATTCTTTTTATAGACGAAATTCACACTATAGTCGGTGCTGGTGGAGCTACAGGTTCCTTAGACGCATCGAACATGTTTAAACCTGCATTAGCAAGAGGAGAAATTCAATGTGTTGGTGCGACAACTTTAGATGAATATCGTCAATATATTGAGAAAGATGGAGCCTTGGAAAGACGTTTTCAAAAAGTAATAATTGAACCAACATCTGTAGATGAAACAATTACAATATTAAACAACATTAAAGGTAAATATGAAGATCATCATAATGTTACCTATACAGATGAAGCAATAGAAGCCTGTGTAAAGCTTACCAATAGATATATGACTGAAAGATTCCTTCCAGACAAAGCTATTGATGCTTTAGACGAAGCAGGATCTAGAGTACATATAACAAATATTGATGTTCCAAAACAAATATTAGAACTTGAACGTCAATTAGAAGAAGTACGTGAAAACAAAAATACTGTAGTAAAAAAACAGAAATATGAAGAAGCCGCTAAACTAAGGGACGATGAAAAACGCATTGAAAAAGACTTAGCTATAGCTCAAGAACAATGGGAAGAAGATGCTAAAAATAATCGTGTTACTGTAACAGAAGACAATGTGGCAGATGTTGTTTCAATGATGACAGGAATTCCCGTAAATAGGATTGCACAAACTGAAAGTAATAAATTAGCAAAATTACCAGAACTCATTAAAGGAAAAGTAATTGGTCAAAATACTGCTGTTGAAAAAATTGCAAAAGCAATTCAAAGGAATAGAGCTGGCTTAAAAGACCCAAACAAACCAATTGGTTCATTTATCTTTTTAGGTCAAACGGGAGTTGGTAAAACACAATTAGCAAAAGTATTGGCAAGAGAACTTTTTGACTCAGAAGATGCTTTAGTACGTATTGACATGAGTGAATATATGGAAAAATTCGCTATTTCAAGACTAGTTGGTGCACCTCCTGGATATGTTGGGTATGAAGAAGGTGGACAATTAACTGAAAAAGTAAGAAGAAAACCATATTGTGTAGTTTTACTAGATGAAATTGAAAAAGCACATCCAGATGTTTTCAACATGATGCTTCAAGTTTTAGATGATGGACACCTAACGGATAGCTTAGGGAGAAAAATTGATTTTAGAAACACTATTATCATAATGACATCTAATGTTGGAGCAAGACAATTGAAAGATTTTGGTCAAGGAGTAGGTTTTGGAACTACTGCAAGAGCAAACCAAGTAGACGAACACTCTAAAGGTGTGATTGAAAACGCACTAAAAAAAGCATTCGCTCCTGAATTTCTAAACAGAATTGATGACGTTATCGTGTTCAACACTCTTGAGAAAGAAGATATTGATTTAATCATTGATATTGAAATGGATAAATTATACCTTCGTGTTAAA
Organism: Flavobacterium sp. KY-23415; assembly: GCF_055384985.1. Taxonomy (NCBI): domain Bacteria; kingdom Pseudomonadati; phylum Bacteroidota; class Flavobacteriia; order Flavobacteriales; family Flavobacteriaceae; genus Flavobacterium; species Flavobacterium sp. KY-23415. Next base: position 3,264,954 of record NZ_AP044001.1, on the reverse strand, counting down.
GATTTAGGCTATAATTTGAAGCTTTCTGAAAAAGCAAAAGATTATATTGCTGACAAAGGGTTCGATAAACAGTTTGGTGCTAGACCACTAAAAAGGGCCATTCAAAAATATGTAGAAGACGCTCTTGCTGAAGAAATAATTACTTCAAAAATACAAGAGGGAGATCAAATTTTTATGGATCTTAATGAAGCCTCCAACGAATTAACAATAGAAATAATAAAATCTGAAAAACCTACTAATTAGTAGGTTTTCTTTTCTTTAAAGCACATTCAAAAAATATAAAATATAAAAAGATGCAAGACAAAGTAATAGTTGGTAGTGAAGAATGGTGTTCTTTCCCTACACTAGGGATTCCAACAATTAAAGCACGTGTTGACTCAGGAGCTAAAACATCTGCTTTACATGCAACAAATATAAAACCGTTTCAAAAAGATGGTGATGACTGGGTGAAGTTCGATATAAACCCCATTCAGAATAATGCTAAAACTGTTATTCATTGTGAAGCAAAATTAGTAGATCAAAGAATTGTAAAAAGTTCTAGTGGTTTTCGAGAAAAAAGATTTGTTATTAAAACACACCTTGAAATTGGAGGCAAAAAATGGGACGTAGAATTAACACTTACTAATAGAGACTCTATGGGGTTTCGAATGCTTTTAGGTAGGGAAGCAATGTCTGGAAGAGTATTAGTTGATCCAGAAAAAAAATTCTTACTAGGACAACCAAGTAATGAAAAGTTAAAGGAATTTTATTATGACAATTCTAATGTAAAAAAAGGATTAAGAATAGGACTTCTCGCAAGCAATCCAGATTTGTATAGCAATAAAAGAATTATTGAAGCAGGAGAATTAAGAGGCCATGAAATGCATTTTTTAAATTTAAAATATTGCTACATGAAGCTTGATGCTGATACTCCTGAAATACATTATCGTGGTGGTAAAATTTTAAATGATTTTGATGCAGTAATTCCAAGGATACGACCAAGTATGACTTATTATGGTTGTGCATTAACACGACAATTTGAAGCTCTAAAAGTATTCGCTTTAAACAATGCTTCTGCTATTACACAATCCAGAGATAAACTGTTTTCACTTCAATTATTATTAAATAATGGTGTAGATATTCCTACTACAGGATTTGCAAATTCACCTTTAGACACAGACGACCTAATTAAAATGGTTGGTGGTTCACCATTAATTGTGAAACTATTAGAAGGAACACAAGGAAAAGGAGTTGTATTAGCAGAAACTAAGAAAGCAGCAGAATCAGTAATTAATGCTTTCAAAAGCCTAAATGCAAACATATTAGTACAAGAATTCATCAAAGAAGCAAATGGAAAAGATTTACGTCTTTTTGTTGTTGATGGAAAAGTAGTTGCAGCTATGCAAAGAGAAGCTGCTCCTGGAGAGTTTAGAGCAAACATACATATGGGCGGTTCTGCTTCAGTTGTAAAAGTAACACCAGAAGAGAAAAAAATTGCCATTAGAGCTGCAAAAGCCATGGACTTAAAAGTAGCAGGAGTAGATATTATTCGCTCAAGTAAAGGACCATTATTATTAGAAGTCAACTCCTCACCTGGTCTTGAAGGTATTGAAGGAGCAACTCAAAAGGACATTGCGGGAGAAATGATTAAAGCGATTGAAAAAAACTTTAAATGGAAATAAATGTGAACAAAATTATAACCATAATTATTTTCTTCTTCAGTTTTATCAATATTAGCCTATCTCAACACTGTAAAGATTTCAGAAATGGTAAATTTAAACTTCAGGACAATCAACTAGGTGTCACTTACATAATTGAAAGAAAAGGAAATATTCAAACAGAAAGAAAAATAGGAGAAAATTTTACTCTTGATTTTGAGGTAAAATGGATTGACGAATGCACTTATAAATTAAAAACAACAAAAAGAACTGCTAAGTTTTTAAAAATAGATTATGAATTAGTAGTAGAGATTAAAAAAATTAATGGAGTTTTTTTAGAATTAGAAATGCATATGAAAAATGATCCATCCACCAAATTAACAACTATTGTTGAACAAATTGATTAAACAACTTGAATTATGACACTTCCAATTTTTACACAAACCATTATCATTTTTGTAGCAATACTACATCTTTATTTTCTTTGGTTAGAAATGTTTGCTTGGACCACAAAAGCCCCTAAAGTTTTTAAAAATTTTCCAAAAGAACTTTTCCCTAAAACTAAAACAATGGCTGCCAATCAAGGGCTATATAATGGTTTTTTAGCAGCTGGCTTACTCTGGTCGTTAACCATTAGAAACCCTGCTTGGAGTCATAAAATAGCAGTTTTCTTTCTAAGTTGTGTTTTAATAGCTGGAATATATGGTGCATTAACTGTTTCTAAAAAAATATTTTTCATTCAAGGTTTACCTGCGTTTATAGGTTTGCTATTACTTTTAAGAATAACTGCTTCTTGAAAAAAAACACAAATGAAATGCGCTTCAAAATCAAAAATAATTAGGCAAATTCAGAAGTAACAAGATTTTTTGAAAAATACTTTAAATAAAAACCTCAATTCATATTAATATAATTGAGGTTTTTTATTTTGTAGTAAAAATTATATGTTTTTATGATTTTTAAATTTGATATTTCTCAACAAGACGCACTTTTCCTATAAAGTATTTTTTTGAATACTTTACGCTGCTAGTTGTGTTTGATTTTTGTAAATTCTTCTTCCTATTTCTTTAGCATTAGCTGTATGTATTCCGAAAAAAATCCAAAGCATTTCACTTTTCTTGGTTCTAGCTTTTATCTTTCGTAAATTATAGTGCTCTTTTTCTTTGCCAAAACTACCTTCTAATCGAGTAGCTCTTTCTTTTTTAATTTCTGAGGCTAGCTTCTTTCTATGCTCTTCGTGTTTTCCAGCTTTTCCTTTTCTAACAAAGTCTGTTTGTATGTTATTTGTGGACGAAAAAGTTCTGTTTTTATTTGTGGCATAAATAGCATCAGCTCCAGTAATTCTTACTTTAGTTTTAGTTAGATTTTGTGCGCAAAATATACTGTTTTGAAATCGAGTTCCTTCGTTAAAGGCACGGTATTCTATATGTTCTATAAAATTGATTCCATCAATTTGAATTTTATTTACTTTTGCTCCAAATTCTACTTGTTTTACTTCTTTACCACGCACAATTGGGCGAATATAACTTTTATTTATGCTAACAATTCTATCGGGAACGCTTTTTCCTGTTGCAAAAATTTTTGATTGTTGTTGGTAAATAAGACGGATTATTCTGCGTTGTTTGCTGTATTTTGTGGTTGGCTCAAAGGAATATTGATTTTCAATTTTACTCAATTCTCCATTAAGTTTATATAATAATTTCAGAAGACCACGAGTCATTTTTGTTCGTTGCTTTGCTGTTTTTTTTCTTTTTCTAGAATACTCATTGTAGCGTTTACACCAATCAATATATTTGGTTCTTGGAAGTTTTATTTTTAAAATGCCACATAATGATTTCATTTGATTATAATTCCACACAATACATTCCCAAAGTAGTTTCTCATTGGTAGGAAAACGCAACTCACTCTCATAACAAGTGGCATCTATCAAGACTTTGTCTAAATCATTCATATAAGGTAGCCAGCTTTTAGCTAATGTTTCTTGAACTTTTCGAACATCTAATTTTTTGGCTAATTCCATTCTTATTTGGCTAACTATTTTAAAATTTGTAAGCGGGGAATCTAGAGGTAATACAATATCACAAAAGTATTGCATGTAAACATTTCCGTTTAACAACTCGATTAGTTTAGCATCAGAACAACCATAATAGTTTTTTAGCATCATCAAGGCAATCTTACCTTTAGTACTAAAAATGCAATCTGGACCTTTTTTGCACGCTTTCAATTTAAAACTTTGAGAAAGTTCTGAAAAAGGTGTAGCTAGATGAATTTTACCTAAATCAGACTTTAGAAATTGCTCATAAAAAACATTAAAATCTTCATTGATAATATTTAAAGGCAATTTGTGCTGAAATTCACTTATTCGTATTATTTTTGACATACATATTTAAAAGAAAACCCCGTTTTTGACTCTTTTTGAGCATTCTCGGGGTTTATTTCTTCTAAAATACAAATTAAATAACTGATAAGCAAGTATTTATTTAATTGTGAATGTGCCTAATTAGACACAAAAAAGACAAAAGCAGGTAAAACCACTTTTGTCTTTTTTATTAAATCCTCATAGTATTACCCAAAAACTTCCTCATCAATTTGGAAGCTCCTTAAAAAATCAATAGATTTTTCAATATCATAGTGTAAAATTCTATCTTCACTAACAAATGACACTTCATCGCGATACGATTTTATAAACATTTCTATAAAGTCACTTGATTTCAAAGGTCTTCTAAACTCTAAAGCCTGGGAAGCGTTTAACAATTCTATTGCTAAAATTCGTTCCAAATTATCTACAATTCTCAATGTTTTTGTTGCTGCATTTGCTCCCATACTCACATGATCTTCTTGACCATTACTTGACACTATACTGTCTATACTTGAAGGAGTAGCTAATTGTTTGTTTTGACTCACAATACTTGCTGCTGTATATTGCGGAATCATAAACCCAGAATTCAGACCTGGATCACTTACTAGGAAAGCTGGCAACTCTCTCAATCCAGAAATTAATTGATACGTTCTTCTTTCTGAAATACTTCCTAATTCTGCTAAAGCAATACCTAAGAAATCTAATGCAAGGGCAAGTGGCTGTCCATGAAAATTACCTCCTGAAATGATCTTATCTTCCCCTACAAAAATATTAGGATTATCAGTAACCGAATTAATTTCTGTCTTAAAGACTTTTTTCACATATCCAATTGTATCTTTACTTGCACCATGTACCTGTGGTATACATCTGAACGAATAGGGATCTTGAACATGTTTTTTCTCTTGTTCAATAATTTCACTACCATCCAAGATTTCATTCATTCTCTGTGCCGTTTCTACTTGACCTTTATGTGGGCGAATTAAATGAATCAAATCTGTGAATGGTTCTAATCTTCCATCAAAACCTTCTAAAGAAATTGCTCCAATAACATCTGCTAAATAGGACAACTTATTCGATTTAATTAATACATAAACTCCATAGGCACTCATAAATTGAGTTCCGTTTAACAAAGCCAAACCTTCTTTAGATTGCAATGAAATTGTATTCCACCCCATAGCTTCTAACATTTTAGAAGCAGGTTGTCTAAATCCATCTTTATACACTTCTCCTTCACCAATTAAAGGTAGTGCTAAATGCGCTAAAGGAGCTAAATCTCCACTTGCTCCTAAAGAACCTTGAGTATAAATAACTGGTAATATATCATTATTGTAAAATGCAATCAGCCTTTCTACAGTTTCTAATTGAACTCCAGAGTGACCATAACTTAAAGATTGTATCTTTAGTAAAAGCATTATTTTAACAATTTCTAAAGGCACTTCTTCTCCAGTACCACAAGCATGAGATTTCACTAAATTATCTTGCAGCTTTGATAAATTCTCATTAGAAATCTTAACATTACAAAGCGAACCAAAACCAGTATTTATTCCATAAATTGGTCTTTCATTAGATTGTAATTTCTCATCTAAATAGGTTCTACATTTAACAATATTTGCTCTTGCTTCCTCTGATAGTTCTAACTTTAGACCTTTAGAAATAATTTCATTAATCTTTTCTATTGATACTAAATCTGAACTTATATAATGTACTGTTTCCATTTCTTAAAAAAATTTAATGCCAAAATTCCGTAAACAATTGTTAAGAAACAACATTTTTAACTACTATTTTTAGTTAAACCCAAATTACGCATTAGACTATGTTATGAGAGAAATAGATGCAAAATAGTTGCGAGGTACAGAAGTTTTCACCCACAAATGTTGCATTAGCTACATAGAGGACGTAAAACGAAGTACTGAAGCAAATATAAAGTAGCTATTTTTCCTAATAGAATTCAAATGCTTAATTTGAGTTAAATAATAATAGAAAACCAACCAACAAAAAAAATAATTAAACAAAATCACAATTTTTTATTCAATTACTAACATATACGCTTTTATATTAATAATTTTGTTCTATATTTGCCCTATGTTTAATAACAAAAGAACATATTCTTCTATAAATACAACCAAAACTTTGGTTGTGTCTTTTGTTATAACCACAACATCTACAATCATTACTATTACCCCATAAGGGGTATATTCATTACATATAATCCAGTATTATATATTTTTCTTTCGAAAAGTATATTTCTTAGCATATTTTTTTTTCAAAAAACAAACAAATAAAATGATTGTATTAAAATTTGGTGGCACATCTGTAGCCAACGCCCAAAATATTTCAAAAGTAATAAACATTGTTGCAAACAAATCTCAAGAAAATAACCTTATAGTTGTAGTCTCTGCACTTAGTGGTATAACAGATTTGCTACAACTAACAGCTAGTACAGCAGCAAATAAACAAGCAGAATATACGCAATTAATCACAAAAATTGCTTCAAAACATCATGAAGTAATAGAAGAATTAATAGTTTCAAAAAATCAAGAAGAATTAAAAAAAATTGTAAATAACGAAATCCAACAACTCAAAACATTATTAGATGGTTGCTATTTACTAAATGAATTAACACCAAAAACCTTAGACCGAATTTTAAGCTTTGGAGAATTATTATCTTCACAAATCATTAGTTATGCATTAAAAAACAAGGGAAATAATTGTTGTTATATTGACAGTAGGGAAATAATCAAAACAAATGATAATTTTGGAAAAGCTGTTGTCAACTTTAATAAAACGAAAGAACTATTTACATCTGTTTTAGAAAAACAAAAAGAAACTATCCTATTATTTCCAGGTTTTGTTGCTTCAACAAATAATGACGAAACAACAACACTGGGACGTGGTGGCTCAGATTATACAGCCTCTATCCTAGCCTATTGCAGCAATGCAAGCGCTTTAGAAATTTGGACCGATGTAAACGGAATGTTTACTGCTAATCCAAAATTAGTAAAACAAGCGAAACCAATTGATAATTTATCGTATCAAGAAGCCATGGAACTGTCTCATTTTGGTGCAAAAGTACTTTATCCTCCAACTATTCAACCTGTGTTAAACGTTAAAATTCCAATTTTAATTAAAAACACGTTTGAACCAAACGAAGAAGGCACCTATATTTCCGATCAAAGCACTTCAAATGGAAATCCAGTAAAAGGAATATCTCATATTGAAGCAATTACATTATTAACATTGGAAGGATCTGGAATGATCGGTATTACTGGATCATCAAAACGCTTATTTGAAACATTATCACAACATAATATAAATGTAATTTTTATAACACAAGCATCATCAGAACATTCAATATGTATCGGTATATCAAATAGTGATGCTGAAAAAGCAAAAGCAGCAATAGATACTACATTCGAAATAGAAATTTCTCAAAAAAAAATAGACGCTTGTAGTCTAGAAAAAGATCTTTGCATTATTGCTTTGGTTGGTGAGAACATGAAAAATCACCAAGGATTAAGTGGTAAAATGTTTAGCACATTAGGAAAAAACAATGTTAATATTAGAGCCATAGCACAAGGAGCATCAGAAAGAAACATCTCGGCAGTAATTAACAAAAACGACATTAAAAAAGCATTGAATGCATTGCACGAACGCTTTTTCGAAGACAACACCAAACAACTCAACCTGTTTGTTATGGGTGTAGGCAATGTTGGAGAAAAATTCATAGATCAAATTCACCAGCAAAAAAAATTCCTAAAAGAAAATCTCAAAATGAATGTACGTGTTATTGCATTGTCTAATTCTCGAAAAATGATCTTCAACGAAGAAGGATTAGATCTTGTCAACTGGAAATCACAATTGAATGACTCCGAAGAAGCAAATACAAAAAAATTCATATCAGAAGTACAAAAACTCAATTTACGCAACAGTATCTTTGTTGACATCACCGCCAATAGTGATATTGCAAACATTTACAACCAATTTTTAGCACAAAGTATTGCAGTAGTTACTTGCAATAAAATAGCTTGTTCTTCAAAGTTTGAAAATTATCAAAACCTCAAGAACTTATCCCGAAAATACAACGCTCCTTTTCTTTTTGAAACCAATGTTGGAGCGGGCTTACCAATAATTGACACTCTGAAACATCTTATTGCTTCGGGCGACAAAGTGAACAAAATTCAAGCCGTATTATCAGGAAGTTTAAATTTCATTTTCAATAATTTCGATGAAAACAACTCTTTCCATGATGTAGTAAAAGAAGCCGGTATACAAGGTTTCACAGAACCCGATCCAAAAATAGATTTAAGCGGAATCGATGTGGCTCGAAAAATACTAATCCTTATTAGAGAAAGTGGTTATAAAATGGAAATTGAGAATATCGAAAACAAGTCCTTTTTACCTGTAGAATGCATGCAAACAACAAATAATGAAGCTTTTTTTGCTTCACTCATTAAACATGCTCCTCATTTTGAAAAACTTCTCAAAGAAGCAAAATCAAAAAACTGCAAACTTAAATATGTTGCAACTTTCGAGAAAGGAAAAGCAAGTGTCGGTCTTGAATTTATTCCACAAGACAGTCCTTTTTACAACTTAGAAGGTAAAGACAACATCGTTCAATTTTATACCGATAGATATGTAGAACAACCACTACTCATTAAAGGAGCTGGTGCAGGAGCAGCCGTAACAGCTTCAGGTATTTTCGCAGATGTTGTTAGAATTGGAAATGTATAAAAATCAGTAACGAAAAGCTTAGGTTTTATCTGTAAATGCAATTCCTGCTTTTCGTTCCAATCTATCATTGAAAGCAACAAAAAAACAGTAAAAAACAATATAGAATATCGCTTTCAATAATAGGATTTCCACTGCAATCAGGGTTATTAAATTAACCATTTTAAAATTTGAATAGATAAAAAAGAAGGATAACTTCACAATAATTATGAACGAAATAAAAATATTTTGCCCAGCAACAATAGCAAATCTCAATTGCGGGTTTGATGTGCTGGGACTTTGCATAGACAATATAGGTGATGAAATGATCTTTAGAAAATCACCACAAAAAGGAATCAAAATCACAAAAATAACAGGTGCAGATATCCCATATGAAACCAATAAAAACGTTGCAGGAGTTGCAGCATTAGCTATTATCGAAAGCTTAAATTTGGAACATGGTTTCGAAATGGAAATACATAAAAAAATAAAAGCAGGAAGTGGCATTGGTAGTTCAGCAGCAAGTGCTGCTGGAGCAGTATATGGTATCAATGAATTACTCGGTAAGCCCTATACCAGGAAAGAATTAGTTCAATTTGCTATGAAAGGAGAAGCAATTGCAAGTGGTTCAGAACATGCAGACAATGTAGCACCTTGCATGCTTGGAGGCTTCACTTTAGTGCGTGGCTACAATCCGTTAGATATAATCCAAATCGAAAGTCCATCCGAGCTTTATGCAGTCGTTTTACATCCAGACATAGAAATAAAAACTTCAGACGCAAGAGCGGTATTAGAACCAATGATACCACTAAAATCGGCTATAACACAGTGGGGAAATGTTGGAGGTCTAATTGCAGGACTATACACTAAAGATTACGAATTAATTGGTCGCTCACTCAATGACGTAGTAGTTGAACCACTCCGAAAAAGCTTAATTCCAAACTTTGACAATGTAAAAAATGTAGCTTTAAATACAGGAGCCTTAGGAGCAGGAATATCGGGTGCAGGCCCTTCCATTTTTGCGCTTTGCAAAGGAGAAAATGTAGCTAAAAATGTAGCCGATGCCATGCAAAAAGCCTATTTGGAAACAAAAATACCATTCGATATTCACGTATCAAAAGTAAACCCTCAAGGTGTAAAAACTATCTAACAAAACAACATCAAAATGAAATACTATAGCTTAAACAATAAACAACATGAAGTTTCTTTTCAAGAAGCTGTTATAAACGGACTTGCTCCTGACAAAGGGTTGTATTTTCCAAAAGAACTCCAACCTTTATCCAGCGCTTTTTTTGATAGAATAGAGTCACTACCCAATGAAGAAATTGCCTTTCAAGTCATTGAGCAATTTATAGGGAACGAAATTCCAAAAGATGCATTAAAGAAAATACTAGTAGAAACTTTGTCTTTCAATTTCCCACTAGTACAAGTTGAAGACAATGTTTTTTCATTAGAATTATTTCACGGACCAACCATGGCTTTTAAAGATGTGGGAGCACGTTTCATGTCGCGCTGTCTGGGATATTTCAACAAAGATAAAAACCAAAAAAACATTGTTCTAGTTGCCACTTCAGGAGATACAGGCGGAGCCGTCGCAAGTGGTTTTCTAGATGTTAAAGATGTGGAAGTAATTATACTCTATCCTTCTGGAAAAGTTAGCGATATTCAAGAAAAACAACTAACCACGCTAGGAAAAAATATAACTGCTTTAGAAGTAAATGGCGTTTTCGATGATTGTCAGGATATGGTAAAAAAAGCATTTTTAGATGAAGAACTACAAATGAAAAACCTCACTTCTGCCAACTCCATTAACGTTGCACGCTGGTTACCACAAATGTTCTACTTTTTCTTTGCCTACAAAGAACTAAAAAAACACAATAAACCTTTAGTAGTATCGTGCCCAAGTGGCAATTTTGGAAATATTTGCGCAGGAATTTTAGCAAAAAAACTAGGTTTACCACTTCAACATTTTGTAGCAACTACTAATGCAAACGACACTGTCCCACGATTTTTAGAAAATGGGAAATATGCACCAAAAGCATCGGTTGCAACTATTTCAAATGCTATGGATGTTGGCAATCCAAGTAATTTTATACGAATCCAAGAAATGTATAATAATGATTTAATTGAGTTTAAAAAAGATTTTTCATCCTATTCCTATACAGATGAAGAAACAAAAAAGGCAATGAAAACCATATATGAACAATCAAAATATATTGCAGATCCGCATGGAGCAGTAGGCTATTTAGGATTAAAAAAAGAGTTGAGCAATTACCCTGAAAGTATTGGTTTTTTCCTAGAAACAGCTCATCCCATTAAATTTCTAGATATTGTTGAGCCAACTTTAAATACATCACTAACGGTGCCTATTCAAATTAAAGCAATTTTAAATAAAGAAAAATCGAGCATTAAGATTTCAAGCTATAATGAATTGAAAAATATAATCCTTACAAAATAAATCAAATTTGTTAAAAACATAGTGATATTTATACGCTTTATCCCTTATAGATTAACATTTTTTGAATAAATTAGCCGCTTTAAAATTTTATAACTACAAACAATGAAAAATACAGCTTTATCACATGTTCATGAAACTTTAGGTGCAAAAATGGTTCCTTTTGCAGGTTACAATATGCCTGTTCAATATGAAGGTGTAAATGTAGAACACGAAACCGTTAGAAATGGTGTTGGAGTTTTTGATGTTTCTCACATGGGAGAATTTCTTTTAACAGGAGAAAACGCATTAGCTTTAATACAAAAAGTAACTTCAAATGACGCTTCTGTTTTGGAAATTGGTCGTGCTCAATATTCTTGCTTGCCAAATAATGATGGAGGAATTGTTGATGATTTAATCATATATAAACTTAAAGAAGATCAATATTTATTAGTTGTGAATGCTTCAAATATTGAAAAAGATTGGAATTGGATTTCTAAACACAATGATTTAGGAGTAGATATGAAAGATCTTTCTGAAGATTATTCACTTTTAGCGATCCAAGGACCAAAAGCGGTTGAAGCAATGCAATCTTTAACAACTATAAATTTAGCTGAAATTAAATACTATCACTTCGAGATTGCTAATTTTGCAGGAATCGATGACGTTATCGTTTCTGCTACTGGTTATACTGGTTCTGGTGGGTTCGAAATTTATTGTAAAAATGCAGACGTAGAACAAATCTGGAACAAAGTTTTTGAAGCTGGTGCAAGTTTTGGCATCAAACCAATCGGTTTAGCAGCAAGAGATACATTGCGTTTAGAAATGGGCTTCTGTCTATATGGAAACGATATTAACGATACTACTTCACCACTTGAAGCTGGATTAGGCTGGATTACTAAATTCACAAAAGAATTCACTAATTCTGAAAATCTTAAAAAGCAAAAAGAAGAAGGTGTAACACGCAAATTAATAGCTTTTGAAATGGTTGAAAGAGGAATTCCTCGTCATGACTATGAAATTGCAGATGCAAATGGCAATGTTGTTGGAATTGTAACTTCAGGAACGCAATCGCCATCATTAGGAATTGCCATTGGATTAGGATATGTTCCAACAGAATTATCAAAAGTAGATTCTGAAATATTCATTAGAATTAGAAATAAAGATGTAGCTGCAAAAGTGGTGAAATTACCTTTTTATAAAAAATAGGAAGGATAAAACTAAACCAAGATCAAGAACAAGTTTTAAATTCAAGGGCAAGTCTAATCAAGTTTTAAAATTGAAATCAAATTAAATAATCATTGTTAATGAAAAATATAATTTACCTCTTTTTAATTACTTTCTGTTTTAAAATGAGCGCTCAAAACCATGCTTTTAAAGTCAATCCAATAGCTTTTGCTTTTAAAGGTTTTGAATTAAGTTATGAAAACAAGGCAGGTAAAAACAATAGTTTTGAACTTATTTATGGTTATATTCCTTTCGATATGGAAGATAATAAAGGTGATTTAAAATCAAGTATTGTTGAAGCGAGATATAAGTTTTTCTTTAAAAAAGATAGAACTTCATTTGAAGGTTTATACCTTGCACCCAATGGAAGTTATGGTTCTGCAAAAAGAACCAGAATAGACACCAATGAAAAGGAAAAAGTTACTATTGCAGGAATTGGATTTTTATTAGGACGACAATGGATTTTTCAAGGAAATAAAACAAATGGATTTATTTTAGATTTAAACCTGGGTTTATCTAATTATTTTAGTAATGCTACTCCAAATTTAAATGATGATAATGTAAAAGGCTTAAAGTTTAGAGCAGGAGTATCTGTTGGGTACGCATTTTAAATAAAACAAAACTAATAATTAAGATTTCGAGTACCGAATAGTAATCTCCAAAGTTAATTTCAAGATCAATTTTCAAATTTGTTCTTGTTTTTAATTTTGATTTTTTGAAATTGAACTTGAAATCATTAAATTTGCACAGATTAAAAAATAAGAAATGGGAAGAGCATTCGAGTTTAGAAAAGCACGTAAAATGAAACGTTGGTCAGCAATGGCTAAAACGTTTACAAGAATTGGTAAAGATATTGTTATGGCTGTTAAAGAAGGCGGACCAAATCCAGAAACCAATTCTCGTTTAAGAGCTGTTATACAAAATGCAAAGTCGGCAAACATGCCAAAAGACAATGTAGAGCGTGCAATTAAAAAAGCTTCTGATAAAGATACTGCCGATTTTAAAGAAGTGCTTTTCGAAGGTTATGCTCCTCATGGAATTGCAATACTTATAGAAACAGCAACAGATAACAATAATAGAACCGTTGCTAATATTAGAAGTTATTTCAACAAATGTAATGGAACTTTAGGAACACAAGGTTCTGTTGAATTTATGTTTGATCATACTTGTAATTTTAGAATTCCAGCTGAAGGACAAGATGTTGAAGAACTAGAATTAGAAATGATCGATTTTGGTGTGGAAGAAATTTTCGCAGACGAAGACGGAATTTTAATGTATGCTCCTTTTGAAAGTTTTGGAGCCATTCAAAAAGAATTAGAGAATAGAGGAATCGAAATTTTATCTTCTGGATTTGAAAGAATTCCTCAAGTAACAAAAGAGCTTACTCCAGAACAAGTAGCAGATGTTGAAAAACTACTAGAAAAAATAGAAGAAGATGATGATGTGATGAATGTATATCATACCATGCAAGAATCTGAAAACGAAGAATAATGCATGCATTCTTAATCTTTATACCAAACTCCGAGGAATTACTCGGAGTTTTTTTTATACTTTTAAATTAAAAAACATAAGATTTTACTTCAATTAATTACATTTGTTACTACATTAATTTAATCATAAACTATGAGCTTTCAAAATGAAACGAAACCAGATTTTAATACTTTTTTAGAATTACTCGATCAAAACGCAGCATCATCATTAGAAAAACAATTTCTTTTTGGAGACATTATTGAATCTAAACCTTGGCAACTAGACATGTCTCTTGGCACTATTTCATTTGAAGAGCTTACGTTTCCAATACAAATAATTGGTTCTTTATCATTTAATAATAATTCTTGGATGTGGGGTTGGGCAAATACGCAAAGTGGTATTCCAGAAAATCTACTAATACAATCCAATCAACTAAAAAATATTGGAACCGATAAAAACATAGCTGAGTTAACAGATGCACATTTCCAAGTTACTGAAGGTTTTGAACATAAAATTGGAATGATTGCGTGTGGTTTGTTCAATTCTAAATGTTATTATTGTGCCAATTACGGTCAAGGAACATTAGTTGTTACCATTGATAGTGACTTAATTCCTGAAATTGACATCAATAAAGCCGAAAAAGTACTAACCCATTTCCCACAAGTTATTAGTAGTATCGATGTAAATCATAAAAATGCTTTCATTAACTATCTTATAGATAAAGAATTTCAAATTGCAATTACTCCAAACACTGTTGAAGGCATGAAAAATGAAAGCACAATAACAGCTAATTTCGATATTTTAGGGAGATTAACTTCATTAAATGGATCTATTAAATAAACTTACAAATATGAAAAACTTAATTTTACTATTACTCATCTTTACTTCAATTCATTCTCTGGCTCAAGAACGTAATGAAGAAGCTTGGAATAAAGCCAAAGAAGCCATAAAATTAATGGATGAAGGCAAAATTGATGAAAGTATCGATATACTCAAGGAATGCGAAAAAATAGACAATAAAGACTATACATATCCCTATGAGATGGCTTATGCGTACATTCTCAAAAAGGATTATAAAACGGCTATAAAAATTCTTAAAAAGACAAAAAAATATAATAGCATAACCAATCAAGTCTATCAATTACTTGGAAATTGTTACAGCTATTCGGGTGAACCAGAAAAAGCAATTAAAGAGTATGAAGAAGGCATGAAAAAATTTCCTAATTCGGGAAATCTTTATCTAGAAAAAGGAAATATTTATTTGTTTCAAGAAAAATACAATGAAGCAATTCAATGTTATGAAGATGGTATAAAAGTAGATCCAATGTACCCATCAAACTATTATAGATTAGCAAAATTATTCTTGGCATCGAAGGACAAACTTTCAGGTTTAATTTATGGCGAACTTTTTATGAATATAGAAAGAACAACAAAACGAACAACAGAAATGAGCAAACTCTTATATGACACCTACACTGAAATAATAAAAATTGATGGTGACAATACTTCAATTCATTTTTGTGAGATTACAATTGACCCAAAAGACATAAAAAATGGAAAATTAGAAATGCCTTTTTGTGCTATATTTGGTAGTAATTTTATACTTGCAACAATAGAGCAAAAAGAAGTTAATCTCAAGTCCTTATCTGAAATGCGATTATTTTTCATAAACAGTTATTTCAAAAAAGATTACGAAAAACATCCAAACCTACTTTTTGAATACCATAACAAATTACTGAATAATAAACTATTAGAAGCCTATAATTTCTATCTATTCCAAGTTGGCTCTCCTTCAGAATTTGATGAATGGAAAAACAATAACGAATCGACCTATAACAAGTTTGCAGAATGGTATGTTCAACCCGAAAATATAATCGAAATCAATCAAAAAAACAGATTTATCAGATAGTAATTTTCATTAAAAAAAAACATAAAATGTCTTCAACCAACCTAAAATCTTTATTGCTTTGATTATCAGGTTGGTTGATTACAAAAACAAAAACTTTCTCAAAAACAAAAACAATGTAAGAAAACAATTATTCAATTTGAATAAAAAGATAAAAATTTCATAAAAAAATGCCTTTTTTACAGTTTAAAACAACTTTTTATCGGTTTTAAATGTCATTTATCGGTTTTTTTGTTTATATTTATCCTTATATAAAACAAAAATTTATGAAAATAACACTACTCAAAAAAATATTATGCTTCTTCTTTGGTCATAAATTAGTCATTACAAAAGATATTACAAAGCACATCAAGGAATATAAATGTACCTGCTGCAATCTTGAGCTTACAAACAATCATAAAGGAGTAAAAAGTATCTTAACTCCAGAGCTAAAAGATGCTAATACAACCGTAATGAATTTTTACATTAAAAGACACAAACGTCAATTAGCCTAAAATCTGGATTGTAAACAAAGTGCTTTAATCTAGTCCTACAGTTCCTCTAACAAGCTGTAAAAAGGTACTAGTAACCAATAACTTCCTTATTTTACACCAATATAAAAAATGAAGCGGTAGAACAATTTCTTGTTCAAAAAATGAAGCTATTTCAACCAACCTTCTCTGTCTAAACTTCTATACTGTATTGCTTCTGCGATATGAAAGGACTGAATAGCGCTAGACCCCTCCAAATCGGCAATCGTTCTCGCTACTTTTAAAATTCTATCATAGGCTCTCGCCGATAAATTTAATCGTTCCATAGCTGTCTTTAACAACTGTAACGATTCATCATCTAAAACACAATATTCACGAATCAATTTACTACTCAATTGTGCGTTATAATGAATATTTTTAAAATTTTGAAAACGAACAGACTGAATTTCTCTTGCATGCGTAACTCTTTTTCTTATTGCTGCACTACTTTCTGCTTTTCGAGTATCGGATAATTTTTCAAAAGGAACGGGTGTCACCTCAATATGAATATCAATTCGATCCAATAATGGTCCAGAAATTTTACTCAAATACCGTTGCATCTCCATTGGTGAGCTAGAGACTGGTGCGTTTGGATCATTAAAATAGCCCCCAGGACTAGGATTCATACTGGCAACCAACATAAATGAAGAAGGATAGGTAATGGTAAATTTGGCTCTAGAAATAGTCACTTCTCGATCTTCTAAAGGTTGACGCATTACTTCCAAAACTTCCCTTTTAAATTCTGGTAATTCATCCAAAAACAACACCCCATTATGAGCCAAAGAAATTTCACCAGGTTGCGGATAACTCCCTCCTCCTACCAGTGAGACTGAACTAGCAGAATGGTGTGGGCTACGAAATGGGCGTTGTGTTAACAAACCCGTTTCTTTTACTTTCCCAGCTACCGAATGTATTTTTGTCGTTTCTAAAGCCTCTTGCATTGTCATCGGTGGCAAAATACTCGGCAAACGTTTGGCTAACATCGTTTTTCCCGATCCAGGTGGACCAATTAAGATAATATTATGACCACCCGCAGCGGCAATCTCCATACAACGCTTGATGCTTTCTTGTCCTTTCACATCGGAAAAATCGAATTCTGGAAAATCTAAGGTTTTATTAAATTCTTCTTGACAATCAATAACTGTAGGGACTAAACCATCTTTGCCATCAAAAAAATCGATTACTTGCAAAACATTTTCAGCACCATACACATCAATTCCATCAACAACAGCGGCTTCTTTTACGTTCTGAATGGGTAAAATGACCCCTTTAAAACCTTCTTCTTTGGCTTTTATGGCAATAGACAACGCTCCTTTTATAGGTTGCAAACCACCATCGAGCGACAATTCACCCATGATGATATACTCCGTTACTTTATCGGTTTTAATTTGTGAAGACGCCGCAAGAATACCCACTGCAAGCGTTAAATCGTAGGCAGAACCTTCCTTACGCAAATCGGCAGGTGCCATATTTATGGTAATCTTTTTTCCAGGTAACGAATAGTTGTTGTTTTTGAGTGCTGCAGCTATGCGATAACTGCTTTCTTTAATCGCGGAATCTGGTAATCCTACCAAGTGGTAGCCTATTCCTTTATCTATATTGACTTCTACGGTAATGGTCGTAGCTTCCACACCGAAAACGGCACTTCCGAATACTTTTACTAACATGGCTTGTACTTTTAAATTTTGGCTTATATGAATACAAATGTATTAAAATATTTTAATTTGAAGCAAAAGAATACCAAGCCATAACAAATTATAAATATTTCTAGATCACTTTATACTTCTTATGTTGATGAAATTAAAGACAATGATAAAAAATATTTTGAATGTGAAATAATCAATAAAGGAAAATATAAATGTTTTCATATATAATTTTCATATTTTTACTAAAAATATCCATTGATATCTACAAATTAAAAAACGTTTATTATTAATAAAAACATGAATTATAATATTTATTATACCGGACTACTTTCTATAAATTCAATACTAGATATAGACTTAGACACTTTGAATTACATAATTGATAGTTATAAGAAAGGGGTTGGAGAATTTACTATTTCTGGAAAAAAATATCATTTAAATAGAGTAAATAATTTTCAAATTTTTGAAAACAATGAAAAATTTTCAAAAGATAAAATTATTTTAATAGCAAAAAAATATAATTCTTATAAGGAAAATGGATATGGTGAATATGTTGCCATTGAAATGCTAGAAAAATTCGGAAATAATGTTACCCATAAATTCTTGAAAAATTCAGCATTTGGCTCTGAAAAAGAGCAAAACAAAGAAGTTCAAAGGGTCGAATCATTTTATATAGACCCAGAGAGAATTAAAGAATTAGAAAAATTAAAGTCTAATTTCGATTTAAGTAAGCTTATAGTTCTATGTAAAGAATTAAATTCTAATTTTCAAAATCAAAATTATTTTAGCGTTGCAATGATTGGTAGAGCTATAATTGACCATATACCCCCTATATTTGGATCAACTTCATTTAATGAAGTAGCAAACAATCTTGGCTCTAAAAGCGTCAAAAAAAACTTAACTCATCTAAACAATTCTATGAGAAGTATTAGTGATGGTATTCTTCATTCACACATTAGAAAAAATGAAAGCTTACCAAATGCAACCCAAGTGAATTTCAGTCAAGATTTAGATGTGCTTTTAGGAGAAATAATTGTTTATTTGAAATAAGTTAATTTAGAGAATACAATTCATTAGCTTGTATAAAACCAGTTTCTAATTTTTTATTTAATAAAACAGAAACATAAATCCATTTTTTATCTTTTTTAAGTATGGTAAATTCAACACCAACTGGAATAGATACAATAGTTTTTAACCTTTTATCTTTATTATTTTTCAATTCCTTTACTATACTACTTATATAATTCTCTCCAATTTTTATTTCATCAATGTTCAAGGCTTTTCCAAAGAAATTATTTGTAACTGTATAATTATTAATGACTTTATTTTCTATGACTTTTTTATCATCAGATTGATTTAGACTTATAGAAATTTGACTGCTAATTAAATTCAGTATTATTGTCCCAATAATAAATTTAATTCCAACTAAGTTTTTGCTATTTAATAAATAAATATAAAGTTTATTAAAATAGGAAATAATTAAATTTGAATTAATATTTAATATATCAAAATACACATTAGCTTCTTCCAAAACTAACAATATTTCATCTTCACTTTCAATATTTTCTAACAAGTTATAATTTATTGATTTTGTAAGTGTTTCAATTATTTTATTTGTTTCTTGGAGATTATCAAAAAATTTAGTATCAATTAGTTTATTTTTGAATATCTCAATAGAATTATTTAAAATTGAATTATCAAAATAAAATTTTTCCTTACCTAACATTAATTTATCAATACTAGTTGAAATATTCGTTATTGAATTCAGTAATGGATTTTTATTATTAGCAACTGAATTATAACTAATACTTTTAATTATATCAAATGCATTCAAAAATGACTTATCATAGCTAAAATTAGGAATTGTATTTTTAAGAAAATTTGTGTTTGCTAGATTTGTTATATTAAATGCCAAACTATTTACTCTTTGCATTTCATTTATATATTCCAAATTTCTAAACATTCCATCTAAACCAGTAATATCTTTCATATTTAATTAAGTATACACAAATTTAAAACTTAAATATCAATATGAATAATATAAAAACTCGTAAATATCAAAGACTTATAAACATAAATATGTTAATTATTGAGGCAACAACAAAATTTTTATCAGTTTAAAGGTAAAGGTCATCGCTTCGACCCCAAAAACGGCACTTCCAAATACTTTAACTAACATAGCTTGTACTTTTAATTAACTTATATAATTACATATATAATATAATTTCATATAAAAATAAAAAAATAAGAATAGTTATACAATAAATATATATACTTTTGTGTTATTGATTTATTAACTTAAAAAATAACAAATGAAAAAATTAATGTTTTCAGCAATTTTATTAATTGCCTTTTCTACATTTAGCTTTGCTAATAATGAAATAAATGATGGTAAAGAAATTAAAGTATCAAAATTAATAGTTGAAGATTCTCCTGAATGTCTTGCCGCTGGAAGAGCTGCTTATATTTATGTTGTGAACTCAACAGGAAGTCATGATAAAGCAAAAGAAGCAAGAATTGCAGTTACAAAAGCTTGTACTCAAGAACAACAAAAACCAAAACTTACTGCTGAATAATTTTTATTTAAATTCATCTCTAAAAATAATTTTAGAGATGAATTTTCAATAACAAAAAAACAACAAAGATGAAAGCAAAAATACTAGTTGCCTTTACTTTTTTATTACCATTAATAAGTTTTACCCAAATTAAAACAGGTATAATACAGTATAAAATAGTCAATAATAGTTTATTTGAAGATGAAAAAACAAGTTTTCTTTATCCTGATGATATTAAAAAAGTTGTAAATGAAATGACTTTAGAATTAAAATTCGATGATAAAGAGTGTAGTTTTACAGCTATAAAACCGACAAACTGCTCAGATGAAAATTTTTATAGTGCCTTAACTTCATCTGATATTAAAGGCTTTTATAGTAAGAAAAAAAATGATACACTTTATAACTGGTATAAAAGCGACAGTGATTTTGGAAATATGGTTATTCAATATGAAGCTAAGCTTGATTGGAAATTAGAAAACGAATCAAAAATAATTGATGGTTATAAATGTTTTAAAGCAACTTGTATCATTACTGATTATAACTATGTTAATTCACCTAACTCCGAAATTATAGTTTGGTATTGTCCAAAAGTACCTATAAAACTTGGCCCAAAAAGATATAGCGGGTTACCTGGATTAATTTTCGAAGTAACAGAGAGAGGAACTACAATTAAAATTTCAAATTTAAATTTAAATCCAAAAGAGAAACTAGATTTTACTCCTCCTTTTAAAGGAAATATAATTACACCTTTACAATATAAAAAATTAATCGATGATTATTATGAGGAAATGATGAAAGGCTAATTTTATTGAAATAACAAATTATAAAAGTTCTACTTTGAATTTTAAAAACTATACAATAAACACAATATTCACTATTTTGTTTATATTTTCTAGCAAATCTTATTCACAAACTGTCACATTTTCAGGAATTGTTAAAGACTCTTTGGGCATACCGCTTGAGGATGCAAATATTATAGCTACTCCACAAGACAAAAAAAAACAATTAAAATTTTCTATATCAGATACAAAAGGAAAATTTATATTAGAGCTCGAAAAAAGTATAAAATATGAAATTACAGCTTCATATATTGGTTTTTTAGATGAAATTATCTCAATAGAGTTAAAAGATGATACAAATTATGATTTCATTTTGAAAAGTTCAAATATAAACCTTTCAGAAATCATATTAGACTATGAATACAAACCCATTGATATTAAAAAAGATACGCTTACATACGATATTAAAAGCTTCGTTAATGGAAACGAGCAAAAAATGAAAGAAGTTTTAGAAAAACTACCAGGTGTTGAAGTTGATAATTATGGTAATGTTACTGTTAATGGAAAGAAAGTAACAAAAATGTTAGTAGAAGGAAAACTCTTCTTTGAAGGTGGTACAAAATTGGCGGTAGAAAATATTCCAGCGAATGCTTTAGATAAAATTGAAGTTATAGATAATTATAACGATATTACTTTTATGAAACATGTTTCTGATAACAGAGACTTAGCAATGAATGTAAAATTAAAAGAAGACAAAAAGAAGTTTGCTTTTGGAGATTTTCAATTGGGTCTTGGAAGTAAAAAAACTTTTTTAGGTCATTCCAATTTATTTTATTTTACAAAAGGAAGAAATTTTAGTTTTATTGGAGATTCAAACAATATAGGAAAAAGTACTTTTTCTATTGAAGATTATTTTAGATTTAATGGAGGAGTTAGTAATTACGTTTCAAACAGAAAAACTCTAACAAACTTATTTCAATTTGCAAATTCAAATAAAGATGTATTCAGTAGTAAATCGCAATTTTCTGCTTTGAATTTTAACTTAGATGTTTCTCCAAAGCTAAATATATCTGGGTATACAATTTTTTCAAAATCATTAACAATTAACAAAAGTGAAGTTCAAACTATTTATTTACAAAATTCAATAGGAGAGCAAGAAAATAAAAACTCAACAAGAAGTGATAAAAATATTCTAGGAATAGTAAATTTAAAATTAGATTATTCACCTAGAAACAATGAAAAAATATATTATAATAATCAATTTCAAATTAATAATAATAAAACTAATAACTATTTAACATCAATAACAAATTCTGATGTAAACATTTTTCAATCTAAAAATAAATTTGACAATATATCTATTAAGCAATATTTTGAATGGCATAAAAAAATAAATAGTAAGAACACTTCAACTTTTGTATTAAATCAAGTTTATGATTTAAGCAAACCACAAAATATGTGGATTACTAATGAACAATTTCTTGAAAATTATCTACCTCTTCAAACAGATAATTTTTACACCATAGAACAAGTAAAAAAAACAGAAAACAATGCAATTGACATGCAGTTTATTCACTACTGGTCTATAAATAACAAAAAAATATTATATACAAATATTGGGTATAGTTATACCAAATCTAACCTCATAACTAGTGAAAAACAAATTTTATCAAATGGTATAATTAATGATTTTTCTAATAATGGTTTTGGTAACAATATAAATTACTCCTTGAATGATTTGTTTTTAGGTATAGAATATAAACTCAGTTTAGGAAAATGGATTAATAAACCTGAATTGTATATACATTTATATCAATTAGACATAAATCAGAATTTATCAGAAAATAATATCACAAAAATTCAGTTTGAACCTAAGTGGGAAAGCAAATATAATTTTAGTAACTCTGAATCGCTTACTTTTAATTACAAATTAAGTAATGTTTTCCCAAATGTCCATAAATATGTGAATTTTTTCACGTTAGAAAACTATAATGTAATTTTTAAAGGAAATGCAATATTAGAAAATGAAAGATATCATTACATTGACTTCTTTTATTCAAAAAATAATTTACTGAGACGAATAACTATGAACTCAAGTTTAAGTTTAAGTAAAAAAAATAAGAATATACAGAACGAAACTATCTTAAATGGAATTGAGCAATTTAACACTCCTATTTTAACTAATAACCCTGAAACAAATATTAATTTTCACGGAACAATTACTAAAAAAATATATCGTTTCAATATTTACTTTAATACTAATTTAGATTGGTATAATTTTTATCAAAAAACTAACACTATTTTAACCAAAAACAATATCAATTCTCAAGATTTAAGTTTTTCTATAAAAACAATTTCTAAATATTGGCCTGTTATAAATGTTGGATATACTAAAAAATTCAGTCAATTTAAAAATGATAATACAAATCATTTTAAATCGGATATTTTCAATTGTGATTTAGAAATTACTTTTCTGAAAAACTATATTTTTAAGATTGATTACGAAAACATTAAAAACACAAATCCTTTTGGTCATGCAAATTATTTTGATATTGCAAATACATCAGTTAGATATCAGAAAAAAAACTTCCCCTTTTTATTTGAATTAACTTTCAGTAACATTTTTGATAATAAAATTAAAAATCAAAATACTTTTTCCTCATACATTATAAGCAATAAAAATATTTTTCTTTTACCTAGATTTTGCATTTTTACAGCTAGTTATAAATTTTAAACTAAGAATACTAATTACACCAATCAAGCATTTCCATTCTCTTTTCTTACACTAACCTACAAATTATCCTCACTTTAAACAATATAATAAGCTACCAAAGCCTAAACAAAATCTAACAACACAGTGCACACCTGCAACCTACTCCAAACGCAGTGTTTTACTACCCACTACACCTGCTACCAATGCAAAACACAGTGTTTTAGTACAAACTACAGCTGTTACCGCTACCAAACACAATGTTTTAGGAGCAACTACACCTGCTACCTGCACTAAACGCTCTGTTTTAGGAGCTACTACACCTGCTTTTTTTGAATTTTATATAAACAAGTAGCGTAACTATTTCCTTCTGTCCTACTCTAAAATTTTTCGGTATTTTATATGTTTTTTTGGCATTATTATTGTTAATATTTCAAATTATAACTCAGTATTACGTTAATTTAAAATTAAAAACACTACTTATGGAAACAAATGCAAACAATTCAAAGAATGAAAAATCTACTAAGACTAGAAATGTTCCAGTAGCCGATATTAACTTCGGTAATGTCATTAAAACAGTAAGCGAAAAATGGGCAGCATCGAGTTGGCTAACATTAAAATGGTTAACCGTTGCGGAATTTCAGGCAGATGTAACAAATTATAACGACACGCTATCTACTAGGTTATCTAAAGGTGCTACGCGACCACAAATTACACAAACCTTAGATACCTTAGAAAAAACAATGGATGCGCATTTATCTTATGTAAAAGGTTACATTACAGATAAATATAAAAAAGAAAACAGTACCAGCTATTTTGCAGCTTTTGGTATTGAACACAAAGGCAATCGCTACCTGTTACCAACAGATAAAAACAAAAGAGTGGAAGCGTTGAAATTAATGCTTAGCGCACTAACAGCCCACGGGTTTGAAGACAAAGAATTCGGATTGGCTTTCTGGACTTCCTTACAACAAGAATATAGTGTTTTAGTAAAAGAAGCCTCAACAACAGATGGACAAGTTTCGGTTAAAGTGGGAGATAAAAACATCCTAAAGAAAAATCTAAACAAAGGGTTAAATGCCATTATTTATACGATAAAAGCCAATTATCCAGATACCTACAAACAAGAATTAAGAGACTGGGGCTTTCAAAAAGAGAAATATTAAGCTTTAAACTGTTGTCTGTTGTCTGTTCTCTGAAGTAGGTTGTAAGTTGTAGGTTGTATGTTCAAAGTTGTAAACCGAGAACCGACAACCTAGAACCGACAACAAAAAAAAACACACAACAAAAGCCTATGTTCCTATGTGGTTAAAAAACTAAGTTCAAAGTTGTAAACCGAGAACCGACAACCTAGAACCGACAACAAAAAAAAAAAAAAACACAACGAAAAACCTATGTTCCTATGTGGTTTAAAAACTAAGTTCAAACCCACAAACCTACAAACATACAACCTACAACAGATAACAAACAACCGAAAACCCAGAACCGACAACAAAAAAAAACACACAACGAAAAACCTATGTTCCTATGTGGTTAAAAAAACTAAGTTCAAAGTCGTAAACCGAGAACAGACAACCTACAACCTACAACCTACAACCTACAACCTACTTCAGAAAACAGACAACAGAAAACAGTCAACAAAAACCCCCAATTAGGCATTTCCATTCCTTTTTATTATCTTTGTGCTCGATATTTGGTTTCATAAATAGTTAATCTAACTATTGTATATAAGATTTTACATTTTAAAATCTTTCATTTTAATCATCCGATTTGTAGTTCGCTACATCTTGCCTTTGGAAAAATTCCATATCGGGCAAAACATAATTTTAAAGAAAAAAAATGCACACAGTAGATTATATAATCTTTGTGGTTTACATGCTAGCAATGCTTGGTGTAGGCTTTTATTTTTACAAGAAAAATACCTCTTCAGAAGATTTTTACGTTAGTGGAAGAAACATGAACAGTTGGCATATTGGTCTTTCAGTAGTGGCTACCGATGTTGGTGGTGGTTTTTCAATTGGTCTTGGTGGTCTTGGCTTTACTATGGGAATTTCAGGATCTTGGATGCTTTTTACAGGCTTAATTGGTGCTTGGTTGAGTGCTGTATTTTTAATTCCTAAAGTGAGTAAATTGGGACACATGCATAAATTCTTTACATTTCCACAAATTTTTAATCATTATTATAATGCAAGAGTAGCCTTGTTAGCAGGTATTATTTCCGCCATTGGTTATATTGGTTTTACAAGCTCACAAGTTTTAGCAGGTGCCAAATTAGCTTCTGCAACCATTGACGGATTGAGCCTTCAAACAGCATTAATTATTATGGGAATAATTGCTGTGGTTTATACGGCTATCGGAGGATTAAAAGCCGTTATTTATACCGATACTATTCAATGGATCATTTTAATTGCAGGATTGGTTTTCATCGGAATTCCAATTGCTTACAATGCTGTTGGTGGTTATGATGTTATTAAAGTAACACCTGCTCCTGAATATTTATCGTTAACCAATGTATCATGGCACCAACTTTTAAATTGGTCGGTTACCATTATTCCTATATGGTTTATTGGAATGACATTATACCAAAGAATTTATGCTTGTAAAGACGAAAAAGAAGCTAAAAAAGCATGGTTTATTGCTGGTTTCTTCGAATGGCCAATAATGGCATTTATGGGTGTTATCCTTGGAATGTTAGCTAAGGTTGCTGCTACTCAAGGTATGTTTGAAGGCATTACCGATGCAGCTTCCATGGATAGCGAAATGGGATTACCCATTTTATTAAGTACCATTCTCCCTGTTGGTCTAATGGGATTAATGTTGTCTTCCTATTTTTCTGCTATTCTTTCCACTGCCGACAGTTGTTTAATGGCTGCTTCTGGAAATATTGTAACCGATATTATCTCTAAATTCTCCAAAAAAGAATGGTCTGAAAAGAAAATGCTACAACTTTCTCAAATTGTTACTCTTTCTGTAGGTGTATTTGCAATTCTGTTAGCCTCGCAAATGCAAAACGTATTAGAGTTAATGCTCTACTCCTACGCTTTTATGGTTTCTGGGCTTTTTGTTCCCGTTTTAGGAGCTTTGTTTTGGAAAAAGAGCAACCCAACTGCTGCTTTTTGGAGTATGCTGTTTGGTGGAGGAACAACAATCTACCTCATTCTTTCTGAAAATAAATTACCATTTAATATAAGCTTGCCTAAAAATTTAGATGCTAATATCTTCGGGATAAGTGTCTCTTTAATACTATTTATATCAATCTCAAATTATTATTATAAAAAAACAACAAATGGAATTCAAAATAATTAATCCAGAAACTGGAGAAAACAAGACTTATACACATCAAATCATAGCGCAATTTTTATATACGCATCTAGAACAATATGGTGATCAAATTGAAGACATTCTTAAGTGCATCGACTATGCTATGAATCCTGTAAAAGGAGGAAATATTATTGTTGGTTTAGAAGATGAGAAAATTGTTGGTGTTGTTATTCTTAACAATACAGGAATGAAAGGTTTTATTCCTGAAAATATTCTGGTATATATTGCTGTAGATAATAGTCAACGTGGGAAAGGTTTTGGTAAAAAATTAATGCAAAAAGCAATTGACACCGCAGAAGGAAATATCGCATTACATGTTGAGCCAGATAATCCTGCAAAAGGTTTGTATGAAAAACTAGGCTTTACAAACAAGTATTTAGAAATGCGTTTAACGAAATAGAAAATGCTCACTTTTTACTGAATTTATTTCAGTTTTAAAAGCCTATTGATGGAATCCTAGAGCATATTCAGGATAACCATTCAATTATTATTCACTATTAGGTAAATACTAGTAAAACAAAAAGTTTTGAGAGAACTGATACAATTCCGACAAGAATTACACCAATATCCAGAAGTTTCTGGAGAAGAAAAAGAGACAGCAAAACGTGTTTTAGCATTGCTATCCAATTATCCTCCTAATAAAATGATTACAAATCTTGGTGGTGAAGGTATTTTAGCCATTTATAACGGAAAGCAAGACGGAAAATCTGTTTTATTTCGATGTGAATTAGATGCTTTACCCATTCAAGAAATCAATACGTTTGATTATAAATCTAAATTCGATGGCGTTTCACACAAATGCGGACACGACGGTCATATGGCTATTTTATGCGGAATGGCAAAAACGTTACATGAAAATCCATTAGAAAAAGGTACCGTCATGCTTTTGTTTCAACCTGCCGAAGAAGACGGAAATGGAGCCAAGCGCGTTTTAAATGATGCAAAATTCAATACGATTAAACCCGATTTTGCATTTGCATTGCACAACCTTCCTGGCTATAAAAAACATCAAATAATCATCAAAGAAGCCACTTTTACTTGTGCTGTTAACAGTATGATTATTCAACTAGAAGGAAAAACTGCACATGCTGGTGAACCCGAAAATGGAACAAACCCTGCATTGGCTATCGCCGAAATTACGCAAGTATTTAATGCTAAAATTAATAACGACGTTGCATCTAATCAATATTGTTTGATTACTCCTATTCATATTACTATGGGAGAAAAAGCATATGGTGTTTCTGCGGGTTATGGAGAAGTTCATTTTACAGTGAGAAGCAATAGCAATGCACAAATGAGAATAATTGAGTCTAATTTAGAAGAAAACGCAAAAGAAATTGCATCTAAATTCCATTTAAAAGTAAAAATAGCTTGGACACAGCGTTTTCAAGCCAATGAAAACAATGTCGAGGCTGTTGCTTTTATTAAAAAAGCTGCGCAAAAAAAAGAGTATGCTATTTTAGAAAAAGAACTTCCTTTTACGTTTGGGGAAGATTTCGGTTTGTTTACCCAACATTTCAAAGGAGGCATGCTAGGCATAGGTTCTGGAGAAAACACTCCATCACTTCACAATCCCGATTATGATTTTCCAGATGAAATTATAGCAACTGGCGTAGCATTATTTCATCAAATTACCAAAGAGATTTTAGATGCATAAAAATTCAACAATTACAATAAACAAAGAAGCACATAAAAAGAATATCGATTTCATCAAAAAAACATTTGGTAACAAAGTAATACTTTCATCTGTTGTTAAAGGAAATGCGTACGGTCACGGTTTAGCAGAATTTTCTAAAATGGCACATAGTAATGGCGTTGCACATTTTTCTGTTTTCGATGTAGAAGAAGCTAAAATTGTATTTGATACTTTAGGAAAAAAAGTAACCATTCTAATTATGGGTTTTGTGGCAGATGATGATTTAAAATGGGTGATACAAAATAACATTGAATTCTTTGTTTTTGAACGTTACCGATTAGCGAAAGCCACAAAAACAGCCAAAAAATTAAAACAAAAAGCAATCATTCATATTGAAGTTGAAACAGGTATGAATAGAACTGGTTTTAGTTTAAAAAACATTTCTAAAGTTGCCCAATATATTATTAAAGAACAGGAAAACATCTATTTCAAAGGACTTTGTACACATTATGCGGGTGCAGAAAGTATTGCTAATTATTATAGAGTTTCCAAACAAATAGAAATTTTCAACAAAGCTGACCAAATTATTAAATCACACGGAATAGCACCAGAAATTAGACATTCTGCTTGTTCCGCAGCATCGATGATGTTTCCAGAAACAAGAATGGATTTAGTACGCGTGGGCATTTTACAATATGGTCTATGGCCAAGTCCAGAAGTATTAGTGAGCTATTTGAACACTAAAAAGAAAAAAATTGACCCATTGGAGCGTGTTATTTCATGGAAATCGGAAGTAATGAGCGTTAAGAGAGTCAAATCGGGTGAATTTATAGGCTATGGAACAAGTTTTATGGCAAGAGAAAACATGAAAATTGCAACGATTCCGTTAGGATATTCCCATGGTTACAGCCGATCCTTGAGTAATCAAGGTCGTGTGCTCATTAATGGGCAACGTTGTATGGTTATAGGTACTGTAAACATGAATATGCTAACAATAGATGTAACAGAAATTGAACATGTGAAAAAAGGTGATGAAGTAGTATTAATTGGCAAACAAGATGCACTATCTTTGAGTGTGGCTTCATTCAGTGATTTGAGTAATCAATTGAATTATGAATTATTAACAAGAATATCAAAAACAATTCCAAGACAAATTATATAATGGCATTCATAAAATTATACCGACAAAAATTACGAGAAAATTATACTTTTTTAAATACAATATTCAGAGAAAGAGGTATTGAATGGGGTGTTGTAACCAAATTACTTTGTGGTAATACCATTTTCATTAAAGAAGTCATTAGTTTAGGAGCAAGAGAACTACACGATTCTAGGATTAGTAATTTAAGGAAAATTAAAAAACTAGATGCAAACATTCAAACGGTATATATAAAACCACCATCTAAAAGAAATATTGAAAAAATAGTACACTATGCCGATGTAAGTTTCAACACAGAAATTTATACAATTCAAATGCTTTCAGAGGAAGCCAAACGTCAAAATAAAGTCCATAAAATCATCATTATGATAGAAATGGGCGATTTACGTGAAGGTGTTTTGGGAGAAGAATTATTACACTTCTATGAACAAGTATTTAGTTTTCCCAATATAGAGATTAGAGGAATTGGAACAAATTTGAATTGTTTAAGTGGTGTGATGCCCACACAAGATAAATTAATACAGTTAAGCTTATACAAACAATTGATAGAAGCTAAATTCAATGTAAAAATACCTTGGGTTTCTGGAGGAACTTCTGTAGCTATTCCATTAATGCTTAAAAATGCGAGACCCATGGCTGTGAATCACTTTAGAATTGGTGAAGCCTTGTTTTTTGCAAAAGATCTATTTACTGGAGAAACTATAGAAGGAATGCACAACGATGTTTTTAAATTATATGCTGAGATTATTGAAATTACCGAAAAACCAGATAACCCTATTGGAGAATTGGGTGAAAATGTAGCAGGAAACACCTATGAAATAACCAATGAAACCGATTTAGGTGCTACTTCATTACGTGCTATTTTAGATGTTGGGTTATTGGATATGCAACCGCAATATTTAGAACCTGACAATCCAAACATTACGATTGTTGATGCTAGTTCTGACATGATGGTAATTGATATTACTAATTCTGAGCAACCTTATAAAGTAGGAGATGTGATTTCTTTTAAACTACAATATATGGGTGCATTATATCTCTTAAATTCTGATTATATTGAAAAAATAGTGCAATAACAAAAAATCCCATTCTTACGAATGGGATTTTTTTACTTATTTTTTAAAATTAGCTATTCCTTCTTCAAGCCAAACTTTGTATTTTTTAATATCTGGATCATAACTTGTAGAGCCATTTGAAATTGTTACTCCTTCATGATTTAATATAATATATTGAGGCTGTGTGTTAGTCTGGTATTTTTGAATCTGAAAATCACTCCATTTATTACCGATAGTATTTATTTCTTTTCCAGTTTTAGAAACAAATTTTTCATTTTCGGGCAATTCTGTTTTTTCATCTACATATAACGATATTAAAACTAAGTCGTCTTTAAGCAGTTTCAAAACTTCAGGATCTGACCATACAAAATCTTCCATTTTTCTACAATTTTCACATCCATGCCCCGTAAAATCTAATAAAACTGGTTTGTTTTGCTCTTTAGCATATTTCATACCTTTTTCATAGTCAAGAAAAGTTCTTAATCCATGAGAAATAACTTTTGTTCCTTCAATATCCTCACCAATATTAAGTGTAGCTCCGCTATTAGAACCACCCACTCCATTTGGACTTTCACTATAATATAATGGAGGTGGAAACCCAGAAATTATCTTTAAAGGTGCACCCCAAAGACCAGGTATCAAATAAAATGTAAATGACGTTACTAATAAAGCTAAAAATAATCTCCCAACAGAAATATGAGAAACAACGCTATCATGTGGCAAAGTGATTTTTCCAAAAAGATACAAAGCCCAAGCTCCAAAAACTGCAATCCAAACAGCAAGAAATACTTCCCTAGGTAATAAATGAGATTGTGTTACTAAATCTGCTTTCGAAAGAAATTTAAACGCTAAAGCTAATTCTAAAAATCCTAAAGAAACCTTTACTGTATTTAACCACCCCCCCGATTTTGGAAGTGTGTTCATCCAACCTGGAAACATTGCAAACAACATGAACGGTAGTGCTAATGCTAAAGAAAATCCTAACATTCCAATAACAGGAGCAAAACCACCTTTTGATGCAGCTTCAACAAGTAATGTTCCCACTATTGGTCCAGTACAAGAAAAAGAAACTATTGCTAATGCCAACGCCATGAATAAAATACCAATAATACCTCCTCTATCTGCTTGTCTGTCAATTTTATTTGCCCAAGAATTAGGTAAAACAATTTCAAATGCACCTAAAAATGAAGCTGCAAAAAACACTAACAAGGCAAAGAATACAATATTAAACCAAACATTGGTTGATAATGCATTTAATGCATCTGAACCAAAAATAGCTGTTACTAAAGAGCCTAAAATTACATAGATTACAATAATTGAAATTCCATATAAAATAGCATTTTTCTTTCCTTCTGCTTTTGTTTTACTTTGCTTTGTAAAAAAACTAACCGTCATTGGTATCATTGGAAACACACATGGTGTTAATAGCGCTGCAAAACCACTAAAAAAAGCTAATAAAAAAATTGTTAAAAGTCCTTTTTTTTCTTCCTCAGGATTTTCTTTTTTGGTACTAACCTCGCTAGTTGCTTTATCAGCTTGTTTAACCCCTTCGTTGTTTTTATTGACTTTAGTTTCTGAAGTGTCTTTTTTTACGTCTGCTTCTGTAACAGCAGCAACTTCTTCAGTTTTTTTTTCTTCTTTAATCTCTGGAGATTCAGTTGTTTTTACTTCTTGTATTACCTCTTTTATTTCGGGTAGTTTAAAGATAAAAGTTTTATCTTGTTGAATGCATTGTTCTTTACATGCTTGATATTCTAAATATACTTTTACTTCTTTTAGCTTAGTATTTGTAACTTTTATTTTTTGCTTAAATTGTGCAGTATTTGCAAAATAATATTCATCTACTTCAAAAATATCATTAAAAACCTTTTTATATGGACTCTCTTTAGTTTTTCCTACCAAACTATAGTTACCTTTTGCATTTTTATATTCAAATACAGCTGGTAATGCTCCTCCATCTGGAGTGAATTGCGAATACATGTGCCATTCATTATCTATTTTGGCATTCATTACCAATTCAAATTCATCATTTGATAGTTGCACAACTTTCGTAGTCCATTTTACTGGATCTAAAATCTGCGTATTCCCAATAAAGGAAACTAAGAGGATAAAAAAGGTTAGAAATTTTCTCATTGTTTAAGTTCTATTTTTAAAATATTTATAGTTTTTTCATTTGCTAAAAAACGCTGATCGGCTCTTTTTCCTATTACCCAAACAATTTCATTGTTTGAAGTGAGTAACCATTGTTCTTCTTTTTCTAAAAGCGAATATTTTTCGTCTTTAAAATACTTACTTAATTTCTTTTTCCCTTTCATTCCAGAAGGTTGAAAAACATCGCCTTCCTTCTTTTTTCTTATCTCTAATGGATATTTTAATTTTTCAGTATCAACAAATATAATATTGTTATCTGATTTAGAAATGTAACTTATGTTACAAAAGGAAATATTTAAGGGAATTTTAAGACTTGCCTGATCTTTATTAACTTGAAAAATTTGTGTTTTTTGGGCATTCACATTAATTTTTGACAAAACCAATGTGTTTCTGTTTTTTAATAAAACATGTGTCTCAGAAAAAATTTGTTTGCCGGTTTGCGATTTTAAAAGTGCTAAAATATCTTTCCAAGCTGTGAAGCCATAATTTTTGAACCAAAAATGCAAATAACCTTCTAGTCTTGGTATATTTTTCATTATCTCAATATCGAAATAAATATCTTTACCAACATGAGTTGCAACATCTTGATAAACAATCATTGCTGCATCTTCCATCATGGAATTGGCTTGACTTAAATAGTCTTGTGTTTTTATAAAACTTTGCAAGAATGTGGGACTTAGTTCTTTGAGTTGTGGGACTACATGATGCCTGATTTTATTTCTTAAATAATGATCTGAAGCATTACTAGAATCTTCTCGCCATTTAATATTATTTTGTTTAGCATAGTCTTCAATTTCAAGTCTAGAAAATGGTAAAAGTGGACGAATTATAGCTTCATTCGTTTCTGGAATTCCAACTAAGCCTTCTATACCTGTTCCACGACTTAAATTGATTAGAAACGTTTCTAAATCATCATCTGCATGGTGTGCGGTTGCAACAAAATCGAATTCTTTTTCCTGCAATTGTTCTAAAAACCAATCATATCGTAATTCTCTTGCTGCAACTTGAGTAGATAGTTTGTTATCTTTCGCAAAGGCTTTTGTATTAAAATGCCCTACAGACCAAGGGATATTAAACTGTTCTGCATAATCGACTACAAAATCTGTATCTCCATCACTTTCTTTACCTCTCAACTGAAAATTGCAATGCAAAACTGCAATATCATATTCTAATTGTTGAAACAAATGGAGCATTACCATACTATCCAAGCCACCGCTCACTGCTAAGAAAATTGACTTTCCTTTTAAGAATGGGAAATGAGTTACTAAATGTTGTTTAAATTTTTTAAGCATTTTCAAAAATAAGGAATTATTTGTCTTCTAAAACCTCAAAAATTGCTTTTGCTTTTAACAAACATTCTTCATATTCTTTTTCAGCAATAGATTGAGATGTTATGGCACTTCCCACAGAAAAAGAAAGATATTTATTTTTTGCATTAAACAATATGCTACGAATAACAACATTGAAATCGAAATCTCCTG
Organism: Flavobacterium sp. KY-23415; assembly: GCF_055384985.1. Lineage (NCBI taxonomy): Bacteria > Pseudomonadati > Bacteroidota > Flavobacteriia > Flavobacteriales > Flavobacteriaceae > Flavobacterium > Flavobacterium sp. KY-23415. Next base: position 3,230,215 of record NZ_AP044001.1, on the reverse strand, counting down.
TTGGGGAGAAATAGCCAACTGCTCCACTGTATAGTCCGCGTTTCGTTTCTTCAAGTTCTTCAATAATTTTCATTGCCGAAATTTTAGGAGCTCCTGTCATGCTACCCATTGGAAATGTCGATTTTATAATTTCTATTGGAGAAGTTCCACTTTCTACTTCGGAAACTACTGTAGAAATCATTTGATGTACTTGTTTAAACGTATAAACCTTGCATAACTCTTCTACTTTTACTGTCCCTTTTTTTGCAGTATGTGACAAATCGTTACGAACCAAATCGACAATCATAATATTTTCTGAACGCTCTTTTTCATTAATGGCTAGTTCATTTTTTAAATATTCATCTTGTTCAATATCAAAGCTTCTTCTTGCAGTTCCTTTTATGGGTTGAGAAATTACTTTTTCTCCTTCCTTTTTCAAATATCTTTCTGGAGATGCTGAAATTAAATAATTCTCTTTATTTTTTAAAAAAACAGCAAAAGGCGGTTCTGAAATTTGATTTAACTTTCTGTAGGTATTTACAGGTTCAATCGTTGCACCTTTCGAAAAAAATTCCATACAAAAATTAGCTTCATAAATATCGCCTCTATGAATATAATCTAGCATTTTTTCTACTTTAATCAAATAATTTTCTTTATCAATTCTTTGCTCAATAGTAATTTTAGGTTGTGAATGTGTTTTTGTTATTGATACAGCGTTAATAGCTTGAAAATCTTCTTCTACTTCATCATCACACATATTTAAATATTTAATTTCCAAACTATTATTCTTTAAAAAAAATATCTTTTTAGGTTGAAAAAAGTATAAATCTGGAAACTCTAAATTATCGCTATTTGTTGATTGAAGCGTTTCTGTATCGTTCTTTAGGTCATAAGAAAGATAACCAAAAAGCCAATCTTTACTACGTGATTGATATTGGTATAAATCTTCAAATGCATTATAATAATCTGTTTTCACCGCTGTAAAAGCAGCTATTGCAACTACGCAATCAAAATTAGAATAGGCCTGTTTATAATTATTAGAATCTAAAAAAACAACTTCATCAAATTGGTTAGACCAATGCAAAAGTTTATTTTTAAACTCGCTAACGTTTTCAATATGTTTGTGTATAGATGTTCTCAAGGGTAGTTCGTAAAATCACAAAATTAGTCTATCGTAAAATGGTATGCAAGGTAATCAAATTAAAAAAACAAAGCATTTCTTTTCAAGACGTATTAAAACTCAATTTTAACCAATTTCCATATTCATTAAACAATCGAAAATGATTTTTTTTATCAAATAACTATACAAATTATGAAATTCAAAAAATAAACAAATTATATTATTAAATTAGAAAAACAATCGGATTAGGATGTAAAACTGATTAAAAAAGAGTATAATTTACTATCTTTGCGAGGCTTAAAAATTTTTAATAAACTATAATACATATCATACATGTCAAATCAACCAAAGATTATTTATACTATTACGGATGAAGCTCCAATGTTAGCGACACATTCGTTTTTACCAATAGTAAAAGCTTTCTCAAAACCTGCAAACATTGCAATTGAAACTAGAGATATTTCCTTAGCAGGTAGAATTTTGGCAAACTTTCCAGAATTTTTAAAAGATGATCAAAAAATTGGAGATGCATTAACAGAACTTGGTCAATTAGCGACTACTCCAGAGGCTAATATTATAAAATTACCAAATATTTCGGCTTCAGTTCCACAATTAAAAGAAGCTATTGCAGAATTACAATCACAAGGTTATGCAATTCCTAGTTTTCCAGAAGAAGCACAAACAGAAGAAGAAAAAACAATCAAAGCAAAATATGCTAAAGTGTTAGGTTCTGCTGTAAACCCAGTGCTCCGTGAAGGAAATTCCGACAGAAGAGCACCTAAAGCTGTTAAAAATTATGCTAAAGCACACCCACATTCAATGGGAGCTTGGTCAGCAGAATCAAAATCGCATGTATCACACATGAATGATGGCGATTTTTACGGCACAGAGAAATCGGTTACTATTAAAGACGCTGGAACATTTTCTATCATTTTCACAGATACTAATGGAAATGTGAAAGTATTAAAAGAAAATGCACCTTTAAAAGCAGGTGAAATTATTGACAGTTCTGTAATGAACATGGCAAAACTTAAAGCTTTCATAGCGGAACAATTTGCCGATGCAAAAGCTAAAGGTGTATTATTTTCAGTACACTTAAAAGCAACAATGATGAAAATTTCTGACCCTCTTCTTTTTGGTGCTTTTGTGGAAGTTTATTTTAAAGATGTTTTTGAAAAATATGCTACTTTATTTGAAGAAATTGGAGTTGACACTCGTAATGGTTTAGGAGATGTCTATGCAAAAATTCAAGGTCATGCTCAACAAGCAGAGGTTGAAGCTGCTTTAGCTACAGCTATAGAAAACGGACCTGCTTTGGCAATGGTTAATTCTGACAAAGGAATAACCAACCTTCACGTTCCTTCTGATGTTATTATTGATGCTTCTATGCCTGCTATGATTCGTAATTCTGGACAAATGTGGAATGCGGAAGGAAAATCACAAGATACTAAAGCAATTATTCCAGACAGGTGTTATGCTGGTATATACCAAGCAACAATAGATTTCTGTAAAGAAAATGGAGCTTTAGACCCAAAAACAATGGGAAGCGTACCTAATGTTGGTTTAATGGCACAAAAAGCAGAAGAATATGGTTCTCATGACAAAACTTTCCAAATGACTGCCAATGGTGCTGTTACTGTTAAAGACGCTAATGGGAATGTTTTAATGGAACAAGCGGTTGAATCTGGAGACATTTTTAGAATGTGTCAGGTTAAAGATGCTCCAATCCAAGATTGGGTAAAACTAGCAGTAAACAGAGCAAGAGCTACTGGTGTAGCAACTGTTTTTTGGTTAGATGAAAAAAGAGCGCACGACAGACAAATTATTGAAAAAGTAAACTTATATTTAAAAGATCATGATACTGATGGTTTAGACATCCGTATTATGAATCCAGTAGATGCTACTAAATTCTCTCTAGAAAGAATTGTTAAAGGTTTGGATACTGTTTCTGTAACAGGAAACGTGTTACGTGACTACTTAACTGATTTATTCCCTATTTTAGAAGTGGGCACATCTGCAAAAATGTTATCTATCGTTCCATTAATGAATGGTGGTGGATTATTTGAAACTGGTGCTGGTGGTTCTGCTCCAAAACATATTGAACAGTTCATTGAAGAAGGTTATCTACGTTGGGATTCTCTAGGTGAATTTTTAGCATTAGGTGTATCTTATGAGCACTTAGGAAATGTTTTCAATAATCCTAAAGCATTGGTTTTATCTGAAACTTTAGATGAAGCTACTGAAAAATTCCTAGAAACAGACAAATCTCCTGCAAGGAAATTAGGAGGTTTAGATAATAGAGGTTCTCATTTTTATTTGGCTTTATATTGGGCAAATGCATTGGCAAACCAAAATAAAGATGCAGAATTGAAAGCTAAATTTACACCAATTGCTACAGAATTAAATGCAAACGAAGCAAAAATTAATGAAGAATTAATTGCTGCGCAAGGAAAACCACAAGCTATTGGTGGCTATTATCATCCAAATTTTAAAGCTACAGACAAAGCAATGCGTCCAAGTGTAACTTTAAATACTATTTTAGATAAATTGAACTAAAATTAAAACAATAGAATTCAATAAAAGGGGCTGTCCGAAAAGGACAGCTTTTTTTATGTAGCTATTTTTAAGCTATTTTGTTTTGAAGAAAAAATAATAGCAAAATAACTTTGAGTTACTTTAACAAGGCAAATTTTAGTTTTAAAATAGGCTAGATAAGTGTGAATTTTGGTTTTGAAAACAAATTTTGGCAAGTCTGTCTTGAATGCATTCATTTTTCTAAAGTTGTGTCCAAGTGCCATTAGTAAAAACTCTAATGTTACTTTTTTTAAACCCTTCATTGTGAATCGATTAAACTTATTATTGCTTTTAAGTTGACCAAAAACGGCTTCTACTTCTATAGGACGTTTACTTCTATGTTCTAATCCTTTTTCGCTCGTTAGTAGGTTTCTTGCTTTTTCTTTTAATTCATTTAATCGATGATTCGCGGATATTATTCTGTTCTCTTTTGCTTGATGGCATTGACTTCTCAGAGGACATCCTTTGCATCTTTTAGATTGATAATAAGTAATTTGCGATTCATAACCAGTACTCGTTTCACGTTTTCCTACTCCTGTTTTTTGCATGATTTGACCCATTGGACAAACATAAAAATCGTGTTCTTTGTTGTAAAATAAATTTTGAACAAGAAAAGGATTGTTTTTTATCTTTCTTTTTTGTTCTTGATGAAAATAGTTATATTTCACATAAGCATCAGCTTGTTTTTCTTCCAGCATTTCATAGTTTTCTTCACTTCCATAACCTGCATCAGTAACGATTTCTTTGCTCTGTTTTTGATAGGCTTTTTCAAAACCTTCAAGATGAGAACTTAAGGTTGTAGTGTCATTTGTTGTTTGATGAATAGAAACATGTGTAATAAATTGGTTTTCAGTAGATATTTGTGGATTGTAAGCAGGTTTTAATTGACCGTTTTTCATATGATCTTCTTTCATTCTCATAAAGGTAGCTTCGGGATCTGTTTTACTATAGGAGTTCCTGTTTCCCATTGTAACCAAGTCTTTTTCATATTTTTCAAGCTTTGGAAGATGTTCCTCTTGAAGTTTTTGCAATTCTCTTGCCTGTTTTTTGGTAGGTTCTTTGAGTTTTTTATTAAGAATCGAAAGCTTTTCTTTTAAACTTTCTGAATCAATCGATTTTGGTAATTCTTCTATATTTAGTTCTTGATTATCAGATTGAATACTGTTTTCAATAGTTGATAAAATATGACTAATTTTAATTTCTAGTTTTTCTTTATATTTCTCAATGGAGCCTCTCCATACAAAAGTATATTTATTAGCTTTGGATTCTATTTTTGTACCATCAATATACTGAATGTCTAAGCTAACATATCCCATTTTTACAAGCATTTTTACTACTTCTGCAAAAAGAGTTTGGATATGATTTTTTAAAACTTTACCCCTAAAATCGTTTATCGTTCTAAAATCAGGAGTCGAGTTGCCCGAAATATACATAAAATGAATGTTCTCCTGAAGTGCTTTTGCAATTTTTCTGCAAGAATATACATTAGATAAATAACTGTAAAACAAAACCTTAATCATCATTCTTGGATGGTAAGCTGAAGTACCACCTCCTTTATATTTTTTCAATATTTCACTTATATCTAACTGATTAACAACTTGTTCCACTAAGTGAACTGGATGGTTTTGCGGTATTCTATCGAAAATATTGATAGGAAATAACTCTGGAGAATTGCCTGTTTGATTTTTAAAAACTATCTTAGCCATTGTGTATTTTTGTCTCAACTCTAAGATACTAATTTTAGAGAAAAAATACAAATAAAAAAGGCTGTCCTTACTTTTTGGACAGCCTCTTTTAATACATCTCTCCGAAAGAATTATTCTTTTTTCTCTTCCACTGTTTTTGTTACAGTTCCATCTTCTTTATCTTGAAGGACTACAATTTTAGCCATTACACCAGTGGTCAAATTCCATTCATTTTTAGTAATTAAATTCCCTTTATCGTCGTAAACAGAAAAAGCGGCTGTGTTTGGACCTGATGTACCTTGATTTAATGCTAGAAATTCAATTTTATTGAAACCACTAGCTAAGTCCAAATAAAATTCTTTTGATGCCGATTCTAAAACAATATCTGGAACCAATACACCATCGTTAACTAAAATACGCACCCTATCTCCGTCAGGATACTCATGATCCCTACAAACAATTTTAATATATTTAGATTTTGTGCTAAACTGTCCTAAGAATTGATTGCTCTTGAAGCTTTCTTCAATGGGTTTATCATGTAGTTTTTTATTCAAATTATCTCTAATCTCATCGCCACGATTCACAAACTTTTTATTTTCTTCAAGTATGCTTTTTGATTGTTCTTTTTTGTTTAAAGTAGAATATTTCTTTAAGTAACTTTTATCTTCATTTAAAACACTTTTATATTCTAAAGAAGGTAAAGAAGTTGAAGATTCTGGTGTTGTTGAAATATTTTCTTTTTCAAAAGGATTAGTTATTTGTGTTGTAAACTTTTTCTTCTTCGTTTCAACTTGTGCTAACAAACTGAAACTAAAGAAAAACAAAACAATTATTAACCTATTTTTTTTCATATGTATCATATCAACAAACCTAAAATTAAGTATATAAATAACCACAACAATTAACCATACATTAACAGTTTTAGCGCTGAAATTGTAAAAAAAATTGTCATTTTTGTAATGCAATAATTATACCATTAACAAAATTATACAATTTGTTCTCAATATTTGAGTTTATAAACTAGTAATTTTATAATTATTAAAATTAGAACACAAATTAGTCTATTAAAACAAAAAAAAATCAAAATCATGTGTTTACCCTATTTAATATCAAATAGAAAATGATTGAAATGTTACATGCTCTTTTTGCTGGAACTTCTCTCTTACTTGCTTTTTTAATTTTTACGAATACTCAAAAAATTAATATAAAAGCAAATAAATGGTTTTCAGGGTTCATCTTTTCTGTTTTTTTAATCGCATTTCTAACGGTATTAGACGATTGGAATAGAGCAGAAGATCATTTTTTATTAGCAATAATATCAATATTAACTTGCTTTTCAATTGGTCCTTTGTTTTATTTTAGTATTTCATATTTTACAAATCCCAATGCTTCATGGAATAACAAAAATTATTTTCATTTCCTTATCCCTGTACTAATAACTGTTTTTACTACATTTCTAAACAGTTCAGAAGATAACGATATGAATTTATTCCTTGCCAAAAGCATAGAAATCACATTAATTACTATTTTAATTATTCAGTTGTTGTTATATCCTATACTTTCGTATATTAAACTAGTAAAGCATAAAAAAAACATTCACTTTTTTTCATCTAACACTGAAAAAATTGATCTTAAATGGTTACAATACCTATCAATATCTATAGTAATAATGATTTTCTTTTGGATTATAGAGATTATTTTAGATGCTGTTAGTATAAAAATTCAAATAATTCCATATATCAATGAAACCATTTATTTATCTGGTATTTTTTTCATTACACATAATTGGTTAAAACAAACAGAAATTTATCCATTTAACACTACAATTAATATAGATGAAATAATTAATGAACTTAATGCTTCTGAAGAAAAAAAGAAAAAACTTATTGAAGATAATGATCTACAAGATTTCAAAGAAAAGTTATTACAAATTATGAATGATAAAAAACCTTTTTTAGATGGTGAATTAAATTTAGAAAAATTGGCATTAGAAATGAATACCTCAACACATATACTATCATACATAATTAATACTGGTTTTAATGAAAACTTTTATCAATTCATAAATAGGTATCGTATTGAAGAAGCTAAAAAACTTATTAAAAACGCTACCGATTTAAGTTTATTAGGAATTGGTTTTGCTGTTGGTTTTAACTCAAAAACTACATTTAACACAACTTTTAAAAAATTAACACATAAAACACCCTCAGAATATAAAAAAATGAGTTCCGATTTATAAATTTGAACAAAAAACACATCAATTTAATAGACTTTTGTAGGAAATAAGCATAAAAAATATAATTAAAATCAATTAAAAACTATGTACGTCAAAAAGAAAATTTTACTCTTACTATCGTTAGTATTTTCATTTGCTAGTTTTTCTCAAGAAAAATTTTCGCTCAGTGGAACTATTTCAGACGAAAACACTAATGAAACATTAATAGGTGTAACAATAATTATTGAAGAATTAAAAACAGGAACAACAACCAATGAATATGGTTATTATTCTATTACCTTACCTAAAGGCATTTATACTGTTAGATATACTTATATCGGTTTTGAAGACATTATTGAAAAAATTAATCTTCAAGAAAATAGTCGAAAAAATATAAGTCTAAAAGAAAGTAACGTTCAATTGAATGAAATAATCGTTACTGAAAATCAATACAAACCCAACATTCAAAAACCAGAAATGAGTGTTAACAAAATATCGGTGAATACCATTAAAAAAATGCCTGTTGTTCTAGGAGAAGCAGATATTCTAAAATCCATATTAACATTACCAGGTGTTACCAATGCAGGTGAAGGACAATCTGGTTTTAATGTGCGTGGAGGTGCTGCCGATCAAAATTTGATTCTTTTAGATGAAGCCACAATTTATAACTCTTCTCACCTATTTGGTTTTTTTTCTGTTTTTAATGCCGATGCCATTAAAGATTTAAAACTCTATAAAGGTGGTGTCCCTGCTCGTTTTGGAGGAAGAGTAGCCTCTGTTTTGGATATTTATCAAAAAGATGGAAATAGTAATAAATTTCACATGAATGGAGGAATTGGGCTAATTTCTAGTCGATTATTAGCCGAAGGACCTATTGTTAAAGACAGAGGTTCGTTTTTAGTTGCCGGAAGAAGCTCCTATGCTCATCTTTTCTTAAAACTTTCAAATAATGAAAACGCTGCATATTTCTATGATTTAAACACCAAATTAAGTTATAAATTGAATGATAATAATAATCTTTATATTTCAGGTTATTTTGGTAGAGATGTTTTTAGTTTAAATAAACTTTTTATTAATACCTATGGAAATTCTGTCCTGAACTTGAGATGGAATCATTTATTTAATGACAAACTCTTCTCTAACTTATCTTTAATATATAGTGATTATTATTATGGTTTAGAACTCGATTTCATAGGTTTCAATTGGGATAGTGGCATAAAAAATTACAACCTTAAATATGATTTCAAACACTATTTGTCTGAAAAAACAAAACTTACCTATGGTATAAATACGGTTTATTACGATTTTAATCCTGGGAAAATTAAACCTAACGGTCCAGATTCTCAAATTAATCCAAAACAATTAGATAAAAAATATGCTTTTGAACCAGCCATATATATTGATGCTGAACAAAAACTATCAGACAAAATCTCTATCAACTACGGTTTGCGTTACAGTATGTTTTATCGTTTAGGGGCACAAGAAATTAATGTGTATGAAAACGACCAAGCGGTTACCTATGATGAAGATTTAAAAATTTATGAAAAAGCTACTCCAATTGGCACACGTAAATATGGTAAAAACGAAACCATTGCTAGTTTTGATAACTTAGAACCTCGTTTTTCTATTGCTTATATTATTGATGAAAAGCAATCGGTAAAAGCAAGTTATAATAGAATGTCGCAATATTTACACCTTATTTCAAACACACAATCCCCTACTCCTTTAGATGTTTGGGCACCAAGTGATCATTTCTTGAAACCGCAAATATTGGATCAATACGCAATTGGATACCAAAAAAACAGCAAAAATGGGAAATACTCATTCGAAATAGAATCGTTTTACAAAGATGTACAAAACCGTTTGGATTATATAGATGGAGCCGATTTAATTGCTAATAATGCAATAGAACAAGTTGTTTTAGCAGGAAAATCGAGAGCCTATGGACTTGAGATTTTAGCTAGAAAAAACGATGGGAAATTGAACGGTTGGATTTCTTATACTTTATCGCGATCGGAACAACAAACCGCTGGAAGAACAGCTACCGAAATTGGAATTAATAACGGAAATTGGTACAAAACAGGTTGGGACAAGACACATAATTTATCAGTTACTGGTATTTATGAATTGAATGACAAATGGAGTTTTGGTAGTATTTTCTCATTACAAACAGGACAACCAGTGACCTATCCTAACGGTCAATATGTATATCAAGGACTTTCTGTTCCTAGTTATGGAGAAAGAAATGCAAACAATTTACCCGCATATCATCGTTTGGATATTTCAGCTACACTAACACCTAGAAATAGCAAAGACAAGAGAATTAAAGGAGAATGGGTTTTTGGTATTTATAATGTATATAGTCGTAAAAACGCAGCGTCAATAAGTTTTAGACAAAATGCCGACTCTGGTAACAACGAAGCGGTTCGATTATCAATTTTTGGAATAGTTCCAAGTGTAACCTATAATTTTAAATTTTAAAAGCAATGATGAAAATTATAATTAGAATAACAATAGCTATTTTTACATTAATAACGCTATCTTCATGCGAAGATGTTGTAGATATCGATTTAGATACTGCAAATCCTAAATTAGTAATAGATGCGTCTATTAAATGGCAAAAAGGGACAAGTGGAAACGAGCAAATTATTAGGCTAACCACCACTACTAATTTTTATGACAGTACAATACCCAATGCTACTGGAGCAACAGTTACTGTATTTGATGGAACAACTACCTATGATTTTATTGAAGATGTTGGGACTGGAAATTATATTTGTACTAATTTTAACCCTGTTATCAATGGAACATATACACTAACTGTTATCTATAAAGGAGAAGTATATACTGCAACAGATACATTATACCCTACGCCCGAAATAGAAACTGTCACACAATCTGTAATTTCTGGTCTGGGCAATCAAGAAGCTATTGAAATTAAATATTTTTTTCAAGATAACGGATTGGAAGACAACTATTACTTGTTAGGAGTTAAAAACAGTAATAATGCCTTTCCTGAATTTGGTGCATCAGACGATGAATTCTTTCAAGGAAACCAAATGTTTGGTCTTTATATAGATGATGAATTAGAAGTCAATGATGTTTTAGAACTTTCTGTTCAAGGAATTTCTGTACGCTACTTTAACTATATGGAAAAGTTATTAAATATTGCAGGCAATGATGGTGGCAATCCATTCTCGTCTCCACCTGCAACTTTAAGAGGTAATATTACAAACCAAACGAATACAGATAATTTCCCTTTTGGATATTTTAGCTTGGGAGAAATTGATACAGAGAATTATATCGTGCAATAAACAACAGATATACTAAAATAGAAATAGCAATTTCAACTTTGAAATTGCTATTTCTATTTAAAAACAATACATTCGTGCTACAAAAAATTAATTCGATTAATAACTATGTCTTCACACCACATTGTTCGAGACGACCAAGAACCAGCTTTAATTATTGCCAACGGATTAGCTTGTAATGAAGAACTATTAGGACAACTATTAGAATGGTCTCCTTTGGTTCTTGTATTGGATGCTGCTATTGAACGCGTTTTAAAATTAGGCATAAAAGTAGATGTATTACTTGGTGATTTTGATCATGGTTTTGATGCCGAATATTATAGAAACAGTCAATACCCAATTGAAATTGTTCACACACCAAATCAAGACAAAACCGATTTAGAAAAGGCATTTGACTATTTAATAGAAAGAAATATTCCTGCTGCAAATGTAATATGGGCAACAGGAAAAAGAGCAGACCATACCATTAGTAACATCACAAATATTGTGCGCTATAGAGAGCAACTTAAGATTGTGTTGTTTGATGATCATTCAAAGATATTTCTATTACCCAAGAGATTTGAAAAATGGTATCCAAAAGCAACCCCTCTATCCTTAATTCCAATTGGAGAAGTTTCTGGAATTCATTCCAAGAATTTATACTATTCCTTAGCAAATGATACTTTAACAATTGGTTACCGAACAGGAAATAGTAACCACGTTACACAAGATGGTATAGTAACTATAACACATGAATCTGGAGATTTACTACTTATGGAATGTTGGGACTAGTACTATTTTTATTAATAAAATAAAACAGGCTAATAAAATACAAGTTTTGGGTAATAAACTATCAACTCATCAAGAATACAAAGCATAAGTTTGTACCAGAAATGTTATTATTCATTTTACTGTTATGAGTAGCTGATGACTACTTTAAAAAATCATTAAGATTGTTAAGCCTGTTATGTAAAAAAGGTCGTTTTACTTTTGTAAAATGACCTTTTGCTTTTTATAGATTTCAATTTTTCAATAAAAAAACTGAATAGGTAATAAATTACTATTGTCTAGTGTGTAAAAACAAAATTAACCCCAAATTAAGCATTAGACTTTGTTATGAGAGAAATAGATGCAAAATAGTTGCGAAGCACGGAAGTTTTGCCCCACAAATGCAGCATTAGCCACATTGAGGACGTAAAACGGAGTACTGAAGCAAATATAAAGCAGCTATTTTTCGTAATAGAATTCAAATACTTAATTTGGGTTAAAGCAGCAAAATAAACAATTCGAGTAGCAAAAAACAGAATAAAAGAACAAAGTAAGCATGATGAATTCTAAGCTAATCATTTATATATTGGCTTGTTACTGAAATTAATATTAAAAAACTTAAATCAATTTTTGCATGATTACGAACATCATGAATTACTTTTTAATGACAAGTATTCTTGTTGGTTTTATATTTATTCTTGCATCATTATTTTCAAAAAAGGGCAAAGACAAATCTATGCTATATTTGAATTTAATTATCTTATTTTTGGTACTCAATTATCTGCAAATAGTTTTATTAGATAATGTTTTTACACAGGCTAATTATTTCATAAAAATGTTAAGGATTCCATTTTATGCTTTAATTCTACCCGCTTATTATACATTTGTAACTTATTATTTAGGAATTGAAACAAAAATAAAATCGTATGTTTTTATTTCATTATCCCTTTTTTCAATTGAAATAATTATTCGAATTATTCTATTTCAGAATCATTATCATGAAAATGAGTGTTATGTCGTTGCAAAATACAGACAAATAGAAGAAATTATTAATATCTTATTTTCATTATTCTTATTTGTTAAAGCATTTGTCATATTGTTTAAAAGACAAAAAATATATCAATACATTTTAACATTTGATAATTTAAAATGGCTTAAAAAATTCATGCTAATTAGTACATTCATTATGGCTTCTTGGCTTTTAGCGGTGTTATTTAATCTTAGCAAAGTAATTAACCCCGAAGTTTCTATTTTTTATCCATTACGTTTTTCTTGTTCCATTTTGGTTTTTTGGTTAGGCTATTATGGACTATCAAATTATTCCATTTTAACAGAAAGAATCAAATTAAGAGAAGAAATTGTAAAAGACAATTCTAATAAAACGAGGGTAATACAAAATAGTGAAAAACCAAAAAGTGAAAAATTTCAAAAAATTGACAATCATATTAATAACAATCTAAGTTATCTTAATCCCAATTATAGTCTAGAAAAATTATCCTCAGAATTAAAAATGAGTATTAGCTTATTGTCACAAATAATAAATTCAGAAAATGAAAATAATTTTTCAGATTACATAAATAGATTACGTATAAAAAAAGCAAAAGAATTATTAGCATCTCCAGAATTTAATCATTATACAATTATTTCTATAGGTCTAGAATGCGGATTCAAATCAAAATCAACATTTTATTTAGCATTTAAAAAGGCAAATTCAGAAGTAACAAGATTTTTTGAAAAATACTTTAAATAAAAACCTCAATTCATATTAATATAATTGAGGTTTTTTATTTTGTAGTAAAAATTATATGTTTTTATGATTTTTAAATTTGATATTTCTCAACAAGACGCACTTTTCCTATAAAGTATTTTTTTGAATACTTTACGCTGCTAGTTGTGTTTGATTTTTGTAAATTCTTCTTCCTATTTCTTTAGCATTAGCTGTATGTATTCCGAAAAAAATCCAAAGCATTTCACTTTTCTTGGTTCTAGCTTTTATCTTTCGTAAATTATAGTGCTCTTTTTCTTTGCCAAAACTACCTTCTAATCGAGTAGCTCTTTCTTTTTTAATTTCTGAGGCTAGCTTCTTTCTATGCTCTTCGTGTTTTCCAGCTTTTCCTTTTCTAACAAAGTCTGTTTGTATGTTATTTGTGGACGAAAAAGTTCTGTTTTTATTTGTGGCATAAATAGCATCAGCTCCAGTAATTCTTACTTTAGTTTTAGTTAGATTTTGTGCGCAAAATATACTGTTTTGAAATCGAGTTCCTTCGTTAAAGGCACGGTATTCTATATGTTCTATAAAATTGATTCCATCAATTTGAATTTTATTTACTTTTGCTCCAAATTCTACTTGTTTTACTTCTTTACCACGCACAATTGGGCGAATATAACTTTTATTTATGCTAACAATTCTATCGGGAACGCTTTTTCCTGTTGCAAAAATTTTTGATTGTTGTTGGTAAATAAGACGGATTATTCTGCGTTGTTTGCTGTATTTTGTGGTTGGCTCAAAGGAATATTGATTTTCAATTTTACTCAATTCTCCATTAAGTTTATATAATAATTTCAGAAGACCACGAGTCATTTTTGTTCGTTGCTTTGCTGTTTTTTTTCTTTTTCTAGAATACTCATTGTAGCGTTTACACCAATCAATATATTTGGTTCTTGGAAGTTTTATTTTTAAAATTCCACATAATGATTTCATTTGATTGTAATTCCACACAATACATTCCCAAAGTAGTTTCTCATTGGTAGGAAAACGCAACTCACTCTCATAACAAGTGGCATCTATCAAGACTTTGTCTAAATCATTCATATAAGGTAGCCAGCTTTTAGCTAATGTTTCTTGAACTTTTCGAACATCTAATTTTTTGGCTAATTCCATTCTTATTTGGCTAACTATTTTAAAATTTGTAAGCGGGGAATCTAGAGGTAATACAATATCACAAAAGTATTGCATGTAAACATTTCCGTTTAACAACTCGATTAGTTTAGCATCAGAACAACCATAATAGTTTTTTAGCATCATCAAGGCAATCTTACCTTTAGTACTAAAAATGCAATCTGGACCTTTTTTGCACGCTTTCAATTTAAAACTTTGAGAAAGTTCTGAAAAAGGTGTAGCTAGATGAATTTTACCTAAATCAGACTTTAGAAATTGCTCATAAAAAACATTAAAATCTTCATTGATAATATTTAAAGGCAATTTGTGCTGAAATTCACTTATTCGTATTATTTTTGACATACATATTTAAAAGAAAACCCCGTTTTTGACTCTTTTTGAGCATTCTCGGGGTTTATTTCTTCTAAAATACAAATTAAATAACTGATAAGCAAGTATTTATTTAATTGTGAATGTGCCCGAAAAAATAGCTTTATTATTTTGAATCTCAACTTTTGTTTTTGAGAAGCCTAATAAATCAAAAAGTTCTCCTGATACTTTTGCGTTTTTTTCAGGTAAATTATTTCGATCTCTTAATTCAATATTCACATTATCTTTTGAAGGATTTGGATAGACTATAAATGTGTTATCTGCTTGTTTGAATGCTTCAAAAGTACCACCATTGTTCGAACAATTAGTGACATTTATTTGATATGGTAACCAATCAGACCATCCACAAATATTTTTAACCCTAACTTTAAAAGCAATATAACCAGTTTGATGCGGTTGCAAATATGCTGTATTATTGTTAGTATTCCAAGCAAAATTAGTTGTTATTTTTTGCCATTCCCAATCCGAATTATTAGTGGTTAAATTTAAACCATTCGCAATAACTTTTCTGTAGTTTTGTGTTTCAAAGTAATTAGTTCTACACATAGAGAAACAATTTGAATCTCCAATTTCAGCATTAAAACAATCTGTTTCATAAGATAAAATTGGTTTGCCAACCCAAATAGATTTGGTAAGGGTTTTGTTACCACATTTAGCTCCGCCGTCTCCCATAGATAAAGAAAGTAATACTTGCCCAGATTGGTTGGGTATTGCAGTTAAAGTAATATTTGGAGTTTCGTTCCCAGTTAAAGTTACTAGATTTGAACCTTGTGTTATTGTCCAGTTATAAAACGGAACTCCGTTTGGAGCTGAATAGTTTGCAGTTGTGCATATTATATTGTTACCTTCAATCTTATCAGAAGAACATATATAGGCACAGTTAAAAATATCTTCATTATTTGCAATATTGTCTAATTCTAGAGCTAACCAATTTCCATTACGTGTATTGAACGATATGTGTTCTTCGTTTACGGATGAAGTATTGTGTGAAGTTGTAAAGTTATTAAATGGTATTGTTCTTGAGCCTGTTGGTGGAGTAGCTGCATTATATTTAAAGAAATAATCGGAGTTATTTAGTATTGCATTTCCATTCCCAACATCTAAAGCGCTTGGAGTAGGAATAAAGTTAAAGGAAGGTGCTAAATAGGCTGAAATTCCAAGGTTAATAAAATGATTATTAATTGTTGAGGTAGAAAAATTAAATGGTAATTGATAGTTACCTCCAGGATAATAGTCATATGATAAAGTTACTGGATTATTGTAGCTTCGATCTGTCAGGCTGGCTGTTATTTTAGGAGACCAACCAAAAAGACTAAATATTTTTTTAGTATATGAAATACTTCCATGATAAACTTGATTGCTTGTTCCGGCAACAGGAAGTGCATTTGCACTAAAATTCATATCAAAACTACTACTACCAGGGAGCAATCCTAATAGCAATCCTGGTTCGTTGAATTCAAAAGCTATAGCAGGTACACTGATACCCATTATTGGCTCAATCAAAACAGTTAGTAATGCTGTTAGTGCCGTTGTACTGGCTCCACCATTTAAGCTAAATAAGTTTGCACTTGGATTAAACGATTGAGGATTTGCACAATGATTACCATTGCTTAAAGCAATGTTTCTTGTTTGTTGTGGATATCCTAAACTGCGTAATTCTGTTTGAAAATCATTGAATGCTGAATTGTCTAAAACAAAACCTGAGTTAATATAATTTGCCAACAATTGTTTGGTTCCAACGGCATTAAAAAGATTTTGAATATCTGCAATACTCACACTATTATCTCCTTCTAAACTTATTTGATAATCACCAGCTGGTGTATCTATGAATTGATCGGCTAAATGACGTGCAAAATATTGAACACCCACAGGAATATTGGCTCCTTGATGTGGAGCATCATGACTGATGTATAAATTGGTTTGATGATTTTCGTTGTTAACTTCCATATCACGCAAGGCATAGCGTGCAATAACACCTCCCATACTTTGTCCTAAAACTACATTGGGTTGTGTACCTTGTTTTACACTGTTTACCCATTTAATAACATCTTCCACCAAATAGGCATTGCGCTGCAAATAGTCTTTCCCATTTTTAAAATTGATATAGATGATGTCGTAGGTAGAAAGTTGTGAAGGTAGATTGCTAGGTTCTATAGAAGTACTATTTCTAAAATTTCTATATTGAACTTCACCCAACTCATTTTCTATTCCTAATAGCCCACTATCAAAACCTTCTACTACAAACAACGGTTTGCGAATAATACAATCATCAAAAGCATAATCAATCTCTAGAATGGCTTGGTTGGTAGCCCCTAGATAGGGCTTTGTACCGTTAAATTCTACTTTGTCTATACCAAACGCATCTTGACTACAAGGTTGGTTTATTGTTCTTTTTAATGTTGTATTGTTTGTAGGTGGAACTTCGGCATCAATTACTATTTTACTATGGCTGTATAAAACCTGTCCGTTTGTAAGAGTTAGTTTATACTTCCATTCATAGGTACCCGCTGTTGTGTAATTAATAGAACGAACTTGCCCTAAAGCCATGGTTTGATAGCCCGAACCTTCATTAAAGTCTATTGCAATGTTTTGAACAGCTGTTGCATTGTTAGTGTACCACAAAGAAGCAGGAAGGCTTACCTGAAACGATAAACTTTTATAGAGTAGTATAGGCGAAGCAATGGCAAATACATTTTGTTCTGTATAGGGGTTTTGCCAAACACCATTAACATATTTATCTGTAATTACATCATTGTTGTTGACCAAAAAATTAGGATAAGCATCAGCCTTAAACTTGTTGTATTTGAAAAACAACCCACTTAGTATAATTTTATTAGGTGCTCGTAAATTGTCCCAATTTGTTTTAAAGGTAGTAGGGCTTAGTAATCCAGACACACCTTGTTGCACCCTTGCCATTAAGAGGGTGTTGTATATATTAGTAAATTTTCCTTTTGTAGTGTGATTAGTAGAAGACAATGCTCCCGCATAATCTGTAAGTTCTGCAAACTCCATTGCTTGGTTAATAAGTAACTTGGTAGGAATTTTGTTTTTATCAAGACCTGCAAACTTGGCGTTAATTTGTGTTTTGTAGGTTGTATTAACGGTTTGAGACTGTGCAAAAAGAGTTGCAAAAAGACAAAGCAGTAGCAACCCTTTGCCTAGAAAGAGTAATTTGTTCATAATATAATTGTGTTTAATAGTTACTAATTTGTGTATTGCATATCGAAACGACCTTCTCGAATTTGATGAACATTGCCTTGAAAGTCTAAAATATCAAACCAAAACGTTCCTGAAACAATATGGTTAACAGAATCTAATTTTGTAATTTTTAATTCACCTGTGTAGGTGTTATTGGTTCTAGTAGGTATTCCTTCTAATGCATATGTTCCATATGCATTAGAAGGAATCATTTCTTCTAATACGTATGTATTATTTTGAGCAATTTCTTTATCATATGTACCAACACCTACACTTATTAAATAATCATCTTGATTTATATTATTTACATTTACTGAAAAATAATATTCCCCATTAACATACTGATAAAAACAGTTTGTTGCATTATTATAATTCCCTGGCAAAAAAGCTTTACCATTTAACAAACAACCAAAAGTATTAGCTCCGGTTTGTGTGGCTGGTGGTAGTTTATCTATTTCTGCAACTGCTTTAGTTTTAACATCTTCTTTACAGCAACTAGTAACTGTAAACATTACAGTAAAAAGTAATATTATTTTAAAAATTGTTCTCATAGTTTATTGTTGTTTAATTTTTTTTAATTTGTGTATTGCATATCAAATCGACCTTCTCGAATTTGATGAACATTGCCTTGAAAGTCTAAAATATCAAACCAAAACGTTCCTGAAACTATATGATTAACAGAGTCTAATTTAGTTATGTGTAATTCTCCTGTATATGAACTACCGTCTGTTGTCGTAAATATACCATTTAATGCATATGTAGCGTATGCATTAAATGGTATATTGCCATTTAATGCGTATGTATTGCCTTCTGAAATTTCTAATGCGTTTGTTCCTAAATCAATTGATACAAGAATTTCATTTTCAACATGATTACCAAAACTTAAGTAAAAATAATACTCTCCATTTACCAATTGGTAAAAACAATTAGTAGCATTTGGAAAATTATCCGGCAAAAAAGCTTTACCATCTAGCAAACAACCAAAAGTATTAGCTCCGGTTTGTGTGGCTGGTGGTAGTTTGTCTATTTCAGCAATTGGTTGTGGAGCATCGTCATTTTTGCAACAGCTATTTAAAGCAAATGTTACGAATAGTATTGAAAATAGGTTTTTCATCTGTTTTATTGTGTGTTTTTTAAATTAATAAGATTTTCGAAGATTTTTTTAATTTAGCTGCGAAGGATTTCTATCTGATAGAAGTCCTTCTTTTTGTTACGTCTGTCTATTTCATAAATTCTTTTTTCTAATAGTCCCAATCGAAACGCCCACTTCTAATTTCTACAGTTTCACCTGCGGCATTTACTGCATCAAACCAAAATGTTCCTGAGATAATAGAATTTGATAAATCTAATCTAGTGATTTTGAGCTCGCCTGTTTTTATTGTATTTGTGTAATATTTATTTAATGAGCTTAATCTATAAGCTCCTCCACCTCCAGTATAATCACCATTATCTATTGGGTTTTTATTTAAAATATAAGTTTGTCCATCCATTAAATTAATTTTACTAGTTCCTACACTTACATCTGGACCTTGATTCTTATCGTCAGCAAATGCTATTGAAAAGAAAAATTCTCCATTTTCTAATTGATAGAAACAATTTACAGGTGAATTTAACCCTCTTTGAGAAGGTAAATAAACTTTACCATTAACCAAACAGCCCACTGTGTTAGCCCCTGTTTGGGTTTCAGGAGGTAATTGGTCGTTTCCAGAAAAAGGGTTGTCGTCTTTGTTGCAACAACTTAAAGTGAAAGTTGCAAGTAGTAATAAAACTATTTTTTTACATCTATTTAGTATATTCTTTCTTTGGTGTTTGTTCCCCGAGCTTGTAAAGCGAACGGATGAAATAATCATAGCTTTCATAGTTTGTTTTAATGTTTATCAAAAGTAGAAAAAATGTATGATTTTTATGATGTAATTATTGAAGACTTACTTTGTTTTTTTATGGAAATGATACATTTGGAAGGGTATAACCATTTATATCAAATCTCCCATCTTTTATTTCTATAATATCAGTAGTATTAGTTGAGCTTTTAACTTTGCAGGTAAATGTTCCTGATATAATTCCATTTAAATAATCATATCTTGTAATTTTTAAAAGACCAGAATTTTCAAAAGAACGGTAATATTGGTAAGTATTGGTACTTTCATTAAAGACTCTACAATGTAAATAGGTATGATTTAATCCATCAATAGCATTATAGCCATTGGATTCATTAATTATATATTCCCCAATGCCATATAAATGTACTTGGTGCATGTGAATAAGAATTTTAGCCGTTCTTTCACTTTTAAAATCCCTAACGTCTAATTCGTAATAATCTGTAACATTGGGGTAGCCTCCTAAATAACTGTAAGCACTATCACTACCTCCAACAGTACCTGTTCCATCTCTAGGGATAAGTAGGTTGCCATTTATGCAACAGCCAAATTTATTGGCACCAACTGTGGTTGCTTGTGGGAGTAAATCTTGGCAAGAACTGTTTATCTTGTCGTCATTTGAGCAACTTACAAAAAAAACGCAAGTTATTAAGCTTAAAATTTTGGTTTTCATTTTTGTAAAATTTATTTGTTAGTGAATTAATTAAATTTATATTGGAAAATTAAATTTGTGGAAAAATTATTACTAATACTATTTATACTGTAATTTGTATTTATTCCTAAACCAAACTTCTCGTTAAAATAAAATTTAGTATTAAACTTTAACGGAAATGAAATAGTGTTATTTTCAATATTTAAACTACTTACTTTGTAATGACCTATACCTGTAAATAATTCAAATCGAAGCCATTTTTTAACTTTTAATTCTCTTCCATATTGTATCCTAAATTCATTGAAATTATAGGTGGAATTTCCAACGATGCCAATTTCTGCACCTGTTAAAAATGAAGTAGAAATTAGATTTTTGCCAATAGATGTTGTTATATCAGCAACAAAAGTAGCTCCCCCAATTTCATCACCAAAAGGATTTTGTTTACTATAAAACCCTCCAAATCCAATCTCAACAGTATGGAGCTGTATTTTATTTTCTTGAGCGTTTAGGGTTAAATAATTCGCTAATCCCAATGTTATTAGAATAAATTTTTTCATGATTTTCTGTAATTAAAAAAATTGACTCTTCAAAAGTATAAATCATAAAAAAATAAATGTCCTAAATTCTCTATAATGAATGATTTAGGACAATTTTGGATAAATTAGGACGGTTTTTCTATACTATTTTTTTTTCTAAATTCCGTTGGAGTTGTATTTGTGAATTTTTTAGGCACATTCACAATTAAATAAATACTTGCTTATCAGTTATTTAATTTGTATTTTAGAAGAAATAAACCCCGAGAATGCTCAAAAAGAGTCAAAAACGGGGTTTTCTTTTAAATATGTATGTCAAAAATAATACGAATAAGTGAATTTCAGCACAAATTGCCTTTAAATATTATCAATGAAGATTTTAATGTTTTTTATGAGCAATTTCTAAAGTCTGATTTAGGTAAAATTCATCTAGCTACACCTTTTTCAGAACTTTCTCAAAGTTTTAAATTGAAAGCGTGCAAAAAAGGTCCAGATTGCATTTTTAGTACTAAAGGTAAGATTGCCTTGATGATGCTAAAAAACTATTATGGTTGTTCTGATGCTAAACTAATCGAGTTGTTAAACGGAAATGTTTACATGCAATACTTTTGTGATATTGTATTACCTCTAGATTCCCCGCTTACAAATTTTAAAATAGTTAGCCAAATAAGAATGGAATTAGCCAAAAAATTAGATGTTCGAAAAGTTCAAGAAACATTAGCTAAAAGCTGGCTACCTTATATGAATGATTTAGACAAAGTCTTGATAGATGCCACTTGTTATGAGAGTGAGTTGCGTTTTCCTACCAATGAGAAACTACTTTGGGAATGTATTGTGTGGAATTACAATCAAATGAAATCATTATGTGGCATTTTAAAAATAAAACTTCCAAGAACCAAATATATTGATTGGTGTAAACGCTACAATGAGTATTCTAGAAAAAGAAAAAAAACAGCAAAGCAACGAACAAAAATGACTCGTGGTCTTCTGAAATTATTATATAAACTTAATGGAGAATTGAGTAAAATTGAAAATCAATATTCCTTTGAGCCAACCACAAAATACAGCAAACAACGCAGAATAATCCGTCTTATTTACCAACAACAATCAAAAATTTTTGCAACAGGAAAAAGCGTTCCCGATAGAATTGTTAGCATAAATAAAAGTTATATTCGCCCAATTGTGCGTGGTAAAGAAGTAAAACAAGTAGAATTTGGAGCAAAAGTAAATAAAATTCAAATTGATGGAATCAATTTTATAGAACATATAGAATACCGTGCCTTTAACGAAGGAACTCGATTTCAAAACAGTATATTTTGCGCACAAAATCTAACTAAAACTAAAGTAAGAATTACTGGAGCTGATGCTATTTATGCCACAAATAAAAACAGAACTTTT
This sequence comes from Flavobacterium sp. KY-23415, assembly GCF_055384985.1. Taxonomy (NCBI): domain Bacteria; kingdom Pseudomonadati; phylum Bacteroidota; class Flavobacteriia; order Flavobacteriales; family Flavobacteriaceae; genus Flavobacterium; species Flavobacterium sp. KY-23415. Next base: position 3,207,658 of record NZ_AP044001.1, on the reverse strand, counting down.
TCGTCCACAAATAACATACAAACAGACTTTGTTAGAAAAGGAAAAGCTGGAAAACACGAAGAGCATAGAAAGAAGCTAGCCTCAGAAATTAAAAAAGAAAGAGCTACTCGATTAGAAGGTAGTTTTGGCAAAGAAAAAGAGCACTATAATTTACGAAAGATAAAAGCTAGAACCAAGAAAAGTGAAATGCTTTGGATTTTTTTCGGAATACATACAGCTAATGCTAAAGAAATAGGAAGAAGAATTTACAAAAATCAAACACAACTAGCAGCGTAAAGTATTCAAAAAAATACTTTATAGGAAAAGTGCGTCTTGTTGAGAAATATCAAATTTAAAAATCATAAAAACATATAATTTTTACTACAAAATAAAAAACCTCAATTATATTAATATGAATTGAGGTTTTTATTTAAAGTATTTTTCAAAAAATCTTGTTACTTCTGAATTTGCCTTTTCGGTTAGAAATCTTAATAAAGGGATCTATATACTTAAAATCTATATTAATGATCAAATAGAAAGTCATCAAATAGCTGTTGAATAACACTTTTTGTAATCACTTTTCAAAGTAATTAAAAAAACACCTCTTTTAAAACAGTTTAAAAGAGGTGTTTTATAATATATTATATCATATTTACTCCACAATAATTTTCTTTCTCACAATAGTTTTATCCGAACTTAAAGTAGCAACATACATTCCTTTGGATAAAGTATCTAAATTTAGAGATACTAACTGTTGTGTTCCAGAAAAAGTATTTGAAAAAACTTCTTTTCCTTGAATATCGCTTAATTTCAATAAATAATTAGACTCAGGGTTTGTCCCTAAATTAATCGTTAAATAATCTTTAACAGGATTAGGATAAAAACCAATTTCATTTGAATTAGTAAAATTAGCATCATTTAAATTAGTTGCCGCAACTGCAAAATGCAACATGGCTCCTGTAGCTGCTTTGGCTACATTATAATTATATACTGGATCCATATTCACTAATAAATCGGAAGCCGAATGACCGTGTGTGGTTTCATTCGTTTCATAAAAACCAGTAATCACTTCATTATTGTCTTCAAAAGGCATATAATCTGAAGAATACGCATAGGAAAGATTAGTGTTTAATGGAGAATAAAGTCCCACACAGGTGATTAATTCATTTGTTATAGTGTTTGATGCTGCATTATTGGTTGTTGGTGTTCCTGTATCGCGTTCGCAAGTAATAGTATTATTTGTCATTCCTGCAACACCACCTACTTGGTCAATATTAAAAACTAATTTAATATCCATTTTAGGTACTGTTCCGTTTACTACATTTGTGACGTAGTGTTGACTCCCTATTAATCCATCTTCTTCACCACTAAAATTAATAAATTTAATAGAATATTCTGTAGGAACATTTTGCAATAATCTTGCGACTTCAAGAATTGTATTTACTCCACTTCCATTGTCATTGGTACCTGTTCCGTTTAAAGAATCATAATGTCCGCAGATAATTACAAAAGTATTGGGATATGTTGTTCCCACCTTTGTTACAATTAAATTTTTACAGGTATAGCCACCATTCAAAAAAGTGTCTTCTTGCAATTGAGCGTTTGTATAGCCAAACCCAAGATATTTGTTGCGCAACCAAACATAGGTATCTTCCAATGGTTGTGTTCCTCTTCTTTTTACTCCTAAAGCTTCAAATTCTGTTAAGTTATTAGTAACATTTGATTGAGAAACCTGATTTGCAATATCTGCGTAAGCCTGAATAAAAGTTTGTCCAAACAAACCGTTTATAAATAATAGCAATAGCGTAGTTAAGTGTAATTTGTTTTTCATTTGTAATTTGATTTGTAAAGTGTTAGGGCTAAAACAGTAATAACAAATATATAATTTATTCTGCAATGAAAAAATCTTAAATTAACTTTGTAACTTTACAGATATAAAAAAAGTAACCATACTAAATGAAGTTCCAAGTAGTTTCGGAATACGTTCCAACAGGAGATCAACCACAAGCCATTGAAAAATTATCTAAAGGAATAATCAATGGAGAAAAATACCAAACATTATTAGGAGTAACGGGTTCTGGGAAAACCTTTACCGTTGCAAACATGATTCAAGAAGTACAAAAGCCTACTTTAATACTCGCACATAATAAAACATTAGCTGCACAATTATATTCTGAGTTCAAGCAATTTTTCCCCAACAACTCTGTTCAATATTTTGTTTCCTATTATGATTATTATCAACCAGAAGCCTTCATTCCTGTAACAGGAACCTATATAGAAAAAGACCTTTCCATAAACGATGAACTCGAAAAATTACGATTAAGTACTACTTCTGCTCTACTTTCAGGACGAAGAGACATAGTCGTTATTTCCTCTGTGTCGTGTCTTTATGGTATAGGAAATCCTGTTGAATTTCAGAAAAATGTAATTTCCATTGAACGAGACCAAGTCATCTCTAGAACCAAATTACTTCATAAATTAGTCCAAAGTCTCTACGCAAGAACTGAAGCAGAATTTACTCCAGGAACTTTTAGAATAAAAGGAGATACTGTAGAAGTTTTTCCAAGCTATGCAGACGATCCGTTTAGAATACATTTTTTTGGAGATGAGATTGAAGAAATAGAAGCATTCGATCCAAGAACAGCTCAGGTGATTGAAAAATATGAAAAATTAAACATTTATCCTGCCAACATGTTTGTAACTTCTCCAGACGTATTGCAAAAAGCTATTTGGGAAATTCAACAAGATATGGTGAAACAAGTTGACTATTTTAAAGAAATAGGCAAACATTTAGAAGCAAAACGCTTAGAAGAGCGAACCAATTTTGATTTAGAAATGATACGTGAGCTTGGGTATTGTTCAGGTATCGAAAATTATTCTCGCTATCTTGATGGTCGAGAAGCAGGCACAAGACCTTTCTGTTTGCTCGATTACTTCCCAGATGATTTCTTAATGGTTGTTGATGAAAGTCACGTAACCATTTCACAAGTACACGCCATGTATGGAGGAGATAGAAGTAGAAAAGAAAACCTTGTTGAATATGGATTTCGACTACCAGCTGCAATGGATAATAGACCTTTAAAATTTGAAGAATTTGAAGCTTTGCAAAATCAGGTTGTTTATGTTTCTGCAACTCCTGCCGATTATGAACTTGAAAAATCGGAAGGAATTTATGTAGAACAAATAATTCGACCAACAGGATTACTAGACCCTATTATAGAAATACGTCCAAGCGAAAATCAAATAGACGATTTAATCGAAGAAATTCAGTTGCGTTGCGAAGCCGATGAGCGAGTATTAATTACCACGCTTACTAAAAGAATGGCAGAAGAACTCACTAAATACCTAACCAAAGTAGCGATTCGTTGTCGCTATGTACATTCTGATGTGGATACCTTAGAGCGTGTAGAAATTATGCAAGATCTTAGAAAAGGGCTTTTTGATGTATTAATTGGCGTTAACCTGCTTCGTGAAGGTTTGGATTTACCCGAAGTTTCACTCGTTGCCATTTTAGATGCTGATAAAGAAGGATTTTTGAGAAGTCATCGTTCCTTAACACAAACTGTAGGGCGTGCAGCTAGAAATGTAAACGGGAAAGCCATAATGTATGCGGATAAGATTACCAAAAGTATGCAAAAAACCATAGATGAGACTACTTACAGAAGAGAGAAACAAATGGCATACAACATCAAACACGGACTTGAACCAAAGGCATTAAACAAAAGTTTAGGAAATGCACTTAGCGGTAATTCGGTTTCCACACAATATTATGACAATCTAGAATATAAAGCAGCAGAACCCGAAAGTGAATACTTATCCAAACCAGAGATTGAAAAGAAAATACGTGAAAAACGTAAAGCCATGGAAAAAGCTGCCAAAGAACTAGATTTTATGCAAGCTGCCAAATTGAGAGACGAAATCAAAGCTTTACAAGAAAAGATATAAATAAGAAAACTAATGAAAAACATCACTGAAATACTAGAACTGACAGACGAAATTGCAATCATTGAAGCTATTGGTACAAACGTTTGGAACAAAAAACAGGAAACAGACAACCTTACTGCTCAAGAAACTACATTTGTGCTTATCGATATTTTTGAAGGAGCAATGAATGAAGGAGGATTTTACTATTTTTTCAATGGAGAAACTGGAAGCTTTGCAAAAGAAATACTGGAAGCCTATAAAAATATTGGAGCACCCAAAACGGCTAACATTATAGCCAAAGCAATTGGACTTTTCGGCGTAAATAACTATTCAGAAGATACTATCAAAAGACAAAATACTATTAAAAAATTAGACGATAAAGCCATTTCTGGTTGGGAAGATTTAGATGAGTTATTTTTTAACGATGAACAAGAAGAAGATATCGTAACTCTAATTGTAACTTATATTCGAAACCATCCAACAGCATTTAATTAATTTTTTATTACAAAAGATAACTATAGAAAAAAATGTACATTTTGGTAGGCAAATTCAGAAGTAACAAGATTTTTTGAAAAATACTTTAAATAAAAACCTCAATTCATATTAATATAATTGAGGTTTTTTATTTTGTAGTAAAAATTATATGTTTTTATGATTTTTAAATTTGATATTTCTCAACAAGACGCACTTTTCCTATAAAGTATTTTTTTGAATACTTTACGCTGCTAGTTGTGTTTGATTTTTGTAAATTCTTCTTCCTATTTCTTTAGCATTAGCTGTATGTATTCCGAAAAAAATCCAAAGCATTTCACTTTTCTTGGTTCTAGCTTTTATCTTTCGTAAATTATAGTGCTCTTTTTCTTTGCCAAAACTACCTTCTAATCGAGTAGCTCTTTCTTTTTTAATTTCTGAGGCTAGCTTCTTTCTATGCTCTTCGTGTTTTCCAGCTTTTCCTTTTCTAACAAAGTCTGTTTGTATGTTATTTGTGGACGAAAAAGTTCTGTTTTTATTTGTGGCATAAATAGCATCAGCTCCAGTAATTCTTACTTTAGTTTTAGTTAGATTTTGTGCGCAAAATATACTGTTTTGAAATCGAGTTCCTTCGTTAAAGGCACGGTATTCTATATGTTCTATAAAATTGATTCCATCAATTTGAATTTTATTTACTTTTGCTCCAAATTCTACTTGTTTTACTTCTTTACCACGCACAATTGGGCGAATATAACTTTTATTTATGCTAACAATTCTATCGGGAACGCTTTTTCCTGTTGCAAAAATTTTTGATTGTTGTTGGTAAATAAGACGGATTATTCTGCGTTGTTTGCTGTATTTTGTGGTTGGCTCAAAGGAATATTGATTTTCAATTTTACTCAATTCTCCATTAAGTTTATATAATAATTTCAGAAGACCACGAGTCATTTTTGTTCGTTGCTTTGCTGTTTTTTTTCTTTTTCTAGAATACTCATTGTAGCGTTTACACCAATCAATATATTTGGTTCTTGGAAGTTTTATTTTTAAAATTCCACATAATGATTTCATTTGATTGTAATTCCACACAATACATTCCCAAAGTAGTTTCTCATTGGTAGGAAAACGCAACTCACTCTCATAACAAGTGGCATCTATCAAGACTTTGTCTAAATCATTCATATAAGGTAGCCAGCTTTTAGCTAATGTTTCTTGAACTTTTCGAACATCTAATTTTTTGGCTAATTCCATTCTTATTTGGCTAACTATTTTAAAATTTGTAAGCGGGGAATCTAGAGGTAATACAATATCACAAAAGTATTGCATGTAAACATTTCCGTTTAACAACTCGATTAGTTTAGCATCAGAACAACCATAATAGTTTTTTAGCATCATCAAGGCAATCTTACCTTTAGTACTAAAAATGCAATCTGGACCTTTTTTGCACGCTTTCAATTTAAAACTTTGAGAAAGTTCTGAAAAAGGTGTAGCTAGATGAATTTTACCTAAATCAGACTTTAGAAATTGCTCATAAAAAACATTAAAATCTTCATTGATAATATTTAAAGGCAATTTGTGCTGAAATTCACTTATTCGTATTATTTTTGACATACATATTTAAAAGAAAACCCCGTTTTTGACTCTTTTTGAGCATTCTCGGGGTTTGTTTCTTCTAAAATACAAATTAAATAACTGATAAGCAAGTATTTATTTAATTGTGAATGTGCCTTGGTATTGAAATACATTTGGAGAATGATACATTTTTGAATTCAAACAACATTTTCAAAAACAAAAAAGTCCTCAAATTTGAGGACTTTTTTGTTTTACATGCTACAATTATTCTGCAGTTTCTTCTTTTTCTTCTTTTGATAAAGCTTCAACTGATACAAATCCTTTTGGTTGTAAGATATTATACCAATTTAAAATCTTCTTAATATCTGAAGTATATACTCTATCTTCATCGAATTCTGGTAACACTTCTCTAAAATATGCTTTCAATTTTGCGTCGTCTTCTTTGTGAGAAATTGCTGCTCCATCATTCTCTTTTGTTGCAATCGCTTTAAAAACTTCTGCTAAGCGAATTTCTTCTGAATAAGTATATACAGCGATTTCAGATAGTAAACTTACGTTACTTCTCATTCCTACAGTAATTCTTTTACCGTCTAACAATGCTTCCGCAACAAAACCAGTACGTGTTTGAATCTTTAATTCATATAAACCTGGTTTCCCAGCTATAGCTAATATTTTTTGAATGCTCATTTTTCTTTTTTATTTTAAGGTTGGCAAATATATAATTTTAGTTTAAAGTTAAAAAATTAAAAAATTGAAAGTTCAAAGTACCACGCGTTACTTTTCATTAACAACTCTTTAATAAATACTTTACTTATCTTCCTTTTTTATTAGCAAATTTCATTCTATAATCAGGTTTTGCTTTACCTTCCATAATGTTCATTAGTTTTTTACCTATAATTTTTTTCTTTAACATAGATAAATGATCTGTAAACAATATACCTTCAATATGATCATACTCATGTTGAATTACACGAGCTCTCAAACCAGAAATAACTTCTGTTTTTTTATTAAAATCTTCATCATAATATTCTATTGTGATAGTTTCATGACGAAAAACATCTTCTCTCACATCTGGAATGCTTAAACAACCTTCATTAAATCCCCAAACATCACCTTCTTCCTTCAATATCTTAGCATTAATAAACACTTTTTTAAATGTTTTTAACTCTTCTGCTTCTTCTTTTGAAACTTCATCACTATCTGCTAAAGGCTCTGTATCTATTACAAATAAGCGAATTGGCAATCCTACTTGAGGAGCGGCTAAACCAAGTCCATAAGCCTGATACATTGTTTCAAACATATCTGCAATGGTTTCTTTTAGATTAGGGTACTCTTTTGTAATTTCTTCACTTACTTTTCTCAAAACCGGCTCACCATAGCCGTATATAGGTAAAATCATTTTCAAAAATTTAGAACGCAAAATTAAGCAAAATATTTCTTAAAAATAACTTAAAAACAAAACAATATAAAATATCAAGGTTAATAAACAAAACATCAAAAGATATTTTATCTATTATTATTTATTTTTAAGTTATTTTATCTTTTTATTTGTTTTTAAATAAATATTTAATTTACATTTGCAAAAAATTTGGTGTAATGACGATCAAAATTGAACAAACTAGCATTGAGCATTCTATTTTTTGTGAAGCAATTATTACAGAAATGGAAAGCTCTGCTAAAGTGAGAGGTACTGGAATTGCTAAGCGTTCCATAGAATATCTAAATAAAAAAATAACAGAAGGCAACGCTATTATTGCACTTACTGAGCAAAATGAATGGGCTGGTTTCTGCTATATTGAAACTTGGAGCGAGGAAAAATTTGTTGTCAACTCTGGATTAATTGTGGCTCCACAATTCAGAGAGTTAGGACTAGCAAGGAAAATAAAAAAAGAAATTTTCAAATTATCACGAAGAAAATTTCCAGAAGCAAAAATTTTTGGGTTAACAACAGGTTTGGCTGTGATGAAAATAAACAGTGAATTGGGTTACGAACCTATACCTTACTCAGAAATTACACAAGATGAGAAATTTTGGGAAGGATGTAAAAGTTGTGTTAACTATGACATTTTAATCTCTAAAAATAGAAAAAATTGTTTGTGTACAGCAATGATGTATGACAAGAATAACGATGTGTTACAAAAAAGGCAAAAAGAAGAAAAAATCCTAATTAAAGAACGATTAAATCGGATGAAAAAGAAACATTCCTTACTTAAAATCATATCGTTAAAACTCAAAAGAAAAAGTAAAACTTTTTTAAAAACAATTAAAAAATGAAAAAGAAAATAGTTTTAGCATACAGTGGCGGATTAGACACCTCATTTTGTGCTGTTTATCTCTCTAAAAAATTAAATTATGAGGTGCATGCAGTTACTGTTAATACAGGTGGATTTTCCAATGATGAAATAATAGCAATAGAAAAACGAGCTTATGAATTGGGTGTTTACTCTTACACATGTATCGATGCAACAGAAGCTTATTACACTTCTTGCTTAAAATACTTAATCTATGGGAATGTTTTAAAAAACAATACTTATCCCCTTTCAGTAAGTGCAGAAAGAACCATTCAAGCAAAAACCATTGCCGATTATGCTCTTCAAATTCAAGCCAAAGCGGTAGCGCATGGCAGTACTGGTGCTGGTAATGATCAAGTTCGTTTTGATGTTATTTTTAATATTTTATGTCCAAATGTAGAAATCATTACACCTATTAGAGATTTAAAATTATCTAGAGAAGCTGAAATCTCTTTTTTAGCTGAAAACGGTTTCGAAATTAACTTTGAAAAAGCGTTATATTCTATTAATAAAGGACTTTGGGGAACTTCTGTAGGTGGTAAGGAAACCTTGACTTCTCATGGTTACTTACCCGAAACAGCATTTCCTTCACAATTAAACAAAACTGAAGCAGATAAATTATCTATAACGCTTCATTTCTCAAAAGGAGAATTCGTTGGTATTAATAATGATACTTTTTCACAACCTATTGAAGCCATTCAATACCTAGAAAGCATAGCTTCTCAATTTGCAATTGGGAGAGACATTCATGTGGGTGACACTATTGTTGGGATTAAAGGAAGAGTTGGGTTTGAAGCGGCAGCTGCCATTTTAATTTTAAAAGCACATCATTTGTTGGAAAAACACACGCTTTCAAAATTCCAATTAAACCTGAAATCTCAACTTGCTGATTGGTATGGCAGTTGGTTACACGAAGGTTTGTTTTTAGATCCAGCCATGAGAGATATTGAAGCTTTTTTTGAAAGCACACAAGATAAAGTAAATGGAAAAGTTTTTATTACACTGCTTCCTTATCGTTATATTTTAAACGGAATTGAATCTGAGAATGATTTGATGAATGCTAAATTTGGTAGCTATGGAGAAATGAATTTGGGTTGGTCTGGTAATGACGTAAAAGGATATTCAAAAATTATTAGTAATTCACTTTCGATTTATCACAAAGTAAATGCTAATCAAACAGAAGTAGATGCAAACTAAAATTAAAGTAGGAATTATTGGTGCTGCAGGTTATACTGGTGGTGAATTAATTCGTTTGTTATTGAATCATCCTAATGTTGAAATTGTTTTTGCTTTAAGCAGAAGTAATGCCAATAAACCAGTTTATGAGATTCATACCGATTTGTTTGGAGAAACGAATTTAACGTTTACCAATGAATATACAAATACAATAGACGTTTTATTCTTGTGTTTGCCTCACAAAGAAAGTAAAGGTTGGATCGAAAATAATTCGGTTGCCAACCAAATAAAAATTATTGATTTAGGAAATGATTTCAGATTAAACGGAAATTTCAGTCAAGGTGAATTCATTTATGGTTTATCAGAAACCAATGAAGAAGCGATTAAGAAAGCAAATTATGTTGCAAATCCAGGTTGTTTTGCAACAGCTATTCAATTGGCTTTGCTTCCATTGGCAAAAGAAAAATTATTAAATAAAGTATATACTACAGGAATCACTGGAGCAACAGGAGCTGGACAACAATTGCAACCAACGTCTCATTTTAGTTGGAGAACCAATAATATTTCGGCTTATAAAACATTGAATCATCAGCACGTGCCTGAAATTTGCCAAACATTGGAACACTTAAATAAAGAAAAAGTCCAATTAGAATTTGTACCATGGAGAGGTGATTTTACCAGAGGAATTTTTACAAGTTCAACTTTGGAAAGCAATTTACCATTGGAAGAATTATACAAAATATATGAAACATTTTACAAAGGCAACCCTTTTGTTTTTGTTTCTAGAAATACTATCGATTTAAAACAAGTAGTCAACACCAACAAGTGTTTGATTCACATAGAAAAACAAAATGAACAAGTTGTAGTTCATTCTGTAATAGACAATTTAGTAAAAGGAGCTTCGGGTCAAGCGATTCAAAATATGAATTTAATGCTAGGTTGGGAACCTACATTAGGCTTGAAATTAAAAGCATCCGCATTTTAAAACTTACATATATGAAATCACCACTAACAACAAGTTTGTTGCAAACAATTGAAAAATCATCGAATACCGATGAAAAATATAATAATTGTGAGATAAACACCAATGATTAAAAAGGTGATACCATATGTTACCACTAAAAAATAAATTTTAAACATATGAAATTATTTGATGTATATCCGTTATTCGATTTAAACTTCGTTGAAGCAGAAGGCTCTTATTTATGGAATGATAGAAATGAAAAGTATTTAGATTTATATGGTGGTCATGCCGTTATTTCTATAGGTCATAGTCATCCTACTTATGTAAAAATGTTAACAAGACAATTACACAATATAGGTTTTTATTCTAATTCCGTTCGAATTCCTATTCAAGAAGAAGTGGCTAAATTATTAGGAAAAGCCAGTGGTTATGATAATTATGAATTCTTTATGTGTAATTCTGGAGCGGAAGCCAATGAAAATGCGTTAAAATTAGCTTCATTTCATACCAATAAGAAAAAAGTAATTTGTTTTAGTAAAGCATTTCACGGAAGAACTGCTGCTGCCGTTGCTGCTACCGATAATAAAAAAATAATTGCTCCAATAAATGAAACCGATAATTTTATTTTCTTATCGTTTAACGATATTGAAGCATTAGACGAAGCCTTTAAAACAAATGAAATTGCTGCTGTTATAATTGAAGGTATTCAAGGTGTAGGTGGTGTTCAAATTCCAACCACTGCTTTTTTACAAAAAATAAGAGTGTTATGCGACCGTTATGAAGCCTTATTTATTGCTGACGAAATTCAATCAGGTTATGGAAGAACAGGTAAATTCTTTGCACATCAACATGCCAATGTTCAAGCAGATATTATAACCGTTGCCAAAGGAATGGGTAATGGATTCCCCGTTGGTGGTGTGCTTATTTCACCCGAAATCGAAGCAAAACACGGCTTATTAGGAACTACTTTTGGTGGCAATTATTTAGCTTGTGCAGCTTCAAAAGCGGTTTTAGAAGTTATCCAGTCTGAAAAATTGATGCAAAATGCAACAGAAATGGGGGATTATTTAAACCAACAACTTAAAGATAATCCAATAGTTAAAGAAATAAGATACAAAGGTTTAATGTTTGGAATTGAATTAAAAACAGCTTGTGCTCCTTTTAGAAATCAATTGTTACAAGATTTTAGAATTTTAACTGGAAATGCTTCTTGCCCTAACACTTTACGAATTTTACCTGCTTTAAACATCTCTAAAAAAGAATTAGATGTTTTTATTAGCGCTTTTAAAACTCTTTCAAGGTTACATTATAAAAAAGAAGAAATAAACCAAAGTAAAAAAGCGGTGCTAACATAATTAGTGATTAGTGCAAAATTAATATAATAAACAAGACAAAAAAGAGATGAAAAGATTCTTCTCTGTTAACGATATAACAGATTTACAAACAACAATTAAAGAGGCTATTGCTTTAAAAAAAGCACCACAACAAAACAATCACCTTGGAAAAGGAAAAACAATAGGATTGGTATTTTTAAATTCGAGTTTACGAACAAGATTAAGTACTCAAAAAGCAGCTCAAAATTTGGGGTTACATACCATTATATTAAACGCAAATCAAGAAGCTTGGACTTGGGAATTTGAAGATGGAGCTGTTATGAATGGCAACACAGTCGAACATGTAAAAGATGCAGCCAATGTTTTGAGTCAATATTGCGATATTATTGGTATTCGTTGTTTTGCTGGTTTGACCAATAAAGAAGAAGATGTCTCCGAAAAAGTGTATAAATTGTTTGAAAAACATGCAAAAGTTCCTGTAGTTTCCTTAGAATCTGCCACTTTGCACCCTCTTCAAAGTTTAGCCGATTGCATTACAATTGAAGAACATTTACCAAAAAATAAAAAACCAAAAGTGGTCTTAACTTGGGCACCACATATTAAACCTATTCCACATGCAGTAGGAAATTCATTTGCACAATGGATGAATGCGAGTGATTATGAGTTTGTAATTACACATCCCAAAGGGTACGAATTAGATACTGAATTTACAAAAAATGCAACCCTAGAATACAATCAGGAAAAAGCATTAGAAAATGCCGATTTTGTGTATGTGAAAAATTGGTCTTCATTCAAAGAATATGGAAAAGTAATTCCTGTTGAGGAAGATTGGTTGCTAACCAATGACAAGTTAAAAGGAAGTAATAATGCTAAAATAATGCATTGTTTGCCAGTGAGAAGAAATGTTGAAATAAGTGACGAAGTATTAGATAGTGAAAATTCGTTAGTTTACAAACAAGCTAACAATAGGACTTTTGCAGCTCAAATAATTCTTCAAAAAATATTAGAAAACAATGAATAACCAAAAGTTATTAATTATTAAAATAGGTGGTAATAGTATCGACAATAAGTTTGAATTAGCACAATTTCTAGAGACTATTGCCACCATCAATACACCTTTTATTCTCGTTCATGGTGGTGGAAAATTAGCAACCGATTTAGCCGAAAAACTAAACATACCACAACAATTAATCGATGGACGACGAATAACAGATACAGAGACTATTAAAATTGCAACGATGGTTTATGCGGGCTACATTAATAAAAATATTGTCGCATCATTACAAAAAAACAATAAAAATAGCATTGGATTATCGGGTGCAGATGCTAATTTGATTAAAACCACAAAAAGAATCCATCTAACCATAGATTACGGATTTGTAGGTGATTTGAATGAAAATAGTGTAAATACTGCTTTTATTGAAAACCTAATCAATTTCGGCTTAACACCTGTTGTAAATGCCATCACACACGATGGAAATGGGCAATTATTAAACACAAATGCGGATTCCATTGCAAGTACTTTAGCAACTAGTTTAGCTTCAAAATATGATGTGTCTTTATTGTACTGTTTTGAAAAAAAGGGTGTATTATCTGAACCCAGTAATGATGATTCAGTAATTAAATTTTTGAATCATCAACAATACAAACAATTGAAAAACGATGGTATAATTTCAAAAGGAATGCTACCCAAATTAGATAATTGTTTCAATGCCTTACAAAACGGAGTTTCAGCAATAGGAATCTTAAAAGCCACTAATATTTTAGGCTTTTTAAACAACACAAATCATGAATACACAAGAATTATCCAATAATACAGTTACATCATTATATGAAACAGCACTTTCACTGCTGAAAAAATTAATAGCCACACCTTCTTTCAGTAAAAGCGAAGATAAAACAGCAGCAATTATTGAAGATTTTTTCAAATCTCACGATATCCCAACCCATAGAAGTATGAATAATGTTTGGGCTTACAATAAATATTATGATGCATCAAAACCTACAATCCTTTTAAATTCACATCATGATACGGTTAAACCAAATTCAGGTTATACTTTAGATCCTTTCACACCAATAGAAAAAGACGGAAAACTTTTTGGTTTAGGCAGTAACGATGCGGGTGGACCTTTGGTAAGTTTAATAAGTACGTTTTTATATTTCTACGAAAAAGAAAATTTGAACTATAATATTATTATAACTGCTACAGCAGAAGAAGAAATTTCTGGTGTAAACGGTGTAGAATCGATATATAAAGAATTAGGTGATATTGATTTTGCCATTGTGGGCGAACCTACAGAAATGAATTTGGCTATAGCTGAAAAAGGATTATTAGTTTTAGATTGCGAAGCTTCTGGAACCTCTTCTCATGCAGCTCATCCAAATGATGATAATGCTATTTTAAATGCCATTCAAGATATTCATTGGTTTACCCAATATAAATTTGATAAAATTTCACCTATTCTAGGAGAAGTTAAAATGACACCAACGATTATTAACAGCGGTTCCCAACATAATGTAGTTCCAAATTCGTGTTCGTTTACAGTTGATGTGCGTACGAATGAACTGTATTCCAATGAAGAAGTGTACAATTTGGTTCAAGAAAATGTAAAATCGAAAGTAACCGCTCGTTCATTACGATTGAACTCCTCTTCTATTCCAATGGATCATCCTTATGTAAAAGCAGGTTTAAAACTGGGTAGAACCTATTATGGATCACCAACCTCATCAGATCAAGCTGTCATTCCTTGTCCGTCTTTAAAAATAGGCCCAGGTTTATCTACTCGTTCGCATAGTAGTGACGAATATATTTATTTAGATGAAATTAAGGAAGCTATCCAAATTCATATTTCAATTTTAACCCAAATACTATAAAATGGCAACTAAAATTTGGCAAAAGAAAGAAAATTCCAATCAAGAACATGCTTCAATAGTAGAAAAATTTACTGTTGGTAATGATGTGCTTTTTGATTATAAATTAGCAAAATATGATGTATTAGGTTCGTTAGCGCATTGTGAAATGCTAAATTCTATAGGTTTGTTGACCAATGATGAATGGAATGCTATTGAAAAAGAATTAAAAAATATTGCTGTTGAAATTGAAAACGGAAATTTCGAAATTGAAGCAGGAATTGAAGATGTACATTCGCAAGTAGAACATTTGTTGATTCAACGCATTGGTGACATTGGTAAAAAAATCCACAGTGGACGTTCTAGAAACGATCAAGTGTTAACCGATTTAAAATTATATTTCAAAGCAGAAATTAACGAAATTGTTTCCCTAACAGAAAAGCTTTTCGGCACATTAATTCAATTAAGTAACCAACATAAAGATATTCTTTTACCAGGTTACACCCATTTACAAATTGCGATGCCTTCTTCTTTCGGACTTTGGTTTGGAGCTTATGCAGAAAGTTTAATAGATGACTTAGAAGTGTTTCTAGCAGCTTATCATGTAGTAAACAAAAACCCATTAGGTTCAGGAGCTGGTTATGGTACTTCATTTCCTTTAAATAGAACATTAACTACTCAATTATTAGGTTTTAAAACCTTAAATGTGAATTCCGTTTATGCTCAAATGACTAGAGGAAAATCGGAAAAAGTGTTTGGAATGGCTTTGGCAACCATGGCAGGAACCTTGAGTAAATTTGCTTTTGATATGTGTTTGTATTTAAATCAAAATTTTGGATTCATTTCCTTTCCAGATTCCTTAACCACAGGAAGTAGTATTATGCCACACAAAAAAAATCCAGATGTTTTTGAAATTATGAGAGCCAAATGCAACAGGATTCAAGCGGTTCCAAACGAATTGATATTGGTTACCAATAATTTACCTTCAGGTTATCATAGAGATGTTCAAGTAACGAAAGAAATTTTGTTTCCAGCTATCTCTTCCATGAAAGAATGTTTGGAAATGTTAGACTTTATGTTGGCTCATATTCAAATAAAACCCAATATTGTGGAAGATAGGAAATACAAATACATGTTTAGTGTGGAAAACGTGAACCAACAAGTGTTAGAAGGAATTGCGTTTAGAGATGCGTATAAAAACATCGGTTTAGCTATTGAAAACAATACTTTTGAACCTAATTACAAAGTAGCACATTCTCATGAAGGAAGCATTGGCAATCTAAGAAATGATTTGATTGTGGAAAATTTTAAGGAAGTGATGAGTAGGTTTAAATAAGATAGTTAAAACCTTTGTCAAAGTTTTGAATTTTGACAAAGGTTAAAAAACAGGTAAATGTTAATACTTATTAGATATTAACTAGTGTACCAAGTACCATTTCTATCATCACATTCACTTTTACATTTCCTTTCAGTATAACCAAAACTAACAAGTGTTTGATCACATAAAACTCTACCTGCTACAACACATTTAAATCTAGTAGAATTAGGATCAATCACTTCTTTTAAACCTGCAAGAACATTTTTTTGTTTTTCTTTAGAAAGAATAAATTTCTTAAATAATAAATTGTTTTTCATTTTTTGTTTATTTTAGTTATACAAAATTGTTTAAACAAAACTAAGTATTATAAAAACACGAAAAATCACCCAAAATGGGTGACATAAAAACCCTCTAAATGTTTTATTAAAGAAAATTTTAAAGAAATTATTCGTCTATTCAATAAAAAACAATAGTTTTCAGCATTAATAAAATTAAAAACCGTTATTTTATTCCTTTCAACCTAAAAGATAGACTATTAATTTTTCAAACTCGACCCTATCTATACTCTATTATATTACAAATATTTGGAACTGTATTAACTACAAAGTATTTGTAATAATGATTGATGAAAAATTTAGGACTGTGATAAATAAATTCTAATAAAAAAACTAAGTTTTCATTATTAAGGCAATGAAAAGCTATTTCATTATTCTTTTACAACTCCTAACGGATAAGCTGTTTCTTTTTTACATTCATTCATTACAATACTACTATGATATTGTCCAATATTTGGAATATTTGAAATGACATTCACTACAAATTCATTATAACTTCTAATATCTTGTGCTACAATTTTTAGCATATAATCATAATTTCCAGACAAGCTAATAACGTCTAAAACTTGTGGAATAGCAATTATCATTTGCTCAAATTCATCTAAGGCTTCTTTAGATTGTTCTTTTAAGGTTATATTACAATACACTACAATTTCAACACCAATTTTAAATCGGTCAACCAAAGCAACGTATTTTTTTATAACACCGTTCCGTTCTAAATTCTTGATACGCTCATAAGTAGGTGTAAACGAAAGTCCGATTTTTTCACCAATATCTTTCACAGAAATAGTGGAATCATTTTGTAAAATTTCTAATATTAATTGATCTTTAGTGTCTAATTGGTCTTTCATTTTTTGTATTATTTTTTATATTGCAAATAATCTTGAAGCATGATTGTAGCAGCAATTTCATCAATTAATGCCTTATTTTTACGTTGGTTTTTCTTCAAACCACTGTCAATCATAGTTTGAAAAGCCATTTTAGAAGTAAATCGTTCATCAACTCTATCCAAGGTCATTTCTGGAAACTCTTTTTGAAATATTTTGATAAATTTTTCAATTATTGCAGCACTTTCAGAAGGTGTTCCGTCCATTTGCTTGGGCTCACCAATAATTACCTTTCCAACTTTTTCTTTAGAAAAGTATTCTTTTAAAAAAGGAATTAGAGTTTCAGATGGAATTGTAGTTAAACCAGAAGCAATAATTTGCATTTCATCAGTTACTGCAATTCCTGTTCGTTTTAAACCATAATCAATAGAAAGTATTCTAGACATAATTTTGTTTTATGAAGCAAAGATAAGGAAAGTAAACTTGAATTGAACTTTAGAAGAAAACACTAATTTCATGAATTAACACTAATTGATTGGTCAAAATTCGTAAAATTAGTGCTACATTTTTAATTTACTAACTTCAAAGTCTTGCTTGTCATGGCTCTAATTTGAGTACACAATTCCTCATTATCATTTAATGTTTCACCAAATGCTGGAATCATTTCTTTCAATTTTGCTTGCCACTGTTCTGAATTGTATTTATTAGAAAAGCATCTGCTAATCACTTCAATCATAATTGAAACCGATGTAGATGCACCTGGTGAAGCTCCTAATAGAACCGCTAAAGAGCCGTCAGAATCATTTACTACTTCTGTTCCGAATTCTAAAACACCTTTCCCGTTTTTATCTTTCTTAATAACCTGTACTCTTTTTCCAGCTGTTTCTAGCACCCAATCTTCACTTTTCGCATTAGGAAAGTAATTTTTTAAAGCTTCCATTCTATCTTCTTGCGATTGCATTACTTGTTCTATCAAATATTTTGTTAAAGGAATATTGTGAACTCCAGCAGAAAGCATCGGACGAATATTATCGGTCTGAATGGATTTTATCAGATCAAGGTAAGAACCATTTTTTAGGAACTTTGTGGTAAAACCAGCATAGGGTCCGAAAAGTAATTCTTGTTTTCCATCTATCATTCTCGTATCGATATGAGGAACAGACATTGGTGGTGAACCAACTGAGGCTTTGCCATATACTTTTGCATTATGTTGTTTAATCACTTCTGGATTCATACAGCGCAACCATTGTCCGCTAATTGGAAATCCTCCATATCCTTCTCCTGCTTCAATATTTGCTTTTTCTAATAATCGCAAAGAGCCTCCTCCTGCTCCAATGAAAACAAAGGGCGTATTGGTCTTTCTAGATTTTTTTGTAACTAAATCTCTAACTTTTACCTTCCATTTCCCGTCGTTTTGCTTTTTTAGTTTTTCAACTTCAGTTTGAAAATATAATGAAACTCCGTCTTGATTTTTTAAATATTCGAAAAGTAAACGTGTGAGCGAACCAAAATTCACATCGGTGCCAATTGGCATATAGGTAGCCGCAACAGGTGTGTTTGGATCTCTATCTTTAACCACTAAAGGAATCCAGTTATTCAAAACATCTTTATCGGTACTGAAGAGCATTCTTTTGAACAAACTTTTTGTTGTTAATGCTTGGTGTCTTTTCTTTAAAAAATTAACATTTTCTTCTCCCCAAACAAAACTTACATGTGGTATTGAATGAATAAAATCTTCAGGGTTTTTAATGATTTCTTTTTTCACCAAATAACTCCAAAACTGTCTTGAAACTTCGTAGGCTTCAGATATTTTTAAAGCTTTACTTATATCAATTGTTCCATCTTCTTTTTCAGGTGTATAATTTAACTCACAAAACGCAGCATGTCCTGTTCCTGCATTATTCCATGCATCGCTACTCTCTGATGCTGCTTCAGACATTCGTTCATAAATTTCAATTTTACAATTTGGATCTAATTCTTTCATTAAAATTCCTAATGTAGCACTCATTATACCTGCTCCAATTAAAATAACATCTGGTTCTTCCATTTCAAAACTTCTTTTAATTCACTAAACTCTATACCTAGTTTGTGGTACAAAGATAGCTATAACATTGACTCATTAGAAATTTTGAAAGAGCAAAAAAGCTTTAAATAGAGACTATTTTGTTACACAATTAACAGCAATTTATTTTTGAAAATGTATACTTTATAATAATCTATCCAAAAACAAAACATTAATTAAAGAAAAAACTAGTTAGACCAATAATTATGGAAAAATTACAAAAAAATAAAGCACACCTTTTATTTAAAAACAAGTGTGCTTCCAACCATAACTATAAAAACAAAAACAATTATTATTTCCCAAAGAATCTACTGAAAAATCCTTTTTCCTCTTCAACTTTGGTCGATTTATTGTTTATTTTTTCTTGTTCATATATTAACTCCATAATATATTGAACATAGGTTTTATTTTTTTCTTCTAAAAAACCATTTAGATACTTTTCGCTATATTCTATACCACTAGCAGCTTCAATTTGTAACAGTTTTTTATATAAAGGTTCAATATGATTAGTAATTACCTCTTGCGGAATAGCTCTTCTTCGTGCAAAATAATTTACTATCTCTCCATTTTCATCTTTAGCAATTTCAAAATCAGTAATTACCCAGTAATATCTTCCTGACTTCGCTAAATTTTTAACAATCGCATGAAAATTCTCCCCTTTTTTAAGTTTCTCCCAAAGTACTTTAAAAATAACTTTTGGCATATCTGGATGACGAATTATGTTGTGAGGTTGCCCCATTAATTCATAATCTTCATATCCGCAAACATCTACAAAAACTTCATTTGCATATTCTATTATACCCCTCGGATTAGTTTTACTCATAATTATTTGAGTCTTATCCCAAGAAACTTCTTTATCGATTAACACAGGTCTGTTTGAAGTTTGATTGTCTAAATTCATTTGTTTTTTTACTATTTTATTACTAATTAATTCTGGTTGCTAACAGCTTTAATCTTGCCGCAAAACTATATAAACATTGATTTTAAAAACCTGATAAAAATCAGTTTTAATAAAGCAAATATTTGTTATATGAAGAAAAACTTTACATTTAAACTATAAAACTTTAACACATTTTTGAGTCAAAAAAACAAACATTAATTATTTGAAACAATAAATATGTAACTAAAAACAAAGTCTATTTAAAAAAAATCGAATTATCTTTGCATCAAATTTTTTTATAATGACACATTTACAATCTACAATAGAAGAAGCTTGGGAAAACAGGGCTTTGTTACAAGAAGAAACAACACAAAACTCAATAAGAGAAGTTATTGAACTTATAGATTCTGGAAAATTAAGAGTAGCAGAACCAATTGAAGGTGGTTGGCAAGTTAACGAATGGGTAAAAAAAGCTGTGGTAATGTATTTTCCAATTCAAAAAATGGAAACATTAGAGGCTGGTATTTTTGAATATCACGATAAAATGCCTTTGAAAAGAGGTTATGCGGAAAAAGGGATACGTGTAGTTCCTAATGCCGTTGCTCGTCATGGCGCTTACATATCTAAGGGAGTAATTTTGATGCCAAGTTATGTTAACATAGGCGCTTATGTAGATGAAGGTACAATGGTTGACACTTGGGCAACTGTTGGTAGCTGTGCGCAAATTGGCAAAAACGTTCATTTATCTGGTGGTGTTGGAATTGGTGGTGTATTGGAACCATTACAGGCTGCTCCAGTTATTATTGAAGATGGTGCTTTTGTTGGTTCACGTTGTATTGTTGTGGAAGGTGTTCGTGTAGAACAAGAAGCTGTTTTAGGGGCAAATGTTGTATTAACAGGTTCTACGAAAATTATTGATGTTACAGGAGATGAACCTATTGAATATAAAGGCATTGTTCCAGCACGTTCTGTTGTTATTCCTGGAAGTTATACTAAAAAATTCCCTGCAGGAGACTACCAAGTTCCATGTGCATTAATCATTGGAAAAAGAAAACCTTCAACAGATTTAAAAACATCATTAAACGACGCATTACGCGAATATAACGTAGCTGTTTAAAAAATATTAATCCCTGAGCAAAAGCATGCATAATTACTTACAAAGTGTAAAACTTTTTTTTAAACGTTTCCTTATTCTTTTAGTTATTTATCAAATTTGTAGAGGCCTTTTTCTCTTCTTTAATCGAAATAATTTTAATCATATTAGTCTGAAAAGTATTTTAGGAGGCATACATTTTGATTTATCTGCCATTGCTTATATTAATCTGTTATTTGCCCTTTTTCATTTTATTCCTGGTAATTTTAAAAGCAAACCAAGGTATCAAAAAGTATTAAAAATTAGTTTTTTTATTATTAACCTAATTTTCATACTTACAAATTTTGTAGATTTTGAATACTACAAATTTACAGGCAGAAGAAGTACCTTCGGAATGATTACTGCTAGCGGAATGGAAAATGAAATTGGTGGTTTAATTTTTTCTTTTCTAGCTGAATTTTGGCACTTACCCTTGATAGCCATTTTATTAGCTTTTTTATTTTGGAAAGTTATACCCGATTTAAAAAATACAACAAAACAAAGTAATACCAAACTCCAGATAGTAAAACAATCTGGAGTTTTCCTCCTTTTAATGGCGGTAATTTTTCTTTGCGGAAGAGGTGGCTTTCAAAAAAAACCAATAAAAATTGTAGATGCTGTAAATTACGGTTCAATAAATCAATCTGCCTTTGTCTTAAATACTCCATTTTGCATCTTAAAAACTATTGGAAAAAAAGAAACATTAGAAAATCCAAATTTTTATACAGAAGATGAATTAAACAATCACTTCAATCCTGTTTTTGAAAACAAACCAAACAAAGAAGTAATTAAAAAAAATGTAGTTATTATTATTCTTGAAAGTTTCGGAAGAGAAAATATTCAACGCGGACAAACTCCATTTTTAGACTCCTTAATAACAAAATCTCTTTTTTTTGAAAATGGTTTTGCTAATGGAAAATTATCTATTGATGCAGTACCATCAACTCTTTCTAGTATTCCTAGTTTAATGAACCATTCATTAATTACATCCAGTTATTCAATTAATGATGTATATGGATTACCCAAAATTTTAAAAGATAATGGCTATTCTACATCTTTTTTTCATGGTGCTTTTAATGGTAGTCAGAATTTTGACCAATATTGTAAGGTAGCTGGATTTGATAACTATTTTGGAAAAAATGAATATGACGGTCCAGAATCTTTCGATGGAACTTGGGGCGTGTTTGATGAAGATTTTTTTCAATTTTTCTGCAAAAAAATGGGAACATTCAAAAAACCTTTTTTTTCAACCATTTTTAGTATTTCTTCTCATAATCCCTATACTATTCCAAAAAAATATAAAGGCAAATTTCCAAAAGGACGCACTAAAATTGATGAAAGTATTGCCTATGCTGACTATGCCTTAAAGCATTTTTTTGAAAGCGCAAAAAAAGAAGAATGGTACAACAACACTCTATTTGTCTTAACAGCAGACCATACTTCTTCTGAACAAATTGAAGACAAATTCAAAACCAATGTGGGTAAATTTAGAATTCCTATTTTGTTTTTCAATCCAGGCGACAAAACTTTTGGGGGAATTAGCTTCAGGAATATGCAACAAATTGACATTACACCTTCAATCATCGATTTGTTAAATATAAAAACAAAAATGGTTACTTTTGGAAAGCCATATAAATCTGAAAAAGATTTTGTTGTTTATTATTTAGATAATATTTATCATTATATTGATGGCGATTATTACATGGCATTCGATGGGAAAAAAGCTATTGGATTATATCATTTCAAAAAGGATGAATTGTTAAAAAATAATCTTTTACAATCTGAAAAAGAAATATCAAACAGAATGGAACGTTTTATTAAAGCCTATATCCAATCCTTTAACACACGCGTAATTAATAATAAGTTAGTTTTATAGTATGAAAATTTTAGTTATTCAACATAAAATGATTGGTGATGTTTTAATAAGCAGTATCATTTGTGATAACCTTAGAAAAAATTATCCTAATGCGCAAATTGACTATTTAGTTAACACAAATACAGTAGCTATTTTAAAAGGAAATCCATCAATAAACAACATCATTGCCTTTGACGCTGACAAACAAAAAAGTGGATGGGCACTTCTAAAATTTGCATTAAAAATTAGAAAAAACAATTATGATTTAGTAATTGATGCCTATTCAAAACTACAAAGCTGGGTAGTTTCTTTTTTGTGTGGAGCCAAACAAAAAATATCCTATAGAAAAAAAGGAAGAGAATTTATTTATACAGATACTGTACCTTTTGCAGAATTTCCTGAAACTAATTTAGGGTTGGCCATTGAAAGACGTTTGTCACTTCTTAATCCTCTACATTTAACCGTTGAGAAAGAAGTAGCTCCTAAATTATATCTTTCGTCTGATGAAATTGAAAAAGCAAATAATGATTTTACTAAACATAAAATAGATCCTACCAGAAAATCAATTATGATTAGCCTTTTGGGAAGTGAAGAAATAAAAACATACCCATTAAAATTCATGTCACAAATTGTTGATTTTATTGGAGCTAACTATAATGTTAATATACTATTCAATTATTTTCCAAAACAATTAGAACAAGCCAAAGAGGTCTATAACAATTGCTCAGCAACAACACAATCTAAAATATACTTTGAGCTTTTTGGAGATAGTTTGAGAGATTATATGGGTATAATGAATAATTGCGAGTTAATTGTTGGTAATGATGGTGGAGCAATAAACATGGCAAAAGCTCTAGGCAAATCGTCTTTTATTATTTTTTCTCCTTGGATTGAAAAGAAAATTTGGGCAACTTTTGAAGACGGGATAAACCATACTTCTGTACACTTAAAAGATTTTAAACCTGAATTATTTGAAAGAAAAACCGAAAAAGAATTGAAGGAAAAAGCCTTAGAATATTATCAATTATTTGAACCAAATTTATTACTAAACAACCTCAAATTATTTTTAGACACTAAAGTTTAACAATTCCATTCTTTGTTCTAATTATCCTGTTCTTAATATTATAAGCTCTAATTTTTAAATTTTTATCCCATTCTTCTTGATCGAAATAACCTCTTTCATGATCTAAATGCAAACAGATTGCTGAATAACGTATTTGTTTAGATAAAACACCATTATTAAACATTCTTTCCCCAATTTCTCTATCTAAACCACCATATTGCATATCTTCATTGAAACCATTTACAGCTATTAGATCCTCTTTAAAACAAGATGTATTATGTCCATTAAAAGATTTTTTTGTAGGTGTAAACCAATTCATGAATAACGTAAAAGGTTTAAATCTTATTAATTTTGCCAATTTAAAATTCTTTTTCACTCTATTTTTTGATAGCCAAATAGGATTAAAACAATCTTTTGATAAGATATCGGATTCAGAAATTGATAGTGATGTTTTTAAAGGTAGCTTAAAATAACCTCCTGAAAGGAAATATCCTTTTTCTTTATATTTCAAATGAGCGGCAACAAAATCTTCCCTAGGTATGCAATCTCCATCTGTAAATAAAATGTAATCTGAGCTAGATTGCAGTATGGCTTTATTTAAGATTTTACATTTTTGAAAACCATTATCTTTTTGCCAGACATGCACAATTGGATACTTGAACTTATCCGTAAATTTCTCAATCAATTCTTTAGTAGCATTACTAGAACCATCATCGGCAATAACGACTTGGAAATCATCCTCTGTTTGGTTTTTATAACCTACGAGAACTTTTTTAAGCCATTCTTCAGAATTGTAAGTAGTAATTATTACAGATAATTTCATTCAAAAATAAAAGGGTAAAATGTCTTTTTGCTACTATATCCATAGACATTTGATAGTTTAGTTACAAGCATCTAATAGCAATTCTGACAAAAATAGTATAAACAAATGAATTTACTACTTTTTCCAAAACTTTAATTTCTTTTTAAGTCTTTTTTTTCTGTGAAATCTAAATTGAAAGTCTTGCGTAAACTGCCACATTGTATTAAATACAAGTGTTTCGTCTTCTCCGGATATTTTTGCATACTCATTGCTCATAATTGCTACCATTTCCTTTTTAGGTGTAATTTTAGAGAGATTTTTCATTCTAGTTTCAAAAGGCATCGTTAAATGAAAATTCATCCTATTCAAATCGACTAAATAAAAAGAATAAGTTCCGTCATTATTATTACTAATTAAAGTGTTCCCTGGAGAATGATCTTTAAATTCAATACCATTCTTATGCATTTTATAAGTAAAATGGACAAACTGACGCAGTATATTTTCGCCATCTGGATAATCTGTTTCTACTAATTCTCTATAGGTTAAATCGCAAAAAATATGCTCACAAACATAATAACTATCTTGCAAACCAACGAAATTTGAGTTTTCTTTAAAAGCAATTGGTTTGGGTGTTCCAATATCGTTTTTTAATAAAACACTAGCATATTCATAGGACCTTCTTGCTTTAGATTTTCTGAAATATTTATATATAATTCTATTAATCAATATTGGTTTTCTAAACGATTTAATGTTTAAAGTTAATGACTCATCTACTTTAAATAATTTTATCGTGTTTCTTCTACCTGCCACAAAAAGTTCTCCTGTAGAATGAAAATTTTCTATACTTGAAGCTATTATGGTTTTAATGTTCGTATAAGTAGGAAAAATGCTTAACATCTTTTTTTTTCAAAAATAAGGATATCCGTTTAATTATTTAGAAACATATCTTATTTTTACTAAAATTTATTTCATGAATATTTTTCTAGAATCTCATAATATTAACAATAAAGCAGGAGGACTTGGAACCTTTAATTATCAACTCATTAAAGCGCTTTCTAAGTTAAAAACACCAAATAAGGCAATTACTTTAAATGCCAAACATCCTGAAAAATTAGAAAATGAATTTGGAACTATTTTTAAATATTCAAAATATACTAGCTTAGAGCGTCATTTTTTATTTCGAAAAAAGAAGAAATATGATGTTTGGCATAGTTTAAATCAAAATACTAAAGTTGAACCTTTTTTCAAACCTAAAAAATATATTTTAACTATTCACGATGTCAATTTTGTTGAAGAAATTTCATCTAACATGGAGCATAGAGTGAATACAAAATTCATTGAAAAATTAAATCGGGCAGATATTATTACCTACATATCTAAATTTGCTAAAGAACAAACGCATCGCTATTTTAATGTTCCTAATGTTCCTGAATATATTATATATAATGGTAATCCATCTGAGAAGAAAATAGAAAATAATACTTTTCAACCTCCTTTCAAATTAAAAAAGCCCTTCTTCTACTCTATTGGTGATTTTATTCCTAGAAAAAATTTCCTTTCCATTGTAAAAATGATGGAAAATATAGAAGATTATATCCTTATTATTTCAGGGAATGACAACAAGGAATATGGTCATGAAATTAAAAAATATATTACAGAGAATAACTTACAAGACCGTGTATTTTTGACAGGAAAAGTGAGTGATGAAGCCAAACAATATTATTTAAAAAACTGTACTGCATTTTTATTTCCTTCCATTAGAGAAGGCTTTGGCCTACCTCCAATTGAAGCGATGAAATTTGAAAAACCAGTATTTCTTTCAAATTTAACGTCTCTTCCAGAAATTGGCGGTGATGCAGCTTTTTATTGGGATAATTTTGAACCGAAATATATGAAAGATTTTGTTTTATCTAAACTTGAAGATTTTGATAAAAATAAAACTTTTTACGTTACAAAAATTAAAGAACGTGCCGATTTCTTTTCTTGGGAAAAGGCAGCTAAAGAATATTTAAAATTATATAGTTTATGATTTTGAAGAGGATGCCCAATTACTTAAACCCCCTCTTTAATATATCTATTTGAATAGAAACTTAAACCATTGACCAAAATTCTTTTTCCAAATATAAAAATTTGATGGTAAAAATGCCTTCGTTTTCATATTATCTGAAACTTCTGCAATTGTCTTACCCGAAACAAATTCTAATTTCTTCCATTTCTCTGGTTCAATGTAAAAAACATTTTGAATTTCTTTATAATTAGATTTGTTAGCATCTCTCCATTTCTGCATAAAATGAGGGTTCAATTCATTTTTGTGTCCCCAATTCTTGAACTTAATTTCTAGTTCTTTTTCAGATCTAGACAAGGTTTCATGCAAAATTAAATTATTGGTATATTTAATTCTGCGTCTAGAATTTCGTCCTACTTTATAATCAGGAAAATTTGTAGCGGTCAAACAACGTGTTGGTTCATCTACATATAAAAAACCATCCTCAACAAACTTATATATATTTACTAAATATGCCGCTATTTGTATTTGATTTTTACTTGGGTTTATTAAATAACTTTCATGTTGTCTCAAACAAGATACAAAACTTTTAAAATCTAAAAAGTATTCGTCTGCATCTAATTGAATTAACCAATTCCCAATTCCCATCTTTTCAGAAAGCATTTTTCTTTCTCTTACTTCACATTCCATAGTGGTCAAATTTGGAACGTAAAAATCATCATAATAAATTTCTATTTTATTATCGACATCTACTTCTGAAATCCAATCAAAAAATGAAGAATCAATTACAAAATCTGAACCATTCCAAGTTTTTCGTTGTTTATCTATTGCCAAAAAAATAGTATCAGATTCACTGTAAACACAGGGCAACGCATTTTTCATTAATTCATAGTCATAGGATACTAAAAAACCTACCTGAATCTTACTCATGTCTTTTTTTTACAAATATAGAATTAAATTCAGTTTAAATAAAGTCCTATATTTGCTTCTTTAAATAAAAAAAGACAATTAAAATGAGGAAATTATCTGTAATAATGCCCGTTTACAATGGTGAACTATATATTGAAGAGGCTATAAATAGTTTACTTAATCAAACTTTTACTGATTTTGATTTAATCATTTTGAATGACAATTCTTCTGATGCTACTGTTTCAATTATAGAAAAAATAAAAGCAAAAGATAACCGAATTATTTTAATTAATAAAACAAAGAACGAAGGCCCTGCAAACTTGAGAAATGAAGGAATTGAAATGGCAAAAACAGAATATGTTGCCCTCCTAGATGCAGATGACATTGCCATGCCTACTCGCTTTGAAAAACAAATTAAAATTCTAGATGCAAACCCGAATATTGGACTATGTGGTACAGGATTTACAATTTTTGGAGACAAAAAAGAAAAAATCATTACTCATTCTGAAAAACATAATGATTTAAAAGTGCAATTTTTACATAGCTGTGGTGTAGGCAATTCCACTGTTATGTTTAGAAAGTCTATAATTGGTGATTTACGTTTTGAACATCAATATGTACCCGCTGAAGATTATGGATTATGGAGTGAATTAATTAATAAATGTGATTTTTATAATATCCCTGAGTCATTAGTTCGCTATCGTTGGCATCCTAATAATATTAGCCAGACAAAAGTTGAAAATCTTAAAATTGCTGCTATTCTAATTAAAAAAAGACAATTAGAACGTTTAGAAATAGATTCTAAAGATGAAAATAGTATTTTTTATGTTAATGCTGTATCCTTAAAGAGAAAACAAAGTGCTGAGGATATCATCAAAACCATTGAATCTTCTAAGGTTTTAAAACAAAAAAACGAAACATTAAAAGTGTACAATCAAAATATTTTCTGCAACCATATTGACAAAATGATCATTAGAACAATACGTAACGCTGAAGAATACAATCGTACTTTTTATAAATATATAAAAAATGATTCAGGTTACTATAATAAGATTGGTTTTCTTGACAAAATTGTACTTTATTTTAAAAGTCAATTCTAAATGATCTCCAAATTAAAGCATAAAAAAAGGTTGCCAAATATAGACAACCTTTTCATTTACTATGTAGAATTTTATAATTTATTATAAGTATTTAGAGCTTCTTTTAGAATTTCTACAGAACGAACTAATGCTTCTTTCTTCAATACATAAGCAATTCTTACCTCATCTAAACCTACGTTTGGTGAAGAATAAAATCCTGCTGCCGGTGCCACCATAACAGTTTCCCCATTCAAATCATAGGTTTCTAAAAGCCATTGAGCAAAATCATTAGCGTCTTTAATTGGCAATTTTGCAATACAATAAAAAGCTCCTTTTGGTGTAGCTACTTGAACTCCTTCAATCTTATTCAATTCAGCTATAAGAATATCTCTTCTTTCTTTATATTCTGTAATTACTTCATCAAAATAACTTTGTGGTGTGTCTAAGGCTGCTTCACTAGCGATTTGAGCATATGTTGGTGGGCTTAATCTTGCTTGTGCAAATTTCATTGCAGCTGCCATCACTTCCTTGTTTTTAGAAACAATACAACCAATTCTTGCTCCACACATACTAAAACGTTTAGACACAGAATCAATCATAATAGCATGATTTTCTAAACCAGAAACTGTCATTATTGAGTTATGTTTGTACCCATCATAGGTAAACTCTCTATACACTTCATCTGCAATTAAAAACAGATCATGCTTTTTAACTATTTGAGCTAATTGATTAATTTCCTCCTCAGAATACAAATATCCAGTTGGGTTTCCAGGATTACAAATCAAAATCGCTTTAGTTTTTGAAGTAATCAGTTTTTCAAAATCTTCAATTGGAGGCAAAGCAAACCCTGTTTCAATACTTGAAATCACAGGCACTACTTTAACACCAGAAGCAACTGCAAAACCATTATAGTTAGCATAAAAAGGTTCTGGAATAATTACCTCATCATCTGAATCCATTACACTACCTAAAGCAAAAAGTAATGCTTCAGAACCACCTGTAGTAATAATAATATCTTGTTTATCAATTGGAAGGTTTTGATTTTTATAATAACCAGACAATTTTTCTCTATAACTATCAAACCCAGCCGAGTGACTGTATTCTAGCACTTCAATATTTGCATTTTTTACTGCATCTAAAGCTACTTGAGGTGTTTTTATATCCGGTTGACCAATATTTAAATGGTAAACATTATGTCCTTTCTTTTTTGCAATTTCTGCATAAGGAACTAATTTTCTAATTGGTGATTCAGGCATTTGTAAGCCTTTTTGAGATATTCTTGGCATTGTTGTTTGTTTTTGAATTGCAAAATTGCACATTTTTTCTGAAATTTTTATACAGTTTTCTTTCTAAAATGGTAAAGTTTGTTACAGATATCAAATAATTTTCTTATTTTTAAGGTAAATACTACCTCGATGAATAGAAAAATACCTGCTATCCTTTCTTTTTTATTTGTGTGTACCTCAATTTTTAGTCAAGTTACGT
Source organism: Flavobacterium sp. KY-23415 (assembly GCF_055384985.1). NCBI lineage: Bacteria > Pseudomonadati > Bacteroidota > Flavobacteriia > Flavobacteriales > Flavobacteriaceae > Flavobacterium > Flavobacterium sp. KY-23415. The sequence goes on along the minus strand of NZ_AP044001.1, from coordinate 3,177,348 downwards.
GGCTATCTAAAAAGGACAAAATTGTTATTCCTTTTGAACTAACACATAATCTTATTATTATTGAAGCCGAAGTAAATAATGTAGAAATAAGCATGCTCCTAGATACTGGATCTGACAAAAATCTACTCTTTAGTTTTCCTGAAAATGATAGTATTTTATTTTATAATACTAGAAAAATAAAAGTAAACGGTCTTGGAAATGGTGAATCTTTAGAAGCTATTATTTCAAGCAATAACAAATTAAAAGTTAAAGATTATTTTGATGAAAATTTTGAAGTTCTTTTAATAACAGATCGAGAAATTAGTTTAATAAACAAACTAGGTGTTCCTATTAATGGAATAATTGGAGCATCATTTTTTAAAGACTATATAGTTGAAATAAACTATCAAAGGAAAAAAGTAATTCTACATAAAGATTATAATAAATCTATTGCAAAAAAAATAAAAAAACACACTGAAAAAAAAGTTGAGATTATTGATAGCAAACCCTATCTAAAAATGGTTACAGATATTAATGATTCAAAAAAAATGAATATAAAGCTTTTAATGGATACCGGTTTGGGAGATGGTTTGTGGCTTTTTGAAAATGATAGCATTAAATGTAGTCAACATTTTTTTAGAGATCTTTTAGGTAAAGGTTTAGGTGGTGATATTAGAGGAAAAAAATCTAGGGTAAAAAAATTAGAATTAAACAACTTCATCCTTGAAGAGGCTTTAGTTTCTTATCCTGACACTATATCATTTAACCAATTAGATCTTGTTGAAGGAAGAAATGGTTCATTAGGAGGCGAAATAATCAAGCGTTTTAATTGGATTTTGGATTATAAAAAACAAAACTTTTATTTTAAAAAAAACAAACTTTATGATGAACCTTTTCATTACAACATGTCAGGAATTGAAGTACAACATGCTGGTACAACATTAGTAACCGAAAAATTAACTTTTAATACATTTACTAATACAAATTCAAAGACGTTTGTTTATGACAAGGAACACGATTTTAATTATAAATTTTCTCTGAAACCCGTTTTTGAAATATATGCTGTAAGAGAAAACTCTCCTGCACAACTAGCTGGATTAAAAAAGGGTGATATGATTCTTTCAATTAACGGCAAAAAAGCATATAATTATACCATACAGAAAATAACAAATTTATTTCAATCGGAAGAAGGAAAAATTATCAAAATGAGTGTTGAAAGAAACAATACTGTGATAGAAGTAAAATTTCAATTAGAAAAGATATTATAATCCTTATATTCTCTACCAACTGTATAAACTTTATTTCGAAAGTCTGTGTAATGTAAACACCATTGCTGTTAACAACACAAAAGCTACTAATTGATGTGCCAATCCAAGCCACAAAGGGACATGAAATAAAATTGTAAAAACACCTAACACAAATTGAACAAAAACAATTAAAATCAAACTTTTAATCCCTTTTGTTTGAAGGCTATTTAAAGTGTGCTTTTTACTCTTAAAGTACAACAAAACCATCATAAAAACAACTACATAAGCAAAAGTTCTGTGAATAAACTGAACACCACTTTTACCTTCTGTAAACGATTTTAAAAGTGTTGACTGTTCAATGGTTATACTTTCATGAAAAAACTGACCATCGCTCATTAATGGCCAATGATTATGTACTAATCCAGCATTTAGTCCCGCAACAAAACCACCATAAATAATTTGAATAATCAATACTATAAGAGCAAATTGAGCTATTCGCTGTAAAGATTTTACTGCTGGTTTTCTTTCTGGATAAATAATATCTAAAGCGACCCAAAGTGTATATGCAAAAGTGATAAAAGCAAAAGTTAAATGCAATGCTAAACGAAAATGGCTCACATCTGGATTATCTATCAATCCACTTTTAACCATATACCAACCCAAAAAGCCCTGAAAACCACCCATTAAAAGTAAAACACAACATTTTTTTATAGTATTACTACTTAATTTCTTTTTTATTAAAAAATAAACAAAAGGAATAATGAAAACGATTCCAATTATTCTTCCTATAAAACGGTGAAACCATTCCCAAAAATAAATAAATTTATAATCTGAAAGAGTAAAATCGTTATGAATATTAATTTTTTGATATTCTGGAAACTTCTTATATTCCTCAAATGCATCTACCCATTTTTCTTCACTTAAAGGCGGAAAAGTATCTGTAACCAAATGCCAATCGGTCATTGATAATCCAGAATTTGTTAGACGAGTAATACCACCAACCATAACCATAACGAAAAGTAAAACACAGCCCGATAAAAGCCAATATACTACTGATTTGTTGTTCTTCATTTTGATTTCTTTTTCAAATTGCAAAAATAAGTTTTGTAAAACGGAATGATCAATAACAATAGTTAAACTTTTTGTAATCCCATTTTTTCAGCTCTGTTTAAAACAAACTTTAATGCTGCTTCATATTCGTTTGGAATTTCACCTTCTAAGATTGCTTCTTTAACAGCTTCCTTAAGTGTTCCAATCTCTCTACAAGGTTTTAATCCAAATAACTCCATAATCTCTTCTCCTGAAATTGGTGGCTGAAAATTACGGACATGATCACGCTCTTCAACTTCTACAATTTTTTGACGAACTATTTTAAAATTATGATGATATTTATTGAATTTTTTAGGATTTTTGGTAGTAATATCTGCTTCACAAAGCGTCATTAAATTTTCTACATCTTCTCCAGCATCAAATACAAGACGACGAACTGCAGAATCTGTAACAATATCTTGAGCCAAAACAATTGGTCGTGAACTCATGGCAACCATTTTTTGAACAAATTTCATTTTTTGGTTTAATGGCATGTGCAAACGTTCGAATATTTTTTTTACCATTTTTCCTCCTAGAAATTCATGTCCGTGGAAAGTCCAGCCTTGTTTTTTATTGAATTTTTTTGTTGGTGCTTTTCCAATATCATGCAAAAGTGCAGCCCAACGCAACCAAACGTCATCTGTATTTGGACAAATATTATCAACAACTTCTAATGAATGATAAAAATTATTTTTATGTGTATGTCCTTCAATTTCTTCTACTTGATTTAATGCTGTTAACTCTGGTAAAATAATATCTAAAAGTCCAGTTTCATATAGCAACAAAAAACCAATAGAAGGTTTTTCAGACAAAAGAATTTTATTTAATTCATCAACAATACGTTCACCTGAAATTATTTTAATTCGATCTTTATTTCTAACTATAGCTTGAAGTGATTTTATTTCAATTTCAAAATGCAATTGACTCGCAAAACGAATTGCTCTTAGCATTCGCAATGGATCATCAGAATAGGTAATATCTGAATCTAAAGGCGTACGAATTATCTTGTTTTTCAAATCTTCAACCCCATTAAAAGGATCTACTAAGTCTCCAAAATTAAATTCATTCAAAGAAAATGCTAATGCGTTAATTGTAAAGTCACGACGATCTTGATCGTCTTTCAATGTCCCATTTTCAACAATTGGATTACGACTATCTCTTGTGTAGGACTCTTTTCTTGCACCAACAAACTCAATATCCATGTCGTTATAGCGCAACATCGCTGTGCCATAGTTTTTAAAAACTTGCACTTTTGGCTGATTTGGAATTAATCTAGCAACTTTTTCTGCCAACTCGATACCACTACCTACAGCAACAATATCAATATCTTTTTTATGATTTCTATCTAATAATATATCTCTAACAAAACCACCAATAACATAACATTCTAAGTTTAATTCTTTGGCTGCTTGAGAAACAATTTCAAATATTTTATGTTCTAAATGTATTTTATAATTCATATTTTTTGTTTAAGGTTTAAAGTTTTAAGCTTAAAGTTTTTAAAAAAAACAATAACCATAAACAATAAACTTAGGAACAATTTTACTTTCTAATTATCTTAACCTGACTATCTAATCCTAATTTTATAATACTAGAAGGGTTTTTACAAATTTTTTCACGATGTAAATTTACTACATAGTCAACACCTTTTAAAATTTCTGGACTTATTTCTTTAAAAGTTTTAGGAGTAAACATTCCAGAAATATTGGCAGAAGTAGAAACTAAAGGTTTTTTCATGCGCTCCATTAATTTATAACAAAATGGTTCATTCACTATCCTAACCGCCAAAGAGTTGTCTTCTGCAATGATATTTTTAGCAACATTTTTTGGTTTATCTAAAATTAAGGTAGTGGGTTTTTCGGCAAAATCAAGAATTTGCCAAGCTACTTCAGGAATTTCATTAAATACCTGATGCATCATTCTTTCTCCGTTAACCAAAACAATCATACTTTTACTTTCTTCTCTTTGTTTTAAAGCATAAATCTTCTTAATCGCTTCTTCATTCGTAGCATCACAACCAATACCCCAAACGGTATCGGTAGGATAAAGAATGATACCTCCATTCGCTATAACTTCAAAAGCATTATGAATTTCTTTGTTTACATCCATCATTTCTAAATTATTTGACAAAGATATTATAATAATAAAAAGAAAATAAAATTAGACTTCATATATTTGCAGTTAGAAAAAATAAGACATGCTGAACAATAAATCAATTTTAATTACAGGGGGAACTGGTTCTTTAGGAAAAGAATTAACTAAAATTATTTTAGAAAAATGGCCAAATGTGAAAAGATTAGTCATCTATTCAAGAGATGAACAAAAGCAATTTCAAATGGCTCAAGAATTTCCCGAATCCAAATATCCTGCAATCCGTTATTTTATTGGTGATGTTAGAGATTTAGAAAGATTAAAAAGAGCCTTCACAGATATTGACTATGTTATTCATGCAGCAGCTATGAAACATGTTCATATTGCAGAATATAACCCAGATGAATGTGTGAAAACCAATATTGGTGGTGCAGAAAATGTAATAAAAGCTTGTTTATCTTCAAATGTATCTAGAGTTGTAGCACTTTCTACAGATAAGGCATGTGCACCTATTAATTTATATGGTGCTACAAAATTAACATCAGATAAATTGTTTATTGCTGCAAATAATATTAGAGGGAAACAAGATATTAAGTTTTCAGTAGTTCGTTATGGAAATGTAATGGGGTCTAATGGTTCGGTAATTCCTTTTTTTATGAATAAAAAGTCTGATGGAGTGTTACCAATAACAGATCCAAATATGACACGTTTTAACATTTCACTTAAAGGTGGAGTAGATATGGTATTACATGCTTTAGACGAGGCTTGGGGAGGTGAATTATATGTACCAAAAATACCATCCTATAAAATTACAGATGTAGCAGAAGCAATTGGTCCAAACTGTAAGCAAGAAATTGTGGGAATTCGTCCAGGTGAAAAAATTCATGAAGAAATGATTACCTCATCAGATTCTTTTACCACTTATGATTTGGGTAAATATTATGTAATTCTACCACAAGTAACCAACTGGAATATAGAAGAATACATTAAAGCTTTTAATGCCAAAAAAGTACCTGTAGGATTCAGTTACAATTCTGGAGATAATGAAGAATGGGAAACTGTTGATACTTTGAGAAGTTTAATAAAAGAACATTTGTACCCTGATTTTGAAGCTTAATTAAATGATACCATACGGAAAACAAAATATAACAGAAGACGATATTTTAGCGGTAACAAACGCCCTTAAAGGTGATTTTCTTACTCAAGGACCAACAATTTTAGAGTTTGAACAAAAATTTTCTAAATATATTGGTTGTAAATATAGTGTAGCTGTTGCAAACGGTACTGCTGCTTTGCATTTGTGCGCTTTAGCACTAGATGTAAATGAAAATTCAAAAGTAATTACAACCCCCATTACATTTGCAGCTTCTGCAAATTGTATTAAATATTGTGGTGGTGAAGTTGTTTTTTCAGATATAGATAAAGAAACCTATTTGATTGATATTCCAAAAATTAAACAATTATTGGAAAGTCAACCAAAAGGTACATTTTCCGGAATTGTTCCTGTCGATTTTACAGGAAGAGCGGTAAACCTTGAAGAGCTTAGAAAAATCGCCGATGAATATAATCTTTGGATTATTGAAGACTCTTGTCATTCTCCAGGAGGTTATTTTATCGATAGTAAAGGTGTTCAGCAAAATTGTGGAAATGGTAATTTTGCCGATTTAGCTATTTTTTCTTTTCATCCTGTAAAGCACATTGCTACAGGAGAAGGAGGAATGATAACGACAAACAATGAAGAGTTATATAAAAAGTTATTAATGCTTCGTACGCATGGTATTACAAGAGAACCTAATGTATTCGAGAATTCTTTAGAACTAGCTAATGGAACTGCTAATCACAATAAAAATTATCCTGGTTGGTACATGGAAATGCAAACTTTAGGATATAATTATCGTTTTACCGATTTTCAAGCAGCTTTAGGAATCAGTCAATTAGATAAGGCGGAAATTGGCATTGAAAAAAGAAGAAGTATTGCTAAAAAATATAATGACTCCTTTCAAAATTCATCCTTTATTAAAGGACAGTCTGGTGTAATTGAAGGACATGCTTATCATCTTTATATTATTGAAGTGGAAAATAGATTAGGATTGTATAATCATTTACGTGAAAACAAAATTTTCGCCCAAATTCATTATATTCCATGTCATTTAATGCCTTTTTATAAAGCACAAGGTAATAAAGAAGGAGATCAACCCATTGCGGAAAACTATTATAAAAATTGTATTAGTTTACCAATGTATCCAACTTTAACAGAAGCAGAACAAGATTTTGTAATAGCAACCATTCTTAATTTTTATAAATAATTTGAAACTTGCCTTAGGAACCGTACAATTTGGCTTACAATATGGAATTTCTAATACAAAAGGAATTCCTTCAAATTTAGATTTGGCTCAAATATTTGAAACCGCTTTAAAAAACGATATATACACTTTCGATACTGCAATTGCTTATGGTAATGCAGAAGAACGAATTGGTAGTTTTTTACCTAATGAAGCTCAAATTATTTCTAAATTCCCAAAATATAGTTCAAATTCAGAATTAAAAGAAAATATAGAACGTTCCATCATAAGATTAAAACAAGATCGTTTATATGGTTTTATGGCGCATAATGGTGATTTCCTAATTGAAAATCCGAAATTATGGGATGTTTTAGTAGATTTAAAAACAAAGAGTAAAATCCAGAAAATAGGTTATTCTTTATATACTCCAGAGCAATTGGAAAAATTATTGCAATTGGATTTAACTCCAGATATTATTCAAATTCCTTTTAGTCTATTAGATCAAAAGTTTACTCCATATTTTGAGGAGTTAAAAAATAAAAATGTAGAAATACATTGTCGTTCTGTCTTTTTGCAAGGATTATATTTTTTAAATACAGAATCGTTACCCGAAAAATTAATACCTTTAAAAACAGAATTAAATCAGTTAAAAGAAATTGCAAATCAGTATAAAATAAGTATAGCCGATTTAGCGTTGAACTTTGCCTGTTTGAATAAAAATATAGACAAAGTAGTAATAGGTGTTGAAAATGAAAAACAATTAACAGACAATATTAATGCTGTTAATCATTGGAATCTAGATAATTCCATTTTTGAAGCAATAAATACTATTAAGGTTACACATAAAGAATTATTAAATCCTGCAAATTGGTAAAAATAGTTGGCATAACACAAGCAAGAATAGGTTCATCAAGATTACCTAAAAAAGTGTTACTTAAAATTAAAGACAAAACACTTCTAGAGTATCATTTAGAGCGTATTAAGCAATCTAAAATTGTTAATGACTGGATAGTTGCTACAACAAATGAAGCAGAATCTGATGCTATTTGTGATATTGCAACACATCTTAATTTAAAATCTTATAAAGGAAATCTAAACGATGTTTTAGATCGTTTTTATAAAGCTGTAAAAGATGAAAACGCAGATTATGTAGTACGAGTAACTTCCGATTGTCCTTTGATCGATGCTGAATTAATTGATGAAACGGTTCAGTTTTGTATTTCCAATAAATTAGATTATTTTTCTAATGTTTTTGAAGACAAATATCCAGACGGATTAGATGTAGAAGTTTTCTCTTATAAAATGCTTGAAGAAGCTTGGGAAAATGCAGTTTTAAAAGCAGATAGAGAGCATGTTACACCATACATAAGAAGAAAAATAGATTTATCACAGTATGCAAACGATTCCATTGATGCAAAATATTCAAAAATTAGAATTACAGTTGATGAAGTTTTAGATTTCAATGTGATTGAGCATTTAATAGATACTTTAGGGACAAATCAATCATGGAAAATATATGCAGATTATATTTTAGACAATCCAAAAATAAAAGAAATAAACGGTTCTATAATTAGAAATCAAGGTTATATGAAAAGTAAATTTGAAGAAATTAAATTACGCAACATCACCAATTTTGTTGCTTCAGACGAATATAGAAATTCAATTCACCAATTAATTCCTGGTGGTTGTCATACCTACTCAAAAGGGGATGATCAATTCCCAATTCTTTCTCCAGCCGCTATCGTAAAAGGAAAAGGAGCTTACGTTTGGGATGTAGATGGTAATCAGTTTTTAGATTGTTCTATGGGATTAACAAGTGTGAGTTTAGGTCACGCATATGATCCTGTTGTAGAAGCTGTAAAAAGTGAATTAGATAATGGTGTCAATTTTCAAAGACCTTCTCATTTAGAAAAAGAAATTGCAGAAAAATTCTTAGATTTAGTTCCTGGTCACGATATGATTAAGTTTTCTAAAAACGGGTCTATCGTAACAACTGCTGCGGTTAAATTAGCAAGAGCATATACAGGAAAAAAACTAGTCGCTTTTCCAGGAGATCATCCTTTTTATAGCTATGACGATTGGTTTATTGGTAAAACGGCTTGTAATAAAGGAGTTCCAGATGAAATTTCAGAATTATCAGTAACTTTTAAAGGTTGTAGTATTCAATCATTAAAAGAGCTATTTGAAAAATATCCAGACCAAATTGCTTGTGTAATTACTGAACCAGAAAAGAATCAATGTGCGAATTGTACTTGTGAGAATACTAATGAAGAGTTCTTAAAACAAGCTATTGAACTGTGTCATGCCAATGGAGCTTTATTTATTGCTGATGAAATGGTAACAGGATTCAAAACTGAATTTCCTGGAACAATAACAAAATATGGTATTACACCAGATATGGCAACATGGGGAAAAGGAATTGCCAACGGATTTTCATTTTGTGCCTTAACGGGTAAAAAAGAAATCATGGAATTAGGTGGAATTACACGTGAAGGTGAAGAAAAAGTATTTTTAATCTCAACTACTCATGGTGGAGAAACGCACGGACTCTCTGCTGCAATTGCTACAATTGATGTGTTTAAAAACAATAATGTAATCGAACACAATCACGCTTTAGGTAAAAAATTAATTGATTTATGTAGCCAATTAATTCAGGAAAATAACCTTACAGATTATATCAATATTATGCCTTCTGTATGGATGCCTGTTTTCGTATTCAAAGATCAAAACAAACAAGCTTGCCAAGGTTTTAGAACATTGTTCTTACAAGAAATGATTCGTCGTGGTATATTATTCCAAGGTGTTTTTGTACCTTGTTTTTCTCATACAGAAGAAGATATTTATTATTTTGCAAAAGCATTTAGCGAAAGTATTAAAGTATATCAACAAGCTTTAAAAGAAGGATACGAAGGTTTATTAAAAGGAAGTCCAGCAAAAGCTGTTTTCAGAAAGTTATTGTAAAATGAGAAATTATAAATGTCTAACAAATAATATTTTTAAATCGGATGATTTTCATATCGAACCCATTCGTGATGAAGATAAATATGCTATTTTAGACATTCGTAATAGTCAATTATATCATTTAAGACAATCTGAACCTTTAACCAAAGAGAAACAAGAGTTTTATTTTTCTACTGTTATTTCAGCTTTATTTGAAGTTGAAAAACCAAATCAATTATTGTTCTCATTTTTTGAAAACAATGAATTTATAGGCTATGGAGGTTTAGTACATATGAATTGGATTGATAAAAATGCAGAAATTTCATTTGTAATGAAAACCGAATTGGAGAGAGATCATTTTGCTAAATATTGGTCGAATTTCCTTAATTTACTTGAAAAAGTAGCGTTTGAAGCTTTAAATTTCCATAAAATTTTTACGTATGCATTTGATTTACGACCTCATTTATATGAAGCTTTAGAAAGTTGCGGATTTACAGAAGAAGCGCGATTAAAGGAACATTGTTTTTTTAATGGAAAACATTTAGATGTTGTGTATCATGCTAAAATGAATCGTAATATTAGCTTTCGAAAAGCGAATACAGATGATTTAATGTTGTATTTTAATTGGACAAACGATGCTTCTGTTAGAGAAAATTCTTATCAATCAGAAGCTATTTCATTAGAAAATCATAGCAATTGGTTTTTAGCTAAAATAAAAGACGATTCTTGTGCTATGTATGTATTTGAAAATCATTTGAAACAACCAATTGGTCAAGTTCGTATTCAAAAACAAAACGATGAAATTGCTATAATTGGAATTTCAAACGATAAAGATCATCGTGGAAAAGGATATGCGAGTGAAATGTTAGCAATCGCTTCAAAACAATTTATAGCAGAAAATCCAAGTTATACCATTAGCGCTTATATTAAAGTAGAAAATAGAGCGTCTGAAAAAGCCTTTCAAAAAGCAGGTTATCAATTAGATGTTGTTTTGGAATACCAAAATCATACTAGTTACCATTATATATTTAAAAAATGAAAATAGCAAATTTCGAAATACATAAAAATTCTCCAGTATTCATTATTGCAGAATTATCAGCCAATCATAACGGAAGTTTAGAAACTGCTTTGGAAACTGTAAAAGCAGCAAAAAGAGCAGGTGCCAACTGTATTAAATTACAAACCTACACAGCAGATACCATCACATTGGATTCTGAAAAACCAGATTTTGTGATAAAAGGAACCATTTGGGATGGAAGAAAATTACATGATTTATATAAAGAAGCCTATACCCCTTGGGAATGGCACGAGCAAATTTATAAAGCAGCTGAAGCAGAAGGTCTAATTTGTTTTTCATCTCCATTTGATAAAACAGCCGTTGACTATTTAGAAAACTTAAATACTCCAGCTTATAAAATTGCATCTTTCGAGATAACTGATATTCCTTTGATTGAATATGTAGCTTCAAAAATGAAACCTATTATTATTTCGACAGGAATAGCCGAATTAATTGATATTGAATTAGCGGTTGAGGCATGTAAACGTGTTGGAAACCACAATATTGCTTTATTGAAATGCACATCAAGTTATCCAGCACCTATTGAAGAAGCCAATATGTGTATGGTAAAGGATTTAGCAGAAAGATTTAACGTTATTTCTGGACTGTCTGATCATACTATGGGAGCAACTGTTCCAATTGTGGCAACTGCTTTAGGTGCCAAAATTATTGAAAAACATTTTATTCTGGATAGAAGTATTGGTGGACCAGATGCTTCTTTCTCAATGAATGAAGAAGAATTTACTGCAATGGTTAAAGCAGTTAGAGAAGCAGAAAAAGCTATAGGAAATGTTGATTATACTTTAACTGAAAAACAAGCTAAAGGAAAAGACTTTAGCCGTTCTTTATATATTGCAGAAAATATTACTGAAGGAGAAGTATTTACAGAAAGTAATTTACGCTCTGTAAGACCTGGTTTTGGTTTGCACCCTAAGTATTTTAATGAAATTATAGGGAAAAAGGCCAATCAAAAGTTAGAAAAAGGAACACCAATGTCTTTAGACTTTATACAATAAGAATAAATATTATATAAAAAATTCTAAGATTTTTTAAAAGACAGTAAGATTAGGCATAAAAAAACACACTCAAAATCATAATACCCGAGATCCTAAAACAGTATCTTTGCACAAATTTTATATACATCAAATAGTAATGAAAATTATTTGTTTCCAATTTCTAAAATAGAATCTATATGTTAAAAACTATTTCAAATTTATTTAAATACAGAAAATATTCAAAAATTTTTAAAAAAGAATATAACGATTATTTACAAGGAAAAAGTAATTCTCAAAAAGGATATATTGCTTTTAGAAAACTATTTGTTTTTACACATGGGAAATCTAATGATTCACTTTCGAATGAAATTAACAATTCTATTGGAAAATATAAAACTATTGATAAAAAAGGAATACTTGAAAACTACACAAGTGAACAAATAAAAAATGCCATTGATGAAATGAGACAAAATGGTTATCATATTTTTGATATAGAATTGGATACTGAGACTTTAAATGAAATTTATCAGTATGCAGCAACCACTCCAGTATCCTATATGAATACTAGCAATGATAATCAAGAATACTCTTCAGAAAAAATACTTTTTGATTCTACTAATCCAATATCTCCAAGGTATGAATTTACTCAAAACGAAATATTAAAATGTAATGCTTTACAAAAATTAATATTTGATTCATCTTTTCTAAATTTTGCTCAAGAATATTTAGGTTGCAAGCCAATTTTAGATCTAGTCGCATTTTGGTGGAGTGCACCTTTTGGAGGTAAAGCTAAAAATGCTGCAGCACAAATGTATCATTTTGATCTAGATAGAATAAAATTTATGAAATTTTTCTTTTATATCACCGATGTAAATACAAACACAGGACCGCATTGCTATGTTAAAGGATCGCATGGCAAGTTACCTAAGCAAATTAACCGAGATGGAAGATTTGAAGATTTTGAAATAGAAAAAATTTATGGAAAAGAGAATTTAATAGAAATAAATGGAAAAAAGGGAAGTATAATTGCTGTTGACACTCGTGGCTTCCATAAAGGGAAAGAACTCATTGAAGGAAAAAGACTTCTATTTCAAATACAGTATACCAATAGCTTGTTTGGTCAAACTTATCCTGCAATAAATGAAAGCCTTATTCTTCCAGAATATAAAAAAATAACACAAGAGTACACTAGAACATACACTAATATCTCGTAAATGAATTCACTTGATACGATACACAATCAAACCATACTAATACAAAGCTCCTATCATCCTATTCCGCATTTAGAAACGGAAATGGAAATAGTAGAACGTTTATTAGAACAAAATAACACCATTTATTGGCTAGTTTGCAAAAAAGATTTCAAAGTCTGTTTCAACAATCCTACACATGATAAATGGATTTGTAATGTGTGCATTTCTAGAGTAAAAAAAGGAATTCAAGAAGTAAAAAAAAATACTAAAAATCCAGAAAAATTAGTAGTTATAGATTATTCGAATTATTTAAAATTTGAAGAATATATAGCTAAACAAAATTTAAAATTTGATTTTAATTCTATTCAAGAGTTAAAGAAATATTCTTATAATGGTTATGATTTAGGTATGGCAACTGCCTCTTCTTTGGTTTCTTTTACTAGAGATCATGAGCCTCAATTAGATAATCATCAAAAATTTATTGTTGATGGAATTAAAACAGGAGCTTATTTGTTTGAAGTTTTTAATACAATAACAAAAAATATTAATCCAGATTTAGTAATCTTTTTTAATGGACGTTTTGTTGAAAATCGTCCGTTATTGCGAACATGCCAACAAAACAATATAAAATATGCGACTCATGAAAGAGGTGGTAAATTAGACACCTTTTTATTTAGAGTCAACTCTATACCACATTCTATTGAAACAGTGAGTCAGGAAATGGAATCTTTATGGAAAAATGCCAAAGATGATAAAAATGAAGTAGGAAAACGCTTTTATACAAATAGAATTCAACGTGTTGAAGACGCTTGGTATTCTTTCACAAAAGAGCAACAAGAAGGAAGATTACCAGAAAGTTTTAAACATAATGAGGAAAAAAAAGTCATCACTATATTCAATTCTTCTTTAGATGAATATGAAGGTTTGGAAGGGTTTGGACCTTATTTTTATAAAAACGACAATTTAGGAATCAAACAGATTGCCCAAGCGCTTTCATCACATGAAAATATAAAATTATATTTAAGAATACATCCTAATTTGAAAGGATTAAATAACGCTCAAAATAAATTTATAGATGAAGAATTAAAAACAATTGATAGTATTGAAATTATTGGAGCGGAGGATAGTGTCGATACTTATGCCCTAATCAATAAAAGTGATATCATTGTTGTATTTGGCTCTACAGTTGGGGCAGAAGCTGCTTTTGCTGGCAAAAATGTCATTCTATTAGGAAGAGCTGCTTACGAGAATTTAAACTGCTTTTACATACCTAAATCTCATGAGGAAGCGATAAACGCAATTACAAATTCATCTTTCAAATTTCCAAAAATTGATTCTGAAGAGACTTTAAAATATGGCTATTGGAATGAAAATTTTGGTATAAAGTATCAAAACTACGAGCCTATTAATATCTCTAAAGGAACTTACAAAGGAAAGAAAATAAAAGCGAACCTTATTACTAGTGAGTTGAAAAGGTTTTTTAATAAAAAGAAATAATCATATTTAGCTTTATAAAAGCTACTAATATTGAAACTACATTTAATATATGGTAAAAATATTATTTTAGTCTTTTATATTTTTACCAAAAAAATACCCCAAAACAGTATTTCACTTTTTGGGGTATTTTATATAATTCTTTATATTTTATAATTCTTCTTTGAAAGTATCGTGTAAATTAATGTCTCCTGAGTTATACCCTTTCATAAACCATTTCATACGTTGTTCAGAAGTTCCATGAGTAAAAGAATCGGGAACAACATGTCCTTGCATTTTACTTTGAATGGCATCATCTCCCACTGCATGTGCTGCACTTAATGCTTCTTCAATATCTCCTTCTTCTAAGTATTTTCTATTAAAATGTGCCCAAAGACCAGCATAAAAATCGGCTTGTAATTCTAAACATACTGACAATCTATTTCCATCAACTTTACTTAGGTTCTGCTGCTGCTGTCTTACTTTTTGAGACGTTCCTAATAATGTTTGAACGTGATGCCCTACTTCATGCGCAATAACATAGGCAATGGCAAAATCACCTCCTTTTGCTCCAAAACGTGTGCGTAATTCTTCAAAAAAGCGTAAATCCATATACACTTTTTTATCAGCTGGACAGTAAAAAGGTCCTGAAGCAGCTGTTGCGCTACCACAAGCGGTTTGAACAGCATCTGTAAACAATACCATTTTTGGTTTTTCATAGGTGCCTATTTGATTATCTCTAAAAATTTTTGTCCAAATATCTTCTGTATCCGCTAAAACAGTTTTAGCAAAATCTCCCAAAGCAATTTCTTCTGGAGTTAGTGCTCGTTGTTCAGTAGTCTGTTCTGTTGCTTGTCCTTGATTCATTTGTTCTAACATAGGAGCAACCATTTTTCCTGTATCGCCTCCAAAAACTTGCAATAAAAGTACAATAATCCCAATAATTCCACCACCTGCAACTATTTTACCTTTTGAAGACATTCCTCTTCTGTCTTCTACATTATCACTTTGTCTTCTTCCTTGCCATTTCATAAATTATATCTTTTTTAAAGTTTAAATTCTGAGGTTCCAATTTCGTCAATAATACTTTCCTCTTTAATACCAATTATATTGTCATATAAAGCAAAAGTCATTGCTGGCCAATACGGAATGGTAAACAAAATCCCAATACATAATGCTATAAGTCCCAATAGAACACCAATAACCGCAATTACTAATGCAGCAAAAATATAGATGGGTTGTTTCGCTACTAATTTAACACTTTTTTCAATAGCTTCACCAAAATTTTGATTTCCAAAAATTACTAGAGGTAGAAATAATATTGTAAACCAAGTTAAAATTATTTGAATAATAAATCCTAAAAAAGACAAACTAACTAAATCTAACAAAGTAGATAAACCGACCGATGCAATTGATATTATTATTGAACCTGCAATTATATCTTTAACATATTTTCCTTTATAATATTCGAAAATTGTACCTATTTCTAATGATTTATTCTTTTTTGCTAAATAACATAACTTAAGAAAACCTGCATTTAATGGTGCAATTAATGCTGTGTAAACAACTGTAAAAGCAAGCATTCCTATAATATAGACAGAAGTAGTCTTCATTCCTTCTAACTCAACTGCAAAATTCGCCATGTCTGCAACACCAAAAACAACAATGAATAGAAAAAAATATAAAACAGCCATTACTATCCCAACAAGCAAATAACCTAATCCAGAAATCAGAAACGTTTTTTTAAATATTTCAAAACTATCATCTATCACTTTTCCTAAGTCTAAACTATACCCTTTATCAATTTTTTCATTAATCTTATTCTCCATATTTTATTTATTTTTTTACTAAGAACAAATATAATTGAAAAAAACATGAAATTAAATTATTAATACGAATTCAGTTACTAAAATTCATCACAATAAAAAACACCAATTAATAAAAGTACTAATTGGTATTTCTAAATTGTTTTAAAAATTAACACGTGTTGCTAACCTCCTAGCTCCATCAGAATTTGGATGAATTTCATCTCTCCAATAACGGGAATCATTTAAAACCCCTCTAAAATCTATAATTTCTGTCTGAAAACGATACCTTTCATTAAATTTATTTTTAATATATCGTAATAAATAATAGAATTTATCTAACAATCGAATAATAATATAAGCTTTTAAAATATCATCTGTAATTCGATATTGATCAAAAACAGGTTGTACCCAAGGTCCTAATGGAAGACTAACACCAGCTAGAGAAGGCTTTACTCCTAGCTTAAACATTGGATAATCATAAGTGTGCATGTAAAAACGTGATCTTTCACTTGTATGGGAGTTAACAATTGCTCCAAAAGACATATAATTTTGGTACACACTTCCAAAAATTGAATTTAAGTTTGCTTTATTAAAAATTGCATTATCAAAAGCTGTTGTATTTAAATACCTTCTATATGCTATGCATTTTCTTTTCAGAGCATCACCAGAAAGGGTTCTTAATTCTGCTAATTTAGATGCATCTGTAAAAAAATTATCTTGAAAAATAGTATGCGTACTTTTAACAATTCGATCTAATTTTGGAAAAACATCATTACCACCACCACTAAAATAAATTCTATCAATTCTATAATTAGAAATGTATTGAATAAAATTGGCCCGGTCTCTGTACATGTCGGACGTGGTTTCTCCAAATTTAGCTAAATGAAGTGCGTTTAAATTTAACTGTTGGTTCCTATCACTTATAGTATCATATAAATCTAATACTCTTGGCACTGGATAATCTAACCACGAATCGCCTTCAAAAATGACATTCAAAGTATTCGCATCGTTTGCTTTTCTTCTGAAGAAAAAAGCGTTTGTCACAAATGGTTGGTGTACCGACTCATCATCACTTTCTGTACTATTTCTAGACTCAATTATTTCTTTTAGCCGTCTAAAAGTGTCATCATCTGGATAAATATTACCTGTAATTTTTAGACTATTAATCGATTGAAAATTTAAAATTGAAACCACTGTATCATCTGAATGTATGGGTTGAATAATCCCATTTTCTCTAATAGGATAACCTTTACCTATTAATAGTCTTTGAATAATTGCTACATCATTTGGATTATTAACGGCATTAATTCCAACACTATTTGCAATTGTAGTTGTTCTTGGTCTAGAAATAGTATTTCTTCTTTGTTCGGCTGGTTGGGTTATATAATTTTCCATGTTTGAATTTGTTTATTATATTATTTTATTAGGGTTAATATATCCATTTCCTGCTCTATATATTTCTAATTGATTTTCACTTAATTGAAAAGGATCGCAAGA
Organism: Flavobacterium sp. KY-23415; assembly: GCF_055384985.1. Taxonomy (NCBI): domain Bacteria; kingdom Pseudomonadati; phylum Bacteroidota; class Flavobacteriia; order Flavobacteriales; family Flavobacteriaceae; genus Flavobacterium; species Flavobacterium sp. KY-23415. The sequence goes on along the minus strand of NZ_AP044001.1, from coordinate 3,159,697 downwards.
ATGAACTATTTTTTTTCTAATTTGTAGAATATTTAAGTGTGGTTCTTTTTCTAAAATTTTAACGATCAGTGAAGCAACATAAGGTGCTGCCATACTACTTCCACTTTTAGATGTTAATTTATTATTTGCTCTTGAATCTCTTGAAGAAGCAGAACAAGAGGATTTAATTTTATACCCTGGAGCAATAACTTCGGGTTTCATTCTTCCATCTACAGTTGGGCCAGAACTACTAAAAGGCAATATAGGTCTTTCTTTTTCTAACTGATTATAGGCTCCAACAACTATACTATATTTTGAATTACAAATGGAATTGGTTGTATGGGTTCGTTGTGCAATATTTGGTAAAAAAATAGATTGACCTTTATCGTCTCTTTCAATGTAGCAATGATATCTTCCATTAATTATTTTTTTACCTACTAATTCAATTGTCCAAAATTTTGATTTTTGTTTGCCATTAATTAAAATATTAATATGGTTTTTACCCGTATTGGGTTCGTTTTCTCGATGCAAACATATGCCTACTTCATCATTATTACTTACAATAATTTCGTCTTCAAAAGGAACAGATTCTAGAAGTACTTCTCCTCTATCGTCTATAATATTCACAGCCATTATATCCTTACCTTCATACCAAATTTCTAACTCATTGGGTGTTTGGTCTCTTTTTTTAAACAGCCAAGGAATCTTTATGATTTCATTTTGCTTAATATCTCCAAAAGTATGTGCTCTTGCTTGATGATAATTTCCTGTACTTTGCACAATTGCAGTTCCATTTCTTTTAAGAAGAATAGTGTCTATTGCTTGCTCAACCAATGTTTTTCCTGTATGAGCATCACCATGACCACCGAGGCTCATATTTATAACGACAGGTCTATTCCCCGCTTCTGTCAATATAAAGTCTAATCCTTCTACTAATTTTACAGAATCTCCTAAAGACAAATTGGAACCATTAACTAGGTTTGTTCCCATATCTACGGCGATTATTGGAGAATTAGATGCAAATCCTTTTTTTGCTACTTTTCCATTACTACAAGCAATTCCCAAAACATGTGTTCCGTGTGTTCCTGTTCCAAATAAATCTGTTCCTCCTGGATGATAGTCAACTTTTTGAAAGGGTTTGGCTTCTTTTAAAGCATCATTTAATTGATTGGAATGAAGGTATTTGCCATATCCATACTTATTGGGTTCTGAGTATTTGCCTGTTTGTACCCAAATTTTTTCTATACGAGTTTTTCCATCATCTATAAAATCTTCATGTGTAAAATCGAATCCAAAATCTATTACTCCAAAAACAACATTAGACTTCTTTTTTTTTCTTGTAGTAACTGCACAATAGCGATAATTCATCTGATTATGATTACAATAATCATCGGCAGGAACAACATTTGGTGCTTTTAAACTTTTTACTTCTTTACAATTATATACTTCATCTAAATGCTTTCTTTTAATTCTACAACTAACAATATCTCCAAATTGAGTAACTATCCTACAATTTTGAGGCCTAAACTGCTTATTTTCCAACCTCATTAATAACGACAATTCTTCTTCTGGATTTCCGTAAAGTATTATTTTGAGTCTTGGATCCATTATTTAAACTTTTAATTTATATTTTATATTCGCTAAATTCCCTGTAATAATTGGAATCAACATGAATTCTTTGTGCATAAAAAAGTTTACTGATTTTCTTGTGAGCTCTGCATAAAAATCACTTTCAAAGAAAGCTGCTATATATTCAACCTCCTTAATTTCTTCTTTTGTTAAATAGTCTTCTTTATTTTTATAATCTAAAATGAACTTTATGTCTTCTTTGATTTTTTGAATATCTATATACTTTGAGAAGAAGTAATCAAAAAATTTTATCCTTTCTTTTTTTGCTTTGGCTGACAATTTGAGCACTGGATATACTTCATTTAATTTTTTTAAGATTTTATCATTTTGCTTCGTAATATCTTCAAGGTTTATGTTTTCTGTTTGCATATTATTTTCTTTTTTGTTTCGCTTTTTCTTCTGGTAATGCAGTTTCTTCAGGATAATCGCTCTTAGAAATTTTTACTAATATTTCTTCTATTTTATTTTCGTTAACCCTGTTTTTTTCCAACAAGTTCAGTAATTCACTTTTAATCTTTTCTAAATAAGTGTTTATTAAAGTCATTTCCTTTGCGTTCTGCTCTAGCATTAGTGCAATTTTTTCAACTTTTTCTGTTAATACCTTAATTTTTATTGCATTCTCCGCTGAATTATTTGTATTTGAGTTCCCAATTTCACTTGAAGTATCTATTATTTCAACAGATTTAACATCATATTTTGGTTGAAGATTCTTTGCTTGGTTTTCAATAACCAAATAATCAACCATAGTGTTTTGAGAAATAGCTCCCATTAATAGTGCTGTTGTTTGAACTTTTTGTTTATCTGTTACATTATAGTATTTTGCCCTACTCTCTGCAATTAGATAGTTCAATATCATATTTATTGAATTCATAATTATTTTTTTTAAAAGCCAATAACTTCCAGTAATACTAAAGTCATTGGCTCAAATTATTACTGTTTATTTAACCACATTGTCCATTCTCGTTTAGTCTATTTGTAAAACATTTTCGAACTCCAAAAAATGTTTCAGACCCTAACAGATTAAAACAACCTGCAAACCAAGTCGATTTTACTCCATTTTCACATCCTTCTAAATAGCAAAAAAATAAAAACCTATACTCTTTTACCCAATTAAAGTCATAACACCATTTTTCAACTGTTCTCACACAAGTTCTAAACCATTCCCATGGCCACCCTCCTGGGCACCAATATCTTTCTTCTACTATTGTTCTTACTGGCATTTTTCTATATTTTTTAGTTTATTAAACGCTTTAGTAACAATTTGCTTTAGTTTTTTATTATTTTTTCTTTTTTGAGACAATTTTCCTATTATTCCTATTATTAAATGAATAATAAAAAAGAAAATAATTAAAGAACTTAATTGTTGCACAAAAACATAAAATAAAGTACTTATGACTAATGAAACAGGTAATAATATTAAGAGAAGTGATCTTCCACTATTACAACCACAATCATTGATTAGAAAGTTGATTTGTTCTTCTAACTCTTCATTTTCTAGACTTGAAAATGAACTCAATTTAATTGAAACCTTTTTATACTTCTTTTCAAGTAGTTTCAAAAGTGTTTCTTTACTATTTACTATTAGCATAAGTACTTTTATTTATTATTTTTGATTTTGCATCATCATCATAACAATTAAAGGTAAAGTCATGTTATTATCACTACTATTCTCTTTGTTTTGACTCATTAATAACACCAATGGCAACATCATGTTATTGTCTGATTTTCCAGTTGATGAATCACCCATTGTGGTCATCATTGGTAATATTAACGACATAGTTTGATCTACTTCAATGGCTTTTTTACCATTAACTTCTTGGATTTTTTCAGAAATGACTTGTCCTTCGCTATTTTTTGTTTGAACAATTTCTAAATTTTCCGTTTTTAATTTCGGTTGATTCAATAATGATCCCATCATACTCATCATTTGCATATTACGAAGTACTTTGGTTTGATTTTCATTTTTTCTAGCGTCTAATTTTGCTAATTCTGTGTGTTTAGAGTCTAAAGCAGAAAGTGCTTTATTGGTTGAGATGGATGTTTTTTTCAACTCATTTACATCGCCTGAAATTGTGTCTAAAGCTTTTTTCAAATCACTTTTTGTGGCAAAATCTCTTGCACTTCCACTTAATGATTTTCCAAAATTTGATTGTTGATTAACACGTGGCCTTACTGTTGGTCTAATTCTACCAAATCGTCTTCTTCCCCTTCTCTTGGCTTCATCAAAATCTTCATCAAAACTTTCTAATAAATCTTCGTTTAATAAGTCTTCACTCAATAAATCTTCGTCTAAATAATCTTCAAATTCGTACATAATTTTAATTTTTAATTGTTAATTTTTGTTGAAATAGTGTTTGTTATATTTTTCTATAGCTGGATTAATATATTTATTAAATAAAATGAAATCTGGAACATTTGTTCCTGGTTTGCCTGAACCAAAGCATTCTGTACAATTAGTATTTTCTCCAAAACACTCCACACAAGCTCCAATTGCTTTTGCTAAATCGTCATTCTGATTTAATTCTAGTTCCAATTGAGCTTTCAAACCTTCAACTATTGTGAATAATTTTCGGTTAATTTTTTTGAGTTTATTTATTTGATTTTCAAGTTCTGGATCAACTTTTGAGTTTTCTACGATGGCTTCAACCTCAATTTCCTTTTGTTCCATCATGGGCTGCATCAACTCGAAATACTTTGCCATTTCTGGGTTTTGTTCTTTTAATAATTTAATATAAGCTTCCATAACTATATCATTTTTAAAGTATTAAAGAGATGCTATTGCATTTTCAATTCTATCTATTCTATTTGGAGAATATGTCCCAATGAATTGCCCATAATCATCTACATAATAATCTTCCGTTGGAATTAGTCCGTCATTATAATATTCATACAAAATATTCTCAGTTAAATAATTAATCGACTCTACTAACTCTGCAAATGAATGGCTTTCAATGGGTGCATTTGGACTAGCTGTTCCTAAATTTTGTTGCACTTGTCCTGCTTGAAATTGCGGGTTATTGATAATCCCACCTAATTGATTATAAAGCCCTTGCACTCTTCCTATATCTCTTGCTGTTCTCGGGTTTAATTGTACTGGATTATCTTGTACATACTGCTTTACTGCTGGAAGAACTGCTCTACCTGCATTTGCAAGGTATCTTGTTGTGTCTCGCCATGTTTGCCCAAGTTGTTGACTCCCATGATTTGGTCTTTGCGGCTGTGGACGTCTTGGAGATGGATTCCTTCTTGGCTGCCTTCTTGGTCCTCTATTTGGAATATTTACATTTGAAAGTGCTGTACTTGCTGATCCCGCTAAATTTCCAACTAAGCCACCTACAGCTCCTCCAATTTGAGGGGCACCAAAATAGGTTCCCACTGCTGTTCCTGCTATAGGAGCAATAGCCGAAACTCCTCTTAAAACACCTGATCCGATATTTTTAGCAACATTACCTAGACTAGACCAAAAGCCTTCTTCTTCACTTTCTGACATTAAATCTACTCTAGAAAGTAATTCATTTTCTAATTCACTTTCACTTAAATCCGAATATTCTGGACCTAAAACATATCTTACTGCTTCGAAATAATCTTGTTCACTGAAAGATTCTCCTTCAAAAACTTCATGATATAAACTCATAATATTTAGTTTTAATTAATTTTCCCTACTCTTTTAAGGTTTTTCAGATTCACCTATCATTTTTTGAGCTCAATTTTGATTTTGTAAAATTGCAAAAACATAGAAGCTTAAAAAAGAGCACTTTACCCCTTTTTTACCAAGGATTTTCGAGGTTTATTTCAGGATAATAACAAGGAATAAATTATATGTATTTAACTTAAAAAAGGCAGAAATCACTTTAAAAAAAAGGGTGTTTTCCCCCTTGTTTAGCGCTTCAGTTAAAGATACTTTTGTATCATATCAATTTAAAATCAATACAATTATGAAAAAATTAATGGCAGATGATCTTCAAACTATAGATCTTCAATTAAATGATTTAGATAATAACACCTGTGAACCGAAACAGTTGATTACACATGAATTTGCAAAACAGCTTTGTTCTAATCATAGTGCTAAAAAAATGAATGACAATGACGCAAATGCAGTATGGTATTCTTTGGAAGAATTAGAAAATTATATCAATTTTATTAAAAAAGAAGGAAATAATAAAGGATATGAAGTAGATGGCATTCGATTCTATTTTGGAACCTATCCTAATAGTGAAAAACATGGAGAAAAAGCTGGGATGACAACAATATTTTTAAGTCCAACAGGGCAGAAATCAGGAGCAGAAAATAATAAAACAATAAATTTTGTTACAAAAGATGCTTCAAGTCAAAGTGATGATATTACAGAAATTAGTCCACTGAACTATGGTTCAATGGGAAATCCTCCAAAAATGGTTTATCCATCAAATTAAAAAATGTTAGAAAATATAAGATTTTATACTATTTATTTAGCTTTGTTATCTGGAATTGTAGGCTTATTTTTTTATCATAAGCTACCAAATAACAAAGCTAAATCAATTTTAATCATGATATGGTTATCTGTTCTTATTGAATTTTTAGGAATAAATTTTAGTAAATGGACAGGTAAAATTAACTATTTCATTTTTAATTTTTACATTTTAATAAGCTTTTTCTATTATATATACCTACTAAAACTGTTACTAAATAGAATAAACAATAAGATAATTGCTACTATTTTTTTAATTTTATTTGTTATCTTTTACATTATAAATTTCTTTCTAATTCAACATAACTTCGACAAAACATTTACAAATAGTTTTACTTTAGGTGTGTTTTTTGTATTGATTTTATCTTGTCTTTATTTAATTGAAATCTCAAATTCGGAAAAAATATTAAATTTTAAACGTTCCATTTATTTTTGGTTTATTCTTGGAGTATTATTATTTCACCTTCCGTTTTTACCATTTATGTTAGCTATTGACTGGTTTTTGATTGAAAGAGTAGAATCTATATATAGTTTCGTCTTATTTATTTTAAATTTACTAATGCATAGTTGCTTCATAATCGGATTCATATGGACAGAGAAGAGATACAATTATTAGTCATTTCCCTTAGTATTGTATTCTTTACATTATTAATATTATTATTTGCATTATTTTTCTATTTTCAGAAGAAAAAAACTCAGTTTCTTATTGATAAAATGGAATCCGAAATTCATTTTCAGTCAGAACTCATTAAAACAAGAGTTGAAATTAAAGACCAAACACTATCAGAAATAAGTAAAGAATTACACGATAATATTGGACAAATTATTTCAGTAGCCATAATGCAGGTTAATTTATATTTAAAGGACAAAGAAAAAATAACTATTGAAGACTTGAATGAACATAAAGAAGTCTTAGCGAAATCTTTAGATGAAATTAGAATTTTATCGAGATTAATTAACAAAGACAATTTAATTAATACTAATTTTATAGAATCTATTAAAAATGATTTTGATCGAATTCAAAAGTTGAAGAATATTGAGTGTATTTTTAATCACGACGATAGTTTTCCAAAAATTAATGTAGAACATGAATTAATATTATATCGTATTTTTCAAGAAGCAATACATAATAGTTTAAAACATTCGTTAAGTAAAAAGTTAGAAATGGATGTGATTTGTGAGAGTAAAAAGCTTATCATAAAATTAAAAGATTATGGTGTTGGTTTTGATGTTAACAAAGGAAGCAAAGGATTAGGTCTAAACAACATTCGCTTTAGGGCTAAACTTATTGGGGCAAAAACTATAATAGATTCTAATGAAAATGGAACTGCTATAATTTTAGAATATACTCTTAAACAAAAAAAATGAAAGCTAAAAACAAAGTAATAATTATAGATGATCATTTATTGTTTTCACAATCGCTAAAATTTTTGATTAATAGTTTCGATGATTTTAATGTGGTTGATAGTTTTGAGAACGGTAAAGATTTTATTGATTCTGTGGTAGCCAATAAAATTGACTTAGACAAAATTGACATTGTTTTACTTGATGTAAATATGCCTATTCTTGATGGTTTAAAAACAATGGAATGGGTAAAAAATAACAAAGAAGAATTAAAAGTAATTGCGCTTTCTGTAAATGACGATGAAGAAACAATCATTAAAATGATGAAAAATGGTGCGAAAGGATACTTACTAAAAGATACTTCTCCACAAATTTTTGAAGAAGCATTAAAAACAGTTTCAGACAAGGGTTTTTTCTTCACAGAGTTAGTTTCTGGTCTTTTAATTAATAGATTGGATCAAGATAAAAATATAAAATTAGAGCTTAAAGAGAAAGAAATAATCTTCATTAAACATGCTTGCACAGAGAAAACCTATAAAGAAATCGCAGATGAAATGTGTCTGAGTCCTAAAACAATTGATGGTTATAGAGAAAATCTTTTTGCAAAATTAGAAATTAGAACAAGAATTGGTTTAGTACTATATGCTATTAAAAATAAAATTGTCAACATAGAATAAAAAAACAAGTGATTGTAAAATACACAATCACCTGTTTTAACAACTTTAAAATTAATGTTTTTTATTTCGTATTTAAGTAAATTTTCTTTGAAAAATTACCATATTTTACAATATAAATTCCGCTAGATAGATTCAAATTAAAATTTCCTTTATTATTTTCTATTGTTTTATTGAAAACACGTTGCGACAATACATTATAAACACTAATTTCCTTAGCAGGTGACGTCATTTCTTCAAAATTATAAAAAAGTTGATTTTCGAAAACATAAACATCATCTTTCACAAGTTCAGCAAAATTATCAGACTGAAGTGTTGCCTGAGAATTTAATGCATTCAATAAAGAATTTGGATCAGAAGGATGTAAATCATTAGTCAATTCCCAAATTATAATCCCTTGATGACCATAATTATCTATATAATCAAATTTGTTTTTAATGCTTTGAGGTGTTTCATAATAAATTGATTTTCCGTTGGTATTTATAAAACCACTATAGTTCTGACTATCAACAGGATCATAACTCGTAGGAGCATTAGGGTATTGGTTCACTATATCTTTATATGCTAGTGTAATAAATCCGTTGCCTCCATTCGGTTTTGGAGTAGAGAAATCATATCCGTAAAAAGGGGCACCAATACACAGTTTAGCTCTAGGCACATTGAAACCTCCATCGTGATTCCAAGCAGGTAGTGCAAGTCCCTGCCAATACTCTAAAGCATCTTGAGCAGAATAAATTGGATTATCATTTGATTGATTAGTATAACTATCTAAAGGCACTTTAAACAAAGCTGTATGAGGACCATAAGGAGTAGCAGACCAAGAGCCTGTAAAATCATAGGTCATTAATCCAATCCAATCTAAAGAACTAGCCATTGTATCATCATAATTATTCCCATACCAAGAAGTTCCAAAAACAGCAGCAGACAACAACAAGTTCGGGTTCAGAATTTTGATTTTTTCAGCTAATTTTCTCAAACCAATTCCTGCCACATGCGGTCCGTTATCAGGACCACCCCATTTATCCCCTCTAACTCTGCCTCCCTGATCTGAAGTTCCAGAAATTGCTGGATCTGCCCACCAACATTCCATATCCAAATCAACTCCATCAATTCCTTTCGCAACAGCATAGTCAACAATATATTGAGCTATTTCTTGCAGTTTAACATCGTCATCATGATATTTATTCATCAACCATAAAAAACCATAATCAATAGCACCTCCAATTGCAACAGAAACTTGAACATTATTATTATGTGAAGTCGCTAACAAATTCTGTGTGAACAAAACATTATCTACATCTGTATTACTTTGAGCTGTAAACTCTACAGATGCAAAATTATTTGACGAAAAGTCGTTATTATTTGTTTTAAATTCTAAAAAAGAAACAATAACATTAGTTACTTTAGTTGGATCATAATCATTAAAATTATAAGTAGTATTCCAAGTTGGCATATAGCCAATAATCCTTTTCTGGGAAGAATATGCATTTCCTAATACATCATCTACAGCTCCACATTTGCCTAAAAAATTCCAATCGCCACTAGGAGGTGTTGTATTTGTCCAATACTTAGCTTCATAATTATTATTGTCTTTAGAAACTTTATTTCCTTGTACATAAACGCCACCAACTACATGATTAGAAAAGCATGGAGGAAAAGTGTATTGACTAAAGGTATAAAAAGACAGAAAGCATAGAAATAAGGTAAATTTTGTTTTCATTATAAACTGTTATTTAATTAATTATCTGATTAACGTATGTTAAACAATCAAAACTAATTAATAATCAGAGCATAGTACCCCCTAATTACAGGGGTATTATTAATTTATCACAAAATCTAAAACATTAGTAAAAAAACTAATTCTGGCTCAAATTAATACCAACACCCAAAACATTTGGCAAATAGGAACCATTAAATTTATTTTTTATTACAAATTTATAGTCTCCATTTTTAAAATTGGCATTTTCTTTAATAGTAATATATAAATCACATAAGTCTCCTGTACAATCTGCTATATCCTTTCCGTTATCATCTTTTATTTTGGCATTAACTGGAATAACTTCTTTAGTCTTATCTGGGTAAAAGATATCGATTTCAAAAGGTACGTACTGAAATTGAAAATCATAGACATGGCTAAAATGCAATTGAAGATTTGCGTTATCTATATCCTTATCTAGAGTTATATTGAAAGATTTACCTTCTGAAGTGGACCATCTGTTATTCTTGAAATCTTTATCAAACTCACTAAAAACGTTTTTCTGATTACATGATAAGCCCAAAAAAACAATTATAAGTATTAAACAACGAAAAATATTCATTTAAATTTTATTTTGAAACATAAATATAAAAAAAAGACCTGACAAAATCAGGTCTTTTATATATTTTTCTTTGAAGATTATTATTCCTCCTTTTTAAATTCTGCCATTTTTTTAGCTTCTTTATCACTCATTGTATCATTCATTACTGGAGTTGCAACAAATAACGATGAATAAGTTCCAACTAAGATACCCACTAAGATAGCAAATACAAATCCTTTTACAGAATCTCCTCCAAAGAAGAAAATTGCTAATAATACAACCAAAGTAGTTGCAGAAGTATTTATTGTTCTACTCAATGTAGTATTTAATGCTTTGTTTACTAAACCTTTGAAATCTGGCGAAGAATTATAATCTAAATATTCTCTCACACGGTCAAACACAATTACAGTATCATTTAACGAATATCCAATTACCGTTAAAATTGCAGCAATAAACGCTTGATCTATTTCCATGTTGAATGGTAAAATAGTATAAAAGAAAGAGAAAATCCCCAATACAATAATAACATCATGGGCTACTGCAACTACTGCACCAAGTCCAAACTGCCATTTTCTAAACGACATCATTAGGTAAAGGAAAACAACAAATAAAGAACCTAAAACTGCCCAAATAGAGTTCGTTTTGATATCTTTAGAGATTGTCCCAGACACTTTTGAAGATTGCATAATACCTGTATTTTTACCTTCGTAAGAATTTACAAATTTATCAGCAGTCATATCTGCTGGTAAGTTTTTCTTAAGCGCTTCAAATAACATTTTATTCACTTCAGCATCAACACCAGTTCCTTCTTCATCTACTTTATATTTTGTAGTAATTTTCAATTGCTTGTCATTACCAAAAATTTTCGCTTCTGCACTTCCAAAAACAGCAACTAAATCTTTAGTAACTTCTGGAGCTGAAACAACTTTATCAAAACGTACTTGATATGTTCTACCTCCAACAAAATCAACACCTTGGTTTAATCCTTTAGTGAATAATGAAATTAAACTCAATACGATTAATATTCCAGAAATCATGTAAGCAATTTTACGTTTTCCTAAGAAATCAAAATTTAAGTTTTTAAACCAATTTTTAGTGATTGATGTTGAAAATTCGATTTTCTCATTTCTACTCAAACTCCAGTCAAGGAAAATTCTTGTAATAAAAATTGCAGTTACTAATGACGTTAAAATACCGATTAACAAAGTAGTAGCAAACCCTTTGATTGGTCCTGTTCCTAATACAAATAATATTAAGGCTGTAATAAAGGTAGTTACGTTTGCATCAACGATAGAAGACATTGCTCCTTTCCAAGTATAGGCATAGTTTACAGCTTCTTCTACAGTTTTTCCAGAATCTAATTCTTCTTTCGCTCTTTCATAAATAATTACGTTAGCATCTACTGCCATACCAATAGTTAAAACAATACCTGCAATACCTGGCAATGTTAATACTGCACCAAAACTAGCTAATGCTCCAAATATGAATAAAATATTTACTAACAACGCTAAGTTTGCATAGAAACCTGCTTTTCCATAATAAACAACCATCCATAATAATACTAAAGAGAAACCAATAATAAATGATAACATACCACTTCTAATTGATTCTTTACCTAATGATGGTCCAACAACTTCTGATTGAACAATTTTTGCTTCTGCTGGTAATTTACCTGCTCTTAGAACGTTTGCTAAATCTTTTGTTTCATTTACAGTAAAGTTACCTGAAATTTCTGATTGTCCACCAGAAATAGCACCTCTACTAACTCCAGGAGCAGAATAGACAATATTATCTAAAACAATTGCAATGGCATTACCTTGTTGAGAAACTTTTCCTGTTAACTTTTCCCATTGTTGAGCACCTGCACCATTCATTTGCATTGAAACAGCTGGCCTTCCTTGTTGATCAAAAGTATCTCTTGCATCATCAATAACCCCACCACTAATAGGTGCTTTACCATCTCTATCTCTTTTTAATCCATATAGTTCAACAATTTCAGGGTTTTTAGCATCAATTTTACCCCATACAAATTTAATATTTGCAATATTGTTTGATAGGTTAGCTTTGATGTCATTTCTTCTTAAATATCCACCAATTATAGCTGTATCTGCAACTCTCGCATATCCTAATACAGAAAAACCTTGTTGTTGAGTAATTTGTAATTTTTCAAATAGTGGGTTAAAAACTACTTTGGTTGTATCTGCATTATCTGTTAATAATTCAGATAAATCTTTTGAAGTTGAATCTTTTTCTGTTTTTTTAGTTTCTACTTTTGTAGTTTGTTTTTCAGTAGCTTTTAAAGCTTCGTTTGCAGCAACTAAATAATTAGCTACTTCATCAATCTTATAGGTTTCCCAAAATTCTAATTTTGCTGTACCTTGCAATAAAGTTTTAATACGATCAACATCTTTTGCTCCAGGTAACTCAACTAAAATTCTTCCTGAGCTACCTAACATTTGAATATTTGGTTGTGTTACACCAAATTGGTCAATACGTTTTCTAAGTACTCCAAAAGCACTTTCTACAGATTCGTTTACTTTCTTTTTAATGATTGGTTCAACTTGATCATTTGTCATATCAAATTTAATATCATTATCTAAACTTCTATTTCCGAAAATATCAACACTTGCTAAATTTAATTTTGCAGCGTTAGCCGCTTTAAAGAAAGCATCTATATAATCTTCATTTCCTTCTTGATTATCTTTTGCATCTTGCAACGCTTTAAGAAAACCAGCATTTTTAGATTCATTAGCCAAACCACTCAAAATATCTTTAACCGAAATTTGAAGGATTACGTTTAATCCACCTTCAAGGTCAAGACCTTTCTGTAATTGATTATCTCTAACTTCATTGTAAGTCTTCCCTAAGAAAACTTCTTTTTTCCCAATTGAATCTAAATAACTTAATTCTTTTGTGAAATCACCTTTAGCATGTGCTTTAGCATCTTTTGCAATACTATTGGCTACAAAAGTGAAAGAAAGTTGGTAAATACAAACTACCGCGAAAAGAATTGCGAAAAATTTAATTAGTCCTTTATTCTGCATTATTACTATAAATTAATTTATTCTATTTTATAAAAACGGACAAATATATAATTTACAATAAGATTAACCAATTTTATTTCTTAATAAAATTGGTTTTTTACAATTATCTCTTATTATAGACCATATAAAAAAAACTGTCAAACATTATGACAGTTTTTTGTGCTTTCTCCTTATTGTATTACAAAACTGATTTCAAATCAGCATTCATATTACGAACTGCTTCTGCACTTTTAGCAAATAATGCTTTTTCTGCATCATTCAATTGTACATCTACAATCTCTTCGATACCGTTTTTACCAATTATACATGGCACACCGATACAAATATCATTTTGTCCATATTCTCCTTCCAACATTACCGAGCAAGGTATCATTCTTTTTTGATCGTTCAAAATACTATCTACTAAATAAGCCACAGAAGCTCCTGGAGCATACCAAGCAGAAGTACCTAACAAACCTGTTAAAGTTGCACCACCTACCATAGTTGAAGCTGCAACTTTATCTAATTCTTCTTGAGAAAGGAAATTAGATACAGGTGAACCATTATAAGACGCCAATCTTGTTAATGGAATCATCGTTGTATCTCCATGACCTCCTATTACCATACCTTGGATATCATTTCCTGGTTTTTGCAATGCTTGAGACAAGAAATATTTAAAACGAGAACTATCTAAAGCTCCACCCATTCCAATAACTCTATTTTTAGGTAATCCAGTAGCTTTCAATGTTAAATAAGTCATTGTATCCATTGGATTAGAAACTACAACTATAATTGCATTAGGAGAATGCGTTAATACATTATCTGCAACAGATTTCACAATTCCAGCATTAATTCCAATTAATTCCTCACGTGTCATTCCTGGTTTCCTTGGAATCCCCGAAGTTATAACAACAACATCACTTCCTGCTGTTTTTGAATAATCATTTGTACTTCCTGATACTTTCGTGTTAAAAACCGTAGTTGTTGCACATTGCATAATATCCATGGCCTTACCTTCTGCAAAACCTTCTTTAATATCTAACAATACAACTTCACTTGCAATTCCTCTATATGAAATTACATCCGCACATGTTGCTCCTACGTTTCCAGCACCTACTATAGTTACTTTCATTTTATTATATTTATTTATTTTTTTTAAAATTTATATTGTACTCCAATATTGAGATTAGCAAATTTACCAAAAGCAAACGAACTTTGCAAAGCCAATCTATTAATATGATAAATACCTGAAATTTCACATATATAGTTAACTTTATCCTTTTCTATTCTTGTTAACAAATCATTAATAATATCTTGAACAGGTATAAAACCCTCTATCGTTCCTTTGGGGCCGCTTACTAAGTATTCAAATTTACTATTATTTACGATAAAATTTCCTATTAACTCAAAATTTTTAAATTCTTTTGATGCAACAAGGTTAAAATGCCAAGTATCCACTTTACCATTTATTTGATTTATTCCTAAATTACCATAGGGTGTATCAATATCTAAAAAATCAAACCCAATATCTTCTTTAGTAAAGATTGTTGCAACAGCTACATTTATTTTTTTATTTTCCAATCTTGAAAAATGTTGGCTTATGTTATACTTTAATCCTCCTCCGAATACCTGATAATATCCTTTTTTTAACTTTGTTTTTGTTGCATATCTTCCTGTAAACTCAAATCCCAATGGTAATTCTAAACTTGCTTGCAAATAAGGATACACTATTGTTTCTTGATTAACCCCCTCTGGTGTTTTAAAACGAACTTGCTCGCCTCCTATTTCACCAACTAAATAAACTTGATTATCATCTCCTAAAGCGCTAGGCACCGTTGCAGTGGTATTCCCTTCAATTTCAAAAAACTGAAAATCAGTATTATTAATTGTAAATTTTCTATCTTTTTTAGGAACAAAAAAGATATTTGTATGCAAACCAATAGAAATATCCCAAAGTTTTTTCTTCTTTGGAGACAACACCCATCCTGATGAAGATTGATAAACAGCTGCATCTGTGATAGGGATTATATACTGTTCAGAATACAAAAGGGCATCTGATAGCAGATACCCTATTTTATCAAAATCATTTGGTGCTTGTGCATTAGCTTTCAAAACAGCTAACAAAAAAACAAAACACGTTATGATTTTCTTCATTTATACGTCGATTTTAGCGTAAGCTGCGTTCTTTTCAATAAACTCTCTACGAGGTGGCACCTCATCTCCCATTAACATTGAGAAAACTCTATCCGCTTCTGACAAACTATCAATTGTTACTTGACGTAATGTTCTATAGTCTGGATTTAATGTTGTATCCCATAATTGTTCTGCATTCATTTCTCCAAGACCTTTATAGCGTTGAATATTTACACTTCCTCCCATTTGCATCGCAATTTTATCGCGTTGATCATCATTCCATGCATATTCTTTTTTATTTCCTTTCTTAACTAAATATAGAGGAGGAGCTGCAATATAAACATGTCCGCCTTCAATTAGTTCTTTCATAAATCTAAAGAAGAATGTTAAAATAAGAGTGGAAATGTGAGAACCATCAACATCGGCATCACACATAATCACTACCTTGTGATAACGTAATTTCGAAAGATTTAAAGCTTTACTATCGTCTTCTGTTCCTACAGTAACTCCTAAAGCGGTAAATATATTACGGATTTCTTCATTTTCAAAGACCTTGTGTTGCATTGCCTTCTCAACGTTCAAAATTTTACCTCTTAATGGCAAAATAGCTTGAAACATCCTATCTCTTCCTTGTTTTGCAGTTCCGCCTGCAGAATCTCCCTCGACAAGAAAAATTTCGCATTTTGCTGGATCTTGTTCAGAACAATCTGATAGTTTACCTGGCAAACCACCACCGCCCATAACGGTCTTGCGTTGTACCATTTCTCTAGCTTTTTTTGCAGCGTGTCTTGCTTGCGCAGCTAAAATAACTTTTTGAACAATAATTTTGGCATCATTTGGATTTTCTTCCAAATAATTCTCTAACATCTCAGCAACTGCTTGAGAAACTGGAGAAACAACCTCCCTATTTCCTAATTTTGTTTTTGTTTGACCTTCAAATTGAGGTTCAGCAACCTTAACAGATATAATTGCTGTTAAACCTTCACGAAAATCATCACCTGAAATTTCAAATTTTAATTTATCGAGTAACCCAGAAGCATCTGCATACTTTTTTAAAGTACGGGTTAACCCCATACGGAATCCTTGCAGATGTGTTCCTCCTTCATGTGTGTTAATATTATTTACATAGGAAAAAATATTTTCATTATAACTCTCATTATAGATCAAGGCTACCTCTACAGGAATTTCACCTTTGTCATTTTCCATACTGATAACATGACCAATAATTGGCACACGATTACCATCTAGGAACTTAACAAATTCTTTTAACCCTTCTTTAGAATGAAATACTTCAGAAATATGATTCCCATCTTTATCAACATTTCTTTTATCTGTAAGGGTAATGGTTATCCCTTTATTTAAAAAGGATAACTCTCGCATACGAGCTGCTAAAGTATCATAGGAATACTCTAATGTTTGAGTAAAAATGGTTCCATCTGGTTTGAATGTAACGCTAGTTCCTCTTTTATCTGTTGAACCAACTTGTTTAACAGGATAGAGAGACTTACCTCTTTCATACTCCTGTTCCCAAATTTTACCATCTCTAAAAACTGTTGCTTTTAAATGATCTGACAATGCATTCACACAAGACACCCCTACACCATGAAGTCCACCAGAAACTTTGTATGAATCTTTATCAAATTTTCCACCAGCACCAATTTTAGTCATTACAACCTCTAGTGCAGAAATTCCTTCTTTTTTGTGAATATCTACAGGAATACCTCGTCCATTATCTTCAACAGAAATTGAATTGTCCTCATTAATAAATACAGATATAGTATCACAATGTCCAGCTAAAGCCTCATCAATTGAATTATCAACAACTTCATACACTAAATGATGCAAACCTCTAACACCAGTATCACCAATATACATCGAAGGACGCATTCTCACATGCTCCATTCCTTCTAAGGCTTGAATACTGTCTGCTGAATAATTGTTTTTCTTTACTTCTTCACTCATATTTTAATTCTTATAATAGCCACATTATTATTTAACAGACAAATATAACTATTCTGTTAAAAAATTGGTTCTTTAAGAATTGTTTTTAGTGATAAGTTATCAACAAATGTTGAAAATTTTCATTTTAAACTACTTTTAAGCCATTAAAAACAAAAAAACGTCAACAAACATAGTTAACGTTTTAAAAACAAATCAAAAACAAAATTTATACCGTTTCTTTTTCTTTTGCGATAGAAACATCAGCCTTAATGTGTGCTGCATTGGCTCTTCCACTTGGATCCTCATTTTCTTGCCATTTTGGAATCCATTTTCTAACTGTTTGTGCTGCACTATCTTGAGGGAAATGTTTATAAAAAATTGTTCTATAATAAAAAGCTTCTTTACTTGTTGGTGTATTATATGGGAATAGTTCTTTTGCCTTAGCAAATTCTTCATCAGTTACTTGAGATGCACAATATTCTATAAGTTGATCTATCCAGTTATATCCAACTCCATCTGAAAATTGTTCTTTTTGTCTCCACAACACTTCATCTGGTAAATAAGGTTGTTCTGGGGTATCAAAAGCTTTTCTAAGGATATATTTCTCTATACCTTTATATGTTTTAGGTTGCTTCTCTTCTGGTTTAATTTTTATTGCTAATTCTAAAAATTCTTTATCTAAAAAAGGAACTCTTGCTTCAAGCCCATGAGCCATTGTAGATTTATCAGCTCTTAATAAATCGGCTGTGAATAACTTTTGAACTCTTTCAATGGTTTCCTTTTGAAAATCATCTACAGATGGAGCGTTTCTAAAATACAAATATCCTCCAAAAATTTCATCGGCACCTTCTCCTGATAAAACCATCTTAATTCCTAAATCTGTTATCTTTTTAGACATAAAAAACATTGGAGTACTTGCTCTAATTGATGTTACATCATAGGTTTCTAAGTGCCAAATTAACTTTTCAATATTTTTAATTCCTTCTTCAACCGTAAAATATACTTCATGATGCTCAGTTCCTAAGACTTCTGCTACTTTTCGTGCAGCGATTAAATCTGGTGCATTTTCATCCAAACCAATTGAGAATGAATGCAACGTTTGAGAATCTCCTAATAAACGTTTTGCAATTGAAGATGTTAGAGAAGAATCTAATCCTCCAGATAATAACACTCCGAATGGAACATCAGACATTAACCTCTTACGTACTGCTTCTGTAAGTGTTTCTCTTATAGCAACATAGTCTAATTCTTCAATTGCTTTTTTTTCATTCTCCCACTCTGGTTTATAATATTTTACAAATCCTGTTTTGGATGTATAATAATGTCCTGGTGGAAAAGTTGAAAATGTTTTACATTGGTCTGCAATTGATTTCATTTCACTTGCAAAATAATATCTTCCTCTTTCATCTATTCCATAATATAATGGTTTTATACCTAAAGGATCTCTTCCTGCTATAAAATCATCACCATCTACAACAACAAAAGCAAACATTCCGTCTAAATAATCACAAAAATCATATCCAAATTCTTCATATAAATGTACAATTACTTCCGAATCAGAGGTAGTTCTAAAAGTATGATGCTTTAAAACAGTCTCTCGAAGAGTTTCATGGTTATAGATTTCGCCATTATGAACCATCCAAGCAGATGATGTTCCTTGAATTGGTTGCTTACCTGTGTGCAAATCTACAATTGACAATCTTTCATGTGATAAAATATGTCCACATTCTGTAACATGAATATCACTTTCATCTGGACCTCTATGACTCATTCTTTTAGATAATTGTTGCACCAAAGCTTCTTCTTTTCCCTTTCCTATAATGGCTAAAATTCCACACATAACTTTATAATTTAAATTTTAATATCATTTTTTGTTTCATTGATAAAGCAAAATTGAGCATTTAGATTTACAATATAAACCTTAATTTTGTTTTTAATTTAAAACATAAATAAAAAACAATAAAAAACAACAAATATGTAACTAAAACAATATAGAAAGTAACATTTTAGTTATATTTAGTAAATAAACCTCAATCAAAATCTAGATTAAAGCAGATTTAAATTGTATATTTAACTTAAACAATGTTGAAAATGTATTTTACAGGTTCGAATTCATAACACAAAAGATATTAAGCCAAAAAGACCCCTAAAATTAGAAACTACTTTTAGGGGTCGGAGCAAAAACTAAAAAACAAAAATCGAAATTGTTTACTTTAAAATTTTATTTTCTAAAATTATAGAAAGCTGTTGTTCCGCTGTTAAAATTATATTTACCGCTATTAAAGTCAGCATAAGCAAACCAACCATCTGCTTTACCTCCCCATCCCCAATTGAAGTGTAGATAGGATGTTCCTCCAGTTAATGAATCTGTAAAATAACCTCCATCTGCTAACCACAAATGCCCTGCTCTTGCAACAGTATCTTGCCCTGAGAAAACTACTATATTGTTAGTTTCAATTTCATTTTTTATTGCTGAGAAAAGTTGGTTATTTGTACCATTGAAATAGTACCTTTTTAAGATTTCCTTAAAACCTAAAGCACTTGAAGTGGAAAATCTTGGTAAATAATAACTAGCATAGGCTCCCGAACCCGTGCATGTATAGTTCATTCTCATAATATCTGCCACCCTTTTCATCAATTTACCTACTTCATTTCCTGCTGGCGTACCTAAGTAACTATCATCGTAAGTATCATACAATAATGAATAATTATAACCTGACATTGATTCATAATAATTGACTACTTGAGACAAACATGTACTAACACAACCTGTATATGCTTTACCACATGGAAGTGTTTTTTCACAGTTTGACAATGATGGTGAAGAATTTTGTTCTGGTGAATAGGTGTTATATACACAACCTTGATTCCATCTTGTTGTTACAAATGGCATTGTATAAACATAAGAGGATTTTTGGTGTTTCTTAAATTCTGTTGTATTCTCTAATAAGTTATATTTTGAAACAATTTGAGCAACCTTTTTTTCAAATGTATTTAGCTTTTTAACATCTTCTATTGAAGTTTTACGAAAATGATTAATTAATTTTTCATATTTAGACAACCAAAATTTTAATTGTTCAGGAGCTTCTTCCAAATCAATTTTATCTTTTCCAAATCCTAAAACAACATCTTCTGTACGTTTGTCTCCTGATATTAAAACAAAATAGTCTTTATTCTGTTTTTTAGCATTGAAAACATAAATAGCTGGCGCTTGATTTTGACCATAAATAGTATTCAGATTCAATATTGTTTCTGAACTATTTGTTTCTCCTTGAATGATTTTTTTTGCAATGCTTTCGGCCTGTAATTGCGTAATTAAATACTTATTGTTTCTATCAATAAAATCAGATGAATTATTTTCATCTTGACAAGACATGATTAAAAAGACAGCCATAATTAGAGTAAAGATTTTTTTCATATTTCTAAAATTTTAAAAGTTATTACTCAAAGCTACTTTCAATTTTTCAAGAATAAAACAGCTTTTTTATGACTTCGAATTTCAAGCTATTTCAATTTCAGTAATTAACTAAAAACCAAAAAAATAGTTTTTTAAAAATTCATAACTTTTAACAAGAAATACAGAAAAAATATAACAGCAATTGATTTTTTTTAACAAATATTTATTTTTAAGTCAAAAAGTTAATTATCAAACAAATCTCCAACAACCATTAAACATATACAACAATAAGCAAAATATTAATCATATTAATTATTATATTTTTAAAAAAATTAGCTACAAAAACCACAGGTTTCAAAATAAGAAAAAACCTACTTTAAATTCAAAAAAACGCAGATTATTCATCATTATAAAAAAAAAGGAGAAAAAACACCAAAAAACAAATAGTTGCACAAAGAAAAAACCACTCAAAAGAAGAGTGGTTATAATTATTCTATGTTTAAAATTTTATATTCTATTTTATTAAAAGAGAATTCATCATTGCAATTTTTACCTTTCATTTCATTTCCCAAGGGAGAATGAAGGGAAAGTGCTATAATTTCGTTATTCTCTATTACTGTTTTATGCAATGCTAAACTTATAAAGAAAATGAATTTATCTGTATAAACGAGACTTCCTAAAGCAACTTTACTATTCGTTACGGTAACATCGATACTTTCTAAAATGTTTTTTTGAGCAATTGTTTCTTTTAATTGTGTACTTAATTTTTCTTGTTCTAAATGCATCATTGCCAAGGCAGTTTCATGTTTATCTCCTGCTGAACCTTTAGCATCATTTTGAGCATCTTGAGTTAGCTCTTCTATTTTATTACGAAGTCCTTTTATCTTATCTTCGAGAAGATTATAATAATAATGGTATATTTTTTTCTTTAAGGTCATTAACTTAATTTATATGAGATGAGAAAAGTTCATCAAGAAAATAGTCTCAATGAACTTTTAAGTATAATGCGATTTTATTTTTAAAAATCAAATTTATAATTTGCTCCTAATAGCACTTGAATTCCTTGCACAGGAAAATTTGACCATCTATTATATTGTTGGTTTGCTAAATTATTACCTCTCAAAAACGCAGTTAATCTGTCGTTATACTTAAAACCAACATGAGCATTCAAATCAAAATAACTATCTAAACTAACTTCTTTTTGTGTAAAAGAACCTGGATTAATTGTTAAATCATCTTGAACAGTAATAATATCCTTTCGCTCTCCTACAAAGAAAATATTTGTTCCTGCATACCACTTATCATTGATATCAAAATCTAGAGTCGTTCCAACATTAAGCTGTGGTAAATTCCAAGCTTCTGCTTGCGTTGTAGTGGTAAAGTTATTATAGGTTGCATTGATTCCTAATGCTACATTTTTTGAAAAATCTGCTTTTATTTCTCCAAAGAAACTTGCTGTCTTCACATTATCATAAACAACATTAAAGGAGTTACCATTAGTATAGCTTTCGGTATTTTGGTTTCCTAACAAGTATTGATTACTTACAAATAATGCTTTATTGTCGTCATTATTATAAGATCCTCGCACATTAAAGGCTACTGCATTTGCTAATTTCCCCTTTAAACCTACGTAAATATCATATTTATTATCTGTTGGTGCAACTATTAATGTTGGAGATACAAAAGGATTTTGCTCTACAAAGTCTGCATAGGAATTTTGGTTTAATCCACCTTCTGCTCCGGCATATCCTACTAAAATATCACCTACTATTCTGTATGAAGCTTTTATATTTGGATATACAAACAACTTACTATCACTAAAGTCGTTTATTTTTCCTGTTGTATAGAATATTCCAGCTCCTAACTGCACTGAAAGATCATCTTGTTGATACAATATACTTGGTTTTGTACCAAAAATTACATGACTGTATTTTATTTCTTCTAATGTTGCATAGTTTTTTTCAAATTTTCCACCAACATAATCTATTATAAAGTTCGCTTTTACTTTTTGATCCATTACGTCAAAATTGAAATTCGGTTTTAAATAGAAACGATTTTCTCCTGAACCAAATCCGTCTGAAAAACGTTTAAATAATAAACTTGCTTCATTAAAGAAGCTTTTTTCTAAATTTAGCTTTCCTCCAAGTGCAATCGTATTATAAGACTGTTTTGGGTCGATTGCTTTTATTATTGTTTCATCAAAAAAGATATTTTTTATTGGCAAGCCATACCAATTATAAATTTGATTTTTAACTCCTAAGTCCACATTCCAACTTAAATCTCTTTCTCTACTTCCGTAGGTTACATCTAAACTTGTATTATAATATTTATCATCTAAAACCACTTCTTTAATTCCTCCTTGAGATGATAAATGACGTAGCATTCCGCCCACATAACTATTCCTTCCGAAATTTTCTGTGATGAATAATTCTGCATTTACAGTTGGATAGTTACCAAACCCTAAAGTAGCATAATTTCGGTATATTTTTTCTCTTTCCGTTTTGTCAACTCCTGCTGCTTTTCCTTTTGCTGGTGTGAAAGTTGAGGCTACAGGAAATGAAAAAATATTATATTGAATTGTTTCTTTTTTTGTGTTATCATCATCTTCCATAACTGGTGTTTCTTTTACTTTAAAAGCATCTGAAATTGTTGGTGTATATGGTTTTACAATATTTACTACCTCAGAGCCTATATTTTCATCTTTTACTTGTGAGATAGTGAACTGAATGGACAATACTATAATTAGGAATGTTATATTTTTTATTTTTCTCATATTTTTAATTGTTGCGAAGGTTTTTATAAAAAAACTTTAAGTTACACAGAAACTTAATTTGTAATTGATGAATTGGTTTTTGCTTCTTCAGATTTAATCATATCTAATTCTGCTTTTGCTTCTTCAATTACATCTTGAAAATCTTTAAAATTCTTAATAACACTTTCTAAAATATAAGTAGCTTGAAAGCTATCTTTTAATCCATAAAAATTCTTGGCCATGATTACCAATCCTTTTGCTCCATAATATTTATACCCAGAATAATCTTTAGCTATTTTTTGTACAATTTTATTAGAAGCATCAAATTTTCCTTCTTTATTTTTGAAATAAGCGTCATAATATAAAGCTTCTGCGGCTAATTCTCCTTTTGCAATTTTCAATAAATCTGCATAGGCATTTTTAGCTTTAGTTTCATCATTTGTTTTAATTGCGGAACGCGCTATAATTATTTGAGCATCACTTTTAATTCTATCATCAATTTTGTCATTTGCTAATACTTTTTCTGCATAGATAACTGCGCTAGAATAATTTGATTTTTCATAATAAGACTTCATCAAATTAGATTGTGCATAGGTTTTGTTTTGAGGAAAATCGGCTTCATTTTCTAATCGTTTTAAAACAGGAATTGCTTTATCGTAATCATTCGCTTTCAAATGAACTTGACATAACCTAGCCAGTGCCTGTTCTGTAAACTCATTTCGTGATTGATTAACAACATAATCATAATGTTTCACTGAATTCGATTCTAATTTATCTGCAAAATACAATTGAGCCAGATAAAAATTTGCTTTTAACGCATGAAGTCCGTTTGGAAATTTAGCAACATAGCCACTAAATCCAGATATTGCTTGTTTTGCATTATTCATTAAATATTGCTTTTCAGCAGACTCATAGGTTGTGTTATCTAAATCTGCATTAGAAACTTCTA
Source organism: Flavobacterium sp. KY-23415 (assembly GCF_055384985.1). NCBI lineage: Bacteria > Pseudomonadati > Bacteroidota > Flavobacteriia > Flavobacteriales > Flavobacteriaceae > Flavobacterium > Flavobacterium sp. KY-23415. Next base: position 3,135,132 of record NZ_AP044001.1, on the reverse strand, counting down.
TAAAGCTTAAGGTTTTTACCCAATCCGAATATTCTTCTACTTTTCCATTATCTACATAAATTAAACGAGCCGTTGCAACAGCTTCTAGAGATTCTGAACTCCCTGGGAATTCTGCTGCTACTTTTTTAAACTTTACTAATGCAGACTCTGTTTTGTTATTGTTATAATAAATTAACCCTTGTTTTAATATTGCTTTTGCCACATAGGAACTTGTATTATGATTGGCAATCAATTTGTCATAGGTTGCTACTGCTTTAGTTTCATTATTTTCATTTACATAGGTATTTCCCAACTCATAATAAGCATCATCTGTATATTGCGAATTCGGATAGGTTTTTACAAATTTTTCTAAATCTTCAATTTTTATTTCATTTTTATTTACAAATCCGTAGCTAATTCCTTTTTGAAAAGCAGCATAATCTGCATTCACACTTTTCATTTCAATAGCTTTATTATAAGCGTCCATTGCAGGCCAATATTTTGCAGAAATAAAATTACAGTCTCCTAAACGAAGAAAGGCATCAGTTTTTCTAATATTATCATTCATTACTTCATTTGAGAAATCTGTAAAATGTTTTATTGCATTTTCATATTCTTTTAGTTTAAAATATGAATATGCCAAATTATAATTCACATTTTTGATTTCTGGTGTTGAAGCGGCCTCTTTATAATTAACAAATTGTTTAAAACTTAACAATGCTTCTTTATATTGATCCAAATTATACTCTGTTTCAGCTTTCCAGAATGTTGCACGAGCAGTAAACTTAGCATCCTTATTTTCTGAAATTGATTTTTTAAACAAATTATAGGCTTCTTGATAATTACTGTCTGTATAAAGTTCTAAGCCTCTATAGAAAGTCACTTTTTGATAGGCTAATCTGTTTTCCGGAGATTTATTTTTTTCTAAAAGAACTAATGCTTCAGTATAATTTTTAGAAGTAATATAAGAGCTTATTAGTAGATTATTGATTTCTGCTTTATTTGGATTATTAGGATATTTCTCCAAATATGCATTCAAAATTTCAGGAACAGATTGATAAGGATTACCAATTTCATAACTCAGTTTTGCATAATTCAAAGATGCATCTTCTTGAATTTTTGGTTCAAATTCCATTTCAGAAGCTGTCTTAAATGCATTTAATGCTTCTTGTTTTTTATCTGTTTCTAAATAACTTTCTGCTAAATGATAATAGGCATTTTGAGCTACATGATCTTTACCATTAATAATTTTATTGAATTGTGCTATTGCGTTTTCATAATCTTTTTGTTGATAATAAGCATAGCCTAATTGATAAAAATCTGTGTTATTCCATTTTCCTTTTTTTCCTTTATATTCAATCAAATAAGGAAGTGCTTTATCGTATTGTTTTAAATTAAAATAACTTTCTCCAATAATTTTAGACAGTTCACTTTTTTCAATAGCATTGGATTTATCCATTTGTTCCAAGCCTAAATCAATTGCTTTTTGAAAATTTCCTAATTTAAAATTCATATCGGCTTGAAAGTAACCCATTTTTTCTTTATACTTGTCTTTATCTTGAACTTGGTCAAAATACTCATTTGCACTAGTATAATCGTCTGTTTCATAGGACATATATCCTAAATAGTATTTTGCCTGACTACCATAGACTTTAGAATTCATCACCTTGTTAAAGTGCTTTGTGGCTTCATTTACTTTTTTAACCGTAAAATAGGCATATCCTTTTTGAAAATTAAACTTTTCTTTATCTTCATAAGACATTGCACTTTCATTTGCTTTATCGAACCATTCTAAAGATTTTGCGTAACTACCTTGATCAAAATAATAATGAGCAACTTCAATATAGGCTTGATTTTGTTTTGTGCTCGTTGGATAATCCTCTACAAACCTTTCAATTAAATCATCGGCACCAATTTGGTTTAAACGAATAGCACAATTAGCAATATAATAGGAACAATCTGATTGAATTTCTAGATTAGTATTTTCATTTTTAACCTTTTCAAATAAAATTTGAGCAGATTGGTATTGCTTGTCCTTATACAACGCAACTGCTTTATCATACTCTTTTAATTGATGAGTATAAATAGATGATTGTTGTGCTGAAACCATTAGTGGACTAATAAATAGTATAAGTAAGGCTAATTTCAGTATTTTTATCATTTTTCGCATATATTTTATTGACTTCAAATATAAAGTTTATTACCACTATAAACGAAGATTCTTAATAAATTATTGTAACAAATTATAACAAGTTTTTTGGGGTGTAATAATATTTTTAATGATTTTGATCTAAAATTTTGAAAGAGTGCTGTAAGTTATTACTTTTACATCATTAAACTTTTTAAAAACATGTCTGAAACAATTCTTTCATTAAATGATATTACCGTATTTCAAGAGAAAAATCCAATTTTAACTAATGTAAGTTTAGATGTAAACAATGGTGATTTTATTTATTTAATTGGAAAAACTGGTGCTGGAAAAAGTAGTTTTTTAAAAACACTATATGCCGATTTATTTTTAACTGAAGGAGAAGGTACTGTTGTTGGATATGATTTAAGAGATTTAAAAGAAAAAGACATTCCCTATTTGAGAAGAAAATTAGGAATTGTTTTTCAAGATTTTAAATTGCTTCCCGATAGAAACGTGAAACAAAATCTACTATTTGTTTTGAAAGCAACCGGCTGGACAGAAGAAGAAGCAATGAATACTAAGATTGAAGAAGTTTTAGACAAAGTGGGAATGAAAAACTACATTTCCAAAATGCCACATCAACTTTCTGGAGGAGAACAACAAAGAATTGCTATAGCAAGAGCTTTATTAAACGACCCTGAACTGATTTTAGCGGATGAACCAACTGGTAACCTTGACCCACAAACAAGTGTAGAAGTCATGGAGCTTTTGAAAAAGATTAATAGTACAGGAAAGACTATTCTAATGGCTACTCATGACTATGCTTTACTTTTAAAATATCCAGCAAAAACACTAAAATTTGATGGAGGAAAAGTGTTTGAAGTGGTGCAAAGAACAGTGTAATTATTCTTCTTTATTATAATAATGGGGATTTTCTTTTATCCCTTTTTTGAAAATTTTTCGAATGCCATTTCGCAACCATGTATCGGTTTGTAATATAATATCTGTTATTTTATTTTCTGGTCTGCCTCTAAATGATGTTACATGAAAAGAATCTGTAGTATGTAATGGTGAATTCGAAAAATAATAATTAGACACACAACATCTTTTATTATTAACCTCAACTGGGGATACCGAGTGCAGTGATTTGTTATGCGTAGCCATAACTGCTAAACGGTTGAACTTGCTTTCAATAGTGATTTGTTTATTTTTTAAACCATTTGGCCATAATTCTAAGTTGCCACCATATTCTAATTTCCAATTTGGTGTTACATAATACAATAAATTCAAAACCCTCCAACGTTCTCTTTCCTTATCATGAGAATTATCTAAATGAGGATTTAAAAATTGTTTTTCCTCCATTAATGAAATACCACCTGCATATAATTTTTCATCTGGAAAACAATCTTTTATATCGCAAATTTCAGCAATTAGTACAACTATCCGAGTGTCTTGAAAAGCATAAATAATTTCCTCTAACAAAGAATCATATTGATTCATTTGAGCCGCAACATACTTATTTTCTCTCAAGCTTTTCTTTAAAACCATATTCTCTGGCTTGGGAAACAAGTTAAATATGTTTAATGCAATTTCATCGGGTAATAAATTGTCTAAATAGAAAAAACCAATTTTTGATTTAGAATCTTGAAATTGTTTAATTAAAATATCTTTATTTTTTTCTATTTTTGAAAAAATTAAATCTGCTAACTGATTTCTATTCTCTTTTTATTTTTTTCAAAATTAATCATTTTACAAACTTTTTATGTTATCTATTTTAATAACTATTTATAATTACAACCTGTTTCCATTAGTTCAAGAATTACATAAGCAATGTATAGATTGTAACATTGAGTTTGAAATTTTGACACAAGATGACGCTTCTCAATCTATACATAACATTGAAAACAGAAAAATTGATTCACTTTCAAACTGTCAATTTTTCATATTAGATAAAAATGTTGGTTATAGGGAGAATAAAAATATTTTAGTTCAAAAATCTAAATTTGAAAACTTAATAATTTTAGATGGAGATTGTTTAATAATAAAAAAAGATTTCATTAAAAATTACTTAACTGTATTAAATTATTATGATGGTGCATATGGAGGGAGGGTTCATTCTAGCACTTATCCATCAAATAATAAAATGTTAAGATGGAAATATGGAAAATTCATGGAAGACAAAACAATTACTGAACGGGAAAAACATCCATATAGTTCTTTTTTATTTAATAATACATTTATAAAAAAAAGCGTCTTTAATAAAATCAAATTTGATAGTAGTTTCAAAAAATACGGACATGATGACACACTTTTTTCATTCGAATTACAAAAAATTAATGCAAAAATAAAACACATAGAAAACCCCGTTCAACATGATGATATTGATTCTAATTTAATATTTTATAACAAAACAAAATGTTCATTAGAAAATTTATATTTTTTATCTTCTAACAAAATGATAGAATCAAGTCATAGTAAAATGATAAAATTGGTTGAAAAATTAAAAAAATACTATCTGATTATTCCAATAGTATTTTTTTATATTTTTTTTGAAAAACCAATCAAAAATAACTTAATAGGAAATAATCCAAAATTGTTTATTTTCAATGTTTTTAGGTTAGGTTACTTTTGTACACTAAAAATTAAATACAATGAAAGTTCTAATAATAAATAATTTTAATAACAAACTAATTATTGGTGGTGTAGAAAATTACCTATTAGAATTAAAAAAATATTCAGAAAATAACGAATCTAAAATCACATATGAATGGTATGGCTCTTCCCAAAAAAAAACAAACTGGATTCAAAAATTTTACAATTATAAATCAACAAAAGAAATAAATCAACTAATTGATAAATTCAATCCCGATTTAATACATTGCTTTAGCATTGGAGCTCCTGTGACACCTCATTTTATGAAACATGCTAAAACAAAAAACATTCCAATTCTCTACTCATTTAGAGACTATTATTATATATGTCCGAAAAATTACATGTTGACCACTAAAGGTGACATTATTTCGAAACATAAAAATGGGTTGTCATGCATAATGAATCATCACCCCAAAAGAAATTTTTTATATGATACTTTACTACACTTTAAACAAAGTTATCACAAAAAATTTATAAAAAAATATGTCAATTATTTCTTGACTCCTTCTAACGATCTAACCAAATCAATAAAAAATCATTTCAATTTATCTGGAGAAACTTTACCCAACCCTACAATGCTAGAAGTTTTGGATAATGAATTGCTTGATGGTGAGTATTTATTATATGTTGGTAGATTAGACATAGAAAAGGGAGTTATGACATTATTAAAAGCATATAAAAATATTTTGTCAAAATTTCCAAATGAAAAACTCTTGATTGTTGGAGAAGGAAACCAAATGGAAGAATTATTAGCATTCAAAAACAATAATAATTTACACAATGTAACCTTTATTGGTAAAAAAAAGCGCAAAGAGTTAACTTCTATATATCAAAACTCTAAATTTGTAATTATTCCTAGTGAATTCTTAGAATCTTATTGTAATGTAGTTTTAGAATCTTTTGCATTCAAAAAAACCGTTATTGTGAGCAATTTATTAGGTATTACCAAAGATGTTATAGAAAATAATAGTGGTTTAGTTTTTCCCTTCAGAAACATCGAAAAACTAACAGAATCGATAGAATTATTACTTATTGATATTAACTTAAGAAGAGAACTTGCGAATAATGGTTTAGATTTTGCAGAAAAAAGAAATTTTAAAAATCATTTTAACAAACAAATTGATATCTATTTAAAGTTAATAAAAAAGCCGTCTTAGTTAATTTACTAAAGATGGCTTTTCTATTTTAATTCTTAACTAGTTTCTTTATAAAACTAACACCATTTGTAGTAGTTATATTAACCATATAAATACCGCCTTGATAACTAGAAGTATCTAATTCTAGTTTAGATGCTTTTACTTTTTGATTACTATAAATAATTTTTCCATCCATAGCTGTAATAATCACGCTATTCATAGCTGCATTATCTGAAGCAATGATTAACCTATCGTTTGCTGGATTTGGAAACAGCAGTATTGACTCATTTTGATTTTTTTCGTCAAAAACAGTCTTTTCTAAAACTTTAGTAGTACTCATTTTACTTGTTGGAGTACAAATTTCTATTTTTACAGTCACTTCGGAATCTGCTTTCAAATGAGAATCTGTATTAAAAACAATAAAATCTCCTGCTTTCATGGTTACATTTTTATTAACGTCCACAACATAGTTTGCATTAGCTTCTATCCAATTTTGAGTTTTATAAACTATTGTAGGATTACTTTCTGGCGTAGATAAGGTTAAATCAGTAGGACAAGGATTACCGTTGCAGTTTGGGTCATTTGCAGGTAAAACTTCGATTGGTAAAGTAACAGAAGATGCGCAATAATTTGAATTTGGAGTAAACACATAGTTACTGGAATTTGTATTACTTACTGTTGAAGGTGACCAAGAGCCAGTAATTCCATTGTTTGAAGTACTTGGAAGTACAGGAGCTGTGCTACCACTACAAATACTAGTGTTTATACCACTAAAAGTTGGAGTAATATTTGGTAATATTGTTATTGTTTTAGTAACTGTTCCACTACAACCAGTAGGATCTGTTATTAATGCACTGATAGTTCCTAATTGTGTCCAAGTGATTTGAACCTCTGTTTGATTATTTTGAAGTATCGTACCTGTTCCACTTAAGATTGACCAAACTACTGTTTGTCCATTTTGTAACACTACAGAATTAAATGTAGTAGCTATTCCATTTGAAAAACACACCTCACTTGTTCCTTGAATAGCAGGTGGTGTAAATGTAGTTATGGTTACTTGAGTTGTAATTGTGGTGGAAACATTATAGGTTAAACTAACAGTATATGTACCACTTGCAGTAAACTCATGTGTGGGCGTATTTAATGTAGAAGTATTATTAGGGCCAGAATTAGGGTCTCCAAAATCCCATACAAAACTTGGTGTAGCAGTGTTGATATTTACATCTGGAAAAAATTTATAAGCATTACAACCCGCTTTATAGGCACTTATTTGGTTTACGTCATAAGCAGTAGATTTTTTCGAGTGAAGAAAATTGGGCAGAAATTTATTCCCATAATTCACAAATTCAGTTTTTAATATGTCTTGTTGACTAAGAAAAGCATTAGGATTAAAATTTGTAACTTTAATATTTGGGTTGTGAATAACACCTATTTTACCATTAGCATTTCCACCTGCTAAATAATAAATTTTATCATCAGGACCATAAGCATAATTGCTCATATAATTTATCATTTCACTAGTAGGGTTATTAACTATAAGTGGGGTGTCTATATCAATTTGTCCTTGACTTGAATAAATTAATTTTGAATTTGGACTAAACGCATAACAATAACCGTTAAAAAAAATGTTATCAAACTCTGTTGTTTGTGATATTACACCTTCAAACTTATCAAAATCAAATATTAAAGGCTTTAAGGAATAAGTATTGTAAATTATTTTATCTCCATTTGGTGAAATACTTAAAAGAGTACTTTCTCTTGAATCAATAGTACCCATAGTATTATAAAAAACAGGTGTAATATATGAAGGCAATGTATAAGTGTTTTTCAAAACAATAGATCCATCTATCGCAAAATCAAATACTCCAATACATGCTGTACCATCTATTCTATATATTACTGCAAAAATCCAATAACCCCCATTGTTTTTTTCAATTGCTTGAATAGAGTTTGTACCAAAAAATGCACCATCATGAGAAGAAGTTCTAAAACCTGTCTGATTAGACGTTGGTAATATTGGAATATTTACTGAATTAGACATTGTTGGTATTCCTCCATTTATATTTATAATAGAATATCGAATTCCAACATGTGTTAACACGTTAAAAAAATTATTCCCTCCTGAACCTTTTGATAAATTATGAATAATATAATAGTCATTATTATTTACAGGAGATTTTAATATTAGGGTTTCTTGACCATTAGAACCATTTCCTATTAATCTAATATTATTAATTCTAGTAGCCGGATTAGCTCCATTATAAATATCTTTTCCATCTGTAAAAAATAAAACATTACCACTATTGTCGTTCTGGATATTTATGCCTTTGAAAATATTGTCACCACTGTCAATTCCAATTGCATCACCTATTCCTGGAAAAGAAATTGTACCATTAATTCTAGGTATACCAGTATTAAATTTAAGTATATTTTTTTGGTAACAATACCATGTAGATTCATCATTTACAATTGGTGAACAATTGTTTACGTAAATATTTTTAGAAGAAGTAGAAGTATTTCCGTTATAATTAACTGTAAGTGTTACTATATAAAAAGTATTTGAACTTAAATTGTAAATTGTTGAAGGATTTTCTAAGGTAGAAGTAATACCATTCCCAAAATCCCATAAATAATTTACTGTTCCTATTGGATAATTTGAGCTTTGAGTATTTGGTCTAAAATACAGTGTACTACCAGCACATATATTATAGATATAACTGTTTCCAGTATTACTTAAGCTACCTGTAAAACTAGAAGAAACTAAATTATTAGAACCACAAACACCTGTGAAAATTAAATTATCTGTATCATACAAATTACTTCTATAATTCATTAATTGAAATAGCATTCTTTCATTTTGTCCAGTTGTAAAATGATTTTTACAAGCATCATAGGTATAATCCATATAATTACTTATATCATCGCCTTCTGTATCGTTAGTACAACTATCTACATTTGAGGGGCAGCCAAAATTAGCTGCGTTAACTGGTGGTGTATCGACTACTAAATCTCCTAAAAAATGACTATTTGTACCCGATGTATCATGGCAACCTCCTTGAAAAGTGTGTCTTAATCCTAGGTAATGCCCTACTTCATGAGCTAAAACTTTACCTTGTTGATAATTTATAGTTAAATTACAATTACAAGAAGTATTACTAATGTCTCCAAAAACTGTATAACTCATTACAATACCATCTAAGATTGTAGAGGTATTTGGAAAATGAGAATAACCTTGAATGCCTGAAGTAGTACTATCATTAATACTCTCTACCACCCAAATCCTCAAAAATCTATTTTGATTTAAAATATAATTTCCACTTGTTCCTGCAACTAGAGCTTGCTGAGAATTAGAAGTGATTTGATGATTTGCTATAGTAGCATCGCTAACATGAATAATACCTGGAGTTGTTGAACTTGCAGTAGATAGACTTCCTGCTGCTTGTAAAAGCGTTTGATTCCCAGCTTTAGTAGCGAGACAAAAATTGAATCCTGTTCCGCTAAAATAATCATTTAAAGCATCGATTTGTGTTTGTACTTGTGAATCAGAAATATTTGAACCAGTCCCTAGTGATTGATTACTATGAACAACATATACAATAACTGGAATTGTGAAGTTAGTTTGTGTAGTTTTACTGTTTGAAGATTTTTTAAATTCATTGGCAAAATTCCTAATTTGTTCATTCATTTCATCCATCCTTCTAGATAGACTAGGATCTTTTTTGACTAATTCTTGGTATGCCTCATCAGTGGCACAGGGTGGTGTAAAAGGTGTAAGAGACTTTGTTTTCTGCCCAAAAACACCTACTCCCATTATAAGGAGCAGAAAAATATATAAGCTTCTCATTATATTTATTCTTTTAAAATTAAATGATTACTTATTTTTTTGAATCAATGTATTTACTAGAGTTTTTAGTTCTTCAATTTCTTGAGTTTGTTTATTTAATAACTCAGATTGCTTATCTAATTGTTTTTGTTGGTCAATAGTATAAAGTGTAAGTTCTTCTACTTTCTCTAATAATAATGCATTCATTTGCCCTACTTCAAAACCATTATCTTTCACTTCACAAGCAGAAGGTATGTTTTCTAAATGTCCTTTTTCTTTTATGTGTTGCTCAACTTCTTGTAAAGAAGGTAATTTGTAGTCATCCGCAAAAACATAATCTGGCCATGCTGTTTGTAATTGTACTTTGAGTTCTTCTGCAATTATCTTTCCAGCAACGGCTAGTTTATAATCTGCTGGAACAATTTCTGTACCAATTCCTACTTTTCCATATTTATCAATTGTCATTTGAACCTTAGTAATTCCATTAGGGTCTGGAATTGGGAGTTCTTGTGTTTCAATTTTAATTCCACCAGTCCCTTCACTTACAATCATTAAAGCATTAGATCTCGCATTAGAACGAATAACTATATCTCCCTTTATAGCATTACGGGAATAACAACCATTACACGTTGCTACTGCCATTTGAAGCCTGCTGTAAGTTCCTGCACCTCTTATCTCAAAATTACCAGAATCTAAAACTCCTGGTGTTGCTGTTAAAAACATTGATCCAACATAATTAGAAACTCCATTAAATGAAGAATTTCCATTTACCATAAATTTATTAGTTCCAAAACTAGGGGCTGAAGAATAACCAAATGCTACTCCACCAACGCGGTATTTATTATCATCTGTATTTGTTCCTACAGGTAAAAGTTGTGAAAAAGATAGATTTACAATAAAAATTGCTACTAAAGATAAAATTGTTTTGTTCATTGTTTTGTTCATTGTTTTGTTCATTGTTTTGTTCATTGTTTTGTGTGTTATTTTTTTTACAAAATAATACTTTATTTTAACAATTCATTCCAATTTCATCAATTTAATCCACTGTCTTCCAATTTCACTTAAAAAGAACTTCTCAACAGATTTTCTAGCATTAGACTTACAAATAGTATATAATTCATTTTCATTAGAAAAACGAATCATCGCTTCTGACAGCGCATCTATATCTTGGTTTTTAACCAAAAGACCATTATACTCATGGTTTATAATTTCATTTGGACCACAAACACAATCATAAGAAATTACGGGAGTATCGCAAGATAATGCTTCTATCAAAACATTCGAAAACCCTTCAAAAGCACTACTTACTACTAAAAATTTAGCATTTTTCATGAATTTAAAAGGATTTTCTTGAAATCCTAAAAAGAATACTTTTTCCGAAACACCTAATTCTTCTGAAAGTTTTACTAATTGTTCTTGTAAAACTCCTTCTCCACAAATTAACAATGGAATATCTAATTTACTTTTACTGTAAGCCTTTATCAAATGATCAAATTGTTTAACATTGGTTTCTATCTGACCAACCCCTAAAACATATCCGTCAGGAAAATTATTGTCGGTTATTTCATTTTTTAAATCATTAATCTTTTCTATGTCGATTGTATTATAAATTGTTAACACATTTTTAAAATTATATTGTTCTTTTATACTTTTAACTATATAATTTGAAACCGAAACAATTGCAAAACTTTTTTCATGAATTATTTTAGCCCAAAATTTACTTTTAGGAATATATTGTTCTAATGCCGAGCTATGTACTGTGAAAATAGTTGGACTATTGTACAAAAAATTCGCAATAAAGTACTCTTGAACTTTCTTGTTTTTAAATCTAAAATCAATAATATAGTCATATTTTTCTTTTTGAAATAGTCTTTTCAAAGCAATAAATCTGGAAACTCTATTAAAAACTCCGCTACCCACTTTCAATTTTTCAGTCGCAATAACCTTACCTTTATAAGGATAACCATATTCATCTATCACAGTTATAATATGGACATCAACCCCAATATCATATAAAAAACACGACAAATTTGCCATAACCTTCGGAGCGCCCCCTCCAGATAAACGATATCCCACTAAAGCGATTTTATACTTATTTTGTAATTTCATTTCTTATATTTACTTTTGGATAAAAATTATGCCCAACATTCCTTTAGTAACTGTAGTTTGCACAAGTTACAATCACGAACCGTATATTGAAAGAAGTTTAAACTCTGTTATTAACCAAGATTACAAAAATATTGAATTAATAGTTGTTGACAATGGTAGTATAGATAATTCTGTAGCAGTGATTAAAGAATGGATAACAAACTACCCAAACGTTACTTTTATTCAAAATAAAGAAAATATTGGTAATAATAAATCTTTTAATGCTGCAATAAATGTCTCTAAAGGTGACTACCTCATTGATTTGGCAGCTGATGATGTACTACTAAAACATACAATACAAACTCAAATTAATTGTTTTTTAAACAACCCAAATGCTGCTTTAGTTTTTGGCAATGCTGAAATTATAGACGAGAATGACACTTTTTTATATTATCATTTTCCTGTTGACAGCAATTTAAAGGTTTTAGATACAACCATTCTTAAAACAAATTATGAAAGCATCCTTAAAGGAGGAAAATGTATGTGTTCTGTGAGTGGTATGTATAAAAGAGCTCCTTTCCTTGAATTAAACGGCTATGACGAAAACCTTGTCTATGAAGACTTAGATTATTGGTTACGTCTTTCAAAGAAATATCCATTCATTTATATTGATGAACCCTTAGTACAAAAAAGATTTCTAAGCAACTCCTTGTTAGCATCCTTTTATAAAAAAAATGAGTTTTCAAAAAAAATGAATAAAAGCACCTATATCATTTTAACTAAAGCTTATTATATGAACACATCTAAAAATGAATTTAAAGCCCTTTTAAAACGATTACATTATGAAATTATTCATAATCTAAAACTTAAAAATTTTTCTTTAGTTGTTAAACTATTCCTTTTAAAAATAAAAACAGAATATAAAATTCGCTTGATTAATTAGCCTAGCTATTTTTCAAAAATTCATTATAATCTCTAATATAATCTTCTTCATCAAAAACATCAGATGCAATAACTAAACATACAGCCCCAGATGAAAAGTCTTTCAGTTCTCTCCAAACACCACTACCTATCAATAAGCCTTCATAGGGTCTATTGAGCTTTATACACTTTTTGTCTGTTCCATTATCTAAAATAACTTCAAAGCTACCGGAAAGCGCCACTAAAAACTCTTGCTGTTCTTTATGAGAATGTCCTCCTCTTTCTGCACCAGCTGGAACATCATATAAATAATATACTCTTTTTATAGGAAAAGGGATAACATCATTTTCTATAACAGATAAATTACCACGTCTATCTTCTATTTTGGGTAGTTGTATAATTTTTGTTTTATTCATTGAACAAATTTATTATTTAAAAAAACGAATACAAAATCTAACACAATTAATAATAGCATAAAGGTCTAAAACAATTAATTTTAGACCTTTATTGTAATTCAATTTAAACTTAATTTGACTTTATAAATCTAAAAGTTTTATTTGATTATTGGAAATTAAATTTACAAATAGTTAACTCAATAAGCTAAATATTTACTTAGCATCTTGACAAACGTTTTATCATAACCTTTTATCATAACCTTTTCTCCATCTGTATAAAAAAACAGGTTTCAATTGAATCATTCATTAGTAATAAAGAACAATCTACCCTAGGTTTCTTTTGAATTACCTAAAATCTAATTATTTATTTTTCTCTAATAATAATTTCATTTGCGCTTTTAACGCTTCAATTTCTTTCTTTTGCTCAATTAAATACAAGGTTAACTCTTCTATTTTTTCTTGTTGAATTTTTGTGATTTCTCCAACAAAAAGTCCGTTGTCTTCAATTTCTTTACCAGAGAGCATGTTGATTAAATATCCTTTTTCTTTGATATCTTTTTCTACTTCTTCTAGTGAAGGCAATTCGTAGTCTTTTGCAAAAACATAATCTGCCCATCCCACATAAACTTTTACTTCTTCAGCTCTCACTTTTCCTTTTACCGATAATCTATAAGCATCTGTACCGTCAACAAATGTAGAGGTTCCTATACCAATATTTGTAGCTGCTATAACATCTCCTTCAAATTTTGAAGAACCCGTTTTAACCCAAAAATTATGTTCAACAGGCCACACAGCTTTACCACCAACTGTAAGATAGGAACCTGGTTTTGCTAAATCGATAAAAGCATTTGTTCCATCTTCATAAATAGAAAAAACGCTTGACTGTGTTTTATCATTAATATTATAGGAACTGGTTCCGTCTGTTTCTGAACGATGCCCAAGTCTTTTATTATCATTTCTATCTTCAATACTGAACCATGATACTGCTTTTGAATTTAAGTTCGAAGCAGGATAATCTGCAAATGTTAACAATCTATTCCCTTCACTTGATGTAGACTTTGCGTTTACTAATGATCCTATATTAAGTTGTAATGTTTTTTTCCATATATCATCCCAATCTACAAAATTATAAGTCCCATTAGGTAAACCAGCAACTTCTAAATTAGCTAAAGGAGTATTAGTCCCTATACCAACTTTCCCGTATTTATCAATTAACATTCTTACTTGATCAGTAGTTGTCTCTCTTGTAACAAATTTAATATCTCCATTATTATCATTACTTACAATCAAACTTCCTGGAGTAATACTTCTTAAAATAGCATCTCCCTTTCTTGAGATTTGTGAATAGCAACCATCACATGGTGCAACAGCGATTGATAGTTGAGTCTGTGCATTTTGATTATTAGACCCCAAAATTATTAAACTATTTTTATTTGTATCATTATCACTATTCACAATATTAATTCTTCCATCAAAAATAGATCCAACAAGAACATTAAACTTATAACTATTTGCAAAAGAAGGTAATGAACTATAAACCAAAGATAAACCTCCTTCGCGATACTTATTATCAGTTGTGTTTACATCGGCTGGCAATAATTGAGAATAACAGACCTCCTAAGAATAATATTTTACTTTTCATCTTTTTACTATTATAAAAGTTATATCTTGAAAATGTAATAAATTATCTATTAAAATTATTTTTTGTTTTTTTATATATTTTCATTAAATCAATTTTTCTATTTAAAATTGATAATGAGTAAATAACTGATATTAAAAGAATCAAAATTAAATAGAAAATAATATTACAAAAATCAAAAAACAACACTAATAATGACGCTATAAACAACAGAATAAAAGAGACCGATACCATGATTTTTGCCTCTTTAAAAAAAACAAAATCATATTTTTTATTCAAATAATAATATATATATATACCATATAGTACATAATTCATTAACATCGCAATCCCAATTCCGAGTAATCCAAAATAATTATAAAAAAATATTGTAAAACTTATATTCATAAAATCTGAAACAATTTCTTGTTTAAAATACTGTCTGTTATCACCTTTTGCTAAAATCATAAAACCTAATGGCCAAATAATTGCTTTAAAAAGCATTGCTAACAATCCTAATTTTAATATTAAATATACCGCTTTAAAGTCTTTAGTATATAAAAACTCTAAAAGATAGGGTCCCGTTAAATAAATAAATAATATCGATGGTGTAATTATTAACACACTAATCTCTATTTGATGATTTACTAATTTTAAAAACTTTAACTTATCATCTTTAAAAGAGGTTAATTGAGGAAAATAATCCGTGCTCATTGCAGTAAAAACAATACCTAAATAGGAAACAAAAATTACAAGACTTACTTCATAGAAACCTAATATTTCTGCACTCGCACCACCTTGATTAAGAAATAACCTAATAATGTAAAAACAAATCCTTCCAAAAATAACATTAATCGATAGTAAAAAACCAGTCTTAATAATTGGTATTCCTTTTTTTATTATTTCCTTAAAAGAAATAATAACATTGGCAGTTTTAATTTTATTTACAAAATAAAAATTTACTATTGCAGTAATTAGAGAGGTAACAATTATGACAATAACTATTCCTTCTTTTCTAAAAAAATAATACAGTAAAAAAGTTGTTAATGCAATTATGAAAGTACTAATAATTGAAGATAAAGCAATATATTTCAATAATCTTTTCCCTTGCAGAATTGCACCATATGCTGCTGTAAAACTTGAAAAAACAAAATATAATGATAAAAAAATAAACCAATAATAATAATCACTTGTTCCAAATGTTAAAACACTTAACCATTTAGAAAAAACAGAAGAAAGAATTGCTCCAGAAACTCCTATTATTAATGCCCATTTATTCAAGACTACAATAGTTTCTGAAACTTTTACATCATCAGAGTCAGAATCAGCTATTGCAATTGCTCTAGAACCTGTAATATTAAAACCTAACCCAGTAAAAGAACCTATTAAGTCTAACGAATTAGTAAGTAAACCAACAAGACCAACACCTTCTGGTCCTAAAAAAATAGCTGTAAATTTCCCAACAATTACTTTTACAAATAATTTAATGACTTGTACAAAGCCAAATATTCCTGTAGCCCTTACAATTGACTTATGAAAACCTTCTTCTTTATCATCCATTTTAATCAATTTTACAACCAATAGCTCTAAATTGATTTTTAAAACTTAAAACCCAACTCTTCCACAATTCTCCTTTTATATGATTTTCTTCTTTATGATTTTCTAAAACTCTCATTATCTTTTCCTCACAAATATCATTTTTCAAATCTTGTGTAGTTAGAAACTCTCCCTTTAACCAAGATTCGTTTAAAACATTATTAAACTGAAACATGTCAATCTGAATATTGTTATCTTTTTTATTTGTAGCAGAAGAAATAAATCCAGTTTTGAAATATTCTACATTTGTTCTTGCAAATTTAAAATGATTTTTTTTTCCTAAAAATTTTAATGCGTTATAAATTTGTAGCCTTTCATCAACTTTCCCATTATTATTTTTCCATAAATTAAGAAAGTATTCTTTATTAAAGACGGCACCAGCAACTGAATAAATCGAATAATAATTTAAACATTTCTTATCAGAAAACACATTTAATTGTTTAAATATTTTTCTAATTTTAAATCTATTTGTACAAAAGAAAAGTTTAAAATAAAAAGGGTTAAAACTATCTAAATTAGGTTTGTATATTAAATATTTTTTTTCCTCTCTCTGAGTAATTCCTGAAATAACCCTTTTATTTCCTAACCAAATTAATTTTAAAATTGCTAAATCATTATCTTTTACTATTCCATTAAAAAATCCAAAATTGAAGTATCTAATGAACCAAAAATCATCTTCAATCAATAAAAAATATTCTGATGTGTTTCCTGCACAAGTAATCCAAGTTTTAATAGGTATCTCTAAAATTTCCTTTATTGAGTTTGATTGAATTAATTTTGATTTTTTATCATAAAACTCAGTTTTAACAATTTTTATATATGGATATTTTAAAACTATTTTATCCAAAAATTTCTGCGGTGTTCCATCATCTAATACATATATACTACCTGTAAAATTAATGCCAAATTTTTGAATACTAAATAAACATCTATCCAAGTAGTATGGTCTATTAAACGATTTAATTAAAATATCCATTAATTTATTTCTCTTATGAATTTAACTGGGTTTCCTGCATAAACACAGTTCTTAGGTATACTCTTACTCACTAATGATTTACATCCAATAATTGAATTTTCTCCAATTGTTACTCCTTTTAAGATTGTAACATCGTCTCCAATAAATACATTTTTACAAATCTTAATTGGCTTAGAGTTTGGGATACCTACATGTCTTTTGTCAACATCTAAATGGTGTCCATCACTATCAAAAATTGAACAATTAACACCAATCAAAACATTATCTTCAATTATTATTTTTGAAACACTCTCAACTGAGAATGCATTATTTATATAAACATTGCTCCCTATACTAATTTCGCTATTACTCCCGCGTGCTTCAAAATAAGCGTAATGAGAGTAAAAATTTTTTGATTTTTCAAAACCTATATTCACATTATTACCAAAAAAAATCTTTCCTTCTCCATTGTACAATATAGCCTGATGCGTTAATGGACTACCTTTAACATTAATACAAGAAGACAACATTTTATATTTATAAATCTTTAACTTTATAAATATTCGTTTAATTATTTTATTTATAATGTACATTTAATATTCATTTATTACTTTTATTATTTTATTCACCTCTCCATTGGTTAAACTAGAATTCAAAGGAATACTTAACACCTCATCATGAATTTTTTCAGTGATTGGAAAATACATCGATTTCATGTCTTTTAAAGCTTCTTGATGATGTGGTGCTATTGGATAATGAATCATCGTTTCAATTCCGTTTTCTTTTAAATAGTTCGCTAGCTGTTTTCTGTTTTCTGTTCGAATAACAAACAGGTGAAAAACATGATTTTGAGATTGCTCCGTTCCTCGCAATGACTCTGTGGGTAATATTATTTTATCATTTTCAATTTCAGTTAAATAACGTTTCGCAATGGTCCTTCTTGCTGTGTTTTCTTCATCTAAATAAGGTAATTTCACATTCAAAAAAGAAGCTTGTAATTCATCTAAACGAGAATTTACACCTACCATTTCATTATGGTATTTTACTTTAGAACCATAGTTTCGCATTGAAAAAAGGACTTCGGCTAGCTCCTCATCGTTCGTAGTAATTGCTCCAGCATCGCCCAATGCTCCTAAATTTTTCCCTGGATAAAAACTAAATCCTGCAGCATTTGCTAGATTTCCTGCTTTTTTACCAACAAATTCATCATTTATAGCTGATACAGTAGCTCCATGAGCCTGTGCCGCATCTTCAATTACTAATAAATTATGTGCTTTTGCAATTCTATTTATAGCATTCATGTCTGCTAATTGTCCATAAAGATGCACTGCTAAAATTGCTTTTGTTTTACTCGATATATTGCCTTCTATTAAATTTGTGTCTAAATTATAGGTTTCTAGTTTTGGTTCAACTAAAACAGGGACTAAATCGGCTTGAAGAATGGCCAAAATACTCGCAATATAGGTATTGGCTGGCACAATAACTTCATCACCTTTTTTTAGCTTTCCTAACTGAATATAGGCTTTAAAAATAAGAACTAAAGCATCTAGACCATTACCAACACCAATACAATACTTTGTTCCACAATATGCAGCAAAATTATTTTCGAATGCTTTTACTTCTTCCCCAAGTATATACCACCCTTTATCAAGAAACTGTTTCATTCTCAACTGAAAATCAGCTTCAAAAGATTTATTTAATTTATGTAGATCAAAAAACTTTATCATAGTAGCACATCATTTAATTTAACAAAATTCTTAGTTTCAACTTCATAAAAATTCTGAACAATTGTCCTTGCTCCAAAAGATTCTTTCCAATAATGCAATTTCTCATTTAAATTCATTCCTCCATTTTCATTAGAAATACCAAAATCAAAATATTTTTTTTCTGCATAAATATGTTCAATCAAAAAATGATACAAATAGTCTAAACTACCTAAAGTATTATTAATTTCTTTATTTCCAGAAATATATTGAGGATGTGCAACCCTTCCTTTTTCAAAAACAGTAACACCAGCGACTATTTGATCTTTATAATAAGCATTAAACTGTCTAATTTTTGAAGGAAATTTCGATTTTAAATAAGTTATTTCTTCCAAAGTATGAACAGGAAGAACATTGTATCTTGATTTTAAATTAGGAATTAATATCTCATTCCAAAAAGATTCAAAAGAATTGGTTTCTTTAACCACAATTTCATTTGCAATTCCTTTATTAATTCCTCGTTTTCTAACTCTCGATATTTTTAATTTATTTTCCAAATCCAACACTGCAATACTATCCCTTCTATACAAATTAGCACCTAGTAAAAATAGAACGTATTCCATTTCATCTGATGGAATAATTGAATAAATAGAAGGTAAAATTTTTAAATCTATTTTATTAATTCCATTCTCATTTACAAACAACAATAATGCTCTGACTATAAATATCACTTCCGATAAAAAAGTCTCCGATGAAAGAACCAATCCTCCATAGGTTAACCCTTGATGAGAATATACGGTTTCTCCTACTCTATTTGCTGGCAAAATTGCTTTTAAATTTTCTTTTTCATCAAAAACCAACAAAGAATAATCTTCAAAACGATCACTATGATATTCCATAAAATCTCTATGAAACAAAAATGTTGCGTTTTTTGCATGGGCAACAAAGTCATTCCATAAGCTATAATATTCTTTTGTATATTTTTTTACGTGATATGTTTTCAAAAGTAGTTGAATTATTGCCGAAAATTACTAATTTTTTAATTCTTCAACTGCTTATCTCTTAATTATTATTAAATAAATTATTATATTGGTACTCAAATTCGATTCCAACTTCTTTATAATGAAGCAAAAAAGTACTTTCTGGGGTTACTTATTTTTATTTTTTTTTCCTTTACTTGCTATAGGTCAAGATATTTCATTATACACACAAATTAATGGAAGATATGATTTTACTTTTGTTGGAAATACTATGAATACCGCAGAGAATAATCCAAGTCCTGGTTTAGTTACTCAAACTTCTTCAACAGCAAACTTAAATTTAAATCCTGGAGATACAGTTATTAGAGCATATTTGTATTGGGCTGGAAGTGGTGATGGTGACTTCAGTGTAGATTTAAATGGAACTATAATGACGCCAGATAGAACTTTTAGTCATTCTAGACTTTCAGGATTTCCACAACAACAAACATTTACTTATTTTAGTGCTTTTAAAGACATTACTACTTATATTCAAACTAATGGAAATGGAGATTATACTTTATCTGATTTAGACATCTCACCTTTTGAATTGCATCATAAACAAGTTTCTACAAATTTTGCTGGTTGGGCAATTTTAATCGTTTATGAAAATAGTACTTTACCATTAAATCAACTAAATATTTATGATGGTTTACAAGGTGTCCCTAGCAATTTAACAATCAATTTAACAAACTTATTTGTAATAGATAATAGTGGTGCAACTGCAGGTTTTATCGCTTGGGAAGGGGATGTTTCATTACCTACAGAAACATTTAGTGTAAATGGTTCTGTTTTAAGTAATACATTAAATCCTGCAAATAATGTTTTTAATAGTACCAATTCAGTAACTGGTGCTACTAATCTTTATAATATGGATTTGGACATTTATGAAATCGAAGATTATATCCAAATCGGAAATACAAATGCTACAATTACGCTTTCTTCCAATCAAGATTTTATAATGATTAATGCCATAGTTACAAAACTAAATAGTCAATTGCCCGATGCTACTATTGTGCTTAATGATTATAATGTGACTTGCGATTCTAGAGAAGTTACCATTGCTTATACCGTATCAAACCTAAATAGTACTAACGATTTACAAGCCAATACTCCAATTGCTTTCTATGTTGATGGTGTTTTGGTGGGCAATAGTCAAACACAAAATATAATTCCGATTGGTGGGAACGAAACTGGAAGTGCAGTGATTACCGTTCCTTCAACAACTCCTCTTAATTTCACTGTTTTAGCTGTAGTTGACGACATCGGAAATGGAACTGGAATTGTAACTGAATTAGCAGAAAACAACAATACCAATACAATAAGCATTGAACTAATAGTTGCACCCGATTTTAATGTTTTAAATCCTTTATTAAGTTGTAATTTAGGTTTAACTAGAGGTATATTTGATTTTTCAGCCTATGAAAATGAAGTAAAAACAGATGTTTCTCATTCGGCTACTTTTTATGAAAGTCAGGACGATGCATTAAATGCAATTAACCCCATTTTTAATACTTCAAATTATGAAGCCTTAACTACTCCGAAAGAAATTTTCATACGAATTGAAGATAACAATTGTTTTGCTATTACCTCATTCACTTTGTTAACTGAAAATTGTCCTCCAATTATTTACAATGCTGTTTCTGATAATAATGATGGCTTGAATGATTCTTTTTTTATTGAAGGTTTAAGAGATATTTTTATTGATTTTAAACTTGAAATCTATAATCGTTGGGGAAAACTAATTTGGACAGGCGATAATAGCAAACCAGATTGGAATGGATGGGTAGAAGAAGGCATTGGCTCTAAACAAGCACCAGACGGTACATATTTTTATATTCTATACTTAAACGATCCTAGCTTTCCAGAACCTTTAAATGGGTATTTATATTTAACAAGGTAAACTACATGTGCTGTGTGTAAAAATTATAATCTTTCAGTAATGTTCTAATAAAATCCTGATCATTGCCCGACTGGTTTTTTATTCCAGTAACCGAAATTATTTTTTCTCTCAGTTTAATCAAAGTAGCATAATCTCTATTTTTAACTGCTGTTTCGAAAGCTTCTTTAATAATACGCACATCATTATCAGATAATTTAATCACCAAAGGATATGTGGGCACATAATCATCATTGACTTCTTCCAAAATAGTATGATTAATATTTATCTTGTCTTTTAAAGAAATTATTGCTGTTCCAGAAACCAAATCTCCCAATCTTTGATTTTTACCACTAAAAATTACAGAAAACAACCCCACAATAGTTAATGGAGGTACTATTTCTACTAATCGAAATAACCATCGCACCAAAAAGTCGCCAAAACCCGCCTGATAACCATCAATTTTGATCACTTTAGTCTTCATGATTCGCTTTCCAATTGTTTGCCCTTCAAAAATACTTTCCTGAACAATACTGTAAAACATAACAGGCAGATAAATAATACTATATATGGCCAAGATAGACCAATAATCTAAAGAAGAAATATAGCTCCCTAATCCAGAGGCATCAACAATATAATTAGCCACTAAACTATAGGCAATAATAACCAATAAATCAATTATTTGGGCTAACATTCTTTCACCTACAGACGCAGCTGTAAAATTTATTGAAACATTTTGTGTTGTAGTTATAGTTAATTCTGACATAATTTTCTATTTTAGCACCTCATGAGAGAAGTAGCATTTATAAAGCAAAATAAAGAAAAATGGCTTGAATTTGAGCAAGCAATTTTCGGTAAATCTAAGAAAAATCCTGATGAATTAGCCAATTTATATATTCTTTTGGTAAATGATCTAGCCTATGCACAAACCTATTACGCTAAAAGTAAGACAGTTGTATACCTAAATCATTTAGCTTCGCAGACCTATCAAAAAATTTACAAAACAAAAAGACAAGATACGAATCGTTTGGTTTATTTCTTTAAAACCGAAGTACCGCTTCTTGTTTATGAATACAGACGATACATTCTATATGCTTTCATAATCTTTGCTTTACTAACTTCTATTGGTGTTGTTTCTGCAAAGAATGATGATTCTTTTGTTCGATTAATATTAGGAGATCATTATGTAAACATGACCTTAGAAAACATTAAAGATGGGAATCCTGTAGCGGTTTACAAGAGCGGAAGCAATTGGGGAAGTTTCATTGGCATAACACTCAATAATTTAAGAGTGGGAGCCCTGTCCTATTTTTTAGGGATTTTTCTTGGAATAGGAACTTTTTGGGTTTTTCTTCAAAACTGTATTATGCTGGGGTCTTTTCAAACGTTCTTCCATCAACAAGGAGTGTTTTGGGAAAGTGTTCGAGGTATTTGGATTCATGGTTCTATGGAAATTTTTGCCATGGTAATTGAAGCTGGGGCTGGTTTCGCTTTGGGAGCAAGTATATTATTCCCAAAAACATTTTCACGATTTAACTCTTTTAAAATTGGCTTTAAAAATACTTTTAAAATATTCTTAAGCACAATGCCTTTCACTTTCGCAGCAGGTTTTCTTGAAGGGTTCATTACCCGATATTCTATAGACATGCCTAAGGTATTAAGTATTGGAATTATTCTAACAACTCTCGGAATCATTAGTTTTTATTACCTAATATATCCATTCATTGTCAATAAAAAAATAAAAGCAAAAAATGTTTCAATTATATAAAAAAAGAGGTTTTAGCGAATTTGTTGGAGACACTTTTGATTTTTTAAAGGTTGAAGGTAAAAGCTATTTTAAGAATTATTTCATTATCAATGGAATTGTTCTGTTACTTCTTGTTGCCACTTTATATTTCTTTACGAGCATTTTTTTCGAAGGAATGTTTTCTAATGCAAACAGAAATAATTCGAGTGGGATGGCATTGTTTCTGAATGATAATTTAGGAGTTTTTATAGGGCTTGGAATTTTTCTTTTTATAATCATCATGTTTGCTAGTTTAATAAACTATACCTATCCTATTGCCTACTTAAAACTAGTAGCCGAAAAAAAAACAATCACTACCGAAAGTATTATTGGCATAATAAAAAAGAAAGTAGGAAGAACAATTGTATTTTTTTTAGCATCATTAATCATAATGATTCCCCTTGCATTCATCATAATGGGAATCATGATGCTATTAATGATGATTGTAATTGGTATTCCTTTAGTTTTCATTGTTGCCCCAGCTTTAATGAGTTGGATGACTTTAAGCTATTATGACTATATCACAACCGAAAATGGTTATTTTCAATCCTTAGGCAATGGTTTTGAACTATTAAAAAGAAAATTTTGGCCAATAATTGGTTCCACAGTAATAATGTATATTATAGTACAAATGATTGTTGGTATTTTTTCATTCGTGCCCTATATTCTTACTTTTGCTGGTTTTATGATTTCTATTGACACAGAATCTCAAAATACTGATCCTTATTCTGGACTTGCTATCGCAATGACCATTCTTATGATTGTTTACACTATTTCTAGTTTTACGCTTCAAAATCTAATTTTTGTAAATCAAGGAATTATCTACTACAGTGTTAAAGATGAAGAAGAGAATTATAGTATTAAAAGTGACATTGATTTAATTGGACAAAATGAAGAATAAACTAGCACTACTTTTTCTACTCATTGCATCTATTGTTTTTTCACAATCAGATTCACTATTCAATGCAACTGAAACAGTAGTAGAAAGCCAAGATATAGTTGACACTGTTTCCTATAGTAAGCCGAACGTGACTGTAGAACCAAAATTTTTTGAACCTAATTTTCAAGAAAAATATAAAAGCGATGATTTTGTCTATGAAACGGTTATAGATACCAAAAAAATGTCTTCTTGGGAACGATTTTGGAAAGCTGTGCGCGATTTTTTTTCTAGAATTTTTGATTTTGGAAATGCTCATGGCTCAATGACTGGATTACAAATTCTAATGAGAATTATAGCCTATGGAATTATTGGTTTTGTTATATATCTGATTGTTAGATTAATTATCAAAAAAGAAGGACAATGGATTTTTGGTAAAAACAAAAAGAAAATTACCGTTTCTGAAATGGTTGAAGAAAACATTCATTCCATAGACTTTAAAGAGATTATCAAAAAATCAAAACAAGAAAAAGATTATCGATTAACCATTCGTTATTACTATTTATGGCTATTAAAATCGCTCACGGATAAAGAAATCATTGAATGGGATATTGAAAAAACCAATTCCGACTATCTCTATGAAATAAAATCTGCTCAATTAAAAGAGCACTTTCAATACCTTTCTTATATTTATGACTATAGTTGGTATGGTGAATTTGATATTAATGAAACAGATTTCTCAAAAGCAGAAGCTGCCTTTTTAAAAGCAATACAAGAAAAATAGAATGTCAAAAAGTATCAAAATATACATCTTCATATTAGTGCTTATTCTCGTTGGAATAGTCACTATAGATGCTAACAGACCCAAACCTATAGATTGGAAACCAACCTATAGTATTAAAGATAAAATCCCATATGGACTCTATGTTTTAGACCAAGAAATAAACGGTTTCTTTAAGAATAAAAAAGTAGAAAAATTTGGTAAAACCCCCTATGAGTTTCTAGATTATAAATATTCATACAGCGATAGTAGTTACAGCATTAAGGGCTCTGTACTGTTTATTAATGAAAATTATACCATCGATGAAGAATCTACACAAGAACTTTTATATTTTGCTGCTCATGGGAATTCAGTTTTTATTTGCGCAAGCAGTTTCCCTCAAACACTAAGAGACTCTTTGAACTTTGATTACGGTTATACTAGTAATTTTTCAGATACTCTTCAGTTTTCCATAAAAAACAAAGAAAGTTATAATTATCTAAAAGGAATTAATGATGTTTATATTAAAGATTTCGATAGCACAAAAACAACTATTCTAGGACATCAAAAAAACACCAATAACGATTCTTATCCTAACTTTGTGCGAATTCCATATAAAAATGGAATGTTTTATTTTCATACGCAACCAGCAATATTCACTAATTATTATTTGCTCAATAAAGGAAACTACAAATATGCAGAACAAGTATTGTCGCATATTAACACAGCTGTAACCTATTGGTACCTGGCAGAAACACACAATAAAATAGATCACCCAATGGGCTATATTTTTAGCCAACCCGCATTAAATTGGGCATGGAAAATAGCCCTAATTAGTCTCTTTGTATTCATGTTTTTCAATGCCAAAAGAAAACAACGTGTAATCCCGATAATTGAACCCTTAAAAAATACTACTGTCGATTTTACTAAAACCATTGGAAACCTCTATTACCAAGAAGGAAACCATCAAGATCTTATTGATAAAAAGATTAAATTTCTCCTTGAAAGAATTAGAAACGAATATTTAATAGACACTTTCGATTTAAATGAAAGTTTCATTAATAGACTACAACAAAAAACCGGAAAAAATAAAACCGACATCGAAAATATTGTTCGACTAATAAAAAAATACCGCAACCAAACCAATAGCACAGAAAAAGATTTAGTCGAATTTAATACTGCAATTGAAAAATTAAATATATAAAAGAATAAATTGCTTGTTAGTTAAAAAATAAAAGCATCAGAAATAGAAACATATGGAAAATAATTTCGAAAACAACGAAGAACTAAATACAAACACGTTTGAAAACACAAACGAAAATGTAAATTTTCAATCCAGAATAAATTTAACACCGCTTCAAGAAAGTGTAAGTAATATTAGAAAAGAAATTGCAAAAGTAATCGTGGGACAATCTCGAATGGTCGATCAATTATTAGTAGCTATACTTTCAAATGGACACGTGCTTCTAGAAGGTGTTCCTGGAGTAGCAAAAACAATAACCGCAAAATTATTGTCAAAAACTTTAAGTTTAGATTTCAATCGCATTCAATTCACTCCCGATTTAATGCCATCGGATATTATAGGAACTTCTGTATTTGATTTATCAAAATCGAGTTTTGAATTTAAAAAAGGACCAATATTTTCTAATTTTGTATTAATTGACGAAATTAACCGTGCTCCAGCAAAAACACAAGCCGCTTTGTTTGAAGTAATGGAAGAACGTCAAATTACTGCTGACGGACATACTTATAAATTAGATTTACCTTTCTTAGTAATTGCAACACAGAACCCAATAGAACAAGAAGGAACCTATCGTCTTCCAGAAGCACAATTAGACCGTTTCTTATTCAAAATAAACATCGATTATCCTAATTTATCAGAGGAAATTGCTATACTCCAAAAAGAAAATGAGTTACAAAACAATGATAAATTGGCAACCATTGCACAAGTAGTGGCTAAGAGTAATATCCTCGAATTTCAATCATTAGTAAAACAAATTCTAATTGAACCTCATTTGGTAGAATATATTGCTAAAATTGTATTAAACACACGTGAAAATCAATTTTTATATCTTGGAGCATCTCCAAGGGCTTCTATTGCTATTTTAAATGCTGCAAAAGGATTTGCGGCACTAAAAAATCGTGATTTTGTAACTCCAGAAGATATTAAAGAAGCGGCTATTCCTGTACTTCAACACAGAGTTGTTGTTACTCCAGAGCGCGAAATGGAAGGTATTACGAGCACAGAAATCATCAAACAAATTATTGATTCTGTAGAAATTCCAAGATAAAAAATCAACTCCTTAAAAAGACACTAAATATCGCTAGTTAAAAATATAAGAATGAAGCAATTTATAAAACAACTCTTCCTTAATAATTTCTTTTTTTATTGCCTAATGGGAATCATTTTTCTATTTTTAGTTGCTTATTTTTTCCCTGTTTTTTATAATGCAACTTGGTATTTGTTGTATGTTTTACTAGTTTTCACAGCTATCGATATTTTTTTACTCTTTGGATTTGGCAACAAAATAGAAGCAATTAGAATAACGCCCGAAAAGCTATCTAATGGAGATGAAAATCCGATTATAATTAAAATAAAAAACAAATATACCTTTCCAATTCTTGCCAAAATTATAGATGAAATTCCATTTCAATTTCAAGAACGCAATTTTGAAGTAAAAAGAAAAGTAAAAGCCTCATCAAACGACGAATATCAATACTTTCTTCGCCCAACAGAACGTGGAGAATATTTTTTTGGCAACCTCAATTTTTATGCGGTTTCTCCTTTACGTTTAATTGCAAAAAGATATACGTTCAATAAAGACCAAATGGTGCCCACCTATCCTTCTTATATACAATTACGTAAGTATGATTTAATGGCTTTTTCAAATAACCTATTTCAATATGGATTAAAGAAGATAAGAAGAATTGGACACACCATGGAGTTTGAACAAATTAAAGAATATGTGCAAGGCGATGATATTCGCACCATTAACTGGAAAGCCACTGCTAAGCGCAACCAATTAATGGTGAACCAATTTCAAGACGAAAAATCGCAAAACGTTTATATGGCAATAGACAAAGGTCGTGTTATGAAAATGCCATTTAACGGATTAAGTTTACTAGACTATGCCATAAATGCTACCCTAGTTTTGTCTAATGTAATTATTAAAAAACAAGACAAAGCAGGCATGTTTACCTTTTCAAAGAAAGTAGAAAATCGTGTTGTTGCAGAAAAAAGACAAAGTCAGATGCAACAAATCATGGAGGGTTTATACAACATTAAAACCGATTATTTTGAAAGTGATTTTAGCCGATTGTATGTTGATATCAAGAAACACGTTAATCATAGAAGCTTAATCATGCTCTATACCAATTTTGAAACACTAGACGGTTTGCACAGACAACTACCCTATTTAAAAGGAATTGCAAAAAATCATTTGTTAGTCATTGTTTTCTTCAACAACACAGAATTGAACGATTTGATTAATAAAAAAGCAGAAACCGTACAAGAAATATACGACAAAGTAATTGCCGAAAAATTTGCTTTCGAAAAACGATTGATTGTAAACGAACTACGTAAATACGGAATTTATTCGGTACTTACACAACCTGAGAATTTAACATTAGATACCATTAATAAATATCTAGAAATTAAAGCAAGAGGTATTTTGTAATTAGCTCCAAAAAAATATAATTATTCTATAAAAAAACAAAATGAAAGCTCCTGTTACTGAGCTAGCTAAAACAACTACTCATCTAATATTGAGACTATTACAGTAATTACTATAGAATAGTATTCAATATTCCTCTGTATTTTGTTAAAATGAGAGTAAAAAAATATAATGACAAAAAAAATTAACTTCTTAATTCTAGCTCACAAAAACCCTGAACAATTAAACCGATTGATAAATCGATTGCATCATGATGGGGCATTTTTTTATATTCATTTAGACAAAAAAAAGGATATTGCTTCTTTTAGTTCTTCTTTCAAAAATTTGAATGTCTATTTTTGTGAAGACCAATTTGATTGTGCTTGGGGAGACTTAGCTATAGTAAAAGCAACTCTTTCTTTAATGGAGAAAGCATTAAAAATTAATCCCGAAGGAAGAATGGTTCTATTAAGTGGTCAAGATTATCCTATAAAAACCAATGCCTATACTAATCAATTCTTTTCACAAAATTCACACATTGATTTTATCGATATAGCTCCAATTAAAACTGTTTTCCCAACAGAATGGAAAAACCGATTATATCATTACAAATATAATTTATCAAACAAAAGAGGCAACTATGTCCTAATTCCACCAATTAATGTTAAAGCGTTTTACACATTAAGAACCTTAAAATATCTAGCAAAAATAGGCATTAGAAAACCTTCACTTTTCCTAAAAAAAGAATTTAGGAAAAATTTAATAACCCAACGCAATACCAGCTTAGAACCATTTGCAGGAAGTCAATGGTGGTCATTTACGGCTAAAACTTCTAAAATAATTTTAGATTATTGTTATGAGAACCCAGAGTATATTGCCTATTATGAATATTCATTCTCACCAGATGAACTATTCTTCCAAACGCTATTAGTGCATCTCAAAAAATCTAACCCTGAGATTACTATTCAAAACAGCCTTACTTTCGTGGATTGGTCACGCAAAAATGTTCCTTTGCCTGTAACATTTACCCAAAATGATGTTCAATTAATAACAAACCTTCCTAGTAACAAAATCTTTGCTAGAAAATTCGACATGGAAATTGATGCAGTAATTTTTGATTTGTTAGATGCCATCCATTAATCTCAAAAACGGTCGTTTATAAAATAACGAAGCAATTTATAGAATATCATTTTCTATTTAGTATTTGTTTCTAAACCACACTTTTTGCCATTCTCTTTTTAAAATGAGAAAAGTTACTTGTTCGGCTAATTGAACAATATCGGAACCGTCTAGTTTTTTTATTTGTTCTTCTGAAACATCTATAATATAGAGTAAGTTAAGGTATTCTGCAAACTTATAATTAATAAGTTTGATTATTTTTTCATGCACAAGCTCTTTGAACTGAAACGGAAAAATTGACAAAGGAATATCTATTGCTTCATTGGCTAAGGCAAAATCTTTATTGGTTTGCTCAATTAACTTAAAATACAAATGATTTTCTTCTGCTTGATTTATTAAATCCTCTATACTTACTGGAGATTCATACATTTTCAATTCAATTTTATAGCAATGCTATCAAAATTACACATTTCTATTCATCAATTTTTCACCAAACATTCTTAATATCATCTTTTTATCATCTGAAATATTCATTATCTCCAATGTTTCAAATGCTTTCATAGTATATTCTTTTATTGCGTCTTGTGTTGCTTTAGAGGCACCAGAGGAATTGAAAATTGCTTTTACCGATGCAATTTTATCTGTATTATCATTGGGTTGTATTGAAAACAAATGCTGCAATTGTACTTTCTCATCTTGATTGCTAAAAGCCAGTGCTTTTAAATAAAGGTACGTTTTTTTGTTTTCAATAATATCTCCTCCTACTTGCTTTCCAAACGTTTTAGGATCTCCAAAAGCATCTAAATAATCGTCTTGCAATTGAAATGCAATTCCCAAATTCAAACCAAAATCATAGATTAAATTAGCGTTTTCCTCAGAAGTTTCTGCTACTATTGCTCCCATTTTCATTGCTGCTCCAACCAATACAGCTGTTTTATATTCTATCATTTTTAAATACTCAGGAATAGTAACGTCGTCTCTCGTTTCAAAATCAACATCATATTGCTGTCCTTCACAAACTTCTAATGCTGTTTTACTAAACAATTTTGCTAGTTTTTGAAAAATAGCAGGCTCATAGTTTTCAAAAAACTGATATGCCAAAATAAGCATCGCATCACCAGAAAGGATTCCAGTATTCAAATCCCATTTTTCATGGACTGTTTGATTTCCTCTTCGCAGTGGAGCATCGTCCATAATATCATCGTGAATTAATGAAAAATTATGAAAAACCTCTATTGCTGTAGCCGCATGAAGCGCTTTTTCATAGGAAACATCAAAAATCTCACTTGTCATTAATGTTAATACAGGACGCATTCTTTTTCCTCCAAGTGACAGAATATATTGAATAGGTTCGTATAAATTTTTAGGTTCTTTTATTGTATGTAACTCTTCAAAATGAGTTTTAATTATTTCTTGGTATTGACTTATTGCATGCATTTCTTACTAGTAATAGCTTTATGCAAAAATAAGTTTTTTATTTGTAACCAATACTAGATTAACAAAGTTTCCTTTTTTAAAACCCTACCTTTACAACTCTTTTTTTGAACCTATTTTAATTATACTCGATTAATTTATTTTTATACTATCTAATATATTTCATTTTTTTGCAATAACTTCAATAAGTAACCTCTTATTAACATAATTTACAATTGCTAAATCTAGACCAAAAACAAATCAAAAAGCTGTGATTATTTTTTTGAATTATGTTTTTTAATCACGTTTTTGTGATAAAAAAATAATTTAAAAAATAATTATCACAAAAACGTGATATTTTTTTTAAACCTAAAAAAAGTATCACAACTTGTTTTGCTTTACTTCCAAAAATGAGTTAGGATATTCAAAGTTTATTTATATTTGTTTTGCATCTATAATGAAACCCAACCATGAACGTAACGAATGGAAAATTCCAAATTTTATACTTAGCAATTATGATTGCTATAGCTGGCCTTTTTTGGAATACTATCTTCATTTATCCAATTAAATTATTTGTGGTCATGCTGCATGAAATGAGTCACGGTTTAATGGCAATGCTATTTGGTGGAACAATTCTACAAATACAGATAGATCCACGAATTGGTGGCTATTGCCAATATCGTTTAGAACCCAGTTTTTGGAGTAGCATCATGACTGCTAGTGCGGGCTATTTAGGAAGTTTGCTTTGGGGAACATTAATTCTAGTTTTAGCAGTAAAAACCAAGAAAGATCATTATATTTCATTAATTATTGGTTTTGTATTGTTATGGCTGTCATATTTTGTATTGAAATCGGGTGAATTTTTCGGTACAGCAATGACTGCTGGATTAGGAATTTTCATGTTGGTTGCCTATAAATATTTTAGCCCCGTTTTTCATGATTTGTGGTTAAAGTTTATAGGTATAACTTCTTGTTTTTATGTTATATTAGATATTAAAGATGATTTAATTGATAGAACAAATATTGGTAGTGATGCAGATCAAATTGCAGAAATAACAGGCTTTTCAAGTCAACTCATAGGAATTATTTGGATACTAATTGCAATAACTACCTTATTCTTTACACTTAAGTACATTTACAAACACCAAGGAGAATAGTAATTTACTGGTAATGAGCAGTGCTAATTGCTTGTTTATTAAACAATCCTCTCTAATCTAATAAGATTAAACTATCATTATTTAACTTCTTCTCATTTTTAAAAGCTAAAAGTTTATTCTATATTTGATTGGGATATACTTATTTTTTTACACATATCATCATTACCTAATAAAACTTAACACCAACATTATACAATGAGCCTTGAAAAATGGAATGCATTAATAAGCAACACCAATAGACTTACTACTCCAGCAATGCAAAAAGGAATTCTTAATCCTCAAGAATGTGCATTATTTTTAGATTTAATTGCAAAAAGCACGCAACAATATGCAAAAGAAAACAAGCCCTATAATGGGTTAAAAATTTTCTTGAAAGGAGAACAAGATAATGCACAAAATGAATTATTCATTGCACAACCTCCTTTAGCAAATGAGTCATTGAAAGATTGGGCAAAACGCACTTATCAAGGAGAGCCTTTTGGGTTAATTATGAATTTTATTGAAAATTACAACAATGAAATTGTAGAAAAAATGAGCGATAAAGTAGCTCCATTAATTAATGCATTAGGGTATCCATTTGCTGGTTTGTCCTTACTTTTTTTTATGGGTGATTATGGCTATACTCCCTTTGGAGTGCACCGTGGAAGTGCTGGTGAAGATGGCGTTCTATTTCATCTTGGGCCAGCTACTAAAACATTTTATATTTGGGAAACAGAGGAGTATAATCGGCTAACCAATCATGCTACTTCCTATAAAAATGTAGAAGAAATTCTTCACGCAGCTACTGCTTATGTCCTAGAACCTGGAGATGCCATTTCTTTTCCAGATGACATGTATCATGTTGCAAACACCGAAGCGTTTTCTGTGAGCCTAGTACTCGATTACAGGAGAGCATCACAAGGAAAAGTAAAAGAACTACTAATCAACGAACTATCACAAGTAAATCCAGACAACAATACTTTACTGAATCATATTTCTCCTTCAGAATTATTACAAACTCTAAATTTCCAAAATGAAAGCGAACAAGCTGTTAAAAGATTAATGTTACGACTTAAGAGTAATGGTGGCTTCATGAAACCTTCAATCAAACAATATGCTTCAATAGATTTGCAAGGAACGTATCAATTAAAAAAACCTTTTTCTCTTGAATTACTCCCTTTAAAAAAACAACAATCTTCCGTATTCGCAAGAGGACATGAAATAATTATTGAAGACAGCAAAGAATTATTCGATCTTATTAATCTTCTTAACACAGGTCTTCCTGTAAACTTATCATCTTATACGATTGGTCTTCAACCCGAAACTCCAGGATTTGATTTATTTCATTTTTTATTAAAAATTGATGAAACCGATGTCTTAAAAAAATTATAAATGCATTGAAATAAAAGCAATTTCTTTAACTCAAATTAAGAGGCTGTCCAAAAAGTCAGAGCTCAACGACTAGTTTTCCATTTCAACATCAGGAGAAATCACAATATCTACACTATGAGATACCTCCCTTTGATAGAAATGACTAGATTACTGACTTTTAGAATAGCCTCTTTTTTTATAAAAATCATTCTTTAAATAAGGTAACAAACTAACATCAAACGCTAAAAAAAGGGAGATTTAAAATAATTAAAAACTTTTTAAATGAACTATCCCAAATTATAAAAAAAAACTTAAACTTAAATCTATGTTAATTTTTAGTAAAAACATTGGAAACTATTTTTGTATTAAAAGTTTCCTTCATACATTTGCACCCGAAAAAACTTAACAATCCCAATACACTTGAAAGAGAAAATAATTATAAAAGCTACGGAAATGTTCTTTAAATTAGGTTTTAAGAGTGTTACTATGGACGATATTTCTGCCAAACTTGGAATATCTAAAAAGACACTTTATAAATACTTCTCTAATAAGGAAGAACTAATCGAAGCTGGATGTGATTACATTCACATTGTAATTCATCAAAGATTTGAAGATATTATACAACTAGGAAAAAATGCCATTGAAGAAAACTTTATAGTTAGAGAAATGTTTGACGAAATGTTCAAAACCGATGGTGATGCTCCTTTGTTTCAATTAAAAAAACATTACCCTTTTATTTATGATAAGATTAGAGAAAGGGAATCGCACCAATGCAAAAGTTTTTTTCATCAAAATTTAGAAAAGGGAATCAAACAAGGACTGTACCGTGAAGACATCAATATAAACCAAACCGTATTGTTCTATTATTTGCTCATTTTTGGAATAAACGAGCATTTCGAATCTGAAAATGAAGTCAACAAAAACGAATTAGGAGCTCTAAAATATCACACAAGATCTATTGCAACAGCAGAAGGTTTAAAAGAATTAGAATATCAATTATCTAAATTAAATTAATTAACAACAAATGAAACATAGATTTATTATTATCTTTTTGTTTTTTGCTAGTTTAATCAATGCTCAAGAAGAAAAAACAAATTATTCTTTCTCTCTTGACGAAGCCATTGAATATGCTATTAAAAACAATTATACAGCGATAAACGCTAGTAAAGATATAGAAGCCGCAAAACAAAAAAAATGGGAAACAACAGCAAGCGGACTTCCCCAAATTAATGCCAATCTAGTCTATTTAAACAATCTAAACTTTACAGAGCAAGGAGTTACAGGTAATGCTTTTAATCCTGGTGGTGATCCAAATGATGTAACCACAATAACATTCGGAACAAAACACAGTATGGATGCTAAAGCAACTCTAAGTCAATTAATTTTTGACGGTTCCTATATCGTTGGACTTCAATCGGCTAAAGTATATCTTCAAATTTCTAAAAATGCTAAAATCAAAACCGATTTAGAAATAAAAGAAATGGTAACTAATGCCTATGGGAATGTGCTTTTGGCTAGAGAAAGTATTTCCATCCTAGAAAATAATAAAACTTCTTTAGAAAAAACCCTTTTTGAAACACAAGAAATATTCAAAAATGGATTAATTGAAGAAGAAAACGTAGAGCAATTACAAATAACCTTAGCACAAATTAATAGCTCACTTTCCAATGCCAATAAAAGAAGTGAAATAGCTTTAAATTTTCTAAAGATTGCATTAGGAATAGACGTCAACAATAATTTAGAGTTAAAAGAAAATCTTGATGAACTTACTGCTAAGAATGTAATTTTAACTTCTGCTACAGAAGAATATGAAGTTAAAAATTCTATCGACTATAGGATGGGAGAAAACAACGAAAAATCGAAACAATTGCTATTAAAATTAGAACGCTATAGAGGTTTACCAACCATTGGAGCACAATTAAATTTTGGATACAATTCCTTTGCTAATCGTTTTGATTTCTTCAACCAAGATCAAAAATGGTATAGTAACTCTAATTTAGGTGTTAGTATAAACATGCCTATTTTTAGTAGCTTTAGAGATCATTCTAGAAAACAACAAGCCAAGATTGCACTTGAACAAGCCAGAAACGAGCTAAAAGATACAGAACAACGACTAAAACTACAATTTCAACAAGCTCAAAGTGATTATGACTATAGTATTGAACAATATGCTACATCAAAATCGAACTTAAAATTAGCAGAAAGAATTGAGAAAAAGCAACAAGTAAAATTCAAAGAAGGACTATCTAGTAGTTTTGAATATACAGAAGCTCAAAGACAATTATACAGTTCTCAACAAAGTTTATTACAATCAATGATAGACGTGATTAACAAGAAAACAGCTTTAGACAAAATAACAACAAAACAATAATTAAAAAAATGAAACAAATATATTTAATCATAGCATCCTCTATCCTATTAATCTCTTGTGGAGGTGATAAAAAAAACTCAACTGCTTCTGTTATAGAAAACGGTACTCTAGAGCAATTAAGAGCCAAAAGAACTGAATTAGTAAATCAATCTGATGCACTATTAAAAGAATTAGCATTAATTGATGAAGCAATAGGTCTTAAAGACCAAGACCACAAACTTGCTTTAATAACTACACTAGTTGCAAAAGACACTGTTTTCAATCACTATTTAGAACTACAAGCTACTGTGCAAACAAAAGAAAACATAGTCTTAAACTCAGAATTTGGTGGAACATTACAACAAGTATATGTTACCGAAGGACAAAAAGTTTCTAAAGGACAAACCTTAGCTAAAATTGATGATGGCGGTTTAGGGCAACAATTAGCACAATTAGAAATTCAAGCCAACTTAGCAAAAACAACTTTTGAAAGACAAAAGAATTTATGGGATCAAAAAATTGGCTCAGAAATTCAATTCTTACAAGCTAAATCTTCATATGAAGCTCAAACCAAAGCAGTAGCACAAATGAGAAGTCAGGTTGCAAAAACATTAGTTAAAGCACCTTTTTCTGGAACAATAGATGATATCATTTCTGAAAAAGGTAGCGTTGTTGGTCCTGGATCGCCAATCTTAAGAATTGTTAGCCTTGGAAACATGTATCTAGAGGCTTCTGTTCCTGAAAAAAACATTTCTACAGTTAAAAAAGGAACAGATGTAATTGTTGACTTCCCAATACTTGGCGAAAAGATGAATACAAAAATTACTCAAGCAAGCAACTACATTACTCCAGAAAATCGTTCGTTCGACATTCAAATAGCTGTTCCAAACAAAAATGGAAAAATTAAACCAAATCTTTCTGCTAAAATTCTAATTAACGATTACACTAACCCTAAAGTAGTTACTGTACCTGTAAGTATTATTTCTGAAAATGCAGAAGGAGAACAATACCTTTATATTGCTCAAAATGTTTCTGAAAAAGGAGAAGCTGTAGCGAAAAAAGTAATTGTTAAAACAGGACAATCACAAAACAATTATATAGAAATTTTAGAAGGTATTAAACATGGCGACAACATTATTAGTGAAGGTGCTCGTAGTGTTAAAGATGGTCAGAAAGTATCCATAATTAAATAAGTTAAAGAATGAGTACTAATACAACAGATAAAGAATTTAAATTATCATCGTGGGCTATCGAAAACAAGATGACAATCTATGTTAAGATGATAATGTTTTTAATTCTAGGATTGTCTGCATACTACAGTATGCCAAGAGAAGATTTCCCAGAAATTAAAGAGACTAAAATATACATCAGTACTGTTTATCCTGGGAATACAGCAGAAGACATTGAACGTTTAATTGTTGACCCATTAGAAGATGAAATTAGAAACGTGAGTAACGTTGTTAAAATATTATCTACTTCGCAAGAAGACTATGGTATTATAACAGTAGAATTTGATGAGAAAATAACCGTTGAAGCTGCCAAACAAAAAATAAAAGACAAAATAGACACTAAAACAGGTGGTGAAGATTGGCCAACATTTAATGGAGCAAAAGTAGAACCTAATGTATTTGATCTAAACATTTCTGAAGAAGTTCCTATCTTAAACATCAATATTCAAGGAGACTATCCTGTTGAAAAATTAAAAGTATTTGGAGAATATTTAGAAGATGAAATTGAAGCTTTAGAAGAGATTAAACAAGTAGATATTCGCGGGGCACAAGAAAAAGAAGTTGAAGTTGCCGTAGATATTTATAAAATGATGGCTTCAAGAGTTAGTTTTGACGATGTTATTAATGCCATTAGAAACGGAAACGTAACGATGTCTGCAGGTAATCTTATATCGAACGGACAAAGAAGAACAATTCGAATTCTTGGTGAAGTAGAAAAACCAAGTGAGTTAGAAAATTTCGTTGTAAAAACCCAAGGAGGTGCTGTATATTTAAAAGACATTGCAAAAGTTACTTTTAAAGATGTTGACAAAACAACCTATGCTAGAGAGTTTGGAAAAAGCGTGGTAATGCTAGACGTTAAAAAACGTGCTGGTAAAAACATGATCGAAGCAACAGAGAAAATAAGAACCATTGTTAAAGATGCGGAGGAAAATATTTTTCCTAAAGATTTAAAAATCACATTATCAAACGACCAATCTTCAAGAACTTTAAATCAAGTAGATGACTTAGTAAACAATATCATTTTTGGTATTATCCTAGTGGTTGGCGTGTTAATGTTTTTCTTAGGATTTAGAAATGCCCTATTTGTTGGTTTCGCAATTCCTATGTCCATGTTCATGTCGTTCATGATTCTAAATGCAATGGGCTATACTATGAACACCATGATTTTATTCGGATTAATCATGGGACTCGGTATGCTTGTAGATAACGGAATTGTGGTGGTTGAAAACGTCTATCGACTCATGGAAGATGAAGGTATGGATAGAGTTGAAGCTGCCAAAAAAGGTATAGGTGAGATTGCTTTACCAATCATTATTTCTACAGCAACAACCGTTGCAGCCTTCGTTCCACTGGGAATGTGGCCTGGAGTAATGGGACAGTTTATGATCTATTTCCCAATTACATTATCGGTTGTATTAGGTTCTTCTTTATTTGTGGCTATCTTTTTCAACTCGGTAATGGTATCCCAATTCATGGACATTAATGAAAAGATATTAAGTAAAAAATCCTTAATTAGATTATCTATTATATTGGTAGGATTAGGTCTTTTCATTTTAATATTTGGTGGAGCCATGAGAGCGTTAGGTTCTGTAATGATTTTTACAGCCATTATGTTCTGGCTATATAAATATGTCATTAAAGGATGGACAGTTGCCTTTCAAAATAGAATTTTAACAAAATGGGAAAATTGGTATGAAAGCGGATTGAGATTCTTTTTATCTGGAAAGAAACCTCATATTACGGTAATTGGTATGACACTAATGTTCTTTGTAATCTTAGGACTGTATTTTGGATGGAGCGTTGGAAGTGGTCGCACAAAAGTGGAGTTTTTCCCAGACAATACCCCAAACCAAATCATTGTTTATGTAGAATATCCTCAAGGAACAGACATTGCCAAAACTAACGAAATTACTACAGCTATTGAAAAAAGAGTTTATGCTGTCTTAAACCAAAAAATTGGTGATGAAGAAATCATCAATCCAAAAGACAAAACAAATTATTTAGTAGAAAGCGCTGTTTCACAAGTAGGTGAAGGAGCTGGTAATCCTCAGACAGATGGTGGTTCTAGTGCAGAAATGCCACACAAAGGAAAAATTACTATCTCTATGAGAGAGTTTAAATTTAGAAATGGTTTAGATTCTGAAGACCTTCGCAAAAAAGTACAAGAATCTGTAAAAGACATTTATCCTGGTGTAACAATTTCTGTAGAAAAAGATGCTGTTGGGCCTCCAGCGGGTTATCCTATTAATATTGAAATTAAAGGTAATGATTACACAGAACTGATTAATACAGCGGAAAGCATGAAAGACTTTTTATCGTCTAAAAACATCCCGGGTGTTGACGAACTAAAAGTAGATGTGAACAAAGGAAAGCCAGCAATGAAAGTAGTTGTTGATCGTGCAAAAGCTGGTGAAATGGGCGTTTCTGCAGGTCAAGTAGGAAACCAATTACGTCGTTCTATTTTCGGTGAAAAAGCAGGTATCTATAAAAATGACGGAGAAGATTATGACATCTATGTCCGTTTTAATGAAGATAACAGATATAACAAAAGTGCTATTTTTAATCAAAACATCACTTTTAGAGACATGGCAACTGGACAAATTAAAGAAATTCCAGTTTCAACAGTAGCTTCACAAAAGAACACCTCTGCGTTTAGTGCCATTAAACACAAACAATACGAACGAGTTGTTGTTTTGTATTCTGCTTTATCACCTGGCTTTACAGATGCTGGGGCTGTTGTGAAACAAATTGAGGCAGAAATGGGGGCTTTCAAACAACCAAAAACAGTTAAAATATCATATACTGGACAATTAGAAGAACAAGCAAAGCAAATGAAATTCTTAATGGGAGCATTAGCAACAGGATTGTTCTTGATTTTCTTAATCCTAATTTTCCAATTTAACTCTGTTTCAAGACCTGGAATCATCATGGTAGCTGTATTCTTAAGTTTCATTGGAGTATTCTTAGGCTTAATGTTGACAGGTTGGCCATTCGTTATTATGATGACCATGATGGGAATCATATCTCTAGCGGGAATTGTAGTAAACAATGGTGTGGTACTCCTCGATTATACCGATTTATTAATTGCTCGTAGAACAGAAGAGTTAAATCTTCCTGCAAAGACACAATTAGGTAAAGAAGACATTTTCAATGCTATTGTTATTGGAGGGAAAGCGCGTTTAAGACCTGTACTATTAACTGCAATTACTACTGTTTTAGGATTAATTCCTTTAGCAATTGGTTTTAATATTGATTTCTTCAGTTTGTTTGCAAATGGTAATCCAAATATCTATATGGGTGGAGATAACGTTATCTTCTGGGGACCATTAGCATGGACAGTAATCTTCGGATTAATCTTTGCAACATTCTTAACCTTAATTGTTGTTCCAGTCTTGTTTTATTTAGTTAACCTATTTAAAATTAGACTACAAAACAGAAGATTGAAAACAAAAACTATTGAAGAATAATATTCTCAATTTATAGAAAAAAGGCTTCGAAAAATTTCGAAGCCTTTTCTTTATGCATCTATTTATTCCTAGAAAAGAAATAGAAAGAAAATAAAATACTTTTTTTTATCTTCGTAAAAAAAATACAACTTCAAATCGAAGAAAATAATAATGAATACTTTTGCTCTTGTACTACACAATTTAGCCTTTTCTGATGCTTACGTTTTAATTATCCTAATTACACTCATTTTTGGTTATTGGATAATTCAAAAAACAAACCTATTTTCTTCTTCAACGAAAACAAAATCATCTTTAGATAATGATAATAAATACTACACTATAGATGATAAATACAATGCTGAAAAAGTAAGAAAACAAAAAGAACTTGATAAATTATTAGAAAAAATAAGTAAAAAAGGTATTAACGGTTTGTCTTCAAACGAGCGCAAAAGGTTAGATGAACTCTCAAAATAATACAGATGACAAAAGCAGTTAATAACTTCATTTTTCTCCTACTCTTCATATCTTTTTTTAGTTGTAATGACACTAAAGTTGTACAAAAACAAGAAGTCAACATAACTCCAATTGATACAACCAATAGTATTGAAGAAGTCTTTGTAGAAATAGACACTATTACCTACAATACAGACTACTATCCTATTGATACATTATTAACAACCGAAATACTTCTTGAAAGCACTTTTCACGAAGATGAAATAGACGAATCCTATTTAAACCAAAAATGGTTTGCACTTGTAAAAAACAAAAAGGAATACCAGCTCACCAAAACAAAATTAATTGCCAAACGAATTCATGATGCTATTTTAGACGAAAGCGAAAATGATAAAACAGGCTGGGAAATAACAACCGCTTCAAAAGACACAACGCTTCTTTTAATAGAAGAACAATCTTATCTTTCAGAAAGAAAAATTCAAAACTATAATCTACCAGAATACATCTACCCACAAGATACCATTTCATTTAGTTACCAGAACAGAAACTACAAACTGTTTGCAACTGGCGGAAAAAGAAAAGAAACCGAAAGTTCTGATTGGTATATTGTTTGGAATTATAAACTCTATTTAACCACAACAGTAAATGGTATTGAAGTAACAGAACTGCTCGTTGCAAGTCCCCGATTTGATGATGCTATGATTAGAATTTTATTTGCTGGAGATATAGATGGAGATGAAAAGTTAGATTTAATACTAGATAACTCTAATCATTATAACACTTCTAGCCCAACATTATATTTATCTAAGCCTGCTTCAACAGAAAATAAAATCATAAAACCTGTAGGCATACACACAAGTGTAGGTTGTTAAATGATGAACACATTACGTTTAATAGCAAAAGAGAATCTAGAAATTATTCCAAATAAAAATTCTAGAAAAAATAAAGGTTTAAAAATATATACCTGGAAATTAGAACATTTTCAGTCTAAAATAGATCTTGGCGATATATGCTATCACGTTTTCCCGTCTTCTTCAGATTGTCAAGATCAAACATTAAAAACAATTGCACAAATTATAAATAAAACCACACTTTTTGATTTTGATTATACCCCCATTGAAAGAGATTTTTTATCCATAATAGATCAAAAAAATAGTGATTGTTATATCAATTTCATCTTTTTAAACAAAAAATGGGTTGAAGAAGTCTATGCTAATAGCTTAAGAGATTCTTTTTTAGAAAAATATTTTGAATTTAAAAATGGAGAAATAAGAATAAACTATAATGATTTTAAATAACAATTACACAACAATTTGTTAACATAATTAACAACAAAGCAATTATTTAACATATTAAAAACAAAAAAATATTTTTCACTACAAACCTTTTTGATAA
Source organism: Flavobacterium sp. KY-23415 (assembly GCF_055384985.1). Classification (NCBI taxonomy): domain Bacteria; kingdom Pseudomonadati; phylum Bacteroidota; class Flavobacteriia; order Flavobacteriales; family Flavobacteriaceae; genus Flavobacterium; species Flavobacterium sp. KY-23415. The sequence continues at coordinate 3,092,246 of NZ_AP044001.1, read as the reverse complement.
TTATTTTTTTTACACAAAAAACAATTCTGGCATAGTTCTTGATTAATTACAACAAAAAAACATCTATTAGACTAAAAATCAGCTCTATTTATGTTTATTATTAATTAAAAAAGTATTAATTTCGCAACCCGAATTACTTATTAACCAACAACAACACTAATGAAAAAAAAGTACTCTTTATTATTATTGCTTTTTATAATAGGTTTTAATTTACAAGCTCAAAAAATAGATTTAAAAAAAGGCAAAGTAATAGCCAATGACCAAAAGGTTTTTGATTATGACAAACGAAATTTAGGAAGCGAAATCTCTATCTTTAAAATAGATTCTAAAACAGAACTAATATATATCGAAGTAAGCAACAATAATACTTTGTCCTATTTAAATGATGATTATGTTAGAATTGTTTTTCCTCAAAACGAAACTACGATTCTTTCAACTACATTAATTGACAAAAACTTTGAAAAAATAATTCAACTATTTTTCCTTGACGGTGTAGTTGATTTTGAAGGAAACGTTAACACAGAAAATCTAAAATTGTTTACTAGAAAATACAACAATAAAAAATAGTAAATAGTTCTAACTATAAAAAAAGAGTCTCTTAATTATTTTTTAATTTAGAGGCTCTTTTTTTATCCTACATAACATATTAAACACCAAATTTCTAAAAAAACAATTTGTTTTGACTATTTTTGAATGAAGTAACATTCTTACAAATGAAAACGAAACAAATTTTTATATTGCTCTTCTTTATCGGATTCGTTCTTTCAGGCATACAACCGAAAGAATATTTTACTTGGTTTTTAGAAGTATTACCAGCAATTATTGGGTTATTTATTTTGGTATTTACCTATAAAAATTTTCAATTTACCAACTTCACCTACCTTTTTATACTCATCCACTGTTACATCCTGTTTCTTGGTGGTCATTATACCTATGCAGAAGTCCCTTTTTTCGATTGGATAAAAGAAACATTTCATCATTCAAGAAACAATTATGATAAAGTAGGCCATTTTGCACAAGGTTTTGTTCCTGCAATGATTATTCGAGAATTATTCCTTAGAAAAAATGTTATTGCAAACAAAAGTTATTTTAATTTTATAATTGTTTCTATTTGTTTAGCTATTAGTGCTGCCTACGAATGGATCGAATGGTGGGTTTCAATAAGTACAGGAGAAGGCGGAGATGCCTTTTTAGGAACACAAGGGTATATTTGGGACACACAATCCGACATGCTTGTAGCAACAATTGGAGCCATTTGTATGCTACTTTTCTTTAACAAAGCTCAAGATAAAGCTCTAATAATTTACAACTCAAAACACACATAATATGTCTTTTACCTTTACTCCTTTTCCAACCTTAGAAAGCGATCGTTTGCTATATCGTGCAATTACTGAAAAAGATACAAATGAAGTAATTGCACTAAGAGGAAACATTGAAAACATGAAATATATTCCAAGACCTTTAGTAACAACAACCGAAGAAGCTTTAGCTCATATCAAAATGATTCAAGAAAAAATTGAAACAAATGAAGGCATTAACTGGGTCGTTACAGAAAAAGGAAATGACAAACTCATCGCAATAATAGGACACTATAGAATAAAACCAGAACATTTTCGTTGTGAAATTGGTTATGCTTTTCTACCTGGTTATCACGGAAAAGGATATGCAACGGAAGCCATCAAAACAATTCTTAAATATGCCTTCAACGACATGCAAATGCATTCTGTTGAAGCTATTATAGACCCAAGAAACATAGCCTCAGAACATGTGCTACTAAAGAATGGTTTTGTTAAAGAAGCGCATTTAGTAGAAAATGAATATTATAATGGTAAATTTATTGACAGCGTTATTTACTCTTTATTAAAACGAAATTTTATACAATAATAGCATTATTCCTATTTTCAAGATCCATACGTACTTGGAAAGGTTTACCAGAAAACTAAAAATATGATAATTACACTAAAAAACAATACCCTTTCGGCAACTATAACTTCTATGGGTGCTGAATTGGTTACTTTAAAAAAAGAGGAAACCAACTATATTTGGACAATAGATGAGAACTATTGGAACAAAACGTCACCCGTTTTGTTTCCTATTGTTGGAAAATTAAAAAACGATACTTATACCTTGCAAAACAAAGAATACACTTTGCCTAGACATGGTTTTGCAAGGAATTATGATTTTGAAATTAGTCATCAAACTGAAAATGAAGTTGTTTTTTCTTTAAAAGAAAACCATGATACACTAAAAATCTATCCGTTTTCTTTCGAATTACAAATTCATTATACATTATCTACTTCAGGCTTAAAAATTAATTATGCTGTACAAAACAATAATGATGAGATTATGCCCTTTTCAATTGGTGCACATCCTGCATTTGCTATTCATGGAGATTTTAACCATCATAGCTTAATTTTTAGTAATGAAACAGAAACATTTGAAAGTCATTTATTAGACAATGAATTATTTTCAGGTGAAACGATTCCTATACCTTCCAAAAACGGAATAATAGCTCTTAATTATTCACTATTTGAAAAAGATGCTTTAGTTTTTAAAAACTTAAAATCGGAAGAATTGACAATTGCTCACAAAGACAATCCAATACTAAAAGTAAACTTTAAAGGCTTCCCAGATTTAGGAATTTGGACAAAAGTAAATGCTCCGTTTTTATGCATTGAACCTTGGTATGGTCATGCTGATGAATCATCAACAAACGGACAATTAGAAGATAAAAAAGGAATTCAAAAAATAAATCCAAACGCACTTTTTGAATGTCATTTTTCGATAGCAATTCTTTAACCCAATTAAACATTTGAATTCTATTTCGAAAAATAGCTGCTTTATATTTGCTTTAGTACTCAGTTTACATCCTCAATATAGCTGTAATTAGGGTTAAAAAATAAGTACACAAAAACACAACGCAAAAAAAAGGACTTTACTAAATCTAGCAAAGTCCTTTCCTATTTTGTAAAAATAGTACTGCTTATTTTTTATAATATTTTTTAAACTTCAAATAGGCCAAAATTCCAATTACCACTACCCCCAAGAAGATATAAAGATAATATACTACATTTTGTCTTTCACCAGATGCATAAGAGTGTAATCCGCTCAAGTGAAAGTTCACTCCAACATAAGTCATAACAACAGAAGCAAATGCTAAAACACTCATAAAATTATACACCCATTTACTACGTAAACCAGGAACTAACCTAGCATGAATCACAAACGCATAAACAAAAATACTAATTAAAGCCCATGTTTCTTTTGGGTCCCAACCCCAATAACGTCCCCAACTTTCATTTGCCCATTGACCCCCTAAGAAATTTCCAATAGTCAACATCACTAAACCTACTGTTACAGACATTTCATTAATATAACTCAGCTCATCAATAGCTAGCTTCATCTTTTTAACATTATTACTATTAGTAAAAATCATTAAAAATAAAGCAACCAAACCTAGCACCATCGCCAAAGTAAACGGTCCATAACTAGCTACAATTACAGCCACATGAATCATTAACCAATAAGAGTTTAAAACTGGTTGTAAATTACCTATTTCAGGATCCATCCAGTTCATGTGAGCCACCATTAAAATCATGGACCCCACAAATGTTGTTGCCGCTAATGTAAGCTGAGATTTTCTTCCAAACGCAACACCAAAAAACATGGTTGCCCAAGCCACATAAATCATACTTTCATAAGCATTACTCCAAGGTGCGTGTCCAGAAATATACCATCTAGCGATTAATCCTAAAGTATGAATAGCAAAAAAGAATATTACTAAACCATGAAAAAAATTAACAGTATATCTAACCCATTTAGCTTCTGAAAACATCTTAATAAGAACAAATGTGAGCATAAAAACACCTGCTAACATATATAAATAATACAAGCGTTTAAAAACATCATATTTATTATATAAAATTTCAGAATTAATTTTCTCATCAGACAACATTACTTGCTCTCCGTACTTCTTTTGATAATTTTTTAGTCCTACCAAAAGTGAACTTGCTAATTTGTAATCATTTGTTTGAGAAGCTTTGGAAACAGCATCTAAATAGAAAGGCAACACTGTTTTTATAGAATCTAATGCAGTTCCTGTAGTTTCACTTATTTCTAAGTAGGACACCCATTTATTATTCTTATCATTAGGTATCGGATATACCCTCATTATCTGACCACTTAAAGCATCATATAGTAAGTTGATTTTTTTATCTGTTTCTATAAAATCTTTTTGAAAACTATTTGGAACAGCAGCCGAATATGCTCCCTCTAAATAGGGAGCCAATTTATAACCACCCTCCTCGTCAAAGAAGCTTATTAATGGAGCATATTTTACCGACGAATCTATCCCCGCAATTTTTCGAATACTATCATTCTTTGTATTCAAATAAATAATTGGCACATTATACCAATATTGAGGAAATTGTGTCATAGAAATAAACACCTGATCAGAGCTCAATCCCTCATAGGAGTCTTTTTTTGAAACTTTTCTCAATAACTCAGAAGAAAAAGTATTAATAGGTTTCATCCTACCGCTCTGATCTTGAATTACTACCTTACCAAATTCTACTGCATGTTCTTCAGAAACTTTATACTTCTGAATATGTTCTAATACTTTTTTTAAATCTGACTCTTGATGTTTATGTTCTTGAGAGATTCCTAATAAAGAAAAGAAAAACAATAAAACGGTTGTCATCATTTTTTTCTTCTCATTAATTTTATCAATTTTTCTTTTTAAATCTCCAAAACGAGTATTCTTATCAAACAAGATTGCCATTAATGCAAAATACAACAAGAAATATCCTAAATAAGTAATCCAAGTTCCCCATTGATCGTGGTTAACAGACAGATGCGTCCCTTTTTCATCAGGATCAAATCCGGCTTGAAAAAAACGAAACCCTCTATAATCTAGAATATTATTCATAAAAACACTATCTCTAAATGTTTTATTCATTTCACCGTCTTGAATCTCAATTTTACTTTTAAACGCAGAATAACTTTTTTCTGTTCCTGGATATTTATCTGCAATAAAATCTTCTAACTTTATTTTGAATGGCAATTCATAAACCTTGCTTCCAAAAAACAATGTAAAATCTAAATCTCCTACTTTTACATTTTGAGGAATTCCTTGTTTCCCTTTAGAGCCTATTAAAAGTAGTTTTTCTTCTTTTCCCTGACATTTGATTGTTACAGATAACGCATCGTCAGTTTGTTTGTCAGTATAATCTCTATTTGATTTATAGGTCTTTTTACCTTTAATTGGAGCTTCTGGAAACACAAATTGAGTTCCTGCTAAATTATATAATGAACGCATTTGTAAAGGCTGTACTGAATCTTTCACAACACGACCTTGTTCTTTATCTGCCATTCTCATATAGCTACCTTCAAATGGCGTTTGAATGGAAAGTTCCCCTTTTTGATTTGAAATATTTATTGCTCCTTGGGTGAAATTATTAAAAGCATATAAAACATTATGTATGTTTTGCACTTCTCCTTCTTTCAAAAAATGTTCATGTCTAGAACCATCACCAGATTCTACCATCTTTAAATATTGCACTCCGTTAGCATCTGCTTCAATAGTCTCGGAAACATTCATTAAAAAATCATCATATTCAATAACATACGGAATTGAATTAAATTCTCCTTTAATAGTAAAATCATTGGAAAAGAAAGGCTTTAAAAACCATGTATCTTCAATTTCTGGTGCAAAATACCTAGTTAGCTCAAATGAACGACGTTTCATTTCTCCTTTATATTCTCCGTCAACAAAACCAGAAATATATGTTTTATCAGAATACATATGATTCTCTGTCTCCCCTTCTCTAATCAACATCATTCCTTCAAAACTAATATATCTAGTAACAAAAGCACCCAAAATGATAAATATAAAAGATAAGTGAATTAAAAGCGTTGCCCATTTTTCTCTTTTATAAAGTTGGTAACGTTTAATATTACCAATAAAATTTATTACAAAAAAGACCATTATAACCTCAAACCACCAAGCATTATAAACAATAATACGAGCAGTATCAGTATTATAAGCATCTTCAATAAAGGTTCCAGCAGCCATTGAAATTATCATAATGATAAATAAGACTGCCATTAATCGAGTTGAAAATAAGAACGAAAATATTTTTTTATCCATTTTTAGACGAAGTAAAATTTAAATGATTGCAAAAGTACTTAAAAACAAAAACTTTTTAGATAAGTTTAACAAGTCTTTATTAAGTTTTAAGATTTGTAAATTAATAATGCATTTTTATTTCTTTAATATTATATTCTTTGATTGAGTCATCTTCTAAAAGCAACAACAGCTTTCCGTTTTCAGATACTCCTTTTATAATTCCCATAAACTTCAAACCCGTAGCATCAGAAAACACCATAGGAACATCTTTTTTAAAAAGCAAACTATTGTATTTTTCCCAAAAAAAAGACACCTCGTTAATTCTTTCAAGATTTTCTGCTAATCGATTTATTATTTCCTTCAAAAGAACATCTTTATCAAACTCTTTTCCTTTTATCATGGCTAAAGAAGCTGCTTGCGGTAAATTTTCAAAAAACATTTGATTTACATTTAATCCTATTCCAATTATAGTTTGAACATTTCCGTCTGACTTTATAGCATTTTCAATCAAAATTCCGCCAATTTTTTTATTATCTGACAAAATGTCGTTTGGCCATTTTATGGCAATACTGTTAAAATTATATTTTTTTAGGACTTCTTGAATGCTAATAGGCACTATAATATTAATCAAGAAAAGTGACGTTGTTTTTGCATGTTTATAATTAAGATAAACACTGAATGTTAGGTTTTTACCATTTTCAGAAATCCAAACCGCACCCCGTTGACCTTTTCCTTTTTCTTGATTTTCTGCAACAACAGTTGTTAAATTTTGCACCATTTGCTTTGCTGACAATTCTTTTAAAAAATCATTTGTAGAAGCTATGGCATTGAGTTTGATAATGTTCATTTACAAAAATTGTAAAGTTTTATTTTTAATCTTATGTTAAGGTTCAAAAATAAAGACAAAAAGTGATAACTTTGCATAAACTTAAAAAATTTAAATGGGAAATAATAATAACGACGATTTATTAGCAAATATCATTAAAGGGATTGAAGATGTTAAAGGTGCTGATATAAACATTTTAGATCTTAGAGAAATAGACAATACTGTATGCGATTATTTCATTGTTTGTAATGGAAACTCGAACACCCAAGTTGTAGCAATCGCAAATTCAATTCAAAAAGTAGTATCTAAAGAACTTAAAGAAAAACCATGGCATGTTGAAGGAATGGAAAATGCAGAATGGGTTTTAATGGACTTTGTAAACATTGTTGTGCATGTTTTTCAAACACACATTAGAGAGTATTACAACATTGAAAATCTTTGGGGAGATGCTAAAATAACTTCAATAGAAAGTAAATATTAAAAAAATTATGTCTGAAAATAAAAATCCAAAATTCAAAATAAGTCCATGGGTAATATATGGACTAATTGTTGGAGTATTGTTATTAATAAATGTTTTTGGTAATGGAATCGATTTAAGTAATCCAAAACCAACAACCTTATCTAAATTTCATGAATTTTTAGATTCAAACCAGGTTGACAAGGTGCTTTTTACAAATACAAAAGCACAAATTTTTCTAAAAAAAGAAGCTTTAGGCAACAAGGAACACAAAAATGCCAAAGACAATGTATTTGGGAAACTCAACGAAAAAGGACCGCATTACTTTGTGGAAATTGGTAACTTAGAGTTATTTCAAAAAACATTAGAAGAAGCAAGGGAGAAAAAGCTAATCGAAGATTATGCTAAAGAACCTGAAAGCAATTTAGGCGAATGGCTTTCAATATTCCTACCAATAATAGTTATTGTAGCATTATGGTTTTTCATGATGAAAAGAATGTCTGGTGGCTCTGGTGGAGGTGGTCAAATCTTCAATATTGGAAAATCTAAAGCAAAACTTTTTGACGAAAAAAATGATGTTAAAATAACCTTTGAAAACGTTGCAGGACTAGAAGGAGCAAAAGAAGAAATAGAAGAAATTGTAGAGTTCTTAAAAAATCCAGAAAAATACACTTCTATTGGTGGTAAAATACCAAAAGGAGCCTTATTAGTAGGGCCTCCTGGAACAGGTAAAACCTTATTAGCAAAAGCGGTAGCTGGAGAAGCAAAAGTGCCTTTCTTTTCTTTATCGGGTTCAGATTTTGTTGAAATGTTTGTGGGTGTGGGAGCATCAAGAGTTCGAGACCTTTTTAAACAAGCAAAAGAAAAATCACCTGCAATTATCTTCATTGACGAGATTGATGCGGTTGGTCGTGCACGTGGGAAAAGCAATATGTCTGGCGGAAATGACGAAAGAGAAAATACACTCAATCAACTACTTACAGAAATGGATGGTTTTGGAACCAATACCAATGTTATTGTTTTAGCTGCAACTAACAGAGCAGACGTATTAGACAAAGCCCTTATGAGAGCTGGACGTTTTGACAGGCAAATATATGTTGATCTTCCAGATATTAGAGAACGAAAAGAAATTTTCGAAGTACATTTGAAACCAATAAAAAAATCAGAAGAGCTAGACACCGAATTTTTAGCAAAACAAACTCCTGGTTTTTCTGGAGCAGACATTGCCAATGTTTGTAACGAGGCTGCTTTAATAGCTGCAAGAAAAGAGAAAAAAGCAGTTGACAAACAAGATTTCTTAGATGCTGTTGATAGAATTGTTGGTGGCCTTGAAAAGAAAAACAAAATAGTTACACCAGATGAAAAACGAGCAATTGCGATCCATGAAGCAGGACACGCGACTGTAAGTTGGATGCTTGAACATGCTGCACCATTAGTAAAAGTAACAATTGTACCTAGAGGACAAAGTTTAGGAGCTGCTTGGTATTTACCAGAAGAACGTCTAATTGTTCGTCCGGAACAAATGCTAGATGAAATGTGTGCAACCATGGGAGGAAGAGCAGCTGAAAAAGTTATTTTTGATAAAATTTCGACAGGAGCTTTAAGTGACTTAGAAAAAGTAACAAAACAAGCTAGAGCAATGGTAACCATTTATGGATTAAATGATAAGCTTGGAAATATTACTTATTATGATTCATCTGGTCAAAGTGAATATAATTTTTCAAAACCATACTCGGAAGATACTGCAAGAATAATTGATTTTGAAATATCAAAACTAATAGAAGATCAATATGACAGAGCAATTGAATTATTAGAAAAAAACAAAGACAAATTAATTCAACTTGCTGATATTCTAATAGAAAAAGAAGTGATATTCAAAGACGATTTAGAAGCCATTTTTGGAAAAAGACCTCATGAAAAAGTTATTGAAATAACTAAGGAAGAAACACAGGAATAAAACTTCCCATACAAATAATAAAAAAACTTAGTTCTTTATAGTAAAGAGCTAAGTTTTTTTTTATCTTTGAAGTCGCGCAATTAACAATGATACCTACAAATTTTAAATGAATCTTTTCAAAAAAATTTTTGGAAACACAGGGAATTCTTCTAAAGAAAATAAGGATATTGACAATCCTTACGCTCCAGATGTACACCAACCAATCGATGAAATGTTTACGCTCAATTTCAAAAAGAATGGTGGAAAGTTTATCTATTGTGAAAACTTAAATGAAGTTTCTGAGAATTTCTTAAACATTTTAGAAGAAAACGATTGGTTTGAGTGCGAAGCATTGTGCCATGAACCCCAATTATTTCACATATTAAATGAAAACAAATTAGATTATAAAAACAATCCTAAAAATCCTGTTTTCTATTTTTCTACATGTGAAAATCTCATTGCAGACGAAGGTTCAATTCTTTTTTCGTCTAAACAATTTAGACATTTAAAACCTAATGATTTACCTACCAATATGATCATATTAGCAACCACAAGTCAGCTTGTTGGTAACAAAGGAGATGGGTTAAGAATGATAAAAAAGAAGTACGACAAAGAGTATCCAACTAACATTACTACCATTAAATACTTTGAAAAAGCCAAAGAAGAGGACTTTTTACAGTATGGAAGTTGTCATAAAAACCTATATTTGCTTTTATTTGAAGATCTTTAAGATGAATGAAACTTTAAAAAGAGCATTATCTGGTGCTGTTTATATATTTTTATTATTAGGCAGTATCCTATATTCAAAAGAGAGTTTTGCGATTCTTTTTGGTGCTTTTTTACTTATTGGTGTGTATGAATTTTGCAAATTAGCTTCATTAAATTACTATTTTTCTTTACCTGCTGCTGCTTTAATGTATTATTTCCTATGGGATAAAAACTTAATAAGCATTAAAATTTGGACTTTACTCTCAATATTTTCTATCGTAATATCCTTAAAATTATTGTTTTATCTCTTCAATGCAAAAAAAACTAATTTTAAAACTTTCACAAGATATATTATTCTAATTGGATATATCATAATTCCATTTCTTTTAACCAATCATATATGTATTGGTAAAGGGAACAAATACAATGAAAAAATTTTAATAACCATATTGATTTTAATATGGACAAACGATACTTTTGCTTATTTAGTTGGTAAAAATTTAGGCAAGCATAAATTATTTCCAAGTGTTTCTCCAAAAAAAACTATTGAAGGCTTTGCGGGAGGAATAGTATTCACGGTCCTTTTTAGTATATTACTTTCAAAATACTACATTGGTACAAAAAATTTATACATTTGGGCGATAATTGCAATAATAATTAGTATTTTTAGTACTCTAGGCGATTTGATAGAGTCTAAATTAAAAAGAGTTGCTGGAGTTAAAGATACTGGAAAAATTATGCCAGGTCATGGTGGTATTCTAGATCGATTAGACAGCATTATATTTGTAGTTCCATTCATTAATTTGTTTTATTTAATTTTATATTATGTTTCATAAAGAAGGTGCAAAAATCATTTTTATTACGCTACTGTTAGTTGTAAGTTTAATTTTTATTAGTGATGCTTTTATTTCAATCGATTGGTTAAAAAGCGCAATCATTATTTTAGCAATTGCAATACTCATTTTAGTACTTCAATTTTTCAGGAACCCTAAAAGAGTAGCAGATAATAGTGACAACCACATACTTGCTCCTGTCGATGGCAAAGTAGTTGTTATTGAAGAAGTATATGAACCTGAATACTTTAAAGAAAAAAGATTAATGGTCTCTATTTTTATGTCTCCAATAAATGTACATGTTACTCGATATGCTGTAAATGGAGTTGTGAAATATAGTAAGTATCATCCTGGAAAATACTTAGTAGCTTGGCATCCAAAAGCAAGTGAAGAAAACGAACGCACAACAGTTGTTATCAACAATAGAATCTTTGGCGAAATAATGTATCGCCAAATTGCTGGAGCTTTAGCTCGAAGAATCGTTAACTATGCAGAAGAAGGAATGCGAGTTGTTCAAGGAAAAGATGCAGGTTTCATCAAATTTGGTTCGAGAGTAGATATCTATTTACCACTTGGAACAGAGGTAAATGTTAAACTAGGAGAAAAAGCAATTGGTGCAAAAACAATCATTTCAAAAAAATAAATGAGTAATAAAAGTATAGACATATTATTTGATGAGGCTTTTGAGAATGCCAATAAGATCCCACAAGATTCAGTTCCTCAAGACACGCAACTTGTATTATATGGATTATATAAGCAAGCTACAAGCGACAACACAAATCTATATTTTCAAAACGCTCAAGACATAAGAAATGCTTTCAAATTAAATGCCTGGATGCAAGTTAAAAACCTTTCAATTAAAGAAGCAAAGCAACAATATATAGATATTATTAATCAACTTATGAAAGAAAGAGGTCTATGAAAAAGAATTACATATTACTATTCTTTATTTTCCTATTATTTTCTTGCAAAAACGAAAACAATTTAGTTGAAGTACAGCTCCCTGAACCAGAAATACAAACCTCTACTACTTTTGGAAACCCTAATAGCGTTAAAACTATTGGTGGAAAGTTTAATTTATTCAAAATTAGCTACCCTTATGATGCATTAGAACCTGTTATAGATGGAGAAACGATGGAATTGCATTATGCAAAACATTATTTAAACTATTCAAACACACTAAACAGGTTAGTAGAAAACAATACAGAGTGGGAAGGTAAATCCATATTAGAAATACTCGAAAAAGTTAGTCTAAAGGAAATTGACCTAAAGAATAATGCTGGAGGGCATTACAACCATTCCTTATATTTTGAAATTTTAACTCCAAAAGGAGTTAAAAAACCTACTGAAAAACTATCAAAAGCAATTGATGAAAATTTTGTTTCATTTTCAATATTTAAAAATAAATTCATAAATGAGGCAAACAAACATATTGGCTCTGGTTGGGCTTGGCTAATTGTTACTAAAAATGGTAAATTAGAAATTACTACTACAGACAACCAAAACAACCCACTAATGTCTGATGCTTTAATAAAAGGAACACCAATCTTGTGTATGGATTTATGGGAACATGCTTATTATTTAAAGTATAAAAATAGTAGAAAGTCTTATATTGAAGCAGTTTTTGAATTAATAAACTGGTCTATAGTTTCGAAAAAATATGATAATTTATCAACCACTTCAAATCCGCAATAGCGGATTTTTTTCTTTTACATTCTTTTTTTTACGGGTTTTATAATTTTAGCTCCAATATTAAATAAGGTAATTATTTTAAAAAGTAAGTAAAAATATTTAACCCAAAATCAATCAAAAAGAGAACCAATATTAGACAAAAAGGGGCTGTCCGAAAAGGACAGCTTTTTTTATGTAGCTATTTTTAAGCTATTTTGTTTTGAAGAAAAAATAATAGCAAAATAACTTTGAGTTACTTTAACAAGGCAAATTTTAGTTTTAAAATAGGCTAGATAAGTGTGAATTTTGGTTTTGAAAACAAATTTTGGCAAGTCTGTCTTGAATGCATTCATTTTTCTAAAGTTGTGTCCAAGGGCCATTAGTAAAAACTCTAATGTTACTTTTTTTAAACCCTTCATTGTGAATCGATTGAATTTATTATTGCTTTTAAGTTGACCAAAAACTGCTTCTACCTCTATTGGACGTTTACTTCGATGTTTTAGTCCTTTTTCACTCATTAGTAGCTTTCTTGCTTTTTCTTTTAATTCATTTAATCGATGATTGACTGATAAAATTCTATTACCTTTTGCTTGATGACATTGACTTCGTAAAGGACATCCTTGGCATCTTTTGGCTTGATAATATGTAATTTGTGATTCATATCCAGTACTGGTTTCACGTTTTCCTACTCCTGTTTTTTGCATAATTTGCCCCATTGGACAAACATAAAAATCGTGTTCTTCGTTGTAGAATAAGTTTTGAACAAGAAAAGGATTGTTTTTTATCTTTCTTTTTTGTTCTTGATGAAAATAGTTGTATTTAACATAAGCATCAGCCTTTTTTTCTTCAAGCATTTGATAATTTTCTTCACTGCCATAACCTGCATCTGCAACGATTTCCTTGCTCTGTTTTTGATAGGCTTTTTCAAAACCTTCAAGATGAGAACTTAAGGTTGTAGTGTCATTTGTTGTTTGATGAATAGAAACATGTGTAATAAATTGGTTTTCAGTAGATATTTGTGGATTGTAAGCAGGTTTTAATTGACCGTTTTTCATATGATCTTCTTTCATTCTCATAAAGGTAGCTTCGGGATCTGTTTTACTATAGGAGTTCCTGTTTCCCATTGTAACCAAGTCTTTTTCATATTTTTCAAGCTTTGGAAGATGTTCCTCTTGAAGTTTTTGCAATTCTCTTGCCTGTTTTTTGGTAGGTTCTTTGAGTTTTTTATTAAGAATCGAAAGCTTTTCTTTTAAACTTTCTGAATCAATCGATTTTGGTAATTCTTCTATATTTAGTTCTTGATTATCAGATTGAATACTGTTTTCAATAGTTGATAGAATATGATTAATTTTAATTTCTAGTTTTTCTTTATATTTCTCAACGGAACCTCTCCATACAAAAGTATATTTATTAGCTTTGGATTCTATTTTTGTACCATCAATATACTGAATGTCTAAGCTAACATATCCCATTTTTACAAGCATTTTTACTACTTCTGCAAAAAGAGTTTGGATATGATTTTTTAAAACTTTACCCCTAAAATCGTTTATCGTTCTAAAATCAGGAGTCGAGTTGCCCGAAATATACATAAAATGAATGTTCTCCTGAAGTGCTTTTGCAATTTTTCTGCAAGAATATACATTAGATAAATAACTGTAAAACAAAACCTTAATCATCATTCTTGGATGGTAAGCTGAAGTACCACCTCCTTTATATTTTTTCAATATTTCACTTATATCTAACTGATTAACAACTTGTTCCACTAAGTGAACTGGATGGTTTTGCGGTATTCTATCGAAAATATTGATAGGAAATAACTCTGGAGAATTGCCTGTTTGATTTTTAAAAACTATCTTAGCCATTGTGTATTTTTGTCTCAACTCTAAGATACTAATTTTAGAGAAAAAATACAAATAAAAAAGGCTGTCCTTACTTTTTGGACAGCCTCTTTAATATTTCAAAAACCTTTTATTAAAAAGAAGAAGATAAGCCCGCAAAAAGAGCTACAATAAAAATTAAGAAATACATAGAAATAACTATTATTGCTGAAATACCTAAAAACTTATGATGAGATTTTAAAAAACCAAAACCTTTAGTCAACAATTCTTGATTTCTATTCTTCAATCCATTGGTTATATCAACAGAATATTTATATAAATAATAAACAGGCATTACGTATAGCCCAGCCATAAATAAATATAACAAAGCAATTAATATAGGGGAAAAAGCAACTCCATTCCCTAAAGAACTTCCCATTGCAGCTACAAAAAGAGATGCAATAACCATAAAACCAACACCTATAAAACCTAATATTGATAAAAACTTAGACCATTTAGCACTTTCTCTTAGATATTCTATTGCGATACTTGTTAAACCAGATTCAAAAGAATCAAACATTGATTTATTATCTTCCATTTATTATAAATTATTTTTCAAAAGCTTTCAATGTTTCTGTAATAATACGAACACAATCTAATAATTGTTCCTTATTCATTACTAAAGGAGGTGCAAATCGAATAATATTACCATGGGTTGGCTTAGCTAATAATCCGTTGTCACGCAAAGCCATACAAATATTCCAAGCAGTTTCACCTTCTTCACTATCATTAATTACTATAGCATTCAATAATCCTTTTCCTCTTACTAAAGAACAGATTGAGCTATTTTGAATATATTTATCTAACTCTGATCGAAATAGTTGCCCTAGAATTTCTGCGTTTTCTGCTAATTTTTCTTCTCTAACAACTTCTAAAGCTGCCACTGCAACAGCAGCTGCAATAGGATTTCCACCAAAGGTTGAGCCGTGTTGACCTGGCTTAATTACCCCCATAATTGAATCATTAGCTAAAACAGCAGAAACAGGATAAACCCCACCAGATAAAGCTTTCCCTAAAATCAAAATATCAGGTTGTACATTTTCATGATTAACAGCTAATAATTGCCCCGTTCTTGCTACTCCGGTCTGAACCTCATCGGCAATAAACAAAACATTATTTGCTTCACAAAGTGCTTTTGCCTTTGACAAATAGCCATCATTTGGAACATAAACCCCTGCTTCACCTTGAATTGGTTCAACTAGAAAACCAGCAATATTTTTAGAAGATGTAATTGCTTTTTCCAAAGCATCTATATCATTATATGGAATTTTAACAAATCCAGCTGTATAAGGTCCAAAATTCTTGCGTGCGTTTTCATCATTAGAAAAAGAAATAATTGTGGTAGTTCTTCCGTGAAAATTATTTTCACAAACAATTATTTGCGCTTCATTTTCATTTATTCCTTTCTTTTCATAGGCCCATTTTCTGCAAATTTTCAAAGCTGTTTCTACCGCTTCTGCACCAGTATTCATTGGAAGCACTTTGTCAAAACCGAAAAACTCAGTTATATATTTTTCATAAGGACCTAATTTGTCATTATAAAATGCTCTAGATGTTAATGTTAAAGTTTTTGCTTGTTCCATCATAGCTCCAATAATTTTTGGATGACAATGACCTTGATTTACTGCTGAATATGCAGAAAGAAAATCATAATATTTCTTCCCTTCAACATCCCAAACAAAGACACCGTCTCCTTTACTTAAAACAACTGGAAGTGGATGGTAATTGTGCGCACCGAATTTATCTTCTAGTGCAATAGCTTCTGCCGAGCTCATTTTTTCTAAAACTGACATGATAAATTTATTAGATTATTAAATCTTCAATTCCTTCTTAAAATAGGAGAGAAATCATCCTCAAGTCTTCAAAATTAATAATAAATATTCTTTAAACTAAATATTTTATGCATTTATAGCATATTTTCCAATTTTACCTAGCGTTGCATTATTCCTAATAAAAAAGAATAAGCTTGTTATAAAGCTATTTTTAGTATTTTACTAGAGTCATTTTTCTTTACTTAAATTAGCATTAAAAAAGAGGAATATCATGAAAAAATTCATTCAATCCATATTAACTATAAAACATCAATAAAATAATGAGTAAGTTGCTACCTATTCAGAATACATCTCTAGTAATTTTGTAACTGTATTCCAATTTCTAATAGTTGCAGTAACGTTCAATTTTTTTTCAATATATTTTTGATCAAACTTTGTTTTCCCCGCTCCTACCGCATATTTAATGAATATTCTATTACCATCTATCTGTGCTTCATCTGGTTTCACTTGACTCATTTTCAAATCATTAATTGCTGTTGGAGCTAGTTCTTTAGAAATAAAGGCAACATATAATTTTTTAGTATCACATTCTTCCGATTTTAAAAATAAATTATTGGTAAAACATGCTTCTAAATCTGTTTTTTTTAATACAATTACGGGTACTTCGTGACCAAATGTTTTAAAGATTTCTTGCTTTATTTGAAAACCAATGGCAGCTTCATTTTCTTCTTCGGAAACAATAAACACATTTCCTGTTTGAATATAAGTTTGAACATTTTTAAATCCTATATTTTCTAATGCTTTCTTCAAAGCATCCATTTTTATCATATTATGTCCCGAAACATTAATACCTCTCAAAAGTGCCAAATGGGTTTTCATAACTTATTCTTTATTTAAAATAGATTTCAAAAATACAATTTTAAAACCAAGGATATAGATATGTAATGTTTCATTTAAATTTATTTTAAAAACTTGACTTTTTCTCTAAGCAAAATTAGAAGCAACAAAGGTCCTAAACCATGACACAAACGAACAATCGTTTCAAACCCATATTGATGTAAAGCTTGTAAAGGAAAATCTATAGAAAAATTTGCATAAACTCGGGCAAAAGCTGTTAAAAAACCCCAAAAAACAGAATACACAACAACTATTTTCACTACCCTATCCACAAATAGTAAAGGCAAAATTAAAATATCTATAATTCCTGCAACCCATAAAAAGGTACGAGCTCCTGCTTCAGAAATTCCAAAAATTGAAATAGTCATGTCTATAAAATTCCCTGGAACAGGATAAAAACCAAAAGCATACAATCCGTGAGAAAAAAAAGTTATTCCTATCAAAAGTTTCAAAATTACAATTGCTTTTTCTTTAATATATGACTTAGAATATACATATAGTAAAATTAATGGCAAACCTAACTGTAATGCATGCTCAAAATACTGCCCAATTTGAAAGAAAGATTCTTTAGTTACAAGAAAAACTACAAAAAATTGCCAAAAAGCAATACTCTTTATAAAGAATTTTTGCCCTTTTTTGGACGTTTCATTAAAATTCAAAACTAAGAATGCAGCAATTAAATATAAAACACCTATTCCTTTAATAATATACTGAATTTTTGAATCTACTGTACTATCATTAACAAAATCGCTCCATTTTATATTAAAAACATTTAATATTGGACTCATTACCCTTTCATACCAAAGGATTGCTCTGTAGGGTACATCCCAAAAAATGTGTTGATAAGCTCTAGCAATAAAAATTGTAAAAACTGCTATTTTAAGTATTAAAATACTTTTAGATTTCATATTGTTTCATTTTGAAATACAATATTACAATTTTTACAATTTTCTAAATGTTAATTCACAACTACCTCAATGTTAAAAAATTACAATGAATATTCCTAAATTGTTAATTCTTAAAAAACAGCAAACAACTAAAACAAAATACTGATAAATTTACGACGCAAAACAAACAAATAAACAAAATGAAAAAAAATTTAATCTTTATTTTGTTACTCACTTACCTATCAGTATTTAGTAACAGCGACAAATTTCGCATCATTCTTTTAGACGATCCAAGCACAACAATTACTATTGCTTGGAATCAAATTTCTGGAAGCAATCCAACTGTTTATTACGGAACAACAGATCATGGAACAAATTGGAGTTCCTATCCAAACAGTAAAACGGTAAGTAGAACGTCTGCTTACAGAGGAATGAATAACCATTTCGCAAGAATTAACGGTCTTATCGCTAATACTGCCTATTATTTTGTCATAAAAGATAGCCAAGGTACAAGCCAACGTTTTTGGTTTAAAACAGCACCAAATGATTTGAGCCGTTTGTCCTTTATTGCAGGTGGAGATTCTAGAAACAATAGAATTCCTAGGCAAAAAGCAAACAAATTGGTAGCAAAATTAAAACCACATGCTGTTTTTTTTGGTGGAGACATGACAGACAGTGATAATGATAGTCAATGGCAAGAATGGTTTGATGATTGGCAATTAACAACTGCATCAGATGGAAGAATGTTTCCAATTATTCCTGTGAGAGGAAATCATGAAGGAGCTTCTACGATATATAATTTATTTGACACTCCTAATTCAGATTCTTATTATGCTATTACATTTGGTGCAAATTTAGTGAGAATGTATTCCTTAAATTCTGAAATTTCGGTAACAGGGAACCAAAATACATGGTTAAATAATGATTTGCAAGCTAATTCCAATGTAATCTGGAAAGGAGCTCAATACCACAAACCAATGCGTCCACATAATGCTGCAAAATCTGAAGGAACTCATGTTTATAATGCTTGGGCTGAAACATTCTATAATAACCAAGTGAGAATGGTGGTAGATTGTGATTCACACACTGTAAAATCTACTTGGCCATTAAAACCCTCTACACAACCAGGAAACGATGAAGGTTTCATTAGAGATGACACTAACGGTACAGTATATTTAGGTGAAGGTTGTTGGGGTGCTCCCTTGCGTGCCAATAACGATGATAAAACTTGGACAAGGAATTCAGGTTCATTCAATCAATTCAAACTAATTTTCATTGACCAAAACAAAATTGAAGCAAGAACAATAAAAGTGGACAATGCAGACTCAGTCGGTAGTGTTTCTAATTCAAATCCGTTTACGCTTCCTAGTAATTTAGATGTCTGGACACCTAGCAATGGTGCAGTTGTTGAAATTTTTAAAAACACTATAGAAGCTGCTCCACAAATTCAATTAGCCAATATAACAAACGGTCAATGTTTTGATAATGGAAACAACATCAATATTGCTGTAAACATTTTAGAAAATGGAGGCGGAATTCAAAACGCAAAATTATACATTAATGGCACATATATTAGTACAGACTCTTCTGCTCCTTTTTCCTTTAATTATAATTTTCCATCTGGTATTCAAACCATAAATGTTGTAGCAACCGATGTTAATGGAAGAACAGCATCTACAGAACGTTATATTTTCGTAGAACAATTTACAAAAACAGAAAGTTTTTCTATTTTAACTGGCGATGATGATGTTGAAGAAGCACAAGATGGCAGACTATATACAGATAGTTCAGATTTAGAGATGGTTTATGATAGTTATAATAACTTAAAATATCAAACCATTGGATTGCGTTTTAGTAATATCAAAATTCCTCATGGAGCTACAATTAACAGTGCCTATATTCAATTTACCTCAGATGAATCAAACACTGCGAGTTGCCAGTTACAAATTGCAATTGAAAATACCGATGATGCTGCAGAATATGTAGAAGCACTTCCGTTCGGGGTGAGCTCAAGGAATTACAATTCAAGTTTCGTAAATTGGTCACCCAATACATGGTCAACAACCAATCAAAGTGGCACAAGTCAACAAACTCCTTCTTTAGTAACTCAATTGCAAAGTGTAATTAACAAACCTACTTGGCAAAACGGAAATGCGGTAGCCTTTAGAATAAAAGGAACAGGTGTAAGCTTAACAAGCACATCTGCAAAAAGAGTTGCAGATTCTTTTGAAGGAGGTTCAACTAAATCGGCTAAATTAATCGTCAATTATACTTATGCCTGCAACAACACTCTTTCTAAAAACACATTAAGTGTTAATCCAGAGCTAAAAGTAACAAGACAGAATGACGGTTTTACTGTTTCCTATCCAGAGAATATAAAAAGTATTGAAATTTATGATATTAGCGGGAAACTTCTAGCTCGTGAAGAAGATTTAAACCAAAAATCAACAACTATCACCACAATTCAACAAAACAATCAATTATTACTCATTAAAGTAATATCACAAAACGGTGTTATACTGTCTAGTAAAATTATATTCTAATCGCTTTTTATCTCTCTTTTTACCAACAAACCCAATAGTTATAGAAAAATACTATTGGGTTTAATTATAAAGACATTGATAAATACAAATATTTATTAAAAACAAAGAGGCTGTCCAAAAAGTAAGGACAGCCTTTTTTATTTGTATTTTTTCTCTAAAATTAGTATCTTAGAGTTGAGACAAAAATACACAATGGCTAAGATAGTTTTTAAAAATCAAACAGGCAATTCTCCAGAGTTATTTCCTATCAATATTTTCGATAGAATACCGCAAAACCATCCAGTTCACTTAGTGGAACAAGTTGTTAATCAGTTAGATATAAGTGAAATATTGAAAAAATATAAAGGAGGTGGTACTTCAGCTTACCATCCAAGAATGATGATTAAGGTTTTGTTTTACAGTTATTTATCTAATGTATATTCTTGCAGAAAAATTGCAAAAGCACTTCAGGAGAACATTCATTTTATGTATATTTCGGGCAACTCGACTCCTGATTTTAGAACGATAAACGATTTTAGGGGTAAAGTTTTAAAAAATCATATCCAAACTCTTTTTGCAGAAGTAGTAAAAATGCTTGTAAAAATGGGATATGTTAGCTTAGACATTCAGTATATTGATGGTACAAAAATAGAATCCAAAGCTAATAAATATACTTTTGTATGGAGAGGTTCCGTTGAGAAATATAAAGAAAAACTAGAAATTAAAATTAATCATATTCTATCAACTATTGAAAACAGTATTCAATCTGATAATCAAGAACTAAATATAGAAGAATTACCAAAATCGATTGATTCAGAAAGTTTAAAAGAAAAGCTTTCGATTCTTAATAAAAAACTCAAAGAACCTACCAAAAAACAGGCAAGAGAATTGCAAAAACTTCAAGAGGAACATCTTCCAAAGCTTGAAAAATATGAAAAAGACTTGGTTACAATGGGAAACAGGAACTCCTATAGTAAAACAGATCCCGAAGCTACCTTTATGAGAATGAAAGAAGATCATATGAAAAACGGTCAATTAAAACCTGCTTACAATCCACAAATATCTACTGAAAACCAATTTATTACACATGTTTCTATTCATCAAACAACAAATGACACTACAACCTTAAGTTCTCATCTTGAAGGTTTTGAAAAAGCCTATCAAAAACAGAGCAAGGAAATCGTTGCAGATGCAGGTTATGGCAGTGAAGAAAATTATCAAATGCTTGAAGAAAAAAAGGCTGATGCTTATGTTAAATACAACTATTTTCATCAAGAACAAAAAAGAAAGATAAAAAACAATCCTTTTCTTGTTCAAAACTTATTCTACAACGAAGAACACGATTTTTATGTTTGTCCAATGGGGCAAATTATGCAAAAAACAGGAGTAGGAAAACGTGAAACCAGTACTGGATATGAATCACAAATTACATATTATCAAGCCAAAAGATGCCAAGGATGTCCTTTACGAAGTCAATGTCATCAAGCAAAAGGTAATAGAATTTTATCAGTCAATCATCGATTAAATGAATTAAAAGAAAAAGCAAGAAAGCTACTAATGAGTGAAAAAGGACTAAAACATCGAAGTAAACGTCCAATAGAGGTAGAAGCAGTTTTTGGTCAACTTAAAAGCAATAATAAATTCAATCGATTCACAATGAAGGGTTTAAAAAAAGTAACATTAGAGTTTTTACTAATGGCCCTTGGACACAACTTTAGAAAAATGAATGCATTCAAGACAGACTTGCCAAAATTTGTTTTCAAAACCAAAATTCACACTTATCTAGCCTATTTTAAAACTAAAATTTGCCTTGTTAAAGTAACTCAAAGTTATTTTGCTATTATTTTTTCTTCAAAACAAAATAGCTTAAAAATAGCTACATAAAAAAAGCTGTCCTTTTCGGACAGCCCCTTTGTTTTTAGTATTTTAAATTACTTTATGAATACGGTTAAGCGGAATTACAACACCTTGTTTAAGAATGACCCTATTATCGGTTACTCCCCAAACGGTTGTTTCAGTCATTTTCATTGAAGCATCGTCTTCAAAATAAATTTTAATCTTCAAATGTTCCAAATTCCCAAGGGTTAATGCTCTGTCCAAATCAATTTTTCTTTGTGAAACAGCTTCTTTTTCAGTCAATACTTCTGAATTAGGAAAATGCAAAGATGCTATCGCTTCTTTGTTAATAGTTTGATAATCTAAAGTCATAGTAGTTAAGTAAGTAGGTTAATTAACATAAAAGTAATTAAAAAATCAAAACAAATCACAAAAATTAAGTTAAAAAAAAACAGATTGATAAAAAATCAATCTGCTTTTTACGAATTAATAACTAATTATATTTTATTGAACTGCCAAAGCTGCATTTATATTACCATATCCATATTCTGAATTTCTGTTAGGATAAAGTGATGAAGATTGCCTTAACTTGTTTAAAACTTGATCTTTATTCCATGAAGGATTCTTAGACCAAACTAAAGCAGCAATTCCAGCAGTTGTTGCTGTAGCCACAGAAGAACCACCAACATAATCTGTTTGGTTTTCATAATAACTTAAAACTGGTGCAGTATTTCCAGATGCAGATCTTTCCATAACAACAGTAAACTCTATTTTACCCCCTGAATGACAGTTAGAGCATTTATTATAACCAGATCCTTCTTTAATACCAGTAACCGCAACCGTTTCATTCATCCAAGCTGGAAAAATTACACCAACAAAATTCGTAAAGCTAGTAGATGTCCCTCCAGCACAAAAAATCAATTTTCCTTTATTATAAGCATATCTTACACCATCTTCAATTCTCCCTACTGAAAAAATATGCCCCATTGACATTGAAATAATTTTAACAGAAGAATTATTCCCTAATCCAACAAAAGCATTTTGAACTCCTTTTTGTTCATGATAACCATCTAGAACAACATTAGCAGCTGCTCTATAAGAAATTAAATTAGCATTATAAGCAACCCCAACAGGCAACCCTTTATTATTTCTTGGAGCAGTTGCAGTAGCCGTCATACTTGTTCCATGACCACATTGATCATTTGGACCATCTGTACTAGAAGACCAAGGCCAAAACGAATCTACGTAGGTTCCATATTTTTGAACAGTTCTTCCCGAAGAATCGCCATTATTAAAATTACTTCCTAGTAATGACTGATTTGGAGAAACACCAGAATCGATTACACCAACAGTAATTCCTGATCCAGTACTTTTAGCCCACGCATCAGGAATATTGTGTTTGTAAAAATTCCAAGGCACTTTTGCATTTGGAGTTATAGTTGTGTAATCTGAACTACTCAAAGTTGCAGCGTCATATCCGCATCCAGAAGAACCTGAACTAGAACTTTTATTAGTACCATTTTCTGCTTCGAATGCGAAAAATTTATAATCTCCTGGTTCAATATATCTAACTCCTTTATTTTTTCTTAATAAAAATAATGTTTTTTGATCCTTAATGATAACATCCATAATATTTAGAACTGGATCATTATAAATTACTACTTTTTCTGGTGAATCTGTTTCATTCGCTCTAATTATGTTTAAAATTTCCGTTTCAACTGCAGAAGCTTTTCCTGCTGTTTTTTCTAAATCATTCAGATTTTGACCATATCCGATTGTTACCAAATTAGAACCATGTTGCGTTGCGCTCCACAACATTTGTAAAGAAGCATCTTTCCAATAAAATTTCCCCGTTTGTTGTAATGTCTTTTTAATTTCATCATTTATTTGCTTGGTAGATAGCAATTCCTGATTAAAATTTTCAGCATCTACTGGATTTTCCTTTTCATAATTTTCTTCTGAACAAGAAATCATAAGTCCTAAAAATGCAATAGTGCAAATTTTTAAAAGATTTTTTTTCATATTATTATAGTTTTATGGTTTGTTGTTACGAATATATAAAAATTTTAAACCAAATTATAAAGACTATTTACTTTTTTAAATACAATTATAAAAATATAATAATTCCAAAAAAATCAAGAAATAAAAAACAAACAAGAAATTTTAATATCTCATTTTTCTAACTACTTTTGTATCCCTATGCAAAAAACGATTAACATATTAAATAAAAGAGCGAAATTCGATTATGAATTAATTGATAGATATACTGCTGGAATTGTTTTAACAGGTACCGAGATAAAATCTATACGTTTAGGAAAAGCCTCTATTGCAGAAAGCTTTTGCGAGTTTCATAATGAAGAACTCTTTATTATTAATGCCACAATAGAGGAATACCTATATGGTACACATTATAACCATAGAGCAAAAAGCGAAAGAAAGCTATTACTCAACAAAAAAGAACTAAAAAAGTTGTTTAAAGATAGTGACAATAAAGGACTAACGATTGTTCCTTTACGTCTATTTACTAATGAAAAAGGATTGGCAAAATTAGACATTGCGCTTGCACGTGGAAAGAAAAACTATGACAAACGAGAATCTTTAAAAGAAAAAGATACGAAAAGAGACCTAGATAGAATTAAAAAATCTTTCTAGGTTTTTTTAAACAATATTATTTAGTTTTTATCTTCCAATAAAGGCACAAAACGGAACTCTCCAAACTCATGCTTTTCAAATTGCGATTCATTTTTACGAATCAACATTGTCATTACCTGACTATCTTCTCCTAATGGAATTACTAACTTTCCACCAATTTTTAACTGAGCCATAAGCGGTTGCGGAATAAATGGTGCACCAGCAGTTACAATGATACTATCAAATGGAGCATATTGAGGCAACCCTTTATACCCATCACCAAATGAGATATGTTTAGGTCGAATCCCTAATTTAGGCAACAATAAAGAGGTCTTTTTAAAAAGTTCATTCTGCCTTTCCACAGTATAAACTTTTGCTCCTAACAAGCATAATACAGCAGTTTGATAACCACTGCCTGTTCCTATTTCTAATATTTTATGTTCCTTTTGCACTTCTAACAATTGACTCTGAAAAGCAACAGTATAAGGTTGCGAAATTGTTTGTCCTGCTGCTATAGGGAAAGCCTTATCTTGATATGCGAAATCTTCAAAACTAGAATTCAAAAACAAATGACGTGGGATTTTTTTAATTGCATCCAACACATTTTTATCAATTATTCCTTTTTCTTCTAATAGTTTAGCTAATTGATTTCTAAGTCCTTGATGTTTGGGAGTATCTTTCAAAGTGGTAGGGATTAGTTTTCGGTAAAAATAGAAAACTAATTCTCAAATATCAATTATAAATTCTCAATTTATTGCTATTTTTGTTGAAAATACTCTATTATGCTAAAAGTTGGTGTTCTAGGTGCTGGACATTTAGGAAAAATACATTTACGTTTATTAAATCAATCTTCAAAATATGAATTAGTTGGATTTTATGATCCTTTTGAAGAAAATGCGATAAAAATTGCTAATGAATTTGGATATAAAAAGTTTGATTCCATCGCTGCATTAATTAATGCTGTAGATGTTGTTGATATTGTTACCCCTACTCTTTCTCATTATGATTGTGCTCTAGAAGCAATAAGGGCTGGAAAACATGTTTTCTTAGAAAAGCCAATTTCTAATACCGTTGCAGAAGCCGAAGAAATTATTGCGCTAGCAAAAAAACACAAAGTAAAAGGACAAGTGGGGCATGTTGAACGATTTAATCCTGCATTTATTGCTGTAAAAGATCAAATTCAAAACCCGATGTTTATTGAAACACATCGTTTGGCAGAATTTAACCCTAGAGGTACAGATGTTCCTGTAGTTTTAGACTTAATGATTCATGATATTGACGCCATTTTAAGCGTTGTAAAATCGAAAGTTAAAAGTGTTAACGCAAGTGGTGTTGCTGTAATTTCAGATTCTCCAGATATTGCAAATGCAAGAATAGAATTCGAAAACGGTTGTGTTGCAAACATTACTTCTAGTCGAATTTCAATGAAAAACATGAGAAAATCACGTTTCTTTCAAAAAGACGCTTATATTTCTGTTGATTATTTAGATAAAATTTGTGAGGTTGTAAAAATGAAAGATGCTCCAGAAGTACCTGGAGATTTTGATATGATTCTTCAAAATGCAGAAGGTGTTAAAAAACAAATTTATTTCAACAATCCACAAGTAAACGCAAACAATGCAATTCTTGACGAACTAGAAACTTTCGCAGATGCTATTAATAATAATACAACTCCAATTGTAACTTTAGAAGATGGCACAGATGCATTGCGTGTTGCCTATCAGATTATAGAATCTATGGAGAGATAATAGATGGATAAAACAAAAAGAAAAATTATTCACAATATCATAAGTGTAATTATTTATATACTTATAGTTTCATTTTTATCAATCGATAACATTGTTCCTGACGCCATGTTTTTAGTTGGTTTTATAACTATAATTAGTAGCACTTTTTTGTTTTTACTAAAAATTAATCTAGATAAAATGAAACAAACAACTGTAATTGGAGCGAGAACTATGAGAAATGGAATTACTCATACTTTTGCTCAATCTGGATTCACTGTGTTCGCAATTGAATTGAACACATTACCAAATCCTATTACACATTGACAATCAACACAAAAGAGCGTATCAAATAGCAGGAACTAATAAATGACAAGAAAAGAATTCATAATTATTGCTTTAAATAAAAAAATTAAACCATTAGTATATCTAAGTATTATGCTATACTCCATTTATTTTTTAATTCAAGTTATAATAGACAACAAAAGTGATGAAAGAAGCTTATTTATTTTTGTCATTTTTACTATAGCTATTCTCATATTACTTGCAATACTACATTTTGTAGTTAATTATTTAACCCAAAAAATACCAGAAAAAGTAAAACTGTTTTTTGAAAAGATTTCAAATATTACCGAAATAATTAGCGGAATATTTCTAATCATTATACTAATAAATGCTTTAAAAGAAAAGAGAACATTAGAATTTATACTAACTTTAAGTATAACTCTATTTTTAATTTATACAAAAAAACCAAAACTTACAAAATGAAACAAATAGCTGTAATTGGAGCTGGAACTATGGGAAATGGAATTGCTCATACTTTTGCTCAATCTGGATTCACTGTAAAACTAATTGACATTTCTGAAAAATCATTGGAAAAAGGAATGGCTACTATTGCAAACAACCTTGATCGTATGGTTGCCAAAGGTGTTATTTCAGAAGATGACAAACACAAGACTATTGCAAACATAATAACCTATACAGACATTAACGATGGTGTTGTGGGGTGCGATTTAGTAGTTGAGGCAGCCACAGAGAATGTTGACCTAAAAATGAAAATTTTCAAACAACTAAGTGATGTTTGCAACCATAATGTAATTTTAGCTTCAAACACTTCTTCAATTTCCATTACGCAAATAGCAGCACAAGTAGTTCATCCTGAAAGAGTCATTGGAATGCATTTCATGAACCCTGTGCCAATCATGAAATTAGTAGAAATTATTCGTGGATATTCAACATCCAATGAAGTAACAAAAATTATCATGGACTTATCTGTTAAACTAGGAAAAACACCTACAGAAGTTAACGATTACCCTGGTTTTGTTGCAAACAGAATTTTAATGCCAATGATAAATGAAGCAATTGAAACATTATATAACGGAGTAGCAGGTGTTGCAGAAATTGATACCGTAATGAAGTTAGGAATGGCACACCCAATGGGACCATTACAATTAGCCGATTTTATTGGATTAGATGTTTGCTTATCTATCTTAAATGTAATGTATGACGGATTTAAAAACCCAAAATACGCTCCATGTCCGTTATTAGTAAACATGGTAATGGCAGGAAAACTTGGTGCAAAATCGGGTGAAGGTTTCTATGATTATGCAGAAAGTAAAAAAGCAGAAAAAGTAGCAAAACAATTTAGTAAATAGTTCCTTGCAAATAGTGATTAGTAATTTGAGATTACTCATTACTAATCACTATTTTACAAACATCTATAATGGCAAAAATAGTTCCTTTTCGAGCGGTTCGTCCTGCTCCAGACAAAATAGGTTTAGTTTCTTGCAGAAACTATGAAGATTATAGTGCTGCCGAGCTTGCTGCTTGGCTAAATTTCAATCCTTATTCTTTTCTACATGTAATTAGTCCTGCCTATGCCAATGTGCAAAGCATTGGGTTAAAAAAACGTTTTAAAGGAGTTGCGTTAAAATATAAAGATTTTAAAGCAGAAGACATCTTCATTCAAGAAGAAAAACCAGTATTCTACCTTTACGAAATCAATACAAAAAAGCAAAATTTCACTGGAATTATTGCTGGAACTTCTGTTCTTGATTACAAAAATAATCATATTAAAAAGCATGAAGACACTTTAGAGTATCGAGTTGAAATGTTCAAAAATTACTTGCATCAGACTCGTTTTAATACGGAGCCTGTTTTAATAACCTATCCAGATAGTGTAGAACTAAACACTTGGATATTATTAAAGAAGCAAGGTCAGCCTACAAATCAATTTTCTACAACCAATAAAGAAAAACACACTTTATGGAAAATAGACACACAAAGTGATATTGATTGGCTTCAGGAACATTTTGACAACATCCCTAATTTATATATAGCAGATGGACATCATCGTTCTGCTTCTGCTGAAAAGCTTTATGATGATGATAAAGAATTAAACAATCCAAATTTGGATTATTTTATGAGTTTTTTAATTGCAGAAAGCAATGTGAAAATATATGAATTTAATAGAATAATTCGTGATTTAAATAATCATTCAAAAGAAGATTTTTTGAAAAAAATTGCTCTTCATTTCATTATTAAATCTAAAGATCAAGAATTGTGGAAGCCACAAAACAAATTTGAATTTGGTATGTATTTAGATGGAGATTTTTATGCTTTATATTATAAACATGAAAATACTGAAAGTGAAAACAAATCAATTTTAGATAATTTAGACGCACAAATCTTATATGATAAAATTTTAAATCCTATTTTAGGAATTGAAGATTTACGTAACGATGAAAGAATTGAATATATTCCTGGAAACAAATCAATAACAACAATCAAAGAAGTAGTAGATGAAGGCGGGTTTAAAGTTGGCTTCATGTTATATCCTTCCGATATTTCAGAAATCAAAGCACTTGCTGATAACCATTTAATTATGCCTCCAAAAAGCACTTATATTGAACCAAAATTTAGAAGTGGTTTGGTTGTTTATGAATTATAATCTATTCTGCGGCATTCAATTTGATCTGTAAATGATTTAAAAGAACT
Organism: Flavobacterium sp. KY-23415; assembly: GCF_055384985.1. Lineage (NCBI taxonomy): Bacteria > Pseudomonadati > Bacteroidota > Flavobacteriia > Flavobacteriales > Flavobacteriaceae > Flavobacterium > Flavobacterium sp. KY-23415. The sequence continues at coordinate 3,062,545 of NZ_AP044001.1, read as the reverse complement.
TGATATTTACTTAATTCTACTAGAATATCATCGTCTTCTGTCATGTCTAACAAATCGTCTAACTCATCACTTATAGCGACTAATTTATTATTGGCTGTTCGAAACTCTTTGACAGCCATTGCATCAATAATCTTTTGAATTTCGTTATGCAGATAGGTTAGTTTTTCCTGATTCATTTTTATCTTGGTTAAATTGATTAAGAATTGCTTTTCGCTTTTCTCTTAAACTGATTTTTGCAGCATTTTCTCTATTCTTTTTAGCATCAACTTTCTTTTTATGAGCCAACCTATTACTTTCATTTCTCCTTCCCATATTTAGTTAAATCTTTGCTTTATTTTTATAAATGTTTCATCCGTATAAAGTAACAAATCAATAATCTCATTACGAAGCATTTCTAAATCGTCAAAAATAAGATATTTTGACCAATTTTCTTCTAAAAGAACCTCTCTAATTGTTTGAATCCTTTTTGCAGTTGCTACTGCATTTCTAAGAATTTCATTTGAAGTATATTCTGGATTATCTTTATGCTGAAATTCAACCGCTCCACTTTCTTTATTTACTGTAATATAAAAAAGTTTCCCTTGCTCATTATTTGAATAAAAATCAGACCAATTAGCATATCCAATTCTACTAACCTGATTTGTGTTTTTTGCATTAGTCTGCAATCTCCATCTGCAATTTGCAGCTCTCCCCCAATGATTTGAAACTCTAAAAACACCCTCATTTGTAAAATAATAACTGCTGCCCGATTTACTTTGATAACTTAACTTTAAACCATCAATAGCTTCTTTTTCTACTTCATTAAAAACACAAAAGGTATATTTATGAAAATTATATTTATTGTACTGCATTAAATTCTCCTAATTTAAGTTGCCAAACATTTTTTTTCTCTGATCCGAAACTTTTAACACTCGGAAAAAAATAAACTTTTTGAATCAATTTATACTTTTTTATGCTTTCATTTTTAATTTCTAAATCATAAGCTATCAAGAAAAAATTAGCATTAGAAGCCATCTCTTTTTTAAAATTGGAAACCTCATAAATAGCGCTTCTCTTCTCACATTCATTTAACAAAACACTCAAAGGAACAACTTCATTTTTATTTTCAATAAAATTTAAAACGCTTACATCTTCATTTAAAAAAACAGTTCTTATATTCTCCTCTATTTCTTGTTGTAACGCAACCGAATTTTCTTCCTTATACAAATTTAAATAACCATAAAAATCGTTAATTTTATCTACAGCCAAATCTTGATATGCCAAAATTGAAGCCTCCGAAAAATTAGAAACAATGCTATTTTTATTTTCGGAAATCCTAGCAGTACTTTGAGAATACCCAAATAAAGACATCAAAATGAATACAATTATGTAGCCTCTTTTTTTCATTATTTTTTTATTAATCGAATAAATATAATTTTGTTCTCTTTATTTTTTTCTACTGCAACAATCTGCAAACTTTTTAAGGAAGGTGTTGGAATAATTACTTTTTGTGAAAACTCTTCTTTATTAAAATATTCTGCTCCTAAATTATTCTGAAGCATAACAATAACTTCCAAATTCTCGTCTAAAATTCTATTCAACTGTTCTTTCCTAGTCTTCCAATCTTTAATATCACTTTTAATAAAACCTTGCAAAATATTCACATAATCATCTGGTTCTAATGCTACCTTCTCTACATTTGGTGTTTTTTGTAAATCGATTGTTTTTTCCTTATAAAAAGGGCTTTTTACTACTATTTTTTCATCTTTTTGAATTGCAATCCTAGAGTTTTTAATTTCAATTTCGGTTAGAACGGAATCTTGAACGGTAAAAGCTTTAACTTTTTTTGAAGAGATAGAATCATTACTATATTTTTCATGTAACTCAATGGAGCGACTCTCATTCCTTAAAAAAACAAATTTCCAAAACACAAACAATAATATTAAAAAGAAAGCAAACACTAGTATTTTTATATTCGTTTGCAAAAACGCTTTTTCTTTCTTATGCTCAATACTTTGTACTACCACAAATGTATTTTTAAAATCATTCCAATTTGTTTTTCCAACATACACAGACAAAATATCCAACATGTCTTTTCGAGGTAATTTCTCATTATTTTCGGACTTTAAATGCGTATAAATCCATTTTTCACTAACCGAATTCTTTGTAGTTTCCTGAATATCATCTATCAAATTTAAAATATCCTGAGAACTAAATTTCTTCCAACTTTCCTCAAAATAAGAATAGCGTGTTTTGTAGCGTTCTAAAACACTTTTTTTCAATTCATAAAACACTGCTAAATCTGTCATATAAAAAATACTTTCAAAAATACGGTTACCCTTTTTTCCTTCACTGTAAAACCACTGTAAAAGTACTGAAAATTCATTACAATGTATTTACTGTATACTTACCAAACTAATTTTCATCCTATAAAGTACGTTTGCCATGTTAAACTTTTAAAAAACTAAAAAATGAAAAATTATTTATCCCTTTTCTTTGTATTCATTATCATCAATGTCCAATCACAAATTGGAGGCAACCAAGTTTATAGTAGAACTAGTTATGACAATAATCCTGTAAAAAATAGCACAACAACAATTAACGACAGTCATCTAACAATTAATGTAAAAATACTACTTAATAACAAAGCTGACTTTTTCACAATTATTTTAGGCACAAACGAAGAAGCCAAAACTGTAGCACAATGCAACTCAAAAATTAACCAACGAATAAATGGTTTTATTAAAGATTTATTCAAAAATGGTATCGAAAAAGATGCTATATACGTTGATTTCATTTCGCAAACCAAAGTATATGATTATAGTGTTGAAAATGACACCGCAGAACAATTCCAAAAAGGATATGAAATAAAGAAAAACATAATAATTTCAAGTAATACTCTCTCTGAAATTGAAAATATAATTACACTGGCATCAAAATATGAAATCTATGATGTAATAAAAGTAGATTACTCCAATAATGATATACTATCAATACACAATAAACTACTTGAAGAAGCTATAAAAATTGCAGAACATAAAAAAGAAACCTACATTAAAGCGTTTAAAAAAAGAATAATTGGTACGCCAAATGCTACGGAAGATTTTTCGACTATCTTTCCAAATACTCAGTATAAAAAATATGAAGCCTTTGAAAACTCTGAAATTGAAACCTATTATAGAAACCGCAATCAAAATTTCATAAAAAAACTAGCAAGAAAAAACACAACCCATTATTATGAGGGAATAAACACCAACAGTTTTGACAAAATAATCAACATGGCACAATCGGAAGTTGGAATACAATATGTACTAAACATTAGTATTGCATACAAAATTGATAACTCTCTATAGAATATAATTCACAAGCAAATATATTCGTTCGAAACAACATATTTGCTTGTGTAACAAAAGTAACAGAAAGAATTATAAAGAATAGAGTATCTTTGATTATAAAATTATACAACCACAACTATAATGAACGAAATACTAAAAGAAGCCTACGGATATATTTTTGAAGAAGAATTACTCAATGAAATTGAAAACATAGCTATATATAAAGAATTTAAAGCCGATGATAATTTAATTGAAATTGGAGATTACATAAAATCGATGCCATTATTACTACATGGTGCAATAAAAATTCTAAGAGAAGATGAAAATGGAGACGAATTATTACTCTATTTTTTAGAAAGAGGCGACACTTGCGCAATGACTTTAACATGTTGTATGGGCAAATCAAAAAGTAAAATTAGAGCAGTTGCAGAAAACAACGGTGCTATGCTTATGATTCCAATAGAAAAAATGGAAGAATGGTTAACCCAGTTTAAAACATGGAGAAATTTTGTCTTTGAAAGCTATAATATTCGTTTAAACGAAATGTTAGAAGCAATAGACACTTTAGCTTTTATGAATTTAGATGAAAGATTATATAAATATCTAACAGACAAGGCTAAAGTAATAGGCAAAACAGAAATTCTCAACACACACCAACAAATAGCCTACGACATGCACACTTCAAGAGTTGTCGTTTCTAGACTTTTAAAAAGTTTAGAATTACAAGGAAAAATAAAACTACATCGAAATAAAATTGAAATCTTAGAGTTTTAATGGAAATCATTGCCTATATAGGAGCAGTATTCATTGGAATAATATTAGGCCTAACTGGCGGTGGTGGCTCTTTGCTTACTGTTCCAATTTTAGTCTATATGCTATCCATAAACCCTATAATTGCCACAGCATATTCATTATTTATTGTTGGTGCAACATCCATGGTTGGAGCTTTTCAAAACTATAGAAACAAACTTGTCGATTTCAAAAAGGGAATATTATTTGCTATTCCTTCATTTATTGCAGTATATTTAACCCGACGCTTCATCATCCCAAGACTGCCCGATACTTTTTTTTCATTTGAAAATCACACTTTAACCAAAGAAACATTTTTAATGCTATTCTTTGCAATTATTATGTATTTTTCAGCTTTTGCAATGCTTAAAAAAAGAGAAGAACAAAATAAAGGTAAAAAAACATCCATTAAAGTATTAATAATTCAAACATTCTGCATCGGAATAATTATTGGACTCATAGGAGCTGGTGGTGGTTTCTTAATAATCCCTTCATTAGTCCTTTTTGCTCAATTACCCATGAAAAAAGCAATTGGCACTTCATTATTTATTATTGCGATTAATTCCTCTATTGGTTTCGTTGGAGATTTGCAAAACCATACTATAGACTGGTTGTTTCTACTCTCTTTTACAGCATTATCCATCTTAGGTGTATTCATTGGAATGTATTTAAATAAGTTTATAAATGAAAAATACTTAAAAAAAGGTTTTACCTACTTCGTATTTGTAATGGCAACACTAATTTTAGTTAAAGAATTGTTGTAAAGTAACCTTTGTTACTTCTTTAAAAATTATTTATTCGTAGCTTTGTTCTCAGATATTCAGTAATAACGCTACTCTTCTTATAAATGTAGCTCATATATATAAACTAATAAATAAAGCACAAATGAAAATAGAACAAATCTATACAGGTTGCATTGCACACGCTGCCTATTATATTGAAAATAACGGTGAAGCAGCTATATTCGACCCTCTTAGAGAAGTTGAACCCTATATTAACAGAGCAGCAAAAGACAATGCTAAAATTAAATACATTTTTGAAACTCACTTTCATGCCGATTTTGTTTCTGGACATTTAGATTTAGCAAATAAGACAGACGCTAATATTGTATACGGTCCCACAGCCAACCCAAACTTTGAAGCAATTATTGCAGAAGACAACCAAGAATTTAAAATTGGCAACTATACCATCAAAGCCATTCATACCCCAGGACATACTTTAGAAAGTACTTGCTATTTATTGATTGATGAAAACGGAAAACAACACGGTATAATTACTGGTGATACTTTGTTTATTGGAGATGTTGGCAGACCAGATTTAGCCCAAAAATTAATAGCAGAATTAACCCAAGAAAAATTAGCAGAATACTTATTTCATTCGCTTCGAAACAAAATAATGCCTTTAAGTGATGATTTAATCGTATATCCAAATCATGGTGCAGGAAGTGCTTGTGGAAAAAACATGAGTAAAGAAACCACAGACACATTAGGCAATCAAAAAAAGACAAATTATGCATTAAGAGCCAACATGACAATTGAAGAATTTAAAAAAGAATTACTCAATGGTCTAACACCTCCTCCTGCCTATTTCCCTCAAAATGTGCTAATGAACATTCAAGGTTACGAAAGCCTAGACACTGTTAAAGAAAAAGCAAACAACCCTTTAACCCCAAATGAGTTTGAAGCAATAGCAAACACAACAGAAGCAGTAATATTAGACGTTCGCAATGAAGCCGATTTTGTTAAAGCACATATTCCAAATTCTATTTTCATAGGACTTCATGGACAGTTTGCACCATGGGTTGGTGCTTTAATTAGAGATGTAAAACAACCCATCCTACTAATCACACCAGAAGGAAAAGAAGAAGAAACCGTAATGCGATTATCTAGAGTAGGATTCGACAACACTTTGGGCTATTTAAATGGTGGCATGGCAGCTTGGATTAAGGAGAACAAAGAAATTGATTCTATCACATCTATCTCACCAGAAGAGTTTGAAAAACACTACGAAAACAAACCAGTTATAGATTGTAGAAGACCCGCGGAATATACTTCTGTACGCATAAACAAAGCAAAAAACATTCCACTAGACTTTCTTAACGATCATCTAGCAGAAATACCCAAAGAAGAACAATTCTATATTCATTGTGCTGGTGGTTATCGTTCCGTAATTTGGTCCTCAATCATGAAATCGAGAGGATACCACAATATGATTAATGTAGAAAAAGGAATGTCTGGTATAAAAAACACGTCGATTCCTTTAACACAAGAGGTTTGTCCTTCAACTTTAAAATAAAACAATCAAAGAGTCAAGGAATTCCTTGACTCTCTTTTTTTTATGAAAAAATTAGGCAAAAATTTTTAATTTTCGCTTGAAAAATAAATACATTTGCCATCAAACAAAACGATATAAATAATAAATGAAAAAATTTTTAGTAGTACTAGCTGCAACTTTCGCTTTAATCTCTTGCGAAAAAGCGTTAAAAAATCAATACAATATCAACGGAACTATAGTTGGTGTAGTAGAAAACGGAAAGAAAGTTTTTATTGAATTACGTTCAGATGGAGAACCAATAACTAAAGATACTGCGGTTATTAAAGATGGTAAGTTCGAATTTAAAGGTTCTGCTGGAGAAATTAAAGACTTAGACATCGCTTTCTTTAAAATTGAAGGCGATCAAAAAATGCTACCTTTTGTATTAGAAGAAGGAAAAATTACAGTAACATTTGACAAAGACAGTTTAAACAAATCAACAATTGGAGGAACTCTTAACAATGATAAATTTCATGAGTTCAATCAAAAATCATTTGCTGTAAGCAAAAAAATGCAAAAGTTTCAGGCAGAAAATATGATTAAAATGCAAACAGCACAACAAAATCAAGACTCTGTAACTGTAAAAAATATTCAAAAAGAATATGAAGCGCTACAAGAAAAGATTAGTAAAACAGTACCTTTAGCCTTCTTAAAAGACAATCCAGATTCTTTTATTAGTATATTGTTAATCGAAAATCTTTTATTAAATCAAATACTAACACCACAAGAAGCAAAAACACATTTAGATAAATCTAAAGGAAAATATAACGAAACCAAAAGCGGAAAAAATATTTTAAAAATTGTTACTGCTGCAACAAGTGTAGAAGTTGGCAAAACTGCTCCAGACTTTTCTACTCCATCACCAGAAGGAAAAACAATTAGTTTAAAAGAGTCTATGGGTAAAGTTACTATCATTGATTTTTGGGCTTCTTGGTGCCAACCATGTAGAATGGAAAACCCTGCTGTAGTGGCTCTATATAACGAATATCACGCAAAAGGATTAAACATTATTGGTGTTTCTTTAGACAAAGACGGTGAAAAATGGAAAGAAGCTATCACAAAAGATGGTCTAACTTGGAATCATGTTTCTAACTTAAAAGGATGGCAAGATCCAATTGCAGAACAATATAACGTTAAATCAATACCTGCTACATTTATTTTAGATGAAAAAGGAAACATTGTGGCAAGAGATTTAAGAGGCGAAGAATTAAAAGCAAAAGTAAAAGAACTTTTAGGAGAATAATCTCAAAAAAACAATACAATACTTATCAAAAAAATCTCCACTTCGGAGATTTTTTTATATTTTTAAAAAATGAAAAATACACACTTTACACTACTTTTATTTTTTTGTGTCTTCTATGCAAATGCACAAAAACAATTTACTGTTTCTGGCACAATTAATACTTCATTAAATAATTCTAAAATTTTTATTGAAGAAATAAAAAACAATGCTCCAATCTTAAAAGACAGTACAATTATTCAAAATGGAACATTTGAATTTAAAGGTTCTATAGAAACTTTAGACATTGCATTTTTAAAGCTCGAAAAAGAGAAACAAGGGCTACCCTTTATTTTAGAGAAAGGAAAAATTGCAATAACATTCGACAAAGACAGTCTAAACAAATCTAAAGTTGGAGGCACACAAAACAATATAAAATTTCAAGAGTTTAGCGACAAAATTGGAGCTGTAAACAAAAAAATGCAACGTTTTCAACAAGAAAACATGAGCAAAATGCAAACAGCTCAGCAAACAAAAGACACTGCGACTATTAACAAAATAATGGAAGACTATACAGTAATCCAAAATGAGATGAAAGCGGTATCTACAAACTTCATCAAAAACAATCCAAAAGCCTTTATTTCGGTATTATTACTTGAAAACCTAATGGCAAACAAATCAATTACCAAAGAAGAAACAGAGGAGTTCTACAATACGCTTGGAAAAGAGTCTTTAGAAACATCCTATGCTAAAAACATTGAAAAAACTTTAAAATCAATGAACAATCTTAGCATTGGCAAAAAAGCACCAGAATTTTCTGCACCATCACCAGACGGAAAAATGATTTCTTTAAAAGAGTCTCTTGGAAAAATCACAATAATCGATTTTTGGGCTTCTTGGTGTGGCCCTTGTAGAGCCGAAAACCCTAATGTTGTAGCAATGTATAACAAATACCATTCAAAAGGCTTAAACATGATTGGTGTTTCTTTAGACCGTGATGGTACAAAATGGAAAGAAGCTATAAAAAAAGACAATTTAACTTGGGCTCACGTTTCTAATTTAAAATTTTGGCAAGACCCAATTGCAGAATTATACAATATCAAATCAATTCCTGCCACCTATATTCTAGATGAAAAAGGAATTATAATTGCAAAAGACCTTCGTGGAGAAGAATTAGAAGCAAAAGTCAAAGAGCTTTTAGACTAAAAATCCACCTAAAAAACAATATTTTTTAAAAAACTTCCGATGGAAGTTTTTTTTATACTTTTCATTCACAATTACTTACAAAATACTTTAAAAAATAATCAAAAAAACATTTGTTTATTTCAAAAACCGCCCTATATTTGCATCGCTTTACTGAAACAAAGATAGCGTTGGGGAGATACTCAAGCGGCCAACGAGGACGGACTGTAAATCCGTTGGGAAACCTTCGCAGGTTCGAATCCTGCTCTCCCCACTAAATAAAAAAACACTTAAGAAATCTTAAGTGTTTTTTTTTATAGTAATATGATCAAAACTTAATCCAACACAAAACTAATAGTCACATTAGCATCTATCTCAATCTCTCCAACAGCTAAGGTTTCATTGTCTCCACCCATTGCCATTTCTTTCACCATTACATTTCTATACATTGGTTGCGGAAAAGCTGCTTGTGTGTTATCCGAAATCACAATTGCCTTACCAACCTTCTGGTTCAATACAGAAGCATAATCTTCAGCCTTCTTTTTAGCATCTAATACTGCTTTCTTTCTAGCCTCACTTTCATATTGAGCCATTTTAGAAGATTTAAACTCCACTCCTTGAATTTGATTAATACCGCTTCCTAACAAATCCATCATTACAGCATCATATTTTGATAAATCTTTCAATTCAATTTTAATTGTTTGATTTGCAACAAAATACTCTTTTTTCGTTTCGTAATCAAAATTTTTATACAACGAAACTCTTTGCGTTTGAAAATCTGAAGCAGGAATCCCTAACTTTTTTATTGTTTTAATTACCAAATCGACTGTTTCATCGTTTTTCTTTTTCACCTCAGTAGCATCTTTCCCTTTATTCTCTACCCCTACTGTAATTACTGCCTGATCTGGCACCACCTTTACCTTCCCTTCTCCCGAAACTGAAATCTGCGGAACCAACTTACTTTCCTGTGCTTGCATTATTGTTGAAATAAATGTTAAAACTAAAATTACTTTTTTCATATCTGTTTATATTTAATTATTTGTTAGTATTATTCAATTCTCATGCCAAATTATAACTTATTCGTTTTATGCATATAAAACAATATAATAATAGGAATAGTCAACAAAACAACCATTCGAGTATTCGTTTGCAACAAAGAAGGTTCTTTCATCAATGTAATTAAATATCCTCCAATAGCACCTCCAAAATGAGCAGTATGACCAATATTATCCCTCTTGGCCTTCATTCCATAGATAGAATACAACAAATACCCTATACCAAAAACATAACCAGGAATTGGTATTGGAATAAAGAACAAATACAAATCCATTTCCGGATACAATAGAACCGAACTATATATTACACCCGTTACTGCTCCTGATGCTCCAATTGCCCTATAAGAATAATCATTCTTGTGCATATACAAAGTAAGCATACTCCCCGCAATCATACTCCCAAAATACACATACAAAAAATAAATAGACCCCAAATAACTCAAAACATAAGGTGCAAAAAAATAAAAAGTAATCATATTAAAAGCCAAATGCATCATATCTGCATGAAGAAACCCAGACGTAATCATCCTGATTTGCTCACCACTTCGAATACTACCAATATGAAACTCATATTTCCTAAAAAAATTAAAATCATTAAACCCTTTATAACTCACCAAAACAGTTACCGCTATAATTACAATTAAAAGTAAATCCATACAAACTTTTTTTTTTGTAAATTTAATAATACTTTATACATTTCCTTATTATTTTAAAAAAGTATATTTGTAAAAAAAAACAGCAAGAATGCAATTAATAGTATATATCCTTCTATACCCCATAATTTTTCTAATTTCAGTATTACCATTTCCATTACTTTATCTATTTTCCGATTTTGTATGCTTCATCGTTTACAGAATTATCGGATACCGTAAAAAAGTTGTTCAAGAAAACCTAGCTATAGCTTTACCACACCTAAGCAACAAAGAAAGAAAGAACATTGAAAAAAAATCCTATTCACACATGTGCGACATGTTTTTAGAAATGATTAAAACAATGACAATTTCTAGAAAAGAAATAGAAAAACGCTATAAATTCACCAACCTAGATACCTATAAAGATTTAGAAAAAAAACAAAAAAGCATTGCATTACTCTGCGCACATTATGCAAGCTACGAATGGGTAATCTCAATGAATTACTACATCAAATTCAAAGGATACGGAATCTACAAAAAGATTTCAAATAAATACTTTGACAAACTTGTACACCACATTCGTTCCAAATTCAAAGCCACTTTAATCACAACAAAAGACACCATTTCAACGATTGAACAAAATCAAAGAGAAGGCATTTTAGGCATCTACGGCTTTGCAAGCGACCAATCGCCAAAATCATCAACAAAATCACATTGGGCAACATTCATGGGCATTGAAACCCCCATACATGTTGGAGCGGAATTACTAGCCAAAAGACTAGATCTATCCGTAGTATTTTTAAAAACCAAAAAAATAAAAAGAGGCTACTATGAAGCCACTTTAGAAATAATGACCGAAAACGCAAAAACTGTTCCTAATTTCGACATTTCTGAAGCTTTCATAAAGAAAGTTGAAGAACAAATTTATGAAGCACCAGAGTTCTACTTATGGACGCACAAAAGATGGAAACACAAAAGAGAAAACCAAACAAATTAAACCATGAAACTAGTATTTGCCTCAAACAACAAAAACAAGATTGCCGAAATCCAACAAATGCTTCCCAAAGAAATAGAAATACTAAGCCTTGAAGATATTGGATGTTTCGACGATATTCCAGAAACAGCAACCACAATAGAAGGAAATGCCATAATAAAAGCAAACTATGTGAGCCAAAAATATGGTTACAACTGTTTTGCAGACGACACAGGATTAGAGGTAGAAACCCTAAACGGAGCACCTGGCGTATATTCCGCTAGATATGCTGGCGAACAAAAAAACGATAATGACAACATGAACAAATTGCTCATTGCTCTCAAAAACAAAGAAAACAGAAAGGCAAATTTCAAAACTGTTATTGCACTAAACCTAAATAACGAACAATATTTATTTACAGGTATTGCTAACGGAACCATAACAGAAGAAAAAAAAGGCGATAAAGGCTTCGGATACGACCCTATTTTCCTCCCCGAGAACCACGATAAAACATTTGCTGAAATAGAACAAAAAGAAAAAGCCCTTTTAAGCCATCGAGGTAAAGCCACAGCACAACTTATATCCTTTATAAAAAATTACACCTTATAATTTAATGTTGGCAAATACCATTTATACTTAACCGCTAAAAGCCTCAAAACAATCATAAAAAGTGACGTTGATAAATACAAAAAATCGTCGGTAACATTACAATTCTGTAAAACAAAAAACAAAATCCCTCCCAAAAGACAAACGGTAGCATAGATTTCTCTTCTAAAAATAACAGGTATCTCATTACACAAAATATCTCGAATCACACCACCAAAAGTAGCTGTAATAGTACCCAAAGCCACACACACCACAGGATGCAAACCTTTTTCAATCCCTTTTTCAAGACCAATCAAAGTAAAAATACCCAATCCAATAGTATCAAAAAGAAACATTGAAATGCGTAACCTATCAAGCTTTTTTCGAAAAACAACTGCAACAACAAACCCTAGAACAATCAAATAAACATACTGCAAATTCATCATCCATCCCACAGGTGTTCTCCCAATCAAAACATCTCGAAGCGTTCCACCACCTAAAGCAGTTACAAACGCAATAATAAAAACACCAAACAGATCTAACTTTTTATTCAAACCCGTCAAAACACCCGAAACCGCAAACACAAAAGTTCCAATAAAATCCAAAAGCTGAAACATAATCCTCCATTTTTTGCAAAAATAAGGCTTACAAACATAAAAATACAGTCTTTCTTTACATTTATTTTACAAATCAAAACATTGAAAGTGAACAAGTTAAAAAAAATTAGCATATCTCATTAATAAACAGTACTTTTGCACCCAATTTTAAATACATACATGAATAAATTTGAACAATTAGGTCTAAACGAATCGCTACTGCTCGCGATTAAAGACCTTGGATTTGAGAATCCATCGGAAGTACAGGAAAAAGCGATTCCCCTATTATTGGAAAAAGACACAGACATTGTAGCGTTAGCTCAAACCGGAACGGGTAAGACTGCAGCGTTTGGGTTTCCACTTATCCAAAAAATTGATGCCGAAAACAAGGAAACACAAGCATTAATTTTATCGCCTACAAGAGAGTTATGTCTTCAAATTACAAATGAAATCAAACTATACTCTAAGTACATAAAAGGATTAAATACTGTTGCCATCTATGGTGGAGCAAGTATTACAGAACAAGCTAGTCACATTAGAAGAGGAGCGCAAATTATTGTGGCTACTCCAGGAAGAATGCAAGACATGATTAACCGTAATATGGTTAACATTAAAAACCTTAACTATTGCGTACTAGATGAAGCAGATGAAATGTTAAACATGGGTTTCTATGAAGACATAACTGCTATATTATCTGACACACCTAAAGAAAAAAGCACATGGTTATTCTCTGCAACAATGCCACAAGAAGTAGCACGAATTGCAAAAGAATTCATGAGAAAACCTCTTGAAATTACAGTTGGACACAAAAACTCAGGTAACGAAAACGTATCGCACGAGTTCTACTTAGTAAGTGCACGCGACCGCTATGCTGCACTTAAACGTTTAGCAGATGCTAATCCAGACATATTTTCAGTAGTTTTTTGTAGAACAAAACGCGACACTCAAGCCGTTGCAGAAAAACTAATCGAAGACGGTTATAGTGCAGCAGCATTACACGGAGATTTATCGCAAGCACAACGTGATGGCGTTATGAAATCTTTCCGTGGAAGACAAATTCAAATGCTTGTTGCAACAGATGTTGCAGCTCGTGGAATTGACGTTGACGATATTACTCACGTAATCAACTACCAACTACCAGACGAAGTAGAAACATATACACACCGTTCAGGAAGAACAGGACGTGCTGGAAAATCGGGAACATCATTAGTCATTATTACCAAAAGTGAATTGCGTAAAATTTCATCAATTGAACGCATCATAAAAATGAAATTCGAAGAAAAACCAATCCCTTCTGGAATTGAAATCTGCGAAATTCAATTATTTCACCTAGCAAATAAAATTAAAGACGTAGAAGTAGATCACGAAATAGACACCTACTTACCTGCCATCTACGAAGTATTAAAAGACCTTCCAAAAGAAGAGTTGATTAAGAAAATGGTATCTGTAGAATTCAACAGATTCATCAACTACTATAAAAAGTCGAGAGACTTAGCTTCAGACGGAGGAACAAGAAGAGAAGCAGGAACTATCCCTACAGACGGAGCAGTTCGTTTCTTTATCAACATTGGAGCTAGAGATAATTTTGATTGGATGACTTTAAAAGACTTCCTAAAAGACACTTTAGACCTAGGTCGTGACGATGTTTTCAAAGTAGATGTAAAAGAAGGATTCTCTTTCTTTAATACCGATGCAGCTCTTGCACCAAAAGTAATGGAAGTATTAAACTCTTTCAACCTAGAAGGAAGAAGAATTAATGTAGAAATTTCTAAAAACGAAGGCGGAAGCAGCAGCAGAAGAAGAGACCATAACGGTCGTGGAGGAGAAAGACGCAGCAGTGGAAGAAACGGTGGTGGAGATAGAAGAAACAGCAACGGAGGAGAAAGACGTAGCGGCGGTAGAAATAGCGGAGGAGAAAGAAGATTTGAAGGAAGAAATGACAGAGGTGGCGATAGAAACGATAGACGTTCTAACGATGGCCCAAAATTCTTTGAAAAAGCAAAACGCTCCAGAAGAAGCGAATAAACATTGTTTATAAAACCCAAAAAAAGGTTCTGTTCCAATAACAGAACCTTTTTTATTGGGTATTAAATTATAACAAACCTATTAAAAAGAAATTAAAAGAGCTTAAATCACAATTTTAGGAAAGTGTCAAATTTTGTCACTGCAACAAAGATTTTATCGACTGCAACAAAAATATTACTAACTGCAATAAAGATATTTGCAACTGCAACGAAGATATTACTGACTGCAACGAAGATTTTATCAACTGCAACGAAGATTCTTACCACTGCAACAAAGATTTTATCGACTGAAACAAAGATATTTGCAACTGTAACAAAGATATTTATTACTGCAACGAAGATATTATCGACTGCAACAAAGATTCGAGTCACTGCAACGAGTATTCTGAATAGCATAGTAATGAAAATAGAAATACATCATAAGCACAGTCATTACATCCTATAAAAACAGACACAAATCAATACAACTTTCAAGAAAAAAATATAAAAACGATATTTTTTTCTTAAACTATATCTATAAATCTAATCAATACTTTATTTTTGCGCTATGGGAAGAAAGAGAACAGAAAAAATCGTATTCGAAAACGTAAAAGTCCTTGATGCAGGAGCAAAAGGCGTATCGGTAGCAAAAGCACCAGATGGTAAGGTGATTTTTATTCCAAATGTAGTACCCGGAGATGTGGTAGATGTGCAAACCATGAAGAAAAGAAAGGCCTACTATGAAGGAAAAGCTACTACTATTCATGAATTTTCAACCGATCGTGTAGAAGTAGTGTGCGATCATTTTGGAGCCTGCGGTGGCTGCAAATGGCAAAACATGCACTACGACAAGCAATTGTTTTATAAAAACCAAGAAGTGTATAACAACCTAAAAAGAATTGGAAAAATCGAAATGCCCGATTTTGAACCAATCTTAGGCTCTGAAAAACAATTTTTCTACCGCAATAAAATGGAATTTGGTTTTTCCAATGCCCGTTGGATGACCGATGAAGAAATCAAAAGTGGAAAAGAATTTGAACATAAGAATGCATTAGGTTTTCATATCCCTAGAATGTGGGATAAAATTCTAGACATTGAAAAATGCCATTTGCAACAAGACCCTTCCAATGCCATTCGCAATGAAGTAAAAGAATTTGCTGTTGCAAACGGATTAGAATTCTTTAATCCTCGTGCCCATGAAGGTTTATTGCGAACACTAATGATTCGTACTGCTTCTACTGGCGAAATCATGGTTTTAATTCAGTTTTTCAAAGAAGACAAAGCACAAAGAGAATTAATGTTAGATTTTCTTGCAACGCGTTTCCCAGAAATTACGTCCTTATTATATGTTATTAATGGCAAACCAAACGACACCATTTATGACCAAGATATTAAATTATATAAAGGGAGAGACTACATTCTAGAAGAAATGGAAGGATTACATTTTAGTATCAATGCCAAATCGTTCTACCAAACCAATTCGGAACAAGCTTATGAATTGTATAAAATCACACGTGAGTTTGCAGGATTAACAGGAGAAGAATTAGTTTACGATTTATATACAGGAACAGGAACTATTGCGCAATTTGTCTCAAGACAAGCCAAAAAAGTAATTGGTGTGGAAGCTGTTCCAGAAGCCATTGCCGATGCAAAAGAAAATGCAAAACGCAATAATATTACCAATTGTGAGTTCTTTGTTGGCGACATGAAAAATGTTTTCAATGACGATTTCATCAAGACACATGGTCATCCAGATGTAATCATTACCGACCCTCCAAGAGATGGAATGCATAAAGATGTAGTAGCCCAAATTTTAAAAATTGCACCTAAAAGAGTAGTATATGTAAGCTGTAACTCTGCAACGCAAGCAAGAGATTTAGCACTACTAGACGAAATGTATAAAGTAATACGCGTGCGTCCTGTGGACATGTTTCCACAAACACATCACGTAGAAAATGTAGTACTTTTAGAAAAAAGATAAAAAAAGAAACTTGTTGAAGAAAGAATAACAAAAAAACTTCTTCAACAAGTACAGATTTAAAAACAGTATCGTATGAAAAAATACAGCATCATTACTTTAATGGTTCTTTTTGCAGTTTCATTTTGGAACTGCGAAAAAGATGATTTATGTGCGGAAACCACACCCACTACTCCACGTGTTGTACTTAAATTCTATAATAATGCACTTCCTACAGAGCTTAAATCGGTTACAAACTTAATGATTAAAGAGTTAATTAGTAACGATACTTTAATTGCTAATGCTTCTATAACAGATAGAAATAATATAAATCGTTATCTATTTAACACCAGTACCATTTTAGTCCCACTGCGAACCAATGCTTCAGAAACAAAATTTAACTTTATACTAAATAACGGTGGCACTGGTGAAGCAACAGAAGAATTAACTTTTACCTATACCAAAAAAGACACCTATATTTCAAGAGCTTGTGGATACAAAACCACATTTGAAATTACAAACCCAACAAATATTACTAATACCACAAACTGGATTCAAAGCATAACCGTAGAAAACGTAAAAATTGAAAACGAAGATGAAACACATATTAAAATATATTTTTAGTCTTGTACTATTCTTGCTTTCATGGCAAGGGTTTTCTCAGGATAGTTTGAACACAAAAAAACCATTATATCCTGAACGTTATGGTTTGCGAGTAGGCATCGACCTGCATCGGTTAACAAAATCTTTTTATGACAAAAACTACCAAGGACTAGAAATTGTTGGTGATTATCGTCTTACCAAAAAGCACTATATCGCAGCAGAAATTGGAAATGAAGAAAAAACAGTTATTGATGATAGAGTAAACTTCACCACCAAAGGTTCCTATTTTAAAGTAGGATTCGACTATAATTCCTATGAAAACTGGCTGGATATGGAAAACAATATTAATATTGGACTTCGTTACGGCATGAGTACTTTTAGTCAAAACCTAAACGCATATAAAATTTATGATCCAACTAATTTCTATGGCGAAAACACAGTCCTAGTCAACGAAAAATTTAGCGGGTTAAATGCTAGTTGGATTGAAGTCGTGGGAGGTGTAAAAACTAAAATTTTCAATAATTTTTATTTAGGCTTTTCGCTACGTTTAAATTATTTATTATCACAAAAGAAACCAGAAACTTTTGACAACCTTTATATTCCTGGTTTTAATAGAACCTATGACGGTAAATTTGGAGCCGGATTTAACTATACATTAAGTTATTTTATTCCTTTATACAAAAAATAATCTTTCCAAAAAAATAAAAATATAACATTTCAACACCATTTTATTATATTTTCATATCTTTAAGTACTAAAGAGACATCTCCATGAAGGAACTTTTTGATAATGAAAGCCAGACTTATAAAAGTCTTCTTAAAATTATTCTATCCGTTATAATTATCACAATAATAATTGATACTGCTAATGAATACAAAACAAATCACAATTCATTTTTCTTTTATAAAGACATTATAAATTTAGTTTTCATTCTACTTTCATTAGCACTATGCTATTTCAATTATATTAAAAACACCACATTACTAGTATTAGCATTTTATTCTATACTACTAAGCATAACAGTTTCCCTACCCTATAGAATTGAAAGTCATCATCATTTTGAGAGCTATTTTCTAAAAACAGAATTAATTTTTTTAATAATAACATTTGCCACAGGTGCCCTCATTAAACCAATACACATGCTCATTTGTATTGCTCTCAATTTTATCTTCATTATTAGCTCCTATATTGTAAATAACGAAGGCTACCCAATAGAAAAATATCTTTTTTATACTTCTCTTACTTTAGGAACAAGTTATGCAGGTTATAAAGTGCATAATTATTTTATTAACCTTCAAAAGAAAATTGAAGAAAAAAAAGAGATCATACATTATAAAAATTTGGAATTAGAGCAACTAATTCATTCTAAAAATGAGTTAATTAAAATTATTGGACATGATATAAAAACACCTTTCTCGCAATTAATAATGCTTACAGACCTTCTGGAAAAAACCAAAAATCAAGAAGAAAAAAAGCAATTCAATATTTTAATGAAAGAAGCAGCTACTAATGGCATTACTATAATAGAAGGATTAGTACATTGGAGTCAAAACCTAAATAATGAACTCCACTCTAAAAAAGAATTCAATTTGTATCATCTAGTTGAAAATGTCATATTGCAAAACAAATTAAACCTTTCCAAAAAAAATATCATAATTGAAAACAAAAATGATGACAAAACAAAAGTTTATCACAATGAAACATTAATTGAAACTGTTTTACGAAACTTTTTAACAAACAGTATCAAATTTTCTCATAATCATTCCAAAATAATTATCACATATACCATAAAGAATAATACTCTAAATATATCAATTCAAGATTTTGGCACGGGAATGAGTAAAGAAACAATTAAAAAAATAGTTGCCAATGAAAAAACAACACCTGCTTTTGGCACTCTAAACGAAAAAGGGCAAGGTTACGGACTTAGCTTTTGCTATAGAATGATAAAACAAAACAATGGCACACTCAGCCTTAAAAGCAAGCCAAACAAAGGAACTTTAGCTTCTTTCAAATTGCCTTTATAATCCTATTCTTTTAAAATAATTTTCTTTTCGCTGCTAAAAAGAACAATACTATTCCAAAAATCACCATTTGTAATAATCTCATTCCATGAGTAATCATAGAGCATAAAAAAAGTCTCAACAACAACGTCAAGACTTTCTAATTGTGTTTTTCACTTATTACTTCACTTCTTTAATTCCTTTAACAAAAATCCATTTCATAAATATTTTTTCTCCATCATTAGTTTTCACATATTGAAACTTAGGCCCAAGAACCAACGAAATAACAAAGGCAGAGATAGAAACCATAAAACTTTCTGAATTTGCAATAGATTTTACTAAAAATAATGCAGGAATATAAAGAGCAACAAAGCTTAAAAAATTATATAAAAATGCTTTCGTTTTTTTACTCATAGTACTTTTTTTTTAATCGTTATTGTCTGTTTGAAATTTAGTTCGTTTACTGCCCGCATACATTTCATATTTAACAAATCGTGCTTCTAATTTCCCGTTAAATAATTTAATTTTTCTACTTGGTCTTAAACCAACAAATTTTAATGCATCTAAATTAGCAGTAATAAACCATGCGTTTGTATTTGGATATTTTTGCTTCATAGTATCTCCAATTTCTCTATAAAAACGTTCCATTTCAATATCCAAACGTTCACCATAAGGTGGATTAAAAACCATATGTAATGGCCCATCAGTCATTTTTTCTGTTTCAAAGAAATTCGCCTGACGAATAGATACATATTCATCCAAATTAGCATTATAAATATTATCTTTTGCTTTAGAAACAGCACTTGGAGCTTTATCATATCCTGTAATTGTATAATGAAACTCTCTTGTTTTCTTTAATAACGATTCTAACACCTTGTCAAACAATTCGCTGTCCCAATCTTGCCATTTTTCAAAAGCAAATTCCTTTCGGTTAATATTTGCTGGAATATTACATGCAATCATTGCTGCTTCTGCTAAAATCGTTCCACTACCACACATAGGGTCTATAAAATGACTTGTACCATCCCAACCCGAAAGCAACAACATTCCTGCTGCTAAAACTTCATTAATGGGTGCAATATTAGTCGCAGTTTTATAGCCTCTTCTATGCAATGATTCTCCTGAACTGTCCAAAGAAACTGTTACTAAATCTCTATCTATATGCACGTGAATGCGTAAATCTGGAAAATCTTTATCAATATTTGGTCTTTTACCCGTAGTGTCTCTAAACTGATCTACAATGGCATCTTTTGTTTTTAAAGCAACAAACTGACTATGATTGAAGTGCTCAGAATGTAAGGTTGTTTCCACAACAAATGTTTTATACTCGTTCAAATAGTTAGACCAGTCTATTTTTTGAATGCCATCATACAAACTTTTATCATTATAGGCTTTAAACGTTTTTATAGGTTTTAATATCTTTAAAGCTGTTCTTAATGCTAAGTTTGCTTTATACATAAACCCTTTATCTCCAACAAAATTAACCACACGTGTGCCTTGTTCTACTTTTTGAGCTCCTAATTGAGTTAACTCTTTTGCTAATAGTTCTTCAAAACCAAATAAGGTTTTGGCTACCATTTTATAATTTTCCATCACTTACTTTTAATATCAACTACAAATTTGCTTTGTATATTCCTTAAAAAAACTCCAATTAGAAATCTATCTTTCCAAAAATTAGAATTAAAGTGCAAAAATACACTAAATTTGCAAGATTAATTAGTGAGAAAAAGAATAATGATAGAAAATACAGAAACTACGTCAAATAAATGGTTTGCTTCTTGGTTTGATACACCCTACTATCACATTTTATACAAGGATAGAGACTATACAGAAGCACAACAATTCATGGACAACCTAACAGATTATTTAAATCTACCCGAAGAAGCTAAAATTTTAGACTTAGCGTGTGGTAAAGGAAGACATTCTATCTATTTAAATTCGTTAGGCTATCAAGTTACAGGTGCAGATTTATCAGAAAACAGTATAAATGAAGCATCAAAATATGCCAATGCAACATTAAAATTCAAAGTGCACGACATGCGAGAAGTTTGTGAAAACAAATATGATGCAATTTTTAATTTATTCACAAGTTTTGGCTATTTTGATGACGATGCAGATAATTTAAAAACATTAAAAGCCATACATAACAGCTTAGACGAAACAGGTTTTGCTTGTATTGACTTTATGAATGTGAACTATGTAATTGATAATCTTGTTCCAGAAGAAATTAAAACCGTAGAAAACATCGATTTTCATATTAAACGATATGTAAAAGACAACCATATTTATAAAGAAATTAAATTTAATGCCGATGGTGAAGATTTCCAATTCACAGAGAAAGTACAAGCACTTCGTTTAGCAGATTTTGAAAAAATGATGGAAGAGGCAGGCATTTATTTACTCGATGTTTTTGGTAATTATAAATTGCAAAAATTCTTCAAAAACCAATCGGAAAGATTAATCATGATATTTAAATAATGGCATTCAGTATCTATATATTCCCTTTAATTTCAGTTTTACTTGGTTACTTCATTGCGCTATATTTTACACCAAAAAGTAAGAAAAATTTAAAACTGCTACTTGCCTTTAGTGGTGCTTTTCTATTATCGCTAACAGTCATGCATTTATTACCCGAAGTATATGAAGCAGGACTACATCACCATGAAGGACATCATCATGACCATCGTAATGCAATAGGAATTTTTATTATGATTGGAATTGTATTTCAAATCATTTTGGAATATTTTTCAAAAGGTGCAGAACACGGTCATGTGCACGGACATCAAACCATGGAACAAATTCCTTGGTTACTTTTTTTTAGCTTGTGCTTGCATGCGTTATTAGAAGGCATGCCTATTAGTAATCATAATCATCTTGCCTACGGAATTGCTATTCATCACTTCCCTATTGCTATTATTCTGACTACTTTTTTTATTAATGCACGGTTAAATAAAAAAGCCATTTTTTTCTTTATGATAATATTTGCTTTCATGACGCCACTTGGAACATTCTTAGCCGATAATCTCCACTTCTTAGCCGATTATTATACGCAAATATCTGGAATTGTTATTGGTATCCTATTTCATATATCCTCTACCATAATTTTCGAAAGTAGTGAAGGACATAAATTCAATTTAGCAAAATTATCGGTTATTATATTGGGAATTATTTTGGCTTATTTTATGTAAATAAGAATTTCTAACGCTAAAACTCCAAATCAAAAAAAATCTTTGTAAATTAGCTAATTATCATGCAAACAATGAGTTTTACTAAAACAACAGAACAAGCATCCAAATATGACCATTTAGAACAAATGTCGGTTACAGATTTATTAAAAAACATTAATAATGAAGACAAAACCGTTCCGCTTGCTGTAGAAAAAGCATTACCACAAATTGAACATTTAGTTACAGAAATTGTGACCAAAATGAAAGAAGGAGGACGACTTTTTTATATTGGAGCTGGAACTTCTGGACGATTAGGAATTGTTGACGCATCTGAATGTCCGCCAACTTTTGGTGTGCCTTTCGATTTGGTTTTAGGAATTATTGCTGGTGGAGATACTGCCATCCGTAGAGCCGTTGAAAATGCAGAAGACAATACTACACAAGCTTGGAAAGATTTAGAAGCACATAATATAACTTCAAAAGATGTGGTTATTGGAATTGCAGCTTCTGGAACAACACCCTATGTTATTAGTGGTCTAGAAAAATGCAACGAAAACAACATTATTACTGGTTGTATTACGTGTAATGCGGGTAGCCCGTTAGCAAAAACAGCTCAGTTTCCTATTGAAGTGGTCGTTGGACCTGAATTTGTTACAGGAAGTAGTAGGATGAAAGCCGGCACAGCTCAAAAATTAGTGCTCAACATGATTTCTACAACAACCATGATTCAATTAGGGAAAGTGAAAGGAAACAAAATGGTAGATATGCAATTGAGTAATGATAAATTAGTGGACAGAGGTACCAAAATGATTATGGAAGAAATTCCTGTAGATTATAAACAAGCTGGAGAATTATTAAAAAAATATGGCAGTGTTCGAAATGCTGTTGACAATTATAAATAAAAAACAGATACAATGAAAACAATACTTTTACTTTTAAGTTTATCGATTACAAGTTTGGTTTTTTCGCAACAAATTGAACTAAGAGATAAGAAATTTTATATTGATGGGGAACACATTTATAAGCACAAAATTACTGAAACCTTAGCTGCAAACCCAGAAGCACTTCAGCTCTATAAAAAATCGAAACGCAAAGAATCTATTGGAGGCTTACTTCTTGGTGCTGGTGCAGGGTTTATTGTTGGAGACGTGGTTAAAGGCCTAGTTTCTGATGTTGATTACCCATCGGGTTTCACTTATGTGGGTGCTGGACTAATTGCAGTTTCTATTCCTGTTCTTTCTGGACGTACAAAAATCTTAAACAAAAGTATTGATACCTATAATGAAAGTGTTAAAGGAAATAGTCCTTCATTAGGTTTTAACTTTGACTTGAAGGTAATCACCAATCAAAACGGTATTGGTTTCAATATGACTTTCTAACATTGAGAAAGAAAATAAAATATAGTAACAATAGCGCGACTGTAGTAATTGTTTTTATTACAGTTTTTTTAGTTTGCTCTTATTTTTTATTTTCTAACAAAGCATTTAAATATTGTAATACTGAAAATTATCTGTTAGGCATTCATGATTCGCTACCAAGTATTTCAATTAATTACAATCAGTTTCGCAATGAGTTATTGGAAGAAATTTCTATAAAGCTAAAAAAAGAAACTTGCTGCCAAACTAATGAGTTTCTATTGCAACTAGAAAACAATGAAGCAATAAATGTGAAACTACATAATAAATGCAAAAATTGTGCAATTTGTATTAATAATCTTTTTTATTATCGTATTTTATTAAACAAGGACAATCAATTGCTCTTTGAAGATAGACCAATCACTTTAGACTCATTGTCATTAAATATTTATGATTGTTTAAAAAATGAAGATTTAAGCGACAACGTAAATTTCATGTTTTATTGGGACAAGCCCAGTCAAAAAAAAACTATTGAAAACGTGTTTTTAAACGTCAAAAAAGGATACCAATTGTATTATGAAGAAATGGCTCTTCAACAATTTAGCAAACAGATTTGTGAACTAAACAAAAAAGAAACTGAAGAAATAAAAATAAAAAAATCAAGTATTTATCTAGGTGTTGGAAATAGGATTTTTGAACCACTGCCTCCACCACCTCCACCAAAAAACAATTAAAAAATGGCAACTAATCGGAAAATCTTAGCCAAAGGCATTAAATACTTATCTGGATGTTTACCTTTATTATTTATTGGTCCAATTGTGATTAATAGTTCCTTTAAAAATGAAGAGAGTCCTTTATTTTTATATATTTTAATTTTAGGAATCCTCATTTGCGGTTTTGCTATTTTTCTTGGTTTTAAAGGTTTAAATACAATTATGAAAAGCTTATTCGATGGAAATAAATAACATTTACTTAGCCAGTGTAAAAAAGCAAATGCTTTATTACAAAACTATTGCCGAAAAAGCGATAGAACAGTTAGAAGAGATTCAATTATTTACTACTGTAAATGACGATACAAATTCTATTGCGACTATAATTAAGCACATGCATGGCAATATGCTTTCTCGTTGGACTGATTTTCTTACTACAGACGGAGAAAAAGAGTGGAGAGAACGTGATGCTGAATTTGAAAACACAAACCATTCTAAAACAGAATTATTGCACCTTTGGAATGAAGGGTGGGATTGTTTTTTTAAAGCTATAAATGCACTACAAGCAGACGATTTATCAAAAATTATTTATATTAGAAATGAAGGACAAACGGCTTTAGATGCTATTAATAGACAACTAGCCCACTATCCTTATCATATTGGACAAATAGTGTTTTATGCCAAAATGCTAAAGCAAAGTAACTGGAATAGTTTGTCTATTCCTAAAAACAAATCGAATGCTTATAATGCTGATAAATTTTCCAAAGAAAAAAGTGTGAAGCATTTTACTGATGATGAATTGAAAAAATTATAATAGCCCAGATAGAAGCGGCATCCTGTTTTTGCGAGAAACAATAGCGTCTCATTCAAATTGTTTTGTTCTTCGCAAAAACAGATAGAGCGAATAGCTGGAAATAGCTCCTTAAAAAAAAAAAAATATGAGTAAAAAATTAGTACTCCTTCTTCCTTTTGTTTTAGCCTCATGCTATAATCAGGAACGCAATTGCAAGGATTTTAAAACAGGTTCTTTTGAATTTACTCAAGAAATAGACGGGAAAAACGAAACCTCTTTTTTTGAAAGAAACGATTCCTTACAAATTGAAACTTTTAGAGGTCAAACAGACACGCTTGCCATTCGTTGGATTAATGATTGTGAATATATTGGCAAAAACATTCGTCCGAAGAACATGGCAGAAAAAAAATCGGTACATATTAAAATACTAACAACTAACGACGAAGGTTATACTTTTGAATATTCTTATGTTGGTGAATCAAAAAAACAACGTGGTTTTGTCACAAAAAAATAACAACTTTTATTTAAAAGCCATATTCTTAAAAACATATTACTAGTTAACTCATTATAACTTTGGTAGTTTTAATGAATAAAGGTGCGTGTATTCTTTTTTTTAAAGATTATACTCCTCGGTATAGACAACCTAATTTTCATATTAATTGTAACGAGTAAATTACCCAAAGAAAAACGTAAAAAAACAACTAGACCTTGTTTATATTATAAAAATAACCGACCATAAATAGAAATGATCGGTTATTTTTTTTAATACTTGTCTGTAAGTGTCTTTAAAAAAAGGACTAAATCTTCTTTTTCTTTGGTTGATAGATTTAGCTTGTCTGGAGGCAATGTTTGATATTCTAAACTAATTCCTAATCCAGAAGCTCCTCCTTTATTATAAAAATCTATAATTTCCTCTAAAGTAGTGTAAACACCATTATGCATATAGGGTGCTGTTTTTTCTATATTACGAACGGTTGGTGTTTTAAAGAAAAATTTACGCTGTTCTGTCTGATATACTCCATAGCGTCCTAAATCATTATCTACCTCGGCATTTATAGTGTCTTTCGTTTTTGGCACTCCAATTAATTCTATTTCAGACTCTTTAAAAGCAGTTGGTACTAATCCATTGAACAAAGGTGCAAAATGACAAGTAGCACACTTTGCTTTTCCCATGAAAAGATTGAACCCATTAATCTCTTTTTCAGTTAGTGTTTTTTCTTTCTCTTGCATGTTCAAATCGAATTTGGAATTGAAAGGTGTTAAAGACATAATATAGGAAGCAATTGCATTTCTTATTACATGATTATCAATATCTTTTGCATATACTTTCTTGAAAGCTTCTTGATATTCTTTCTTCTCTATAACTCGTTTTTCTAAATCATTTAATGACAAATGAAATTCGTTAGGATTGTTTACCACATCTATTATTTGTCCTTCTAAGCTACCAGCTCGCCTATCATGAAAAAATCCTTTTTGTAATGCAGCATAAAACAATGTAGGAGAATTTCGAGTTGTACCAGGAGATTTTGCTACTCCGTCTGTAAAATACAATTCTTTTTTATGACAAGTAGCACAGCTAATTGTTTTTTCTTTTGACAGTGAAGTATCTTCAAACAATAATTTTCCTAAAGCTACTTTATCTTCTTCTACAGGATTTCCTTTTTGATCTGTAAAATAATTAATATTAAACGTTTGATTTGAGAATAAAGTGCTTGCTTCATAATTTATGGCTTGCTTAAAAGGAAATACTACTGACCAATCGGTTACTGTTTGTTGCCATAAACTTAGTGTTTTATGGGTATAGTCTTTTATGAAAATGAACCTGTCAAAATTTTCAAAATTGGCTGAACCCAAAAATGCGATACTATTTTCTATTTGCTGCATCCAACTTGTAAATAGCACTTTATTTTTAAACTCATTTTCGTATATGGAGAGTATTTTTTGTAATGAGATATATACTGTTTTACTTTCTTCTAATGAATTTTCCAAAACAGGTGAATCAAAACCTGTAATTCCCGTTAAAGCCACTCTATTAATAGCATCCCTTAAAATCCATAAAATATGGTGTTTCTTTAAATATTGTAAGGTTTGGTTCTTATGTAAAAATTTTAAACGTATTGCAGTGGTTGTTACATTTTGCTTTAAGGCTAAAGTGTCAACAACCTCATCAAAAAGCAGTTCTTCAATCACCTGAAAACCTGTGGGCTCTTTAATCTTTATATCTGTAAAATCTTCCTCTTCTATTTTTAAAATATTAGGTTGGTTTAAATAACCAAAATTTTCGGAATCTACAAAAGCTAGAATCGGTTCTATAGATTTAAAATACATTCTTGCTTCTAAGTATTTTTCTTTTTTCTCTTCGAGAGCAGATGCTTCATTTAACGCTTCTAGAGCAAGTGCAGCTTTATTTATATCTTCCTTAAAGCTTTTTTCAAGCGTTTCTAAAGGTGAAAGTGCTTTATATGAGGATTCTTTTTTGCAACTAAATGCAAAAAAAGCCAAAAGGCTATATAAAAATATAGCCTTTGAATTACTGAATTTCAACACTTTAATCATATTATCTTTCTAAACCTTTAATAAGGTACAATTGGCTTCCTTCATTACTTGCTGGTGTTCCATTTGCTTTAGGATCTGTAAAAGCATTATTTTCCCAACCGTGATTTTGAGTGATTATTAAAAAACTTCCTTCAACTCCAATAACATCTGATACGTCTATCATTCCTGTTAATTCCCACAAATCTGAAGCTAACCCAATACCTGCTGCTTGTGCTGCATTTTGATCGCATTCTAAAACTACTTTTAAGGCACCTGTATTCAAATTGTATTGATACAAGTATGCAAAATGTGATTTATCTGCTGTGTCAGGGTACCCATTTGGATCTTCCATTATATAGGCATAATCTTTTGTTACAACAATATTATCTGGACTATGGAACTGTCTTGCAACTCCTGATAGCTTATCCCCATCTAGTACGCATGTTATTGTTGCTAATGTTGGATCGTTAGCATCTAGGACTACTTTATATATTCTTCCGTAAAATGAGCCTTTACCTGTTAAAGCGGTTTTCTTTCTTCCTGTAACTGCAAAATAAATTTCTCTATTTTTTGTAGCAGAACCTTTTCTGTAATCTATATCTTCTACTCTAGAGAACCCCATAATACCTTTATTTCTTGATTCTTGCTCTAAAGCATCTAGTGTTTTTTCTGAATATTCTACAAATTGTGCTGGATAGGAAACCCCTTCTTGCATGTCCATTTCATAATTAATCCCAGCTTGTGTTACTTTTAATCCGTAAAGATTTCCTCCAGCCAAATCACCTCTATTAGCCACATACATTGCTAATTGACCTGAAGGTGTAGTATTATCGCTTGTGTCATCACCAATTAAGGCAACTGTCTTAGAAGGATAAGCATCTTTTCCTAAAACTATAGCATTCTCAGTTGACCATTGCCCTAGAGCTGGCAACATAGTTGCTAATTCTGCATTTTCTGCACTTTTAAAAGGATCTGTAGCAAAAACCCCTTTTGAAGCTCCTCCCCACTCTCCTCCAGATAAGTACAACGGACCAAAACCATGCTCTTGTGGAGTAATTAATGTTCCTGAACATTGTGCAGTCGAAGCTGTTGCAGCAGCGTTTAAAATATATTCTCCTTTTACTGGTTTGAATGTTTTATCGAAAGTGATTCTTGCAATGGAATAATCTGCTTCAATATTATTTATTAAAGAGAAAGTACCATTTTCATTTTTCATTAAACCCATTCCGTCTGCCATTGAACCATATACAAAACTTGGTGATTCTGGTAATTGATCTGCTGAACTTAATATGGAATAGATTTCTAAATTTTCAAAACCTGATTTTTTAGATAAATAAGCAGGTGTTTGTGAATGATTTTTTAAAGCAACATTTTCTTCTATTGTAGTATTTGAGTCATCATCTTGATTACATGAAATAATCATTGCAGACATGCTAAATAATAATAAAGTCTTAAAATTTGTCTTCATAGTATGTAAATTGGTTGTTTTTTTGATAGCCCAAAACTACACTACTTGTGTAATGAAAAAGTAAAGAGCATATTACCTTTATACTACTAGAATTTTAACAAAAAGTTACTATCTTAAATTATTATTAGTTTAATGTAAATACCATCAAAAAAAGGTCTTTCAAATGAAAAACCTCTTTTGATGATGACTAATAATCCTGAATTATTGAAATAAAATAACAACTGAGATAATTATTAAGTCCTATTCTTTATTTTTTAAAAAACAGCATTAAACCTGCTATACTAACAACAAAAACTCCTAATGCCGAAATAACCGTAAATAGATCTCGAATATTCTTGCCTGCCCTTTCCAATAATGAAAACTTATGCAAAATGGCAAACGAATATCCTTCTACTCTATCTTCATTACGCACCAATGCTGCCAAACGAGACGTAGAGAGGTCTAAATAATAATTCCTATTTTCTTTAGAGTTATACTCCATTTTTACTACTGGTAATCTTTTATTCACAAAACCATATTCCTTTCTATCAAAATTTTCTAACGTTGACTTTGTTTTAAAAGTTGCTGTTGGGTCATTTATTTTTAATTTCTCATTAAAAAAATTAACTAAAAATAAAGAGTAGTTTAATGCTACATTATCATCAATATGACCATAAAAAGCGTTAATGAATTTTTTATCCACATCTTTTCCTTTCAAATAATCACATTGATAATATACCGAATTATAAAATTTAACCACTGAAACATTTATACTATTCTTATCTAAGAAAGTGATACAATTAACCTTTATGTCCTTTACGTTTATGATTGGCTCATAAACCATTTCTTCTATTGGAATAGCATTCCATTTTTTTATTGCATGAAAAGCTCCACTAAAACTAAAAGTTAATGCTACTAAAGAAACTAAAAACCCTATTTTTCTATGGTGTCTTTTTAGAAAATCTATTTCCTCTGTAGGCTTACTCTTTTTGAAATTTTTCCACATAAAACCATAAATAATCAATCCACTTGCTGTTGAGAGAACTATAATAGACAAAAACAAAGTCATTAAGATAATACGCAAATAATTATTTGATATAGCGCTTAGAAAAGCCCAATTATGAAACGTATCAAATATCCATAAAAAAACTTGTCTTGACCTTGGATTGTATGTCGCTAACTTACTCGAACTTGTTTCTACATAGACCTGCATTGCATCGCTTCTATCAAAAGTAACTTTATAGACAGGCAAATAGCGATTAATAAATTTATATTGTGTCGTAAAATGGGTAACAACTGTAACATCTTTAATTTTACTTTTTTGATCTTGAAGAAAATACCGAGATAGATATACTGCATATTTTTTATCACCCTCTGTTAATAAATTTGCTGAAGATGCATCATAATAATTCAATTTATTATCTACCGTTTTAACCTGATAATAAGTAATCCCTTCAAAGTCAATAATTCTAAAATTTTTAAATGAACTTATATTATCCTTTTCAAGTACTTCTTGTAAGGAGTATTTTATCTGCGATGTATCTATTCCCTTTTTTTCAATACGCTCTTTTGCTATAGTTGGCTTAAAAAAATGAGCCATAAAAGGATGCATTATTCCCGACAATGTCCAAAAAATAATGGGTATAAGTGTAATGATACCAAGAATACGATGCCACTTATACATGTTTTGTTTCATTTTCCTAACTCCTTTAGAGTCTTTCTTTCTCTTGTTGCTGCTTTGTGTGCTTTGTGTCATATCTTTCAGTCTTAAATCTATTTAATTATGCTACTTTTTTGAACTACAAATAGATTATTTAGAAAAATTAATATTATACTCAATTCCAAACATAAATGTTCTTGGAGCTGCGGGCGTATAACTAGACGTATCGGTTGTGTTGTTTCCTCTGGAAACATTGTAAGCAAACAAACTATTTGACACATTCATCACATTTGTAAAAAACTCCACTCCTTTATATGTATATCCTATTCTTGCGTTAAAAAGATTATATCCTTCATAGTCCACCGTATTAATTTGATTTTGATAATAACTCGAAATGAATTGCCACTCAATTGCCGTTCTAAAATTAGGCAACCATTTCGGGTAATAAGAAACCTCAGAATTTGTTATCCATTTTGGAGCAGAAGGCATATCAAATCCATCTAATTTTTGAATAGGATCTGTTGGTTTATCACTAATTCTAAAATCAATAAATCTATGCTGAGCAATTGTTCCTCCAAATCTAAAATTCCATTGTTTTGATGGTTTATAATTAATTCCAAATTCAATGCCTTTATGTTGTGTTTCTCCAGCCGATTGAAAATCATTTGAATTATCTGGTTGCCTAATACTTAATAGTTCATTTTTACCTTGCAGATAATAGAATGAATAATCAATGAATAATCTATTATCTAAAAGACTAAAAAATCCCCCTATTTCATAATTATTAAATAATGCTGGTTCTAAATTATAATAAAATTCTGCTGGTGTTGAAGCTGTTCCTGTTCCAGTTTTTTTTCTAAAAATAGACGTTAAACCAGGTGGAGAAAATCCTTGTGCATAATTAGCATAGAATCCAATATTTCTAAACGGATTATAGTTTATTCCTATCTTGCTTGTAAATTGACTATACATTTTTTCACCTTTGGAAACATCTATATTATTTTTATAACTCAAATTCATTTGATCAAATCGAGTGCCAATCGTCACTTTCATTTTTTCGATCGGGTTAAGGCTGAATTGTATGTAGGCAGCACTATTTTTTATTTTTGCTTCATAATTTGCCAATGGAATGTCTGGTCTTTCTGTTAGGATTTGATAATTATTTACCGACAATCCGTCTGGGTTTAAATTGGCAATTAAATCTATTTGATAGGCATTATAATTGTTTGGTGAATAATCATATAATAACCCAGCTACAACATTCGATTTCAAAAAATTTAATTTTTGAGTATGCTGTGCAATAATTCCATAACTTTTAAAATTATTACTGTTAATCTCTCCTCTTGCTCTATTAGGATCATTTGATGGACTTGGAGTAGGATTCCAACGAATACCATAGGATGGATTTTGTCCTAATTTATTATCTCTGTGAAAAAGCGTAACAAATGTGCTTGAGTTTGAGTTCCATTTCTGATCTAATGTCATTCTTGTTCTTAAAACATCTGACTTTCTATAAGTAAAATTGGTTGTGCTAGAATATTCTCTAGAATTAAATGCTTCCTCGTTGACACGTCCACTTGTTTGTGAGTCATAAACCCCTTTCATTAGTGTAGTAATTAATTTTGTATTGGTTGAAATGGCATAATCTAAACGCACATTTATATTGTCTTTTCTATAGTCTGAGGATGCCAACCAAGAATTATTTTGCTCACTCGTTAATCCAGAAACATAAAATCCAACTTTTCCAATTGTTGAACCTGCTCCAACCTGCATTCTTTTATAGCCAAATTGATCGGCTTGAAGACCTATTTTAAAAGTTGTATCATAAGTAGGTTTTTTTGTTATAAAATTGACCGTTCCCCCTACTGCTTCTGGACCATATATTGAAGAAACTGGTCCTTTAACCACTTCTATCGAATTTAAAGAAAATTGATTAATCTCTAATAAAGCATTGTGATTGAAAACTCCCAAAGGGCGAATTGGCAAGCCATCTTCGAGATATAAAAAATATCCTGTATAGGAAATTGGTTGACGAATAGCCATTGCATGTTGTTCGTTTCCTAAATTAACCATTAAAACTCCAGGTGCTTTGTTCACTACTTCAAATAAACTGGTGGGTTTGGTTTCTTCTATTGTTTTTTCTGACAATTTACTAACTGCTACGGGTATTTCAGATTTTAGTGTTGCTCCTCTATTTGCAGTTACGATAATCTCTTGTAGTTGTGCTATTTTTGTAGTGTCATTAACAGTATTTTCTTGTGCAAAACAGCTATTTCCTAGTACTAATAGGAAGAATATTATTTTTCTCATTTTAAGGTAATTATTGTAATAGTATTGACCAATGCCAATTTGCATCCTCATTTTGGGATTTTTTTTTAATAAAAGTCTATTGTTATTGTTGTCTGTTCGTGTCTTTTTATGAGAATATACATGTCCTCCTAAATTATATTAGAGCCCAATATGTATCATTAAAGCATAAACAGACGTAATCGTTATGACATTTCATCAAACGAATGAATAATTTGAATTCTAACTATAGTTTTTTGACGGTAAAATTTGTGAATATTTATCTGGTAGGATAATCTCCAAAATCATAATTCGGATTCTATCACGAAAAATGATTACTTTATATTTGCTGTCATTTCTCTTGCAACAAAATCTAATACATAAACTGAGATTATTTAAATTTATCCTATACTTTTATAAGTAACCTATAAAAATATCATTCAAATAACTTTGAAATACCATAATTACTATGTTTTATATTGAATACAAACTAAAAAAGAAGATTATAGTGTGGGTGGATGAAAAAAAGGAAGCACAACAGTTTTTGTTTTCCCATTGTGAAAAAAATTTTCTTTCTTTCTTATATTTAAAAATGTAGAAAGAGTATTAATATTCAATTGAAATAATACAAAAACAAGTTCGGCTTTTTCTTTTATAGAATTTTCAATCTTTCTTTCTGTATCTTCAAGTTTTTTCAATTCTTTTTTTAGTACACAATGACCATTACAGGTATTATTTTTAACCTCTTTTAATTCACACATTGTTTTGGCTATTTGTTCCTGATTGGTTTTAAAAACAAAAAAAACAATAGCATTACTAAATGTTGTTAGTAAAATTATAAAGGAAAGAAATATTGAAAAGAAAACTCTCAACTCTTTTTTTTTGCAAAAATAACTAGTAATACTAATGTCACAAAATATTTTCTTTATTAAATACAAAAAATGCGCTTCAAAAAAGAAACGCATTCTATTACTCTATTTTTTTCTTACTATATTAAAGCTACTCTAAACTCAATGTAATTTGTCCATCTTCATCTAGTTCTGTGTTGATTGCTTCAGAAATGTTATTTTCACCTTTCACTTCCATTTTTTCTGGTTCTGGTTCAACAGGCTCTTCAAATGGTAAAGGTTCTAATAAATTAACTTGCTTTACTTTGTCTGTAGTTAATTGATTACCTAAAGCTTTTATCCCTTTTACAGCAATAAATTCTTCCAAATTCACTTCTATTGTTTCCTTTTGAACTCCTTTTACTTTTGAGAACACTACTTCTACCATTGGTCTCCAATCTGTTGAAACAATTTCTAGTTGCGATTTTTCATGTTCTGTAATAAACGTTTCTTCTTTACTTTCATTTTCAACAAGGAATCTTTTCACATAATAACGTTCTTTTTCTCCATCATAATATATTGCAGAAATTGGTTTTGAAGGTTTCCATTTCTCTAATATAATCATATCTTCATCAAAATGCGTTGTTAATTCTGGAATTATAGTTTTTAATTTTCCTGATTGATTAATAATTAATAATCTATCATTAGGTTTAAATTCACCTAAAAGTTCCCCACGAGCATCTGTATTTAATCGTTGAACAGTGTCATCAAACCAAATTTTACGTGGTCGAAGTGTTGAAATTCCTTTCTCTTTCAGTTCAATTTTTTTAATAGGATATTTAGCAACAGTGTTTCCTTTTGAACTTCTTCCTTTGATTAAAATATCGGAAAAATCTAAATCCCATTTCAATTTTTTCACACTTCCTACTTGTCTCAATAAAATCGTAACAACTTCTGCTTCTCCATTTGGATTCGCTGAAAAATAGAGCACTTGCGATCCTGGTTTTTCTTGTGAAATGTGGTACTCTTTGTCCCTTGTTATTGCAGATACATTAAAACGTTTCACAAAAGATGCTCCCGATTTTCCATCGCGATAAATTACATTATAAATAGTACGTTTATCGTTTTTGTCGAAAATAGCAATATGAATAATATCTTTACCTATAAACTTTTTATCATCTACTTTGGTTACCACCATTCTTCCATCACGAAGGAAAACAATTACATCATCAATATCGGAACAATCTGCTACATATTCATCTTTTTTAAGTCCAGTTCCTAAAAATCCTTCCGCTCTATTCACATAGAGTTTTGTGTTTCTTAAGGCTACTTTTGTAGCTTCTATAGTATCAAAATTTCTTAATTCTGTTTGGCGTTCTCTTCCTTTTCCATATTTCTCTTTCAATGTAGTAAAAAATGCAATTGTGAAATCTATAATATGAGCCAAATCATATTTAATACGCTCCATTTCAGATTCTAATTTTGCAATAGCTTCATCTGCCTTGTCAGAATCGAAACGCGTAATACGAATCATTGGAATTTGAGTTAGCTTTTGTAAGTCATCATCGTGAATATCTCGAACTAATAATGATTTAAAAGGTTCAAATTTTTTATAAAGATATTGATACAAAGACTCTCTATCTGCATAGAGTTTAAAATCAATATACATTTCTTCTCGAATAAATATTTTTTCTAAAGTGGAGAAGTGCCATTTATTTTCTAATTCATCTAATTGAATTTCTAATTCTCTCTTCAATAAATCAACTGTTCTGTTTGTTGAAATTTTCAACATATCAGAAACACCAATAAACAAAGGTTTGTTGTTTTGAATTACACAGCCTAATGGTGCAATAGAGGTTTCACAAGCAGTAAAAGCATATAAAGCATCTATTGTTTTATCTGGAGACACTCCTGAAGGAAGATGAATTAAAATCTCAACTTCTGCAGCTGTATTGTCTTCAATTTTTTTAACTTTAATTTTCCCTTTCTCATTGGCTTTCAAAATACTATCAATTAAAGTAGATGTGTTTGTTGAGAACGGAATTTGGGTAATAACTAAAGTAGATTTATCTAATTGGGAAATTTTAGCACGCACTCGCACACGACCACCTCTTAATCCATCATTATAATTAGATACATCTGCAATACCTGCCGTTGGAAAATCGGGATATAATGTGAAAGGTTTTCCTTTTAATATTTTAATAGAACTATCAATAAGTTCATTAAAATTGTGTGGTAAAACTTTAGTTGATAAACCTACAGCAATTCCTTCTGCTCCTTGAGCTAATAACAAAGGGAATTTAACTGGAAGATTTATGGGTTCTGCGCGACGACCGTCATAGGAAACACCCCATTCGGTAATTTTTGGCGAATATAAAACATCATGACCAAATTTAGAAATACGTGCTTCTATATAACGAGAAGCTGCAGCAGAATCACCTGTTAAGATATTTCCCCAGTTTCCTTGCATGTCAATAAGCAAGTCTTTTTGACCAATTTGCACCATTGCATCTCCAATACTCGCGTCCCCGTGTGGATGATACTGCATGGTGTGACCAACGATATTTGCTACTTTATTGTAACGTCCGTCGTCTAGCTCTTTCATGGAATGCATAATCCTACGTTGTACAGGTTTAAAACCGTCTTCAATCGCTGGAACTGCACGTTCTAGAATTACATAGGAAGCATAATCTAAAAACCAATCCTTATACATACCTGTTACTTTCGTAATAGTATCTTCTGGATTTTCATTGTTTTCATAAAAATTATGTCCTGATGTTTTTATATCATCAAAACCTTCTGTTTCATTAGACTCGTTTAACGAATCGTTTTCCTCGTTTGGGTTTATGTTTTCTTCGTCTTCGTTCATATTGCTGAATTTATTTCAGTATGTTTTTAAAAACTTATTTATTTACCTTTTGGGGTAATGTCCTGTATATTCTTTCAATTTCTTTTTGCTCTTCTTCTGTTTGTATTCCAGAATGATCGTCGTTAATAAAATATCTTATTCCAACTTTCCAAAAGAACATTCTCATGTCTTCTAAACAATAATATTTTGCCTCTCCAATACTTTTTGAACTTTTTATTTCACCACATGAAAAACATATTTCAATATTTCCTATAACATTATCCTTTATATCTTTAAAAACTATTTGATGTCTAGGATTATAACAATCTGCTATTATCTGTTTGGAATTGCATGAATCTTTAGATATTAGATTTAATAATTCTCTTTTTTGAATTTCACTTAAAGCTATTCTTTCTTTTATAAAATCATTTGACAATTGAACATCTGAATTATAATTTATGTCTTTTCTTAAATTACCATCAATTTGTTTTATAAATTCCTTATCAGGAAAAGAATACAACATAACTTCGCTTATATCATCATATTTAAATGAAATTGATTTTGAAAAATCTTTTTTTATTATTCTTTCTTCCGCTTTAACTTCTTGTCTTTTTACTTCATTACATCCGTTAAAAATCAAACTTATTAGTATAATTAAAATGGACAAAAACAGATTCCTTTTCTTCATGAGTTAATTCCCTATCAATCGTTTAAATTCTTCTTTAGTTGGTAAAACTGTTTTGTACTTACTCGCAAAAATTTGTTTGTTGTTTTCTATTAAAATAAATCCCACTACTTCTGACAGTTTTAAAACACCTTCTTTGTCTCTACTTAAACTTAATCGAGTATACAATGCCGAATCATATTGTCTTTTTAATTCTCTAACGCTCCAATTGTTTTTTATAGATTCGATTTCATAGAAGTTTCTTTCTTTTTCATCATCAATTCTCATTAAGAAAACATAATACGTCCAAGTTAATTTGAAAAACGAAATCAGTGTCTGTGTTTTTTGATTTTCTAATTCTCCGTTAACAGACTGAGAAATTGCATTTTCAGAAATCCGAGTCAGTGTCTCGGAATTTTGAATTTGTAAAATCCGAGTCAAAAACTCGGAAATTGAGTAAGTCAAATAAAACTTTCTCATGTTTTCTAAATTATCTACCGAAAAACCTTTACCAAACTGTTTCTTCAATTCTTCAGAAAGCCCTTTTAAAAGTTGCTTACCATATTCGGCTCTTTCTTTACCATTTTGTTCTTCTTCTACAATGATTCTTCCTATTTCAAAATAAGTATACACCATTGTTGAATTTACGGTACGCAAAACTTGTTGTCTTGCATTTTGTAACAAATCAACTACTTGTTGGAATAACTCTTTATTTTGAAGTGTTCTTATCATTACTCTTTCTCAACCACATCTAATTCTACCTTCAAATTATTGATAATAAACTCTTGCCTGTCTGGAGTGTTTTTCCCCATGTAGAATTCTAATAATTTTTCAATAGTAGTTCCCTTGTCTAGCATTACAGGATCTAATCGAATGTCTTCTCCAATAAAAAACTTGAACTCATCGGGAGAAATCTCTCCTAATCCTTTGAATCGGGTGATTTCTGGTTTTGGTTTTAATTTTTCGATGGCATTCACTCTCTCTTCTTCTGTATAGCAATATATCGTTTCTTTTTTATTTCTCACACGGAACAAAGGTGTTTGCAGAATATAAAGATGTCCGTCTTTTATTAATTCTGGAAAAAATTGCAAAAAGAAGGTGATTAATAACAAACGGATGTGCATTCCATCGACATCGGCATCGGTTGCAATTACAATGTTATTGTAACGCAAATCGCCCATATCTTCTTCTATATTTAAAGCCGCTTGCAATAAGTTGAATTCTTCGTTTTCATAGACAATTTTCTTACTCATTCCATAAGAATTCAGAGGCTTTCCACGCAAACTAAATACGGCTTGTGTATTTACATCGCGTGATTTGGTAATTGACCCCGAAGCCGAATCTCCCTCGGTAATAAAAAGCGTACTTTCTAAACTTCTTGGATTTTTAACATCGGCTAAATGCACACGACAGTCACGTAGTTTTTTATTGTGTAAATTAGCTTTTTTAGCTCTGTCTTTTGCTAGTTTTCGAATTCCTGAAAGTTCTTTTCTTTCACGTTCTGCTTGCAATATTTTACGCAACAAAGCATCTGCAATTTCAGGATTTTTATGTAGAAAATTGTCTAGCTTAGTTTTAATAAAATCATTAACAAAAGTACGAACCGTTGGTCCATCTGGGCCAACATCTGTAGAGCCTAATTTTGTCTTTGTTTGTGACTCAAAAACGGGTTCTTCTACTTTTACTGCAACTGCTGATACTATTGATTTTCGAATATCGGATGCTTCAAAATTTTTATTATAGAATTCCTTAATTGCTTTTACAATTGCTTCTCTGAAAGCACTTAAATGTGTTCCTCCTTGCGTTGTATTTTGTCCGTTTACAAAAGAATGATATTCTTCTGAATATTGGGTTTTACTATGTGTTATGGCAACTTCAATATCATCACCTTCAAGGTGAATGATTGGATAAACCATGTCTTCCTCTGCAATATTTTCGTCTAATAAATCTTTTAAACCATGCTCCGAAACATATTTTTCTCCGTTATAAATGATGGTTAAACCACGATTTAAGTAACAGTAATTTTTAAGCATTTTAATGATATACTCATTACGATACTTATAGTTTTTAAAGATAGTATCATCAGCGATAAAAGATACTTTTGTTCCTTTTCGCTTAGTTGTTTCTATGATTTCTTCTTCATTGACTAGATTTCCAGCAGAGAACTCAGCTGCTTTTTGCTGGCTATCTCGCACAGATTCTACCCTGAAGAAATTTGACAACGCATTTACTGCTTTTGTTCCAACACCATTTAACCCTACTGATTTTTTGAAGGCCTTAGAATCATACTTTCCTCCTGTATTCATCTTGGAAACTACATCTATCACTTTTCCAAGTGGAATTCCGCGTCCGTAATCGCGAACGGTTACCAATTTATCTTTTATGGTTACTTCTATGGTTTTCCCTGCTCCCATAACAAATTCATCGATACAGTTATCCATAACTTCTTTAAGAAGTATATAGATACCATCATCGGGAGAGGAACCATCTCCTAGTTTTCCAATGTACATTCCGGGACGCATACGGATATGTTCTTTCCAATCGAGGGAACGTATATTGTCTTCGGTATATTGATTTTGTTCTAACATAAACAGATTTCGGATTTTGTGCAATATACTATTTCTCCCTAAAAAATAAAAGAACAGCCTTTATAAGTTATTGACAAAAGAGTAATGAGGTTCTATGTTATAAGCATGAATTGAAAGAAGATAAATTTAAAATGAAGGCTTTGTCTATTTAATCTAGCTCCAACTTATATCCAACTCCGTGAATATTAATCAATCTAACCGAAGTATCCTCTTTTAATTTATTTCTAAGTTTTGAAACATAGGTATCCAAACTCCTTCCAACAAACACACCTTTGTCTTCCCAAACTTTTTTTGTTAATTCTTCACGCTTTATAATTTGGTTGGGTTGAGCAATAAAAATGGTTAATAATTCACATTCTTTTTTAGAAAGGCTAATCTCTACAGTTTCTTTCACCAGTTTATTTTGTTCTGAATAGAACCTATATGTACCAATAGAAATAAAACTTTCAGAATTTTCTTTGACAGAAGCTTTATTTTTTTTCTTAAAATAAATGAGTACTATAATACCAAAAACAACCAATAACAAAATTGCAACAATCCAAGTATATGAATAACTACTATTTGTCTCCATCATTTTGGTAAATCGAACATTTATATGATAGCACCCTTTTTTCAGTTGTCTTCCTCCACATGGAATAATACTTTTCTCTATATTTTGCTTCATCTGATAACTGTAGGCAACTTCTCTATCTTTACATTGAAGTACTTCAACTAAATAATCTTTTGGCAAACTAGCTTTTTGAAAATTATTTTTTATTAAAGTGACCAAAGTATCTGGATGTATTATTAGATGTTCTTCAAAAGACAATTGATATTGAAAAGCATCTAAATTGATTACAGGTTTAACTACTGATATTGTATCTTGATTTCTTAAAAGCAATTCATGTCCCACATTACGTAATGCAAGTTTTACTATTGCTGAAGCATCTTCGTTAGATTTCATCGAACAAGAAACCATACAACAAAACAATCCGAAAATAGCTAAAGTGCTAATGAAGTTTTTGATATTGGTATTCATAATTGTCTGCAAATAACATACAATTTTATGACATTTTACAACTGTTGACACTTTTTTGACATTTTTTTGACAAGCTGAAACAAAGCGAATAGTAGTTTTACACTGTTATTACATAATAACAACATATACGACCAAATTTCACTGAATAGTAATTTATAAAAAACAATAAAATGAAAAATGTACTTCTTTTCTTTTCTCTATTATGTTTCTTAGGTTGCAAAATAGATCCTTCAAAAAGTGAACCTATTGTAGATAATTCTTTAATTGCAAACACGAATTCAACAACGAATAAACAACTCCTTTATGGTCCAAATTTACCCACTGAACCTTATGAACTAAAACTCAACATACATCAATTAAAAAATAATATTTATGATTTAGAAATACAGATGTTATTATTCAACAATGCCTATTATGCGTCTCCAAATACTAAAGTAGATTTAAAAGGCAAATTTACTTTTCATTTAGATACAAACAATTCATTTATCGTAAAAAACAACCTTATTGAAACACCTCTCTCAAATAATACTGATGGGTTGACAAATTGGGTTAGAGTAAACACAACCTATAATCAGCAACTTGAAATTACTACCAAAAAAGACTTTGTGGTTAGTGGCTTTATTCGATTCACAATTGAACCCCGATGTACTTTAGAAAAAATTCCTATTATCATTAAAGCAGAAAAAGGTGTCGTAACGTTTGAAATAGATAAATGCTAAACGTAAACAATTTAACATAAAACGGTAATACGTCAAATTAAAAATACAACAAAGACATTTGCAAAAGCACTTGCAAGTGTCTTTTAGTTTTAACCAATAGTTCAATTTTTAAAATAAAAATAAAAATTTATTGTTTTTCAATAAAAATTTTATTTTTTTGAATAAATTTTAAAACTTATTCGATATGAAATCAACAACAACAAAAACAGTTTTAATAATCATGAACGTACTATTTTGGATTGTATTTATTGGTTTATGTATAGAAACTGGAGCACTATTATTTAATTATTTATTTAGTCTATTTGTAAATGAAAATGCAACTTTCAAATTATACAAGACACTCAATTTAAATGAACTCTACAATAGAGACATTTATCAATATCATATTATTATGTTATCCTATATAATTATGAGTGGTTTAAAATCTTATGTTGCTTATAAAGTCATAAAATTGTTTACTTTGTTAAAATTAGAGCATCCATTTACTAAAGAAACTACAAAATTTGTATTCGATATTAGCTATTGGACACTGGTTATTGGGATTTTTGCAATTGTAGCTAAATCAAATGCTAAATGGGTAAGCAAATCTATCCAAGAAATTCCAATTGATTTTAATGGCAATGAAATATTATTTTTTGCTGGATTAATTTATATTATTGCTGTAATTATGCAAAGAGGAACAGAAATTCAAGAAGAAAACGATTTAACAGTGTAATTTATGGCAATAATAGTCAACTTAGATGTTATGATGGCAAAGCGAAAAATGTCGCTCAATGAACTCTCTGAAAAAGTAGGATTAACATTGGCAAATTTATCTATTTTAAAAACTGGAAAAGCTAAAGCAATACGTTTTAGCACATTAGAATTAATTTGTGAAGTTTTAGATTGTCAGCCTGCTGATATTTTAGAATACAGAAAAGACTAATATTTATTCATAATGATAAAAAATACCTTTATCTAAAACAGTCCAAAGAGCAGCTTTTTGATTAGCTGCTTTTAATGCTTGATTAGCCCAAGTGTTGCATGTATAGAACAAATTATAACTTCCTTTTGCTTCATAAAACAAATCATATTTACCGTAAGAATGCGTTCCTATTTGTTGTATTCTATTGTAGTCGTCTAATAGAAAACTATTTTCGAAATAGGTAGTTAATTTTTCATATTGTGATAGAGATATTTCAATTTTCTTACAGGTTTCACTTTCTTTCAAATTACCATAGAAAGTAACATGCATTGCAGATGAACTAAAACCTGTAATTGCTTTTAATGCTGTAGAAGTTTTCAAATCTGCCCAAGTAGGCGTATCTAAATAAAACCCTTTATCTCCCCAGCCAAAAGCTAAGTTTTGCAGGGTTGAATCTTTTGCTTTTGTTTGCAAATATGAAATTTCTTTAGACCAGTCTTTTATATCGTTTTTTAGAGGCACCACAATATCAGTATGAACTCCATTAGAGAGAATATATATAGAGATCATATTATTTTCAACTTTCTCATTATTATTAACAGCAATAATAGATGTTACGAATATAACCAATCCGTAAACCAACAAAAAAATAAAAAACCCAAGAACAAATCTTAAAAAAATTTTCAAAACCTTTACCATAACCCTATTTTAGACAATCATATAAAACACACCAAAATTACACCGTTTTTGTTAAAAAAATAATCTCAATCAAATTTGATAAAAAAAAACATTAAATTAACAAAAAAAATACATTTTACATATTAAATTTAACATTTTTTTTTGTAAATTTAACACTAAATAACGTCTCCAAACAACTAACACTTAATAAACTATGAACAAAAAATACTTTTTTTATGGATTAATAATACTATTATTTAGTCCACTTAGCAATGCACAAGTAGGAATAGCAACAACCTCCCCACATCCTGGTTCCGATTTAACCCTTGGATCTACAAATAAAGCTCTACTTTTAAACAGAATTGCATTAACTGGCAAAGATGATGTTTCAACAATTACTAGCCCTCAAGCAGGGATGATAATTTATAACACTGCTACTGCTGGAACAACTCCTGATGATGTGACCCCAGGTTTTTATTACTTTGATAGTGGAACTACAAAATGGGAAAAAGTCTCAAGCAATTCTGGTGTTACCGAGAATTTATATACTGCAGACGGAACAATCCCTGATGCTACTTCTAGATCAGTAAGTTTAGGTACAGGTAGTGATTTAAATATTGGAGGGAACACCTTAGTAGTTAATGGAGATAATAGTAATGTAGGAATAGGTACAAACACCGCATCTTCTGATGCTATTTTGGAAGTAAATGCAACTAACAAAGGACTTCTAATGCCTAGATTAAATTTAATGACTGCCTCAGATGCCTCTCCTTTATCTTCTCATATTGCTGGTATGACAGTGTACAATACAGCTACTGCTGGTGATGTAACTCCTGGATATTATGTA
The DNA here is from genome assembly GCF_055384985.1 of Flavobacterium sp. KY-23415. Taxonomy (NCBI): domain Bacteria; kingdom Pseudomonadati; phylum Bacteroidota; class Flavobacteriia; order Flavobacteriales; family Flavobacteriaceae; genus Flavobacterium; species Flavobacterium sp. KY-23415. The sequence goes on along the minus strand of NZ_AP044001.1, from coordinate 3,018,275 downwards.
AATGATGGTACAAAATGGATTCGCTTTGATAGAGCAGAAAGCAAATTTTTCTACGCTCCGACAGTTTCTCTTTCTGTTTCTGCAACAGGAACTGGGTTTACACATGATTTATATGCTGATTATTTAAACAATCTACAAACTCCTGCTGTAAAAAGTGTTGGGGCACCAACAACAATTCCTGTTTATTTAGCTACTGACCTGTATTATTATGTAACAGATTATGATACCAATATATTTGATAATATTTCAATTGATGCAAATGGATTAATGACTTACGATGTTATTTCTGCTACTGCTACTACTTGTTCTTTCATCAATGTTGTTTTTGTAATTAAATAGCACATTTTATCTTTTTAGCAGAGATAAAAGTGTTTAGTATTTATTACTCGCTTAATTATAAACAATTAATAAAAAAACAGATGAAAAAGCTATTTAAATTAATCATGACTTGTGTTGGAGTTCTTTTTTCTGTTTTGGGTTTGTCTCAAAATAAATACCTAAAATTCGAAACCTCAACAGGAAGTATATATAACTCTAATTCTGGTGTTTCAACATACTATTATCCAGAAGGAGTATCACTGTCTGGAAATATGCAAAATCAATTATTACCAATTTCAATTCGTCCTCAAGGCATTTTTCTAAACACATTTTCACCTAGTGCAGTATCTCAATCATCAACTGATGTTTATGAAACTAATGGAGGAACAAATTATTTAGCTACTCTTGAAGATTTATACGATTTAAATTATACAACTGGAGCTAGAACAACTGGTAATGGTGGGTTACAAACTATAACTATTGACCTTGGACAATCAACCACCTTTTCTGGTATACAACTAGCCGCTATTACTGCCGCTAATTTAAATGGTGCTACATTACAAACAAGTCCAGATGGTACAACATGGACAACCGTTGTTTCTAACGCCAATGGATTACCACTTACAAGTATAAGTGGAGCAACAAATACTAGCTTAACATTATTTAGTTTTGCCAGCGTAACCGCTCGTTATGTTAGACTTACCAAATATGATTCAAAGTTAGATTTGAGCGAATTTAGACTACTCCCTTCCGTTAGTCAATCTTCTGGAACTGTTTTAGGAACACCAATTAATCTTTATGACAACGTAGTTTCTGCTGCTGCCACAACACTTGCAACATCAGCAGGACAATGGATTATGCAAGATCTTGGGTGTAATCGAAATTTTTCAGCTGTAAAACTTTGTGCCGTTACTGTTGCTAATTTAAATGGAGCAGAACTTCAAGTAAGTACAAATGGATCTACATGGACAACACTTACTACCACCAATAGTGCAACTGGCGTTTCTGGGGCGACAATTGCTGGTATAAGCGCAACTTATCCTATAACTTTTAATTTTCCTCTTCAAAATGCAAGATATATAAGAGTTTATAAATCAACTGCATCTATAGTAGAAACTTCAGAGTTTCAAGTAGCACCTGAAGTGAGAACCTCTTCAGCAACAACACTAGCTTTATCAGGAAATAAAACCACATTAAACGACGGTTCTTTTACAACAGGGATTACCACTGCTGCTACGGCTGGAATAACACAATGGGCAGTAATTAACCTTGGAAAACCTGTAACGTTTTCACATGTGCAACTAGCTACAATCACATCGGTTGCAAACCTTGATGGTTCATCCATTCAAACCAGTAATGACGCTATAACTTGGACCACGCAAGTTGCCTCTATAACAGGATCTAGTACTACTCAATTGGTGCCTTACTATTTTTCAACTCCAGTAACAGCTCAATATGTAAGAGTTCTTAAAGGAACAGCAGCCAGCACACTAGCAATCAGTGAATTTATAGTTTCTCCAGCAATAACTTTATCCTCTGGGACTAAACCTGTAGCTACAAACTTTGGGAATCTATATGACAATGCTATTGCTGCAACAACCACAACAGGAACGGGAACAAACCAATATGTGATGCTTGATTTTGGTAGCAATAAAAATTTCTCACATGTACAAATAGCCGCAGGAACAGCTGTTGGAAATTTAGATGGGGCTGAATTACAAATCAGTACAGATGCCATAAACTGGACAAACTTGACCTTTACAAATGATGCAACGGGTGTTACTGGCACAACTTTTTCAGGTTCTAGCATTGTCTATCCCATTACCTATACATTTAGCAATCAGAATGCTCGCTACATAAGAGTATTTAGAAGTGGTTCAGGCATTGTAAGTTTAGGTGAATTTAGAGTTGCTCCAGCAATATTTCAATCTAGTGCAACTTCACTAGCAAACAATGCTATTGCTACTCAATTTTCTGAAGGAACTTATACAACAGGAGCATTAAGCACTACCGTAGTAGGTGTAAATCAATATGCTGGCATAAATTTCGGTTCTCCAAAGACTTTTAATACCATAGTCTTAGCACCTCTTACTGCAACAACCAACTTAGATGGTAGTACATTTCAAGTTAGTAATGATGGTTATTCATGGACAACAGTCCCTACATTAACCAACACAACCACGGAAATAAGTAATTCAACCGTAGAAGGTTCTGTATTAAACACACTACGTACCTATACTTTTAGTGCGCAGACAGCCCAATATGCAAGACTCATCAAATTAGATGGTTCAGCAATTGGCATAAGCGAATTTAGAGTCGGATCTGTAGTATCTCAATCCTCAGGAACATCACTTGGAACTCCAATTAATTTAAGCAATAACTCAACAGCTGCTGCTGCTGTTACCAGTTCAGGAACTAACCAATGGGTAATGATAGATTTAGGGACTTCTCAAACTATCAATATGGTACAATTAGCAACAAGTGGAGCAGTAGCTAATTTAGATGGGGCTACTTTGCAAGTAAGCACAGATGCAATAACTTGGACGACATTAACTGTTAAAAACAATCGAACAGGAACAACAGCTGCTACAATTACAGGTTCTAGCACTACATATCCAGATATTTTCAGCTTTTCAAATACTACAGCCCGATTTATAAGAGTATTTAGAGCAGCAACAGGAATAGTTGCTGTCAGTGAATTTAAAATCTCACCTGATTTGTATCAATCATCAGGGACTAATTATGCTTCCTCAACAAAATTTTATGACGGAATCTATAATGTTATAGGAGCGCAAACAGCAACAGCTACAGGATCAAATCCCGCTTATATTGGTCTTAATTTGGGAAGTTCTAAAACTTTTTCTCAAATTGAAATTGCTACTACATCAATTGCCAATTTAAATGGAGCCGTGATTGAATCTAGTAATGATTTTTTAACTTGGACAACATTAGTACCCTCTATTTCAGGTATGGTAGCCAGCCAATTAAATACTTTTACTTTTAGTTCAACCTCAGCACGTTATATTAGAGTGCGATCAAACAGTATTGCACTAATTGTCTCTGAATTTAAAATTGGTGTGGGAACAAATTCCAGTAAAAAACTAATTAATCCAGCGGTTACTAATACTGTATCTGCAATTGAAAATATTGGGTTTACATTTAATTTCAAAGGAACAGATTATACAACTTACTCTGTAAATTCCAATGGTCTATTAAGATTAGGTAATACAGTTGTAACCAATGAATATGTAAACAATATTGTTTCTCCAACGAATACTCCAACATTATTTGCCTATTGGGACTATATTGCCACAGGAAATGCTGCTACAAACGGAGGAGTTACTAGGACAATAACAGGTAGTGCACCTAACCGAAAATTGATCGTTGAATGGAGAAATAGCATTTCAAATGCAATAGGAAATACTGCTTTAGTGTTCCAAATAGCACTTCATGAAGGAACTAACAAAATAGAATATCTATACGATCAAGGCATAAATAATACGACAAATGCATCTATAGGAATGGCAATAGGGACAACTGCACAGACAAAAGAATTTTATTCAGTTACTCCTAATGCTACATTAAGTAACACTACTTATTCAAATATGTCACCTAATGACTTTGTAACTCTATGGCCTGGTAGTGGGAGTATTTACAGTTTTACCCCTACAGATTTACCTTTAACAGCAACAATATTAACTGACTTTAAAACATTGGATAATGCTATGGGAGCTGCTAACTGGGCTTCGACTCCCAATGCTGGTGGTTATACCGTTACTATTCCAGGAAATTATACTGAAACAGCTCCAATGGGATACCCTACTGTACCAGCAGGAACGACATATGCAAAATATTCTGGTTTCTTATTAACTGCTTCAGGAACAAGTGCAGACCCTATTAAGTTTAAATGGAACAATAGTGGTGCTAAACCAGTCTTTACAGCGGCAACTGGAGTTTCATTAAATGATTATATCATAGGAATTGCAGGATCTGATTATACTACATTTGAAGGACTTTCACTCATTGAAAATCCAAACAATGCAACTACTCCAAATAACAATAAGTGGACAGAACTCGGGATTGTCTTTTTCAAAAAACAAAAAGGAACAACTTCACTAGGAGCAAACGGTTCGCAACATAATATTGTAAAAAATTGTAGTATAACTTTAGATAGAAGGCAAAATGGAACAATAAACGTATCCTCTAATGGCTACATACAAGTACTTCCACTTTACACAAAAGGTATAGCTATGGTTTATTGGGACGCTTTATTAAACGGAGCAAATACAACAGAAAACATCAATGCCGATTGTAACTCGACTGGCATTATTTCTTCAAACGATGTAAATTCATATAACGAATTTTATTCAAATACAATAAACGAATGTTATTATGGATTCTGGGCAAATGATCGCTATAAAGGAACTACAATTGCTGGTACTGGCAATATTTTCGGAAAAGTTTCCGAAGGAAACACAATCACTAATTTCGGAGCTTATTTAGGCATTGCCTATACCGGAGGAGCAGTTACATGGCCCACCCATTCTATCAAAGTTCCAAAAGGAATATTTTTTGGAGCATTAAAAGATGCTGTGATTGAAGGTAACACTATAAGTAACGGATATGCCAATCATTACAGGGTAATAGGAATTGAATTTGGAACTTTTGAAAGAGGGAACAACGGCTTAAAAAATATTGGAAAAGTAATGATTAACAATAACAACATTACTAATCTATATGGAAACACGGCTGCTCCAGCAACAAATGCTAGTGATGCAATAGGAATCATGTATGCTCCTGGCACAGTATGGGCTAGAAAACAAATAGCTCTAGATAACCTTTCTATCAGCAACAATACCATTAATGGACTCTATACCAAATTAGGCAAAGCATATGGAATTACTACTGGACCTGTATATAATGATGCAGGTTATGACACCGTTAACTACTTTTCAGTTATTGATGGAAATGGTATGACTGCTACTATAGATGGAAACACAATTACCAATTTAAACTCAACAGGAATTACAACTAGTGCTGTTGAAGGAGTTGTTGGAATATATTGGGGAGCTAATTATAGTACAACATCAATCAATACTAATAGTATTACAACTTTAGGATTAGGTGATGGAACCGCAAATCCAGCAGCTGGCAGTAAACTATCAGGAATAGTTTTTAACACAAACAATTCTGCGGCCACAAGAGCTTCGGTTAGTGTCAATTCCAATATTATTAGTAATAATATAGCACGTTCAAATACAGGAACAGCAACTCAAATTCTTTGTAGAATGCTACAAATTACTAAAGGCGGAACTATGACTGATATTAATAACAATACTATAGAGAATAATGATTTTACGTATGCTAAGGATAATTCATACCAAAATCCTTCAAATCATTCTTCTATAATTGAGGTGCAAGCTCTACCTTCTTCTGGAACAAGTACTTTAAACATAAAAGACAATGTTCTAAACAACAATATTAGAAGAGGAATGAGAGGGGGAAGTTATTCCTATCTAAATGGAATTTATGCAATTAACACAACCAATGCTCAAAACCAATTCATTGAAAACAATCACATTAATGGTCTGGAACTATTATTAGCATCAGGAGCAACTCCATCAACCTATGCTGTTGTATCTGGAATTAGAGTAAAAGGTAAAATCACAAATATTACCACAACCATTAACAACAATACTATAACAGGAATCAAAGGAGATAAATTAAAAACCGCCTTAACCGTAGCAAATGCTCACACTGGTGTAGATTACAACATCTTTTCAATGCGAGGAATAACCGTTGAAGCTGTTAAAAGAGCAGATGTAACAAAAAATCTAATTTATAACAATTCAACTCTTACCAGTCTTGGCTATATTAACACTTCAACAACAGCTTCAACTTATCTAGATGGAAATCTAGGCATTGGAGTGATTGGATCTACATCAACCACATATCAGAAAAATATCTATGCCATAAATAATAATTTTATATATGATCTCTACGCTCCTTCAATGAATGCTCCAAGTGCCATTACTGGGATATTTATTAATAAATATGGTGATTTTTACATGGATCATAATACAGTTACTCTTGGAGATCCTGTAACTTCAACACCAGTAACTTCAAATGTTACTAGTGCTGGGATTTTTGGAGCATCAGGAATTTTATATGCACCGTATAGTATATCTAATGGAACAAGAAATCAAAGTAGTGCTTATGAAAAATATACCTTTAGGAATAACATTATAGCTATTGAATCAACAAATAAAGGAACAGGAGCGTCCATCGCTATGCGACAAGTACTTGTTGGAACAGCAAAAAAATATCCAGGTGATATGACCTCAAAAACAAACGGTAACTCATATTATGTCAACCCTGGAACCTGGAATTATTTATACGGACAAGGAACCATAGCTAACACAACTGGAGGACTGAGAAATTGCTTTGCTATAAGTGCTGCAACAGCAAATACAACACAAAATTTAATTGTAAATACAGATTTTAACCTACCCTGTTCTGAATATGAAAAATATATGGCTGGAGCAGAATATACAACTACATCTGATTTAAACGCAGGACTAAACCAATCAATTCCGCAACCTTTTGTTGGGGGCACAAGCAATCCTGGTAAGCGATATATTACAACAGGTAGTACTTCTTATGTGTTTAGTCCCATAAAAGCAACAACTGGAGCTGTTACCATCAATGACGATTATGTTACAGTAGGATCTAGACCTGCCACAAATGCTACTGCTGGAGCTTACCAAACGACTGGAAATGCTCAATATTCAAAAACATTATCAATTGTATTTGATGACGTAAAAAATACTATTTGTATGTCTAATGTTTCATTAACGGCTACAATTATTAAGAATGTTAGTACTGTAAGTGTGGGCACAGGTTCTGACGCACCTCGATTATATTATAAACTTTCAACCAATACTAATCAAGTTCCAAATGCTACACAAAATAACAGTAGCTTTAATGGGTGGAAATGGGTGAATCCTTCAACAATAAGCGGAGATGACTATACTTTTGTCTTCGATTTCTCTTTGCTAAATGGTACATTAACCCCTCCTTTAACCATAGAATACTTTATTATTGCTACAGATGATGGCTCTTATAATAGCACTCAATATTATGTTGTTACTGGTACTACTCTTCCCTATTGCATAAACAATGTGGATTTATATACTAGTGGAGGAAATTCTAATACATTACATACACCTGAACTAGATGGAGGAAGCCCTGCTACATTAACAGCTTCTAATAACTTCCAAATTTTGGCTCCTAATGAACTAAATAAATATACTTATAATAGTACAGATGAGACAAGAACTACAGCTAACACAAATAATGCAACTGCAAAAATTATTTGTCCAAACACTACTGTAAAAATTAAGAGTTTCTTTAATTATGTCTCAACTGGAGAGAAATATGAACATCAAGAAGGTTATATTTTCCAAAGCTCTGCTAGTAACACTTTCTCTCCTTTACTAAGTTCTGTTGCTATTTCAGATCCTGAATATGATTATACTATTGGTTCACATACAAGTAATGTATACATTAGAATTGTTCCTGCTTGTAGTGGAAGTTCCGCTACAGGGTATGAAAGTCCATATATTTATCTAACAACAATAGGTTGCCCAACAGTTACTTCTGACATAACTACTCAGAGAATTTGTGTACAAAAAAATTCTACAATCCCTATTACGAATGATAATATTGCTTCAGTCGGTACACGTTATTATTTTATTCAAGATGCAATAGGTAAAGCATATTATTCTGCTGGTACAACAAGCTCAGTATCTGGAAACGTTACCGTTAATCCAAATGCAATTGCTGCCACTGGAACATGGAATGCTACTGTTGGTTTATTAAAAAACAACATTTCTACTGGCGGTTATTTACATGCTAGTCTTGCTGCGGATGTAGATAATCAATCTACATCATTAATGGAACAAACAGGAATGAATTTCACAACCACAGAATATACTAAATTAAATAGTGTAATACTTTATGATGACACTAATGATGCATCAACTACAACTGGCTTTAAATTAGTCTTATATCATGCAGGAACACAAACAAAACTATATGAAACAGGGACTTTAACAGTAGCAAATGGTGGCACATTAACCGTTACATTTACAAACTGGTATATTGGTTCTGGTAACTTCAATCTTGTTATTGAAAGTATTGATCCTGATAATCCAATGACAGGATTACTATTAAGTCCTTCATCAATTGCGACACCAAATACAGTTAATTATGAAGATTTTCCATTCAGTATCGGAAACGCCCTAATTGTAAATGGAGGAATTGATAATAATGACACCTCTACACTTAGTAACACCTACAATTATTTCTTAAATTGGAACGTTACCACTTATTGTACTGACAAACCTGGAGATGATTTTAATGTAAATGCACTCGAATGTGTTGATTGCATATTAATAAACCCTAGATTGACAAAAAAAATAGACGAATAGAAATGAAAACACCTTCAAAAAAAATTGAAGGTGTTTTTTTATAATTTTATGTCTTGAAATAGAGAGAAAAAAAGAACGTTTTATTCCAGTAAATTCAAATGATGAATTGTATTACCTTTATTTAATTTTCTTATAATTCGAATCATATCCAAAGTTTTTCAATTTAAAAAACTGCTTAAATTCGCTTCTTTTTGGAGAAATAATAAATGTCGTAGAGTCAATTTTTCTAGATTTTGTTACTGTAATAGAATTCATATTATTCAAGTCGGAATCAGAATATAATTGCTTCAGAGTTAGTTTATTTTTTTCAAACACTAACATTTTCACGTTCCAATAAACACCATCTTTTTCACTAATAACAATATTTCCATTAATACGTTTTGCTTTTTGAAAATCTGAAAACTGAAAAATAGTATCAATTCTATAATCTGTAATTTCAATCGAATCTTTTAATTTTCTATAGGTATATTTTAAATCTTTAAACTCTTTTGAAATAATATCATTTTCCGATATAATAAAATCTCTTTTTAGAGAATCAAAAGATTGTAACCCCATTTTAAACCTGCGGAAATATTCATCTGTAATAATATCATGGCTAATTTTTAAATACACAGAATCTAAATCCATATACAACCCTTGAAATTTCTTTGGAAATGATTTCAGTTCTGAATCATTTATTGGCTGTGGAGTTTCAAAATAAAAAGTGTTTCCCTCTGGAACGGCTCTTACTTCTTTACAAGAAGTGAACAATACAATAAAAAAGAAAACTGCTATTTTTTTCATTTACTATCAATTCATTTTTAAAAATCAAAAAAAACCGCAAAATAGCTTTTACGGTCTTCTCTTTAAAATATTTTTATTTTTTTATTATACGTTAAATCTAAAATGCATTACATCACCATCTTTAACAATATATTCTTTACCCTCTACTCTCAATTTTCCAGCTTCTTTCACTTTACTTTCTGAACCATAATTTGAATAATCCTCAAAAGAAATTACTTCCGCTCTAATAAAGCCTTTTTCAAAATCAGTATGAATAACTCCAGCAGCTTTTGGTGCAGTATCTCCTATTTTAATTGTCCAAGCTCTTACTTCTTTAACTCCAGCAGTAAAATATGTCTGTAGATTTAACAACTTATAAGCTGCTCGAATTAAAACTGCCGAACCTGGTTCTGTTAATCCCATATCTTGCAAAAACATCTGACGTTCTTCATAACTTTCTAATTCAGTTATATCCGCTTCTGCACCTACTGAAAGAATAATAACCTCAGCATTTTCATCCTTAACTAATTCTTTTACTTGTTCTACATATTTATTCCCAGAAACAGCAGAACTTTCATCTACATTACATACATATAAAACAGGTTTTAAAGTAATCAATTGGAATTCTTCCATTAATTCTTCTTCATCTTGATTTTGCGGAACCACTACACGTGCAGATTTTCCTTGCAATAATGTTTCACGAATTCTATCAAGTAACGCTTTTTCAGCTTGCGCTTCTTTATTTCCTGTTTTAGCAGCACGATTTGTTTTTTCTAAACGTTTTTCAACCGTTTCCAAATCCTTTAATTGCAATTCTATATCGATTGTTTCTTTATCACGAATAGGATTAACATTGCCATCAACATGCACAATATTGTCGTTATCAAAACAACGCAATACATGAATAATAGCATTACATTCTCTAATATTTCCTAAAAATTGATTTCCTAAACCTTCTCCTTTACTTGCTCCTTTTACTAATCCTGCAATATCTACAATATCTACTGTCGCCATTTGTACCCTCTCTGGCTTTACAAGTTCTTCAAGTCTTACTATTCTAGGATCTGGTACATTTACCACACCAATATTGGGTTCAATCGTACAGAATGGAAAATTGGCACTTTGTGCTTTTGCATTTGACAAACAATTAAATAGTGTTGATTTTCCAACATTTGGTAATCCTACAATTCCTGCTTTCATAGTATATTTTTTTTACAAGTAGTTCATTTTAAAGTTTGCAAATATACTTTAAAAGTTACAAAGTCTCAAAGCTCCAGTAACTTTAGTTATTGATTAATTATACTTAAAAATAAAATTATGTTTTTTTTAACTTATATTTGATATATCAAACAAATAAATATTTTTTTATGAAAAAACTAACATTATTACTACTGTTTTCCGCATTTAACTTAATTTTCTCACAGAAACAAGTCACAGGAACCGTCTCTGATGAATTTGGAGAACCACTTGTAGGGGTAAATGTCATTGAAAAAAACACTAAAAACGGAGTGACAACCGATTTTAACGGTAAGTTTCAAATCAATGTAAATCAAGGATCTACACTTATTTTTAGCTATATCGGCTTTAATAGTGTAGAAAAAATTGTTAATGGAAAAGAATTAAATGTAATTTTAATTGAAGGACAAGAACTAGATGAAATTCAAGTGGTTGGTTCAAGAAGTCCGAAAAGAACTGTTACAGAATCTCCTGTTGCTGTAGATGTTATTGACGTAAAAGACATTAGTACTCAGAGTGGTAAAATTGAAATTAATCAACTACTTCAATATGTTGCTCCTTCTTTCAATGCCAATAAACAATCTGGATCTGATGGTGCTGATCACGTTGACCCAGCTTCGCTTAGAGGTTTAGGTCCAGACCAAACTTTAGTTTTAATTAACGGAAAAAGAAGACATCAATCTTCATTAATTAATCTATTTGGAACAAGAGGACGTGGAAATACAGGAACAGATTTAAATGCAATTCCTTCTAGTTCAATTAAAAGAATCGAAATTTTAAGAGATGGTGCTTCTGCCCAATATGGTTCTGATGCTATAGCGGGTGTAATTAATATTGTTCTAAATGATAATAATGAAGGGATTTCTGGGAACATAACTTATGGAGCCTATAATGCAAATGCAGAAGGTGATTTTTTACCAGGTACTCCAAATACAAAAGGGTTTCGTTTAGATCAAAATGGAAATGGAAACACCTTTGGAAAAGATCAAAATTTTGATGGTGGATCTTTAAAAATCGCAACAAATTATGGTGTAAAATTAGGAAAAGAAGGATTTGCTAATTTCACACTTGAATATTTGGATAAAAACAAAACATTACGCCCAGGTTATGATTTTAGAAAAGGTTTTGGAGAAGCAGCTATAAACGGATTTAATTTCTTTGGAAATGTAAAAACTAAAATCTCAGATAAAACAGAATTTTATTTATTTGGAGGAAGAAATTATCGTAATACTGACGCCTATGCTTTTACTAGAAATGACGGAGAAAGAGTGGTTGAAAGTATTTATCCAGGTGGTTATACTCCGAGAATTACATCAGTAATATTTGACAGTTCTATAGCTGCTGGAATACGCACAAAAACAGAAAACGGATGGAATATTGATATTAGTAATACTTTTGGAAAAAACTTATTTCATTATACAATCAAAGGTACTCTCAATGCATCGCTAGAAGCTGCTTCACCAACGGAATTTGATGCTGGTGGACATAGTTTAAGCCAAAATACCTTAAATTTTGACTTTTCCAAAAATTACGAAACCTTTTTAAAGGGTTTTAACTTGGCTTTGGGTGCAGAGTTTAGAACAGAACAGTTTAGTATTTTTGCTGGAGAAGAAGGCTCATATGCTACTTACGACATTAACGGACAAGTTGTTACCGATCCTGCAAACCAAACCATACCAACTGACCCAATCTCTGGAAACCCAAGACCTGGTGGGTCACAAGGTTTTCCTGGTTATAGTTTAGCTAACGAGCTTACCAAAAACAGAAGCAACCTATCTTTGTATGCTGATACTGAATTAGATGTTACCGAATCTTTTTTAATAAGCACAGCACTTCGCTTTGAAAATTATAGCGATTTTGGATCTGCACTTAATGGTAAATTAGCAACTCGATTTAAAATAACCGATAAAATAAACCTAAGAGGCTCTATAAGTTCTGGATTTAGAGCTCCTTCATTGGCTCAAATTTATTATAATTTGCGCTTTACAAATTTCAACTCTGGTGGTGCAACCGAAGTTTTATTATCTCCTAATAACAGTCCTGTTACTAGAGCATTTGGAATAGAAAAATTAAATCAAGAAAAAGCGATAAATTCATCTTTAGGGTTCACAGCATCTTTTGGCGATTTTACAACTACTCTTGATGGATACCTTATCAATGTTAAAGACCGTATTATTTTGACAGGTTATTTTAACGCTTCTGCTTTAAACATTGGTGTTTCTGAAGCACAATTTTTTGCAAATGGTGTAGATACCAAAACATTAGGACTAGATTTAGTTTTAGCTTGGAAAAAAAATATAGGCAATGCAACATATTCTGCAACTTTAGTAGGAAATATTAACGATATGAAAATTGACAAAGTAAAAAGTAGTGCATTGCTTCCTGAAGAAACTTTCTTTGGTAAAAGAGAAAAAGCATTCCTTTTAGCCTCAGCACCGGCTAATAAATTTGGGCTAAACGTTGCTTATAATAGAAACAAGTTTGATGCTGGACTTGCTTTAACTCGTTTTAGTAAAGTAGTTTTAGTAGATTATTCTGATCAAGATGATGTTTATGACGCAAAAACAGTAACTGATTTAACTGTTGGTTATCAATTTACAAAAAGCTTAAAATTGACATTAGGAAGTAATAACTTATTGAATGTATATCCTGATAAACAAGATGAAATTGGAGACACAGAAGCTGGTGGATATTGGGACTCTGTTCAAATGGGCTTTAGTGGTGCATATTATTATGCAAGAATTGGGTTTAACTTCTAAAAAAGTTAATATATCCATATAAAAAAGAGTGTCTAAAAAATTTTTATTGTTTTTTAGACACTCTTTTTTTTAATATATACTTAATATATTTCCGTAAAATTAAACTTTTTTTAAACTAAATAACGTTAATTTAAATAACAGTGATCCATTCATAACTTTTACAACAATTTTAGATTTTATGTATAAAGTAATTTTGACTTTCTAAACATTAAACATCTAAAAATGAAAAAACTACTATCTTTTGTTTGTTTTTTATTGCTAAATTTTGGTATCTCACAAACTTTACATCCTTATTTACAAAATGTCACACCAAACTCAATCTACATTAATTGGAAAACGAGTAGCAACAGCGAAACCATTGTTGAATATGGAAGTATTGACACTAATTTAAACGTTACTGTAACAGGAAACACTAATATTTTAACCGATGTTGGATATCCTGGAAACTATTACTACCATTCAGCTAAACTCACAAATCTTTCTCCAAACACTAAATATTATTACCGCATAAAAACAGGTAGTGAAGTCTCAAATGTTTTTTCATTTAAAACACTTCCAAACCCTGGAGAAGCAGCAACAGCAGATGGGCATATTCGTTTTTTAATCATGGGAGATAATCAATTGAAAAATGAACCAAGATATGATTCTTTAGTTTCTGCAGCTAAAAGAAAAATTAAAGAAAAATGGGGTTCAACTTTATCTCCTGACGATAATATTTCAATGACTTTTATGGTAGGTGATCAAGTAGATGTAGGAACATTAGACCATTATGAAAATGTGCATTTCAAAAAAAACAGAGCCTTATCTGGTTATTTACCAATACAGACAACTGTAGGAAATCATGAAACTTATGGCACTTTAGGCATGAATTCATACTATAGTCATTTCTATATGAGTGAATTATCATATCAAGGAATTGTTTCTAACTCTGAAAACTATTATGCACAACAAGCAGGAAATGTTCTTTTCATCAGTCTTAGTTCTGAACATACTGGAACAGCTCAATACAATTGGCTTCGACAGGTTTTAACAACAGCCAAAAATGATTCAACAATAGACTGGATATTTTCTCTTAGTCATCGTCCTTATCAAGCAGAACAATATGTAGGTGATATTTCTAATTGGGTAAGAGAAACTGCTGTACCACTTTTAACAACAACCGACAAATATATTATGCATATTGGTGCCCATCATCATTTATACCATAGAGGTCAATTAAAAAACACTCCAACATACAATATTATTTCTGGAGGTACAGCTTGGGATCAATACTGGTCTATGTCAACGGAAAAAGATTTTGAAGACGTGCAAAAAACAATTAGCAACTGGATGTATCAAATTATTGATATAGATGTTATCAACGGAAAAATGGATGTAGAAAGCTATTCAATAGGAAGCATCTATAAATGGAAGAACAATCAATTGATGGATGAATTTCATAGATATAAAAACAAAACAAAACCTAACAAGCCATCAATCACGAATATATTTACTGCTCCGACTCAGTTGCCAATTACACTAACTGGAAGCTCTTTTTCTTCAAATGAATCAGAATTATTAAATACTTCTCAATTTGTTATCTCAAAATTTCAAGATTTCAATGTCATTGAAAAGGAAGTTTATAGAGATTATGAAAATTTATTTGGTAAATATGCAACGCAAAGAGATTCAACAGTAGATGTCAATCTAGGTGTTGATATAACAAAAATAGAAATTCTTTCCAACACGCTAGATAACGGAAGGTACTATGCAAAATTACGCTATAGAGATAGAAACTTAGAATGGTCAGATTGGAGTGATGTTATTACGTTTGATATAGTTAATAGTAATACAGGTTTGACTTCTCTATCCTTAGACAGTTCTACAAATACTTACGCAACAAATCAAACAATAAAGGTTAATTACATCAATGCTCCAATAGGAAACAATACATGGATTGGTATTTATAAGGATGGACAAACTCCAGGGTTAGTTTCCTCTCAACTATGGCAATATTCAAACGGTTCTTCAAGCGGAACAATTAATTTTTCCTCTGGTTTAACCAATAGTGGCAGATATTTTGTAGCTCTTTTTAAAAACAATGGCTACACGGAAGTAGCTGATAGAATTTATTTTTATGTAGGTCCAATTCCACTGTTAAACACAGATCAAACGGAATATTCATTAGGTAACGATGTAATTGTGTCTTTTACTAATGGTCCAAATTTAACGAATGATTGGATAGGTATATATAAAATGGGTGTAAATGCAGGTGATGCTCAATCTACAGCTTGGCAATATGTTAGAAATTCAAACGGATCATTAACATTTAGCAATTTACCAAAAGGATATTATTATGCTTCATATTTTCTACAAAATAGCTATAATAATATTGGGAATAAAACATTTTTTAAAGTAGGAGATATCGTAACAGATCTTTGGATTAACAAACCCGTTTACGAATTAGGAGAACAAATAACTGCATCTTGGACAGATGCACCAGGGATAGTTAAAGATTGGCTAGGTATTTACCATGAAGGAGATAATCCAAATATTCAACCGTTAATCAGTTATCAATATTTTCAAGGCTTAGCAAATGGAAACACACAAATTGAAACTCAAAACATGCCAAATCAACCTGGGAATTACTATATTGTAATGTTTACTAATGATTCATATAATGAGGTTTCAAATAGAGTTTCATTTGAAATTCTACCAGCATTAAAAACTAAAGAATTTGAAATCGATAATGGTATTCGTTTATACCCTAATCCTTCTAAAAACAACAAACAAACTTTCATTCAATGTGATTATCCTATTGATGAAATTGAACTATTCAACACAGAAGGACAATTATTATATGCAACTAAAAATGTAAACAATAATAAATATTCCTTATTAACACAAGATTTACCAAAAGGCATCTATATAATAAAAATACATTCAAGAAAACTATTTACTGCCAAATTAGTTGTTGAATAGATTATAACAATAAAGCTGTCCAAAATATATTCTAATTAATCAAAAAAAATTTTAGAATATATTTTAGACAGCTTATTTATTAACAAAAAAATCTAACTTTATTGTTTAATAATTTTTTCTTGATACTGCTTTTTATCTGTAGTAATAGTTACTAAATAAAGACCTTTATCATAATCACTAAAATCAATTTTCAATTCACTATCTTTAGCAATTAGCTCTTCTTTTCTAATAATTGCCCCTAGAATATTATAAATCTCAAATGAAATTATTTTTTCAGAAGAATCAACTGAAACTGTCAAAATATCATTTACTGGATTAGGATAAGTCGTTAAATGACCATTATACTGTACTTCACCAATTCCTTCTTGATCTTCTCCCGAATTTTTACAAGCAACAACTCTAAAAAACTGAACTGGAGCTGATTTCCAAACGGGACCAATTGAAAAACCTACTGCGTATAATTTTCCCGTTTGAAAATATTTATTATTTCCAGCAGCAAGAGCGTTTAAACTAATAAATGCAGGAGCTTCTCCAGTACCTGCCCAATTATTATAATAATCAGATTCAA
Organism: Flavobacterium sp. KY-23415; assembly: GCF_055384985.1. NCBI lineage: Bacteria > Pseudomonadati > Bacteroidota > Flavobacteriia > Flavobacteriales > Flavobacteriaceae > Flavobacterium > Flavobacterium sp. KY-23415. The sequence continues at coordinate 3,001,179 of NZ_AP044001.1, read as the reverse complement.
AAGACCATGTTGCTAAATTAAACTCAGCAATACGAATATGATAGCCTTGTTCAAATTTACTGCAACTTCCGTTTATTGTAACTGCATTTTGACAAATCGTCATAACAGGCATTGGTCCATAAAAAGAAGGCTCGTTTTGTGTAGATAAAACATTATACATTGTAAAACAAGGTTCTGGAACTCCCAATACTTTAGCAGTCCTTATAGGAGTATAGACAACTTTAGAACCATTGCTTAGGCTATTAAAGGTAACTTTAACCCTATACTCATATTCTGTTCCTTCTACTTGCAATACTATTGCTCTTTGGTTATAGGTTGATGTTGGAGTAGATAAAGGTCCTGCAAAAGGGAAAGGAGTATTTGGAGTAAACATCCCCCATGTTATTGTCCCTTTTACTCGCCTTTCACAGCTAAAACTAAATCGTCCATATTCACCCGTATTTACTAATGCTCTAACTCTTAAATTCACTTCGTAGTAATCTGGATAAGTTACACTATTTGGATAGGCAGTTACATTGCTTCCCAATGAAGTATCTAAACTTAAATTAGTAGACAAAATAATAGAACTTTCCTCTGCCTTTACATTTGTAATAATTCCCATTATCACAAAAAGTATACTTAATAATTTTTTATTCATTTGTTTATCTTTTTTATTCCCTACTCTGTTCTATTGGTTTTTCGGGTTGCACCATTTTGATCGATCTATGATTATGTATCAATATTTTATTTTCATTACCCAAAAAAATCAATAAAAAAACCAACAATCTCTTGTTGGCTGTTTTTTAACCAGTTAAATTCGAATTACAAATAAAACTGAGAGAAACTAACTTTTATTTCTTATGTAGTTTCCTTCGTTTATAAATAAACAAACAGATTAATGCTGTGAAAAATATTACACATAAAATAACGTATATCTTATTCTCTTTTTCAGAAAACACCATTGTCTTTGTACTTCCTGTTAGTGTAAATGAAGCCCAATAATATGGAGTAGTTTCAGATAATTGATGCTTTTTTATATATTCTATTTTTGCCAGTTGCAAAGCTCTTGATTTAGTGTTACCATTAGCTAATTCTTCATAAAATTTAGCAATTATTTCATTTCCCGATTTTTCATTTACATTCCACAAAGAAGCTAACACACTTTGAGTACCGTTATAAAAAAAACCTCTTGAAAGATTTAAAACACCTTCACCAGAAGCCAATTTCCCCTGATTTGTCTTACATGCATCTAACACTACTAACTCCGAATTATTTTCTAACCCGTAAAGTTCTTCCAAAACCATTTTCCCGTTTTGAAAGGATAACCATGGCACACTTGAAATACTATCAATCCCAGCATGTGTATTAAAATGCAAAATTTCATAATCTTTTGAAAACTTTTTAAAATTTTCTTTTGTTGCTTCCTTTTTAGTAAAAACAGTGGTTTCATTAAAAGAATCAAAAATTCTTAAAGACTGTTCCGAACGAAATAATGGATTTAATTTTTGTTCTTTAAATTCAGTTGGTGCAAAGACAAGTATTTTCTTTATGGGTTTATTTTTTTTCTTTTTTATCTGTTCAAAAAGTGAAAAAGATTGTAAATATGAAATCTCGCAATTATTAATTAAATAACTATCTATTAAATTTTTATCAATTGTTGTTGTTAATGCCTCAAAAGGAAAGTTTATTAAAAAATCATCTGCAACAACCGTCATTTTTTTATTCTTGACTAATTCTTCGGCATTTTCAAAAGGAAATAATTGCTTAAAAATTTGCCTCCCTAAATATTGATATTCACTTCTTTCTTTTTTATTCAATAGCGGATTAATCATGCTTTTTTTGAGTCTTTGAACATCTTTATTTAAGGTTTTAATATCATTAATTTTAAAGAAGTATATTTTCTTTTCTAAACAAAAAATACCATATCCTTCTTCCTCATTAACAATATAACTCACCAAACATTGCTCCTTTGAGGCATGTCCTTTTATTGCATCTTCTAATTTTATAATTTCAACTTCCGTTTTAATCTTAACATATTTTGGATAGTGTTGTTGAAGCGAATCCATAAAACGATTAAAAACGACAAGCTTTGATTGATATTTTTTCTTTACTACCTCATTATTGGGACTTTCCCAAAGTTTGGTTTCCCATATATTTTTCTCATAGAACAAACTATTTTCTCTTTCTACAAGTTTTTTAGGAACTTCTGATTCTAATTTTGCTCTAAAAGTTCTTATGTTCTCCTGTAGAAGTAGTGCTTTATTTTTTTCCATGAAATAAAAAGCTTCTTCTGGTTTATTTAAATAATAACAGGTTTCTACCGCCAACATATAGGTATCTACTCCTTTTTCGATCCAAAATAATTTTGATTTTTCTTCATTGCTTTCATATCGAATTAAAGAAACTAATTCATCAATACGATAAAAGGCTTTTTTAGCTTCTAATAGATATTTTTCCTGTTTGGTTTCCTTATATGCTAACACATAATGATATGATAAATCCATTAGATATACAAGTATGTCTTGCTGATAATCTGAATTTTTAATTTCTACCATTAAAGGTAACGTATATTTTTTATCCTTTTTTTGCAATACAATCTGAATTGCGCTTTCAAAATATTTTAGCTTTTCCTTTGCAGATACACTTTGCAAATAATAACCCATATTGTCATAGGCTGTAGCTTTTTGAGATACATCTTTTGCTTCTTTTATTACATTTTTAAAGCATGAAATCGCTTCATTAAATTTATGCTGCTTTGCATATAAATAACCTATATTGTTTTGAACACTCATTAAATTATCTAAATCTCCCTCTTTCTCATAATATTTTTTAACTTTTAAATACATGGTTAGAGCCAGTTTTGTTTCTCCAAAAGCATCATAAACATTCGCTAAATTATTATACATAGTATATAAAATGCTTTCATCTAATGTTGTCTTTGAGAAATTTGCTTCGATTCTTTCTTGTTGGTATTTTACAATTTGTAGCTCTTTAGAAATTGATTTATCGAAAACATTTTCATACATCCTTCCATAGATTCCAATTATTACTGCTCGAACTCTAACTTCATCATCTATCGATCTTTTCTTTAACAAATATGTTTCTAATCTGTTTATAGCTTGGTGAAAATCACCTTTTCTTGCTTCGTAATTAGCATAATCAATATAAGCCGACATAGTATATTTATCTGCACCATCGTCTTCAATAATTTGTTTAAAAACAGCATATTGTTTTTCGGTATCATCTAAATAAAAATAAGTCCAAGCCAAATAGTTTCTAACTTCATTTATAGACTCTAAGTTCTTGTTGTTTTTAAATTGATTTAATATTTTAATCCCTTTATTTAAATAATTTACTGCCTTCTTATAATCTTTAGTTTTGTAGTAATATATTCCAATTTTAGAATAGAGTTTACCTAATTCAATTGTTGAAGTGGAACTATTCTGCTGTGACAACAAGTCTAATAACATGCTAAGTTTTTTGGCATTTCCTATACTGTCACTTGCAAACTCTAATTTTGTAATAGCTCCTATTTTTACCAATACTCCATTTTGAGCAAATGAAATGGTAAAACAGAATAATAGAAATAAAAGATTTTTTTTCACGGGATTCAACAATTATCCGTGAAATTTATGAAAAAAGGATTAAAATATAGTCTTTTTAAAGATACATTTTAATCCTTTTTATAATTTATGGCATAATAACTTTGTTATATTTCACTTGCTTAATATTTTCAAAAGTGGTTGGCAAAGTTAATGCCGTGCTTTGTAAATAATCCAAAATTTGATCCCTTGTCATTGTTGGATTTTGGTATTTTATTTTTGCAATTTTTGCTGCTACAAATGGAGCCGCAAATGAAGTTCCTTGAACAGAATAGCCTAGAAAAGGAATATTTTGACCCGTTGCAAAATAATCGACTGTGTTACTTCCATGATTTGAAAACCCTGCCCAATTAGGAACAATTGTAGCGTCATAAACATAACCATTAGTCGCTGCAACAGCCACAATATTATCATTAGAAAATCCAGAAGGATAATGAGAATTACTATCGTTATTATTATTACAATTCCCAGCAGATGCAACGACAATTACATTAGGATACATGTCTAATAGGTTTGAGAAAATAGATTCGAAGAAATTACCCGCTCCATCATCATACCATCCTAGGCTCATTTGTAAAATATCTGCTCTTTTAAATGCAAAAAGTGAACCACACAAAAAATGAAAATAACTCGCTTTCCCATAGTTATTACTTATTTTTATTGGTAATATTTGATGTGGAATAGCTGGGCTGTTTTGTTTTAAGGTTCTATTAATTATAGAAGAAACTATTGTTCCATGTCGTCCAGATTCATCATCAAAACAGTTTGCATCATTATTTACAAAATCCCATCCCGAAATAGTACTTGGCTCACCATCAAAAGCAGCATTATATAGAAAAGGTTCGGTGAATGCAGCTACTCCGTTTGAAATTGTGGGTGCAATCCCGGTATCGAAGACAGCGATTGTCACTCCATTGTTTACTGTTTTAATATAGGGTAAGTAGGACGTATCAAAACTTGTTCCAATTGTTGTACTTGCAGTATCTGAACCAAAAGAGAACTCATAATCTACAGCAACAATAACCGTTCCTGCTCCAGTTGCAGATTTAGGTGGTCCAATACCTCCTTGTTCAATTGCTGTTTTTTTAGGTTCAATATCTATACCTTGATCGAAAATCCACAATTCTATCAAATGATCATTACATTGTTGGCAAACTTCAAAACTTTGTACTTGATATTGCAATCTTAATTGCCTTTTTACAATTTCTTGTGTTCCTGCTGCATATTGAACAATTAATTTATTGTTTGAATAAATTGGTCTGTTCATTCTGAATGGCATTGAAACGGGAGCTGACCTATTTTCTATATTTTTCTGAGTAGAACTTTCTATTAACTCTTCTTCAGAACAAGAACCCATCATTAACATTAAAAGAAATAATATTAAAAGGTTAACTAGTTTTTTCATATTGTAAAAAATTAAAATGATTTACTTCATAGTGCTAATTTATTAATTTTATTACCCACTTTTTTATTATTAAAAGTATATATTATTCATTTTTATTCTATTATCTTTGTTTTTTCTTTCAATTAGACAAGAAAATCCATTCACCAACGTTATATTTTTTTAAATATTTACTCCTAAAAAATGGAAAATTCAGACAGGTATATTATTGCCTTACTTAATGGAGACGATATTATTATTAAAGAAATCTACTCCAAGATATACCCTAAAGTAAATTCCTTCATTCATTCTAACAAAGGAAATGATAGTGATGCTCTCGATGTTTTTCACGATGCATTAATGTATATAATAACTACTCAAAAGGAAAAAAGGACAAATATCCAGTCTTTTGAAGCCTATTTATTTGTGGTTTGCAAAAATTTATGGAAAAAAACTTTAAAAAACAAGGTAATAAAAATAGATGAACCTACACTTACTGTAAATGATACTAATTTGAATGAATTTGTATTGGAACAAAAGTGTTTTGATTTTTATTTAGAAAAATTTGATCTTTTGTCTCCAAATTGCAAGGAATTACTAACAAGTTACTTTAACGGAGATAGCTATGAAACTATTTTAGAAGAACATTCTTATGCAACAGTAAACACAGTTAGACAACGAATTTTTAAATGCAGGACAAAACTCATTGAGCTTATAAAAACCGACAAACAATTTGATATTTTAAAAAGATGGGGAATGTAAATGATTTAGAGTTATTTGAACAAATTGATGATTATTTGAACAACAAATTATCGATAAAAGAAAAAAATGATTTCGAAGAAAAGATGGCTATTAATGAAAAATTACGAGAAGAAGTAATGATTCAAAAGCATTTGTTTGCCACATTTGGAAATAAAAATATTGATTGTAATTTCGGGTTTAATGAAGGTGAATTGCACAAAATAAACCAACACATAAATTCTCCTGAATTGCAAAATCTTTCCAAAAAAATAAAAGAAATTGGTGTTTCATATTCACAAGAACAACAAAAAAAGAAACCGAAACAAAATAATTTCTTAAGATATTTAGTAGCGGCTTCTATAACCATAATTTTCGCAAGTCTTTTCTATTTTCAAAATAGTAACAACCTATACTCTTATTATGAAGAGTATAACAACTGGAACACTTTGCCTTCATTTACAGAAAAAAGCGACAATGCAACTATAAATCAATTTACATTAGGCGAAAATTTATTTCACGAAAAAAAATACAACGAAGCCATTACTCAGTTTATTAAAATAGACAAAAATGATCAATTTTATCCCTACAGTTTATTATATATTGGTGCTAGTTATGAACAATTGAATGAAAATCAAAAAGCAATACAAGTTTTTCAACAAGTAAGCAAGTTAAATACTTTTGAGGAGAAATCTAAAGGTCTATGGTATGAATTTTTAATCTATTTAAAATTAGAAGATCGAGAAAAAGCAAAAACAATTTCTAAAATTATTTTAGAAGACCAAAACAATTATAACTACGAGAAAACATTGCAAATTAAACTGTAATCAATTTATTTTATTCCTCTTGATTTTCTTCTTCTTGATTTTCTTCAACTTCAACAGTAGTTGGTGATGGAGTCAAACTATCAATAAAATCTTGTTCTTCTTGTGTTAGCACTAGTCCAGAATCAATATTCCAAAAATCGGTTAGAATAGTATTTTGTCTATTTAACAACGTTTTATTTTTGAAAACATCTTTTGTATCATAAGTAAACATACGTGTAGTAAATTTAGATGTTACAAAATAATTCCTAATTTCGGTTCTAATAATTTCATCTTTCTTTTTAGAAAGGTAACCAATTTCCTCTTTAGCATAAACCAAATAATAATCATTCCCTTTCACTCTATAAGTAGTCTTAAATGCTGATTTATATATATTTTTTCTATTAGAAACAGAATAATTGCTATTTTCTTCAGCTCTTTGGGGTGAAATAAAATTATCTATTTCAATAATTATTCTCTTATTATGATCGTACAAAATTGAATAATTGAATAAAAAACCTTTTTCTTCTTCTTTTGGACTAACGGTTAATTTATAATAATTGTCATTTTCTGGATATGAATTGATTTGAAAATTATATTTATCCTGTACTTTAGAAGTTAAAATTTCTTCTAAATATTTAAACTGATAATAGTTTTCCATTAAATCATTTAAGTTGTAGCCATAAATATCGTTATCCGATTTTTCATCAAGAATACCTAAAACTCTATTTTGTTCTATTAAAATATCCGTTTTAACTGTTGCTTTGTTTTTTTCTATCTGAAAATTTACTAATCCATCATTATAAAGAAGATTCGCACCATTTTTCTTAAAAAATTCTCTAATATAAATCCTTAGAGTAGCAGGAATTGTTAGTTTTTCCTTAGAATTATCTACTATAGATTTCAAAATATCCTGAGGATGTTTTTTAGTTAAAATAATTTCAGGTAACTTGTTTATTGTTCCTTCTAAATATATGGTATTTATCTCATCTTTTAGAGTAATCGACTTTAAAAGAAGTTTTTTATAGGATGAATGATTTACTTCTAAATAGACAGATCTATCTAATACTATTTTTACAATTCCATCTGCATTCGAAACAAAATTTTCTTTGGTTCTTAAAGAAGTAACAGTTACCTCTTCTACAGGTAATTGCGTGTCTGTATCTAAAAATAAGATTGTAATTTCCTTATTTTGAGAAAAACAAAGTGATGAATAAAAAACTAAAAAAAGGAAAAATATTTTTCTCATTTTAATTAACAATTTTAACGAATTTAACAAATATTAAGCTAAAAAACCAAATATTACCGATAAAGTGTAAGCTTACGAAGTCAAAAAGATTCAATATAAAGTACTACTTTTTTATTTTTTTGTTTATTTTATCTTTTAAAAATAGCATTTTGAATAAGTTCTAAAATAATAACTCCAAAAAAAAGAATACAAAACGAAATTAAGATAGCAGCCACAGATAGCCAATAATTATAAAAAGTTACATATTCATAAGAATTACTAGATTCATCATATAATAGCATAACTTCTTTATTCAAATCGCTTTCATAGGATTTAATTTGATCGTCTGCAAAGGCATAAAACCATTCTTCATTTTCTAGAATTTGAACTCTATTATCTTTATTAACAAATTCTATTTTGGGATAAATTGGAGGTTTGGTACTAAATCCAATAATTTTACCTACATATTTTTCTGAAACAATATAGGTATAGAGTTTACTTCCAAAATTTATTAATAAACAAGCTAAAAATAAAAATGCAAAAAGAATATTTATAGGAATTCTCTTTTTCATATAAAAAAAACCCTTCACGAAGAAGGGAATAAATTTATTCGTTGTGTAGAAAAGATTGCCTATTAAGCAATGTTTCTTCTGATTCTACATAGTCATCATCTGGCACACAGCAATCTACAGGGCAAACTGCAGCACACTGAGGTTCTTCATGAAAACCTTTACATTCTGTACACTTTCCAGGCACAATATAATATACATCATCAGACAAAGGTGTTTGAGCTGCCTCCGAATCTACCTCGGTACCATCTGGCAAAATTATTTTACCCAGTAATTTTGTCCCATCTTTATATCTCCAATCATCTGCACCTTCATAAATTGCTGTATTTGGGCACTCTGGTTCACATGCACCACAATTAATACATTCGTCAGTTATCTTTATTGCCATCTCTTTAAGTTTAAACTTTTGATGTTTGCTAGGTTGAAGAATTACTTCTATTTCTCCAATTTTTTCTAACTTATTACTTATTTTTGTGCAAAAATACAACGTAAACCATTTAAAAACAAAAAACAAATGTTACAAAATGAAATAAAAAAAAGTTTTGCCGATTTAGGTCTATTTTTAAGTCAATTTCATCTCGATGGTTTTCAAGAAAATACTGTTGTAAAAAACAATGATTTATTTCAAATTGAATTTCAAAAATTAATTGAACTATCACAATCTCACAATGGTTGGTTTACTCCAGACAATGTCCATTTTGCCATTCAATCTTGGGCAAAAGCACTTCGAGAAGAAAACCTAAACAAATGGCTATCAAACTATAATTTTGAAAAAAGCAAGCCAAAAACAATTGGCTTAGTGCTTGCTGGAAATATTCCTCTCGTTGGTTTTCATGATTTTTTATCCGTATTAATTTCAGGAAACAAGGCTTTAATTAAAACTTCCTCTAATGATCAGTATCTCATTAAATTTTTGATAAAATATTTAATTGCACTAGATCATAGAATCAGTGACAGAGTTTCATTTGTTGAAGGGAAGTTAGAAAATTTTGATGCAGTAATAGCGACAGGAAGTAATAATACGGCTCGTTATTTTGAATATTATTTTAAAAACAAACCTAATATCATTAGAAAAAACAGAAACTCTGTTGCAGTTCTTACTGGTGAAGAAACTAAAGAAGAATTAATTGCACTAGGAGATGATATTTTTAGATATTTCGGACTTGGGTGTCGCAATGTTTCTAAAATTTTTGTTCCTGAAGGTTATAATTTTGACTCCTTTTTCAATGCTGTTTTTGAACACCAAGAGATTATTAAATATGAAAAATATGCGAATAATTATGACTATAATAAAGCCGTATATTTAATGAGTAATTTTAAATTATTAGACAATGGTTTTTTAACCCTTAAAGAAGATACAAGTTACTCCTCACCTATCTCATCAGTGTTTTATGAATATTACTCCTCGATTGATTCGTTAACAAAAAAACTGGATAATGATAAAGAAAACATTCAATGTATCGTTTCTAAAAATAAAATACAAAACAGTGTTTCTTTTGGAGAAACACAAAAACCAAATCTTTGGGACTATGCAGATAATTTAGACACTTTGCAGTTTTTAATGAATTTATAAGCATTTACTACAACGTTATTGTTAATAACATTGAATAATTCTTACACATTTTAATAGTTTGTATAGAGTCTATTTCCGAAATTTGTAGCATAACAACCGCTATAATATATCAAAATGAAAAAACACAATTACAGTGCAGGCCCTTGTATTTTACCACAGGAAGTTTTTGAAAAAGCAGCTAAAGCTGTCTTAAATTTTAACGATTCAGGACTTTCCATACTAGAAATATCCCACAGAAGTAAAGACTTTGTTGCTGTAATGGATGAAGCTAGAGCATTAGTGCTTGAACTATTAGGTTTAGAAGGCAAAGGCTATCAGGCTCTCTTTTTGCAAGGAGGAGCAAGTTTAGAGTTTTTAAGAGTTCCTTATAACTTAATGAAGGTAGATGGGAAAGCTGCCTATTTAGACACTGGAACTTGGGCAAATGGAGCAATTAAAGAAGCAAAAGCATTTGGAGAAACAATTGTTGTTGCTTCCTCAAAAGAGGAAAACTACAATCATATCCCTAAAGAATATAGTATTCCATCAGAGGCTAGTTATTTTCACTGTACTTCTAACAATACTATTTTTGGAACACAAATTAAAGATTTTCCAAAAACCAATATTCCTGTAGTGTGCGATATGAGTTCTGATATTTTTTCCAGATCATTAGATTTTTCTAAATTTGACATTATTTATGCCGGTGCACAAAAGAATATGGGACCAGCAGGAACAACTTTAGTTGTTATTAAAGAAGCAATTTTAGGAAAAACAGGAAGAACAATACCTAATATACTAAATTATGAGCAGCATATCGCAAAGGAAAGTATGTATAATACTCCTCCTGTATTTTCGGTCTATACTTCTTTACTAACACTACAATGGTTAAAAAATCTTGGTGGCATTTCAGCTATCGAAAAAGTAAATGAAGCTAAAGCAGCATTAATTTATTCAGAAATTGACAGAAACCCTTTATTTAAAGGTGTTGCTGCAAAAGAAGACAGAAGTAGTATGAATGCAACTTTTACTCTTGTAAACCCAGAACACCAAGAAATATTTGATAAAATGTGGAAAGATGCAGGAATTTCAGGAATTAACGGACATCGTTCTGTGGGAGGATATAGAGCATCTATGTATAACGCACTACCTTTAGAGAGTGTTCAAGTTTTAGTAGATGTTATGAGAAATTTAGAAAACAAAATTTAAAATAATTAATAATATTAGGAAAAGAGTTATTCTTTCCTCACAACAAAATAAACATGAAAGTATTAGCAAATGACGGTATTTCTAAAAAAGGTATAAAAGCTCTAGAAAAAGCTGGTTTTGAAGTCATAACAACAAAAGTTGCACAAGAGCAAGTTGCTAGTTTCATTAATACTAACGATGTGAAAGTTATTTTAGTAAGAAGCGCAACAAAAGTAAAAAAAGATATTATAGATGCTTGTCCAGGATTAAAAATCATTGGACGTGGTGGTGTTGGAATGGACAATATAGATGTTGATTATGCTCGCCAACAGGGCATACATGTAATCAACACTCCAGCCGCTTCTAGCGAAAGTGTTGCAGAACTTGTTTTTGCACATTTATTTTCTGGAGTTAGATTCCTTTATGATTCTAATCGTGTGATGCCGCTTGAAGGAGATACCAATTTTAATGGCTTAAAAAAAGCCTATGCAAACGGTATTGAATTAAAGGGAAAAACATTAGGTATTATTGGTTTTGGAAGAATTGGTCAAGCTGTTGCGAAAATAGCTTTAGGACTAGGAATGAAAGTAATAGCATCAGACAAATATGTTGGTGAAGCAGTTATTCGTGTTGATTTCTACAATGGACAATTCATCAATGTAGATATCAAAACAGAACCTATGGAAGACCTTTTAAAACATTCTGATTTTATCACTCTACATGTTCCTTCACAAACAGGATATATTATTGGTCGTGATGAATTGAAATCAATGAAAGACAATGTAGGAATTGTAAATGCAGCCCGTGGTGGCGTTATAGATGAAGTTGCGCTTATTGAAGCACTAGATGAAGATAAAATTTTATTTGCCGGCTTAGATGTTTTTGAAGATGAACCAACACCTGCGATGAAAGTATTAATGCACCCTAAAGTATCGTTGACACCACATATTGGAGCTGCAACTAATGAAGCCCAAGATAGAATTGGCACAGAACTTGCAGAACAGATTATAAGTTTATTGAAAAACAATTAAAAAAAATTAGTAACTTTAAACATCAAACTTTAATTTTTATAATCATGTCTGGAATTTTAGATTTATTAAACAGTGATATGGGTAAACAACTCATTGGAAGTATTACAGAAAAAACAGGAATAGACGCTTCACAAGCAACAAGTGTAGTTTCTTCAGGTCTTCCTGCAATTTTAGGGGCTATGAAAGACAATGTTTCTGCAGACGGTGCAGCAGGTCTTTTGGGAGCACTAACAGGAGGAAAACACGATGGTAGTATACTTGACAACCTAGGAGGTTTTTTAAATGGCGGAGATTTCACCGATGGATCTAAAATCTTAGGACATGTTCTAGGAAACAAACAAGATACGGTAGTAAGTAATCTAAGCCAAAATACTGGTGTAGATTCAGGGATTATTTCAAAAATTTTACCAATGCTTGCTCCAATTATAATGGGGTATTTAGGAAAACAAACTAAAAGTAATGGCGTTTCTGACAGTGCTGGGTTAGGTGGACTTCTTGGTGGATTACTTGGTGGAAGTGGCGGAAGCTCTATTTTAACCTCTGTTTTAGATCAAAATGGAGATGGAAAACTAGATGTTAGTGATGCTATGTCTGCATTAAGTGGAAAGAAAAAAGGAGGACTTGGAGGTCTTTTGGGAGGTCTTTTCGGAAAAAAATAACTAGACTATTGTTATAATATGTTAAAAGCATCAACTTTGTTGATGCTTTTTTTTATCTTTATATCAGAAAAGAAATTAAAATGAAGCAATATGTTTCCATACTATTATTCGTCATCGGAATTACAATCTCTTGTAATTCAACAAAAAACTTTTCTAAAAACGAAGAACCTAAACTTACTAGCGACACCATAACAATTGCAAATGATGAAATTGAATATGAAATAACGATTATTGATGGTGGCTTTGCTTCTTGGTTCAACACCAATGCAAGACCGAGAGATTTTTATTCTCAAACCTACTTAGAAGCACGAAACAGAGTTTGGGTTTTAGAATGGAACGTTAGAGCAAACTCTCCAATGAATTATAATAATAATAATCTCTATGAAATGCAAATTGATTACAACAGTTATACTGATTATGGTTATGAAGTAAACTATATGCTCTATAATTATCTCGTCTATTTTCAACAGAAATTCAATCAAAAATTAGGTGTTTTTTCTGCTAGATTATAATTAATTTTGAAACATTTACTCATTATCATACTTGCCTTATATTTTGGATATAACCTTCGCATTTGTTATTTAGAAGATTTTCCAATATATAACTTAATCATTCTTACTTCCATTTATATTTTCTTTTTTACTGTTTTTACTGCAAACTTTATAACAGACTTTAAAGCATTTCAAAAAACAAAAAAGCTATTATGCTTTTCTGCAACGTTTTTAGGGCTATTTTCAATGGGTTCCCTTTCTCTTTTTTATCTAAATTTAGATCACAACTTAAACAAAGAATCTTTATTAACTTACGAATGCATTAATAATGCTAATGGTACAAAAATTGATTTAAAAAAAGACAGAACTTGCATCATTTATGATTACTCTGATGTTGAAGGTCATTATTACTATGGCAATTATACTATATTAGATTCAATAATTGTAACTACAAACATTAAAAAAAATGATTTTGTTTATGACAAATTTTATTTTTCAAAAAAAGATAGCGTACTTTACCCTTTTAAAGGAGAAAAAATCGATTTTTCTCAAAAATTTATACTCAAATGAATAAATTAAAAGAACGTTGGAACATTACAAGTAATTTCCAACTGACCCTAATTTTTATAGTTTTTGCCATTACAGGTTCAACAGCTGCTTATCTATCTAAACCAGTAACTTCATTATTAGGGATTACAAAAGAAAATTTACATTGGTCACTGTATTGGCCACTAAGAATTATAATACTATTTCCTATTTACCAAATAATGCTCGTTATTATTGGAGCGCTTTTTGGACAATTTAGATTCTTTTGGGAATTTGAAAAGAAAATGCTTTACAGAATGAAACTAGGCTTTATTGCAGATTATGTTGATCAGAGATTAAAATAAAAATCCCGATTTTCTCGGGATTCTATTCTTTATTCTTCTTTCTTAATTATATATGTATAAAACCATGTGATTGTAAAAGTTGGTATAATATCTATAAAAGGAAAAGCTTCTTCTATAAACCCTATAATACTCGCAACTTCTCCAATTTTTCCTTTGTACATTTTTCGTAATAACAGAAAAGAAATTGGTGCCCAGATAAAATCTATAGATTCTGCATAACCAGGAACAATATAAGACAACATTCCAATTAGATCAAAAATAACACTCAAAATTAATTTTGACTTTCTACTCGATTTTTTTTGTGGTTGAATAATTTCTACTTCTTCTGCCATTTTAGTTTTCTTTAAAAGTTAATTACCTATATCTAAACAAAATGCATACCAAAATAACTAATCTTTTTTAATTAACTCATAAAAATCATCTCTAAATTCTTTTTGATTAAAAACGCCTCCATATTGCAAAGTAGATGTATAGCTCGTTTCGTCTTTAATTCCCCTACTCGAAACACAAAGATGTGTTGCTTCAACAACAATCATCACGTTTTCTGTTTCTAAAACTGTTTTCAGTTCATTAAAAATTTGCATAATCATGCGTTCCTGAACCTGTGGTCTTCTTGCATAATAATCTACAATCCTATTTAGTTTAGAAAGCCCTATAACTTTACCCGAAGAAACATATCCGATGTGTGCCTTGCCCACAATTGGTAAAAAATGATGCTCACAGGTAGAATTAAAACTAATATTTGCTTCAACAAGCATTTTATCATAATGATAAGAATTATCAAAAACAGATATTTTTGGCTTATTTGCAGGGTTTAGACCTGAGAAAATTTCTTTCACAAACATTTTCGCAACTCTATGCGGTGTTCCTTTTAAACTGTCATCTGTAAGATCTAAGCCCAAAGCTTTCATTATAATTTCAAAATGCTCTTCAATCACAACCATTTTTTCATCGTCTGTTTTTTCAAAAGCATCTTCTCTCAGCGGAGTTTCTGCAGAAGTCATCTGATGATTATCTCCTATAATATCAAATATTTCTTTTTCAATAGCTGTTTTCATAATAATACTCTATTCCTAAATTTATATTTAAACCTATTCCCTTTTTCCTAAACTAAAATAATCTTACCTTTATTTTGTTTAACAAATATAGTGAATTAATTAAACAAAAATAGATTTTAACTTTTGTTTATTATTCATTAACAAAAATTCAAAGACGATTAGAATTAATAAATAGAAAAAAAATAGTTTCTTTGTACAAATGATTTTTAATGATAAAAGCAACTAATTTACACAAATACTACGACGCGCTACACGTTTTAAAAGGTGTAGATTTACATATTAAAAAAGGAGAAATAGTTTCTATTGTTGGTGCTTCGGGGGCTGGAAAAACAACTCTTTTACAAATTTTAGGAACACTTGATAAATTATCTAAAACAGAAAACACATCGTTAGAAATTAACAATATCAATGTTACTGAGCTGAATGACAAAAGTTTGTCTAACTTTAGAAACAATCATTTAGGGTTTATTTTTCAATTTCATCAATTATTACCTGAATTCACGGCTTTAGAAAATGTTTGTATTCCTGGTTTAATTGCAAAAAGAAACAAAAAAGAGTTAGAAGAAGAAGCGACAAGACTACTTGAATATTTAGGATTGTCTCATAGAAAACATCATAAACCAGGTGAACTTTCTGGAGGTGAACAACAACGAGTAGCTGTAGCAAGAGCGTTAATAAACAAACCTGCTGTAATTTTTGCTGACGAACCCTCTGGAAACTTAGACAAAACCACTGCTGAAAACCTACATCAATTATTCTTTAAATTGAGAGATGAATTTGGGCAAACCTTTGTAATTGTAACTCATAATGAAGATTTGGCTAACATGGCCGACAGGAAACTCGTTATGATTGATGGAAAAATTGTTTCAGGAAATGAATAATTGAAATGAATCAAACAGAACTAAAAGATTTTCTAGACGAAAAGGTTGCACTATACAACAATCCTGATTTCATATCTTCAGACCCTATTCAAATACCACATCAATATTCTGTAAAAGAAGACATTGAAATATCTGGTTTTTTAGCTGCAACAATTGCTTGGGGAAATAGAAAAATGATTATCAATAATGCGAAAAAATTAATGGAAATCATGGGAAATTCCCCTTATGATTTTGTTATGTCGCATTCAGACAACGATTTAGAAAAATTAAAAAATTTTGTTCATAGAACTTTCAATGGTATTGATGCAGTTACTTTTATTAAATCATTACAGAATATTTACAAAAAACATAATGGTTTAGAAAACGTGTTTGCAAAAAATACAGAAAATAAATCAACACAGAAAAGCATTTCAGAATTTAAAAAAATATTTTTTGAAATACCACATCAACAAAGGACAACAAAACATGTTTCTGACCCCTTAAATAATTCTGCTGCCAAACGCATCAACATGTACCTTCGTTGGATGGTTCGTAATGACAAAAAAGGAGTAGATTTTGGTATTTGGAAATCTATCCCAACTTCTGCTCTATCTTGCCCTTTAGACGTTCATTCTGGAAATATGGCAAGAAAACTAGAACTCCTTTCTCGCAAACAAAATGATGCTAAAGCACTTTTAGAATTAGATACTAATTTACGATTACTAGACGCAAATGACCCTGTAAAATATGATTTTGCTTTATTTGGATTGGGCGTTTTTGAAAAATTTTAAAAAAGACACTTTCAAATTTTATCATTTAAAATACAAACATTCTATAAAACATTTAAATTTTGTAACAAATAATTCCTTTCCTCGTCTAGTTATTATAAAAACAAACGATTTTGGAAACTATACTTACAATTAAAAATTTAGACAAAGTTTACAATAAAAAAGTCCACGCTGTAAAGAATGTCTCTTTCGAAATTCACAAAGGAAATGTATATGGAATTTTAGGACCCAACGGATCTGGAAAATCTACAACTTTAGGAATTGTACTGAATGTTGTGAATAAAACATCTGGTGAATACCAATGGTTTAATGGAAATCTAGAAACTCACGAAGCACTAAAAAAAGTTGGTGCAATCATTGAGCGACCAAATTTTTATCCTTATATGACGGCTGAGGAAAATTTAAAATTGGTTTGTAAAATTAAAAACATACCACACTCCAAAGTAAATGAAAAACTAGAATTAGTAGGCCTATTAGATAGAAAAGATAGCAAATTTAGAACTTTTTCATTAGGAATGAAGCAACGTTTAGCCATAGCATCTGCCTTGCTAAATGACCCAGAAATTCTAATTTTAGACGAACCAACAAACGGTTTAGATCCACAAGGAATTAGACAAATTAGAGACCTTATAAAAATAATTGCTTCACAAGGAACCACAATATTGTTAGCATCACATCTATTAGACGAAGTAGAAAAAGTTTGCAGTCATGTTGTCGTTTTAAGACATGGTGAAATGCTCTATCAAGGTCCAGTTGATGGAATGCTTTCAAATGACGGTTTTTTTGAGTTAAAAGCTGAAAACCTTAGCTTATTAAAGAACAAACTGCAAGAAAACAAAGCTATAGGAAACATAATTGAAGAAGACGATAAATTGATTGTACACTTAAAAGAGAATTTTGACGCAAAAGATCTAAATGAATACTTATTTAAAAACGGAATCATTTTGCAACATCTTGTTAAACGAAAAAACAGCCTAGAAGAACAATTCCTTGAACTAACAAAAAACAAATAACCATGAAACGATTACTCTCCATAGAATTTCAAAAACTATATAAAAACAACGCTAGTAAGTTTTTAATATTATCCTATTTCATTTTACTCTCTTTTATTGCCCTAATCGCTTCAATAAAATTTGAATTTGGAACATTTCGTCTTCATATAGCAGAACAAGGCATTTTTAATTTCCCATTTATTTGGCATTTTAATACTTATATCGCTTCTATCTTAAAATTCTTTTTAGCCATAGTTATAGTTTCGATGGTTTCCAACGAATATAGCTATGGAACCTTGAAACAAAATTTAATTGATGGGTTAAGTAAGAAAGAATTTGTAATGTCTAAATTTTTAATGGTAATTGTTTTCGCATTTGCATCGACGCTTTTCATTTTTATTTTATCATTAATTCTAGGTTTTTCATTCTCCTCTTATACCGAACTGTCCATAGTATTCTCAGAACTAAACTATCTCTTAGCTTTTTTTGTTAAACTTACTGCTTTTTTCTCATTCTGCTTATTTTTAGGCATTTTAATCAAACGAAGCGCTTTTGCTTTAGGTTTTTTATTGGTTTGGTACATTATTGAAAATATTAGTAGTGGAATTTTGAGATGGAAAATTTTTCCAAATTCGAATACTTATTCTTTAATTAATCAATTTTTCCCATTAGAATCAATGAGTAATCTTATTAAAGCACCATTTACTCGACTATCTGCTATTAAAAATATTGAAACAACAATTTCTGGAGAAGAAATCGTAAGAGACTTTGGTGTGCATACAGGAGAAATAATTATCGTTTTAGCATGGACATTGATCTTTATTTATTTATCATTATGGATCGTTAAAAAAAGAGATTTATAGTATCTTTGCCAAAGCTATTAAACAAAGAAAATGAGACACTTTTTAATCTTTATTATATTTTTTTCAATCCAAAATGATTTTGCACAAAACATAATAGTAGATCAAACATACACAGCACAACAACTCGTTGAAGATATTTTAATAAACAGCGGTTGTGCTAATGTTACTAATGTAATGGTCTCTGGAGGAAATTATACTTCTGGTGAGAAATCGTATGGTTATTTTAATAGTAACGGTTCTTTTTTTCCAATGAATGAAGGAGTCATTTTAAGCACAGGAAAAGTTATTAATGCTCCAGGTCCAAACAATAGTTTATTAGATGATGGTGGTGATATTACTTGGCCTGGGGACAATGATTTAAACGCAGCTTTAAATTTATCTAATAGCTATAATGCTACCGTTTTAGAATTTGATTTTGTACCACTAGGCTCTAAAATAAGCTTCGAATTTCTTTTATCGTCTGAACAGTATTTAACAAACCCAAGTAGTAACCAATGTAATTTTACAGACGGTTTTGCTTTCCTTCTAAAAGAAGTCGGAGCAACCAACTATCAAAATTTAGCGCTAGTTCCTGGAACAACAACTCCTATCAAAGTAAACACAGTACGTGGGTCAGGGACTATTTGCCCAGCAGCGAATGAACAATACTTTGATGCTTTTAATGGAACTAATTATCCAACCAATTTTAATGGACAAACAAAAGTTTTAACTGCGCAATCTGATGTTATTCCTGGAAATCAATACCATATAAAACTTGTCATTGCAGACGAAGGTAATTATCGATACGATTCTGCAATATTCTTAAAAGGTGGAAGTTTTAACACCAATATAACCTTAGGAAACGACAGAACATTAGCTGGTAATAATCCTGTTTGCACTGGTGAACTCCCATATACTTTGAGCACCAATGCAAATGGAACTCATAAATGGTTTTTAAATGGTAATGAATTGATTGGCGAAACAAACTCAACATTAACAATAACCTCTCCTCAAGATGGTGAATATTCAGTAGAAATAACCATTCCTGGTTGTACACCGAATGCAACCGATGCAATAACTATTGAATTTGCCCCAGATTTAATCACCAATACTACACCTTTTGTGGAGTGTGACGGAGATAGTGTTCAAGACGGAATACATACTTTTGATTTATCTCTAATTATACCTGAAATCTATTTAAATTTACCATCAAACTACCAGGTAGAATTATTTGAAAGTACAACAGCAACAGTTCCTTTACCGCTCTCCTATCAAAACACAACACCTTACCAACAAACAATATATGCCAGAATAACAAATATTCTAAATTGTTATAACACGATAAACACACCAATTACATTAAAAGTAAATACATTTAATAACACAATTTCAGATGAATCTAAAAGCATCTGCGAAAACACAAATATAGTTTTAACAGCAGACAATGGTTTTACATCTTACACATGGGACACAACACCTGTACAAAACACTCAAAGTATTACAGTAAATACCCCTGGCATTTATTCTGTGACAATTACTAATGCTTTAGATTGCGAAAAAGTTAAAACTTTTACCGTCATAGATTCACAAATAGCCACAATTAATTCTATTGGAATTAATGATTTTGAAGAAAATAATACAGCAACAGTTTACTATACTGGAAATAGCACTTATGAATTCTCACTAGATGAAATAAATTATCAAAGTAGTAATATTTTCAATAATCTTTCTGCTGGCGAATATACTGTTTATATTAAAGATAAAAATGGATGTGGAATAGTTTCTGAATCTTTCTATATATTAGATTACCCTAAATTTTTCACACCAAACGGTGATGGATTCAATGACAATTGGCAAATTAAAAATTTAGACAAAAGAGGCTTAGAAAATAGCAAAATATACATCTTTGATCGTTATGGAAAGCTTTTAAAACAAATGAATACACAAGATGAAGGTTGGAACGGAACATACAACAGTAAACAACTCCCTTCAGAAGATTATTGGTTTGTTCTAGAATTATCTAATGGAAAAACGATAAAAAATCATTTTAGTCTTAAAAGGTAAATTACAACTCTTAATGAAAAGTACGTTAATGCTAATTCTAAAAATAGATTAATTCCCTTTAGATAAAATTACAAGTATTTATTAGTTAAATTAAGTATTTAAAAAGTAGATTATATTATCTTTGCGGGTATTATAACTATCAAAATGAAATATTTTTTAACTTTTTTTACGTTTTTTATACTACAAAAAAACTTTGCACAATACATTACAATAGATGAAACCTATACGCCTCAACGTTTAGTTGAAGAAGTACTTATTAATAGTCCTTGCGCTCAAGTCTCTAACGTAACGGTTTCTGGAGCAAATTTTGGCTCTGGAGAAGGATCGTTTGGTTATTTTAGTGGCGTGGGTACAACCTTTTCTTTTGAAAATGGAATTATCCTAAGCACCGGTAAGGTCTCAGATGCACCAGGACCAACAACTCCTTTAGCCGACAGTGGTAGCGGAATGAGTTGGGATGGAGATAGTGACCTTGATCAAACCTTATCTGTAGCTTCTAGTAACGCTACTGTTCTAGAATTTGATTTTATACCAACAGGAGACAGAATTAGTTTTGATTATATCTTTTCCTCAGAAGAATATGATGAAAACAATAATTATCCTTGTCGATTTTCAGATGGATTTGCGTTTTTATTGAAAGAAGTTGGTGCAACCAATTATCAAAACTTAGCATTAATCCCTAATACGAATATTCCTGTAAAAGTAACTACTGTCCATCCAACCATTACTGCTCCTGGTGGTTGTCCCGCACAAAACGAACAATATTTTGATGCTTTTAACGGAACAGAACACCCAACAGTATATGACGGTCAAACTGTTGTTTTAACCGCACAAGCAACTGTTATTCCAGGTACTCAATATCATATTAAACTTGTAATTGCAGATGAAAATGATTCCAGCTACGATTCTGCCATTTTCCTAAAAGGAGGTAGTTTTAATTTAGGTCCGAATCTTGGAGACCCTAGATCTATAGCCTCAGGAAACCCAGTTTGCCCAGACGAAACACTTACACTTGATGCAACAACCGATGGAGTGACATCTTACCAATGGTTCTATGAAGGAAATCCAATTGCAGGAGAGACTAACGCTACTTTAGTCTTAAACCCACCTCATACAATTAGTGAAAATGGAAAATATGCTGTAGAACTATTTTACAATGCAATTTGTGCACCTAGAACTGAAATCGACCTAGAATTTGTTCCTGAATTAACTATTGGACTGGATGAGTCTACAGAATGTGATACAGAAGGAGAACAAGACGGAATTCGTACTTTTGATTTAGCTGCAATTATTCCACAACTATTCCCAAACCTACCAACTGAATATACAATTAATTTTTTTGATAGCACAACTTCAACGACTCCTTTACCTTTAAATTTTACAAACACAATTCCGTTCGAGCAAACTATCTACGCTAGAACTACAAACATTGCTTGTTTTGGTAATATCCCTCTTACGTTAAAGGTAAACATATTTAGTGAAATTGTAGTGGATGAAACAATACATCTTTGTGCAGGTACAACAAAAGTATTAGATGCAGGAGCAGGTTTTGCTTCTTATACTTGGAACACATCACCTGTTCAAACCACTCAAACCATTACGATAGATTCGGAAAATACTTATGAAGTAATTCTAAAAAACACAGATGGCTGCTTAAAAACAAAAACAATAACCGTTTTACAATCTGACGTAGCTGCAATCGACAACATTGAAATTGTGGATATCGCAGAAAATAACACTGCAACAATTATCGCAACAGGCCCTAGTACTTATTTGTATTCACTAGATGAAATTAATTATCAAGAATCAAATATTTTCGAAAATCTAACTGCCGGAGAATACACTGTTTTTGTAAAAGATAAAAACGGTTGTGGAATAAGCTCAGAACTTTTCTATATCATAGATTTTCCTAAATTTTTCACTCCAAACGGAGATGGCATTAATGACACTTGGAAAATTAAAAATCTTGAAAAAAAAGGTCTTCAAAATAGTAATATATATATTTTTGATCGATATGGAAAACTCTTAAAACAAATGAGCCCAGATGGAAATGGCTGGAATGGAACTTTTAATGAAACACCTTTACCTTCAGGAGACTATTGGTTTGTGTTAGAATTATCTAATGGAAAAACGATAAAAAATCATTTTTCATTAAAACGATAAAGAAAAAAGTGAATAATCCCTTGCTGGAAAGAGGCAAAACCTAAAAAATGGTAAGCAATACTAAAACAAAATGTTACTAGAAAAAGAAATTACAGAAATAAAAGAATTATTAAGCGTCCCAAAAAAAATCACAATTATTTCACACCGAAATCCAGATGGAGATGCTATGGGATCATCATTAGGTTTATTACATTTTTTAAAACAATTAAATCACGAAGTAGAATATATATCACCAAATGAATTTCCAGATTTCTTAGCTTGGTTGCCGAATGCTAATAAAGTTATCATTTTTGAAAGAGAATATGACAAAGCATTGCCAATATTACAAAATAGCGATATCATTTTTACATTAGATTTTAATGCACTTCACAGAACTGGAGATGCTATGCAAAAAACATTAGAAACGCTTACAAATCTAATGATAATGATAGACCATCATCAATTACCTGATGATTATGCAAAATATACTTTTTCAGATGTCAACTATGGCTCAACATGTCAAATGATTTATGATTTCATAAACACTTTAGGATATAACCAACTAATTAATCAAGAAATAGCAACTTGCTTATATACTGGAATTGTTACCGATTCTGGAAGTTTTCGTTTTCCAAAAACAACCTCAAAAACACATATTTGTGTAGCAGATTTAATAGACAAAGGAGCAAACAATAGCCAAATTCATAGTTCTCTATTTGATAATTCTAGCTATACACGACTGCAATTACTTGGAAAAGCATTACAAAATTTAAAAGTCTTTCCAGAATTAAAAGCATCCTACATTACACTTAGCCAAGAAGAGTTAGATTCTTTTAATTATAAAAAAGGAGACACAGAAGGCATTGTAAATTATGGACTAAGTATAGAAGGAATAGTTGTTACTGCAATTTTTATTGAAAATAAGGAAGAAGGAATCATAAAAATATCGTTCCGTTCACAAGGCAATTTTGATGTTAATGAATTTGCTCGAAATCATTTCAATGGTGGAGGACATATAAATGCTGCTGGTGGAAAATCTTTTTCTAATCTAGAAGAAACTGCAAAACAATTTATTACTATTTTAGCAGAAGAAAATTAATCCAAATGAAAATATTATTTCAATTATTAATCGCTTGTATATTATTATCTAGCTGTTCACAGCAAAAAGCTAGAAAGCCAATTTCACAAACCAATGGAAGCTTCATAAAGGAATCTATTAAAAGAAATAAAGAGTTGATTGCCGACGAAGAAAAACTCATCGATTCAATTATAAAACAGGATACCTTAAAAGAGTATATTGCATCGAGCAAAGGATATTGGTATAAATATGAAATTAAAATTGAGGAAGAATCAGCTTTCCCAAAAAAAGGAGATATTGCCTATTTTAATTACCAAATAAACGACATCACTAATAAAATTATTTATTCAAAAGAAGAGTTAAAACCGCAAAAGTATATTGTTGATAAACAAAATATAATGATGGGATTAAGAGATGGAATTAAATTGATGAAAAAAGGAGAAACAATTACTTTTCTTTTTCCTTCTCATATGGCTTTTGGTTATCATGGAGATGATAATGAAATAAATCCAAACGAGCCCTTAATTTGCACCGTCAATTTAACAGATATTCAACAAGAAAAAACAAATAAATAATTAATACTTACATGAAACACTTAACACAATTCATTTTAGGCTTATTAGTCATTTTTAGCTCATGCTCCAATCCTTATTCAAAATTAGAAGATGGAATGTATGCTGACATCGCTACGAACAAAGGTTCAATAATTGTAAAATTAGAGTTTAAAAAAACTCCAATTACGGTTGCCAATTTTGTTTCATTAGCCGAAGGGAAAAACCCATATGTAAACGAACGTTTTAAAGGAAAGCCTTTCTATGACGGATTAACTTTTCACAGAGTAATTCCACAATTCATGATTCAAGGTGGTGATCCTGCAGGTGATGGCTCAGGTGGACCAGATTATAGATTTAAAGATGAATTTCACCCTGATTTAAGACATAATAAAAAGGGAATCCTATCTATGGCAAATTCTGGACCAAACACAAACGGAAGCCAATTTTTTATTACACACAAAGAAACACCTTGGTTAGACGACAAACACAGTGTTTTTGGAGAAGTAGTGACTGGTATAGAAATTGTAGATTCAATTGCAATTGGAGATGTAATCAAAAATGTTACCATTGTTAAAAAAGGAACAGAAGCAAAAAAATTTGATGCAGCCAAAATTTTCAAAAACTACTACCCTTCTGCTCTACAAGAACAAAAAATTGAAGAAGAAAACCAACGAAAATTAGCAGAAAAAGTAGAAGTTATTAAAGCAGAAAAAGCTGTAGAAATAAATTTACTAAAAAGTGAAGGAACAAAAACAAAATCGGGCTTAATCTATAAAATTATAACCAAGGGAGATGGTAAAAAACCAAAACAAGGAACTCAAATTTTAGTAAATTATGCAGGTTGGCTTCAAAACGGAGAATTATTTGACAGCAATAGAGAAGAAATTTCTTTAACTTTCGGGAAATTTGATCCAATGAGAGCAGAACAAAAAGGTTACACTCCATTTCCCTTTCCATATGGGCAAAAACAAGGTCTTATTACAGGTTTTATTGAATGTTTAGATCTTCTGCATTATGGAGATAAATTAATAGCTTATCTCCCTTCGAATTTAGCCTATGGAACACAAGGTTTTCAAATGATTCCACCTAATACCGATTTAATTTTTGAAATTGAAATACTAGAAAATCCAATTAAATAATACTTTTATAAATGAATACTAAAAAAATGAGATTTTTATTCGTTCTACTTTTAACAACAGTCTTTACAGGTTTTGCTCAAAAAACCGATGGCCTTTTTGCAGAATTACAAACTTCAAAAGGTAAGATTATTTTACAATTAGAATTCGAAAAAGCGCCTATTACAGTTGCAAATTTTGTTTCATTAGCAGAAGGAAAAAACAAATCAGTTAAAAAAGAATTACAAGACAAACCTTTTTATGATGGTTTAATTTTCCATAGAGTAATCGCCGACTTCATGATTCAAGGTGGAGATCCTTTAGGAACTGGTTCAGGGGATCCTGGATATAAATTCATTGATGAAGTATCCGATTTAATTCATGATAAAGCAGGAATTCTATCTATGGCAAATTCTGGCGAAGCAACCAACGGAAGTCAATTCTTCATAACACACAAAGAAACCCCTTGGTTAGACGGAAAACACACTGTCTTCGGCCATGTAGTTGAAGGCCAAAATATAGTTGATGCTATTGCACAAAATGACAAAATAGAAAAAGTAACTATTATTAGAATTGGTAAAGCTGCAAAAAAATTTAAAGCAGACAAAGTTTTCAAAAGTTATATGGACAACAAAGAAGCAGAAGACAAAAGAATTACTGCTTTAAATATTGAAAACAAAAAGAAAATTGCCGAAATTCAAGAAGCAAACAGAAAAAAACAAGCCGAAATAGAAGCTCAAAAAAGAAAAGAGCTAGAAGCTAAATTAGCCACTACATACAAAGAGAAGGCTACTTATTTTGCCAATCAAAAAACACAATCATTACAACTACCTTCTGGCTTGCAATACATTATAACCAAAAAAGGTACTGGAGTTAAACCCGCAGAAGGAGCACAAGTATTCATTCATTATGCAGGTTTCTTTGAAGACGGAAAATTATTTGACAGTAGCTATGAAGATGTTAGTAAAGAATTTGGAAAATTTGACCAAAACAGAGCTAACCAAAAAGGATATTCACCATTCCCTTTTAAATATGGTAATAAAGGTGGTTTAATTGCCGGTTTTCTAGAAGGAATCAACAATATGAATATTGGAGATAAAGCAATTGTATTTATCCCTTCATCTTTAGGATATGGAGAAGCTGGTGCTGGTGGAGTTATTCCTCCTAATGCAAATCTAATTTTCGAAATAGAATTACTAGACAAACAATAATAATTTTAAAAAAGCTCCAATTGGAGCTTTTTTTTTATTAATATGACATGACGTTTTTTAAAACTTACTTTTAAATTTCCAGTCGAATTCATCATTATTATTAAAAACTGCCCCGATTTCGATCTTGAAAACTTTATCATAATCTACATTTACAAAAAGCCAATTATCTTCAAAAAAATAATTCTCTGTTCCATCTACAACTTCATTTTCAAATTGGTTTAATTTATTATTTTCTAATATTTTCTTAATTTCATTCCAATCTTTACCAATTATCTTTTCACCAAATAATTCTAAATTTTCGTTGATAGAGGTAATATAACCCAATTGTAAAGCTTCTTCATCATAGAAAGTCAATCTCATTTTATAGTCATTATAAACATATACAATATTATCTTCTTCATCTGTATATTGTTTACTAGGCTTTCCATAAATAGCTTCAACATCTTTTTGCTTCATTCCAAAAAGCAATTCTCCAATTCCAAATTTTAATTTAATTTTCATTTTTTTTTAGTATTTAAAATTAAAAACCATCACACAAATGTATGATGGTTTTTATTAATATTGACAAACTAGTTAATAAATTAAAGCTTTTAAATCATTAAAAGAGACATTTATTTACATTCTTGTTGATATTTTTTCAGTAAACTTTCTAAGTCTGAAATTGATTTTAAATTTTCAATATCATTATCTAAAACTTTACATTTT
The DNA here is from genome assembly GCF_055384985.1 of Flavobacterium sp. KY-23415. Lineage (NCBI taxonomy): Bacteria > Pseudomonadati > Bacteroidota > Flavobacteriia > Flavobacteriales > Flavobacteriaceae > Flavobacterium > Flavobacterium sp. KY-23415. The sequence continues at coordinate 2,973,662 of NZ_AP044001.1, read as the reverse complement.
AAATATTTCTTAAGATTTTTAGGTAAATATGACCCAACAAACATATCATTTATAGACATAACCACTTTACTATTTGGTATTTTAACAGCTATAGTATTTGTAACAGGATCTTGCAAAATCTTGATTCCATCAAAATCAGAAACAACATTAAAAAACACTATTTCATCTCTACTTTTTGTATCTAAAGTAGACGCAGTATTAGTATCATTCTTATCTTTAGTAAGAGCACCTAATAAATACACACCTTCATTAATAAGGTTATTATCAACAAACTCATAACTTTCAAAATTCAATCTAACTCCACTTTTTTTCATTACATTAATAGAAAAACCACCTCTTGATTTTACTTTAACCAATTTTTCGTTTTTCTTATTATCTCTATCAGTCTCGAAATAATTTAGGATAGCTCTAGCACCATATTCCTCTTCTTTGAGATCTTTAACATAATTTTTAATCCTATAATCAGCATTGTCTAGTTTCAGCTCATCATCCATTGTTAATTTACTGAAAATTATGGTCGCTAATCCATTATACTGCACTCCTTCAATAGTAAAGACAGCTGGTTCCTCGATTAAATTTTCTAGAATTTCAATACTAGTTCCAGTTCCATCACTTTTTGAGTTTGTTCCAATATCTGTTGGCAATCTTTTTATAACTGATGATTTTGCAAGATCTGCTTTTTCTTTTGAATGGGTAAATTCTATAATTTTCTCCATATCAAATCCAGACTCTTCACTAACAAATCCTTTTTTGTATAATTGAAAAACAATAGTTTTAGAATTATCAAATGATATAGCTGATAAACTTAATTCATTTTCTACATTAAATGATGTTGGCTCGTCATTTTCATTAATCCTTATTTCAATATAATTAACTTTATCATCAGAACCCTTAATTTGTTTAGTATAGTAATCTCCAAAAAACAAATGATTTCCATCAACATCTTGAAAGTCATATTTTTCCATCTTTTTCAATACAATTGCTTTACCAATTGTAGTTTCATTAAATATAATTTCCGTTTTTTTAACTTTTATCTTTTGTGCAAAAGAAAAGTTAATAAATAAAAACGAAATAAATAACAATACGATTTTTCTCATACTCAATTTTAATTTATTTTTTTAAAAAAAGGCCATTTCTTCACTACAAAGAAATAGCCCTAATTTATATATATAATAGACCGTTAAAAAAACAAATTACATTTTAAAACGTTTTCTATCATTTTCATTTAAATAAATCTTACGTAAACGTAAAGATTTAGGTGTTACTTCAACATACTCGTCTTTTTGAATATATTCTAATGCTTCTTCTAATGAGAATTTTATAGCAGGAATAATTCTTGCTTTATCATCTGCTCCAGAAGAACGTACGTTAGATAATTTCTTAGTCTTAGTAACATTCACAGTCATATCATCACTACGAGTATTTTCTCCAATTACCTGACCTTCATAAATATCTTCGTTAGGATCAACAAAGAATTTACCTCTATCTTGTAATTTATCTATTGAATAAGGAATTGCTTTTCCGTTTTCCATAGAAATTAATGAACCGTTATTTCTTCCTGGAATTTCTCCTTTGTATGGTTCATATCCAATAAAACGGTGAGCCATAATCGCTTCCCCAGCAGTAGCGGTTAATAATTGATTACGTAATCCAATAATTCCACGAGAAGGAATATTAAATTTCACAATCATACGTTCTCCTTTACCTTCCATAGAAAGCATTTCACCTTTACGAATAGAAACAAATTCTACAGCTCTACCTGATAAATTCTCTGGTAAATCAATTGTTAACTCTTCAATTGGTTCACATTTAACTCCATCAATCTCCTTAATAATAACTTGAGGCTGTCCAATTTGCAACTCATACCCTTCTCTTCTCATTGTCTCAATAAGAACCGATAAATGGAGTACTCCTCGTCCAAATACCATAAACTTATCTGCCGAATCAGTTTCACCAACTTTCAAAGCAAGGTTTTTTTCTAACTCTTTCGTTAACCTATCTTTAATATGTCTTGAAGTTACAAACTTACCCTCTTTACCAAAGAAAGGAGAATCATTAATTGTAAATAACATACTCATCGTTGGCTCATCAATAGCAATAGTTTGTAATGCTTCTGGATTTTCAAAATCAGCTATCGTATCTCCAATTTCGAATCCTTCAACACCAACAATAGCACAAATATCTCCAGCAATAACTTCTTCTACTTTTCTACGACCTAAACCTTCGAAAGTGTGCAATTCTTTTATTCTAGATTTTATTATCTTACCATCTCTTTTCACTAATGAAATTGGCATTCCCTCTCTTAAAACACCTCTTTCCAAACGTCCAATAGCAATACGTCCTGTAAAACTAGAGAAGTCTAAAGAAGTAATTAACATTTGAGGAGTTCCTTCAGAAACCTTAGGAGCAGGTACGTTTTCTATTACCATATCCAACAATGGCTCAATATTATCTGTTTGATTTTTCCAATCATCCGACATCCAATTGTTTTTTGCAGAACCATAAACAGTTGGGAAATCCAATTGCCATTCTTGTGCACCCAATTCAAACATCAAGTCAAAAACTTTTTCATGAACTTCTTCTGGTGTACAATTTTCCTTATCAACTTTATTGATAACTACACAAGGTTTCAACCCTAAGTCGATTGCTTTTTGAAGTACAAAACGAGTTTGAGGCATAGGTCCTTCAAAAGCGTCAACAAGTAAACACACTCCATCGGCCATATTTAATACTCTCTCTACCTCACCACCGAAATCCGCGTGACCTGGAGTGTCAATAATGTTAATCTTAGTTCCTTTATAAGTAACCGATACATTTTTAGAAGTAATAGTAATTCCTCTCTCACGTTCTAAATCATTATTATCCAATATCAAGTCTCCTGTGTTTTCGTTTTCACGAAATAACCGACAGTGATACATAATTTTGTCAACCAAAGTTGTCTTTCCGTGGTCAACGTGTGCAATAATTGCAATGTTTCTAATTGGCGTCATGCTATATTTTTTTCAAGGTGCAAAAGTAAACTTTATTTTTGATAAAACACTATATAATAGTTTACTAAATCGTTATTTACGTTTTTTATATCATAAAAAAAGCTCTCATATTGAGAGCTTTTGATATTTTATTTCAGGAATAGCTATTATAATGAAGCTACAAATCTTGTTAATTTAGATTTTAAGTTAGAAGCTTTATTAGAATGAATTACATTCTTCTTTGCTAATTTGTCAATCATTGAGATTACAATTGGTAATTTTTCAACTGCAACAGACTTCTCAGTAGCTAAACGTAATGCTTTAATTGCGTTACGAGTAGTTTTGTGTTGATATCTATTTAAAACTCTTTTTTTCTCGTTACTTCTAATTCTTTTTAATGCTGACTTATGATTTGCCATTTTATTGTTTCTTTTTAATTTTAATAATTATTATAAACTACTAGTTAAAAAAGAAAAACCTCCCACAATTGCACAATACAATCACTTTGGTTTTAACTAATAAAATTAAAATTCGAGACACTGAATTTTAATTTTATAAAACTTCGTAGCCCGTAGGGGAATCGAACCCCTCTTACCAGGATGAAAACCTGGCGTCCTAACCGATAGACGAACGGGCCTGAGAAATAATTTTAAAAAGTAGCCCGTAGGGGAATCGAACCCCTCTTACCAGGATGAAAACCTGGCGTCCTAACCGATAGACGAACGGGCCTAAGCTTACTTTTGTAGTCCGTACGGGAATCGAACCCGTGTTACCAGGATGAAAACCTGGCGTCCTAACCCCTAGACGAACGGACCGTCTGTTTCACTAATTGCATTTGTTATTTCTCTAATGCGGTGCAAAGATACATCTATTTATTATTCCTGCAATAGCTTGGCAAACTTTTTTTTATTTTTTTTAATATGCCTTAGCAAAAAGCACTCTCCCAACTGAAGGTTTTCCAGTAAAAACGCAGCTTCCCGACTCTTCTTCTCTGTCTAAAGGAATACATCTAATAGTCGCTTTTGTAAGTTCTTTTATCTTTTCTTCTGTCTCAATTGTTCCATCCCAATGTGCTGAAACAAAGCCTCCTTTCCCTTCCAAAATCAACTTAAATTCCTCAAAGTCATCTACTTTAGTTGTATGCTCTGTTCTATAATCTACCGCTTTAGTAAAAAGCTCTTCTTGAATTTGTTCTAATTTATTTTTTATAAAACTTTCAATTCCATCTTTCGAAACTACTTCCTTCGTTAAATTATCTCTTCTTGCCACTTCATAAGTACCATTTTCCAAATCTTTTGGTCCAACAGCAATTCTTAAAGGAACTCCTTTTAATTCCCATTCTGCAAATTTAAACCCTGGTTTGTGTGTAGTTCTATCATCATACTTAACAGAAATTCCCATTTTTCGCAATCCCACAATTAATTCATTCACTTGATTTGTAATTGCATCTAATTGCTCATCGGTTTTATATATAGGAACAACAACAACCTGTATAGGTGCCAAATTTGGAGGCAATACTAAACCATTATCATCTGAATGTGTCATTACCAAAGCCCCCATTAATCGAGTAGAAACACCCCATGATGTCCCCCAAACGTACTCCTGCTTCCCTTCTTGATTTGCAAACTTAACATCAAACGCTTTAGCAAAATTTTGACCGAGAAAATGAGACGTCCCAGCTTGTAATGCCTTACCATCTTGCATTAACGCCTCAATACAATAAGTTTCTTCTGCACCTGCAAATCGTTCCGATTCCGTTTTTAACCCTTTTACAACCGGGATAGCCATGAAATTTTGAACAAAATCTGCATATACATTCATCATTCTTTCAGATTCTTCAATTGCTTCGGTTCTCGTAGCATGAGCAGTATGCCCTTCTTGCCATAAAAACTCAGCAGTCCTTAAAAACAAACGCGTTCTCATTTCCCATCGCACAACATTCGCCCATTGATTAATCAACAATGGTAAATCCCTGTACGATTGAACCCATCCTTTGTAGGTACTCCAAATTATTGCTTCACTTGTTGGACGCACAATTAATTCTTCTTCAAGTTTTGCTTTGGGATCAACTATTAATTTCCCTTTATTATCAGGATCATTTGTTAATCTATAATGAGTTACGATAGCACATTCTTTTGCAAAGCCTTCCGCATTTTTTTCTTCTGCTTCAAACATACTTTTCGGTACAAAAAGCGGAAAATAAGCATTACTATGCCCTGTTTCTTTGAACATTCTATCTAATTCAGCTTGCATTTTCTCCCAAATTGCATAACCGTATGGTTTTATAACCATGCACCCTCTTACTCCCGAATTCTCAGCTAAATCGGCTTTTACAACCAATTCATTATACCATTTCGAGTAATCTTCTTCTCTTTTTGTTAAGTTTTTGCTCATTTTTAAGGTTTTGGCACAAAAATTGTTTATATTTATTTTAACTTAATAGTTCCACAAAACTAACTATTTTTGTAATGTCCAACAATAAAAAAAAGCTTTATGAAAACTAATCTATCCATTTTAAGAAAAATTCACTTATTTTCCTTCATTGGAATTGCAAGTGCATTTATTGTTTCTTGTGGTTCGTACCAAAATACTTCATATTATGATAATGATGGCATTTATGGTGCTTCAGAAAGAAATGAACAAGCAAACGAAAACAAATATTCTGAACAGAATATGGAACAATCTAACAGATATGCTCAACAATTTAAAAATATGCAAGATGATTACACCTATTTTACAGATGTTGAAGAATATACCTCAGAAACAAACGACACTGTTGTAACGGTTTACAGAAATAATTATTCCGACAACAATGAAAGATATGCTAGTTGGGGTAGCAATAGTAGCGATGTGAGCATTAACTACTATAACACAGGCTGGAACAATTGGTATTCTCCATATTGGGGAATGGATTGGGGCAATAACTGGTATGGATCAAATTGGGGATGGAATAGCTGGTATGGTCCGAACTGGGGATGGAACAACTGGGGATGGAACAACTGGTATGGTCCAAATTGGGGAATCTACTATGGTAACACTTGGGGTTGGGGTGGTTATTACAACAATCCTTATTATTATGGTGGTTACTACGGAAGAAATGGTAGAAACTTAGCCTATAACTCAGGAACTAGAGGAGGCAACAGCTATTACAACAACAGAAATGGTTCGAGATACTCCCACGGAAGAACGAGCTATGCTACTGGAACAAGAAATGGCACCATTAGCAGAACTAGAACTTCTGGAACAAGAACCAATAATTATTCTACTCCTAGAAGCACCTACTCTACTCCTAGAAATAGCGGAACAAGATCCGAAAGTTACTCAACTCCAAGAAGCAATAGTTCATCTCCTAGAAACAGTGGAACAAGATCAAACACCTATTCTACTCCTAGAAGCTCATCAGGCAGTAGTTCATCTACAAGAAGTAGCTCTTCTGGAGGAAGATCTTCTGGAGGTGGTGGTCGCTCTAGTGGTGGCAGAGGCGGTAGAGGTTAACAGGATAATTAATAAAAAATTAGAATATCGAATATAATTGCTATGAAAAAAATTTATATACTTTCTATACTCTTATGCTTCTTTGCAGGGGTGAGTCAGGAAATAACAACACAAGACGCATTGCGCTATGCAATAGACGACATAACAGGAACAGCTCGTTTTAGAAGTATGAGTGGAGCTTTTGGAGCAGTTGGAGGTGATCTTTCAGCTATCAATATTAACCCTGCAGGGTCTGCTATTTTTAATCATAATATCTTTAGTGTTTCTGGTAGTAATTTTAACACTAAAAACAAATCGAATTACTTTAATTCAAAAACTAATAAAACTCAAAGTAGTCTTAATCTAAATCAATTAGGTGCGGTATTTGTATTTACAGATAATAATTCTAATAATAATTGGAGTAAATTCACAATTGCTCTAAATTATGAAAATACTAAAAATTTGGATAATAATATTTTTTCCTTAGGGACAAATCCAAACAATTCAATAGGATATTATTTTTTAGATTTTGCACAAGGACTCCCTCTAGAGTATTTACAACTTCAAAATGGAGAAACAATAACAGATTTATATACTTATTTAGGAGAAACAAGTGGTTTAGGTTTTGAAGCCCAACAAGCGTTATTAGGTTATGGAAGTCAGTTTTTAAATGGATCGCATCCTTCTGGATTATTATTTGAGGCAGATGATCCAAATGATTTAAACAACACAAGTTATTACACAAACATTCCAACAGGGGGTAACTTTTATCAAGAAAACAGTATTAGATCAAATGGTTACAACGGAAAATTTACTGGTAATTTTGCTACCTCATACAAAAATAAACTTTTTTTAGGCCTTAATCTAAATGCTCATTTTACTGATTATGTTAGAACAAGTCGAGTTACAGAAAGAAATAGTAATCCGTTGTATGACTCTGGCTTAACAGTCGAAAGAATCCAATTCAACAATGAACTGTATACTTACGGAGGTGGATTTTCATTTGATATTGGTGCAATTTTTCAAGTTTCAAAAGAGCTTAGAATTGGTTTAGCACATGAATCTTCCACCTGGTACAATCTAAATGATGAACTAATACAAAGCCTAAGCACTAATACAACTGATGGAATAACTGATTACCAAAGCATAATTGATCCAAATGTTACAAATATATATCCAGCTTACAAGTTAAAAACCCCAGGGAAATGGACAGTTAGCGGTGCATATATTATTAACAAAACAGGGTTAATTAGTGCTGATGTTTCAAGAAAAGACTATTCAAAAACACAATTTAAACCTATTCGAGATTACCAAGGCATAAATAGAACCATGAGCGAAGATTTAACCGAGGCTTATGAAGTTAGAATTGGTGGAGAATATAAAATTAAACAAGTTAGTCTTAGAGCAGGGTATCGTTTTGAACAAAGCCCTTACAAAATTGACTATGCAATGGGTGACTTAACAGGATATTCAGGCGGTATTGGATATAATTTTGGCATTAGTCGATTAGATTTGGCGTATTCGAATAGCCACAGAAATTACAACCAACGTTTCGTTTCTTCTGGAATGAACGATACTGCAAGAATACGAACAATACAAAATAATGTTACACTGACTTATACTATTAATTTCTAATTAATAAAATATAAATACTTATAAAAGCCTTTCGTCTTGAAAGGTTTTTTTTGGCTCCATTTTTTTGCTATTAGCCCTGATGGAAATGACATCCTTTTCTTTTTCCACTTCTAATATACCCAAAGAGAAAAAAAAGAAAAGCTAAAACGAACAGCAGGTAGAAACTTTTAAAAAACTCGCAACCCCTAGCGCTTCTAATGAATTATTTTATGTAATTTTGCACCTCAATTTTAAGTATATGAGAACCAAATCGTTAAAGAAAAATAAAATCAATGTAATTACGCTTGGATGTTCTAAAAATGTTTACGATAGTGAAGTTTTGATGGGACAACTAAAAGCCAATGGAAAAGAAGTAACTCACGAAGCGACTAAGGACGAAGGCAATATTATTGTAATTAATACTTGTGGTTTTATTGACAATGCTAAGGAAGAATCGGTAAACACAATTTTAGAATATGCGGATAAAAAAGAACAAGGTTTAGTAGATAAAGTTTTTGTTACAGGCTGTTTATCGGAACGTTACAGACCTGATTTAGAAAAAGAAATACCTAATGTTGACCAATTTTTTGGCACTACTGAATTACCATTATTATTAAAAGCTTTAGGTGCCGATTATAAACACGAACTAATTGGTGAACGTTTAACGACTACTCCAAAAAACTATGCTTATTTAAAAATTGCTGAAGGTTGTGATAGACCCTGTAGCTTTTGTGCTATCCCTTTAATGCGTGGAAAACATGTTTCTACACCTATAGAAAATTTAGTTATCGAAGCCGAAAAATTAGCAAAAAGCGGTGTTAAAGAATTAATTTTAATTGCTCAGGACTTAACCTATTACGGATTAGATCTTTACAAAAAAAGAAATCTTGCCGAATTATTAGAAAACTTAGTAAAAGTAGAAGGTATTGAATGGATTCGTTTGCATTATGCTTTCCCTACAGGTTTCCCAATGGAAGTTTTGGATTTAATGAAAAAGGAGCCTAAAATTTGTAATTATATTGATATTCCTCTGCAACATATTTCAGACAATATCCTGAAATCAATGCGAAGAGGAACCACCTATGAAAAAACAACTAATCTTCTAAAAGATTTTAGAAAAGCAGTTCCAGAAATGGCTATTCGCACCACTCTAATTGTGGGATATCCTGGTGAAACAGAAGAAGATTTTGAGATTTTAAAGAATTGGGTTCAAGAAATGCGTTTTGAGCGTTTGGGATGTTTTGCTTATTCTCATGAAGAAAACACTCATGCTTATAATCTTGAAGATGATGTCCCTTCTGAAGTGAAACAACAACGTGCTATGGAAATCATGGACATTCAAGCGCAAATTTCATGGGATTTGAACCAAGAAAAAATAGGTAAAATATTCAAATGTGTAATTGACAGAAAAGAAGGCGAACATTTTGTAGGACGCACAGAGTTTGACAGTCCAGATGTGGATAATGAAGTTTTAATTGATGCTTCTAAATATTACTTAAAAACAGGAGATTTTGTAATGCTAAGAATTACAGACGCTACTGAATTTGACTTGTATGCTGAACCTGTTAATTAGTGATCAGTAAAAGATAATATTTTTATGAACTCATTCTTTAAAAAACAAAAACTTATTGAGTCTTTGAGCTTAACCTTAAATTGTGATAAGGCGACATTTGTTGAAAAATTTCATCAAAATGTAGAATTATCTGATTTATCTTTTAGTTTTTTTGAAGTTTTTTCAAGCGGTTCAAAATTATATAAAGGAAACATTCAAAATTCAACTTTTAAAATTCAAAAGAAGCAGCAGCTTTTTAATAATAAAAAACAAAGTGCTGTTGCAAATGGTAAAATAATTGAAGGTATAAATAATATAAAAATAGAACTTGAAATTAATGCAATAACTCCAAAAATAAAATTCTTTTTTGGAGTTATAACTTGCTTTTACCTATTATTTATTCTAATCATAAGTTTTGCATCATTAAGCAACTCCTCATTTCCGTTTTTTTTATTACCAATGTTATTTTTTCACGCTTGCTTCATGATTGTTATAGTTTTTTTTGAGTTGAAAGCAAGTGTTAAAAATTTCAAACAAGAAATTGAGAGAGAATTTCATTTTTGGTTGCGATAAAAAAATAAAAACATGGATTCATTATCACAAATTGTTCTTGGTGCTGCTACTTTTGCTTTAGTAAAAGACAAAGAAATTGGGAAAAAAGCATTGCTTTATGGGGCTATTCTTGGCACAATACCCGATTTAGATGTGTTAATTAATCCGTTTTTTAATTCGATTGAACAATTAGCCATTCATAGGGCTTTTTCTCATTCCATATTTTTCGCACTACTTTTAAGTTTATTGGCTGCAAGTTGGTTCAGTTGGATATACAAAACATCCTATAAATCATGGTTTTGGGCTAGCTTTCTCGCCTTATTCACACATCCTTTATTAGACTTATGCACAACCTATGGTACTCGAATATTCTACCCACTAAGCAATTCCTATTATAGCTTAGACAATGTTTTTGTTGTTGATCCGCTATATACTATTTGGTTATTAATAGGTTGTATTGTTCTACTTTTTATGAAGAAAAACAATACCAAAAGACAAAGTATAATTAAATGGTCATTAACCTTTTCTACTGCTTATTTAATTTATGGATTATGCATTCATTATTTGGTAACCAATCACTTCGAAAAAGAATTGGAACGCCAACATATAAACTATGAAAAGATAAAAATTGTACCGACTCCTTTTAATACTATACTTTGGCAAGCAATTGTTAAAACAAAAAACGGACTTTATTATTCTGATTATAGTTTATTAGACACAAACACTACTGCTGTTTTTCATTATGAAGAAAATGATTTAGAGTTCATTAAAGAAAAAAAGAAAATTAAAGAATTAGAGCCCTTTTTTAACTTTACTGAAGGCTATGAGTTAGCTAGAAAAGAAGGCGATAAAATGGTTATTTATGGAACAAAATTTGGTCCAATAATGATTGAAAACCAAAAAGCGCATTTCTTTTTCCCACTTGAATTTCATAAAGATGGTAGTTATAAAATTAACAAAAAAGAACCCGATGATTTTGCTAAACTCTTCAAGCGATTAGTAAAACGATTGAAAGGAAATTAAAAAATACACAATCGTTACTAATAAAGTTACGACATTCTTTTTTATTTAGGAATGACAAATATCATGTTATTATCTTCTCTACTGTACTACCTTTGAAATAGATAATTATAAAACAAGAAGCATGATTACAAAACACCAATTGACTGTTGATTTTCCTGAATTTGAAACAAAAATTCATGATTTAAAAGTTTCGGATAATCATTTTAAGAAACTGTTTGACGAATACGATACTTTAGACCATGAAATTTATAGAATTGAATCTGACGCTGAACCAGCATCTGATGACACCCTTAACACATTAAGAGTTGAAAGAGTTCGCATTAAAGATGAAATTTACGCCTATTTATCGAACAATTAAAGAGTCTATTTATAAAACAACCAAATCCATTTCAAAATTATATGAAATGGATTTTTTTTGAGACTATAATTAAGTATTTGAAACTATTATTTTTTATTGTTAACTAAATGAACACGTTTTAAAACCAATTTTTTTTTTGAAATTTCAACTATCTGTAACGTATCAATGTTCATTCCATTCCAACTCTCATATTGAATTGCTAATAATGAAGTTGAAATTTCTTTCCAAGTTCCTTTAACGTTTACATAATGTATTGGTGGGGTACCACACCAGCCTGAACTTTGCCTTTTTACAATAGTACCCTTTTCATTAAATCTAATTCCTGGTTTATCTTTTTGAAACCTATTTTTACTAATAAATTTTTGTTCTCCATTTTGATAACCATCATAAACCCAATTTTGAAACAAAAATGATGGGATTTCGAATTCTGTTTTATTAAATGAACATAAAACATTGAAAAGTATTATAATAACAATATTTTGCTTCATTTTTAAATAATATTATGTTTCAATAAAAATAGTAAGAAGCTTTCAATTTTCATGCCATTATATTACCAATAATCATTTTATTATCTTTGAAAAAAAACAACATTACTATGTGGAAAGAAGAAAACAATTCACTAACAAGATCTTTTGAATTTAAAAATTTTATTGATGCTTTTTCATTTATGACTAAAGTAGCAATGATTGCCGAAAAAATGAATCATCATCCTGAATGGAAAAACGTTTATAATAAAGTAGAAATTGTATTAACAACTCATGATGAAGGTAATATTGTCACAGAAAAAGACAGACTCCTCACTGAAGCCATAAATAATTTATATTCTACGACTTAAAATTGACATCATAAAAACAGAAAATCCATTTAAAGAAAAATTGAATACCTTTTTTAAAAAAATATACTTTTAAACGACTACCAATTCATTTTAAACTAATATTCAAACAACAGTTTCATTATTATCTTTTCCCATTAATGGTACTTTCAGTTAGATTTCTTTCAACTTTTTTTGAATTAAACTACAAACCATATTTAAGACCAAACTCCATTCATAAAATTCCTTCTCAAAATAAGGAAAAACAAGCACCATATTAGCAATTCAACTCACAAACAATATCAAAACCTTACAACACAAATAGTTTTAAATTATTATATTTTAACCAAGATTACACATTAAACTTTGTTATGAAAAAAAAAAAAAATAAATAAATGCAAAATACAGAAGTTATATCCCACAAATGTAGCTAATGCTGCATTAAGAAAGTAGAACAAAATACTGAAACAACTACAAAGTTGCCATTTCACGCAATAGAATTTTAATGCATAATTTGGAATTAATCAATTCATTGGCAACAAAAGAAATTTAGTCAATAAAAAGTAAAATTTCTCTCTTAATTAATAATTAGCCAAAAGACCTACAAAACAGCAACTAATGATGTAATTATTTACACAGCATAAAAAATCAAAATAATAAATCACTTGCAATTACACTCCTTTTTAAAGAGATGAAAAGCTTATAATTGTTAACTTTCAGAATTAATTATAAAAATTTTTAATAATAATCATCATTAACATAAATAAAAATTAATAATTAATTATTTAGAAGTTTGCACTACTAATTTTAAACAAAACAATTATGACACGAATTACAGTTGCAAAAGGAGACGGAATTGGTCCGGAAATTATGGACGCTACATTAGAAATCCTAAAATCTGCTGGTGCTCAATTAGAAATTGATGAAATTGAAGTGGGCGAAAAAGTATATTTAAGCGGAAATAATTCTGGAATTTCAAACGAATCCTGGGATATAATTAGAAAAAATAAAATTCTATTAAAAGCTCCAATTACAACCCCACAGGGAGGTGGCTATAAAAGTTTGAATGTAACCACTCGAAAATTTTTAGGTCTATACGCTAACATTAGACCCAATGTGAGCTTACATCCTTTTGTAGAAACAAAACATCCAAATATGGATATTGTTATAGTAAGAGAGAATGAAGAAGACCTATATGCGGGAATAGAACATCAACAAACAAATGAAGTTGTGCAATGCTTAAAATTAATAAGTAGACCAGGTTGCGAAAAAATCATTCGATATGCATTTGAATATGCAAAGGTATATGGGCGAAAAAAAGTTACATGCTTCACAAAAGACAACATCATGAAACAAACTGATGGTTTATTTCATAAAATATTTGACGAAATAGCACTAGAATATCCTGAAATTGAAAACGAACACTGGATTATTGACATAGGTGCTGCAAAAATGGCCGACACACCAGAAATTTTCGATGTAATTGTTACGCTAAATCTATATGGCGATGTTCTTTCAGATATAGCAGCTCAAATTGCTGGTTCTGTCGGATTAGCTGGTTCTGCGAATATTGGCGAAGAATGTGCAATGTTTGAAGCTATTCATGGCTCTGCTCCAAGAAGAGCTGGACAAAACATAGCAAATCCGTCTGGATTACTTCAAGGGGCCGTAATGATGTTGTCACACATTGGTCAAACTGAAATTGCTGAAAAAATTCAAAACGCTTGGTTAAAAACCATAGAAGATGGTATTCATACCTATGACATTTATAAAGAAAATATAAGCACAAAAAAAGTAGGCACAAAAGAATTTGCACAAGCAGTCATTGCCAATCTAGGGAAAAAACCTTCAATACTTAAAGCAGTTAATTATCTAAAAGAAAATACTTTAAATCTACCAAAATACATCAGAAAAGCACCTCAAAACAAGATACTTGTCGGTGTAGATTTGTTTGTGGATTGGAAAGGAACAGACCCTAATGAATTAGCGACAATTATGCAAAGTATTAATACAGAAAACAAGCATTTAACAATGATTACAAATAGAGGAATTAAAGTTTGGCCAAACGGTTTTGAGGAAACATTCTGTACAGATCACTGGCGATGCAGATTTAAACCAACTAATGGTAATTTAATGTTTAAAAATCAAATAATTACACTCCTATCAAAAGCTATAGATGCTAAAATTGACATCATAAAAACAGAAAACCTATATGAATTTGATGGAATTCCTTCTTATTCTTTAGGTCAAGGTCAATAAAATTTAAAACAGGAACTGTGTGCACTTATTTTCAAATAATGCACACGGTTTCTGTACAAAAAATAAAAGCTAAATGTCTTTTGCAATATGAACAAATCCAAAGCTTGTGTATTAATAAAACTATAAAAAACTCTTTACATAAAAAACTAGGTTCTTGAATTCGGTTAACAAAAAACACTTTTTTTTTAAGTTACTCGTTAATTAATATCTCATACTAGGTATTATTTTTACTACTATTTCTAATATATTTGTTCAAAATAAATAACAAACAATGATTTCAATTATAATTTATGTAGCAATACCTGTATTGATTGTTCTATTTCTAATATTTAGCTACAATAACTTTGTTGCAAAACGCACTTTAGTAGAAGAAGCATTTAGCGGTATTGATGTGATTTTAAAGAAAAGATACGATCTCATTCCAAATCTTGTAGAAACCATCAAGGGCTATACCAATCATGAAAGAGAAACACTTACTGAAATTGTAAATCTTCGCAATAAAGCGTTAAACACAAACGATAGCGATCAAAAAATGCAACTCGACGCCACAATTAGCCAATCTGTAACGAAGCTTTTTGCATTGGCCGAAAACTATCCCGATTTAAAATCTAACACCAATTTTTTAAGTCTTCAAAACGAATTAAGCCTGCTAGAAACGGATATTGAACGCTCAAAAAGATACTATAACGGAACCGTTAGAGATTATAATATTAGCATACAATCGTTCCCAAACAACCTAGTAGCATCCGCTTTTGGATTTCCTAAAAAGAATTTCCTAGAACTCGATAATATAGCACAAAGAGAAACGCCTAAAGTTCAGTTTTAATACTAAAAGGTATGCCAATAAAAAAAAGACTTTCAATTATATTCCTATTTACTTTCTGTCTTTCTTATTGTCAAGAACAAATAACCGACTTTAATGTTAGTATCCAAATTGAAAAATCGGGAACAATCCAAGTTATTGAAAACATAACAATAAAAGCAGAAGGAAACATTTTCAAACATGGTTTGCTTAGAACACTTCCGTTACAACGAAAAGATAAAAACAATACTGCAATTAATGTTGAATATACCATTAACTCCATTAAAAAGAATGGCATCAATGAAGAATATTTCACAGAAGAAAGTGGAGACGAATGGAAAATATACATTGGCGATAAAGATGTTGAATTAGAAAATAACACCTATCAATATCAAATTAATTATAGCACCCCATATCAAGTTGGTTATTTTGATGAATATGACGAACTCTATTGGAATGTTACTGGGAATGGTTGGACAATTCCTATAGCAAAAGCAACATGTCAATTATTTCTACCTTCAGAAAATACTACTTTCGGAAATGTGAGTTGCTATACTGGTGTTACGGGTTCAACAGCTTCTAATTGTCTTAGCACACTAAGTCAAAATAGAACAGCAATCACTTTTACTACCTTACAACTTAATGCTTATGAAGGCTTTACAATTGCTGCTTCTTTCCCAAAAGGAACTATAAATCCTCCTAGCTCACTTCAAAAAGCCTCTTCTTTTTACAGCCAAATTAAAATGTATATCTGGACTACCTTTTTTGGGTTAGGTATGTTCTTTTTCTATTTTTTAGACTGGAAAAAACACGGAAAAGATCCTGCTGAAAAGTCAATTATTCCAGAATTCAGACCACCCTTTAATTGGTCTCCTGCCATTTTAGGCTATGTTCATCAAAGAAGTGAAAGTACAAAATCATATATGGCTTCCATAATAAATACAGCTATAAAAGGCGGTATAAAAATAACATCGGCAATTGAAAGCGGTATTTTTACTAACACTACAGCCTATGAAATTGAGATAAAGAATAAATTTACCACCTCATTAAGCGAAGAAGAAAGAGCCTATTTCGATTGTTTATCAAGCAAAAAAAACATTAAAGTAAACAACAAGAACCATGCTCTTTTTAGTAAAGCATATAGCGCATGGATAAAAAGTATAACTTCTCAAATTGATCTAAAAAAATACTATATAGACAACACTAGAAAAAAATTCATTGGTTTTCTAATTTTTATTATTGCAGGTTTAACATATATTGTACTTTCTAGTTCTAAAACCCAAATAAATAGTATTGCTTATATCGTATTTACAATCATATTGGCAATTTTCACCTATTGGTTCACAAAAAAAATAGAAAAAACAGGACTCATTATTCTAAGGTTTATACTTTTCTTTTTTGCTGGATTTCCTGCCATTATTATTTTTTTCTTTACACTTGTTTTTTTAACGCCTATCCAACTTATTGCTCTAGGAATCATTTTTCTAGTCTATGCTTTTTATGCTTACCATTTAGGTAAATACACAACAGAAGGTGCTCAAGTGCGCCAAAGAATTGAAGGTTTTAAACGATATTTAGAAACCGCAGAAAAAGAACGCATTAATCTACTTAACGCTCCCGAATTGACTCCTGAGTTATTTGAAGAATTATTACCCTATGCTATTGCATTAGATGTTGATGTAGCATGGGGCAAAAACTTTGAAAAAGTATTAGAATTAGCTCAATATCACCCCGATTGGTGTACAAATAATGATGATTTCTATAGAAGACCTTCTCATTTCGTCTCTGGTTTTAGTAGCGCTGTTACCCGTTCGGCTATAAATCCTTCCTCTAACTCCTCATCGGGAAGTGGTAGTTCTGGAAGCTGGAGTAGCGGAAGCTCTGGAAGTGGTAGTTCTGGTGGTGGCGGTGGCGGAGGCGGTGGCGGTGGTTGGTAGTCATCACTACCCTACTTATATCAATTATACTATCTCAAAAAAACACAAAACAATTATCTGCAATTGTTAGACCGAGCGTGTCTAATAGTGCAATTTTAAATTATTGCAAATCTCCTTATAATTTATGATAATCACATCTACAGAATTCTCTTCTTTGTTTATTGCAATTCAACCCAATTCTAGTCTAAGAATTATATCAATCTTATGAAACAACTTTTATTATTTTTTCACTCTAACAATATAAGTAAAAATATAATCCTCATTCATTTTTAAATGCACATCATAAACTCCTCTAGTAGTAAATGTGTGTTTAATTTCGAAAACATTATCACTAACTTCATTAACAATCGGTTGCACAAGACTACTATTTTTACCGGAACCAATTTCTATTCTTATCGTTTTTTTTTCTAATGAATTTAATGCTTTTATAAAAAACACTACTTCTTTGTTTTTAACCACTTCGTTCCTAAATTCTAAAGAATGCATTGGAAAAAGCTTATATTTAAATGCTTCATTATACATAATTGGCATTTTTTCGAAGGCTGAAAACTGTGTTTCTCTAGCTGTTAACAACCATTTCGAATCTAAAGGAAAATGATTTTTTACAAACCAATTGGGATCGGTTAAAAAATAACCATCATTAAATTCATGTTCAAACTTGTATTCATTAGCATTATAATAACCACTTGACCAAGTTGCATCGCACAAATACCATTTATCATTAAGTTGCACAGCATTCCATGAATGATTTGGTGTTGTAAGTTGTAATGTTTCATTATTTGCTGTCCGACCATAACCATCAATTATCTCACACTCAATATTGGCAAAGTTGGAAAGTTCTTTAATAAGATAGGCATAACCCGTGCAAACTGTTTTTTGTTCTTTCAATAGCTTTTTAAAAACTTTCAAACTAAACGCTTTGTTCCATTCCGCTAGTTGTATAGTATCGTTTTTAAACTTTTTTCGCGCTCTTGCATTTTTCAAGTAGGAACCATAATCATACTTAATATTTGTGCTTACCCAAACAAAAATCGCTCTAAATTTTTCAACATCTGTAGCCAAACTATTTGTTAAGTCATATGCCAATTTAGGCATGTTTTCTAAACTTTCGCCCTTATACTGAAGTGCTTTTGCATCTGCTTTGGTGAAATTGACACCCTTAAAATCTGATAATTGCGCTTGTAAACTAGTACTTCCAAAAAAAAGAATTAGTAAATAAAAAAACTTTATCATTTTTTAAACAAGTTGCCTATTCGCTGAAAAAATGTTGGTTTAGATTGATATACTTTTGCTACTGCAACTTCACCCATTAACTGAAGTTCAAGAGCATCCATTGTGAATACATTTTTTTCCCTATTTGAAATCTTCACTTCTTTAGTTTTATAACCAAGATAACTTATTATTAGTATGGCTTCTTTTTCTAATGGTTTTGGAAAAGTAAACTCACCATTAAAATCTGTAGCAACTCCAATATTAGTTCCTTTCAAAGTGATACTCGCTCCAGGAAGTGGCAATCCTCTTTCATCATAAACAACTCCAGAAGTAAGGCCTTGAAGGTCTTGATTATTTGAAGTCACATCTTTAACTTTCTTTTTATCCGTTTGCACTTGATGTGTAGTCCTATTTGAAGTGTCTTCCTGTGCAAATCCATTAGTAAAAGATAATAATGAAAGTAATGAAAACCCCATGATACTTGCGTTCCAAAACTTTCCTTTTGGTTGCGAAATAGCAGTTTGACTTTGGTAGTTTTTTAACTGCTCCTCACGAAAATAACCACATGTTTTTTTAGTATTATTTTTAAAATAATCTATAATTTGACTGTCTGTCATCTCAGTAAAATTGACAACTTCTTTCCGACAGGAATTACAAAAACCTCCTTTTTCTGTGGGGTGGAAATTATCGAATTTTTCAGAACATGGTTTTTCTATAGAAAGGCTAATCTTCTGACTCATAAGGCTAATGACTATTATTAATCAATTATCAACGCAAAAAACACATTAAAAATTGAACTTAAATTAGAAAACGGTTAACAACTTCGCAACAAATAGCACTAATTTGATGCTTCTCAAATATATAAAAAAACTTTCAATACCTCAACATTGTTTTCACTAATTGAAATACGCTTCATATACATATGCTGTCTATTTGATAAAGCCATATCGTTTTACAAATAGCTCAGTTTAATAAAAAAGAACAGATACTCTTCTTAAAAGGCTCTACGCTTTTTTTGACAACTTTATGGAGTATCTCTTTACTGAATATTAAACGATTGCATAATCTTTAATGCCAAATGTTTCGTTTTTTCAAACCTATCCAATTCACAAGTATAGGTTATTACATAGGCTTTTTGATGTTTTAAAATATAATATTGCATAAATCTCAGTTCTCTTCTTTTCCTTATATCAGCTTGATATTCAACAAAATGAACTTCATTTCCGTTAATTTCTATTCTTTCACTTTGATAAAGCTTAGAACCTTCAATACTCCTAATTTGATTTTCAGACAATTGAGTATATGAGTCGAGATTATAATCATTTCCAATATCCTGAATTATTAAATTAATATTTTCTGTATTTCCGCTAAATAGATAAATATGTGCTCCTAAACTTTTTGAAACATCAATACTCCAATTTTCTGGATATTTAAATGAAATCGAACCATCTTCTGATTTATAATCTATCCATTCTGATTTTTCAGAATTTCCTTTACAAGAAATCAATATTATTAAAATAACAATAAAATATTTGGATAATGCTTTCATAATTTTTGCAAACTTAATTATATACTCTTCTTTCTAAATTAATTGTGCAATATACAATATAACTGATTAACTCAATATGACTATTTCTTGGTAAAAAAAATCATCTTCTAAAGACCATCAAAAAAATAGTCATAACCCTCAGAAGTATAAAAATACTAATAGAAGACCAATTGCAGAGTGAAAACTTACTTCGAAACTTTATTATTTCTAATGCGATCCACATTCCTATTCATTGAATGTCTAATAACAGTACGATAAACAAACCGCTTCAAGCTTCCCAATTCTTGTTGGTGTTTTGCATAGAAATCATCGGGAGTATCAAACAACCCAAAATCCTGATTTATTCCTTTATCTTGAATATAAGTATGATTTTCATTCCAGTCTATGGGTGGATTTTCAAAAGTATTAGTTGCCACACCATAACCGCAAAAAGTTGTCTTGCATTCTTTATTCATTTCCTGCAATTGCGCTAAATAATCGCTATCTAAAATAACCCCTTCTAGAAAATACCAATGGTTATTCACATATACTTCTACCCAACTATGCAAAATATTTTTGGGCGAAAGCCAATACCAAATGCCCGTAATAGCTCCTTTCTGTAGTGCTTTATCAATGGTAAAACCATGAATTCTGTTAGGCACACCCGCTGCGCGCAACAAAGCCATTAATAAAGTTGCCTTAGTATTGCATTGCCCATAACCCTCTTGCAATACTTGCGAGGCAGTAATATCGTCAGCACTATTATATCCAAACTTAATTTCATCTCTAACAAAATTATAAATAGATTGTACTCTTTCAACAATCTCCATCATTGCCCATTTTCTCCTTTCTACTAAAGATTGTATCGAAGCATCAGAATAATTTAGTAGCGCTGTTTCTTTTAAATAATTGTGCATATTTTTTTAAATTCTATTATACTACAAAGTTGCAAAGTTGCACGCTCTTAAAATTGTATAAACTGGCTATTCTTTAGGTATAAAAAATTTAGGTGTAACGCCAAATGTTTCTATAAATGTGCGTGTATAATGCGAACTATCAGAAAAACCAAAGGCATGAGCAGTTGCTGTAATGGAATTCTTTTGCAAATAGGGTAATGATTTGACCACTCTATTCCAGAGCTGATATCGTCTGAAATTTAGGCTTGTTTTTTCCTTAAAAAGGTGCAAAAATCGTGAAGGAGATAAAAAACAGTAAGCTGCCACTTCTTCTAAAGGCACTACTCTATCAAAATTAGCATCTAAAAAATCAATGGCATTACTAATTCTATCTTCTTCTAGTAGTTTCTCTTGTTCATGAGTGCTTCTGTATTTTGTTAAGGTTTTCGAAATTAAACAACATAGCTTTTCAAAGCTAATTGCTTTCTTTTCAAAACGCTCTAGTGCAGCAATACAACTTATGCTGAGTTCATTTTCTAGAATTGCATTTTTGGAGCTTCCAAACGCTACTTGCAATCGATACCCAATAGCGCTCAATGGGTTTATGAGTATGGTTATTTGATTCGTGTGACTTATTAATTTATGTTGCTGTTTAGGTAGCAATAAAAAAGCATTACCAATAACCTCTTTTTCGTTTGCAATAGTAAGTTGCATTTCGGGTTGTAGTGCAATACTTATCTGAATAGCATAATGCTTATGGAATTTATTATCGGATAGTTTTCCCATAAATAATCCGAAGTCCTTCTCAAAGTGAAACATCTTTACCGTTTTTATTATAAATTACTAGCATACAATAAGGACAAATACCCAATTTTAATACGCATTTCATTAAAACCCGTTGCCTAACATGTAAATGTTTGATTCTAATTCTCTAATTTAAACTGCTCTTTTAGTAAATAGACTTACCCAAAAAATTAATTTTATTTAATGTTTTAAATAGCTTATCTATTCAGTTATTGATTTTTTGTATTCTAACTGAATTTCAGTTGGTACATCAACAAATTCAATGGCATTTAGGTCAGTTTTTAAACTCAAAAGTGTTTCCACCATAAAACGATCCAAATCAGACGGAATTTTCATTTTACTTTTTCGAAATTGATCGATTAAAACATGCAGATACTCTGCTATTGTTTTTTGTCCATCAGCATCTAAAAACATTTCTTGCAACCAATAATCCATAGTAATCATTTTGATTTTTCCATCACCATCTTTTTCTATTAGAGAAATTTGTTCCGAGTTTATCCAAGTCCATTGCTTTGTTCTCACAAAATATTTTTCCCTTTCAGAGTACGACTCAATAAAATCAAATACAGGAATATTTTTTTTCTTATTAAAAAAGTCAAACATATTAATCTAACAACGTTTTAATTTTTCTTTTCAAATTACCACCAACATCAGTTCTTCTAAAAAACATCCGTTTGTACAATTTCAAAGTAAAAATAGCTTATTCAAGCTACACTAAAAAACTTTTCGTAAACTTCGTAGTAATGAATGTAGAATTGGTAATCTGGATTTAATTTATCTTTTCATTGGTCTTCAGTAATAAACAAATCTTTGCTCTAGCATTTCTCAAATCAATTGAATAAACTCTTAAGTAATTTTCTTGTATTTTTATCAAGTTCAACAATTTTTAGACTGTTATTAAACTCGAAGTTTATATTCTTACTATTCTCTTCTCCAATTTCTAATTGGTAACTGCTTATTGTTTTTTTTATTTCTCTTTCATTTTCAACAATAGTAATTATACTTTCACAATAGTGGTTTCGCATTGAAAATCCACCATTTTCTGTTTCAAACATTTTTACTACTTCTGATTCTATTTTCTGTTTATTCTCATAATAGAATGAAAAAAAATAATTTGAGGAGTCAATTTTAATATTTTCAGTTTCGCATTTATTTATTTTTTGAATAAAGGTTTGTCCTTTATTTTTCCATAGAATATAGAAGGTCACATCTCCACATTTCGATGAAATCATACTCTCACATTTTCTTTCAATAATTCCAATTGTATCTATTTTTGAACTTTTTAATGTTGTTATTTTATCTACTAATAACGAATCCAAAACTACATCTTGACCATAAACATTACTTGCCAAGAAGAATAGTATTAAAAATTTTAATGTTTTTTCCATTTCTCATTTTTTTTGAAGGTGAAAGCACGTAGCATTTAGCTGCTCAAAGAATAATCACGAATCTAGCAAGACGCTACAATAATATACTAACCGCACTATGAGTATTGTTCTATATTTATTATAGCTCAAGTTCAAAAACTATTATACAGCATCTAAGGCTTCCAAAGAATGTTAGCACTGCTGTTTTTTCACACTCCATATTCATCAGCTAGTTCAACATATTTTTCTAAATAGTCTGGCTGGCTTCGTATTTTGTCTAATCCAATAGTATCAAACTCATCAAGTCCGTTTTTAGCAAGCACACCCAAATATCGTAATGCTAGGTTTATTGTTGTAATATTTTTGTCTGCGTTGTTAGAATTTCTAAACACATTTGCATATTGCTTTCCTACTCCACCAAAATAATCGGTCAAAATAATTGCGAATTCTGGGTCTTTCGAGTTTGATATTTTTTTAATGATTTCTGAAATGACAATCTCACTGGGAAAGATAACACAGTCCATATTTGAAATATCGAGTTGTCCAAAAGTTTTTAATTTATGTTGCCAACATGCAGAATAATAATAGTCAATATGAAATAAAGACAAGCCAAAGTCTAAAATAGTAGGAAACAAATCGAAAGCCTTTGCTTTTTCATTATCGAAGTTCCCTTTTAAAATAATTGCTGTTATTGAATGTCCCATATATTTTATTTTATTTTAAACATGCTGCCGCTTTTGTATTCATTTTCTTCTAGCACAGTCCAAAAGTCTTATGTGTTTGTCCAATCATTGGTGCTTTTTATATTTCTATTCTCAGCACCATTAAACATTTTGTCAAGTCAAGTCTAAATACATTTTTAACATCAAGTTAAATCATTAACTCTTTATTTATTAGCACTTTCATTTTGTCTATTTTCATGTAGTAATTTTTAAATGCTTAATGAGAATTTCTTCAACTTCATTAATAGATAGATTCTCATAATCACCTCCAGAGGTATATAGAAAGTCATCCGTAGTTGGAGGATTTTCTAGCGAAACAAAAAACTTATTATCAATTCTTCCATTATCGGTAATATAAACTGTATATTTTTTTGTTTTGTCGGCAAGTCCAATTGCAGTATGATCTGCATCCCAATAATCTATCACGACAATTTCAGTTGAACCATATTTCTTCAAAAAATAATCAATCAATTGCTTTATGCGTTGGGTCTTTTGTTCCAAATGTCTAAATTCTTATGTTGTTTTGAGGTCTATTAAATTACCGCCAACATCAGTTCTTCTAAGATCATAAATACCTTTATTAAACAATAAAAACTAATGAATAAACCTTAGCTCGGCTGTCTTACTTTCTGTCGTGTAGTTTCTCATTGAATTCTATACCGTTCTTATAATTTTGTCCATTTTTTTACCTTTTGCTAATTCGTCCACCAATTTGTCAAGATACCGAACCTGTCGAGTTAAAGGGTTTTCAATTTCTTCAATTCTGTAACCACAAATTACTCCTTTTATTAAGTGAGCGTTTGAATTCAAAGTTGCTTTATTAAAAAACGTTTCAAAGGTTACATTTTCATCTATGCGCTTTTGTATCTCTCTATCGTCAAAGCCAGTCAACCATGTAATAACTTGGTGCAATTCTTCTTTTGTTCTGCCTTTTCGCTCCACTTTTGCAACATAGTGAGGATATACAGAGGCAAAGGTCATTTTTGCCATTCGTTCGTTGTGTTCGGGTGTTATCTGCATTTTTTAATTGCTTTCAGTATATTTTTTGAAGTTGTCCAAAATTGCCTGCCAACCATTTTTCTGTAGCTCAATTGAATTTTCAGTTTCAGGATCAAATGTTACACATACCTCGGTTTGCCCGCTTGTTTCCTTAAATTCTACTGTTGCCAATCGTCCACCAAACTCGTAAGTAAAACTTTTTCCAAAATTGATTTCAGTATAAACAGCAGCAAAGTCAAAACCATAACTTCCGTCTTTAGCTTCCATTCTTGCTACATACTGTCCACCAACTTTTATATCGTTTGTTACAGTGGGACAATGCCAACTTGGGTCTGCAAAATTCCATTTTGTAATGTGTTTGGGTAGCGTGTAGCAGTCCCATACTTTTTGTTTCTCAGCTAAAATTGTTGTTTTTACAATTATTTTTTCCATTCTTTGTTTAGTTTGTTTTTAACACACGGTTTTTAAATCACATAGCCCATAACATTAGTTCCTCTAAAAACCACTGTTTTATATTATTAGATTAAATTTAAAAGTAAAAATAACTGTTTTAAACAATACTAAAAAACTTTTCGAACATCTGCACATACTATGATAAAAAAATAAAGATTGATGTATAAACCTTAGCTGTTAGCAGTAACCTTTTATTCTTTCGAATATATAAATTTTAAAGAACCAATCTTCATTTTCTTTTCAAAATTCTGGTTATCAATATATATATTTTTAGGAACATTTAATTCAATAGTGTCTTTTTCTAATTCTCGTTTAATAAAAATTGAATATTTATTTCCAGTTTTTTTCTTTTCAGGATAATTTAACTTTATAATTTTTCCACGAAGATTGTAGTCTTTTTGTTCTCCAATATTGCTATTAATTAGCATTAGTACGCCTCGAAATGAAACAAAAATTACCATTCCAATCATAATTGTCATTATAATAAATGTTAAGGTATTTTTCCAAATTGCTATTGCTTTATTATAGCCAAAACTTGAGCGATATGCATAATACAAAGCAAAAAATACAGTTGGTAAAATACACCATTTAAAAGTCGTTTCAATAGTTTGATCTACAGATATAAAATCAACTGAATAAATCCCATATATGCCAGCTATAACAAAAAGAATAAAGGGAATAACTAACTTTAAGTCTTTATTTGTAATTATCATATTTTTATGCGAAATTTTGCCACAGGTTACTGCCAAAGTTAGTTTCTCTAAAAACTTTCGTTTACTTTTATAAGCTAAGCTGTTGAAAGCTGCGATTTTATATTTCTTTTCTGATAAATTTTCCAGTTCCACATTGAACATGCAAATCTATTCTACATACAAAATAGTAAATATTCCCTTCAATTTTAGTTATTTCAAAATAGGTTTTTTGCTCTGATATTATTTTCTGAAATTCCGTGAGTTTTGTTTCGTCAACTATTTCTTTATTTAATAATTGAAAACTACAATTGCTCAACATTTTAATTTCATATTCTTTTTTGCCATTATCTTCATAGGTATAATATCTATTCCCAAATATTTCAAATGAACTAGAATTCATATCTTCTGAATCATATTGCATTTCATATGTCCCATTTTCCAACATCGAACAATTTTGTCAAAAAAAAGTAACGCTTAAATTAAAAAAAATTATGGTCAAACATTTTTTCATTTCTAAATTATGTTTTTTTATGATAGAATGCGGAGCAGAACGGGAGATTTTGAAAACCGATGCTTCTGTTTATCAATTTACTTTCTTTGATGCAATAAATTTCTTTTTAGCACTAAACCCGTCATTTCATAAATATAATGTTGTGCGTTCGGCTTTTAATTTTGACCTGTTGAAATACCTCCTATAATAGGCGAAGAGAAAGTTACATTAGAACCATTCCAACTAGCGCTATTAGTTGTGTTTGGATTTAAGTAATATGCCTTTGCTTCTGTTTCCGAATAAATTACAATACTGCCTCCAGAAGCGAACCCTCCTCTAATTGGAAAAGAAAAAGTCACATTAGAACCACTCCAACTTCCACTATTAGTTCCATTTGGATTTAAGTAATATCCTTTTGCTTCTGTATCTGAATAGACAACAATTGTATTGTTTGAAGATATTGCTCCTTTAATAGGTGATGAGAAAGTTACATTAGAACCATTCCAACTAGCGCTATTTGTTGAGTTTGGATTTAAATAATAAGCTTTAGCTTCTGTTGAAGAGTATATCACTATGCAATTATTGGAAGCAATTGCACCAATAATAGGTGATGAGAAAGTCACATTAGAACCACTCCAACTTCCACTACTAGTTCCATTTGGATTTAAGTAATATCCTTTTGCTTCTGTATCCGAATAGACAACAATTGTATTGTTTGAAGATATTGTTCCTTTAATAGGTGATGAAAAAGTTACATTAGAACCGTTCCAACTACCGCTATTAGTTCCATTAGGATTTAAATAATATGCTTTAGCTTCTGTATCTGAATAGATAACAATACAGCCATTTCCACTATTGTTTTTTAGTGATACCGTATTTGTATTAGATACATTTGAAAGATTTCCTGCAAACAGAGCATAAGGCACGCTCATTAATTGATTTGTTCCAATATTTGTATAATTTGTTCCACCAGCTGGATCAACTTCTACTTTTAAAAATTTAGAGTTTGTTCCCCAATTTATTGATGAGAATGTACCAACTGTTGCTGTACCTTGTCCAATATTTAGATTAAACAATCCTTGTGCATTAGTTGTTTTTGTGTGTGTTTCCGAATAAACAACTGTTCCCGAAATAGAATTATCTAATATACTAATTTTCACTCCTACATTTCCATTTACAACTGGATTTCCTCCTGTGTTAAATGCTACTGCTTGATAACTTATTCCTTGAGGAACTTGAGAATAACATAAAAATGTAACTAAAAAAGTTAGTAATAATAATGATTTCTTCATAAGTTTAACGTTTAATGATTTTAAAAGATTTTATATTTTGATTATCTGTTTTAATACTATAAGTTCCTGATTGTAGATTAGATAAATCAATTTGATTATTGATATTTAATTTAGTATCAACTAATTTTCCACCTAAATCAAAAATGTAAATGCTATTAATTGCTTCATTATTAATTTCAAGAAACACAGTATTTGATGTTGGATTAGGGTAAAACTTTAAATCATGAACTAACTCGATTTCATCAATGCTTAATGTTGTAAATTCAATTTTTGTGATTGCACCAATTAATCCTGAACTTGTTTCATTTTGATTGGTAGGTATTACATAGACATCTCCAACTGAATAAATAAAATTATTGTTTGAAACTGCTCCTGAATTAATAGAAGATATGGTTTGTCCATAAATTATTGGAATAAAACCAATGACAAAGATAATCGTTAAAATTTGTCTCATTTATTTGTTTTTATTAGTTATATTTTGGTTTAATCTGACACACAACTCGTTTACACCTATGACTCTCTCATACATATACCACCAAAAATGGGGTAAATTATATATAACAAACGTCATATTTCCTTTCCACAAACCTAAACCATTCTTTCTAAATCCACAATACGTATTTATACGTAATTTCAGGTATTTTTTGTACGTAGAAATACGTACGAAAGACAATTCGATTACTTTTTCAAAGGCAATACAGTAATTTTTCTGTTTTGTCTGGTAATCCGTAAACGAGTATTTTTTTTAGGAATACTATTCTAAATTGTTTGCTTTTTTCACTCTCAGTTTCTTCACGCTAGCGCGAGCATCTTGCTCGTGCCCACAAAGAAAATCAATTTATATCAATCTCTAACACCGTTTGATCGTTGTTGCCATAGTTTCTAGCACTACTATACTTCCAATCTATTGGATCTGTTACAAATCCTGTTTGTACAGGGTTATAATGAACATAATTTAATTGCTGTTCAAAAACTTTTAAAGACCAAATCGCTATTGGTTTTTGTTTTGTTGCCAAAAGGGTCTTTGTTTCACATTACTATTCTTTTTCCCTGCTCTTTCAAACATCCAAAGCATCCATTCTTTTCTGCTTTCTTGTTCATTTTCAACTATCGCTTTCATTATTTTTCTAGAAGTAAAACCTTTAAAATCTCAAATTAATCCAGAAGAGTCAGCATGTGATGAACGAAAAATTAAATGGATGTGACTTGGCATGATACAATAGCCATAAATCTCCATCCCTTTGTTTTTCTACAATAGTCTAAAGATGCTATAATTAAATTAAAATATGCTATTCTCGTAAATACGTCTATCCAATTAACTGTTACACTTGAGCAAAGCAGATGCATGAACTCCTTTATAAAAATAACAAATTATGAATAAAGCTAATAAAATAGGCTCCTGATTGCTCTCCAAATTTATACTTTCTACTCATTTTGTAAAAATAACAAAACTATTGAAACCTTTTTAGCCTGATTTTGTTTGATTCTGTTTGTAGGCACGAGCAAGATGCTCGCGATAGTAATCGGGGGAGTTTATACTCAAAAGTGATGGAAAAACACGGAAAAACCAACTTAATTTTACTCCAAAAAAAAGAGGCTCACATGCCTCTTGAAATTCCTTCTAAAAACATAACGAAAACCCCATAGTGGTGGAATATAATAGGTTCCGTTCAACCACGGTTTCATTGTTCGTGCTTCGCACGCAACGAAACCTTAGCTGTTAGCAAACGTATTTATTTGTTATCTTGTTGGTAAAAGTAATCTGTAGCCCATTTAGGTCTGTCATATACTAACTCTTTTAATTCGTCCTCAGTCATTCCTTTTTGAATTCCCAAATGAATTTCCTTCAATTTATCTTCAGCAATTTTAGTTAGAGAAAGAGGAAAGTATAAGCCATCTCCAATATTTGAAACTCTTTTTAATATTCTTTTATTAATTAATCCTGCAACTGTAGAATTATCAATAGGCATATTTACAGAATTTTTTTGTTGAATACTAAACTCTCTCAATACTGATTGTTCAAAACTATCTAAAGATTCTAAAACGCCTAAAATAAATTTATTGCTACTATTAACATTTAGTTTTTCTTCAATTTTTTCTTTGAAGTAATAAATTATTGATAATGCTATAAATGCAATGGTAAATATAAAAACAGGTCCAAAAAACTTACCAAAATCATTATGAAACTCTTGCATTTTTAATACTTTCAAAAAACTGTTTGAAGAAAACACAAATATTCCGCTTACAACTGCCAATAAAATTATTATTTTCATTGGAACTTTGTTCAAGTCTATTAAGTCATTTATTTTAAAGCTCATTGTTAGGATTTTAATATTTTACGGTTTCGGGTAATATGTTTGCTAACGTTTTGCGGCTACAAGTAGTGGCGTAAACCATTACCAAGCCATAACAAATATAAACTTATTTTAGAAAATTCGGAGAATTTTCGGAATAACACAGAACTAGCCATTACTTGTAACCGCTGTTAGCCACTGGTTATAAATTCATAAGACCACTAACAGCTTCCCATTTAGGGTCTTTATTTACTTCACAACTGAATGATACTAATCTATTTTTGTCTTCACTAATTTCTTTTAATCTTTTCATACTATCTTCCATCTTCTCAATGTACATTTCAATGTTCATACCTTTGTCTGTCACAACACGAGCTACAATATGTGCAATTCCAATTTTTCTTAATTCCTCGACAAAAAAGTCTTCTACAGTTCCCATGTCCAAATCTGGATTTTTATCGGCTATTTCGTCTGTGAAGTCCACCATTATTAAGAAGTTATAAGGGCAATATTTTTTAAATTTATAGTTTTCATATCCTTTATCTACCCAACCTGTACCATTTTCGCCACTTTCTGTCTGTAGCATTAGTATTGAAATAGCTGAATCTTTAATATAGACTTCATCTGTTTTTCTTATTTCATTCCAATTTTCTTTTTTTCCAAAGAAGTTATCAAATATTCCCATTTTTTTGTTTTTTTAACTTGTGGCTAACTTGTTTATATGTCTGACTTCGTCAGACATATACAACAACCATTTGTTAGATAGGTCTGAAAACAGTCAGACTTTTTTCTTATCCAAAAATAATAATTATCTATTACAAATCATCAAAAGGACTTTTAATCTGCTGTTATTTTCTTTTATTATTGCTGGTAACTCATTTATATATATAACCAACATCATATTTCCTTTCCACAAACCTAAACCTTTCTTTCTAAATCCACAATACGTATTTATACGTAATTTCAGATATTTTTTGTACGTAGAAATACGTACGAAAGACAATTCGATTACTTTTTCAAAGGTAATGCAGTAATTTTTCTGTTTTGTGTGGTAATCCGTAAATGAGTATTTTTTTTTAGGAATACTATTCTAAATTGTTTGCTTTTTTCACTCTTAGTTTCCTCGCTAATCGGGGTTAATTATAAATTAATGAATCAGCTTTTGATTTACTATTTTTTAAAACTTATAGATTATCTTTAAATCTAAATTAAGATTAAAACCATTTTTTATTCCATTATCCCTTAAAAACCCATTACTAACAGGTATAACAAAACCTTCAGGTTCTTCAAAATATTCGTTATTAACTTTATTTCCAATATTAGAATATTCTACATTTCTTTGTCTAAAACCAAACCCTACTTTTTGCATTAAGGCAATTTTTTTAGTTAGCCTATAAACTAAATTATAATTAAGATTAATACCATATTTAACTCTTTTATAATTTGCAAAATCAAAATTATAATATGTTTTGTCATCCAAATCGTAAAACCAACTATTTTTGAACTTGTCTGAATGATTTATATAAAATAATTCGGCAGATAATAAATGTTTAAACTTCTTTTTGAGACTAAAATCATAGTACACTTCTGGGCGAATTTCATAAAGGGTATAACTTTTATTAATCAAACCACTTTCTTTTGAAAAATTTACCGATATATTTTGATTGCCATAACCAAAATCAATTCCAAACCAATATCTTTCATTAAGTTTTTTAATATACCCTACGTTCCATCTTGGAGCATAACTGCTTATAGGAGACAAAACACTTAAAGTTATAATCGATTTGAATTTATCATTAGATTGTTCTTGACTATAAAAAATTATAGTAAAAAACATGATTATACAAAATATTATTTTTTTGAATGTCATATTTTATTGCACTGTAAACTCAATTTTACCTTCGCTATTCCAACCTTCAATATTGGTGTCAAGTCTATATCTATTGCACTTTGTTGAACCTTGAAATGTTAAATAATCATTAGTGTATAAAACATATGAGCCAATTCTATTTAGTTTTATATTTACTTCAAATTCATACATATTTGTAATATTATTGTAAGGTACTTTAAACCAGTTAATTTCACTTCCTTGACTTCCTTTTATAAATGTTAATTCATTACCTGTAAATAAAGTACTGTAAGATGTTAGAAGAAATGCCTCATAATCATTAGTTTTTTCAAACAAATTTATTGATTCTCCAAAATAATTGTTTTGAGCTGGTATTTCAGTTTTGAAAGTGATAATATCGCCCTGATTATAGATGGTTTGTAATGGCTCTATCTTTATTAAGTCATCAACTCTTGCTGTACTTCCCATATCAAAACAATCTTCATTTCCTCCAGGACAACCCGTAAGGGTTGCCAATAGGAGAAATAATCCTGTAATTTTTAATAATTTAGTAACCATAACTATTGAATAAATTTCTTATTGGAGTTTCTTGAGCAGGATAAGCATTTATTAATGCATCCCGTAATTCATGAGGATTTTCTACATTTGAGTTTAATCTATTAAAAATATTTCTTGAAGAATATCTTTTAAGCTTACTAAAAAAACTACTACAAGATGAACTTGAATAAATTAACTGGTTTCTTTTTATTTTTACTTTCCACAAACCTAAACCATTCTTTCTAAACCCACAATACGTATTTATACGTAATTTCAAATATTTTTTGTACGTAGAAATACGTACGAAAGACAATTCGGTTGCTTTTTCAAAGACAATACAGTAATTTTTCTGTTTCGTCTGGTAATCCGTAAATGAGTATTTTTTTTAGGAATACTATTCTAAATTATTTGCTCTTTTCACTCTCAGTTTCTCCACGCTAGCGCGAGCATCTTGCTCGTGCCCACAAAGAAAATCAATTTATATCAATCTCTAAAACTGTTTGATCGTTGTTGCCATAGTTTCTAGCACTACTATACTTCCAATCTATCGGATCTGTTACAAACGCTGTTTGTACAGGATTATAATGAACATAATTTAATTGCTGTTCGAAAACTTTTAAAGACCAAATCGCTATTGGTTTATTGTTTTGTTGCCAAAAGGGTCTTTGTTTCACATTACTACTCTTTTTTCCCTGCTCTTTCAAATATTCAAAGCATCCATTCTTTTCTGCTTTCTTGTTCATTTTCAACTATCGCTTTCATTATTTTTCTAGAAGTAAAACCTTTAAAATCTCAAATTAATCCAGAAGAGTCAGCATGTGATGAACGAAAAATTAAATGGATGTGACTTGGCATGATACAATAGCCATAAATCTCCATACCTTTGTTTTTTCTACAATAGTCTAAAGATGCTATAATTAAATCAAAATATGCTATTCTCGTAAATACGTCTATCCAATTAACTGTTGCACTTAAGCAAAGCAGATGCATGAACTCCTTTATAAAAATAACAAACCGTGAATAAAGCTAATAAAATAGGCTCCTGATTGCTCTCCAAATTTATACTTTCTACTCATTTTGTAAAAATAACAAAACTATTGAAACCTTTTTAGCCTGATTTTGTTTGATTCTGTTTGTAGGCACGAGCAAGATGCTCGCGATAGTAATCGGGGGAGTTTATACTCAAAAGTGATGGAAAAACACGGAAAAACCAACTTAATTTTACTCCAAAAAAAAGAGGCTCACATGCCTCTTGAAATTCCTTCTAAAAACATAACGAAAACCCCATAGTGGTGGAATATAATAGGTTCCGTTCAACCACGGTTTCATTGTTCGTGCTTCGCACGCAACGAAACCTTAGCTGTTAGCAATAGTTGTTTTATTCACAATTTATAATTTCAATTTTTTTAAAGTATTGCTTGCCAGTTTTTCCATAGAAATTCTTCAAACCTTGATTTGTCATTCTATTTAATTTTCTGTAAGATGGGATTTTCAAAGTATCGTTTTCGGTCTTTTTTGCATTTTCTACTATTTTGTTATAAACAGATTTTGGAAAAGGCATATTTTCAAGTTTGTTTCTTTTAATTACAAATTTTAATTCTCCTTTAAATTTGTTGTGCTGATTTTTTATTGAATCAAAAAATATAATTAAAGTGTCTTTTTCGGTTTTCCAAGTACCAAACGAATTGTTATTTTGCATATCACCTTGAAAATTCAGAACAGCATTTCCGTTACATTCTAAAGTCAAAGTTT
The DNA here is from genome assembly GCF_055384985.1 of Flavobacterium sp. KY-23415. Taxonomy (NCBI): domain Bacteria; kingdom Pseudomonadati; phylum Bacteroidota; class Flavobacteriia; order Flavobacteriales; family Flavobacteriaceae; genus Flavobacterium; species Flavobacterium sp. KY-23415. The sequence continues at coordinate 2,939,424 of NZ_AP044001.1, read as the reverse complement.
TGCTAAACATTCCGTAACTATTAAAGTTAGTTCTGTATTTTCCAACAACTATTTTTTTCGAACATGAAACTAATGTTATAAATAACAAAAAAGAGGCAATTATTAAAATATAATTTCTTTTCAAGTTCGGTTTTTTTTACAATTATTGCTAACGGTCTTGTATATGAAAAGTAGCGGATTTTATGTACTGACTTTTCGGTTTACAACTGACTCTTAATTTATTCATTTTCTTTCGATTAAGCGATTAAACCGCTATTTTTTATATACGTTGTTAGGCTGCGTTTTTATTATCCTGAAAATATTGTTTGAGTGTAAAAGAAAATTCTGTTCGTTCAATAAAATCTAAAATCTCTACCTCGATTAAGTCTTTTAATGATTGGTTAACGGTCAAATTATATTTGTCGATTAGTACCTGTAACTCTTCAATTTTTTCCTGTCTTTTGTCTCTTAGTTCAGGTCTATTAAGTTCTAATACACGCCAAGTAATTTCTCCTCTTTGACTTGAATTTATGTGGCAAATAATAGGGCCAAACGCTCTAATATGCTCACTTGTTTTGTCTTTATAGGGATTCAACATCATATTGGCTCTATCTAAAAAATTTCTTTTTTTATTATTACACCAATAGCAACCAAACGTAAGATTATTCCAAGTGAATGTAAGTCTTGGGAATTTAGATTTTGGTATTATGTGTTCAATGTCTCCAGGGTAAATGTGTGTTACTTTACTCTCGCAATAAGCACACTTTCCATTTGTTTCATCAATTAAAACATCTTTGATTTCAGTTCGACTGTATCTATTCTGTTTAGTTTTATTAATTACTCCAGTTTGGTAAAACTCTTTCATTAAATCTGCCGTCCAATTATCACTATTATCAATTAATAATTGAGGCTTATCTTTTTTTGTAAGCTCAATCATTTTTTTCTTGAAATTAGTTCTACTACAGCTTGATTAATATAATTGTCCAAGCCTATTGATGCTAAATCATTTTTAAAAGATTGGATATTCTCAGCTGTAATACCTGTTTTAGAATATTTCTCCAATAAATCTTCTATTCTATCGTCAACCCAATCAGGTGTTGTTGTCTCAATACCTAAAACTTGGCGTAATATTTCATTTGCAGTTCCTGATTTTTCAACGTTCTCCAATAGCTCTGATTGAACTTTATTATTGTCATTATAAATAAGGGCATAGACATTAGAGTCTTTTACTGACGATATTATAAATGGATTATGAGAAGCTACTATGAATTGAACATTCGGAAAGGCTTTTAAAAAGTTAGGTAATAAAGTCTTTTGCATTTCGGGATGCAGATGATTTTCTGGCTCATCAAAGCATACCACAAAAGGGACACTTGATTCGTCAAACATATAAATTTGCCAAGCTAAGTCGATTATTGATGCTATTCCTCCTGAAACGGCATCAATACTAAACTCTCCTGAGTTTGTCTCTAAAATAACTTCTGGAATTCTTATTGAAAGTGATTGAAAGCCTAATTTAGGTGGCAAAACAGTTTTTAATATCTCAATGAAACCTTCATAAATTCTTATTGCTCCTTCGTTAGCGTGTACGATTTGATTTCCATAACCCAATGCTGCAAGTGAAATAAGAGTTTCTTTTATAAAATATGTTTCTGTCTTATCTCTCCTTTGATTAGAATATCTTTGTCGTTGCGTGTTTCTATAATTATTAAAAGCTTGATTTTTAGTAATTGGTGAAGTAGCAATGGTTGGTACTGACTGGTATTTATAAATTGGTCGATGAGATGGAATATTAAAACCTTTTAAGGCTTGCATTCTTTGGATTTGCACGTTGTATGCAATACCAGTTTGAGTAGGAATCATAAGATTAGTTTGAGTTCCATTTGAATAAATCAAACTTCCTATTTTTTCAGGTGGATTTTGATGCGGATTAGGTGTTAAAGCTTTATCAATTATTTTTTTCCATAATCCGTTGAAATAAGTCAAACCTCCTGTTTTTTTATCGCGTTTAGCTGTTGCAACTAATTGTGATTCCCATCCAAAATGCTGATTTATTATATCAAGTATTGTTGTTTTTCCAGCTCCATTTGCACCTGTTAAAATGGTAAGCTTATTATGGAAATCAATTTTGACTTTTTCAAATTGCCTCCAAGATTCTATTTCTATTGATTTTATCATATTTTTCTCAAATGCAGCCTAACGGTCTCGGCTATGAGTAGTTGCGTGGGTTAGCACTTAACTTTACAAGTACACACCAAGCTGAAAATCTGCGAGAATTTTCAGAAGTAGGCGAGAACAAGCAATTACTTATAGCCAATGTTGTGTAGAGTTTTTATTTTGTTTGTTCATTTTTCTTTGCTTCCGCTTCTTCTTTTTTACGAATTGTCTCTTCAATTTGTGCTTTTCGTTTTTCTTCTGCTTCTTTTTTCGCTTTTTCCAACTTTTCGAGTTCAAGTATTATTTCTTCTGTTTTTACTTTAACTAGATTTTCGGAATCACTCAATTCAGAGTTATTATATTGTTTTAGAAGTAACTTGCCATATTCGGATTTTCCAACTCTATTTTGTTCGTCATCATTTATAAGTATAAAAAACTTAAACTGGTCGTCTCTGTTAACCAATGAACGAATCATAATTTCGTAAACTTTATTCAGTCTGCTATGTTCAGATTGGGATAAACCTTTTATAAATTCATTAATCTCTTCACTCTTTTTTTGATAACCTAAATCTATAATAGCTTTCATAAAATCTTCTGTCGATTTAATAATGTCATTTTCAAATGCACATTCTATTGCAAAAGAAAATGAACCTTTTAGTTTTTTTGAAAGAATTTCATCTTTTAATGATAGGTCTAGGAAATGTTGAAAAAACAATAGCTCATAATGACTTTTGTAATCTCCTTTGTCATCTAGTTTTAGATATGCTCTTTTTAACGTATTAAAATCTTCTATTTGTAATTCACGAGATAAAAGTTCATTTGATAAATTCGTTATGTCTTTTGGAATTTTCTCAAGTCTTTTTAAAATATGGACAGTTTCTTCTCTTTTTATTTTTAAGAAAAGACTATATATATCATTTTGGATTTTTTCATTTATAGAAACAACTTCATCTTTTACTTCAAGAGTTTGTGATAAAAGAGATTCATTTTCTTCACGTAAATTCACGATTTTTCTTTCTATATATGTCACGTATACTCCTAGTCCTAATGCCGCTATTCCAAATAGAATCCCAAATATTGTTAGATTATATGATGCAGCTCCTATTTGATTTGATATACTATTTAGAGTTTGTTCATTTAGTTTTGTTTGATATTCATATTTGGAATTAAGTTCATTGAATGCAGAGTTAAGTGAGTCAATTTTGTGATTAGAATAATTTAACTCTAATACAGTTTTTGTCAATAATTTAATTTGAGTTGAGTCTTGTTTCTGTTGTGCCTCAACATTTGTTGAAATAAGTAATAATATTATGATTAGTCTTTTCATCGGGTTTTTGTAAATTCTACACAACTTGTTTATATGTCTGACTTCGTCAGACCTATACAACAACCATTTGTTAGATAGGTCTGAAAACAGTCAGACTTTTTTCTTATCCAAAAATAATAATTATCTATTACAAATCATCAAAAGGACTTTTAATCTGCTGTTATTTTTTTTATTATTGCTGGTAACTCTTTTATATGTATAACAACCGTCATATTTCCTTTTCACAAACCTAAACCATTCTTTCTAAACCCACAATACGTATAAATACGTAATTTTGGGTGTTTTTTATGCGTAGAAATACGTACGAAAGACAATTCGGTTACTTTTTCAAAGGTAATGCAGTAATTTTTCTGTTTTGTGCGGTAATCCGTAAACGAGTAAAAAAAATATTTTTTAGGAATACTATTCTATATTGCTTGCTCTTTTCACTCACCTAAACAAATTCCTCAGATTTTATTTAAAAACATTAGCAGTCTTTGATTTTTCAACCAAAAACCGCTATTAAATATATACAGTGTTGTATAAAGCCATTATGGTTTTAGCTTTGCCTTGAAGTTAAATATCATTTTTTCGTCTATTTCTGGAGAAATATATTTTAATTCATTATAGCTTAAACTAATTAAATTAACAATTATTTTTTTTCCAAACTCAACTAGAGTTAATTCAAGATTATTGGTCAAAGTATTAAACTTCCAAATTCCATTTATTGTTTGCTCGGAATCTTTCATTTTAAATTTTTGATTTTTATAAAAAATAATTGTTTCATTTTTATCAAATTCGTCAGCATTTCTTGTTTTTCCATTTTTCTCTAATGATACAAGTTCCCATTCTTTATATAAATTTGAAATATCTATTTTCTCTTGTGAAAATGCACTAAATGATATTAATGTAAGTAAAATTATTTTTTTCATATTTTATTTTTTTAATTTGCCTATTAGCTCTAATTTAACAATTCCTTTATTAGCATTACATTCTAAAAAGACAACTACCTTTATATTGCCTATTTGTTCAATTTTAGGGATGTATTTCACGTTTACTTCTATTGTTTCATCAAAATTGGCTTTATTTTTTGAATAATTCACATTTGTACAAGTGCAACTTGGAAAAACTTTATTTATTACAAACAAATTATTAGACATATTTTTCAATAAAAATTTGTGATTAACAGTGTCTTTAAGAGTAATTTCTCCAATATTACAAGGATTATTTAAAATTCTAATATCTGCATATTTATCAAACTTTTTTTCTTCTTTATAAGTTAATATTGCCAAGATGGATAAAAATAATATAAATACAGTAGTATAAATCAATATTTTTTTCATGATTATTTTTTATAGAGAACAGTTAAACCTAACATTAAGTTACTAATATTATTATTTTTTCTATTGTGTAAATCATTTTTCCCCCAACCTTTATCTCTATAATTATACCAAGTTAATTGCTTTTTTTCACCATAAGTAAATCTTAAACCAGGTCCAATTTTATCACCAATTTTAGTATTATTGTTTTCATCTACCATCTCAATACCTATACAAACACCATTTTCTAAAAAAGGAATTTTATATTTTTCTAAATTCAAATTTAGTTTATAAGTTTTGTTTTTAGGCTCAATAATTATATCTTCATTTAATAAATAGTCACCAGGTAAATTTTTATCTTTATCATATGAATAGAATTTTATTCTGAATTTTGCAATAAAATTAGCTTGCTTATTTTTTCTGATATAAATTTTTAATGATTCTATTCTACCAAGTTCATTCTTTGCGTTTTCAATTAAACATGTAGTTTCATGACCTATTAAAGAAAACATAGAAATATCACCTTCTTTATTTTCATTTATTTTTACTTTTTTTGAATAAGAAAATCGTTTTTGAGAAATAACTACTTCTTCTAATTTGTTCTCATTTTGAACTAACAAAAAATCATGATTTATATCTTTATTGCCTTTATATTTCTTTAAAGGAATTAATAATGGTTTGTATCCAATATATGAAATTTTTAATGTGTCGTTTATAAATTCGGATATTTCAAGTTTATAATAACCTTCTAAATCAGAATTTGTTCCTCGATTCTTATTCAAAAAAACTAAATTTGAAAGAGGAAGCTTTTCACCTGTTATACTATCTTTAATAAAACCTTCTAAATTTTGGCTTAAAACTATGTTACAATTAATTATTAATATTAAAAAAAGGAATATGCGCATAAGTTTATTATTGAAAAGTAGACTGTCCTTTATGGACAGTCTGTTATTAATTAAGGACAAGCTACAACTTCATATGTTTCCCAAGTATATAAACCGAAAAGAGTTGAATGTATTGTATGTGTACCAATACAACCATTTTCGAAAACGTGAACCCATTGAGCAATTATTTTTGCTTCAGAAGGTGTTGAGAAAAATAAAGCAGATGCTAAAACTCCTCCAAATAATAGTGATTTAATTTTGTTCATTTGTTTAATGAATTTAGTTATTAACTTATTTGTGAATGTTTTTTTCTTTGAGTAACATACAAATCTCTCCATTACTGGCCAAATAATATTTTAATTTCAATAAAAACATGTTTAATGAAATGTGCATCTGAAAATGTCCTAATATATAAAAACGTTAGATAATTTTATTACAGTTTTTCTATGAAAAATGTAACTTCATTTATGCATAATATTTGAATATAGTTTCTACAACCCTTTTATATATATAACTCTCTCATACACATACACCCAAAATGAGGTAAATATGTATAACAACCGTCATATTTCCTTTTCACAAACCTAAACCATTCTTTCTAAACCCACAATACGTATAAATACGTAATTTTGGGTGTTTTTTATACGTGGAAATACGTACGAAAGACAATTCGGTTGCTTTTTCAAAAGTAATGCAGTAATTTTTCTGTTTTGTGCGGTAATCCGTAAACGAGTAAAAAAAATATTTTTTTAAGAATACTATTCTATATTGCTTGCTCTTTTCACTCTCAGTTGCTCCACTTCTTCCAAAGACAATCCTGTGGCTTCAACTATAGTTTCGTTGGCAACGCCTTTTCGTTTGAGTTGTTTGGCAATTTCAACTTTTTCATCACGCTTTGCAATCGCCATTACTTCTTTTCGCATTCTTTCTTCCAAAACATATTTTGGCACATATTTGGTGCTTTTTTCCAGCTCGTCGAGTAGGCCAATGTCTTTAAAGCTAAGGTAGCTTCTAGTAGAAATAATCAAATGGTCAATCACCAACACATCCACAATAATACCCACTTGTATCAAGCGGTCGGTAACGTCTTTGTCGTTTTCCGAAGGTTTCAATTCGCCACTAGGGTGGTTGTGGCAAAGTATAATTTTTACAGCTCTTTTTTGCAATGCCAAACTATAAACTTCCATCGGTTCCACCAATGTTCTGTTTACCGTGCCCAAACTCACTAACTCTATAAACAATACTCTATTATTATTCGCAAGCCCCACTACCCAAAAATGTTCTTTGTCTTGGTCTATTTTGTTTTCTCGCAAGAGTATTTGCTGCATAATGCCATAAATATCGTCAGAATTGAGGATTTTTATGCGTTGTTCATCGGTTAGTGTAATATCCATTGGTTGTTTGCTTTTTGCTATTGTTTGCTTTGGCTTTTGCAGTGGGATAAATTTATACTATTTGTCGCTATATGCAAAGGGTTTCTTGTTTTTTTTGTTATCATTTTTTTGTTGTCCGTTGTAGGTTGTAGGTTGTGGGTTCACAACTTTGAACTTATTTTTTTTTTAACCACATAGGAACATAGGTTTTTTGTTGTTGATTTTTTTGTTGTAGGTTGTAGGTTGTAGGTTGTGGGTTCACAACTTTGAACTTATTTTTTTTTAACCACATAGGAACATAGTTTTTTTATACTAGGTTCTTGGTTCACAACTTTGAACTTATTTTTTTTTTAACCACATAGGAACATAGTTTTTTTATACTAGGTTCTTGGTTCACAACTTTGAACTTATTTTTTTTAACCACATAGGAACATAGGTTTTTTTTGTTGTTTTTTTGTTGTCCGTTGTAGGTTGTAGGTTCTTGGTTTATAACTTTGAACTTATTTTTTTTAACCACATAGGAACATAGGTTTTTTGTTGTTGATTTTTTTGTTGTCCGTTGTAGGTTCTCGGTTTACAACTTTGAACTTATTTTTTTTTAACCACATAGAAACATAGGTTTTTTGTTTATCTATATTTTTGTTGTCGGTTGTAGGTTGTAAGTTCTCGGTTCACAACTTTGAACTTATTTTTTTCAACCACATAGAAACATAGGTTTCTTGTTTATCTATTTTTTTGTTGTCGGTTTACTTACAACCTACAACAGACAACCTATAACCTATAACCTACAACATACAACATACAACCTACAACATACAACCTACAACGTACAACAGACAACAGACAACTTCTTACTCTGATGGTCTAGTTACTTACTCTGACGGCATTTTTCTTACTCTGGAGGTCTTGTTACCTACTCTGGAAGTCTAGTCACCTACTCTGATGGCATTTTTCTTACTCTGATGGTCTTGTTACCTACTCTGTCGGTGTTTTTCTTACTCTGGAGGTCTAGTTACCTACTCTGACAGTGTCTTGAGCTACTCAGATTATCTGCTTTCTAATTTCTTTTTTATTGCTTTTTTCTAAAATGCCTTATTTTGCTAAATAACTACAATACTAAACCAAAAATAACCTTTATAAAGCAGCCTATCTTTTTTATTATTGAAACCATTTTATAGTATTGCCTCATGCCCATCATGCTATAATTTGTTTATATTTGACTTTGAAAAGTTTTCTGCCAATATTTAACCCGTTTATTTTTCTAGACATTCATTAAAAAAAAACATGTATCCGAACCTACTAGACAGAATTAAAGGTCTCACTATTGATGCTATCATTCTTATTGCCTTAATTATTATTACAGGAGATGTTCTAAATTCGTTTGAAAACACTCCCGAAATAATGAAAGCTTTCCTATTTGTACTCTATTTCATTTTATATGAACCATTATTAGTCACTATAAAAGGAGCAACAATTGGTCAGAACTATGCTGGTATTAAAGTTAGAAAAGCAAATAATGAGTCTCAAAAAATCAATTTCATAAGTGCTTTGTTTCGATATGCCATTAAAATAGTATTGGGTTGGGTTTCTTTCATTACATTTTTCACATCTAATAACAAAAGAACACTACATGATTTCGCATCGGGTTCTATCGTAATATATAAATAATTATGTTCTTAAAAACAGAAACTATTAGCGCAAAGAAAATGATTGGTTTTTCCATTAAAACCACTATGGCTAATGATCAAACAGTAAAAATTTGGCAACAATTGATGCCTCGATTAAAAGAAATTAAAAATGCAGTAAGTGCCGATTTATTTTCATTACAAATTTACAACGGTGAAACTTTTGAAGAATTTACACCAACAACAGTGTTTACAAAATTTGCTTTGGTAGCCGTCAAAAACTATGATTCTGTTCCAGATGGGTTTGAACAATTTGATTTACCTGCTGGTAAATATGCTGTTTTTCTTCATAAAGGTACTAGTGCCGATTTCCCAAAAACCACGCACTATATTTATGCCGAATGGTTACCCAATTCGGAATATACTATAGATGATCGTCCTCATTTTGCAGTAATGGGCGATAAATATTTAGGACATGAAAACCCCGAAACAGAAGAAGAAGTTTGGGTACCAATTCAATAGTTTAAAAGCATAAAAAAACCACCTTGCGGTGGTTTTTTATTATTATAAAGGAATATTTCCGTGTTTGCGTTTTGGAGTATCAACTACTTTGTGTTCTAGCATACTAAATGCTTTAAGTAATTTTCTACGAGTGTCTTGTGGCAAAATAACCTCATCTATAAAACCACGTTGTGCTGCACTATAAGGATTTGCAAATTTCTCTGCATATTCTGCTTCTTTCTCTAATAGCTTAGCGTTATGGTCTGTTGCTTCAGCAATCTCTTTCTTAAAAATAATTTCCGATGCTCCTTTTGCTCCCATTACTGCAATTTCTGCACTTGGCCAAGCAAAGTTAAAATCGGCACCAATGTGTTTCGAGTTCATCACATCATAAGCACCACCATAGGCCTTACGTGTAATAACCGTTACTTTTGGCACAGTTGCTTCACTCAATGCATATAATAATTTTGCTCCATGCACAATAATACCGTTCCATTCTTGGTCTGTACCAGGCAAGAAACCAGGCACATCTACCAATACTAATAACGGAATATTAAAGGCATCGCAAAAACGCGTAAAACGAGCTGCTTTTATAGACGAATTCACATCTAAACATCCTGCCAAAAACATAGGCTGGTTTGCAACAACTCCAACACTTCTACCACCAATGCGTGCAAAACCAACAATGATATTTTCGGCATAGTTTTTATGAATCTCATAGAACGATTCCTCATCTATAATACCTTTAATAACATCGTGCATATCGTATGGTTTGTTCGCATTATCAGGAATAAGAGTTGCCAATTGCTCACGCACCTCATCGTTTAACTCATAGGGTAATTTCGATGGTAATTCTTTATTACTTTGAGGCAGATAGCTCAATAATCGTTTTAAATCTTCTAAACATTCAATATCGTTTGCAGACGTAATATGCGCTACCCCAGATTTTGTTGAATGCGTACTCGCTCCTCCCAATTCTTCAGAAGTTACCTCTTCGTTTGTTACCGTTTTCACAACACTTGGCCCCGTCACAAACATATAACTGCTACCTTCCACCATCATGGTAAAATCGGTCATAGCAGGAGAATATACTGCTCCTCCAGCACATGGCCCCATAATTGCCGAAATTTGCGGAATTACGCCAGAAGCTTGTACGTTTTTATAAAAAATATCGGCATAACCACCTAAAGAGCGCACTCCTTCTTGAATTCGAGCACCACCAGAATCATTAAGACCAATCATAGGAACATTTGCTTTAAGAGCCATGTCCATTACTTTACAAATTTTTTCGGCATGTGTTTCCGAAAGCGCACCACCAAAAACAGTAAAATCTTGTGCAAAGATATATACTGGTCTTCCGTTAATAGTTCCATAGCCTGTAATCACACCATCTCCATAATAGATTTCGTTTTGCATTCCAAAATCGGTAGTTCTGTGTGTAACTAAAGCACCAATTTCTTCAAACGAACCTTCATCCATTAAATAATGAATACGCTCACGAGCTGTTAATTTTTTCTTTTCGTGTTGTTTGGCTATTCTTTTTTCACCACCACCTAAATAGGCTTGGGCTAATTTATCTTCTAATGTTTTTATTTTGTCTTGCATGTTTTTTGAGATAAAAGATGATAGACAAATAGATTATAGACTAAAAAAAGAACTCAATTTACATTTTACAATTAATTATAAAAATGTCAATCATCTATTTGTCTTTTATCTATCCGTCTTAAAATTTCTTCTAATTTGGTAATCGAACTATCTTTTGGTCTTCCAAATATTTTTTCAAAGCTACTAAGGCAGCAATTTCGGCTTCTTTTTCAGCTTGTGCTTTCAATACTGCTGCATCATAATATTTTTTCACGAAATGCGTATCAAAATCTCCCGAACGGAAAGCTTCATGTTCCATCACAAAAGTTCCAAAAGGCAATGTTGTACTAATTCCTTCTATTTTGTATTTTGCGATTGCTTCAATCATTAACTCAATAGATTCTTCACGTGTTTTTCCGTAGGTAATCAATTTTGCCAACATTGGATCATAATAAATAGGCACATCCATTCCTTGCTCGAAACCGTTATCTACACGAATTCCTTCACCAACTGGAAGTTCATATACTTCCAAATTTCCAACACTTGGTAAAAAGTCGTTTAAAGGATCTTCTGCATAAACACGCAATTCCATTGCATGGCCTTTAATCTCTAAATCTTCTTGTTTCACAGTTAATGCTTCACCACGAGCCACACGAATTTGCATTTCTACCAAATCCATTCCCGTGATTAACTCTGTAACAGGATGTTCTACTTGCAAACGTGTATTCATTTCTAAGAAATAGAAATTTTTATTTTCGTCTAATAAAAATTCAACAGTTCCTGCACCTATATAATCACACGCTTTAGCCACTTTCACAGCCGCTTCGCCCATGGCTTTACGAATTTCTGGAGTTAACACAGAAGATGGTGCTTCTTCCACTACTTTTTGATGACGTCGCTGTACCGAACATTCTCTTTCGAAGAGATAAAGGATATTTCCGAAACCATCTGCCATGACTTGAATTTCTATATGACGAGGTGAACCAACATATTTCTCGATAAAAACGGCTCCATCTCCAAAAGCAGAAACCGCTTCGGAAACAGCACGATTCATTTGCGATTCAAATTCGGCTTCATTATTCACCACACGCATTCCTTTACCACCACCACCAGCAGCCGCTTTAATTAAAATTGGAAAACCAATATTAACCGCAACTTCTTTAGCTTTTGGAATATCTGTAATGGCTTCATCTACACCAGGAACCATAGGAATATCATAATCTTTAACAGCGTCTTTCGCTGCTAATTTATTCCCCATCATGTGCATGGCTTTAGACTTTGGTCCTATGAATGTAATGTTATTTTTTTCTACTAAGTCTGCAAAATCTGCATTCTCACTTAAAAATCCGTATCCAGGGTGAATTCCATCAACATTAAGCAGTTTGCAAACTTCAATTATTTTATCTCCCCTCAAATAAGATTGACTTGATGGTGCTTCTCCAATGCAAACGGCTTCGTCTGCAAATTTAACGTGTGGTGCGTTTCTATCGGCAACCGAATAAACAGCAACGGTTTTAATTCCCATTTTCTTTGCTGTTTGCATTACTCTAATGGCAATTTCACCACGATTTGCTACTAAAATCTTTTTCATTTTACTCAAATTCAATTAATAAAGCTCCTTTTTCTACCGCTGCTCCTTTTGTCATAGCAACCGATTTTATTACTCCATCACGAGGTGATAAAATACTATTTTCCATTTTCATGGCTTCTAATATCAATAAAGGATCGTTCTCTTTTACTTCTTGACCTGCTTCTACTGCAATTTCTAGAATCAATCCTGGCATTGGAGCTTTAATTGCGTTCACTTGTTTAGAGGCTCCAACTTCGAAGCCCATTTCTTTTATCAATTGGTCTAATGCATTAGCAATAGTTACTGTATAAACTGAATTATTTACTTTAACAGTATAGGTTTTATTGATAAAATCGGTTGCAATAATTTCTGCTTGGTAGGGTGTGTAGCTTTTTAGAATGTGAAATTTGTCCTTTTCAACACTAACAGCATCTAATTGAGAAACAATATCACTTTCAACATCAAATTGAAAAGTATTGTTTACGTTTAGTCGATAATTATTACTCATATTTTTACTTTTATGTGGTGTAAAAATAGAAAAAAGAAATCGTTTTCGTTAGTAATAACCCCGAAAAATATGGTTTATAAAAAAGTACATTTTTATGTAAAAATGCTGTTTTGTATTGCTTTTTAGTTTAGCACTCTATTAATTTGTTTAAATCGAGTTGCATAATAAGACTCATTTAAAGATGATACAATTACACCTGATGATGTTGACGAATGAATGAACTTTATTTCATCTCCTGAAACTTCGGTTATCATTCCAACATGACTTATTCTGCTTTTTTTTCTTCCTGTTGCAAAAAATATTAGGTCTCCTTTTTGTGCCTGATTTCTATCAATAATATATCCGTAATTTGCCTGATCACTAGAGGTTCTTGGCAAGGTTAAATCTATTGCTTGGAATGTTGAAAACATTAAACCAGAGCAATCAAAACCATTTGGTGTTGTGCCACCACTTCTGTATCGTGTACCGATGTGTTCTGATGCTTTTTCAATTAGAAAATCTGCTTTTTCTAATAGATTAACAGGTATTGTTGCTAACTTTGTTTCCTCTTGATCAATCGCAGGATTTTGTGGTGCATTTTCTCCAGTTTGAATAATCAATTTTTGACCAACGGGAAAATTAGATTTTATCTCTGGATTTAAACTCTCTAAGGTTTCTATTGAAATGCCATACATCTTTGAAACACCATATTTTGTTTCTTTTGGTTGTATAATGTGTTCTAACCTTTTACTTCCTTCATTCTGGTTTGGTGCTGTTTCTAAAGCAAGTGTTGTTTCTTGAATTGCTTCTTCGCTTTGAAGAGGAAGAATTTTTAAAAGTGTTCCTGCTTTTAATTTTTTCGGCTTCACTTTAGGATTAAGTTCCGATAATTGTTCTACAGTTATATTGTATTGTTTAGAAATGATAAAAAATGACTCTCCTCTTTTTACTTTGTGAAAACCTTCATTAGCAACTATTTCAACAGTACTTTCTTTTTTATCCTCTTGAAGTTTTAAAATTGTATTTATGTGTAACGTTTTACCTTTAATACTTGGATTCAGCTTATAAAGTGCTGCTTCTGAGAGTTTGTATTTTTTTGCAATTGAAAATATAGTTTCTCCTTTTTTAACCCTATGGGTGTTACTTTGCCCTACAGCAATACTATTTACAAATAGCAAAAGGAAAACGATTATTTTATATTTTGTCATTTTGATGAATAGTCTAAGGTTAATTTTACAAATATAATTTGTCACAACGTAAAAATTGAAATATTATTGGATTTTTTTTATTCTTTTTTATACTTACTTGCACCAATCTATTAACTTATTTGGCTTTTATTTTATGTTCCTTACTATCAGAAGTTAAGATTTTTTTTTTTCATGTATTTTTTGATTAACATAAAGAACTCTTCTTTTTCAATTGGTTTTGTTATATAATCATTGAATCCAATTTCTTTTATTTTTTCAATTTCTTCTGGAAAAGAATAGGACGTTTGCGCTATTATTGGCAACTTCGTATTAAATTCTCTTATTTTTAAAAATGCCTGATATCCATCTAAAATTGGCATTTTAATATCCATTAAAACAAGGTCAATTTCTTTATTTTCTTTACAAAGTAAAACTGCTTCTTCTCCATTCTTTGCTCTAATAATACTAAAATTCAATATGGTTAGTAATTTTTCAATTAAAATGAAGTTTATATTGTCGTCTTCTGCAACAAGAATTAGTTCTTTATCTCCTAAATTTAGTGGCAGGTCATTTATTGATTTTCCTTCATTGGTAATACAGGTTCTCTCGTCTATCTTCAAGGGTATTGAAAACAAAAAGGTAGATCCTACTCCTATTTCCGATTTTAATGCTATTGTTCCTCCTAACATTTCCACATAAGCTTTAGATATTGCCAAACCTAGCCCTAGCCCATTATTATCTTCATTTTCATTGAAATCTATTTTACTAAATCTTATGAAAATTTTCTCTTGTTGCTCATCTGCAATACCTATTCCTGAATCTTTTACTAAAAAATCTATTGTTTCGTTTTCATAATTAATTTCATAATCTAAAATGATAAAGCCTTCGTCTGTAAATTTAATTGCATTAGAAAGTAAGTTGGTAACAATTTGATTTAATTTTACTACGTCTGAAATAATATTTTTTGTGAGTAGGTCTTTTGGTGCTATAAATTTAAATGTTATATTTTTTTTCTTATCCATTGTTATTTTAACGGCATCAAAAGTGGCTTGAAGCATAGTATTGAGATTGAAGCTGCTGTATTTTGGTTTTATTAAATCGGAGTCAATTTTAGACATTTCGACTAAATCATCTATTATTGCGATTAGATTGGAGCCGCTTTTCTTAATAATTTCTATATATTTTTCTTTTTCATCTTCTCCTAAATCTTTTTTTGACAATAAATCAGAAAAACCCATTATTGCATTCATAGGTGTTCTAATTTCGTGTGACAAATTCATCAAAAATGCCGATTTCAATTTATCGCTTTCTTCTGCTTTTAATTTTGTTTGCTGCAGTCTAATTTTTTGATGGTGATTTTGTTCAAATAATGTTGCTATATGTCTAAATTCTCCTTTAATTACTTTTAATTCTTCTATTGCATTCAAATCTCCCTGCTCTAAAACTTTTTTAATTAATGACATTGGTTTTTTTGCCCATCTTCTAGCAAAATAAAAAAAGATACCTATTGCTAACAAAAAACCAATTAACGTTATGTATAAAATTCTTCTAGTTGTTGAAAAATCAACCTTCGATTTTCTTTGAAACAATAAAGTATCTATCTTTTTACCATCAGTATCTTTTAAATCTTTAAGATAATAAATATTACCCTCTTTAATGCTTTCTTTTCCTTTGTAATAATCTATCGAAGCGTTGCTTGTTTTTTTTATATTAATGAAAAAAGTATCGTCTAAAAGTTTCGCGATAAAAAAATAGCCTTTGGGTGCTGTTTTGTTTTTGAAAGGATCTGTGGAAGAGTGAATTGTGGCTCCATAGACCACAACTATGCCTTCTGGAATTTTTGTGTAGAACTTTATAATTCTTTCTTTCTCTAACTTTGGAAATACCGATTTTGGAATGAAGTTTTCCGATCTTACTTTTAATGTTGAAGCCTTTGTAATAAACTCTTCTTTCATGGTATAGACATCTATATAATCGGCTTTATAGGTATCTATTAAATAAACTACAGAGTTATCAAACCATTCAATATTTTTTTCCTGAACAAATTTTACAAAATCGTCCCAGTAGGTTATTTCATTTATTAGTGAAACATAGGAATCTGAATTTATATCTAACAACCCATTAACTTCTCTTTCTAAATCACGAGATGCTATTTCTTGAAATTCTTGTTGTTGTTTTTGGTTGTAATAATAGAGTGATGACAACAATAATAAAAAGCCACCCGACACTAGCAATAATAAGAAAACCACTTTATGATAAGTCGTTACTTGAAGATGTTTTTTGGCCAATGTAAAGGACATAGTGTCTGAATTTATTTTATAAAAATAATTAAAAAAAACAGACTAATAACAAAAAATATTTTTATAACAAAAACGATGCTTTTAAATTAATAACAAGCCATTTTCTTTCATTATTTCTATGGGTTTTGAATACCAAAACAATTCAAAATCTTCAAAATATTTTTCGTAATCATTTTTTAATGTTCCTAGTGTTTGAACTTTTTGATTTTTTACATTTAATAATGGCAATTTTTCTATTAGCCAATCCCCTTTGTCTTTTTCTAATATTATTTCAAATGCACTTCTTTTATCATGGAAAAAGAATTTCATTATTTGCCATGAGTTTCCCTTTTTAGATTTTGTAAAATTTTCAACTAAAGGTTCTACACCAATCCAAATCACTTTAGCATTCGGCTTTAAAGTATAGTCTTGCTCTTGTACTAAACAATCTGAAATATAATTAGGAGCTATTTTTGTTTTTGGAATTTTAAAATCAAACCAATCTTGCAAATCATAATCAAAACAAATACCATGCATATAGTTGAATAATGATTTCTTTAGTCCAAAACTAAATTTATCATGATTAATTCCTGTTTTATCTTTGAAAATAACATCATTATTAGCAAATGTAATTTCTTTTTTTTCTGGCACAACTCCAAAAGCCTCAGGATCTAATCCAACTGGACTATGTGCTGTCATAGCGAATTGATGCCAAAACCCTGACTGCAAAACGCCTAACTCAAATAATTGTCGCACCATTTCGAGACTATCAATAGTTTCCTGAATAGTTTGTGTAGGATAACCATACATTAAATAGGCATGAACCATTATACCACTTTCAGTAAAATTACGAGTAACTTTTGCTACTTGTTCTACCGTTACTCCTTTCTTAATTAATTGTAATAACCTGTCTGATGCCACCTCTAGACCACCAGAAACAGCAATACAACCTGAATTTTTCAACAACAAACACAAGTCATAAGTAAAGCTTTTCTCAAACCGAATATTCGTCCACCAAGTTACAACCAAGTCTCTTCTAAGAATTTCTAGTGCTACTTCTCGCATTAATGCTGGCGGTGCAGCTTCATCTACAAAATGAAATCCATTTTCTCCAGTTTGCAACATTAACGTTTCCATTCTATCAACCAGTAATTTGGCAGCTACAGGTTCATAGATTTTAATATAATCTAAAGAAATATCACAAAAAGTGCATTTACCCCAATAACATCCATGAGCCATTGTCAACTTGTTCCAACGCCCATCTGACCATAAACTATGCATTGGATTCGCTATTTCTATTACAGAAATGTATTTATCCAACCATAAATCGGAATAATCTGGTGTACCTACTTCACTTTGTTTGTAGTCCTGTTTTAGCGTATTGTTTTTATAGATTACTTCGTTATTCTCAAGGAGAAATGTGCGTTTAAATTGATTTTCTATAACCATCCCGTCCTTCGAAGACGCCTCCAAAGTAGGGAAATTCAAGACATAATTACATAATAATTCAACTGGTAATTCTCCATCGTCTAAAGTGATAAAATCGAAAAACTTAAAAACACGCTTATCTTTTATTTCACGAAGTTCTGTGTTTGGAAAACCACCCCCCATAGAAATCTTAATTTCGGGAAAATTGCTTTTTAGGAATTGAGCACAACGAAAACCACTGTATAAATTACCAGGAAAGGGTATGGAAATTAGAACCAATTTTGGTTGAATACTTGTTAATCTATCCTTTAAAATAGCTAAAGTAATCAAATCTATATAGGTTGGCTCATTTTGCAGTTCATTATACAGTTCATCAAATGAGTTTGCACTTCTACCTAGACGTTCTGCATACCGACTAAATCCAAAATTTTCATCGATACACTCTACAATAAAATCGGATAAATCCTCCAAATACAATGTCGCTAAATGTTTCGCTTTGTCTTGCATTCCCATGTTTCCAAAGGCCCATTCCATATCGTCTAACTGACTAAAACGTGAAGCTTCTGGCAAAAAGTTACCACTACATATTTGCCTTGCCAATGAAGGATTTTTCCCCTGAAGAAAAGCCACAACAGCATCTATGGTTTTAATATATTCGCTCTTAAGAACATAAATTCGTTCAGAATTTTCAGAAATATCATTATTCGCTTCGAATTGTATTCTTGCTTTTTCAAAAATATTTTGTAGCCCTATTTTTGAAAATAGTTCTAAAATTACTTCAATACCTAAATCCATTTGAAAAGCAGAAACACTTTTTGTATTCAAAAAACCTTTAATATAGGCTGTAGCTGGATAAGGAGTATTCAGTTGAGTAAAAGGAGGAGTAATTAATAGAATGTCTTTCATCCGTTTATTTTTATTTTTTTATCAGTCAGATAGAATTCGCCAATTTTCATCTCGGTGGGCATCAAGATTTGATATGGCTCATTGCATAGTAAAATTAAAATGAGTACAAAATTACTCCATCTCTTTTAGAATATTATGAATTTGTTGAATTTTATCTGTTAGCATAACAGTTATTTTATAAACAAACTCTGCTTCCAGTTCTTTTTTAGTTATAACATAATAATCTTTTCAAATAGTTTCATTTACCCCAATTACCCATTAGACTTTATTATGAGGGAAACACAAGTGCAAAATACAAAGTACGAAGGTTTAGACCCGAAAATGTAGCATTAGCTACATTGAGAATGTAAAACAGCGTACTGAAGCAAATATAAAGTGCTATTTTACTAATAGAATTAAAATATTTAATTTGGGTTTAAATCTTTTTAAAAAAATCATATGTTTTACCTTACCTTTATTGACAGTTTGAATTCACCCAAAAAGGATGATTTCAACAACATTAATTAATATTATATTTGTTTTGAGCCATTTTATAAAGTGCAAAAAAACTATATTAAATTTTCAATACTAAAGAATGAGATCTTTCTTTTTAAATATTGTATTCCTATTTACAGCTTTTTGTTTTTCACAAGAAATATGCAATAACGGAATAGATGATGATAATGATGGTTTTATTGATTTGATTGATGATGAATGTTCTTGTTCCTCAACAACCAATAGCTCTTTAATTGCGAATCACGATTTTGAATTATATAATATTTGCCCTTTTTCTGTATCGCAAATTGAAGAGGCTCTACATTGGGTTAAAGGCACAAGTAATGGTTCCTCTGATTATATGAATAACTGTAATTTTATTTTAAATGCTTTATATTCTTATCCTAACTTGTTAAATTTTCCATCGGGAGATGGAATAGCAGGCATCATTATAAATGATAACTATAAAGAATATATAGCAACAAGATTAAATACTACACTACTTAGCGGAACTCAGTATTCAATATCTATGAAAGTTGGTGCCTTAATTACTGATTTTATGTCTAATGATGCTAATATTCCTACTGCCTCTTTAAACTCTTTAAACATAACCATTTACGGGTGCAACAATGCTAGTAATTTACCTGTAAACACCTATTTAAGTCCTGATACTGTTGATCCTACTTGGATTGAATTAGGTCATGTTACATATGACCCTGAATCTAGTTGGAAAGAATTACTATTTGAATTTAGCCCATCTACTGATATTAATGCAATTATGATTGGTGCTCCAACAATATTACCTCCTACTTATGAACATTCTCTTTTTTCCAAACCCTATTTCGTCTTTGACGATATTCAACTTCTTAAAACTTCCGATTTTGGAGTTAATATCTCGCAAACTGGGCATCTTTGTTCACTCGATTTGGTCTTATCAGCTTCAATTTCAGCTACTACAACTGGTAATGTAGTATATCAATGGTATTATAATGGAAATCCAATACCTAATGCCACTGCTTCAACATATGGTGTATCCTTTAGTAATACTCAAATTGGTTATTACTCCGTTAAAATTGCAGATGACAATCAATGTTTTACTTCCCCACTATCCTATGTAAGTCAATCGTTACCTATTCCTGATGTTGATGTCACTTCCCCTTTTTGCGATACAACAACAGGTACTATTTTAGTTTTAGACGCTGCACATGAATATAGTATTGATGATGGTGTTACATGGAGTACCAATCCTTTTTTTGATTTATTATCGGATGGTTTCTATAACGTAAAAACAAAAGTTTATGGCTGTATTTCACCAGCTAAGACCATTGTAATTTTACCTTTTCAAAATAATTTACCTCGTCCTAATTTTATCATTAATCAACCAAATTCTTGTGATGACCTTGGCAGTATAATCATTACTACTTTATCTGATGAGTATAGTATAGATAATGGTACTACATGGTCCACAAATAATTCTTTCTTTAATATTCCACCTGGGAATTATACTATTCTTATTAAAAATAATAACGGCTGTGTCTCTATACCTTTTCCTGTAAGTCTAATAAGTTTTACAGAAAATCACAATCCTCCTTCAGGAAATCATCATCAGTTTTTCTGCACTTCTCAAAATGCTACACTTAATGATATTATTATAAATGGCCAGAATATTACTTGGTATGCCAATGAAACTTCAACAATTGCACTCCCAAATTCAACCCTATTAACAAATAACACTTCTTATTTTGCAACTCAAACCGTTAATGGTTGTGAGAGCCCTAATAGATTAGAAATATTAGTTTCATTAACCGCTACATTACCTTCAAATGATTACTTAGAAACAATGTGTGACGATTTAGATAATGGCAGTAAAATTATTAATTTAGAAAGTTACAACCAATATTTGACTGCTAATTTAGGAAATAGTTTCAGTTATTATAATACTTTAATTGGTGCACAAAATCAAGATTTTAATGACAGAATTACAAATTATAATGTATATAATTTAACTTTAGGTAATCATACAATCTATGTAAGAATTAATTCTTCTTCAGGATGTTTTGCGATTGTTAAACTGGAGTTGAGCTTACAAAAAAAGCCAGCAATAAATATTGATAATATTGTACCTTTATGCAAAGATGAATCAATTATAATTTCGGCTGGGAATGGATTTGATGCTTATCTTTGGTCCACAGGAGAAACTTCTTCATCTATTACTATTAATCAATCTGGAGCATATTCCATAACCGTTTCTGAAAATCATGGTTCATTAGTTTGCTCTAATACCAAAAACTTTACCGTCATTAATTCTAACATAGCCACTATCTCTCAAATTATTTCTTCCGATTGGACAGAAAATAAAAATACAATTAGTGTTTTATTAAGCACCGAAAGTGATGGTGACTACGAGTATTCATTAGACGGTATTACCTATCAAGATAATCCTGTTTTTAATGGTTTACCAAATGGAGAATATACTGTTTATGTAAATGATAAAAATGGTTGTGGTGAAGCTAGAGAAGATATATATTTATTAATGTATCCAAAATTTTTCACTCCAAACGGTGATGGTTATAATGATTTTTGGAAAATTAAATTCTCTGAAAACGAACCTCACTTAATAGTTACCGTTTATGACCGTTATGGAAAATTAATTCAACAATTTGGTTCTAATTCTCAAGGTTGGGATGGTAATTATTTAGGAAAACCACTCCCTTCATCTGATTATTGGTTTGTTGTAACAAGAGAAAACGGAAAAAAATTTAAAGGACATTTTACTTTGAAGCGTTGATTTAAATAATTCATAAAGTATCTTCTAGTCTTTGAATTTCTATGTTAAATAATTTAACATACATTTTTATTTTTGCTAATGCTTCTTATTTAAATAAATAGTACTTTTACAGTATTATATTACAAAATCTTATGAAGACAAAATTACTTTTCTTATTTATATTAATTAGTTCGATACTTTCAGCGCAAGAAATTTGTGATAATGGGATTGATGATGACGGTGATGGATTGATTGATTTGAATGATGATGAGTGCCAATGTGCTACAACAGCTGTTAATTCTATTATTCCAAATCCTTCTTTTGAGGTACACAGCTCATGTCCTACGAACTTTTCTATTCCAGGTAATGATCAATTAAGTTTAGCTACTCCTTGGATTCAAGCTACCTCTGCTACTTCTGATTATTTTAACACTTGTGGTTATATCCTACCTGGTATAATTAGTTCTGGATTAAATATTTTTCCAGATGGAAACGCTATTGTTGGTGCTGGCTTTTTAAGTGATTGGAAAGAATACATAGGAACTCCTCTACTTTCTCCTATGTTAAGTGGTACTAATTACCAACTTACTTTCAATATAGCTTCTTTAGCTATTAATCCAACTGGAGGGTATTTGCCTGGTGTAATTTCAAATTACGAACCTATTAATATAACTTTATATGGATGTACTGATGGAAGTAATTTACCTTTAAATACTGTATTTAGTCCAAATATTTCAGATCCAACTTGGAAAATAATTGGACATGTTACTTATTCTCCATTAACCGATTGGGAACAAGTAACAATGACTTTTACTCCTACCATAGATATTAATGCTATAATGATTGGTTCACCAACTGTATTGCCCAATTCTTATACCGTAAACCAATCAATATTTCCTTATTTTGTTTTTGACAATCTTTTACTAAATGAAGCTTCTGAATTCGGAGTTAATATTAGTCAATCGGGTAGTTTTTGTGAAAACAATTTAATTTTAACTGCAAATATAACAGCTAATATTAGTTCGGCTGTAACCTACCAATGGTATCATGAAGGAATTGCTATTGTTGGAGCAACATCTAACACATTCAATATTCCGTCATTTACAAGTAACTTAGGGCATTACTCCGTTAAAATTACAGATGGCTCAACTTGCTATATTAGTAGCGAAGCAATTATAAATAGAATTTTATCTTCCCCAGATTATCAAGTTGTTCAACCCAACTGTTTAATACCTTCGGGAACAATTACCATAACTACTCCAGCGTTAGAGTATAGTTTTGACAATGGAATAACTTGGCAAAGCTCACCAATAAAAAATTCACTTCCTGTTGGAAATTATTTTATAAAGATAAAAACTCCAAATGGCTGTATTTCTTCTGGAACTGGAGTTACCATTCAACAACCGCAACTAATCTCATCTGCAAATTTATCAGTTACTCAACCTTCTAGTTGTGACGAAACTGGAACTATTACAATTAACTCTTCTATTGCTTCTGAATATAGCTTTGATGGTGGAATAACTTGGACAACAAATTCTGTAGCAAATAATTTACAACCTGGAAATTATATTGTGTTAATAAAAGATCAGAATGGTTGCCAATCTGCTAATCAATTTATAACCATAAATAGAGTTTTTTTATCACAACCTACGGTTACTATTATTCAACCTAGCTGCGATAATAGTGGTGAAATTACAATTACTACTACTGCTGATGAGTATAGTTTTGATGATGGTAATACATGGTCAAATAGTCCAACATTATCAAACCTACCTGCTGGTTCATATTATGTTAAAATCAGAAACAATAATGGTTGCGAATCCTATTCTCAATTTGTAAACTTACAGCCTTTCTATTTAAACGAAAGTATTGATTATACGATAATCGATCCTAGTTGTGGTTTGGGTGGTACAATTACAATACATAATATTGCAACAGAATATAGTTTTGATGGTGGAAACACTTGGACTACTTCAAATGCAGAAAGCAATTTATCTCCAGGATATTATGAAATATTAATTCGAAACAATGTTAATTGTACTTCTTACCCCGTTAATGTGTTTTTGAGAAATTTTTACCTACCAAATCCTGAATATACGGTAGTTCAACCAGATTGCGATACGGAAGGAAGCATCACAATTACAACAATAGCAGCTGAGTATAGTTTTGATGGTGGAAACACTTGGACTACGAACCCTGTTGCTACAAATTTAAATTCTGGAACTTATAATATTATAATCAAAAATGATTTAAATTGTATTTCAAATTCATACTATGTCAATCTAAATTATTTTAATCTTCCTGAACCACTTTATACTGTTTCTAACTCAATCTGTGGAGCAAACGGAACAATCACAATCACAACAGTTGCTAATGAATATAGCTTTGATAATGGTACTACTTGGACAACAAACCCTATAGCTACTAATCTTAGTCCTGGTTATTATATTATAAAAGTTAGAAACTCTCCTACTTGTGAATCTTATTACACATATGTAAACTTGCTCGATTTCAATTCCATATACCCAGAACACACCTTTACAAACGCAGGTTGCGATACCTATGCTACAATAACCATAACTACTCCTGCTGATTTATATAGTTTTGATGGTGGAAATACTTGGACTACCAATAATACTATTACAAATTTATTAGGCGGTCAAACCTATTATATTAAAGCAAAAATGAATTCCGGCTGTGTAACTTATACAAAATCGGTTTATATTAACAGTACTTATTTACCTTTACCAGACGCTCATGATTATCATGTTACAACTTGTGATAATTTAAATGATGGTAGTGAAAATATAAATTTATCAATTTATAATGACAATTTAATTACTAATGCAACAGACTTTAACTTTACATATTATACTACTTATTTGGGTGCAATTAATCAAACTAGTAGTGCTTTAATTACGAATTCAAACGCACACAATTTAAGTAATACAAATAATACTGTCTATGTTAGAGTAACCTCTTCACAAAATTGTTCAACAGTGATTAAACTCTCTTTTACTTTTATTGACTCACCCGTCATCACCATGAATGACAGCTATATTCTTTGCGAAAATAGCACGGTTACAATAAATGCAGAAAGTGGTTTTGATAGTTATTTATGGTCAACAGGCGAAACTACAACATCTATTATTGTTGATCAAGCAGGAAGTTATACTTTAACAGTTACAGAAGATCATGGTGCTTTAACTTGTTCTTCTACTAAAACACTTGAAGTTGTTCTGTCTAATCCTGCTACAATTACTTCATTCAATACAGAAGATTGGACAGTTGAAAACAATATTATTTCGGTTAATGTTACAGGCTTAGGAAACTATGAATATTCTTTAGACGGAATTGTATATCAGGACAGTAATACTTTTTATGATTTAGAAACTGGAGAGTTCACTATCTATGTTAGAGATAAAAATGAATGTGGTGAAGTATCTGGAGAAATCTATTTATTAATGTATCCAAAATTTTTCACTCCAAACGGTGATGGTTATAATGATTTTTGGCAAATTAAATTTTCTGACAATGAACCCAACATGCTTATTTCTATTTTTGATAGACAAGGGAAATTCATTAAACAATTTGGTTCTAGTTCTCAAGGTTGGGACGGAAACTATTTAGGGAAACAATTACCTTCTACAGATTATTGGTTTGTAGTAACGAGAGAAAACGGAAAAGAATTTAAAGGTCATTTTACCTTGAAACGATAAACTTTCTAGCTTTTGTCTCATTATAAAAAACAGTTCAAAAACTTTTGGGCTGTTTTTTATTTCTTACTCTCTATTCAAAAATACTATACTTCAAAGTCTAGAAATCAAAATGCTCCAAAACAATATTATATCAAATCCATTCATCAGTCTCCTTATAATCTTCAGGAAAATATGTTAAATATTGTACTAATCGTGGTTTCAGACCATAATTAGGTGTAGCGCAATGAGGTAGCGCTTGATTCCAAATAACAAAATCACCCACTTCTCCAATTATTGCTTTAGGTGTTAACGTTTGTAATGCCACCTCTCTTGGGTTTTCATTTACAGCAATCGATTTCAGCCAATCTTCAATCTTCAAGTGAAATCCTGGCACACAATGAAAAGCACCTTCCTTTTCATTACAATTCGATAAATATAATAACCCTTGCAAACAAAAAGGAATAGGAAGTTTCAAACTCACATCCCAATGCAATCCACTTCCAGAAAAAGTGTAATTATCGGTTATTGGAGGATTAAAACTAACCTTATCAATCGTTTTACAAATAGCACTCGTTTTATACAACTGCTCATACGCTTTTCTAATTTTTAAAGACGCTCTGTTTTTCTCTAAAGTACTATGGTGAAAAAAATTAACCATCATACCTCTTTGTGCTTCATGAATTGTATACCATGAAGCAACATCTTCTGGCTTTTTATCTAAAAAATTCCAAATTGCCGCTTGTGTAGCCAAACAATCTTCTATAGGAATAACGTTTTTTAAAACCAAATAACCATTCGTTTCCCAAAAAAGCAAATCTTCATTCGTTAAAACATCTTCTACTAAACCTGTTTCTTCTTCCTGTTTTTTCGTTTTCCCTGCAATCCATTTTTTAAAGGCAATACTATCTGGTTTCTCATTATAAAAATAATGTAAGGTTTCCTCCATTCCAATACCTAATCCATTCAAGCAAGCTACTTCATTATCCCAAGAAGATTCAATTAAAGTATTTGAATCATTAATTCTATTCCAAAAATTCTCAATTAAATCCAATTTCATTTCACTAATATTAGTGCATCAAAAATAGAAAAAGGAAGCTATTTAACCTCCTTTTTCTTCTTTGTTTTCTTCTTTTCCTTCACTTTCTTATCTTTCTTTGGCTTCAAAATTTCTGTTTTGTCTTTAATTCTTTTCTCGATTTCCGCTATAGCATAATGATAATCATTACTTGCAACATTTAGCTTCAATTTTTTTATGATTTTTTTTAGTTTCTTAAATTCTCTTTTTATTTCTAAAAATTGAATTTTCTTCATTAAAATCTCTGCTTTATTTATTCCTTTAATAGTCAATGCAAAGTCTATTAATTTTGAAGCCTCTTCAAAATCTTCATTCCACAACAATGTTTGTATATAAAAAGGATATATTTCAATGGCATAAATATTAATGCTTAATGCTTCTTGAAAATATCTTTTTGCTTCTTCATAATTAAACAATTGCTCTGCCTGAATTCTGGCATACAAACACAAAGCTGTAGTATTTCTGCTGTCATAAGACAAGGCATACTCTAACGATTCTATGGTTTCTTCCAAGCAATACGGATAACTATCCATGGCTTGAAAGAGGTATTTATCTATTGATTTCATTTTTTAATAATTAGTTGTTAGTGAATAGTAATTAGTCACTACCTGTATTAAATCTTTTCTCTTTTCTCTAGTTCTTGGGCGTGCCCTTTCAGGTCAGGCTTTTCACTACAAGTCCTCGTTCGTTCCTCACTGTGGGCTTTCCGTTACAATCCTTCACGCAAAAAAGTGCTATTCATTATAATCCTGCTTCTTTAATTTTAAACGTTCTTTTTTATAACTTTTATCCACTTTTTGTTTTTTAAAATCTGTTCCTTCAAAAACACGAACTGGATTCCCTCTTTCAATTTGCATTTGGTTTGTCCAAGTATTCTGTTCTTGATTTTTAACCTGATTCCAATTATTTTCTTCAATTTTCTGCTTTAAGCGTTCGGTTGCTAATTTCTTGTTTTGATGTTGTGAACGCGAATCCATCGAAACCACTGCAATTCCTGTTGGTATATGAGTGGCTCTAATAGCCGAACTTACTTTATTCACGTGTTGACCACCAGCTCCCGAACTCCGCATCGCTTGGTATTGCACATCTTTTTTATGAAATTTTGTTTCTTTTGATTGTTCTATCTCAAAAATTCCGATGTACCAATTTTTACGTTGGTGAAACTTTCGAAACGTACTTTTTCCTATCCATTGAATCGTGCCTAACCAAGATGTTACAAACTCATTCACTTTTTTACCTTCTATATGAAGAATAGCTGTTTCAACAGTTCCGTTTTCGCTACCTGCTTCTCTTTGCAATACGGTTGCTTCCAATTGCAACGCATTGGCTTCTTCTAACACTTTTTTTAGTACTTGAGCCACAACCCAAGTACATTCTGCTGGTCCTCTTCCTGAGGTTATTTGTATTATTTTTTCCATTATAAACATGTCTCTCCTCTGGAGCTTGTTTTGACTTAATTTATCTTTAATTTTAATTACAAAAATTTTAATTGTTTCCTAGCTAGCCCCGATTGTAGAAAGTAGCTCCCGATTTTTATCGGGACTACTTCGTAAAGCGGGAAAATGGACGGCTGAAAATGCCCAAGCCATTCGCTCCTAGAAAAACAATTTTTCTTTTTCATTATCGATCCATTCGTACTATTTTAGGAGTGAACGTACCCAAAACATCCACTAATTCCGTTTGCAAAGCCATTATTGTATTAATGTCTTTGTAAGCCATTGGTGCTTCATCTATATTCCCTCCAATTAATTTCACATCGTGTGTTGCCAATTCTTTTTTAATCTGGCTCTGTGTAAAATTTGCTTTGCATTTGGCTCTTGAAAACAAGCGTCCTGCTCCATGAGAGGCTGATTGCAAACTCGCATCATTTCCTTTACCCATAACAATAAAACCAGGTGCTGTCATGGAACCCGGAATAATTCCTAAAACACCTTTTTGTGCTGGAGTAGCTCCTTTTCTATGCACAATGCATTCTTTGCCATCAACTATTTCTTTCCAAGCAAAATTGTGATGATTCTCTATAGTTACTACTACTTTTTTACCTAATGCTTTGGCTATTCTTCTATGAATATCGTCATGACAAGCTTTTGCATAATCACCTGCTAAGTTCATAGCTAACCAATATTCTTGTCCTTCTTGCGTGTTTAGATCGAGCCAAGCCAAATGTTGCACATTCTTGGGTAAGAAGCAATTTTTGATAGCCAAATCGGTATAGTGCTGAGCAATATTTGCTCCTAAGCCTCTTGAACCACTATGGGAAAGAACAGCTAAATATTCTTTAGGCTCTAGTTTCCATTCTGGCAAAGGATTATCTAACTTTACAATACCAAATTCTACAAAATGATTTCCTCCACCAGATGATCCTAACTGCTTGTAAGCTTTCGCTTTTAGTTTTTTCAACAAAGGAATATCGTTAAACTCATCGCGATAAAACACGTCATGGTCTGCTTTTATATCGTGCGTTTCAGTCATTCCAAATTTGGTGTTGTCTTTCAAAATGGCTTGCAGCAGATGATCTTTTCCTTTTAAAAAAGAAGCAGGTAAATCGAAAATCGATAAACTCATTCTGCAACCTATATCTACTCCTACTCCATAAGGAATGACTGCATTTTCTGTTGCCAAAACACCCCCTATTGGTAATCCGTAACCTGAATGTGCGTCGGGCATTAAGGCTCCTCTAACAGCCACAGGTAACTTTAAAGCATCATACAATTGAAACTTGGCTTGCTCGTCAATTTCATTTTCTCCAAATATGGAAAAAGGAACTTTCGATGTCCTCAATTGATTGAGTTTCTTTTGTATTTGAATTGGATCTAATAGTCCTTCAACTATTTTACTCCATGTGGCATGTGTTTTGAAATTTTCTGGATGCAACAAAACTTCTTGGGCTTCTAATAGTATATTTTCTTTTTTCTCTCTTTTTCTATATCTATTAATCTGCCCTAGCGCTACGTTTATTGCATTATTTTTTGGAAAGCCTAGCTTTACTAGTTCTTTTCCTGATAGTTTATTTCCCATAATCCTGTATTCTTTCGTTTACATAATCTTCATAGAATTCTTGTAAACTTTTATTTTTATAGGGGTCAATGTATTTCGGTTTTTCGTCTTCATCATAATATCCCTTATACTTTCCTCGACCACTTTTTAATTTATTTATTTTATTGCGTAAATGATAGTTCGTAATTCGGTTTTCAATACAATCTAACTCGCTTTCTATCTCTGCATCAATAGCTTTTCTATGTGTAACAAAATGTGGTTTCACTCGCAAAACATAGCGCCATGATTCATTAAATTCATAATAGCGTAGCATTCTATCGAAGTTTTGACACCATTTTTCAACATATGTGAAATAGGTCTTCTCTTTATCTGTCAAACCCAATTTTTCACAATTCCATTGCTGTGGATAAACGCGACACAATTCTTGATGTTCTTCAACTACAATCCGTTTACCTTTTTTTCTCACTTTTTTTGAAAATGATTTTGCATTGGAATACTTGTAGGTATTGATCTTCGTTAACAAGTGCTGAAAAAATTCAGCTTGTGGTGATCGCAATACATCTTCTCGCAATACAAAAAAACGCACCCAACCTTGTTGGTATGGCATTTCTAGTGGAACTAATGGTAATTCTTTTCTAGCATTAAACAATTCTCGTTCCCGAGCATAAACAGCGTGCAATTGTTTTTCAAAATCTTTTTTTACTAACCTTTTTTTACGTCTTACACTTTTAAAACGACTAGCAAAAGCATAGTCATTCTCTGTGAAATTTCCCATTTGAAAAAATTCATTTAAAAAAATTATAGCGTAATGGCTAATCACTGCATCATCAAACTGATAATGTAAAAGTTCGTCTAACGGGATTTTTTGAAGGGTCTAGAATTAAAAAAGCCCGAATCTAAATTGCTTCGGGCTTTTTCATATCTTTAATTCTGAATTTACGAATGAAATAAACCACGAAGAAAAGCGTGACCAGTACCTACTGATGTATTGCTTTGGAAGTATGAATTGAATAATGTCATTTTTTCTTCGTTTTTATTGGTTATTATTACGTTGCAAATTTTTGTAATTATTTTTGACAATTCCAAATTTATTTTAAAAAAAGTTTTTTTTCTATAATAAAGTATATTAAGTGAATGTTAAAGCATTTACAATCTTAACTTTAATTTCTTTATTTTTACAAAAAAAAATATTTTATGCCAACCGACTGTATCAGCTATCAAAATTCAGGATATTTTTCTAACCTAATGATTGATTATTTAAATGAAAAAGAAGCACTAAAACAGCTGTACAATCACTTTCCAAAATTGGAAAATTTCCCTTCCCAAATTTTAGAAAAAGAAGCTAATTTCCCTGTTGAAAACAGAAAGATTTTGGTTACTGCTTTAGAAAAACAATATGAAGATTTTGAAGTTTCTGAAACAACTTTAAACAATATTAAACTTTTAAACGATTCAAAAACATTTACAATTACAACTGGTCACCAATTGAATTTATTTACAGGACCATTGTATTTTCTATATAAAATCATTTCTGCCATAAATCTTTGTAAAGAATTGAAAAAAAACTATCCCGAGAACAACTTTGTTCCTATGTATTGGATGGCGACAGAAGATCATGATTTTGAAGAAATTAATTATTTCAATCTAAAAAACAACAAAATTCAATGGAAAAGAGACAGTTTTGGACCTGTTGGACGATTATCAACCGAAGGCTTAGAAACCGTTTTTGAAGAATTTTCTAAAGAAATTGGTCTAGGCAACAATGCATTTTTTTTAAAAGAGTTATTCCAAAATGCGTATTTAAACCATTCCAATTTAGCGGCTGCCACTCGTTTTTTGGCAAACGAATTATTTAAAGAAGAAGGTTTGGTGATTATAGATGGCGATGATAAAAATTTGAAACAACTCTTCATTCCTTTTGTAAAAAAAGAGCTATTGCATCAAACTTCGAGTGAAGAAGTTTTAAAAACCAATGTGCATTTAACCGATTATAAAATCCAAGTAAATCCAAGAGAAATTAACTTGTTTTATATTGAAGATGATTTGAGAGAAAGAATCATCTTCGAAAAGAACCAATACAGTGTATTGAATACCAAAATAAATTTTTCAGAAGAAGAAATTTTGACTGAATTAGAAAATCATCCCGAAAAATTCAGTCCGAATGTCATTTTAAGACCTTTGTATCAAGAAGTGATTTTGCCTAATTTATGTTATATTGGTGGTGGTGGAGAATTGGCGTATTGGTTAGAATTAAAATCTAATTTTGAAGTGAATAAAGTTCCTTTCCCTATGCTTTTATTACGTAATTCGGTTTTATTGGCTACCGAAAAACAAGCGCAAAAAGCAGATAAATTACAATTAACTTGGGCAGATTTATTTAGCACTCAAAATGATTTATTGACCAATAAAACCAAAGCATTATCTCAATTTACTATTGATTTTTCAGAACAAAAAGAACATTTACAGCAACAGTTTATTGCTTTAAAAGAGATAGCAAAGCAAACCGACAAATCGTTTATAGGAGCTGTGGAAGCACAAGAGAAAAAACAATTGAAAGGCTTAGAAAATTTGGAAAAACGCTTACTAAAAGCTGAAAAACGGATTTTAGCCGATCAATTGGAACGAATAACGGTTTTACAAAATGAATTGTTTCCTGGAAAAAGTTTGCAAGAACGTAAAATTAATTTTGCTGTGTTTTATGCTGAATTTGGAGCTACTTTAATTAAAAAGCTTTTGGAAAAATTACAACCTTTGGAGCAGGAATTTAGTGTGGTGGTTTTGTGAGAATAAATTTCCTATATTAGTTTTTATTAAATAAACATATGAGTATAGAACATCACCCAAAGTTTGACGATTCAGGATTCTATAAAATAAATGATAATCATTTAATGGTATTTTTGCATTCTGACGGATTTACCGAAAGACTGTTGGGTGTTGATATTTTCATAACTAAATTTTATGAAGTAGAAATTTATTTAAGATCTTTTAAAAAAGGGAACAATTATGGAGATTTTAGATATGAAAACCATACTGTTAAGCTTCCAAATGAAGTATTTAATTTTCTTAAAAAAATTAATCAACTTGAAAAGTTAGAGTTTGGATATAATAAAATTGATAAAAGTTTTATGGAAGATTGTCAAAGACAAGAGATTTTATTTAATCATAGCGGAAAAACAATTGGCTTTTTTATTAGTGGAGGAATGACTCTTAAAATAGACGATTTTGAAACTGATTTTGGTCAAAGCTTTTATGCTTTTTATAAATTCTTGGACAATTGGAAGGAAAAAATTTATATCGATTTTAATGAAAATCACACTTAATATCTAAAAAACACAAGTCCAAATCTATATCCTAAAATCTTTGCAAATTTTATTTATATTTTTATAAATCCCTTAAAGAAGAAAACTAATTATGCATAAAATAGCATTGGGAAGTCGTCAAAAAAAACATGAGAAAAAAAGAAAATAATATAAAATTTTATACACTTATTTTTAGTGTATTAGCTTTATTACTTCAAAGTTGTTTTTTAGATTGCTCATATCATGAAAAAATTGAGTTTGATAACATCAATAAAAGCATAAAAGTACTTTCAGATAATTATTGTATTATTTCCTTAAGATTAACCGAATACGAGCCTATGGAAGGATACATCAGAGAAATTAAAAACAATAATTTTAAAATTGATTTCGATTTAAATAAAACAGTGAAAAATGTTAATTTGTCAGTTCTCCTTAATTCAAAAGAAAATGATTCAATACTAACACTTTTAGATGAAAAATATATCGCATTCGATTTAGTTTTACATGTGATTGAACCAAAATCACATTCCGAAGAAATAAAGCATATCCATTTTGTAAGTGAACAAGTTGAAAAAGGAGAAAAAGTATTTGAAAGTGAGGGTTGTAAGTAAGAAAAAACTCTTATAACAATCTTTTTCAGTTATTGCTAAACTTAATTAAATCTAAAATTCTCTCTAATAGTTTTAATATTCTAATCTAATTAAAATCTTTTAAGCAAAAATCTAATCCAATCATTTTATAATTTCACAACATGAACCAACAACTCTCACCCCTCATAACCGCAATCGAACTTCTAACTCTGCACCAAACGGCATCTATCATCTTAATAGATGCTAGTAACGGTAAAAATGCTTATGACAATTATTTAGAAAGTCATTTACAAGGGGCTTTGTTTGTCGATTTGAATACACAATTGGCAGACATCAAAGAAAATGTTGCTGTAGGTGGTCGTCATCCCTTGCCCACTTTAGAACAATTTTCAAAAGTACTTTCTAGTTTAGGCATTACTCCTGAAAGTCATGTGGTGGTTTATGATGATAAAAATGGAGCGAATGCAGCGGCTCGTTTTTGGTGGATGATGAAAGCAGTTGGTCATGAAAAAGTACAGGTTTTAAACGGTGGAAAAAGTACTACCGAAGCGGTTGGTTTTCCATTAGCACAAGGCATTGAAAAAGCGAAAAAAGCAGCACTTTATCCTGTCATGAATTGGCAATTACCACAAGTTACAATAGACGAAGTTGAAAAAGCAACTACAAATCCCGATGTCATCATTATTGATGTTCGAGAAACGGCTCGTTACAAAGGTCACATAGAACCTTTGGATTTAATTGCAGGTCATATTCCGAATGCTGTGAATGTGCCTTTTTCTACAAATTTAGATGAAAAAGGGTTATTTTTGTCTCCTTCCCTATTGAAAGAAAAGTACGAAACGGTTTTTCAAAATATTCCTGTCGAAAATTGTATTGTGCATTGCGGTTCTGGAGTTACGGCTTGTCATACGCTTTTAGCCATTGCTAGTACTGGTTTGAAAATTCCAAACTTGTATGTGGGCTCATGGAGTGAATGGTCTAGAAATGGAAAGAAAATTGTGACGGAGGAATAGTCCATAAAAATAACACTAGCAATAAATAACTTTATTTTCTTTTTTATTAAATTTACCTAAAAGAAATATTATGAGTTTTATTGAAGAAAAAGAAAAAGTAATTGCTAAAATTAAAGAACTTCAAAATGAAGCTATTTTAGATCAAATCAAAGCATTACTTACTAACGAAGATTCTCTTTTAACTGATACTCAACAAAACGTTGTTAGAGAACGTAGGGCAACGTATTTAAAAAATCCTGAAGAATTACTTTCTTTAGAAGAATTTAAAAATACCATAAAAGCAAAATATGGTTTTTAATATTCTATGGTCTAAAAAAGCATTAATAGACATTGAAAACGCATTAGAATGGTATGGTGAAATAAATGATTCGCTTCCTAAACGTTTTTACGACAATGTTCTAAAAAGTGTAGTTTTATTATCTAAAAACCCTTACTTATTTCAACTAAAATTTGACTCTTTTAGAGAATTGCCCTTAAAAAAATTCCCTTATGTCATTGCTTATGAAATTATGGATAATAAAATAATTATCGTTGCCGTTTTTCATACCTCAAAAAATCCTGATAAAAAAAATAAATAAAAAAATAAATAAAAAAATGTAGCAAAATTTCATTTAAAAACACTGCTATAAATGAAACTATAGTAAATTAATTATGCTCTAATAGCCATTTATTTTTTATATTTCGATTTCAAAGAAATAATCAAATTTTCAAAGCAAACTAAAAAGCATGAAAGAAAAATATAAAACAGATGATATAAAATCTTTAGATGAGGGAACTCATGTAAGAATGAGACCTAAAATGTATTTTGAAAAATGTTATGCTGAAGAATCGCTCAACTCAATTGCTTTTGAAGTACTTTGTCATGCTTTTGATGAATATTTAGATGGTAGTTGCTCTCAAATAAAACTAAGTTTTTGTAGAGACTCTTTTACCACTGAATATAATGCTGGAATGTCACTTAAAAACAATAAATATGAAAACATCTCCTATGCTGAACTAATCATGACCAAGATCATGGCTTGTTCCAATTTAAAAAAGCACTTATCAATTGGGGAAACATTTTGCCATTTAGGATTAGCTACTATCAATTTCGCTTCAGAGTATTGTGAACTTACTACGGTTTCTGAAAACCAAAAAGGTTTTTTCAGATTTGAAAAAGGTGAATTAAAATTAAAAAATATAGAAACTTTTGAAAGTGAAACTAACTGGACAAAAATTCATATAAAACCAGATCCTACTTTGTTTTCAGGTTTGTATTTCACTTCAGATGGAATTTGCTCAAAAGCAGAAGAAATTAAAACCAAAATGAACAAACTTGATTTTTTAATTGAAGATAATATGAAGTAAAATAAAAACATTACTTTATTGATGACTATTTTAAATATTCACAAACACTTTGTCAGAATATAATTAATCTAAAAAAACAGAATTGTTTTACAAAAAAACAATAGTTTTGCAAAACTAAAAAATAAAAAAATGAATAAACCAATTACCCTATTTTGTGCCTTAATGCTCTTTTTTTTATCAAAATCTTACAGTCAGTTTTCTATTGATAATATTGACGAAATAGACAATATAAAAAACTATACTACCTACATAGTAATGAATGATTTAGAATCTGACGTTTCTAAAGATTATATGCAGATATACAAAGAAAATTGGACTTTCTCAAAGATTGAATTCATAACTAAATCTGAAATAAAAAACTACATAGAACCTAATAATTTTTTCTTTTCTATTGGTGGTTATGAAACACATTTAACAGGATCTACTGGCGGGTCAAATATTCATATTTATCTTGAATTATGGACGTTTACTGAAAAATTTCTTAAAAACAAGAAAGAAAAGACTGTAAAGCTTAAAGATAAAAAAGTAATTTCAAGGATAGAACTTTTTACCGATTTCTATGCTTTAATGTCACCAAGTCTTATATCTAAAAAAGATTATAATGCTGGTGGTCATATTAGAAATTGGGGAAAAGGAATTTTAAAAAACTATATTCAATATCTAATGGAATCATTAGAAAAAAAAGAAAAAAAGGGAATGTTTTATTTAGAGCCAAAAAGGTCTGAATTAGAGCACTTAAAAACTTTAACCTTATATATTCCTGATTATACTCTAATTAAATTTAATAAATTTACAGGAGATGAAAGTGAGAAACATGATGCGAAAGATCTTTTTAAAGATTACAATTATAAATATGAAATTATTACAAAAGACGAATTAAATGATAAAATTCTTAATTCATCAGAGCCTTTCTATTATCTAATTTACGTAAAGAGTAGTACTGATAAATATATTTCTGTAATAAATTCTAAAACTGGTGAAATGATTTACTCTTCATATTCTCCTGTTTCTTATAATATTAATTCTAAAGATTTAAAAGAATTAACAAAAACAATTAAGTAACACAAAAAAAGCCTGATTCATCAAATTAAAATCAGGCTTTTTTTATTGTGATACTCTTACTCAACATCTTCTTCAATAGCAAACTCTTCTTCTGCTTCCTCTAATTCCAAAGGATCATCCATAACCACAATTGCTGGTTTTGAAGCTTTAATCGCATTAAATCTTTCTAAGGCTTCTGCATCTCCTTCTTCTCCACTAAAATAAGGAAAAACATCTACAATTGGTGATTCCGAAATAGCTGGAATGGTATAGTCACCCATTGTGTTTTTCATAGCATGTATGGTGTTGTCATAGGCTTCTTTTACATCATTTGCTTGTACTAGTAAATAGATATTGGTTTTGCGTTCTTTCCCGCTTTCTTCATCATAGGCTACCAAAGCCACTTTTGATCTAAACCATCTGTCTGCGTTTTCAAAGGGATGAATTTCTGAGAAATTAGCTACCTTTATATTGGTTATTTTAAATTCTTCACTCACATAAGCAGTCATTTCTTCATTGATTCTTTTTTCTGCTTCTGTGTAAGACAAAGCATCAACTAGATAAGGTTCGGTTGTAACTTTTTGCACACCATTTTCATCAATTTTTCTATATTTTACTTTACATTCATACCAAGTTGTACTCATAATTGTTTCATTTTTTATAGGATGCCAAAGATAATTTTTAATGAAACTAATTTGTTCTTTTTTTAGAAATAGATATTCACAATTTTAACCCAAATTACGCATTTGACTTTGTTATGAGGGAAATAGATGCAAAATAGTTGCGAAGCACGAAAGTTTTGACCCACAAATGTAGTTAATGCTACATTGAGGACGTAAAACTGAGTACTAAAGCAAATATAAAGCAGTTATTTTTTGTAATAGAATTCAAATGCTTAATTTGGGTTTAATTTCGGAGTACATTACAATGTCTTTACACCGTTTTGAACAATCTCATAGTAATTGCATGTTACCCTCAAAATTGAGTCTCAGAAGGTGGATTTTCAAGTAAATAACCTCAAAATTGAGCCTCAGAAGGTGAATTTTCAAGCTTGGAAGGTGGAATTTGAAGCAAATAACCTCAAAATTGAACCTCAGAAGGTGGATTTTCAAGCTCAAAAGGTGGAATTTGAAGTAAATAACCTCAAAATTGAGCTTCGGAAGGTGGATTTTCAAGCTCGGAAGGTGAAATTTGAAGTAAATAACCACAAAATTGAGCTTCGGAAGGTGAATTTTCAAGCTCGGAAGGTGAAATTTCATGTAAATAACCTCAAAATTGAGCTTCGGAAGGTGGATTTTCAAGCTCAAAAGGTGGAATTTGAAGCAAATAACCTCAAAATTGAGCTTCGGAAGGTGGATTTTCAAGCTCAAAAGGTGGAATTTTATCTAAATTAATGTGAGTTCGATATAAAAATTTTAAAGAAGTATAAATAAACAAAGGTTTTTCGTCAGTTTGAGTGTTTTTACATAATATAATGGAGTAAAAAAGGTATCGAAAACTAATTAATTAGGATATTTATAACAGCTCGATACATTTTCAATTTCGCAAGCTACATTGAAAACACTCGATGTGACGGAAGAAAACCGATTAATTTACATCGAACTCACGTTAAAATAGGTTCTTTTCATTTATTACATATTTTTTTAGAAATTCTTCTCACTAAGAATATTTCTTTTAACCCGATAGGAACATAGCGCACAACAGTTTGTTTCTCTCATAAATTATTTAACATCAAAAAGCGTTTTTATAGCTATGTTTTCAGCTGGTTTCGATAATTTTATGATTCTTTTTTCATGGGGTAAAAGATCAAAATAATTTTCTTCAAAATGAACTCCTTCAGAGTATAGATAAATGTCTTTGGCAAGTATGTCTGTAGTTATTTCTATAGTGTTATCATTTATCTTTTTTATGTTTATTTTAGGTCTTTTTAGTTTTAATTGTTTTGGTTTTACAAAATAATAATTGGTCACTATTTTTTCGTTTTCTGTTTCAAAAACAACTGACAAAATTATTTTATTGAGATTGTATTTTGAGATTTCTGAGATTGCTAGTTTATCTATTATTTTACTATGATTTGCCTCTAACGTAACGTTGCTAATTTTATCCCATATCTTTTTTCCTTCAAAATCTATTATCTCTATTTTTAGCATCCCTTTTTTGTTTTCAAGTGTATCGTTTATTCCATAAATAGCATATTCATCTTCATTCTTCTGTACAGATAAAAGCAAGGTTTCATAACTTCTTTTCGCTTGATAATGAAAGGCTTTCCAATGACCATAATAGTCAACAGAACTCCAAGAGGTTACTGGCCAGCAATCGTTTAACTGCCAATACAATGTACCCATACAATAGGGTTTTGCTCTTCTATGAGCTTCTATCGCAATTTGCATCCCTCTGGCTTGTAATACCTGCGAAACATAATTAAAAACTGCAAAATCTTTAGGTACATTATAGTCACGTTGCATATATTCTCTAATAGTTTCATAGCCAATTGGGTGTTTTTGATGTGTTTTTATAGCTTCGTTTTCCCATGAAAGATTATTGGTAAACTGTTTCATGGTACTCATGGAAGGCATTCCTTGAAATCCATATTCACTCATAAATCGTCCTACTTTTTTTTCATATACCTCAAAGGGTTCTTTGCCCCACCAAACGCCCCAATAGTGAGCATCTCCTTGTGTTAAACTTTCTTTCTTTCCCCACCCTATAGCAGGTGAGGATGGCCAATACAAAATTTGCTCATTACTTGTTACTTCCTTAATAGCATTTGGAATTATTTCATGAAATAACGTTTTATAGTCTTTCCAAATTATTTCCTCTTCTGCTTTGGAATATTTAAATTGTTTTTGCCAACCCCAATTGTGCCAGCCTTCATCTATTTCATTATTACCGCACCATAATGCGATACTAGGATGATGCTGTAATCTATTTACCTGATGTTTTACTTCGTATGCTACATTGGTTAAAAATTCAGAATCTCCCGGATACATGGCACAAGCAAACATAAAATCTTGCCAAACCAAAATCCCACTTTCATCGCAAGCTTCATAAAAATGGTCTGAAGCATAAACACCACCTCCCCAAACACGCAGCATATTCATGTTTGCTTTTTTGGCATTAGACACAACATTATTATACACACTATCTGTTGCTCTAGGCACAAAACTATCAGGCGGAATATAATTAGCGCCTTTTATAAAGACAGGAACGCCATTAAGTTTAAATTGAAAAGAAGTACCAATACTGTCTTTTTCTTGTATTAATTCTATAGTGCGAAGTCCTATTTTCAAGTCTTTATTGTCTAGTATCGTTTCATTTTGAAGTAGCGACAATCTAAAAGAATATAAATTTGCCGCTCCTAAACCATTGCACCACCATTTTTTAGGCTTGTAAATAGTATCTGACCAAGTAATTTTATTTTCTCCTTGAACCAAATATCTTTCGAAAACTTTGCTGTTCCATTTAAAAATATAGTTGTTTGGATCTGTACAATTAATAATCGTTGTCCATTCTATCTCAGCTATTTCATCATTTAATTTTTTTTGTTCATATTGAAGCTTTTTAATTTTTGCTTTATTCCAAAATCGCAATTGGATGGTATCAATTATACCACAGGTTACCAATCTTGGTCCCCAATCCCAGCCGTATTGATATTGTGCTTTTCTGGTAAAAACTTTTTCGTCACCAGGCAATGTGTATTTTATTTTTGAAGCCTCTTTTTTCCCTTCTTTAACTGCTGAATGAAAACGAATTGCAATAGTATTTTTACCTATTTGCAAATATTTTTGTACTGGAAAAATCCATTTTCTAAATTGGTTATTCGTTTTACTTATTGCTTCTCCATTAATATATAATGTAGCATAAGTGTCTAGTCCGAAACATTCAATTTCTATGTTTTCGTGTGCTATCTCTTCTTCTGTAATATAGAATTCAGAATCATATATCCAATCTTCATCTTCAACCCATTGTACTTTTTTCTCATTAGATTCTAAAAACGGATCAGGAATTAAATTATTAGCTAATAAATCAGTATGAATTGTTCCTGGTATTGTTGCTTTATATTTTTTATTTTCCTTTACATTCTTAAAATACCATTTTTCATTGGCTAGATTCTTAATTTTATTTTGAGCCCAAGAAAAGTGTAGTATGAAGCATAAGAAACCTATTTTTAAAAGAGTCAATTTCATTAGTATTCAATAGTTGGCTATAAATTGCGAAACACGAAAATTTGTATCTTTACCAAAGATAATGATATTTAAAATATGACTGCGAAAATAAAACAAATAGAAGTCGAGGAAAAAATAATCTCTATAACTTCACATAAAGACGATGATTATATATGTTTGACTGATATGGTTCGTGGAGAGGAAGGAAATGACCACATTAGAAACTGGATGAGAAATAGAAATACAGTCGAATTTCTTGGAATTTGGGAACAATTAAACAATCCAAATTTTAAAGGTGTCGAATTCGACACCTTTAAAAAAGAGGCTGGATTAAACTCATTTAATTTGACACCAAAAAAATGGGTTGAAACTACCGACGCAATAGGCATAATATCTAAAAGTGGCAGAAATGGGGGAACTTATGCTCACAGAGATATAGCGTTTGAATTTGGAGCTTGGATTAGCCCAATGTTCAAGTTACTCTTAATCAGAGAATTCCAAAGGCTAAAAGAAATTGAGTCAAATCAATATAATTTAGAGTGGGATGTAAAAAGAGTTTTAAGCAAAGTAAATTACCATATCCACACAGATGCAGTAAAAAATCATATTATTCCAAAATCAAAATTTTCACCAGACAAACAATGGCTTGAATATGCCGAAGAAGCTGATTTACTAAATGTAGCTCTATTTGGTTGTACTGCAAAACAATGGAAAGAAGTAAATCCACAACACGCATTAGATGGAAAAAATATGAGAGACTTTGCAAGTATTAATGAACTTGCAGTATTATCAAACCTTGAATCTATAAACTCTGAATTAATTAAAAGTGGTATTGAAAAGAGAATTAGGTTCAATAATATGCATAGAATAGCAAGACAACAATTAGAAATATTAAACAAAACGGATATGCTTAAATCAATTAAA
Organism: Flavobacterium sp. KY-23415; assembly: GCF_055384985.1. Taxonomy (NCBI): domain Bacteria; kingdom Pseudomonadati; phylum Bacteroidota; class Flavobacteriia; order Flavobacteriales; family Flavobacteriaceae; genus Flavobacterium; species Flavobacterium sp. KY-23415. The sequence continues at coordinate 2,897,448 of NZ_AP044001.1, read as the reverse complement.
AAGCAATCTGATTCTACTTACATAGGTGAACAAAAAAAATTGGAATAAAAAACACCACAGCCAAATACAATTGGGGTCGAAAGTAATAAAACGAAACTATTAACATAAAAGAAAGTTCAATATTAAACTGAAGAGTTAGGAGGCACATTCACGAATAAAATTTATCAATAAAATAAAAGCTTAAAGCTTCCTTACTTCTGAATTTAACCCCTTTTTTTTGAGTAAAAAACCTTGAAAACGGGGTTTACTTTTTTTTTGGGGATAATTTGACGGGTACCATATCAAACACTAAAAATATTAAAAACATATTTAAACTTCACTTTCCTTTGGGATACTATCCTAAAAAGTGTATAAGTTATAATAATGGGGTTTGACTTTTTAATTAAAGTTGAACCCTTTTTTCAAATATAGTTAAGAACTGGTTGAGGATTAATCCCCAACTATTCATAGCCGAGACCGTTATATTTAAAATAGTACGATTTTTTATTTTCAATAAGTATTTCAATTTTCACTTTGAACTCTTATGCTAATGTCAAATATTCTTTAAGACGAATAACCTCATCAAAATCAACTGTTTCCTTTCCATCTTTTAATGCAGCACTATGATAATATTTTGCTTTTATTTGGTTGTCTAAAAATTGAATATTAGTGGAACGAATACCTCCACCAGGCATAACAATTATGTCATTAGTTGCCCAATGAACTAGATCTTTCAATATTTCTTTTCCTTCTATTGCATTAGTTGTTTCACCAGAAGTAAGCACCGTTGCAAAACCTATTTCTTTTAGTATCTGTAATGCTTCTCTTTTATTTTCAATACTATCAAAAGCTCTATGAAAAGTGCACGGTAAAGGACTGGCTAACTCAATTAAAATTTTGTTTCGCTCAACATCTATCTTGTTTTCATTTGTTAAAACACCAAAAACAAAACCGTCTACTCCAATTTTCTTCATCTCTTTTATAGATTCTTGCATCAATAAAAAATCTATACTTGAGTAATTGAAACTTTCATGCGTTGGTCTAATCATTACATTAAGTTCGTTTTTAATTACTCCTCTTACTCTTTTAACAAGATCTAATTGAGGTGTAATTCCACCAATTTTATATCCTTCACACAATTCAATTCTATCTGCTCCTGCTTTTGATGCAATTAGGGCAGATGCTTCGTTGAAACAAGCTATTTCTATTTTTTTCATTTATTTTATGATATTCTACTTCAAATAAAAATCAGCATCAATCAATCGGTTTCCAGAATGATCATGAATAGCATAATTAAAACCTCCTTGGATACAATAGGAGCCATGTTCACCTCTCTTATTTAAAGCAATAAACCCTACTTGAATGTCTTTTAGACTTTTATTTCTATTTTGAGTCAATTTCACTATTCGCATTACTGCTTCTTCACACGCTTTTTGCGGTGAACGCCCTTGACGCATTAATTCTACAACTAAATGACAACCTGCAATACGAATGACTTCTTCTCCATGACCTGTGGCTGTAGCTGCTCCTATTTCATTATCTACATACAATCCTGCACCAATAATGGGCGAATCTCCAACTCGTCCATGCATTTTATAAGCCATTCCACTTGTTGTGCATGCTCCTGATAAATTTCCGTGTTCATCTAAGGCAATCATCCCTATGGTATCGTGATTTTCAATATTTACTATTGGTTGATATTTACTACTTTTTAGCCATTCTTTCCATTCATTTTCAGAAGCTTCAACCATCAAATTTTCTTTTTCAAAACCTTGGCTTAAGGCAAACTGCAATGCTCCCTCACCAACTAACATTACATGTGGTGTTTTTTCCATAACAGCTCGTGCAACGGATATAGGATGTTTTATATGCTCTAAACACGCAACAGAACCTATATTTGAGAATGCATCCATAATACAAGCATCCAGCGTTATTCTTCCATCTCTATCGGGTCTTCCTCCATAACCAACACTTCTTTCACTAGGATCTCCTTCAGGTATTTTAACACCTGCTTCTACTGCGTCTAAAGCATTTCCTTTTTTACTTAGAACTTGCCAAGCGGCTTCATTGGCTTGAATTCCAAATTGCCAAGTGGACAAGACAACTGGTTTTTTAGTTTTTTTATTCTTATTGGTAACCATCATTTTCTCTTCATTATGTTGAAAAGAACTCATGCTTAGCCCAGCCATAGCTAGTGCAGATTTTTTTAAAAAACTTCTTCTATTGTTTTTCATCCGTACAAAAATTGAAATTATGACAGTTAAAATTCCATTTTATAAGACTTTAATATTTCACTCTCTTTATAAACAGAACTTTTATTTACATTTTTAATATTAATCTATTCTTATTTCATCTACAAACAACCAAGAATTTTTACCTTCTCCGGCTTCACCAACAGGTATTTTTCCAAAATTTTTAGCTATGACTTTTACAAATCTAGCTTTAGATGTTTCAAATTCTAACGCTAATTTACCTTCAGTTTGACGAATATAATCTATAGTACAATTTCTACTTTCTCTAAAATTTTCTCCATCATCCGATAAGTACACAGTAACGCTCTCAGGGTAATAAATCCAATTTGGTCTGCTCTCAAAAAATTGAATTGTAACTTTTCCTATGTTCTCTTGTTTGTTCAAATCAATAATGGCATTTACGTCTTTTCCTGAAAACCCTAACCAATCATTTTTATATTTCAATGGATCACCAATGATACCATTAACTAATGTCTTTGCTCCTTGTTCATAATAGCTTGTACTAGGTTCTTCTGATAGTTTAATTGTTTTTGCTGTAGCTTTTGAAACATAAAAATCTTGTACAAACGTTACACTTTTCTGTTCCGCCTCTTCAAAATAAGCTGCTTTTACTGTACAATTTTTTTTAATCTCTATCGGTTTTTGATACAATTCACTAAAAGCATTAGGTTCTGAACCATCAAGTGTATATCTTATATTATCTATTTTGCTCGATTGTAATGTTACAAACAATTTTTGCTCTTGGATATTTGTTTCAGCAATTACTTCATAGAGTGCTTTGCTATAGTTTATTCCCATTTTTTCCAATCTTGGAAAAAAAGCAATCACTCGCTCTGCAAATTGATCATATTTCCCCTTGTCGGATGTACCCCAAACTACTTCTGATAAGGCTAAAATTCTGGGAAAAACCATATATTCTACATGTTTTTCATTTAATATATATTCTGTCCACACATTTGCTTGAGCTCCTAAAATATATTTTTCATCTCCTTTTGATAATTCTTCTGGTATGGGATTAAAGCTATATACTTTTTCTAATGTGGTATGCCCACCAATTGCTAAAGGTTCGTTTTTGGGATTTCCTTGATAATGATCAAAATAACAATACCCACCTGGAGACATCACAACATTATGTTTCTGTTTTGCTGCTTCAATTCCTCCTTCTGTGCCTCTCCAACTCATAACCGCTGCATTAGGTGCTAATCCTCCTTCTAAAATTTCATCCCAACCAATAATTTGTCGTCCTTTACTATTTAAGTATTTTTCAATTCGGGTTATAAAATAGCGTTGCAATTCATTTTCATCTTTTAGTCCTTCTTTCTTCATTAGATTTTGACAATGATTACATGTTTTCCATCTTGTCTTTGGACATTCATCTCCTCCAATATGAATGTATTCAGAGGGAAAAAGTTCTAGTACTTCATCCAAAACGTTTTGCAAGAAAACAAATGTTTCTTCTTTTGGACAGTACACATCATCAAAAACACCCCATTTTTGTGCAACTTCAAAAGGACTACTAGTACACGATAATTCAGGATAAGCCGCTAATGCTGCCAAAGCATGACCTGGCATTTCTATTTCTGGAATAACAGTAATATGTCGTTGCTTTGCATAAGCTACTACTTCTTTTATCTCTTCTTGTGTATAAAATCCTCCATATCGTATAGTATCAAATTTTTGTTCACTATAAGCTCCAATCATTGTCCCTTTTCTCCAAGCACCAATCTCTGTTAATTTTGGATATTTTTTTATTTCAATTCGCCATCCTTGATCTTCTGTTAAATGCCAATGAAAAGTGTTCAACTTTAAGAAAGCCAAATAATCTATATATTTTTTCACAAAATCAGTTGAGAAAAAATGCCTGCAAACATCTAAATGCATTCCTCTCCAAGGAAACTTTGGTGTATCTTTTATTTTTACTCCTTGTAATTGTATTTCTTTTCTTGACTCAAATGGGATTAATTGTAACAAACTTTGTATTCCATAAAAAATCCCTTTATTACTTATGGCTGTTATGACTATTTTACTCTGATTAATTTCTAAGGAATAAGCTTCCTCTGTTTCAAATTGATCGTTTGAATCAATTAAATTCAAAATAATCGCATTGTTGTTTTTATTTTTTGATTTTGGAATTACTGAAATCCCTGTTTGTTTTAGTAATGATTCTTTCAAAAAATCGCTTTCAAAAGTTGTTTTGGCTGTACTATATAGGTTGGTTTTATTATTTAAAGTGAAATATTCATTTGTTATTTCTTGATGAAGCGGCTTTGGAATTATTGATGCAATTTTGCTCTGACTGTAACCAATAAGTACATTGCACACAAGTATCACTAAGAATTTAATTTTCATGTTATTTGTTTTACAATCTCAAATATACAAAAAGCACCTTGTTATTTAACAACTTGCCATAAAGCAATCTAAATAGGGAAAGGAATCGCGTGTTTTGCTTGAGTTTATAATTTTAAAATAAACGAAACATTAGACCCAAATTAACGTTCACTACCAATCATAAGCTATTTTTAGCAAATCAATAACAACCGATATTCACCCTCGTTTTCCATGGGTGCTCTGTGAACGCAAGGTAGCACTTGCTGTTCTGGATGGTCAACAGCTAAACGACAAAGATGTCCAAGCCCTAAAGGAATGGGCAATGCATTAGGTTGCGCTTCATAATGCAAATCAAAATAATTTTCACTTAAAAAATTGTCAAATTCCTCCTCAGGGCCATCATATAATTGGTTGAGTTTTTCTCGAATTTCTGGAATTAGAATTTTTTGACGCACTTCTGCATTAGAAATAATATCACTTGTTGCTCCATAGTAGGTACACAAAAAAGTATCTGTAGCAATGGGAGAACGATCCACGTGATACGAATACACATCCGTGGCTATGAAATCAAATTCATCATCACGCTCATAGCATTTTAGTAAATTAAGCGTTGGTGAAGCTCCATAATTTGCTAATAATTGAAAGTCATTGAGAATAATGCTTCTCGCTATATTTCCTTTTTCTGATAGTTGAAGTGCTAAAAGATCTTTAGGATGAACTACTGTTATATTTTCTTTTAATTGCAATTGAGCAACAATTTCTTTAAAATCGCCTTCCAAGTTTCTGTGCCAACACAAAGCATTCATTTCACCCACAAAATTGGTTTGTACCAGTTCCTCGAAACTCGATACCATTCCAATTTGACTGCTTTTAGAAAATGTATTACTCATAATATGTGATTTGGAAGCTTAATTACGTAATGCACTACAAAATTATGGAATTGAATGGAGTTTTAGGATTTTTAGACTTATAAACTTTAAGGTAAACCAGCTAATTAAAATAGCTACATAAATTCTCAAGCTAAGAATTTTATTGACTTCGGAGCGTTCTATTTAATTTTTGAAGAAAAAATTTTGCTCTAAATGCATTAGAAAAGCAAATTTTTTCATTAATTTTATATGGTGTAAATTTGCACCACTAAATAATTTTCTTATGTCAAGACAAAGTATCACATTAGCCAATCAAAATGATGAATGGTTAAAAGAACAAGTAGCTAAAGAAGAATTTACAAGCAAAAGTGAAGCCGTAAATTATTTGATTAAACAAGCACGTGAACGAGAAGCGTATCACGAATTTGTGCAAGCAAAAATTAACAAAGGTTTAAAAAGTGGTTTCAGTACAAAAACAAAAGAAGAACTTTTAGCCGAGATAAAAAGTCGTTTAAATGTTTAATTACAAACTATCTTTTGAAGCAGAAGATGATATTCTCAGAATTTTTGAATATGGTTTAGGAAGATTTGGCTTGCAACAAGCAAACAAATATTATGAGATGCTATTCGACTGTTTTAACAAAATTGCATCTAATCCTTTTCTTTTTCCTATTGTAACAACTTATAAAAATGTAGAACGTTATTGTGTTTGCGGAGTTGACACTATCTACTACAACATCAAAGCCGATACAATTGAAATTATTACTATAATTGGCAGACAAGATTTTTAATAATAAAAATAAACCATTAGAGAGATTAAGGTAATTAAGCAAAACCCTTACTAAAACTTAATGCATTAATGGTGAAAAAAAATTAATAGAATATAATTATTTATAAATGAAGAAACGAACGAAAACAGGAAGCTTTTTTCAAAACAAAAAGGAGTTACATCAAAGAAAAATACTTTAAAGAAAACGCAGAATTCATCATTCATAATTGTTTTTTTTTAAAAAAAAGGTAATATTTTTGCTCTTTTAAAATAAAAACGAAATAACTGAAAACAAAAAAGAAGTTTTTAGAGTATGAAATAATAAATTCTATACAATTAAAATAAACAAAACTTCTTTATGTAATCCTAAATATTTATATGGCTTAAAAATCAAATAATTTTAATTTATTTAACTTAGTGAAAAAAATCATGAATACAAAAAGAATAATTGCTTCAATTATAACAATAGCATTTTTCATAATCTTTAAATATCTAATTCCCTTAAAGTTTTATGAAAAATCTCCAATTATACTTTCTTTTTTCTTTTCAATAATTATTTCAATTTTGTCAATATGTACATTAACAAACATATATAGTATAAGTCGAATAAAAAAAATTATAAATTCCTCTGAAAACATAGCGGGAGTTGTTTTATTAATTTTCATAACTACTTTTTCTATTATCGGATTCACTTTTTATTTTACAATGAATGAAAAAGATAGAGTCGAAAACGATCTAAAATACAACTCTAAAAAAACTGATGGAATTATTTTAGATAAATACCAATTAGAACAAAAATTAAAAATTAAAAAGGATGTATTCACTAAAGTTAAAGTTGAATATATAGTAAATGGTGAAAAAATTATTTCAGAGCACAACTCAAATTTAGGCTTAATACAACTACCTGAAAAAGGAAGTAAAGTAAAAATTTTATATTCTAAAAATTTACCTAAAAATTTTATAATTGATGAAGTTGAGAATAGTACTAAAGCATCTACATTAGAAGAAACAATGGAATTAATAAAACAAATAGATTAAATTTAGAATATAATCAAAATTTTGTTAACTAAAAAATCCCAATCTTTCGATTGGGATTCCTATTTCTATTTACTCAAATACATTTTTCTTCTAGAATACAACTCGTAAAACTGATCGTCTTTTAAATCGTCTATAAACAAGATGCTTTCTCCAGTCGATTTCATTTCTGGTCCTAAGGCTTTGTTTACGTTTTTGAACTTACTAAAAGAGAAAACTGGTTGCTTAATTGCATATCCTTTTAATTGTGGGTTAAAAGTAAAGTCGGTTACTTTGTTGTGTCCTAACATTACTTTCGTAGCATAATTTACATAAGGCTCTCCGTAGGCTTTCGCAATAAAAGGAACCGTACGAGACGCTCTCGGGTTGGCTTCAATGATATATACTGTATCGTCTTTAATTGCAAACTGGATATTGATTAATCCAACGGTTTTAAGAGCGCGTGCAATTTTATGTGTATGCTCTTTGATTTGGTGCATTACAAACTCACCCAAATTAAATGGTGGTAATGTTGCATTACTATCTCCTGAGTGCACACCACAAGGTTCAATATGCTCCATGATCCCTATAATATAAACATTTCCATCGGCATCGCAAATGGCATCTGCTTCAGCTTCGATAGCACCGTCTAAATAATGATCTAATAATAATTTATTTCCAGGAATCGATTTTAATAAATCAATTACATGTTCTTCTAACTCTTGTTTATTAATTACAATTTTCATTCCTTGACCTCCTAACACATAAGAAGGACGCACTAATAAAGGAAAATCTAATGAGTCTGCCAAAATTGAAGCTTCCTCTGCACTTTCAGCAATTCCAAACTTAGGGAAAGGAATTTCTAGTTCGGTCAACAAATCAGAGAAACGTCCTCTATCTTCTGCTAAATCTAAAGCTTCAAAAGAAGTTCCAATAATTTTCACACCATGTTTCGATAATTTTTCCGCTAATTTTAAAGCCGTTTGTCCTCCCAATTGTACAATTACTCCTTCTGGTTTTTCATGACGAATGATATCGTAAATGTGTTCCCAAAAAACAGGTTCGAAATATAACTTATCAGCCGTATCAAAATCGGTTGAAACCGTTTCAGGATTACAGTTAATCATGATTGTTTCATAGCCACATTCTTTGGCTGCTAAAACACCATGCACACAAGAATAATCGAATTCAATTCCTTGTCCAATTCTATTAGGTCCAGAACCTAAAACAATAATTTTCTTTCTATCGGTAACAATACTTTCGTTGTGCACATATCTTGTTCCGTCTGTTTTTTCAATTTCAGCTTCAAAAGTAGAGTAATAATAAGGTGTTTGTGCTTTAAATTCTGCCGCACAAGTATCTACCAATTTATAAACTCTGTTAATATTTTGTTCTTCTCTTAATTTATATACTTGACTTTCCAAACACCCCATCATGTGAGCAATTTGTCGGTCACCATAGCCTTTTTGTTTGGCTTCAAGAAGCAATTCTCTAGGTAATGTGTCAACCTTATAATTTGAAATCTCCTTTTCTAAAGCAAATAGCTCTTCATATTGTTTTAAGAACCACATGTCAATTTTTGTAATTTCATGAATACGGCTCAATGGAATTCCCATGGCAATAGCATCATAAATTACAAAAACTCTGTCCCAACTTGCATTGGTTAATTTTTCAATAATTTGATCATAATTTTTAAACCCTTTTCCATCAGCTCCTAAACCGTTACGCTTAATTTCTAAGGACTGTGTTGCTTTATGCAATGCTTCCTGGAACGAACGACCAATTCCCATTACTTCCCCTACGGATTTCATTTGAAGTCCTAATGTTCTATCAGCACCTTCAAATTTATCAAAATTCCAACGTGGTATTTTTACGATTACATAATCTAGTGTTGGTTCAAACAAAGCCGAAGTAGATTTTGTAATTTGATTTTGGAGTTCATCAAGCGTATAACCTAATGCTAATTTACTAGCAATCTTAGCAATTGGATAACCTGTAGCTTTAGACGCTAGTGCAGAAGAACGAGACACACGAGGGTTAATTTCTATGGCAACAATATCTTCTTTTTCATCTGGAGACACAGCAAACTGCACGTTACAACCACCTGCAAAGTTTCCGATAGAACGCATCATTAAGATCGCCATATCTCTCATTCTTTGAAAAGTAGTATCAGAAAGTGTCATGGCTGGAGCCACAGTAATACTATCTCCTGTATGAATTCCCATTGGATCCATATTTTCAATAGTACATATAATAACTACGTTATCGTTTTTATCTCTTAATAATTCTAATTCATATTCTTTCCAACCCAAAAGCGCTTTATCAATTAGTACTTCGTGAATTGGAGACATTTCTAAACCATACGATAGTTTTTCATCAAACTCTTCTGCAGTATGCACAAAAGCAGCCCCAGTTCCTCCAAGTGTGAAAGATGGACGAATTACTAAAGGAAAACCAAATTCTTGTGCAATTTCTTTCCCTTTCAAGAAAGAATTGGCAGTTTTTGCAGGTGCTGCACCCACTCCTAATTTTACTAGAAGTTGTTTGAATTGTTCTCTATCTTCTGTAATATTGATTGCGTTTACATCGACACCAATCATTTTAACATTAAAGTCTTCCCAAATTCCTTTTTCATCTGCTTCTAAACATAAATTCAAAGCAGTTTGTCCTCCCATAGTTGGAAGTACCGCATCAATTTGAGGATGTTCTTTTAAAATTTCAATTAGTGATTTTGTCGTAAGCGGTTTTAAATATACATGATCTGCCATTGTTGGATCTGTCATGATAGTAGCAGGATTAGAGTTAATCAAAATAACTTCTATTCCTTCTTCTCTAAGAGAGCGTGCAGATTGAGATCCTGCATAATCAAATTCACAGGCTTGTCCAATTACGATTGGACCTGAACCTATAATTAAAACCGATTTAATTGAATTGTCTTTTGGCATTTTATATAAGTAGTTGTGATTGTTGTAGTTGTATCTTCAAAAGTAGTTCGTTTGTTTTAATTTTTAAACTTTGTGAACTACTTATTTATTAAATTTTGTGAACAAGTTTAAAAAAAAGCCGCTACTAATAAAAGTAACGGCTCTATTATGATTAAAAACTAATCATTATTTTTTATGTCTTGGTTCGCTAGAAACAGTCAATTTATGTCTTCCTTTAGCTCTTCTACGTGCAAGGACTTTTCTTCCATTCGGAGAAGACATTCTGTCCATAAATCCGTGCTTATTTCTTCTTTTTCTTTTCGATGGTTGAAACGTTCTTTTGCTCATTACTTGTATTTTTAAAATCTATAATTTAAAATCTCTTTTTTATCTCAATTGATTTTCGCTTCTTGAAAACCGAGTGCAAATATACAAAGTCTTTTTTCAATTACAAGTACTTTTTTAAAAATATTTTTAATTGATTTTATTACCTTTGCATCACTTAAAAAAATAATTATGTTCAACAAAAATATTAAGTTAGGGTTAACAGGTTTAATAGTTGCTTTTGCAATATACCAATTTACAGAGAATAATATAGGGAATGGTATTTTTTTATTGTTATTTTCAACTATTTTCATTTTCTTATATTTTAAAAATGAAATGATTTTATTAGCTTTTTTAAAGCTAAGAAAACAAGATATGGATGGAGCCAAAAAATGGTTAGACAAAATTACTAATCCAGAAACAGCTTTGGTTCGAAAACAACAAGGATACTATAATTATTTAAATGGTATTATGTTATCTCAAACCAATTTAACTCAAGCAGAGAAATTTTTCAAAAGAGCCATTGAATTAGGATTGTCTATGGATCAAGATTTAGCATTAGCTAAACTACAACTGGCAGGTATTGCGATGACAAGAAGAAGAAAAATCGAAGCTAACAAGTTATTAACTGAAGCTAAAAAATTAGATAAACACGGAATGCTTAAAGATCAAATCAAAATGATGAAGGATCAAATGAAGAAAATCTAACACATCGATTAAAGTTAAAATTTCATAGATTACTTGTAATGACTCTTAATTTTAACGAATTTGTAGGCTAGTTATCGGCTATTTTTTTTATTGATTATTCACTTTTATATATTTGATATAACTTTAAAATTATTCAACTATACACCTTTGCCTGTAAGTAGGCAAATTCTTAAAAGCAAAGGTAAAAAAGCCCCAATTCTCTCAAATTGGGGCTTTTTCATTACCTCAGATTTTAATCTTATTTACTTAATAGCATTTTTCCTGCAATTACTAAAAGTATCACTCCAAAAACTTTTTTTAACATTTTTTGATCTAAGGAAATAGCAATTTTACTCCCAACTACTCCACCAATAACAAAAAACAAAGCTATTATTCCAGCATATCTCCAATCTAAATAACCTTCTTTATGATAATTATATGCCGCCAACAATGTAACAGGAACTGCTAACACTGCCAAACTTGTTCCTTGTGCTTGATGTTGATTTAATCCAAGAAAAAGGATTAACAAAGGAACCATTACTACTCCACCTCCTACACCCACTAACCCACTCAACAAACCAGCTAGTAAACCAATTAATATAAGCGCTAAAATTGTTTGTATTGTCATTTTTTTCATTATTTCGAGTATCCAGCTGTTGGAATTTCAATTTCATATTTCTTTCCTGATTTATTGGGTAATTTTCTATCTCTTAACCATTGGTTATGGATTTTTAAAATTTTATAATTAATTCCTTGCGAAATTGCAAAATCTGCCAAATCATTAATTGTCGTATCTACTTCTATTTTTTTCACTGGTACTTCTTTATACAATGCATTTTGCGGAATATCAAAGCCATACTTTTTTGGATTCAACATAATCTCTTTTAAAGCCAAGATACGATAAACATAGCGTGCTGTTTCTTCTGTTAACAACACATCATAATAACTATTCACTTTTTGGGATTCTAGCTGTCGAGAAACACCTGCCATACCTCCGTTATAGGAAGCAGCTGCTAACGTCCAGTTTCCAAATTTTGCATAAGCACTTTTTAAATAATCACAAGCTGCCTCTGTTGATTTTTCCAAATGATATCGCTCATCTACATATTCGTTCACTTCCATTCCTTTTTCTTTCGCAGTAGCAGGCATAAATTGCCAAACACCTCTTGCTCCAGCGGGCGAAACCGCATTCACTAAACTACTTTCTATAACTGCCAAATATTTGAAATCGTCTGGAATTCCGTTTTTAGCTAAAATAGGCTCAATGACAGGAAAAACTTTATTGGCTCTTTTTATAACTAATATTGTGTTCGTATGATAGTTCATATTGGTAATCATTTCCCTATCTAATCGCTCTTCAACATCTGCCATATAGGTTGGCACTTCTTCATTTGCAAAATTCATTTGAAGAGGATAGTCAACATGGATTGCATCTTCTTTTGTTTCCGAGTTTGCGTTCGTTTTTGTAGTTGCATGAATAAAAAATGCACTTATTGTTACTACAGAGCTTACCAAAACAACTCTTTTTAAAATTCCGTTCTTCATAATATTAGTTCTTTTCGTTATTTAAAATAATTTTAGGTAAATTTTCATTAATCCACTTATACTTGTTGATAATCATTATATGAGTTCCTCCTTTAATTTGGATTGCATTTTTAATATTTTGTATTGGAAAAACCTCATCTGCATCTCCATGAATATGAACCACATCTTTGGATGGTTGTGTTCTTGACCATAAAATTACGCTTTCTATTGCCCAATCCAAATATTTTTTATCTCTAACAGATAAATATTTCTCATAAAGTTTTAATCTACTAGAAATTATATTTTCTCCAAAAGCATATTTAACAAGTGTTTCAACATTGGCTAACAAACTTGTAGGTATCAATTTATAGGCTAGTGTTTTTTTTGCAATTTTCATTCGGGTTGGCATTTCCTTATTTGTTTTCACACTCGATATAATAATTGTTTTTCTAGTAGAAATGTGTGTTGCCATTTCTTGCACTAATATTCCACCGAAAGATACCCCCACTAAAACAGGATTTTCATGTTGAATTTTTTTTGTCATTCGCAAAGCATACTCACTAAGTGTTTCTTTATTTTCTGGAATAAACCATTCCAAGAAATGAATTTCAAATTCTTCAGGTAATTTTATATTTTCAAAAATCACTGGACTTGCTGCCAAGCCTGGCATGAAATATACTGGTATTTTAGACATTTTATTTTAATATTAAAAGTAATAATTTTGCATAAAAATATTACAATTACTTTATTTAATAATTTAGTTTTACATTTTTTTAAACAAATTAACAAAAAGTTAAAATTCTTTGAAACTGTAATTTAATACATTATATTTGTTGATGTTTGTGTTTTTAAGAACTTCACATTACAATTTAATTCAAAGTATTAACCAATGGAAATTAAAGATAATGAATTGCTTCGACAATTTGAAATTACTACAGATTCTGGACTAGTATCAATTGAATATTCTTTACAAGAAAGAAAGCTTTTTTTAACAAAATTCTGTGAAAATGAAAATGAAGATGAGGAGTTACAAGACAAATTTATTAGAAATGTTTTAGCTCTAGCAGAAGAAAGAAAATTGAAGGTTGTTCCAACTCATATTAAACTTATTAAGTTTTTTAGAAAAAACAGAAGGTATCAAGAAATGCTTCCTCCAGGTATTAAAATATAAAAAAAACGTCTCTAATTGAGACGTTTTTTTTTATGTCTTAATACCATTATTCAAATTGAACAGAACCATTAATTGCTACTTCACTCCAAGTTTTACTAACTCCGTCTGGTCCTTTATGCAATTCAAAACAAGCTTTATTAATAGCTTGTATTGCAGTTTGAGCTCCAAAATCTTCTAAATTAATAGTGCTATCAATACTGAATTTTTTATTTTCATAAGCAAAAGGCACTTCTAATTGTTTCGTAACATCGTTCAATGTTAACGTAAGAAAACATTTTCCATCTCTAAAATTAAAAACACCTCCAATTAATTCAGTATTTTTTAATGCACCGAAAAAAATTGTCTTTAATTTAGTATCTCTATCTTCATTATTGGTAAACAAACTACTCACAGGAATTGAAAAAGTAGCCCCTTCTAAAACCGCTTCTGGTGTTTCTCCTGTCTGTGTATTTTTCAATTCTATTTCTTTAAAACTACCTCCTACAGCTACTTTATCTGTAGTTTTGTATGCAATCCAATTTACTTTTGTAGAATCTGTAATTATCTTTAAACTACTAACATCTTCCGTTTTCACTTCTTCAACTGGAGTTTCTTGTTTTTCTTCTTTTTTACAGCTTGTAGCAAACAAAGCTACAGCAAATGCAAATACTGCTATTTTTTTCATTTTTGTTTTTTTTTATGTTCAACCAAAGATACTAAGATTTTAAACCTCCAACCAAATACAAACGTTAAAGATTAGTAAATTTATTAATTATTTAAAATTATTTTCTGCAAAGGTATTTCCTAGTAAATAAAATTACAATTGAATATAATGAAAACATAATTGGAATACTTACAGTAAATAGCATTTACAGGAAAATAATAATTTACTTGATGAATAAATAACAATTAAGGTGTTTTCAAACAGCATATTTCATTTATATTTGCACCTTCAAAGTTTCAGCAACTATAGTGTTCTAATTTTCTAGCCTTTTTATAATCAGTGTGCTTTTTAAAATAATTTATATGAAAAATATAGTATTACTTTTTATCATTTTTGCTTTTTATTCATGTAAAAAAAAAGAACATAAAGTTTCAATCCTTTTAGTAGAAACTCTTATAGAATCATCTAATTTTTATCAAAGTGAATGTAATAAAATTGAAGAATCAATTAGATCTAAATATGATGATAATGGAACAAAATCAGGAAAATTTGACACTTTAATCCTTATTAAAGGAAAAATAGAGAATCTCTATAAAGTGATTAAAACTAAAGATAAAAAAGAGATGATTGCTTTGCAAAAACAAAAGATAGAAGAAATTAACTTTTTAAATTCTGAATACAAAATAAGACAATTAGATAAGGAAAAATTAGATGCATTAGATCAAACGATAGTAATCAATTATATAAAATATCAACTTTATAAAGATTTGTATTCTAAATATAATTCACACCTAAGCAAAATGCCTATTTATTGTGGTTACAATGTGCTTTCTGAAAAACAATATGAACTTATTGAAATAATTAAAAAATCAAATATTAAATAATTCTACAATTACTCTATATTTGCACCTTTAAAAAAGAAGTTAATTACCAACCAATGTGTCACTTTTAACTTTTTGACTTTTAACTTTCGACTCTTAACTTTTTTATAATGATTACAGTAAACGATATTGCCGTAGAATTTGGAGGAACCACTCTTTTTAGCGAAGTTACTTTTGCTATTAATGAAACCGATAAGATTGCCCTTATGGGTAAAAATGGAGCGGGAAAATCTACTTTATTAAAAATTGTAGCTGGGGAAAACAAGCCTACTAGAGGTGCTATTTCTGCTCCGAAGGAAACAGTTATTGCCTATTTACCACAGCATTTATTAACAGATGATCAATCTACGGTTAGAGAAGAAACCTCTAAAGCATTTGCTGAAATTTTTAAAATGAAAGCAGAGATTGATGACATCAATGAGCAGTTAACAATTAGAACCGATTATGAAAGTGATGCTTACATGAAATTAATCGAGAAAGTTTCTGAACTTTCTGAGAAGTTTTATGCTATTGAAGAAGTGAATTATGATGCCGAAGTTGAAAAAGTATTAAAAGGGTTAGGTTTTTCTAGAGAAGACTTTGACCGTCCTACAAGTGAATTTTCTGGGGGTTGGAGAATGCGTATTGAATTGGCTAAAATTCTATTAAGAAAACCTGATTTAATTTTACTAGATGAGCCTACAAATCATTTGGATATGGATAGTATTCAATGGCTGGAAGACTTTTTGGTAAACCAAGCCAAAGCAGTAATGGTAATTTCTCACGATAGAGCCTTTGTAGATAATATCACGAATCGTACCATTGAAGTTACTATGGGGCGTATTTATGACTACAAAGCTAAATATTCACATTATTTAGAATTAAGAAAAGACAGAAGAGTACACCAACAAAAAGCCTATGATGAACAACAAAAATTCATCGCAGACAACCAAGCATTTATTGATCGTTTCCGTGGTACTTTTTCTAAAACAGATGCAGTTCAATCTCGGGTTAGGATGTTAGAAAAATTAGTTCCTATTGAAGTAGATGAAGTAGATAATTCGGCTTTAAAGTTGAAATTTCCACCTTCTGTTCGTTCGGGTCAATATCCGGTTATTGTTAAAGATTTACATAAAAGTTATGGTGATAAAGTAATTTTTAAAGATGCTAATATTGTTATTGAAAGAGGGCAAAAAGTAGCTTTTGTGGGTAAAAATGGAGAAGGAAAATCGACCATGATAAAAGCTATAATGAAAGAAATTGGTATTGATAGTGGTAGTGTTGAAATTGGTCATAATGCTCAAATTGGTTATTTTGCTCAAAATCAAGCCGCTTTGTTAGATGGTGAAGCGACTATTTTTGAAACCATTGATCGTATTGCTGTAGGAGACATTCGTACGCAGATTAAAAATATTTTAGGTGCTTTTATGTTTCAAGGTGATGATATTCAAAAGAAAGTTAAAGTGCTTTCTGGAGGAGAAAAGACACGCTTGGCCATGATTAAATTATTATTAGAACCTGTTAATTTACTAATCTTAGATGAGCCTTCAAATCACTTAGATATGAAAACTAAAGATATTATTAAAGATGCTTTGCGCGATTTTGACGGGACCTTAATTCTAGTTTCTCACGACCGTGATTTCTTAGATGGTTTGGCTACGAAAGTATTTGAATTTGGTAACAAAAGAGTGAAAGAACATTTTGAAGATTTGAAAGGTTTCTTAGAAATTAAGAAAATGGATTCTTTAAAGGAAATTGAGAAATAATAAACATTGATTTTTCAATTTTTACAGATATTAAAAAGCTCCAAATGGAGCTTTCAGTTTTTTTATAATTCAACTTTCCAAATTTTTAAAAGTTCAATAAATTCTTTCAATACAGATTTATTTATGATTTCATCATCACATTTGTTTAAAGCAAATATTGGAGCGTAATAGAAAAAAGAATTATATGTGTTGTTTTGTAAAAAACGGATGCTGTACCCATTATCATCTGTTACAGTACACACACTAATTTTATTTGAATCAATTTTAAAATCTGTTTGTTTGTATTTTTGAAAATTAATTGTTTGTTTAGATGTCAAAGCGTTAAATAATTCTTCTCTTTTTTTATCATTTAATTTAATTGTTTCAACGGTCTTTTTATATTTTTCTCCTTTAAAATAACTTTTCGGAATTTTTTCTTTAAATGCGTTTATTGTACTGTCAGCAGAAAATACATAATGGATTCTATCATCAAAAGCATTCCAACCATAACTAATTGAAACCGTGATACAAATGTCATTTCGTCTAAGTTCAAAAGGTAATTCTAAAGTTTTAACATCTATTGAATCTTTTAAACTTAAAAAGAAGTAAGGATTTTCTATTTTTTTTTCATCATGGGATTTCTCTTTCTTTACTTCAGGAATAATTGGATTAGAAATAACTTTTCCTTCTTTTTTACAAGAAATTAATAAGACAAATAAAAGAATAATCACTTTTTTCATAATTATATTTTAAGAAATGAATTACAATAATTATACCATTATCATTAACTAAATATTATTTTTTACTCCATTTATCAAAACCCATAGCGGAACTTTTGATTTCTTTCTGCCATTGTTTACCGTATTCTTTATTCAATATTTCAAACACTATTGCATTTTTGGCTTCATATTCTTTAAAGTTCACTGGTGGCAAACAACCAAAATCATAGTATTGAATGTTGTATTTTTTAGCAAAATCAAGATCTTCTTTGGTAATTGTTGACGCAATACCTCCAATGATGTAAATAGTTTGCGTTTTTGAATTTACTTCAATTTTAGTTTCCTGACCTTTTACTTTAATTATTGTAGTTGTTACGCTTGCTTGTTTTTCTTCTTCTTTTTCTTGTGCTTGTATTTGCAAACAAAAGAAAAATAGTATTGTCAAAATTTTATAGTTCATTTTTTTGCATTTTATTCGTTATATCGGCTCCGCCCCATTCTACTAGCGTAAAACCTTTACGATTTGTTTTTGGTAGTTGTTGTTCTTTAATGGTTTCAAATTGGTCTAAACCATAAAATTCCATATATACCCTTATGGTTGTTTCTGGTTTGGGTTTTACATTATTAATTGAAATTTCATTGCAATTCTCATTCACTAAAAAATGGATGAAGTTGAACTCATTTCGTTCTAAAATTGGCAACCAAAACTGTACAAACTCATTTGTTTCTTGATTATTCAATCCAATATGTTCCATTTTTTCAATTAAAAAAGTGGTCAAATCTTCTTTTGCTACAACAAAGCCATCTGTGTATTGATAATGTTCACTTGGTAAATCTATTTCACCATCCCAAAATAAAGAACTATAAATACGTTGGGTTTTGGTGTCAAAAAGTTGTCCGTTTGGAGAAGCAATTACTTTCCAATATTCTTCATATTTAGGAAAAGTGGTTAGTAATTTTCCTTTAAAATCGAATTGTAATGTAATTTCTGTTTCTTTTGTTGGATAGAGATAAATTACTGGTTTTTTTAGTAAAATTTGTTTATCATTTGAAACAAGAAGGGCTTTTAAAGAAATGGTAATTGTTTTTTGTTTTCCAATTATTATTTTTTGCGATTCATAGTTCGCTTTATCAATTTGCAAGACGTCATTTTTTCTTATTTTTATCTTAAATTTACCTTCAAAATCAGTAATGCACTGCTCTTTATTATTCAGATTTTTAATAGTGGTACCAGAAAGAGGATTCTCTTCACAATCTAATATCAATCCTGTCAGAAGAAATTCTTTTCCTTTGTTTTCACTATATTCATAAGCATATAGTTTATACATTTTTTCTAATTCTTTTTTAGGAATGTTTTTGGTTGTGATTACGATTGCTCCATTCTGTGCTTTTTCTCCATAGATTGCAGTTGCTGTCTGACTATTCAATACATTATGTTTATCAATATCATTAAGCTTTATAGCCTTTAAAATATCTTCTGATACATAGTTAGAATTAACAACGCACAAAGCTTTATTAGCTATATTTACTTTCGATTTTGTAGTAATACTCCATCCTTTTTGCTTTTGTATTGAATCTTGAGCAAACACAATAGCAATTGAAAAAAAAACAAATGATAGGATTAATTTACTTTTCATATGTAGATATTTATTTATTGTTTTATTAGGTCACACGGTATCGCCTTATCTTCATTGGTGTTTGTTTGCAACAAACTAGTTATTGGTAGCGATTTCATATTTTTCAAATTATTTCTTTTTTAGTGGCTTTCCATTTTTCGTACTAATAATAACTACGCCATCTTTTCCTTTTTCACCATATCTTTTTTGTGCTTCGTCTTTATAATAAATGGTTGTTGATGTAATTTTTTGTTTATCTAAAGGATAATATGGGCTTGTTGGATTTTTTCCAAACAAAGATTCTTCGGAATACTCAACACCATTAATAATATACAACGGATTTTTTAAAACAACCATAGTATCAATTTCTTCCTTATCTAGCATCATTTCTATTTTTTGCATGCTTTCAACTTCTCCATCAATAACCACCAAAGGATTTGGTTTTACAGTATTTTTTGATTTTTGCGTTGCAACATTTCCATTGGGCAAGAAACTATTTCGAGGTATTTCTTTTTTTGATGTTATAATAGATTCTATTGCATTGTCTGTTGGAACAATACTTTTAGGTTTCGCTACAATAGAATCTGACATTGAAAAAAATCCAGACACATTTTCTGATCTAGGCAAAATCGCTTCTTTTTTTTCTTCTAATTGCACTGTTTCTTTTTGAACAATTGACATCTTATCAAAAATAATCTCAGGTTGATTATTTATCAATTCTTTATCGTTTTTTTCAAGCGATAAAGTTGTGTCGTTATTTAGTTCTACTAAAGGTGCTACAAGTATCATTTTCTTTTTAATAGTATCAGAAACTACAATGGTATGCTCTTCTATTTGAGCAGGAGTAGTATTAGTGTAAAAATGATATGCGATTGTTGCCACAATAACGACTGAAGCTGCAACGCTAATTTTTTTCCAACTGTTTTTTTCTTGCTTTAAAACATTGGTATCTAACTTATCTTCAACTCTCGACCATACTTTTTCCATTCCAGGAAATGCATTCGACTCTGCGTTTTTAGCAGCTTGTTGAATTTTTTTATGTAATTTATTTTCGATTTCCATTGCCTTATCTTGCTTTTTGATAGTAAAATGTATTCACTAACTCTTTTAACTTTGTTTTTGAAGCATTTAATTGTGATTTTGAAGTACCTTCTGAGATACCTAATTGTGTCGCAATTTCTTTATGCGAAAACCCTTCAATAACAAACAAATTAAAGATAGTACTACAACCTTCTGGAATGTAATTCAGCAAATTTAGTAAATCGGCTTCTTCCAAATCGGTAACCTCGTCGGCTAAAGGTTGCGATTTATAATTTACATCTTCTAAATACAAATTGAAGTTAATGTTTTTCTTTAACTGTAGTAAACATTGATTTACCACAATTTTTCGTGCCCAAGCTTCGAATGCATAATTCTCCTTTAACTGATTCAGTTTTGTGAAGATGATAAAAAATCCATCTGCTAAAACTTCTTCTATTTCTTCCTCTTTTTTCAAGTAGCGCTTGCATAAACTATAGAGCTTTGGAGCCATATATTCATAGAGCTTCCGTTGTGCTTCTCGGTTTTGTTTTTTACAGGCTTTTATTATTTTTTCATCCATCACAATTGGTTTGCTTTTTATATAGAGTATAAATCTTAGAAAAAGGTTGGGAAAACATTGAAATTTTTTCTTTAAAAATAAAAAAAGGCATACGTTTTTGATCACTTATGCCTTTATATTTTCATTATTCTATTATTATTCTTTAAAAACCATATCAATACACATGATTGCTGCTAGAATTAATTGTCGTATTGGATCTTCCGCAGCAACCGAATTATCTATATTTAAAACATAATTATCTGCGCTAGTAAAAAACTCTTTACCAATTCCTGCCCATTTCTTAGAAACGGTTGCGATTTCTTTATTATGTTGTAGGAATTTAAAATCCCAACCTGTCCATTTCCCTTGCAAAGTACATAAATGACGGTCATTTGCATCATGAATTTCAAATTTTCCACCAAAAGAGAATACTTTTTGCTTGAAAATCCCAATCAAACGATCGTTTGCATCAAAAACTTCAACGTCTGATTTAAAAAGTGCAATACCTCTTTTTACACTCACTATTGGTTTCCCTTGGGTATCGCTAACGACAACATGGAAAGGTGTCATACGTTTATAATCTGTAAAACGAAAAAGTTTGGTAAAAAAACCTAAATTAGGTTCTGTACAAGACATCATTAACGAGCCATTCTCTGGATTAAAAATATCATAACTATTGGCTGCTTTGAAGATGCCTACTTTTTCTTTTACTAAGAAAACGTTTCTAGATAAAATCGAATTCATTTATTTATTGTTAATTTATATATTTCAGTTTTTAATTCTTCTGTTTTATTATCTTCTCAAAGTAGAAAATCAATTTTGTTTTCGGATTCTTTAAACAACATAATCCTTTCAATTTTATTCGTTTAAAAAATTATCATTTTGTTTTTTAGGAATGTTTCTGCCAAATTGTCAACCAAAGCATGTTTTTTCTCAAATTACTTTTTCTATTTGAAATTCATACAAATTAGGTACTATTATCTGAAATTAAGAATAGAGAGTTCTCGTTAAATAATAAACCCGATGCTGAACCAATACCCATAATATTAAGGAACAATTGAAGCTAAAATCTTTCCATTTTGCTTGATAATTTTTTTGGTTGTAAAAATACATTTATCTTTATGAATAAAATTAAAAAAATGAAAAATATAGATACTTCCATTCTTAAAGTTACTAAGCCTATTCAATTAAAAAATATCCCAACCCTTATTGATGTTGCTACTTCTGAAAAAAAGAAAGAAAAAGAGCTCCAAAAAACGAGAGAAAAACTTAGCAAATTACAAGATAAATTGTATGCACATAACAAATATGGTGTCTTAATATGTCTGCAAGGAATGGATACTGCTGGAAAGGACAGTTTAATAAGAGAAGTATTTAAAGAGTTCAATGCTCGTGGTGTTGTGGTTCATAGTTTTAAAACTCCAAATTCAACAGAATTGGAACATGATTATCTTTGGAGACACTATTTAGCGTTACCCGAAAAAGGAAAATTTTCTGTTTTTAATAGAACACACTACGAAAACGTGTTGGTTACACGTGTTCACCCTAATTATATTCTAAATGAGAATATTCCAAGTATCAATTCGGTAGAAGATATAACTCCAGCATTTTGGGAAAACCGATTTGAAAGTATCAACGCTTTTGAAAAACACATTACTTCAAATGGGATAATTGTATTAAAATTCTATTTACATTTAAGCAAAGAAGAACAAAGACAACGCTTATTGCGAAGATTAGAAACCGAGAAACACAATTGGAAATTTTCCCCTGGTGATTTGAAAGAGCGAGAATTGTGGGACGAGTATCAAAAATACTATGAAGAAGCCATTAACAAAACATCTAAAGAACAGGCTCCATGGTATATTGTTCCTGCAGATAACAAAGAAACATGTCGTTATCTGGTTGCAAAAACTATTTTAGAAGAACTACAAAAATATACCGATATTAAAGAACCTGAATTAGAACAAGAAGTGAAGGACAACATCAAAATGTATTATGATAAATTAGCTTCTGAGCAATAATTTTATTTTAGCTAATGGTTCTAGTTTTCTTGCTATCCATTTTCCTGCTTTTCGCTACAATACCCTTTTACAAAATTTTAAACTCTGTAAAAGGGTATTTCGCTTTAATAAGAACTAGCTAACTTTTGTATTGTTATTTTTGCAAAACTTTCGACTTAGAACTTTTAGTTCCTTTTTTCTAACTTCAATATTCTATCTTTGTACTCAAATTAACGAAAAAATGACACTATCAACCTATACTAAGGAATTTACGTATAATTTAAAATTGGCTTACCCCATAATACTTGGTATGCTAGGTCATACCATAGTGGGTATTGTTGATAATATCATGGTGGCCCGATTGGGTTCTACCGAATTAGCGGCTGTTTCTTTAGGAAATAGTTTTGTTTTCATTGCCATGTCTTTAGGTATTGGGTTTTCAACTGCAATTACTCCTTTAGTAGCAGAAGCAGATGGAAAAAGCAATGTTGCTGAAGGAAGAAGTGCTTTCCATCATGGTTTGTATTTATGTACCATTTTTGGAATCCTTTTGTTTGGTATTATCTACTTTTCTAAACCTTTAATAGCCTTTATGGGTCAACCTGAAAATGTAGTAGAATTAGCAAAACCCTATTTAGATATTGTAGCTTTTTCATTAATTCCGTTAATCATGTTTCAGGCCTACAAACAGTTTGCTGACGGAATGAGTGAAACTAAATATTCTATGTGGGCAACTATTTTAGCAAACGTAGTAAATGTTGTTTTAAACTATCTATTAATTTATGGAATTTGGATATTTCCAGAGTTGGGTATTGTTGGAGCCGCGATTGGAACAATTGCTTCTCGATTTGTAATGCTAGGTTATATGCACTATATGATGAATTTAAAAAAGAAATTCCATCCTTATTTCAAGGACTTTTCTCTTAAAGAAATAAAACGTGAAGTCAATTTAAAAATCATCAAATTAGGCACTCCTTCTGCCATGCAAATGTTTTTTGAAGTTGCTTTGTTTACGGGTGCAATTTGGTTATCTGGGCGTTTAGGAACAACGAGTCAAGCTGCCAATCAAATTGCTTTAAGTTTAGCCTCTTTTACCTTCATGTTTGCCATGGGATTAAGCGTTGCAGCAATGATTCGTGTAGGAAATCAAAAAGGATTAAACGATTTCAAAAAATTACGTTTAGTTGCTTTTTCAATTTTCTTATTGGCTATTTTTTTAGAAATATTTTTCGCTTTAATTTTTGTGGTTTTCCATGAATATTTCCCTTTACATTTTATTAAAACTGTTGATGACTTAGGAAATCCAATTTTAGAAAATATTGAAGTGGTTAAAATTGCTGCACAATTATTATTAGTAGCTGCTGTATTTCAAATTTCCGATGGTATTCAAGTGGTTGTTTTGGGTGCATTGCGCGGTTTACAAGATGTTAAAATTCCAATGTATATGACATTTGTTTCCTATTGGGTAATTGGTTTTCCAATTTCTATATATCTAGGACTATATACTTCCTATGCTGCTACAGGAATTTGGATTGGTTTATTAGCAGGCTTGTCTGCTGCTGCTATTTTACTTTTCCTTCGTTTTAATTATTTAACAAAAAAGTTAATTGCGAATAATAACCAATAAACCAGTCAAAAAATATTATTTTTACAGCGTTCAAAAGAAACACATAAAAAAACAACGATATGACTTTACCAAAATTTGTCATTGCTGACAATTCCGATTTCCCTGATGATATTTTTATCATTCATTTAGATTTTCCTCAGTTTATCATCAATTTAAAAGATGATGAAGTTGAATTTTTAGAAGACATTGAAGATGAAGACGAAAAAGAATTAGAGTCTGAAATGGAACATTTAATCACGCTTGCAGGCGAATTCTATGACAGAGAAATGGAACGTTATGAAGAATAAAAAAAACACCGTTTAGAACTATTTTAAACGGTGTTTTTTTATAGTATTACTCCATTTTTTACACATCATATCCGTTTTTAATAGCATAAACTGCAAGTCCTACTCTTGTTTTTAATTCCAGTTTTTCAAACAAACTATCTCTGTAATTTTCTACTGTTCTCGGGCTACAAAACATTTTCTCACTAATCTCTTTATAATTCATTTCAGTAACCGTATATTTCAAAAACTCTTTTTCTCTATCAGAAATTTTAACTCCATTGGAAAGCCCAGTATAATCATCATTCAATGTAGAAAGTACTTTACTGGTTGCCCATTCTGGGAAAAACTGCCCATTTTTTACAATTTTGAGCAAGGCATTCTCAAGTTCTTTTGGGTGCACATTCTTTAACATATAACCTTTTGCACCGTTTTTTATCATTTTGATTAAACTTTGTTCATCATCTTGCATACTTAAAGCCATAACCAACACCTTCGGATAATCACTTTTTAACCAAGTTGCCGTTTCAAATCCGTCCATTACAGGCATACTAATATCAAGCAAAACAATATCTGGTATTCCTTCACCTTGTTTGAATTTCTTTTGCAGTTCTAATCCATTTTCACATACATATAAAACTTCAAATGGTTCAAAATTACTTATAATACTACTTAAAGCATTAGCTATTAAAACATGATCATCTACAATCACAATGGAGTTTTTCATTTTATAAAGGTATTTCTATCGTTAATTTTGTTCCTGATGTTGGGTTACTTTCCAAGTAATATTTTCCTCCAATCATTTCTGCTCTTTTTTTCATATTAAGTAAACCAATACCGTTTGATTTTGTTTCATGTATATTAAAACCTTTACCATCATCTAGTAAAACTAATACATATTCGTTTTCATTTTTTTCTAATGTAACCGTTATAGTATCACATTTAGCATGTTTAATACTATTTTGTATGAACTCCTGTGTAATACGTAATAATATACTTTTAGATTGATATGAAGCAATATTGATTGTAGTATTACAAATGAAAAAAACATTACATTTTTTGAGTTCTTGTACTTTCTGACATTCTTTTTCTAATAACTCTCTAATGCTATTTTTTTCAATACTATCATCTGTTAAAGACTTAGACAGTTGCCTTAATTCAGATAACGAATCATTAATAATTGCGCTAATATTTTCAATACTTTCATTCACTTGAGGAGCTTTGTTTTCATAGGCTAATTGTTGCGTATATAAACTCGCTAAAGTTAACTTCTGACCAATATTATCGTGAATTTCTCTACCAATATATTGCATAGTTTGGGTTTGAATCTCTAATTGCGTAGCCAACAATTCCCTTTGATGTTCCCTTTCCTTATTTATTAGATTCACTTCATGTTCTTTCTTTTTTACTTTATATTGTTTGATAAAAGCTATGATACCAACAATAAATAAAATAAAAAACAAGTTAAAAAGAATAATCGTAACTATAATTTCGGTTTTCCCCATATAAAAGAAGCAGTAAAAAATAAATACATTAAACAATTAGAGATTAAAAAGTAAAGATAATAAGCATTCCAAATAGTCGGTTCTTTTAATAATAAATTGTACAAGCCAAAGAAAGGTAAAGTTCCTACATAAAAAAGCATTATCCCAATATTTATATAGAACATTTTATTAGTCCAAAACTGCAAAATATCATCATTTTGAATTTGTTTCTTAAACTCTAAAAAAACCAATATCATTAGTAAAAATGTACCAGTTGTCATATTAAATGAGTAAACTATATCAAATGATTTAAAATAGAGCTCAATTGGAATAAATGACAATAAATATAAGGAAGTAAAAATGAAAAATAGTTTTTTATTTTTCAAAGACTTAATTGAATAGAGCCAGAAAAAAAACACATACTGTATCGGAATTCCTATAAAAGCAAAAAAAACATCTTTCTTAATTAAAAATAAATCGAATAAATAAACTCCAAACTTCTCAATAATAAAAATGTAAATAATAAAAATAGTAAACCACTTCCAATATGTATTTTTAATTTCTTTAAATTTAAAAATTGCTGTTGTGGCACAAATAAATTCGCACCACAATAACAAATCAATAATTTCTGGATGAAATTTTAACATAATAAATTAAATACCAAAACCTTCTTGATTTCCATTTGTTGCTGGTGGGATAAGTGTACCATGATTTTGTGCTCCAGATAAATTACTTGGATTATTTGGATCACTATCCGCAGACTTTCCAGTTAATGCTGCCGTTCGTTGTGTTGTAGAAATAGTATTTGTAACAACATATCCTGGCATATCAAAAAGTCCATGTGCATAAGTTGTATAATCTAATGGGTTAAAATCAACCATTCTATTTTCGACTTTTATAGTAGGAATCATTACTAATGTATGCAAATTCCCATACTGTTTTTGCAATGGATCTTTCAGAAAAAGAACTAAATCATTAAACTGACTCTCCCAAGTTTTAGCTTCAGGATAGGTAGCGTAATAAATTCGTATACCTAAATCTTTACTATCAATTATTTTTCCATGAAGTGCTGCTGTTTTTTTCGTCGTTCTTTCAATGTGGTAAACAAACCTCTTTACTGTCTCTAAATCAAACCAAATTGAATGAGCATCATTATTAGTTAGTGTGTTAGGATGTGTATTTATACATCTTAATTGTTTTTCTTGATATCCTTTTACCATCGTATGAACTAAATCTACAGCCAATTCACTCATAGGATTAGCACTATAATCCATACATATTTTATTAGGATTAGGTATTGGTGTTAAAGTTGGTTTTTTAGGAGGAAACTTATAGATATAAGCTCCAAAGGCAATTACTACGGCAATTAAAAGTCCAGTTGTCATATTATTTATTTTTTAGTTTATGAAATTACTTTTTTTATTTATTACAAAGAAACAACTCTTTACTTTTTTTATCAAAAGTTGAAAAACGTTTTCTAACAGGGTTAAATAACCCTAAAAATATCATTGCATTCCCTCTGTTACTTTAAGTTAAACACACATCAATTCATTATCAGTTGTTGCTCAATTTTGTAAACATCAAAACAGGGAAACCGAAAACTGTAGCAAAGAGTAGGTAAACTATAAAAAACAATATTATGTCAAATTTAGTAGCAGAATTAAACAGTCTAGACTTTAGTGTTTACATTGGAGGTCCATTACAAGCAGCTGTTCAAGCACAAAATGCAGCCTCTATGGCTCAAGTTAATTTCATTCAATCTGTAGGTTTTGAAGACAATCCTGCATCAACGCCAAGCACTCCATTACCAAAAAAATTGCGATATGTGGATTTTAACTATAAAAAATCAGTGCCCAATCCAGATTATGATTCAAACGACCCCGTTAGTCCAACAAATCAAAAATTCATTGATAGTGAAGTAACAATCGCTGTTCCTTTTTTAACAACTTTATCCATTCCTGCGCTTCGAATTGAAGAAGTCACAATAGATTTTAACGCCAAATTAACTTCTACAGAAACATCAAGTCTTTCGAGTGAATTTGCAGCTTCAGCAGAATTAGGTATCGATTACAAAGTTGTCAATTTTAAAGCTTCGGCATCTTATAAAAGAACTTCAAACAGTGGGTCAACTGTAGAGAAAACATACAATATGGGAGTACATGTAAAAGCGGTGAATGATGAAATTCCAGCAGGACTCGATAGAGTATTAACAATGCTTGAAGATAGTATTGCTAGTGTTAACGGATAAACTATTTAATTAATTTATAGATAGGTTGTTCATTCAACCTATCTATTAAAAAATGTAAACATGCCAAACTTAAACGAATATTTAGGAAGTATTGTGTCTAGTATTAGTAACGCTAGAGTATTATCCGATTTACAAACTGTAAAAATTGCAGAACAATATGCTAATCATAATTTATTAAAGCATTTTTCAATACCCAGAATGCGTATTGATGATATTGAAATGACAATCCCTATAGGTATGAATCGAATTAAAAACGAAGAAACACAAACAATAGAACCTATAGATTATAACGAATTAACTAGTACAATCTATAATGACATTCTAGCCACATTAAGAATTTCTAGGCTAACAGCTAATGTAGCAAGTCTTTTTCAGAACGAGATTAATGAAAAATGTAATGCTTTAATCAAAAATATAACAACTCAAAATTATAAAGAACTAATACTAAAATACAGTAAAGCATTAGGAGAAATATGTTTTGGCATTGCAAAAGAGCATAATCTCATTAAGAAAACAGTAAAAATTCAAATTACACCAACAATTCTTGCCCAAAATATAGAAAAAAACATTATTTCAAAAGTAATCATCAATAATGAAGCAAGCGTTTTGGAAAATTTAAATGTTATTGTTGAAGCGAATCAGTTAAGAGAATTAGCCCCTGAAAGTTTAATCTATATTAAAATGAAAATTTCGGAAGACGGAATGGAATGGAATTATGCAGAGAATAGTAAAGGTGAAATAGTCTCAAAGCTAATACCTGAATAAAAAAATAAACCATGAAAAAATCAGTATTACACCTCATTAAAGTGCTACAAAGCCAATTATTAGAATTTCCAGAATTAGTCAATAATCTAGAAAGGAAAGAGGTATCATTTCTTTCTAAACTTTTCCAATGGATGAAAACAATAGAAGATATTATGGCTACACATAATATTAGTGAAGTTTCTGAAATAGCAGGTTTGAGAAGTAGAATAATTGCTGAACGTTTCAATGAATGCAACGGTGTCTCTAAGAAAAAAATGACCCTTAAAGTTGCGTCTGAAGTTTTATATGATTTACAAAAAACTACGCTACAAGTTTTAAAACCTTACGAGATTAAAACAGAAGAATCCAGAGAATTAATTAGACAATTACTACTAATTGTTAGCGAAATGAATGTGATTATATATGACGATAATCAACCATTTGAATCATTCGTAAATACAATATGGCAATTCATTTTTGCTAACGATCAATTAAAAGCTGGTGGAATTAAATTGAAAACAAATCTCCCTATTAATGACATTCGACTACTTATAGCAGAAGAAATAAACCTTGAAGATTTTAAAAGAAATGACTAAATAGAATTATTTTTTAAAAAACATTTCCAATAATACTTGAGCGGCAGCAAAAGGAGAAATCTCATTATTTTGCACCGCTTTTTTATTAATTTCTAACTGTTTACTAATATCTGAATGATTATAGAAATTAGACTTTAATTGTTCATTAATCGTTTCCATCATCCAAAACTGGTTTTGCTCTTGTCTCTTCTGTTGAAAATAATTATTTGTTTTAGTCAATTCAAAATAGTCAGAAATAATTTTCCAAACTGCATCTATTCCCGCCTTAGAAATAGCACTACACGTAGTTACTTTAGGAGTCCAACCACTTTTTTTAGCAGGAAACAAATGTAATGCTCTGTTAAATTCTGTTTTAGCTAACTTTGCCTTAGCAATATTATCTCCATCTGCTTTGTTAATAACAATAGTATCAGCCATTTCCATAATGCCACGTTTAATTCCTTGCAATTCATCACCTGCTCCCGCAATTTTAAGTAATAAAAAGAAATCTACCATACTATGAACAGCAGTTTCACTTTGACCTACACCAACAGTTTCAATAATTATAATATCAAAACCACAAGCCTCACAAAGAATAATAGATTCTCTTGTTTTTCTAGCAACTCCTCCTAAACTATCTCCAGAAGCACTTGGACGAATAAAAGCATTTTCATCTTTTACTAACTC
The DNA here is from genome assembly GCF_055384985.1 of Flavobacterium sp. KY-23415. Lineage (NCBI taxonomy): Bacteria > Pseudomonadati > Bacteroidota > Flavobacteriia > Flavobacteriales > Flavobacteriaceae > Flavobacterium > Flavobacterium sp. KY-23415. Next base: position 2,866,817 of record NZ_AP044001.1, on the reverse strand, counting down.
TTCCATTCTTGTTTTGTCACCTAAAATACTACCATGACTTATCGAGGAACTAGGGTCAACTGCTAAAACAGCGACTTTCTTCCCTAAAGCTGTTAAATGTTTACCAAAAGACTCTATAAACGTACTTTTCCCCACACCGGGAACTCCTGTAATTCCAATTCGAATAGATTTATTAGCTTTTGACAAACAACCTTGAATAACTTCATTAGCCTTCTCTAAATGCTCAATATTGGTACTTTCAATCAACGTTATAGCTCTGCTTAATGCAATTGTATCACCTTGAATAATAGCATTTATTAATTCTATTGCTGAAGGTTGTTTCCTTCTAAATTGTAGAATATTTTTAGCCACTACATGACTAACCGAATCAGGTTGGTTAATTCCATTGATTTCTGATAAAGCAGATTTATTTTCTTTAGATTCCAAATGCATTAAGTCTTTACCGTAAAAGTACGATTTTTTTGAAAAAAACCCACAAGGCAAGTAATATTCAAAGGAAGCTTTTTAAATTTGCAACTAACCTATTCTATATGGACAACATTATACTTCTATTTCTATGCCTTTTGGTTGGTGTTTTTCTTCAATTTATAAAAACACTTCCTAAAAATATGTACATTGCCCTAAATCAATTCGTGATTTATGTTTCTTTGCCTGCATTGGCACTTTATTATATACCAAAAATTAAAATTACAACTAACCTTTTTTTCCCACTCGGAATAGCTTGGATCGGTTTTGGGTTATCTTTCATTTTTTTCTATTTACTTGGAAAGTACATGCGTTGGTCAAAGAAATTAACTGGTTGTTTAATTATAACCGCAGGATTAGGAAACACTTCTTTTGTAGGTTTTCCAGTAATTGAAGCATTATATGGAAACGAAGGATTAGAAACTGCAATTATAGTAGATCAACCAGGGTCATTTGTAGTAATGGCAACATTAGGAATCATAACGGCAACATTTTTTTCTAGGGATGAACTCAATCCGAAAGCAATGCTATTCAAAATATTTTTTTTTCCGCCTTTTGTAGCCTTTTTTATTGCACTACTACTAAATATTTTCGAATCCGATTTCAATCAATTATTTCAAAACGTATTTCAAAGAATTGGAAATACTGTAACGCCTGTTGCACTTGTCGCTGTTGGTTTACAATTAAAAATTGAAAAAAAAAGCAAGCACTGGAATTTTCTTGCTTTAGGCCTTTTTTTTAAATTAATTTTAACTCCCCTTTTTTTCTATTTATTTTACAAAAAAATACTAAATACATCTAACTTAATGATTAATGTCTCTATCATGGAAGCAGCTATGGCACCTATGATTACAGGCACTATACTTGCTTCTAGCTATGGCCTTAAACCAAAGCTAAGTAGCATGATGGTTGGAATTGGAATTCCAATATCGTTTTTAACTTTAGCTTTCTGGTATTGGTTAATAAAATAAAAGAGCATAATAAGAAAAAAATCTTATTATGCTTTCAGAATTTTAAATTGTTATTTTATTTTCTATTTATTAAAAGTATTTATAGTAATTTTATTATTCACCAGCAGAAAATTTAAAGTTTTGCAATTGAGGTTTACCTTTAACAAAATTCACAAACCAAATTGCTAATTCTTCTAGTTCTTTAACTAATAAAAACTTAATTGCTTTTAATAATTCTCTGTTAAATAAAACAGGATCAAAACTAACTTTTTCTAAAGCTAATTTTGTACGATTGATCATTGTACTTGACATAATAGGTTATTTTTTGGGTTATCCAAATTTAATAAAAAAAACATATGAACCAATGAGTGTTGAAAAAAAAATCAATATTGACATACATTTTTTTTTGAACTGTCAATTTGTCAAAACTTATTTTTTTATTTTGATTATAATAAACAACTGAAAACCAACAAAATAAAACCACAACAACCCTATTAAAAACAAGTCTCTATTTTTTTTTTTTTTAAACAACGTAAAATCAAAATACTATATAAAAATCATCATTTTTTTTCTATTTTTACATTATAATTCCTCATTAAAATGCAAATTAACACTGAAATACTGATCGAACTACAAAACATAGTAGGTCAAAAAAATGTTTTCACAGACCTAGAAACAAGACAAAATTATGGTCATGATGAAACAGAAGATTATAATTTCCCACCGAATATAGTAATCAAACCAAAAACAACACAAGAAGTAGCAGCAGTTGTAAAATTAGCTAATTTTCACAAAATCCCCGTAACACCGATTGGAGCAAAAACCGGCCTTAGTGGTGGAGCACTCAGCATTTATGGCGGAATTGGATTATCAATGGAGCGTTTTAACGCTATTATAAACATAGACGAAAAAAATCTTCAAATCACAACTGAACCAGGAGTAATAACACAAGATTTAAAAAACAAAGTAGCTGAAAAAGGATTATTTTATCCAGTAGATCCAAGTAGTATGGGAAGTTGCTTTATTGGAGGAAATATCGCTGAAAATTCAGGTGGTGCAAGAGCTGTAAAATATGGGGTAACTAAAGACTATGTCCTAAATTTAGAAGTTGTACTACCAACAGGAGAAATAATCTGGACAGGAGCAAACACTTTAAAAAACTCAACAGGCTATAACCTAACACAGTTGATGGTTGGCAGTGAAGGTACCCTTGGAATTGTAACCAAAATTGTTCTCAAATTACTACCTATAAATTCACATAACATATTAATGTTAGTACCTTTTTACAAAACCTCACAAGCTTGTGAAGCTGTCTCATCAATTTTTAGAGCAGGAATCATCCCAAGCGCTCTAGAATTTATGGAACGAGATGCAATAGACTGGACAATGAAATATATTGACAATATTAACATATCCATAAAACCAGATGTAAAAGCACATTTATTAATTGAAGTTGACGGTAATTACCCTGAAATATTATTTCAAGAAGCTGAGAAAATAATGAAAGTTCTTGATAAATTTGAAATTGACGATGTATTATTTGCTGATACTGAAGAACAAAAAAATAGTCTATGGAAATTAAGAAGAGCCGTAGGAGAAGCCGTTAAATCAAATTCTATTTACAAAGAAGAAGACACAGTCGTTCCTAGATACGAATTACCCAAACTACTAAAAGGAATAAAAGAAATTGGAAACAAATACGGCTTTAAAACAGTTTGTTATGGACATGCTGGTGATGGAAACTTACACATCAACATCGTTAAAGACAACATGACCGATGAAAATTGGAAAACACAAGTACCTAAAGGTATAACAGAAATCTTCAAACTTACAGTAGCTTTGAAAGGAACATTATCTGGTGAACACGGCATAGGATATGTTCAAAAAGAATATATGCCGATTGCATTTAACGAAATTGAAATAAAATTAATGAAAGGAATAAAAAAACTTTTTGACCCAAATAACATAATGAATCCAGGTAAAATATTACCTGATAATTTATAAAAAAGGAAAATCCCGTTTTAAAATACGGGATTTTTTCTATTTTTTTCTGTATTCAAATTAGAATTGCTCTCTACCTGCAAAATGAAAAGCACTTTCAATAGCAGCATTCTCATCAGAATCAGAACCATGGACAGCATTTTCACCAATTGAGGTAGCATATTTTTTACGAATTGTACCGTCAGCCGCTTCAGCTGGATTAGTTGCCCCTATTAAAGCTCTAAAATCTTCAACAGCATTATCTTTTTCTAAAATTGCCGCTACAATTGGCCCTCTAGACATGAATTCAACCAATTCACCGTAAAAAGGTCTCTCTGCATGAACAGCATAAAATTTTTGAGCATCAGCTACAGTTAATTGAGTTAATTTCATTGAAACAATTTTAAAACCACCCTCGGTGATCATATTTAAAATCCCACCAATATGCCCATTTTCAACTGCATCTGGTTTAATCATTGTAAAAGTTCTATTCGTTGCCATAACGTTTAATTATTTTAATTTTGTGCAAAAGTAATCTTTTTTAGTGAATATAGAAATTAACATTCAAAAGATTATTACTTTCTTTTTAGACTTAGAAATTTATATGCGTAATTTATCAAATCTACAAGTTTTGGACTTGATCCCTTTTTTTAATTCATACTAAAAAATCATCAAATTAATAAAAACAAAAAACCCTAATCAGTTATGATTAGGGTTTTCAAAAGAAAGGCGACGACATACTCTCCCACAAAATTGCAGTACCATCTGCGCTGTCGGGCTTAACTTCTCTGTTCGGAATGGGAAGAGGTGAGCCCCGACGCAATAATCACCTTAAGAGGTTTCATTGCTTTGAGCAATATTTCTAATTAATAAATATTTTTCAACATTGAATAATTAGAACAATATCTTAACATATTGAGACAAGAAAATTTATTTTTTTTAGAAAGTGACTCCCTGCACCTTGCGGTGCAGGAATACGTACATAAGCTTATGGGTTATTAGTACTACTCGACTATGACATTACTGCCTTTACATCTATAGCCTATCAACGTGGTCATCTTCCACGACCCTTAAAAGAAATCTCATCTTATGGTGGGTTTCGCGCTTATATGCTTTCAGCGCTTATCCCTTCCAAACGTAGCTACTCTGCAGTGCTCCTGGCGGAACAACAGATACACCAGAGGTTTGTCCAATTCGGTCCTCTCGTACTAGAATCAGATCCATTCAAATTTCTAACGCCCACAGTAGATAGAGACCGAACTGTCTCACGACGTTCTGAACCCAGCTCGCGTGCCACTTTAATGGGCGAACAGCCCAACCCTTGGGACCTTCTCCAGCCCCAGGATGTGACGAGCCGACATCGAGGTGCCAAACCCCCCCGTCGATATGAGCTCTTGGGGGAGATCAGCCTGTTATCCCCGGCGTACCTTTTATCCTTTGAGCGATGGCCCTTCCATACGGAACCACCGGATCACTATGCTCTACTTTCGTACCTGATCGACCTGTATGTCTCTCAGTCAAGCTCCCTTATACCATTGCACTCTACGCACGGTTACCAAGCGTGCTGAGGGAACCTTTAGAAGCCTCCGTTACTCTTTTGGAGGCGACCACCCCAGTCAAACTACCCACCAAACAATGTCCCCCACTTTTGCGGGGTTAGGCCTCAGACAAGCAAAGGGTGGTATTTCAACAATGACTCCACAACGCCTAGCGACGCCACTTCATAGTCTCCCACCTATCCTACACATCACGTGTCCAAGGTCAATATTAAGCTATAGTAAAGGTGCACAGGGTCTTTTCGTCCCACTGCGGGTAATCGGCATCTTCACCGATACTACAATTTCACCGAGCTCATGGCTGAGACAGTGTCCAGATCGTTACACCATTCGTGCAGGTCGGAACTTACCCGACAAGGAATTTCGCTACCTTAGGACCGTTATAGTTACGGCCGCCGTTTACTGGGGCTTCAATTCAATGCTTCTCCGAAGATAACATCTCCTCTTAACCTTCCAGCACCGGGCAGGTGTCAGGCCCTATACTTCATCTTACGATTTTGCAGAGCCCTGTGTTTTTGATAAACAGTCGCCTGGACCTTTTCACTGCGGCCAGCATTACTGCTGGCGACCTTTCTCCCGAAGTTACAGGTCTATTTTGCCTAATTCCTTAGCCATGAATCTCTCGAGCACCTTAGGATTCTCTCCTCAACTACCTGTGTCGGTTTACGGTACGGGTACTTATAATCTAAGTTTAGAAACTTTTCTTGGAAGCCCTTAGGCACACTATCCCTTTGTCCGAAGACGCCGAGTACTATCGTATATCACCAAAATCTACGGATTTGCCTATAGATCTTATAGCTAAATACTTCAACGAACTATTCCGTCAGTTCGCGGTGCTTTCATCACTCCGTCATTCCATCACAATTATAAGTAGTACGGGAATATTAACCCGTTGGCCATCGACTTCTCCTTTCGGATGCGCCTTAGGACCCGACTAACCCACAGCTGATTAGCATAGCTGTGGAAACCTTAGTTTTTCGGTGTGCGGGTTTCTCGCCCGCATTATCGTTACTTATGCCTACATTTTCTTTTCTAAATAGTCCAGCAATACTCACATATCACCTTCAACCCAATTTAGAATGCTCCCCTACCACTCCGTAGAGTCCATAGCTTCGGTAGTATACTTATGCCCGATTATTATCCATGCTCGTCCGCTCGACTAGTGAGCTGTTACGCACTCTTTAAATGAATGGCTGCTTCCAAGCCAACATCCTAGCTGTCTGGGCAGACAAACCGCGTTTTTTCAACTTAGTATACATTTGGGGACCTTAGCCGATGGTCTGGGTTCTTTCCCTCTCGGACATGGACCTTAGCACCCATGCCCTCACTGCTAAAAATCATTATATAGCATTCGGAGTTTGTCAGGAATTGGTAGGTGGTGAAACCCCCGCATCCAATCAGTAGCTCTACCTCTATATAACTAATTTAGCGCTGCACCTAAATGCATTTCGGGGAGTACGAGCTATTTCCGAGTTTGATTGGCCTTTCACCCCTACCCACAGGTCATCCCAAGACTTTTCAACGTCAACGGGTTCGGACCTCCACTTTGGGTTAACAAAGCTTCATCCTGCCCATGGGTAGATCACACGGTTTCGCGTCTACCATTACTGACTCAGGCGCCCTATTCAGACTCGCTTTCGCTACGGATCCATACCTGAAGTACTTATCCTTGCCAGCAACGGTAACTCGTAGGCTCATTATGCAAAAGGCACGCCGTCACCCCACGAAAGGGCTCCGACCGCTTGTAAGCGTATGGTTTCAGGATCTTTTTCACTCCGTTATTCACGGTTCTTTTCACCTTTCCCTCACGGTACTGGTTCACTATCGGTCTCTCAGGAGTATTTAGCCTTAGCGGATGGTCCCGCCAGTTTCACACAGGGTTTCACGTGCCCCGCGCTACTCAGGATACCACTATCCTTATCTTCTCTTACTTATACGGGACTATCACCCTCTTTGGTTAACCTTTCCAGGTTATTCTAATTCAATCCAAAAGAAATCTCGTGGTCCTACAACCCCAAAATTGCCGTAACAACTCTGGTTTGGGCTAATCCGCGTTCGCTCGCCACTACTTACGGAATCACTTTTGTTTTCTTCTCCTCCGCCTACTTAGATGTTTCAGTTCAGCGGGTTTGCCTCCTATCGGATACTATGTCTTCAACATAGTGGGTTGCCCCATTCGGATATCTACGGATCAATTCGTGTGTGCCAATCCCCGTAGCTTTTCGCAGCTTATCACGTCCTTCTTCGCCTCTGAGAGCCTAGGCATTCCCCATACGCCCTTATTTTGCTTATTGTACTTGTTTTATCAAGTGTTATATACTATACAACACCCGAAATTTGTGCTTTCTATTATATTTTTATTTTTTCTTTTCTCAATATGTCAATGAACGGTTTTCTAATAATTAGTCCTTAGTAATTAGTAACTAGTTTTCACTAATACTTTTCACTATTCACTATTCACTCGAATAGTGGAGAATATCGGAGTCGAACCGATGACCTCCTGCGTGCAAGGCAGGCGCTCTAGCCAGCTGAGCTAATCCCCCGTTTCTTTAGTGATCAGTTAACAGTTTTTAGTTAACACTACTTAAAACGGTTAGCAAACCTCTAGAATTTCCTCTTAAAACTTTAAAATAGTAGTCCCGGGCAGACTCGAACTGCCGACCCCTACATTATCAGTGTAGTACTCTAACCAGCTGAGCTACGAGACTCTGTTTCTTTAAGTTTTATTGTATTATTTGAACCAACAGCGAGAGTAAATGCTATATAAAACACTAATCTATATCTTTCTCTAGAAAGGAGGTGTTCCAGCCGCACCTTCCGGTACGGCTACCTTGTTACGACTTAGCCCCAGTTACTAGTTTTACCCTAGGCAGCTCCTTACGGTCACCGACTTCAGGTACCCCCAGCTTCCATGGCTTGACGGGCGGTGTGTACAAGGCCCGGGAACGTATTCACCGGATCATGGCTGATATCCGATTACTAGCGATTCCAGCTTCACGGAGTCGAGTTGCAGACTCCGATCCGAACTGAGACCGGTTTTGAAGATTCGCATCATGTCACCATGTAGCTGCTCTCTGTACCGGCCATTGTAGCACGTGTGTGGCCCAGGACGTAAGGGCCGTGATGATTTGACGTCATCCCCACCTTCCTCACGGTTTGCACCGGCAGTCTCGTTAGAGTTCCCGACTTTACTCGCTGGCAACTAACGACAGGGGTTGCGCTCGTTATAGGACTTAACCTGACACCTCACGGCACGAGCTGACGACAACCATGCAGCACCTTGAAAGACGTCCGAAGAAATTACTGTTTCCAATAACGTCGTCTCCCATTTAAGCCCTGGTAAGGTTCCTCGCGTATCATCGAATTAAACCACATGCTCCACCGCTTGTGCGGGCCCCCGTCAATTCCTTTGAGTTTCACACTTGCGTGCGTACTCCCCAGGTGGGATACTTATCACTTTCGCTTAGCCACTCAGATAAAATCCGAACAGCTAGTATCCATCGTTTACGGCGTGGACTACCAGGGTATCTAATCCTGTTCGCTACCCACGCTTTCGTCCATCAGCGTCAATCCATTAGTAGTAACCTGCCTTCGCAATTGGTATTCCATGTAATATCTAAGCATTTCACCGCTACACTACATATTCTAGTTACTTCCTAAAAATTCAAGCCCTACAGTATCAATGGCAGTTTCCTAGTTGAGCTAGGAGATTTCACCACTGACTTATAAGGCCGCCTACGGACCCTTTAAACCCAATGATTCCGGATAACGCTTGGATCCTCCGTATTACCGCGGCTGCTGGCACGGAGTTAGCCGATCCTTATTCCTACAGTACCGTCAAGCCTCTACTCGTAGAGGTGTTTCTTCCTGTATAAAAGCAGTTTACAACCCATAGGGCAGTCATCCTGCACGCGGCATGGCTGGATCAGGCTTGCGCCCATTGTCCAATATTCCTCACTGCTGCCTCCCGTAGGAGTCTGGTCCGTGTCTCAGTACCAGTGTGGGGGATCTCCCTCTCAGGACCCCTACCCATCATCGTCTTGGTAAGCCGTTACCTTACCAACTAACTAATGGGACGCATGCTCATCTTGTACCGTTGGAACTTTAATAATCAGAAGATGCCTTCCAATAATACTATGAGGTATTAATCCAAATTTCTCTGGGCTATCCCCCTGTACAAGGTAGATTGCATACGCGTTACGCACCCGTGCGCCGGTCTCAAGGAAGCAAGCTTCCTCTACCCCTCGACTTGCATGTGTTAGGCCTGCCGCTAGCGTTCATCCTGAGCCAGGATCAAACTCTTCATCGTATATTTTTTATATTGTACGATAAAAACTAGTGTGTTTAATTCGCCTCTACTCTCTTATTTTTATAATTTAAATCACTCTAAATTATGCTGTCAATTCAATATGTCTATGAACGTGTCTTTCGTATTTTAAACCCCTAACTCCAAAACTTGCGTCTCTGTGTTAGCGGCTGCAAAACTACAACCTTCTTTTTAATCTCGCAAGATTTATTTGATATTTTTTTATCTTAAATCTCACTCAATATGTATCTGAACTTCGCCTGTTTTGCGGGGTGCAAAGATAATTAGTTTTTTAATTCCGACAAGCTTTTTTGAAAATATTTTTTTTCTTTTCTTAAAAACCCAAAACTCTCGTTTTATCTTCATTAATCTACCAAAGAACCTCTGCGGTAATGCGGGTGCAAAAGTAGTCACTTTTTATTAGTTTCCTAATGTTTTTGAAACTATTTTTAAATATATTTTTTAGTACTTTAATTTTCAATTACTTATAATCAAAACTTTTTTACTTGCCTAATTCCATATCCCTCTATAATACCCTTTACGCTTTTACACCCTTCTACAAAGCTCATTTTATTTATAAAAAAACTTCAAAAAAAACACAACAGATACCTTACATTTACTTTTTCCTGTTCTACAATAAATATATAGACAAACTAATTCCACATAAATCTCAAAAAGCATTAATATTAAAAAAGAAAAAAAATGTTAAATATGAATCCTTATATATATTGTATGTATTTAGCTATTGTAGTATATTTGCAACTTAATAAAATTTAAGAGATGATAAATATTACTTTACCTGACGGTTCAGTTAAGGAATTTGCTAAAGGCATTTCTCCTATGGATGTGGCTTTAAGCATTAGTGAAGGTTTAGCTAGGAATGTGATTTCAGCTTCCTTTAATGGTACAACAATTGAAACCACTACCCCACTAACCTGTGACGGTTCTCTAATATTATATACGTGGAACAACGAAGAAGGTAAAAAAGCATTTTGGCACTCTACTTCTCACGTAATGGCTCAGGCAATTGAGGAAACATACCCGAATGCAAAACTTACTATTGGACCTGCTATTAGCAACGGATTCTATTATGATATTGATTTTGGAGAAGAAAAAATTACAGAAGCAGACTTTAAAAAAATTGAAGACAGAGTTTTAGAGATTTCCAGAGAAAAACATGAGTTCAAAATGCGATCTGTTACGAAAGCTGAAGCACTTGAACTATATAAAAACAATGAGTTTAAAACAGAACTAATACAAAACTTAGAAGATGGCACAATAACATTTTGCGACCATTCTACTTTTACAGATTTATGTCGCGGCGGACATATTCCTAATACCGGAATAATCAAAGCAATGAAAATCCTATCTGTTGCAGGTGCTTATTGGAGAGGAAACGAAAAAAACAAGCAATTAACTCGTGTCTATGGAATTTCTTTTCCTAAGCAAAAAGAATTAACTGAATACTTACTTTTATTAGAAGAAGCTAAAAAACGTGATCATAGAAAACTAGGCAAAGAACTAGAACTATTTCATTTTTCACAAAGAGTAGGACAAGGATTACCACTTTGGCTTCCTAAGGGAGCTGCATTAAGAGATAGACTTGAACAATTCCTAAAAAAAGCACAAAAAAAAGCAGGTTATGAACAAGTTGTAACACCACATATAGGACAAAAAGAACTATATGTCACTTCTGGACACTATGCAAAATATGGAGCAGATAGTTTTCAACCAATAAACACTCCAGCAGACGGAGAAGAGTTTTTATTAAAACCAATGAATTGCCCGCATCACTGTGAAATATACAATGCAAGACCTTGGTCTTATAAAGACCTTCCCAAAAGGTATGCTGAATTTGGGACTGTATATAGATACGAACAAAGCGGAGAACTACATGGTTTAACACGAGTTCGTGGTTTTACTCAAGATGACGCACATATTTTCTGTACTCCTGACCAATTAGATCAAGAATTCAAAAATGTAATCGATTTAGTATTATATGTTTTTGGCTCTTTAGGATTTGAAAATTTTACAGCACAAGTTTCTGTTAGAGACCTAGAAAAGCCAGAAAAATACATTGGAAACATTGAAAACTGGGAAAAGGCTGAAAACGCAATTATTAGTGCTGCAAAAGACAAAGGATTGAATTATATTGTTGAATCAGGTGAAGCAGCGTTCTATGGCCCCAAATTGGATTTCATGGTCAAAGATGCACTTGGAAGAAGTTGGCAACTTGGAACAATACAAGTTGACTATAATTTACCAGAACGTTTTGAATTAACATACAAAGGTAGCGACAACGAATTACACCGACCTGTAATGATTCATAGAGCACCATTTGGGAGTATGGAACGTTTTATCGCCATCTTACTGGAGCACACTGCAGGAAATTTCCCAATTTGGTTAATGCCAGAACAGGCTATTATCTTGTCTTTGAGTGAGAAATATGAAAATTATGCCCAAAAAGTTTTTTCTTTGCTAGAAAATCACGAAATTCGCGCCCAAATAGATAATAGAAACGAAACTATAGGTAAAAAAATTCGTGATGCAGAAACTCAGAAATATCCATTTATGTTAATCATAGGTGAGGATGAGGAAAAAAATGGAACAATTTCTGTTAGGAAACATGGTGATGATGGAAAATCAAACCAAACAATGACTATTGAAGCCTTTGCTGATTTAGTACAAGAAGAAATAAACAAAACATTGAAACAATTCTAAGTTTAACTTAAATTTTTAAAGCCATAGCAATTAGAAACAACAGAGGTTATAAGCCTCGCGAAGAAAAAAAAGCAGCTCACAGGATTAACAACTTAATTCGTGTGCCTGAAGTACGTTTAGTAGGTGAAAACATTGAACCAGGTATTTATAAAATTGGTGAGGCATTACGTCTTGCAGAAGAGCAAGAGGTAGACTTGGTAGAAATATCTCCAAATGCAGAGCCACCTGTTTGTAAATTAATGGATTATGGTAAGTTTCTTTATGAACAAAAGAAACGAGAAAAGATGCTTAAAGCAAAATCGTCTCAAGTAGTTATTAAAGAAATTCGTTTTGGACCTCAAACTGACGAACATGATTATGAGTTCAAGAAGAAAAACGCAATAAAATTCCTTCAAGATGGAGCGAAATTAAAAGCTTTTGTGTTCTTCAAAGGCCGTTCGATAATCTACAAAGAACAAGGACAAATTCTTTTATTAAGATTAGCTCAGGAGCTAGAAGAATATGGAAAAGTAGAACAATTACCAGTCTTAGAAGGTAAGCGAATGATTATGTATCTAGCTTCGAAGAAAAAAGCAAAATAAAAAAGCTTTACACAAGGCTTTTTGTAAGATAATAAGTAAGATTAAATTAAATACAGGAAGAAAATGCCTAAAATGAAAACAAAATCTAGCGCTAAGAAACGTTTCAAAGTTACTGGTTCTGGAAAGATTAAAAGAAAACACGCTTTTAAGAGTCATATTTTGACTAAAAAATCTAAGAAGCGTAAATTAGCTTTAACTCACTCTGGTTTGGTTCACAAAACAGACGAGAAAAGCATTAAACAACAATTAAATATTATTTAATTTGTTGTTTGGTTAAAATCAATTAATAACCCTGGAGTGGGCGAATTGAAAAATACAATTTAGAAAATTCAAAAGTGTTGAAAGACCGCCTTACTACAAAAAACATTTAAAATTATGCCAAGAGCAAAAAACAGAGTAGCTAGTAGAGCTAGAAGAAAAAGAATATTAAAACAAGCCAAAGGTTTCTTTGGTAGACGTAAAAACGTTTGGACAGTAGCTAAAAATGCGGTTGAAAAAGCAATGGCTTATGCATACCGCGATAGAAAGCAAAAAAAGAGAAACTTCCGTGCTTTATGGATTATGCGTATTAACGCTGGTGCAAGATTACACGGAATGAGTTATTCTCAATTTATGGGTAAAATTAAAGCAAACAGCATTGAGTTAAACCGTAAGGTACTTGCTGATTTAGCAATGAATCATCCAGAAGCTTTTGCTGCTATTGTTAACAAAATTAAATAAAACGTCAAACCAATTTATATCTTACTTATATAGAAATTCCCAGTCGAAAGATTGGGAATTTTTATTTATGTATATTGCAATTAAAAATCATAATTTTAAAATCTTAAAATATCATTTTGAAAAAAGAACAGGAAAATAAAACAAAAAAAAATCTTCATCCAAGAAACAAGCACTTAAGTGGCTATAATTTTGATGAACTAATTGAAACGAACCCAATTCTTGCAGAATTTGTGTTTATTAATAAATACAATACAAAAACCATTGATTTTTCAAACCCTGAAGCTGTAAAAACATTAAACAAAACACTCCTACTCCATTTTTACGGCATTACATTTTGGGATATTCCTAAAACTAATTTGTGCCCACCAATTCCTGGTAGAGCAGATTACATTCATTATATAGCAGACTTATTATCAGAATCTTATAATGAAAAAATTCCAAATGAAAACTACATAAAAGGTTTAGATATTGGTGTCGGAGCAAACTGTATTTACCCAATTATAGGAAATAGCGAATATAACTGGACGTTTGTTGGCACAGAAATTGACATACCTTCACTAAAAACTTGTGCAAAGATTGTTGAGAATAATGAAGCATTAAAAAACTCAGTAATTTTACGCCTTCAACAAAACAAACGTAATGTTTTTAAAAATTGCATTATTGATAATGATCGATTTGATTTCGTTATTTGCAATCCTCCATTTCACACTTCAAGAGAGGAAGCTACTAAAGGAACTCAACGTAAACTTAGAAATATTGGAAAAGCTAAGGAAGGAAAACCTATATTAAACTTTAGTGGGCAAAACAATGAACTATGGTGTGAAGGTGGTGAATTGGCTTTTATAACCAATATGATCTATGAAAGTGCTCATTTCAAGAAACAATCAATGTGGTTTACCGCTTTAGTTTCTAAAAAAGAAAATTTAAAACCTTTTTATAATCACTTGAAAAAAGTAGGTGCCATTGATATAAAAACAATAGCCATGGAACAAGGAAACAAAATCAGCCGTGTTATTGCGTGGTCATTTTTAAATGAACAACAAAGGGAAAATTGGGCAGTTATCAATTGGGGATAACAAAAAAGCTTTGAAAAATTCAAAGCTTTTTTGTATATTTTTTTTTTATCATTTTCTGTTCTGTCAAGTCTTATTCGTCTCCGTTTTTAAGTTTAATTTATAAGTTATTTTGAAACTATCTGGAAATCTAACTCTACAGCCAAACGAAACAATTTAGATTAATCAACACTTTACTCATAAAATGACATTAGTTAACTTTTTTTTAACATTCATCAAAATAACTCTAAACATTAAACAATACTATCTTTTTTTATTAAAAACTATGTTTTAAGTTTTTTCTTTCTTGCAGCTGGAAAAAGAACATTATTCAAAATTAAACGATACCCAGGAGAATTAGGATGTAAATCTAACACTGTTGGTGGATCTCCTACAAAGTGTTGATAATCTTCTGGATCATGCCCACCATAGAACGTGAACATACCTTTTCCCTTTGTTCCATGAATGTATCTTGATTCGCCGTTTAATTTATTTTCTCCTAATCTTAATACATTACTTTTAATTCTATTACCAGAAAAAGCAGTAGTTTGTCCCATAAAACCTTTAACTAATTGAGTATGATTTTGACAAAGCATTGTAGGTATAGGATCCCATTTTGCAGAAAAGTCCATTAAAGTAAAATAATCTTGTTGAAAAGGAACTCTTTTTTTAGGCCTATCTTCTGTCGTATCAATATCGGAAAACTCATAAGTTTCTGGTTTTCTTTCTAATATAAAATCTTTAAAGGCAAAAGAATTATTAAAATTAATTTTAGATTGATAATTAGGTTCACTATTATCTCCATCGAACATGGGCTCACAAATATCAATCCCTTCTGCAGCTAAAGCAATATCAAAACTATCTGTTGCGGAACACATTGCAAACATAAAACCTCCACCAATTACATAATCTCTTATTTTTAATGCTACAGCTAATTTCTCTTCAGATACTTTGTTATATCCCAGTTTTTTAGCCAAATCCTCAGCCTCTTTTTTTTGTTCAATATACCAAGGTGCATTTCTATAGGTACCAAAAAACTTTCCATATTGTCCTGTAAAATCTTCATGATGCAAATGCAACCAATCGTAGAGTACTAACTGATCTGTTAAGACCTCTTCATCGTAAATTTCTGTATAAGGAATCTCTGCATAAGTTAATACCATAGTTACCGCATCGTCCCATGGTTGTTTCCCTTTTGGGGTATATACTGCAATTTTAGGTGCTTTTTCTAAAACAACCGTTTCCATATTTTGTGAAGGGCTACTAATCTCCTCTAAAATAGAATTGGTAGCTGCATCAGACAAAATTTCAAACGTAACCCCTCTAATTTGACATTCTCTTCTAATTGATTCATCATCTGGAAACAAAAATGCACCTCCTCTATAATTAAGAAGCCAACTTACTTTATAGTTTTTTTCTAATGCCCAATAGGTAATTCCGTATGCCTTCAAATGATTCTGTTGTCCTTCTGCTTCCATGGGCAACAAAATAAAAGATGCTTGACTTGTGATTGTAGTCAATAAAAAAAATAGATATAGGTGTTTTTTCAAAGTATTGATAGTTTTTTCAAAGATAAGGAATTGACTTCAAAAAAAACATTCTTTTAAATTCTAACATTTTTTTAAATCCTTTTGAAAATTTCTTCTATAGGAATTACTTTATTTTGTATTGCATAGACAACCAAGCCCGCAATATTTTTAGAGTCTGTTTTGAGTAATAAATTATTTCTATGTCCATCTACAGTTCTTGGACTAATAAACAACCTTTCAGCTATTTCTATGGTACTAAATTGCTGACATATTAATTCTAAAATTTCTTTTTCCCTAGTAGTTAGATAATCATCATCAAAATGGCTCTTAATTCTATAATCCTTTATAGCAATTCCCTCTCTAATTACTTCTAGCACGCAATCATTATAATAAAATCCTTTATTATAAACCTCGTTTATTGTTAACAACATTTCTGCAGGTGTAGCACTTTTAACCAAATAGGAAGCGGCACCAACATGAATCATATTGGCTACAAATGATCTTGTATTATAACTTGTTAGGGCAATAATTTTTATATCTGGATGGGCTTCATGAATTATTTTGGTTGCTTCTACTCCATTCAATAAAGGCATCTTCAAATCCATTAAAATAATATCCGGATGATTTGTACTATTTTTCAAGAATTCAATTAGCTCAGAGCCATCAGAAGCTTCGAAAAGAATTTCAACATTTGGCTCTCTTTGTAATAAAAAAGCTATTCCTTTACGAAAAAGTACTTCATCGTCTGCTAATATTATTTTTATTTTTTCCATATTTTAAAAACTAAATAACACATCAATTCCGTTTCCTAAACTAGAATTCACTGAAATTTTTCCATTTAAAAAACTGATTCTACTTTCAATACTTTTCATTCCTAATCCTCTTTGATTCTCTTCTTTTTGCATATCGAAACCAGAACCATCATCTGTATATTTACAAATTACTTTTCCATTTACACTTTCAAAGATAATATTTATCCTTGAAGCATTGCTGTGTTTTAATGAATTATTCATTAACTCCTGTAAAATTCGAAACACATTTAACTGCACATCTGAATTTAATTTATCCAATTCCGCCGAACTACTAAAACTAGCTTTAATATTTTTAGTGCTATTAAATTCAACACACATCTCTTCAATCCCTGCATGAAGACCAAATTTTTCTAAAACAGGTGGCAATAAATCATGTGCAATTCTGCGAGAATTATCTAATGCTTTTTTGGTAAGATTAAAAATATTTGTAGAAATTTCAGAAGACTCCTCAAAAGTGAGTCCAGGTGTTTTTAATAAATGGCTATTAATGGAAACAATATTCAATTTAGAGCTTATATCATCATGTAGGTCTTGAGCAATTCTTTTTCTTTCCTCTTCTTGTGTAACAAGTATGGCGTGCAATAATTTTCTTTGATGACTCAATTCTAAATTTTTCTTTTCTACTTCTTTTTGTACAATTTTCTTCCTTGAAAAATAGAAAAATAAAACAAGTACCAATGCCATTAAAAGAAAAGCTGTGAAGGTGTAGATAATAGCACTTATTATTTCTTCCTGATGTATTACTTCTGAATTCATAATAACTTCTTTTTATTTTTTGAAAAACTAACTTTCCATTCGTATAAAATAAACAATTGATACACTATGTATAGTAATGAATTTAAAATCCAAGGGATTTTATTGTATTTAGAATCGAACTTCAACATTAAATTACCAACTAAAAAAAGAATAGTGCTCCCAAAAAGGTAAATCAAAATCCCTAAATTGATGAAATAGTACTTTTTTTCACTATCCAATTGATTATATAAATGAAAAGTAGAATAAATAATCAATAGAAAAGATGTGATAAATACTTCATATAAGTTGAATTCAAAAAAGATAGACGGATTTACAGCATATTGAACGAATAATGAAATGACACATAAAGCAAAAGTAACTTTGAGTATTTTTTTTTGTATTCTAACTTTTATCAAATAATTATAAAAAAGACTAAGAAATAAAAATTGTAATAAAAAATAAAAATGGGATAAGAATAAATTATTAACTCCAAAATATTGATAAACACTTGATACAATTTGAATTATAAAAATAACAATTAAATAGTAAACAAAACTCTTAAAGGCTCTTCCATTTTTGGAAAAACCTTTAAGATAAAACGATACCATATTAATAAATAGCAGCAAATAACCTATATCTGCAAATATATCATTCATTAACCTTTTTTAATAAACAATGGACTATCTGTATCACAAGTTGTTGGACAAGGTTTAGTAAAATCATAAATCAAATCTGTATCACTTATCATATCTTTTCCATTTGCATCAACACCAACAAGCATTAATTTATTTACACCGTCGCCATCGATTCCAATATATGCGCGAATATTTACTACTCCGTCTTCTTTACTTAAAGCTGTAAAATCTTCCATTGGAATTAAATGAGCTTTTACTGTCCCTGCTGGTTGAGATTCTACCCACTTAGTTGCCCATTCTTGTGCTGTTGTTAACGGAATTGCGTTGTCATTTTTCATAATTATTAGTTTTATTTTGTTAATTATTTTATAGCAAATTTAACATTAAAATTCATTCCATTGCCATCAAAACAAAAAAACAGGTATTTTTACGGGGTAGTAGGCAAATCAAAATTTATATATTAGCCTTTGGAATAAATTAAATATTAGGAAAAAGAATAATTTCTATTACATTTACAAAAAAAGTACATTTCAAACAACATTAATAACAAAAAAAAACAATTATTAACCTTTTTTATTATTAACTTCATAATAAACCATTAAAAATTAAGCTTATGGATCCATTATTAGGACAAATCACAATTTTTGCAGGAAATTTCCCTCCAAGAGGTTGGGCGTTCTGTGAAGGGCAATTATTAGCCATTTCACAATACACTGCGTTATTCTCTATTTTAGGAACAACCTATGGAGGAGACGGAAGAACAACATTTGCTTTACCAGATTTACGAGGAAGAGCTCCAATTGCTCCAGGAACTGGACCTGGACTAACTACTCGTCAGTTAGGACAAAGAGGAGGACAAGAAGTTCATACTCTTAATGTATTAGAAATGCCATCTCATAACCACGCAGCTAGTTCAGTTTCCAAACTTCATGCACTAAATACAAATGGAGATGATAATATTGTAGCTCCAGGTGCTAGTTTGGCAAGTGGGGCAGAGATTTACAATACTAGTACTCCCCCAAATACAGAGCTCAATCCTCAATCCGTTTCAACAGCTACTACAGTGTTAAACCAAGGAGGAAATCAAGCTCACAATAATATGCAACCGTATTTAGCAATTAATTATATTATCGCTCTAGTGGGAGTTTTCCCATCACGAAATTAAATAATTGTTATTTCTCACAAACAAATTCAGATAATTCAGCAATATAATTATCTGAATTTGTACTTTTATGCCATATAAATATTTAACACAAATTTTATGAAAAAAAATACCCATTTATTTATATTTCTATTTACATGTTTTATCCAAATATCCTTTTCACAAACAATAATTCATAGTGAAAATTTTGAAGGGGCTGATCTAATTGGATACGCTATTGGGAATGGAAATACAAATACTGATTATGCTAATCAAGCATTTGCTACATCGAGTGATAACAACGACTTTTTCAGAAGAGGTCTTGCAAGTAGTTTTCCTTTTGGAACACCAGTAACTGGTAATACTACCAATATGATTGCAGGAGAAGATCTTGATTTTACTACTGCCCCTGTATTTGATGGTCATTCTTACCTAAGACTAAATCCTATTACCATAACTGGGAAAACAAATTTAACAATTGATATTGACGTAGCTTTTCCTAACAATACTATTAATCGTTATGAACCAACAAGGTTTCTAATTGTTGAATACAGACTTGATGGAGCAGGAGCTTACACACAGGCACTTGCCTTTTATGGAAATGCTTCAGGAATAGGACTATTTAGAGACACCAATCTTAATGGAATAAAAGATGCTGGTGAAACTACAGATGTTACTAGTGCCATGACTAACTTTAGTGTAGATTTAAATACAATTGCTGGTTTTACCGTTACTGGAAACACTA
This sequence comes from Flavobacterium sp. KY-23415, assembly GCF_055384985.1. Lineage (NCBI taxonomy): Bacteria > Pseudomonadati > Bacteroidota > Flavobacteriia > Flavobacteriales > Flavobacteriaceae > Flavobacterium > Flavobacterium sp. KY-23415. The sequence continues at coordinate 2,846,889 of NZ_AP044001.1, read as the reverse complement.
TAGAGATAAGAGTACGTATTAATATGCCTGACTCTCATGAAGAATTTGCTTTTGATAATATTATATTAAAAGGTATTGATGCTCCTTGTACAGACCCAACAGTTCCTACTGTAACAGCTACTGCAAACCCAGTTTGTTCAGGTGGCTCAACAACATTAAACATAGCTGGTACTTTAAATGATGCTACACAATGGGCTATCTACACAGGTTCTTGTGGAGGAAGTCTTGTTGGAACTACTACGTCTTCTTCTTTTATGGTTACACCAACTGGACCTAGCACAACTTACTATGTGCGTGGTGAAGGAGGATGCGTTACTCCTGGTAGTTGCGGAACTTTGACTGTGAATGTAAATACTATTACAATAACACCAGCGTCACAAACGAATGTGTCTTGCTTTGGAGGGGCTAATGGTGCTGCATCGATAAATACTCCTACTGGTGGAACTGCTCCTTATTCATATGACTGGACACCTGGAAATCCATCAGGTGATGGAACGGCATCTATTTCTGGATTATCTGCTGGAACTTACACTTGTACAGTTACAGATATGAATGGTTGTACGGCTACTCAAAATTTCACTATAACTCAACCTTCAACACTTAATTCTTCAGTAAGCTCGCAAACAAATATAGCTTGTAACGGTGCTGCAACTGGTGCTGCAACTGTAGTTGCATTTGGAGGAACTCCTGGATATACTTATTCTTGGGCTCCATCTGGAGGAACTGCTGCTACAGCGACTGGTTTATCAGCTGGAACTTACACTTGTACTATTACAGATGCAAATGGTTGTACAAAAACACAATCTGTAACTCTAACACAACCAACTGCAATTACTTCTTCAATTAGTTCACAAACTAATGTTTCTTGTAATGGCGGTACTAATGGAGCTGCAACTGTAAGCGCATCTGGGGGAACTACTCCTTATACTTACCTATGGAGCAATGGAGCTACAACAGCTTCTATAAATGGTCTTGCAGCTGGAACTTATAACGTAACAATTACCGATGCAAATGGGTGTACAAAAACGCAATCGGTAACAATAACGCAACCTACAGCAATTACCGCTACGATTAGTGCGCAATCTAATGTTTTATGTAATGGAGAATCAAATGGTTCAGGAACAGTTTCTGTAACTGGTGGGACCCCTCCTTATACTTATATATGGAATGATGGAACTACAACAGCTACTATAAATGGTCTTGCAGCTGGAACTTATAATGTAATAATTACAGATGCTAACGGTTGCACAAGCAACACTTCTATGACAATTACCCAACCAACTGTTTTAGTAGCAAATGCCGCAGTTACATCTAATTATAATGGTTCACAAATTTCATGTAATGGTGCTGCTGATGGTAGCGCTACAGCTTTTGCAACTGGAGGAACTGCTCCTTATACTTATGTATGGAATAATGGAGCTACTACCGCAGTTATATCTGATATTGCTCCAGGGACATACAATGTAACAATCACGGATGCGAATGGATGTACTGATACCGCTTCTATTACAATTACTGAACCAACTGCTTTAGTAGCTAGTGCTGTTATAGACAACAATGTTTCATGTAATGGAGCTACTGATGGTGCAGGAACTGCATCTATAACTGGAGGAACTGCTCCTTATACTTATGTATGGAATAATGGAGCTACAACGGCTTCTATAACTGGGGTTACCGCAGGAACTTATAATGTAACAATCACGGATGCAAATGGATGTACTGACACGGCTTCTATTACTGTTACTGAACCAACTGCTTTAGTAGCTAGTGCTGTTATAGACAACAATGTTTCGTGTAATGGAGATACTGATGGTGCAGGAACTGCTTCAATAACTGGAGGAACCGCTCCTTATACTTATGCATGGAGTAATGGAGCTACAACTGCTTCTATAACTGGTATTGCTGCTGGAACATACAATGTAACAATCACAGATGCGAATGGATGTACTGATACAGCTTCTATTACTGTTACTGAACCAACTGCTATCGACAATACTATATCAGAATCAACAACAGGAATTTTGACAGCTAATGAAGCAAGTGCAACTTACCAATGGTACGAATGTCCAAATACGCTATTAACAGGTGAAACCAATCAAAATTTTGAACCAACTGCTCTAGGAAATTACAAAGTACAAATTACAGTTGGAACATGTGTAGTGGAATCAGCTTGTTATACAGTAACTACATTAGACAACGAAGGGTTTAATAATGATATTAAATTTGTAATTTATCCAAATCCAACAAATGGTTTATTAAATATTAACACAGATTTAGATGGACAATTTATAATTGTAAATCAGTTAGGACAAACAGTTAAAATTTTTAATGTTAGTTCTACAATTACGAATATTATAAATGTAGAAAATTTAGCTGATGGTATCTATTTTATTAAAGGTACTAATGGCTTAAATACAAGCTCTAAAAGATTAATAATTAAAAAATAAGAGCTCTTGATTAACAATAAAGGTTGCTGTAAAATTTACAGCAACCTTTATTTCTTAGTGTTTACACTAAGTTTTCTTTACTCACCTATTAACCAAAATATTATGAAAAGAAGAAATTTTGTAAAAAGACTGAGTGTCTTTACAACAGGAACAATTGCTTTATCTGGTTCTAATTTGTATGCTTCTGAAACACAAAATGAAATCCAAAACGCAACAATTAACTTAACTCCATCATCTTCAACTGATTCTTTTCTTTTAAAAGGAAGCTTTATTGATGCAATAACTTTACAACCTATTAAAAATGTAAAGATGGTTGCAAAAGTAACTAAGAATCGTTTTTTTACTTTAAATGAAAGTGTTATTTCTAATGATGGTACTTATCAAATTCAATCTGGTTTTTCATCAAATAAAAACAAAATGAATGAAAAGGTTAATATCGAAATAAAAGCTGACGGTTATAAAACATACAAAAACACTATTTATTTATCTACCAAAGGTTGTGATATTCATAGTGAAGAATGGAACTATAACCCTAATTTCAGAGTTGAAAATTGCCCTGTGAACATAAATAAGGGAAACACAACCTTATCAACATTCAATTTTCACCTAGTTAAAAACTAAACTTTTAATAGCATAAAAAAAGAGGTCAAAAAATTTTGACCTCTTTTTTTATGCTATTAAAATGGAACATCTGAATCATCATCATCATCATTATTAAAATTACTGCCAAAAGCTTCATTTGCAGAAGGAAGATTTTGTGTAATAAAAGGATTTTGTTCATCTAAATTCATTTTTGAAGGTAACTCATCGAAAGGAGAGCTAAAATCATCTAAATTGTCAAATTTACCTAAATGTCCTAGAAACTTTAAACGAATATTTTCTAGACCACCATTACGATGTTTTGCAACAATGAATTCTGCTTGCCCCTGAGTTGGAGAACGTTCCTCATCATCCCACTCGTCAATTTTATAATATTCAGGTCTGTAAATAAATGATACAATATCGGCATCTTGCTCAATTGCTCCAGATTCCCTCAAATCGGAAAGTAAAGGTCTCTTACTAGAACCACGAGTTTCAACAGCACGAGAAAGCTGAGAAAGTGCAATAACTGGTACGTTCAACTCTTTTGCAAGTGCCTTTAAGTTTCTAGAAATAGTAGAAATTTCTTGCTCACGATTTCCTCCTCCTTTACCATTTCCTCCAGCAGTCATTAACTGAAGATAATCAATTACAATCATTTTGATTCCGTACTGAGAGGCTAAACGTCTTGCTTTAGCACGTAGGTCAAAAATTGAAAGAGAAGGTGTATCATCAATATATAGAGGAGCTTTTTCAAGGTTTTTCACTTTAATAGATAATTGTTCCCATTCATGTTTCTCTAATTTTCCAGTTCTTAACTTTTCAGATGAAAGACCTGTTTCTGAGGAAATTAAACGAGTAATAAGCTGAACCGAGGACATCTCTAAGGAGAAAAAGGCTACTGGTGCTCCAAAATCTATAGCCATATTTCGAGCCATAGATAACGTAAATGCAGTTTTACCCATACCAGGACGAGCAGCAACAATAATTAAATCGGATGGTTGCCAACCCGAAGTTAGTTTGTCTAAATCGTGAAATCCTGTAGGAATACCACTCAATCCTTCTTTACCTGCAATTTCTTCAATTCGCTTTTTCGCTTGAATTACTAAACTTTGAGCCGATTCAGAACTTCTTTTTATATTACCTTGAGTAACTTCATATAGTTTAGACTCTGCTTTATCTAATAAATCAAATACATCTGCTGTTTCATCGTATGATTCTTCAATAATTTCGTTAGATATTTTAATCAAACTTCTTTGAATAAATTTCTGTAGTATAATTCTTGAATGAAATTCAATATGTGCAGAAGACGAAATTTTTTGTGTTAGTTGAATTAAATAGAAATCACCTCCAGCCGATTCTAACTTACCATTCTTTTTAAGTTGAGCAGAAACAGTTAGTAAATCTATTGGTTGTGTATCATTAAACAATTCAACGATTGCTTCAAAAATATTTTTATGTGATTCTTTATAAAATGCATCAGGTTGAAGAATATCAATAACTTCATCTACTCCTTTTTTATCAATCATCATTGCCCCTAAAACTGCTTCTTCTAAATCAACAGCTTGAGGAGGCAACTTTCCTTTTTCTAAATTAATAATAGCTCCATTATTTTCTTTTTTATAGCTATTATTTTTTACATTTTCCATAGTGCGAAGGTAACCAAATTTTAATGAATTCTATTGGTTTTTATCAATAGAACAGTGTTAAAAACTTGTTGAAAACATAATTTATTTTGTTAACAACACAAAAAAAATCCGAAACTATAAGGTTTCGGACTTCATATTAAATTAAAAATGAATTATTCTTTGAATTCACCCATTTTACTATACTTATCCATTCTTTGCATTATCAAATCTTCTGTTGATAATTTTTTCAGTTCATTAAATGTTTCAGTAATTACTTTTTGAACATTCTTAAAAGTCGTTTCTCTATCATAATGCGCTCCACCTAATGGTTCCATTATTATATCATCTATCAACTTTTGCTTTTTCATGTCGGTAGGAGTTAATTTCAAAGCTTCTGCTGCTTGTTCTTTATATTCCCAACTTCTCCATAAAATAGAAGAACAAGATTCTGGTGATATTACAGAATACCAAGTATTTTCTAACATAAAAACCCTGTCTCCAACACCAATTCCTAACGCACCTCCAGAAGCTCCTTCTCCAACTATTATTGTTATAATTGGCACTTTAAGACGAAACATTTCAAATATATTTCTTGCGATTGCTTCTCCTTGTCCTCTTTCTTCAGCTTCTAAACCAGGATATGCTCCAGGAGTATCCACAAGGGTAATAACAGGGATACCAAATTTTTCAGCCATTTTCATCAATCGAAGCGCTTTTCTATATCCTTCTGGATTAGCCATTCCGAAATTTCTATATTGACGTGTTTTGGTATTATATCCTTTTTGTTGACCTACAATCATAAAAGATTGTCCATCAATTTTACCCAAGCCACCAACCATGGCTTTATCATCTTTTACACCTCTATCTCCAAATAATTCTAAGAATGTATCCCCGCACAATGCTTTTATATAGTCCATTGTATAAGGTCTGCTTGGATGACGGGATAATTGTACTCTTTGCCAAGCAGTTAAATTTTTATATATATTTTTCTTAGTTTCTTCTAATTTTTTCTCTATCTGTTTGCATGTATTGGTTACATCTACATCAGATTCTTGACCTATAATTACGCATTTATCTAACTGATCTTCAAGCTCTTTTATAGGCAATTCAAAATCTAAATATTCCATGGGACTAAATTTTGGTTTGTTTTGTTATGGCAAAGATAAAATTTTCAATTAATTAAATATAAAATTACATCAATTTTAGCTTTCTTTTTTTATAATTCTTTACAATTCCGTTAGCTAAAACCGTAGCTAAAATTAGTAATGCACCTAAATAGAATAATGAATTCATGTGTTCGGAACTTCCGAAAACTAATAATGCAAGGACTATTCCATATATTGGTTCTAAGTTAATAGTTAACATTATTGTAAATGGACTCAAAATCTTCATTACTTTTACTGAAGCCGAAAACGCATAGGCTGTACAGATTGATGATAATATTAAAATCCAAAATAAATCTTCTAGAGAAATTTGAAAAAATGAGGAAGTAAAACCATCTGTAAACAACATAAATATAGTGATTCCTATTACCCCAATTAAAAGTTCATAAAAGGAAATTACGTTTGAGTCATATTCTTTTACAAATTTCCCGTTTAAAACTGAAAATAACGCTGATAAAAAGGCCGATGTTATGGCTAAATAAATCCCTGTTTGATATTGAGTTTCAACTTTAAAAATTACACCCAGTCCAAAAACAGTAATTAATCCAAATAGCATTTCATACCATATTATTTTTCGCTTATATAGAATTGGCTCTAAGATTGATGTGAAAAATGCTCCTGTTGACAAACAGGTCAAAGTTACTGAAATATTAGACACCTTGATAGCCTCATAAAAAGTGTACCAATGCGCTGCAATTATTAGCCCTGCTATAGCAAAAAGAAGAAACCCTCTTTTATCTATCCTTAAACTTTTTTTCTTTAGAAGAAGAAAACCTAAAATAAAAAGAGATGCGAAAGACATTCTATACCACACCAAATCTAATGCATCAAGAGAAATCAGTTTTCCTAAAACAGCCGTAAAACCCCAAATAAAAACAATTAAATGAAGGTGTAAGTAATTCTTAATATATATATTATCGCTTTGCATTTCTTAGTAAGTAAAAAGCTAGTATCCCAAAAAAGATATTTGGTATCCAAACAGCTAATAATGGAGAAAAACTTGAATTTTCAGCAATTGTCCCAAACACTTTATCAAAAAAGATAAATGTAAAAGCAATAATAATTCCAATTGCTAAGTTAACTCCCATTCCTCCTCTTCTTTTCATTGAAGATACTGCTACAGCAATAATCGTTAAGATAAATGCTGAAATTGGCAAACTAAATTTTTTATAAAGTATTACCAAATATGCATTAATTCTTGTGTTTCCTTTCTTTTTTTCTTTATTAATGAAGGTAAAAAGTTCTCCAATTGTCATTGTTTCTGCAATATAAAAAACTGGAGTTAGTTCTTCTGGATCAAAACTAAAATCTACCATTTTTTTATCGACTGCTTCTAAAATGTCGTTATTTTTTCCAACACTCCTTTTTATATAATTATATAATGAATATTTTTTTGTCTCTTCATTATATTTAATTCTATTCGATGTTATTTTTTCAACTAAAACATTTTCTTCAAATTTTTCATAAGTAAAATTAAAACCTGTTTTAGACATCAAATTATAATTACTAATGTAAATATATTCTCCATCACCAATTTGCCTAAAAATATCTGTCGTTTCCATTGTTTTATTTCCACTAGAACTCAAATAGGCATTCCTAAAATCTAAGAAACCTTTACTAGCTTTTGGCACCAAGAAAAAGCCCATCATTAATGCAAAAACACAAATAATTGTTGCACCAATAAGAAATGGTCTCAAAAAACGTTTAAAAGAAATACCTGAACTTAAAATAGCAATAATCTCGGTATTATTAGCCAGTTTTGAGGTGAACCAAATAACTGAAAGAAACAAAAATATCGGAAATAATAAATTGGCAAAATAAACAATAAAATCGCCATAATAAATAACTATTTCATTAAAAGGAGCTTTCCTTTCAATCATTCTATTTACTTTTTCAGAAACGTCAATTACTATCCCAATTGGAATAAACAAAAGTAACATTACACTGAATGTAGCTAAATATCGTTTTAAAATATATTTATCAATTAATTTCATATGTTTAAAATTTATTTTTAGGCGGGAACATATGGCATTGCTTTTTTTTCATAGGGTATTTACTTCACAAAAAATATTATTTTTAAATGAGTTCAGTGAATTTTCATTTACTTAAACTAACAAGTTATTGATACTAACTTAACAAAAACAACTATAAACGTTGTGCCATTTGAACAACCATTTTGTCTTTCCATTCTCTAAATGTGCCAGCTATAATTTGTTTTCTAGCCTCTCTAACTAACCACATATAGAAACCTAAATTATGAATAGTTGCAATTTGTTTTCCTAAAAATTCATTGGCCGCAAATAAATGTCTTAAATAAGCCTTAGAATATTCTAAATCTACAAAAGTATGCCCCATTTCATCAATTGGAGAAAAATCGTCTTCCCATTTTTTATTCTTAATATTTATAGAACCATGAGCTGTAAATAACATACCATTTCTTGCATTACGCGTTGGCATTACACAATCAAACATGTCTATTCCAAGTGCAATATTTTCTAATATATTTATTGGAGTACCAACCCCCATTAAGTATCTTGGTTTGTCTTCTGGTAAAATTGCAGTTACCACTTCTGTCATTGCATACATTTCTTCTGCTGGTTCTCCCACAGATAATCCCCCAATTGCATTTCCTTGTGCTCCAGCATTAGCTATATATTCTGCGGATTGTTGACGCAAATCTTTATAGGTACTTCCTTGTACAATTGGAAAAAAAGTCTGCTCATAGCCATATTTAAAAGGTAATTTGTCTAAATGAGAAATACACCTATCTAACCATCGATGCGTCATGTGCATTGATCGTTTTGCATATCTATAATCACATGGATATGGAGTACATTCATCAAATGCCATAATAATATCTGCACCAATTGTTCTTTGAATTTCCATTACGCTTTCTGGTGAGAAAAAATGATATGACCCATCTATATGACTCTTAAATTTCACACCTTCTTCTTTTATCTTTCTGTTAGAAGACAAAGAATATACTTGATACCCTCCCGAATCGGTTAAAATATTCCTATCCCAGTTCATGAATTTATGTAAACCACCTGCTTTTTCTAAAATATCTGTCTGTGGTCTTAAATACAAATGATAAGTATTTCCTAAAATAATATCTGGATTAATATCATTCTTCAACTCTCTTTGATGCACTCCTTTTACGGACGCTACTGTTCCTACAGGCATAAAAATTGGTGTTTCAATTACACCATGATCTGTAGTTATCTTACCTGCTCTTGCTTGGCTTTTTGGATCTTTTTTTATTAAATCAAACTTCATATTACAAATTTACTTGGCAAATATAAATCAATTAGATAACCTGAGTACAACAACTAATCAAATTTTAAAATTGTTTTATGATTTTTTAATCTATTTTTTATTTTCTATTGAATACAAAACTTATTATCAAAGCAAAACAGATTTAATAAAAACATTGTTCTATCGGTATAATCTTCGCTAGAAAAAAACATCAAAAAACATCAAAAAACAATCAAAACATCCATTTAACAACTCACTTTTAATTAACTCACTTAAAGCACACTGGCAATTTTTTACTTAAAATTTTATTCGAGAATTTTTTCTTTTTTAACGACCAAAAGTCGTCTATTTTGATTATTTACTAAATCAAAAAAAATATTAAATCCTCTTTAAAATAGACTTATAAAAACATATAAGAATGACAACTTAATTAGTGTCTTTAATACTATTCTTTTAAAAAAGGCTTCATTCTCAGATAGAATTCCTTGTTTTTTTAGTTCATATTCTTTAAAAATCCATTCTACTGACTATCTTTGCACCAGTATAAATTTTTTTACATAAATGAAATCAAACACACAACAACTACAAGAATTAACTGTTCAAGTAAGAAGAGACATTCTACGAATGGTGCACGCTGTAAACTCAGGTCATCCAGGTGGCTCTCTAGGCTGTACTGAATTTTTAGTAACCCTTTACCAAAACTTAATGACAAGAAAAGATGGTTTTGATATGGACGGAATTAATGAAGATGTTTTCTTCTTATCTAACGGACATATTTCTCCTGTTTTCTATAGTGTTCTTGCTAGAAGTGGTTATTTCCCTGTAAATGAATTAGCAACTTTCAGGTTACTAAATTCAAGATTACAAGGTCACCCAACAACACACGAAGGACTTCCTGGAGTAAGAATGGCTTCTGGATCATTAGGGCAAGGTCTAAGTGTTGCTTTAGGTACTGCACAAGTTAAAAAACTTAATAATGACACTAATATAGTTTATACCCTTCATGGAGATGGAGAACTTCAAGAAGGACAAAACTGGGAAGCAATCATGTATGCTTCTGCTAAAAAAGTTGACAATTTAATTGCTACTATTGACGTTAATGGAAAACAAATTGATGGAACTACAGATGAAGTTTTAGCAATGGGAAGCCTTAAAGCAAAATTTGAAGCTTTTGGTTGGGATGTTTTAGAAATTAAAGAAGGAAATTCTATTGATGCAATTATTTCTGGAATGACAGAAGCTAAAGCAAAAACCGGAAAAGGAAAACCAGTTTGTGTTTTACTTTATACAGAAATGGGAAATGGTGTAGATTTTATGATGCACACGCATGCTTGGCATGGTAAAGCACCAAATGATGACCAATTAGCTAATGCTTTAGCTCAAAACCCAGAAACCTTAGGGGATTATTAATTCTTCAACTGAAATTAAAAATGAAAAAATATACAAATACAGGAAATAAAGATACTCGTTCAGGATTTGGAGCTGGACTTACTGAACTTGGTCAAAAAAATGAAAATGTTGTTGCACTTTGCGCAGATTTAATTGGTTCGCTAAAAATGGACGATTTCAAAGCGAATCATCCTGAGCGCTTTTTTCAAGTAGGAATTGCTGAAGCTAACATGATGGGGATTGCTGCTGGTATGACAATTGGTGGAAAAATACCATTTACAGGTACATTTGCAAATTTCTCAACTGGTAGAGTTTATGACCAAATACGTCAATCTATTGCATACTCAGACAAAAATGTAAAAATCTGTGCTTCTCATGCTGGATTAACTTTAGGAGAAGATGGAGCAACACACCAAATTTTAGAAGATATTGGTCTAATGAAAATGCTACCAGGAATGGTTGTAATAAACCCTTGCGACTACAACCAGACAAAAGCTGCTACTATTGCAATTGCTGAACACCATGGCCCAGTTTATTTACGTTTTGGAAGACCGAGCGTTGCTAATTTCACTCCAGAAAATGGAGAATTTATTATTGGTAAAGCAATAATGCTAAACGAAGGAACAGATGTAACGATTGTTGCAACAGGACATTTAGTTTGGGAAGCATTGATTGCTGCTGAAAAACTTGAAGAAAAAGGAATTTCTGCTGAAGTAATAAACATCCACACTATAAAACCCCTTGATGAAGAAGCTATTTTAAAATCGGTTTCAAAAACAGGTTGCATTGTTACTGCAGAAGAACACAATATCTTAGGAGGGTTAGGAGAAAGCGTTTCTAGAACCTTAGTCACAAATAACCCAGTACCACAGGAATTTGTAGCTGTTAATGATAGCTTTGGAGAAAGTGGAACACCTGCTCAATTAATGGAAAAATACGGTCTAAATGCAGACGCAATAATTAATGCCGCAGAAAAGGTTATCAAAAGAAAATAACAGCAAATATATTTTAAGCATAAAAAAAACCAGTTTTGAAAACTGGTTTTTTTTATGCTATCTTTTCTATTATTGATAAGGTGGTTTGCATGTTGGATCTAAATGCCTTCTTAATCGACCTACTTCCGTATAATCAGAAGGTAAAGGTGTTGGCAAATTTGACGAATTATTTGGCCCTGTAAATTTTCTTGGAATTCCTTTTAATTCAGTTTCATCTTCAGGTGTTAAAGGATTATCTACAATTGGATTAAAAGGATAATACAAAGACAAACCTGCCTCTCCTTCAGGTTTCTTAATTTCTGTTTTAGTTGTAAAACCATCTCCATCATCATCAATATCTAGAAAATTTGGTATATTATCTCCATCTGTATCATCATTAAAGAAATCACCATCATTATCTATATCCTCATATTGAGTTGGTACTCTATCCTTATCGTGATCATTTTTTTTCAAAGCATATAATCTTGATTGAAAAACAATTGGCTTATAAGCCTCTATATTTGTCCTCGGAACACTAAAATAAGCCAATCCAGAAGGAATAAATACCAATACATTCCCATGGTCTGGCCAAGACAATGTCCCATCAGGATTTACAGTAGGAGTAGCAGATGAACTCGTTTTTATTTTTGATAAAACTTGTCTAAATCCTGAAATAGCCACTGGATCAAACTGACCTACTTGTGGAAATGTAAACCAAGTTCCTTGATTATTTTGATCAAAACTTTCATTTTGAAGATTCCATCCTTTATAACCAACAAAAGTAGAATCTACACTCTTAGGATATTCTCCTCCACCATCATTCAAAATGATATAATATAATTTATAATTTACATCGTCAGCAAATCTTCCATTAACAAAATTTGTAGTTCTAGCATCGTTTTTAACAATCATAAAAGGAACTTCTCCTTGAAACTCCCCATTCGGATCATTATCTTTATATTGATCCCAGATAGATGTTTGCCCAGCATCAATTGGAAGAATTGTAGCATTCAAATCTGCATCTAACGAAAGATAATTAGACTGCAAATATGCCTTTATATCAATTATATTTTCATCATAAACAACCTGTCTATCTCTCAATTCAACTGGAGGAATACTGTTGTTATCTTTGTTGCAGGATGTGACTAAAATAATAAACGTTAAAAAAAAACTAATCTTAAAAATATTCTTCATTTTCATAAATTTTGTGCTGCAAGATACAATTTTACTTTATTTTTGTATAAAAATTAACATTGATTTTTGATTAAAAATGAGAGTAGATAAATTTTTATGGTGCGTTCGATATTTCAAAACTCGAAATATTGCCTCTGAATCAATAAAAAAAGGACATGTAACTGTAAATGGACAAGTAGCCAAACCGTCTAGAGAAGTATTTGCAACCGATAAAATTGTACTAAGAAAAGACCAGATTAACTATCAAATGACGGTTTTAGACATTCCACAAAGTCGTGTTGGAGCAAAACTTGTTGATATTTATCGAAAAGACACTACCCCAAATGAAGCATTTGCGCATTTAGAGCTCTTAAAACTTAGTAAAGAATACTACAGAGCTAAAGGAGAAGGAAGACCTACAAAAAAAGACAGAAGAGACATTGATGAATACACCACAGATATAGATTTTTCAGATGAAAATGAATAAAGAGTATTGGGAAAAAAGATATGACAACAATGAAACTGCTTGGGACGTTGGCTCAATTACAACACCATTAAAAGAATATATTGATCAAATTGAGGACAAAGAAATTAAAATTCTAATACCTGGAGCTGGCAACTGCTATGAATTTGATTATTTAATAAGCAAAGGTTTTTTAAACACTTTTGTTATTGACATAGCAAAACATCCAATAGAGAACATCAAAAAAAGAAAACCTAATTTAAAAGAACAACTTATTGAAGGTGATTTTTTTGAATTAGAAATGACTTTTGACCTTATTCTTGAGCAAACTTTTTTCTGTGCATTAGATCCGTTTTTAAGAGAGAAATATGCACAAAAAACACATCATTTACTACACCCTAAAGGAAAAATAGCAGGACTATTATTTAATTTTCCCTTAACAAAAGATGGTCCACCATTTGGAGGAGACAAAACAGAATATAAAACTTTATTTTCACCCTTTTTTAAAATAAAAACATTAGAAAAATCATATAATTCAATAAAACCCCGTTCAGAAAAAGAACTGTTCTTTATATTTGAAAAAAAATAACACAACCCTATGCAAAATATTATTTTAAACCATCAAGAAATTCAACACAAAATCAAACGCATCAGTTTTCAAATCTATGAAACTTTTGTTGATGAAAAAGAAATCATAATTGCAGGTGTTTCAAAAAGCGGTTATATTTTGGCAGAAAAAATATGTGAAGAATTAAAAAAAATTTCAGATCTGAATATTACACTTTGCGAAGTAAACATCAACAAACAAAATCCTCAAGAGAAAATCACAACTTCTATCCCTAGCGAAGCATATGCAAACAAAGGCTTAATCCTTGTTGATGATGTCTTGAATTCTGGAACTACTTTAATATATGGTGTAAAACATTTTTTAGAAGTTCCTCTAAGAAAATTTAAAACAGCAGTATTAGTAGATAGAAATCACAAAAAATATCCTGTAAAGGCAGATTTTAAAGGATTATCCCTTTCCACCTCTTTACAAGAACACATTCAAGTCGTTTTTGAAGATAACAACAGCTATGTTTATTTAAGTTAAAGAAACGACACTATTTCTTTACTAATTTCCTCTACCGATTTATCATCTATGGAAATAGTATTTTTTGATTGCAGATAATAATACCCTCTATCAAATAAATGTTTCCTAATATAATCATCTAATTCTTCTTTAGAAAGATCAGCTAATAAGGGTCTATTGCTTTTTTCGTTTTCTAACCTATTAGAAAGCGTGTCAATAGACCCTTTTAGGTAAAACGAAGAAACACCCTCTAATTTCAAAATTTGCTCGTTATTTGCATAACAAGGAGTTCCTCCTCCTAAAGCCAATATAAAATCGTCATTATTTTCCATAAAGGTCTTAAAAATTTCACTTTCAATCTTCCTAAAATAGATTTCTCCTTTTGACGAAAATATATTTTTAATAGAACTTTTTTCAGTGTCTTCTATTATTTTATCTAAATCATAAAAGGGAATTCCTACAATTTTAGCAACTTCCTTTCCTATAGTCGATTTTCCCGACCCCATGTATCCAACTAGAACTATTTTCATACTTAAAATAATTACTTAAAAACTAAGCAGTTAAAAAATATTTTTTAAAAAAGTGTAAATTTATATAAAAAATCCCTTGGATTCTAAATTTTACCCCGTATATTTGCACCCGCATTGAAGGAAATAAATGACTTGGTAGCTCAGTTGGTAGAGCACATCACTTTTAATGATGGGGTCCTGGGTTCGAGCCCCAGCCAGGTCACAAAAAAAACAGTTTTTTTCCTTCAAGCATTGACTTGGTAGCTCAGTTGGTAGAGCACATCACTTTTAATGATGGGGTCCTGGGTTCGAGCCCCAGCCAGGTCACTATAAAAGTTAAGCCACAGCTTAACTTTTTTTATTTAAGGCCATGTGGAGGAATTGGTAGACTCGCCATCTTGAGGGGGTGGTGTCGCAAGACGTATGGGTTCGAATCCCATTTTGGTCACAGAATAATAAATATAAAAAGCAGACTTGGTAGCTCAGTTGGTAGAGCACATCACTTTTAATGATGGGGTCCTGGGTTCGAGCCCCAGCCAGGTCACTACAACATCTTGATAAAATTAAACGACTTGGTAGCTCAGTTGGTAGAGCACATCACTTTTAATGATGGGGTCCTGGGTTCGAGCCCCAGCCAGGTCACTACAACATCTTGATAAAATTAAACGACTTGGTAGCTCAGTTGGTAGAGCACATCACTTTTAATGATGGGGTCCTGGGTTCGAGCCCCAGCCAGGTCACTATAATCCAAAAAAAGTCCCTTATTCCGGGACTTTTCTGTTTCATAATCTAAATTTACATTTTAGAAATATTAGATAAATTCAAACGCTATTGAATCATTTTTCTTAACGGTTCTAATTCTTTCAAGTTTAAATCGGATCTACTAATTAGATTGATTAATTTCATTATTTGACTAGGATTCATATTATCCCCTAAAATTCGCACTACAGCAAAACCATTTTCTTTTTTATTAGCAAACAGTACAAATTCATCAATATTATCATCTTCTCCTACATAATACAAGGCACCACCTTCATTACCTGACCCCATTCTCATTAATTCCTGATAAGTTTTCTCTTTTAATATTGATTTTACTTTTTTCTGCTCAATTGAATAAGCTTCATCATTTAAAGAGTCTTTCTTAAAGGCTAATATATTCATTTTTTCGAATGCCTTCAACGCGTCTTTATCAGATTGTGTCAACGTCATTTTTTCAGTATTAATGATAGAAGATGTAACATCTAACGTTATAAAATTTGATGATTCAGAATTTTCTACAAAATACTTTTGCAAACTTGGTTCATTATTGCAACTTATAGCCAAAGTGGCTAAAATTATAATTACTATTTTTTTCATTATGTTTATTTTTTTGAAGCTTTTTTCAATTCATTTCCTCCTGGCAAACTCATTTTTTCTGTTAAAGCCGATATTTCATCGAGATTAAAATTCCCTGTTAAAGACAAAACAATAGCTTGATTTTCTTTATCAGATGGCGACTCAATATACATTAATAGCTCTTTTACAACATTTGCAGATGCTCCCGATTTAACATAGATAGTCACTTTCTTTCCTCCATCGTTAATACGCATTAGCTCTTCTAACGGATTTGACTTTAAGTAGCTACTTACGGTATTTTTCATATCGCCTGCTACTTTCACATTATCTGTAATAAAAACTTTTAAATTATCTAATTTCTTAACTAAATCAATAAATTGTTTTTCGCTTCCCTTAGCGTCAACATCTATTTTACCCATTAGCTCAAACATCTTTTTATTAACAATGATAGTTTTCACTACTTCACTGTCTTCATATTTATCAAAAACCGATTGTGAGAAACCTAAAGAGGCAATCATTACAAATACTATACTTACTATTATTTTTTTCATTTTCTTAATTATTTAAAAATTGTTTTTTTTGTTTTTTCATACTCATTTAAAATCGCAACACTCTCTACTCCTTGATTAACTTCTTTAGAAAGCATTTCGAGTGCTTTTTGTGTTTCCACATAGGCTTCTTCAGGATCGGAATAGGTCCCTAAATCTTCCGACTGATTTGCATCTATATAAAAATACATGGTTCCAAAAAGAACTACAACCGCAGCAGCAACACTTATCCATTTTACATTTATTTGTTTTCTAGGTTGCAATGGTAAGGCTTTTGTAAACTGTTGCTCTTTTTGTTTTTCAAAATAACCAAACAATGGTTTGTACTGAACCAAATGTTCCGCTACTTCATTTGAAGAAAAATAAGCTTTTAACTTTTTTTCTTCGGCAATACTAGAATTCCCTTCTAAGTATTTATCGATTAATATTTCAATTGACTTTAATTCCATAACTGTGTTTTTCTAACAATTTTTCTCTTATTACTTTTCTTGCTCTTGACAACGCTACTCTAACTGCTGTTTCATTCATATCTAATATTGCGGCAATTTCGCTAAATTCATATTCTTCTACTTCTCGCATTTGAACAATAATTTTTTGTTGTTCGGGTAAATCATTTATTATTTTTTCTACCCAATTCCAACTGTCTTTATCTTCTATTTGCTTATCTACTCCTGCCGCACTATCGCCATAATTACTATGCACTAATTGCAAATTTGATGCCCTTTTTGATTTCAATTGATCCAAACAATAATTTTTCGTTATTGTCATTGCCAATGCCTCTACACTATTATACCTTAAAAGATTATCATTTTTATTCCACAACCGGACCAAAACTTCTTGAGTTGCATCTTCTGCTTCCTCAACACTTGTCAATAATCGCTTTGCAACTCTAAAAATTTTATCTTTAAAAGGAGAAATCATTCTTATAAACTCCTGTTGTTTCATTTTAATTAGTTGGTTTATTATCTAGACGAATGTAAATTAATTTTGTTACATTAAAAAATAAGCCTATTTTTATTTTATATATTCCAACCATTATCTTATTGGCTTTCAAAAACCATCTTAAATAACTGAATACCAACAAACATTGAATATATAAAACAACTAAAAAAAGATCGCTTATAATTATGAAAAAGAAAATTTATGTTTTATCAAGTTTATTCCTGCTAACGCTTTTCGCTATTGGCTGTAGTGATGATTTTGATGATAATCCGCAACGAACCAGTGTAAATGATTTCATTTGGAAAGGATTAAATCAATACTATTATTGGCTTCAAGATTCTCCCGATTTAGCAGACGACAGATTCAATAACAACAATGACT
This sequence comes from Flavobacterium sp. KY-23415, assembly GCF_055384985.1. Taxonomy (NCBI): domain Bacteria; kingdom Pseudomonadati; phylum Bacteroidota; class Flavobacteriia; order Flavobacteriales; family Flavobacteriaceae; genus Flavobacterium; species Flavobacterium sp. KY-23415. The sequence goes on along the minus strand of NZ_AP044001.1, from coordinate 2,829,031 downwards.
ACGAAATATTTTTAAATTCCTATTCTCCACCAGAGGATTTATTTGAACATTTAATAATAGATAGGCAAGTTGACCGATTTAGTGTTATTTATTCCGATTATAATGCCTTGGAACAAGCATTATCTGGAACTCAAAAAAATAATGGTGTGGATTTTGAGCTTCGCTATAAAAATGGAAGCACTACAGAACTCTTCGGCTGGGTTCGTTATATTCTTCCAGGTTCTGATGCTGCCTCGAAAAACATCAATAGAGGTGATTTTTTCTATGCCATAAACAATACCCCGTTAACAGTAAGCAATTATAAATCACTTTTAGCAAATGAAAACTACACATTAAATTTAGCAGATTATGATGGTGGAAACATTACGCCAAACGGTAATTCTGTTTCTTTAACAAAAACCACTTTTACAGAAAACCCTGTTCACTTAAAAAAAACCTTCACAATTGGTAGCAAAAAAATTGGTTATTTAATGTATAACGGATTTTATTCTCAATATGAATCTGAATTGAACGATGCTTTCATTTATTTTGCATCTGAAGGCATTACACATTTAATTTTAGATTTACGTTATAATTCTGGTGGTTCTGTAGCTACTGCAACTCGTCTTGCAAGCATGATTACAGGACAATTTAACAATCAAATTTTTGGAAAGCAAAAATGGAATTACAAAATAGAATCTATCTACGGTAGCAATTCCGAAGATTTATTAAACCGATTCACAACAACTTTAGGAAATGGAGCTAATATTCAAAGCCTTAACCTAAGCAAACTCTATGTATTAACCTCTAAAAAAACGGCTTCTGCAAGTGAATTGGTCATTAATGGGCTGACTCCTTATATAAACGTCACCCAAATTGGTGATGCTACAACAGGAAAAAATGTTGGTTCTATTACGCTTTATGATTCACCTAATTTTAGAAAACAAAACGTGAACCCAAATCATAATTATGCCATGCAACCCATTGTATTAAAAATCGCTAATAAAAATAATTTTAGCGACTACACTAACGGGTTACAACCAAATATCCCACAATTAGAAGACTTAAACAATCTTGGTGTTTTAGGTGAAACCAGCGACCCATTACTTAATACAGCCTTAAATTATGTTGATTCTAATGGCCGTTTTTCCGCTAAACAACCAGGACAAAATTTCAGGCATTTTGAAGATGTAAAATCAATAAACCCTTTTGGTAGTGAAATGTATTTGGAGAATATTCCCAAATAGTCTCTAAACATTTATAAACTGAAAACGCTCCAAAAAGGAGCGTTTTCTTTGTTCATTTATTTGTTGTTTAAAGCGAATGCTTAATATTTGTTTGTAATGTTTATTGCCTTTATTAAAATTGAAGATTCATACCAATTTTAAAGTTTCTTCCTCTTGTTGAATAACCCAATTTTTCAACAAAATCAGTATCGAATAAATTGGCAACACTAACAAAAAATGAAGTTCTAGCATTCAATTTGTAAGAAAGGTTTGAATTAATTGTTTGGAATGAACTTAAATCAACACTATCTGTTCCTCCAATAACAGGATTATAAAACAAATCTATCCTTTGATTTGTATATTGATATTGTGCTGACCAATTCAATGCATTAGTTATAGCCACATCTACACCTGCATTGATTTTATGCTTTGGTATTAACTGTAATAATTTATTATCATTTTCAACTTCTGTAAATGTATAATTTGCAGTTACTTTAATTTTCTCAATTGGAGAATAAGTGATGTTGGTTTCAATACCTTTTGCATTAATATTATCCTCTACATTTTGATATTGACCCCAAGGAGCTGCAGATAAAGAAATAAAATTCATTTTATTTTTTTCAACTCTATAAAAACCCACTGCGTTAATAACTATTTTATTATTCAAGAAACTTTTTTCAAAACCAAATTCTGCTGTTGCGTTTTCTTCTGGCTTTAATTCTAAATTTCCATAAACAGAATAAAGTTGGTATAATGTTGGGGTAATATATGCCGTACTAAATGATGACAAAACTCTAAGCTTAAACTTTTCTAAATAGAATGAAGGATTCACATTATAAACCAAATTATTACCATACTCACTATGAATATTTAAACGTGCACCTGCATTTACGTTTAATCCAAAATCGCTATTATATACCGCAGTAACATATGGATCTACAACACTAAACTTTGTTGTTTTATTGCTTACTTCTCCCCACACACCTGTTTGAAACATATCCATAAATTGAGACTGAATACCTGTAATCAAATGAAAACCTTTGAATAAATCAAGTTTATTCACTAAATCTGCATTAAGAGTTCTTGATTTATAATATGTTTCATCTATTGTCATTGCCCATGAATTATAGGAATCATAATCGCGCTCTAAATTAGCAAAAGCAACATTCAAATAGACTTCGCCTTTATTGTATTTATAATTAGGTCTAAAACCAACTCTTACTTGTTCTGCTCTATATTGATTAACATCAGAATCTTGAAAAGCACCTAGGTCGTTATCTGAAATAAACTTATCATAGTTTACAAAAGCATCTAAATTTAATTTTTCAGAATACTTATATCCTAATTGTTGATTTAAATTAATTCTTGAAAAATGATCTCGTTCAAAATTCTCACCCTTAGCTTCACTAATACCATCTACTTCTGTACTATTTAATGTAGTATTAAAATTAAACTTCCCAATATTACCATTAACACCAAAACCTTGATTAAACTCTTGACCGTTTAAATTAGTTTTTTCAGTTGTATTTTGTGTACCCACATTAAAATAGGCATTTCCTGACAACTTATCTTTTTTAGATTTCTTAGTCGTAATACTAATTACACCAGTAGCTGCTCCAGAACCATACAACACACTTGAAGAACCTTTTAGAATTTCCACTTTTTCAATTTGCTCAACAGGTAACAAACGTAAATCATAAGTAGAAGCAATACTTGTTGCATCATTTACAGGATTACCATCAATAATAATCAATACCTGACGACTTCTTCCTCCTCTAATGTAATATTCTAAATTTTTTCCATAACCACTATTACTTCCGTTAACCTCTAAACCCGCTACTTGATTTAATACTTGAGCAATCGTTTGACCTTTTCTAGCTTCAAGATCCTTGGCAGAAATTACATCAATAATTTTTCCTGATTTCTCTTTCTTTTGTTCGAATTTAGTATCAGAAACAACAACTTCATTCAATTGATTTACTTTTAAGGTATCAATTTCTTGTGCATAAGAAATACTCGTTAAGAATGCTGCACACGCACTCCATTTAATAAACTTAATGTTCATTTTAGTTAATAATAGTTTTAATAAATTGGGAGAAAAGCATAGAATTTACCCATACTCAAACTTTTTTTCCCGAAAGTTTGTTACTCAATGAAACTGGCAGGTCTCCTGGCTTGCGTCTTGTTATTCACCTTCCCATTTTAAAAGCAGAAATTAGAAGGTAGAAATTAGAAAAATCTAAATTCTGAATTCTTAAAATCTGAATTCATAACAGTGGTATGTAGATAATAACAAGCTAATTAGCTTACAGTTGCGGGTACAGCTTAGGTATTGCACCTAATTCCCTTTTAATGCGGTTTGGATTGATTCCAAAACAGCAACCAAAATTCGAGTGCAAATGTAGGTGTTTTTTAAATAATTCCTAAACAAAAATTAAAACGAGTAGAAGTTTAACAGTAAAATAATCGAAAAAGACGTATCTATTTTCTTTTTCTCGTTTTACGTACCAAAATAACAATACCAATAATCACGTGAAAAGCAATTACGGTATAGAGAGCATACATAAATTCTGTAGAGTTGGTATTCATAGTTTAAAGTGTTATTTTAATAATTTGTCCAAAGGTAACTTTATTTTGAAAAGCGTCTTTTAAAGCTAAGTCTTGTTGGTAGCATAAAAAGCTTCTTATAACACCCGCATGGGTTACAATAATAGCTTTTTCATGTTGTTGCTTTTTTAAGTCATCAATAAAAGAAAGGACTCTTTCATACAATACCTCAAAAGATTCTCCATTGGGAACTTTGACCGAAACAAAATCTTCCATCCATGGATTGAGTTCTTCATTTGGAATGTCGTTCCAAGGTTTTAATTCCCAATTTCCGAAATGCATTTCCATTAAACGTTTATCTATTGCGATTACATCATTTGTTAGATATTCCGCTAATTGCAAACATCTTTGCAAAGGACTAGAATAGAAAACCATTTTTTCATTTCCTAGCTTTTTTTTTATACTTTGAAATTGTTCTTCAAAAGGTGTTAAAAGTGCCACATCGGCTTGACCGTAGCAAATGCCTTTTTCGCTAACAGTTTCTGTATGTCGAATTAAATAAACTTCCATAAGGCTAAAATTGAAATATAAAATACTACTTCACACACTTGTTGGGTAGCTCCCAAGCAATCTCCTGTATAACCACCAATCCATCTTTTAAAATAACGAGCTAAATACCATCGAAATACAAAAACAGGTACAAGCACCAAAGTAATTTTATAATTATAGTAAACGAAATACAATAAAGGCACAATTCCGAAAAAAGTAGTACCAAGAATTTCTTTCCAAGAATAACTTTTAGCAATGGGTTTACTTTTACTCAATTCGTCTTCACGAACATAATTGTGCGTAAAAATAATCGTTGCTGCTGCCCAACGACTTATAGCATGTGCGGTTATAAAAATCAAAATGATTGCAACAGGATTGGATTGCGTTGCCATAACCTCAACCAAAATCGTAAATTTCAGCACTAATAAAAGTAAGATTCCAATGGCACCATAAGCACCAATAGCACTATCTTTCATTATTTTTAAGATCTTTTCTTTGGTCCAGCCACCACCAAAACCATCACAAACATCGGCAAATCCATCTTCGTGAAAAGCTCCTGTGGTTAAAATACTCGCTATCATACTTAACAAAACAGCAATAGTTACAGGCAAAATTTGAGAAACAGCTATAAAAACTAGTCCAGAAATTAATCCCACTATCCAGCCTATTAAAGGAAAATAACGTGTGGCTTTGTTTAAATAATCAGGATCATGTGTGATATTTTTAGGGCAAGGAATTCTAGTATAGAACATCATTGCCGTAAAGAATATATCGATTTCTTTTTTCATTTTAATAATATCTTTTTTCTTCATAATCAGCTTTCTTAGATTTTCCAGTTCTAGAATCAATTAGTAATGTAACTGATTTTCCACTTCCGTTTTTCATATTCCATTTTCTAATTTGCCAATATGTTATATCTCCTATTTTTTCTAAATCAACTTCCATTTCTGGCAATTCATAACCCTTTTTATTAGCTATCTCAATTGCTCTAAAATAGGAAACTTTTATTTTTTTATCAAAATCAACAATACTATCCATCCTACCACTATCTCCATAATACTCCCATTTACCAACACAAAATCTATTATCCTTTGTTATCAGTCCCTTTTCTTTTAGCTTACCGTTGGGATAAAATAGTTTCCAATTATAAAGTTTAGTCCATTTATCTTCTATAATTTCTACATGTCTTGAACCAGAAATATACTTCCCTCTTACTACAATAAAATTCAAACTATCTTTCCATTGTCTATTTTCATTACTAACAAGTTCTGGATTTTGATTACTTGAAATAGGTCCTTTATAAATTAAATCCCAACGAGTAGTCGTCCTTAACCCTTTACAACTCCATGATAAAACTATAAAAATGCAAAAAAAAAGATACTTCATTTTAATTTTATGTTATTTACTACTCACTCCAGCGCTTTCAAAACTAGCCATTTCATTTAAAAAAATTATTGCCGATTGAATAACTGGAAATGCAACCGCACAACCACTGCCCTCTCCTAGCCGCATGTTTAGATGCAAAACAGGTTTTACTTCTAAATAATTCAATAAAGCTTTATGTGCTTTTTCTTCAGAACAATGACAAAATATGGCATTTGCTTTTATTGCTGGATTCTTCTTGTAAGCTATTAAAAATGCCACGCTCGAAATAAAACCATCTACTAAAATGAGCATATTGTTTTGATAAGCTTGCAACATTCCTCCTGCCATTTGCAAAATTTCAAATCCTCCGAAATAAGCAACAAGTTCTTCAAAATCATTTGAACCTGTGTAATTTTGAATCGCTTTTGAAAGGATTTTTATTTTGTTTTCCAATTTTTCATTAGCAACACCTGTTCCTTTTCCTACACATTCTTCAATAGTAAAAGGAGTTAAAACCGATAGTAAAACCGAAGCTGTTGATGTATTCCCAATCCCCATTTCACCAAAACCAATACAATTAGAACCATTTTGATAAATTTCATTTACAATAGCCGCTCCGTTTGTAAAACACAACTCCATTTCGGTGTGACTCATAGCTGCTGTTTGTAAAAAAGATTGCGTGCCTTTGGCTACTTTTTTGTTAATCAGATTTGTATTCGTTGGAAAATCATAATTCACTCCAGCATCCACAATAGCTAAAGCAATGTTGTTTTGTTTGCAAAATACGTTAATGGCTGCACCACCTTCTAGAAAGTTAGTCACCATTTGTCTAGTTACTTCTTGTGGATAGGCACTTACTCCATGATTGGCAATACCATGATCGGCAGCGAAGACAACAATATGTGGGGTTCTAATTTCCGGTGTTTCCGTTTTAAAAACCAATCCTATTTGTAAGGCCAATTTTTCTAAAAGTCCTAAAGCTCCTTCAGGTTTGGTTTTTTGGTCAATTTTATGGTGTAATTGCTTCGTTAAATCTTCAGATGAATTATTTTTACTAGTTGCTAAAGGTGTCTTTTTAGTATCAACTTCGCTCATTTCTTCTACCTTAATCACATTGGCCTCAGCCATCTTCTCTTTCCATTGCAATTGTTGCAACATGGGTTGGTTGCCGTAATCAGTTGCTGGTTTTCCAATACAAAAATAACCTAAAGGTTCAATGTATTCTGGAATATTTAGGATGGTTTTAAAATCATAGTAATTTAGAATTGAAACCCAACCCATAGAATAGCCTTGTTCGGTTAAAGACAACCAAATATTTTGAGCTGCACAAACTGCACTGAACTTTATAGCTTCGTTACTACCCACAGTTCCAATAGTAAATGAATCTAAAACAGAGCGATCATAGGCAATCACCATTCCGATGGGTGCTTCTTCAATCGCTTCTAATTTTAATTTCAAATAGGATTCTTTTTGCGCTTCATCATCGGTTGCATTCGCCGCTTTTTCATGATAAGCCAAAAATAATTCCTTTATTTTCTTTTTAATAGTATCCGATTCTATAATATAATAACGGGTAGCATCGGTTAAACCCACAGAAGGAGCATCGTGTCCTGCTGCTATGGCTTTTTCAAGCACTTCATCTGGCACTTTATCAGTAGTAAAATGACGCGTATCTCTTCTTGAGGCTATTATTTCGTATAAATCTTTCATTTAATTTTCCTCCCAAACTACAAAACAGTAATTCTCATAGGTTTTCACTTCAAAATTAGGCAATTGTATTCGGTTTTGAAACAACGGACAATTTAGCACTAAAGTGTGAAATTCTCCATTTTCTCCACATGGATCGATTCCTTTTTGCTCTAGTTCAAATGCCAGTTCTTTGGTTAATAACTTTCCTAAATAACTTTCGCCCATTTCTAAATTACAAGAAACAATCATTGTTTCTATACCTTGCTCTAGCATTTGATTTACTAAATCGATTCTGTTTTGTTGCCACAAAGGTAAAAAAGCTTTTAGATTTGCAGCTTTGCATACTTTTTCTTCCCATTCTCGATGTGGTTCTAAATCAATATCTCCAAAAACTACTCCTTCTATTTGATGTTCTTCTTTAATTTTATGCAACGTTGCAATATAATTTTCTTCATATTGCGACCAAGAGGCAGGAACAGCTACTAAAGTAACTCCCATTTGAGCCGCTTGTTGTTCTAAAATAGCCAACGGAATACCATGCGAACGTGATACTTTTCCGTTTTCATTCATCATGTTTAACAGTACTGTTGGTTGGAATCCTTCTGCTACACTTTTCATTAAAGCAAAACAACTGTCTTTGCCTCCACTCCATGAACTTAAAACTTTCATTTTATTTATTTTATTGGCACAGGAATTCCCGAAACCATTAGTACTACTTTATCGGCTTTTTTAGCTAAATATTGGTTCATCCAACCTTGTAATTCGGTGAATTTTCTACCAACGTGTGTTGCCGCATGAACACCCATTCCAATTTCGTTAGTGATAATTATAATGGTAACATCTTCTTGTTGCAAAACTAATTCGATTTCTTTTTTGGCTTGTTCTAAACACAATTCTACATCGTTTTTAGTATCTACGAAAAAGTTGGTTAACCAAAGTGTTACGCAATCTATCATCGCTACTTTTCCAGAGAAATCAATTTCGCTAAGGTGTTTCTCTTTTTCGATATTAACCCAGTTTTCGTCTCTGTCACTTTGGTGTCTATCAATTCTTTTTTGAAAATCACCATCCCAGTTTCTAGCCGTTGCAACATACATTGGTTTTTTTGATAATGACATTGCCAAGTCTTGTCCGTAACCGCTTTTCCCTGAACGTTCTCCTCCTGTTATTAAATAAAGCATTGAATTAATTGTTAATGATTGATTTGTGATTTTGATAATTTAGGTTGTTTTAAAACATTTTATTCAGCTATTGGTCATTTTGATACTATTATAATGTTTATCGCTACTTATAAAAATACGTTGCTGATTTGGTTTTTCTTTATCATCATTATTTATAATTAAACACGAAGAACCATCAACACAATTCTATAATTAATAATTAACCACTAATTATACGGACAATGTCTACACTTATTCCCGCAACAGCTTCCTCTTTTTAAATGAAACCATTTGGTAAATACATAATTTCCGTTTTCTAAATAGTAATCGATATCTTCCACGAGCTGTGTCGTTTTAGGCAAATCCTTAGCTATATTGCTACAACTATTTTCTGGTGTAATGGTATTCACATAATCGTCTATTTTTTTAATCGTTGCATGTTTCAAACATTTGGGACACAAACAATCTGTTATGTTATCCAAATTAAAAATAGGTGGCAAATCATTACACCAACAACGAACCGTTTCTGATGGATTACCGCAACCAAAAGTATTTTGACAAATGCTACATGTTTTTTCTCTAACCGAATTCATTGCGTAAAGATACTATTTTAAGCTTTTAAGGAAAACTTAGTTTGTGGTATTTTAATTCTTATTTGACAAAGTTAAGATTTGACACTAATCTGCTTTAATCTGTGAAATCTACGTGAAATTAAAAAAATAAAACACGCAAATTTAGCAGACAAACGCTGATTCTATATTCATAAAACTTCTTATGCACAAACTACTTCACTTCAAGTGTTCCGAAAGCTATCGGAACGTATAACATAGTTTTTGATTTAAATTTACAAGTATTCGATACATTTTTTATAAAATTACTGTTCGCTTTTTCTAAAAACACTCGAACCGACGCTGAACATCAAAATCATATTTATAAAAACACCTACTTATATTTTTTCTTACATTTGCCGAAACAGAATTTCAAGAGATGCAATCTACTTTCAAAATACTATTCTTAGCTAGTTTCCTTTTTATTAGCTGTAAGAAAAAAACCGAAGTTACTCCTACAAAAATTAGTACCGCAGAAAACAGTATCAAACATGCTACTGGTTTGGATATTTTTAAATATGAAGATTACTCCATTGTAAAAGTAAAAACACCTTGGCCAGACGCAACAGCTGGATATACCTATGTATTAAAAAAAGCAACCGCAAAACTGCCCGATAGTTTACAAAAATATACTGCTATTACTGTACCCCTAAAAAACTTGGTAGTCACCTCAACCACCATTATTCCTTTTTTAGAAATGCTCGATAGCGAAACTAAACTGATTGGTTTTCCGCATACCAATTATATTTCGTCTCCAAAAACTAGAGCTTTAATAAATAAAGGACAACTTAGAGATGTAGGACAAAATGAAAACTTGAACATTGAATTATTGTTTGATATGCAACCCGAAGCAATAGTTACTTTTGGTGTGGACAACACCAACAAAATGGTGGACAAATTAGTTGCTAATGGATTAAATGTGTTGTTTCAAGCCGATTGGATGGAGCAATCTCCTTTAGGAAAAGCAGAATGGATTAAATTTTATGGAGCGTTATTAGGAAAGGAAAAAGAAGCGAATAGCATTTACAACCAAATTGAAAACGATTACAATGAAACCTTAACTTTGGTAAAAGAGGTTACTCCAAAACAAACAGTTATGTATGGTTCCCTTTACAAAGACCAATGGTTTGTAGCACGTGGTAACAGCTGGATAGCCCAATTTTTAAAAGATGCTAAAACCAATTATTTGTGGAACGACATTCCGGGAACAGGAAGTCAGCCCTTGTCTTTTGAAAGTGTTTTTGACAAAGCACAGCATGCCGATATTTGGATTACGAATGGAGCAATTGAATCGCTTGCACAACTCACAAAAGAGAATCATCATTATAAAAAATTCGATGCCTACCAATCCAAACAAGTTTATACTCTTGAAAGTCAAAAAGGTGCAACAGGTGGTACTATTTATTATGAACTAGCTCCAAGTAGGCCTGATTTAGTTTTGAAAGATTTTATAAAAATATTCCATCCTGAGGTTTTACCCAATTATACCTTTACCTTTGCGAAAAAGTTAGACTAGCGTGACGAAGAAGTTTTCCATATTACTGATACTCCTATTGCTTATACTAGCCTTTCTGACTATTGTAAACATTAGCTTAGGCTCAATTAATATTCCTTTCAAAGAAGTTGTTAATTGTTTAACAGGCAATGAAGTGTCTAAAAGTTCGTGGGAATATATCATTCTCAATTTTAGGTTACCCAAAGCAATCACCGCTATTTTAGTAGGCATAGCATTGTCTATTAGTGGTTTATTGATGCAAACCCTATTTCGAAATCCGTTGGCTGGTCCTTATGTATTAGGGTTGAGTTCGGGAGCAAGCTTGGGTGTTGCTGTTGTACTATTAGGTTCTAGTGTGTTACCAACAGCCTTAGCCGCTATATTTTTATCTTCATACGGATTAGTGGTAGCTTCTGGTTTGGGAAGTGCAATGGTTTTAATTGCAGTACTGTTTGTTTCCCAACGTTTAAAAGACACTATGTCGATCTTGATTGTGGGTTTAATGTTTGGAAGTATTACCAATGCTGTAGTTTCTATTTTATCCTATTTTACCACTGCCGAACAATTACAGAAATACACCTTCTGGACGTTAGGGAGTTTGGGCAATTTAAGTTGGAGCGATGTTACTTTGCTTTCCATCATTACTTTTATAGGTATTGCCCTTAGTTTTTTAGTCATTAAACCTCTAGATGCCTTATTATTGGGTGAAAAATATGCCAATAGTTTAGGTGTTAATTTTAAAAGAACACGCTATATTATACTTTTCGCAACCAGTATTTTAGCAGGAAGCATCACTGCTTTTGTAGGCCCTATTGCTTTTATTGGTTTGGCTGTGCCTCACATAGCTAAGTTAGTTTTCCAAACGAGTAATCATTTTGTGTTGTTTTGGAGTACGTCTTTGCTTGGTGCTATTATTTTATTGTTTTGTGATATTGTAGCGCAATTTCCTGGTAACGACATTACGTTGCCTATTAACGCCATTACCTCTATTATTGGTGCTCCTATTGTGGTGTGGTTGTTGGTACGAAAGAGAAGAATTTCTTAATTGTTGATGCTGGATTGTTAATGATTGATTATTAATGAAAACCCATAAAACTTTCTTCTAAAAAAACAGTTACTCATTCACTAGCAAAAGTTTAGATTTGTTAAAAACATAACACTCAATCATACAGGAAGTATTCCCTAACTATGAGAAACATCAAATTTATAGCTGTATTCATTTTAATACTAACTACTTTTTGGCTAAGTGCGCAAACAGTAGTTGCTAACAAAATGATTCGAATTGAATTTCAAACTCTCGAAAAAAATTCAAACGACATTCTTATTGGCTCCGTGATAGAAGTTCTGTCTAATGGAGAAAGAATAGGAATTATTCATGGTGATTTTAATGGCTTATGCGTATTAAATGTTTGTTCTAAAAAAATAATCGATGATAAAATTACGATTAATGTATATGGTCTAAAATGCATTTTTTTTACCAATGAATACATTATTAATTCCGATTCAAAAATTGACGTTTATTTAGAATATGGAGAAAGTAAATATCAAACTCTTAACGATAGACGTTTAATTTTGCATGAATTAAAAGTACCTATTTGTAGTATTAATATGCAAAGTCTTAACGAAAAATAAAACAACTAGCTAGTGCCGCAACAATTCCCATCCGCTGGAGGGGTGTCCGAAGGACGGGGTGGTTATAATTCCTCTCCTACTGTTCAAATGTTTTTATGAAGAACAACAAAGCAAAAATGTATCGAGAACTCGTCTATTAATACAAAACCCCATCCAAACCGTCTGTTCGAGTGCTGTTTATAAAATGCGACTAGCGATTTCATGAAAAATGTATCGAGAACTTTTTGTAAAAAATACTTTCTTATTTGTTCTTCTTGGATATTTCAAAGTTGTAAAACATTCTTTGAAAAATTATTTTTATAATTGCGTGCAGTTTGTGGTCATTTTTTTAATGTAAACCGACTACTATTTATCCTACTAAGATGAGTCTTTCCAGTGGTTACTTAAAGTTTTTAAATGTGAATTCCCTGACTTAAAAATCGAATAAAATTCAATAAAAAAATATATCTGAGATATTTGTATGTAATATTTTACAAACAAATTAATTATAATTAAATTTGCAATCTGATAAACTGTCTATTTAAATTACAATGAAAAAAATCTTACTCCTTTTATTCTTTATTAGTTTTACCTCCCATTCCCAAGAAACACTACCTTATGTAAATAATTTCAATGATGTTAATACGTTGACAGGTTGGAATCATTATGCGATTTCTGGAACTGATGATTGGGAACATGGTTTAGCTTCATTAGAAAGCAATCCTAATAATCTAGCTTGGGAGACTAAACTTCGGGGTACACCAACAACTAGCTCTGTTAGGGTTCTGGAATCACCTTCATTTGATTTAACCAATGCAGCGCTTCCTTATGTACTTTCGTTTAAACATACAAGCAATATAAATTCTTCTAGTTTTTATTTAGATTACTCTATTGATAATGGAGTAACCTGGCAATTATTCAATCCAGCCACAACTTTAAAAAAAGATTGGCAATCAAGTGTCGGTTTTTACCGTTCTTCATCCGGTTATAGTACTATTTCGGCAATTAACCTTTCTTCTTTACAAGGTAATGCAAATGTAAAATTTAGATTTCGTTTTGTAACCAATTCTTACACCAATGGCTTCGGTTGGGTTATTGATGATTTTTCAATTACTCCAGAATATTATAATATTTCGGCTACTCAAGGTACTAACATTGAGATTTCACCGCTTTGTGCAGAAATTAAAGTTGTTAGTGCACTCAATTTTAGTAATCAGTATGCGGCCTATTTTAATGTAACTACAAAATACTATTTATCTACCGATACTGTTTTAGATGCAGGAGATACCTATTTGGATGAAAAAACTTCAGATATAGCGGAAACTGTTTCGAGTTGGGAAAAGATTATTCCAATATCATCTTCTTTAACTCCAGGACAATATTATATTTTATATGTGCACGATTTTAATAATACAGTTAATGAGAATAATGAATTTGATAATGTGTCGTATGCATCGTTACTAGTAAAACCAATTTATAGCCTTCCCTTTTCTGATGATTTTGAATCGAATCAACAAAACTGGAAAGCTGCACAGCATCCAGCAAGTACAACCCCTATGGTTTGGGGGCTTGGAGAAGGACTTAGACATCATATAGAGGGAACACATTCTGGTAATTATGCATGGCATACAAGTGGGACAACTAATGAAAATATACCAGAGAGCACTATGCAATGGGTGGAGTCACCTTTTTTTAATTTAAGTTCCTTAACAGATCAATTGTATTTAAGTTTTTGGTTTAAAGACAATTATGATAGTACGGTTGGGTATTATGGTAATTTCTACAAAGTGCAATATATTTCAGGATGCGGAGATTATTGGCAAGATTTTTACACTATTCCAGAAAACACTTCAGACGAGTGGGAATTTGTAAATATTCCAATACCAGCCACAATGGCTTCCTTAGAAAACATCCGATTCCGAATAACATTCCAAACCAACTATTTAAAACCAGAAGGAATTATTTTTGATGATTTATATATTGGCCCTGCAAAAGCTGATTTAACAATAGAAAGAATTGATTTTAATAATAGATTTACTTCTTCTCAGCTAGCTTCAGGTGAAATAAAATATTATCTTACTAATAGTGGAAAAGTAAATACGGGTGTTTCTTCCACCTCTTTTTATTGGTCTACCGATCAGAATCTGGATGCTTCCGATGTCTTATTAGGACAGCAGACCTATACAGAAGTGACAGCAGAAACAGGGCAGTGGGAACAATTTACATTTACTAAGCCCACACAACAAGCAGGCGAATATTATATCATATATAGTTTAGATGCGGGTAATCAGGTTGAAGAGATTTTTGAGACTAATAATATTGGTTTTATTAAAATAGAACAAACACCAACTCAAGGTTTTCCGTATTTCAATGATTTTGAGACACAAGCTCAGCATTGGGTTCATGATAAAAGTTTAGGAAATGATGATTGGGCACTTAGTACTCCTAATGGACAACATTTAAATGCTGCCTTTTCTGGTACTAAGGCATGGGTTACTAACGCAAATGGCATTCTTTCTAGCTTAAGTAGAATGCACCTTTATACACCGGTTTTCGATTTATCACAAAGTGTTAATCCAGTGTTAGAGTTCGATATGGATACTCATGCAAGAAACTACAGAACAGGGGAAATTAACTTAAGTTACTCTACAGATAATGGTACTACCTGGCAAGTTCTTACTCCAATAAACGAATCGTATACTAAATGGTCGAAAGCTATGAACTATAATGAAAATACTGGTTTAGATGTAGAAAATATGGCATTTGGTACTGAGCTTATGTTTAGCCGTTTCGAAAATGTTCTAAGTACACAAGAAGATTATAATTCTAGAGATGTTGACAGGAATACCCATTATGCTATAAACATTCCTCAACTAAAGGACTATGAAAATATCAGGTTTCGATTTAATGTTACTAAGTTTGATAATTCAGATGACGATTATGCATATTATTCTAGTGAAGGTTTTCTGTTGGATAATTTTTCAATTTCCGAATCCACAATTGATTTAACTGTTCCTTACAGTAAAGACATGTATGTGAGCTCATTATCTGAAAAAATTAATTTTTCTATCGATATTAAGAATAATGGCAATTATATAAGTAATGCAACATATATAAAGTTTTATTTGTCCTCAGATGCTACCTTAGATGCTGGTGACTACTTATTGGGAACTGCTCCAGTTCCAAAAATTCGTCCTGAATTTAAACATCACAAGAGTTTGGAATATGCAGTTCCTTCAAATTTCAGCTCTTATTCTTATTTGCTTTATGTAGTAGATGGGGATAATCTTAATGCAGAATCAATAGAAACAAATAATACAGGTGCTTGGGATTTAAAACTAAATGGAGTAACTGTTTTTCCTTATCAGGAGAATTTTGAAGGAGCAGTTATAAATGGCTGGCATGGCTATTCTTATAATGGTCTATCGCCAAATGTTCTAGATAATTACAGAGCAGTTACAAGAATTCCTCAAGCTGTTCAAGAAAATTTATATACACGCATTTATGATGGTGTTTTAAGAACGGAGAATGTTGCTTACGGACCATGGCAGAGTTCTTTGACACCAATGTATTATATTCAGAGTCCTGTGTTTGATTTTACAGGTCAGACGCAACCATTGTTTATGGCTTTTGATTATATGTGTATTGGAAAATCTTTTACCAGTGGTGGGAATATGGAATATTCTTTAGATGGAGGTACTACATGGATTCTGATTACAATGGATAGTGGTCCATGTATAAACTGGTACCAAAATTATCAGACACTTTCTGATTTGAATAATGAGCCTGGTTGGTTCGATTTGTCGGGTAAAATTATGACTGCGAAGATGAATATCTCTTTTCTTCAAAATCAATCAAATGTTGTTTTCCGATTCAAGTATTTTAATAATGCTGCTGGTTCATCAAATTCAAGTAGAGGTTTTAGATTGGATAATTTTGTTATTGGAGATGAAACAGCTGTTAATGGATTTAGTTGCCTAGAAGAAATTCCTTATGTGTTTGCTTTTAATACATTTGAAGAATCTTGTTGGGAAATAACAAATAATAACCTTACGATTTTAACCGAAAAATCTGCAAGTATGAATTGGGAGATTGTAGATAATTTTGCAAATACACCAAACAATACATCTGCTAAAATAGATATAATTGGTTCAGGTAATACTAATGGAGTCTGGATGATTTCACCTAAATATCAAATGATTCCGAATAACGAATTAAAATTTAAAATCGCACTTACAGAAATGGGGAATACCAATGCAGCAACTATGGATGCAGATGATAGAGTTGTCCTTTATTTTTCAATTAACAATGGGTTAAATTGGTCTATTTTGGAAGAATGGAATAGTCAAACACCGATTTCAAACACGGGTGAAATAGTTAATTTTAATTATTTACCAGAATCTGGACATGTTCGTTTTGCTTTTTGGGCAACGAACGGTACTGTGAATGACAATTCACCAACGACTTTTTATGTTGATGATTTTGAACTCTATAATAATACTTTAGGTGTAGATGATTTTAATCAAATAGATCTAAACTATTATCCAAATCCAGTTGTTGATGTTTTAAACATTAACTCTATGACAGGAATTTTGACTAAAATTGAAGTTTTTAATGTTTCCGGACAATTATTGATGACTGAACTTCCAAATACTGCTAATTTTGGTATGAATATGGTAGGTTTGAGTGCGGGTATTTACTTTATAACTGTTCAATCTGAAGAAGGTGTTAAGCGATTTAAAGTTTTGAAGAAATAATTAGAGTCATTTACTACAATAAAGGAGGTTGTCCTAAAAGTAAAAAATCAACATATTTTTGTCAATCCGACGGTAGGAGGAATCTCATAATCAGTGATCTGTGATTTCTCCTACCGTCGAAATGACAAGATTACTAACTTTTTGGACAGCCTCCTTTATTTGTTTTTTGCTATAAATAGTTTTGGTAGCATCGTATTTGTATTATAACACTAATTAGTATCGTCATTAATTCAACACATTTAAAGTAACTAATAATTGGTTTAGTAATATAGTGTAAAGAAGTTCCTCAAACCTCAAAACCGTCAATGCTGTTTATAAAATGTGACTAGCAATTTTATAAACAGTGTATCGAGAACTCGTGTACTGAAAAACAAAACTTCTCGATACTTTTTCAATTCCATTGCATTACATTGAAAAAACTCGAAGTGACGTAGCTACTGTAAACTAAACAACGAACTAGCACGCCAACAATTCCCCTCCTCTGGAGGACGGGGTGGTTAAAATTAGAGCGTTTTACAGAAAATACGAATAGCATTCTCTTTCAAACGTTCGAAAAATCACAAATTGGAAGCAAAACTGCCAATCACTACCTAACGCTCTCAATTTCAAAATATTTACAACTAAAATTAATATCTATTTTTTTAAAAAAACAGGTAAAACTACCTGTACAAATCTATAAAATTATGCTTAGCTTTGTTAAATAACCTTTTTTCAAACAAACACCTACACAACTTAAAACATTGACAATTAGACTCGTAAAATCTATTTTCTCAAAAAGTCGTGTAGCATATTAAAAACAAACAAGACATTATAAAACAAACTAATTTGCAAAAATACACTCACATAAAAACAAGTTTCAATTGTATATCCATTCACATCCTAATACATTTATACACAAACAAATTCCTAAAACATTTAATTAATTAAAACCAAAAAACATGAAAAAATTTAAAAACCTAACGGGACTGTTACTTGTTGTTTTACTCTCCTTTCAATCTTGTAAAGACCCTAAGAAAGAAGAAGTAAAAGAGGAAACAGCAGCAACCTATGTAAAAGAAGACAAAACCTGCTTAGCTCCAGCTAGTTGGTTCACCATTGACCCTGCAACAGGAAAAAGAAATACACCACCTCCAAGAGAAGATAAAACTAGTGTTTTTGGAGACAATACAACCGTTAGCAACTGTGATTTTCATCAATGGTCTTGGCAAAAATTCCTTTGGTTAACGAATGATGTTTCTGGTCAACCTCTATTTTTAGAAGAATTATTCCAAGTTACTTCTCAAACTGTTCGCATTCCAACGACAGACAAAAAAATTGTTTTGACCGCATCTGACAAAAAACAAGCAACGGGTGACATTCTAAATACCAATAAAATGTTTAGTTCTAATCTTACGAGTTACCCTGTGTATTATTCTATACATGTGAACGACACACTATATAACAACATTTGGAAGTATGCTAAAATGAACAAAGCCGATTATGCTAAGGCTACTTTCCCAGTGGGTTCATTAGAATTAAAAATTGCATGGGTAAGTGTCGATGCCATTCCAGATACTAGTGGTTATTTTGTTACAGATGCTGTAGTAGAGGGGAAAAATACAAAAATTGCACTATTAGGAATGCACGTTGTGGGCATAGTATATAACCATCCCGAATTTGTTTGGGCTACTTTCGAACATCATGACCTTGCTCCTTATTATGATTGGAAAGCAACTACAACTTCCGATGTTCCTGTTACTTCAGAAACTAACAAGCTTTTATTCAATAAAAATGTAACAGCCACACTAGCAAACATTACAAGCAATGCTCCTAATGCAGATAGTACGAGCGTTTTCGCAGTAAATCAATATGGAGTACCTCGTCAGCCTGGTAACACTTTCCTTTCAACTAGCCAAGAAGAACCTGTAAATTATGACAATATTGCAGCAATCAATGCTTCTGTAAAAGAACAATTAAAAGATATTTGGGCGAATTATTTTTACAATGGTTCTATTTGGATTGATACCGAAGGTTACAGTTACCCAACCGAACAAGCCGAATTATTAGTTTCATTGGGCGGTTCTTTAAGCAACCCTGCTCCTGGTAAATTACCAAGAGGTTCTGTAGCAGCCTATAATATTACTATGGAAACCTATGAGCAACTTGGCTTTTCTCCAACAAGTATTCACGGTCAAAATGTTGAAGGAATGGGCAACTGCTTCTCTTGTCACTCAGCAAGTAGAGGTTCGTCTTTAAATATTAGTCATATCTTCAATGGTGCAGTTGACTTTGAAAGCAAACTTAGCGTTACACAAACAAAACAGAAACATTTAGACGAAATGAAGCTGTTCATCAAAAACATGAAAGCGTCTAAAAAATAATATCCAAGTGAAGTGTGTTTTTTTTTAGCAACAACACAGCAACATCTCTAAAACATTTGCAATAGATGTTGCTGTTGCTTAAAAAATTAAAAAAGGCTTTGATTGGTACACTTCATGATTCTTTCATGAAACCCACCACACAAACACCACATTCACAAGCTGAGAAACCTCTGTTTGTAAAGACAGAAAAGAAAAACACTTCTAAATAACCAACCCAATACTATACTCTAAAAAAGCAACTTTTCAAACAAGTTGCTTTTTTTTATTATAATACAATTATCCAATTTTTAGGTAAGCTTACACTTACAAAGAGCTATTCAAAAAGGCTTTTTAAAAAAAACATATAAATATTTTATTTAGTTAGGATTACTTACTACATTTGCAATGTGAATTCACAACATTAAAAGTAGTAATCTTAAAAAAAAAACAGAATGAGTAAATCAATCTTTTATCACGCAGGTTGTCCTGTATGCATCAGTGCAGAGCATGACATAATAGAATTAGTTGGAATAGACAATCTAGAAATTGTAAACATTGGAGAAGACAGATCAAGAATTTTAGAAGCAGAGACAGTTGGAGTAAAATCGGTACCTGCTTTATTAACGCCAAATAAAAATGTTTTACATCTTAATTTTGGAGCATCAATAGATGATGTGAAAGGCTAAAAACTTTAAAGTAGTGAGTCAATAATGCTCACTACTTTAACCTTAAAAAATTTGCACATGAAAATTTCAGTTTACGACACTTACGTTAAAAAAAGCAATGGAGTAATTATGCATTTCGATATTCTTGTAGAAGAAAACAATACAATAGAAAATGCACTTGTGTTTGGGAAAAAATATTTAACCGAAAAAAAACTATTTAATTCACAATTAACAACTAAAGAATGTGAATTTTGCCACATAGAAACCGCTACTTTAGAAATAGAAAAAAGTATTTCAAAAAAAGGATATTATATTATTGAACTAGAGAATTGTTAAATTATGAATACTAAAATGCATTATTTATTCTCATACGGAACGCTACAATTAGAAAATGTTCAAATAAAGAACTATGGTCGAAAATTAATCGGCTTTAATGATGTTCTTGAAAATTACAAAATTGAACAACTAAAAATTACGGATAAAGAAGTGCTCTCTAAAAGTCAACAACAATTTCACCCAATAGCAATAGCATCAGAAAACAAAGAAGATGCTATCGAAGGAGTTGTATTCGAAATTACAGAACAAGAGCTTGTTGAAACAGATAAATATGAAGTTTCAGATTACAAAAGGGTTTTAGAAACGTTTAAATCAGGTAGAAAAGCATGGGTATATATCGCCAATAAAAAAAGCGATATATAAATTAGGATTGCTAACTTTGTGCTTTTAAAAGTAGAACAGCAATGACAATACATGACTTTATCTTAAATTCAAATAATGAAACCATTATTGAATTAAATGACATTCATTTAAGTGTTACGAATAAAATAGCTCTACAGCAGCTAATCAAAGAATTTAAGTACATCAATATTCTAAGTGAATACAAATTGCCTGTAGATAATAAATTACTATTATTTGGCTATACAGGCTGTGGAAAAACAACTACAGCTAAAGCCATTGCTCAAGCTTTAAACAAAAAAATATTCACTCTCAATCTAGGTACAATTGTATCTTCTCGATTGGGTGAAACTGCAAAAAATATAACCGAAGTTTTTAAAAAAGCATCCCGAGAAAATGCTGTTCTTTTTTTAGATGAGTTTGATTATATAGGCAAAACACGCGATTTTGAAGATAAGGATTCTGGAGAAATGAAACGATTAGTAAATACTGTAATTCAACTTATAGATCAATTACCAAACGATACCTTATTAATTGCTGCAACCAATCATTCTAGTAGTATTGACATTGCATTATTAAGACGTTTTCAATTAAAGCTAAAATTTGAAGCACCTAGTAATAATGAATTAGATAACTATTATAATTCGTTATTAATGCAGTTTCCAAAAGAGTTTACAAATATAGAGCGCTCTTATTCTATTTCTTATGCTGAAGCAAAAGACTTAACCTTTAGAGCAGTTAAAAATAAAATTATAGAAATAGAAGAAGCAAAAGAAGTAACACTAATTGACTAAGATGGAAAACAATAACGTTAATCAAAAAATAATAAGTGGACTAGAAAGAATTTCGAAAGCTTTTAGAGTGTTACTTTGGGAAGAAAGCAAATTGCATAAAATAAGTCCTATTCAAATTCAATTACTCATTTTTTGTGGTTCACATAAAGAAGAAGATTTAACTGTAAGTGTGCTGGCTACAGCATTTGATTTAACAAAAGCAACAATCAGTGATTCTATTAAAGTATTACTCCAAAAAAACTTACTTACAAAAACCATCAACGCCAAAGATACTCGAAGTTTTTCCGTTAAATTAACTAACGAAGGAAAAGCAATTGTAGAAAAAACAAGCGGATTTACAACCGTATTAAATGAGTCTATCGATACCTTCTCAAAAGTAGAAAAAGGAGCCTTTTTA
Source organism: Flavobacterium sp. KY-23415 (assembly GCF_055384985.1). Classification (NCBI taxonomy): domain Bacteria; kingdom Pseudomonadati; phylum Bacteroidota; class Flavobacteriia; order Flavobacteriales; family Flavobacteriaceae; genus Flavobacterium; species Flavobacterium sp. KY-23415. The sequence continues at coordinate 2,807,175 of NZ_AP044001.1, read as the reverse complement.
GAACAATTACTACAACTCATCTACCAACTCAATCAAAAAAATATTATTTCTACAGAGCGTATGTGCTTAACATGCTTTCATTACAAAAAAGAAGAAAATAACCATTATTGCAATTTAATGGAAAAACAGTTAAAAAGTATCGATTTAAGAATCGATTGCTTAGAACACCAAGTAGTACAAGACTAATGGAAAATATTACAAAAAACTTAAAAATCATACACCATCGAATGCAATCTGCATGCGAAAAAGCAAATAGAAAGAACGATGAAGTTCGTCTATTATTAGCCACAAAAACAGTCAATTCAGAGCTAATAAATTTTGCATTGCAACAAGGTGAAACATTAATAGGCGAAAATAAAGTACAGGAACTAAAACAAAAATGCAATGCCGTTAAACATTTAAATCCTGAAATTCATTTTATTGGTCATTTACAAAGTAATAAAATTAAAGAAGTACTAAAATGGGCAAGTTGCATACAATCTATTGATAACTTAACTATTGCACAAAAATTACAAGAAAGACTAGCTCTAGAGCAAAAAGAAATCGATATCTACATTCAAGTGAACACCTCCTTCGAAGAAAGTAAATTTGGAGTTTCTCCTGACCAAACTATTCAACTAGTTAAAGAAATAGCTAAACTTAAAAACATCCACATTAAAGGACTAATGACTATAGGCTTACTTAGTTCTGAGTCAACGGAGATTCGAAAATGCTTTCAACTTTTAAAACAACTACAAAAAGAGATTAAATCCTTAAACATTCCAAATGTAACAATGAACGAATTATCAATGGGAATGAGTGGCGATTTAGAAATTGCCATAGAAGAAGGTGCCACAATTATACGAGTAGGAACAGCTATTTTTGGTGCACGAATGTATCCTGACAGCTATTACTGGAATGAAACAGAAGAATCATTTTAAAAATACTATCCCAGTAGCAAAGTCGCCTAACTTTAAGCTAAACCGCTGAATGGGTGTCCGAAGGACGGGGTGGTTAAAATTCCTCTCCTGTCGTTCGAGTGGTTTTGTGGAGAACAACAAAACAAAAAGGTATCGAGAACTCTTGTATTAATTATTAATGATAAATTTTTAATGGTTAATGAAAAACTTTAAATCTTACTATCAATAACAAAGTTTCTCTATTTCTCACGCTGATTTTGCAAATTCACGCTGATTTTTTATCTACTATAGCGCTAATAAAAGCAGCATTACCACAAACTTGTCATCTGTAAGCATCTCATTTATAACTTGTTTTTGTGTAGTAAATAGATACTGTAAAGAAAACAAAACTACTATTTAGCATTCTGGCAATTCCCCTCCTTTGGAGGGGTGTCCGAAGGACGGGGTGGTTAAACGCTGTCTGTTCAAATGTTTTTGTGAAGAACTACAAAACAAAAAGGTATCGAGAACTCGTGTATTAATTATTAATGATAACTTTTTAATGGTTAATGAAAAACTTTAAATCTTTCTATCAATAACAAAGTTTCTCTATTTCTCACGCTGATTTTGCAAATTCACGCTGATTTTTATCTACTATAGCGCTAATAAAAGCAGTATTACCACAAACTTGTCATCTGTAAGCATCTCATTTATAACTTGTTTTTGTGTAGTAAATAGATGCTGTAAAGAAAACAAAACTACTATTTAGCATTCTGGCAATTCCCCTCCTTTGGAGGGGTGTCCGAAGGACGGGGTGGTTAAACGCTGTCTGTTCAAATGTTTTTGTGAAGAACTACAAAACAAAAAGGTATCGAGAACTCTTGTATTAATTATTAATGATAAATTTTTAATGGTTAATGAAAAACTTTAAATCTTTCTATTAACAACAAAGTTTCTCTATTTCTCACGCTGATTTTGCAAATTCACGCTGATTTTTTATCTACTATAGCGCTAATAAAAGCAGCATTACCACAAACTTGTCATGCTGAAAGCATCTCATTTATAACTTGTTTTTGTGTAGTAAATAGATGCTGTAAAGAAAACAAAACTACTATTTAGCATTCTGGCAATTCCCCTCCTTTGGAGGGGTGTCCGAAGGACGGGGTGGTTAAAATTCCTCCCTACCGTTCAAATGTTTTTGTGAAGAACTACAAAACAAAAATGTATCGAAAACTTGTGTACTGAGCACCTTTTCTAAAAAAAAATTAAAAAAACTTTCCCTATTTACGTTTTCCCGCAAAAAACAGCAAAAACTTCGCTTTACATTTACAAAATAGAAACAAAAACAGGTAGAAATACTTGTATGGGTTTTTAGGTAATAGTTTAGGTTTGTATCTAGATGCAATAAAAAGTCATACATATACAACAGATATAAGTGAAATATGTACACCTTTAGTAAGCATCTAAATAAGTTGTAGGCAATTTTGGAGAAAAATATCGCGTAATTACGGTTTCCAGTAAAATAAAAATATTTTTTTATTCAACATTTGCTAAATTATTAATTCATTAACAATAATTTATCTAAATTAAAATTCGAAAATATGAAAAAAATTATTTTAATAATTACATTAACGCTGAATGCAATTTCATTTGCACAAAATAACAATCAAGAGACCTTGGTAAAGTTTATCATAACTGACGCTTCTGACAATGGAAATGACATAACTGAAACAATTCTTGACCAAAATGGTTATTTAGTTTTTTATACAAATGAAGACGATAATTTATATTTAGCGAATGTATGGTCGAAAAACAACACACAAAGTTTCGGTAGGCTTTATAATACTGAACATAAAAAATTAAAAGAAACTTACGAAAACTACGAAGCTGATATTTTTTATTTTAAATGGAGATATATAAATAGTTATGATACTAAAAAAGGAACTGCAACAGTTGAATTAATAAAAATTTACAAACCACAAGGTGTAACTTTCAAGATTAAAATTGTTCCAGAAAATCTTGATGTTTTAGTTTACAAAGGTTTTATGGAAGGAACTTTGGACTTAAATAAATATTCAAACTAAATACATATGAACAAATTTTTTTTAACACTTTTATTCTTTCTTGGGCAAAATTTATATTCTCAAGACTATCATTTTAAACAAAAAGACGAATTTATTCAATACACAAATTCACAAGGAATTTTTACAACTAAACAGGTAAAAACAACTTATGGAAATTATAAAATGGCATTTGAAATTGGAAATTCAAATGGAAAAAGAATTCCACTTTTTACAGAGTATAATGATAATGTAGATATGGGTTATTACGCATTATTAAAACAAGAAAGCTCCCAAGAAAAAAAAGGAAAAATTTATGAAGTTTATTCATATTATTCAACTGCTACACAAGGAGAAGTTACTGTTCTTTTCTCAACAGATAAATTAAGTTTAGTAATATTTAAAAATGGAAAAATAACGGAATACAAATAAAACACTATGAAAAAAATTATTCTAATTTTAGGGTTAATGTTTTGCTTATCTTCATATTCACAAAGCAGTGAATTCACAAGTTATGATTTAAAAAAAGTAATGAATTTAATTGATTTTAAACCAATTAAAACCTTAAAAGGTTTAGATTCACAAAAATTAAATCAGTTTTTCAATATGATCGAAGCAGACCAACCAATGTTAAAACAATTGAACATAGATAGTTGGTTTTATTGTGATTACAAAAAAATTGATAACTATGATACTTATAATTACTATTATAAAGATATTTCACGTGATATTTATAACAAATATTGTAAAGAAATCAATGCATTAATGTTAATTGACGGTGTAATTATTCAACCTAAATAAATAATTTTATGAGAATAATAGCTTCTTTTTTTCTTATATTAATGTTTTTTTCTTGTAATAAAAAGGACATTGAACCTGAAACACCTGAAAAAATATTTGAAAAATATAAAAGTAGTGTAGTTCTAATTGCAAGTCAATACTATTACGAAGTTTATTCAGGTAATACAACTTATTATTATTCGCCAAGTTCAGAAAAAAAACTCTTTTTTTCAAAAGAAGAAGTTCTTAATAATTTATCCTTTTCTACAGGAACAGGATTTGTTATTTCTTACAATGGCGAAATTATTACAAATAATCACGTTGTAAATCATAAAGATGAAAATTATAAAATAGAATTAGTAAATTTTTATGAAAAAGCAAAATCAACTATTTTGTATGACGTTAGAATGTATAACGATACAATCGACCAAATAAAATCAACCTATTATCAATATTCTGACCAAATGGATTATTATGAAAAGCAGAATTTTCAAAAGCGTTATGAATTTGTAATAGATAAAAAGAACTTTTTGGCAGACTTATACCAAAGAATTGAAAATATTGATTTATCAAACGTAACTTCCAAATTAATAATTCATAAATTAGGTATTGCTTATAATGATACCCACGTAACTGAATTTGATGATTTACAAGAATGTGTAGTTGTGAAGACTTCAAAAAACGAAAAAATTGATTTAGCTCTTATTCAAACCAAAAGCAAATCATTCAACACTAAACCAAAATTCATTTTTAATTTTAAGGACAATAATCCAAACATAATAGAAAACCCGGAGAAAAATAAAGAAAGAAACATAAAAAATCCAATCAAAATAAACGAAGACGTTTTTATGATTGGTTTTAATCGTGGTTTTTCTTTAGCAAACACAAAACAAGGAATTAAATCACAATTTACAAGCGGAAAAATAAGTCAAGAAAATGATGGTGAAAGAATTTTATATACAATTCCAACATTAGAAGGTTCAAGTGGAAGTCCGATTGTTGATAAATGGGGTAATTTAGTTGGAGTTAATTTTGCAAAAATCACAAATAGCCAAAGTTTTAGCTTTGGTGTTCCAGTAAATGAAGTGAAAAAGTTTTATGAAGATTAAGATTTTATGAATGAAAAGGAAAATAAATCAAATTTTGGCTGTTTCTTTTTAATTGCTATTGTTTTACTTTCATTATATACTTGTGGCTCTCGTAAAAGAATTGGTGCGACTTGCAGAGATGGAACTTCCTCATATTCGACTGGCTCCGGAACTTGTTCGCATCATAACGGCGTAAGAAATTGGAAATACGAATATTGGTGGGAATAAAAAAACTGCCTACAATCGAGAGTAGACGGCTCTGTCAGTAATTGACAGAACAGAAACAAGAGCTACATGTTGTGAAATATTAGAAGGAGGTAAACGAGCATTCAAACAAAGAGAAGAAATCTATGGTATTAAATAAATACTCGCACTAACCCTTAAAGAAACATATTCTAAAATAATTAAAATAAAATGGAAAACATCTTTTATTATTTAGCCTTATTTCTATTAGTATTTATTATAAGATATTTTAAGCTAAAGAAAGAACATAAATTAGATTTTAAAAATAATAGAGTAAAATTATTACATGTTAGTTTAGAGTTGATTTATACAGCATCGGGAATCACTATTGCTTTATTATTAAATATTGAAAAAAAATGGATTCCAGTAGTTATTATTTTTTATATCATACTAGTAATTACTTCTTCACTACTTGAAATGGCAAATGAAGAGGATTTTAAACCTAATTTTATTACTTGGTTTCATACTATCTTAGTAATCTGCATTATTTCTTTTTCAGTAGTCACTTATTATAAGATTATACCTAATGTAGATATTAATGGTGAAGAAAGAAAAGTAGACGTAATTTTAAAACCTAAATATGCAGTTATAATTCCTTATTCTGACGAATCATTACAAAAACATATTGGTATTAGTGATTTAAAAGAAAGAAGATTTATGTTTTATAATGAAATATCAGGTTACAGTATTGACAGCATAAAAAAAGTTTCTATCAATAAATTAAAAAAGAAAATTAAACCACTCTTTTTAAAAAATTATAACCTTGATATTTCAATTTATGAAGATGAAATAAAATTTTTCAAAATAGAAGTAAATTAATACAAAAGTGCTTATGTTTATAATACTCTTTCAAGTCTTAACCGAACCTCTAATGCGATGCTTCCAGCATGACAAGTTTATGGAGAGTCCTTTTATGGATAGCACTTTTACAACACAATAACCAACTTTACACACCAAACTTACACCCAAACTTGTCACCCTGTAAAGGGTCGCATCTGCTTGGTTTTGCTTTTCTTGACTTTCTAGGTTGTGCTTTCCCCTCCAAGTTTTAACCGACCCTCTAATGCTATACTTACAGCATGACACGTTTATGTATAACCTTTTTTGTGGATAATCATTTAAAAACACAATAAGCAACTTTACACGACTAAATTACCCGATCGTAAAGAATTGCATTCTATGCACACAAAATTGGGCAAACAAAAAGGTCAAAATAAAAAAGTAACTTTCAAACGAGCAGCTTTTGTTATCTTGTAAAAAACAATATATTTACAACACATACTTACAACTAAATTTACTTTAATAAATACTATTGTACATTAAAAACAACTTATGACTGATAATATTTCAACTGGATATGCTCCTAGTGATGAATTGAATGCAATTATTAGTTAGACTAAACAATGGAGTTGAGACACAATAGAAGGAACAAAATTTAAGACAAATGTTATAAGTTATGCTCAAGACAATTATAATATATTAAAAAATCAAAATGCCTGGAAAAATTCAACTAAAGCCCAAGCATGGCTCAAACATTATAAAAAATATTTTAATTTTAATAATTAGTCTATGCTTTACAAATTGTAAAAAAAAATCAAATAATGATTCAATTTATAATTATTTAAAGCAAGAAAATTGCGATAATTTTTTTTCAAAAAAAATAAAAATTCAAAACTCAGAATTGTGTTATTTAGATTTTGATTCATCTGATCAAGCTAAAAGAGATTTATCATTATTGGATGAATTCAATTCTAATAGTATTGACTTAAATGATGAAAAAAAAAACGACAATGAAATTAATTTAATTTTTGATACTAATGAAAAAAAATTAATACGGATTAATCTTTATTACTCAAAAAAAGAAAATGAAAAAATAGAAAAAACAGTAGAATACATTTTTATTAAATATGCAGAATATATTAACAAAAAGGGTCTTAATAAATATAAAAATATTTTTGAAGATTTAACAGAAGAACAAAAGATTGAAATAATTGAAAATAATGATATACTTATAATGGTAAGACCTATTTATGAAATTCAAGTCCCTTTTGATTCTCCGCCTAATTATTGAATAAAACTGATCGCACAGATATGCACCAAGCTGTGCAAAACCTCCTCACTTTGCACTAAACCACACCCCTTTACTCTCGCTATCCAAAGTCACTTTTTTACAAAACCACTTCTAAAATCTTAACCGAACCGCCAATGCGATGCTTACACCATGACACGTTTGTGGGAAGCTCTTTTTATGGATAATCTTTTTTAAATGCAAAAAACAAACTTGTTTGAAAGTTGCTGCTTTTTTGAAATATTTTTCTATTTTTACCCTAGAAGTATAAACCTACTTGAACAGTATTTTAATCTAAGTCTACTCTAATTGCGTTTTAAAATTACCAATAGCGATTCCTCCAGATACTTTCCAAATCGATATACTGATTGGCCTACTAAGCTGCACAATATAAATTCTCGTCCTTTCAAGAAAACATTCAACTATACAGCATATCAAAAAATTCAGCTTCTATGGGAAATTAATAGCTATGTTGGACCGGCTCCTGAAAGGAGCATGACTTTCTTTTCTTATTTCGCCATGGAGCATAATGAGTTTGTTGTACCAGAAATTTCTATCGCTACTGTATCCCTTTTTTTGAAGGATAACCCTATTATTGATGATCGTTATCTTCCCGAAGAAGGTGATGAATTGAGGATATTTAAAGATTATTTCTACCATAGTATTAAAGGGATTTCAAGACCTTATTTAGAGCCAAAAACTATTTCACTTATTTTCAAAAATGGAGAATGGACAAAAGGGAAATATAGGTTTGACTTTGACGAAACAAAACTTGTTCATAGTGGTGTTTTAGAAATTTAAATGTTGGCATGTGCTTGCTTTTCTTGACTTTCTAGGTTGTGCTTTCCCCTCCAAGTTTTAAGTGAACCTCTAATGCAATGCTTCCAGCATGACAAGATTGTGGACAACAATTTTTCACTTCCTTTTTAAAACACACTACTTGCAACAGCTGTCGGGTTTTGGAAACCTGACAATTGTTCGCTACGTTATAGAATACTTCACAAAAAATGTTTTTAACAACAAAATACACAGCAAAAAAGCACAATACTCAACATATCTTCTAATAATATGTTAAATAAAAATTAAAAATTAGTTGTGTTTTAAAAAAAAGTAGTAGAATTGCTACATAAATATACAAACACAACAAATATGTCAAATTTATCTGAAAACAGAATCAATGTGATTCTTGCTGCGGCAGACATTGCCACGATTAATGAGAGTATCAACACTATTTTGAGCAAGATACCAGAAAACACTACGCTTACAGACGCGCAACGCAATAGCTACACGGCTATTGATGTGAGCAACAAAGTGTTTTCGGAAGATGTGCTTACGGAAGCTAGAGCCACTGGTACGGGTGTTTTGCCTCCTTATATTGACTTGGATGCGTTGCAGAATGACTTAACGATTTTTAATCAATTGGACGCTATTGAGTCGGGAATTACGAATTTGTTACAGCGTGTGAAAGATGCGAAACGCATTGCTGGCCATGAGGCTTTTGGTATGGCAAACAAGGCCTACAAAAGTTACCGCGATGCTTCGGATGCGGGTATAGCCAACGCAAAATCGAGCTATGACAAATTGAAGGTTCGTTTCGAATCGCAAGGAAAAAGTGGTGGTCGAGGAACCGAAGTTACTCCGTAAAACTTTCAACCTATACTTGTTACCTAGTCCGTTTTTGTGACTAGGTTTTTTTATGCCTAAAAACACCTCATTTTATATCATTTTTTAGGTATTAAATACTAACTTTTGAATATTAAATACTAATTTTTGAGTATTAAATACTAACTTTTGAGTATTAAATACTAATTTTTAGGTATTTAATACTAACTTTTGAGTATTAAATACTAACTTTTGGGTATTAAATACTAACTTTTGAGTATTAAATACTAACTTTTGAGTATTAAATACTAACTTTTGGGTATTAAATACTAACTTTTGAGTATTAAATACTAACTTTTGGGTATTAAATACTAACTTTTGGGTATTAAATACTAATTTTTGAGTATTAAATACTAACTTTTGGGTATTAAATACTAACTTTTGAGTATTAAATACTAACTTTTGAGTATTAAATACTAACTTTTGGATATTAAATAATATTTTTTAGGTATTAAATCATACTTTTTGAGTATAAAACTCTAATTTTTGTATATTTAATATATAAAAATTCTATTTAAATACTCTAATATCAATAATATATATGCAAAATACATTAGACAGTAGCACAATTATAAGTGCTTATTTATCAAAAAACAGGATTAGAAAAGCGGCATTAGCAAGAAAACTGAACAAAAGCAGCAATTATATTATGTACCTGCAAAAACGTCCTAGTCTTCAAACTCAATCGTTGTGGGAGTTGTGTCACGCACTAAAACACAACTTCTTTCAAGACCTAGCCGATTTGTTGCCTAGCTCCTACTCGGCTGCTCGTCCTGAAACCGACATGAAAGATGCAACCATAGCGCAATTGCAAGAGGAAATTAAAATTCTGAAAGCAGAAAAAGAGGTGTTGTTGCAGGTGTTGAAGAAATAGGTTTTTGATAGATGGGTTCTTCGTCCTACACCTGTCAGGTTTCTAAAACCTGACAGGTGTAGGGTATCGAAATTCCATTCCATAGATTCCTGCTCTTATGGATAAAAATACAGTCTTCGTGGTTCTTTTTTAATTCGCACAGGCAAAATAAAAGATCTTTACTATAGTATTTTAATAGCATATGGCTCATTTAAAATATTTTTTATGCAACCTAAAAAAAGAGAAATTATGAACACTAATGCTTGCACTACCTCAACTGTTGCTATTGCAACTACTGGAAATTATCATGAAGAATTATTAGCACAATACAGTGACCCAAAGGTTATTATTCCTAGTAATCCCGATACACCAAAATTGATGCCTTTTAATGGGTATTACACATTAAACAATGCAAATGGGGCTTTTTTTGCTATAGATGCTAACATGATTATTCGTTCGTCTGCTACTAGTCCAGAATATGATATGTCGCTTTTAATTTCTTTAGATGGCACTTCGGCTACTCGTTTTGCATTTACTGGTTCGTTTGATGGTAGTCATTTGGTGCAAGAATGGACTGTTGGTGGTTTACAGATTAATCTCACTTTTACACGCACGAATAGTTCTTATGGTGCTACTGCTATTTGTTCTGGAAGCATTGCGCTACCTGGAAAAGAGGCTATAACTGTTTGGGGTAGTACCTATAACAACCCTATTCCTGCTTCTCTATATAAAGGTGATTTCTATTTTACTCCTGTGGTTAATGGGCCTTCCGTTAGGGTGATGCATATTGGAGACAATAACCAATTGCTATATGATTATGGGACTAATGATGGGAATTTGCAGGAAGTGACTGCCTATGTTTATAATTTAAACATGTATTATTTTTCGCTTGTGCATGGCATTACTACTGTGAAGTTGATTATGGGAACGGCTGCTGCTCAGGGGTTTGCTTGTAACGACATGAGTGTGGTTGGCAAGGATTTAATTTCTAGGTCTTTAACCACTATACCGTCTGGGGTTGCCCTGCAACCGCAGCTTTCCGATTTTACGCTTGCTGTTACTGGTCATGATGCATTAGCTAATTTTAGTGGTTATTATCAAATTCCTACCGATGCGCATCCGTTGGCTTTCGTATCTGTTCAGGCACAATATGTTAGCCTAGCGAGTAAATTAACTTTAGATCTTTATAGTGTGATGATTAGTTATTCTTTAGATGGTGTTTCTTCTACTGGTTTTTTGTTTGATGCTTCAAAGGGAATGACTTTCGATGCTACGCTAAACACGTTAATGGTTCCTGCTTCTTCTGGTCAAAAACCATTAGTGCTAACGTTTAACCGTGCTTATAATGAGCAAACGGGAGCGCTAGTAAGTGTTACGGGAGATATTGATGGCACTAGCATTTCGGGCAGTACGTTATTTAATCCTGTGCCGCTCTCTGCTTTTGGTGGTGCTACTATGACGAATGATAGTGGCGATGCTTTGACTATTCATAATGATAATAGTGTGACCTATGCCAGTACTACCAACGTGGTAACGAGTTCTGAAACCGAAACTAACACAAAAACAGTGACTTATAATAGTCTTATTTATGTGCCACTCATGTATATTGTTGCGGCTCCTGCCGATGCTCCGAAACTAGTGCTGTCCTTGGGCACCGATGGTCTTAGAGGGAATACTAGTATTGTTATTACAGATCCAAACACTCCAAACCAGAAAACCACTGCTGTATATGCTATTAATGGTCCAGAATAGTTTGGTGTAGTGTAGTCTATTCTAGCTTGCAACAAGATATTCGCAGCAAAAAAACAAGTGGTTTTTGGTAGTTTTTCGCTATTGAAAACCACTTACTTTCTATAGTAAAAAAACACAAAAAACGAGTAATTGTTATTTTTACTCATCAAAATAAAACCTATCTACATTTTTATTTAAATTTGAGGAATAACAATTTGAAAAATTAACTAATAAAAAACCATATAATGAAACAATTTTACAATTTATTTTTATTACCATTTTTTGTTTTCTCAACAACGAGTTTGTTTTATGCACAAAATGCCGCAGTATATAATTCTGCAACAACTGGAACATTAGCGGGTGTTCCGTTTACTATTACTATTTCTGCAAATGCCTCACCTTCAACATCTGGCACTTACGACTTATCTACAGCTGATTACTCTGCGGCTCCTTTGAGTACTTCTCAAGCTTGCTTTGAGTATAATCCGCCTGCTAATGATGGTGATATAACGATTACTTTTGATTCTCCTATTCAAAATTTAAGACTTTACTTATTATATTGGAGAAATATGGAGCTTTCTTTCAATCATAACTATACCGTTTTATCTGGAAATGCAAACATTCAATCTCCTAGTGCAAACCAAATAGTTACAACTGCCTATGCTAATGGAATTTTAGAGTTTAGTGGTTCTATAACAACACTAACCATTACATTAATTAATGGTGGAAATGGTGGCTATCAAGGTTTCACATTTGCTGATGATACTTCATTAGGCACGAATGATTGGTATGAGACTGCAAATAGTTTTAAGATATTTCCAAACCCTTCTTCTGATTTTATTCAAGTCTCTGGAATAAGAACTACAGAAAATTTTAGCATTCATAATCTTTTAGGGGCAGAAGTAGCTCATGGAACGATTTTAGAAAACAAAGAAATTAATGTTGAACATTTAGTAAATGGTATTTATTTCTTAAAACTGGAAAGTGGAAATACAATTCAATTTGTAAAAAAATAAAAGCACTACCTTTTATATAGATAACATTGCAGTTAAGTAGCTGTTTCATTAGCGCTTAACTGCTTTTGTTTTATATAAAAACCATTTCATGCAAGTTCTATGTAATAGTTTTTCCGCCTTTATGAGTGATTTTTGATAGAAAATGGTAACGAATACAAATGAATTATAAATTTAAATCACAATACAAATACTACTAAAAACAACCTACCGTATTCTTCCTTTTTTCTATAAAAACCACTCTGTTTGACGGTTTTTTAATGATACTGTTTCTAATCCTCCATGAAGCATTTGAATTTTATTACGAAAAATAGTTGCTTTCTATATTTGGGATAATTGAGTGTTCTTGTTTGCTATTTGAAAATCGATTACTTCTTTGTTTTTAAGCAAAGCACTTGTGTTTTTAATCACTTCTAGATGTAATGGGTCTTGCATGTAGCGGTCGAGTTCTTTTTCGTTTTTAAACTTAGAAAACAATACAAGCTCTCCTTCTATTTTATTGTGAATAAATTTTTCAATTATGTCTAATTCTATAAAATATTGGAGTGTTTTTAGTTTCATTAAGTGTTTTTTTAATTCTCTTTTTTTGCTTTTATCTTCAAGATAAAAACAAACTATATGCACAATCACTTTTTTAATTTTTTATCCATGTTCCTTTGTTCACTTCTGCTGTGAATCCTGGTCCAAAAGCAGCCATCATTCCTTTTTCTCCGTTTTGTCTGTTTTTAGAATCAAATTCTGCTTTTAGCACATCTAATACTACTGCACTGGCAATATTGCCATTATTTTTTAGACTATTCCTGCTGTGATGCACGTTTTCTTCTATCAAGTCTAAATTTTTAACTAATTCGTCCATTATTTTTCTACCTCCTGTATGAAAAATATAAAAATCTAAATCGTTCACTTTTTCTTCGGCATCTTTAGCTACGAAATCTTTCATGATTGGTGCAACATCTTTAATGCTGTTCATTACTTCTTTGTCTAACCCAAAATGAAAACCAGTAGATTTAACATCATATTTAATATAGTGGTCTGTGTCTTTCTTCACAAATGAAGTAATATCATCTATTAAATAGCCTTGGTCTCCTTGGGCTACTGTTCCTTTTATGATGCATGCCGATACTGCATCACCAAATAAACAATCGGAAATTAAAGACGCTATTTTTCCGTCTGTTGGTTGAAACAATAAGGATGAAAATTCTACAGAGACTAATAGTACATTTTGTTCTGGATAGGCTGTTAAATATTCGTGTGCCCTGTTAATAGCCCATGTTCCTGCCGCACAACCTAATTGTAGTACTGGTAATTGTTTGGTGCTAGGTCTAAAATCTAAGGCACTAATTAGATAGGATGTTAAGGAAGGCATTAAAAAACCAGTACACGAAACCACAATAATGAGATCAATATCTTTTGGAGTGAGTTGGTTTGCATCTAGCGCTTTTTGGGTTGCCTCTATTGCCATTTTTAGACCTTTCTCTTTGTAAATATTGTTTCTATACTCGAACCCAGAATGGACTATAACGTCTTTAATTGGTAATAATAGATTTCTATTTTCTACTTGGGTATTTCGTATCATTTTTTCAATGGTGCCCCATTTTGGATGATAGGGAAATAGATTTTCTAGTACGTCGATCATTTCTTCTTGATTCACCTGATATTCAGGAAAAATCAAAACCGGTTCTGTTACTAATGTCATGTTAAAATTGTTTGTTTATTTGTTTGTTTGTTTGAAATGCAAAGTTTGTCTTTATCGACAGGATAAACATTGAACTAGTTCAATAAATTGGGTAGTAATACCATTTATCAGTTGAATACCTTGGAATTAAAGAGTCATCTTTTCCTCGCTATTCACTATGAACAAAACTAGAGGCTTTCCTTGAAATTAGTAATCTTATGATTTTGACAAAAGGAAAGAATCCCATTAGAAACAATCACATATCTTGCAGAAAGCATCCCATTTGCTACTTCACCGTATAACCACCCCGTCCTTCGGACACCCCTCCAGAGGAGGGGAATTGTAGGGAGTGTTATTATTGATTGGAAACAAAATGTATTTAAGAATTAGAAAGCAACAAATTCAAACAAATTTGCATTACACTAACAAGATTGTAAAATAGTATCAATAACCAAATAATTAACATCATCTTGTTCATGCTGTAGGCATCCCATTTGTTACTTCATCATATAACCACCCCGTCCTTCGGACACCCCTCCAGAGGAGGGGAATTGTAGGGAGTGTAATTAATGATTGGAAACAAAATGTATTTAAGAATTAGAAAGTAAAAAATTCAAACAGGTTTGTATTGCACTAACAAAATTGCAAAATAGTATCAATAATTAACAATCAATAATTACCCCAACTTGTTCATGCTGTAGGCATTGCATTTGCTACTTCATCATATAACCACCCCGTCCTTCGGACACCCCTCCAAAGGAGGGGAATTGTAGGGAGTGCAATTATTGATTGGAAACAAAATGTATTTAAGAATTAGAAAGTAATAAATTCAAACAGGTTTGTATTGCACTAACAAAATTGCAAAATAGTATCAATAACCAAATAATTAACCTCATCTTGTTCATGCTGTAGGCATTGCATTTGTTACTTCATCATATAACCACCCCGTCCTTCGGACACCCCTCCAAAGGAGGGGAATTGTAGGGAGTGTTATTATTGATTGGAAACAAAATGTATTTAAGAATTGGAAAGCAATAAATCTAAACAAATTTGTATTACACTAACAAAATTGTAAAATAGTATCAATAACCAATAATTAACAATCAATAATTAACCCATCTTGTTCATGCTGTAGGCATTGCATTTGTTACTTCATCATATAACCACCCCGTCCTTCGGACACCCCTCCAAAGGAGGGGAATTGTAGGGAGTGTTATTATTGATTGGAAACAAAATGTATTTAAGAATTGGAAAGTAATAAATTCAAACGAGTTTGTATTATACTAATAAAATTGTAAAATAGTATCAATAACCAATAATTAACAATCAATAATTAACCCATCTTGTTCATGCTGTAGGCATTGCATTAGTAACACCCGAAACCTATAAAACCAAGCAAATGTGACCCTTAATTGTAAAACGTTCTATTTTAACCACATAACATTGCATCTTGTCGTTGAAGTGATTAACTAAAAGTCTGTAAAGCTCTAGGGCTTATTTTTTCAACCCGAATTTGATGAATTAGCACTAATTCGTTTGTGATAAATCTAATAATTTGTGTCAAAATTTTGAGAACCTGAAAAAAAAAAAATACACTAGAAGTATATTGTTTTAAACCTCTTCTAAAACCATAAAAAATCACCCTTTATGGGTGAAAATCGACCTCTCATTTAAGCCTACATTTGCCAAAAAACATAAAATAATGAAAAAATTAATTGCAATCGTTTTGTGCTTATTCGGAATGCAAATGCAGGCACAGAAAACACTTCCTAAAGGATCTGTATGGTATTCTTATGGTGTGACCGATCCTTCAAAGGCTATTGAAATTAGTGTTATTGAACAAGAAGAAACCTATATGAAGGTGCAACGAAAACTAATAGCTAGTAGTGCTGATGCTGGTGCGGAAAAAAAAGAGAAAAAGAAAAAAGGTGGCTTTTTAAAGAACATTAAAGAGGCTCTCAATGATGATGCTGCTTCTAATGCTGGAACGACAAATCATTCCGATTTAGAGGGTGAGTTTGATTATACACTTGTTGCAGACAATACAGATGATGGTGTTTATACTGAAGGGTATAAATATGATGAAGGAGTATATGGTTTTGTTTATCCTATTGGTGAAGGTTTGTTTAAGGAGGTGGTTTTTACTAAAAAATTCCCCGAATCTGGTGCCCGTTTCTTTAAAAATGAAGATCCAACATGTGCAAGTGTTTATATTATGGGTGCAGACAAAGAGGCTGTGAAAGCAAAAGCAGCGAGTCTTAATGCAGCAGATGAACTTAAAAAATATTATACGCCAGATTATAGTACAGGGAGATTAAAAAATCCTGCTGTAAGTTTTGATTCTTATGTTGGGCAAAATTTTAGTTTAGACCCTGAAAATGGTAAAATTAGTTTTTCACAAACTACATTGTATTATTTACCAAGCAAAACCATTGAAGGTAGAAATATTCAATACAATTGGTCTGCTTTTAAAGTTAAAATTCTTAAAGATGGAAAATTAGTGCATGCTGTTCAAGGATCAAAAGGGCATAGAAATGAGCGTTGGTTAGAAAAAGTAAAAAATACTTTCGATATGGATGGTCTTTTTGAAAGATTAACTCCAGGTAAATACCAAATGGCCTATACTATTTATGATGATGAACCGTTTTTTGTAGCAGATTTCGAAATATATACGCATCAAAATGCAGACATTAATCATGAGCTTGGTACTGTTTACAACATGAAAGGTCCTTGGGATGAAACAATGCTGATTAATTTAAGACCAGACGATGAAGGCAATCCTACTTCGTTTGCGGTAGATTTTCCTTTGTCTCGTTTATTAGCTGTTGGGAATGACAAAAACCAAGTGCGTCTTCAAGAGCGTTTGTATAAAGATGGTAAATTAATTGCCATTACCGACTCGGAGGATCATCCAGATGGTAGTGCAAATGTAGCGCAAGCGTTAGAACGCAGAGGTAGAACTGTTGATTTATTGTATCGTAAGAAATTCAAGGATTATGCAAACACACAGTTTCAAATTCTAAACAACACTAAGAAACCTTTTCATTGGGATTATGTAGCATCTTTCCAAGATGGAAAATATAAAATTGAATATTTAGCAAATGGAAAACCTTTTGCAGAAGGAGAGTTTGTTGTGAAAGGTAAGAAGATTCAGTTGCAAGGCAAGCAAGTTAAAGAAGGTACTGATCCAAAATCTTACATTATGGATGAACACCTTGTTCATGTGCCTATTACTTATAAATAATAATATGAGATAATATATTTTCTCTTATACTTTTTTTCAATAAATTAATGCTAAAACATCGTTGTAAAACGGTGTTTTTTTTATGTTTGTGATTAAAAAAACACTAATTAAATCGATTACTGTTCTTAAATATTTTAGCTTTGCTGAGAACTTTTTTTGTTTTCACCACATAGACACATAAGGAAAAAGAAAAACTTTAACGCACATTTAAATAAAACTATGTACCTATGTGGTATAAAAAAATAATTAATTTCACCACATAGGCACATAAGAAAACAAATTGTATATCTATAAAATATAGAAAAACATGACTACTCAAAAGCAAATAAATGAAATAACATATGAGGTAATTGGCTGTGCTATAGAAGTTCATAAATATATGGGAGCTGGTTTACTTGAAAGTGTATATCAAAGTTGCTTAATTGAAGAATTAAAAACAAAAAAGATAAATTTTGTATCAGAGTTAAAAATGCCTGTTATTTATAAAGGTAAAGAGTTGGATATCGATTTTAGATGTGATTTGTATGTTGAAAATATTTTAGTTGTTGAATTAAAATCAGTTAACGAATTTCATCCAATACATGAAGCACAATTATTAACCTATATGAAACTACTAAAAGCGCCTAAAGGAATTCTAATAAATTTTAATTGTACAAACATATTTAAAGAAGGACAAAAAACATTTGTAAATGAATTTTATAAAAACTTAAAGAAAGTATAACCATATGTAGTACAAAAAAAATAATTAATTTCACCACATAGGCACATAAGGAAAAGAAAAACTTTAACGTAGCATTTAAAAAAAACTATGTACCCATGTGGTAAAACTAAAACTAAATAATTTCACCACATAGACACATAAGGAAAAAGAAAAATTTAACGCAACATTTAAAAAAACTATGTGCCTATGTGGTATAAAAAAATAATTAATTTGACAACATAGACACATAAGGAAAAGAAAAACTTTAACGTAGCATTTAAAAAAAACTATGTACCTATGTGGTATAAAAAAATAATTAATTTGACAACATAGACACATAAGGAAAAGAAAAACTTTAACGTAGCATTTAAAAAAAACTATGTACCCATGTGGTAAAACTAAAACTAAATAATTTCACCACATAGACACATAAGGAAAAAGAAAACTTTGAAGCAACATTTAAATAAAACTATGTGCCTATGTGGTATAAAAAAATAATTAATTTAACAACATAGACACATAAGGAAAAGAAAAACTTTAACGCAACATTTTAAATAAAACTATGTGCCTATGTGGTATAAAAAAATAATTAATTTAACAAAATAGACGCATAAGGAAAAGGAAAACTTTAACATAGCATTTAAATAAAACTATGTGCCTATGTGGTATAAAAAAATAATTAATTTGACAACATAGACACATAAGGAAAAGAAAAACTTTGACGCAACATTTTAAATAAAACTATGTGCCTATGTGGTATAAAAAAATAATTAATTTCACCGCATAGACACATAAGGAAAAGAAAAACTTTAACATAGCATTTAAATAAAACTATGTGCCTATGTGGTATAAAAAAATAATTAATTTGACAACATAGACACATAAGGAAAAGAAAAACTTTAACGCAACATTTAAAAAAACTATGTGCCTATGTGGTATAAAAAAATAATTAATTTAACAACATAGACACATAAGGAAAAAGAAAACTTTGAAGCAACATTTAAATAAAACTATGTGCCTATGTGGTATAAAAAAATAATTAATTTGACAAAATAGACACATAAGGAAACAAAATTTAACGTAGCATTTAAAAAAAACTATGTGCCTATGTAGTAAAACTAAAACTAAATAATTTCACCACATAGACACATAAGGAAAAGAAAAACTTTAACGCAACATTTTAAAAAAACTATGTGCCTATGTGGTATAAAAAAATAATTAATTTGACAACATAGACACATAAGGAAACAAAATTTAACGCAACATTTAAATAAAACTATGTGCCTATGTGGTGCAACTAAAACTTAAAAAAGTAGCAAAATATAATAATACAATGACAAAAAAAGTAATCCATAGTGAAAACCTTTCTATTGGCTACAATAGTAAAAACAATACAAAGATTATTATAGAAGATTGCGACATTAGTCTGTCTTCTGGAAAATTAGTTGCGCTAATTGGAGCTAATGGCATTGGAAAATCGACTTTACTAAAAACGCTCACTGGAATTATTCCTCCTATTAAAGGAAATATTTTTATTAATGAAAAAAAACTAGGCGATTACTCACCGAAAGAGCTTGCGCAAGAATTGAGTATTGTTTTAACAGAAAGTTTACCTCCTAGTAATTTAACGGTCTATGAAATTGTAGCTTTAGGCAGGCAACCCTATACCAATTGGCTAGGCACTTTAACTCCAGAAGATAAAACGAAAATAGAAGATGCTATTGCGCTTACAGGTATTGGTACTTTTAGAGATAAAAGACATTTTGAAATTAGTGATGGGCAATTGCAAAAAGCTTTAATTACAAGAGCCTTGGCTCAGGATACTTCTATTATTATTCTAGACGAACCAACCACGCATTTGGATTTGGTTCACAAAGTATCTTTAATAAAATTGCTTCAAAAATTAACCCACGAAACAGGCAAAACGATTTTATATTCTACGCATGATATTGATTTAGCGATTCAATTGTGTGATGAAATGATTGTGCTAACGCCTAATAAACTGGTTAAAGACCAACCTTGTAATTTGATTGAACAAAATGTCTTCAATGAATTGTTCCAAAATGAATCGGTTGTTTTTGATAAAACAATTGGTAAATTTAAAGTGGTTTAGGCATTCTTCTTTTTATTTCTAACTCTATATACTTTTAAAAGTTGATCTAACTTTATATGAGTAATACCTAAATCATTAATTTCCTTCACTATTTTATGACCTTTATAATCAAATAGCAAAAAATAGGTTGAGGTTGATGTATTATCTAATAGATTTAGTTTTAAATCAACATAAATCCTTTCGTTTTCTATAAATCGCCAATCAAAATTGCCATATTCAGCAATATAAATACAGGAATCGTCTAATTTTATTTGAACTTCTTTGTTGAGATATTTTCTAATTAGCTTAATTAAAATAAAAACTATTAAAGGAATTGTTCCTAATGCTAAATATTTTTTTTCAAATACAACCAGTTTCATAGTTATACTGATAAGAGCGACAATAATAAAAACACCAAAATAAAAAAATGATTTTGCATAATAGATTAGAGTTTCTTTTGGAATTGAAATATCGTCTGTAAAAACATCTTCTTTTTTAAACTTACGTGCAATGCTACCGAATGCTTGCTTATCTTTCTTTGTTCTTATTTCTGTTTTTGTAATCCAGTGATTATCATTCCAAATAAGCTTAAATAAAATCGCTTTTTCTTTTAATTCGTGTACATTTCTAACATTTTTAAAAGCCCAAATTCGCCATTTTGTAATAGCAAAACTTCTATAGAGCCAAGAAAAAAAGAGCCCTCCAAAAATGCCAACTCCCATTATCCATCCTTCACAATATTTTTGATTAAACAAAAAGGCACTTCCGAAAACAAAGCCTAAAAAAATAAGTAATATTGGAATATAAATAGTGATTTTACCATAATTTATAGCACTAATAACATTTATAGATTCTCTCATTATTCAATTATTTTATTACAAATTTAAATTTTTAATTGAGTAAACATTTGACTATTTTTATAAAAAATTTCAAATTAAACAATCCTATACAACATTATAAAAACAATACAAACCAATGAAAAAATACATCTCACTTTTTTTATTATCTATAAGCGCTACAATGATGGGACAACTCCAAACAATTAATTATACCGATGGTACTCAAAAATTAGAAGGTTTCTTTGCTAAAGCAACAGCAGCAAATTCAAAAAATGCGGGTGTTATTATCCTTCCTGCTTGGATGGGGATTGACGCTCACGCAAAAGAATCAGCAGAAGCTTTAGCTGCTTTAGGTTATCATGCTTTTGTTGCCGATATTTATGGTGTGAATAATAATCCTAAAGACACAGGAGAGGCAGGAAAACTGGCTGGTTATTATAAAAGTAATTATAAAGACTATCAAAAACGTATTCAGTTAGCCATTGACCAATTGGTTAAACAAGGTGCAAACGCAGATGAAATTGCTGTTATTGGCTACTGTTTTGGAGGAACTGGTGCTATTGAAGCGGCAAGAGGCAATTTGAAAGTGAAAGGTGTGGTTTCTTTTCATGGTGGTTTAGGGAAAGACCCAATGCGAATTTCTCAACCTATCACTACCAAAGTGCTAGTGCTTCATGGTGCCGATGATTCTTATGTGCCTCAAAAGGATATTCAAGCTTTTCAGGAAGAAATGCGATTTTCTAAAGCCGATTGGCAAATGGTTTATTATGCTAATGCTGTGCACGCTTTCACTCATAAAGATTTAGATACCGATAATAGTAAAGGAGCGGCTTACAATGAAAAGGCAGACAAAAGAAGTTGGGAAGCGATGAAAACTTTCTTTATTGAGCTTTTTAAATAATACCATTTATCACTTGAACTGGTATAATCATTTCTAATATCATAAAAAAAAACCGAATTGTAAGCTTCATTACAATTCGGTTTTTTTATTAGCAATCATTTGCATAATAATATTCTAAGTCGAGTTTTTCTTCTAGTTTCTCAATGGTTTCTTTTGCTGTTTTCACTTTGGTGAGGTTTACTTCGAATTGTTTTTTACCATCGGGTGAAATCCAAAGTCCTTGCAATTTCCCATCTTTTCTTGTGAGTATTAATACTCCTGTATTGAAATGCTCTACCATTGTAAACTGATTTCTTTCTTCTGAAAAAAGCATTTCAAGAAGCAACCAATTATCGGTTTTGTTTTGTTTGTATTTATACATTCCTGTTGCATACATGCGTGGGCAACCGTCTTCGTAGATTTTTAAATACAATGAAATATCCATTGTGCTCAATTTTCCTTCATATAATTCTTGTGAAATAATAGTGTCTTGTGCTATTACTATCTTAGAAATTAGAAAGACGAAAAATATAAATTTTAGTTTCATCACTGTTTATTTTTAGTCAAATATAATAACTTCAACAACAGTAACTGTTATCGCTATACAAATTTTGTAGAAGAGGCTGTCCAAAAAGTCAGTAACCTTGTCATTTCGACGCAAGGAGAAATCACATAATACTGATTATGAGACAACTCCTTGCATTGGAGTGACAAAAATGTGTCGATTTTTTACTTTTAGGAGAGTCTCAAAACAAAAAATGAGTCTTAAAAGACCCATTTTTAAATTTATTATGTTTTTTTCTATAACCAAAAATTCATTTGATCCGTTTCCAAAGTATTCAATATTGTTATTGCTAAATCTTTAGGAAACAAAATAATTTCTGTGGTGTTACCATAAAATCCTTTTGCGCTAGATGTTCCCCAAGAACCTAAATAGAAAGCTCCTCCTGTTTGGGTAAAAGAAGTGGCTGAAGAATTATTTAGTGCGGTAGTTCCGCTATTTAATCGAACTGTTTTATAATTAGTACCTCTCACAAAGGAATACTGTCTGTATGTATTAATACTTGATGCATTGTAGAACCTTCTATTAGGAGCACAACAAACTTCTGATGCATCAAAATAGCAATAGCCATCGCTCCAATTAATATGCATAGACCATCTCCAATTGGTACTGTCGTTTCTCATTCCAAAAGAATGTTGATTGGTATTCTGTGTCCCCTTACCTACCATTAAAAATGAACCGTTTACTCCGTTATTGGTTAAATTTTGTATGGGTTGGTTTACCACTAAGTGATCTGCATAGGCGTCTCCATTATATACGATTGAGGGTAACGTATTTGAGGCTCCAGCAGAATTTAATACTAATTGAGGTTGCAGACTCATATTTGTTTGCACTGCATCATAGGCATTTGCTCCTTGGTCATACCATTTGCTCACATAGAGATGATTAGTACCAGCAAAAGCCGCAAAGGTCATTACCTGTCCTACGGTTATTCCACTACCTCCTGAGCTAGAAACCACTACTTCACTATCTATTCCTACAATATCTTTATTATTGAACCTAACTTCTGCTTCTGCATTATCAGAGCCTCTTCTCATCCTGAGTGCATAGCCCGCATATCCTCTGGAAAGTTTTCTTAGACTGTATGCAAATGAGGGTGTTCCTGTAACTTGATCTAAGATATAAGGAGCATGATACCGATTTGTTGGTAGTGCTTGCGAAAATGATAGTAAGGAAATTAAAGTTAAAACTAAACTATAAATATACTTTTTCATATTTTAAATTTTTTGTTTTAACTATTTTAAATCTCCACTTATTATTGAAACATTTGTTGCTCTAACTTCTATTCCTGCTTTTGCCCATTGTCCTGATGTTGCTTTTGCGCCCCATCTATTATTTACCATCATTCCACCTGTTCCCACAACATTTATTTGACCAGTTCCTGCTTGTGTAATACTTACTTGAAAACCTACTGGTAAAGTATTCGGCACATTTAGTGTAATGGTACTACTCGAAGTGAAATCTAAAATTCTTCCATTATCGTTAGCCGATAAGGTGTATGACGTACTGGCTACATTCACAATTGAACCTACGTTTACGGGCATCCAAGAATTACTTGAAGTACTATAATAATAATATAAGTTTACATCTGTATTGAAAATCATTAAAGACTGTGGTGGTGATGCAATGGCATTCATTTGACCACTTGTTAATCGTGGTATTAAGATTCCTTTATCGGTTCCATGTACATCTAGAATTGATTTTGAGTCTGGTGAAGTTGTTCCAATACCTACTTGTGCAATTATTGATTGTGAAATCAACATTGCAATAAAAATAATTTTTCTCATTTTAAATAGTTAATAGTCAAAGGTTAATAGCTTTCAACATTTTCTTTAAAAACAGTGCAAAGATACATTTTTTTTTAAAACATACTAATTTCTCTAACTTCACCTACTGCTAAACCTTCTAAATGCATCTCTCCTACTCTCACTCTAACCAAGCGCAATGTAGGAAAACCAACTGCTGCCGTCATTTTTCTCACCTGACGAAATTTTCCTTCAGTGACCGTTATTGATACCCAAGAAGTTGGTCCGTGACGTTCCTCTCTAATTTTTTTTCCTGGTCCAATATAGTTTGGTAGTTCATGAATTAATCTCGATTGGCAATTTCTAGTAAGATATTTGGTTCCATTAACACCAATTTCTACTCCTTTTTGCAACCTGTCCACTGCTTCTTGTGTAATAATTCCATCTACTTGTGCGTAATATTCTTTTTCAACTGTTTTTCGTCTAATTTGCTCACTCACTTTGCCATCGGTAGTCAATAAAAGTAAACCTTCCGAATCTTCATCTAAGCGGCCAATCGCCATGGTTCCTTCTGGAAAAGGATACAATTCTCCCAACAGTTTTTTCTTGCGTTTCAATTCATAGATAAACTGACTCAAATAGCCGTGTGGCTTGTGAAGCATAAAATGTTGGTGGTTCATTAGGATGATTTAAATAGTTTCAAATGGATTTTGACGATTGTCCCAAAAATATAGGAATTGAATATTTGTTTCATTTACTTCATAAAACAAACTACAATTTGTATGAATTAAAGCTTTTCTAACATTTTTAAAATCTAAATATTGTTTAAAAAGATAGGGTTGTTTTTTAATAAGATTAGCGACTGAGTCAACTTTTAAAGTAAAATCTAAAGCTTCCTTTTTACCAAATTTAGAATCTATTTGTAAAACAATTTCGTCAAAAGTTATAACAGCATTTTTAGACCAAATAATTTCCATTATTGATATTTAGAAATATATTTCTTCATGACTTCATCATGTGTAAATACTTCACCTTTTTTTATTTGCTCTTGACTTTCGATTACACCTTCTTTTATTTTATTTGGTAAGTTAGCAAATAAATTCTCCTCACTAAAAGAAATTTTAGCATGTATTGCATCAGCAATTGCTAACAACATACTCTTGTATTGTTCATCTGTTTCAATTATTACTTTCATAACCGTTGCTTTATACAAATATACGATTATTTTAAAATCAGAAATCAATATTATTTCATTTCAGAAAACAATTTTCAAATCTTAAAAAGGAATTCTTAACTTTACACAAATTAAACAATTCATGAATACATCTATACTTATTATAGCGACCTTTATTATTGCTTTAGCCATTGGTTTCTATCTTGGTAAATTACTTTCTAAAACACAATCTCAATCTGAAAAATCGAGTTTAGAAGAACGTGTAAACGGTTTGACTAATCAAATAGAGCAGTTGAGAAATCAATTACTAACCGAAAAAAATCAGTTTGAAAAAAACATAGCGCAAATTGTTTCTGAAAAAGAAAAAATTCAAAGAGAAAAAGAGTCCTATGCTATTCATTTGGCTAAAAAGGAAAATGATTTTGATAATTTATTAGAACGCAATAAAGAACAAAAGCTAGAAGTAGAACAATTGCAAGAGAAGTTTACTAAAGAGTTTGAAAATTTAGCGAACAAAATCTTGGAAGAAAAGACAACCAAATTTACAGAACAAAACAAAGAAAACATGAAGATTATCTTGAATCCGCTTCAAGAAAAAATTCAATTGTTTGAAAAGAAAGTAGAAGACACACACAAGGAGAGCATTGATTATCATGCTGCTTTACGCCAACAAATTTTGGGACTTCGTGAAATGAACGACAAAATGAGTAAAGAAACAGTGAACCTAACCAAGGCATTAAAAGGAGATAGCAAGATGCAAGGTAATTGGGGCGAATTAGTATTGGAACGTGTCTTGGAAAAATCGGGACTAGAGAAAGGTCGCGAATATGAAATGCAACAAAGTTTTACTACTAGTGAAGGAAACAGAGTAATGCCAGATGTAATTATTAATCTTCCAGATGGAAAGAAAATGGTTGTCGATTCGAAAGTGTCATTAACTGCCTATGAACGTTTTGTGAATGAAGAAGATGACGATTTAAAAGCTGCCATTTTAAAAGAGCACGTCACTTCTGTAAAACGCCATGTGGACCAATTGAGCGACAAGAACTATCAGGATATTTACCAAATGGAAAGTCCCGATTTTGTTTTACTTTTCATTCCAATAGAACCTGCCTTTGCATTGGCTTTGAACGAAGACAACACACTCTATAACAAAGCTTTCGAGAAAAATATTGTGATTGTTACACCTTCTACACTTTTGGCAACACTTCGCACAATTGACAGCATGTGGTCGAATCAAAAACAACAAGAGAATGCTATGGAAATTGCACGACAAGCAGGCGCTTTGTATGATAAATTTGAAGGTTTTGTGTCCGATTTAATTAAGATTGGAAAAAAAATGGACGAAGCAAAATCTGAATATGGCAATGCCATGAATAAATTGGTTGAAGGAAAGGGGAACTTGGTTAGAAGTGCCGAAAAATTAAAGAAAATGGGTGCAAAAGCAAAGAAAGCCCTTCCGGAAAGCATTATTAAAAGAGCAACAGAAGACGAA
The DNA here is from genome assembly GCF_055384985.1 of Flavobacterium sp. KY-23415. Taxonomy (NCBI): domain Bacteria; kingdom Pseudomonadati; phylum Bacteroidota; class Flavobacteriia; order Flavobacteriales; family Flavobacteriaceae; genus Flavobacterium; species Flavobacterium sp. KY-23415. The sequence goes on along the minus strand of NZ_AP044001.1, from coordinate 2,780,393 downwards.
CTTGATCAAATAAACTAAAATACTATGTCAACATTTAAAAAAATAATTATTTATGTTGTTCTTGCAACAATTTTATCCATTTCTGCCTATATGACCTATGTTTACTATGTTCCTTATAGTGACGGTGTTCGATCTGGAGAATTAATCAAAATAAGCCATAAAGGTTATGTGGTAAAAACTTGGGAAGGAGAAATTAGCCAAGGTATTTCGGGTGCTCAAATTTTCAAATTTTCTGTTTTAGACAATGACCAAGAAGTTATTGACAGTCTTAAATCGTTACAAGGAAGCTTTGTAAAAGTAGAATATGTTGAACGACTTCGCACTTTCTTTTGGTGGGGCGATTCTCGCTATTTTATTACTAAAGCAGAAAAAGAAGATTCACCCTATTTTAACAATGGAAAATAATGAAAAAATACATTCTATTTCTTGCTGGCTTTTTATGCATTCAATGTAAAACTGTTCAAAACGAAACATCCAAAAACAAGGAACAAAAAGTTGCCATTGTTATTCATGGTGGTGCTGGAACTATTTTAAAAAAGAATATGTCTCCAGAATTAGAAGCAGAATACAACCTTGTTTTGGAAAAAGCAGTTAGAGAAGGCTATGCTATTCTAAAAAATGGAGGAACAAGTATTGATGCTGTTGAAAAAACAATTAATATTCTAGAAGACTCTCCTTTGTTTAATGCAGGAAAGGGAGCGGTTTTTACCAACCAAGGAAAGAATGAATTAGACGCTTCGATTATGGATGGCAAAACCTTAAAAGCAGGTGCAGTTGCTGGTGTAACAACGGTAAAAAACCCAATAGACCTTGCTAGGGCGGTCATGGAAAAATCGGAACATGTGATGCTTGCACGAGAAGGTGCAGAATATTTTGCTTCACAGCATGGCATTGAAATTGTAGATCCTTCCTATTTCTATGTTGAAAGCAGGTATAAATCGCTACTTAAAGCCAAAGAAAAAGAAAAAATAGAATTAGATCATGACAGCAAAGCTTCTTTCTATGACACAACGATTAAAGATTCAAAATTTGGAACTGTTGGCTGTGTTGCTTTAGACAAAGATGGAAATATTGCAGCAGGCACTTCTACTGGTGGCATGACCAATAAAAAATGGGGACGCATTGGGGATTCTCCTGTTATTGGGGCTGGAACCTATGCTAACAACAAAACTTGTGGTGTTTCTGCAACCGGCTGGGGCGAGTTTTTCATTCGCAATGTTGTTGCCTATGATATTTCGGCTTTAATGGAATATAAAAATTTGAGTCTTAAAGATGCAGCAAATGAAGTAATTCAAAAAAAATTAACTGCATTAGGAGGCGATGGTGGAATTATTGCGATTGACAAAGAAGGAAATATTGTTATGGAGTTTAACACCGCAGGAATGTATCGTGCTTCGATTGACAAAGACGAAAAAATAACTATTGCTATTTACAACAAATAAAACCAAAATGAAAAATAAAGAAAGTAATACTGTAAATGCTTCAAAAATAACACTCACTGAATTAATGCTCCCGTCACACTCCAATTTTAGTGGTAAAATTCATGGTGGCTATATTTTAAAATTAATGGATCAAATTGCTTTTGCGAGTGCGTCAAAATATTCGGGTTGTTATTGTGTTACTGCATCTGTAGATATTGTAAACTTTTTAAATCCTATAGAAATTGGCGAGTTAGTTACCTTAAAAGCTTCTGTAAACTATGTAGGTACTAGCTCGATGGTGGTTGGAATTAGAGTTGTTTCTGAAAATATTCAAACAGGAAAAGTGAAACACTGCAATTCTAGCTATTTTACTATGGTTGCAAAAGACGACGATGGAAACACTACAAAAGTACCTCATTTAGTTTTATCTAATTCGGAAGAAGTACGTCGTTACTTTGATTCTTTAAGACGCATTAATCAAAAGAAAAACCTTATTCAACTGGAAGAAAAATTCGATCATCTTTCAAAAGAATCTTTGGATATTTTAAAAACACAAAACGTTATAGTAAATCTTTAGATAAAAAAATATTTTCATGTTATAAAAGTGTTAAATATTTAATATTTTGTTATATTTGAAAACAAAACTCAACAAATATGACTAAAAATTACTTTAAACACTTAATATTACTCATTATTTTAGTATTTTTTTATTCTTGCAACAAGGACGACAATTATACTGAAGTCCCTGTTTCTCCTGTATCTGTAGATTTAAGTCAAGTTCCCTATCCCAAATTATCTGATTATCATTTCTTTGAAAGTGACATAAAAAACCAAACCCCATCTTTAGGTGTTCTTCCCTATGCCCCTGCTAGTAGTTTGTTTACAGATTATGCTCATAAAAAACGTTTCGTTTGGATTCCTGAAAATAAAAAAGCAACACAAAACGGAGACATGAATATCCTTGAGCTTCCTGTTGGGTCTGCTTTAATTAAAACATTCTATTATGATAATGTTCAGAACATTACACCTGTTGGTGCAACTCGAATTATTGAAACTAGGGTTATGATCCGAAAAAATTCGGGTTGGATATTTGCGAACTATGTATGGAATGAAGATCAAACTGAAGCAGTATTAGATTTGGCTGGAAGTAACACCTTAATTACTTGGAAAGATGAGAACAATGCTATTAAAACTGCTAATTACAGAATTCCAAATGAAGCACAATGTATTGTTTGTCATAAAAAAGAAGTACCTGTTGGCGGAACCGAAGTTATTAGTTATATCCCTATAGGAATTAAACCTCAAAATTTAAATTTCGAATATAACTATGGTAACGAAACCAAAAATCAGCTCACAAAATGGGTAGAAAAAGGATATTTAGAAAACACCATTCATTATCCATCAGAAGAAAACACTACAATAGACTATAATGACTCTTCAAAACCGCTAGACAAAAGAGCTCGTTCTTATGTGGATATCAACTGTGCGCATTGCCATCAAGAAGAAAGACATTGCGATTATAGACCTATGCGATTTGCATTTAATGAGACTTTAAATAATGAACCCAACATGGGTGTTTGCATACCTACCCAAGACATGCAAGATTTCCCTAGTGAACTAAGTAAGATTGTGCAACCCCAAAACGTAAATCAATCCATGCTTTTTTATAGATTAAACACCACTAATGAAGCGTATAGAATGCCGCTACATGGCAGGACACTCATTCATACAGAAGGGGTTTTATTAATGAAGGATTGGATTAATTCTTTACACGATTGCAACTAACACAAAAAAAACAAACATCATGAAATCTAAAACTACCCAATATAGTAAAAACAGAAAAGATTCCATTTTTAAACACTTTTTCATTGCTCTTTTATTCTGCTGCCAAATCGTTTTTTCCCAAAATACTTGCAGCACTGCTTCTCCCATTACAGCTGGAGTTGTTACTGTTGACATTATTGATGGTACAAATATAACAACAAGTTGTTCTACTTCTGATTTGGCTGAATGGTATATCTACATTCCTACTAATGATTATAGCGTTACTGTTACTTCAGATTTGCCACAAAACATTTGCAAAGACACTAATTTTGAAGTCTATACAGGAGATTGCACCAATTTAATCTGTTTTACAGGTGATGATGATTCTGGAATTATCCAATGTAACAATGGGAATACTAATTCTTATCTTTCTACCAAAACGTTCAATGTAGTAGCGGGAACAGTTTACTATATTATGTGGAATAATCAATGGAATAATAATGGGTTTGATTTTGAACTTATTGAAGCTCCAATTGCTCCAAATCCTTGCCTTAGTGCAATTCCTATTGCCGCAGGGATAACAACAGTTAATTCTATCGATGCTACTAATTTAAATACTGCTTGTACTAGTGCTTCAAAAGCAAAATGGTATTCCTATACTCCTTCACAAGATTATGAAGTAACCATAACTTCCGATTTAGTAGAAAATATTTGTAAAGATACTAACTTCAATGTTTATACTGGTTCTTGTTCTAACCTCATATGTTTCGCAGGCGATGACAATTCTGGTATTATTCAATGTAATGCGGGCAACACCAATTCAAATCTTTCTAAAGATACTTTTAATGTGACTGCTGGCGTTACATATTATATTGCTTGGGATAATAAATGGAGTGATCTGGGTTTTAATTTTGAATTGATTGAAGCTGCTATTGTTCCGCCTCCAATTACCTATACGAAAGAAACAATTAGCACAATGACAAGCACCTACAAAATTTGTGTTGCAGACATGAATGGTGATTACAAAGATGATATTGCAGGAGTTGACACCAACAATTTAAAAATTCATTACCAAGGAGCTACTGCTGGTGCTTTTTCTATTAGCAATTTTCCAATAACTGGAACTAGCAGAATGCCTACATGGAGTTTAGCTGCTGGAGATTATAATAGAGATGGATATAATGACATTATTTTAGGTAACGGTCAAGGGTTAACTGTTTGGACATCGAATAGTACTGGTACTGCCTATTCTAATTTCACACCTAATGAGTATATTTTTTGCCAGAGAACTAACTTTGCAGACTTAAACAACGATGGTCATTTAGATGTTTTTTCTTGCCATGATATTGCTCCTAATGTTTATTATCTTAACGATGGCAATGGGAATTTAACCTATTATCAAAGCAGTGTTACTTCTGGTGCAATGAATTTAGGTAGTAGTGGTGGAAATTATGCAACTTTATTCACCGATTTTGATAATGATGGTGATACCGATGTGTTTATTTCTAAATGCTCTGGCCCTCCTTGCGAATTGCATCGAAATGATGGCAATGGTGTTTATACAAATATTTCTGCTTTGGCTCAAATAGACATTACTCCTATTCAAACTTGGTCTTCTGCAATTGCAGATTTTGATAATGACGGTGATATGGATATTATTATAACTGCAAGTGCTGGAACTCATAAATATTTTAGAAATAATTTAGACACAACAAACAATGTGGAAGAAGCCTATTCAAACATAACTTCGGGTTCGGGTTGGGATACTAACCTTTCTACAAATATTGACAATGTAGCCTATGATTTTGACAATGATGGCTATGTGGATGTTCTAGGAGGAGGCAATAAAATAATGTTTAATCAAGGGAATAGCACTTTTTCAGAAGTAATATATAACAACGGAATAAGCGTTGGAGCAATTGGTGATTTAAACAACGATGGTTTCTTAGATATCTTAAATGGAAACGTAATTAGTTATGCAATTCCAAATGGTAATAACTGGGTAAAAGTATCCTTAGAAGGTGTTCAAAGTAACCGCAACGGAATTGGAGCAAGAGTCGAAATTCATGGGCCTTGGGGAAAACAAATTAGAGATATTAGAAGTGGAGAAGGTTTTAAATATATGAGTTCGCTTAATGCTCATTTCGGAATAGGAACTGCAACTGTTATAAATCAAATAGTGGTAAAATGGCCGTCTGGAGTTATTGACGTTATCAATAATCCAAATTCAAATCAAACCACACATGTTGTTGAAGGATCTTCACCTTTAAGTAGTTCTATTTTTGATACGAATCAAATTAAAATTTATCCGAACCCTAGTAGTAATTACTTAACAATCCTGAACATTAATTCTCTAGACATAAAAGAAATAAGCATTTATGACATCAATGGAAAACACGTGAAAAATTGCACCGATTTTAACACTTCTATAAAAATTTCAGAATTAACGGAAGGAATATATATCTTAAAAATTAGAACAAAAGAAGGGGAAACTTTTTCAGAACAATTTATTAAAACAAATTAAGAAAAAGAGTTTAGTATTTGGTTGTAAAAAGGCGGAAATGATTATCTATTTCCGCCTTTTTTTTATCCCATTTATCTTAACACTAAATACTGTATTAAGTCTTTTCCCATTTCTTCATTTATCATTGCTATGATTTTTTCTTTACCATAAGACAATTCTTCACGAAGTACTGAGGAAGTTAGTTTTACATATAATGTATTGTTTTTTAACTCAACTGCTTCTGTATAGTTCCCTACTCCATTCCCCATCATTTTTAACCATGCTTCTTTCACATCTACCTTATCAATCCCAGTTTCTAATTTATTTTGTGAAATAAAATTTTTTAATACATCTTTTAATGAAAGTTCTTCATTAGTTCGTTTTGCCATTTTTTTCAAGTTTTATATCGTTTCTTTTTCTATAATGATATAGAATTCCTTCTTCATTTTTTATGGATAAAATTGCATCAGAAAGTTCAACTATTTCTTCTTTCCAAGTTGCATAATCTGTTTTATTAAGCAGAAAACACTCATCATTTTTTGTCTCAATTGTAAACTCTTGAGTAATATTGTTTGTTAGAAAGTTTCCATTATAGAGCATTATTACTTTTCTTCTAGTTCCTTTACCTTCTTTAAATTCAATTTGCTCCATTTCTTCATTAACTTTATATTCTTTCACGTCCTTATTAGGTAATACTACCTTTTCAATTTCCCAAAAGCCGTTAAGTTTCACTAAATCTGCTTCCTGAATTGGTGTTGCACACGAAAAAAACAAACCGACGATGAAACTAAAAATTACTATTCTTTGCATTTTTAAAATTTTAAATAAAATTACATATTTCAGTCAAATTAATTAAACTATTTAATACTTTTATTATCTAATGTTACAAACAATTATCCTATGATACGCTTAACATGTTTACTATTAGTCACTTTACTTTTAAGTTGTAACCCAACTGATGAAAGCCTACCAAACGAAGAGACTATGTATTTTCCTCCAAACGACAATTCAACATGGGAAACAAAAACTATAGCTAGCCTTGGTGGAAATCAAAATTATATTCAAGACTTATTGAATTATTTAGCATTAAAAAATACTAAAGGTTTTATCATTTTGCACAATGGAAAAATTGTAATGGAAAATTATTTTAATGGACACACTAGTACTTCACCTTGGTATTGGGCTAGTGCTGGAAAAACATTAACCACTACATTAACTGGAATTGCTGAACAAGAAGGTTTCCTTAACACCAATAATAAAGTATCGGATTATTTAGGAACAAATTGGACGAGTGCTCCATTAACAAAAGAAAATTTAATCACTTGTAAACACCTTTTAACCATGACATCGGGCTTAGACGATGCATTGGGAGACAATGTTAGTCCGACTAATCTTCAATACAAAGCAGACGCTGGAACACGTTGGGCCTATCATAATGTATATGTTAAACTTCAAGACATTGTTGCAACAGCTACCAATCAAAGTTGGGAAAACTATTTTAACACAAAATTAAAAAACCCAATTGGAATGTCTGGTAGCTGGATTCAAAGTGATGACCATAGTGTTTATTGGAGTACAACAAGAAGCATGGCACGTTTTGGATTGTTGGCTTTAAACAAAGGAAATTGGAATGGCACACAAATACTAAACGCAGCCTATTTTAACAACGCTACATCTACTTCGCAATCTATTAATTTGGCTTATGGTTATTTATGGTGGCTAAACGGAAAAACTTCTTATCATTTGCCACAATCTCAATTTGAATTTCAAGGGAATTTAATTCCAAATGCTCCAGCAGATATGTTTTGCGCTTTAGGAAAGGATGACCAAAAAATCTATGTTTGTCCTAGTAAAAAGCTTGTTGTGATTAGAATGGGAAATGCTGCAGACGGATCCAATTTTGCATTATCTGATTTTGATAATATCCTTTGGGAAAAAATTAATGCTGTTCTATTTTAAAATTATTTTTATCTTAATTCAAAACAAAACACAGACGAATAGTAGATCTCAAAGAAATTAATATATCTTAAACTACAAACAACTCATAATTAATTCCATTAAAAAGTTTAAAGAAGCTGTCCTAAAAGTCAGTAATCTTGTCATCTCGACCAAAGGGAAAAATCACATAACACTGATTATGATACTCTTCCTAATGTCCAAGTGACAAATATGTGTCGATTTTTTACTTTTAGGACAACCTCATTTGTACTTTAAATTTAATATCTCCCTATCTAATCCAAACGCGATGCAATGTGTGAAAATTTGCATTTCCAGGAAAGTTATCAGACTCCCATCTACTCGTTAATCCTTTTACCCCCCAATGATATGTTCCGTTTAACCAAAAAGGAAACTCTGTTAAGGCAATATTTCCTTGATTAGTATAGAAATTTGCGGCTGATGCTGGCAAGAAAGCATTGTGCCCTGCTAAAGTTGTATAGCTCGATTGAATACCACTCATGGAACCACTACCTGTTTTAATATAGGTAATTACTCCTGCCAACGATGTCTTGAAATGCATTATCCTTGGATTCTGATTCGTAATAGAATAGAAACGAACATCTGTAAATGTAAATTTATTCAACAGAGCAGGTATTGCATGACCCCAAGTGCTTGTTCCTGATTCATTCCCTCCTAAAGTACTAGATCCAAGTAAAGGTAAATCTGAAATTCTATTGGTCAGCGCAGGGTTTGTTCCTCCTTGATGCAAATAATTCAACACCATTGTCCAACCACCTCCATCTGTTGTCATATCACAATATCCTTGAAATTGTGTCCCGTCTGGTGTTCTTAAATAATAAACCCCATCTAGTGAACTAGGGTAATATGTTTTTATAGACTTACAAGAAGTGCAGGGTGTACTCGCAGATTGTCCATTTCCTGCCGCTACAAGTACTGTAACATCACACGATTTTGAACCAACGGTAATTGGAACGGTAATATTTCCTTCAAATCCAATTGGGACATTCCCTGTCACATCAAAAACAATATTCCCTCCTCCTGCATTCAAAGGTGTGTTTGGAGCTGTTAATGTTATACCCGAAGGAATGGATGAAGCAAAACTACCCGAAAAAACTCCAGAACCTCCTGTGTATGGAACTGTAACCGTATAGCCTGGGGTGATTGACGCACCACTTACCAATGTTGGGGCTGTTGTTGTAGCTCCTGCACAATTTAGGGTGGAAACATCTGTTACTGTGACAGGTAATGTTACCGTGCAAGAACTTCCACCTATTGAAACTGGAATTGAAACCGTTGGTGTGTTTACTGCCGTTCCTGTCAAGGTTAAAGTTACCGTACCACTTCCTACTGCAAAATTTCCTGGACTCAATAGTGCTAATAAATTACCATTTATTGGAGAAGTCACAAAAGTTTGAGAAGTATAGGGACCTCCATTTCCATCGGTATAAGGAATACTAACCGTAGCTGAAGTTGAAAAATTCTGAACCACGTTCCCGTTTAACGTTGCGCTTCCACAATCTAAAGTAGCAGCTCCTGCTCCTGGTGTCACTTCATACGTTATCGTACAAGATTTCCCTCCTATACTAATATCGAACGAAGCAGTACCCCAAGTTGTAGCCGTTCCTGTTATATAGATTGTTACAATACCACTCCCATTATTCACCATACCTGCAGGATAGAATGCAGTTAGCCCCGTTACTCCTGTAGAATTAACAGTATAGGACGAATAGGCTCCTCCATTACCTCCCGTATAAAAAAGAATAGTATTTACATTATTCGCTTGATTACCCGATATTAAAGAACCATTTTTAATAACTCCTGCACAATCTAACGAAAAAACAGTTGCAGCCGCCAGTGAACGATCTACGGACAAACAACTCCAAATAGTATTTGGACCATCGAAAAAAGAAAAACAACTTAAATCTGTGTCATAAACAATGAGTCCGTTAGAAGGTGAGACTATTGCTAGTTTCTCAGCGGTTGTCATTCTTGGTATTAACAACCCTTTTTCTGTAGAAAAAACATCTAATAATGAAGAAGCATCTGGGCTAGTTGTCCCAATTCCTACTTGGCTATAAACTGAAGCAGTCAGTACACCAAATAAAAACATCCAAATATGAAATTGTATTTTTTTTATCATAGCAATCTTTTTTAGAATTAACTTTAGTATGTTAACACATAAAGATAACTATTTTCAAACTAAATCTTGCTACAGGAAAAATATAGTATTTGTTAAAAAATTATTTTTCTGCTCACTTTTTATTATTGCTGTAAATCTTTACCAATATCATCAATACTTTCAAGAGGTTTTATTTGTTTCTTTTTCCATTTTTTTTCTAACAAATAGTAAAATAGCCAACAACTAAGTAATCCAATTGGCAAGCCTATTATTCCCATTAAAAGTGTATTATCCCAATCAATTTCAAAACCAAAAAACACACTTGCAATCCCTAAAATCAAACCTGCAATTGCACCACCAGCATAATATGTTACAACTCCCAAAATTGCAAATAACAATTTATTTTGATTGTATTTTTCTGCTAATTGATAAAAATATTTTCCGATAAAGAAAATTACTAAAATACCTAACATAACTGTGACTATTATAATTAAAAAAAGTATTCCGTCTTTCAACCGAATACTTTCACTGATTCAAATATATGATTTTATTTAAAAACTTAATTCAAAAACTTCTTCATTTACCTCATTACAACTTTTCATGTCTTCAACGAGAGCATCAATTTGCTCTTTGGTAACATTCGGCATACAAATTACATGCGCAACTTCCCCCTCTGTTGCTAATTGCCATTTCAATTTAATTTTATTTGAAGTTTTTGGAAAAACAACCGTAATTGCATTTGGATTTCTCCAAGCAGCTACACCAATTTCTTTTAACTTTTGTTCACAATATTCTGCTACTTCTAAACTTTTTAAATAACGTTCTCTTAATCCTCCTACATTCAGTTTTTTTAAGGCATACCATAAAAACAAAGGACAATGCCCATTCCTAGACCCTGTAATTGTTGTGTCTAATGATCCAATATAGGATATTCCTTTTGAAATTCGATCTCTATTAGATCGCTTAGTAATAATTACTCCCGTTGGGATTGGTGAGCCTATAAATTTATGGCCACTGATTGAGATACTATCTGCCCCATCTTGAAAGTCGAAAGGTAAACGAGGCTCCATAAAAGCACCATAAGTTCCCGATAATGCAGCATCGCAATGAATATAACAGTCTTGTATTGCTAAATTTCTTAGAATTCCTCTAATTTTTGAAACATCATCTTTTGCTTCTTTCATTGTTGTGCCAAAAGTAGTTAGAACAATTGCTGGTTTGTGACGATTCATTCTTAAAGTATTTTCAAAATCTTCATAGTCTATTTCACCATTTTCTTGTGAACGAATAACAATACTTGGAATGTTTAACAAATGAATATTTTTCCTAACACTATAGTGTGTTGACTCAGAATAATACACCATGGCTTTTGGATATAATTCTCTTGCTAAATACAATCCATACAAATTACTTTCTGAACCTCCATTGGTAACATATCCCCAATAATCATGTGGATTGGCTCTAAATAATTTTGCAAAAAAAGTCACTACTTCTCTTTCTAGTTCATGAGTTTGCACTTTATAGGTACCATCTTCAAAAGGGTCTCCTAGATTATTTATTGGATATTGAAGAAAATGTAAAATTTCAGAATAATCAAAATCTTTAGAAACAGGATATCCTAAAAAATTATTCCTTGCGTTTTCTATATAGTCATTTAATTCTACTAATCTTTGACTATCATTTACTGTTAATAAACTCATGTTAATGCCTTTTATATTTTAAAGCAAATTTATATTTATACAAATTAAAAAACTACATTAAAACAATAAATTAGTAAATTATACTAATAAAAATAATAAAAATAGATTTTTAATCATAAAAAATATTGTAATTACTCAAAAACAAAACACATCTTCGCTTAATACATAAAAAAAAAGAAACAAAATAGTTCATTCTGTTTCTTTTTATCTTTTAATCTATGACTTGTTTATTCTTTTCGCCATTTTTTTGTTTCTTCAAAAACATGCTCTAATATTCTTGCATCTATCTCTGTAAAATCAACGCGACGACGACTCATTACTACTTTTGCTACTTCAAATGCTTTTTTAGTCAAATACGTTGTAAATCCACTAGCTCCACCCCAAGAAAAGCTAGGCACAAAATTACGTGGAAATCCAGCACCAAATATATTAGTAGAAACTCCAATTACCGTTCCTGTATTGAACATAGTATTTATACCACATTTACTATGGTCTCCCATCATTAACCCACAAAATTGAAGCCCTGTCTTTGCAAAATTTTCAGTTTCATAACTCCACAATCGTACTTCTTCATAGTTATTCTTAAGATTAGAATTATTAGAATCTGCTCCAATATTACACCATTCTCCCAATACAGAATTACCTAAAAAACCATCATGAGCCTTGCTAGAATATCCAAACATAACAGAATTATTTACTTCACCTCCAACCTTACAAAAAGGACCAATTGTTGTGGCTCCGTATATTTTAGCTCCCATTTTTACTTGTGCTTCCTCACATAATGCAAATGGTCCACGAATAAGAGACCCTTCCATAATTTCTGCATTTTTCCCAATATATATTGGACCTGTTGAAGCATTTAAAGTCACAAATTCTAATTTAGCACCTTCTTCTATAAAAACATTTTCAGGAGCAATAACATTTACACTTTTAGGAATTGGTTCCGAAAATCGATCTTCAGTAATTAACTGATAATCTTCTCGGATAGCCATATCGTTTTTAGAAAATATATCCCAAGTGTTTTCAATACGCAAAATTTCTTCATCATAATCGATTAGATCATAGTCTTCAAAATCGACAGCTTCTTGAGAGTCATTAGCATAAAAAGCAATAATTTCTTCATCTACAATTATTGCCTGATTTTTTTCAAGATTTTTAATCATTTCTACCAAGACTTCGTTTGGAAAAAAAGAGGCATTAATCATTATATTCTCTTCCAATTCTACCATTGGAAATTTTTCCATCAAATATTCTTCCGTTAAAGTAGTAGTGGTATAACCCAAATATTTTTCCCATTTTTCGCGAATGGTCAAAATTCCCACACGAATATCTGCTACAGGACGAGTAAATGTAAAAGGGAGCAATGCATTGCGTACAGTTCCATCAAAAAGGATATAATTCATAATAGCTTAATTTGAAAGTGCCAAAGTTACAAAGTTTGAAAGTAAATACAGAAAAGTAAAGACATAAAAAAACCTTCCAAATTGGAAGGTTCTTGATATTTTTGATAAGATTCGATTATTTTTTATCGAATTTAGCATATTTCGTTTTGAATTTATCAATACGTCCAGCAGTATCGATAAGTTTCGATTTACCTGTGTAAAAAGGGTGAGATGTACGAGAAATCTCCATTTTGAAAACTGGATACTCTACACCTTCGTGCTCAATTGTTTCTTTAGTTTCTACAGTTGATTTTGTAATAAATACGTCATCGTTAGACATGTCTTTGAAAGCTACTAATCTGTAATTTTCTGGGTGAATTCCTTTTTGCATTTTGTAAATCTTTTTTATTTATGATTATAAATTGCTCCGCGGCTTTTTTATTTTATTAAAAAAGGTGTAAACAGTCTATAACCTTTTACGTTTATATTCTTTTATTTTCAGAGTGCAAATTTACACTAAATTTTTAATTTACAAACATAAGTGTAACATTTTTTATTTTTAGCTACTAATTAATCACAAACTTTATTATTTCTATATTTGTAAACTCTTAAAAGAAACTAACCATGAACGAAATTATCAAAAAAAACGGGATTAAATTTGGAATTATTAATGGTCTTGCATCTGTTTTAATTACTCTATACGCTTATCTTTTTAACTTAGAATTGTTTGGTTCACTATGGTTATTACTATTTGTAGTTATCTTCTTCTTAGTAATTAATATTGTATTATTACAAAAAACAAAAAAAGAGCTAAATAATGTTTTTAGTTTTAAAGAAGCTTTTACTACTTATTTTTTATGTTTAGTTATTGGAGTGAGTATTACGGTAATTTTTAATATTATTCTTTTTAATGTTATTGATACAGAATTAGGAGAGAAAGTAAAAGATGTTTCTATTGAATCTACTGTAAATTTCATGAAGAAATTTGGGGCTAAAACAGCAGAAATTAAAAAAACTGTTGAAGAGATAGAAAAATCCGACAATTATAGCATAACATCTCAAGTCAAAGGTTTTTTCTTAAATATTGCTGTCAGTTCAATATTTGGTCTTTTATTTGCCCTTATTTTCAAAAGTAAACCACAAGAACAATTCTAAATGAATTTATCCATAGTTATTCCTTTATTAAACGAACAAGAATCGTTACCAGAATTACACAATTGGATTGTGAAAGTTATGACTAGTCATAACTTTTCTTATGAAATATTGTTTATAGATGACGGAAGTACAGATGCTTCTTGGCAAACTATTGAACGGCTTTCATCACAAAACCCAAACGTTAAGGGTATTCGCTTCCTTAAAAATTATGGCAAAAGCCAAGCTCTTCATGCTGGGTTTGCTAAAGCAAAAGGTGATGTTATCATTACTATGGATGCTGATTTGCAAGACAGTCCAGATGAAATCCCTGAATTATATGAGTTAATTACTAAAGATAATTTTGATTTAATTTCTGGATGGAAAAAGAAACGATACGATTCGGTTCTCTTTAAAAATATTCCATCAAAATTATTCAATTGGGCTGCTCGGAAGACTTCTGGTGTTGTTTTAAACGATTTTAATTGCGGCTTAAAAGCCTATAAAAATGAAGTCATTAAGAACATTGAAGTTTCTGGAGAAATGCATCGCTACATTCCTGTTTTAGCAAAAAATGCAGGTTTCAGTAAAATTGGAGAAAAAGTTGTAATTCACCAAGCTAGAAAATATGGCAATTCTAAATTTGGAATGAATCGCTTTATAAATGGTTTTCTTGATTTAATTACTATTTGGTTTTTATCTAAGTTTGGAAAAAGACCAATGCATTTATTTGGACTATTGGGTACTATTATGTTTATTATTGGTTTTTGTCTTGCTGCTTATTTGGGAATTGACAAACTTTTTATTCATACCAAATCTAGACTAATTACAAGCAGACCTCAGTTTTACATTGCTCTTGTTAGCATGATTTTAGGGACTCAGCTCTTTTTAGCTGGCTTTTTAGGTGAAATTATTTTAAGAACAAAAAACAACGAAGAACGCTATAAAATTTCAAAAACAATTGAGTAAAACACCGTTTTTTATTGTTATTTTTAAAAACATTTAAAAGAAATTAGGGTATAAAAATCTTGCTATTAACCAAGATAAAGATAATACCAAAAAGAATATTATGCATATAGACAAACAAATTTTAGACAAAGTTAACGAGTGGTTAACTCCTGTGTTTGATTCTGAAACACAAAAAGCTATCACAAAAATGATGACCAGTGCTCCAAAAGAACTGGAAGATTCTTTTTATAAAAATCTTGAATTTGGCACAGGTGGTATGAGAGGCATAATGGGTGTTGGCACCAACCGAATCAATCAATACACTCTTGGAAAAAATACCCAAGGCTTGTCTAATTATTTAAAAAAAGTCTTTGCTGGAGAAGAATTAAAAGTAGCAATCGCCTATGATTGTCGTCATAACAGCAACACGCTAGCCAAAGTTGTTGCGAATGTTTTTTCTGCAAATGGCATTAAAGTCTATCTTTTCTCAGAACTAAGACCAACACCAGAGTTATCGTTTGCTGTTCGTCATTTAAACTGTCATGCAGGTATTGTTTTAACAGCTTCTCATAACCCTCCAGAATATAACGGATATAAAGTATATTGGCAAGATGGTGGACAGCTAGTACCACCTCAAGACAAGGAAATAATTGAAGTTATTGAGAACTTACAATACAGTGATATTAATTTTGAGGCAAATGAAAATTTAATAAAATATATCGATAGAGAAATTGACGAGGCCTTCTGGCAATCTACAGTTGAAAATGCAAGTTTTAACACTCCTCAATCTGCAAAAGATCAATTAAAAATAGTTTATACATCGCTTCACGGAACATCAATAAAAGCTATTCCAAATGTTTTAGAAAAAGCGGGTTACAAAGATGTCAATATTGTTGCTGAACAAGAACAACCCGACGGAAATTTCCCAACAGTTAAATCTCCAAATCCCGAAGAACCCGAAGCACTTACTATGGCTTTAGAGTTAGCTGAAAAAATCAATGCAGATATTGTTGTTGGAACAGACCCAGACAGTGATAGACTTGGTGTAGCTGTTCGTGATTTTGATGGTAATATGAAATTGCTCAACGGGAACCAATCTATGGTCATTATGACCGCTTTTTTACTAGAACAATGGAAAAGAGCTGACAAATTAACAGGAAACGAGTTCATTGGCTCGACTATTGTATCAACTCCATTAATGCTCGAATTAGCATCCGCCTATGATATTGAATGCAAGGTTGGTTTAACTGGTTTCAAATGGATTGCAAAGTTCATTAAAGATTTTCCAAATCAAAAATTCATTGGAGGTGGTGAAGAAAGTTTTGGTTTTATGATTGGTGATGCCGTGAGAGACAAAGATGCTGTTGGAGCCATTTTATTAGTCTGTGAAATTGCTGCACAAGCAAAAGCTGCAGGAAGTTCTCTTTTTAAAGAATTAGCAAATCTTTCATTAGATTATGGTTTTTATAAA
Organism: Flavobacterium sp. KY-23415; assembly: GCF_055384985.1. Taxonomy (NCBI): domain Bacteria; kingdom Pseudomonadati; phylum Bacteroidota; class Flavobacteriia; order Flavobacteriales; family Flavobacteriaceae; genus Flavobacterium; species Flavobacterium sp. KY-23415. Next base: position 2,763,995 of record NZ_AP044001.1, on the reverse strand, counting down.
GAACATTTAATTTCGATTACAAAAAAAGGAATTGAGGGAGCAAATGAAATCAAACAAATGATGGTTGATTTACGAGAAAACCCTTTAAAAGAAATAAACGGACAACGCGTGGTTTGCATTGAAGATTACCAAAGTTCGAAAGCATTAGATTTAATGAGTAATGAATCCTATGAAATTACTATTCCAAAATCGAATGTTTTGATTTATTATTTAGAAGATGGTAGTAAAATTTGTGCAAGACCAAGCGGTACTGAACCTAAAATTAAATTCTATTTCAGTGTGAATGCAGCTTTACATTCTATTGAAGATTATAATACCGTTGAGCAGGAGCTTGATACTAAAATTAAAAATATTATTGCTGAGATGCAATTGAACTAAATGAAAAAAAGTACTTTTTACAAAATTCTAAAATTTGCACTTCCCTATAAGCGATTTGCATTTCTTAACATCTTTTTCAATATTTTATACGCTTTATTTAATGCTTTGTCATTTGTAATGCTAATTCCAATGCTAGATGTTATGTTTGGCACTACGAATAAAGTCTTTGAAAAACCTGTTTACACCTCTATATTTGAACTTAAAAACTTTTTAAAAAACTATCTAGATTACAGTATTACTACAGCAAAAGCATCTAGTCCAGAAAACGCATTGCTGATCATGATAGCTTTGGTTATTTCTACTTTTCTGTTAAAAAATATTTTCAACTATTTAGCAGTTTACAATGTTACTTTTTTAAGAAATGGAACACTTCGAGATTTACGAATTGCACTATACAAGAAAGTGATTCATTTACCTCTTGGTTTTTATTCCGAAAAACGTCGTGGTGATGTAATGGTACGCTTAACCAATGATGTAGGAGAAGTACAATTTTCATTTTTATCCATTCTTGAAATTATATTTAAAGAACCATTAACAATTATTATTACGTTAATAATAATGTTTACCATGAGTGTTGAGTTAACCATTTTTGTAATGGTATTTATTCCTCTGTCTGGAATAATAATTTCTAAATTAGGAAAAAGCTTAAAACGTAAATCAGGTAAAGTGCAACAAGAATCTGGTGTTTTTTTATCAATATTAGATGAAACTCTATCTGGCTTAAAAGTGATTAAAAGTTATAATTCTGAAGACAACTTCAAAAATAAATTTACAGATTCTGCTAATAAACTATATCGATACACCAACAGTTTATTAAATAGAAACAACATTGCCTCCCCTCTAAGTGAGTTTTTAGGGATTGTAGTTATTGCAACTTTATTATGGTATGGTGGAAAAATGGTCTTAATTGATCAATCCTTAAAAGGAACTGACTTCATAGGCTATATGCTATTAGCCTATGGTATTTTAACTCCTGCAAAAGCCATCTCCAAAGCCAATTATACACTTAAGTCCTCGATGGCTGCGGCTGATAGGGTTCTAGAAATTCTTGAACAAGAAAACACAATCACATCCAAAGAAAATGCATTCATAAAAAAATCTTTTGAAGACAAAATATCCATTTCAAAAATCAATTTTGCTTACCAAGAAGAAAAAGTTTTAAAGAATTTTTCACTTGATATTCCTAAAGGAAAAATGGTTGCATTGGTTGGACAATCTGGAAGCGGAAAAAGTACTATTGCTAATTTACTAACCCGTTTTTACGACATTCAAGATGGAGACATTAATATTGATGGCGTTTCTATTAAAGATTGGGATATTCATGCGCTTCGTGGTTTAATGGGATTAGTAACGCAAGACTCCATTTTGTTTAATGATTCTGTGAAAAACAACATACTTATTGGCAAACCAGATGCTACTGATGAAGAAATTATTGAGGCTTTAAAAATTGCCAATGCCTACGAGTTTGTAAAAAATTTACCAAACGGAATAGAAACTAATATTGGTGATGCTGGTGGAAAATTATCTGGTGGGCAAAAACAACGCTTGTCTATCGCTCGTGCTGTATTGAAAAATCCTCCTATTATGATTTTAGACGAGGCTACTTCTGCATTAGATACAGAAAGTGAAAAATTAGTACAGGTTGCTCTAGAGAATATGATGCAAAACAGAACTTCGATTGTTATTGCGCATCGCCTTTCTACAATTCAAAAAGCAGATACAATTATTGTAATGCAAAAAGGCCAAATTGTAGAACAAGGGTCTCACATTGAACTGTTAGCTAAAAATGGCACTTATGCTAATTTAGTGAATTTACAATCCTTTGAATAGATTGCACTATGAATATAAAATCCTTTTTTAATAGTACTACTCTTTTTATCTTAAGCTTACTTATAAGCTCATTTACTAATTCTGAAAAAGCAGATGCAATTATAGGTAAATGGCTAACAGCAGGAGAAGACAATGCAAAAGTTGAAATATTTAAATCGGGTTCTAAATATTATGGTAAGATTATTTGGTTACAAAATCCAATTAGAGATGGTGAGAAAGCCTTAGACAAAAAGAATCCAGACAAAAAGAAACGAAACAACCCAATAATAGGATTGCAAATTATTTCTGGTTTTGAATATAATGCAGAAGAAAATGTTTGGGAAAATGGAAAAATTTACGACCCTGAATCTGGAAAAACATATAGTTGTACTATTAAAAAAGAAAACAACAAACTAAAGGTTAGAGGTTATATTGGCATTTCCTTATTAGGCAGAACTGAAATTTGGACAAAAACCAATTAATTAACATTCATACTCTTGGAAATTTCACTACATTTGAGAATAATGTTGTTCCAATATGTATGTTAATAGTATCGATATTAATTTAGCTAATAACGACAATCTTGTTGTTTGGAAGTATTTAGATCTATCTAAGTTTTTAGACATGCTTTTATCTCAAAAGCTATTTATGTCTCGTTCTGATAAATTTGAAGATCAATACGAAGGTACATTTTCAGAACCTACTTTTGAAGAAATTAAAAAAATTGCAGCAAGCAATCCTAAGTTTTTAGACTACTACAAATCGCACCGAGAAAAAGTAGTGATTAGTAGTTGGCATGCAAATGAATATGAGTCTTTCGCAATGTGGCAAATTTTCACGAAAAACAATGAAGGTCTTGCAATCCAATCTACTATAGGGAGATTAAAAGAAGCTTTGAAAGCAGAAAAGCATTTTGAACAACACATTGGCAATGTTAACTATATTGACTATAAGAAGGAATATATTCCTTTTGAGGACACTTTTTTCCCTTTTTTATTCAAGCGAAAAAGTTTTCAATATGAACGAGAGATTCGAATAATTTCCGATGTAAGTACTTCAAAAATATCATTGAACGATGGTTTGAAAATTGATGTTGATATTAATCTACTCATTGAGAAAGTCTATATTCATCCGAAAAGTGAAAACTGGTATAAAAACTTAGTTATAGAAATGGTAAAAAAATTAGGCTATACTATTTCAATTGAAAAATCGGATTTAGAAAGCGATATTCTGATTTAACTTAAATTAAGCATAAAAACACTATCACGAAATCTATATTATAAAAGCTAAACGTTATTTTGTCAATATCCTATATGCTAAACTATTATACAAGCCATCTTTTCTATCATGTTCAATAGTATTCCAAAGTAGGATTTTATATTGAAAAAAATCTATGTAATTTATTTCAATTTCATTTCCTGCTACAAAAACAAAATCTTTTTTTACATTCTCAATTTTTGATTTAAATTCATCCTTTATTTCTCTAGTTGAATATTTTTTCAACAAATTACTTTTAACTTCATTTAATAATTCTTCATTTATAGTTAAAAATAAAATTGAGATAGCAGATTGATTTGCTTTTTCAATATCACCTAATGCAGTTAGTATTCTAAAGTTTCTATGCTCGTATTGAAGAATATCTCGTATAAAAGCATTTCCACAACCATAAAACTTTTGCTTATCTTTTTTAACTGTTTGTTCAAGACGTTCTAAAGCCAATTGATACTCTTCCAACTCAAAATAAATATCCGACAACAGAAACAATGATTTCTGTATAATTACCTCATTACTTTGCAAAAAAAGATTTTCTACTTCATAATCTTCTACAAAAACACTTTTATCGCATTTAAAATTGGTTTCGTATTTCTCTTCTTTTAAAACATGTAGTAAAACCTCTTTAGATTCTTCATATTTTTTTAACTGAAAAAGCCCGCAAGCAATATTAAAATCAATTGCTTTCATGCAAGAATTATTTTGAGCTCCTTCTTTTAATAGCCTTGTTTTAGCCAAGAATACTTTATAATTTTCTTTATAATAAAGCTCTGACAATACTACTGTTTTTTCACATAAACTTTCTTGAGAAAAGAATATAAAAGGGATAAAAAATAAAAACAGTATTTTTTTCAAATTCTTATTTGTTTTACTTAATCATAAAACTATTAGATCGGCATATACTCTTCAACCTTCCAATCATCACTTAAAAGATTTACAAAGTGATAATGCACTTTATCATTCTTATCAAAGGCTCCATTTTTATTTATATCTTCTATACAACGTAAGTATAGACGGTTTTGGGCTTCAATAATATTCCAATCAATCAGTTCTTGCAATGATTCTGTTATTTTAGTAAAACGAGAACCATCAACACTACTTAAATATAAAGATTTAATGTCGTTCTGATCTATTTTACCATCTTTATTAGTATCGTTATCTACTAAGGTATAAACTAAAATTTGCTTTCTTGTCTTCTCTGCTATTGTATTTAAAAATGTAACAGTCTGAATTTGAACTTTTTCTTCCGTTAATGGTTTTACTGTAGTTGAATCAACATGTTGAAATTTTAAATTTTCAAAATATCCTGTTAATTCAAATCGGTTATAGTTTGAAATTGCATAACTAACCTGATTTGTCTTACTAGAACCATACACTTTACTATAATCATCATATACACGAATGTCTCCTACGGGGTGAATTAAAAACTTTGTCCCTTCCATTAAAATAGGTAAATCTGCAATTTTAATAGAAGTAGAATCTACCTTTTTTAGTTCTTCTGTATTTTTTGCTTCTTCATAAATTACTTTCGGAGTTGGTTGCTCTTGCTCTTTACAACTTACTAAAAGTGCTATTGCTAAAAAAGGAATATAACGTGATATGATTTTCATGAATATAAAATTTATTTTAAACTCTCAAACTCAACCTCTGTTTTAGCTGCAATGATTTGTTTCTAAAAACCAATTATTGTTTGAAAATTATAGTCAAATATACTAATTTTTTAATTTCATTTAAATTACAAGCGTGCAATTAACTTTACATTAAAAACTCGGGTTGTCATAAAATTAGGAATTCCATATTGTGATTTTGTATATACATCTCTAACCCAAGTATTCGTAATTGCATTTTGATTATTGAAGAGGTTAAAAATTTCCAATCCTAAAGATAACTCACTAAAAGGTTTTAACCATTTTTTCTCAGATTTGATTTTTTCATCTTTAAACACATAAGAAAATCCAGTATCTGCTCTTCTATAATCTTTTAGACGCAATTGAAAATCATACGGATCCGCATAAGATGGTGAACCTCCAGGTAATCCTGTATTATATACCAAATTTAAATATACTTTTACGTTTGGTATATTAGGCATATAATCTTGAAAAAGCAATCCGAATTTTAATCGTTGATCGGTTGGCCTTGCAATATACCCTCTTTCATTGTAGTTTTCTTCTGTTTTTAAAAAACCAAAACTAAACCATGATTCTGTTCCTGGCACAAATTCTCCATTCAATCTTGCATCAAAACCATATACATATGCCTTAGCATTATTATCTGCTCTATATCGAATTCGAACATTATCAATGGTACACACATTAACGTCTGATATATCTTTATAATAACCTTCTGTTAACAGTTTAAATGGTCTGTTCCAAATTTTAAAACTATAATCACTACTTAATACCAAATGAATTGATTTTTGTGCTTTCACATTGGGCTGTACTACTCCATCATAATCTCTCAATTCTCTGTAAAAAGGCGGCTGATGATACATTCCTCCTGACACCCTAAATAGAATATCCTTTTCCCAATCTGGTTTAAAAGCAAATTGAATTCTTGGAGAAATTGTCATTTGACTGTTTCCATTTATATTTTCTCCTGAAACCTGCCATTGATGTGCCCGAACACCAGCATTAAGCCAATATTTATGTGCTCCAAAAACACCTCTATAATTCCATTGAGCATAACCCGAAAACCTATTGATTGTGGTATAATTTGTTGCTCTCACATTTTTATATGGTGCCAAAGGACCTGTGTAAGGATTATACGGTTGGTCATTTTGATATTCTAAAATTGGAGCTGGCAAAGAGAAACCTGCCGAATCCACAACTTCCCATTCTACAATTCTATCTCTTATGTCTTCACGAGTATATTTGAAACCCCATTCTATTTGTGTCTTTTCATTTATTTCATGAAATCCTTTAGTTTCTGCATTAAAGATTAAAGCATCTAAATCATTTCTCGCATGATTTAATTGTGAACCAATACCTCTAGAAAAAACGACATCTCCAAAAGTTTCTGAACCAATATTCGAGTCTACTTCGCCAAGACGATATTGTGCTAAAATATCATAATATTCTTGCTCTTGGGTGTGATAGGTAGAAGCTATAAACTTTAATTTATTTTTATCATTATATTGGTAAGTAGATTTTACTGCTCCAAAAAATGTTAAATACTCGTCATTTTCCTGACCTTCATAGAAAACCAATAAGGCTACTGGATCACTAATCGTCCCAAAGTTTGTTTGCCTCGTTAGAGGTTGGTAATTATAAGTATTTTGTGAAATATTCCCTAAAAAACTCCAATTCCATTTTGTGGAAGCATTAAAATTTAACAAAGTTTGAATATCAATGAATTTAGGTCTAAAATTTGTTTCTGTTTCCTGACTATTTACTAATAAACTATTATCTCTGTATCGAATACCTGTAATATTACTCCATTTCTGATTCTTAGAAATACCTTCTGCTGTAATTCCTCCTCCCAATAAACTTGCCTCTACACCAACTTTGAATCTTTTAGGATTTCGATAAGTAATATCTAAAACAGACGATAACTTATCTCCATATTTTGCTTGAAATCCTCCAGCAGAAAAGTCTACATTTTCCACCATATCTGTATTGGTAAAACTTAAGCCTTCTTGTTGCCCTGAACGAATTAAAAATGGGCGATATACTTCAATCTCATTTACATAAACTAAATTTTCATCATAATTTCCACCACGTACCGCATAAGACGTGCTTAGTTCATTATTCGAATAAACTCCAGGTAATGTTTTCACAATATTCTCAATTCCAGCATTTGCTCCCGGAATTTTTCGTATTAATACAGGATCTATTGTTGTTATCCCTTCAATTCTTTTCTTATTATTACCTGTTACAACTACTTCTGATATTTGAGTAACTTTTGAGTTCATCACTGGATGTAATTCAAAATCTTCATTAGGCTTTAAATTTATTTTCAAAGTAACACTTTTAAACGTTAGATGAGAAAAAACCACAGTTACATCTTTATTTGCTGGCACTTCCAACGAATAAAATCCATTTGCGTTTGTGATTGTTCCTGTCTCTCCTACCTTAATACTTACATTTTCGATAGGACTATTAAACTCGTCTAAAATAACTCCTTTTATCCTAGCTGTTTGCGCTGCATTGAATTGTGCAAAAAAACATAAAACCAATAAAAAAAATAGCTTCTTCAATTATATAAAACTTTAATTGTTCATAAAAAAATGTGACTCAAAGGTAGTTGAATTTTGCATATCATCGGTTACAACAACTTTAAAATCATTTCTTCCCTCACTATACACACCATCACTTAACGTATGAATTAACTTTTTAGTCTTATAATCATATTCCATTAAAATCCATTTCCCGTTTAAATATCCATTGTAGGTATTAATCCCAGACATAGTATCAGAAATAGAAACACTCAACGTTTTTTGATTTTTTAAATTTCTCCCTTCCACAAAGTTCACATTATATATCCTAGGTGGAACAGAATCTTGAGCCAATTTATATTTATCTAAATAACGCACTCTAGTTGAAAATGTATTCCCTTTTCTATAAGTATTATTATAACTTAATCGATGACCATCTAACGAAGCAATAAAGGTTTTGCTTAATTCTTCTTCTGAAAGCCCTTCTACATTATTAAATGTAATTGTTATATTTTTATGAACAGGTATATTTTCATTTGAAAAAGACAAAATACCATCTTTTACATCAAAGTCAAAACTAAAATCGTCATAAAAAGCATTTTCAGGCACGTAAACAGATACATTTTCTTTTGTATAATTATTTTCAACTTTAGATTTCAGAAAATATGGTAATTGTGCTTCCGTCTTTAAAACAACACTGTTTTGTTCTTGAAATTCAACTGGAATAATTAAAGTAGCTTTGTTATTGTGAAAATCTGAAATTTCAACTTTATAATTATAATTTGTATTGGGTTGAGGATTTATGATACCATTATTCTTACTCGCTTTTATAACAGACAAAGGATAGTTGGAATAATGAAATAATCTCTGAACCCTTTGTTTCATTAATTTATACCTTTCATAATCTATTAAATTATTGATATACCTACTTTCATCAAAAGAAAATGAATCAAAATCATATTGATAATATAAAACACCGTTCAAATATGCACTCACTTTAAAAACGCCATTTTTATTATAGGGATTAGTACAATAATCATATGCATTAATTCCAAATCCAACTTTTCCATTTACTACAACTTTAGAAGCCAAATAAGTCCCATCTGCTTGTTTATTAAATGAAACAGTAACTGGTTTATTAGAAGCATTAACAATTGCTCCTTCTACAGGATAAGCCACAATACCTTGTAAAAAAGGATCTTTAGTATCATTTGCGAGCTTATTAAATCCAAAATATAAAGGATTCACGATGTGTTCTGTTTTAGTATCTCTAAACTCAAAATGTAAATGAGGACCACCACTACCTCCTGAATTACCTGAAAATGCAATAACATCTCCTTGTTTTACAGGCAACTCAGAAGCACTAGGAAACAACTCCACTTCGAAAGATTTTTGATTATACTGTGCTTTTCTTATATATTCCTCGATTGCACCGTTTGCCTTTTGTAAATGGCCATAAACTGTAGTAAAACCATTAGGATGAGTTATATATATAGCCTTTCCATAACCAAAAGTAGAAATCTTAATTCTTGACACATAACCGTCTCCAACAGCAAAAACATCTAATCCCTGTTTATTATTTGTCTTTAAATCTAATCCAGCATGAAAATGATTACTCCTTAACTCACCAAAAGATCCAGAAACATCTAGAGGGATAGATAAAGGAGAAATAAATTCTTTAGGATATTCTTTTTGAGAAAATGCAGATGTTGCAAAAAGAAGAAATAAAAATAATTTGTTCATGTTTGTGATTATTGTGTATTTTGCTAAAGTTATGAAAAAAATTGTCTACAAATATACGTAAGAAAAAACATGCTTCATAACTACTTAATAACCAAATTATTAAAAAAAAATATTTTTTTTACACAATTTTTTTAAAAAACTATTGTTAATATCCAATAGTAATACTAATTTTGTAGAAATAGAAATGAATTTTATCATTCATGAATGGATTATCTGAATTAATTGATTCTCTAGAGATTAAATTTTTCAAGCTCAACCAAAAATTGATTAAACTTGAGAAAAAAAACATGGAATTATTAGAAAAAATTGAAGAATCTGAAAAAATTCAGGAGCAACAATCAAATGAAATTGCAAATCTCAAAAATCAGTTAGACAATCTAAGAATGGTAAATACGCTATTAGGCAGTGAAGAAGATAAAAGAGAAACAAAGCTCAAAATAAATTCATTAATTCGAGAAATCGATTATTGCATAGCACAACTTTCTGATTAGAAAGCATGAGTGAAAAATTAAAAATAAAAATATCAATTGCAGACAGAGTTTACCCTCTAACTATTGAAGAAACGCAAGAAGAAGCTCTAAGAAGCGCTTCGAAAAAGATTGATATTATGATTAAGCAATTTGAACAAAGCTATGCTGTTAGAGACAAACAAGATGTATTAGCTATGTGTGCATTACAATTTGCATCTCAAGTAGAACAAAAACAATTAGATGTTTCACAAGATTACGATTCATCTTTTGATCGATTAAAGAATTTAGATAAAAAATTGAGTGAATTACTCTCAAAACAATAACGTTCATACATAATAAAAAATAAGATACTGCCTACATTAGTATATATTTGATAAACTCAACACTAACAAATTAAAATGAGTGAATCTTCGTAACTATTGCAAGCCCTTAAGTGGGAAGCTTGAAATACGAGTTAGCTCAAAACTTGTCTTTACGAGTTTATACAAACACCTAATGTAGGCTTTTTTTATATATAATTTTCACAAACAACATGGATATAGTAAGTATAATAATTGGGATTTTTGTAGGTATTGGAGTAGGATTTGGGATTGCAAAATTTTTAGAAAAAAGCAATGTATCTACTCTAATTAAAAACGCAAAAAAAGAAGCTTCATCTATTTTAAAGGATGCAAAAGCTGAAGCTGAATCTATAAAGAAGGATAAAATTCTTCAAGCAAAAGAGAAATTCCTAGAATTAAAAACAGAACACGAACAAGTTATTTTGTCTCGTGATAAAAAAATGGCAGATGCCGAAAAAAGAACTAGAGATAAAGAGTCTCAAATTTCTAATGAATTAGCAAAAACTAAACGATTAAACGAAGATGTTGATGCTAAAATTGCAGATTACAACAACCGCATTGATTTCTTAGAAAAGAAACAACAAGAAATTGACAAATTACACAAAAGTCAAGTTGAACAACTAGAAGTAATTTCTGGTTTATCTGCAGAAGAGGCTAAAAATCAATTAGTAGAAAGTTTAAAAGCAGAAGCAAAAACATCTGCCATGTCTTTTATCCAAACTACTATTGAAGAGTCAAAAATGACAGCTCAACAAGAAGCTAAAAAAATAATCATAAACACCATTCAACGCGTAGGAACAGAAGAAGCAGTTGAAAATTGTGTCTCTGTTTTTAACATTGAATCTGACGATGTAAAAGGAAGAATTATTGGTAGAGAAGGAAGAAACATTAGAGCTTTAGAAGCAGCAACTGGTGTTGAAATTATTGTTGACGATACTCCAGAAGCAATTATTCTTTCTTGTTTTGACCCTGTAAGAAGAGAAGTTGCAAGGTTAGCACTTCACAAACTAGTTACAGATGGAAGAATACACCCTGCAAGAATTGAAGAAATTGTTGCTAAAACACAAAAACAAATCGAGGAAGAAATCATTGAAGTTGGAAAACGTACTGTGATTGATTTAGGAATTCATGGATTACACCCAGAATTAATTAAGATTGTGGGTAGAATGAAATACCGTTCTTCATACGGACAAAACTTACTACAACACTCTAGAGAAGTAGCAAATCTTTGTGGTATCATGGCCGCAGAACTTGGTCTAAATGTTAAATTAGCAAAAAGAGCTGGTTTACTTCACGATATTGGTAAAGTTCCAGATACAGAAAGCGAACTTCCTCACGCTATCTTAGGTATGCAGTGGGCAGAAAAATACGGTGAAAAAGAAGAAGTTTGTAATGCAATTGGAGCTCACCATGATGAAATTGAAATGAAGTCTCTAATCTCTCCAATTATTCAGGTTTGTGATGCAATTTCTGGAGCTAGACCTGGAGCTAGAAGACAAGTTTTAGATTCATACATACAACGATTAAAAGACCTAGAAGATATTGCTTTCGGTTTCAATGGCGTTAAAAATGCATATGCCATTCAAGCAGGTAGAGAACTTCGTGTAATTGTTGAAAGCGAAAAAGTAAGTGACGAAATGGCTTCTAATTTATCTTTTGAAATTTCTCAAAAAATACAAACAGAGATGACCTATCCAGGTCAAGTTAAAATCACTGTAATTAGAGAAACTAGAGCTGTAAATATCGCCAAATAAACCACTACTCTTTAAAACTAACAAAAACGGGCTTGTCTAATTTTTTAAGACAAGCCCGTTTTGTTTTTTTATCAATTGCACATAAGAAATTACACAATCATAACTCTACGTTTTTTTTTATTTTTTAAAACTAACTTTAAAAGTAGTCCCTACCCCCAATTCACTTTCTACTTCAATTTTACCCCCCATTGTTTCAACCTGATTTTTAGTTAAATATAAACCAACTCCACGAGAATCTTCTCTATTGTGAAATGTTTTATACAACCCAAAAATCACTCCTCCATATTTATCCATATCTATACCAATACCATTATCTTTAATGTGCAAAACAAAAAAATCATTAGTATGTTCAACATGAAAAGAAATATGTGTTTCTTTCTTTTCGGGATCCAAATATTTAATAGCATTAGTAACAAGATTTAACAAAATACTTTCCAAATACGCAGGAATACATTTCACAAGAACATTATCTTCAACATTATTCTCAATAACAATATTCTTATTAAGAATTTCTTCATTAAGAATAAACAACATTTTGGAAATATAATCAGACAACTTCAACGAATGATATTCCTTATTAGTTTGCACATGCACTTTTACCAAATCATTCAAATTTTCAATAGTATCATTTAATTCTCTTGAAACCATTTCAATATTATCAATAGTCTCTTTATATTCAAAACTACCATCTCTATAAAATTCTAAAAGTGATTTAATGTTACCCGAATGGGTACGTAAATTATGAGAGACAATATGAGCAAAATTGAGCAATCTGTTATTTTGTGAATTTACAATTTCCAACATTCTCGTCAGCTCTTGCTCTTTCTCTTTTTGCGCAGAAATATCGGTATGCGTACCTGTAATTCGCAATGGGTTACCATTATCGTCTCTTTCAATAACCTTCCCCCTATCTAATATCCACTTATACCTTCCACTACACATTACCCTATGACAAGTTTCATAAAAAGGAATTTCTCCAGCCATGTGGCGATTAATATTACCAAAATACTCCTCTACATCATCAGGATGAACACGATGATCCCACTCTTCAGGAGCACCCACCAAATCTGAATCTGCTAATTCCAAAATCTTCATAGATTCGGATGAATAATATACTTTATTGGTAACCAAATCCCAATCCCAAACACCTCTATCTGATGCTTGCACAGCAAAATGATAACGTTCATCTGCTATTTTTAGCTGAATTTCCTGCTCCTTAATTACTGTAACATCAGAAAGCAAGCCATAAAAAATAGTTTCATTATTCTCATTCCCTTTCGGAGTCGCCTCAACCCTAAGCCACTTATATCCTGAGTTAGGCAATAAAAAACGAAAATCAATTTCCCATTTAGAATTATTTTCAACTGCATGATTAAATGATTTAATAAAATCATCCAAATCTGTTTCACAAATCCTATACTGAGCAAACCTATAAGAATCATTTATAACTTCTTTAATAGAAAATTGATATAGATTCTCAATAGGCTTACTAATAAAATCCAAATGAATATCTTTTTTAGATGTAACTCTAATTTGAAAGATAATATTTGGTAATTGCTTAATTAGACTTTCATAAAGTCTATTAATTTCTTCCGGTTTATTCTTTGATACAAAAATCATTAGTTAGTTAATAGCATTATAACAAGAAAGATACAAAAAAAATACTGAAAATCAACCATTTAATTTGTTAGAAAAAAAATCACTTCATTCTTGGATGAAAAGTATTCAAAACGTCTGCTAAATACCTAGTATCCAAATGCATATAAATCTCAGTAGTAGTTATTGATTCATGACCTAACATTAATTGAATAGAACGCAAATCTGCTCCATTTTCAAGCAAATGTGTAGCAAACGAATGTCTAAATGTATGTGGGCTTATTACTTTATTTAAATTTATTTTCTTTGCTAAATCTTTAATTATTGTAAAAATCATAGCTCTAGTCAATTGTTTCCCTCTTCTATTTAAAAACAAAGTATCCTCTGATCCTTTTTGAACATTTAATTGAACACGTATTTGCTCTTTATAAATTGTAATATATTTTTCTGTAGCTTTATTTATTGGCACGAAACGTTGCTTATCTCCTTTTCCAGTAACTTTAACAAAACCCTCTTCGAAAAACAAATCCGAAATCTTCAACGTAATTAATTCAGATACACGAAGTCCACAACTATAAAGTGTTTCTAAAATAGCTCTATTTCTTTCCCCTTCAAAACTTGACAAATCAATCGCACTAATTAACGCATCTATCTCTTCAATTGAAAGCGTATCTGGCAACTTTCTACCTATTTTAGGCACTTCAATCAAATCCATAGGAGTAGAATCTCTATAATCTTCAAAAACCAAGTAACTAAAAAAACTTTTCAGTCCCGAGATAATCCTCGCTTGACTTCTAGCATTTACTTTTGAAGATATATCGTAAATAAACTTTTGAATAATTTCTTCAGTAATAGAAATCGGTGTCTCATCAATTTTATTGTGTTCTAAAAACATCAAAAGCTTCTCTATATCAAAAGTATAATTTTCAATCGTGTTTTGAGAAAGACCACGCTCTAATTTTAAATAGTTTATATATTCTTTAATATAAGATTGCCAATTGCTCATATGTCAAAAGTATCAAAAAAATGTAAATAAAAAAATCCCGAAAAAACGGGATTTAAACATTAGTCGAATATTCTCTTTTTATTAGAAATGTAATGTCAAATTAATTGAAGCAATACCTACATTTCCAAGTCCAAATGATGAATTCTTTCCATTATTAACTGTCACTGGATCGGCAGTTCCTGTCTGAGTTGTTGTTTCTGATTTACCACTCATATCAAAACCTACCCTATAAGTATATTGTGCTCCAATTGCAAATTTTGGAAAAATAAAATACTCTGCTCCAATAAACCCTTGCACACCTAATCCTAATCCTAATCCTGACTTATTTTCTACACTCTGTACAAATTCACCATCAGCAATATTAGTAAATGTAGTTTCATTTTTTGAAGACTTAACTGTTATCAATGCATCTGCTCCATAAAACCCTTGCAAACGTGTATTCCCTTTTCTCCATTCCTGTCCTAAACCTAAAGCTACATCAAACATATTACTTTTAACTTCTTTATCAGTCCCAACTGGTTCACCAGCTAAAGCTAAACTTGTCTTAGTTCCACTATTAAATCCTAAATTAACTACAACTCGATATGCTTTTTTATCTGATTTAAACATTTTACCAACAAAAGTATTGCTTCTCACATAATCAACACCTGGTGCTCTGTTCCCTGAAGTACCATTAAATGAATTTCCGATATATTCAAAAATACCATCAGCATTAAAACTAATTGCCCAGTCATCCATTTCTGGTAAATAATTTTCTCCTTTTTTAGATAGTATTGGATTTACTAAAATTTCATCTTGTGCATTGGCTACATTAAAAGCATACAATGCAATTACAGATAGTACTAATTTTTTCATTTTTGTTTATTTTTTATAATTCATTTTTAATGTTGCAAAACTATAAAAAAATAAGTGCAAATAATAAAAAAACATCAAGAAATACTTTACATTATTAAATAGAAAATCCCGCAAAAGCGGGATTTAATATATCAATTCTTTATAAATTAGAATTTGTAAACTAATCCTAAATTAATAGAACTTAAATCTACATTCAATCCAAATGTATTTTCAGCATCAGCACCATCAGCATCTAACTTTCTAGAGTTATATCCTAAACCAGCCCATTTTGCTTCAATAGCGAAATTGTTAGACAAGAAATAATTTACACCAACTCCAGCATTAACACCAAAATTAGAATGTTTTGTTTCAACTTTTACTAAACCTATCTCTCTTTCAGTTTTTTCATTTCCAAATCCAACTGCTAATTCTCCGAAAAGAGAAAATTTAGAAGCTGGTGTAAAATAATAACGACCAAAAACCTCAGCTCCAAATTCAGAATATGTTGATTCGTCAGTATTTTCTCCACTAACAACATTCAATCTTGCTCCAGCAGCAATATTTTCTGTTAAAAAATAACCAGCAGCTGGCGAAAAAGAAAACTCATTAGATTTAGCATCACCTTGTTTAGAAGAATTAAACCCTACTGAACCAGAAACAAAAACATCACCTTTAGAAAAACCTTCTCCATCCTGTGCATTTGCAAAAGTAAATGCAAAAACTGCTACTGCAGATAATAATAATTTTTTCATTTTATTTTAATTTAAATTTTGAGACCACAAAGCTATAGAAAAAACAAATTAAAATATCAGAAAGATACTACTTTAACATTTTTTATCATTAAGAAACCATGTTAACAATGGCAAAATAAAACCTAAAGCACTAATTATCAAACAACAAACAAAACACAAGATAAAATTACCAACAAAACAACCATACTCTAACATAATAAATCTCAAAAATTATACTCAAAAAATGATATATTTTAAAATAATTAAACTAAAATTTTATTCATTCAAACAATTAATGCCAATTTTTAAACAATACACAACGTAAACAAAAAGAAAATGAGCTTAAAAATTATTTTCTTTAACAAAAAGACAACAATTTAAACGATAAAAAAAGCTTTTAAAACCAAACAATTTAAATAATCTACTTTAATATTAATCAAAGCCTAACTCAAACTCTATTTTAAGGCAAACTAAATTAGCAACAATTATTTAAAACAAAAAGTCCCGCAGATGCGGGACTTTTTGTTTTAAAAATATTTTTAAAATTAGAATTTAAAAGCAACTCCTGCCATAATTCTAACTCCACCTACTGCTAGTTTCACACTATCATCACCTTTCAATGAATTTCCTTCATATCCTAACTCTACATTTGCTCCGATAAAATCAGCGAAATAAAAGTTAACTCCAGAATTAACACCATAGTTTAAACCATTATATTTTAGATTTGAGTAATCTACATTTTTTAATGTTGTATAACCAACACTTGGCCCACCATAAAAGTTAAATCTATCTTTGTTCACGAAATAATATCTACCGTTTAATTTAAATTTAAAACCTGCTAAAGTAGTATTTACATCATCTGCAAAATCAGCACCTTTAGGAGTAAAAACATTTGCTACACCTTCAATACCAACACCAGCACTAATTTTTTCAGAAAGTCCGTATTGAAAATCAATAGCGTATGCAACTGCTGCATTAGTATTTTTAGAGCTAATACCATTACTCTTATATGTTCCAGTTCCAAATCCAAAACCTCCACGAAGAGATGCGTGCATTGTACCTTCTTCGTTTGACTGTGCATTAGAAAATCCAAATGCTAAAACAGCGACAACTGATAGTAATAATTTTTTCATTTTAATTTATATTTTTAGTTATTGAGACAAAATTATACTAATATATTGATAATGAAAATGATAAATATCACCTAAGCTGTATCAAAAATAAAAAAATCAAAATATAAAACATTTATAATCAGTGGTTTAAAATTTTATTTATAATTGTTTAAAATTAATAATTTAACAAGAAAAAACTTCATTAACAAAATATTAACTTTTTAAAAGAGTATTTCGTACGTTTTAACTATAAAAACTTTAGAGTACTATTTATACTAATCACAATTTTTTCATCACTTTTTACGTTTATTTTTGTAAAACAAATCATTCTACTCACTAAATTATATTTTCTTATGAACAAAGTATTTTTCATTTCATTACTAACCATATTATTTACCATTAATAATTATGGTCAAACCTTCAAAATAGGTATAAAAGGAGGTATAAATTATGCCAATCTAACAGACACAACCATCAAAACAGATGCCATAACAAGCTATCATGCTGGTCTAATTTCAGAAATTTGTCTCTTTAATTCATTTTCATTACAACCCGAATTACTCTATTCTACTCAAGGAGCTTCCTATAAAAACGCTATTGGTGAATTTAAAAATGAATTAGGATATATTTCTATTCCTATTTTAGCAAAAATTTACCTAAATAAAAGTATCAGTTTAGAAATGGGACCACAAGCATCATTTTTATTGAGCAAAAAAGACGAATTTAATTTAACCGATTATAATTCTTTTGACTTTAGCGTAAACGGTGGCTTAGGGCTTAAGCTAACAAAATCTTTATTCATTCAAGCAAGATATAATCTTGGATTAAGTGAAATATCGAAAAATGCTGATGCCAAAAACAGTGTTTTTCAACTATCTGCTGGCATCCTTTTTTAAATTAATCATAAACTTATTATAAAACCATTCATTAGTTGAATGGTTTTTTTATTTTTACTCAAATTCTAATAGTAATATGAAATTATTAATTCTAAACGGACCTAATCTTAATTTATTAGGAAAACGCGAACCAGAAATTTATGGCAGTTTAACTTTTGAAGCATACTTTGAACAATTAAAAAATAGCTTTAAAGACATTAGCTTAGAATACTACCAAAGTAATATTGAAGGAGAAATTATTAACAAATTGCATGAAGTTGGCTTTAGTTATGATGGAATAATTTTAAATGCAGGTGCTTATACTCACACATCAATTGGAATTGGAGATGCCATAAAAGGAATTACAACTCCAGTAATTGAAGTGCACATATCCAATACTTTTTCGCGAGAATCCTTTAGACACCAATCTTATATTTCTCCTAATGTGAAAGGAATCATTATCGGTTTTGGAATGGAAAGTTACAAATTGGCTATTCAATCGTTTTTATAATTCATATACAACCCTTATTATTTTTAACTCGTCTATTAAATAAAACTCAAATATGAAAAAATTACTCACTTTATTATTTTTATTATTTAATAGCTTTCTATTCTCTCAAATTAAAGGAACTGTTACTGATGCTAATGGAAATCCACTTCCTTACGTTAATATATATATAGAAAACACTTATATAGGAACTACTACAAATGAAAAAGGAAAATATGAATTAAATTATAATTCTAGTCAAGATGTTGTATTACTCTTTCAATATTTAGGTTATAAAACACAAAGACAAAGTTTAAACATTACTACTTTCCCATATGAATTCAATACTATACTTGAAGAAGAAAACCTACAACTTAAAGAAGTTATTTTATTGAACGGAATTAACCCTGCTAACGAAATTATAAAAAAAACAATTGATAATAAAAAGATTAATGCTGCTAAAACAGATAAATTTGAAGCCGATTTTTATTCTAGAGGGATTTTTAGAGTCAAAGACATTCCTGAAAAATTTATGGGCTTCGAAATCGGTGATATTGATGGAAGTTTAGATTCCACAAGAAGTGGTGTTATTTACTTATCAGAAACTGTTTCTAAAATAAAATTTGAAAAACCTAATAATCTCAAAGAAGAAATAATTGCCTCTAAAGTAGCAGGAAACAATAATGGTTTTAGCTATAACACAGCATTAAGTACTAATTATGATTTCTATGAAAACTATGTTCAATTAGGAATTAATATGGTTTCTCCAATTGCTGACAACGCTTTTAACTATTACAAATACAAATTAGAAGGAAGTTTTTATGATGACAAAAACCAACTTATTAACAAAATAAGTGTAACTCCAAAAAGAGACAAAGAACCTGTTTTTGAAGGATTCATTTATATTGTTGAAGATACTTGGGCGATTTTTGGAATAGATTTAGACATAAAAGGATATAGAATGCAACAGCCCATTCTAGAAACCATGAAATTAACACAAAATTTCAGCTATAATAAAGAGTCGAAAATATGGGTAAAAAATGTTCAATCCTTAGATTTTGATGCAGGTTTTTTTGGAATGAAATTTACTGGAAAATACACACATGTATTTAGCAATTATATTTTCAGAGATCAATTTGAGAAAAAAACATTTGGAAAAGAAATTGTCTCCTTTGCTGAAAACGCAAATAAAAAAGAAGACTCGTTTTGGCTAAACAATAGACCAGTACCTTTAACAGAAGAAGAAAACCTGAGCTACATCAAGAAAGATAGCATCCAAACTATTAGAGAGTCAAAAACTTATTTAGATTCTCTAGACTCAAAATCCAATAAATTTAAAATTTTCGATATAATTAGCGGCTATTCCTATAAAAATACACACGGAAAATGGAATTTAAGTTATAATGGAATTCTTGACTTTTCATCACTTGGTTTTAATACTGTTCAAGGTTGGAATTTAGACAGTGGTTTTTCATTTAGAAAATGGAATGATGAAAATGGAAAATTCACTTCTATTAATTCAATTTTCAATTATGGATTTGCAGAAGATCGACTGCGTGTTACAGGAAGTATCTATCATCGATTTAACAACATAAACAACGCAAACATCACAATAACAGGAGGAAGTAAAATTAGTCAATTTAACCAAAATGAACCCATTTCAAATTTCATCAACTCTGTGAGTACTTTGTTCTTTAAAAATAATTTTATGAAATTATATAATAAAGAATTTATTGAAATAAATTATGGCCAAGAATTAGTTAATGGAATTTATACAAATGGAAAAATTTCTTACGAGAACAGACATGCATTATTCAACAATACTGACTATAGTGTAATTAAAAACGATGACCCATACACATCGAATGATCCATTACAACCTTTCAATTATACTTCAAGTTTTATAAAAAACAGTATCTATAAAGCCAATTTTTCAACAAGAATTCGTTTTGGTCAAAAATACATTTCAAGACCAGATGGGAAAATAAATATTCAAAATAGCAATTACCCAATTTTGAGTTTTGCTTATGAAAAAGGTTTTGGTGCTTCAAATTCTGATTTTAATTATGATTTCATTGCTGCTCGATTGGATTATAGCAAAACTTTTGGAAATAAAGGTGATTTTTCAGCAAATATTAGAGGTGGAAAATTCTTTAATGCTGCTTCTATTTCTTTTATAGATTACAAACACTTTAATGGCAACGAGACACATGTTAATTTTAGAGGAAATTATATTAATGCGTTTAATCTTTTACCCTATTATTCTCATTCTACAAATGATGCTTACATCGAGACGCATTTACAGCATAATTTTAAAGGATATATAATGAACAAAATCCCTTTAATTAACAAATTGCAATGGAATTTAGTTGGTGGATTTCATCAAATTAATGTGCCTAACAAAAAACCATATCAGGAATTTAGTGTTGGTTTTGACAACATTGGTTTTGGAAAGTTTCGTTTTTTACGCATTGATTATGTGAGAACCTATCAAAATGGTTTTCAAGGAGATGGAATATTATTTGGGCTAAGATTTTAACATTTATTGAAAAAAATTCAGTAAATTAGTGGCTATTAACCAATTAACCACTACAACTATGTCAAAACCAAACCTTTCTTTTTGGATAATTAGTGTAATTTCACTAGTTTGGAACTTAATGGGTGTTAATCATTACATACAGCAAGCTTACAAGACAGATAGTTTTAAAGCTGCGTATTCAGAAGAACAACTCCAATTAATCTTAAACACCCCTACTTGGGTAATTGCTGCTTTTGCCACTGCAGTTTTCTCAGGTGCTTTAGGGTGTGTTTTATTATTATTACGCAAAAAATGGTCTCAAGTATTTTTCCTTTTATCACTAATAGGTGTTGTTATTCAAATGTATTATAATGTATTTATGATAAAGTCTTCTACTGCCTACGGACCTGGTGCCGTTTTCATGACCATAATGGTATTAGTCGTTGCATTGTTTCTATATTGGTATTCTAAATTTGCAGAAAAAAGAAACTGGATTTCTTAAATTTATTTTGACAAATCGCCATTTTAAGAAAAACTCCTATTTTCTATAGAGAATAGGAGTTTTTTTTTAGTGAAAAAACACATCATATCCAAAACGAAGTAATGCAATACCTACAATTACTAAAAAAAGAACTCTAATAAATGAATTGCCTTTTGAAATTGCTAATCTCGCTCCTATCCAAGCACCCAAAGCGTTACAAATTGCCATAGGAATAGCAACTGTCCAAATAATTTTTCCTTTTATAACAAATAATGTTATTGAACCAATATTAGTAGCCAAGTTAACCAATTTTGCATAAGCAGATGCTTTTAAAAAATCAAAACCTAAAATAGCAATGAACGCCATAATCAATAAACTACCTGTTCCTGGTCCAATAAAACCATCATAAAAACCTATTACTACACATATTAGTATGGTGAAGAAATATTGTTTTTTAATACTTAATTCACTAATTTGAAACTGTCCGAAATCTTTTTTCATATAAGTATAAACCATCAACAAAACCAACATTACAAAAAGTACTGGTTTCATAAAATCGTTTTTCATTACACTCAATAAATTAGATCCTAAATAAGCAAAAACAAAAGAGACTAAAGCCATTAATACAAATAACTTCCAATTAATTTTTACTTTTTTCAAATACTGGTAGGTTGCGATACTTGTTCCACTAAAGGCAGGAATTTTCAAAGTCCCTATAACCTGTGCAACGCTTAAATTAGGTAATACTATTAAGGCAGCAGGGGTTTGAATTAACCCACCACCACCAACAATTGCATCTATAAAACCAGCAATAAATGCAGCTAAGCAAAGTATCAACAAACAATAAAACTCTATTTCCATGGCATTAAAAAAGCTAAACCCAAAATACTGAGTTTAGCTGTATAATTTAAAATTCAATAATCAATTAATTATTAAACACGAACAATATTAGCACCTATAGCTGTTAATCGTTCACCGATTCTTTCATACCCTCTATCAATTTGCTCAATATTTTGAATAGTGCTTGTTCCTTTCGCAGAAAGAGCCGCGATTAATAAAGAAACTCCCGCTCTAATATCTGGAGACGTCATTGTTGTAGCTTTTAATTGAGATTGGAAATTATGCCCAATAACAATAGCTCTGTGCGGATCGCAAAGTATAATCTTTGCCCCCATATCAATTAGTTTATCCACAAAAAACAAACGACTTTCAAACATTTTTTGATGTATTAACACCTCTCCCTTTGCTTGTGAAGCGACAACCAAAACAATACTCAATAAATCGGGAGTAAAACCAGGCCAAGGAGCATCTGCAATTGTTAATATTGAACCATCAATGTCCGTTTTTATTTGGTATCCATCCTTATGAGCTGGAATATAAATATCATCTCCTCTTCGTTCTAAAGTAATTCCTAATTTTCTAAATACATTTGGTATTTGCCCTAAATTATCCCAACACACGTCTTTAATTGTAATTTCACTTCTTGTCATAGCTGCTAAACCAATCCAAGAGCCAATTTCAATCATATCGGGTAAAATTCTATGTTCGCAACCACCAAGTTCTTCTACACCCTCAATAAATAATTTATTTGAACCTACTCCTGTAATCTTCGCCCCCATTGAATTTAACATGGTGCATAATTGTTGCAAATAAGGTTCGCAAGCAGCATTATAAATTGTTGTTGTTCCTTCTGCTAAAACTGCGGCCATAACAATATTTGCTGTCCCTGTTACAGAAGCTTCATCAAGTAACATATAGGTTCCTTTTAACCTTTCCGTTCTTTCAACACCATAGAAATGATCTTCTCTATTGTATCTAAATTTCGCACCTAAATTTATAAACCCTTCAAAATGTGTATCTAATCTTCTTCTTCCTATTTTATCTCCTCCTGGCTTAGGAATATATCCTTTTCCAAAACGAGCTAACAAAGGCCCAACAATCATAATAGAACCGCGTAATGAGCCTCCTTCTTTTTTAAAAGCTTCTGTTTCTAAATAATCCACATTCACTTCATCTGCCTGAAAAGTATAGGAACCGTGTCCGTTCTTTTTTATCTTAACACCTAAATTTCCTAATAAGGTAATTAACTTGTTTACATCTATAATATCTGGAATATTAGTAATTGTAACTTTTTCAGGTGTTAATAAAACAGTACACAATACTTGCAGTGCTTCATTTTTTGCTCCTTGAGGTGTTATTTCTCCTTGTAATTTTTTTCCTCCTTCTATTTGAAATGTTCCCATGAACTTTATTTGCGTTTTATATTTTTAGTATTTATGTTCTTCTTTTTGTGAATGTTTTTTGTGTTTGCTGTTTTATTTGAACTAAATTGAGATTTATTAGATAGTTTCTTATTTACTTTCATCAAATTATGAGAGTTTGAAAGCTCTTCATTAGATTTTAATAAATTTATTTTACCATTAGAAAGTTCATAGAGATGACTAAAAATAACATCATCTTCAACCGTTTCTTTGTTCCAGCTTAGATAGCATTTCTTCATATGATTTGCTATTACCAGAATTAATGCACTTTTCATGTCTCCCTCTTCCCATTTTATAGCAACATCTATCATATATTTAATGTTATTACCATAATAACGATATTTTGGAAAGTTTTGAGGATATTTTAAAATTTCAGGTCTTTGATTTAAAACTTCTCTTGAAGGAATTGGATATGGTGAATCTACATCTAACCTAAAATCAGACATAATGAATAATTGATCCCATAGTTTGTGTTGAAAATCGGGGACATCTCTTAAATGAGGATTCAATGAACCCATAACTGAAATAACATATTTTGCAGCTTTATTTCGCTCTTCTTTATCTTCAATTACAGTAATTTGATCAATTAATTTTTGCAAGTGCCTTCCATATTCTGGAATAATTAATTGTTCTCTTTCAGAGTTATATTCTAATTGTGATACTGCTTCTGTTTTCACTTCCATAATTATAATGATATTATGCCTTCAATTACTGAGAGTTCTTGGTATTTTTCAATCACACTCTGTGGGTCTCTCATTTGAACACTTACTGAAACACTTGTGTATTTACCCGTTTTTGAATGTTTTGTAGTAATTACTGCTCCCATTTTATCAAAAGCATTTTCAATTTTATTTACTTTTTCAATGTCTGCTGGCACAATAAATTTATATAAATACTCTGATGGCCACACTGTGTTATTAGCCAATTCTTCTTTTAAACGCACATAAAAGTCTTCCGTTTTCTTATCCATCTTCATTCTATTATTTGATTAGCAAATATACTTTTTTAAGTTAAGAATTAATATTTTAAAAAGCATAAAATTTTAAAGTTGAATACATTTTTAAAAAAAACTACTTTTGCAATTCATATTTTACTAATAGAATGAATAAAGAAATAATAGTTTTAATAGGAGGACCTAGCTCAGGGAAAACAACATTGATAAATGCTTTAATAGAAAAAGGACATATTTGTTATCCTGAAATTTCAAGAGAAGTTATAAAAGAAGCACAAAAACAAGGAATTGAACAGTTATTCTTAGAGAAACCATTACTTTTTAGCGAGTTATTACTTGAAGGAAGAATTAAACAATACAAACAAGCTACTGAACAAAAAGAATCTATTGTTTTTTTAGATAGAGGAATTCCTGACGTTTTAGCCTACATGCACTACATAGGCGATAGCTATCCAGAAAGTTTTAGTAAAGCCTGCTTAGAGTTCAAATATTCAAAAATTTTCATTCTTCCACCCTGGAAAGACATCTATGTGAGCGATAAGGAAAGATATGAAACCTATGAACAAGCCATTTTAATTCAGGATCATTTAAAAGAAACCTATACTAATTTTGGATACGAATTAATAGAAATTCCAAAAGACACGGTAGATAATAGGGTGGAATTTGTTTTGCAACATCTTTTAAAATAATTTTTTAGTTATAAAAATTTTAAGCAAATTATCGCAAATGACAGCATCACTACAAATTCTTCAAAAATATTGGAAACACGAATCATTTAGAAAACCACAAGAAGAGATTATAAATGCTGTTTTAGATGGTAATGATACTTTTGCCTTGCTACCCACAAGTGGTGGAAAATCTGTATGTTATCAAGTGCCAGCAATGGTACTTGATGGAATTTGTGTTGTTGTATCTCCTTTAATTGCTTTAATTAAAGACCAAGTTCAAAACTTACAAAAAAGGAACATTAAAGCAATAGCTTTATTAGGCGGTATTTCTCAAAATGAAATTATAGAATTACTTGATAATTGTGAATTCGGGAATTATAAATTCCTATACCTTTCTCCTGAACGACTTCAACAAGATTGGATTGTCGAAAGACTAAAACAACTTCCAGTAAACCTTATTGCAATAGATGAAGCTCATTGTATCAGTCAATGGGGGCATGATTTCAGACCAGCTTATTTAAAAATCAATCAACTAAAAACCTTTTTCCCTGAAATTCCTTTTTTAGCATTAACAGCTTCGGCCACCAACCGTGTTGAGAAAGATATTATTGAAAATTTAGGATTAAAAAACCCTAAAATCTTCAGAAAATCATTCGGACGAGATAATTTAGCCTTTCACGTTATTAAAACCGAAGATAAATTCTACAAAATCAATCAAATACTCACAAAAAACCCTCAACCTAGTATTATATATGTTAGGAACAGAAAAGCTTGTATCGAAAATGCAAACAAACTTAACAGTTTAGGCATTTCAAGCACCTATTTTCATGGTGGTCTTAGTAGCAAAGAAAAAGAAACAAACATGTCACTCTGGATGGAAAACAAAGTACAAGTTATAGTTGCAACTAATGCTTTTGGGATGGGTATCGATAAACCAGATGTAAAAACAGTCATTCATATTCAATTACCTGAAAATTTAGAAAATTATTATCAAGAAGCTGGGAGAGCAGGAAGAAACAATCAAAAAGCATTTGGCATTTTATTACTTAGCCCTGGCGATATAAAGACAGCCAAACAACAATTTCTATCTGTACTTCCAGACAAAGACTTTTTAAAAGAAATTTATATTAAAATAAATAATTATTTTCAAATTGCCTATGGAGAAGGTTTTGGAGAACAATTTTCTTTCAATATAAATCATTTTTGCACACAATATAGATTTCCTGTTATAAAAACATATAATGCTTTACAATTCCTTGACAGACAAGGTATAATTTCATTACAAAATGAATTCTCAGAGAGGGTAAATTTGCAATTTACCACACCAAGTAAGGAAATCATTCGATATATAAGTTTAAACCCTCACCATGAAGAGGTTATAACAACTATTCTTCGAACTTATTCTGGCATTTTTGAACTAGAAACCCAAATAAACATTTCGCTTGTTGCTAAAAAAGCAAAAACTAATGAAGAAAATGTGTTAAAAATAATTACACATCTACACAAAAATAACTACATAAATCTAAACATTCTAAACAACGACAGTAGCATCACCTTTAATGAAGCCAGAGAAGATGCGTTGACAATTAATCGAATTGCAAAGTTTTTAACAAAACAAAACGAGTTAAAAACAGAGCAACTTAGACAAGTTATTAATTTTGCATCTGCTGAAGTTTGTAAAAGCAAATTACTTTTAGAATATTTTGGAGAGAAAAATGTTCAACAATGCGGAATATGCTCATTTTGTATTTCACTAAACAAAAAAAACAACCAAGAACTAGTAGAAAAAGTTTTGCAACTGCTAAAAAAATCAAACTACACTTCAATAGAAATAGAAAACCAATTAGCTATACCTTCAGAAGATACTATCTTTGCTATTCAAATTTTACTTGAAAATGACAAAATAGCAATTAATTCACACAATCAATATTACTTAAAATAATGGAAAAATTAAAAATCGTATTCATGGGAACTCCCGATTTTGCAGTTGGAATTCTCGATACCATATATAAGAATAATTACGAAATTGTTGGCGTTATTACAGCTCCTGACAAACCAGCTGGAAGAGGACAAAAAGTAAGCATGAGTGCTGTAAAACAATATGCATTAGAAAAAAACTTACGATTATTACAACCCACCAATTTAAAGGCTGAAGACTTTCTAACAGAATTAAAAAGCTTAGAAGCCAATCTCCAAGTAATTGTTGCCTTTAGAATGTTACCCGAAGTAGTTTGGAGAATGCCTAAACTAGGCACATTCAATCTCCACGCTTCACTATTACCACAATATAGAGGTGCAGCTCCAATTAACTGGGCAATCATCAATGGAGAAACAAAAACTGGAGTAACTACCTTTTTTATTGATGACAAAATAGATACAGGAGCAATGATACTTCATAAAGAAACAACCATTGAACCAAATGAAACTGTTGGAGAACTACACGATAAATTAATGCTTTTAGGCTGCGATGCAGTAACAGAAACATTAGAGCTAATTTCAAAACAAGAAGTCAACACAACAATTCAAGTTGAAAGTGACGCTATTAAAACAGCCTACAAACTAAACAAAGAAAACTGTAAAATAGACTGGTCAAAAACTGGAAATGAAATTTACAACCACATTAGAGGTCTAAACCCCTATCCTGCTGCTTGGACATTTATAAAAGATAATGAAAATGAATGGAATGTAAAATTATATGATGTAAATTTTAAGACAGAAAAACACAATCATTCAGTTGGAAAAATAATTACAACAAAAAAAGAAATGAAAATTGCAACCACTGACGGTTTTTTACACATTAATAGTTTACAATTTCCTGGAAAAAGAAAAATGACTACTCCCGAACTTTTGAACGGAATACAATTAAGTCAAAATTCAATTGCGTTATAAAGCCTTATAAACAGTGATATTAAGAAAAAAACCAAAAATCAAAACAAGGTTATTAACAAAATGATTATTTTATTAACAATTGCAGTTAAAATACCAGTAAACACTTGTACAATTCAGTTATACAACTAAATTTGTGAAAAATAATTAAGTTTAACCAAATTAATAAACATTTTATTATGAACAAATCAGAATTAATCGATGCAATGGCAGCTTCTGCTGGAATTACAAAAGCAGCTGCTAAATTGGCTTTAGAGTCATTTTTAAGCAACGTTGAAGGCACCTTAAATAAAGGAGGGAGAGTTTCATTAGTAGGTTTTGGTTCTTGGTCTGTATCTAAAAGAGAGGCTAGAGACGGAAGAAACCCACAAACTGGTGCTACTATTAAAATTGCTGCTAAAAATGTGGTAAAATTCAAAGCTGGTGCAGAGTTAGAGGCGGCAGTAAATAAATAATATATTTTTTACATAATAAAAAATCCCGCTTTAAGCGGGATTTTTTTATTGAAATTTGATTTTATAAAGTTTTTTTGATAATTTTAAGATAAATTAATTTGCTTATGATATCAGTTTTACCCAAAAAAGGACATTTGCTGATAGCAGAACCTTCTACAGTTGGCGACAATTCTTTCAATCGTTCTGTTGTTCTGCTAGCAGAACACAATGAAGACGGTTCGGTAGGTTTTATACTAAATAAACCTTTAAACTATTCCATTTGCGATTTAGTTCCAGAAATAAATGCCGAATTCAAAGTATATAATGGTGGTCCTGTCGAACAAGACAACCTTTACTTCATCCATAACGTACCAGATATAATCCCTAACAGCATAGAAATTGCCAATGGCATCTATTGGGGAGGCGATTTTGAAACCACAAAAAACCTCATAAACAATGGCAAAATATCTAAAAATAATATTAGATTTTTCCTTGGTTATAGCGGCTGGGAAACAGCACAGCTTGACAGCGAATTAAAAGAAAACTCATGGATTGTTGCCGAAAATAAATTAAAAAATAAAATACTCTCAAAATCATCTCAGCATTTTTGGAAAGAACAAATAATTGAACAAGGAGGAGAGTATGTTCTTTTTTCAAACTCTCCATCGGATCCAATGCTTAATTAAGTCGCACTTGAGCGTTTAGTCGCAACAACAACTCATTAGCTATCTCTATAACAAATTCCTTTTTCCTATATTTAGTTATAGGCTGAATTCCTTTTATTACATTTGTAATAAAAAGTTCATCTGCTTTTTGCAAATCAAAAGGAGAAATAGATTTTTCAATCACTTCTAACCCTTCTATTTTTTTTGCAATCAACAGAATCTGCTTACGCATAATACCATTCAAACAACCGTCACTAATTGGAGGCGTGATTAATGTATTGCCCATTCTCATAAATAAATTACCCTGCAAAGCTTCAATCACATTTTTTTCATCATTTAAAAGTAAGCAATTGTCATATCCATTCTCAGAAGCAAAAATACTACCTGTAATTTGCACCATCTTATTATTCGATTTTAAAGAAGAAAATAATTGTTTGGTAACGTAGGCATCTTTAAAAAGCTCCACTTCATAACTTACATCAGCATCTATTTGGTATAAATCGTTTTCTAATGCAAGAAAAGAAACCACAAAATCAACATCATTTGTTTTTGGCAAATAAAAACCACCTTCTTTTCTATATACAGAAAAACGAATTCTATAAGCATTTGATTTATTATTGTCAGACTGAACTAATAACAAAATTTGTGCTTCAAAATATTCCATTGTAAAATTCATAGGTATTTCCATTCTAAAAATACGCATGGAAGCCATAAACCTGAAATAATGATCTTCAAGAAACAAAACTTTATTATTTAACACTCTTAAAGTTTCAAAAACAGCATCTCCATATAAGAAACCTCTATTATTTTCAATAGTTACTGTACTATTTTCTTGTATATTTCCATTAAAATTTATCATAGCAAAAAAAATCCCGATTAAAAATCGGGACAAATATACTCTTTATAATTAATTCTAGACAGAGCCTAAGACATGTTTTAAATCTGAAATTTGATTTTCCCACAATAATCTAGCTTCATCAACTTCATCTTCTTCTGCAAAATCAACAACAACAACAGACACATCTTTTGTTATATCGTCTTCCATAATTTTAATCTCAAAAAAATAATCTGTATCATTACCGTCTTCATCTAACCAACGAAATTTAACTCTCTCCCCAGTTCTTTTTGCTATTAACTTAGCCTTTTCTTCAGAATCATCCCATATAAATGTAAAAATTTCTCCTCTAGAATTTACATTATCCGCAAACCACTCAGACAAGCCAGAAGGAGTAGAAATATATTGATACAATAGTGATGGCGAGGCATGAAAAGGGAATTCTAATTCGTATTTTACTTTTATTTCCATTTTAAAAAATTTATTTTGGAAATATATAGAGAATAATTTTAATATCCAAAAAGAAAAAAAATCATTTTTTTTAAAGAAATTATTTGCAAGTATCAATTTTAGTATTATCTTTGCACCCGCATTGAGAGAGATACTTGATGAAATAATGGCGAGGTAGCTCAGTCGGTTAGAGCGCAGGATTCATAACCCTGAGGTCACGGGTTCAACTCCCGTCTTCGCTACAAGACTTAAAAGTCAACATTTACAAGGCATTAAGCGGTTTTAGAGCAATTTAAAACCGCTTTTTTTATGTCCAGTTTAAAGGAAATCTTAACAAACGCATACGCAAACACATACGATTTATTACTTTTGAAATTATTTTCGACACCAAAAATACACACTGCAAACAACGATCATTCTAAAAGATGGTATGAGATCTAGTCCAAAACCTGTGGATTTGATAAATTACACCTATAAATTTGTAAGCCTAAAAGAAAGAATTTTATACTTCTTAATTTCTCCACATTTTTTTTAGCTTGAGCCGAAAAACCAACAATTGTATCAACCATTACCCCAAAACAAAAAAAATCTCCTTGTTTCCAAGAAGATTTTTGTCGGGGTGGCAGGATTCGAACCTGCGACCTCCTGCTCCCAAAGCAGGCGCGATAACCGGGCTACGCTACACCCCGTAAATGAGGTTGCAAATATAATACTAAAATTGATACCTGCAAATAAAAAAACAAAAAAATAGCATTAAAATTAAAAACCCAAAATTAAAATCAAATACTTAAATTTGCCAAATAAAATTAGATTAAAATGTTAGTTATTGGAATTGCTGGAGGAACTGGAAGTGGCAAAACAACCGTAGTACACCAAATCATGAATGAATTACCTGCTACAGAGGTTGGAATAATATCGCAAGACTCCTATTATAAGGAAACGCATCATCTTAGCTATGAAGAGCGCACAAAAATAAATTTCGATCATCCAAGAGCTATCGATTTTGACCTTTTAGTTACACATTTAAAAGATTTAAAAGAAGGAAAAACAATAGAACAACCAGTATATTCTTTTGTAACACACGACAGAACAGACGACACTATTGTAACACACCCAAGAAAAGTAATGATTGTTGAAGGAATTTTAATCCTCACTAATCCAGAACTCCGAGAAATGTTCGACATTAAAGTATTCGTTCACGCCGATTCTGATGAAAGACTAATCAGACGATTAAAAAGAGACATTGCAGAACGTGGTCGCGATATGGAAGAAGTATTGCACAGGTACCAAAACACCCTAAAACCAATGCACCAACAATTCATTGAACCTACAAAAACCTATGCCGACATCATTATTCCAAACGACCGTTACAACACTGTAGCCATAGATGTAGTGAGAGCGGTAATTAAACAACGTATTCGATAGTTTGAAAAAAATAAAAGCCATAATATCCCGTTTCAAGTTCCTAAAAACCATAGGAAACAAATACCTATTAGTGCTTATTTTCTTCATCATCTGGATGCTATTCCTAGATAATTATTCTTATCTTGAACAACGTGTTTTAAACCATCAAATAAAAGAACTAGAAAACAATAGAGATTACTATAAAAGAGAAAAAAGAAACGACAGCATCAAGATTAAAAAACTCAAAAACAGTAATCAAATAGAAAAGTATGCTCGGGAAAAATACTATATGAAAAGAGAAAATGAAGACGTTTACATTATAGAATTTGAAAAAGAGGCAAACGAACAAAAAGAAGAGCAAACCGATTTCTAAAAATCAATAAGAAGCCAATCGTTTGGCAGTTTTTTTAAACCATTTTCCTGCTGTTCGCGCTACAAGGTAGCTAGCTTCCATCAGGGCTAAAAAACAAACAATTAGGAACTTTTTAAACCATTAATAAAAACCGATAATGGCAAATACAAACTTATTTCAAGAATTCGAAAACGTTTCCTCAAAAGAATGGAAACAAAAAATACAAGTAGAACTTAAAGGTGCAGACTATAACGACACTTTAATTTGGGAAAGCCTTGAAGGAATAAAAGTAAAACCATTTTATCACAAAGATGAGTTTAAAAAAAACACAACCGTAAAAACAGCAGTAAGTCAATTTAAAATTGCACAAAATATATTCACACACGATATTGCTAAATCAAACACAAAAGCATTAGACTCTATCAACAGAGGAGCAGAATGCATCCGATTTACTATTCAATCAGAAGAAACCAGTATCGAGGAGCTAATGAGAAATTTACCCCTTGAAAAAATAACCTACTATTTTAACATCGATTTCCTATCACTCGATTTTTTCAAAAAAGTAAATCAATTTGCTACTTCCAAAAGCGCTAAAATCATTCTTTTACTGGACCCTATAGGGCAATTAGCAAAAGACGGTAATTGGTTCGAAAACCAAGAAAAAGACTTTCAGAAACTAGACCAACTAATTTCAGAAAGTAAAATTCCTTTTTTAAACATAAAAACCAATACCTATCAAAATGCTGGAGCCAATTGCATACAACAATTAGCCTACACACTTGCACATGTTAATGAATACTTCAATAGGTTTGAATCAATAAACCACCCAATAACAATAGAAGTAGCTGTTGGAACCAACTATTTCTTTGAAATTGCAAAATTGAGAGCATTACGATTACTTTTCAACACGTTAGCCAAAGAATACAATCACACATTCGATTGCCATATTATAGCGACACCCACAAAACGCAACAAAACATTGTATGACTATAACGTGAACATGCTTCGCACCACAACCGAATGCATGAGTGCCATTTTAGGAGGAGCAAACACAATAACCAATTTAGCCTATGATGCACTCTATCATAAAGACAATGAATTTGGAGATCGAATCTCAAGAAACCAACTATTAGTTCTAAAAAATGAAAGCTATTTTGACAAAGTAAATAACCCAGCAGATGGAGCCTACTATATAGAATCATTAACAGAACAATTAGCCGAAAAAGCATTAGCTCTTTTCAAAGACATTGAGGTTAATGGAGGGTTTATCACACAATTAATTGAAGGCACCATTCAACGAAAAATTAAAGAGAGTGCCGAAAAAGAACAAGAACTATTCGATTCTGGAAAAGAAATTTTATTAGGCACAAACAAATATCCTAATAAAAATGACAAAATGAAGAACGAATTAGAATTGTATCCCTTTGTGAAAACAAACCCAAGAAAAACGTTAATCACACCTATTATAGAAAGACGTTTAGCCGAAAAAATAGAACAAGAACGATTAGCACAAGAATAAATGATAAAAAAATACTTTTCGCTTCTACTAATCCTGTTTCTTTTTTCTGCTTGCCAGCAAGTCATTGAAAAAACAGCAGAAAATTTAGTAACAGAAAAAAAAGAACTCATTGGTAAATACCATACCTTAAAGTCGGAAAAAATTAAAGTTTTTCTACCCAAAGAATTCAACTATCTTTCAACGAAAAACTACCTAGAATACATTGAAAAATCAAAAGACACCTTTCTATTAAACACAGAAAAACAAAGAATCGATTTTGTTAAAAATACAGGAAGAAAAATATACTTTTTCGAACATTTTGAATCAGCTAGTATCGCAACCATAATGCCCGAAAAATATATCGAATTCAGCAGTAGAGATGCTAAGTACCTATTAGCTGTTATAGACAAGACCATCAAAAGTAATAGTCAACCCTATACACAATATGAATTATTAGAATCTCAATTTAAAGGAAACAAAAATCTAAAAATTTTCAAAGCTATTTATGAAGCGAAATCTCCAAAAATAGAGATGAAAATTTATAAACACGTCTATTTTATCAGTTACAATAAGAAAAGCGTTTTATTCAATTTAGAAACACCAGTTCAAATAGATTGTGATCCCTATATAGAAAAAATAAGGATTTAAATTATAGTATAAATTTTGTAACTTTCGCAAAAAGAAAAACATGGAAGCAATAAGACAATTTGTTAAGGTAAAAAACCATCAAGTAAACATTGTTTTGCCAGATGATTTTAATGCTGAAGAAGTAGAAGTAATTATATTAGCCCAAAATAAGGATGAGTTTTTCCTTTCTGATGAACAAAAAAATATTTTAGAAAACAGATTAAACGAACCAGAGTCCGACTATATTTCTTCTAATGAATCTTTAGCAAAAATTAAAAAAAAATATGGCTTTTGATTTAATTGTTTCCAAAAGAGCACAATTTGAAATTGAAAATGCAATAGAATATTATGCAGAAATAAGTATAAATCTTGCTTCAAAATTTTATATCCAATTGGATTTTGCTTATCAAAATATTAGCGCAAACCCTTATTATCAAAAAAGATATAAAAACTTCAGAGCAATTACTATTACTAGTTTTCCTTTTATTTTATTTTTCATAATTGAGGAAGAAAAACAACAAATAAAAATCCTTTCTTGTTTTCACACATCAAGAAATCCCAAAAAATATCCGAAATAACATATTGTTATGAGAAAAAATATACAACACATACAATTAAATAACTCAACGTTAGCAGTTTCTGAAACAGAAACTTTCCTAACTGCAGAAAACATTGCTGTAAAAAAAACATATACTGAAGAAGATCTTGAAAATATCGAACATTTAAATTTCGCAGCTGGTTTTGCACCCAATCTACGTGGCCCCTATGCAACCATGTATGTGCGTCGTCCTTGGACCATTCGCCAATATGCCGGATTTTCAACCGCAGAAGAAAGTAACGCATTCTACAGAAGAAATTTAGCTGCTGGTCAAAAAGGACTATCCGTAGCTTTTGATTTAGCAACCCATAGAGGCTACGATTCCGATCATGATCGCGTAGTAGGTGATGTTGGAAAAGCAGGAGTAGCGATTGATTCGGTGGAAGATATGAAAATATTATTCGACCAAATTCCCTTAGGAGAAATGTCTGTTTCTATGACTATGAATGGTGCTGTATTACCTATTATGGCATTTTATATTGTAGCCGCTGAAGAACAAGGTGTGAGCCCTAGCTTACTTTCAGGAACCATTCAAAATGATATTTTGAAAGAGTTTATGGTAAGAAACACTTATATCTACCCTCCTACTCCTTCCATGAAAATCATTGCTGATATTTTCGAATATACTAGTAAAAACATGCCTAAATTCAATTCTATTTCTATTTCTGGCTACCACATGCAAGAAGCTGGAGCAACAGCAGATATCGAATTAGCCTATACCCTTGCAGACGGATTAGAATACATTCGAACAGGGCTAGCTGCAGGTATGGATATCGATACTTTCGCACCACGTCTTTCGTTTTTCTGGGCGATCGGAATGAACCATTTTATGGAAATTGCGAAAATGCGTGCAGGAAGAATGTTATGGGCAAAACTCCTAAAACAATTCAACCCAAAAGATGATAAATCACTAGCACTACGCACACATTGTCAAACTTCAGGATGGAGTTTAACTGAGCAAGATCCTTTTAACAATGTAGCCAGAACTGCTATTGAAGCAGCAGCAGCAGCTTTTGGAGGCACACAATCATTACATACTAATGCTTTAGATGAAGCCATTGCTCTACCTACTGATTTCTCAGCTCGAATTGCTAGAAACACACAAATTTTTCTGCAAGAAGAAACCAAGATTTGCAAAACGGTAGATCCTTGGGCGGGAAGTTATTATGTAGAAAGCTTAACGGCAGAAATTGCCGAAAAAGCGTGGGCTCTAATTGAAGAAGTAGAAGCTTTAGGAGGAATGACCAAAGCGATTGAAGCTGGCATTCCAAAATTACGTATCGAAGAAGCAGCTGCAAGAAAACAAGCACGTATCGATAGCGGACAAGACATTATTGTAGGAGTCAACAAATACCGCTTAGAAAAAGAAGATCCTCTTCACATTTTAGACGTTGACAATCAAATGGTACGCAAGCAACAATTAGAATTACTTGCAAAAATAAAAGCCGAAAGAAATACAGAAAAAGTGAAAGCTGCTTTAGCTAAATTAACCGAATGTGCTAAAAAAGGAGATGGAAATTTATTATCTTTAGCTGTTGATGCAGCAAGAGAAAGAGCTACTCTTGGTGAAATTAGCGATGCATTAGAAACAGTTTTCGGAAGATATAAAGCACAAATTAGAAGTTTTAGCGGAGTGTATAGTAAAGAAATAAAAAATGACGAGAGTTTTGAAAAAGCAAAACAATTAGCCGATGCTTTCGCCAAGAAAGACGGACGTCGTCCTCGTATTATGATTGCCAAAATGGGACAAGACGGTCATGATCGTGGTGCCAAAGTAGTCGCAACAGGCTATGCAGATGTAGGATTTGATGTGGATATTGGTCCGTTATTTCAAACACCACAAGAAGCGGCCAAACAGGCCGTTGAAAACGACGTTCACATTTTAGGTGTGTCATCATTAGCTGCTGGGCACAAAACCTTAGTACCACAAGTAATTGCCGAGTTAAAAAAATACGGACGTGAAGATATTATGGTTATTGTAGGTGGTGTTATTCCTGCTCAGGATTACCAATTCCTTTTCGATGCTGGTGCGGTTGCTGTTTTTGGTCCTGGAACTAAAATTAGCGATGCAGCGATTACCATTTTAGAGGTGTTGTTGGAGGATTAAAACAATTAAACCTGACAGGTTTTGAAACCTGTCAGGTTTAATATCATTTTTTTCTTATATTTGTTGTTATATATAAGCCAAAATTAAAATGATACAAGCCTTAGAACGTGGTAATTATTACCATATTTACAATCGTGGAATAAACAGTTGTACGCTCTTTAAAGGCAAATTCAGAAGTAACAAGATTTTTTGAAAAATACTTTAAATAAAAACCTCAATTCATATTAATATAATTGAGGTTTTTTATTTTGTAGTAAAAATTATATGTTTTTATGATTTTTAAATTTGATATTTCTCAACAAGACGCACTTTTCCTATAAAGTATTTTTTTGAATACTTTACGCTGCTAGTTGTGTTTGATTTTTGTAAATTCTTCTTCCTATTTCTTTAGCATTAGCTGTATGTATTCCGAAAAAAATCCAAAGCATTTCACTTTTCTTGGTTCTAGCTTTTATCTTTCGTAAATTATAGTGCTCTTTTTCTTTGCCAAAACTACCTTCTAATCGAGTAGCTCTTTCTTTTTTAATTTCTGAGGCTAGCTTCTTTCTATGCTCTTCGTGTTTTCCAGCTTTTCCTTTTCTAACAAAGTCTGTTTGTATGTTATTTGTGGACGAAAAAGTTCTGTTTTTATTTGTGGCATAAATAGCATCAGCTCCAGTAATTCTTACTTTAGTTTTAGTTAGATTTTGTGCGCAAAATATACTGTTTTGAAATCGAGTTCCTTCGTTAAAGGCACGGTATTCTATATGTTCTATAAAATTGATTCCATCAATTTGAATTTTATTTACTTTTGCTCCAAATTCTACTTGTTTTACTTCTTTACCACGCACAATTGGGCGAATATAACTTTTATTTATGCTAACAATTCTATCGGGAACGCTTTTTCCTGTTGCAAAAATTTTTGATTGTTGTTGGTAAATAAGACGGATTATTCTGCGTTGTTTGCTGTATTTTGTGGTTGGCTCAAAGGAATATTGATTTTCAATTTTACTCAATTCTCCATTAAGTTTATATAATAATTTCAGAAGACCACGAGTCATTTTTGTTCGTTGCTTTGCTGTTTTTTTTCTTTTTCTAGAATACTCATTGTAGCGTTTACACCAATCAATATATTTGGTTCTTGGAAGTTTTATTTTTAAAATTCCACATAATGATTTCATTTGATTGTAATTCCACACAATACATTCCCAAAGTAGTTTCTCATTGGTAGGAAAACGCAACTCACTCTCATAACAAGTGGCATCTATCAAGACTTTGTCTAAATCATTCATATAAGGTAGCCAGCTTTTAGCTAATGTTTCTTGAACTTTTCGAACATCTAATTTTTTGGCTAATTCCATTCTTATTTGGCTAACTATTTTAAAATTTGTAAGCGGGGAATCTAGAGGTAATACAATATCACAAAAGTATTGCATGTAAACATTTCCGTTTAACAACTCGATTAGTTTAGCATCAGAACAACCATAATAGTTTTTTAGCATCATCAAGGCAATCTTACCTTTAGTACTAAAAATGCAATCTGGACCTTTTTTGCACGCTTTCAATTTAAAACTTTGAGAAAGTTCTGAAAAAGGTGTAGCTAGATGAATTTTACCTAAATCAGACTTTAGAAATTGCTCATAAAAAACATTAAAATCTTCATTGATAATATTTAAAGGCAATTTGTGCTGAAATTCACTTATTCGTATTATTTTTGACATACATATTTAAAAGAAAACCCCGTTTTTGACTCTTTTTGAGCATTCTCGGGGTTTATTTCTTCTAAAATACAAATTAAATAACTGATAAGCAAGTATTTATTTAATTGTGAATGTGCCTTTAAAGAAAAAGACAACTACGAACATTTTCTTAAACTTTTTGAAACTCATATAGAACCAATTGCAGAAACTTTTGCTTGGTGTTTAATGAAAAATCACTTCCATTTCTTAGTACGAATTAAAGAAATCGCTGAAATCAATTCAGAGAAAATTATTTTGCCTTCACAATCTTTCTCTAATTTATTCAATGCCTATACTAAAGCATTTAACAAAAGATACAATCGACATGGTGCTTTGTTTGAAAGACCATTTCAAAGAAAACAGATAGGCTTTGATACTTATTTTCAAAATGTAATTGTATACATACACAATAACCCTGTTCATCATTCTGTCTGCAATGATCCAATAGAATATCCTTGGAGTTCATATACCTCTTGCTTATCTGAAAAACCTACAAAATTAAAACGTAATGAAGTTATTTCTATTTTCAATGATGTAACTAATTTTAAATTTATACATCAAAGAAATACATCCGAATCTCATGCCTTTGAAAATGAAACTTTTTTATAACATACCTGACAGGTTTCGGAACCTGTCAGGTATATTATTATCTCTTCAACTTATTCTCTTTAATATAAACCTCCATTTGTTTCGCTACTTCAACAGGTCTATCCGTTGAAATAATCATAACCCCTGCTTTTACAAGGTCTAGATATACTTTATCTCCATTGGTAATAGCACTTTTATCTAAGTTACCCATTGTTCCCGAAATACAAGTAATTCCTTTCGATTTCATGTAGTCCATGACTTCTGGTTTTGGAAAAGAAGTTCCAACAAAAGCAACCATATTTTCAACTTTTACTCCTAAATTTTCCATACGTTCCACATCTTCTTTTCCTCTTGCTGAAACTGAAAGTAGCATATCGGGTGCTAAAGTAGCTACCTCAGCTGCTTGGTTTGCATTATAGGTAATAATAATGGAATAGTTTTCTGCTTTATTACGTCTTACGGCATCTACAATCATTTTGAAAGGCACACCGCGTTTCACATCTAAAGTAAACACTACTTTTCCTTTCCCCCATTGCAATACCTCATCTAGGGTTTCTATTTTATATGGTGTTACATTTCCCTCATCATCTTTTAAGTAAAATTGTTGCAACTCATTATAGGTATATTCATTAATATTTCCTGTACCTGTAGTAGTTCTGTCCAAAGTATTATCATGCATCATTACTAAAACCGAATCTTTGGTCAAAGCAATATCAGTTTCAATCACTGCTGGATTGTATTTGATGGTATTCTCAAAAGTAGCCGTACAGTTCTCAGGAAAACCGACTGTTGGTCCTCCTCTATGCGCACTTACCACTGGATAAAAATTAGTTGATGCTCTAAAAAAGGATTTAAAATCGGCATTTTTTTCAAAATGCAATGTATGTAACTTTTCTTGTGCCGTTACAGAAAACACAAGAGAAAGTGTTACCCAAAAACCGAATATTTTTTTCAAAATAGTATTTTTAAAATTTGAAGCACAAAAGTAATTATTCTAAGGATTCTCGCAATTGAGCAAGTGTTAATTAATAGATAAATATCTTTTCAACTTCTCTCCATTAAAAAACCCGAACAGACGTCCTAAAAAAATATTACTCTATTTCAATTTCTGTTAAATTCTGATTTTCTTTTACTTTTCCTAATTGAATCGTTTGCAAGGTACGTTCTGTTTTTCCGTTTTTTCTTTTAATATAAATCTCCACCATAACGGTTGCAGGTCCGCTTTCGGTTAGTTTTGTTTCTCCATAGAAATCGGTTTTTATGATATATTTCCCTTTTATTGCATTACGTAATAAATATTGTTCTGGTCCATAACCATTGGTAAAATCCTTAGAAAAACGTCCTCCCATAGCCGTATTTTTATGTGAATAATAACATTCTTCTCCTGTGGGCTCAATAACATGTAAATCAATATCTGTATCCATCTGATTCCAATTCAAAATGATGCGCACATCGACTGGAATGTGGTCTGTGTATTTTTTTTCTAACTTTCCTGTATTTATTTTTTTATGCGTAGCAATCAGTCGGTTAATGTCCATTAGGATAATATCTTCAATCCCTTCATACACACCTCTCATTTCATCATAATAATTCATTTCTAAAGCGGTTACTAAAGCATCAAAAGCGTCTTGATACAGTTTGTTGTCTTCTAAAGTCAGAGCTAAATCTCTATGCGATTGGGGTTCGTGAACTCTCCACATCACAATTTTTTTCGCAACATGTAATGCCATTTCGTTCGCTTCCCACTGACGCAATAAATACAATAAGGATTTGTATAATTGATGATTTTCTAAATCCAATTCGGCAATAGTACTCAGTACTAGCAATGCATTGGCTCTGTCTCCTGCTTCGTAGAAATGATTGGCTACATCAAAATAAAAACTTGGATTGTTTTTATTGACTTCTCGCAATTGCAAATACAATGAATACTTTTCTTCTTTAGCGACTTTATCTAAGGCTTTTAAATACATTCGATCGGGATTCCAACTGCTTGTTTTTACTGTTCGTTGGCTTGGTGAATTGCTAAAAACCCCATCAACGACCTGAATTTCAACATTCTCTAACTCTGCTACTTCACCAGATAAAACTTCTGTCCTATTTTCATTCACACTTAATTTAGCTTTATTTTCTTCTCCATTATAATATTCATACGCTATATCTACATTTTCATCATTCTCGTTTACTTCCATCACATCTTCAACTACAATTGGACTTGAACTAGCTCTTATTTCATCTCTTCTTCTTTGTCTTCTGTCGCTTCTATCTTCAACTGCATACCCAGCAATAACAACTTCTTGAATTTCTGAACCATCCTCTTCAAGAGTAATACTATAATTAGATTGAGAGCCAATTCTGAATTCTTCGGAATAATAACCTAAATAACTAATAACCAAAACATCTCCTGTTCTAGCATTAATAATAAAACCACCATCAAAATTTGTTATTTGACCACTCCCCATTACTCCTTTCACTACAACGGATGCGCTTGGTAAAGGTCCTGAAGCATCGTTAACGACTCCAAAAATACTTCTCGCTTCTCCAATAGGATTGGGTTCCAAATTGGTTCTTACTGTAGTATTATTTCGTGAAGGTTTTCTTGACTTTACATATTTTGACTTCACATACTTAATGTCTTTTTTCCACCATGAAGACAAGTCATTAAAATAACTGTTAATGTTGTTCCAATTGCTCTTTTGTATGGCTTCTCTTTCAGCTAATTGGTTCTTTTTTATTTTTTCGAACTCTTCTCTTAATTCTGCCGGAGGCATAATATCATATAAGATATA
Organism: Flavobacterium sp. KY-23415; assembly: GCF_055384985.1. Lineage (NCBI taxonomy): Bacteria > Pseudomonadati > Bacteroidota > Flavobacteriia > Flavobacteriales > Flavobacteriaceae > Flavobacterium > Flavobacterium sp. KY-23415. Next base: position 2,721,606 of record NZ_AP044001.1, on the reverse strand, counting down.
ATCGTTAATATCTTCCAATACAATTAAAGACGTATTGGGAGTAATGATGCCATATTTCTTACCCATGGTTTCAATTGCTTCTGCATTTTTTTCATATTGAATCTCCAAATTGGCTATCTTTTTCTGTGCCCAAAGTTTCTCCACACTAATTTCTGCAATCGCTTGGTTCTTTACGTCTAACTGGATTTTCTTTTCGGTGAGGTTGTTGGCATCATAACCAAATAAAAATGTAATTTCATTAGAAGGCAATAACGAAATACCCGAAACACTGAAATTATCGGTTACAAATGTACCCTTCATTGGATAGGTTTCCACTAATGTAGGATTGTTTTTCACACCAAAAAACAACAAATTCTTATATAACAATCGGTCTAAAGCCTCTTCTTTTTTTATTTGATTCAAGTTTATAAATGCTCCACCCGTTTTCATCGCATTGTAATTCAGAAAAGCATAATCAGCTGTAACGGAAGAAGTAATCGTGTACACTTCCTGTTTGGTTTCAGGTAAAGTAGCGTCACTCAAGGTGGACAAACCATCGGTAAAAAACAATATTTCATCATTTTTAGGTAAACTAATTTCCGAAAAACGAGTCCCACCATCATACACCACTTTTTCTAAAACACTTCGTAATGCCGACCAGTCTCCATTGGTAATCATAAAATCGGCTTTTTTATCGAAAGTAAAACCCACGAAATACAAACTCACGGCAACGTTGCCTAATTTTTTAAAATAGACATCCAATAATTCCAATTCCTTTTTTATATCGCGCTTAGTACTACTCAACGACACATCCCAAAGCAAACCGATTGATTTTGGTAGCGCTTTGGCTTTCTTTTCGGTGTCCAAATGCATATTAGCATAGAAATAATACTGATTGTCATTGGCTTCTGCAATTACTGTTGGAATAGCCGAACTAATGGGAATTTTCACCAACAATTTATCATTGGGTAAATAATTCTTTTGTTGAATTTTTGCTTGATAAATGGTATTGAATTTCTCAATTGTAATTTCTTTACCATCATGGGTAATAATTGGTTTTTCATTTGACCCAACGACAGCAACTTCCAATTCGAAATGGTCTATTTTCTTCGTGTAAGCACTCACCATTTGATAGCCTAAAAACGAAGTATCATAACTAGTCAATTCTTGTTCGTATCCAATAATTACAATACGTTCTTTATTGGGTAAAATAGGATAAATACGCGTTTTAAAATTATTCCCTGCTACTTTTTCTAAAAGCCCTGGATCTACTCTTCTATGTTCAATGGCTTCAAAAACTTGTTTCCCTTTGTTTTTATTCACTGGAACGGCTTCTCTCATTTTTCCGTTAATATCAATTGCATAACGAGATACCGAAACACCTTCTGGCAACGGAAACAGCAATTCGGCTTCCATATCGCGAGTCGCTGCATTAAAGAAATGCATCTCGGTTGTGGTATAAGCAATATTACCCACTACTTTCACACTTACTTTTAATTTATTCAATCTCACCAAGGAAGAATCTTTGTCTTTCACAGTAAGTTGCGGATTTTGCCCCACAACAAATTGGCTTAGAAACAGGAGAAACAGGATCACTTTTTTCATTGTATTATCTTTTTAAACAGCGGTTATAAAGATATAGAGTATCTTTTTAATGAAAAGGTTGGAACGGAGTTTGTTTTTTGTTTAAAATTTATCCTATCAACATTTTTGCAGATTCTTTCCATAAATAATGTGGTAATGGTTCATTAAGTTCCCATTTTATACTCATTGGTTTTGCGCCTTCTGATTCAATAAATTTTGCTTCCCCAATAAAAACATAACCCATTGTATTCCCATTTTCATCTTTTGCTTTTTCCCTAACAAAAAGCAATATTATTTTATCTTCTTTCCGATGATTAATATAGGATAATCCTTTCCCTCTGTCAGGTCTTGCGGAATTTTGACTTTGCCAATGAAATAGCTTTTCACTTATTGCATAATCATCATACATAGTTGTTGGAGAAAAATCTTCTTCAGATTTTATTAAATTAATAAATAATACTTCTGTGTTAAGCTTTTTGTTTTCTGCAACTCCAACACCAATAGCATTTGATGATTTTTTTTGAAAGGTTGACATTTGAAAAGCAACTAATATTTGATCTCTAGTATATCTCGCATGAAGTTTTAAAGGTTGTTTATAAGGAAGTTCAATATCAATTTCTTTAAAATCTACTTTATCAATTAAAATTTCTAAAACTTCAATAATCTCCTCAACAAGTATTTGATTTTTACCTATTTGATTAATACTCTCTTCTAAGGATTCAAACCCTAGTGCTTTTTGCCAAATATCATAATGTATCATCAACAACATTATTTTTTCATTTTCTGAAAAATCAGTTACCTTAATATGGAAATCTTTTTTTGCAAGACTTAAAATGAATTCAAAATAAGTCAAAGAATTAGTTGCAAGCCATTTTTTACTTATTGCAGAATAAATTTGTTTCTCATTTACAAAGTCAAAATCATCAATAACACCAGCTCTTTGACATAATCTAGACCAACTATCTTTTTTATAAATAACTTCTAAGGGAATATTATATAAATTCATAAAGTTTTTTAATGATAAGGGTAAAGATGTTTGATGTTTATAATCAGTAATCTTTTTTATTAATTGATTAACATTAAGTGTTGTTGCATTTTTAATATTTGAAAGAATTATTTCTTTGGCTTTTTTCTCTAAAACTATTGAACAACCTAACGGTAAATGTGGAAAATCATCCTCAATTTCTTTTGAAACAGATGTCGTTGTTTTGCCTATTAATGCTCTAAACTTATTCTCAAAATCATATTCTGCACGAGCATTTCCAACAAAATCTAATACTGTTAAACAATCTTTACCTTCTGATAATCTTAGACCACGCCCTAATTGTTGAAGAAAAACCGTTAAACTTTCCGTAGGTCTCAAAAACAAAACCGTATCAATTTCCTTTATATCTACACCTTCATTAAAAATATCTACTACAAATAAATAGTTAATTTTTTTATTCTTTAATTGTTCTCTTATTCTATCTCTATTATCAGAATTCTTACTAGTTAAAAATTCTGCTTTTAAGCCAAATAAATTAAATTTTTCAGCCATGAATTCTGCATGTTCAATAGTAACACAAAATCCAATTGCTGTAACTTCATTAATATCGTTTACATATTTTTTGAGATTTGTAATAATTTCATTTACACGCCTATCATTCGCGGTATACAAACTTGTTAATTCAGAAGAAACATACTTTCCTTTTTCCCATTTAACATTGGTTAAATCTATACTATCCGTAACACCAAAATATTGAAAAGGACATAATAATTTCTTATTTAATGCTTCGGGCAATCTTATTTCAGCTGCTATACGATTATTAAAATCTTTTAAAATATCTGCCCCGTCCATTCTTTCTGGTGTAGCTGTTAAACCAAGTAATATTTTGGGTTTAAAATATTCTAAAATAGGCCTATAAGTCTTAGCTTCAATATGATGAACTTCATCAACAATAATAAAATCAAAATAATCTGGTGATAAATTAATACTTTTTAATCTATTATTTAGTGTTAGAACAGAAGCAAATAAGTGTTCATTACTATTGGGTTCTATGCCATCAAACCATAACTCTCCAAAATTATTATCTTTTAATATACCTTGAAATGTATCAATTGATTGTTTTAAAATTTCTCTTCTATGAGCAACGAAAAGTAATTTTGAAGATTGATTTTTAACTTTAAATCTTTTATAATCAAAAGCAGAAATAACTGTTTTACCTGTTCCTGTTGCTGCAACAACTAAATTCTTATATCTGTTATGAATCGTTCTTTCAACCTCAAGTTTTTCTAATACTTCTTCTTGATAATGATACGGTTTTATATCGAAGAGAAAATTATTAGAAGAATATTCTTTTGTAAACTTCCCTTTTTTTAATGCCTTAACTAATTCTTCTTGATGTTCATTTTTATCATACAATTTAAATTCTTGGTTCTCCCAATATGAATCAAATGTTTTTCTAAATCTATCAATAATATGACTTACTTCTTTACTTGTAATTTTTAAATTCCACTCTAAACCATCGGTTAAAGCAGATCTAGAAAAATTAGAAGAACCTATATATCCTGTATGAAATCCAGTATCCCTCAAAAACAAATATGCTTTTGCATGAAGCCTTTCATTATCTAAATTATATGAGATTTTAATTTCTGTATTTTTTAAAGAAGCTAGATAATCTATAGCTTTTGCGTCTGTTGCGCCAACATACGTAGTTGTAATAACTCTTAATTTTCCTCCTCTATTAGTAAACTCTTCTAATTCTTTTTGTAAAATTCTTATCCCTTTCCACTTTATAAAAGAAACTAATAAATCAATTCTATTAGAAGACAATATTTCCTTTTTTAACTCACTGTCTAAAGAAATTCCGGTGTTACCACCAGTAAATAATTCACTATGAATCAACCTTGTATAAGGAGTAATTTCTTTTAAATGTAAATCTAAATTAGAAAAATGAGCATCTACTTTTGTAAAAACGGCTTTTAAAATTTTACCTTCAATTTCAATCAAATCATTTTCAAAATCTTCATTTCTTAATTCTTCTTTCAATAGATGAATTATTTTATTTGAGATATTAATTTGATGTTCAACTAAATCTATTTCTTTATTTTTTGGCAAACTTTCTAATGCAAATTTTATTACCTTTCCTATATGCATAGATAGTAATTCGGCCGCCTCTTCTTTATCAATTAATGTAGTTTTGATTTGAAAACTATTTTTATCTAGCTCGTCTAATTTTATGTTTATTAGTTTGGTAACTAATTGTTCATATATTCCTTGATACATAATCTGATTTTAAAAATTCATATACAATAGGTAAATCTGCTTCAGCCCACTCTAAATCTAATAATTCGGACTTATACAGCAACTTGTAATCTTTATGTTCAGCTAATTTAATCTCACCAGAAACATAGTTTGCTATAAACGGAATTAAATTAATTTTAAAATCTCCATAATCATGTACACTATTTGATAACTTTTCTAAAATTTCAATTTCAATATTAATTTCTTCAATTATTTCTCTTTTAATACAATCAATTTCACTTTCACCTACTTCTAACTTGCCTCCAGGAAACTCCCACTTTAATGGCAATTTCATTTTTTCACTTCTTTGGGTAACTAAAATTTTTCGACTCATTATTATAACTGCACAGGTAACATTAACCATTTTTATTTTTTTCTAAATTTATAAAAATATTTCACACTTAACATAATACAAAATGATTACTATGAAAAAACAAATATTACAAAAGAGCATATACATATAAACATTATTCTTTTGCACTGTCTCTAAAAAGTTAGACACTTTTTTTAGAGTAGGGGTATTTTTATGCTATCAAAAACATCTTGCCTGTTTTGAACAAAAAACACATCACTAAATCCTTGTGATAATTTTTATTTTAAAATAAAAATTATCACAAAAACTGTGGCATTTATATTTTAAAATTCATTTTGTCACACTTTTTGTGACAAAATGAAAATAAAATAGTGTTTTGTCACAAAAGCATAAAGGATATGGTTACAGTATCGCTCCAAAAAAAAATATCACAATTTTACTATTTAAAGAATAGCAAAACATTTAAAAGTATTACCTCGTTTTCCTCTTTTTTTTATTATTTTCGTGCTATGTCAAAACTACCTAACATACCCACGAGTATCTTCTCTGTGATGTCGCAATTAGCGAACGAACACGGAGCGATTAATTTATCGCAAGGATTTCCTAATTTCCCTGTCGATGAACGTTTATTACAAATTTCCGAGCGTTTGCTTCGCGAAAACATACACCAATATACACCTATGGCTGGATTGCCTTCGCTGTTGGAGAAAATTGCGGCTTTGACTGCGAAAAACTACCAACGAAAAGTGAACCCAGTTAGTGAACTTTTAATTACTGCTGGTGCCACACAAGGTATTTATACGGTGATTAACACTTTGGTGAATCAGGGTGATGAAGTGCTTATTTTAGATCCTAGTTATGATAGTTATGAACCTTCGGTTTTAGTGGCTGGTGGAAAACCCGTTCGTATTTCATTGAATGATGATTATTCTCCTAATTTTAATAGGATTGAAGCTGGAATTACAGCCAAAACAAAACTAATCATCGTTAACAATCCGCACAATCCAACAGGTAGAATTTGGACGGAAAGTGAATTTGAAGCTTTGGAAAGTTTGCTAGACAAACATCCTCAAGTTTTATTGTTGAGTGATGAGGTATATGAATACATTTCGTTTGCACATGCTCATATTTCGGCTAATTCGCGTCCGAAATTAATAGACAAGACGATTATTGCTTCTTCTTTTGGAAAGTCGTTGCATGTTACGGGTTGGAAAGTGGGCTATTTAATTGCTCCAGAAAAAATCATGAACGAGATTAAAAAAGTGCATCAGTTTCTTGTCTTTAGTGTGAATAGTTTTTCGCAACACGTCATTTCGGAATACTTGGATGTTGTTGACTTTGCTGCAGTTGCCAACATGTATGCAAGCAAACGCGATTTGTTTCAAAACCTGCTTAAAGGGAGTCGCTTTGAATTATTACCTTGTGAGGGAACCTATTTTCAAGTCGTAAATTACAAACAAATTAGCACGAAAAACGATATGGATTTTGCGAAAGAATTAATCACAACGCATGGTGTGGCTTCCATTCCTATTTCGGTGTTTTATAAAGATGCAACCGACAAACAAATGCTTCGTTTTTGTTTTGCTAAAACAGATGAAACATTAATTGCAGCAGCGGAAAAGTTGAGAAAAGTTTAGTTGTGTGTTTTTTTTGTTCTAGGTTCTAGGTTGTAGGTTGTATGTTAGTTGCGAAGTAAAGTCGTTTGCTCTCAGTGATTCTATTGAAAAGCTATTCTTTATTTACCACCAGTTCGAGTGTTTTTAAGGAAATGCGAACAGCTATTTCATTAAAAATGTATCGAGAACTTCTGTACTGAAAACAAAACTTCTCGAAAATTAATTACACCCAACGGATTATTTTACTTTCTTACCCTTAATATAAACCTCAGTAGGCAAAACATAAGGTACTTTCTCTATATCCATTGTCATTAAGTCTTCGGAGAAAATGGTAAAATCGGCCCATTTACCTATTTCCAAACTTCCTTTTTCATTTTCTTCAAAATTAGAATAGGCAGCCCAAATAGTCATTCCTTTCAAAGTTTCTTCTCTAGTTAAAGCATTTTCTATTTGGAATCCGTTTTCAGGATAATTCTTTAAATCTTTGCGAGCCACAGCCGCATAGAACGTGTACATAGGATTTACTTCTTCTATAGGAAAATCGGTTCCTAAAGCTATCAAACCCGCTTTGTCTAACATCTTTTTGTAGGCATAGGCATTTTTTATTCGTTCTTCTCCTACTCTATCTGGTGCCCAATACATATCGGAAGTAGCGTGTGTGGGTTGAACAGAAGGAATAATTCCTAAACCAAAATAATCGAAGTCTTGTTCGCGCATAATTTGTGCGTGTTCAATTTTCCATCTTCTGTTAGGTTTATCTTTTAGCACTTCTTTGTAAATCTTCAATAAAACAGTATTCGTAGAATCGCCAATTGCATGAGTATTCATTTGATATTCTGAAGCCGCAATTTGTTCTGCCATGCGTGTTATTTCTCTAATGGGAGACAGCAGTGCTCCAAATTGTTTTGGTTTGTCGGAATAGGGTTGGTGCAAACATCCACCACGAGAACCCAAGGCTCCATCGCCCATAAATTTAAAAGAGCGAACATTTAATTTATCGGTTTTATAGATGCCTAATTGCGTGTAATAATCTATATTTACTTTAGAAGCCATTACCATGGCATAAATATTAATGTCGAGTTCTCCTTTTTGTTGCAGATTGTCTATTAGCTCAATCGTTTCGCGTTCCAGACCAGCTTCATTAATTGTAGTGATACCATGTTTGAACATTTCTGCTTGAGCGTCTTTCAATGCTTGTATTTTTATGGACACGCTTGGATTGGGTATGATTGCTTTTACCAATTCCATAGCATTATCCACCAAAATACCTGTCACTTTTCCATTTTTAACTTCTATTTGTCCTCCTTCAATGGTACTTATTGTAGTTATGCCAGCTAAATCTAACGCTTTCCCATTCACTAACATGGCATGACCATCTATTCTGGTTAACACTACAGGGATATCTGGAAACAGTTCGTCTAGTTTTTCCCTTGAAGGAAAATCTTTGTTTTCCCAATCGTTTTGATCCCAACCTCTTCCTTCAATAAAGTTTAATTGTTTTTGTTCTTGAAAGGCAACTACTTTTTCTAACACTTCATCAAAACTTTTTGTTCCTTTTAGATTCACTTTTTGCAGCATCATTCCGTAACCATAAAAATGAGCATGCGCATCATAGAACCCTGGGTAAACAAATTGGTTTTCGGCATTGATTCTATTTTGCGAATTGTATTGTTTGTCTATTGCCATTGTGCTTCCGATAGCTACAATTTTACCTTCATGAATCGCCATGGACTCTACCATTTCGAATGCATTATTTACGGTGTAGATTTTAGCATTACTTAGTATTAAATCTACATTTTTTTGTTTTTGTGCTAAAACTGTAAATGAGCTTAATAAAAAAAAGAAAGCAAGTCTTGACATATTCATCTTTTAAAGTTTTTAAGACGCAAATTTAAAAGAATATATTAGCTTTCAATATACTGTGTGTTATTTTAAAGTATCTTTACTTAAATAAATGAAATTATGGCAAAAAGTCAAGACGCAAAAAAGGCAGTAAAAAAAGAACCTTTAAAGACAGCTAAAGAGAAAAAAGCTGAAAAAAGAGATAAAAAAAATTCTCCAAAGCGAGATTAATTTTTAACAATAGAAATATTTTTTTTTATTTGTTTTGAAAAAAGGATTCGATGAATAACCCTGATAGAACCGATATCCTTTTCTCCTTTTTTTGAGGAGAAAAGATAAAGGCGAAAGCAGGACTATTTTTATTTTTAGCAGATTTTTCTTGCTTCTAAAAAAAGAAAACTGTATAACTACTTCTGTAAAATAAGGAGAAAACAGACTTTAATGTATTGTTAACAAAATAGAGTTGAAAAAACGATAAATAATTGTATTTTTACCACTCAAAAATTTTTTATAGTCAAATGGGTAAAATCATAGCAATTGCCAACCAAAAAGGTGGTGTAGGAAAAACAACAACTTCAGTTAATCTTGCAGCTGCATTAGGTGTTTTAGAAAAAAAGGTACTTTTAATAGATGCCGATCCGCAAGCGAATGCTAGTTCGGGTTTAGGTATTGATATTGAAACAGTAGAATCTGGTACGTATCAAATTTTAGAACACAGTAATACTCCAGATGAGGCTACCTTGGAATGTACTGCTCCAAATGTATGGGTTATTCCTGCACATATTGACTTAGTTGCGATTGAAATTGAACTAGTGGATAAGGAAAATCGTGAATATATGCTAAAGCAAGCATTAGAATCTGTCAAAGACAAATATGATTATATCCTTATAGACTGTGCTCCTTCTTTAGGTTTGCTCACGTTAAATGCGTTAACAGCTGCTGACAGTGTGGTGATTCCTATTCAATGTGAATATTTTGCTCTTGAAGGACTTGGAAAACTTTTAAACACGATTAAAAGTGTTCAAAAAATTCACAATCCTGAATTAGATATTGAAGGATTATTATTAACCATGTATGATTCTCGCTTACGCTTATCTAACCAAGTGGTAGAGGAAGTTCAAAAACACTTCAACGATATGGTTTTTGAAACTGTGATTCAAAGAAATATCAAATTGAGTGAGGCTCCAAGTTTTGGAGAGAGTATTATTAACTATGACGCAACAAGTAAAGGAGCAACGAACTATATAAACTTAGCGGAAGAAATTATCAAGAAAAATAAGTAGAAAATGGCGAAAGCAGTGAAAAAACAAGCATTAGGAAGAGGATTATCAGCCTTATTAAAAGACCCTACAAACGATATAAAATCGGTTGAAGATAAAGGGGCGGAAAAAGTGGTTGGTAGTATTATTGAGCTTGAATTAGATGCAATTGAGATAAACCCGTTTCAGCCGAGAAGTAATTTTAACGAAGAAACACTAAAAGAATTAGCTACTTCTATTAAAGAATTAGGCGTAATTCAACCTATTACAGTTAGAAAATTAGAATTTAATAAATTCCAATTAATTTCTGGAGAGCGAAGACTTCGTGCTTCTAAATTGGCAGGCCTAGAAACCATTCCTGCCTATATTAGAATTGCTAATGATAACGAATCGTTGGTAATGGCTTTGGTTGAAAACATTCAACGCCATGATTTAGATCCTATTGAGGTGGCAATGTCTTACCAAAGATTGATTGATGAAATAAACCTAACGCAAGAGGAATTGAGTGATCGTGTGGGTAAAAAACGTTCCACAATTACAAACTACTTACGTCTTTTAAAACTTGATCCAATTATCCAAACAGGTATGCGTGATGGTTTTATTTCTATGGGACATGGTAGGGCTTTAATTTCTATTGAAGACCAAGATGTACAATCAGACATTTATCATAAAGTAGTAACGCTAAGCCTTTCTGTTAGAGAAACAGAAGCTTTGGTTAAAAAATATCAGGATAGCTTAAAACCTTCTACTGTTAAAACCAAAGACAGTAGTTTTGATATTGATGAAATTGAGAAAAAAGCTTTTACTAGTTTCTTTGGTACTAAAGTAGATGTGAAAGTTGCTACCAATGGTAAAGGAAAAATTACTATTCCTTTTCATTCTGAAGAAGATTTTAATCGTATTTTGAAATTGATTAATAATTAGTGAAAAAGTTTGTAACAATATTCTTTTTAAGCTTATTTATAAGTTTTACTGCTACTGCTCAGGAAGAAATCTCGCTTGTTGTAAAAGACACTGTTAAATCAACTATCAATCCACTAGCTCCTGCTAAGGCTGCTTTTTATTCGGCTATTTTGCCAGGTTTGGGACAGGCCTATAACAAAAAGTATTGGAAAATACCTTTGGTATATGCTGGTTTAGGTGCTGGATTGTATTACTACACTTGGAACAACACAAAATATCACGCTTTTAGAGACGAATATAAGAAAAGATTGGATGGTACTTCTAACATGGGAGATCATCCAATTTATGGTAATCTTACGAATGATGGTTTAATTCGAGGTCAAAAATTTCACCAAAGAAACAGGGACTTGTCTGCTTTAATTACAGGGGTTATTTATATTTTAAATATCATTGACGCTAATGTTGATGCTCACTTAATGCAATTTAATGTGAACGACAATTTATCTATTCGCCCTGAAATGTTTCAAAATGAAGTGGATTTTAAATTCAAAACAGGCGTTCGACTTACCTACAACTTTTAACACTTTATTAGCTAACACAATTATAAAAACACATACTAATATTAAATGAAAATTGCACTCTTAGGATACGGAAAAATGGGTAAAGTTATTGAAAAAATAGCTTTAGAAAGAGGTCATGAAATCGTATTAAAAAAAGGAAGTAACGATAGTTTTGATGGACTAGAAAATGCAGACATTGCTATTGATTTTAGCGTTCCAACTAGTGCTGTTCTAAACATATCGACTTGCTTTGAAAAAAACATTCCTGTAGTTTCTGGAACTACTGGATGGCTAGAGGAATATGACACTATCATTGCGCTTTGTGAAGAAAAAAAGGGAAGTTTTATTTATGGTTCTAATTTTAGCTTGGGTGTGAATGTATTTTTTGAACTCAATGAATATTTAGCAAAAATGATGGCTAACCTAAAACAATATAAAGTTACCATGGAAGAAATTCATCACACGCAAAAGTTAGACGCTCCAAGTGGAACGGCAATTTCTTTAGCCAATGGTATTATTAAGCATACGGATTATAAAAACTGGTCACTCGATAAAAAAGATCAAGAAAATATTTTAATTGATGCGAAACGCATTGAAAATATTCCTGGAACGCATAGTATTTTTTATGATAGCGAAGTAGATCAAATTGAAATTAAACACACAGCACACACTAGAGAAGGATTTGCTTTAGGATCTGTTGTGGCAGCAGAATGGCTTTTGGGCAAAAAAGGAGTCTTCACAATGAAAGATGTGCTCGGAATTTAGAACAAAGAAAAATTAATAAATTAGATAACAAAATTGAAGAATTGTAGAGCATGACAGCTGTCTTTTCAAAATAGACTACATTGAGTCTGTTTTCTTTACTCTATTTTCTTTATTCTTAAAAAAGAGAAATATGTCAATACAAGGTTGGTTATTATTTATAGTATTAGTTCAAGTAATTCATGGTTTAGGTACTTGGAAATTATATCTTAAAGCAGGTAGAAAATCTTGGGAAGCTTTTGTTCCAGTATATAATGCTATTGTTTTAATGAAAATCATTAACCGTCCAACTTGGTGGACGCTATTGCTTTTTATTCCTATTATCAATTTATTTCTTTTTCCAATTATTTGGATTGAGACATTGCGCACTTTTGGAAAAAAATCTACTTCGGATATGTTTCTGGGTGTTTTTACTTTAGGATTTTATATTCTATATGTAAACTATACTCAAGAAGTAACTTATTTTGAAAAACGTGACCTTAAAGCGCCTAACAAAGCAATGGATACTGTTGGGTCACTTGCTTTTGCAATAGTGGTAGCCACGTTTGTGCATACCTATTTCATTCAACCATACACCATTCCTACTTCTTCATTAGAAAAGTCGCTTTTAATTGGGGATTTCCTTTTCGTGAGTAAGTTTCATTATGGTGCAAGAACTCCAATGACAACGGTTGCTGCCCCTATGGTTCATGATACCATTCCTATTGCTCATGTAAAATCATATACTACTTTTCCACAGTTGCCTTATTTTAGACTTCCTGCATTACAAAAAATTGAGCGCAACGACATCGTGGTTTTTAACTGGCCAGCAGATACTTTATACAACATGTATAAAGATGCAGATAAACGCTATGACAAACCTATTGACAAGAAAACCAACTATGTAAAAAGATGTACCGCAATTGCAGGAGACACTTTACAAATAAAAGATGGAATTGTATTTATTAATAGTAAAGAGTCTATCTTGCCAGAAAGAGCAAAACCACAGTATTTTTATATTATTAAAACCAAAGAACCTCTTACAGATAGTTTCATTGAAGATTATAATATTACTGAAAGTAAAGGTTTTTTTGAGATTGACAACAAAATATGGGACAGACCAGAGGTTAAAGAACATTTAATAAAGAATGTTGGAATTGAAGAATTTGAAAGAGATTCAACTATTTCTATTATCACAGGAAACATTGATCAAAATATATACAATCAGTTAAAATTAAAAACTGCTAGCAATTATTTTTTCGGAAATTTAACATTCGATAAAGCTGAAAAAATGAAATCCGATTCTAGAGTGAGCACTGTAAAACGCTATGTGAAACACACTCCAGAAGATGGTGTTTTTCCTGATTTCAAAGATGGAACACCTTCACCAACTCGCAATTGGAATAGTGACAACATGGGACCAATCTACATCCCTGAGGCTGGAAAAACTGTACAATTGAACAGAGAAAATCTACCTTTTTATAAAAAAATTATTGGTGAATATGAAGGAAACACATTAACCGTTACGGGTGACGAGATCAGAATTAACGGTCAGATAGCTACTTCATATACTTTCAAGCAGAATTACTATTGGATGATGGGAGACAACCGTCACAACTCCTTAGATGCTCGTTATTTTGGTTTCACTCCAGAAGATCATATTGTTGGGAAACCTATCTTTATTTGGATGAGTATTGACGGCATTAATGACGGTATTAAAAACTGGAGAATCCGTTGGGACAGATTGTTCACTACAGTTAGCGGAACGGGGCAACCTCAATCTTATTTTAAATATTTCTTAGTGTTACTTGCTTTGTATTTTGTGGGTGAACATTTTTGGAAGAAAAAGAAGAAAGCAAAAGAAAACATATAACCTAATTTTAGGTCTAATCTTAAAGTTCAAAGTGTTAAAAACTTTGAACTTTTTTAAATATAGTAAAAAATGAATATCCTATTACACCCTACCTATTTCCCTTCAATAAGTCAATATGCTGCTATGTTGCAAGCGGAAACAATTACTTTTGAAATGGAAGATAACTTCCAAAAACAAACGAATAGGAACAGGATGTATATTTATAGTCCAAATGGTGTTCAAATGCTAAACATTCCTGTAAAACACAGCAAAACTGTACACCAAAAATACAAAGAGATAAAAATTGAAAATGCATTTGGCTGGCAAAAAAATCATTTCAAATCTCTTGAAGCTGCCTACAGAACATCTCCTTTTTTTGAGTATTTTGAAGATGATTTTATTCCTATTTTTGAAAAGAAACATACTTTCATGATGGACTTAAATTTTGAAATATTTGAAATAATCAATGACTGTTTAGGTGTGGAATTGCCTTTTTCAAAAACTGAAGAATATTTTCATGAAGCTACTAACTTTACCGATTTTAGGCATTTAGCCAATGGAAAAAAAGACACATTCATAAACGAAAGTTACACTCAAGTTTTTGATGAAAAGTTCGGATTTCTTCCTAACCTTAGTATCTTAGATTTATTATTTAATGAAGGAAGACATGCAAAGGATTATCTATTAAAGCAGAAACTATAATCTGCTTTTTTTTATTTTTTCTGTTCTTTAATTTTTAATCGGGTTATGACAGGGAAATGATCGCTCAGTTTGATTTGATTATTCGTTATGAATTCTTTAATTTCAAAAGTTTTTTCCGCAAAAACATAATCAATTCGTGCAGGATAATATTTAAAATTATAAGACTTCCCAAAGCCAATTCCCGACTCTTCGAATGCATCGTTCATTTCTCCTTTTATATTTCTATAAACATAGGAAAAAGCGCTATTATTCATGTCTCCACAAATAATTTTCGAATATGGGCAACTTAAATAATGTTCTTTAATCAACTCGGACTGTAATTGTTGCTGCTTGAATGCTTCGCTTATTCTTTTAAAGATGAATTTTGATTTGCTTTCATCTAATTTTTCATGAATATCGGTACTAATTTTTACAGATTGCAAGTGCATACTATAGACTCTTATGGTGTCTTTAAACTTAACAATATCTGCATAAATCACATTATTATTTGAATCTGGAAAATCTATTTTCCCTGTGTTGATTATCTCATATTTTGAAAAAATAGCTTGCCCGTACTTATTTTTTTTCCCTTCTAGTTCTATGTTTTTATAGGGATAATTACGCAATCTCACCTCCTCACTAGGAGTATATTCTTGCAAACACAATATATCTGGATTATAGTTTTGAATTACATCTGAAATATCGCTAGGTACTTTTTTATTGGGCAACCATTCATATTTATTAAACAATCGCACATTATAACTCATTAACGTAAAATCTTCTGGATCTGGCTCAAATTGAGCTTCAGAAAACTTATAAAATTTACTTATAAAAGTAATTCCTATTAGCAATACAAAACCCGACAAAAGTAGCTTTCGTTTTAACTGCAACAACCAAATGATAAAAAATATAAAATTCAATATCAAAAACATTGGTAACAAAAGTGTTAAAACACTTAGAAAAGGAAATAATTTGGGTGCAAGAAAAGGTAAGATATAGGCAAGAAAAGTCAACAAAGCCAAAACCTTATTTACAAAAAACAGCAATCTACTAATTAATGATTCTTTTTTCAATTATTTCCTACTTTAAATAAGAATTCCTTTTCCTCTTTAGATAAACTGTCATAGCCCGTTTTACTAATTTTATCTAAAATATCGTCAATTCTTTTCTGGTTAATTTCACTCGTTGGTTTGGTAAAAGTACTCGTTGTATTTGAATTTGTAGTGTTTTTATGCACTTTTTTAAATGGTGTCTTAGCTTTTGGTTTTGATAAGTCCTCAAAAAAATCTTGAATTTTAGATATCCCTTTTGTTAAATCGACCCCATTTTGCAACGCTTTCACAAATAAGAAACCAAACAAAGCCCCACTTAGATGCGAAATATGACCTCCAGTATTATTGATTGGAACTTGAATTAAATCTAACAATACGATTACAGCTGCTACTTGCCATAACTTTACTGTACCTATTAATGGCATGCGAAGCAACAAATAGGGTGCATAGACCGCTACAGCTACAAGAATAGCCATAATAGCCGCACTAGCACCAACCAGCATGGAATAATTCCCTAACAAATAAAAAGAAAACAAATAGATTAATCCTGCAAAAACTCCACCTAAAAGATACACACCAACGAATTGCCTTCCTGTAAAATAGCTTAAAAATAATTTACCAGAAAAATGAAGCACCATTAAGTTAAAAAACAAATGCAAAAAACCATTATGAAGAAACATATACGAAACCAATGTCCATGGTCTAAAAATTAACTGTTTCATGTCTGAAAACAGCCCTAACCATAAAGGAAACTCAAAAGATTTTTCTTGAGAAGAATAGAAAAAGAAAATTGAAAACAGATAAACCGCAATGTTTAAAAAAATAATCCTTTGAACAATACCTCCTGTTTTAAATTGCTGTTTTAAATCTTCAATAATGTTCATTTTATACTCTTTTAATTATTAATGTTCCACTACTTTATACTCTATATAGGTCTTTATTATTATAAGTTGTTACAGAATTATAACCATATTAAAAAAATTATCTATCCCAACGATTTCTATCAAACTGATTTTTTTTCCAAAACCACATCATTAAAAAACCAACTAAAGCCCCACCTAAATGTGCAAAGTGAGCAACTCCTGTTCCTCCACTACCAAAAAGAGCACTCCCCTTTAATCCTAAAAACAAATCTATTGTTAACAATCCTGGAACAAAATATTTTGCCTTAATTGGAATTGGAATAAACATAATACCAAGAGCTGCATTTGGAAACATAAAAGCAAAAGCCACTAACAAACCATAAATTGCTCCTGAAGCTCCTAAAAGTACCGACCTTGTTATAGAAAAAGCCTCTATAATGTAATTAAAATCTTCTTGACTAGCATTAACTCTATCCAATATCGATTTAATCTCTCCTTCTTTCATCACCCCATCAACATCAAACAAAGATGAATAATCTAAATTTAATAATGTATGAATCTCATTCGAAGTCAAATTTAAATGTGATACATAACTAAGCATCCTATGAACTTCATAATAATCAATTCCTACATGCAATAAAGTTGCTCCAAAGCCACAAGAAAAATAGAAAAACAGAAATTTATTACTACCCCACATTTGCTCTAAAGCGCTTCCAAAAGAAACCAAAGCAAACATGTTAAAAAATAAATGCATAATCCCTCCATGCATAAACATACTAGTTAAAGGCTGCCAAAATTGAAATTTATCACTCTCAATATAATGCATAACCAATAAATCATTAGAGTTAGGCAATACAATACTTACTACAAAAAATATAATATTAATGATAAGCAAATGCTTTACCATGTCTGTCATTCTAATCATAATGCAAATTTTTTATCTAAATCTTCTACACTTATTGTTATAAAAGTGGGTTTATTAAAAGGAGAAACATTAGGGTCTTTGCAGGCAAACAATCCGTTTACTAAGTTCTCTTGTTCTATTTCTGTTAAATAACTTCCTGTTTTTACTGCCAAACTTTTTGCCATCGTTTTAGCTATTCCATCGTTTAATGAAAAAGTAGATTCTGGAATATCATTTTGCAATCCGTTGATTAATTCTTCTAATAGAATACTCACTTCACTTTCTTGAATAGAAACTGGAATTCCTCCAATTTGAATACTGTCCTCTTTTATTTGTTCAAAAATAAATCCTGTATTCTCTAAAGAAGGCTGCAATTCTTTTATGAATTGAATTTCCTCTCTTGAAAAATACAATTCTAAAGGAAATAATAACTGCTGACTTGAAGCGTGTTTTACGGTTATATTCGTTAAATATTGTTCGTATAGAATGCGCTGATGTGCTTTGTTTTGATCCACAACAAGCATTCCAGATTTTATAGAACTAACAATATATTTTTTATGTATTTGATAGGTTCTTGACGTTGTTGTTTCCACCTCTTTACTCTCAAAAAATGACCCTGTAACTTCTTCACTTTCAAATGAGATACTTTCCACCTCTGCAGTATCTTTTCTCAAATCTACATAGAGACTTTCCCAAGAACCTGCTGTTTCCTTTTTGGCATAATTTCCACTTGAAGCATAGGAATTACTACTAGCTTTTACTGGTTTTTCTTCTGCAAACGGATTATAGTTGGCATTTACTTGTATGGTGGGTGAATGAGAATCTTTGTCTTTATATTCATAGGGTGTATCCAAATTAGGATCACGCTCAAAATCAAGAACAGGTGCCACATTAAACTGCCCTAAACTATGTTTTATAGCCGAACGCAATATTGCATATAGAGCCTGTTCATCATCAAACTTAATTTCGGTCTTGGTTGGATGAATATTAATATCTATTGTGTGCGGAGGCACATCTAAATAAAGAAAATAACTTGGTTGATTCCCTTCTTTCAACAAACCATCAAAAGCACTCATTATCGCATGATGCAGATAGCCACTCTTAATAAAACGATCATTTACAAAGAAAAACTGTTCACTTCTACTCTTTTTTGCATATTCTGGTTTCCCTACAAAGCCACTAATTTTAACAATTTCGGTATCTTCACTAACAGGAACTAATTTTTCATTTGTTTTGCCCCCTAAAAGATTTACAATTCTTTGTCTATAGTTTGAAGAAGGTAAATTATAGGTTTCACTTCCATTATGAATCAACGTAAAATAGATATTCGGATGCGCTAATGCTACACGTTGAAATTCATCAAAAATATGACGCATTTCTACTGCTTCCGATTTTAAGAAATTTCTTCGAGCTGGGATATTGAAAAACAAATTCTTTACTAAAAAAGAAGTTCCTTTTGGTAAAACGGCAACTTCTTGAGAAACAAATTTACTTCCTTCAATAATAATATGATGTCCTAACTCTTCTTGGTCTTGTTTTGTTTTTAACTCCACATGGGCAATAGCAGCAATAGAAGCCAAGGCTTCTCCACGGAATCCTTTGGTACTCAATTCGAATAGATCTTCTGCAATTCGAATTTTAGATGTAGCATGACGCTCGAAACACATACGTGCATCGGTAACACTCATTCCTATACCATTATCGATTACTTGAATTAAAGTTTTCCCTGCATCTTTCACAATCAATTTAATATCACTTGCTTTTGCATCAATAGCATTTTCAAGCAATTCTTTTACCACAGAAGCAGGTCTTTGAACAACCTCACCCGCTGCAATTTGATTGGCAACATGATCAGGTAATAACTGTATTATACTGGACATTTATTTCTTTTTGAAGATAGATAAATCAAAGTCAATAACGAACAGGAAAACAAGTAGCAAAATGGCTACTATAATCAAAATTCGTCTATTTGCTTCTCTGTTTTGATTGTATTTAAAATCGTTTAAAGCTTTCACTAATTTTGTTTTCAACCCTCTATCTGAGCCAATTGTAACTCGATATTCGTCAAATTTATGCTTAATTTCAAAAGGATTTCCTTCACCTTTATCGTCAAAATAGCGTGGTTGATAACTATATTTTTTGTTTTTTTTCTTTCCGAAAAGCCCCATAATACTCACTTTTTAATTATTCAACATAGGAATTTAATAGATACATACCTATCAATAATAATACCAACAATAGTATTAATGTACTTATTGACAAAGTAGCTTTTGCTTTTCTATTTTGTTTTTGTACTCCTTTCCACTTTGAAATAAAATCTTTTTTTGATGAAGTATTATCATCACTATCAACATGATTTTCGTTTAAAAATCGAGGATTATAATTAAAAGTTCTATTTTTTGGTTTATTTAGCAAAACTTGGATATTTTATAATACCAAAAATACTTAAAAATAGACACAATTAGAAATACATTTAACAAAACTTTGTTAAATGTATTTCTACTATTTTTTAAAATATATTTATTCTTATTTTTTTTGGTTTAGGTCAACCATTTTAATAGCTGCAATAGCTGCTTCTGTGCCTTTATTCCCGTGCTTTCCTCCACTTCTATCAAGAGATTGTTGCATGGTATTATCGGTTAATAAACAAAAGATTGTTGGCACATCATATTTTACATTCAAGTCTTTTATTCCTTGTGTTGTGCCACTACAAACATATTCGAAATGCATGGTTTCCCCTTTAATTACGCAACCAATCGCAATCACGCAATCTACTTTTTGGGTTTCTATCATTCTTTTTGAACCAAAAACGAGTTCAAAACTTCCAGGAACGTCCCAACGAATAATATTCTCTGGCAAAGCACCACAATCTAACAATGCAGCTTTTGCTCCTTCAAACAATCCGTTTGTAACGGTATCATTCCACTCTGAAACAACAATCCCAAATCGAAAATCTTTCGCATTTGGGATTGTGTTTTTATCGTACTGTGATAAATTTTTATTTTCTGTAGCCATAGTAGCTTATTCTGTCATAGTAATTAAAGCATCAATATTTTGAGCTTCTCTAGACATTTCATATTTTTCTTTAATTTTAACAAATAACGCATTTGCCTCAGCTTTTTTGTTATTCAAATAACATAATTGAGCTGCTTTCATTAAAAACCTCGGCGTTGTATAATCGTTCTCATCTGCTTCAGCTGCTTTCTTATAATTTTCAATAGCTGCATCCACTTTATTCAATTCTGAATAAGCATCGCCTAACGCACCTAATGCTTCTGCTTTAGTGATAGCATCATCAGCTTTATAGCTTGCTAAATATTTTTCAGCATTTTTAAAATCTTTAATATGCAAATATGCCATTCCTGCATAATAATTTGCAACATTTCCAGATTTTGTGCCAGAATATTCTTCTGCTACACCAATTAATCCTAATTTACCTTCACCACCTTTAAGTGCTAAATTAAACAAAGAATCTGGGTTTTGTGTATTGGCTAATGCATCGTTAAAATAAACCTGAGCTTGATAAATCTCATTCAATGCTTTTTCTTCTTTAGGCTCTACTGCAAATTTATTGTAAAGTAGGTATCCTATTGTTGATAAAGCGATAGCACCAACAACTCCTAAAATTAACTTCTGATTTTTAGCTACCCATTCTTCCGTTTTTGAAGCGGTTGCATCTAGGGTGTTAAATACTTCTTCCGTAGTACTTTCTCCAGATTCTAATACTTCTTCAAATTCATTTTCGTTATCTAAAACGTCTTTAGGTTTGGGTACTTTATAACCTCTTTTGTTATATGTTGCCATTTATAATAAGTTTATTAAAGTTGCAAAAATATAATTTTTATTGAAACAGACACAAAAAATATTTTAAAATATTACTATATTCTCATTTAGACCCTATTATAATATGGTACAATTAAATTTAAAATCTGCTTTTTTTTAATTATTTTCTGTTTTTTCATAGTATTTTTGTCTAAATTTTAACCAAAAGCCTTAACTCATAGTGTTTCTACAGCATTTAACATTACTTAACTACAAAAATATATCCTCACAATCTTTTGATTTCGACAACAAAATCAATTGTTTTGTAGGCAAAAATGGAATTGGCAAAACTAATATCCTCGATGCCATTTACCATTTGGCCTATGGCAAGAGTTATTTTAATCCGTTGGCTTCGCAAAACATTAAACATGATGAGGATTTTTTCTTAATAGATGCTGTTTTCAACAAACAAAATCAAGAAGCAAAGATATCTTGTAGTTTAAAACGAGGGCAAAAAAAAGTCATAAAAAAGAACAACAAGATATATGAAAAACTTTCCGAACACATTGGATTTATTCCTCTCGTTATTATTTCTCCGTCGGACACCGATTTAATAATTGAAGGAAGCGAAACAAGAAGAAAGTTTATTGACAGTGTTATTTCTACTTTAGACAACAAATACCTCAACGAGCTTATTCAATATCAAAAATTAATTGCACAACGCAATGCACTTCTAAAATATTTTGCTTTGAACCAAACTTTTGACAAAGACAACTTAGCGATTTATGATGATCAATTGGAACCTTTAGGCAAAATAATTTTTGAAAAAAGAACCCATTTTTTAGAACAATTTATTCCCATTTTTCAAAAATATTACGCAATTATTTCCACAGAAGCCGAAAGCGTTCAATTAATTTACCAAAGTCAACTTTTTAGAGCAGATTTAAAAACACTTTTTAGTCAGAACTTAAATAAAGACAGAGCACTACAATACACAAGCACTGGCATTCACAAAGACGATTTATCTTTTGAAATAGAAGGCTATCCTATTAAAAAATTTGGATCGCAAGGACAACAAAAATCTTTTTTAATTGCCTTAAAACTTGCTCAATTTGAATTCATAAAAGAACAAAGCGGAGAATTACCTATTTTATTATTTGATGATATTTTCGACAAACTGGACGAGTCTAGAGTTGGCAAAATTGTTACCATGGTGAACGATAAAGTTTTTGGACAAATATTTATCTCTGACACTCATGCTGAAAGAACTGAAAATATTATTAAAAACACACATCAATCCTATAGAATATACACGCTTTAATTATATATTTTATCCTTATTTTTGCACTATCAAATTCAAACTCAAATGACATTTCAATCTAATTTTTCTTTAAAAAAGTACAATACATTCGGTATCGATGCTAAAGCAAAACAATTTGTTGCCATACACACAAAGGAAGAATTAGCTGCACTGCTCCATAACGAAAAAGATATTTTTATTTTAGGAGGCGGAAGCAACATGCTTCTCACAAAAGACATTGACAAACTTGTTGTGCACATAGATTTAAAAGGCATTGAAATTGTTGATTCAAGTGATGATTTTGTTTGGGTAAAAGCTAATGCAGGAGAAAATTGGCACGAGTTCGTCCTTTATTGTATTGAAAACAATTATGGCGGTATTGAAAATTTATCATTAATTCCAGGCAATGTTGGCACTACTCCTATTCAAAACATTGGTGCTTATGGAATAGAAATTAAAGATACCTTTTTTAGTTGTGAAGCAATGGAGATTGAAACACAAGAAATAAAAACATTTGATAACGCATCTTGCCAATTTGGCTATAGAGAAAGTGTTTTTAAAAATGAACTAAAAAACAAATACATCATTACAGCGGTCACCTTTAAACTTTCTAAAAGAAACCATATTC
The DNA here is from genome assembly GCF_055384985.1 of Flavobacterium sp. KY-23415. Classification (NCBI taxonomy): domain Bacteria; kingdom Pseudomonadati; phylum Bacteroidota; class Flavobacteriia; order Flavobacteriales; family Flavobacteriaceae; genus Flavobacterium; species Flavobacterium sp. KY-23415. The sequence goes on along the minus strand of NZ_AP044001.1, from coordinate 2,698,484 downwards.
TAAACACTTCTTATGGTGCAATTGAAACCGAATTAAAAGCTCAAAATATTACACAACCAACACTTCGCGATGTGAGTAATGCTGTTATTGCTATTAGAAAAAGTAAATTGCCAGACCCTAAAGAATTAGGAAACAGTGGAAGTTTTTTTAAAAATCCTATAATTAAAAAAACAGATTATGAAAAAATCCTAAAAACACATCCACAAATGCCTCATTATAACGTTTCTGAACAGGAAGTCAAAATACCAGCAGGCTGGTTAATAGAACAAGCTGGTTTTAAAGGTAAACGCTTTAAAGATGCTGGTATTCATAAAAACCAAGCCCTCGTATTAGTCAATTATGGAAATGCTACTGGAAGCGAAATTTTAGCGGTCTCAAAAAACATTCAAGAGACTATTTTAGAGCTATTTGGAATATGCATAGAAGCGGAAGTAAACATTATTTAACTTAAAAACACACTATTTATACTAATTGTTTTGTAAATTTGCAGTCTCAGTTTTATGGACACATAAAGAATGACTGCTCAAAAAAAATGTAAAACACATTAGAAAAACTAGTTATAAATATTTAGTATATAGAATTGCCTTTTACTTTACAAATAATTGTAAATAATTGCAAAATAAGAGTTAAAACAAAAACACTATTACTTATAAAAAAATAAATTTACATATATGAAACTAATTCTACTTACGATAGGTCTTTTAGCAGTTGCAGTTATTGGCATAACTATAAAAATTTGGGCTAAAAAAGATGGTAAATTTGCTGGAACATGTGCTAGCCAAAGTCCATTCCTAAATCCTGAAGGAGAAAACTGTGGTTTTTGTGGAAAAACACCCGAAGAAATGAAGCATTGTGATAACCAATCTCACTCTTAATTTTTTTATTAAATTTTCTCATTATGCTTTTTCAAGTCTTATTGCTGTTACTAGCATCTTTTGTTGGTATTCAGTTTGTTTATTATATTTTTATCTTAGGACGTTTTTCATTCTCTAAACCCAAAGAAACAATCACTAACAATGAACCAGTTTCTGTGATTGTTTGTGCAAAAAACGAAGCAGAAAATATTAAGAAATTCTTTCCTCTTTTAATTACACAAAACTATCCAGAATATGAAATTGTGTTAATTGATGATGCTTCTACAGATGATACTTTGGAGCTGTTTGAAGCCTATGAAAAACAATATTCCAACGTAAAACTTGTTAAAGTTGAAAATAATGAAACTTTCTGGGGAAATAAAAAATATGCTCTAACGCTAGGAATTAAAGTAGCAAAAAACAATAATCTATTATTTATTGACGCTGACTGTTATCCGAATTCAAAAGAATGGATAAAACAAATGAGCGGAAAATTATCTAAAAAGAAGACTATTGTCTTGGGATATGGTGCTTATGACAAAATTAAAAATTCGTTTCTAAATAAAATTATTCGATTTGAAACATTATTAACGGCTACGCAATATTTTGGTTGGGCAAAAATGGGAAAACCCTACATGGGTGTTGGTCGAAACCTTGCTTACACTAAAGAAACTTTTTTTAGTGTTGGTGGTTTTGTGGAACACATGAAAATTCGTTCTGGTGATGACGATTTATTTGTGAACCAAGCTAGCACAAAAGAAAACACGACAACTTGCTACACTCCTGAAAGCTTCACCTATTCTGAACCTAAAAAAACCTATAAAGATTGGTTTAATCAAAAAAGAAGACATGTTTCAACGGCAAAATTATATACTGCTTTTGATCGTTTTCAGTTGGGCTTGTTTTTTGTTTCACAATTATTCTTTTTCCTTTTAGCAATTATGCTATTAGCGTTTCAATACCAATGGATGATTGTTCTAGGCATAATTGTTTTCCGATACTTATTTACTTGGATTAGCCTTGGTTATGCAGCAAAAAAACTAAACGAAAAAGACGTGATGTACTGGTATCCAATCATTGAATTTTTTCTAGTTTTCACACAACTAAATGTTTTTTTTACTAATATCTTCTCAAAACCTGTACATTGGAAATAAATTCAGAAATCATCTTAAACAACATAGAAAAAGCAAAAACGGGTGACCAAGTAGCTTTTACTTTCTTACTTGATTTTTTTTGGAATGAGGTTTATGGTTTCATGCTAAAAAGAACAGAGAACGAAACAGACACAGACGATATTACCATTGAAACTTTTGCGAAAGCTTTTGATAAAATAGGTTCCTATAATCCAGAATTCGGTTTTAACACTTGGTTAATTACTATTGCGAAAAATGTTCATATAGACATGCTTCGCAAAAAGAAAACCTCTTTATTTATTGACATTACAGACGACGATAACAAAAATGCGTTTAATGTAGTTGATGAGACTCCAACAATAGAAGACGATATTATTACAGAACAAAATTTATCGCAACTTTTAAATGATATCAAAACCTTGAAACCAGCCTATCAAGAAGTAATACAATTGCGTTATTTTCAAGAAATGAGCTATCAAGACATGGCTGAACAACTTGACGAGCCTTTGAATAATATTAAAATAAAACTGTTGCGCGCTAAAAAATTATTAGCCGAAACTATTTCTAAAAAGGAGAAGAAAAAATCTAAATAAGAATTTATATATTTGGTCAAACCAAAATATAAATGAAAGATAGCCACTCACAACAAAAAATTAAACACCTATTTTCTCTACCTGTCATAGTAGCCGCATTGGGTTATTTTGTAGATATTTATGATCTATTACTTTTTGGAATCGTTCGAATTCCTAGTCTTGAAGCATTGGGTTTGAACATTGACAAAGATGGATCATTCATTTTAAATGCGCAAATGATTGGTCTTCTAATTGGAGGAATTGTTTGGGGGATTTTTGGAGACAAAAAAGGAAGGCTTTCTGTTTTATTTGGCTCTATACTAGTATATTCACTTGCCAACATAGCTTGTGGTTTTTTACCTTATTTTCCTAAAGAAAACATATCTGAAACCTATGCCATTCTGCGCTTTATTGCGGGCATTGGTCTTGCTGGCGAGTTAGGGGCAGGTATCACCTTGGTTTCGGAATCCTTACCTAAAGAATTGAGAGCCATAGGAACCTCTATAGTTGCTGGCTTTGGACTTTCTGGTGCTGTTGTTGCACAATTAACCGTAGATTTAGCAGGCGATTGGACTATTGCTTATTTTGTTGGTGGTATTCTTGGACTTATATTGCTTTTTCTACGTCTAGGTGTTGTTGAATCTGGAATATATAAAGACATACAAAAGTCGCACCATGTTAAAAAAGGAAACATTCTCCTCTTTGTTACGAATTTTGAACGCTTCATCAAATACATTAAATGTATTGCCATTGGATTACCTACATGGTTTTGTGTTGGTATACTTGCGGTAATGGGAAATCAGTTTGCTCCAGCTTTTGGGATTTCTTCAATAAATCCAGGCAAAGCAATTATGTGGACCTATATTGGTATTTCTGCTGGTGATTTTGCGAGTGGTTTTATATCGCATTGGTTGAAGTCTAGAAAAAAAGCCATTTTATACATGCTAATTTTCACCCTCATTGGTGTATCTCTTATGCTATTTGGTGGCACAAAAACAGAAGAAATGTATTATTTTTATTGTGCATGGCTTGGACTAGGAACCGGATATTGGGCAATGTTTGTGACCGTTGGTGCAGAACAATTTGGAACCAACATAAGAAGCACAGCTGCAACCACCATACCGAATATGGTTCGTGGTTTACTTCCTTTAATATTATTTGGATTTGATAGTTTAAAAATAAACAATGGTGTAATTACTAGTGCAGCTATAGTTGGAAGCATTGTTTTTGCAATAGCGATATATGCAACCTTAACTATTCCTGAAACACACAATATCGATTTGGATTTTGTGGAATAGTAAACAAATCTTAAAAAACTATATTTATACTTTTGTTTTATCAAATCTCACTATCTTTGTAGTTCAAATTTTTATGCTATGAATACTGTTACCGAGAATGTTTTTCCGCCAAGAGAACCTAAACCAAAATGGCTTAGAGTGAAACTTCCAACAGGAAAAAATTATACCGAATTAAGAGGACTAGTCGATAAATATAAATTAAATACAATTTGTGCTTCTGGAAGTTGTCCAAACATGGGTGAATGTTGGGGTGAAGGAACTGCTACATTCATGATATTAGGAAACATTTGCACACGCTCGTGTGGTTTTTGCGGTGTTAAAACAGGAAGACCTGAAACGGTCGACTGGGATGAACCTGAAAAAGTGGCACGTTCTATCAAATTAATGAAAATTAAACATGCGGTGATTACAAGCGTGGATCGTGATGATTTGAAAGATATGGGGTCTATTATTTGGGCTGAGACAGTGAAAGCCATTCGAAGAATGAATCCAAACACTACTTTAGAAACCTTAATTCCAGATTTTCAAGGAAACACTAGAAACCTAGATCGCATTATAGAAGTGGCACCAGAAGTAGTTTCGCACAATATGGAAACCGTGAAACGATTAACGAGAGAGGTTCGCATTCAAGCCAAATATGAAAAGAGTTTAGAGGTTTTGCGTTACTTGAAAGCACAAGGTATTAAGAGAACCAAATCGGGAATAATGCTTGGTTTGGGAGAAAAAGAAGAAGAAGTTATACAGGTACTTCATGATTTGAGAGATGCTAACGTTGATATTGTAACCATTGGGCAATACCTGCAACCGAGTAAAAAACATTTACCCGTTAAAGAATATATTTCTCCAGAACAATTTGAAAAATATGAAAAAATTGGCAAAGAACTAGGCTTTAGACATGTTGAAAGTGGTGCGCTTGTTCGTTCTTCATATCATGCCGAAAAACATATTCATTAGACCTTTACTCTGCCTAAATTCTATATAATACCTTTTATCAATGGAATTTACTGAAATAAAAAAGCCTTCAAGTTAAAAACTTGAAGGCTTTTTCATGTGATTATACTTTTTCGGCACATAATTTAGCAGTTGCGAACCTTGGCGTTTTTTTCACTGTGCTAATAGTGTTCTACTCCAAAATTGTTGTGACAAAAGCATTAATTCATTTCAATCTGTCACAAAAAGTGTGGCATTTCCAATTTCAAATCAAAATTGTCACAAAAACTGTGACGCTTTACTTTTCAAAACAAAAAATGTCACAAGTTTTTTTTAAAAAAACAACACAGAATTCAAGAATGTCGAATATGACTTGTTTTTCTATAGACAAAAATTACTACAACCCTATTATGTTGATTATGTCCAAAAATTAGAAACGTGTTTTTTAGCCCCGATAGCAACGGCATCCTGTCATTGAGAGGAACGCAGCAATGACAGATATAGTGGATAGCGGGACTATTTCCCTGTGATTGACTATTTTCTGCTCCTAAAAAATCAAATCTAAATCTTTAATCTAATATGAGGGAAGCATTTTTTGGACTCTTCACTTTGTATTTCAAATTCAGTTTCTTTTCCGATTTTGAAGGTAATTTTAAGTTCCATGTCACGAATTTTGTTTCTTCGTTCCTTTCACCTTCACTATATTCTTCATCAAAAACTGTTATTTCTTTGGTAGTGCTTATTGGAAGTTGATCTAGAATTGTAATGGCAACAGCATAGGGTTTATTGTTCTTTACAGTAATTTCAAAAGCCCTGCTTTCTGTTTTATTACTACTTAAAAATTGTTTCGATTTGTATTCTTTTAATTGTTTTCTTTCAATTGCAATGCCTTTATCTTTCCCTAAAGAAATTGCTAAAGTATCTGAAGCATTTTGCAAGTCTAACAAAGATTTACCGAGAAAAGCTCCTTCAAAAAACAAATTTAATTCACCATCGAACAAATTCAAATCTTGCCAATTTGTAATTTTAGCTGTTAAATAGGCATTTTTATCTAGCTTTGGCACCGCCATATATTGATATTCTGCTGGCAGATTAAACTTTTTGATTTCTGCAGTATAGACTTTACCATCATTTAAAACTGTATAGGGAACATCAATATCATAGGTTATAGTGGTTGGCTGATAATTGACACTGGTTTCTAATGGTTGCGATTTAAATTCGTCTTCATCTTTTCTTCTTGATTTTTTCCCTCTATAAGCTGTAACAACAACCGCTTCAAGCTGGGCTACTTCCTCCTCTAGAACCACGTTTATGGTATTGTTTCTTACTTGCACCGTTTGAGATTTCATACTAATATAAGAAAATACTAACTCGCAATTTGCATGAGGTACTTTTATTGAATAATTTCCGTCAAAATCGGCTTGAGCTCCTATAGAAGTTCCCTTAACCATTACAGATGCGCCAGGCAAAGGACCATAACTATCTGAAATTTTTCCGGAAACAGTGTTTCCTATTAACTGACCATAAGCTTGAACAGAACCTCCTGTACTACTACGGCTATTTAAATTCAAAAACCACGGATTCATTGTTGGCGACACACCACTTTCTGTTGGATTACCACTCGATATTGATAAATTTACATCTTTCCAATCTTCTCCAGAACTTTGAAAAATGTTTGCTTTTAATAACAAATCTATTGGACTATTAACATCTTCTACTCGTAAATCATAATTTGAAAACCAACCTGCATTGTAAACATAATAATCGATCTCAAACCTAGCATTAGCAACACTCGAAGGTGCAGCAACGGTAACTACAATGTCGCTCGTAGCCTTTTCATCGGATTGATTTAAGGCTTTCAATTGTTTATTGAGTTTTATTAAATCAGTATCTATAGCCGCTATTTTTTCATTTATTGCTGTTTTCTCCTTAATCAGATCAACCAAGCGTTGTCTATGAAAATCTACTGCTTCTTTCAGTTCAGTAGCTTTTAAACCCGAATTAACGCCTCCTATTACTTGGTTCTTAGCCAAAATATTCTCCTCATTCTGAAGAATTGCTAAAACATTTGTTTCGGCTATTTTGTTCTGCTCCAAACTCTTTTTACTTGCCTCTAATTTTTCAATTTCGCTTCTGTTTTCTTGTTCCTTTAAAAAATTATTTTGGTGTATAACAGACAAAATTGTAAAATTACCCGATCCTTTAACTTGAAGACTTTGTTTATCTATTCTTGGAGAAACACCACTAAATATTAATTCTGTTTTTCCCGATTCTAATGTTGTTTTTGCATTTCTGGTTATTTGAGCTCCCTCTGAAAAAACAATAACATTCTCTATTTTTGAAACGATATTTTTTGTTTTTTGCTGTGAAAAGGAGCTTAAAGCTCCAAAAAACGAAAGAACAATTCCTAATATTGCCTTTTTTTGAATAATCATACCTACTATTTCTTAATTTTAATATCTATTTTTTTAAATAATCGCTTTTACTACTAAACAAATATAATATATTCCTTACTTTTATACTCTAATTTTTTTCAATAGAAATGACAAGAATTGCTATTAACGGCTTTGGAAGAATTGGCCGAAATTTATTCCGATTATTATTAAACCATCCTTCTATTGAAGTGGTGGCTATAAATGACATTGCAGACAATAAAACCATGAGTCATCTTATTAAATATGACAGTATTCATGGTGTGCTACAAGCAAAAACAAGTTATAATGAACAAGCTATTATAATTGACGAGAAAGCATATTTGTTTTTTCATGAAAAAGAGATTAAAAATCTTAACTGGAAAGCACTAAACATAGACATTGTTATTGAAGCTACTGGGAAATTTAAAACAGCTTCCTCTTTACAACAACATATTGATGCTGGTGCTAAAAAAGTAATTTTATCTGTTCCTCCAGAAGATGACACTATAAAAACTGTCGTTTTAGGTGTAAACGAAGCTATTTTAGATGGTTCGGAAACAATAATTTCCAATGCAAGTTGCACAACAAACAATGCAGCCCCAATGATTAAAGTGATTCAGGAATTGTGTGAAATTGAACAGGCCTATATTACTACTGTACACTCTTATACTACAGACCAAAGTCTTCACGATCAACCACACAAAGATTTAAGAAGAGCAAGAGGTGCATCGCAATCAATTGTTCCAACAACGACAGGTGCTGCTAAAGCATTGTCTAAAATTTTCCCAGAACTTGAAGGCAAAATTGGTGGCTGTGGTATTCGTGTTCCTGTACCTGATGGTTCTTTAACCGACATTACTTTCAACGTGAAAAGAAAAGTGAGCATTGAAGAAATTAACGAAGCTTTTAGAGTGGCAGCAAACACTAATCTTAAAGGTATTCTAGATTATACTGAGGATCCAATTGTGTCTGTTGATATTATTGGTAATAGAAATTCTTGCTTGTTCGACGCTCAACTAACTTCTGTAATTGATAAAATGATCAAAGTTGTTGGTTGGTATGACAATGAAATTGGGTATTCTTCTAGACTCATTGATTTAATAGAATTTATTACAAAAAACAAAACGAATTAAGGCAATAATGCAAATAATAAGTTTTTTGATTGAAAAAAAATGCATATTTTTGAAAGAATTACTGCTAAATAACAATTAATTTCTATCAACAATGAGAAGCTTATTATTTGCTTTACTATTCTCTTGCCTAATAAGTCACTCTCAGTCGCTTTTAAAATTAACTACAGAAATTAATGACAGCATCGATTTTTACCTAGAAATTGCATCATTCAACAAAGAAGACAAACGCTACTTTAATAAGGCTATAATTTATACTGAAAAAGCTATTGATTATGCCAAAAAAAACAAACTAAATGCGAAGCTCCCAGATTGTTATTTAGTTCTTGGTGGTGTTTATTATGATTTGGGCAGACCCGATACAGCCATTGAAAACTTTATTCGAAGTATTAATTTATATAAAAAAGATGTGCCTAGTGCCAATTTAGCACTAGCCTATTATAGCTTAGGAAAATGCTATCTTGAGAAAAACAAAATTGATCTTGCTGAAATCTACTTTGAAAAATCGGCAGAAATATACAATGCCTTAAATTTTTTAGACGCCATAGAATTAATTAATATTCAAAAAGGAATTATTCAAAAAAACAGAGGCGACTATGAAAATGCAATCGCTATTTTTAAATCTGTAATTCAATCTATAAATAACACTACATTTATTGACACCAAAATTGAAGCTTATTACCAAATTGGTGAAATAGAAAATTTAAAACATCAACCTAGTAGTGCTATTAGTTACTTTGAAAAAGCGTTAGTATTGAACAACAAACATTCGAAAAACATTCAATTACAAAAGAAAGTCTTAAAACAATTAAGCGACACCTATAAAAAAGACAACCAATTTGATAAATCTCAAATTTATCTTGAACGCTACGTTGACATTGCCGACTCTTTGGATAATTTCTATAATAATTCATTATCTGAAAACACTTTCGACAGGATACAGTTTGACAAACAATTGAAAACCATTGAAGAATTAGATAAGGAAAAGAAAAGTCAACAAAGAACTTTACGTTTTTCGAAATTAATAAGTATTTTAAGTATTGCACTAATTTCAATTTTATCTCTACTTAGTTTGTCATTATACAAAAACAATAAAATTAGAATTAGCACAAATAAATTATTAAAAGAAAAGAACAAAGAATTAACCATTGAAAAAGAAAAAGCAGAAAGAGCCAGCAAAGCCCGTGCAGAATTCCTAGCTACGGTGAGTCACGAACTAAGAACACCACTCAATGCCATAAATGGTATCGCTTATATTCTTTTGCATGAAAAACCAAAAGCAACACAATTAAATTATCTAAAATCTTTAGAATTTTCAGGCAAATACCTTCTTACTTTTATTAATGATATTTTAGAAATCAACCGATTAGAATCGGACAAAGTACCTGTAGAGCAAATTAATTTTAACCTTGTTGATTTGGTTGAAAATATCAAAATTTCTTTCAATGAATTCATAATTGAAAACAATGTCAATTTTCATCTTTTAATCGACAAAACAATTAATCCTTACACTATTGGAGACCCAACAAAACTATCGCAAGTACTAATTAACCTAGTTAACAATGCGATTAAATTTAGTAAAAACGGAGATGTTTGGTTAACCTTAAAAAAGGTTAAAGAAAAGAACAACAATGTAACACTTTCTTTTGAAATAAAAGACAACGGTATAGGAATTCCTAAAGACAAACAGGAAACAATTTTTGATAGTTTTAGCCAAGGTTCTGTTGAAATTAACCGCACCTATGGGGGAACTGGATTGGGGCTTTCTATTGTTAAGAAAATACTAGAGATTTTAGGAAGCACTATTCATTTAGAAAGTGATGTTAACAAAGGAACCACCTTAAAATTTAACCTTACTTTCGGGATTGGTGAAGCGTTAGAAAAGAAAGAAATCATTTGTTCAAGCAATAATAAAATTTCAGGTATGACGAAAAAGATTTTACTGGTTGAAGACAACAAAATCAACCAAATGATTACTCAAAAAATGCTAGAACAAAAAGGCATTCCATCGGTTATTATTGATAATGGTGAGGAAGCTATAGAGCATTTGAAATCTAACACTTACGATTTAGTACTCATGGACGTTCATCTTCCCGGCATCAATGGCACAGAAGCAACCTCTGAAATAAGAAAATTCAATACTACCACACCAATAATAGCCTTAACTGCAATTTCTTTAAATGAAAACAGAGAAATGTTATTGTCTTATGGAATGAACGAAGTTATTACAAAACCTTTTGTGCCGGAAGAGTTTTATGAAATCTTATTTAATTTCCTATCACAATCTGAAACTAATACTGAAGAATAAAGTTTTTAATTAAACTTCTAACATGCGGTTCTGCTTTTCTAGCTGCCTCTAAAACCTCCTCATGATTAACGCCTTCAAGGCTTTCTTCATTACCCATATCGGTAATTACAGAAATCCCAAAGCAATCCATGTTCATGTGTTTCGCGACAATTACTTCTGGAACAGTTGACATTCCTACACAGTCTGCTCCCATATTTTTTACCATTTTATACTCTGCTAAGGTTTCAAACGTTGGTCCTTGCAAGCTCAAATAAACACCTTCTTTCACATTAATATCTAATGTTTTTGCAATTTCTTTAGCTTTTGCAATCATATTTTTAGAATATGGCTCACTCATGTTTACAAATCGTGGTCCAAAACGCTCATCATTATGTCCTCTCAAAGGATGCTCTGGCATCATGTTTATATGATCTTTAATAATCATAATGTCTCCCACTTGAAATGTAGAATTAACACCTCCCGAAGCATTAGAAACGATTACTTTTTCTATCCCTAATTGCTTCATTACACGAATTGGGAAAGTAACTTCTTTCATATCATAGCCTTCATAATAATGAAAACGACCTTGCATTGCCATTACTTTTTTACTTCCAATAGTACCAAACAACAGAGCACCTTTATGTCCTTGAACTGTTGAAACTGGGAAATTAGGAATTTCATTATAGGGCAGTAAGATAGTTTCTTGAATGTCTTCTGAAAAACCACCTAATCCAGAACCTAAAACAATCCCATATTCTGGAACAAAATTTACTTTCTCTTTAATATAGTTAACTGTTTCTTGAACTTTTTCCCACATAATCTATTATCCTTTTATTAAATATTTCACTATTTGTAACAAACTTACTTTTTATAGGCAAATAATACAATTTATCATTTTCAAGTTTGCCTTTCAATCGCACATAATCCTTCTCTGTAGTAATACTAATTTTCTGTTTTCCAACTTCTTTAATTTTTTGAATGTCTTCTTTAGAAAAATCATGATGATCTGGAAAAACCATTTTCTCGTCGCCTTCATTTTCTAAATGTTTAAAAAACAAATCTGGTTTTGCAATTCCAGCTAAAAGCAATTTCATTCCTTTTAAATCACTAACCTTTATCTTATTGTTTTCATTATAGACATATTCATCATACTCAATAGTACTAAAATAAACAGGTATGTTTACTTTTAATTTTTGCCTTATTCTTTCTTGTGCAAGTTCGGAAATAGTAGCGGGACATTTGGTGATAATTATCATATTTGCTCTTTTTTTTCCAAGAGAAGGCTCTCTCAAGTTTCCAAAAGGCAAAATATAATCATCGCAAAACAACTCGTCATGTGTGGTTAAAAGCACATACAACCCTGCTTTCACTTTTCTATGCTGAAAGGCATCATCTAATAAAATCACATCGGGTTTATGTTCCATTAATTGCAAAATTCCATTTCTTCTATTAGCATCAACAGCAACACAAACATCTGGAAATTTAGAGAAAAACTGAAAAGGTTCATCACCTAGCGTTTTTGCTGTTGCTGTAGCATCAGCCAAAACAAAACCTTTTGTTTCTCTTTTATAACCTCTACTCAACGTGGCAATCTTATAGTCTTTTAATACACGGATTAAATATTCTATTTGAGGTGTTTTGCCTGTACCACCAACACTCAAATTACCAACTGCAATAATAGGCACATCAAAAGATTGACTTTTAAAAACGCCTACATCATAAAAAAAATTTCGCAAATAGGTTACAATCCAATAGACCAAAGCAACTGGAAAAAGTATTTTTCTTAAAAAAATCATAGCACGAAAATAGTATTTTTTTTGTTCCCATTTTTATCTTTTAGTGTTTATTCGTTTCTTTGTTCTATAAGGAATTAGATTAAATGATTTTTATAAAAGATAAGAACGCAATATTAACATCTATTATAACTTTCTAAGTCAACATAAAACCATTAAAATTACAATGAAACTTTTCGAAATACTTCCCCTACTTGAAGAACTCGCCCCTTTAGCCTATGCCGAAGACTTTGACAATGTAGGCTTGCTCGTTGGAAATCAGAATGAAGACATTAACGGTATTTTAGTATGCCATGATGCGTTAGAAAGTGTTATTGATGAAGCTATTTCAAAAAAATGCAATCTTGTTGTTTGCTTCCACCCTATCCTTTTTAGTGGATTAAAAAAAATTACAGGTAAAAATTATGTAGAAAGAGCCATTCTAAAAGCCATTAAAAACGATATTGCTATTTATGCCATTCACACCGCTCTAGACAACCACCAACAAGGTGTTAATAAAATATTTTGCAACGCTCTGGGATTAATGAATACTAAAATATTAATTCCAAAAGAAAACTTTATTAAAAAACTAATTACCTATACTGTACCAGAAAACGCTTCAACATTGCGAAACGCTTTGTTTGAAGCAGGAGCTGGAAAAATTGGCAACTATGAAGAATGCAGTTTTAATAGTAACGGAATTGGCACCTATAAAGGCAACGAAAACAGCAATCCAACTATTGGAACTAAATTTGAACTTACAGAAACCAAAGAAGTCAAAATAGAAGTTACTTTTGAAAAATATTTAGAGTCTAAAATTTTAAAATCGCTCTTTAAAAACCACATTTATGAAGAAGTAGCCTACGAAATTTATTCTTTAACTAACAAACATCAAAATATTGGTCTAGGAATGATTGGTGAATTTGAAACACCAATGAATGAAACCGAATTTCTAACGTTTGTTAAAAACAAAATGCAATGTGGTGGCATTAGGCATAGTGCATTCCTTAACAAAAATATTAAAAAAGTAGCCGTTTTAGGGGGTTCAGGTAGCTATGCAATAAAGAACGCACTACAAGCTGGTGCCGATGCATTTTTAACAGCAGACCTAAAATACCACCAATTTTATGAAGCAGAAAACCGACTTCTTTTAGCAGATATTGGTCATTTTGAGAGTGAAAGATATACAAAAAATTATATTGTTGATTATCTTAAAGAAAAAATCACTAATTTTGCAGTCGTTTTATCAGAAGAAAATACAAATCCTGTTCAATACTTTTAATATGGCAAACAAAAAAGAACTTAGCGTAGAAGATAAATTAAGAGCACTTTATGCTTTACAGCTAGTTGACTCAAAGATTGATGAAATACGTAATGTTAGAGGAGAACTTCCTCTTGAGGTTGAAGATTTAGAGGACGAAGTTGCCGGTCTAAGCACTCGTTTAGATAAATTAAAATCAGAGCTAGAAGCTGTCGATGTTCAAATTAAAGAAAAGAAAAATGCAATCGATGAGCACAAGACAACAATCAAAAAATATTTAGATCAACAAAAAAATGTTCGTAATAATAGAGAATTTAACTCTTTAACCAAAGAAGTTGAGTTTCAAGAATTAGAAATTCAATTAGCTGAAAAGCAAATTAAAGAAATGAAAGCTTCTATTGAGCATAAAAAAGAAGTATTATCTCAAACTAAGGAAAAGCTAGAAAGCAAACAACAACACTTAAAACATAAAAAAGCTGAATTAAGTGATATTATGGCTGAAACCGAAAAAGAAGAAAACTTCTTATTAGGTAAATCAGAAGAATATCAAAGTCAAATCGAAGAGCGTTTGTTAGCTGCTTATACTAGAATTAGAAGCAGTGTTAGAAATGGTTTAGCGGTCGTTTCTATCGAGCGTGGAGCTTCTGCAGGTTCTTTCTTTACCATTCCTCCGCAAACGCAAATGGAAATTGCTGGACGCAAAAAAATTCTTACCGATGAGCATAGTGGACGTATTTTAGTAGATAATGTTCTTGCTGATGAAGTTAAAGAAGAAATGGACAAATTATTTGCGAAGATATAATTGATTCGCAAACCCAATATTAAAAATCCTGAAACCATTTTCAGGATTTTTTTTTTTTCTACCCATGAATCTAAAAAACCATTCAAAATTAAAATGAATTCGAAGACTCAAAACTTATCTAAACATTGTGAACTTTGCTCCAAACATATTGTAACTTTTGACAAGGGAATTATTTGTGGTTTAACTTCTGAAAGACCTGAATTTGATGAAAGCTGCAGTAAAATAGACTTTAGTAACCTCCTTGAAAAGAAAATTATAGAAACCAATATTACATTTGAAAAATTAGCATTGGAAAAAAAATGGGCTTATGCCTATTTTACCCTTTTCGCTAGTTTAGGCATTGGGATGTTTTTCTTTACCTATTTTTTTGCCAATTATATTTCTAACATTATTAGTCAAAGCCTCGGAAGACCTACTAAAATTTATCCTTCGATTATAATTATTTTCATCGCAATTGGTTTTGTCTTATTAAACATGGCATTTGGAGCAATAAACAGACATTTATATGACGCTAAAACAAACTCAAAAATTAAAAAGGAATTAGACACAATTTTATCTTTATACAACATTTCATATCAATTCAAAGTACGATTTATCGAAAGAATAAATAGAGAAACCGAAGCAGTAACTGAATTAAAAATTATTAAAAAATAACTTTATTCGCTAACATTGCAAACATTATTCTTCATTTTAAAACACTGAAAAAACAATAATAATTTCATAACAAAAGTGGTAATTCATTTCAACGAATTACTTTTCACTCTAATTATTAAAAAAGTTATCTTTGCACCATGGAAGAAGACAAATTAGTTCGCATCAATAAATTTTTATCAGAATCAGGTTATTGCTCTCGTAGGGAGGCCGATCGCTTAATCGACCAAGGTCGTGTAACCATTAACGGAGTCATTCCAGAAATGGGAACAAAAATTGGCCCAAATGATGAAGTAAAAGTCAACGGACAACTAATTCAAGAAAAAAAAGAGAATAGAATTTATTTAGCATTCAATAAACCAACAGGCATTGAATGCACTACAAACCTTGAAGTTAGAGACAATGTAGTTTCCTTTATTAATTATCCTGAACGCATTTTTCCGATTGGAAGATTAGATAAAGCCAGTGAAGGCTTATTATTATTAACCAATGATGGAGATATTGTAAATAAAATCCTGAGAGCCAGAAACAATCACGAAAAAGAATACATTGTTACTGTAAACAAAACCATAACTGATCGCTTTATTGATAGAATGGCAAATGGAATTCCTATTCTTGATACAATTACTCGAAAATGTAAGGTAGATCAAGTGAGCAAAAACACTTTCCGAATTGTTTTAACACAAGGACTAAACCGTCAAATTCGTAGAATGTGCGAATACCTCGATTATGAAGTAGTAGCCTTAAAACGTACTCGAATCATGAATATTTCTCTTGATATTCCTGCAGGGAAATACCGTTTATTAACGGCAAATGAAATGGACGGATTGAATGAATTAATCTCGCAATCGAGCAAAACAGAAGAGGCAAGTTTACCAAGTAATAAAAGTAAATTTACAGGCAAAAGAAATTATAGAGACAGGAACAGATAATGACCCATGAAAAAATTTAGTCTTTTTATTCTAGCCTTTACCATAATAGGTTGTTCATCGACCACGACAACAATTCCTGAAAAACTAGACCCAATTCACATTGAAAATGCGAAAACATTTGCATTTTCTCAATTGGAGAGTTGTTCTACTGGAAATTATATCCCAATTACAACAAAAATTGCAACACCTGGTTTAGCTAGAAATTTAACGCTAGAAGAAATGAGACCCTTCTGTGCAAAAGTAAATAAAGACTATGGTAAACTACTCTCATTAAAAATCGAACAAACACGAATTTATAAAAAAACATTAATTTATAGGTTTAAAGCCACCTATTCCAAAATTGAGCATACTCCAGAAATTAGAGTATATTCCACATTAAAACATAAATATTCAGGGTTCATTATGAAACCAGAATATTTAGAAAAATATACTCCTTTCAAACCCGAAACAAAGATATAGGAATAACATTTTCTTTCATTTTTTTAAAGGAACTAGATTATTACTCTTGTCTTGCAATCTAACAACTTTTACCAAATATTTACCAGTAATTTTATTTCTACAGGATATTTCAAAACCAAAATTGAACATTAATCCAACACAACGTATCTTATACTTATTACAGCTGTAAAACCGCATTGCATCACTTAACAAAAGAAGAGTTAATTGAAAAATTATTAGCTAACTACCTTATCCAAATAAAAGTAAAATTATTGTAAGGAAAAAAAACAGGAAAAAGAAAAGATATTTTTTTTCTCATTTTTGGTAAAATACATAATAAATGTCTCCTTCAAATTTTATATTTGTTTGAGACCATTTTAATTTAGAACTTATTAAAAAATAGTTTTTAAATTAGTCGCTCAGTAAAAAAATAAAAAAGCAACGATGTCTCATCTTACAATTTACAGAGAAAAATTAAATTTAACCCAAGAACAATTAGCTGCAAAAGCCAATATTTCTGTTAGAACTATACAAAGAATTGAAGCAGGAACTATTCCAAAAGGGCACACGTTAGACGCGCTCTGCAAAGCCTTAGACATTAGTAAAGAAGAATTGCTTCAAAAAAACATTCAGGAAACTAAAAACAACGATCAACTCCTAAAATACATTAATCTTTCCTCATTACTACTGCTCTTTATTCCATTAGGAAGCATTATTGCTCCTCTAATACTTATGTATTGGAAAAAAGAAGTTAACAACACAACTAAACAAATTGTGTCTATCCAAATTGTTTGGACAATTGCTTTCCCAATTATTATATTAGCTATTGCTTTCATTGGAAGATGGCTTTCATTAAACAGGCAAGTACTTCCTCTAACAATGGTATTATTATTTATTATTAATGTTTATATTATTCTTCGAAATGCCATCGAAATCAACAAAAACAAAAAACTATTCATTGGACTGAATTTCAATTTATTATAAAAAATGTCAGCACATTGTCGTGCTATTGTCGGGTTCGTTTAATGCTTTTTGTTTGCAAAAAAACATACTATTGCAGTAACAAAAACAATTAAAGAAACCGTATTATGAAAACGTTATTTCATCTCTTTTTACTATTCACGTCTTCACTCCTTTTTACGCAAGTGAGTACTGATTCAAATTTATACAAAACTATTCTTTCACAAGACAGCTTGCTTTTCAACGTTGGTTTTAACACTTGCAATGTTGATCAATTTGAAAACATATTGAGTGATTCTTTTGAGTTCTTTCATGACAAAGACGGCATCAGTAATAAAAAAGAATTCTTGTTCAGCTTACGCAACGGATTATGCAAAAACCCAACTGAATATCAATCTAGAAGAGCCTTATTACCCGAAATCAGTAAGGTTTTTCCACTCTACAACAACAACAAACTATATGGTGCAATTCAAATTGGAGTGCATCAATTCTATGAGACAATGCCACCACGAAAAGAAGTTTTCGCTGGTTCTGCAAAATTCACTCACCTTTGGCAATTAGAAAATGAGGTTTGGAAGCTATATCGATCTTTAAGTTATGACCACAAAGAAAAATTAGCCAATGTTCCTCAATATTCATTATTTGATGATGATAAAGCTATTGAAAAATGGCTTTTAGAAAGCAGCGTACCAACATTAGGTTTAGGAATAATAGACGAAGGAAAGTTAAAACAAATTAAAGTCTTTGGAGAACTCAAAAAAGGAACCTCAGCACCCTACAACACACTATTCAATGTCGCTTCATTAACAAAACCCATCACAGCAATCGTTACACTAAAACTAATAAGCCTTGGAAAATGGGACTTAGATGAACCGCTCTACAACTATTGGATTGATCCTGATGTTTCAAAAAGTACAAATTTAAAAAAGCTCACTACAAGATATGTTTTAAGTCATCAAACTGGTTTTCCAAATTGGAGGTACATGAATGATTCAGGAAAACTAGATTTCAAATTCATACCTGGTACAAAATACCAATATTCGGGTGAAGGTTTTGAATATTTAAAAAAAGCTTTAGAAATTAAATTTAAAAAAACACTAGATCAACTCGCAAAAGAATTAATATTTGAACCTTTACAAATGAATGACACCGAATTTTATTGGAGTAAGAAAACTGATGAAAGTAGGTTTGCAATTGGATACAATACAGATGGTGTTGCTTATGAAACTTTTAAAAACAAAACAGTTAGTGCTGCCGATGATCTGCTAACCACAATTGAAGACTATGGCACTTTTTTAGTAAGTGTAATGAACAATGACTGGTTATCTAAAGCAGTATTTAACGAAATGATTACAAATCAAGTAGCAACCAAAAAAGATAAATACTTTGGCTTAGGTTTTGAAATTTACGATCTAGGAAACGGAGAGATTGCACTTTCTCATGGCGGATCGGACAAAGGGGTTCAAACAATTTTTTTTATTTTTCCAGAATCAAAAAAAGGAATTCTCATTTTTACTAATGTAGATGATGGTTATAAAGTCTATGAAAAGTTATTATTGCATTATTTTGAAGAAAACGGGAAAAAAATAATTGATATTGAAATGAAAAAAGAGTAAGACAGAGTCAAAAAATGCTTTATCGAATCTTAATATTTTTCATATTTAATTAAATAACAGCCAACTAGAAAACTGTAGTATCCCAAAAACCATAATAAAAAACTAAATCATCAAAATAGGCAACTTCTATATTTGCTTTTGTGCATATTACTAATTTTTTCTTTATTGTACCTAATGAAGTTTTCATACGTTTAATTTATGAATCAATTCTAAAAAAAAACAAAACTAGCTTATTTCTAAACTAGTTTTGTTTTTTTTTACTTATAATAAATCATTCTACGTCACTTCGAGTGCGAAGCGTATCGAGAAGTTTCTTTTTTACCTTACTAATTATCAATACCTTTTTGGTTCGTTTGGCTACACAAAAACACTCGAATTGACCACTTATAACAATTATAAAATATAATCGGTATTAATGAAATTACTTTTCTTACTATCTAATAACTCTTGTAGAATGGCATTGTTATAATCGTTATCTTTTGAAGCAACGAATGTTCTTATAGAGAACGAACGCAAGGCATCGTGAATACTCAATGTTCCTACTGCTGAATCTTTTCTTCCTGTGAATGGGAAAACGTCTGGTCCTCGTTGGCATGAGCTATTTAAGTTGACTCTACATACTAAATTGACTAAAACATCTATTAATGGTGCAACTGTATTGATGTCTTTTCCAAAAAGACTTACTTGTTGTCCATAATCAGATGCTGCCATGTCGTCTAGTGGTTCTTGAATGTCTTTAAAAGTCATAATAGGCACAACTGGGCCAAATTGCTCTTCATGATAGACTCTCATTTTTTTATTAATTGGAAACAAAACGGCTGGGAAAATATAATTCTCGCTTCTTTCGCCTCCTTTTTGATTGATAACCGAAGCTCCATTGGCTTTTGCATCATCTATTAATTCTTGAATATAATTGGGTTTGTCTGGTTCTGGTAAAGGCGTTAAGAATACATTATCTTCCCAAGGGTTTCCAAACTTCAAAGCATCTACTTTTGCTGTGAACTTTTTATTGAATTCGTCTGCAACAGATTCGTGAACATATATAATTTTCAATGCCGTACATCGTTGTCCGTTAAAAGACAATGAACCCGAAATACATTCTGAAACCGCTAAATCGATATTGGCATCGGGTAAAATAATCGCTGGATTTTTAGCTTCTAAACCTAATATTAATCGCAACTTGTTTTTATTAGGGTGTAAATCTTGCAAAGCAATTGCCGATTTACTGTTTCCAATTAAGGATAAAACAGTTACTAAGCCCGATTTCATAATTGGTGCTGCTACTTCTCTACCTCTACCATATAAAATATTAATAACTCCTTTTGGGAAAGAACTTTGAAAAGCTTTTAATAAGGGTGATAACAAAAGTACTCCAAATTTTGCAGGTTTAAACAAAACGGTATTTCCCATTATTAATGCTGGAATCAACAAAGAGAATGTTTCGTTTAGCGGATAATTATAAGGTCCTAAACACAATACAATACCTAACGGACTTCGCTTGATCATGGCATTGATTCCTTGCACTTTGGTGAAACGCGCTCCTTCATGGTTGAGTTCTTTATAATCTTTTATGGTGTCGTAAATATATTCTACGGTTCTGTCAAATTCTTTTTCACTGTCTGGAAGTGTTTTGCCAATTTCCCACATTAATAGTTTCACTACTTCACTTCTTGTTTCTTTCATTTTCGAAACAAAGTTTTCCATACATTTAATACGATCTTGTACTTTCATAGTAGGCCAATCTCCTTGACCATTTTTAAAAGCTTCATTAGAAGATGCTAAGGCTTCCAAAGCCTCTTTTTCGCCCATGCAAGGAATAGAGCCCAAAACAGTTGGTGCGTAGTTTGGTGTACTTGAAATTGTTGAAAAAACTTCTGTAGTTGCTCCATCCCAAATTTTTAATGCACCATCTAATAGGTATTCTTTTTGATGTAAGGGTTCGCTTATTTTTATATTTTCTGGAATTGTACTCATAATGATGTTGTTTTATTTAAGCTATTGACTTGTATAAAATTCTCATTTTTTAAGCGAATAAACAACTCATTTGATACGTTTTAAGGGTATAATAGTAAATAATCTGTTTTGGTTTTAATACCGTATTTTTTCAAACGTTTTCGTAGAGAATATGATTTTTTTTTGTTTTGAAAACGAATAAAAATAGAATAGTAAAAGATTATTATTGCCTTTTTTTAGAAGGAATTTTAGTAACAAAACTCAAAAAAACGGTAATCTTATGTATAATTTCAAAGTATTAATTTACTAATCTCTCATTTTGGTTTTTAGCAATTATCGTCTAAATGATAAAATTGCATTGAAAAAAAGGCAATAAAAGCCATAATTACATACCCAAGAACCTGAATGTTACCATTTGTATTATTCAATAATAAAAATGAAAAAATAGTAGCTATCATTATCAAAATCATCTGCCAAGAGATTCTTTTTTGCTTAATCATTTTAAAAACTGCCCATAAAAATTGAATGATTAAAATGAAAAAAAACAAAAACATTGAATAGAACAAATGCCATTTATCAGGTCTGCTTTTATAATTAGGCATCAACCAAATTTCAGAGGAATAATCCAATAAAATAATCCCTATCGTAAAAATTAAAATGATTTTAAATTTCATTAAAAAATGGTTATTACTAATTACGAATAACACTAATGTTCACCATATCCTACATCGTCCATTTTACCTTTAAAGACTTTATATTGAATTACAAAATAAACAATTACTAATACTATTGCAACAGCAAACCAATACACCCCAACGGAAAGTCCATAATCATCTGCTGCCACATTATAAAGTGTTAATGATGGGTTTACATTATTCGTAGAGCGCAATAAATTAGGAAACATTGAAGCCACAGTAGAAGCTAATCCTCCCACTAGAAACAAGGTTGAAAATAAAAATCCGTGTCCATCTTTTTTAAATGTTTTTACTTTGAATAAGCCCAGTAATCCGATGAACATGATTATAGGAAACACCCAAAGGAATGGATATTTAATAAAATTATGAAAAGGTTGTGGTTCTATACTATGCCAAACGAACAAAGACACAATCACTAATGCAAAAAGCACAAAGTTGAGTTTAAAAATAACCTCTTTTAATTTGGTATTTATGTCGGAATTGGTCTTAAATATAATCCAATTAGCTCCATGTATTGTTAGTGCTACAACACTTATAATTCCTAATAGTAAAGTAAACCAATCGATGATTCCTAAATGATTCGCCTGCGGACTAAACGTAGGATTCCATAAAGGTAAAAAGAAATAATGTGCCTCTACTGTAGAAACTCCGTTTTCAACCATTCCTAAATTAACTCCTCTCACCACATTTCCTAAAGCAACACCGAAAAACAAGGCTAATAATAAACTCGCTATACCAAAGGCTTTGTCCCAAATTGCTTCCCACATCGGGTGATGAATTTGCCCTCTTAGTTCTAGCCCTATTGCTCTAAAGATAAGCAACCATAAAATCATGATTAATGGCAAATAGAATCCGCTAAAAGAAGATGCATATAAGGTAGGAAATGCAAAAAACAACAAACCTCCTGTAGCAATAAGCCATACCTCGTTAGCATCCCAAAAAGGACCAATTGCATTCGTTATTGCTTTTTTATCTTTTTCTGTTTTACTGAAAAACAAGTGTACAATTCCTGCTCCAAAATCGTAACCATCTAATACTATATAGATGGCTAACATCATAATTAAAATAATGTACCAAAAAAATTCCATAGTTTAATGCGTTTGTGTTTGTGGTCCTTTACGAATAATTTTACCTACCAATAACAAGAACAATAGCCCTAACAAAAGATATAGTCCAATAAAACCAAGTAGCGTAAATAATGTGTTTCCTGAAGAAACAGTAGGTGAAGCACCTTCAGATGTGCGTAACAAATTATACACCAACCAAGGTTGTCTTCCTAACTCTGCCGTGTACCAACCTGTCGTATTAGCAATATAAGGAAAAGGAATCATAAAGACTAAAGCCCACAAAACCCATTGTGTAGTGTAGAGTTTTTTACGAATTAATTGAAATACTGCCAATGCCATTAATCCGATAAATATAGTCCCTAATCCGACCATAATATGATAGGCATAATACAAGCCTGAAATATTTGTTGGATGCACTTCTTCTGGATATTCTTCTAAACCTTTCACTTCTTGTTCCCAATTACCATAGGTTAGGAAACTTAGAATATTGGGCACCGCAATTTTATTGTCGAGTTTTTTATTTTTAACATCGGGTTGTCCGATTAAAACGATTTCGGCACCTCCTTCTTCGGTATGAAAAATACCTTCCATTGCTGCAAATGTAACTGGTTGATATTTGACTACGTTTTTAGCTAATAAGTCTCCTGTTGGCATTGCTACTATTAACGAAGCAATTAATCCAAAGATGACTCCTGTTTTAACAAATAGTTTTCCAAACGCAACATTCTTTTTATTTAGAATATAAAATGCTCCGATTCCTGCTACTACAAAAGAACTTGTCACTAAGGAAGCAGCCTGATTGTGCAAATAGGAAGGCCAAAGCCAAGGATTGGAGAACAAAGCGCTGAAATTGTTGAGTACAAATTTCCCATTGGCTAAAATTTCATAGCCTACTGGATTTTGCATCCAAGAATGTGTTGCTATAATTAGAAAACCACTTGCCCAAGAACCTAAAAAGACTAGAAAGCCTGTGAGAAAATGCATTTTTTGTCCAATTAATTTTTCTCCAAATAAAAAAAGTCCTAAAAAGGACGATTCTAAGAAAAAGGAAAACATGCCTTCCATAGCTAAAGTTTGCCCAACAATTCCTCCTGTTAATTCTGAGAATTTTGCCCAATTGGTTCCGAACTGAAATTCCATTGGAATTCCTGTAACGACTCCCATTGCAAAGTTGAGTGCAAAAATGCGCATCCAGAATTTGGCCGCATCATTATAGTGTTCTAATTGTGTTTTGATAAATTTCCACTTGAAATAGACTATCATTAAAGACAATCCCATGGTTAATTGCGGAAATAAGTAATGAAACGTGATCGTAAATGCAAATTGCATTCTATCGTAGAATAACATTTCTTCCATTGTAGTTGTATTTCTACAAATTTACGGAACAATAACCAAAATGTAGGCAACATTCGTTACCTATTTTCCAAAAAAAATCCATCATAATTTGATGGATTTATATCGCTATGAAATAGTTATTAGTCTTCTTTTTTAGCTTCTGCTTTTGCTTTTTTAGAACAACAAGATCCTTTTGCTTCTGTTCCGCAAGATTTTTTTTCTTCTTTAGAACATTCTGCTTTTTTCTCTGTTTTTGCTTTCTCTTTTTTAGTTGTCTTTTTCTCTTGAGCACTCACTCCTACAGAAAACAACAATGATAATGCTACGATTGATACAATTTTTTTCATAATAATTTTATATTAAAGTGTCTATTTTTTATTGCTTCTCAAATATACAGAAATTTATTTAGATTTTTTTACAAAAATATTAAATAGTAAACCGCCCATTAATCCTCCATATAAAGTGCTATTTATTGGTTTTGAAGTAATGGCACATGTTCCAGAAAGGCAACCTACAAAATGATAGTATAAATATCCTGCAATTAGTCCTACTATAATTCCAATTCCCGTGATGATATATCCTTTTTTTGTCATTATTTTTTATTATCAAAAGTGATACTCCAAATTCCTCTTACTTCATTTTCTCCGTAACCAAATGCCAAATCTTGTGGATATAATTTTAAGATTTTAGCACGCACTTCGGGTTTAATGTTTTCTAATTTTCCATGGCATTCCAAACACATTGTATTCGTTGAAATAGGATAATAAAATTGTATTTTCGCTCCTTTATCAACAACAACCGGTTTGGGTTCTATTTTAGCTGCTAAGTCTTTTTTAAATTGTTCAATATATACCAATTCTTCTGCATTTGCTTTGTTGTTTGGGTTTCTATTTTTGTCTGACACTCGTTTTATAATTGCATTATTTTGAACCGACATACTATCGGTTAAAGGTATTGCTTGACTATTACAAAAAACTAAAGCCTCTATTGTTCCTTTCTTTTGAATAGTTCCCATTAAGTTTTGACCTAATATTTTTTTTGTAGCAAGTGCATATTCTAATCCTATTTCATCAAACGTTTTTCGTTTCTCAACTATATCGATTTTTTTTCCTGGTTGTGTCCAATTATCGTTTCCGTGTCCTTGCCAATGTTCTTTGAACCAAGCTGGCTCTTCGATTTGGTAATCAAACATAAAATTAGCAATTTGAGCCACAGCCTTTTCAGGGAAAACCTGTTTAGGCATTACCCCAAATTTTTTAACCGCACCATGCATTTTAGCCGTCTCATTTGTTGGATTTTCTACAAAATTAGATATCGCATTTACAAAATCTTCTTTTGAATTATAATCCATTAAATATCTCGATTTTATAGCAATCATTGGTGGAGCAATCCGGCCTTCATTTTCTTTGGCACTTGGACTATGGCATAGATAACAATGCGTTTCCATTAAATCTTTTGCTTCCTGAGGATTATAGGCTTCGCTTAATGAAGTTATTTCTTCATATGGAACGTTATTCTTTTTTTGACAGCTTATAAAGAACAACAATGCAAACAGAGCTATACTATATTTATTCATAATAAATTGATTTAATAACTATTCAAACAAAGTTATAATTGTTTCAATGACTTATTAGTAACTCAAGTTACATTAAAATAAATTGTTTACGCTTTAAACTATCTAAAAAAAATTCAATAAGCTCACGATGGCAAAACAAGAAAAGTTTACTTTGATGCATTTATGTTTTGATACTTTGTGCTTTAAGAACAAACGAATAC
Organism: Flavobacterium sp. KY-23415; assembly: GCF_055384985.1. Classification (NCBI taxonomy): domain Bacteria; kingdom Pseudomonadati; phylum Bacteroidota; class Flavobacteriia; order Flavobacteriales; family Flavobacteriaceae; genus Flavobacterium; species Flavobacterium sp. KY-23415. The sequence continues at coordinate 2,672,608 of NZ_AP044001.1, read as the reverse complement.
ACTTTGGCTGATGGCAGACATTTTTTATTGGGCTCTACCTTTCATTATTTGTTGTTCGAATTTTTCACTATCCTTAAAAGCACATAAATTGCCGTCTGGATCATAAAACTTAGCAACAACACCCCATGAATGCTCTTGATAATCAGCTTTAATATTATTCAAAATCAAATTATCATATACTTTCCTTACATTGCTAACGTTCATTCTCAAACAAGTTCTTACTCTTTCTTCATAAACTTTATGTTCATCATATTCACTGTCTAATTCTAGCATTAAGTAGGAATCGCCAAATTCAAAACATGTTAAGCGATCCGTTTCAAACATTTTAGTAAGTCCAATTAGGTTTTCATAGAAATCCACACACTTTCTATATTCTATTGTGTATAATAGTATACCTGTTCTATCAAATTTCATTCTGTCAAATTTTGTATGCAATTTTCTCTTATCTTCCAAATCTCATGAAATTCATATTTTGAATTTGTTGCTATCAACCAGTGCTTCACATAATCTATATGATAATTTACTTTAAAAGTTGAAACTTGTTCAGGTTGAATTTCTTTTTCTTGCAGTATATCTTTTTCAATTTTTTGAAATTCTGATTTTCTTGTTGTAAAATCGGTTCTTATTCCATTAATTTTTAAATAACAATGTGCCTCTGGAATAAAATCAATTGAGTTTTCCATAAGTTCTAAACCGATTTTTGGTGTGTTTAAGTGATTCATTCTATAAATACCAATTACTAACACAATGTTTGGCACTTCATTTAAATCTGCAATGGTTTTCAAAAGAGCATGTTTTGAACTGCATGTTCCCTTCATTTCAGAGAATACTAATCTAAAATCAGACCGATTCTTATTCCTTCCGTAAGGCAAGTTTTTAATGAATTGGGTCAATTGATTCCATGTTTCAATTCCCATACATTTTGCTAATTCTGTTAATTCGTCTTTTGAATTTAATTTATAATCTTTTTTCATAATTCTAGAATTAAACCTTGAAAACAACCTCAATTCGGCTAAAAACCCTTATTTTGTTATTTGAACTAATCGAAGGGTTCAACCACGGTTTACTTGACACTTAGTATAGGTGTTTTGTGTCCAATGATTATAATTCATTAACTTAGTGTAATGCTCGCAACGAGACAGTAGCTTGCTCATTTATCATTTTAATAAGTCTTGTAATTTTGCGTAATCTCCATTTTGACCTAGTTGTTCCGTATTCTGTGTTGATCCTATTGTTGAATGCAAATAACATTCAAAACATACTTTGGAAATCCCAATGATTTTATGTTGCTTTTTAAAAATTAAAATATCACGATAGTAAGGTTCACAAGCAGCTAATGCATAATCTCCATGATATTTCTCACTATAGATGTTGGATAAAATTGCGAATTTAGACTTGTTTATTATCTTTTTTTGAGGATATAAGTTTTCAATATCATTTATTAGAATTTTATCGTTTAGAGATTTTTCAGGTAAATAATCATTAAGTAAACTGAGCAACTTTTTTTCATCTATGGTTTGCTTCTCATCCTTTCTCACAATATTTAACCATTCTTCTATTGTAATGCATTTGTGATAGTGTATTACCTCATCAAAAACAAAAAAAGGTAATCCTTTAGAATTATTTTTTGAGTTGTCATTTTGATTTTGTTTAATATCCGTTTTCGAATTGGATTCTGATTTCCCACAGCTTAGAAAAAATATTGTGATAAAGAAAAAGAAAAATTTTGTCATAAGTCATAAAAATTGCTTTAGATTTGGCATCTGAGGAGTACTTACAACTTACATCAGCTTCTCAAAAAAACCTCCGTTTAGATTAATTTGTATTCAAATCTAAAGTAAAAATAGTCGATTTATATTAAGAAAATCAAATATATCTTTTTTATTTTTTGGTATTCAGTGAACCAAACAGCGCTAGGAATGATGATGAATACCTATAAAGAATAAATGAATAATCCTTAATCTTCATTGGGAATAATACGCTACAAACTCTCTAATTAATGAATAAATGTCTCTAAACTCATAATATCTGGGACTTACACTACTAATATTTTCAAAGTGTTGTTTTCTAAACAACATTTTTGTCCTTGTTAAATGGTAATATTGAGAAACAACAATTAAGCTTTTATAATTTAGGCTGTCTTTTAATTTAAGAGTATTATTTACGGTTGCAAGAGTATTACTCCCTAAATTGTCGACAATTATTATACTATCAGGGACATTGTTTTTTATTAAAAAATCTTTCATTTTATCACCCTCATAATATCCTTCTTTTCCAAGACCACCACTGACTATTATTTTCTTTACTCGCCCTTTATGATAAAGGTCAAGTCCACATTCCATTCGCTTTTGAAGCCTTTCCGAAAGTGATCCATCCTCATTTACTTTATTACCTAAAATTACTGCAATGTCTGCTTTCATGTTTTTATCTGCTAAACCGTCAACAATGGTAAAAATCAAATGCCCACAAAACCATAAAAACAGAATTGTAATAAATAGCTTTAAAATTGGTTTACAATTTTTCATAGAAAGTTAACTAACCACCGTTTTTGTTTATTACTAGATTATCAAACATATAAGTACTTGAATTTCAAAAATATTTCATTTAGCAATTCATATTTTAGATGTGCTTAAGCAAATTTTTAAATTGTGCAACAGTCAATGCTATTATAGAGCGTTTTTTATCAGTCGATTACCGCACTTTCAATTATACTAAATGCTTTTTGCGCACAATCAATTTCGGCAGTTACTCCATATGGAATCGTAAAAATTGGACTTGTATGTCCGAAATCCATTTCTGTTACTATCGGTAAGTCTGTCAATTGCAACTCATCTCTGATTATTTGCAATAAAATTTTATTGTACTCTTCTGTGTACTTATTGTCGTATGGTCTGCCTAAAATAACCGCTTTTATTTTATGAAAAACACCTTGAGCCGCATAATTCCAAATTATCCATTTGAAATTCATTGGAGGCATGATAGCCTCAGAAGTCTCTAAAAACAAAATGCTATTATCCCAATCGTTTGGATCAAACCAATATTCAGTTGACTTTAAAAATTCTAATACCTGAAGACACCCTCCAATAAGTTTCCCTTGAACTTTGGCTGTACCTTGCAAAAAATTCCACCCATTACTTTTGGTTAATTTTCGTTTTTGATTTGCTAAAGACTTGTCTGACCATTCAAGTCTTTCACTTGTCCAGCCATTTATATTTGGCAGTATTTGTCCGATTGGTTTTGAAGAAAAAAGAGTTCTTTTTATATCGTCTATTTGATATTGGAACATTCCTCCATTTTCTGCAAAACCAACCAATATCGATGTCCCGTAAAACGAAGTCAACCCAGCCTTATAACAAGTAAGATGTGTAATCGTACTATCCGAAAATCCTAAAAATATTTTTGGATTTTTAGTTATAATTGAAAGATCTATATATGGTAAGATTCTAACACTGTCTTCCCCACCAATATTTGAAAAAATTGCTTTAATCGAATTATCGGAAAAGGCCTCCATTAAATCGTCTGCTCTTGCTTGTGGATTTTTATTTAACCAGTCAGCAGATTTCAAAGCATTTTTTGTTTCTATAACCTTTACGCCAAAATTGTCTTCAAGTTGTCGTTTCCCCGTTTGATAGCGATGAGGAATTTCTCCAGCACCTCCCCAAGACAAAGAAATAGTGGCTACTTTGTCCCCAGGTTTTAATACTTTCGGTTTAATAAGTGTCTTCATAAAATATCCTATAATATAAGCTTCTCTAAAAAAACGCTGTTTGTGTTATTTCAGTTTTAATTTTAAAGTAAAAATAGTCGATTTATATTAAGAAAATCAAATATATCTCCTTTTTTAGCATTCTATAAAGCTAACAAGCCATGGAATAATGATGAATACCTATATTTTGTTGTGTGCTGCTTTTTATCTAATTCTATTCGAATTTTCGTCAATATCTCTTTCTTGATAATTTGAATCTTTAATCTTTCCAAATTTATAACGGATTGAAAATGAAATTTCTCGGGTATCAGTATTATATATTCCTTTAGAAGTGATATCGTTTATTGTAAAATCTTCATTAAAATTCATATTTCTGAAGATATCATTAAAACTAAATGTGCAATCAAAATTTTTAAGCAGCGTTTTAGATAATGCAAAGTTCATAATGAACAATGAATTCCTTTTAAAAACACCTTCTTTCCTTTCTGTAAAACCCCAACCTGTGATAGAAAAATGAAATTCTTTAGGTAATTCAAAAATATGATTTGAATAGTAGTATAAATAGGGTTTTGATTCATTAAAAACAGCTGATTTATCTTCAATTTTATTATAAATTAAATTAAAACTGTTTTCAGAACTCCAAGATCTTTTTTTAAAAGGAAGCATAAACTCTAAATTCAAACCTGATTCTTTGGCATAGTTAATTGAATTAAATGTAATTAAATTGACTGAAGAATCATATGAAAACGAAAAGTTTACAGGATCTTTACTTTGATAAAAAATTAGCTTTAAAGATTTGTTTTTATATTGAAATGTTCCCGAAATTTCATCTGTAATTGTTGGGTTTAAATTAATATTTCTAGAATAAACCAGATAGGGGTTTGTGTAAATTGATATTTGGCTTGTAGATGAATAATTAGGTCTTAGAATGCTTTTAGCATAATTAAAGCTTATTGTTTTTGTACTATCAACAGGAATGTCGAACTGTATTTTTGGAAAAAAATTAATATAATTCTTATCAATTAAAAATGAGCGGTTGTTTCTATATTTTCCTTCTATGTTTGTGTTTTCTGTTCGTAACCCAATCGAATAACTTATCTTTTTAATTTTTCCAGAAAACTGAGTATAACCCGCAATATTTTTTTCTTTAAAATTATAATTTGAATTTTCATTATTATTTGAAATGAAATCTAAAAGTTCAAAATTTGTGCTAGCTTCCGCAGATAAATATAACGCTCCTATTTCCCATTTCATTTCATTTTTAAATGATTTTTCTAAATCTGTTCTTCCTGAATATACATTAACATTAAATTTTTGATTTCTATTTTGTGTTATGTCAAATTGAGTATTGTTATAATTGTTTTGAATTATACTATTTGAGTTTTGATTAAAATTGGAGAATTGAATGCCTGTAAATAAGTCTATATCTAAGCATTTTATTTTTTTGTTGTAGTTAACAAATGAGTTTAAAAAATTTCTTTTTTCATCATTATTATTTACTGTTTCAATTTCATTTTGAATATTGTTTTGATTGTGGAAAGTTGTAGTTGTGTTTTTATCGTTATCTTTTTGAATTCTTCCACTCAAATTAAATGAAAAATAATCGTTCTCATTAATTTGATGATATAGTCCACTGCCCAGAATAAATTGACGTCTTTTTGAATAGGATTCGGCAATAAAATTTGACGCTATATTGTCATTTTCAATTTCCAGAGTATTCGCTGCTCCTTCCCAAGGATTCAGTTGATTGTAGTTAAAATTAGCTTTTACTTCTGTTTTATTCTTCTTAAAACTTGAATTCATGCCTAAGTAATTATTAAACTTCTTTTTAAATGAAGCAACTTCAGAAATAGTAGTTTCAAATCGATCTTTTTTACTAAACTTTCTAGTAATTAAAATTACGCCCCTACCTTCGGCTTCATATTTAGATGAAGGATTTTTTATAATTTCTATTATCTTAATATCATCAACCGATAACGTATTTAAATCATTCATTCCTACTCTTTGATTATCTATATAAATTAAAGGATTACCTCTTCCAACTATTGAAATACTTTCCTTGTCGCCACTTATTTGAATACTTGGAAGTTGTGAAAGTAAATCTATTGGATTTGGAATTGCTTTAAAAATAGAATTAGCAATATCCACTTTAATATTTCCGTTTGAATTGGTAAAAGTCTTTTTATTCCCTTCTACTACAATTCCGTTTAGTTCGGTAAAATTGATTTTTGTCAATTCTATTTTTAAAATTTGGTTTTTATTCAAAAAAATTTTCTGTTCAAATTCTTCAAATTCTTCACAAATAATAAGAAGCGTATAATTTCCCTCATTTAATGAATCGAAAATTAATTGCTTATCTACAATAGATTTTGTTTTAATAATTTGATTTGTTTCTGAATTATATAGATATGCATTGCCTTCTTTTATAATTTCATTTTTTGAAGCTGAAAGTTCAATTTCTAATGTAAAATTATTTTGCGAAAATCCAATTACATGGAATAGCAATACGACTAAAGAGAATTTCTTTTTAAACATTTTTCTAATAGATTTTTTAAATTAATATTTCTGCAAATAAAAAAGAAGCACTCGTGAAAATGCTTCTTTTGTAGTATGATTTAAGTACTAGTACTAGTACTATTTTTGAAATTTATTAATTAATTCTTTTCTATTAGAGACATTTAGTTTGTTGTATATATTGGTAATATGTGTTTTAACAGTGTTTAAACTAATAAAGAGTTCTTCCGCAATTTCTTTATTACTTTTACCATTTAGTATATATTCTTTTATTTTTATTTCTTGATTACTAAGTTCTTCAACAATAGTCATTTTTTTTTGTGACTTCATTGAGTAAATAATATAACTAAGAACTACTATTATTATTCCAAAGATGACATTTAGAATTATGCTTAAAGTTTGTTTCTTCTTCATAGTGACCAAATAATAACCATTCAATTCTCTCTCTAGAAAAAAATATTCAAGATTATTTATTTCACTAGATTTCAATTCATCTAATAATCGGATATAATAATCAGAATTTAATGTAATATCCTTTTGAAGTAATTTTTTTTCATTCAATTCTTTTATACTTAAAAGTTTTATTGCTAAAGTTTTTAAAGAATCTTTCGAATAAGTTCTAATTTTTTCTAAATAGTCTTCTGTCGTTATAGCCTTTATTTGTTTTTTAAACTTTTTAAACTTTTGTTCTTCTTCATCTATAATTTTATACTCTTTAGCATAAATTTCTGAAGGAGACAGTTTTTTTGTTGGTGTGTTTTTAATATTATTTTGTCCAGATAGTTTAAAGGTAATAATCAATAACAGGAAAATATATTTTTTCATTTTTTATCTAAAATTTTTGAAATTGAAAAATCCATAATAAAGTCAACATTATCCAACATTTATTCACAAATGTATTAAATAAGACAATTAACAAAGTGAAGTATCTCACACCTTACTAAAAATCATTAATACTTGTTCTTTGCTTCTATACAATAGGTATATTTTCTACTAAAATTTCATTACCTGCCTTATCATAGTAAGTACAAGTCATTTTCTCAAGATTCACATTCCATTTTTCGATTCCTGTTTCGGCACAATGATTGCAAAATGTAAAATAATCAGTTGCTCCTTCGGGGCTGTCCGAAAAGGACAGCTTTTTTTATGTAGCTATTTTTAAGCTATTTTGTTTTGAAGAAAAAATAATAGCAAAATAACTTTGAGTTACTTTAACAAGGCAAATTTTAGTTTTAAAATAGGCTAGATAAGTGTGAATTTTGGTTTTGAAAACAAATTTTGGCAAGTCTGTCTTGAATGCATTCATTTTTCTAAAGTTGTGTCCAAGTGCCATTAGTAAAAACTCTAATGTTACTTTTTTTAAACCCTTCATTGTGAATCGATTGAATTTATTATTGCTTTTAAGTTGACCAAAAACCGCTTCTACCTCTATTGGACGTTTACTTCGATGTTCTAGTCCTTTTTCACTCATTAGTAGCTTTCTTGCTTTTTCTTTTAATTCATTTAATCGATGATTGACTGATAAAATTCTATTACCTTTTGCTTGATGACATTGACTTCGTAAAGGACATCCTTGGCATCTTTTGGCTTGATAATATGTAATTTGTGATTCATATCCAGTACTGGTTTCACGTTTTCCTACTCCTGTTTTTTGCATAATTTGCCCCATTGGACAAACATAAAAATCGTGTTCTTCGTTGTAGAATAAGTTTTGAACAAGAAAAGGATTGTTTTTTATCTTTCTTTTTTGTTCTTGATGAAAATAGTTATATTTCACATAAGCATCAGCTTGTTTTTCTTCCAGCATTTCATAGTTTTCTTCACTTCCATAACCTGCATCAGTAACGATTTCTTTGCTCTGTTTTTGATAGGCTTTTTCAAAACCTTCAAGATGAGAACTTAAGGTTGTAGTGTCATTTGTTGTTTGATGAACAGATACATGTGTAATGAATTGATTTTCTGTAGATATTTGCGGATTGTAAGCGGGTTTTAATTGACCGTTTTTCATATGATCTTCTTTCATTCTCATAAAGGTAGCTTCGGGATCCGTTTTACTATAAGAGTTCCTATTTTCCATTGTAGCTAAGTCTTTTTCATATTTTTCAAGCTTTGGAAGATGCTCCTCTTGAAGTTTTTGTAACTCTTTTTCCTGCTTTTTGGTAGGCATTTTGAGCTTTTTATTAAGAATCGAAAGCTTTTTTTTAAACTTTCTGAATCAATCGATTTTGGTAATTCTTCTATATTTAGTTCTTGATTATCAGATTGAATACTGTTTTCAATAGTCGATAAAATATGACTAATTTTAATTTCTAGTTTTTCTTTATATTTCTCAATGGAGCCTCTCCATACAAAAGTATATTTATTAGCTTTAGATTCTATCTTTGTACCATCAATATACTGAACATCTAGGCTTACATATTTCATTTCAACCAACATTTTTACCACTTCTGCAAAAAGAGTTTGAATGTGATTTTTTAGAACTTTACCCCTAAAATCGTTTATCGTTCTAAAATCGGGAGTTGAATTACCCGAAATATACATAAAATGAATGTTTTCCTGAAGTGCTTTTGCAATTTTTCTGCAAGAATATACATTAGATAAATAACTATAAAACAATACTTTAACCATCATTCTTGGATGATAAGCAGAAGTACCTCCACCTTTATAGTGCTTTAAAATTTCACTTATATCTAACTGATTAACAACTTGTTCCACTAAGCGAACTGGATGGTTTTGCGGTATTCTATCGAAAATATTGATAGGAAATAACTCTGGAGAATTGCCTGTTTGATTTTTAAAAACTATCTTAGCCATTGTGTATTTTTGTCTCAACTCTAAGATACTAATTTTAGAGAAAAAATACAAATAAAAAAGGCTGTCCTTACTTTTTGGACAGCCTCAAGTAGGAGAGAACAAGCAATTACTTATAGCCATTGTTGGCAGAAGTTTTTTATTATTCAAAGTATTCAATTTCGTAAAACGTTTCATACTCTTTATTTGTTACATTATCAGTAGAGTGTTCGTAGATTATATTGTCTAAATTGTCAAATTCATAATTATAAGTGTGAATTTCTTTATGGTCTTTCAAATGGTTAGTAAATATCCAATTTGTTTTAATTCCTTTATCATCATATTTATAAAAATCTGTACAGCAATATTCGTTATCTCTATATGTCATACTACTAGCTATTTTATCATTCTCATCATATTTATTTAATATAGTATGATAGCCATAATTATGTTTTAATAATTTATATGTTTTAGAATATATATAAATTTCTTCTGTAACTTTTTTTGTATTGTCAGTTTTAGTAATTATAATTTTATTTCCAATATATGATATGTCTTTAGTGTAAGTTTTGTTTGGGTTTTTATTGATTATTTTACTCGGGCTTCCATCTGAATTATATTCAATTGATATATCCAAGTTAAATTCGTAATCTTTATTTTTTTTTAAGTGGTTTTCTCTAATGTTTATAATTTTATTTTTATTATTATAATAGATGCTTTTAACTCGAATAGTATCGCCATCCATTATCTTTAATTCTTTTGTTAAGTTATTATTTGAATCATAATAATATTTCAAAGTCCCTGCATAGGTATATTCAGACTCAACTTTATATCCTTTTTCATTATATCTATTCGATTCATCAAATCTTTTATACGAGTCATTTTGTCCTTTGTGATAACTTGTAACTTGCTTTACATTTCCTTTATAATCACTTTTATAAAAATTTGAAAAATCTTTGCTATTTGGTATAAAATTAAGATCGCTATCAATTATAGCATTCTTAAAATCTAGATTAGTAACAGAGTCAACTTTTTGTTTTTTAATATCGTATTCGGATAAATCAATGTATAAAGAATTTTGAATTTCTAATTTAGTTGATTCTGTTTTTTTTTCTTGTCCGCAATTGCAAAAGCAGTTTAATATCAAGTAAAATAATATTATTCGTTTCATTTTTTTTAAAAATTTATGCCAACGGCAGTTTGTCTTAAAACCTCCGTTTATTTTACTTTGTATTATAAATTGAAGTAAAAATAGCGGTTTTAAGCTACACTAAAAAACTTTTTTAAATGCATTTTTATCAAACATCGGCAATAGCTAAAATCAAATCCCTTTAAAAATTAATTTTATGGGTAAGGGAATTTATACTCAAAAGTGATGGAAAAACACGGAAAAACCAACTTAATTTTACTCCAAAAAAAAGAGGCTCACATGCCTCTTGAAATTCCTTCTAAAAACATAACGAAAACCCCATAGTGGTGGAATATAATAGGTTCCGTTCAACCACGGTTTCATTGTTCGTGCTTCGCACGCAAGGAAACCTTAGCTGTTGTACACAGTGATTTTAGTGTCTAATCAAAGTTTCTTCAATTCCCTCATCATATTTCATAAGAAATTTATCAATCTTAGTTTCATCGATTTTACAATCTATTAAAACCTTATCTGATATTAGTTTTTTTACTAATAAATTTTTGTTGAATATATAAGATTTTGAGGTAAAAGATTTGTCTTGCTCTACAAAAACAACTTTTGTATATAATCCTCCATTTTGACCAACTCCAGTCCTTATATACTTTAAAATTATAGTTTGACTGCCATCATCAGTTGTGAATTCAACATTGTTTGAGCTACTATCATAATTCAAGCATTCAACTTCGTCAACTATCACTTTGCCTTTTTTAAATTTAATTTTTTGAGCATTAATTGTTCCAAATGCACAAATAAAGATTAATGTAAATAATACTTTTTTCATTTTAAATTTCATTTTTTAATTTGTATTGGTTTTCATTGTGTACAACTTGTTTATATGTCTGACTTCGTCAGACATATACAACAACCATTTGTTAGATAGGTCTGAAAACAGTCAGACTTTTTTCTTGCCCAAAAATAATAATTATTTATTACAATTCATCAAAAGGACTTTTAATTTGTTGAATGCTTTTTGTGCTTACATATGTGTAAATTTTCGGTAGTTTTAATGCTACTATGACCTAATAAACCTTAAATATAATGCAAATCAGTACCACTTTCAAGTAAATGTGTTGCAAAACTGTGTCTAAGTCTATGAAGTGTTATCGGTTTTCTTATTCTTGCTCTTTCTGCTATTCTCTTTAAAATAACTTGAGCACTTCTACTGCTGTACATACCACCAAATTGTCCTTCAAATAAAAATTCTTTTGGCTTGTAAACCAAATAATATTCAACATTCAGGAATTTTGTATTGTTTTTTTTAAAAAAACTTGTGACATTTTTTGTTTTGAAAAGTAAAGCGTCACAGTTCTTGTGACAATTTTGATTTGAAATTGGAAATGCCACACTTTTTGTGACAAATTGAAATGAATTAATGTTTTTGTCACAACAATTTTGGAGTAGCACACGTTAACCTCAGCAAAAAAAAATGCCAAGGTTCTCAACTGCTAAATGATGCCCTTTGCGATTTGAATTTACTGTAAAAGAAAATGACGATTTTTTTTAAACCAAAACAAAACCATAATAACCACACCCATATCAATACAAACAGCTTTGCAAAAACAAACTCATTTGTAAATTAAAAAAAACAAAGAATTATTAAAAATTGGTTATTAACAGAAAAGTTGAAAAAGTAAACTTTGCGTAAACCAAAATTATGAGACAACAAACCTACAACAGACAACCTACAACAGACAAACCCACAACAAACTTTGCATTAAAACTGAAAATAGATAAAAGGCTGTGCTCCTTCTGAAGCCATGGCTAGTACTAACCAAAAAACAAATCCTAAAACAATGGCTTGCAACCAAAATGGTAGTTTTCCAAATTGTTTTTCATTAAAATTTGTGATACGTTCGGGTAGAAAATGCCATACAAAACCAAAAGCTAAAACAAGAAAAACATTACTATAACCTTGAATAATTATAGACCATTGTTCTAAGCTAACATTCAATTTGCTTATGTTTTCTGTAATTTGAAAGGCTGTATTAAAATCTTTTGCTCTAAAAAACAGCCAACAAAACACTACAAAATGGAATGTTAATACTATTTGTATGCCTCTAACAAAGTAGTTTTTAGGAAGTTTTATAAATTGACCAAAGAAGCGTTCTACCGCTAAAGCCAAACCATGAAGCACGCCCCAAAAAACGAATTTCCAATTGGCTCCATGCCACAAACCTCCTAAAAGCATGGTCATGAATAAATTGAAATAGGTTCTAAAATTACCCTTTCTATTTCCTCCTAATGAAATATAAAGGTAATCTCTTAACCATGAAGACAATGATATGTGCCATCTTCTCCAAAATTCTGTTATAGAAGCCGATTTATAGGGCGTTCTAAAATTAGCTGGCAATGTGAACCCCATGAGTAATGCCAAACCAATTGCCATGTCTGAATATCCTGAAAAATCGCAATAAATTTGAATAGCATAACCATAGGACGCCATTAGGTTTTCGAAAGCAGTGTAGCTGTTGGGCGCATCGAAAACACGATCTACAAAGTTTGAAGAGATATAGTCTGAAATTACAGCTTTTTTTATTAATCCGCCAATTATTAAAAATACGGCTTTATTAAATTCCTCTTTTGTTAGCTTCAATTTTTGGTAAATCTGCGGAATAAAATCGCTTGCCCTCACAATAGGTCCCGCTACTAATTGTGGAAAGAATGACACAAAGAATAGAAAATCTACAAAGCTTTTTGTAGGTTCTAAATCTCTTCTATAAACATCTATGGTGTAACTGAGTGTTTGAAAGGTGTAGAATGAAATTCCTACAGGCAAAATAACATCTGAAAGTGTAATGTTGTCTCCAGAGAGTAGGTTAAAGTTTGTAATAAAAAAGTTAGTGTACTTAAAATAGACTAACATTCCTAAGTTAATTAACAAACTTAAAATTAGATAGAATTTTCTATATGCTTGCTTTGGTTCTGTGTGTATTAAATAGGACAAACTATAATCCACAACCGAAGAAAAAATCAATAACCAGAAATAGATTCCACTACATTTATAATAGAAAAACAAAGAAAAAAGAACCACATATCCTATTCTGAAATAGTGTGTTTTTTGACTAAGAATATAAATGAAATAGAACACCGTAAAAAAACCTAAAAAAAGACCACTATTAAAGAGTAGCGGCTGTTTTTCATTAAACAAAAACCAACTTTTTATGGTTTCCATATCTAATTCTCCAACAATATTCTGAATAAAAGACAGTACAACAACTATGGGTTTCACTTATTTAATAGCTTTAAATTGTTCGTAACTTTTTATTAATGCTTCAAAAAACAATTGCCCTTGCAATTCATATCCTGCTTTGGAATAATGCACTTTGTCTTTTGCCATTAAGCCTTTTTTATAGTTTTCATTCACACTAGACAATCCCCCTAAGGCATGGAACATGTCCCACACGGCAACATTATTTTCTACTGCTGTTTCTAGAATTTTTTTTGTATAATCGGCTACAAATGTATTGGGATATTTTCTTTTAAAGAAAGACGGTGAAGGCGTAGTGATAATGATTTCTACCGACGGATTTTCTTTGCGAATTTGCTGCACCATTTCTTTTAATTCTTCAAAATATACTGCGGTTGGTTTTTTATCAAAACTTTCATTTGTTCCTAAAGAAATTACAACTAAGCTACTTTCTAAGGCTTTTAACTGTTCAAAAAACATTGGAAATTTATTATAATCACATGCTTTTGCTCCGTTAACTCCTATGGCACTATACACTATTCCTGGATTGTTTCTCTCTAGAATTAATCCATTCAAAGCAAATGTTTCTAGCTGTTCGTTTGGCACTAAATAGATCGTATTCATCAACTCTTGACTGTAATAGTTTTGAGAGACGATATCGTTTTGTAGTGTTAATGGAATGAAGGCTGTTTTACTAATTTGTTTGGCTTCCATTTCATTGGTTGGTATTTTTATTGTTTTACCTGCATGAATGGTGTTTGAGCGCAAATTATTTGCTTTTTTTATAGCGGCAACACCAACATTATATTTGTCTGCAATAATAGATAAGGATTCTCCTCTTTTTATCTTATGGCTTATTTTTTTAGGCACAGATGATTCTATTACCATTTCATTTGAAGCAGTAGCCAAATCAAAAACCGAATTATTGTTTGGTGTTACTAGTTTTACAGTATGAAAGGCAAAATTTTTGTCGCGCACTCCAATTTGAATGGCAAAATCTTTATTTTTAGTATAGAGTGCAATACCACTTAAACCTACGGGTTGTGTGGTGTCTGGATAAATATTTCTATAGCTTTCAAAAGAAGCGTTGGAAGTATATTTAATGAAATGATTGCCATTGGTTTTAGCTAGATTATAAGGAAATGTAAATCCTAATCCGCTATTGCCATATTTATCTTGCAACAAACTACGCATCTTCCCAGTAAACAAATCGGCTTGAATATGCGAATCGCCAATGTGCACTACCCGTAGCTTGTAATCTTTTTTTTCTTCAAGCTGTTGCAGTTTTTCATAGAATTTTGAAATGGCTTCAGGATTTATAATGCTATCTGAATTTGGCATTAAAGAATCTACCATTACTGTGTTTACTAAAGCGATAGAATCTTGAACTTGTGCACTCAAAAACTGCCATGAAATGAGAATACAAAATATTATTTTATTGCGCATAGATACTGTCATCGTGTTTATGAATACTGTCTTTTTTTACAACGGGTTTTCTTTTTGCTCTCATTTTTTTATACTTTACATAGCCTTCATCTAGCTGTGCATAGACTAATTTGGCTACTTCTTGTGCTCCTCTAAAATTAAAATGCGTATAATCTTTATTGGCTTTTGCTGGCATTTCTTCTACCCATTTCACCATGCTTCCATCACCTCCCATTAAGGTGAATAGATTCACAAAGCCAGCTTCTGATGCAATAGCATATTTTTTTTGAGCACTCGATAAAGGGACTACAGCAGAATCGGTTTTCATTTCCAAGTCATATTTTGTAGCTTTATCTGCTGTTGAAATAATCAATATGGTTACTCCTGGAAAACACTCTTTTAAATGAGCAACTACGGTTTTCATTTTCTTCTCATACCACGAATAATCCAATGTGCCATAATTGAGAACATTGGTTCCATAATGAAGGACAATTAGATCATATCCTAGATGTTTATTGAATTCTGACATCATCTCTCTATTAAACATTGACAATGGTAGGCCAGAATTACCTCTACTTGAAAAATTATCGACATGCACACCTTCTCCATCATCAAAATTAAAACCATAAATAGGAATACTGTCTGCGTTTTTAAAATGTAGTTTTAAAGATGACAAACTTGTTTCTGAAAATCGCAACGTGTTTAATCTATGAGTTGGTGTTAGTTTTTTTCTTATAGTATCTTCATTTGCAATATAATATACTTCTCCTCTTTCATTTTTTGAACTTCCATAGAACAAGGTTGGTTTGTTCAAAACGGTGGCAAATTTTGTTGCATTGGCTTTGTAGCTCACCCAAGTTTTTTTTAGGGTGTCATTCGCATAAAAAACATGACCATTAATTCCAAATGGGTGCTTGGGTCTTTTCACTTTTAAATAGGATTCCATTTTCCAATTGGGTGAATACTCATGCACCAAAGAACTTCTTGAACTTGCTGATTCTGATGTGATATTAACAAACCCTACTCCTTTGCCTCCAAATTTTTCTTGAAGATAGGTTCTAAAATCTTTCACAATTAAATCGCCATCGGTCATGGAATCTCCAAAATAGGCTATACGCACATTCCCTTTCTTCTGTGTTTCTAACTGATATAATTTTTCATAAAAAGGAATCAAAAACTGAAATCCTTTATATTCTGTGTATTTTTCTGTTGGAAAAACAATTCCTTCAATTGTTGGTTTAAAAACAACTTTCCCTTGTTTATCTACTACTGCATCTGCAACTACCGAATCTTTTGCTTCTGAAATAGCCTCTAACAACAAACTATCTACAACTACATTTTTTGTAATTGCTTTTTCTTTAAATATTTTCTTGGGCAAAACTTCTTTAAACAAGAAAAAAACTATAATTGCAATTACCAATGCAAAAAAGGTCCTGAAAAAATAAGACGTTGATTTCAATTTATGTATGTATAAAATTACATTCTTTCAGGAACTTGAATCCCTAACAGTTGGAAGGCATTTTTAATAATATTCCCAACGGTCTTAGATAGTTGTACTCTAAATATTTTCTTTTCCATATTTTCCTCTGGCAAAATGGGAACATTTTGATAGAATGAATTAAATTCTTTCACCAAATCATAGGTATAATTTGCAATTAATGCTGGACTATGATTGTGAGCCGCACTTTGGATTATTTCTGGAAACATTTGCACTTGTTTGATTAGCTCTTTTTCTTTGTCCTGCATCTCGATTCCGTTCGAAGTAACTGATACAGAAGTATAATCAAAATTTGCTTTTCTTAAGATCGATTGAATACGGGCATAAGTATATTGAATAAATGGCCCTGTATTTCCATTAAAATCTACCGATTCTTCTGGATTGAACATCATCGATTTTTTTGGATCTACTTTTAGCATATAGTACTTTAACGCTCCAAGCCCGATAATTTTATATAATCTTGCTTTTTCTACATCATTATAGCCGTCTAACTTTCCTAGTTCTTCCGAAATGTTTTTTGCGGTCACAGTCATTTCTTCCATTAAATCGTCTGCATCTACAACAGTTCCTTCACGCGATTTCATTTTTCCAGAAGGTAATTCTACCATTCCATAGCTTAAATGATAAAGGTGTTCTGCCCAATCGAATCCTAATTTTTTCAAAATTAAGAACAGCACCTTAAAATGATAATCTTGTTCGTTACCCACAGTATAAACCATTCCTCCAACATCTGGATAATCTTTAACACGTTGAATGGCTGTTCCAATATCTTGTGTCATATAGACTGCAGTACCATCGGCACGCAATACAATCTTTCTGTCTAAACCTTCTGCCGTTAAATCGATCCAAACCGAACCATCTGGGTCTTTTTCAAAGATTCCTTTTTCTAATCCTAACTGCACTACCTCTTTTCCTAAAAGGTATGTATTACTTTCATAGTAGTTTGGAATATCGAAATGAACTCCTAGGTTCTCATAGGTTTGTGCAAAACCATCATATACCCATTGGTTCATTGTTTGCCACAAAGCAACAACTTCTTCATCGCCTGCTTCCCATTTGCGTAGCATTTCTTGTGCTTCTAAAATGGAAGGAGCTAATTTCTTTGCTTCTTCTTCTGTTTTGCCTTGTGCAACTAACTCACCTATCTCTTTTTTATATTGCTTATCAAATTCTACATAGAAGTTTCCTACCAGTTTATCCCCTTTTAAGCCTGTAGATTCTGGCGTTTGTCCTTCTCCAAACTTTTGCCAAGCCAACATTGACTTACAAATATGAATACCTCTATCGTTGATGATTTGAGTTTTATATACTTTTTTACCTGAAGCTTTAATAATTTCGCCTACAGAATAGCCCAATAAATTATTACGAATATGACCTAAATGCAACGGTTTGTTGGTGTTTGGTGATGAATATTCTACCATTACCGACTTTTCGTTTGCTTTTGGTGCTACAAAACCATACGTATCATTCTCTTTAATTGTATTAAAAAAAGACACATAATAGGCATCGGAAATTACCATATTTAAAAAACCGCCTACTACATTGAATTTAGCAACTTCTGCTACGTTTTCTACAAGATAGTTTCCTATTTTGGTTCCTATTTCTACTGGGTTACCTTTTAATACTTTTACCAAAGGAAAAACAACCATAGTAATATCACCTTCAAAATCTTTCCTAGTCGCTTGAAATTCAATTTTTTCAATAGTTAAATCGAATACGGATTGAACGGCTTTCTGGATGTGTGTTGTTAGTGTTTCTTGTAATGTCATTTTTCTTTGATTTTATAAAGGTGCAAATTTAGTAATTAGTGGTTAGTAATTAATGCTTCGTTTGTAGATTTTTTCTATAATATGTTAAAAAAAAGCCAAATAAAACGAGTTGGTGTAACAAACTCTTTGTTTAGCTGTCTTGTTTGTAATCATTAATCAAATCACGTTAAACAGTTACACAATGAATTTAAAGTTATTTATCTTATTTATTTTGAGCAGTTGCTTGAATTTTGCTCAAAACTCTGGAAATATTTCTGGAAAAATAATCGACCAAAAAACAAGCGAGCCGCTCCCCTATGTTACCATCGTTGTTAAAGAAAATAATGCCGTACTTACTGGTGGCATTACAGATGACAATGGTAACTTCGAAATCAATAAACTTATTCCTAAAAAATACACTATTGAAATTCAATTCATTGGATACAAAACTATTTTTAAGGAGGTAGATTTAACAACAAACTCAAGAGCCAACCTAGGCATTATTGCTATTACCGAAGATATTGCACAACTTGAAGGTGTAGAACTGGTTAAAGAACGTTCTATTATGGAACAAAAAATTGACAGAAAGGTAATTAATGTAGGTAAAGATTTAATAAGTGCAGGTGCTTCGGCTGGAGAAATCATGAATAATATCCCATCTGTGTCTGTAGACCCGCAAACCAATCAAATTAGTTTACGAGGCAATTCTAATGTGCGAATTTTAATAGATGGCAAGCCCTCTAATATTTCACCAGAACAATTATTAAAACAAATTCCTTCTGCATCTATCAAGCAAATTGAGTTAATTACTAATCCCTCAGCAAAGTACAATCCTGAAGGAATGAGTGGAATTATCAATATTGTCTTGCACAAAAATGCAAATGATGGTTTTAACGGCTCTGTGAATTCTGGAATTACCTTTGGGAAAACGCCAAAAGTCAATTCGGCTTTAGACTTGAATTATAAAACTGGAAAAGTAAATATTTATGGTAATTATGGTTTTAATCATGGGAAAAACGCTAATGATGGTTTTATAAATGGTTTTGAATTGAACAACAACAATCGTCAGGATTTCATATTTAACAACAAAAACACATCCCATTTATTCAAAGTAGGAATGGATTATTTTATTAATGATGCTAATACTTTATCTTTTTATACTACTCAAAATATATTTGATGGGGACGGAACAGGGAGAACTTATATAGATTATACTAATCCAAGTACGCCAGATATTCTACAGTTATTCAATTCTGACACCAAAAATAATTCGCAAGCTTATAATTTAGATTACAAACATAATTTCAAGAAAGAAGGAGAAAATATTGAATTAGAATTAAACTACAACAAAAACGACAGTCCTGAAAGAACAACTTTTGATTTTCCGTTTATTTCTAATTTCTCATTAAATACTGTTGCGAATACAAATGATAATTTTATTATTAATCTAGATTATGTGAACCCTTTAACCGAATCTACAAAACTAGAAACAGGTTTAGAAACACGAATTGAAAACACTTCTAATTTATTGGCTATTGACAATAATTATGACTCTAGTTTTAATTATGAAAGACGCATTTATTCTGCCTATGTTACCTATGGTAAACAATGGAAAAAATGGAGCGCTCAAGTTGGTACTAGAATTGAAAAATTTGAAGCTGAAGCCAATTTCAAAAAAATTGGAGAAGACAATGCTTCCTTTTCGGATAATTTTGTAACGTTTTATCCTTCTGGTTTTGTGAGCTATAATCCAAACGACAATAACTCTTTCAATTTCAGCATTGCAAGACGCGTGGACAGAGCTAGTATTCAACAATTGAACCCTATTAGAGAGTGGTCCACTCCAACAATAGACTCTAAAGGTAATCCTGATTTGGATCCGCAATTTACGAATTCGTTTGAATTAAACTATACCAGAAGAACAAAGATTGGTTCTATTACATCGGGTTTGTTTTATAGAAAAATATATGATGAAATTAACCGATATATTTATGAAAGTCCAACCGACCCAAATAAAAACATTTTAACCTATGACAACTTTAAAGATAATGACGCTTTTGGACTAGAAATATCGGGTAACCTAAATTTCACAAAATGGTGGAGTGCTAATTTTGGAGTAGATGCCTATTTCAGAAAACTTAGAGGTATTGTTGCTACAGATGCTGTTGAAGTGAATACTACTATTTTTAATGCACGATTAAACAATAGTTTTAAAGCCACAAAAGATTTACGCTTTCAACTTTTTGGAATGTATAGAGGAGAAGATCTTAATTTACAATTTTTAAGAAAACCTATGTGGAGAGCAGACATTGGTGCTAGCTATAGTGTATTAAAAGGAAAAGGTACTGTTAGTGCACGTTTTAGCGACATGTTTAAGGCAATGAAGTTTAGTTTTGAAGGAAATCTTCCATACAGACAAGTTGGAGCATTTCATTGGGAAAGTCAAACCGTTTATTTAGGTTTTAATTATCGTTTTGGTGGTGGAAAAAACAAAGCACTACAGCGTAAAGAAAGAGATAAGAATGAAACCAAAAACAATGGTGGAATTCTATAACAACTCCATTTATAACTTGAATTTATGGGTATAAAAAAGAGCGATTCTAAGGAATCGCTCTTTTTATGTTGATCTATCTATCCATGTCTTCAACTTCCAAATTCCATGCTCTTTTTTAAAATAATAATCAATCATTATTCCGTTTCCAACACCTCTGTTTTCGACGATTGCTTCATTATCGTTAATTACAAAATTTTGTTTATAATCTAAATGTTCTTCGGGTCGCATAAAATTCAGAAAAGAATAGTCCTCCCTTTTAATTTCTAATTTGACTAATTCAAAATCTCCATTTACTTCCAAATGCTGAATAGTTAATGGAAAATCGACTCTCTCTTCTTGAAACAAATGATTCTTACTAAATTTTTCTAGGAAAGTTAAAAAATCTTCTTCTACTCGTTCTGCTTCTATAACTTGTTTCGTTTCTACTATATCAATAGTATCTTTCGCTACATCATTTACCTCTATTATTTCTTTTTGACTATCGTTTTTGCAGCTTATTGAAAAAAAACAAAGAATGCCACTTATTCCAAAAAGAAACTGCTTCATCAATCCAGACAAAACAGTTTTATTCTTAAAATTATTTATCACCTTTTTATTACCAACGAATAATAACACTTCCCCAAGTGAATCCACTTCCAAAAGCTGCCAACACTACCAAATCTCCTTCTTTAATTTTTCCTTGTTCCCAAGCTTCTGTTAAAGCAATAGGAATAGAAGCAGCTGTAGTATTACCATACTTTTGAATATTATTATATACTTGATCGTCTGTTAGTCTAAATTTCTGCTGAATGAACTGAGAGATTCTTAAATTTGCTTGATGAGGCACTAGCATATTAATATCGGAAACCTGCAAATTATTAGCTTGTAAACCTTCATTGATAACTTCACTAAAACGCACTACTGCATTTTTAAACACAAATTGTCCGTTCATGTATGGGAAATAGCTTTCATCCTCTGGATCATTGTCTGCAATAATATCGGTCACCCACCTTTTCCCCATTCCTGGAGCAATTAATGATAATTCTTCTGCGTGTTGCCCTTCGGAATGCAAATGTGTTGACAATATCCCTTTTGTTGTGTCTTCTTCTCTACTTAAAATTGCTGCTCCAGCTCCATCTCCAAAAATTACTGAAACACCTCTTCCACGAGTTGTCATATCTAGTCCTGTAGAATGTAATTCTGAACCAATAACTAAAATATTTTTATACATTCCTGTTTTAATATATTGATCAGCAATTGAAATAGCATATACAAATCCAGAACATTGATTACGAACATCTAAAGCACCTACCGTCTTCAAACCTAAATCTCGTTGCACTAAAACTCCTGGTCCAGGAAAATAATAATCGGGACTCAAGGTAGCAAAAATTACAAAATCAATATCGGCTTTGTCAATTTTTGCTCTTTCAATAGCTATTTCAGCAGCTTTAACCCCCATGGACGTTGTGGTGTCTTCTCCTCTAACGACATGTCTTCTCTCTTTAATACCTGTACGTTCCTGAATCCATTCATCATTTGTATCCATTACTTTTGATAAATCGTCATTTGTTACAATGTTCTCTGGAACATAATATCCTAATCCTGTTATTTTTGAATGATACATCTTGCTATATTTATATTTTAAGGTGGGCAAATTTAATAAATTCTCATTTTATACTCATTGCAAAACCTATTATTTTCATTACTCTCAAAACTAAACATTTTTAGCAAACATTTTAACAAAATTTACAGAAATTACCATTTTTAAATCGATATTTTTGGTAGCAAATTTTTTAACAAACACCATCAATGAAAAATATCTTTACTTGTTTAGGTCTACTTTTGTTAAGTTTTCACTTAAACGCTCAAGAAAATTTAGGGTATCAAAAACCACCCAAAGAAATTTTAGATTTAGCAGATTATGAAAGAGCTCCGAGTGTTTCTATGGACACCAAAAAAGAGTACATGCTTTTAAGCTATAGAAATACTTACAAAAGTCTTGACGATTTAAACCAAGAAGAAATGCGTTTGGGTGGACTTCGCATTAACCCTATTACGAATATTTCAAGTACTATTACTTATTTGAATAATTTAAAAATTAGAAAGATTAAGGAAACAGAAGAAATTCAAGTGAGTGGTTTGCCAAAAAATCCAAAAATCGCAAATCTTTCTTGGTCACCAGATGAAAAATACATTTCTTTTACACACACTACAAATAAAGGTGTTGAATTATGGCTTTTAGATGTTGCTAATGCCAGCGCTAAAAAAATAACCGAAGACAACTTAAATGCAAACATGGGAAATCCTACTAGTTGGTTTAAAGATAGTCAAACCTTACTAATTAGAACACTTCCAAGCAACAGACCATCACTGATAGATGCTAAAAAAGACATTCCGACTGGTCCAACTGTTTCTGAAAGTGAAGGGAAGGTTTCTCAAAACAGAACGTATCAAGATTTGTTAAAAAACAAAACAGATGAAGCGAACTTTGAATCGTTAGTAACCTCTGAACTATATACTGTTAATTTGTCTGGCACGAAAAAACTTTTCAAATCGGCTGCTTTATATTCAAACGAGTCTTTTTCTCCTGATGGAAATTACATTATGATTACCACTATTGAAAAACCTTACTCCTATATTGTTCCTTTGAATCGTTTTCCTCAAACCACAATTATATATGATGCAACTGGAAAAGCTATTAAAACCGTTAATGAAGTTCCTTTAAACGAAATTATGCCAAAAGGGTTTATGGCTACTAGAAAAGGGAAGAGAAATATGTCTTGGAGAAGAGATGTACCTGCTACGCTATATTTTGTAGAGGCTTTAGATGAAGGAGATCCTGCTACAGAAGTTGCCTTTAGAGATGAAGTTTTTCTTTGGGAAGCTCCTTTTACAAAAAACCCTACATCGTTAGTAAAAACAAAACAACGTTTCGCTGGGATTCAATGGGGTAATGAAACTACAGCAATTCTAAGCGATTATTGGTATGACACAAGAAATAGTAAAACTTTTTTAATTAACCCTTCTGTTGAAGGTGCTGCTCCACAATTAATTTGGGACAGAAATTATCAAGATAAATATAGCGATCCTGGAAATTTTGAAACTAAGAAAAACGCTTTTGGTAGTTATGTTTTAGCTATCGAAAAAGACAAAATGTATCTGTTAGGAGACGGTTTCACTAAAGACGGTCAGTTTCCTTTTATAGACGAGTTTAGTTTAAAGACATTAAAAACAAAACGTTTATATGAATCTAAATTGACCGATAAAAAAGAAGATTTACTTTCTATTGAAGACATTAAGAAAGGGGATTTACTGGTTATGATTCAGTCTAAAAATGAGTATCCAAATTATTATTTTAGAAACTTAAAAAGTAAAAAAATCACTCCAATCACTGCGTTTAAGAATCCTTTTGAAAGTTTAAATAATGTTTATAAAGAAGTGATTACCTATAAAAGAAATGATGGCGTAACACTTTCTGGAACATTATACCTTCCTGCAAATTATGATCGAAATAAAAAAGACCAAAAACTTCCTTTATTAATTTGGGCATATCCAGAAGAGTTTAAAGACAAAAACAGTGCAGGTCAGACTACTCAAAACCCTAATGAATTTACGTTTCCATATTATGGTTCTTTTGTGTATTGGGTAACGAGAGGTTATGCTGTCTTAGACGATGCTTCTTTCCCTATTATTGGAGAAGGAACAACAGAACCAAACGACACATTCATTCCTCAATTGGTTGCTAATGCTGAGGCTGCAATAAATGCAGTTGACAATTTAGGCTATATTAACAAAAATAAAGTGGCTGTTGGAGGTCATTCCTATGGTGCTTTTATGACTGCTAATTTATTGACGCATTCTAACTTGTTTGCCTGTGGAATTGCAAGAAGTGGAGCTTATAATAGGACGTTAACTCCTTTTGGTTTTCAAAGTGAGCAAAGAAATTATTGGGATGTTCCAGAAATATACAACACCATGTCTCCATTTATGAACGCATCAAAAATGAAAACACCATTACTTTTGGTACATGGAGAAGCAGACAATAATCCTGGAACATTTACACTGCAAACAGAACGTTACTTTCAAGCTTTAAAAGGTTTAGGAGCTCCTGTTAGAATGGTGCTTCTTCCAAAAGAAAGCCATGGTTATGTTGCCGAAGAGAACATTCTTCATTTATTATGGGAACAAGATCAATTCTTAGAAAAACATTTAAAAAATTAAATAATTAACAAAACCATTGAGAAAACAGATTTAGATAAAAGCATCTCAATTTAGTTTTATCAAAAAGAAACACAATGCAATACCATTTGTCGCTTTCATTTACCATAAATGATTGTAACAGATGGTATTTTTTTAATGAAAATTCGCACTAAAAAGACATTTTCACATAAAAATGCATATACAAAAAAAATAGTTTTGTTTTTAAAATAAAATTATATAAAACGCTCTTTTTTAAAACAAAAAAAGTACAAAATTTGTTGTAAAAATACAACACAATGAATACTACTTTAATTATTGTTTTTATTCTAGGTTACATACTAATAACACTAGAACACAAGACCCACATCAACAAAGCGGCAATAGCTCTTTTTACGGGGGTTATTTGTTGGACAACCTATACATTTTCTCCAACAAATCCTGAGATTATTAACCATGAATTAATTGAACACATTGGTGATATTTCTCAAATTATCTTTTTCCTAATTGGTGCAATGACGATTGTTGAACTCATTGACTCCTATCACGGTTTCGATGTTATTAACAAACAGATTAAAACAAACGACAAAAAGAAGTTGCTCATTATATTGAGTTTTACTACTTTTTTCCTCTCTGCCGTGTTAGACAATCTAACGACTACTATTGTAATGATTACTTTAATCAAAAAATTAATACACGACAAGAATGATCGATGGTTATTTTCTGGAATGGTAATTATTGCAGCAAATTCTGGTGGTGCTTGGACGCCCATTGGAGATGTAACTACAACAATGCTATGGATTGGCGGACAAATTACTTCTATAAACATTATTCAAAAATTATTCTTACCTAGTTTAATAAGCATGTTAATTCCTATGTTTTTTATTGCGGCAATGGTAAAAGGAAAATTTGAAAAAACAACAGTAGAATTTGCCTCTGGAATTTCAAATAAAGAAAAAAACATTGTCTTTTATTTGGGTATTGGTGCACTTGTCTTTGTACCTATTTTCAAAACTTTAACTCATTTACCTCCTTTTATGGGGATTTTAATTGGATTATCTGTTCTATGGATTGTCACTGAATATTTACATAGAAAAAAAGAGGTAGAAGAAAAAATATCTGTAACAACAGCGCTAAAAAAAATTGACACACCAAGTATCTTGTTTTTTTTAGGAATATTAATGGCTGTCGCAGCACTTCAATCCACAAACATTCTTTCATCTTTAGCCACTTCCCTAAGTGAGAATGTAGGCAACTTGAAAGTCATTGCAATTTCATTAGGTGTTTTGTCATCAATAATAGATAATGTGCCTTTAGTGGCTGCTACAATGGGAATGTATGATTTACAAACCTTCCCTACTGATCATTATTTTTGGGAACTTATCGCTTATTGTGCAGGAACTGGCGGTAGTATTTTAATTATTGGTTCTGCTGCTGGTGTAGCGGCAATGGGACTAGAAAACATTAATTTCTTTTGGTATTTAAAGAAAATTAGTTTTTTTGCATTGATTGGTTATCTTGCTGGTGCAGTTACCTATATCGTATTACTATAACATTTTTTATCAGTTAAATTTATTAGTGTCTAAAGCGGGTTAAATTTTGCACTGTTGAAACAATTGTTTTTTAACTCAAATAGCATGGCTATATGCAATATTTGTATATATGATAAAGAAGCTGTCCTAAAAGTCATCTTGTCATTTCGGCCAAAGGAAGAAATCACATAACACTGATTATGAGACTCCTCCTTTCGTCGGAGTGATAAATAGGTATCGATTTTTACTTTTAGGACAAACTCTTTTATTTTTATTATTTGGGTATCACTAATAACTTTATAAATCTAACTTTATTTGAAGTCCGACACTGCTTTGTAGAGGAATATCATATCTACTTTCAAAAAAAACAGTTTGATTGTTAAAAATGGCTTCAACTAAATAATTACTCCCTCTAAAATAGGTCTCTTTCACCTCTACTTCAAAAGTTGAATTTTCAGCAACTTCCAATTGATGTGGATACACATAAAGCACGTTGTCTTCCCATTTAATTTCATTAACCTCTCCAAACAAAGATGCCACATAAAACGAGCCTGGATACGAATAAATTTCCTTAGTGTTTCCTATATCCAATATTTCTCCGTTTCGCAAAACCAAAACCTCATCACTAAATGATAACACATCATTTGCATCATGAGTGGCTATTATGCATGTAATTTCTTTTTCCTTTAAATACTTAAATATTTTTCGTCGTAAACTATTTTTTAAAAAATTATCTATATGACTAAACGGCTCATCTAACAAGAGTAACTCTGGAGCTAATGCCAAAGCTTTTGCCAAAGCAACACGTTGCATTTGTCCGCCACTCAAATATTTCACTTTTTCATTGGCAAAATCTGTCATCTCAACAACTTCTAGTAATTCAATAATTCGTTGTTTTTTCTCTTCTGGATAGAAGTTAGACAAATACTTCCCTACATTTTCCGCAACGGTAATAAAAGGCATCAAGTCAAAATCTTGAGCTAAATATTTCATAAAAGGCATTCCAGGAACCAAATGATGTTTTGGACCAAGTACTTGCTCATTATTCCAAAAAATCTCTCCTTCATCTAGATCATACAACCCATAAATTATTTTCAAAAGTGTACTTTTCCCGCATCCACTTTCACCTATTAGAGCCAAATTTGTTCCCTTTGCAACCTTAAAACTTATATTTTTCAAAGTTGGTTCATCTTTATATGAAAAATTACTTTTGAAAACTGTTAGCATTTTTTTATTTTTAATTTAAACAAATTTACAAAACAATTATTTTTTTGTCTATTGTTAATACAATAAATCAGCCTTACTTATAAACAAAGGAGACTGCCCTTTTAGGCAGCCTCCTTTGCATTTTTGTTATTTCTTTTATTTCCCTGCTTCTTTTTGAGCGTCTTGAATCATTTTTTCATTTGCAACAATCGCAAATTCTACACGTCTATTTTTACTTCTTCCTGCATCGGTCTCATTATCTGCAATTGGGTCTGCTTCACCCATTCCTTCAGTAACAAAACGAGCATTTACCAATCCTTTACTTGCCAAATAGGTTTTAACTGCCATTGCCCTCTGATTAGATAAATTTAAATTATACTCATCTGCTCCTTTACTATCTGTATAACCATAAATTTTAATATTAGTGTCTGCATACTCTTTAAATACAGGAACTAACTTATCTAAATTTTGCTTGGCTTTTGCAGTTAAAGTTGCTTTATTAAAATCGAAATTCACTGAATTCTCTCCTAATACTAACTTAATCCCTTCTCCTACTCTTTCCACTTCTGCTCCAGGCAATGCTTCTCTAATTTCTCGTGCTTGCTTGTCCATTTTATTACCAATAACACCACCAGCAACACCTCCAACAACACCTCCAATAACAGCACCCAATGCTCCGTTGCCTCCTTTTCCTAAATTATTACCTAAAACACCTCCAATAATTGCCCCTCCTACTGCTCCTATTGCAGCTCCTCTTTGGGTATTATTTGTGTTTTTTACTGCATTACAACTATTTAATGTGGTTCCTAATAAAAAAGAAGCCAAAACTATTTTTACAAATGATTTTTTCATGATATTTTTTTTCTTTATTGAATTGTCTTTTATTTTCTATTAAATTGATATACTACTTTTGTGCTTTTCCCACCAACGTTAACATAATCAACCAATTGAAATGTATTTTCAGTAATATTATCGATATTCAAAACATAACCTGCATTCATGTTTTTTGCTTTCACACCTTCTAGAAATTTAATCACAAATTTCTCTTCTTTGTTTATGTACCAAGTAATTGGTGTACTATAACCACTACATTTCTCCTTTGTTAATTTCATTTCTCCTTTATTATTGTTGGAAATAAAACGCCATTCGCTACCAACAAAACAATTAGAGTCTTCAATATTAAAAGAAGTTACTTTAATATATTCTGAACCAGGATAATTCACAGATGCAATTACCCAATCACCTTTGAGAGCGATTTCTTTTTTCATGTCTAACTTAGTACCTGTAACAGATTGAGATTTGCATGCAAAAAGCATTACCATTGCTGCAAATAGTAAAACGATTTTCTTCATAATTTAAGTGTTTTTATAGTACAAAGTTAAATCATATTTGGTTCTTTTTACAACATTAGAAAATGAAATATTTTTCACATTCTCTAAAACAACGACAAAACGTCAATTTGTCAGTTTTTAAACATTGGTACTCCTTTTGACTATTAGATTCTAAAATGTTTAATCTTAAAATAGTTTTAAAATATGTCAAGTGGAAAAATTAATGTATCAGTAGAAAACATCTTTCCTTTAATTAAAAAGTTTTTATATAGTGATCACGAAATTTTCCTTCGTGAATTAATTTCAAATGCAACCGATGCTACCTTAAAATTAAAGCATTTAACCAGTATTGGAGAGGCTAATATAGCCTATGGTGATCCAAAAATTGAGATTAAAATAGATAAAGAAAACAAACAACTTCACATTATTGACCAAGGTCTAGGAATGACTACAGAAGAAGTTGAAAAATACATCAATCAAATTGCATTTTCAGGTGCAGAAGAATTTTTAGAAAAATACAAAGACTCTGCCAAAGATTCAGGTGTTATTGGTCATTTTGGTTTAGGTTTTTATTCTGCTTTTATGGTGGCTTCAAAAGTAGAAATTATCACAAAATCTTTCAAAGACGAACCAGCTGCTCATTGGACATGTGATGGAAGCCCAGAATTCACATTAGTTGCTCATGATAAAACAGATCGTGGAACAGAAATCATTCTTCATATTGCAGAAGATTCTCTAGAATTTTTAGAAGAAAGCAAAATTAAAGGCTTGCTAATTAAGTATAATAAATTCATGCCTATTCCAATTAAATTTGGAACAAAGCAAGAAGCCTTACCAAAACCAGAAGACGCTCCAGAAGACTACAAAACAGAATATAAAGAGGTTGATAACATCATTAACAATCCAAACCCTGCTTGGACAAAACAACCTGCCGATTTAAAAGATGAAGATTACAAAAGCTTTTATAGAGAATTATATCCAATGCAATTCGAAGAGCCTTTATTCAATATTCATTTAAATGTAGATTACCCTTTCAACCTAACAGGCATTTTATATTTCCCAAAATTGGCTGCCGATTTACAAATTCAAAAAGATAAGATTCAAT
Organism: Flavobacterium sp. KY-23415; assembly: GCF_055384985.1. Taxonomy (NCBI): domain Bacteria; kingdom Pseudomonadati; phylum Bacteroidota; class Flavobacteriia; order Flavobacteriales; family Flavobacteriaceae; genus Flavobacterium; species Flavobacterium sp. KY-23415. The sequence continues at coordinate 2,642,647 of NZ_AP044001.1, read as the reverse complement.
TATATCAAAATCAAGTATTTGTTACAGATAATGTAGAGGGAATTGTACCTGAGTTTTTAACAATGCTAAAAGGAGTAATTGATTCTCCAGATATTCCTTTAAATGTTTCGCGTTCTTACTTACAAGCTGATGGAAATGTTAAGAAAATTTCTAACTATATTACGCGTAAAGTTTCTGATAAATTAAAATCGTTATTCAACGAAAATCGCGAAGAATTTGAAAAGAAATGGAACGATATTAAAATTGTTTTAGAATACGGAATGCTTTCTGAAGCTAAATTCTATGAAAAAGCTGGAGATTTCATGTTGTATCCAACTACAGATGGAAAATTCTTCACCTTAACAGAACTAAAAGAAGCATTAGCCGCTAACCAAACTGATAAAGATGGTAAACTAGTTGTTCTTTATGCTTCTAACAAAGACGCACAGCACAGTTATATTGACATTGCAAAAGAAAGAGGCTATGAAGTACTTTTATTAGATTCTCCAATTGTTTCGCATTTAATTCAAAAATTAGAAGCAGACAATGAAAATCTAACTTTTGCCCGTGTAGATGCCGATCATTTAGACAAATTGATTGCAAAAGAAGAAACTCAAATTTCAAAACTTTCAGACGAAGAAAAAGAAACATTAAAAGGTGTTTTAGAAACTATTGTTCCAAAAGAAACTTACACGGTTCAATTGGAAGCAATGGATAGTAAATTATCTCCATTCATGATTACTCAACCAGAATTCATGAGAAGAATGAAAGAAATGAGTCAGTCTGGTGGTGGTGGAATGTTCGGAATGGGCAATATGCCAGAAATGTATAATTTAGTGGTTAACACTAATTCTGATTTGGCTACTTCTATTTTGAGTACAGAAAACGAAGACGCTAAAAAAGCACTAGTAAAACAAGCCTTAGACTTAGCAAAACTTTCTCAAGGACTACTAAAAGGAGAAGAACTAACTTCTTTCGTAAAACGTAGTTTTGAAACGCTTCGCTAAGAAGAAAGAAAATAGAGAATAGAGAATAGACATAAACCTGCAAGTTAAAATTTGCAGGTTTTTTTTATATTTTTGAATTTTAAACTTGACAAAAAACTAAAAATGTTAAATCTATTTAAAACTATCGTTACAAAATTAGGAGGTATTGATACTTCTGAATCAAACCATATCGACACATATACTGAAGAAAAAATAAACACTACAGAAGGAACAAAAATTGCAAGTTCTAAAAATAATGGTGGAATTTGGATCAGTTTTCAAGAATTAGCAGGCTATGAGTATATGAACATTACTGTTATTGGTGCTAATAATATGAAAAATTTTAATGGCTGTATTTTAAACTTCATGAATAATGACATCATAGCATTACAATTACATTCTGATACAAGAGAAATTGAGTCTAATTTTTCTAATGTTTCCAATCGATGGATTACTGATATTTCATTTGATATTACCAATAGTAACATCGATGTGATTAAGAACAATACCGCATCTTACATCAAATTAGAATACAAAAAAAAGTTTGAAATTTTCGATATTATAAAGAGTTAAACAAAGATTTTTTTATTGCATTTAACGCAAAAAAAACACTAAAAAAAACCAAAAAGAATACAATAATTTAAATTTTAACAAAAAAGGTAAATTTAATGTAAAGAAATTGTAAATTATAATTATAAGTTTGTAAACATCAAACACTTAACTTTTAATTATGAAAAAAATCAATTTTGGAAAATTTGCTTTCTTAGCAGTTTTCGCTTTAGGTTTAACTTCGTGTGAAAAAAACGAAGAAAACAACAATTCTGCACAAGAATTAAGTATTCTTACTGATGAGATTTACAACACCAAAACAACAGGAGACCTAATTGAAGCTATTTATCAAGGAAACACTGTTCAATTACTAGAAATTGAAAACGGAAAGTATCTTTTTGATGGAGATGTGGTTCTTGAAAGAAGCGATTTCTTATTACCTGGTGAAATAGCTACCGAAAAAGGAGTTTATGGCGGTGGAACATGGCCAAACAGAACCGTCAGGTGGAAATATGCTAGTGGAGTTTCTCAAAGTTTAAAAGACAAATGGGCATCTGCAACCAACACTTGGAGAAATGAATTAGGTTTTACTTTTGTACAAATTTCGGGTAGTTCTGGAGATTATATTTTAGTACAAGAAAACAGTAATGGTTCTGCCTATAGTACTAGTATTGGAAGAAGAGGTGGTCAACAAATTATTAGTATGGATCCAAGATATTTTAGCACTGGAAGTATGATTCATGAAATTGGACATGCTGTTGGATTAATTCACGAACAAAAAAGACGAGACAGAGATAATTATATTACTGTGAATTACGCTAACATTAGACCGAATTGGAAATCGCAATATGACAAATGTTCGGGTTGTACTTCTAATGGTACTTTCGATTTTAATTCTATTATGCTTTACGGTGCAAGAGCTAGTAGTTCTGTTGTATATAACACTAGTATTCCTGCCATGACCAAAAAGAACGGTTCTACGTGGAATGCACAACGTTCTTACTTGTCTTCTGGAGACAAAGCAGCTATTAACGCTAAGTATTAAAAAAACAAAAACATCTTAAACCAACCGCATACATTAATTTGTAAGCGGTTTTTTTATGCTCCTTTATCTCCAAATCACGTTATAGCGTTCACCTTAAAAACTTAATATACAAAATTTAACAAAATACGTTATTTTAATGTAATCAAATTGTTAATTTAAAGTATATGTTTGCAACAAACATTTAACTATCAATTTTTATGACAAAAAACAATTTTAGAAAATTCGCAGTAATAGCGATTTTCGCATTGGGCATGGCTTCGTGTGAAAAAAACGAAGAAAGTAGCTATTCAACACAAGAATTAAGTTTTGTAACTGATGAAATTTACAACGCTAAATCTAGTGGAGATTTAATAGACGCTGTCTATCGAGGAAAAATGGTGCAACTTCTAGAGATTGAAAATGGAAAATATCTTTATGATGGAGACGTTCTTCTCAATAGAAACGACTTTTTACTTCCTAACGAAGCAGCTACAAACAAAGGCGTTTATGATGGTGGTATTTGGCCCAACCGAACTGTTCGTTGGAAATATGACAATGGAGTATCTCAAAATCTAAAAAACAAATGGGCAGCTGCAACAAACTCTTGGAAGAACGAGTTAGGTTTTACCTTTACACAAATTACAGGAACATCTGGAGATTACATTTTAGTCCAAGAAAACAGTAATGGCTCTGCGTATAGCACCAGTATTGGTAGAAACGGTGGACAACAAATTATTAGCGTGGATCCCAATTCCTATAGCACAGGTAGTGTTATTCATGAAATTGGACATGCTGTTGGCTTAATCCACGAACAAAAAAGACCCGATAGAGACACTTATATTACTGTAAATTATTCTAACATTAGACCAAATTGGAAATCGCAATATGACAAATGTTCGGGTTGTACTGCAAATGGCTCTTTCGATTTTAATTCTATTATGCTTTACGGAGCTAGAGCTGGAAGTTCTGTTGTTTACAACACTAGTATTCCTGCTATGACTAAAAAAGATGGTACTACATGGAATGCCCAACGCTCTTATTTATCTGCTGGTGACAAAGCAGCAATTAATGCAATGTATTAAAACGTAAAATAAAAATTACAAAAAATCGTTTAACAACACATTAGTTAAACGGTTTTTTTTTTAGTTTTACAAAGTACTAATACAAAAGCAATGAAGACAAAACAAAACACCACCTACACAAAAAATGCTATTCTCTATGGCTTTTCTTTACTTTTTGAAAAAGCAGCCTATTATGGGTTTAGAGCTATAATTATTCTTCATTTATCTGAAAGCCTCATTGCTGACCTAACACTAGTGAAAATATATGAATACCTAGGAGTGTTTTCTATTGCGCTTCTATTCTCAAAAATTATTGGTGCATGTATTGGTGATTTGGCAATTGGAAATAAAAAAGCTATAATAATTGGTGCTTTCCTTCAGGCTTTAGGGGTTTTATTTTTTTGGAATGATTCTTTATACTTTCTATTGATTGGTACTCTTTTGATATTAATTGGTGGTGGTTTGTATTCCACAAATTTAACTGCTAGTTTTGGTAAAGAATTCACCAACCAACCATCCATAATAGACAGTGCGTTTACATTTTTATATGCGCTTACAAATCTAGGTTCATTTATTGGAATATTAGCCCTTGGCTATATTTCAGAAATAAATTTCAAATATGCTTTAGTTTTAACCTCTATACTCTTTTTTTTAGCCGGGTTCCTATCGTTGCTTTCCTCTAATGATAAAAAAATAGCAATTATCAAAAATCGGACTTTTCAATTACCTAAAAGAGTACTGATAGTCATTATTGCTACCACACTAGCAAGTATTTATTGGTTCATCTATGAACAAAACATGACTTTATTCTATGACCAAATAACACAATTAACAGAAAATAGTTTATTTGAAACCTTTAACAAATACAACGCAATTTTTATTGGCTTATGCTGTATTTTATTATCCGTCTTATGGTATTTTTTCAACATAAAACAAATAACAAAAATTACAGTAGGATTTCTACTCACAAAAATTGGAATTGGGTTATTTTTATTTTTTCCAAAAATTCCAAATGAAGACAAAATATATTTTATTTCCCTAAATTTCATGTTTTTAAGTTTAGCAGAAACATTAATTGCACCAACTGTAAATGCAATGGTTACAAAATATACTAATCCTAACTATTTAGCTATAGTGTTTAGTGTTATTTTACTTCCTTCCTATTTTATTTCTAAAGCTTATCAATATAAAGCGACAACTCAACCATACCAAAAGACATCAATTTGAAAATTGGTTTCGGGATAGCTACTATTGTTACTTTTCTTTTATTCATTAGCTTAATTATTCTCTCTTTTAGAAAAAGAAAACAAACAAGCAAATACAAAACTATTTAGGCAATATTTCCTATTTATAAAAAACTAAATCAACCAATTAGGAGTCTGTCCAAAAGTTATGACTTAATATTTAGCGAGGCAAATTCAACAACAAGAGAAGTCACACTACGAAGTCGAAATGATTTTCTCCCTTGGGTTTAAAATGACAAAATACTTATCTTTTAGACAGTCTCATCTTAAATCATTTATACCCACAAACAAGTTTTGGACTATTAAAAACAGTTTTCTGAATACTGCTAACAACAACTGCTAAATCTTGAAAATTATTTGTAGAAAACACAATAAGAGCTACTAAGCCATCTGACAGATAAAAAGAATTTCTAACTTATTCTTGAGTTATTTTGAATGGTTCTTCCTAAAATCACTTGAAAGATTTAATCATTTAATTTAATCTTTAAGTAAGTCTGATTACTATAATCTTTTTTGAATGAGCTAGAAATTAGTTTCACTTATAAATTTACAATTATTACACTTGTATTAAACTTTTTAAACCTCATTGTTTTCCTTTCTTCGACATAATAATTGGATTGTCGAATTAGTTTTAAAAACTTTCCTTTTGTTAGATGCACCAAATTAAAACTTGGTGCAATTTCTTTAAAAGAATTATATAAAACTGTTGGATTTACAACTAAAATATTTGATTCAATTAAGTAAAATGATTCATCGAGATTTCTAATAATTTCTTTAATTAAAAGATTAACATTTGTAGAGTCAATTTCTTTTACATTGTATTCCTCCTCTTTATAAAACACAAGTCTATCATCTTTTTTACTGCATACCACTTCTAAATAAATTAAATTATTTTCAAAAGCTTTGTATTCAAAAAGTTTTATTTTATTTTCAATTTTTTCAATTCTTCTAATAGTTGGGTGATTAAAATTTTTAGCTATCAGAATTATTTCTGGCTTCTTTTTGTTTTTTAAAAGTAAATCTTTTTCTTCTAAACTTAAATTTTCAGAACTTAAGACAATAAGATTATAATTTTCACTTATAAAATCAGTATAATCTATTGCTTGAAAAAGAATATTTTTATTGTTCTCTCTTTTTAATTCAAAAACAGCTAATCTACTTTCATTTAAGTTTAATGCAAAAATATCAATCCTTCCACTTATTCCAAATTTCCTAACATCACCTTGTAATTTGTATTCATTAGAAATTATTTTGTACTCTGGAAATAATAAAGCAAAATTTTTCACAATTTTTCTTTGTAAAAAATTTTCTGTAATTGTAATTTCTTTAAATATTGAATTTGTATTCGTATCTAAAATCATTTATACAAGTGCTGTTTTTTGTTTAATTTTAAAATTCATTAACATTAATAAAAGACATTTATAGTCTTCCTATTTTATATAATAACTTATTTCGATTCTCTAGACAAATCTAAACATTCATTTACTTAACAACAAATCAACAAATAAGCAAAAATAATATTAAAAAAAAAATAAATTAATCACAATAAAAAATTTAGGAGGCTTTCACCTCCTAATACATTTAAATAGCTGCTACAAAATCTAAAAACACCTTTTTGTGGCGTTCTAAATCCATATTAGCAGAAAGTGCCACACGAGCAATATAATCTTTATCGCCTTCTTTCGTAGTTCCTTGTGTAGAAGTTGCTGGGATTGTCCAATAGCACCCTTTCAACTGTCCGTAACTCACGCAATATTTACTTTCATTTGGAATTTCAGTAATCATTAAGTTAATTAACTTGAGGTTTAATGCTCTTTTATAGGTTTCTCTTTCTTCGTCTGTATTTCCTTTTGTTGGAAGATCTAACGAAAAAACAGAAGGTGTAAATCCTTGTGCTGCCAGAGATTCTGAAACAAAATTGATTTTTGCTGTTGGCAATACTTCATGAATAAAGTTCACAAACTCACGTGTGTTTTTATAGGCATCAATAATTCTTTGATTCATTGACGGTAATTGTTTAGCCAATATTTCATATTGAAAATCAGTAGCTTCATTATCACAAAGTAATAGGTGCTTTTCAATTTTTTCCATTAAAGCTTCTGTTTTTTTATTTCCAACACAATAACCCGCAGTACAAAGCCCTCCACTTGGAAATTTAGATCCGCTTGCAAATGAAATAGTTCTAACGGTAGAAAGTATATCTTCTTCCCCTAAAAAGTGCACATTAGGACAAAATGTTTGATCTAAAATAAAAACAGGATCAATTGCTATTTCTCCAGTTGCTGTTTTACGTTCTTGACTTAAAGCATCTTTTAATTGTAGCAAATCTGGCACTTCCACTCTTGGATTGGTTGGAATTTCAGCAATAATATAAGGAATTGCATCCTCTTCAGCAATTTTAGTCAAGACCACATCAATACTTTTCACCATATCATTACCACCATCTACTGGTAAATCTACCACTTCTACATTCTCTAAACAAGCTGCTACACGTCTTGCTTGATCATTTGTTCCACCATAACAATTGGGAGGAACAACAAACTTAATTGCTTTTCCATGATGATTTTCTTGTGCATAATCAATTAAACCCATCATGATAGCATATTGAATTGATAATCCACTAGAACCTACCAGTGCTTTTGTGGGGGCATTGGTAATGGTAGCAATAGATTGCAACACTTCTTTTTTATTGTTTTCAAGATTACTTTCGGCTTTATTTAATGGAGACTTCTCGACTAAAGTTTTTAAAACTTTAAGACAGTTAGAAGGCGTCATCGCAATTGTTTCTCTTCTTCGCACATGTTGAATTTCTGAAACATAGCTTTCATTTTCTTCTCCATTTACAACTAAAACACTTCCTAAATTTGCATGAAGATGAATAAAAAAATCTACAGCAGATGATACGTTTATATTAGTAATTTGTTCTTTTTCTGAAACAAAAACCGTACTTCCATCAAAATCCTGCACTTCTTCTAAACTTGCTACCTTCTTCAATTCAAACTGATAACCATAAACGGATTGTAGCACCTCAACATCAAAATATTTTGGCAATGCATCAGAATATAGGATTTGTGTGTGTTTCTTCTCGAATAGATTTTTTCTTAAAATAGCTAAAATTGGTGTTGTCTTAGAGGAAAAACTAACTACATTTTCTGGTTTTAAATTGTTCAATTTAGCAATTGTCCATTCTAACACACAAGACAATGGATGTCCTAATCGAATATAATCGTATGCTGTTGGTAATTCTTTTAATGCAGATGTTTGAAAATTATTGGTTTTAAAAAGGCTTTCAAACTGTTCTAAGAATTGAGTTTTCGCTAATTTCTCTTCATATATATCTAAACGATGTGTTGTTAAATTTAACCAATCTGCTGGACTGTTATTTATTACATCTTTTATATAGTTTAGCGTTTTATTATCTCCCATTATTTTCTCATTTATATAGACCTGCAAGTTACATTAATTAGATCTATTTTAAAAGCGATGAAAAGTGTTTATTTTACTGAATAGTTCTTATAATAGGCAATAAAATTATGGCTCTTTAAGATATTTTTATTTCGCAACTTCCTAATTTAGACTATTCGATTTCGTACCTTTGGAATTTAAGCGAAATCATGTTAAAAAGAGCCTTTCAAAATTACATCAACAACTTTAAAGGATTTTCTAAAGAAATTTGGATTTTAACCCTTATCACCTTTATTAACCGAGCTGGAACAATGGTTCTCCCGTTTCTTTCTAAATACTTAAAAGAAGATTTAGGATTTAGTTATGACCAAGTGGGTTGGATAATGGTAAGCTTTGGTTGCGGTTCCATGGTAGGCTCTTGGCTTGGAGGTAAATTATCAGACAAAATTGGTTTCTATAAGATCATGGTTTTTAGTTTACTTACCAGCGGACTCATGTTTTTTGGACTACAACACATTACTACTTTTGAAGGTTTAATGGTTGCTATTTTCTTGATCATGGTAATCGCCGACATGTTTAGACCAGCCATGTTTGTTTCTTTAGCTGCTTATGCTAAACCAGAAAACAGAACAAGAGCACTTACTTTAGTGCGTTTAGCTATTAATTTGGGGTTTGCTGCAGGACCAGCCTTGGGAGGCCTAATCATTATGAATATTGGCTATAAAGGTTTGTTCTGGGTAGATGGAGCTACTTGTGTTTTAGCTATCCTTATATTTTGGAAACTAGTTAAAGAAAAACAAAAATCGAGCTATCTAGATGCTAAAAACCCAGGAGAAATACTCAATGCTTCTGTTTTTAAAGACCTTCCTTTTTGGGTTTTTCTAACTACTTGTTTAATTACTGGAATACTCTTTTTTCAACTTTTTACCACGCTTCCACTCTATCATAAAGAACAATTCAACTTGACCGAGTTTAGAACAGGCCTTCTATTGACATTTAATGGGGTTATCATCTTTATAATGGAAATGCCAATTGTGAGTTACATTGAAAAAAGACAATTTAATAAAGCAAAAGTAGTCGCTATAGGAACACTCATTATGGGTTGCTGTATGTTTTTATTATTGTTCGACAAATGGGAAGGTATTTTATGGTTAATGATGTTTATTATAACATTTGGCGAAATGCTTGTTTTTCCTTTTGCAAACTCTTTTGCTATGAGTCGTGCTCCGAAAGGTCATCAAGGTCGTTACATGGCTATTTTTACAATGAGCTATAGCTTAGCCCATATTTTTTCTGCAAAAACAGGAATGTCAAACATTCAAACAAAAGGTGTTCATTTTTTTGAATATCCATTAACTGGTTATCAATTCAATTGGGCATTTATGGGTACACTAGGATTAATTGGAGCACTATTAAGTTTTTGGGTTTATATTATGGTAAAAAATGAGCAGAAAAATAAGTCAAAACTTAAAAACTAGTTAAATAACTATATTTATAGTTGTGTAACTAAAAAAATAGTTATGCATTCGTCATAACAAATTAAAAGTTATGCAAAAGCTCACGAATAAAGAAGAAGAAATTATGCAAATTTTATGGAAGTTAAAGAAAGCTTTCATAAAAGATATTCTTGAAGAGATTACAGAAGATAGACCTCACTATAATACTTTATCTACAATTGTAAGAAACTTAGAGGAAAAAAAATATGTTGGCTATACCGCCTACGGAAAAACGCACCAATACTTCCCGATTGTTACCATAGAGGAGTATCGAAAAAAATTCATGAACATTGCTATTGATAATTATTTTAATAGCTCCTACAAAAATTTAGTTTCCTTTTTTGCAGAAGAAGAAAAAATATCAGCAGCGGAACTTCGAGAAATTTTAGACATCATCGAAAAAAAGAAATAGTCATGGAAAATTTTCTTCTCTATCTGTTAAAAGTAAATAGTATATTGATAGTCTTCTTTTTAGCTTATCATTTTTTACTTCGCAAAGAAACTTTTTTTCAAGGTAATCGCTGGTTTTTATTACTAGGAATAGCAAGTGCATTCATCATTCCGTCTTTACTATTTACAACAATTGTTTGGATTGCACCACAACCTGTTATAACATATTCTTCTGTAATAGTTCCTACAAATACTCCAATAACTAGTAGCGTTAAAGTTATGGAAGAGTCTTTTAACTGGAGTTTATTTTTCGGCATCCTCTATATTCTTATTAGTTCCTACTTTTTATTAAAGTTAGTTCTAGAATTCTTTTCGCTCTTTAGAATAATAAACCAAGGGGGAAAAAGCATTGAAAACAAAATAAAATTGATCGCTTTAAAAGAAAACCAAAGTCCTTTTTCCTTTTTCAATTACCTTGTCTATAACAAATCCAATTTCACCGAAGAAGAATTAAAATACATTTTCATACACGAAACAATACACATTAAAGAAAAACACAGTCTTGATGTTTTAATTGCCAAAATACTTTGTGTTTTATTCTGGATTAACCCTATTGTTTGGCTCTATAAAAAAGCAATGTTAGAAAATTTAGAGTTTATTGCAGATGCAAAAACCGCTAAAAACACCACTAATTTATATCAATATCAAAAAACATTATTAAAAGCAATCATCAATAAGAATCAATTATCAATCACTAATCAGTTTTATCAATCATTAATCAAAAAACGAATCGTTATGTTAAACACAAATCAATCCCAGAAAAAAAAGTTATGGAAATATTCCATAGTAGTTCCTTTTTTAGTCGCTTTTATTTTCTTTTTCCAACACGAAACTATTGCACAAATAAAAGAAACAGAAGAAAACACTAACACCATTTCTTCCACGCGAACCACAACAAAAACAGAGATTACAATTAATAAAAACACTTCCGATGAAGAACTGCAAAAAATTAGTAACTCATTACAAAAAACATTTGGTATTCAATTAGAGTTCGACAATATAAAAAGAAACAAACAAAATGAAATAGTTCGCATTAAAGCAACAGCCAGCACAGGTGAAACTTATAATTCGGTCATTGAAATAGACGAAAATGAAGGCATCACTCCATTTACAATTATCGCTAATGAAAACGACAATAACGAAAAAACCGTTAACTTTATTAGACCAAACGATATAAACGCCCAAAAAACACCAACAAGCACAAGCATAATCAACAATGAAATCAATACGGTTAATTATCACGGTTGGAAAATCGAACAAAATAAATTAGACAAAACCCCTGTACTCTTTGTGGTTAACAATGTCAAACAAAGCACAGGCTCAAACATTAAATTTGATTATACGGTAGAAGTAACAAATTCTAGAGAACTGAACGAAAGAGAAGCTGTTAAGAAATATGGAGCCATTGGAAAAAATGGAGCTTACGAATTTACCGTTGTGAAACGCGACCCAGTTAATCAGCTATATATTATTAATGGAAAAGAATACAGCAGTAGTGATTTAAAAGAAAAAAAAGTAACTCTAGACGGAACAATTATTCACTACTCTAATGAAGAAGCACAACAAAAATATGGAGACAAAGGAAAAAATGGTGTAATACTTTTTAAAGGCAAAGCAACAATTTCTGAAGGCAAAAAAGATGTAATTCATGTTATATCTAAAGCAGTGACAAATGTAGAACCAAAAAATATCAAACTAGAATTCGAGGAAGACAAAACATATATCATAAACAATAAGAAATATGACTATACTACTCTAAAAAACAAAAATTGGTGGCTATACAACGACGGAAATAACAAAATTGAAGAAAAAGACGGAATTATTTATATTACTGGAGATGTAGTTGAAAATGCTGCCGAATGGAACAATCAAGAAACCATTGAAGTGAGTCAAGAAGTTAAAAAATCTGAATCCACAATAATCACCCTAGATAATGATAAAAAAATCTATATTATAAATGGTCTCATAAAAATTCCTAGCTATCCTGCTTTAGATTTAGAAGATTTAGATATTGAATTAGACGGTAAAAAGATTACTAATAAAGCCCAATTCTTCGAACAAAAAAACCTCAACTTCATTAAAGACATCTATTTCAATAATGATAGAAATATCGTTAAAATTATTAGTTATAAAGAATCTGAAAAGAATATCACTCCTGAAAACGATATAAAAAAAGAAAAAGTGAAAGCCTTAATCGAGGAAAGAAAAGCATTCATTGAAGAAAGAAAAAACAAAGAGAGAGAAGCAATTGAAAAAAGGAAACAAATTTTAGAAATGAAGAAGGAAGAACAGAGAAGACAATTAGCCGAAGAAAAAGCAGAAAAGCATAGACTAAAAGAAATTGAAAAACAAAAAAAAGAATAACACAAAAACATCTCGAAATTTCGAGATGTTTTTTTATCTATATTTGTCAAAAAAATAAGTGATGTATAAATTTCTTGCAAAACTCAACAAACTGTTATTACCAAGTTTTACAAAACAACGATTAGACATTACCAAAGCTAAAAAATGGCAGAAGGCTATTTTAGCATATCGTTATTATATTACCATTAAATCATTAGATTAGTTATAGCGTAAAAATCTCTTTACATTTTTTTCTATTACAATTCTTTAAAAAAATTGAAGAAACCTCCCTTTATACCTGATTTTTATCTTTTTAATCTCTACTTTCTTATACAAGAATCTACATAAATACTAACAATAGCAACACTAATGAATATTTGTTTTATTTTTTTTTCAAAAAATAAAACAAAAAAACTCATTGGAAAACACTGAAAATCATAGAGATAATTTACTACTTATTTTTTTAAGCTAATTTTTTTATATTTCTATTTGCATTTAATACAATTATAACTATATTTGCACCCTCAATAACAAAGGTATAATCTTTATACTTGTTAAAAAATCGGCCTCGTGGCGCAACTGAATAGCGCATCTGATTACGGCTCAGAAGGTTACAGGTTTGAATCCTGTCGAGGTCACTAAAAAAACGTTAAGTTCGCTTAACGTTTTTTTGTTTCTACTCAATCTTCATAGAAAACACCATTTATCTTCTTATTTTTATGCTTTAAATAAAAAACAAACCTTGAAGAAAATAGCTCTATCATTACTTTTACTGAATTTTTCCTTAAGTTGTCAACACAAAGAAAAATCAAATCTCTTTACCGAAGACAATGCTTACTCAGTGGTAAACACTTTTATTGCAGACCAAAAAGACAAACCTGTTCTTTGGAACAACAGCCAATTAGTTGGTTCTTCAATCGAATATACAATGGTGAGTTTTGATGAAATCCCAGTAATTCCTCATCATAAAGAGCTTCCTTTTCCTGTTTTTACTAAAGCCTATTGGAAAACTGAGAAATTAAAAAATATAGTCGCTTTTGATAGCAAAGAATATGATTATTTTTTTGCAAATGAAAATCGTAAGCAGAACGAAATTGATAAGAGAAAAAAGGAATGGCAAACTCGTTTTAAGGACAACTTTTTATACAATGTCTCTTATCCTATCTATAATGCTACTTCAAAAGTAGCCATCTTAGATGTTTATTTTTACAAAACACCCTTATATTGCGGAACGGGTTTACACCAAACGTATTTCTATAAAAAAACAATAACAGGATGGAAAAAACTATAACAACAAGAAGCTTTTTATTTTTACTTACAATTAGTTTGTTTTCCTGCCAAAGCAAAGAAGAACAACTTATTGGTCATTGGCATGAATATGAAGTTGGTAATCCAGACTATATAAGTTGCCATAAAATTACTGATAGCTCCTATTCAATTGACATAGAAACTCATGGAGCAGGTTATCCAATAAAAAGAGGTGTCGAGATACAAAAAGACGAAATTGCAATTGATGTAAATTATTTTTACTAATGATTTTTCAATAAAAAACAACAAACTTATCGTAAATGATTCCGTCTATTGGATTAAACAAGAAGATAACGAACAAACATTTATTTCCGATTTTTCAGCGGGACTTTTAGTAAACATTCATCCTTTTGAAACTAACACTACTGAATTTGATTATGATTATAAAGATTACAACCATAGCTATAACATTCATATTTATATTGGAAAATTAAAAAAAGACACTCTAAACTCTTATAAAGAAAACAATATTAGAGATTATTATATACAATTAAACGAACGCATCAGCAATTTGAAAGATATAAGAAGCTTTCTAGACTATGGAAGTCATTATGACAAAAAATTAAAAGTATTATTACATACCGATAAAAACACACCAAAAGCTTTTTTAGATCAAATAGAAAACGAGATTTTAAATTGTGGTTACAAGAGAAACCAAATCTTTTATTTGACAATGAATCCCAAAAGAAGAACGTATGGCTATAATAAAAGAGAATAAATCTCATAAAAGCAAACCCTTCTTTTAAAATTTCAAAGAAGAGTTTACTTCTAAACCCTACAAGGTAGATCCTCCATCAACTACAATTTTTTCATTTCGTAGCACTAAAGAATTATCAGAAACTAAAAATTCCACTACTGGTGCAATATCTTCAGGCAGCACTACTCTACCTATCGGAGATGTTTCTGAAAAATGTTGTAATAATCCATCAATAGCTTCGTCTGTCATTCCCGATTTCTTCTGAATAGGCGTATGTGTTACTCCAGGACTAACGACATTTACCCGAATTCCTTTCTGAGCTAATTCAAGGTTTAACACCTTTGCAATTGCTTCTAATGCAGCTTTGCTTGCCGAATAGATACTTGCGTTGGGAAAAGCTTTAAAAACAGCTATAGAGGTATTCAAAACAACACTTGAAGGATTTTTAAGCAACGGAATAAACTTTTGCACTGTAAAGAAAGCACCTTTAAAATTACTATTCATGGTTTCATCAAACAATACCTCATTAGTATCTTCAAATGAAATCGATTTAAATATTCCTGCATTTACAAACAAACCGTCAATTGTGCCATGTTTTTCTCTAATCTGATTCACCAAGATATCAATATCGCTTAAAATACTTGTATCCGAAATATATCCGGCTGCTTTTTCGCCCAGCTCATTTAGTGCCTTTTGCAAATTTTCTCGATTTCTACCAGTAATAATTACTTGATAGTTTTTCGAAATTAAATATTTTGCACAAGCCAATCCGATTCCGCTTGTTCCTCCTGTAATGACAATTATTTTATTCATTTTATATTTATTTTTGAACAAAACTAGATTATTACTAACTTTGAAACAAGTACTTACCAAAAGGTAAGTAACTGACTTTTAATTCGGAATATTATAATTCTTATGGAAATTGACATAAAAAAAATTAAAGAAAAATACATCAATGCAGAAGAATGCCCCATTACAATTTTTATGGAAAAAATTGGTGGTAAATGGAAGCCTGTTATTGTTTGGCTATTATTAGATCATGAAGTGATGCGTTTTAACGAGTTAGACAAAACAATAAAAGGAATTAGCCAGAAAATGTTATCAAATCAACTGAAAGATTTGGAACAATTAGGCGTAATTACTAGAAAATCTTACCCTGTAATCCCGCCCAAAGTTGAATATCGTTTAACTGAAAAAGGAAAATCTTTAGCACCTCTTTTAAAAGCAATGAAAGCTTGGACCTATAGGCATATTCTTGAAAAATAATTGAAACATAAAACTGTGACTAAAAAAAACAATACCTCGTTTCACAAGGCACATTCACAATTAAATAAATACTTGCTTATCAGTTATTTAATTTGTATTTTAGAAGAAACAAACCCCGAGAATGCTCAAAAAGAGTCAAAAACGGGGTTTTCTTTTAAATATGTATGTCAAAAATAATACGAATAAGTGAATTTCAGCACAAATTGCCTTTAAATATTATCAATGAAGATTTTAATGTTTTTTATGAGCAATTTCTAAAGTCTGATTTAGGTAAAATTCATCTAGCTACACCTTTTTCAGAACTTTCTCAAAGTTTTAAATTGAAAGCGTGCAAAAAAGGTCCAGATTGCATTTTTAGTACTAAAGGTAAGATTGCCTTGATGATGCTAAAAAACTATTATGGTTGTTCTGATGCTAAACTAATCGAGTTGTTAAACGGAAATGTTTACATGCAATACTTTTGTGATATTGTATTACCTCTAGATTCCCCGCTTACAAATTTTAAAATAGTTAGCCAAATAAGAATGGAATTAGCCAAAAAATTAGATGTTCGAAAAGTTCAAGAAACATTAGCTAAAAGCTGGCTACCTTATATGAATGATTTAGACAAAGTCTTGATAGATGCCACTTGTTATGAGAGTGAGTTGCGTTTTCCTACCAATGAGAAACTACTTTGGGAATGTATTGTGTGGAATTATAATCAAATGAAATCATTATGTGGCATTTTAAAAATAAAACTTCCAAGAACCAAATATATTGATTGGTGTAAACGCTACAATGAGTATTCTAGAAAAAGAAAAAAAACAGCAAAGCAACGAACAAAAATGACTCGTGGTCTTCTGAAATTATTATATAAACTTAATGGAGAATTGAGTAAAATTGAAAATCAATATTCCTTTGAGCCAACCACAAAATACAGCAAACAACGCAGAATAATCCGTCTTATTTACCAACAACAATCAAAAATTTTTGCAACAGGAAAAAGCGTTCCCGATAGAATTGTTAGCATAAATAAAAGTTATATTCGCCCAATTGTGCGTGGTAAAGAAGTAAAACAAGTAGAATTTGGAGCAAAAGTAAATAAAATTCAAATTGATGGAATCAATTTTATAGAACATATAGAATACCGTGCCTTTAACGAAGGAACTCGATTTCAAAACAGTATATTTTGCGCACAAAATCTAACTAAAACTAAAGTAAGAATTACTGGAGCTGATGCTATTTATGCCACAAATAAAAACAGAACTTTTTCGTCCACAAATAACATACAAACAGACTTTGTTAGAAAAGGAAAAGCTGGAAAACACGAAGAGCATAGAAAGAAGCTAGCCTCAGAAATTAAAAAAGAAAGAGCTACTCGATTAGAAGGTAGTTTTGGCAAAGAAAAAGAGCACTATAATTTACGAAAGATAAAAGCTAGAACCAAGAAAAGTGAAATGCTTTGGATTTTTTTCGGAATACATACAGCTAATGCTAAAGAAATAGGAAGAAGAATTTACAAAAATCAAACACAACTAGCAGCGTAAAGTATTCAAAAAAATACTTTATAGGAAAAGTGCGTCTTGTTGAGAAATATCAAATTTAAAAATCATAAAAACATATAATTTTTACTACAAAATAAAAAACCTCAATTATATTAATATGAATTGAGGTTTTTATTTAAAGTATTTTTCAAAAAATCTTGTTACTTCTGAATTTGCCTCACAAGAAAACGAAGTATTGTCTAATTTCTAAAAAAACCAAATAAAATTAGAAATTATGAGATATTTTTGGGTTAATAGCAATGAATCTCCAATACATTAAAATTAGCTAAAGACATGATTTTTTAATGTTTCCATTCTTTTCTCTTTTCTTCTAGCAGCTTCAACAATTTTAATAATTTGAGTTTCTACTCTAAGGTTTTCGGTTTTACCATTAATAATATCTTGAATAGATTTTGGTGAAAACGATCTCCCTCTTGCATTTAAGATTCTTTTTTTGTTTAAAATTGGGATAATCTTCTTACTAGGTTGTTTTCCTAAGTATTTAACGATTATTTCTTTTTCTAATGGCTTAATCATAACTCACTTTTTATCGTTTATATTTTTATAAAAAGCAAAACCAAACACTCTAGAATTCATTAATTAATAACCAAACAAAAAACACAACTTATTCACCTGTTTTCACAGTTTTTTTAAGTTTTTCTTCAATTGTTGCAACACTATTTTTAAAATATATAGCTCCTCCATTTTTATAAAACTTTTCAAAATCAAAGAAAAGCATCGTCATGAAGTGAAACGAAGCCAATTTATCCATTTGATTTACAACTTCTTTTATTAATGCAGGAACAGCTTTCATACAAAATTCACCAATAAAATTAAAATAATCTGAGGTGAACTGTTTCAAATAGCCTTCAACATTTTCTAATATTTCAATTTGAATGGATAAAAAGTCATCAATACTTGATGCTCTATCTAATATTTTGCCAATTTCGTGAGTTGAATACATAGTAATATTAATATTAAGTGTTAATAAAAGTAATTCAAGCTATACTACTATTTTCCACTCTTTTATAGAATAGCTCAACTACTATGAACAAATGTATAAAGCTTTAATTACACTAACTTACTCTATTTTTTTCATATATTTTTCACTTTCACAATGATTCCCTGTAAATAGTCGACCAAATGCTTTTTTACACATATGAACTGAATTTCGGAAGTGGATTAAAGTACGGTTTTTGATGCGATTGATGTTTAGAAACAAATAATGCACAAACGAATTTTGATTTTTTATTTTTTTCTATATTATTAAATTTAAATTGTTTGCTCATTTAAATTGCTTGCTTATACTAATTCCTGCAAACATGTTTCAATAAACGAATCTTTTTCAAAAACGTTCTAACTCTTAAATGGGGATTTTTTGAATTGTTGCTGTCATTAATTTTGTTTTATTTATTTGTTTATTTGATAACGAATAAGAGCATTACAATCCTCTTTTTTAATTCACAACTCTTTAGTAAACATCACTTTAATCAAATTGATTATGTCTTACAAATATTTTCATCCTATAGTCTTACTCCTATAGTTTTTTTTTTACTATATTCGCTTTTAATATCAATTCGCTTTCAAGTTGCTTTTGATTCGTTTTGATGTAGCTAATATACAAACAAGTTTTGATTATACAACCCTATTTTTATAAAAATGCAAACTTTTTTCAAAAGATTATTACATATTGTTGAATCTCAAGGATTTAAAAACATCAATGATTTTGCATTGAATGGCTTAAAATATGAAAGTTCGAGTAAATTGAACCGTTTAAAGGACGATAAAAACAAACCTTCTGTAGAAATTTTGTTGGATATTTCTAAAAGATTTGAGGATATTAATATTCATTGGCTTCTTACTGGTGATGATAGCTATTTACGTGCTAGCAGTGCAAAAAATAGAGACCTAAGCGATTCTCGTGAAGCCTATAAATCTGAAGCCAGTATTAAATTAACAGAAAACTATGCTTCTTTGAAAGAAACAGTAGCTTTAAAAGATGAAATTATTCTAGCTTTAAAACAAAAAATCGAAATTCAAGAAAAAGAATTCAAGCCTTTTATGAAATTAATTGATCAACTAGAAACAAGGCTTAGTGCGGTTGAAAATTTTCAGGAAGTTATAAAACAAAAAATAGGTGATTAAGGAAGTTTTTTCATGAACACATTAAAAAGTCTGCTAAATCTTTTAGTGGACTTTTTTTATGTCTTTTCTTAAATAATAATTTTACTTTTTAGTTAAATTTTTCTAAAAAAGAATGTTACCCTCCTACTAACAATGTTATTGGCATTAAAATTGAGCGTAGCTATTTGATAATTTATATAACCTATAAATCGCAATACAGCTGCTAAATCGCTAAAAAATTCAATAACCATTTTAAAATTATTCCATGAAAAAACATCATTTTATCCTCAACCTCTTTCTAGTTCTATTGCTAACAAATTGCAAAAACAACTCTGAGTCTAAGAATTACAACATTGAAGCAGCTGTAGAAGCTCTAGAAAACTATGAACCCATGATTCTTGAAGAAGAGCAAACAATTTCAGAAACAAACACAGAAAGTTATGCCGAACTAGAAGAAAATCCATTTGAATCGCCAAATAAAAGTCCGCTTTCCACTTTCTCAATTGATGTAGATAATGCTTCCTATACTAACATTAGACGTTTTATTAATGAGGGTCAAAAAGTCCCTAAAGATGCTGTTAGAGTGGAAGAAATGATGAACTTTTTCAAATATTCCTATCCACAACCTAAAGACGCTCATCCTTTTTCAATTAACACAGAATATAGCCAAAGTCCGTGGAATGAAAATCATAAATTATTAAAAATTGGACTACAAGGAAAAGATATTCCGATGACCAATTTACCGCATTCTAATTTTGTGTTCCTAATCGATGTTTCTGGATCAATGAACGAAGCTAACAAACTTCCTCTTTTAAAAGAATCGATGAAGATATTGGTTAAAGAGCTTCGTGAAAAAGACAAAGTTTCAATAGTAGTCTATGCTGGTTCGGCAGGAGTTGTTCTAGAACCGACATCAGGAAATGAAAAAGAAAAAATCATGGATGCTTTTGATGATTTAAATGCAGGAGGAAGCACCTCTGGTGGAGAAGGAATTATATTAGCCTATAAATTAGCAGAACAAAACTTTATAAAAGAGGGAAACAATCGCATCATTTTGGCAACTGATGGCGATTTTAATGTTGGAATTTCTTCCGATTCTGAAATGGAAGATTTAATTGAAGAGAAAAGAAAATCGGGTGTTTATTTAACTGTTTTAGGTTTTGGCATGGGAAATTATAAAGACAGTAAAATGGAGATTTTAGCCAATAAAGGAAATGGAAATTATGCCTATATTGACAATATTCAAGAAGCGAATCGTTTTTTAGGCAAAGAATTCAAAGGTTCCATGTTTGCTATTGCAAAAGATGTTAAAATTCAAGTAGAATTTAATCCAAAACATGTTCAAGCTTATCGATTAATTGGTTATGAAAACAGAAAATTAAAAGCCGAAGATTTTAAAAATGATGCTATAGATGCGGGAGAATTAGGGAGTAATCATGCTGTAACTGCTCTGTATGAAATTATCCCAACTGGTATTGAAAGTAACTATGTTGCTTCAAATTTAAAATATACAAAAACAAATAGTGAAGTAACCAATTATGCGAATGAATTGGCAACGATAAAATTTAGATATAAAAAACCTGATGGAGAAAAGAGTATCGAGATGGTAAAAACTGTTGAAAACAAATCAATCCCATTAGACATTAGCTCTGCCGATTTCAAATTTTGTACTGCTGTTGCTTGGTTCGGATTAAAGTTGAGAGAATCTAAATTGATTAGCAATTCTTCCACTAACGCAATAATAAAACTAGCTAAATCTGGTTTGGCTAACGATCAAGATGGTTATAGATCAGAATTTATTAGACTGGCCGAAACAGTGAATTAATATTTACTGAGATAAATATTAATAATAAAAATCCCTCTGAAAATGTATTTATTCATAGGGATTTTTTTATTGATAATCTTTTTTTAAGCTGTTACCTCTAAAAAGTCAAAACGCACCATTCCGTCTTCATCAATTTTTGTTAATTGAACATCATGTAGCGTATTTACAAATTCTGGATTCCAAGGTGTTTTTACTTTCACATAATTTTCGGTAAAACCATGAATGTATCCTTCTTTGTTTTCACTTTCAAACAAAACCGTTCTCTTAGTTCCAATTTGGTTTTCATAAAACGCTCTTCTTTTCTTAACCGAAAGTCCTCTAAGCATTTTACTTCGCTTAGAGCGCACATTTGAAGGCACAATTCCGTCCATTTCTGCCGCTTCTGTATTATCTCTTTCCGAATAGGTAAAAACATGCAAATAGGATATGTCTAACTCATTTAGGAAATTATACGTTTCTAGGAAATGTTCGTCTGTTTCTCCAGGAAAACCAACAATTACATCAACACCAATACAAGCATGTGGCATTACTTCTCTAATTTTAGTAACTCTATCCACATAAAGTTCTTTCATATAGCGTCGTTTCATTTTCTTCAAAATATCGTTGCTACCACTTTGCAATGGAATATGAAAATGAGGCACAAATGCTCTAGATTTCGAAACCAAATCTATAGTCTCATTTTTTAATAAATTTGGTTCTATAGAAGAGATACGCAAACGTTCGATGCCTTCTACTTTATCTAATTCTGTAACTAAGTCTAGAAAGGTGTGTTCGTGTTTTTTATTTCCAAATTCACCTTTACCATAATCTCCAATATTTACTCCTGTTAATACAATTTCTTTAATACCTCTCTCCGAAATTTCTTTTGCATTTTTTAAAACCCCTTCCATAGTATCACTTCTAGAAATTCCTCTAGCTAATGGAATCGTGCAATAGGTACATTTATAATCACAACCGTCTTGCACTTTCAAAAATGCGCGAGTTCGGTCTCCAATAGAATAACTACCCACATAGAAATCGGCATCTTCAATTTCACAAGAATGCACCTCTCCCATGTCATTTTTTGCCAAATCATTAATATAATCGGTAATTTTAAATTTTTCAGTAGCTCCTAAAACCAAATCAACTCCATCTACAGCCGCCAATTCTTCTGGTTTCAATTGTGCATAGCACCCAACTGCCGCAACAAAAGCTTTATCGTTTAGCTTCATTGCTTTTTTTACAATTTGTTTGAATTGCTTGTCGGCATTTTCGGTTACTGAACAAGTATTAATTACATACATGTCTGCTACTTCTTCAAAATCGACACGTTCAAACCCTTCGTCTTGAAAATTTCTAGCAATTGTAGAAGTTTCAGAGAAATTCAATTTACAGCCTAAAGTATAAAAGGCTACTTTTTTCTTGTTTTCCATATTCTATCTCAATCAATGAAATCGTTGTCAAAAAATTGAGAATGCAAATTTACGCAGATTATTTCTGATAATAAAATGATTATAAATGAATAAAATGTGCCTTTTTTGTAACTTTTTCAAGATTTCTTACGTACAACTATAAACAAACACTTTTTTTTAAAAATTTTACTTCAAAAGAAAAGTAAAGAAAATTTACAGTTATGGCAGGTGAAGGTTTTATGATGAGCGCAAATTCTAGCTTAAAAAACAACAAAAGAAACAAGTCGTCAAGACTAGAAAAGTTTATAAACACTACCACTAATGGTCAATCTGAATTTATTGATCATAATACAGCAACACCAGAAATGCTAGCTGAAATAAGGGAAAAATTACAAGCGGAGAACAAATTATATCTTAGAAAAAAAATAATTAAAACCACTATTTTTTTAATCGCCATTGTTATAATTTTCTCAATATTTAATCATTATTTTTCAAAATATTTTTTTTAATAACAACGACTAAACCTAACAATATGGGAGGATATTATGGATCACCTGCTTCGGTGATGAAGAATAATAAAGTACAACGCAGAACGGAACGCAAACCAACTGATTGGAGAGATTATGTTGGTGCTAAAGATGTTCCAACTGAAGATCACATTAAGGCTACACCAGAATTATTAGCTCAAATTAGAAAAAAATATAGAAGACAACGCCTGTTTAATATTATTATACCTATACTGTTAACTTTCATTTTTTTCGGAATTCTGTATTACATTTTCATTTGTAGGTTATAAAAACTCCTAAAAAAATAAAAATTATTTAAAGAGACACTTCCATAACGTAATCGTCCATAACATAATCATTTCCAATATCAATCACTTCTTCTCTAACAATTGAGAAATTAAGTTTTTGATAAAATTCTTTTGCATTATTATACTTATTTACGTTAAGAAAAATAGCGCTTTGATTAGCTATTTTTGCCTGATTTTTCACTAATTGAAATAGTTTTTTTCCTATTCCAGTTCCTTGCGTTTCAGGCAATACATAAATTTTATGAATTTTAGTTTTCTGTGGTTCGCAATCTAATTCGTATGAAACAAAACCTAGTGGTTTCTTGTTTTCATCTTCAACAATATAGAAGCTATGTTTTTTTATTTCCAACTGTTCTTTCAAAGCTTCTAAAGAGTAGAAACGATTCAACATGTAATCAAGTTGTTCCTTAGATAAAATTGCTTTGTAGGCTACAGGCCAAATTGTTTTGGCTAAATCTTGAATTATTGATAATTCGGATATTTTAATTTGTCTAATCATAATAAAAAAAATGCATACTGTAAATTTACAATATGCATTTAATATTAGATACTAATAACTCAAAAAAAACTTATTCAAATTGTTTTTTACGAGAATAAGCATATTAAAAAATAAATCTTAATAGTTTTATCTACTAAGAAGAAACACAAAAAAGGCTAATAGCATTTTATTTAACTACACATTTTAGAGTGAAAATTTTTTAATAGCAATGCAATTTAAATAAAAACAAATAACAATCAGAATACTTTGGTTTTTATTCGATAAATAACAAAATAACTCGACTAAAAGAAAAAAAATCTCATTTTTCAATGAGATTTTACATTTTAAGCTTGACCAGTTGGTCCAAAATTAAGAGGAATATGTGGCTGTTCCCCTTCTTCAATTTTTCCATGTGCTGCTTCAAACCTTTGAATATTTTCAGCTAAAGCTTTTAATAATCTTTTCGCATGCTGCGGTGTCAAAACAATTCTCGACTTCACTTTTGCTTTAGGCACACCTGGCATAATAGCAATAAAATCTAAAACAAATTCACTGTTAGAATGATTAATAATTGCTAAATTAGAATAGATTCCTTCTGCCGTTTTCTCATCTAATTCAATATTAATTTGTCCTTGTTGGTTACTGTTGTTATTATCCATATTTTTTAATTTAAAAAAAACCTAACAGAATAAATCTGTTAGGTTTTTAGGTTATTTTTAAAAAGTATCAACCACTAATAATTAAATTCTTCTTTAGCAGCCATTAACTCATTGTATTCATCTTTAGATCCTACTATTGTATTATCGTACTCTCTCATACCAGTACCAGCTGGAATTCTATGTCCTACAATAACATTTTCTTTTAGACCTTCTAAAGTATCTATTTTACCTGCAACTGCAGCCTCATTTAATACTTTAGTTGTTTCCTGGAACGATGCCGCAGAAATAAATGATTTCGTTTGTAGCGAAGCTCTAGTAATACCTTGAAGGATTGGTGTAGCAGTAGCAGTAACAATGTCTCTTGCTTCAACTAAATTCTTATCTTCACGTTTTAACAATGAATTTTCATCACGTAATTGACGTGGAGTAATTATTTGTCCCTCTTTAATATTAACAGAATCTCCAGCAGATTCCACTACTTTCATTCCATACAGCTTATCATTTTCAACGATAAAGTCTCTTGTATGAACCAATTGATCTTCTAAGAATAAAGTATCTCCTGGATCAACAATTCTTACTTTACGCATCATTTGACGAATTACTACTTCAAAGTGCTTATCATTAATTTTCACCCCTTGAAGACGATATACTTCCTGAATTTCATTTACCAAGTACTGTTGTACAGCAGATGGCCCTTTAATTCTTAATATATCTTCTGGTGTAATTGCTCCATCAGAAAGAGGCGTACCTGCTTTCACGTAGTCATTTTCTTGAACTAATATTTGATTTGAAAGTTTAACTAAATATTTCTTTACTTCTCCAAATTTAGATTCAATAGCTAACTCACGGTTACCTCTTTTAATTTTTCCAAATGTTACAACTCCATCAATCTCCGACACAACAGCTGGGTTTGAAGGATTACGAGCCTCTAACAACTCTGTAATTCTAGGTAAACCTCCTGTAATATCACCCGCTTTAGATGAACGACGAGGAATTTTTACAAGAATTTTTCCTGCTTTAATTTTCTCTCCATCATCTACCATAAGGTGAGATCCTACTGGTAAGTTATATGAACGTATTAATTCACCGTCTTTTCCATAAATGTGTAAAGTTGGAATTAATTTTTTATTACGTGCTTCAGAAATTACTTTTTCTTGGAAACCTGTTTGCTCATCAATTTCTACTAAGAAAGTTTCACCCTGCTTAATATCTTCATATTCTACTTTACCTGTAAATTCAGAAATAATTACTCCATTATATGGATCCCATTTACAGATTAAAGCTCCTCTATCTACTACTTCTCCATCTTTTACATATATTGTAGAACCATAAGGAATGTTATGTGTATTTAGAACAATACCTGTTTTTTCGTCAATTAATTTTAATTCTGTAGAACGAGAAATTACAATATCGACAGCATTTCCGTCTGCATCTTCTCCTTTAACAGTTTTTAAATCTTCAACTTCTAAACGTCCTTTGAATTTAGTAATGATACTAGATTCTTCAGATAGTCCTCCTGCAACCCCCCCAACGTGGAAAGTACGAAGTGTTAACTGTGTACCTGGCTCTCCAATCGACTGTGCAGCAATTACACCAACAGCCTCTCCTTTTTGAGTCATTTTACCAGTTGCCAAGTTTCTTCCGTAACATTTTGCACAAATACCTTGAGTTGCCTCACATGTTAACGGTGAACGAACTTCAACTTTTTCAATAGGAGATGCGTCTATCTTCTTAACTAATGCTTCAGTAATTTGTTCTCCTGCATGCACTATAACATCAGAAGTTAATGGATCAATAATATCTTGAAGCGTTACACGACCAAGAATTCTTTCTCCTAAAGACTCAACGATTTCTTCATTTTTCTTTAATGCTGTAACCTCAATTCCTCTCAATGTTCCACAGTCAACAGAGTTTACAATAACATCTTGCGATACATCATGTAACCTTCTTGTTAAGTAACCTGCATCGGCAGTTTTAAGAGCGGTATCGGCAAGACCTTTACGAGCACCGTGCGTAGAGATAAAATATTCTAAGATTGAAAGACCTTCCTTAAAGTTAGAAAGAATCGGGTTTTCAATAATTTCTCCACCACCTGCAGTCGATTTTTTAGGCTTAGCCATCAAACCACGCATTCCTGTTAACTGACGAATTTGCTCTTTAGATCCCCTTGCTCCAGAATCAAGCATCATAAATACAGAGTTAAATCCTTGTTGATCTTCTCTAATATTTTTCATTGCTAACTCTGTTAATTCAGCATTTGCAGAAGTCCAGATATCAATAACCTGATTATAACGCTCATTATTAGTAATAAGACCCATGTTATAATTCAATGATATTGCATCAACTTGAACACGAGCATCAGCAATTAACTTCTCTTTTTGATCTGGAATTCTAATATCACCTAATGAGAAAGATAATCCACCTTGGAAGGCAAATTTATATCCCATATTCTTCATATCATCTAAGAAAGCAGCTGTTGTTGGAACATCAGTTACACCTAAGATTCTACCAATAATATCACGAAGTGATTTTTTAGTTAAAACCTCATTAATAAATCCTGCTGCTTCTGGAACCACTTCATTAAATAATACTCTACCCGCAGTAGTTTGGATAATTTTTGTTACTAACTCTCCTTCTTCATTAAAATCTTTAGCTCTAACTCTAATACGAGCATTTAACTCAACTCTACCTTCATTAATTGCGATATTCACTTCTTCAGAAGAGTAGAAAGTCAATCCTTCTCCTAAAATTTTCTTTTCTGGAGTAGACAAACGTTCTTTGGTCATATAATATAGACCCAAAACCATATCCTGAGAAGGTACAGTAATCGGAGCACCATTAGCAGGGTTAAGGATATTATGTGACGCTAACATCAACAATTGTGCTTCAAGAATAGCTTCTGGTCCTAAAGGTAAATGAACAGCCATCTGGTCACCATCGAAATCGGCATTGAAGGCCGTACATACTAATGGGTGTAATTGGATTGCTTTACCCTCAATTAACTTAGGCTGAAACGCTTGAATTCCTAATCTATGAAGCGTAGGAGCACGATTCAATAATACTGGATGTCCTTTAATTACATTTTCAAGAATATCCCATACTACTGGTTCTTTTTTGTCTATGATTTTCTTAGCCGACTTAACTGTTTTAACAATCCCTCTTTCGATTAACTTACGAATAACGAATGGTTTATATAGTTCAGCAGCCATATCTTTTGGCAAACCACATTCGAATAATTTCATTTCAGGCCCAACAACAATTACCGAACGAGCAGAATAATCTACACGTTTACCTAATAAGTTTTGACGGAAACGTCCTTGTTTTCCTTTTAATGAATCTGATAACGATTTTAATGGTCTGTTTGATTCTGTTTTAACAGCAGAAGCTTTTCTTGTGTTATCAAATAATGAATCTACTGCTTCTTGAAGCATACGTTTTTCATTACGTAAGATTACTTCTGGAGCTTTAATTTCCATTAATCTTTTTAAACGATTGTTACGAATGATTACTCTTCTGTATAAATCATTTAAATCTGATGTTGCAAAACGACCTCCATCTAGTGGAACTAATGGACGTAATTCTGGTGGAATAACTGGAATTACTTTTAAAATCATCCATTCAGGAAGATTTTCTCTGTTATTGTTAGCCTCGCGGAAAGATTCAACAACATTTAAGCGTTTTAAAGCTTCTGTTTTACGTTGTTTTGAAGTTTCTGTATTAGCAGCATGACGTAACTGGAATGACAATGAATCTAAATCTATTCTAGATAATAAATCCATAATACATTCAGCTCCCATTTTAGCGATAAATTTATTAGGGTCATTATCATCTAAATATTGATTTTCCATAGGAAGTGTATCTAATATATTTAAATACTCTTCTTCAGTTAAGAAATCTAATTTATTAAGTGTTTCTCCTTCTAAACCTTGTGCTATACCTGGTTGAATTACTACATATCTTTCGTAGTAAATAATCATATCTAATTTCTTAGACGGCAACCCTAAAATGTAACCAATTTTATTTGGTAACGAACGGAAATACCATATATGAGCGATAGGAACAACAAGATTTATGTGTCCTACTCTATCTCTACGTACTTTTTTCTCTGTTACTTCAACACCACATCGATCACAAACAATACCTTTGTAACGTATTCTTTTATACTTTCCACAAGCACATTCATAATCTTTAACTGGACCGAAAATACGCTCACAGAAAAGACCATCTCTTTCTGGTTTGTGTGTACGATAGTTGATAGTTTCAGGTTTTAAAACCTCTCCTCTTGACTCTGCCAGAATTGACTCTGGAGATGCCAATCCTATCGTAATTCTGTTAAATCTTTTAACGGTGTTTTTATCTTTTAATCTTGTCATGATATGATTCCTCTCGATTTTTGTAAAAAACTTTTGTACAGTTATACAGCTTTCAGTCCCAGTTTTCAGTCGCAAAACTGATTACTGCGACTGAGACTGTTACTGTTTATTTATTCTTCTAATCTGATGTCTAAACCAAGACCTTTAAGCTCATGCATTAATACATTGAACGATTCTGGTAATCCTGGCTCTGGCATTGTCTCTCCTTTTACGATAGCTTCGTAAGTTTTAGCTCTTCCAATTACGTCATCCGATTTCACTGTTAAGATTTCTCTTAAAGTACTAGATGCACCATAAGCTTCTAGAGCCCAAACCTCCATCTCTCCAAAACGTTGACCACCAAACTGAGCCTTACCTCCTAATGGTTGTTGTGTAATTAAAGAGTAAGGACCTATAGAACGAGCATGCATTTTATCATCAACCATGTGCCCAAGTTTCAACATATAGATCACACCTACCGTTGCTGCTTGATGGAATCTTTCTCCTGTTCCACCGTCATATAAATGCGTATGACCAAATCTTGGTACTCCAGCTTCGTCTGTTAATTCATTGATTTGATCTAAAGTTGCTCCATCAAAAATTGGTGTAGCAAACTTTCTACCTAAATTCATTCCTGCCCATCCTAATACTGTTTCATAAATCTGACCAATATTCATACGAGAAGGTACACCAAGTGGATTCAACACGATATCTACTGGAGTTCCATCTTCTAAGAATGGCATATCTTCATGACGAACAATTCTTGCCACAATACCTTTGTTACCGTGACGACCTGCCATTTTATCACCCACTTTAAGTTTACGTTTCTTAGCGATATAAACTTTAGCTAATTTTAAAATTCCAGATGGAAGTTCATCACCTACAGTGATGGTGAATTTTTCTCTTCTTAACCATCCTTGTAAGTCATTTAATTTAATCTTATAATTATGAACAAGGTCATTTACTAATTTATTAGTTGCCTCATCTGTAGTCCATTGCCCTTTTGTTAAGTGTGCAAAATCATCTACAGATTGTAACATCTTTTTAGTGAATTTTTTCCCTTTCGGTAAGACCTCTTCACCTAAATCATTCATAACACCTTGAGATGTTTTACCATCAATGATTAAGAATAATTTCTCAATTAATTTATCTTTTAACTCATTGAATTTCACTTCAAACTCAATGTCTAATTTATCGATATCTTCTTTATCTTTTGAACGCTTACGCTTATCTTTTACTGCTTTAGCAAATAATTTCTTATCTAAAACAACACCATGTAATGATGGAGAAGCCTTTAAAGAAGCATCTTTAACATCTCCCGCTTTATCACCAAAGATAGCACGTAATAATTTTTCTTCCGGAGTTGGATCTGATTCTCCTTTTGGAGTAATTTTACCAATAAGAATATCGCCAGGTTTAACCTCTGCACCAATTCTAATCATTCCGTTTTCATCTAAATCTTTAGTTGCTTCTTCAGAAACATTAGGAATATCATTAGTTAATTCTTCATTACCTAATTTTGTATCTCTAACTTCTAACGAATAATCATCAATATGGATAGATGTAAAAATATCATCGCGCACAACTTTTTCAGAGATTACAATTGCATCCTCGAAGTTATATCCTTTCCATGGCATGAAGGCCACTTTCAAGTTTCTACCGATTGCTAATTCTCCATTTTGAGTTGCGTATCCTTCACAAAGAACTTGACCTTTAGTTACTCTATCACCTTTTCTTACGATAGGTTTTAGATTAATACAAGTGCTTTGGTTTGTCTTTCTAAATTTAATTAATTGATAAGTCTTGTCGTCATCATCAAAACTCACTAATCTTTCATCTTCAGTTCTATCGTATTTTATTGTAATTTTATTAGAATCTACATAAGCCACAACTCCATCTCCTTCAGCATTTATCAATACTCTTGAATCTGATGCTACTTGTCTTTCTAATCCAGTTCCTACGATTGGAGCTTCTGGTCTTAATAATGGAACTGCTTGACGCATCATGTTTGATCCCATCAACGCACGGTTCGCATCATCATGTTCTAAGAAAGGAATTAAAGATGCTGAAATTGAAGCAATTTGATTTGGTGCCACATCGGCATAATCAATTTTACTTGGCTCAACTACAGGGAAATCGCCCTCTTCTCTCGCAATTACATTATCAGGAAGAATTTTTCCATTCTCGTCAATCTCAATATTAGCTTGAGAGATCAATTTGCCTTCTTCCTCTTCTGCACTTAAATAAATTGGCTCACTATGAATATCTATAACACCATCTGTAACTTTACGATAAGGTGTTTCGATGAATCCCATTCCATTTACTTTTGCATAAACCCCTAAAGAGGAAATCAAACCAATATTTGGTCCCTCTGGAGTTTCAATTGGACATAAACGACCGTAATGTGTATAATGAACATCTCGAACCTCAAAACCAGCTCTTTCTCTAGATAAACCTCCAGGTCCAAGTGCAGATAAACGACGTTTGTGAGTAATCTCTGCTAATGGATTTGTTTGATCCATAAACTGAGATAACTGATTTGTTCCAAAGAAAGAGTTAATAACAGATGATAATGTTTTTGCATTAATCAAGTCAATTGGTGTAAACACCTCGTTATCTCTAACGTTCATTCTTTCTCGGATTGTTCTTGCCATACGAGCTAAACCAACCCCAAATTGTGAAGACAATTGTTCACCAACTGTTCTTACACGACGATTTGATAAGTGATCAATATCATCAATCTCAGCTTTAGAGTTAATTAATTCAATCAAATATTTAACAATAGTTATAATATCCTCCTTAGTCAAGACTTGCTTTTCCATTGGGATATCTAACTGTAATTTTTTATTCATTCTATAACGACCAACTTCACCTAAGTTATAACGTTGATCAGAGAAGAATAATTTATCTATAATACCGCGAGCAGTTTCTTCATCAGGCGGTTCTGCATTACGCAGTTGACGATATATATGCTCTACAGCTTCTTTTTCAGAATTTGTAGGGTCTTTTTGTAGCGTATTATGAATAATCGTGTAATCAGCTGCATTATTATCTTCTTTATGTAAAAGAATTAATTTTACATCAGCATCAATAATTTCCTCTACATTATCTTTATCTAATATTGTATCACGATCTAAAATAATTTCATTACGTTCAATTGATACAACTTCACCTGTATCTTCATCTACGAAATCTTCATGCCATGTATTCAAAACACGTGCAGCAAGTCTTCTTCCAATATATTTCTTTATACCTGTCTTTGATACTTTAATTTCTTCAGCTAAGTCGAAAATTTCTAAGATATCTTTATCTCTTTCAAATCCAATAGCTCTAAATAAAGTAGTAACTGGTAACTTTTTCTTTCTATCAATATAAGCATACATAACGCTATTGATATCTGTTGCGAATTCTATCCAAGATCCTTTAAAAGGAATTACTCTTGCAGAATATAACTTAGTTCCATTAGCATGGAAAGATTGACCAAAGAACACACCAGGAGATCTGTGTAATTGAGATACAACAACACGTTCAGCACCATTAATAACAAACGTTCCACTTGGTGTCATATAAGGTATAGTACCTAAATACACATCCTGAACAATAGTTTCAAAATCTTCATGTTCTGGATCTGTACAATATAGTTTCAACCTAGCTTTTAAAGGCACACTATATGTTAACCCTCTATCAATACATTCTTCAATGGTATATCTTGGTGGATCTATAAAATAATCAAGGAATTCTAAAACGAATTGATTTCTCGTATCCGTTATTGGGAAATTTTCCATGAAGGTATTATAGAGACCTTCGTTGCCTCTTTCATCAGATTTAGTCTCCAATTGGAAAAAATCTTTAAAAGACTTCACCTGAATATCCAAGAAATCTGGATAATTAGGTATGTTTTTAGTAGAAGCAAAATTTAATCTTTCAGTCTGATTAGCAATCATCAATGGACAAATTTTTATTTAGAAAAAAATTAAAAACGTATAAACGATAATATACGCAAAATGGTTTAGGTCTTTGAGAGACAATCCCAAGACCTAAACCTGCTTTGTAAACTAAGTTTAGCTTATTTAAGCTCAACTACAGCTCCAGCTTCTTCTAAAGATTTTTTAAGACCTTCAGCCTCATCTTTAGATACTCCTTCTTTTACATTAGTTGGAGCAGAATCAACCATATCTTTAGCTTCTTTAAGACCTAAACCTGTTAATTCTTTAACTGCTTTCACAACTGCTAATTTAGAAGCACCAGCTTCTTTTAATACAACTGTAAATTCTGTTTGCTCAGCAGCAGCAGCACCACCACCGTCACCAGAAACAACAACTGCAGCAGCAGCTGGTTCGATACCGTAATCATCTTTTAATATTGTTGCTAATTCGTTAACTTCTTTAACTGTTAAGTTAACTAATTGCTCTGCGAATTGTTTCAAATCTGCCATTTTTTCTATCTTTTAAAATGTTTTGTAAAAAAATATATTTGTTTTATAGTGCGTTCTATTATTCAGCTCCTTCTTCTTTACCTTCTTGGTTTTGAAGTGCAGAAATAACTCTTTGAGCTGGAGATTGTAATAATCCGATGATTTCTCCAATAACTTCAGCTCTAGATTTGATAGCTGCAAGTTTTTCTAAGTTTTCATCACCAATATATACATCCTCTGTAATATATGCTCCTTTTAAGATTGGTTTTTGCCCTTTTTTACGAAATTCTTTAATAATTTTCGCTGGAGCATTAGCTACTTCAGCAATCATTACAGAAGTATTACCTTTTAAAACAGATGGCAAATCACCAAAATCAGTATCAGAAGCTTCCATTGCTTTTTCTAGCAATGTATTCTTAACAACTTCTAATTTAATACCTGCTTTAAAGCAAGCTCTTCTTAAGTTTGAAGTAGTATCTGCATCTAGTCCTGAAGTGTCAGCTAAATAAATAACATTCACACCCGCTAACTTTGCAGTTAAATCTTCAATAGCGATTGATTTTTCTTCTCTAGTCATACTAAAAATTTTTAACTACCAAATTATACTGCCTTAGGATCTAAAGCAATAGCAGGACTCATTGTACAAGATAAGTGTATAGACTTAATATAAGTACCTTTAGCTGCAGTTGGTTTTAATTTTATTAATGTTTGAATAATTTCGTGAGCATTGTCATAGATTTTATTAGCATCAAAAGATACTTTACCTATTCCTGCATGTACAATTCCAGTTTTATCTACTTTAAAGTCAATTTTACCAGCTTTTACTTCTTGTACCGCTTTAGCAACGTCCATAGTTACAGTACCTGTTTTAGGATTTGGCATCAAACCTCTTGGTCCTAAAATACGTCCTAATGGTCCTAATTTACCCATAACAGCAGGCATCGTGATGATTACATCTACGTCTGTCCAACCGTCTTTAATTTTTTGTAAATAATCATCTAACCCTACGAAATCTGCACCTGCTTCTTTAGCTTCTGCTTCTTTATCAGGAGTTACAAGTGCTAAAACACGAACATCTTTACCTGTTCCGTGAGGTAACGTTACTACACCTCTTACCATTTGATTCGCTTTTCTTGGATCTACTCCAAGACGAACTGCGATATCTACAGACTCATCAAATTTTGCAGAAGAAACTTCTTTAATTAATGCAGCTGCATCTCTTAAAGAATATTGTCTATTCTTTTCAATTTTTGAAATAGCCTCTTTTTGCTTTTTTGTCAATTTTGCCATGTCTAATTCTTTTCAACGATTAAAAAGGAGCGTCTCCTGATACTGTTATACCCATAGATCTAGCTGTACCCGCTACCATACTCATTGCTTTCTCAATTGTAAAAGCATTTAAATCTGGCATCTTGTCTTCAGCAATAGTTCTGATTTGATCCCAAGTAACATTCGCTACTTTTTTACGATTTGGTTCTCCTGAACCAGACTTAGCTTTAGCTGCTTCTAAAATTTGAATTGCAGCTGGTGGAGTTTTAACAACAAAGTCAAATGATTTGTCTTTGTACACAGTAATTTGTACTGGTAAAACTTTGCCAGGTTTATCTTGTGTTCTTGCATTAAATTGCTTACAGAACTCCATGATGTTAACCCCAGCAGCCCCCAAAGCAGGTCCAACCGGTGGCGATGGATTCGCTGCACCTCCCTTAACTTGTAGTTTAACTACTTTACTAACTTCTTTTGCCATTTTAAAAAAAATTTAGCACATCTATCAATTGGAAGCGATTGATGTGTTTTTATATGTAACTAATATTATACTTTTTCAACCTGCATAAAACTTAATTCTAAAGGTGTTTTTCTTCCAAAAATTTTCACCATCACTTCAAGTTTACGCTTCTCATCATTAACTTTTTCTATAGTTCCGTTAAAGCCATTAAAAGGACCATCAATAACTTTGATTGTTTCTCCTACAGAAAAAGGAATAGCAACATTGTCTATCTTAACAGATAACTCATCTACTTTCCCTAACATTCTATTCACCTCTGACATCCTTAAAGGCACAGGTTCACCTCCTTTGGTTTCTCCTAGAAATCCAATAACTCCTGGAATAGACTTTATTATATGCGGAACTTCACCTGTTAAATTAGCCTCAATCATAATATAGCCAGGGAAATAAACTTTTTCCTTAGCTATTTTTTTTCCATCTTTTACCTGCACAACTTTTTCTGTAGGAACAAGAACCTGAGAAACATAGTCCTCCATTCCTAATCTTACAG
Organism: Flavobacterium sp. KY-23415; assembly: GCF_055384985.1. Lineage (NCBI taxonomy): Bacteria > Pseudomonadati > Bacteroidota > Flavobacteriia > Flavobacteriales > Flavobacteriaceae > Flavobacterium > Flavobacterium sp. KY-23415. The sequence goes on along the minus strand of NZ_AP044001.1, from coordinate 2,606,983 downwards.
TTTCAGTTTCTATATAAGCTTTTACTTTATTTTCCTGACCACTTACAGCTCTTACAACATACCACTTCTTTACACTACTATCTGCCATTGGGAATTATTTTAGTAAATTAAAGAATCCCTCTAATGCTTTCACAAATAATTGATCTACACCATATGTCAAAAGCGCGAAAATAACTGAAAAAAGAGCTACTATTATTGTTAATCTTTGAACTTCTTGCCATTCAGGCCAAGTCACATTAGCTTTCAATTCTTGAAATGCTTCCGAAATATAATTAACGAATTTTGTCATTACTTTATATAATTTGCACGGGCGGAGGGATTCGAACCCCCATCAATGGTTTTGGAGACCACTATACTAGCCCTTGTACTACGCCCGTTTATTCAAACCAGTTCAGTTTACAAAACCGAACTGGTTTTTTTTTTATTTATAATAAACTAAATAATTAGTCTAATATTTCAGTTACCTGACCAGCACCAACTGTTCTACCACCTTCACGAACTGCGAAACGTAAACCAACTGATAATGCGATTGGACTTAATAATTGAACTTCAATAGTTAAGTTATCACCTGGCATAACCATCTCTACTCCTGCAGGTAAAGTAATTGTACCTGTTACATCCGTTGTACGAACATAAAACTGTGGACGATAGTTATTATGGAATGGAGTATGACGTCCACCTTCTTCTTTTTTCAAGATATAAACCTCTGCTTTGAAATGAGCGTGTGGTTTTACAGATCCTGGCTTAACAATAACCATTCCTCTTTTAATATCTTCTTTTGCTATACCTCTTAATAAGATACCTGCATTATCTCCAGCCTCACCTCTATCAAGGATTTGACGGAACATCTCAATACCTGTAATAGTTGAAGTTAATTTTTCAGCACCCATACCAACGATCTCAACTGGATCTCCTGTATTAGCAATACCAGTTTCGATACGACCTGTAGCAACAGTTCCACGACCTGTAATTGTAAACACATCTTCTACTGGCATTAAGAATGGCTTATCGATATCACGAGCAGGTAATTCAATCCAGTTATCAACAGCTTCCATTAAAGCCAAAACTGTATCAACCCATTTTTGCTCTCCGTTTAATGCCCCTAAAGCAGAACCTTGAACAACTGGTCCGTTATCACCATCATATTGATAGAAAGATAACAAATCTCTGATTTCCATTTCAACTAGCTCTAATAACTCAGCATCATCAACCATATCCACTTTATTCATGAATACAACCATTCTTGGAACACCTACTTGACGACCTAAAAGGATGTGCTCACGAGTTTGTGGCATTGGACCATCTGTAGCAGCAACTACTAAGATAGCTCCGTCCATTTGCGCAGCTCCAGTAACCATGTTCTTAACGTAATCCGCGTGACCTGGACAGTCAACGTGAGCGTAGTGACGGTTAGCAGTTGCATATTCTACGTGTGAAGTATTAATAGTAATACCTCTTTCTTTTTCTTCTGGTGCATTATCGATTTGATCAAACGATTTCGCTTCAGAAAAACCTGCATCAGCTAATACTTTTGTAATCGCTGCTGTTAAAGTTGTTTTACCGTGATCTACGTGCCCAATAGTACCAATGTTTAAGTGTGGTTTGGAACGATCAAAATTTCCTTTTGCCATGATTTAATAATTTAATCTTAGTTATTTAATTAGTGTTCAAATATTTAAAAAAACAACCTGAGAGCCAATGACGGGATTTGAACCCGTGACCTCTTCCTTACCAAGGAAGCACTCTACCCCTGAGCTACACCGGCCGAAGACCTACAATAGCAGGATTGTTTTCTTTGTGGGGAGAGCAGGATTCGAACCTGCGAAGTTTTCACAGCAGATTTACAGTCTGCCCTCGTTGGCCGCTTGAGTATCTCCCCTAGCCATTTTCATTATTTTTAGTTGCTTCAAACTTTGAGCCGATGGAGGGACTCGAACCCACGACCTGCTGATTACAAATCAGCTGCTCTAGCCAGCTGAGCTACACCGGCAACTTGATAATAAAAAGTCCGCTATTTCTAACGGACTGCAAATGTATAAAATTTATTTTTTAATCAAAATTATTTTTCACTTTTTTTTTTCATTAAACATGCGCTCTTATTTTTTCCTTGTACTTAACTAACACTCTTTCTAGGGATTCCACAGAAACATCAACTGCCTCTTCAAAAGACTTACAAGTCTTTTTTACCACAAACTCATCACCCGGAACATTTATTTTTACCTCCACTGTTTTATTTTCTTTATCACTCGTATTTTCTAATTTTAAGAAAACATCAGAAGAAACCACCCTATCATAGTATTTTTCAAGTTTATCTAATTTCTCTTGAATAAAATTGACTAATTTTTTGTCAATATTAAAATTAACTGCCTGAACATTTACCTTCATACTCTAAATTATTTATTTTATGGTTAGACAAATGAATTATTACAAACCTCTAGGATGTGCATTTTTATATACTTTTTTCAATTCACCCAAACTACTGTTTGTATAAATTTGCGTAGACGACAAACTAGCATGCCCTAATAATTCCTTTACAGAATTTAAATCGGCCCCATTATTCAACAAGTGCGTTGCAAACGAGTGCCTAAGAACGTGAGGACTCTTTTTAACCTTAAGAGACACACTACTAAAGTAATCATTAATTAAACGATAGACAAATGATTCCCCTATTTTATTTCCTTTTTTTGACAAAATTAACAAGTCTTCAAAACCATCTTGAACACGAACCTTCCTTAACTCAATGTATTTCAACAACAACACTTCCGTACACTCTAAAAGCGGCAAAACACGCTCTTTATTCCTTTTTCCGAGAACTTTAATTGTTTTAGCATAAAAATCAACGTTTTTAAGCTTTAAATTTATCAATTCAGCTCGCCGAATCCCTGTCACATACAACAACTCTAACACTAATTGATCTCTAAGCCCATTAAAATCTTCTGAAAAATGATTAACCTTAAAGACATCTTTAATTTCTTTTTCAGAAAAAGGGACTTGAATTTTCTTCGAAACCTTAAGCGATTTATGTTTCGACAATGGATTAACCCTAATTTCTTTAATCTTTAACAAAAACAAATAAAATGATTTTAGTGAAGAAATCTTTCTGTTAACTGTCTTATTTACCACACCCGACTCCACTAAATCAACAACCCAAGACCTTATTAACGAATAATTAACAGCAACAAACGCAATATTTTCATGATGCTCCGACAAAAAAACACCAAACTCATTAATATCAGCAAGATATGCTTTCACAGTAAGCAAAGAATAATTCTTCTCCTTTATCAAATAATCTTGATATGCTTTTAAATTCTCATCCATAATCAAACAAAAAAACCGCTAGGAACAAAGTTACACTTTATTACCTAACGGTTCTATAATATAATTCTAAAAATTATTAAGACTCTAATGAATCTTTCAATCTTTGAATATAAGCTGCTTTTTGAATCTGAGCTCTTTTAACAATTGATGGCTTATGAAAAGCTTGACGTGATCTCAATTGACGAACAGTTCCAGTTTTATCAAATTTTCTTTTATAACGCTTTAACGCTTTATCGATATTTTCTCCGTCTTTAATCGGTATAATTAACATAATTTAGGCACCCCCTTTCATTTAGACTGCAAAAGTAGTATTTTTTTATTTATATCCCAACTAAATTTTCTTTTTATTTCTTTTTACAGGTTTTTGTAATATGCTTTATAGCCCAGATAGAGACGATATCCTTTTAATTGTTCTATTGAAAACAATTAAAAGATAAAGGCGATAGCTGGAAAAGCTTCCAAAAAAAAAAAAAAATTAATGTGTAACAGCTGGTTTATAATCTTTGTTGTCTATTATCATTTTTGATAAAATTTCTTTTAAAATTTCCGAAGTTCCACCACCAATAGGGCCTAATCTACTATCACGTAAAAGTCTAGCCAATGGATACTCCTCCATATAACCGTATCCTCCAAGCATTTGCAAACAACTATAAATTGTTTCGTCTGCTACTTTTGTTGATTTTAATTTAGCCATTGTTGCTTCTTTAACAACATACTCTCCTTTATCTAACCTTGCTACCGCAGCATAATTAAACAATTTACAATGTTCAACATCTGTTGCGTGCTCCACTATAGTATGCCTTAAGGCTTGAAATTTATTTATTGTCTTACCAAATGCCTCTCTTTGCGACATGTATTCTATTGTGTATTCAATAGCATATTCTGCTCTTGCATGTGCATTAATTGCCATAATTAAACGCTCCAATGCGAAATGTTGCATAATGTATGGAAATCCTTTACCTTCCTCTCCCATCAAGTTTTCTTCTGGAATTTCTACGTTATCAAAAGCAATTTCTGCAGTATCCGAAGCTCTCCACCCTAATTTATCTAATTTTGTAGCAGAAACCCCTTTTGAGTTACTATCCATTAGAAAGATGCTTATCCCTTTATTTCCAAGCTCTGGATTTGTTTTCGCTGCCACAACATAATAATCTGCATAAACTCCATTTGTAATAAATGTTTTGGAACCGTTAATTATATATTTATCTCCTTTTTTAATAGCTGTTGTTCTCATTCCTGCAACATCGCTACCTCCAAAAGGCTCTGTAATACACAAACCACCAATTTTTTCTCCCAATATACTTGGTGCTAAATAATCTTGTTTTATTCTTTCATCCCCTTCTGCATTAAGATGTGTCATTGCAAGATAGGAATGTGCCCACATAGCGGCCGCAAAACCAGCAGATTTAATTTTTTGTAACTCTTCTAAAAAAACAACAGTATAAAACAAATCTAGATTTAGACCTCCATATGCTTCAGGATAACGGATTCCGAAAAAACCCATTTCTCCAAATTTTCTCCATATAAAACGTTCTATTGTACCTGTTTTTTCCCATTTTTCAATATGAGGAACAACTTCTTTGTTTAAAAAATCTCGCAGGCTCTCTCTAAATAATTGATGCTCTTCTGTGAAGTATAATGAATTCATATAGTTTTGAATTGTATTTTTTATATTTATATTGATTTTTTCTAATCAAAGCTCAAATATAAGGCTATTATTTTTAATTTTTCTAAAGGACAATTGTTAATTTTTGCTAAATCATCAATACTTCTAAAATCGCCATTCATACTCCGATGAGTAACAATTTCTTTTGCAAAACTATAGTTAAAATAAGGAAACTTAATGAGCTCCTTTATAGAAGCTTGATTGATTTTTATCTTTTTTATTTCTTGATTTTCTACTACAAAAAATCTCTTTTTACAATTTTCAAAAACATCTGGAGATATACCCCAAATAAATTGCAATTGATCAATACTTGCGAAAACACCAAATTTATTTTTTTCGTTAATAATAATATCTGAAATCTTATCACCTACTCCATAAACTTTCATTAAATCTTCTTTAGAAGCTTGGTTTAGATCTATCGCAATAATTTTTTCGGTTGTTTTTTTTTCAAAACTAACAAAATTGCTTTTTGTTTTTTTATTATTAATCCAGTCAGGGAATTTAAAATAAGGTTCTATTTTCGCTAATAGTTCATTTGAAACCATTGTTATTTTTTGAAACTCATTTGCTGAATTCACAAAGTTATTCTCTTCTCGAAATTTATGCAATCTATCTATTTCCTCAATTGACATTCCTAACATATATCCTTTATAATCAGAAATATAATTTGGGTTAAATGGCTGAATTACATATTTTTTATCTTGAGAAATACTTTTTAAACTATCAATTTCATTTTGCATTGCTAACCAATTCATGTCTTCATCAAGCTTCATAGCATCTTCATGCGCATTACTTTTATAAATAAAAACCATGAGCTGTACTAACAAAATTATACCTATCAACAAAAAAATCCCACTTCTATGTTCTCTCGAAAATAGAAAGTAGGATTTTACATTTTTCATCTGTTTTTTCAAAATATTATTCTACAGCAGATGTTATATATAATAAATCAATCATTTTGTCTAACCATTTCATCATCATTCTCACTGTAAGAATCTGGTTCTTGTTTTGGTGGAGTGGTTAATACTTTATAGAAAAAATAACTTGCAAAAGAAACCACTATTCCTTGAGCTATTAGCATTGTTATTAAGGCTGATGTGTTCATTTTTAGTTTTTATTAAAGATTATAATGTTGCTCTTCCTTCTTTTACTCTTTTCTTATATGCAAAATACACGATTAAACATATCAAAGCAAACAGTGAAAACAACAGCATTCTACCTATGAATTTATATAATGTATTATTCGTAAAATCTCCTGTAGCAATAACATCGTTCGGCTTTACTACATCTCCTTTTTCAACAATTACCACTTGGTTTTTATCAGCTTTAAAGCTGTATTCTTTATAATTAGTAAATGTAACTATTTTTACAGTTTCTGTTTCTCTATCAAACACTTTCTTTGTATCTTCAAAAGAAAACTTAACTGAATTTACCCCTACTTCTTCAACAGTCCCTGCTTTCAACCCTTCGGAATCAAAGTTTTCAGCATGAAACTCATTACTAAACCACTCTTTATTATTAGTATCACTATCTTTCACTTTTTCTATCCAATCTGGAACGCTTGACACTAAGACGCATGCTAATAATAATGGCGTTACAATTAAAATAATATATTTATAAAAACCTGGAATTTTAATATCTGCTCCACTATTAATTTCTGCCCAACCTTTCTTAATTCCAAAAATATAGGAAAACAAGACGGTTTCTAAAAATGCAAAAACTACTAAACTCACTGTTCCTGCCCAATAATCATATTGATCGAACAATCCTTCTTTGTAGAAAATTACAGTTGGAAGCCCCATTATTAATACCAGTCCTCCAAACGACCATGCACCTTTATTTTTAGACCAATTAAATTCATCTTTCATGAATCCCATCCAAGGAGTTCCCATAGCTAAAGAAGAAGTAATTCCTGCAAAAAACAATAGACCAAACCAACATACACCAGCTACAATAGCCAAGGCACTTCCCCATTGTTGAAACAAATAAGGCATTGTTTGGAAAGCCATACCAAACCCAGCGTTTTGGATTACCCAATCCAATCCTAAATAACCTGCTGCAATTGGCACTACAATTAAACTTCCTAGAACAACTTCTACGAATTCATTCATAAAACCAGCAGATACAGCGTTTAATGCAATATCATCTTTAGATTTTAAGTAAGCTGCATAGCAATGAATTGTTCCCATACCTACAGAAAGTGTGAAGAAAATTTGTCCTGCTGCTGCCAACCATACTTTCGGATTTGTTAAAGAATCAAACTGTGGAGTCCACAAAAAGTTTAATCCATCCCAAGCATTTGCATCTGGAAAAATATCTGAAGCACCTGTTGTACCAAGTGTTAAACCTCTAATTGCGAGTATCACACCAAATGTTATCAACAATGGCATACCTATTTTTGCCACTTTTTCTATACCTCCTAAACCTTTAGATAAAATGAATGTGTTTAAAAGCAAACAAATTATATAAAAAATTACTGCTTCATAAGGAATACCAGTAGTTGTTTCTGAAATATTAGTATAGGATTCAAAAAATCCTGCGACTTGTGCCTGACTCATGTTGTTAAAAGTTCCAACAACTGAATGATAAACATAAGACATTGTCCATGATTCTATATAACAATAATATGCAGCAACTGCAATATTTGTAAAAATCCCGAAAACACCAATGTATTTCCACAATCTTCCTTTTGCCATAGAATCTAAAATATAAGGTGTACTATGATTACCTGATCGACCACCAAAACGCCCTGAGGACCATTCTATAAATAATAATGGTATCCCCATTACTAAGAAACATATTAAATATGGAATTATAAAAGCTCCACCTCCATTTTGAACTGCTTGAACGGGAAAGCGAAGAAAATTACCTAGTCCAACAGCATTTCCAGCCATTGCCAAGATGAGTCCTACCCTAGAACCCCAAGATTCTGTTTTTGTTGACATATTAATTTATTGGTTGTTAATTTCCCAAAGATAAGAAAACTATCGAAAAAACAAAGAAAAGTTAATACATTGAAATTCAACATTACAAATCAAAAACAGAAGATCGTTTTGTGTAAATCATGTCTTTCAACTTCAAAAGAAAAGCAAGTGTCAAATAAACTCCAAAGCCCAAGCCTGCAGTCACAAATGATATGTAAATAAAAAACAATCTCACATTGGTAGCTCTCATTCCAAGTTTATCTGCTAATCTAGAAGCAACAAAAAAACCATGTTTATCGAAAAAATGAAGTATTCTATACATTTCTATATCTTATTATTTTCAAAAATAATTAATTTTTCATTAAGCTTATCCCAATTGCACAATTTAAACATTTATTTTTATCACAGTATTCATTTTTCAATTGTATTAAACTTTGTGAATCGAAAGCATTTTCTATATTCAAACTCATTCTTTTAAATGTTTTTATTATTGTGTTTGATTCTGGTTGAATTTCTTTTGATAATTCTATAAGTTCTTCAAAATTTTCATTTCCAAGAAAATTAGCATACATAAATTTTAAAGGCATAATAGTATTTAGAATTATTAAATCGACGAAAGATTTTGATATCTTTTTTGTTTTAAAAGTACTTTCTTTATCCAAATTGTAATGATAATCCCAATAACTTGAAGCATTAACCGTAAATAAAGTATATATATCTTCCACAGTTTTCGCTTCAATACATTTAAAAAAAAGGTTCTCCTTTAGGTGATACAACATTGCTAATTGAGACAGGCGAATCGTTGGAAAATTATCTGGTCTAAGCTTAAAAAACTGGACATTTTGTAAAGGTTTTCTATCCAATCCATACTTAGATTTTAAGTACTCCCAATTCTTTTTTAAATTATTACAATGCTCTTCTTGAAATTCTGAATGTAATAAATTTGCCATTCCGAAAAGGATTGCTTCTAAATTTTCAATTTTGTCTTTTTCTTTCCTTATTATAGAGAAAGGAATATTTTGAGCTATTTCGAGAAAACATTCTCCATTAATATTTAATCCAAAATTTTTAGCTAATAAACAAAAAAGGGTTGCTTCCCAATCGTTCTTTGTTTCGTGTAGTAATTTAGAAATAAATTCAGCTTTTCGCTCTAATCTTTCCAAAAACAACCTTTCTTTCCAATTAGACCATTTAAAACTATCCACTTGATGAATTTGATTTTCACAATTTATCCATCTCTTCGTTTTAAATAAACTTAAGTATTTATTGACTTCGGAATGTTTTAAATAGCGCTTTAATTCTAGAACAGGTATTTCTGTATTGTTACTTCTATAGATTTCAATGTCATGTTCCCAAACTACATGTAAAATCACATTGTTATAATTTGAATCTTTTTCATGATTATGCAAATACCAATCTGAAGATTTAACATGAATTTCTATATTCCCAGCCCATTTTTGATTTGCAATTATGAGTTGTGCATTAAAAAAATCTGGACCTGCTTTTTGCAAGTATTCTCCGAAATTTAAAATTTCAATTTTTTCGTTTTTTGTAGTAAACAATTGGGTTACATCAAGTTTTTTATGCAACCAAACATGGTGTAAAAAATCTTCTTTCATTTTATGGCTTGTAATAATTAATTGGCTTATAATAGAATACAAATATATACAAAAAAACAAAAGTCATAACTTAGGGTGTTACGACTTTTGTTAAAAAAATGTTTTTTTTTATTTTATAGAACTAATCACATCGTGTTTTGTAATAATATGGTGTTTGCCATTTTCTAATTCTACCAACACTGCTTGATTATCTTTCGTTATTAATTTAGAAATATCTTCTAATGAAGCTGTTGATTTAACAACTGGATATGGTTTCCCCATAATATCTTTTATAGGTTTTTCTGCGATATTTTTATCCTCAACATAACTTCTAAATAAGTCTGTTTCATCGATACTACCTACAAAACCAGAAGTGTCTATTACAGGTATCTGAGAGATTTTGTATTTTTTTAATCTTTCAATTGCATGAGAAACTAACTCTTCAGTCCTAACAACAATTAATGGTTTGTCTTGATGATCTTTGATCAAATCTACTGCTTTAGCAACTTCTTCGTCTAAAAACCCTCTTTCACGCATCCAGTCATCATTAAACATTTTACCAACATATCTACTCCCTGAATCATGAAATAAAACTACTACTACGTCGTCTGGTTTAAAGTTATCTTTTAATTGCAATAGTCCTTTTATTGCAGCACCAGCAGAATTCCCCACAAAAATACCTTCTTCTAAGGCTAATTTTCTAGTATAAACTGCCGCATCTTTATCTGTTACTTTTGTAAAACCATCTATTAAAGAGAAATCTACATTTTTAGGTAAAATATCTTCCCCAATTCCTTCTGTGATATAAGAATAGATTTCATTTTCATCGAAAATACCTGTTTCATGATATTTTTTAAAAACAGATCCATAGGTGTCTATCCCCCACACTTTTACATTAGGATTCTTTTCTTTTAGGTATTTCGCAACACCTGAGATAGTCCCTCCTGTACCAACACCAACTACAAAATGTGTAATCTTTCCTTCTGTTTGTTCCCAAAGCTCAGGACCTGTTTGTTCATAATGAGCGAGTGCATTACTCGGATTATCGTATTGATTAACATACCAAGAGTTTTCGGTTTCTTCAGCTAATCGTTTAGAGACAGAGTAATAAGATCTTGGATCTGTAGGCTCTACATCTGTAGGACAAACAACTACTCTTGCACCAACAGCGCGAAGAATATCCATTTTTTCTTTAGATTGTTTGTCTGAAATTACACAAATTAACTTATATCCTTTAACAATTGCGGCTAAAGCGAGACCCATTCCTGTATTTCCAGAAGTTCCTTCAATAATTGTACCACCAGGCTTTAATCTTCCATCTGCTTCAGCATCTTCAATCATTTTAACAGCCATTCTGTCTTTTACAGAATTACCTGGATTAAATGTTTCTACTTTTGCTAAGACTAAGCTATCTATATCTTTAGTCAACTTATTTATTTTCACTAAAGGTGTATTCCCAATAGTTTCCAATATGTTTTTTGCGTATTTCATTTTATAAATCAGAATTTAAAAATCAGAATATTAAGTGCAAAGATAGGTTGAATATTATGAATACAAAAAAGAAAATAAACAACTCTATACACCAAATGGAAGTAGTCCCTTTCAGAACTTGTTTCAGAAACTATAACGAACAACAAGTACATGAATAGCCGAAAGGCTCTTACAATCGTTTCAAATAATTACCTATTTATTTTATGTTACTTTTTTGAAGAAAATAGAATTATTTAAAAAAGTTCCAAACGATTCCAAAACGAACAATAAAATCTCTATAAGGATAGTTAGGAGCTGCATAAAAATTATAGCCTGTCATTGACGAATTAAAATGTTCCGCTTTTAAAAAAAGTCTAGCCTGCTTCACTTTAGCATTCACAAAAAAATCTATTAAAGGAAAGCCACCAATTTTTCGTTCGCTTTGTGTGTAAAATTCGCCCAATAAGGGGTTGTAATCATTGGCATGATATGCTGTAAAATAATTAAAAATTATTCCCGTTTGAAGAAACATAGCTTTTTTAAATACATATTCAGAAAAATAAAATGAATTCCTTGTTACAATTTGAGGAACATTTAATTTTTTATCTGAGTTTTCAACATTTTGATATAAAATTGTATTGTCTAAGGCGAATTTCCAAAACTTAATCTCTTTTGAAGCTTTTACAGACGCATAGGTGATTGTTTTATCAAGTTGAAACGGTTTGACATTTAAGTATGTAATATCGTTTGTAGTATTGTCAAAATATAAGAAATCATCCAGAATAACATACTTAGCTTGCAAATTCAACCATTTAGAAGTTGCTGAAAGACGCAATTCATTTCTTTTTTCGTTCCTAAAATTATTATACCAATTATATTCAATATAATTACTTTGATATAATGTGTAATTTAAATTAGGAAGCGTATTAATTTTTTGATACGCAAATTCAAAATTATAATTTTCATTTAGCTTATAAGATAAAGAAGCTTGAATATTGGAAATAGATTGCTTAGTTATTGAATTCGAAACCAAAACATCAAGATTGAATTTATTGAATTTATAGTCCAAATTACCTCCAATAGATGTAATTCTATCATTAATGGAATTAGGCACAGCAATATTCCCTACGTTATCAAAGACGATACTTTTATAGAAATAGTTATAATTATTATCTTCTAGATATACTGAAATATCACCATATTTTGTTGTTGTAAATCCTAATCCTAATTTATTATAAAAATGATTGTATCTTGTTTTGTTATTAATAGTACCAGAAATTGAATGACCAAATCTATCATTTGCCGTTTTCTGATTGAAATTAAAAAATTTATATTCATGATTAAATTGATGTAGAAGTACAAAACTATTTGCATTGTCTTTACTTAGCTTGAATAAATGATCTATTAAAAATCTATTCCCTTTTAACAATGAAGTAGCATCATTAAAATAAACATCTAAACGTTCTCTTTGATTATAAGGTTGTTCACTTGATTCAAATAAATCTACATCTTTTATCCCTCCATTTTCTTGATTGGAAATATCCTGCCCAGTGAAATGTGCATTCAAATAATAACGTTTATTATTAGTAAAATAACTTGTAGTAAACCTAAAATTACCAGAACTAGAAATGTTATTTATGTATTTCCCATTGGAGCGAATTCCTTTATAGGCAATAGAAAAATTAAGATTTGGTTTTGTGTTTACCGTTAGAAAAGCATCTACTGATTGTCCTTGCTCCATTACTGTTTTGAAATAAAGATCAGACATTGGCGTTGGCACATTATAGTACTTAATATCATCTATCTCTAAATAATTAAAATGCTTCCCTGAAAATCCCATTACGGGATTTATACTTTTTTTTAGCAAACCAAAATCTAAGGTATTAAAAGTATGCCCTTCATTTGCAAATGGAAGTAAGCCAAAAAGATCTTTTCTTAATAAATTGTATTTATATTCTTTAGCAATAGACAAAGTAGTATCTAAAAAAGTAGTGTCTTTATCTAGTGTATAAATCTTATAGAGATGTATTGGAGGCTTTTCTTCTTTTTTCTTAGAAGAAAAAACTCTATTACTCTTTTCAATTGAAGAACCTAATGTTTCATTATTTTGTTTGGCATTGTTATTTGTTTGAGAAAAAATAAAATTCCAAAAGAATACTAAGAATAAAATAAGCGATTTTTTCATTACATCATAAATATGAGCAAATGTAATGAGAATTTAGGGAATAAAAAAAGACCTACATTTCTGTAGGTCTTAAATATTTAATAAAATTAATCCACTGGATTTTGGTCTTCTGGACCAATATTAGGATTTAAATCAATCTCTCTTTGAGGTATTAAGAAATTCCATTTGTTTGAAGTAGCTGGAATAACACCATTAACAGCATACCCTACCACTGCACGTGTAGCATTACCTACTCTTTGCATTGATTTTTGATGTCTCTTCATATCAAAGAAATCAGTTCCAATTTCTCCATACAATTCTTTTCTTCTCTCCACTAATACTTCTTCAATGAAAGCATTCAAGTCTGCAGCAGTTGACAAAACAGCATCTGGATTTCTAAGCAATTGAAAAGCTAACAAATCTTGCTTCGCTCCCGCTAAATCAGCATGTGCTTTAGCTTCAATCTCAATTAACTTCATTTCAGAAGCTCTCATACAAACGATATTACCCGTCAAATCAGACAAGTCTCTAAATTTTCTTGTTCTGTACATTTTACCAGAAGCTAATGACTGCCCCGTAGTAACAATTAGTGCTCTGCGAATGTCATTTGCACCAAACAAATCGTAAAATGCAGAATTCACATAAATATCTTTATATCCTGCAGTACGTTCATGATCGATGAATGAATAGAAAGAAGCAAATCCCCAATTTTCATTAGCATTGAAAGGGAATCCCCATAACCATTCACCATTATTGTAATCATTAAATCCTGCCGCATATTCAGTATTACTCATTAAAGGAAAACCAACCTGAGCATCAGCTGCCATTTGTTGCGCTCTTGCATAATCTTGTTTTTCCAAAGCAACTCTTGCAAATACCCCTTTAGCTACATTAATATTAACTCTATACTTTGGCCCATATCTTTCAGTAGTTAATAAAGAAATCGCTTCGTTCAAATCTGAATAAATTTGATCATAAACTCCTTGAACAGTACCTCTTGGTTTTGGTTCAGCATCAGATATTGATAAATCTAAAGGAACACCAGGAAGATTAGGGTTTTTAGCATAAGTAAACTGATAAGAACGAATCAAATTATAATAAGCTAAAGCTCTCATTGTTAATGCCTGACCTCTATAAGAATCCAATTGTTCTTGAGCCATTCCACTAGGATTAGTATCAATGATATACATCAGATTGTTAGCATTACCTATCAGGGTATAACACATATTCCAAATATAATTTGTTCTTCTAGCATTTGGAATCACTACTACATCCCATCTATGTTCGAAAATATACCAGTTAAAATCTGGAACTTGTAAATCTCTACCCATTACATCGGCTCCTAAATCAAATGCTTTAGACATTCCAACATCATGAGAACCACCATAAAAATCTCTATAAGCACCATACATACCTACTAATGCTAATTCAGGAGTAATTTCTGAAATTTCATTTGTTGGTTTTGGTTCTTCTAAATAACTTTCTACATCACATGAAATTAGCACAATACAAGCTAATCCTAATGTGAAAAATCTATTAATATACTTTTTCATTTTTTTCTTTTTTTAAAGTTTAACATTAATACCAAAAGTTAATGTCTTTAATATCGTTGACCCATCATTAGTTTGTCCATCATAAGACTGCTCAGGATCATCGATTCTATCTTCTTTTTTCCAAGTAAAATAATTATCAGCAGTAACATATAAACGCATAGAAGCTATATTCGCTTTATCTAATATTTTTCTATCTAAAGAATATCCTAAAGACATTGTTCTTAAACGGATATAATCACCTTTTTGTAACCATCTTGTTGACAAAGAATTTGATTGATCATTGTCCAATGACAATAAAGGTACATCTGTAACATCACCAGGTTGTTCCCAAGCATCATAAATATCTGGGTGTAATTGTGTTCCAGGATTAGAACCGTGGAAACCATGCATTAGACCAGCATAATCTGAGTTGTAGATATAATTACCAAAACGATAAGCCATCACTATGTTTAAATCAAAGTTTTTATATTTAAACATGTTAGCAAAACGTCCATCAAAATCAGGTAATGCAGATTTCCCTGTATAATATCTTGTTGCATTTGCGTAATTTGACGTAGTAGTTCTTTCACCTGTAGGATTACCACTTCCATCAAGAACATCTTGATACCATAAAGGAGCACCAGTTGCTGAATCTACTCCTGCCCATTCTTGTAAATAAAATTCATATCTATCATGACCTGTTTTCCAATTAAATGTCCCTGTTAATAAATCATTCTCTATGTAATCAATATTATTCTTAACTGTTGATATAGAAAAACTTGATGACCAAGAGAAATTATCATTATTAACATTGATAGAGTTAATCTCTAATTCCCAACCTTTGTTTGTCATTTCAGCTGAGTTTACCCATGTAGTTAAACCTAAATTTTCCGAAGGAGCTAGAGGTCTATTATAAATTAAGTCGGTAATTTTATTGTTATATAACTCAAATGAACCATTAATTCTGTTCTTAAAGAAACCAAAATCTAAACCTAAATTCATTTTTTTATGAACCTCCCAAGTCAACTCAGGATTAGGATTTCTACTTGCTGTACTTCCTGACGCCTCTTGAATACCATTTCCTGTACCAAAAGCTCCAAAATATGGGAATAAGAAACTTGAAGTAAAACCAATATCTTCATTTGGCACTAAACCATAACTTGCTCTAATCTTGATTAAATCTAAGTTGTTAATCCCCTCTAAGAAACTTTCATTCGTTGCAGTCCAAGAACCACCCACAGACCAACTGCTTACCCATCTGTTATCTCCAATAAATCTTGAAGAAGCATCACGTCTGAAAGTACCACTGATTGCATATCTTCTATCAAAACTATAATCACCTCTACCAAAATAACTAAACAATCTATTTTGATAAGTAACAGAAGTTGCTGTTGTTGGAGTTGAAGCATTTACTAATTCATCCAATCCTTCAATTGGAAAACCTGTAGCTGCAGCTTGTAATTGATTAAGTGTGTTATTATACAACTCTTGACCTGCTAACAACGATATTTTATGTTTTTCAGCTAAGGTTTTGTTATAAGATAATGTATTAAACCACGTGTAAGTTTGTGTAACATCTCTATCCTTAGTACTTCTACCATTAACCGCTGTTCCAGAACCAAAACGTGGGTCTTGATAAGTATTTGCAGCATAAACATAATAACTATATGAGTACTGAGATTTTAATTTTAAATCTTTAGTAAAACTAATCTCTACAAAAGGAGCAATATCAAAACTGGTTCTATCGTATTTATTTAAATTATTATTTGCAATAAAAAGTGGGCTATAAGGTGCATAAAAACCTCTTGTACCTCCACCATTAGCTCCATCACCCCAGTCATAAATTGGATTACCTTGATTATCTAAAACCAAAGAACCATCAACAACAGAACGTGTATATAAAGGGTAGATGTTAGACACTGAACGTGTAAAAGCTAAATTATTAGCAAATGTATTTCCTGATTGAGCAGGAACATTTGAGAACGAATCTGAAAAACCTCCAACAAAACCTACTTTTAACCACTTTTTAGCTTCTGTTTCAAGATTAAATCTACCACTAACTCTTTTGAATTTCGAATTAAGCATTATTCCATCTTGATCTAAGAAGTTTCCAGAAAGAAAATAATTGGTCTTATCCGTATTTCCGCTATAAGATAAATTCACATCTTGTCTAAAAGCTTTTTGAGTTACAATATCATACCAATCTGTATCATATAATAATTCAGCACCCGCAACTACATTACCATTACTATCTATAGGTTGCGCAACATTAAAAGGATTATACCCCCCTGTTTGACCAATTAAAGTTGTAGAAGCAATATTAGAAGCCGTAGTTTGATCCAAACCTCCATTAACTAAACTATTTCTAGAAGCTTTCCAAATCAATTGCATCATTTGAGTAGCATTTACATAATCATACTCTTTTGTTGCTTTGTCTGAAATACCGAAAGAAGTAGCGAAGTTGAATTGTCCACTTCCATTTTTATTTTTTCCTTTTTTAGTAGTCAATACAATTACCCCTCTTGCTCCTCTGTTACCATAAATAGCAACCGCATCAGCATCTTTAAGTACTGTTTGACTCTCTAAATCGTCAAAATTTATTGTATTCAAATTCCCTTTGTACTCAGCTCCATCTAAAATAATTAGAGGATCTAAATTTCCAGACAAAGAAGCAGGTCCTCTTAAACGGATCGTTGGATTAGAACCGGGTTGACCAGATGTATTAACAACTTGCACACCAGCTACCCCAACTAAAGCTTCTCCAATAGTAGTAACTTTTTGGTCTCCTAAGTCTTCTCTTGAGATTACCGAATAAGATCCAGTAATATCTTCTTTTTTCTTAACTTGGTAACCACTAACTACTACTTCTTGAACTTTTACTACGTCTTCCTCTAAAGCTACGTTAATTGTGTTACTAGCACCTACTTGTACTACCTTAGTTTTATAACCCAGGTAAGTGAAGGTTAATTCATCGCCGACAGTAGCACTAATTTGATAACCACCATCAAAATTAGTAATAACACCTTTTTGCGTTCCTTTTATTGTTACTGACGCACCAGGAAGAGGACCCTGACTATCAGAAACAACTCCAGAAATAGATTTTACCTGCGCAAATGAAACACCGTTCATTAGGAGCACAAATAAAAAACAAATCAATTTAAAATTTAATTTCATAATATTTGTATTTGGTTAATTTTATTATAGCAAACATATCAAAAAAAAAGCAGAATTAAAAAATTCCATGTTAAAAAAAATTATTTTTTAATAATAGTTTTCATTTTTGAATTTTCTCCATCTGATATTTTTAACATATATGCCCCTTTTTCAAAATCTGTCATATCTACAGAAATTGTATTTTCAAAATTTCCTTTTATCTCTTTAATTTTTCTTCCTGTCATATCATAAAAACATAAAGACTTTACTATTAAATCTTTAACACTAATCTTCAAATAGTCATTTACTGGATTTGGGAAAACAGAAATAGCAGCACTATCAAAACTTTGACTACTCAAAGTAGAGTTAATACCTGAAACCACTAATGAATATTGCTGACTACCTCCTTGTAAAGATCCTTTATGAGAAATTTGAATTTGATAGGTTCCCGACGGGTTATTCACCTCAATCTTTTCAACATTATCTTTATTATTAAGAGATTGCAAAACAACATTCCCGTTAAATAACACCCAAGGATATGTAGCAGTACCATTTTTCACCACTTTAATATCTAAATCATTAACTAACTTTATAGTTGCGTTATCATTAGTTCCATCTGATGGTGTTCCTGCAGGGTCCGTCCATGCCATAGTCACAACTAAAGGAGCAGATCCATCTGCTGTTACATCCATTGTATAAGTTGATTGATCATTCAAATTAAACTCTCTTATTATTGCTCCATTAACCGTTTGACCTACAGAATTCTTTGAAATTAGCTGCGCAGCTCTTTCTGAATTCATTAGTCCCCATCCAAATTTAAAATCCGGTCCAGCCGCTGTTCCTGCCTCGTCAGCAGAATGAATCAACAAAGCTCTTAATGTAGCTGACCTCATAAAATTTCCGTTTAACTGATTGTAATATTGCTGCAGCAACAATAACGAAGACGTTATCCCAGGTGCCGCCATAGATGTACCACTTAAAACAGAATATTCATCATCTGCTCCTGAAGTAGTAGAAAGTACCCCTACTCCTTTAGCACAAATATCTGGCTTAATCCTTCTATCATCAGTTGGTCCCCAATTACTAAAATCACTCATAACCACAGAACTTGGCCCTGTATAGTTATCTACTTGATTAACCGCACCCACTACTAAAACGTTTTTAGAAACACCAGCTCTCGTTAACAAATCGCCTCCATTTTTTGTTGGATTTAATGTTTGATAACTATCTCTATCATTACCCGCGGCAAAAACTACCTGATAATAAGGTGCGTTATACATTATATTATCCCAAGATGCTGAAGTGCTTGTATAGGCTCCAAATTGCCATAAATCAAGATCTTCTGCAATAGCCCCATAGGAATGATTAGACAACAGTAATCCTTCTGTAGCTTGAGTAGTAGCTTCTGACAAATCGTTACCCCACGTATTTGCCCAAAGCGTTGATTGATACGCAATACCTCTTTTAGTTAACCCTCCAAAACCGGACCCCATCATGGTTCCTGAAACATGTGCTGCATGAATTGCTCCTTGGGTGTTATCTGAAAAAATCTCTCCATCTTTTTGAACAACGCGACCAACTAAATCTTGATGAGTAGCTCTAATTGCTCCACCATCCCAAATACCAACAATCATGTTTTGACCATTAAGATCTAAACCTAACGAACCTCCACTATTCAATCTATTAGCTTTAGTTGTTATTGCCGCTCCAGCATTTGTGGTTTTATAGTACACTGGGCGATCACCTTCAAAATACATCAACTCAGCAAAAAAACCTTTTTCATCAACATAGGTTAATGGCAGATTCATACTTTTTGCCTTTTGAATAGCTTCCTCTTTACCTTTTAAATACAACTCATTGTATTTAAAACTTAATTCATTTAATTTTTTTAAATCATAATCTTTAACAATTTGATTCCTTTCTTCTCTTGTCTGTCCAAAGACCGACAAGCTGGCAAATAATAACAGTAATACTTTTTTATTCATAAAAATAATTTTGAACAAAAATAACCAATTAAAAGATAATTTATACAAATATTATATCCTTAAGATGCTTTAAACAGAAATTAGTTGCGTTAAAATTATATTTTTGCAATAAAAAATGTTAATTAATCGCTATACAAAGTTCGAATTTGAATGTGGTACTGACGAAGCTGGCAGAGGTTGTCTTGCTGGACCAGTTACAGCCGCTGCCGTCATACTACCTATTGATTTTAAATCGGATTCACTTAACGATTCCAAACAATTGTCTGAAACCAAAAGACATTTGCTTAGACCCGAAATCGAAAAAAATGCAATCTCTTTTTCTTTTACACATATTCATAATAAAGAAATTGATGAAATAAATATTCTGAATGCTTCTATGAAAGCCATGCAAGAGTGCGTTTTAAAATTAAACCAAAAACCAGAATATATAATTGTAGATGGTAATAGTGCTATTTTCTCTAAACTAGGCTTAAAAAACAACGAAGGTAAAATTTTTACATTAGAAGAAATTGAAACACTAAAATCAATCCCAAATAAGAGCATCATTAAGGGCGATGCAAAATATTTAAGTATTGCAGCGGCTTCTGTTTTAGCAAAAACATATAGAGATGAATATATGGACAAAATCCATGAAGAGTTCCCAATGTATAACTGGAAACAAAACAAAGGCTACCCAACAAAGGAACACCGTGAAGCCATAAAAAAATATGGCACCACAAAATACCACCGAATGAGTTTTAGATTATTACCCGATCAATTAAAATTGGATTTATAACGAAACAAATTCTGCTTCAAACAAATCTGACAAATGTTTTATTATTTTTTCTTTCACTTGCTCTTCATCTACATACCTGTTTAATTCCGCATGCATTGAGGTAACCGCCTTTCCTTTTATTCCGCAAGGAATAATATTATCGAAATAACCTAAATCTGCATTTACATTTAATGCAAAGCCATGCATCGTCACCCAACGACTGGCACGAACTCCCATGGCACAAATTTTCCTTGCGAATGGAGTTCCAACATCCAACCAAACTCCAGTTTCTCCTTCGCTTCGTGTTGCTTGAATGTTATATTCTCCTAAGGTTAAAATAATAGCTTCTTCTAAAAAACGTAAATATTTATGAATATCGGTAAAGAAATTTTCCAAATCTAATATAGGATACCCTACAATTTGACCCGGACCATGATAGGTAATATCTCCTCCTCTATTTATTTTGTAAAACGTAGCCCCTTTTGCTTCTAATTGTTTTTCCGAAAGCAATAGATTGGACAAATCTCCACTTTTTCCTAACGTATAAACATGTGGATGCTCTACAAAAAGAAAATAATTAGATGTTTCTAGATTCGCATCTTCTCTACGGTTTACTACCTTAGTATCTACAATTCCTTTAAAAAGCTCTTCTTGATAATCCCAAGTAGCTTTATAATCTTTATTCCCTAAATCTTGTAGCTGAATTTTTTTATTTTGGATCACAAATAGTGTATTGAATATTAATAATGCAAATATACAAAATAGTAAACTGATAGCCCTGACAGAAACGATATCCTTTCATTGCGATTAAAAAAAAATGTATTTAGATTGCTTCATTCCTCGCAATGAAAGATAAAGTGCATGGCAGGAAAATGGTTTACTTGAGATGTCTTTTGCTTTCGCTTCAAAATAACTACAAAAGATTGCTGAATACATTGCAATGCCTTATCTTTGCAAACTTAAATACAATTTATTAATAATTATGCAACTTTCAGAACAAGAAATCATTAGAAGAGACAAGCTTAAAGCTTTGCGTGACCTTGGTATTAATCCTTATCCTGCAGATTTATTTCCTGTAAATCACACATCGAAACAGATAAAGGAAAAGTTCGAAGAAAGTAAACGCGTTATTGTTGCTGGAAGATTGATGAGTGTTCGTGATCAAGGTAAAGCTGCTTTTGCCGAATTACAAGACGGTGAAGGAAGAATTCAGCTGTATTTAAACAGAGATGCTATTTGTCCAGATGAAGACAAAACACTTTACAATCAAGTTTTTAAAAAATTAACTGACTTAGGTGACTTTGTAGGCGTTGAAGGTGAATTATTCACTACAAAAGTGGGTGCAAAATGTATTCGTGTGGATAAATTTACTTTTTTAAGTAAAACATTACGCCCTTTACCATTACCTAAAACAGATGTTGAAGGAAAAACATATGATGCCTTTGTTGATGCTGAATTGCGATACAGAATGCGTTACGTAGATTTAGTTGTAAACCCACAAGTGAAAGAAGTTTTTATAAAAAGAACAAAATTATTTAATGCTATGCGTTCGTTTTTTAACGAAGCTGGCTATATAGAAGTTGAAACTCCTGTTTTACAATCTATTCCAGGTGGAGCAGCTGCAAGACCGTTTATTACACACCATAATAGCTTAGACATTCCATTATACATGAGAATTGCAAACGAATTATACTTAAAAAGATTAATCGTTGGTGGTTTTGATGGTGTTTATGAGTTTTCGAAAAACTTCCGTAATGAAGGAATGGACAGAACACATAATCCAGAATTTACAGCAATGGAAATTTATGTAGCCTACAAAGACTACAACTGGATGATGGAATTTACTGAAAATCTTTTAGAGCATTGTGCATTACAAGTAAATGGCACTTCTGATGTGGTTTTTGGTGATAAAGAAGTGAGTTTCAAAGCACCTTATGCTCGCGTAACAATGACTGACGCAATTAAGCAATTTACAGGTTTTGATATTACTGGAAAAACCGAAACAGAATTGTTTGAAGCTGCAAAATCGATGGGCATTGAAGTTGACGAAACTATGGGTAAAGGAAAGTTAATTGATGAAATTTTTGGCGAGAAATGTGAAGGAAATTTTATTCAACCAACTTTCATTACAGATTATCCGAAAGAAATGTCTCCGTTATGTAAGGAACATAGAGACAATCCAAATTTAACAGAACGTTTTGAGTTAATGGTTTGTGGTAAAGAAATTGCGAATGCTTATTCTGAATTAAATGACCCTATTGATCAAAGAGAGCGTTTTGAAAACCAAATGGCTTTAGCGGCAAAAGGTGATGATGAAGCGAATGGAATTATTGACGAAGACTTTTTAAGAGCTTTAGAATATGGAATGCCTCCAACATCTGGTTTAGGAATTGGAATGGATCGATTAATGATGTTCTTAACAAACAATGCATCGATTCAAGAAGTTTTATTTTTCCCACAAATGCGTCCTGAGAAAAAAGGACCTGAATTAACGGAAGATGAAAAACACATTGTCGAAATTCTTAAAGCCAACGAAGGAATTACTATTGGAGATCTAAAAATGAAATCAGAATTAAGTGGTAAAAAATGGGACGCAGCTAGTAAAGGAATTACCAAACATGGTTTAATGAAAATTAAAGTAGATGGTGATGCTAAAATTGCTGAGTTTTTAGGAAAATAATTATACCGAGAAATCATTTTATATATAGCCATTAAGGTATTTAGTTGTATTAAGACGTAACTTAATTTCTAAACACCTTAATGGTTTTTCTTTTTTACAAACTATAATTAAGGTTCACACTCCAACGATAATTTGCTTTCACATTACCTCCAGTAAGATTTTGATTAATAGGTAACATCATATTAGCTCCTAAGGAGAATTTATCTTTCCCTATTTCAAAACCCAATTTACCGAACAAAATATCTCCTGCTGTATTTCTAAGTTTTTGACCATGTTGATAATTATCTTCATATACTTCTCCTGCAATTCCAATTTGTGGTGAAACAACAAACTTTGAAGTTTCATACCAATAAAACAAAATACTTGCATAATTGATTTGATTTCCAAAACGATACTTTTTGTCGTTCTCTGTTTTCACAACATAATTAAACATACTGTTCAAACCAAATTGTTTTCTTTTCACAACATATTCGGTTGCAAAAAGATAATCCCAACTCCCTGTTCCTACTTGAAAACTCGGATTTACTGCACCCGAATTTGCTTCATTAAAATTACCTGTTGGTATTTTCACCCCACCTCCAATTTGCCAAGAATGATTAAAAATAGCACTGTCTTTTTTTGCTTCATATATTTGATACATTCCTAAAACAGTAATATCGCCCAAACCTTCAATTTCTTGGACTCCTATTGCCCTTTCTCTAGAATGAAAATGATATGGAATTAAAACTGATACTTGCACGTTTTTCATCACTGGAATTCTTGCCCAAACCTGAACTGTGTTAAATTTTTCTTGATACCAAAGCGAATTACTATATAAACCATCATTACTTTCATAGGATTGGTTAAAATAGCGAATCCCTACAAAATTAGAATTCAACATCGAAGCAAACCCCATACTTCCGCCACTTGCAGAACAACCACAAGCATCGCAAAAATCATATTTTTCAAAACTCATACGGTGTTTCAAAAAAGGATTTATCACCAAAGTGCTATCTTTTTCATTACTAAAACCGAATTGAAAAATTAGCATTGAAATTATTATTATTCTTTTCATTCTTTTAATATTCTGAAAAACGTCTATCGGTTAAGTACTGATAATCTGTTAGCGTTTTCAAAAAAGCAATAAGTTTTGCTTTTTCTGACGCTGTTAATGGAATTCCTAACGTTCCATTTTCGTTTAAAGAAGCATCTAAAGTTGAAGAATTAACCACTCCTGAACTATAATGATTTAGCACAGCTTCTAAAGTAAAGAAACGTCCATCATGCATGTAGGGTGCGGTTTTTTCAATATTTCTTAAGCTAGGTACTTTAAACCTATATTTATCTTGTTCCAACTCGGTTACTCTGTATCTCCCAACATCATTTATAGCAGGGTTTACGGACAAACCATTATTTCGGAATGAATTATCCGTAAACAAATCGGTTGCATGACAAGAAGCGCATTTTTGATTAAAAATAGCATATCCTTCTAACTCATCTGTAGTCATTGTCCCTCCCACTTCATTTCTTCTATATTTATCAAATCTAGAATTGGACGAAGTTACCATAGCCATAAACTGCCCTAATGCTTTTAGCATATTTTCCGAATTAATTTCTCCATCAGGAAATGCTTGTTGAAACAATTTTGGATATTCCGGATCTGCACGCATCATTGCAATCGCATTAGCAAAATTGCCATTCATTTCAATTTCACTTGTAAAAGGAATAATAGCTTGCAAATCTAAATGCGTTGTTACACCATCCCACATATAAACACTCTGAAAAGCCAAATTTTGTATAGGTGGTGTATTTCGAATTCCTATATTATCTCCAACTCCATGACTAAAAGTATGTCCGTGATGTGTAAATGCATCTTCTTGAATATGACAAAAACCACACGAAACTATCCCGTCTGAAGCCAAACGGCCTTCATAGAACAACTTTTTCCCTAATTCAAAACCTTTTTCAGTCAAAGGGTTATTCGTTAAATCTTGTGAGATCGGAGGAAAATTGCTCGGAATTTGAAAATCAATTGGAATATTTTCATAAGTTTCATCTTGCTTATCACTTGAACAACTAAAAAGTATAAAAAAAACAAGCAATAGTATGTATTTTACTTTCATTTTTTATTTGATTTTTTTTTATAAAAGCTGCCAATAAAAATTAGCAGCTTTTATAGTTATTTTAGTCATTATGCACGTGATGCACTTCGAACATATTTGAAATATTAGCAGTAATTAAAGGCAATTTAGCTCCCCCCATTATTGTGGCTTGTTCCGAAAAATTTATTTTATTAATCCCATCAATTAATTGTGATAAATCAGCCATAATATGCACTTGTGGTGTTATGTTTGTTCTTACCAATGCATTATCTGGAAAGTCTAAAGTCACAGTTGTATAGTTATAATCCGTACCTGTTTTCCCAGTATGCACTTTAAATTGAGCATCTGTAGTTACTGTTGTAGAGGTAAATGTACCTTCAAATGCCACAAACTTATAACCCGCGCTCCAAGACCACATCATTCCCGCATTTTGAGCAGTTGTTAAAAAGTTACCTTGTCCTCCATCACCCAAATTGTATTGTGCTTCATCAACTCCAATTCCAAATTTTACTTTTGTATAATTTCCTGCAGGAATATTTGAAAGTTGCAACAAAGTAGTCTCAGGTGTTAAATCATCAATAATAAAATAGCTCTCACTTTTTGGAACAACATAAGCTGAACCATCAAATCTAATTAACTCAATATTACTTACGATGTATTTTGCTTTCGTTATTTTAATCACTTCCCCATTAGAGTTTGTATAGGCTGTATTTGCAGCGAAATTTGCGTCTTTATATACTTGATCAAATTCTAATTTAATTTTTCCTGTTTGAGAAGTATCTATCACACCATCATCCTCTTTTGAACATGATATTATTACTAAAGTTAAAGCTATTATTGTTATTATATTTTTTAATTGAAATTTCATTTTTTTTTATTTAAAATAATTAATAGAAAGATTGTTGCTTGACAAGAACCAAGCAAATTTTAGACACATCAATGTCATATTAATTCATTATTTCTGAATTAACACTTAAAACAAGTGTAATTAACCTCAAACTTCATACTGAAATTAAACCCTTGTTTTTAAAATAATTATTAAATAAAAATGGGAGGATGAAAAACAGAATAAGATGCAACAGATTCGTACAAATCTTGATAGAAAGTTTTGCTTCCTTTTTCTGAAAAATTAAAATTAAACATAAAGTTTAATTCTTCGATTGAATTACAAAACAACACTTCAATTTCCTGGTGTAAAGTTTGCTTTTTGTCTGAAGAAATTGGTTTTTCAGTTTCAGAAATCTTAGCGAGTTCCTTTGCTAAATGACACTTACCATTACATTTGAGTTCTGGTCTTTTAGTATTCTCACAAAGTTCTGTTGCAATATAGTCATAATTAACAATATAATCCAATACTGGAATAATTGGCTTAACCAACAAAAAAACGGCTAAAATGAATACTGCTTTTTTCACAATGCAAATATACAAATGAGATTATAATTATTTATTGTTTTTCTTTTTTTTAAGCAACATTACATTAAACCCTTTTAGTAAAAAAACATCTAATTATTAAATCTTAAATATTTTAATTATGAAAACAATGAACTTAAAATTTGCAACACTATTAATAATTTTATTTATTAATACTATTAGTTTTTCACAAAAAAAAGAAAGACCAACTGAAAAAATGGATCCTGAAAAAATAGCCGAGCTACGCATTAAGAAAATGACCCTAGAGCTAGACCTAACAGAAAAGCAACAAAAAGAAATTAAACCTTTCCTTTTAAAACAAGCGGAAAAAGTAGCTCTAAAAAAAGAAGAAATAAAAACTCGAAAAGAGAAAAACGAAAAACTAAGTACTGATGAAAGATTTGAAATAAAAAACGAAAGCTTAGATTTTCAAATTGAGATGAAAAACAAACTCAAAGAAACATTAACAACAGAACAGTTTGAAAAATGGGAAAAAACTAAGCAAAAAGCCCATCATAACCGAAAAAAACACAAAAAAAGCAACAAACACATCGAAGAGAATTAATAAAAAATTATACATTTTTTTGGATTAATCAAAAAAAAAAATTAGATTTGGTAGTTATTAATTACAAATACTTTTAAAAATGAAAAAAATATTCGCTTTTGTGGTTTTATTCTTTGCATTTAGTTTCAGCACATTTGCTCAAGAGAATGTAGATCCTGAGTTAGCTAAATTAGCTAAAAGCAACACTAAAGATCTTACTGAATTCCTACAAATAGATGAAACAGCTCAAGCTGATTTTTATAGATTATTCTATTACAAACATAATGAGCTTTCTAAAGCAACAAATGACGAGCGCAAAGCTGTTATTTCGAACACTATTTTAAAAAAAATTGAAGCTTCTTTAAATCCAGATCAGTTAAAAAAATTGAATAATAATAAATCGCTTTTAGAAAAGCTAACACACTAAAAAATCCTGCATCAGCAGGTTTTTTTTTTTTAAAATAAAATTTCAAATTTTATTTTTTTTTGAAACGGTAATTGTTTTCCTATAACAGAATACATACAACAATTGGATTCGTTAATTTTCTTATAAAAAAAAGAAAAAAACAAAAAAAATCTCTTTTTGATTTGTATTTTTGAATCAATAATTACCCCATGAGATATATTACACTTTTTTTATTTCTTTTACTATCAAATTTGACTATAGGTCAAAATGATACTTTGACGACTAAACTTCAAGGAACTGTGATACACAATGAAACTAAATTACCCATAAGTAATGTTCACGTTATTAACACCACTAAAGTGCATGGTACTATTTCTGACGGTAATGGTTTTTTTGAATTAAATGCAAAATTAAACGATACTTTAATGTTTTCCTATTTAGGTTTTGAAACAATAAAAGTAAAAATCACGAATGATTGGGTAAAAAACAAAACTTCAAAAATTGTTCTTACAGAAAAAGCGTATGCTCTTGAGGAAGTTATTATTTCAAAATATAATTTAACTGGATATATGGAAGTCGACACCAAACTTATTCATGTTAACGAAAGCGATTACCGCTACAGTATTTCTGGCTTAGACGCTGGTTATGAAGCTGGTGAAAAATCGCCAGGAGCTGTAACAAAAGTTTTAGGAGCCATTTTTAATCCAGCAGATTTTCTCTATAATGCTTTTGGAAAAAGGCCTAGGCAAATGAGAAAATTAAAAGAAATGAAAAAGGATGATACCGTTAGAAATCTTTTGGCTACAAAATTTGATAGAGAAACACTTGCTGCTCTTTTAGAAATTGACAAAGATGATATTCCACAAATTCTTCAAAATTGTAATTATTCTGAATATTTTATAAAAACAGCTAATGATTTACAGATTCTTGAGGCAATTAGCTCCTGTTATGAAGAATATAAAATTCTGAAGAAAAACAAGTAATGTTTTTTTAATCTACTGTTTATCTTCGTAAAATCTACTTTCAACAAATTCGATATCTTTAATTGTTTTCCTTGTCCAATCTAGTCTTTTTTCCATTATTTCGTCTTCGGAAAGTCTCCAATCTATATTTGAATTACGAAGTCTATTGGTCAAATCTTGAATAATTATAGCTGCTGAAACCGAAATATTTAAACTTTCTGTAAAGCCAACCATTGGAATTTTTAAAAAGCCGTCTGCATTATTCATAACCTCTTCAGAAAGACCTTCTTTTTCTGTTCCAAAAAACAAGGCCGATGGCTTGGCAATATCAAACTCGTGCAAAAAACAAGACTCATTATGTGGTGTTGTTGCTATAATTTGATAACCTTTTTTTCGAAGCTTATCTATACATGCTTTATTACTAGCAAACTCGTTAATATCTACCCATTTTTCTGCGCCTAAGGCAATTTGCTTATCTATTGTCTTACTATTTTTTTGTTCAATTACATTTAATTCTTGAATTCCAAAAACTTCACAGCTACGCATTACAGCACTTGTGTTATGCATTTGATACACATCTTCTACTGCTATTGTAAAATGCCTAGTCCTATTGGCTAAAATATCTAAAAAACGTTGTTTTCTGTTTTCTGAAATAAATCCTTCTAAATATGCTAAAAGTGCTTTGTCGTTAAATCTCATTTTCATTTTTCTTTACAGCAAAGAAACGAAAAAAACTAAAAATAGCCCTGATGGTAACGACATCCTTTTTATTTGTAGTTTACCAACAAATGAAAAGATATAGTGAACAGCAGGAATAGCTCCAAATAATTTATTAAACCAATTAAGCATTTTATCTTTATAAACTTCTACTTATATTTGCATCTTTAAAATTGAAGCTAATCTTTAATTCATTTCTGAATACTATTCAGAACAAACAACACAACAACAAAATGTTACAATTGACCGAACTTAATGCTATTTCTCCCATTGATGGTAGATATAGAAACAAAACAAAAAATTTAGCTCCTTATTTTTCTGAAGAGGCACTTATTAAATATCGTGTTTTGGTTGAAGTAGAATACTTTATTGCTTTATGCGAATTACCTTTGCCTCAACTTTCCGAAGTTAACCCTTCAGTCTTTCCTGCCTTGAGAGAAATGTACACTAATTTTTCGACTGAGGATGCTTTATGGATAAAAGAAACAGAAAAAGTCACAAATCATGATGTTAAAGCCGTTGAATACTTTATTAAAAGTAAATTTGATGCTTTAGGGTTAGAAAAACACAAAGAGTTTATCCATTTTGGATTAACTTCTCAAGATATTAACAACACTGCAATTCCGCTTTCTACAAAAGAAGCGTTTGAAAATGTATATTTACCTTCTTTAATTGCTGTTATTCAAAAATTAAAAGAATTGAGTATTGAATGGAAAGACGTTCCATTACTAGCTAGAACTCACGGTCAACCCGCTTCTCCTACTCGTTTAGGAAAAGAAATTTTAGTTTTTGTTGAGCGTTTAGAAGAACAAATGCGCTTACTTTTTAATGTCCCTTTTGCTGCTAAATTTGGTGGGGCAACTGGAAATTATAACGCTCACAAAGTAGCTTATCCTAACAATGACTGGAAAGCGTTTGGATCTAAATTTGTTGAAAATACTTTAGGACTACACCACTCTTTCCCTACAACTCAGATTGAGCATTACGATCATTTCGCTGCTTTTTTTGATGCTTTGAAGCGCATTAACACCATTTTAATTGATTTAGATAGAGACATTTGGACATATGTTTCTATGGACTATTTCAAGCAAAAAATCAAAGCAGGTGAAATTGGTTCATCGGCAATGCCACACAAAGTAAACCCTATAGATTTTGAAAATAGTGAAGGTAATTTAGGTATTGCTAACGCAATTTTTGAACATCTTTCTGCAAAACTCCCTATTTCTCGTTTACAAAGAGATTTAACAGATAGCACTGTTCTTCGTAATGTTGGTGTTCCTTTTGGACACACTGTTATTGCTTTTGAAGCAACTTTAAAAGGGTTGAATAAATTGCTATTGAATGAGGCTAAATTTGCTGAAGATTTAGAGAAAAATTGGGCAGTGGTTGCAGAAGCTATTCAAACAATTTTGAGACGTGAAGGATATCCAAACCCTTATGAGGCTTTAAAAGAACTAACACGTACTAATACTGTAATTAACAAAGAATCTATCCAAGCTTTTATTGACACTTTAAATGTTTCGGATATTATTAAAGCTGAATTGAAACAAATTACTCCAAGCAATTATTTGGGGATATAATTTTTTGACTAAAGCATTTATCTAATCATAATTGTCGTTGGCTTTGTTTGGCCAACGACAATAAAGTAAAAGAATTATTTGCCTCAAAAAAAACTCTAATTAAAATAACTAGATTATTACAGGCAGTTTTAATTGACTAAATGAATTGAAACAAAAAACATTTGATTTCGTTTAAAAGCCAAAATTATACCGAATGAAATACCTGCTTGACAATATTGATAATCTATCTCAAGAACAAATTCAATCAAAAATAGACAAAGGATCAAAATTCGTCATCTTCAATTATCGAATTAGTCTAGGTCTAGTCTCTTTATTACGCTTTTCTCCTGCGATTTTGGTTCAAAATAAAAATGACTTTAACTATTATAAAAATAAATACAACAGAATAAATTTCCTTTGTGGTCCTTGGTTTTTATTTTCTGGTCCTTATTTAACGTATAAAATTTACAAGCATAATAAAAATGGAGGTATTGATGTTACACAAGACATTTTAATAAACCTAACAGAAAACGCAATAAACAATAAAGAAGTTGAAATTTTATATATCCATTCTGTTTATGATAAAGTTAGTCTTTCAGAAAAGAAAACGATCACTAAAGCTATTCTGAAAACTAAACAAAGAATCATGAATATTGAAGCTTTGTATCTTGGTGTATATGTCAATGTTTCTGGAAACGAAAAACCCTATTACACCATAGGAATACAATCAAAAAAAGAGGATATAACCACCGAAACTGAAATCATTAAAGAACAACTTTACAAATATTTCTATAAACATATCCCTTTTTATTTTGTGAAAATTGGCCATAATGATACTTCAAAACTCATTATTGAACAATGCGAACTAATTTACAAGAATTAACAAGTCGTTAACAACTGGCACGAAGTTTGAGAATCATAAAAAAAAGACTTTTTTATGAAAAACTACCTTTACATCCTTTTTGGTTTATTCTTCATTTCATGTGAAAAAGAAAAAACATCTGATTTAGCAAAAATTGAATCTCAATTAAAGACAGATAATCTTCATACTAGTGAATTTATTCTAAAAAACGACACAGTTCTAAAAGGAAAACTAGGCACAGAAATCGCTATTCCTTTTGATTTGTTTGATAATTATACAAATGGTAAAATAAAATTCGAACTAAAAGAGTATTTCACCAAAGAAGACATGATTTTAAACGGTTTATCTACAATTACAGATAAAGACGAACTATTAGAATCTTCTGGAATGATATATATAAATTTTACTGAAGAAGGAAAGCAGTTAAACATAAAAGAAGGAAAAAAATTCACAGCAAAATTCCCTAATACTATTTTAGAGAAAAGCAATATTTACACTAATGACAATGACTCTATTTTTAAATGGAAATTTATAGAACCCATAAAAGTTGACACATCAATTATTGACATTGTAAAGAATTTCAAATTTGGTCTTACAGTGGATGCATCAGGAGCAGGTGGTTATTTCAAAGATATAAATAGAGATAGTATTCAAATCATTAGAAAAAGAGATTCTTTAGAATTGCAACGCTTAATTAGAGATGATAATAATAGAAGGAAACAAATATATGTTCAAGAAACGCTAGATATTGTTTTTGATGATGGAGAATATGTTGAAAATACAGATATTAATACCAACAATAAACTAACTTCTCAAGAGAAAAAAGAGAAAATAGTACAACGAAATGATTTCTATCAAAAAAATCACAAAATAGAAACTTTTACCGCTTCAAAATTAGGTTGGATTAATTGTGATCGAGTTATTAATGTCGAGAAAAGTGTCACATTAAGCTTAAACATTGCTAACCATGAAGAAATAACTAATTTTTCAATATACTATATTTACAAGAACTATAAGACATTCCTTAAAGAATCATTCAATTCATGTTCTTCAATAGAGAGACCTTTTAAAATTGCTGGTAAGACGAAAGTTGTTGTGGTTAGTAATTCTAATGAGAAATATCTATATGACGTTTTCTATGTAAACAAAGATTCTAAATTCAACTTTAACATCAACCTTAAAGAAACTACTTTAGATCAATTGAAAACAATATTAGTTTCACAATAGTCATCCCTAAAACACCAACCATGCGTAAAATATTATTAGCCATATTGTTTTTAAATCTCTGTTCCGTTTCTGCACAGGATTTAAACATAGATTACAATCAATTAAGTGATGAAGTATTGAAAAAAATTAATTTGCACAGAAAAACATTAAAACTAGGCGAATTAAAGGAAGATCCAATATTATTCAAAGCTGCTCAAGATCATAGTATCTATATGAAAGAACAAAATATTTTATCGCACGAACAAAAGATTGCCTACAAAAAATTTCCGAAAGACCGTATAAAATTTTATCAAGGAAACGATTTTAATGTATTTGGAGAAAATGTACTTTATACCACTATAGATGTAAAGGACTATTCCAAAACGGCTATTCTTGCTTTAGCAACAAAAATCTTTCTGCAATGGAAAAGATCGCCCCCACATTATAAAAACATGATTAGTAAAGATTATGAATTAGCTGGAATTGCTTTTTCATTTGACAAGAAAACAAGACGTTTATACGCAACCAATGTTTTTGGAGCAAAGGGTGTCGTTATTCCTAATCAATTATCTAACAATGCATTTGGGTTATCTGAAAAGAGTATTTATTGCAAAAATGTCGATTTAGGAGATCAAATTCATATTGGCAACGGACTTCGAATTGAAGGTGATGATGTTATCCTTTACTATTATGACATTGAAAAATTTAAACGAATTTTCAAAGATCCAAGTGATGCTATTGCGATTGATTTTGTTGAAGAGAATCAATTTCAATGTGCATCTAAAAACAATTTTGATGTTTCTCCTATTTACGATGGCATACTCTCTAAACCCATTTATAGAGATGAACTATTAAGTAATAACAAGGCTAAAAATGACTTTAAAATAATAACCAAAGTTGGAAAAGTACCAGAGCATTTAAAAGGCAAAAATTTCACCCTAAATATGATTATCATTTTCAGCAACTGTGCTTGTGAATATGTAGTTCCTATCGATATTGAGTCAAGTTCTATCGCTTTATTTCCTATTAAACCCGTAGTAGAAATTCCGAAAAACACCATTCTTAGCAACAAAGGAATTATTAAAACAG
This sequence comes from Flavobacterium sp. KY-23415, assembly GCF_055384985.1. Taxonomy (NCBI): domain Bacteria; kingdom Pseudomonadati; phylum Bacteroidota; class Flavobacteriia; order Flavobacteriales; family Flavobacteriaceae; genus Flavobacterium; species Flavobacterium sp. KY-23415. Next base: position 2,572,903 of record NZ_AP044001.1, on the reverse strand, counting down.
ACGAACATTCTTTTGCTTTTGAGCGTAATAAAATTGTTGAGAAATTTGAAAACACCAATGAATATATTACTAATGATTCATTTTCAAATCTTGATGCTATTTCTGAAAATGGAATTATTATTGAGTATAATACTCTATCTTCTGAAAATTTCGATGAAATAGCCACAAATGAGAATACTGCTTCTTTATCGGAAGCAGAATATGTAGAAGTAATCGAGGAAATTGAAATTCCTTTTACAATCACTAACAAAACCATTCATTCTACCCAAATTTATAGTTATAGCTCTATAGAAGGAAATGAAGAACTTAATAGAAAACTATATCAAGAAAGAGCAATTGCTATTGAAAACTATGGAAAAGAACATTTAGACATAACTCTTAAACCTTCAAAAATAATAGCTAAAGAAAATTGGGAAACTTGCTATATTCAACTTGAAATGGAAAATTTAGGCGAATTGGCTACAAAATCAAAAGAAGAAATTAGAAACTATATCAATGCGAATAAAAAAACTTGGAACAGGTATTTAGACGAACAACGTGTTTCCAAACTTGTAGCTAATTATTATGGAGCAATAGAAACTAAAAACCCAAATAATAAATTATATCAGCAATTCCTTTACGAAGTTAATTTGCGTACTGGGATTTATGAAAAAGATTACAACAAAGCTAACTTAGCACTTGCAAAACTCTATGATGTTGCTGATTGTTTTGCCATTTTCGATGAAATTGTTTTTAGTGAATTAATGACTAATAAAAAATTAGTACAAAATGCGTGCGCAGCATTGATAAAACACCATCATTACAACCCTTTTAAAACAGTACAATTCTTAAAACATTGGTTAAACGAATATGATTCTTTCAATAAAAACACACAACACAATTTATTGAATCTATACTGTGTTACCAATGAAGATTTACTAAATACTTGGGATATTTCTACTACTAAGTTAGCCAATGTTACAAAACCGAAAAGTTTAGAACAACGTTATGAATTGTTTGACAATGATCTAAATTTGACAGCAAATTACAATTATGTATCGCTATATTATGCTAATCATATTAACGATTCAAAAAGTGTGAATTATTACTTTAAAGAAGTTTACAATAGTTTTAAGAATAATATTAAATCTTCAAAAGACAGAGTAAATCTTGGATTATTTTTAAATCATTGGAATTCCTACTGGATGACAATTCCTTTATTAAAAGCAGAAATGAAGAAACCTACTTTCAGCAAAGAAGAAGCCTTATTATTAGCACAAACTTATGCTGGTAGAACTACAAATGAAAATAGCGACGATTTAGAGTACATTCTAAAAAAAGCCTATCAATTAAACAAAAACGCTTGGTGCAATTGGCAAAAAGAAAACAAAAATCTATTGCGAAATACTACAGTTAAAGCCGAATTTTGCAAAATGTGTAACTAATCATATTTAACTTTTCTTTCCATAAAAAATGCCCCAAATGGTGTCTAACTTTTTGGGGCGTGTTCATTTTTGAGGCTTTTAAAATATCATTATAAAATTATAAATCGTCTGCAACTTCATTAATTGCATTTATTGTAAAATCTAAATCTTCATAAGTCAGAGCATCAGTAATAAACCAAGTCTCATAAGCCGAAGGTGCGATATACACTCCCTTTTTAAGCAAACCATGAAAGAATTTCTTAAAAGTATCGTTGTCGCCATTTTTAGCCGTTTCAAAATCATACACAGCACCTTCATCAAAATGCACAGAAATCATAGAACCTACTCTATTTATAGTATAAATTATATTTTTAGCTGATAGCACCTTACGAATACCTTGTTCTAAATAGGCAGTTTTTTCATTAAGCCTATCAAAAATTGCTGTATCTGTATTCAAAGTTTTCAACATTTCATATCCAGCAGCCATTGCTAAAGGATTTCCTGATAATGTTCCTGCTTGATATACTGGCCCTAAAGGGGAAAGATAATTCATAATTTCTTCTCTTGCTGCAAAAGCACCTACAGGTAAACCACCTCCAATTACTTTTCCAAAACATACAATATCTGCTTTAACATTATATAATTCTTGTGCTCCACCCTTAGCAAGACGAAATCCAGTCATTACTTCATCAAAGATTAACAAACAGTCGTTTTCGGAACAAACTTGCCTTAATTGACTTAAAAAGTCATTATGAGGAGGCACACAACCCATATTACCAGCAACAGGTTCTATAATTAAAGCTGCAATTTCACCTTTATTCGACTCGAATAGGGCTTTTACATTTTCAATATCATTATATTTTGCTAAAAGAGTATCTTTTGCGGTTCCAGATGTTACTCCTGGACTGTTAGGAATTCCAAACGTAATAGCTCCACTTCCTGCAGCGATTAAAAAAGAATCTGAATGACCATGATAGCACCCTGAAAATTTTATTATTTTTTCTTTTTTAGTAAAACCTCTTGCCAAACGAACAGCACTCATGCATGCTTCTGTACCAGAACTTACAAAACGGATTTTATCAATATTTGGCACCATTGCCACAGCTAATTCAGCAATTTGAGTTTCTAGAGCTGTAGGAGTTCCAAATGAAGTTCCTTTTTTTGCTCTATCAATTACTGCATTAACAACTGGTTCATAAGCATGACCTAAAATCATAGGCCCCCAAGAGTTTATGTAATCTATATATTTATTACCATCTTCATCAAATAAATAGGCTCCTTTTGCTTCTTTAATAAAAATAGGAGTACCTCCAACGGCTTTAAATGCTCTTACAGGAGAATTTACACCTCCGGGAATTACTTTGTTAGCTTCAACAAATAATTCGCTACTTCTTTTATATAACATTATTTCACTTTTATTTTTTGTCCAATGGATAAAGAGTTATCCTTCATTCCATTTATCTTTTTTAAATCGTCTACAGAAATACTAAATTTTTTAGATAAAGAATATAATGTATCTCCTTTTTGAATTTCATAGGTGGTTTCTTCAATATTTTTTTCATCAACCACTACTCTATCCTGCTTTTTTACATTCACTCTATTCAAAATTTCATTATCATATTGAAACAATTCATATCTTTCTATGATACTAATTAACTTCGCGGGATATTTTGGATCGGTAGCATAACCAGCAGATTTCAATCCTTTCGCCCAACCTTCATAATCCCCTTTATCTAACTTAAACAATCCATTATACCTACTTCTTGAAGTTAAAAACAAAGAATGATCTCTATATGATTCTGCAGGATCGTTATATTTCCTAAAGCATTCTTGTGCGGCATCGTCGTCATGAGTAATTGAAGGACCATTCCATTCTTTATGACATTTAATCCCAAAATGATTATTTGCCTCTGTGCACAATCTACCATTTCCTGCACCAGATTCTAAAATCCCTTGAGCTAATATAATACTTGCAGGGATTCCATATTCCTTCATGTTTTGCTTTGCAATATCTTTAAAACCATCAATATAATCACTCACATTCTTATAGGAAACAGAAACTTTTGAAGTGGCTTCTAACTCTTCTCCTGCTGTAGTAGTAGTTGTTGTATTATTTGATTTATTGTCTGTATCGTTTTTTTTCACAATAACTCTTTTGGTTGTAATTGTCACCTTTTTATTTGGTGTTGTTTTAGTTGTTCTCTGAATAGTTGAACTACTTTTTTTAGCTTTGGAAGCACCACAACTTGTAATAAAAATTACGATAATAAGACATATTAGTTTCTTAATCATGTGTATTGTAATAACGTTTTATTCTTCTTTTTTCTAACTAGATTAACTCCTTTTATGCCTTGTAAACCTCCGGTATGGATGCATAAAATTTTTGAACCTTGCGGGAAATATTCTTTTTCTATTAAATCCAAAACTCCAAAAACCATTTTTCCAGTATAAATAGGATCTAATGGGATATTTGTTTTTAAATAAAAATCATTTAAAAAATCAATCAATTCATCGGTAACTTTTCCATAACCGCCAAAATGATATTTGGAATTAACAATCCAATTTTTCTTGGTTACAAATTTACAAATTACATCAGACAAAAAATCTCCTTTTAAGGCAGAAAAGCCTATTATTTTTTGTTTTTCAAAAGAGGCATTAATAATTCCCGACACTGTACCTCCAGTCCCTACAGCGCAACAAACAAAATCAAACTCTTCATCTTCATTTGCTAAAATTTCTTCACATCCTTTAATTGCCAATTGATTTGTTCCTCCTTCTGGAAGAATATAACTATTCGGATATCTTTCTTTAATCTTCGTTACAAAAGAGACTTCTTCCTTCTTTGAAAACAATTCTCTCGAAATGAACTCGAAATTCATTCCTAAATCTTGTGCATAAGATAATGTTGGATTTTCAAAAATTTTATTCTTCAATTCATCACCTCTTATAATACCTAATGTAGAAAAGTTATATTCTTTTCCTGCTGCTGCAGTTGCCAAAATATGATTTGAATAAGCACCTCCAAATGTAACTAAAAGACTAGCTTCATTTGTTTTTGCTTCCATAATATTATATTTCAACTTTCTAAACTTATTTCCCGAAATTAACGGATGTAATAAATCTTCTCGTTTAATATAGAGTTGAATATTATCAGGTAAATCTATTTCTATTTTTTCATTCACTTTGCAAAATAACAAAAAACCCCGATAAAAATCGAGGTTTAACATTTATTTATTCTGTAGTATTTATTTTCTAAAAATAGACACCTTTTTGCTTACATTATTATCTTCACTTGTTTGAAGTTTCACTATATATATACCTTCACTTAAAGAAGAAGTAGAAACTTCATATTGCTCTGCGATTCCTAAATCTAGTTTATTCAAAACTCTTTTACCAGTCACATCATACAAACTTAATGAAGTCACATCTTTGTTTAAAGAATTGAACACTGTTAACATTTCAGCATCATTATTTTGATATACTTGAAATGAATCTGCAATTTCAGTATCATTTCCTAACGCTGCATCTGTATTTCTAAAAGTAATTTCAAAACGAGTTGCATTTATTCCTGGAGGCAATGTTATTGAATAGCTGTCATTTTTTATATCATAATAGGTATCCAACTCTTTATCATGAATATAGATATTATTAGCCAAATCAAAATTTATTAATTCTGAAACAGTCACTTTAAATGTAGTTTGAATATCCGCTTTAAAAGCTACAGGAATTGTTTTATTTTCATCAAAAGCTAATGTTGTAATTACAAATTGTTTATCGCCATCTATAGGAAAATAAGTATCTCTTGGCAAATTAGTCTCCGAAGTAACAGCATCTAAAGCAATATCAAATCCATCCGTCGCATTTTCATTAAATGCAACTGCAGTTTCTCTTGTAAATTGATCATTTAAAATTGTTTGCAATTTGAACTGTGGTACTTGATTTTTAGAAAATTGAGTATAATCTACATTAGCAACATTTGGAATTTCATCCCAATTATCACTCCCTGCGTTAGCTGTATTAGCGTTTTTCTCAAATTGAGAATCATTAGCAACACCTTCTTTCCTAAAAACACGATATGCATTTTTCATTTGTGCATTTCCAGAAGCAACTACACCTTGAATTTTAAAACCTTGTCCAACTGGCGAAAACATTCTTTTATAGGCAACTCCAGACGAAGTCCCTGTCGTATTTAAAGTCCCATTCTCATGGTATGTATTCCAAGTTGCAGACACATAAGTCCCTACAGAGAAAGCATTGGTATTATTAGGAGAATAAGTTCCATATCCACCAACATACGCATTTAAATAATGAGAATTTGCAGTCTTAGCATGTTCCCAAAAATAAGCATTTCCATCTATCACAGGAGAACCAACAAATGTAGTTGCACCAGTAGAATAGTTAACCGTATAACCACTATTTTCTAACAAAAATAAATTCAAATTAATTGCAGAAGGATATGGATTACCCGTTAATGTTCTATTTGGATTTGGACCTGCTGCATTACCTACTGGAATATTAATTGTTCCTTCGTTAGGCAACCCTCTGAAGTCATATCGCTGATTATTTCCAGGATTATTTTGCTTACCTTCAGTTGCATCTGCAACTGTTGTATCACTACCAGAAACTCCTTTCATTGTAAAACCTTCTCCAGGAGCAATTGTACTAGCATTGCCAACAAAAGTCCATTGACCATATTGATTTGATTGAACGAATTTATATATCCATTTTGAAGCTATAGATAAAGAACTATTTGACGCTACTCCATTACTTACCGATGATGCTAAAATTGTTGGAGCCACACTTGTAATTATTGCGGTTGGCCTAAACAATCTAGTAATTCCAAAATTTGAATTACCAACTGAAGCAGAAGGCACCCCTACAGGAGAACACCAATAGTTGTAGCCAAAATTATTAGAAGTTCCTTCTTGAAACACTGACAATGTACCTAAACCTGTATTTGTACCACTTCCTGTAGAACCTTGAAGCAATTGAGATGAATTCCTTAAATAGAAATTACCATTACTAGCCAAATTCACATCCTGCTTCACATACACATATTGATCATTAACAAAAACGTAACTGTTTGGACTTACATACATCTGCGCATTTAGGTCAACCAAACCTAAACATACAATTCCAAAAAATAGTAGTACTTTTTTCATATTCAATAATTTAACTTCATTAATTACCTCACAAAAATAGTAAAAATATTTAACCCAATAATTATTTTTTTCATTTTTTAGACTTTATACAACAATTTCCTAGTAAAATACAATAAACAACTCTCAAACAACCATAAAAAACTATAATTACAAAAAATTAACAAAAAAGATATTTTTATTGTAATGTTCTTCAAAAAAAAATAATTAATTTTACACCTAAACCCCAAAAAAAACCAAATTATGAAAAAAAGTTACCTAATAACTGGATTATTATTTTTCAGCATGTACCTAGCACAAGCACAAGTTGGAATTGGAACCACTACTCCTAATGGAGCATTAGACATAAATTCATCCGTATATGGTTTTATCCCTCCAAAAGTTGCATTAACATCAACCCTTGTTGCTGCCCCTGTTTTAAACCCCCAAACAGGAGCGCTAGTATCTGGAACTGTGGTTTGGAATACTGCCACAGCAGGGACTTCACCTAATAACGTAGCCCCTGGGCTATATTACTGGAATGGCACAAAATGGATTGCCTTAGCAGGTTCCCCAGGAGGTTTAGACTGGTCCCTAAGCGGAAATAGCGGAACAGTTCCAGGCACAAATTTCATAGGCACAACAGACAATGTAAACCTTAATTTTAACACAAATAACACAGAAAGGATGCGCATTCTTAGTGGTGGCACCGTTGCAATTAACAATACAGGCTCAACTTCTGCACAGCTTCAAATTACAGCAGCAGGAACCAATGACGGTGTAGCGCCTAACAACAACGACAATATAGCCAATGCTGTTTGGGCAAGAAACGCACACGCAAGTGGAACAGCCATACTAGGCGCTTCAAACGGAATAAATGGTGTGTTCCCCACAAAAGGAGCAGGTGTTGCTGGAGCGGGCGTTAATGGACATGGAGTATATGGAAACACTGGTAATGGCGCCCCAAATAACGCAGCACACAATGGGAATAGTGCAGGAGTTTTTTATCTTGACACAGACAATAATGCCACGACAAATAACGGAAGCGCTTATGTCTCATTAGCTGGTAAAAATGAACAAGCTATAGCCGCTATAAGCGGAACAGTTGTAAGAATACTATATGGAGGCTACTTCACAGGAGGCACTACTGCTGCTGGGGTTTCCTATAGTTATGTAGGTCTAAAATACAATCACAACAATGACGCAACTGCAACTGGCGGAACCAACTATAAAATTGTTGGAAACGGAGTTGTATCTACTTTAATCCCTGACGAAAACAATGCACCAAGAACGATGTTCTGCCCTGAAGCTCCCGAAGTATTATTCGAAGATTATGGTGTAGGCAAATTAACAAACGGTCAAACTTATATTGAACTTGACAAAATTGTTGCTAACTCATTAAAAATAGACACAAACCATCCTTTAAAAGTTTTTATTCAACTAGAAGGAGAATGTAACGGTGTTTATGTTACTGAAAAAAGTAAAAATGGATTTCTTGTTAAGGAATTAAATAATGGCAAAAGTAATATTGACTTTTCTTGGCACATTGTAGGAAATAGAGCCAACTCAAAAGACAAAGACGGTAATATAACTTCTTATTATGAAGACCTAAGACTTCCTTTTGGACCTACTCCAATAGAGCAAAACAATTTAGAATCAAAAAAAGACAATAACAAATAATCAATTTTAACATTTATTAGAAAAAATTATAACATTTTTAACATTAAAATTGTAAAATTTAACAAAAATAAATTTTACGAAAGTGCATTTCATAGATTTATATTGCAGTTAATCGATTATTAAGCACTGAAAATCAAATTAATAGCCTAAAAATTTTATTTTATTTTTATTTTTTCATAGGTTAGCAATAGGTTTAACACTATTAACTATCACTATGAGAAAATTTTACTTGCAATTAACAGCAATAATTTTACTATTGGTTATTGTCTCAATTCAAAAAGTCAATGCTCAAACACCTAGTAATGACAATTGTTCAGGAGCTATATCTCTCACATTGAATTCCTCCTGTGCTTACACAACCTATACAAATGTTTCTGCAACAGCATCAACAACACCTTCAACACCTCCAGCTCCTGGATGCGCTAGCTATTCCAGTGGAGATGTTTGGTTCTCCTTTGTTGTTCCAAGTAACGGTCAAGTTACTGTGGATATGCAAGCAGGAACAATGACCGATTCAGGTATGGCTTGGTACACGGGCACTTGTAGCGGACTTACTCTTTTGGAATGCGACGACGATGACAGCGCAAACGGATTAATGTCTTATATTTCAAGAACAGGATTAACACCAGGAAACACTATTTATGTTAGAGTTTGGGGATATTCAAACTCTTATGGAACCTTTGGAATTTGCGCTACAACTCCTGCACCTGTAAATGACAATTGCTCAGGAGCAATTCCGTTAACATTTAACACTACGTGTACCTATACTTCCTATTCAAACAGTGGTGCAACTACTTCTACAAGTCCATCAACTCCACCAGCTCCAGGCTGTGCAAACTACACTAGTGGAGACGTTTGGTTTTCTGCAACTGTACCTACTAACGGAGTAGTAACAGTTGACCTTCAATCAGGAACAATGACTAATTCTGGAATGGCATTTTATACTGGAACTTGTAGCGGACTTACACTCTTAGAGTGTGATGATGATGACAGCACAAACGGATCTATGTCCTACATTTCAAGAACAGGATTAACACCAGGAAGCACCATATACATTAGAGTTTGGGGATATGGAAATACTTATGGCACTTTTGGAATCTGCGCAACTTCAGCTTTACCTGCTGGCTGTACCCAAGGAAATAGCCAAGGAGTATCCTCTTTAGGATGTCCTTCTGTAGATTCTGGAGGCTTAGGCCTTAGCGGTGCAGACCCTGCTCCTTTTAGCTGCTCTGCCCCTTCAACATGTGTTGACCTTGAAGCTAATTATTTAACCTTAGGCGAAACAACTTCCTATACAGTTGAATCTATTCCCTATAACCCACCCTATCAATTTGATTGCTTAAAAAACCCTGTTAGTGTCAACACAGACGACGTTTGGTCTCCTTTAATCAACCTACCCTTTGACTTCTGTTTTTATGGTAATACTTATAATCAATGCTTAATAGGATCAAATGGTGTAATCACATTCGACACAGCTAATAATCCCGCTTCAGGATATTGTGGGTATAGCTTTGCAGCTAACTTACCTGCTAGTGGTGATGCCTCTTTAATAGAAAATGCAATTTTTGGAGTTTTTCACGACATAGACCCTTCACTTGGCGGGGAAGTAGGCTGGGAACTAATAACTTTAAACACCGGCTGTAGAGCTCTTGTTGCCTCTTGGAGCAATGTACCAATGTACTCTTGCACAACACAACTATACACAGGTATGATGGTACTTTATGAAAACACTAACGTAATTGAAGTATATATACAAGAAAAAAACAATTGTTCAGGATGGAATGGCGGAAACGCTGTTGTTGGAATTCAAGATGCAACTGGTACAGTTGCCACCGTAGCTCCTAACAGAAACGGATTAGATACAGATTGGACTGTTACCAATGAAGCATGGCGTTTTGTTCCTAACGGAAACCCTATCACATCAATAGTTTGGTATGAAGGCTCAGGAACTTCTGGTCCAATTGTTGGAAACACAGACCAAATTTCAGTTTGCCCATCAAGCACAACTATTTATACAGCAGAAGTTACTTATCAACTTTGTGGTGGTGCTGTACTAAAAGAACTAGGCGAAACTACAGTAACCATACAAGATAGCAAAGTATGGAATGGTTCGATCGATACTAACTGGAATAATGGCAATAACTGGACGCCAATTGGTGTTCCAACAGCTGCTGATTGTGTAGTTGTCCCCACTACAACAAACGACCCTGTCATAAATGGCACAAACTACAACGGACAAGGATTAAATCTATCTGTTCACAACAATGCGGAATTAACTGTAAACCCAAACAATAGTTTAACAATAACAAATTGGATAAACATTAATTCGGGAGGTAATTTAAGATTAGAAAACAGTGCTAGTTTATTACAAATAAACAACAACACTAATAGTGGAAACATGGAAATGTTGAGAAATGTAAACGCAAAACTATACGATTATATTTATTGGTCATCACCAGTCTCAAGTTATGCTGTCACAAATATCGCAGGAAGCTATAGATACAAATGGGAACCAACATTAGTAAGCAACTATGCAAGCAATTATGGAAACTGGATCAGCACAAATGAAAACATGTTACTAGGTAAAGGCTATATTGTGAGAACACCTAACAATTTCACTACTACTCCACAAATATTTACTGCAACTTTTAACGGTACTCCAAATAATGGAATAATAAACACCCCGATAAGCAGAAGCACCTATAATGGAGCAAATTACATTGGCCCAACAACCACTCCTGTAACCAAAGATGATGACAACTGGAATCTTGTAGGCAATCCATACCCATCTGCAATTAATGCAATAGATTTTCTTACTTTAAACACCAACATTGCTGGTTTCATAAAAATTTGGACTCATGGAACACTTCCTAGTTCTTCTTTCCCAACAGCTTTTTATCAAAATTACAGCTACAATTACACATTAAGCGACTATATCACCTATAATTCAACAGGAAGTTCCTCTGGACCAGGTGTTTTTGGTGGTAATATCGCAGCGGGCCAAGGATTTTTTGTACTAATGAATCACACAACAAGTGCTACTACAGAAAATCTGGTATTCAATAATTCTATGAGAAGCCACACCTATGATAATAGTCAATTTTTCAAAAGCGACAACAGTAATGACAGTAGTAATGATTATGAAAAGAACAGGATTTGGTTAGATTTAATTGATCAAAACAACAATTCTACAAGAACATTAGTAGGTTATATTTCAAAAGCCACAAACGACATAGATCGTTTATTTGATGCAACTACACATGATAAAAATATTTTTGATATCTATTCAATAATTAGCAATTCAAAACTAAACATACAAGGTCGAAAATTACCATTTGATGAAAATGATCAAGTTCCGTTAGGAGTATACCTACCTCAAAACGGTAATTATTCCATAGCAATTGGAACCTTAGATGGCTTATTTACCAATTCATCTAGAAATATTTACATTGAAGACTTGCTTACATCAACAATTCACGACTTGAGAGTAACACCGTATAGTTTTTCTGCTGATGCAGGAAATATAGACAACCGATTCATACTAAGATTCACAACAAATGCTCTAAACAATCAAAATTTTTCATCTAATGAAAATGACATCATTGTTTTTGCTTCAGAAGGACTATCTATTAAATCATTACATTCTGAAATAGAAAATATTACAATCTTTGATGTTTTAGGAAAAAAGTTAACAACATTAAAAGACGTTCAGAAAAACGAAGTTTTTATTAATGATATTCTAAAAAACAACACCACATTGCTGCTACAAATAAAGCTCACAAATGGTGCTTTAATTTATAAAAAAGTAATTTATTAAATATATTTTAAAAATGACCAAAAAGACCTTTTCTTTAAATAGTTAAGGTCTTTTTCATTTTCATAAGCCTCCTTTTCAAAAGAAATATTTTTATAAGCAACCATCCAATCTTTACAAGACAAATAGCGAAAAAAAAATTCGACTCCGTACCAAATAAAAAACACAAAAACCAACATCTCCAACTGTTGTCTTATATGTATTCTTTCGTGATAAACTAAAACTTTATTTGTTTTATCCTTTTCATTAGATAAAAAAACAAAAGGATAAATTGTTATTCCTCTAAACTGCTTTGGTATTAAGTATTTAAAAACAAAAACTATCATGTTTTACAAATTAATTATCTTAACTTTATTTTTTATCAAAATAAAGCAAGTAAACTTAGATAAAAATATTTATTTTTGAGGAATCTAAAAAACAAAATAGATATTAGTTATTAAATGAACAACACTTTAGACCCAAATAAGCTAAAAGAAGGAGAAGACTTTTACTACACCCCTGAAGGTTATAAATGTTTTACTGCTACTTATCACTTAAAAAGAGGCTATTGTTGTAAAAGCGGTTGCCGTCATTGCCCTTATGGTTATGATAAAAAAACAGGAACAATAAAAAATAAATAAATGGACATTCTATTGTTTCAATACAGAATAAAAATCTACAAGTCCTATCACAGGTCAGATATTCGTTATCCCTAGTACTTTAAGGGAAACCTAACTTCGTTTTAAAAACTAGATTCGGCTTAAAGTCGACTACTTTTTCGTTTTATAAAAATTAAGAATATCTAAAAAAAAAAAAAAAATGACTTTTAAAGAACAAATTTTAGAAGGAATACCTTCTGAGTTACCAAATATAAAACCTTTCGAACCTGCAATTAATCATGCACCAAAGCGAAAAGAAATACTTTCAAATGATGAAAAAAAATTAGCTTTAAAAAATGCTTTACGTTATTTTGATGCTAAACATCATGCCACATTAATACCTGAATTTAAAGAAGAGTTAGAGAAATTTGGACGTATCTATATGTATCGTTTTCGTCCTGATTATGAAATGAAAGCTAGACCAATTGATGAGTATCCTGGAAAATGCGAGCAAGCAAAAGCTATAATGCTCATGATTCAGAATAATTTAGACTATGCTGTTGCACAACATCCTCACGAACTAATCACTTATGGAGGTAATGGTGCTGTCTTTCAAAACTGGGCACAATATCTCTTAACAATGCAGTATTTAGCCGAAATGACCGACGAGCAAACACTAACTATCTATTCAGGACATCCTATGGGGCTATATCCTTCTCATAAAGATGCACCAAGAGTAGTTGTAACCAACGGAATGGTTATACCTAATTATTCTAAACCCGATGATTGGGAAAAAATGAATGCTTTAGGTGTTTCCCAATATGGACAAATGACCGCAGGAAGCTATATGTATATTGGCCCACAAGGAATTGTTCATGGAACAACTATTACAGTATTGAATGGCTTTCGAAAAATAAAAAAATCACCTAAAGGAGGATTATTTGTTACTTCTGGCTTGGGTGGAATGTCTGGAGCGCAACCCAAAGCTGGTAACATTGCAGGATGCGTAACGGTTTGTGCGGAAGTAAATCCGAAAATTACAAAAATTCGTCATGAACAAGGATGGATTAACGAAATCGTAGAAGACATTAGCCTTTTAGTTGCACGTGTTCGCAAAGCTTTAGAAAACAAAGAAGTAGTTTCAATTGCCTATTTAGGAAATGTTGTAGATGTTTGGGAAAGATTTGACCAAGAAGGATTACATATAGATTTGGGTTCAGATCAAACTTCATTACACAATCCGTGGGCTGGAGGCTACTACCCTACTGGATTTTCTTTCGAAGAATCTAACGAAATGATGGCTAATAATCCAGAACAATTTAAGATTGAAGTACAAAAAACACTTAGACGCCATGCCGAAGCCGTAAATAAACATACCGCAAAAGGAACTTACTTCTTCGATTACGGGAACGCCTTTTTATTAGAAGCATCTCGTGCAGGTGCAGATGTTATGGCTCCGAATGGAGTCGATTTTAAATACCCAAGTTACGTACAAGACATTATGGGACCAATGTGTTTTGACTATGGATTTGGCCCTTTCAGATGGGTTTGTACCTCAGGAAAACCAGAAGATTTAGCAAAAACAGATGAAATCGCTTGCAATGTATTAGAGAAAATGATGCTCACTTCGCCTGTCGAAATTCAACAGCAAATGGCCGATAATATCCAATGGATTAAAGGAGCACAAGAAAACAAACTAGTAGTAGGTTCTCAAGCACGTATTCTATATGCCGATGCAGAAGGAAGAATTAAAATCGCACAAGCATTTAATGAAGCTATTGCTAAAGGAGAAATTGGATTTGTTGTTCTAGGGAGAGATCATCACGACGTGTCTGGAACAGATTCTCCCTACAGAGAAACTTCAAACATATATGATGGCTCTCGTTTTACAGCAGATATGGCAATTCAAAATGTGATTGGAGATAGTTTTAGAGGTGCAACATGGGTCTCTATTCATAACGGTGGTGGCGTTGGATGGGGTGAAGTAATTAATGGAGGTTTCGGCATGGTTCTTGATGGAACTAAAGACGCTTCGAGACGATTAGAATCGATGCTGTTTTGGGATGTAAACAACGGAATATCAAGAAGAAGTTGGGCAAGAAATGAAGGTGCAATTTTTGCAATTAAAAGAGCAATGGCAACGCAACCTTTATTAAAAGTTACCATCCCTAATGTAGTTGATGAATCATTATTATAGTTTAATAGGTTGAAGTTTTTAACCTGTTAAACCCTTTAACCATAAACATAACATTATGAAGAAAATTAATTTAATTCCGGTATTACTACTATTTGCATTAGCCTCTTGTAGTTCTGTAAGAGTAAATGCTGATTATGACAAACAAGCTGAGTTTAGTAAATATAAAACGTACGCTTATTTAAAAAGTAGCATTGATAAAGCTGAAATTTCAGATTTAGACAAAAAAAGAATTCTTCGATCTATAGATCAAGAAATGAGTGCCAAAGGTTTTTCTAAAAGCGAAAATCCTGATATGTTATTAAGTATTTTCACTAAAGAAAGAGAACGTATTGATGTATATAACAATGTTGGTTTTGGCTGGGGATGGAATCCTTTTTGGGGAATGAACACCACCTCTGTTTCAAGAACACCAGAAGGAACATTATTTATTGACATTGTAGATGCAAAAACTAAAGAAATGGTTTGGCAAGGAGAAGGAACAGGTTATTTAACTAAGAATACGAACAAAAAAGATGAGCGCACTCAACAATTTGTGTCAAAAATTTTAGCACAATATCCTCCTCAAACAAAATAAACCATATTGTAAATAATTATTCAAAGATCAGTCAAATTTTAAAAAAAATAATTTTGACTGATTTTTTTTGTAAAAAAGTTTGCATATTAAATATATTTACTACTTTTGTCCCTCGGTTACGTTCATTAATCTAATTAGTATAAACAAATCAATACTTAGAAACGATTACTTATAGTAGCACGAAAACAATTTTTAGACATATGAAGAATACTATCATTATTATTATCTCTGTCATTATTCCAAAATTTGGATAGGAGATAGTATGCGATAAACACATATACAAAGCCTCCTATTTTTTAGGAGGCTTTTTTATTTATACACAAAAAAAATGAACCATATAGCAACAATTATTATTATCGTGATCATTGTCATTCGTAAACCCAAACGAGTCAGGATAATATTGCATATATGTAACAGCCTTTCTCGTAAAACAGAAAGGCTTTTTTTTTACAATAAACATCACAAAAAAAGAGCAAAACACATAAAATCAAAGATAAAATGTTAAAAAAACAAATAATAGACACAAAATACCTAAGAAAACAAACTGTTCAACATCATAAAAATAAAAACACAACATCATGAAAAACAAGCCTTTAAACAAAAAAAACAATAATTAAATACTGTATAACCTTAATTAATTAGACAATTTTAAAAAACTCACATCAATAATTTTACACTTTATTTTAAAAAATAAAAAAAATGAATACAAACACAAATCCATATTACAATCAAGATACACTATTATTTATCAATGGAGAATTTAAAAAATCATCCACTACTACAACTGACTTATATGGGCAAACTCTTCACTATGGTTATGGTGCTTTTGAAGGCATTCGTGCTTATAAAACCGAATCTGGAACAAAGATATTTAAGGCATTAGAGCATTATGACAGATTGAAAAAATCATGTGAATTAATCAACATTCCATTCAATTATGACATTAATGAATTAATTGAAAAATCATATGAACTATTGGCTTTAAATAATCTTACAGATGCATACATAAGACCTATTGTTTATTGTGACCCAAACATGAGTTTATCCAAACCAACAGGAGTAAACATCATGATATGTGTTTGGAAATGGGGTACTTATCTTGGAGACAATTTACTAAACATCGCTGTTTCTTCTTATTGCAGACCTCATCCAAAATCTATAAAAATAGAAGCTAAAGTTTGCGGACATTATATTAATTCCATTCTCGCTACAAACGAAGCAAAAGCAAACGGATTTGATGAAGCTTTATTGTTAGACTCTGAAGGTTTTGTTGCAGAAGGACCTGGTGCTAATCTCTTTTTCGAAAAAAACGGAGAAGTATTCACTCCACAACTGGGAAATATTCTTCCAGGAATAACAAGAGCCACAGTAATCGAATTATGTGACAAATTAAATATTAAACTAAACCAAGGTAAATTCCCTTTAGACCAATTGAAAAATGCAGATGCAGCTTTCTATTGCGGAACGGCAGCCGAAGTAATCGGAATAAAATCATTAGACAAAAAGGAATTCCCTTTAGAATGGGATAATAGCTTAGGTAAAAAAATACAAATAGCCTACAAAAACTTAGTATTAGAAAAAGAGTTAAGCTCACAATTAAATTAAAAAATGGAACTTAATAAATACAGCAAAACAGTAACACAAGACCCAACACAACCCGCTGCTCAAGCCATGCTATATGGAGTAGGATTAACCGATGAGCAACTAGCACAACCCTTCATAGGAATTGCTTCCATGGGCTATGACGGAAACACCTGCAACATGCATTTGAATCATTTAGCATCCTACATAAAAATTGAAGTGAATGCCTCAAAGATGGTAGGATTAATATTCAACACTATAGGCATTAGTGATGGAATTACAAATGGAACAGACGGAATGCGGTATTCATTAGTGAGTAGAGAAGTTATAGCTGACAGTATAGAAAGTGTGGTTGACGGACATTATTATGATGGCGTTATTGCCATTCCAGGTTGCGATAAAAACATGCCTGGGTCTATCATTGCCATGGGAAGATTAAATCGCCCTTCAATAATGGTCTATGGCGGCACAATTGCTCCTGGCAAATACCAAGGAAAAGACTTGAACATTGTTTCTGCATTTGAAGCCTTAGGCGAAAAAATTGCTGGAAAAATATCTGAAGAAGAATTCAAAGGCATCATAAAAAACTCCTGCCCAGGAGCAGGTGCTTGCGGAGGAATGTACACCGCAAACACTATGGCAATTGCAATTGAGGCACTTGGTATGAGTCTCCCCTATTCTAGCTCTAATCCTGCAGTTTCTCATGAAAAAATAGAAGAATGCAAACAAGCTGCCTCCTACATGAAACTGTTATTAGAAAAAAATATTTGCCCAAAAGACATTATGACATTCAATGCTTTTGAAAACGCAATAACCACATTAATTGCACTTGGGGGAAGTACCAATGCAGTGTTGCATATTATAGCAATGGCAAAAAGTGTAGGAATAAAAATTACTCAAGATGATTTCCAAAGAATTAGCAACAAAACACCTTTAATTGCCGATTTTAAACCTGGAGGAAATTATTTAATGCAAAACCTACATGAAAAAGGAGGCGTTCCAATGGTGTTAAAGTATTTATTAAGCAAAGGAATGCTTCATGGAGACTGCATTACAGTTACTGGAAAAACCTTAGCTGAAAACTTAGAAAACGTTGAAGACATAGATTTTGAAAATCAAAACATAATTAAACCCATTGAAAATCCAATCAAAGAAACAGGACACCTTCAAGTGCTCTATGGAAATTTAGCCGAAAAAGGTTCTGTTGCCAAAATTACTGGTAAAGAAGGTGAAAAATTTACAGGGCCAGCCAAAGTGTTTGACGGGGAAAAAGAGTTAATTAAAGGCATTGAAGATAAAAAAATACAGGCTGGTGATGTGGTTGTTATTCGCTATGTGGGTCCAAAAGGAGGACCAGGAATGCCCGAAATGCTAAAACCTACTTCTGCAATCATTGGTGCAGGACTAGGAAAAAGTGTTGCTCTTATTACTGATGGAAGATTTAGCGGTGGAACTCATGGCTTTGTTGTGGGACACATTTCTCCAGAAGCCTATGATGGTGGAACAATTGCGTTAGTTAAAGATGGAGATCAAATTGAACTTGATGCCGTGAACAACACCATTCATTTGGCTGTTAGCGATGAAGAATTGCAAAAAAGAAGAGCACTCTTTATTCAGCCTAAACCAAAAGTAACAAAAGGAGTTTTATATAAATATCAGAAATTGGTAACCGATGCCTCTGAAGGATGTGTTACTGATGAATTTTAAAAATAATAATTATGCAAACATTAGATCAAGAATTAAAAGAAAACACAAACACAAAAACACATAATGTTAGTGGAAGTTTAGCGGTAATCGATGCATTATTATCTGAAGATGTCTCTACTGTTTTTGGATATCCTGGAGGAGCAATTATGCCAATTTATGATGCTTTATATGATTTTAATGACAACTTAAAACACATTCTGGTTCGTCATGAACAAGGTGCAATTCATGCCGCTCAAGGCTACGCAAGAGTGAGTGGAAAAACTGGGGTTGTTTTTGCTACAAGTGGTCCCGGTGCTACCAATTTGGTTACAGGATTAGCAGACGCACAGATTGATTCTACACCTTTAGTTTGCATAACAGGACAAGTTTTTGCACACCTTTTAGGTACAGATGCTTTCCAAGAAACCGACATCATCAACATTACTACTCCAATAACCAAATGGAATTATCAAGTAACCGATGCAAACGAAATACCCGAAGTATTAGCCAAAGCTTTTTATATTGCAAAATCAGGAAGACCAGGTCCAGTATTGATTGACATTACCAAAAATGCACAATTACAACTTTTCGATTACAAAGGATATAGATCATGCACACACATTAGAAGTTATCGCCCAGAACCAATTGTAAGAAACGAATACATTGAAAAAGCAGCATTACTAATTAACCAAGCAAAAAAACCATTAGTTGTTTTTGGTCAGGGTGTTATTTTAGGAAATGCCGAAAAAGAATTTCTTGCATTTATTGAAAAAGGGGGACTACCAACTGCTTGGACTATCATGGGAATGAGTGCAATACCAACAAATCACAGACTAGGCGTAGGGATGGTTGGCATGCATGGTAATTATGGACCAAATGTTTTAACTAATGAATGCGATGTGTTAATAGCAATTGGTATGCGCTTCGATGACCGTGTTACTGGAAGATTGGACATGTATGCCAAACAAGCAAAAATAATTCATCTAGATATTGATCCTGCTGAGATTGACAAAAACGTTGAAACGACAGTTCCTGTATGGGGAAATTGTAAAGAAACGCTTCCTTTGTTAACACAATTAATTAATGTGAACTCACATCATGATTGGTTTAGGGAGTTTGATGAAAAAAAAGAAAGAGAAACAACATTGCTAATCAACAGAGAACTTAACCCTACAGAAGGAGAGCTAACAATGGGAGAAGTTTTGAACGTTCTAAATGAATTAACAAACGGAGAAGCAGTTATTGTTACAGATGTTGGACAACATCAAATGGTTGCTTGCCGTTATGCAAAACAAACAAAATCTCGTAGTAATATTACAAGTGGAGGTCTAGGAACAATGGGTTTTGCACTTCCTGCTGCTATTGGTGCAAAATATGGGGCTCCAGAAAGACAAGTTGTTGCCATAATGGGAGACGGTGGTGCACAAATGAATTTGCAAGAACTTGGTACTATCATGCAGTTTCAACCCAATGTTAAAATATTAATCCTGAATAATAGCTTTTTAGGAATGGTGAGACAATGGCAAGAATTATTTCATAAAAAACGCTATTCTTTTACAGATATTCAAAGTCCAAATTTCGTAAAAGTAGCCAACGCCTACGGTATAGAAGGTAAGCAAATTAGCCAAAGAGAAGAGTTGAAAGCGAGTCTAAAAGAAATGTTAGACCATCCTTCATCTTATCTTTTAGAAGTTGCCGTACTTCATGAAGACAATGTTTTCCCAATGGTTCCACAAGGAAAAGGGGTAGCTGAAATAGTACTTAGCAAAGAAGAAATATAACATGAAATCATCATTAATAAAAAATTTGT
Organism: Flavobacterium sp. KY-23415; assembly: GCF_055384985.1. Taxonomy (NCBI): domain Bacteria; kingdom Pseudomonadati; phylum Bacteroidota; class Flavobacteriia; order Flavobacteriales; family Flavobacteriaceae; genus Flavobacterium; species Flavobacterium sp. KY-23415. The sequence goes on along the minus strand of NZ_AP044001.1, from coordinate 2,552,442 downwards.
GCAAACAAATAGTAATAAATAAAAAGTGGAAAACATATTATACCCACTAAGAAACAACTATTACATATATGAAAGAGGAACACACATTAACGGTTTATACCGAGAATCAAGTTGGACTATTAAATAAAATTGCCATCATTTTCTCAAGAAGAAAAATAAACTTAGAAAGTTTCAATTCTTCTCCAAGTGAAATAGATAATATTTATCGTTTTACTATTGTTATTAATGCAACAGCAACGGTTGTTAAAAATATTGCCAAACAAATTGAAAAAATCGTTGATGTTTTAAAAGTATATCACAATACAAACGACGAGATTATTTGGCAGCAAATTGCACTCTATAAAGTACCAACATCGGCAATTGTAGAAAATGTAAAAGTAGAACGTTTACTAAGAGAATTTGGAGCCAATGTGGTTGTAATTAGAAACGATTATACCGTTTTCGAAGCTACTGGTCAAGACCATGAAATTAATAAACTCCTAAAAGAGCTAGACAAATATGGATTAATAGAATTTGTAAAAAGCTCAAGGATAGCTATTATTAAATCGAGTGAAGGAATGCACAAAAAATTAGTTAATATGGGCTTAAAAAATCCTGCCAAAGACCCAGTTAATAACGAATTTCTGAATCTTAAAAGCAAGATATTTCAGATGTAGTTTGAATTAAATGAATAGAAAAAAAGAATAAAAAACTAAGCCAGACAACAGTGATAATCTTTTTTTTTGAAATTCATCTTTTAGTTATACAGAAAAGCAACCAAAGTGAGTTGCTTCTATATTCTACAAAAATGAAATTTCTAAAAAGAGAAGGTCGCAAATAACTGGATTAGTTCCTAAAAACCATTAATAAAAAATAAATATAAAATGTCAAATTATTTCAACTCATTACCGCATCGTTTAAAAGTACAAGAACTAGGAAAATGCGATTTCATGAGCAGCGATGCATTCAACGATGGAGTAACAAAACTTAAAGGAAAAAAAATTGTAATTATTGGTTGTGGTGCACAAGGATTAGCACAAGGTCAAAACATGAGAGACAGTGGCTTACACGTTGCCTATGCATTGAGAGAAGAAGCAATAGCAAACAAAAGAGCTTCTTTTGTTAATGCAACCGAAAACGGATTTGAAGTGGGTACTTTTGAAGAAATGATTCCTACTGCAGATTTAGTTTCTAATCTTGCTCCAGATAAACAACACACAGATGTTGTTAACAAAGTGGTTCCTTTAATGAAAAAAGGAGCTTGTTTGTCCTATTCTCATGGTTTTAATATTGTGGAAGAAGGAACAAAGATTAGAGAAGACATAACTGTTGTTATGATTGCTCCAAAATCTCCAGCTTCTGAGGTGCGCGCAGAGTTTTTACGTGATTTTGGTGTACCAACATTAATTGCTGTGCATACAGAAAATGATCCAAACGGAGATGGCTTAGACATTGCAAAAGCTTATTGTGTTGGAACGGGTGGTCATAAAGCAGGTGTATTACATTCTTCTTTTGTTGCCGAAGTAAAATCGGATTTAATGGGAGAACAAACCATACTTTGTGGACTGTTGCAAACGGGCTCTATTCTTTGTTTTAACAAAATGGTTGAAAAAGGAATTGATGCTGGCTATGCTTCTAAATTAGTGCAATATGGATGGGAAGTAATCACGGAAGCTTTAAAAATTGGAGGTATAACTAACATGATGGATCGTTTATCGAACCCTGCAAAGATTGAAGCTTTCAAATTGGCTGAAGAATTAAAAAAGATAATGACTCCGTTGTTTGAAAAACACATGGACGATATTCTTTCTGGTCATTTCTCTGCTACTATGATGGAAGATTGGGCACAAGGAGACAAAAACTTATTAACTTGGAGAGAAGCTACTGGAGCAACTGCATTTGAAAAAACTCCAGCAGGAGATGTGAAAATTAGCGAACAAGACTATTTTGACAATGCTACTTTAATGGTTGCTTTTGTAAAATCGGGCGTAGAATTAGCCTATGAAACAATGACGCTTTCTGGTATTAAAGCAGAATCGGCTTACTATGAATCTTTACATGAGACACCGCTAATTGCAAATACAATTGCGCGTAAAAAATTATATGAAATGAATCGTGTTATATCGGACACTGCCGAATATGGTTGCTATTTATTCGACCATGCTTGCAAACCTCTTTTAACAGATTTCATGAAGAAAATTGATACTAATTTAATTGGTAAAAACTTTAACGATACAGCTAATAAAAATGTAGATAATTTTGAACTTGTAAAAATCAATGCTAGTATCAGAAACCACTCCATAGAAAAATGTGGTGCCGAATTAAGAGCAGCAATGACTGCGATGAAGAAAATTGTAGCATAAAGAATGGGGAAGAAAAGAGAAAAGAAGAAAGAGAAATTCTAAATAAAAACTGATTTTTATAATCATGCTAACAACAACAATGACCGTTTTTGAAGAAATACTAGAAGCCAAAAAACAGTTTAATGGTGTGGTATTCCCTACTCCATTAATGGCAAACAGAAACCTGTCTGGTCAATTTCATTCAAACATACAACTAAAAAGAGAAGACCTGCAAGTAGTTCGCTCCTACAAGATTAGAGGTGCTTACAATAAAATGAGTTCACTAACTGCTTCCGAACGAGAAAAAGGAATTGTTTGTGCTAGTGCTGGAAACCACGCACAAGGTGTTGCTTATTCTTGTCATCTTTTGCAAATTAAGGGTAAAATATATATGCCAAAAACAACTCCAAAACAAAAGATTAAGCAAGTGCAGCTTTTTGGAAAAGAATATACTGAAATAGTTCTTGTTGGAGATACTTTTGACGATGCTTCATTAAAAGCGATGGAAGATGCTACGCTAAACAAAAAAACATTTATTCACCCTTTTGACGACGCTAAAGTAATTGCTGGACAAGGCACTGTTGGTTTAGAAATTTTAGAAGACTTCAACGATCCAATCGATTATGTTTTTGTACCTATAGGTGGTGGCGGATTGGCTTCTGGTTTGTCTACCGTTTTCAAAGAATTGAGTCCCAACACAAAAATAATTGGCGTAGAACCTGCTGGTGCTCCATCAATGAAAACATCTATTACTAAAGGGAAAAACACACGCTTGGATAGCATTGACAAGTTTGTTGATGGTGCTGCTGTGAAACAAGTGGGCAATCGCAATTTTGATATTTGCAGTAAGAATTTAGACGATATTATTTTAGTGCCCGAAGGGAAAGTTTGTTCAACAATCTTACAATTATATAATGAAGAAGCCATGGTCGTTGAGCCTGCTGGTGCGTTAACCATAGCCGCTCTAGATTTCTACCAAGATCAAATTAAAGGCAAAAATGTAGTTTGCATTGTTAGCGGTAGCAACAACGATATTGAACGTACAGCAGAAATAAAAGAACGTTCTTTGTTATATGAAGGGTTAAAACATTATTTCTTAATTCAATTTCCACAACGCCCAGGTGCCTTAAAAGAGTTTGTAAATGATATTTTAGGTGACGATGATGATATTACCTATTTTCAATACAAACAAAAAAACAGCAAAGAATCGGGTCCTGTAATTGTTGGCTTAGAATTGAAAAACAAAACCGATATTACTCCTATTCAAAACAAAATGAAAGAAAAAGGTTTTGAATTTGAATATCTTAACGATAAAGAACATCTTTTTTCTCAAATGATTGGTTAAAAAAGATTTCTAGGTTTAATTTAATTATTTAAAGTCTCACAGGTAACTGTGAGGCTTTTGCTTTTTTTAACCCAAATACGCAGTAGACTTTGTTATGAGAGCAATAGATGCAAATAGTTGCGAAGTACGGAAGTTTTGACCCACAAATGTAGCATTAGCTACTTTGAGGACGTAAAAGGGAGTACTGAAGCAAATATAAAACAGTTATTTTTCGTAATAAAATTCAAATGCTCAATTTGGATTTAAAAGTAGTCATAAAGTTTATAATTTTATATAGGAAATAATTATAAATTTGTATAAAAATAGCTCATTTTAAATTATGGTAAAAAACAAAAAAATATTCCTCAAAATTTTAAAAATTTCTGGAGTTACATTAGTTGTCCTTTTAGGATTACTAATTATTTTACCTATCATTTTTGGCGATACTATTACTGAAAAAGTAAAAGTATTTGCTAATAAAAACTTAGAAGGTGAACTCAATTTCAAAGATTCTAATTTGTCTTTTTTCACACACTTCCCCTCTTTAACACTAACACTCCAAGATTTCAGCTTAAACGGTTCAAAACCCTTTCAAGAAGAAAAGCTAATAGAAGCAAAAGAAATTAGTTTTGGAATTGATGTTGTTAGTGTGCTATTTGGAAACCAAACTGAAATTGATAAAATATATTTAGACAAAGCGAATGTCAATATTAAAGTAAACAAACAAGGAGAAGCTAATTATAATGTTTACAAATCAACTGATACGCTCTCTAAAAATGAGGAATCTTCCGCTTCCTTACAATTAAAAAACATACAAATCAATAACAGCTATTTAGTATATAATGATGCTTCTGCAAAAATAAAAATTGAAGCAAAAGGATTAACCTACAAAGGAAAAGGAAATCTTTTAGACACTGATTTTAAACTAGCTACTTCTGCAAAAATAGACAGTTTAAGTCTTACTTATGACAAAAGCGACTACTTAAAAAACAAAAAAGTAAAAGCTGACTTGATTACCAAAATAAACACAAATTCGCTTGCTTTTATTTTTGAGAAAAATGATTTAATCATTAATAAATTACCTGTAGAATTTAGCGGTTTTTTTAACTTCCTATCCAACGGATATGACATGGATTTTAACCTAAAAACCGAAAACAGCAACCTTGAAGATTTATTTACCGCTTTACCACCTGAATACATTTCGTGGAAAAAAGAAACTGAAATGAAAGGGAAAACCGATGCCCATTTTAAGTTAAAAGGAAAGTATATCGCTTCCCAAAATATAAGTCCAGATGTAAATTTTAAAATAAAAGTTCGAGACGGTTTTGTTAAAAACAACAAAGCTCCTTATCCTCTTGAAAACATTTATCTAAATTTAGAAACCAAGTTACCGAATCTAGATGTGAACCAATTGCATATTCAACTAGATTCACTATATTTCAAATTAAACAACAATAAATTAAGTGCCATTCTAATCTCAGATGGTTTTGGTAAAAAAATAGACATTAATGCCAAAATAAAATCGAAAATAGATTTAAAACTTCTTAATGATGCACTGCAAATTCCCGATTTTAAAGTAACTGGTTTACTAGATACTGATCTTGTTTCAAAAGGAACTTATAGTAAAGAAACTAGAAAATTCCCTGTTACCAAAGGTTTTTTCAATGTAACTAATGGTTCCATCCAAACAGCTTATTATCCAAAACCTATTGAAAAAATCAATATAAAAGCCATTCTTAATTGCCCTACCGACAATTTCTCAGAAGCCTCATTTACGTTAGCTCCTGCTAATTTTTCGTTCGAAAACGAAGCTTTCACAACAACGGCTTCTTTTAGTAATTTTGATGATATTTTATATGATGTTAAAGCCAATGGCAGATTAAATATTGCTAACATATACAAAGTTTTTTCTCAAAAAGGACTTGCTGTAAACGGATTTATTATAGCCAATGTAAATTTGAAAGGCAAGCAAAGCGATGCTACAAATGGTAACTACAAAAATCTTAAAAACAGCGGAACGCTTGAAATCGTAAATCTTGAAACAACGAGTGACTATTTACAAAAACCGTTCTTAATTGAAAAAGGGTTGTTCACTTTTAATCAAGACCAAATGAAATTTAATAATTTTCAAGGTAAATATGGTCAGTCTGAAATTGTAATGAATGGTTATCTAGAGAATGTTATCAATTTTGTACTATCTGAAAACGAGACGATTAAAGGAACTTTCGATTTAAAATCTAATTTTCTAAACATCAACGAATTCATTCCTACAAATTCAACACCCACAACTGTAGAAGAAGATATAAAAACGCCTCCAACTGAAGCTGGTGTCGTTGAAATTCCTACAAATCTAGATCTTAACATTCAAGCCAATGTTGCAAAAACAAAATATGACAATATAAACATTGAAAATCTTAGAGGGAATCTGGCTATAAAAAAAGGTATTTTAAATTTATCAAATGCTTCTTTAGGAATTATTGGGGCTACAGCCAATATGAATGCCATGTATAAAAACGAAGGCAAACAAAAAGCCTATTTCGATTATGCAATAAAAGCCAACGACTTCGATATTAAACGAGCTTATAACGAAATCAATATATTTAAAGAAATAGTTACTGCTGCAGAAAATGCAGAAGGTATTGTTTCGCTAGACTACAAACTGAAAGGAGTTTTAAACCAAAATATGGAACCTGTTTTGCCATCGCTTGAAGGAAACGGAACACTTTCTGTTAAACAAGTTAAAATGAAAGGCTTTAAGTTATTAAACAACGTAGCCCAAAAGACAGAAAACGACGCAATTAAAGATCCAGATATTTCTAAAGTAGCTATTAAATCGACCATTAAAAACAATCTTTTAACCATAGAACGTTTTAAATTTAAAGTCTCAGGTTTTAGATTACGTTTTGAAGGGCAAAGCAGTCTCGATGGAAAACTCAACTTAAAAATGAGAGTGGGACTTCCACCCTTAGGACTTATTGGTATTCCAATAAAAGTAACAGGAACACAAGAAAATCCTAAAATTCAAATTGGGAAACAATCAGATGATTTAGAAGAAACAGAATATGTTGATGGTGTTTCGCCACTAACAAATCCAACCGATTCGACTACTGTTCCTGTTCCTGCAATTTCTAAAGATAGCGTGCCACTACCCAAAACGACTCCTGAAGAAAAAGTAAAAGATAGTGTGCCAATGCTAAAAGTACCAAACGACAGTATTCCAAAGAAAAAAGCAGAATAAAATTTTTGTTAGTAACTAAAATTGGATTTAAATCTTTATTTTTTTGTACTTAACGATTATCGCTTACAACAAAATCAAACTCTTTTTGAAAAGATTCTTTTAGTGCGTATCCTACAATTAAAATTTATACCTGTTTTGAATTATTCTGTTTTAACCCAAATTTCAAGAAAGTATTGTTCTTTGACAAATGAGAGCTAACTTGTACTTGCGAGCGAAGCCTATGATTAAAAAATACGGAATCGAAACTACTTCTTTATCAATTCCTTAAATTAAGTTAGATAGAATTATAAATTATATAGGTATATTCATAACTAATTAAATACTTTTCTATCAATTATTTAACTAATTACAAATATACCAATCTTAAAAACATAAAAATATAATGTTTTTTACTATAAAAAATGAGGCTGTCCAAAAAGTAAGGACAGCCTTTTTTATTTGTATTTTTTCTCTAAAATTAGTATCTTAGAGTTGAGACAAAAATACACAATGGCTAAGATAGTTTTTAAAAATCAAACAGGCAATTCTCCAGAGTTATTTCCTATCAATATTTTCGATAGAATACCGCAAAACCATCCAGTTCACTTAGTGGAACAAGTTGTTAATCAGTTAGATATAAGTGAAATATTGAAAAAATATAAAGGAGGTGGTACTTCAGCTTACCATCCAAGAATGATGATTAAGGTTTTGTTTTACAGTTATTTATCTAATGTATATTCTTGCAGAAAAATTGCAAAAGCACTTCAGGAGAACATTCATTTTATGTATATTTCGGGCAACTCGACTCCTGATTTTAGAACGATAAACGATTTTAGGGGTAAAGTTTTAAAAAATCATATCCAAACTCTTTTTGCAGAAGTAGTAAAAATGCTTGTAAAAATGGGATATGTTAGCTTAGACATTCAGTATATTGATGGTACAAAAATAGAATCCAAAGCTAATAAATATACTTTTGTATGGAGAGGTTCCGTTGAGAAATATAAAGAAAAACTAGAAATTAAAATTAATCATATTCTATCAACTATTGAAAACAGTATTCAATCTGATAATCAAGAACTAAATATAGAAGAATTACCAAAATCAATAGATTCGGAAAGATTAAAAGAAAAGCTTTCGATTCTTAATAAAAAGCTCAAAATGCCTACCAAAAAGCAGGAAAAAGAGTTACAAAAACTTCAAGAGGAGCATCTTCCAAAGCTTGAAAAATATGAAAAAGACTTAGCTACAATGGAAAATAGGAACTCTTATAGTAAAACGGATCCCGAAGCTACCTTTATGAGAATGAAAGAAGATCATATGAAAAACGGTCAATTAAAACCCGCTTACAATCCGCAAATATCTACAGAAAATCAATTCATTACACATGTATCTGTTCATCAAACAACAAATGACACTACAACCTTAAGTTCTCATCTTGAAGGTTTTGAAAAAGCTTATCAAAAACAGAGCAAGGAAATCGTTGCAGATGCAGGTTATGGCAGTGAAGAAAATTATCAAATGCTTGAAGAAAAAAAGGCTGATGCTTATGTGAAATATAACTATTTTCATCAAGAACAAAAAAGAAAGATAAAAAACAATCCTTTTCTTGTTCAAAACTTATTCTACAACGAAGAACACGATTTTTATGTTTGTCCAATGGGGCAAATTATGCAAAAAACAGGAGTAGGAAAACGTGAAACCAGTACTGGATATGAATCACAAATTACATATTATCAAGCCAAAAGATGCCAAGGATGTCCTTTACGAAGTCAATGCCATCAAGCAAAAGGTAATAGAATTTTATCAGTCAATCATCGATTAAATGAATTAAAAGAAAAAGCAAGAAAGCTACTAATGAGTGAAAAAGGACTAGAACATCGAAGTAAACGTCCAATAGAGGTAGAAGCGGTTTTTGGTCAACTTAAAAGCAATAATAAATTCAATCGATTCACAATGAAGGGATTAGAAAAAGTAACATTAGAGTTTTTACTAATGGCCCTTGGACACAACTTTAGAAAAATGAATGCAATGAAGGTAGACTTGCTAAAATTTGTTTTCAAAACCAAAATTCACACTTATCTAGCCTATTTTAAAACTAAAATTTGCCTTGTTAAAGTAACTCAAAGTTATTTTGCTATTATTTTTTCTTCAAAACAAAATAGCTTAAAAATAGCTACATAAAAAAAGCTGTCCTTTTCGGACAGCCCCATTTAAAGTATTTTTTCAAAAAATCTTATCACTTCTGAATTTGCCTAAGCATTAGAATTCTGTAACGAAAGACTATTATACATTTCAAATCTCAAAATGGTCTATTTTAATTATAATCAATAACTTTTACTCTGTAGGTTTTTGAAACATTTCCATTGTTTGTTATAGTTACTACACCCGATGAAACATTGATTGTATAATTGTGCCCAGTAGAATTACTTCCATCTGCACAACCTACTAGTCCAGAACGGGTAACACTAATAGTTTTTGCGTTTACTTGTGTAAAAGTGGTTGTAGCCCCATTACCACCTAGACCTAAAATGCCACCTATTTGCCATGAATTATTAGCATTAGAACCTGTTAGCAAATATTCATCCATCATTGAATAACCGCAACCATTCCCAGAGGAAACGATTAATCGCATGGCTTCATTCCAATTACCACCTATACCAATGGTGAAATTTTGAGACGCAGCTGATGCAATGGTTAAGACATTTGTTTCTGCTGAGTTAAAATCACTATGTTTCCAAAGTGGTGGGCTATTGGGTCCTGCACTTTGCAAAAATTCTCCTGCAACACCCGCACTATTATTTGGCATTAAAGCTCCAGACATCTTGACGTTTCCTACTACATCTAGTTTCTCTGAGGGTACACTCACACCTACTCCAACATTGCCATTTGTTGCCACAGTGAAATTTTCATTTCCATTGGTTCCCAAAACCATTCTTCCTCCACTTCTATTATCTAAATATCCCTTTATGCCTGCTCCAAAAATTGCTCCAGTTGCATCTGTTCCTAAATAAAGATTACCTGCTCCTGATGCTCCAATATTAATGTCTTGTCTCGAAGTAGCCCCTGCATTGTAAAATCGAGACCTTGTTAATCCAGAAGGGTTGTTATCTGTAACGTCTAATTTACCAGAAGGAGCGGTTGTTCCTATACCCACTTCTCCTGTAGCTTTTACTCTTACTCTTTCTGTATTATTCGTTTTAGTCACAAAATCGACAGCATCTGTAGTTCCCACAAAATGTGTTCCCGCAGTAGTTCCTGCGTTACCAGCAATTGACCAATCTGGATTTGAAGGATTTACTTGCGAGCTTATTAACACCCATTTGGAACCGTCCCAAAAATAAAAACCAGGAATAACGTTATTGGGACTTGATCCAGCAGTTGCTGTATTATAGACCATGGTTCCTGTTAAAAGCGCTCCCCCGTTTGGGTTCACCACAGGTGCAGCAACATTAGACGCTGTCAAACTCACCCTTGGCATAACCAAACCTTGTGTACTCGAATTTACTTCAAAAGCCCCATTAGGAGTAGTAGTCCCTACACCCACTTGTCCGAAAGTAAAATGTGTTAAACAAAACAATAATAATAAATAACAGTAATTTTTCCTCATAATCTACATAATTAATTCACAAACTATATTCTTTACTTATAAATATAATAATTTTATAATTATAGAAAAAAGTAGCTTTATTTAATTTAAAACTTCCACCTACCTCAACTTATATTTACAGTAATACCCATACAAGATGCCATCAAAAATTTTAAACACAGATTAAGTATTAGACTTTATTAAAAGTAATACATGCAAAATAGTTGATAAGAACCGAAATTTTAACCCACAAATCTAGCCTTAGTTAGATTGAAAATGTAAAACGAAATACTAAAGCAAATATAGAGTAGCCTTTGGTAATAACATTTTAATATCGAATTTGCGATTAAAATACTCTATACCATCTTTGATTGGTTAAAACAAAACCAACAGAAGTTCCACTTGCTAATAATAAATTTGAGGACAAATTAGTATTTGTTATTCCCATAACAACATTATAGCTAGAGTTTCTTGTAATAACTACAATATCTCCATATTTATGCCCTGCTGCAATTGCACTAGCAGGTGTTGGCAAAATAAAATCTGCTAATGTAGTATTACCAATTCCATTTCCGCTCCAATTTCCATCTGCCTGTTCATAGGTAGTTAAATCAGCAGGTAAAGTATATGGAAATGCTCCTGTACAAGAACAATTTGAAGGAAAATATCTCTTTTCATTAATTTTAGTCACTACGTCTCCATTATTATCTACCACTAAAGATTTTGTACCATCTCCAGACGTACTTGTCGCTGCTAAATCTGCTTGCTGTTGTGTTAAACGAATAGACGGTGTTCCCAAAGCTCCAGAATTAATTTCTAATTTCCTAACTGGATCAATCGTGCCAACTCCCACTAAACCATCATGTGTAATTGCCATAACTGTCGCTACAGAAGTAGAAGCATCATCGGAAACTGCTTGGAAGTTTAATATTCCTTTATTGGTTGTATTGCTCGTATAGTTCATTTTCATTAATTTATTCCCAGCCGTATTGGTTAAATTTTCCAAATAAAAACCTGGTCCTGCCAACCCTCCTGCTATCCCTGCACCAGTAGCTGTTATAATTTGTCCTTTTACATAGCTGGTAGATATTCCAGTAGTTTGTCCCGCTTCATTCAAGTGTAAATAATTCAATGGATTTGTTGTTCCCACTCCAATATTTCCAGTCGATTTAATTCTTAATCTTTCTGTATTATTCGTTTTAGCCACAAAATCGACAGCATCTGTAGTTCCAATAAAATGTGTTCCTGCAGTAGTTCCTGTGTTCCCCGAAATAGTCCAATCTGGATTAGAAGCGGTGGTTTGCGTTGTTACGCGTAACCATTTGGAACCATCCCAAAAATAAAAACCAGGAATAACGTTATTGGGACTTGTTCCAGCAGTAGCCGTGTTATAGACTATAGTTCCCGATAAAAGCGCTCCTCCGTTTGGGTTCACCACAGGTGCAGCAACATTAGACGCTGTCAAACTCACCCTTGGCATAACCAGACCTTGTGTACTCGAATTTACTTCAAAAGCTCCATTAGGAGTAGTAGTCCCTACACCCACTTGTCCGAAAGTAAAATGTGTTAAACAAAACAATAATAATAAATAACAGTAATTTTTTTTCATAGATGTAAAATTTAATTTAATTAATTGCTCCTCCATACAGTACATCAAATACCATTATTAAAGTATTTGCTCAACATCGCTGTTTTAATTATAAAATATTGATTTAAAGTAAAGAGCTAATACAAAACTACAAAAAAATCATAATTTTCCTCTAAATAGTTACAGATAAAATGTAGCTTTTGTTAAAATTAATACCGTCAAAATCAGCAAATTACAGTTGTTTCAAAAAACCATGAATCAGAAATTAAGGTTTCTCAAAAATCAACATCTTCTTTTTCATAAATAAAAAAACAATTAACGACTAGAAAGAAGCAATTTATCTTCTTTAAAAATATTCTTTTTAGCCTAAAAAAAAACTAAATATTCGTTCGAAGCATCGTTTTTGCAGATAGATAACCCTTTCTAATCGTTAGAGTCCGCTTTCACTATCCCAAATTACGCATTAGACTTTGTTATGAGAGAAATAGATGCAAAATAGTTGCGAAGAACGGAAGTTTTGACCCACAAATGTAGCATTAGCTACATTGAGGACGTAAAACTGAGTACTGAAGCAAATATAAAGCAGCTATTTTTCGTAATAGAATTCAAATGCTTAATTTGGGATTATACAAAATCGATTGAACAGAAATCTCTACATAAAAGAAGCATTTCGAATACTATTTTTCAAAAAATCAACACAAAAAAAACGGTATTCTGTTCAAGGAACAAAATACCGCAAAGTTTAATTTTAAAATCTATATATCATGGCAAATTTATAATTACAAAAACCGAGCCACTTTTCTATTATAATTTAAAATTTCAAAACAACATCCAATTCAAAATCGTCATGAATAACTTTATCTCCTAAAGAGTTCATAAAACTCCCACTAAATTGAATATCATATTTCTCTCTGTTAACAACTAATACTGCTTTAGCAGTATCGCTATCTGTTTCAACATCGAAAGTTATTGGATTGGTTTTTCCTTTAATAGTTAAATCGGCTGTAACGGTTGTAATATTTCCACTTTTATTAGCTACTGTTTTAAAAACTAATAACGCAGTAGGATAATTGGGAACGTCGAAAAAGTCTGCCGATTTTAAATGATCTTCTAACATCTTTTTTCGTTCTCCATCTAAATCTGTAGAAACTATCGAAGTCATGTCTATCGTGAAAGTACCTCCTACTAACTTATCTGCTTTAAACACAAAAGCCCCGTTTTTTATTGCAATGGTTCCTCTGTGTTCTCCCGAAATTTTTTTACCGACCCATTCAACTTTACTTCTAGCTACGTCTATTTTCTTAGTGGTTTGCGCAGTTACAGCTAATGTGCTACTGATAAAAAATACGAATACAAGTGTCTTTAAAATTTTCATTCTATACTACATTTTAACTTTAATACTACATTTTATGAACTCAACCCTATATAAAAACAAAATTTTACAACATATTATTGTAAAATTTTAGATTTTCACTATTTCATTTTAAACTTAGTACTTTTTATTTAAAGTTGCAAACTATTTTTATTAAAACGTAAACGTTTATATCGAATTGAAACCAAAAAACGAATTAGAATTGTGATTTTATTTTTCAAAAAACAAAAATTATCACGGTTTTGTGATTATTTTTATTTTAATTTTCACTTTATCACAGCTTTTGTGATAGTTTTTATTTTTATATTTTTCTATCACAGTTTTTGTGATAAAATTTCTTTTTATATTTTTTTTATCACAAACTACTTTGGCTTGTCTTTTTTTAAGAAAGCTTTCTTTGGGAACTTTTTGTTGTTTGCATGAATAATTAGGTAAATATTTTTTTTTGGTTATTACGCTTTCCCGTAAGGATTAATCCTATTACGCTATTATTTTTACTGACTTATAAAAACAGGTGGTTTTTTCTAGAGACAAGATTTGTTTTGAGTATATTGGTAGATAATATTTTTACATCTATAAAGATATTTCTTTAATTTTATAAAAATTTACAATAATTATATGGCAATAATTACATCAGCAGTTAGTATACTATTTGGAAGTTGGCTTCTTGATAAAATAAAAGACAAAGGCTTTGATAAAATAACAACTTTATTAGAAAAATCTGATTCAATAAATGACAAATTTAATAATGCTGTATCAAAAGTTTCTCAAAAATTACAAGAAAAATACCCTATTGTTCTAGGTGGAAAGATGGATTATTTCTTTAAAAATGAACAAGTTTATAAAGAATTAACTAAGTTGATTTTTGTTAATTCAGTTGTGGATATTGATTCTATTTCTAAATCATTTGATACCGACACATTACCAAAAAATTTTTTATTAGAATTTATAACTGAATTAAAAAAAGAACTTCTAAAAGATCGAGAATTAGAAAGTATTATTTCAGACAAAGAACTATTTGTTCTAATCTATGGAATTACAAATGATGTAAATCAAATAGCAAACAACTCAAATTTATCACTAAAAGAGGTAACTGAAATTAAGGAATTATTGCAACAAAGAATAGGAGAAAAATTTAATTATAATAATTTTTATAAAATATATAAAGAGAATGCCTTAAATAATTTTTCTCAAGTAAACTTTATTGGCTTAGGTATTGGAGCTTCAATTTCAAAAAAAATAAATAGAAAAGACTTACAAGATATATTCGTTAAGCCAATTTTTAAATTTATGTATTCAGAAGAATTATATTTTCCAGAACTTTTAACAGAAGATGATGATTTCATGAATGAAATAATCGAAAATAGTTTAGACCATGAAAATCTCTATCCAGATGAAACAGAAATGTTACCCATAGACTTTGATGACTTTGAAGATGACTTTGAAGGTATTGAAAACTTGATATCATATGATGAATTATTTAACAACTATGATAAGATTATTATTCTAGGAAGCCCAGGTTCTGGTAAATCAATGCTTATAAAATCAATCATTTGTAATATTTTAGAGAATAAAGAAAGTGAGTTTGAAAATAAAAAAATAATTAAACATTTACCTTTTAGGATTGAACTAAGAAAATATCTTGCATATAAAAAAAGCAATAGAGGAAATATATTAAAATATTTAAATTCATTACTTGAAGAAGAGTTTGGTATTTCAAACATAACAGAAAAAAATTTAGACTTTATATTAAATCAAAATGAAAATATAATTTTTTTTGACGGTTTAGATGAAATATTTAAAGTTGAAGATAAAATTGAAATAAAAAATGATATTGAAAATTTTCATAATTCATATCCTAAAACAAAATCTTTGACAACATCACGCATAATAGGTTATGATGAAGCTAAATTTAATAATAATGAATTTCAAGAACTTGAAATATTAAACTTTCAAGACAATCAAATTAAAGAATATATAGAAAAATGGTATGAAAAAGAAGAAATTAAT
Organism: Flavobacterium sp. KY-23415; assembly: GCF_055384985.1. NCBI lineage: Bacteria > Pseudomonadati > Bacteroidota > Flavobacteriia > Flavobacteriales > Flavobacteriaceae > Flavobacterium > Flavobacterium sp. KY-23415. Next base: position 2,537,024 of record NZ_AP044001.1, on the reverse strand, counting down.
CCTGACATTAGAAAAAATGAAGTTACTGGTTTTTTAGAAAAAACTCATGAAATAGATTATGAACTTATTTCAAATCCGTTATTGTTATCTCTTATAGTAATTATATACAGAAATACATTAGCATTACCCGAATCTAAGCTTGAAATATATCAAAGCTGTACTAAAACTTTAATTGATAAATGGGATGATAGTAAAAAAGAATTGGAAATTAATCTAGATAGTTCAATATATAAAAGAAGAGAAAATATTTTAGCTGATTTAGCATATTGGCAATATCAACAATTAAGTAGCGACAAATTATCAATTACTTATGAAAAAGTTTTGTATACCGTTGCAAATACATTGGAAAAATTAAAGATAGCAGAAGAATCAGATTCATACAACACAGCAGAAGCCTTTATGGAATATGCTTTAAAAAGATCCATTTATTTTGAAAATAATTTTACTCATAAAACTTTCTTAGAATACTACACTGCATATTGGATTTACTCAAATATTGAAAAAAAGAATAAAACTAATGATAGAAATCAATTAATAGAAAAATATATTGACAATCCATTTTGGCACATTGTATTAGAGTTATTATTTAATATGATCGATAAAAATCAAGCTGATACTGAAATGATGGACGAACTAATTGTTTATCAATTAGAAAAAGATAAAAATTCACTTCCTTTTTTACTCTCAACAATTAATAGTTTTAAAAATACAAGTATTGAATGTTTATCAACTGTAATAAATAGTTCAATAGATTTCATGTTAGATAATTACAAATCTGAAAATTTCCATTCTTTAAACTTTGATAATGAATCCTTACATTCTAGAATTTTTCAGATTATAAAAAAAATGTATGAAAACCCGACTAATAAAAGAATTATTGATAATAAGCTAATTGAAATTGAATCTAACAGAATTGATTTAGCTGAATTAAATTATTCTTTATATCTAGAAATAGCATTAATCAATACAAATAGAGAAAATGAAAATAATAAATTTGATTTTAAATTATTAAATAAAGAGTCATTCGATAATTTAACAAATATTAATAAATTTTTGTTTATTTCTAAATATTATTTCGTTTTAAAAGAAGAAAGTTCAAACTCTTATTTTAAAACAACATTACAATTCATCAAAAATTTTGGTTTAAAAGAATTACTTACACCTACTAAAGGTCCTTTTGAAGAAAATGTTTTAATAGATTTTTTTAGATTTTATCTTAGAAATCAATTAAAGATAGAAAATATTTCAAACACTACAGATAATCTAAATATCCTAATAAATTTAGGTTTAAAAAAAGACCTTATCATAAAATACTTAATTAATCATAATTTACAAATAGCTTATGATCAAAAAATTTACTCTGAACTAGTAAATCTTTTTGATAAAGAAAATGATAAAGAATTATCAATAATACTTCTACTATTATTATTTAGTCACAATACTTACTTATTTAACGAATCTGATACTTTAGAAAAAGAAATATTTAATAAAAGTAAAAAGAAAGAAATATTACTAAGAATTTTTAAAGGCAATAGTCGTAAAAAACAGATTTTAAAATTATATGATTATGCACTTATCTACAACAACAATTAATCTTTCTTAATTTCCCCTTTGACAACGTTTTTAGTTTGTATTGAGAACTTTGTCAAAGGTTTTTCCACATAACATATTAAACCCAACCATAACACCTTGTTACACATTTCACAAATATTGTAGTAAAACACTAGAAAAAGACAGATAAAAATTTCGTATTTTTACGCAACAATAATTTTATGTGAAACTATGGAAACGCATTTTGAAAGCAACCCTTTGATTGACAGACTACCAAAACATTTAAAACAATTCATTAAGCCGCAAGACTATGAAGATTACACCCCTATTAATCAGGCGGTTTGGCGTTATGTGATGCGCAAGAATGTGGACTATTTGTCTCAAGTGGCTCACGAATCCTATTTGGAAGGGCTTCAAAAAACAGGTTTGGAGATTGAAAACATCCCGAACATGTATGGCATGAACCGCATTTTGAAAGAAATTGGTTGGGCAGCAGTTGCAGTTGATGGTTTCATTCCGCCTAATGCTTTTATGGAGTTTCAGGCCTATAATGTGTTGGTTATTGCTTCCGATATTCGTCAGTTAGAACATATAGAATATACTCCCGCTCCAGATATTATTCATGAAGGTGCTGGGCATGCTCCAATTATTGCAAACCCAGAATATGCAGAATATTTACGCCGTTTTGGTGAAATTGGCTGCAAGGCTATTTCTTCTTCTCATGATTATGAGATGTATGAAGCCATTCGTTTGCTTTCTATTTTGAAAGAAGCAGAAGATACTCCAGAAAGCGAAATTAAAGCCGCAGAAGATCAGGTTGATTTTCTTCAAAATAATATGGGTGAATTGTCGGAAATGGCTCGCATTCGAAATTTGCACTGGTGGACTGTTGAATATGGTTTGATTGGCACTGTTAGCAATCCTAAAATATATGGTGCTGGTTTGCTTTCTTCTATTGGAGAAAGTGCGTGGTGCATGACCGATAATGTGAAGAAGATTCCTTATGATATTTCGGCTGCTAATCAAAGTTTTGATATTACCAAACCACAACCTCAACTCTATGTAACGCCAGATTTTGCACATTTAAGTTCGGTTTTAGAAGAGTTTGCAAACACCATGGCTTTACGCACTGGTGGATTGTCTGGCATTAAAAAATTAATCGATTCTAAATCGTTAGGTACTATAGAATTGAGCACAGGGCTTCAAGTATCTGGTGTTTTTACTAATGTGATTGAACATAACGGCAAACCTGTTTATGTGCAAACAACAGGAAAAACTGCACTTTCGTATAGAGAAAAAGAACTTGTTGGACATGGAACTGCCTATCATGCAGAAGGTTTTGGTAGCCCAATAGGGATGCTAAAAGGTATTAATTTGGCTATCGAAGACATGAGTCCGAGAGATTTGAGAGCCTATGATATTTTTGAAGGAGAAAAAGTAATTCTCGAATTTGAAGGAAATATAATTGTTTCGGGAATCATTGTAACGGGAACACGCAATTTAAAAGGTGAAATTTTATTAATTAAACTTAGAGATTGCACTGTGACTCACAAGGGAGAAATGCTTTTTCAACCAGAATGGGGCATTTATGACATGGCGATTGGTAAAGAAGTCATTGCTGCTTTTTCTGGTCCTGCCGATGTGAATAGTTTCGACATGATTACACATGTGCCTTCCTCTACAACAATAAAACCTAAAGTTTCTGCCGAGAAACAGGAATTAGAAATTCTGTATCAAAGCGTTCGCAATCTTCGTGAAGGAAAAGAGGCTACCACCACACTAAAAGAAGCTTTTGGGGCTGTTTCTGCAAATCATAGAAAAGATTGGTTATTGAGTGTGGAGATTGCAGAATTAGCAAAACAAACTAACGACACCGATCTATTAAACAAAGTAGTTAACCATCTTGCTGCTGTTAAATTAGCAAGACCAGAGGTGAGCCAATTAATAGATAATGGTTTAAATTTAATTCTTGAAAAGGTTACTGCCTAAAAAATAGAGTGCTAAAAAATATCTTAGGTTACTTATATTCCTAAAAAAAGGACATAAGTAACCTTTGTTGTTTTTATAGATTAAATTATTTTACAGAAAATTCACTTCACAATGGGAATCATTTTTTAAAAATTTGTTCAATTCTCTTGTGCGAAGTTGTTGTAATATGCAAAAAGTAATTCCCCGACGGAAAATTACTCATGTCGATTACAGAATTTTCCATATTGATTTCTTTCTTACTTCCTTCTGCATCAAACAATTCAACAGAAAGTATTGATTCACTTGTTTCAATTTTCAATCCAGTTTCAATAGGGTTTGGATATAGCACTACTTGAATACTTGTGGTACTGTTACACTCATTTGCTCCAATATCTACTATCCCATCTTGAATGCGAGGGTTATTATAATAATCTGTTTCATTTTGTCCTGCACTATAGCTTGGATTCCCTCCATTAACACAAGGAGAATCTACTGGAATATGAAAATCTGGAGAATTTAGGTTTACAGACAACAATTGCGGATCGGCAAAAATTGAAAAATTATTAGTCCCTGTTCCTGCAACAAAATCTGAAAATGAAGTATAGCCAGAACCGTTCCAATTCGCATTAAAATTTACTGTAGAATACTCATTATAGAAAAGATTGTAATCGAAACGTAAATTGGGTTGTGTTAATTCGGCAAAAATCAAATTATTACCTGCCGACATATAAAAAATATTACTTTCAATTCTAGAACTTTCAGAATAGGACAAATAAATTTCCCCTTTGGTTGAATGAGAGATGTCATTCTTCAGAAAAGTGTTATTCGTTACCGAAGCATGCATTACTTTTCCAGAACCATTAGGATAATCATAGCCGCCTAAAGCAATTCCTGCCCTCATATTATCGTACAAAACATTATTCCTAACGATTATGTTTTCAGTTGTTTTTCTTTTCCTTTCGCAGCCAATTTCTATCCCGTAACCATTATGATAACTACTATTATTTTCTATTACCACATCCTTGCCTCCATCTACATATATTCCTGCAGAAACTGCATAGGGCGAAATGCAATGATGTACTTTATTTCCTTTCAACTTTCCATTTCTTGCCTTATCATTAACCGCATTTGGGCATACTTTTTCGTTCCCTATAACATCTATACCAATATTGGTGAGATGGTGCACATTATTGTTTGTTATTTCAAAACCATCAATATTACCATTTACTGCTATGCCTTCGCTAAAACCTATTCTACAGTCATATAATTCGTTATTAATAATTTTCAAATTGCGAATTGGGGTTGAAGCATCAGTACCATAAACAATAATTCCTTGTGCATTTGTAGAAGCACTAACTAATTCATTCGGGTTTGCAGAAAAATGAATATCGTGCAACTTACAATTTTGTATTGTTATATTTTCTCCTTTTCCCTGCACAAGTATGCCTTGCGCATCGTTTTGTATGTTGTTTCTAATTTCAAAACCGTCAATTACAATATTGCTTTTATTAATTATTGAAAGAACTGCAGTTTGGGTGTTTATGGCTGTTGCGTCTATAATTACATTAGCTCCTGCATATTTTCTTAACACAATATTATGTACTGGTATATTTATTTTCTCATTATATATACCTGTATGCACTAACAAAACACTTCCGCTTGTCAATTGACTTAAACCATATTCAATTGTTTGCCAAGGCGCTACTAAGCTCCCACTGTTAGCGTTATTACCAAACGGTGCCACATGATAGTCTTGCTGCGAAAACGATTGCAGAAAAAAAAGAAAGACAAAAAAAGTAAGTGTAAACTTCATAATGACTATTTTTAAAAACGACACCACAATTTAGTAACTTTTGTTACAGCTGATTAGATATTAGAGTTATAAATTTGTAAAAAAAAATTATGGGACTTTTAAACATATTAGGATTAGGAAATAAAAACAGTGAAATTGAACAATTCATTGCTAAAGGTGCAGTCATTTTAGATGTTAGAACTGCAGATGAGTTTGCTGACGGACACATTGAGGGTTCAAAAAATATTGCTTTACAGGTTTTAAACGGAAAAATTGCTGAAATTAAAAAATGGAACAAACCCGTGATTGCTTGTTGCAGATCGGGCATGAGAAGCGCACAGGCAACTACTATTTTGAAACAAAATGGTATAGATTGTATTAATGGTGGTGGTTGGACAAGTTTGCAAAGTAAATTATAAGCAATTTCTTTTGCATCTATTTCGCTCATAACAAAATCTAAATACATAATTTAACACGAGTTAGACATAAAATTTTAAAGAAGTATAAATAAAGATGTTTCGTCAGTTTGAGTATTTTTTACGTAATAAAATGGAGTAAAAATCTATCGAAAACTAATTAATAGGATATTTATAACATCTCGATACATTTTCAATTCTGCATGCTACATTGAAAACACTCGATGTGACGGAGGAAAACCAATTAATTTATATCGAACTCTCGTTAATTTAGGCTTAACAAAAAAGGTGTTGGAAAAATTTCCGACACCTTTTTTGTTACTATTCTTAGAATGAATCACAATTTCAAATCGCTTTCTTTTTGAATGATATTGCCATTATATTGCAACGTCCAACCCATAGCGCTAGTTACAATTTGCATCTTAAACAATTCTGACAACAATCTGTTTTTAGCATTGGTTTTCAACGTCGATTTTTCAATTTGTTTTGCCAACGATTCTTTTGCTAGTTGATTTATTTTGTTGTGATCTGCTCCTGTAAACTCATTAAACGTACTCGATTCTGTATTATAATATTTAATGTCTGGACTAATTTTTATTTCTTCTTTTGGGATATTGGTAATGGTTAGTATTTTGTTTACTTCGTCAATATCATAGGTCACTTGGCTCAAATCGAAACCTACGGTTACGTCGGCATTAATAACCACTAGGGCTTTTTTATCAAAAGTTAATCCAGGAATATAGGTTTTCTTTTGGTCCTTATAGGTTAGCACTTCTGCAAAATGACCTTCGGTTACTACCAACTTACCCACATTTTTAATTTGTTGCTGAATGAGTTTTGTATCTGACTCTATTGTTGACGTTGGGTTTGAATTTGTAAAAAATTTATACCCAAAAAACAATACCAAACCTAGCAACACAACAACTAGCCATTTTCTAATTTCGGTTAAACCACTAAATATTCCCATAATTTGATTATTTAATTTTAAACGAAGATACTAAAGAAATTTGTAGCTTGAAATAAGTATTTCGTTTCTCTATTTATATTTTTAATATAGAAAATTCTACTCTCCTATTCTGCTGTTTGCCTTCTTCTGTTTCATTTGTTGCGATAAATTTTGTTTCGCCATAACCTTTTGCTGTTAATCTTCCTTTTTGAATTCCTCTTGCTAAAAGATATTTCATTACTGCATTGGCTCTATGGGTTGACAATATTAAATTATCTTGTTCTTCTCCAATGGCATCTGTATGACCCGAAATTTCGATAGTGAGTTGTGCATTATCAACTAAAATTTTAAATAGTTTTTCTAACTCAGCATTCGACTCTGGCAATAATTCATATTTACCCGATTCAAAGAAAATATTATTCAAACGAATGGTTTGCCCTTTTTCTATGGGGCTCAAATACAAATCAATTGCAATTTCTTTATATTGATCTAGATTATAAAGATTAACATTTTGCGTTACCGCATAATATCCTTCTTTTTTTGCCATAAAGCTATATTTTCCTCCATAAGGCAAAACAATGGCATATTCTCCTGTTTTGGGGTCGGTGATTGCTTTTCCTAGCTCTTTATTTGTTTTTAGGTCATTATAGACAATTTCTGCACTAATAATTTGATTGGTTTTTGCATCGAAAACTTTTCCTTTTACCAACGTTACTGGGTCTTGTTCAATTATATTTGCAAATTCATACAAATCGTTATTTCTACTCAAATAGGCCTTATCTCCTTTTGCTGTTAGATAGATGCTAAAATCATCATCGGTAGTATTAATTATATTTCCTAAATTTTTAGGAGATGACCAATTTGTCCAACTATCATCTAATCGTTTGCAAACGAACAAGTCTAGCCCTCCATAGCCTGGATGACCATCGCTTGCAAAGTATAATGTTTTACCGTCAGACGCTAAAAAAGGATTCCCTTCATTCTGTTCTGTATTGATGGTGTTTCCCAAGTTTACAGGAACAGACCATTGTCCTTCTGCTTCTAAAAAGCTAACGAACAAATCTAGTTTGCCATATCCTTTTTCTCTTTCTACTGCCATTAAAAGGTGTTTGTTGTCATTTGCTAAAAAGAACCCTACAAACTTGTTTTTATTGAAGTACCCTTTTATTTTTTGCTCTTTAGGCACATTCCAACCATTAGCTGCTCTTGTGCTTAATGAAATACCTTCGCCTGCATATGTACCATTTGCATGATACAAACCATTAAGCAACAAACTATTATTGTCTGGCGAAACCGATATTACAAAATTGTGTGATTCGTTATTGATTGGTTTTCCACTATTTTGAGGCGATGTCCATCTATTATTTTTAAATTCTGCATACCAAACCTTATTTTTGCTTCCTCCGTTTTTTGGAGAGGCACCTCTTCTAACAAAATAGAGTGTTTTGCCATCGGGTGAAATAACCGGATTTTTTTCATCTATATCATAGGTAGAAATAAAGTTGGGTAGCTTTTCAATTTTCAATTTGGGATCAAAATTTGGAACAACATTTATAGATAACGGAAATTTTGTAACTTTTAATTTGGTTACCTTTATTGTGGTTTGAGGGTCTAGTAGGAAACCAAAATTATCACCATAGGAAAAGGTATTGTTGGTTTTAGCAATTATTTTATCGTTAAGATAAATAGTTACGTTTTGGGCTCTTTTGCTTATTTTTATTTTATTTTCGCCCTTGCCTTTACCCAAACAATTTTTATTGGGTGTCCAATTTAAATCGTATTTTTTACTTTTATCACGGTACCAATAGCTTTCATTTTCTCTATCTCCATTTAGATTTACCACATGATAATTGGTATAGTTTTTATTACAAGCCCAAACAAAGCCATAACTAGAAACTCCAAATTGAGATTGCACGAGCGAGATATGTGCTTCTGCATCAAAATCGATATTTTCTAAATTTTTATTTAATGTGATTAATTGCCATTTGGTACTCTTTTCGTTATTGTTGGCTAAAATCATTGCCTTTTCTTTGAACGTTATTTTAAATCCGTCTTCGTCTGAAGCTAAACCGTAATTGTCTTTTTCAAAATTATCTTCAAAAATAATTTCTTGTGAAAATGTTTTAACAAACAACAAAAAAATGCAGCATAAAAAATAGTTAGCCTTCATGGTCTTCTTTTTTAGAATTGTATGTGTGAAAATTGATCTTGAAGAAAATTGATTTTTTCTTTTATTTTTTCAAGAAATTTTAAATGACTTTCCGAATTTGGATTAAAAGGTCGGTGTGCTAATGCTTTTTGAATGGTTGTCACTTCTTCCATAGTTGAAAAACTTGTTGCTGCAATGTTTCTGGTCTTAAACTGTTCCCAAATATAGTCTATCGCAATTGCATTTGGGTGCAACATATCTTCTGCATAGAAACGATAATCGCGCAATTCGTCCATCATAATCTCATAGGAAGGAAAGTAGCTTGAATTCCCTTTTAAGTGCTCGGTATTAAGACTATTATAGATGGCACTAATTAAATGTGCTTTGCTAACATTGTTTTCTACAAAACCGTCTTTACTATGTCGCACAGGAGAAACGGTAAAAATGAAATTACAATTTGGATTTACTGACGCAATTAAAGACACCATATTTTGCAAACTTGTTTCAATATCCTGTATAGATAGTAATTGTTTTGAAAACTGTTTTTGTGGTACTTTATGACAATTGGCTACAACTTCCTTCGTTTCATTTAATAGATAGACCCAAGAAGTGCCTAGGGTAATGCTGCAGTGTGTCGCTTCTTTTAACTGTAAATGGGTGACATCAATTAATTCATTCAATTGTTTTAAAAAAGCATCTCTATCTGGATTTGATAATTCTGAATGCACTTCATAGCTATGCCACAAATCATTATGACAGAAAATATCATTTTCTGTGAAATAATTTTTAGTAATACTTCTTGCTATTACTTTTTCTAAAGATACTGCATTAAAAATAATACCAAAAGGATTCACACTATTTTGAAACTTATAATATTCGAATTTCTTTCCTATATTTTCTGCAAAACAAGAGCCTAAAGAAACTATCTTTGATTGATAATCGATGGGCATTGAAATTTTAGGAATTGGAACGGCGGTTCGAAATTGCATTTTAGTATTTTTTTTTATCAAAAATAGCAATAAAAAAGAAACCCAAAACACTTGGTCTTGGGTTCCTTAGTTTTATTTTCTTTATAATGTTAATAAAGCAATTGATAAGATGCTACATCTCCTGATTGTTGAGTTTCAACAACTGTTATTGGGTAACCACTCGCATTATAAGTATATACATTTGTAGTAATATAAGTATTGGTAGTTCCTCCAAAAGTATCTTCAACAACTTCAGTTTCTTTAACTACATTATTCTTTGAAGACCTTGTGTCATCAAACAACTTATCAAGTCCAACAACATTCATAAATGGATTTTTCTTATCATCATACAAATATGTTGTTGTTTTAGTTGAATAGGTACTAATTTCCTCTCTCTTAATAATATTATTGTTGGCAAAAAATAATTTCCCATGATTAATTGTGCTCGTTGCATTCGTTGCTATCACAACAGAATATTTAGTAAAAGAAACTGTGCCGTCAGAGTTATGGGTATAGTCAGTTCTTTCTTTTTGAGAACTACCTGTTGAAATTTCTTCCATAGAAACTAATTTCCCATTATTATAAAAATAATTCGTAGTAAATTCTAAAGACGCACCATCAAAATCTTCTATTTTTGTTAATAAATCTCCTGTATAAGCATATAATAGTTTTGAACCGCCATTAGAAATATTGCTCACAAGCTTATTCCCATCATAAGTCCAATCATAAGTCTCTGTATTTCCTCCTTCAGTAAGGATTGTTTTTTTCAAAAGACTGTTTTCATTTTCATTTGTTGCCGAATCATCACTTGAACATGATGTAAAAACCAAAGCGATTGCGCTTACTAGTGTTAAAATTTTTTTCATTGTTGTATTTATTTTTTGCAAAGAAATAAAAAAAAAGATTACTAAGATGAGTCAATTTCAAAATTACAGAAAATTTAACATATAAATTAGGATATTTTCTCATTACAACAGCTCATTTTTCATTTTTAACAGCTATCCTCAAGAGAATTCATTATAAAAAAAGAACCTGTTTTTCAGTTCTTAACAAGCCTTATTACTAAAACAATAATAAAAAACTATTAAAATATTAAATCAATCTATTTTATTTATAGTTTATTCACGCAGAGAAAAGAGACATTTGTAACTATAAAACGATCAAATAATTACATTATGTCAAACAATAAAAAAATAACAACAAATACAGGCTGTCCTGTTCATCATTATGAAGATTCACAAACTGTTGGTGCAAGAGGCCCTGTTTTATTGCAAGATTTCTTTCTACAAGAAAAACTAGCACAATTCAATAGAGAAAGAATACCTGAGCGTGTGGTTCATGCGAAAGGTACAGGTGCCTACGGGAAATTTACCGTTACTCATGATATTTCAAAATACACACGTGCTAAAATTTTCTCAGAAATAGGAAAAGAGACCAAAATCTTTGTGCGTTTTTCTACTGTTGGTGGAGAAAAAGGATCGGCAGACACAGAGAGAGACCCAAGAGGTTTTGCTGTGAAATTTTATACAGAAGATGGCAACTGGGATATTGTGGGCAACAACACACCAATTTTTTTCATAAAAGACCCTAAAAAATTTCCCGATTTTATACATACCCAAAAACGCAACCCGAAAACAAATTGCAAAGACGCAACCATGGTTTGGGATTATTGGTCACTAAATCCAGAAAGTTTGCATCAGGTTTTAATCCTTATGTCGGATAGAGGAACACCAAATGGCTATCGTTTTATGAATGGGTATGGAAGTCATACTTTTTCGTTTATTAACAAAGAAAACGAACGCTACTATGTGAAGTTTCATTATAAAACCAAACAAGGAAACAAAACTTTTACAGACAAAGAAGCCACCGAATTAAAAGGGATCGATCCAGACTTTGCACAAAGAGACTTAGTTGAAGCTATTGAGAAAGGTGATTATCCAAAATATGCCTTCAAAATTCAAATTATGACTTTAGAAGATGCCAAAAACTTTAAATGGAATCCTTTCGACCTAACAAAAGTTTGGCCTCATAAAGATTTCCCTTTAATTGATGTTGGAGAAATGGAATTAAATGAAATTCCTCATAACTATTTTCAAGATGTAGAACAAGCTGCTTTCTCTCCTTCAAATTTAGTAGATGGTATTGGTTTTTCTCCAGACAAAATGCTGCAAGGTCGTCTTTTTGCATATCCAGACGCACAACGTTATCGCGTGGGAGCAAATTATAATAGCTTGCCTGTGAACCGCTGTCCTTATAGCACAAACAACTACCACAGAGATGGTGCTATGCGTTTTGATGGTAATGGAGAAAGCAATCCTAATTATTACCCTAATAGTTTTGATGGTAACTATGAAGACAAAGCCTATGAAGAAAAGAATTATTCCTTAGACAGCAACGAAGTAGGGTTCTTTGACAGAAATCAGAATGACGACGATCATTACTCACAACCTCGCGATTTATTTGAAAAAGTAATGACCACACAAGAACAACAAAACACCATTGAAAACATTGTGGGGTCTATGAATGGTGTGACGGGGCCAAAACGAGACACAATCATTAACCGCCAGTTATGCCATTGGTTCAGAGTAAGCCCAACTCTAGGGATGGCAATTGCTAAAGGATTAAACATAGACATTTCCGCATTCTTACCAAAACAGTAACAAATAAACAGTAAATATTATGAAAAAAACGTTTTTTATCGGATTAGCTACAATGCTATTACATTTGGGATTTGCCCAAAAAAACATCACTACAAATACAGGAGCTCCTGTAGGTGATAATCAGAACTCTGTAACTGTAGGGCAAAATGGAGCCGTACTTTTAGAAGACATTCAACTAGTCGAAAAACTAGCCTCTTTTGACAGGGAAAGAATTCCTGAAAGAGTGGTGCATCCTAGAGGTGCAGGTGCGCACGGGGTGTTTGTAACCAAAAACGACATGAGTGCCTATACAAAAGCAAAAGTTTTTGGAAAAGTTGGTCAAGAAACCCCGCTTTTTGTTCGTTTTTCTACTGTAGTGCATAGTAAAGGTTCTCCAGAAACATTAAGAGACCCAAGAGGTTTTGCGGTTAAACTTTATACCGAAGAAGGAAACTATGACATTGTTGGGAACAATTTGCCTATATTTTTCATTAGAGATGCCATTAAATTTCCAGATATGGTGCATTCTTTAAAACCATCTCCCATTACTAACAAACAAGACCCGAATCGTTTTTTTGACTTTTTTTCGCATATTCCAGAGTCCACACACATGCTAACACGTTTATATACCGATTTAGGTATTCCTGCAAGTTATAGAGAAATGGACGGTTCTAGTGTGCATGCTTTTAAATGGATCAACGACAAAGGAGAAGTTGTTTATGTGAAATATACTTGGAAAACAAAACAAGGCGTTAAAAACCTTACAATGGAAGAAGCCGCTAAAATACAAAGTACCAATTTTCAACATTCCACAACCGATTTGTATGAGAATATCGCTAAAGGTAATTTTCCACAATGGGATTTATATGTGCAAATGATGAAAGCTTCAGATTTTGACAAACTAGATTATAATCCGTTAGATGCTACTAAAATCTGGAATGAAAAGGACGCAAAACCTATGCTCATTGGAACAATGACATTAAACAAAATCCCAGATAATTTCTTTGAATGGACAGAACAATCGGCATTTTCTCCTGGGAGTTTAATTCCTGGTGTGGAAGCTTCTGAAGATAAATTATTACAAGGAAGGTTGTTTTCTTATTTTGACACTCAACGATATAGACTAGGTGCTAATTTTCAACGTATTCCTGTAAACACACCATCAACTTACGCACACAATAACAATCAAGATGGAGCACACAGTGTTAGAGGAACAAAAAGTAATATTAATTACCAGCCCTCTAGAATTGAAGACAAACCAGACAATCCGAATTTTAAACATTCCAATGCTCGATATGGAGATGTTTCTGTAACACAAATGAAGATAGATAAACCTAATAATTTTAAACAAGCAGGTGAATTCTATAACACGTTAAATGAAACCGAAAAAGAGCATTTAATTAAAAATCTAATTGCCGATTTAGGTCAGGTTACAGATAAAAATATTCAAGCAATAATGACTAGCTATTTTTATTTCGCAGATAGAGACTTTGGAATGCGAGTAGCAAAAGCGCTTCATCTTTCAAGGGAAGAAGTCGAAAAAGTAATTATGACTAAATAAATTACACGAAGCTGTTCTAAAAGTTAATAAACACAGTTCATTTCGACCAAAGGGAGAAATCACATAACACTGATTCTAAGACTCCTCCTTGCATTGAAGTAACAAACAGATGTTGGTTTTTACTTTTCGGACAGCTTCTTTAATTTATTGTAATTGATAAAGTCATTATGCACAACGTGTTTACCCTATAGAAAACACCATTAAAACTAAACACGAAACAAATGAAAAAAGCTTATATCATTTTATTCTGTATCATTAGTCAAGTTGGTTTTTCACAAGCAACTTCAGATATTTTTGAAGCAGTGAGAAATAACGATATGGCAAGTATTGAAATCTATGTTAATAGTAAGAAAAACATTGACACATTAAACAATCAAAATCATAGTTTACTAATACTGGCTTCCTATAACAATCGGATTGAAATAACTCAATTATTATTAAAGCACAAAGCTAATGCAGAAATTCAAGACCAATCGGGCAATACCGCACTAATGGGAGCTTGTTTCAAAGGCAACATTGAAATTGTTAAGGTATTACTTTCCAACAATGCCAATCCAAACACTGTTAATTTCAACAATGCCAATGCGCTGTTTTTCGCAGCTACTTTTGGGCATACAGAAATTGTAAAATTGCTATTGCAACATGAAAGTAATCGTGATCAGAAAGACAATCGAGGCAAGACAGCTTTGGATTATGCTACTATTCAAGGAAATGAGGCAATAATTATGCTTTTAAAAAATTAACGCAAATAACTGTATAAACTATTATTTTATATTTTAGCAAAAAAATGAATCCAGAAAAAATAGTCCAAGACCAGTTAGTAGCTTATAATAATCGTGATTTGAGCGATTTTTTATCTTTTTATGCTTCAGATATTGAAATTTATAATTTTATGGAGGCAACACCTTTCATTATCGGAATTACACAATTAGAAACAATTTATAAAGATGTCTTTGAAAACTCTCCAAATCTTAAAGCAACAATCAAAAACAGAATTGTCTTTGATAATAAAGTGATTGATGAGGAAGAAGTGACAGGCAGAAAGGGAATTGATTATTTAAAAGTAATTGCCATTTATGAAGTTGAAAACAGCTTGATTAAAAAAGTATCATTTATTAGAAAAAATGAGTAAGTCTGAAAACAAAAATCCCTTTTAGCATTTAAAACTAAAAGGGATTTTTTCATATATAATTATTCTTTTTCTATTTCACAAAATCAATTGCTTTTTCCAAAGCTTCTTGAATTCCGGCAACATTTTTTCCACCAGCAGTTGCAAAGAATGGTTGTCCGCCACCTCCACCTTGGATAAACTTCCCTAATTCTCTCACTACTTGTCCTGCATTTAAACCTTTATTCGCTACTAATTCTTTAGAAATATAGCACGTTAACATTGGCTTGTCTTCTGCTGCTGTTGCCAAAACCAAGAACAAATTGGTTTCATTATTACCTAACTCATATGCTAAGTCTTTTGCTCCGTTAGCATCTAAATCGACTTGCGTTGCTAAAAATTTAACATCATTTACCTCTTGAATTTGAGCGGCTAAATCTCCTTTTAATCCTTTGGCTTTGTCTTTTAACAACTGCTCTACTTGTTTTTTCAACTTAGCGTTTTCATCTTGCAATGAACCAACCGCTTTTAAAACATCTTGCGGATTTTTCAAGGTTTCTTTGATTTCTGTCAGTATGTTTTCTTGATTCGCAAAGAAATCTTTCACAGCATCACCTGTAATTGCTTCAATACGTCGAATTCCTGCTGCAACAGCTCCTTCAGAAATTATTTTAAAATGCCAAATATCTGCTGTGTTTGTAACGTGAATTCCTCCACACAATTCCATAGAATCTCCAAACTTAATTGCACGAACATTGTCTCCATATTTTTCTCCAAACAAAGCCATTGCTCCTTCGTCTAAGGCTTGTTGAATTGGAATACTTCTTCTTTCAATTAAAGGAATCTGTTCTTGTATTCTTTGATTAACAAAATTTTCAACTTGTTTGATTTCTTCCTCTGTTACTTTTGAAAAATGTGAAAAATCGAAACGCAAATAGTTTGAATTCACCAAAGAACCTTTTTGTTCCACATGGGTTCCTAAAATCGTTCTTAAAGCCAAATGCATTAAATGCGTAGCAGAGTGATTTTTTGAAGAAGCCGTTCTTAAGTTAGTATTTACTTTAGCCACAAAACTAGCTTCGATATTCTCTGGCAACTGTTTAGTAATATGTAGAATTAAATTATTTTCTTTTTTAGTATCAATAATTTCAATTTCTTCATTTGCAGAAACTAAAGTTCCTTTATCTCCAACTTGCCCACCCCCTTCTGGGTAGAATGGCGTGTTATTTAAAACAATTTGATATAAAACACCATCTTTTTTCGAATCAACTTTACGAATACGTGTAATTTTTACTTCATTTTCTATTTGGTCATAGCCTACAAATGTTTCAACATTCCCATCAACTAACACTTTCCAATCATCTGTTGACACTTCCGAAGCAGCACGAGAACGATCTTTTTGTTCTTGTAATAATTCTTCAAATCGATTTACATCGACTGTCCAACCATGTTCTTTAGCAATCAATTGTGTTAAATCCAAAGGAAAACCGTAAGTATCATATAATTCAAAAGTCATTCCACCAGAAATAACTCTTCCAGGTTCACTCAACAAAACTGCATTATTATTTATTAATTCAGCAGATTTTATTTGTCCTTCTAATTTATAAATACCTCTTTCAAGAGTTCTCAAGAAAGAAGCTTCTTCTTCGCGAATCACATTGGTTACTAAAGTTTGTTGTTTTTTAATTTCAGGGAAAAATTCACCCATTTGGTTTGCCAACACTTCTACTAATTGATAGATAAATGGTTCTTTGGTACCCAAAAAAGTAAAGCCATAACGAATCGCACGACGTAAAATTCTACGAATTACATAGCCTGCAGCAGTGTTAGAAGGCAATTGTCCGTCTGCAATAGCAAAAGCAACAGCACGAACGTGATCCACGATTACACGAATGGCAATATTCGTTTTATTTTGTTCTTCACTTATATTTTTAACTTCGTTTGAAGTATATTTTAATCCTGTTATTTTTTCTACTTTTTCAATAAGCGGTGTAAAAACATCGGTATCATAATTAGAAGTTACATTTTGCATTGCCATACACAAACGCTCAAACCCCATTCCTGTATCTACATGCTGTGCAGGTAATTTTTCTAATGATTTGTCTGCTTTACGGTTAAATTCCATAAATACATTATTCCAGATTTCCACTACTTGAGGATCATCTTGGTTAACTAAATCTCTTCCAGAAACTTTTTTTCTTTCTTCATCAGAACGCAAATCGATATGAATTTCAGAACAAGGACCACAAGGACCTTGATCTCCCATCTCCCAAAAGTTGTCCTTTTTATTACCTAAAATAATTCTATCTTCAGATACATATTGTTTCCAAATATCAAATGCTTCCTGATCAAATGGCACATTCTCCTCTGGATTGCCTTCAAAAACAGAAACATAGAGACGGTCTTTATCTAACTTCAACACTTCTGTTAAAAATTCCCATGCCCAAGCCAAAGCTTCTTTTTTAAAATAATCACCAAATGACCAGTTCCCAAGCATTTCAAACATGGTATGATGATAAGTATCAAAACCTACATCTTCAAGATCATTATGTTTTCCCGAAACACGAAGACATTTTTGCGTGTCGGCTATTCGCTTGCTTTTTGGAGTTCCATTACCTAAAAAATATTCTTTGAATTGTGCCATACCCGAATTATTAAACATCAAGGTTGGATCGTCTTTTAACACAATTGGTGCAGAAGGAACAATAAGATGTCCTTTGCTTTCAAAGAATTGTAAGTACGCTTTGCGAATGTCTTGTGATTTCATCAAAATTTGTTTTTATTTTTATTTTCTTAGGCTTCCACTAACCCTAATTTGTTTTAAATCAAACACTATAAAATTATTACACAAAAAAAGCAAAAGTTTCGTTATAAAAAATAGATTAAAATGAAACATTTTTTAATTTTGTTCGTATAACCATCATACACCATTCAATTTGGTGCAAAAATAGTAATTTTAAAACATGTCTAAAGTAAAATATTATTACGATTCTGAAAATTTAGCTTATAAACGTATTAAACCTCAACGTCGTAAAAAATTTGGTTATGCATTTTTGTTTCTACTTTCTTCTGCTTTATTTGGTTTTTTATGTTTAATTTTATTAATCAACACCCCATACTTTGAAACTCCAAAAGACAAATTACTAACTGGAGAGTTAGAATCTATGAAACTAAACTACAAGCTTTTAAATAAAAAATTAGAGCTAATGGATGAAGTTTTAGGAGCTATCGAAGAACGAGATAATAACGTTTATCGCATTTATTTTAACGCTACTCCAATTAGCAATGAGGAACGTAAATCTGGCTTTGGAGGTGTTAATCGATACAAAGCATTAGAAGGATATAATAATTCTGATTTAGTGATTAACACAACTAAAAAAGTAGATCAGTTAACAAAAGAACTCGTTATTCAATCCAAATCGTTAGATGAAATTGTTGTGCTTGCAAAACAAAAAGAGAAATTATTAGCTGCTATTCCAGCAATTCAGCCTGTAAAGAATGAAGATTTAAAGAGAATGGCTTCTGGTTATGGATACCGAAGTGATCCCTTTACAAAAATTAGGAAGTTTCACTACGGAATGGATTTTACTGCTCCTTCTGGAACACCAATTTATGCTACAGGTGATGGCGTAATTCTAAAAGCAGACAATTCACTTTCTGGCTATGGAAACCATATTGAAGTGAGTCATGGTTATGGCTATGTTACGCTTTATGCTCATTTAAGCAAATATAATTGCAGACCAGGTCAAAAAGTAAAAAGAGGAGACATTATAGGTTATGTTGGTAGTACAGGACGAAGTGAAGCACCCCATTTGCATTATGAAGTAATTAAAAATGGAGAAAAAGTGAATCCGATTAATTTCTACTATGGAAGTATTTCTGCAGAAGAATATATTGCTATTTCAAGCTTAGCTGCGCAAGAAAATCAGTCGTTGGATTAAGAAGTTTTTGAGGTTAAGTATTAAGTTTTAAGATATAAAATAAATGCACATTGATTTACCAAAAGATAAATTATACTACAGCATTGGAGAGCTAGCAAAAGCTTTCGGTGTGAATGCTTCTTTAATTCGATTTTGGGAAAAAGAATTTGACATTTTAAAGCCCAAAAAAAATGCAAAAGGAAATCGAAAGTTTACTGCGGAAGATGTGAAAAATTTGCAGCTTATTTTTCACTTAGTCAGAGAACGTGGATTCACCTTAGAAGGAGCCAAAATCCATTTAAAAGAAAATCAGAAAAAAACCTTAGATAAATTTGAGATTATAAGAAAATTAGAAAACGTAAAAATGCAATTATTAAATATTAAAAATCAACTTTAAAAAACAAAAATTATGAAAAGATTCTTACCGTGGATAGTTATTGGAGGCCTAGTTTTAATATTAGGATTCTGGTATATAGGTGTTAAAAACGGAGCCGTTACGGTGAACGAAGGTGTTAAAAAATCTTGGGGAAATGTCGAAACTTCATACCAACGTAGAAATGACTTAATTGGTAATCTAGTAAAAACAGTAAAAGGTGCTGCCGATTTTGAAAAATCGACACTAGAAGCTGTGATTAATGCTAGAGCCAAAGCGACTTCTGTAACTGTTGACCCAACAAATATTACTCCTGAACAATTAAACCAATTCAATCAAGCACAAGGAGGTTTAACGGGTGCTTTATCAAAATTATTAGTTACTGTTGAACGCTATCCAGAATTAAAAGCCAATCAAAATTTCTTAAAACTACAAGATGAATTGGCTAGCACAGAAAATCAAATTTTAACAGCAAGAACACGTTTTAATGAATCTGTAGAGGTTTACAACAACTATGTTTTAAAAATGCCAAGAAGTCTTGTTTTATCTGATTATAAAGAAAAAGCTTATTTTGACGCTGTTGCTGGAGCAGAAAAACCTGTTGATGTAGAATTTGATTTTAAATAAAATGTCTAAAACAGAAGATTTCTTAACCGCAAGCGAAGAACAAGAAATTGTTGATGCTATTGTTGCCGCAGAAAAAGACACTTCGGGAGAAATTCGTGTACATATTGAAGAACATTCAGAAAAACCTCCGCTCGAAAGAGCTCAGGAGGTTTTTTTTTCCTTAGAAATGCAAAAAACTAAAGACAGAAATGGTGTTCTCTTCTATGTGGGTGTATCTAACAAACACTTTGCAATTCTTGGTGATGAAGGCATTAACAAAGTGGTTGGTGACGATTTTTGGAATTCTACAAAAGATATTGTATTAGAGAATTTCAAAAACAAAAATAACAAGGAAGGTTTGGTTAAAGGTATTATTGAAGCAGGGAAAAGATTAAAAGAGTTTTTCCCTCATCAATCAGACGACATTAATGAACTTCCGAATGAAATATCAAGAGGATAATGACAAATTTAATTTTTAAAATAATAAAGCTCCTATTGGGAATAACACTACTGCTAATGCATTTTTTAGGGTTTTCTCAATACGACATTCCTGAGAAACCTTCATTTCAAAAAGCTGTATATGATTATGCAGCCGTTTTAAATGATTCGGAAGAAGCACAGTTAGAAAATAAATTAGTTAAATTCTCAGATTCAACAACTACTCAAATTGTTATTGTTACTATTAACGATTTAAAAGGAGAAGACATTGGTTTACTTACACCTAATTGGGCTCAAAAATGGGGAATTGGACAAGCAGATACCGACAACGGAATTCTCATTTTATTATCTAAAAACGATAGAAAAATATGGATATCACCTGGTTATGGTTTAGAACACAAGCTAACTGCTGGTATAAACGGGGAACTTATTCGAAATGTAATAATCCCAGAATTTAAAGCAGGTAGTTATTACAACGGTTTAGACAAAGGAACTACTGCTATTTTTGAAGTCATTAAGGGAACTTATAAAGGAGAAAGAAAACGAAACGATAAAGGAAGTAGTTTTCCTGTTTTTATATTTTTTATCTTTTTTATCATCTTAGTCATTCTTATTTCTAGAAACAAGAACAACCGAGGAAACGGTGGTTCTGGAGGGAATCATCGTGGACCAGATTTAATGGATATTATCATACTTAGCAGTCTTGGCCGTGGTAACGGTGGAGGAAGTTTTGGAGGTGGTTCTTCTGGAGGTGGTTTTGGAGGTGGCGGTTTCGGTGGTGGCTTTGGAGGAGGAGGCTTCTCTGGAGGTGGTGCTGGAGGAAGTTGGTAACACTTTAAATTATATAAACTAAAAAAAGATGAGCTGAACAGTTCATCTTTTTTTGTTTGAACAAGCAAAAACTAATACTATATTACCCAATAGTTGTTAAAAGTTAACCACTTGCTAGTGAAATTTCATTTATGTGATAACTTTCTTTTACTTTTATTATTTAATCCTAAAAACAAAAACATTTCAAGACTATGTCGGTTTATCAAAAAATAATTTCGCAACAAGAATTTACCCCCCCTAAAGACTGGTTGGTTATCAAAACTATCGATATGCATACTGGTGGAGAACCATTAAGAGTTATTCTTTCTGGATTTCCAGAGTTAAAAGGCAATTCTGTTCTTAACCACAGAAGATACATTAAAGAAAATTTCGATTATTTACGCACCAGCTTAATGTATGAACCAAGAGGTCATGCAGATATGTATGGTTGCCTATTATTGCCGCCAAATGAGAATGATGGTGCTGATTTTGGTATACTTTTCATGCATAATGAAGGCTACAGTACAATGTGTGGTCATGCTATTATCGCAATAAGTACATTAGCTGTAGAAATGAACTGGATTGATGTTAAGGATGGAAAAAACACGCTTAAGATTGATGCACCATGCGGAAGAATCCTATCTTTCGTAGACATAAAAAACGGCACTATTGAAAAAGTTACATTTCATTGTGTTCCAAGTTTTGTTGTAGCGCTTGACTGTTCCGTTACGATTCCTAGCCTTGGAAAAATCACTTATGATCTTGCCTATGGTGGTGCTTTCTATGCCTATGTCGATTTAACCAAAAACAATTTAGATCTTACCTTAAACGCTGAAAACTATCGTAAAATAATCGATCAAGGAATGGCAATTAAACATGCCGTAATGGAAAACAATAAAGACATACTTCACCCTTATGAATCTGATTTAAGTTTTTTATATGGTACTATTTTTTCAGATGTTCCAAAGAATAAAAATAACGATTTAAGAAATGTGTGTGTGTTTGCAGATGGAGAAGTTGACCGTTCTCCAACTGGATCTGGTGTTTCTGGAAGAGTGGCAATAGAACAGGCTCGAAAATTACTTAATAAAAATCAAAAACTAACTATTGAAAGCATAACCGATTCTGTCTTTGAATGCTCCATGATAGAAGAAACTACCTATGGCAACTACAAGGCTGTAATTCCTGAAGTATCTGGCAGTGCACATATAACAGGAATGCATACTTTTTTAATTGACCCGAAAGATCCTATGAAAAATGGTTTTATTTTTAGATAAAAATAATAAAGCCTATTATCAAAACATAAAAAAGCGAGATTTTCATTATTTGAAAACCTCGCTTTTTAATTAAACCCAAATTAATAATTTGAATTCAATTGAAAAAAGTACTTGTTGGTAATTCCTTCTGTATTCTACATCTTCTCGATGAAACTACTACCACTTTATTGAGCAATTCCCCAAGTATACTAAACATTTTCTCTCTGCTCAAAGCCTATTACACTATCTTGATCTAATCTATAAATATCATATCAGTTTGTTTTTTCTTTCCTCCAAATTTTTCTAATTTATAGGTTAGAGAAAACATCACATATTGTTGTAACACTGTGTTTTCGGCATCTGTAATTGCAGTAGGAGTAATCGTTCTTGTTGCGTTTACGTTCTGATTTAATAAATCATATACTTTTACTTTTGCTAATAATTGGTCTTTGAAGAAATTGTACCCTAAACTCACATTCCATAAATAAAAATCTTTCTGAAAACCATTTGCTATATTGGAGTTATATGTATATCCAAAATCGTTCCCTAACACCACATTCTTTGGCCAATAGGTTGTTGCTTCAATCTTAAAGTTATGTCTATAATTATTGGTATTGTCTATTACATAATTTTTAAACGACCTTGTATTATAGGTATATCTATAAGAAGGTGCAATTGTAATCATATCTTCAATTTCCCACGAAAAATTAACCCTTGGATTAAGTTGAATTCCTCTAGCTTCATACAAGACCGCATTGGTTAATCCTTGGTCAAAATTATAGTTCAAGCTCATTCCATAGCCATACTTTATTTTTCTTTTCTCTTTTTTATGTGATTTGTTCACATTAAATCCAACATAAAAATTATAGGTATTATCAATATTTTGATAGGTTGTGTTTGCTTTAAAATCGTTATCATAAACGGTTGAGCTCACAATTTTATTTCTATCAAAATCTCCACCTCCGTAAGTATAAAACCCAGAGCGTGTTGCATAATCATAATTATTGAAACTTACATACAAACTATAGTTTTCTGAAGGTTTTAGAAAAGCATTACCTGTCACGGTATTTAACGGATTGGCTAAGTTCTCGAAGGGTAACAATTGTTGAGCACTCGGTAGCGTTGCATTATAAGAATAATAGCTATATATAGATTTAGATTTCCCAAGTTCATAACTAAAATAACCATTTAAACTAGGATAAATATACTTATTCTTAACCACAGTATTCACTCCTAAATAATTAGATTGATTATCATAATTCAAGAAGTCAGCCCCCATTTTTATACTTCCTCTCAGTTTACTTTTATTTACTCGAAGTCCAATTCCATAATTAAATGTATTATTCAAACCATCAATTGTATTGGATAACTGACTGTTGAAATTAGAATATGAATTTGTAAAAGTATCGAAATCGAAAGTATTTGTGCTATTCAAACTTTTTTCTGTTTTGAAAGAAGTTTCAAAAGAAAGCGTTAATGAATCTGAAATTGGTTCACTATAATCCAACTCAACATGATAATTGTCTTTCCTTACTTCATCAAATTGATTTTGATTCCTTGAATCATTTGGATTTCCTGATTGATAAAAAACAGTATTATTTATTGTATTTAAAAAAATATCGTTCTTACTGTTTTCATTTTTAAATGAAACGCTAAAACCTCTACCTTTCTTTTTTAGTTTCTTATAAAAATAAATGGTATTACTAAAAGCGGTACTCTCATCGGAATTAGTATTGATGCTTGTGTTTTCATTCAATAAATTGTTTGAAGCATCGAATGAAGTTGCATCGCTAGAGAATTTACTATCTACTCTATTTTTAGTCAAAGTTGGTGAAATAAAAAATGTCGTAGTTGAATCTATTTTAACTTCAAAATCTAAACTAATATTATGCCCCAAAACATCTGATTTTGAATTAGATTCTGAATTTGTACTGGTATTTCCTGTTGGCAAAAGATTCGTTCTACTAGTTCTGTTTTTATTTTCTGTGATTGCATTAGAAAAATAATAACTCCCATTGGGATCTAACTTTTTGTTGAACCATTCATCTGAAAAATTCAAACCAATCATACTCGATTTTGTAATTCCGGTGTTTCCTCCAAAACGCATACCATTAATTCCAAAACTTCCATTCTCATTAATATACATAGAACGACTTCGACCACCGCCCATATTATCAAAGATTTCATCCATTGAAAAGCCTGTGGAATTAATGTTATTAGAAGATCCCAAGACACTAATTTTCTGAGTATCTTTAAAATAATTAAACAGCAAACTCGATTCATATCTTTGATCTGAACCATAGCCTGCTGTTGCTTTTCCAAACATTCCTTTATTCTTGTCTTCTTGAATTGTTAAATTGATAGTGCTTGCATTTTCGCTTGCGGCAGCACCAGAAAGTTCTTCTTCTTTTGTTTTTGTATCGGTCACTTGAATTTTATCAATCATGTCTGCCGGAAGGTTCTGAGTGGCAATTTTTCCATCTTTACCAAAAAAAGGCTTTCCATTAACCAATATATTATTTACTTCTTTTCCGTTTACCGTTATTTTTCCTTCTTCATCAATATCTACACCAGGCAATTGTTTCAATAAAGCTTCTACGTTTGCATCTGGGCTTACTTTAAAGGAAGAAGCATTAAATTCTAAGGTGTCTTTTTTTACAACTATTGGTGGAATTTCAGACTGCAAGACCACTTCTTTTAATGTAGAAATATTTTCTTTTAAATAAATAGTTCCTAAATCGATATTACTATTTATTGTTTTAAATTCTTTTTTATAATCTGAGAAACCATAATAAGAAACTTTTAAATATAGAGGATAATCTACAGCTTTAAGTTTAAAACTAAAATTTCCATTCTTGTCTGAAATTGTATAATCTACCACTGAAGAATCTTTCACTTTTGAAAAATAGACTGTAGCAGATTCTAATGGTAATTTTAAACTTTCATCTAATAATTTCCCTGTTACTGTGTAACTGTTCTGACTAAAACTAAATAAAGAACTTATAACTACTATAAAAAAATAGCATCTTTTAAACATAATGAAATAATTTTTAACGATTTACAAATAATGTGCGAATTAAAGCTTTTAATTTGTAAATAGAAAAAATCTTACACTATTTTAACATTTAAATATATACCGATTTACCTAATTTAATATTTTCAAAAAAAGAACTGCTTATAGACTGATCATCAACCAAAATCATTTCTGCAATTACATCTCCGATTAAACTTGTTGAAGAAGGATTTTCTTTATTAATATCTACAGAAACTATATTATTATTTAAAGTGCTATCTACTGCGGCTTTAATTTTTTTAGCTTCTTCATTCAAACCAAAATGTTCTAAAAGCATTGCTGCACTCAGAATCGAAGCAATAGGGTTCGCTATATTTTTCCCCGTAGCTTGCGGATAGGAACCATGAATAGGTTCAAATAAGGCTGTTCCGTCTCCAACTGAAGCAGAAGCTAATAAGCCAATAGACCCCCCGATAACACTTCCTTCATCTGAAATAATATCTCCAAACATGTTTTCAGTTAAAATAACATCGAACTGGCTTGGGTTTAATATCATTTGCATTGCTGCGTTATCTACAAATAGAAAATCTAATGCAACATCGGGATATTGTTTTGAAATTTCAGTTACTACCCTCCTCCATAATCTTGAAGTTTCTAAAACATTTGCTTTGTCAACAAGCGTTACTTTCTTTCTTCTAACTTGAGCTGCTTTGAATGCTAAATGAGCAATTCGTTCAATCTCCATTTGTGAATACTCACATAAATCTGAAGCTATTGTTTTGTCTTCGTTTAACTTTTTTTCACCAAAATAAATACCTCCTGTAAGTTCTCTATAGATAACCATATCTGTCCCTTGAATAATTTCTTTCTTCAATGGAGATTTTTCTAAAAGAGAATCATAGGCCGTAATTGGTCGAATATTTGCAAACAATCCTAGTTCTTTTCTTAACTTCAATAAGCCTTGCTCAGGACGCACTTTTGCATCTGGATTATTATCATACTTTGGATCTCCAATTGCTCCAAACAAAACCGCATCGCTCGATTTACATAATGCTAATGTTTCTTCTGGCAAAGGATTTTCTGTTTCGTCTATTGCAATGGCTCCAACTAGAGCTTCCTGAAAATCAAATGTATGTCCGTAGGCTTCTGCAATAGCTTTTAATACTTTTACAGATTCTTTTGTTACTTCTGGTCCTATTCCGTCTCCCGACAAAACTGCTATTTTCAAGTTCATAATCTTTCTTTTTTAAATAACTATTGCTTCTTGTTTATTTCTATTTGCTTCAAATGCTTCTATTTTGGCTTTGTTACTGATAAGAAAATCAATATCGTCATAACCATTAATCATACATATTTTTTTATAAGAATCTATTTCGAAAGACTCAACTAACTCCGTATTTTCAACAGCAATGGTTTGTGCTTCTAAATCAATTATTAACTGTATAGCAGGATTACTTTCGATACGATTCAAAATATCTTTTAAAAATTCTGGAGAAACCTGAATAGGTAATAATCCATTATTTAAAGCGTTTCCTTTAAAAATATCGGCAAAATAACTCGAAACTATAACTTTAAAACCATAATCGGTTAAAGCCCAAGCTGCATGTTCTCTACTACTTCCACACCCAAAATTATCTCCAGCTACTAATATTTTTCCAGAAAAAGAAGGATTGTTTAACACAAAAGAAGCAATTGGTTGCTCTTTATCATCAAATCTCCAATCTCTAAACAAGTTGTTTCCAAAACCAATTTTATTTGTAACTTTTAAAAATCGAGCAGGTATTATTTGATCTGTATCTATATTTTCAACAGGTAAAGGAACAGCAGTTGACTGTAATTTTATAAACTTTTCCATTTAATTTAAATGTTTGGTTATGTCAATAATTTTTCCTTCTACTGCAATTGCAGCAGCAACTAACGGACTAGAAAGCAATGTTTTAGAACCTTGACCTTGACGTCCTTCAAAATTTCTATTTGAAGTTGAAACACAATATTCTCCCGCAGGAATTTTATCATCATTCATTGCTAAACATGCAGAGCAACCAGGTTGACGAATTTCAAACCCTGCTGTTTCAAAAATTGTAGTTAGCCCTTCTTCTTGAATTTGTTTTGCTACTTGCTGTGACCCTGGGACAATTAGTGCATTTACGTTTTTAGCTTTTTGTTTACCTTTAATATAATTTGCAGCTATCCTAAAATCTTCAATTCTAGAATTCGTACAGCTGCCTATAAACACATAATTGATAGGTTTGTCAATTAAAGATTCTCCTTTTTCAAACCCCATATAATCTAATGCTTTTTGAAAAGAAACATCTTCTAAATTTGGGATATTTTCATTGATTTTTATCCCCATTCCTGGATTAGTTCCATAGGTAATCATTGGTGCAATATCTTCTGCATTAAAATGGTATTCTTTATCAAAAATAGCACCTTCGTCTGTAGGTAATGTTCTCCAATAGGCTATTTTTTCTTCTAAAACAGCTCCTTCTGGTGCAAATTTTCTTCCTTTAATATAATCAAAAGTAACTTCATCTGGTGCTATCATTCCACCGCGAGCACCCATTTCGATACTCATGTTACAAACAGTCATTCTCCCTTCCATTGACATTTCTTGAAAAACATTACCTGCATATTCACAGAAATATCCTGTTCCGGAATTAGTACCAATTTTGGAAATAATATATAGAATAACGTCTTTTGGAGTTACTCCTTTACCTAATTTACCATTTACATTTACTCTTAAACTTTTCGGTTTATTTAATAACAAGCATTGACTAGCAAATACTTGAGCTACTTGACTCGTTCCTATTCCAAAAGCAATTGTTCCAAAAGCACCATGTGTCGAAGTATGGCTGTCACCACAAACCATTGTCATCCCTGGTAAAGTAATTCCAAGTTCTGGAGCTATTACATGAACAATTCCTTGGTATTCATGTCCTAAATCGTAAAGCTCAATATTGTTTTTAGCACAATTTTTTGTTAATTGCTCTAATTGATTTTTAGACAATTCATCTTTTATTGGCAAATGCTGATTAATCGTTGGGACATTATGGTCTGCTGTAGCAACAATTTGGTTTGGACGAAAAATAGGTATATTTCTTTCTTCTAATTCTGCAAATGCCTGTGGGCTTGTAACTTCGTGAATTAAATGCTTGTCAATATATAAAATTTGTGGTCCATTTGGTACTTCACTCACTACATGACTGTCCCAAACTTTATCAAATAAGGTTTTCTTTTTCATTTTATCTATACTAAAATTCCAATTTTACTAACTTCAATTATGCGATGCACATCATCGTCAATTACTTCTTTTTTTCTATCGGCTAGTTTCAAAAATTCTTGATAAACAACATCTAACTGAAGCTTTGTTAGTTCATATCCAATTTTCTTTGCTCTGTAAGCTAAAGCTGCTCTTCCACTTCTTGCTGTTAAAATAATAGAGGATTCATTAACCCCCACATCGGCAGGATCAATAATCTCGTAGGTCTCTCTATTTTTTATTACACCATCTTGATGAATACCTGAGCTATGTGCAAAAGCATTAGCACCAACAATAGCTTTATTGGGTTGCACTAACATTCCCATACTATCAGACACTAATCGACTCATTTCATTCAATAGTTTTGCATTGACATTCGTATCCAAACCTAGTGTTGGGTGTTGTCTCAATATCATGACAACTTCTTCTAATGATGTATTCCCAGCTCTTTCTCCTATACCATTAATTGTACATTCAATTTGACGCGCTCCGTTAATAACACCTGCTATAGAATTTGCTGTTGCCAACCCCAAATCGTTGTGACAGTGACAAGATAGTATTGCTCTATCAATATCGACAACGTGTTCTGTTAAATATTTTATTTTTGCTCCGTATTCTTCTGGCAAACAATATCCTGTTGTATCAGGAATATTAAGTACGGTTGCACCTGCTTTAATTACTTCGCTACAAACTAGTGCTAAAAATTCATTATCTGTTCTACCAGCATCTTCAGCATAAAATTCTACATCATCTACAAATGTTTTGGCATAGGCTACTGCGTTTACCGCTCGCTCAATAATTTCATCTCTAGACGCATTAAATTTATGCTTAATATGTGAATCAGATGTACCTATTCCAGTATGAATTCTTGGCTTTTTAGCTTTTTTGAGGGCTTGAGCCGCAACTTCAATATCATTTTTAACAGCCCTTGTGAGTCCACAAACTGTTGCGTTATCTACAATTTTAGCAATAGCTTCTACTGCTTCAAAATCACCTGGACTAGAAACTGGGAACCCTGCCTCTATTACATCTACACCTAATTCATCTAAACGTTTTGCAATTTTTAACTTTTGCTCTTTGTTTAGTTTGCAACCAGGTACTTGCTCACCATCACGAAGTGTAGTGTCGAAGATTTGTACTTTCTGATTCTCCATAAAAGATTTATTAAACTTAATTTTAATTTATGAATACAAATTTATACTTTGCTTACTGTAAAAAGGCTTTTTTAAATCTTGTTTTACGGTATTAAATTCAAAATTAAAACACGCAATTATTTAAAAAACAACACTTTACGAATAAATATTTTACAATGGCAAACGCTACTAAAGACAATTTATTCATCTTAATTAAGTCGCTTTCTAGGTCTGAAAAAAGACAGTTTAAGCTTTATGCTAATCGACTTGATGTAAATGAAAATGCTAAATTTTTATTATTATTCAATTTATTGGATAAAATGGACGATTATAATGAAGACACAATTTTAAAAAGTAAAATTGTAACCAAACTTCAATTGTCTAATCTGAAAGCTCATTTATACAAACAAATTCTAATTAGCTTACGAATGAATCCTGTAAATCAGAACATTCGAATTCTAATACGTGAACAATTGGATTTTGCTACTATTTTATATCATAAAGGACTGTATAAACAAAGCCTGAAAATTTTAGAAAAGGCAAAAATTATTGCACTAGAGAATCAAGAAAAGAATATAGCCTATGAAATTGTTGAACTAGAAAAAGTGATCGAATCTCAATACATCACAAGAAGTATTGTTGGTAGAGCTGACGAATTGACTTTACAAGCTAAAGAATTGAGTCAACAGAATGTTATTACTAGTAAACTTTCTAATTTGTCTTTACAATTGTATAGCATCATGCTAAAAAGTGGTTATGCCAAAAGCGATGCTGAAATGACAGCCATAACAGAATATTTTAACAACGAACTACCTAATTATTCAATCTCTGACTTGGATTTTAGAGAAAAACTATGGCTATACAAAGCTCATCTTTGGCACAGTTTCCTAATTCAGGATTTTTTATCATGTTACAAATATTCTAAAAAATGGGTAGATTTATTTTATGACAATTCTAAAATGATTTACTTAAACCCGGTTTGGTATATTAAAGGTGTCAATTATCTATTAGAATGTTTGTATTTAATAAAACATAAAACTTTCTTCAAAGAAAGCTTAGAAAAACTCGAAACAACCATTCACCATGAATCATTTCCTAAGAACGATAATATAAATATTCTAATATTTTTATGCATATATAATAGTAAATTCAATCTGCATTTCTTAGAAGGCAACTTTGCAGATGGTGTTTATCTAATTGATGAAGTGTTGAAAAAGATAAAAAAGGATAGCGATAAAATAGACGAACACCATATCATGGTATTCTATTACAAAATTGCCTGTTTATATTTCGGTTTAGGAAACACTCTAAAATGTATTGAATTTCTTCAAAAAATTATTGATAACAAGAACCTTTCTATGCGTGAAGATTTAATGTGCTTTGCAAGAGTTTTAAGTTTGGTTGCACATTATGAAGCATGCTTAGATTATAAGTTAGAAATTCAATTGAAAAGTACCTATAAATTTTTAATAAAGATGAATGATCTTCATGAAGTTCAACGAGAAATGATTAAGTTTTTAAGAAACTTAGGTTCAATTTATCCACATCAATTAAAAGGTGAGTTTAAAAAATTACACGCTCGTTTAAAACAATATGAAAATCATCCTTATGAAAAAAGGGCTTTTCTTTATTTAGATATTCTTTCTTGGCTAGAAAGCAAAATAGACGATAAACCTATATTGGAAATTATTCAAAAAAAAGCACTAAATAGTAATCGTTAAACCCAGACTTACAACATCTTAAATGAATTATTTTTAAAAAGGGTGTTTTTCCCCTATTAACTAAGGTTTATCCATAAAACGTTTTGTTATGTAAAGTTCTAATCTTTGCAATGTGATCACAACAAAACATTTTTATAAAATCAAATAATTAATTTAAGATGAAAAATTTATTTACAAAATTACTATTCCTAATATGGGGAATAACAAGCGCACAATGCGTTACCAATGGAGCATTAACTAGTACTTGTAGTGGAAATGGATATAATTCTCCATTTTGCGTTCAAGGTTGGCAAGCAAGTCATGGAACTCCAAGTGTAACAGGAGCTGTTAACAGTAATAATGGAGTTTGGTTATGGTCTCATTCTAATATTGGAGAAGGAATATTTACCAATTATAATTTTGTAGCTGGTAGAACCTATCAAGTTTCTTTCCGAGTGATGACTAGCACAAGTATTAATAACCCTACTGCTGCCACATTAAATTCGACTGCAAACGTCAGAGCTGTTAGTGGTTTAACGACAACATCAAGCACAAATATTCCTTCAGCTTTAAATGGTGGAGAACTTATTTGGCAAAGAACTATTGGCTCTAACATGGGAAATTGGTCAACTATAACAATTAGTTATACACCATCTCAAAACAATACACAACTTTGTTTCTATCCTTTAATGACAGTTAATTCTAGCACCAATAGAAATGCACAAGTACAAATGGAAGTAGATGATATTGCTATAACACCTCCTGTAACTTCTGTTTTTCACTTTGAAGATGCGAATAACAATATGAAAACAGATTTTTGCGAAGGAGAAAGTATTCTTCTAGACGGAACTGCTTCTTTTGGAGAAGATCAATATTACCTTGATGTTTGGAGAAGACCTATAGGTTCAACAGGAGCTTTTCAATGGCAAACACAAAAGGGCGGAAATGGATGGACACAAGGGCAATTAGGAGTTTTAAATTTAACTTCAATATTCAATAGTCAAGGTTACAATTTCGCTTCAGGATATGAATATCAAATCAAAGTGGCAACCTCTTCTTCTCCTTGTGTGGGATGGGTTCCAACTACACATGAATTTAGAGTTTTAAATTCTAATGCGTCTTCTCTTTTCAGCTTCAATTCATTTTGTGCTCCAAATGGAACAATTAGTGTTACAGTAACCGCAAACGACACTTCTGCAGGCGTAAACCACTGGTGGGGATTAATTGAGACTTCTGTTGCAGGTTCAACATCGGATGCCAATAGTCTAGGACTTGTAGGAGGAATACAAAATGGAACAACAGCAACTTTTACAGGTTTATCAAAAGATAAAAACTATTATATTAAACACGGTGTTTATAATAGTTGTGTATCTTGGAGAGAAACTAGAACTGCACTACCACAAACAGCATCATGGTCTGGCTACACTACTAACTTTTCAATTAATGCATCAAACATTGGAAACAATGTAACAGTTACAGCAAATGCCAACACAAACCCAGTTTTTGTAAATCACGGATGGTCAATATACTATGCACCAAACGGAGTAACTACAGGAAATAGTCCTGTAATTGGTAGCAACCCTTCTGTTAGTAATAATGGAGCAACAGCTACTTTCAATACTAATTTAGTCGTAAACACTTGGTACTATATTAAACATGGAATATGGAACGATTGTGCCCCATGGGGAGAAACAAGAAAAGCATTTAGAATTGTAATACAAGGTAGATTAGCAAGTGGTGAACCAGATTATGCTATAGAAACTAAGGACATTAAGGATGTGTCTCTTGAAAAAGTTTCTAAAGATGTTAATAGCACTTCACTTGAACAATTATTTCCTAATCCAGTAGCAAAAGGAGACAGCTGTACTCTTACTACAGATTCAGAGAATGTGAGCGAAGTAATCATGATTGATTTATTAGGAAAATCTAGCAAGCTTAACTTTTCTATAAAAGATGCAAGCACAATAACTTTTCCTATTGATAGCGCTGTAATAAAAGGTATATATATTGTCAAAATAATTAAGAAAGACAATAGTATTACTACTAAAAAATTGATTGTGGAATAATCTCGTTTTCCAATAAAATTATTATTAAAAGCTGTCTAAATTAGGCAGCTTTTTTTTATCATTATCATTTATCCTTTTAGTTTTCACTTAAGAGATTAATCTATACTATTTATGTTTTTGAATTTATTATAATACACATCAAAGTTTACTAACCTGTTGTCTTTTATTAAAAAAAGAAGAAAGAATTTCCATTATGAGAATTCAAGTCATAAATAGCGTTAAATCTAAATTACAGTTTAAAAAAAGGGGGTTTTTCCCCATACGAAAAGGATCTTTTACATTGGAATTTTATCATTAAAATGATGAATCTTTGTCATGTAAAAAAAATCAAACTATAAAAATCTTTTAAAATGAAAAAAATATTCTTAACACAAATAGTTTTCTTGTTATTTATCATGATGAATGCGCAACAAATAACAAATGGAGGCTTAGATGGAAGTTGCTCTGGCAACGGCTTTGCAGCACCAAGTTGCATAAAAGGATGGTCTGCTAGTCACGGAACACCTACAGTACTAAGAAATGCTGACAATAATTCTTGGGCTTGGTTAAGTACAAATGGAAAAACAAACGAAGGAATATTTACCAATTATAATTTTGTTGCAGGAAAAACATATTTTATTTCATTTAAAATCAAAACATATATTAATGCGAATAATTCTGAATACAGAAAAGCAAAAGCTAAAGCAAACATTTTAGCCACAAACGACTTAAACGCTTCATCAAACACTGACATACTCAAAATTTCAGAAACTAGTGAGGTGGTTTTGACAAGTTCAATTTCTAATAAAATTTCAAATTGGGAAACAATTCGTATAACATTTACACCAAACAAAAACAACACACAACTTTGGTTTTTTCCTTCTATGAAAAATAGTCCAAAATTTAACAAAAATACTAAAGCTCAAATGGAAATTGATGATATCGAAATTAATACCTCAGAAAACAATACATTCGATACTATTATCGAAATGGAAGATAACGAAAAAGAAACTATCACAGAAAACATTTTTCCTAATCCAATATATAGGGGACAACTTTTAAACATCACTGCTAACCCAAAAAGTGTTAATGAAGTTGCATTATTTAGCATGTCTGGTGAAAAGCAAAAAATAACTTTTGATAAATTAGATTCACATACAATCAGCTTCAATATTAACAACTCTATTGCCAAAGGCATTTACATTCTTAACATTGTAAAAAACAATAACACAACCATAAGGCAAAAAATAATTGTAGAATAAATTTGTTTAAAAGTCAAAAAAAATAGCTTCCGAAATGGAAGCTATTTTTTTGTTATTTCTGTCTAAAATAAATATCAATTGGAACACCAGAGAAATTATAATTTTCTCTTAATTTATTTTCCACAAATCGCTTGTATGGATCTTTAACATATTGAGGTAAATTGGCAAAAAACACAAACTGAGGTGTTGGTGTTGGCAATTGCATACAATATTTAATCTTAACATATTTACCTTTTAATGCTGGAGGTGGTGTTGCTTCAATAATTGGCAACATCATCTCGTTAAATTTAGAAGTAGCGATACGTTGTTTTCTATTTTCATATACTTCAACTGCTGTTTCTAGAGCTTTTAATAAACGTTGTTTTGTTAATGCAGAAACAAATAGAATTGGCACATCTGTAAAAGGCTGCAATTCTTCACGAATTTTTCTTTCATAATCGCGTGCAGACATAGTATCCTTTTCAATTAAATCCCATTTGTTTACCAAGATAACAATGCCTTTTCTGTTTTTTTGGGCTAGCCAAAAGATACTTTGATCTTGTCCTTCAAAACCACGTGTGGCATCAATCATTAAAATACAAACATCACTATGTTCAATTGCCCTAACGGAACGCATTACAGAATAGAACTCTAAATCTTCTTTTACTTTGGCTTTTCTTCGAATTCCAGCAGTATCTACCAATTTAAATTCGAAACCAAATCGATTATAAGTCGTGTCAATTGCATCACGAGTTGTTCCTGCTATATCTGTCACTACAAAACGATCCTCTCCAATTAATGCATTAATGAATGATGATTTACCTGCATTGGGACGACCTACAACTGTAAATCTCGGCAAAGGATTTTCTTCTTCGGCAACTTCTGGCATTTCTGGTAAAAGACGAACCAATTCATCCAATAATTCTCCTGTACCACTTCCATTCATTCCAGCAATAGTAAAATATTCCCCTAATCCTAAAGAATAAAACTCTACAGCATCCTTTTCTCGTGCACCGTTATCTACTTTATTTACCGCTAATATAATTGGTTTAGTTACTTTTCTAAGCAATTTCGCAACTTCCTCATCCATAGGCGTTACCCCTTCTTCTACATCTACAACAAAAATAATTGCATCTGCTTCATCAATTGCTAATTCTACTTGACGACGAATTTCACCTTCAAAAACGTCATCAGAACCTTTAATATAACCACCTGTATCAATTACAGAAAATTCTTTTCCATTCCATTCACTTTTCCCATAGTTTCTATCACGAGTCACTCCGCTTACAGCATCAACAATAGCATCTCTACGCTTTATTAAACGATTGAAAAATGTTGACTTCCCTACATTTGGCCTTCCAACTATGGCTACTATATTATTCATACCTATATTTTTGAAGTTGCAAAGATAAGGATTAGAAATTACAAATTTGACGTTAGATTTATAACTTTATTAATCAAACATATAAAAAATCTACAATGAATGTTAATTTAAAAAATATTTTGTAATTTAGATAATCTAAAAATCCCAAATTAAGATGAGTAATAACCTAAAACTAAGATTTCGTTTTTATAACGTTTGCAACAAATCTATTGCTACGATTAAAAAAGAATTTGAGGATTTAAAAACTACTGTAGAACCAGACTACAAGATAAAAATGATTGATAATCATATCTGGTTTAGCATTGGTGTTTTAAAAAGAGAGAAATATTCTCCACAATTACATATTGAAATGGAAGAAATGGAAGACGGGAACACTGCCATTAATGGCTTATATGGCCCTGATCCCGTCTTGTGGACTTTCTTTATGTTTTTACATTTTATTATTGCAGGTGTTTTTATTATCTTTTCAATAATTGCTTACTCAAAATATAAATTAAACCAAAAAATACTTTTAGATGTTACTATCATGATGAGTATGGTTATTTTTTGGTTTGCACTCTATTTCTTTGCTCGATATAACAGAGAAAAAGGTATTCCGCAAATGGAAAAACTTGAACAATTAATGAAAAAAGTAATTACTGTCTAATTTCTTATTTTTGATTATAGCCAAATCTTCTCAATTGATATTCGCTACTTCTCCAATCTTTATTTACTTTCACATAGGTCTCTAAGAAAATTTGTTTTCCAAAGAATTTTTCTAAATCTTCTCGTGCTTGAATACCAACTCGCTTCAATGCACTTCCTTTATGACCAATAATAATTCCTTTTTGTGTATCGCGTTCTACCATGATAACAGCTCTAATTCTTATTATTTTTTCATCTTCTATAAATTCTTCTGTTTCAATTTCAACTGCATAGGGAATTTCCTTTTCATAATTTAAAAGGATTTTCTCTCTAATTGTTTCATTTACAAAAAAACGTTCCGGCTTGTCTGTTAATGCGTCTTTTGGATAAAAAGGCGGTGAGACAGGCAATAATTCTATAACCCTATCAAAAACCACTTGCACGTTAAAATTTTCTAAAGCCGAAATTGGAAAAATTTCAGCATTTGGAACTTTCTCTGTCCATAGAGCTACCTGCTCTTCAAGCTGTTCTTGATTGGATTTGTCAATTTTATTAAGCAGCAATAGCACTGGAATTTTAGAATGAATAATTTTATTGAAGAAGGCTTCGTCTTTCAATTCCTTTTCTCCTATTTCTACCATATAAATTAAAATATCTGCATCTTCAAAAGCATTTTTAACAAAACTCATCATTGAATTTTGTAATTCATAGGCAGGCTTTATAATCCCTGGTGTATCCGACAATACCATTTGAAAATCATCTCCATTTACAATCCCTAAGATTCTATGACGAGTTGTTTGAGCCTTACTCGTAATAATAGACAATCTCTCTCCTACCAACGCATTCATCAGTGTCGATTTACCCACGTTAGGATTTCCTATGATATTTACAAATCCTGCTTTATGTTCCATATTATAAAATTTATTTTGCAAAGGTAGTCATATCAGCCGAATAGAAGAAATTTAAATTTAAGCTAAAAAAAACTTGCTTTTCAATATAATCGTTATATCTTTGCACTCACAAATCGCGGGATAGAGCAGTAGGCAGCTCGTCGGGCTCATAACCCGAAGGTCACAGGTTCGAGTCCTGTTCCCGCTACTAAATTATTTATTGAGAATACAAAACGCACATCGCGGGATAGAGCAGTAGGCAGCTCGTCGGGCTCATAACCCGAAGGTCACAGGTTCGAGTCCTGTTCCCGCTACTAAATTATTTATTGAGAATACAAAACGCACATCGCGGGATAGAGCAGTAGGCAGCTCGTCGGGCTCATAACCCGAAGGTCACAGGTTCGAGTCCTGTTCCCGCTACTAAAACAAAACCTTTCAGAAATGGAAGGTTTTTTTTTATACGTATTTCTCAAAAGTAATACCAATAACGAGGATCAATTAAAGCAAATCAATTAAAACATCTCAATTTCTTTATGAATATAAAAAATTTAATGTAAATATTAACTTTAACCAAAGTTATGTATTAGAAATTTAATTATGAAAAAACAACTGCATTATATTCACGTCTATCTCTCATAAAAAAATCTAACGCGAAATCTGTGGATTTATTTAAACATTCTTTATACAAAACTAACTATAACAGAATCACAAAAAGAGCAAATCATTAATTTCCCAAAAAAAATAATTTTATACGTATTTATACGTAAATTTAGCTGTTTTTTATACGTATAAATACGTATTTTACTTAACCTACTACCTTATTTAATGTTACAAAAAATACATTTTGATTTATAGTTTTTCACTTTTTTCTCATTTTCTTTTTTACTCTTAATTAAAAATGTATTTATTTTTTTTACCTAAATTACTCACTAGACTTAACAGTAAAAAAAAAAAAAACTAAAAATTTATATAAAATACCGCATTTTAAAACTACTATTATAGCAGTAGATAATCCAAAAAAAATAAATCCTGTAACAACCATAATGAGGAGCAATTATTTTAATAACTTTTTACTAACAAACTTCAATTAAGCCAAAATTACCATTAGGCTTCTATTACAAAAAAAACAGTTACTTTATATTTGCTTTAGTGTCCCGTTTCACATCCTCAATATAGCTAATACTATATTTACAGATCAAAAATCTCGCACGACTCAACCATTTTCAACAATTTCTCTCATAACAAAGTCGAATACACAATAAGGGGCAAACATAAAAAATGAAAAAATGACATCAAGAAAATACTTGATTTATTTCAAAAAACGCAGATTACTGTAAATCTTCGTTAAGAAAAAACAAAAAAAACACCAAGATTATATAACATTTCAGAAGTATAAGTCTATTCTTCTTGTTTTAAAAACACATAAGCAATAAAGATTACAAGAGGATAGATTGAACATAAAGTACAAAATAACAACAGATTAGACAAAACAAAAAAGCCCAACTCTTTACGAGTTGGACTCTTGTAGCAGCTTATTTTTTAAAACATCTTAAACCACTGCTAAAAACACTTAACTATCACTCCAAATATAAGAACAAAAGTTCACGTGTGCAATACGTATTTATACGTATTTTCAACCTTTTTTTCTACGTATAAATACGTATTTTTGGAAATAAGACGTCATTTTTTTAAATTTCATCGAATGCAATGAGTTGATGCTTCAATGCAAAGATAACAACACCAATAAAGTTTTTTGCTTTTGTTTTTTCTAAAATATGCCTTCTATGTGATTCAACCGTCCTAACATTAATCTTTAGCTTCTCTGAAATTTCTTTACTACTACTTCCATTAGAAACAAATTTAATAATTTCAATTTCTCGCGCTGTCAATATATCTTCGTCAATTATTAGAGTATCTTCACTACCCTCTGGTTTTTTATTATCCCAAAGCATCACTTCTCTAATAACATTACCCAATTCTTGTCCAAAATAATAACCGTTCTCTTTCACACTTAAAATAGCATCTTGTAATTGCTCAGGATCTGAATTTTTAGTAAAAAAACCATGTGCCCCAAGCTCCATTACTCTATGAATACTTTCTTTTGTAGTTAATTGAGAAATAATGAGCACATATATTTCTGGGAACTTATCTCTAAGTACCTTGCATGTTTGAAATCCATCCATTTCTGGCATTTGAATATCTAATAAAACTAAATCAATTTTAAAATCGTTTAATTTATCTAAAAACTCCCTACCATTATTAGCTTGAAAAACTACTTCTATATCTTCAAAAGAATTCAATAAATGAGCTAAACTTTTCCTAAAAAGCTGATGATCATCTACAATTGCTACTTTCATTTCTATACTTTATTTAAAGAGATTAAAAATTGATTTCCAACATTAACATTATTTTGTTTGAAAACAGCTTCTATTACTTTTAATCTGGAATTAATATTTTTGAGTCCAGTTCCTTTAGAGTCACTATACAATTCTTTAAAATTATAAGGAATTCCATCATCTGAAATTGTAATATTATAAACTCCTTGATCAAAAGTTATACCAATATTACATTTCGTTATATTGCCATACTTTATCATATTTGTAGTAAATTCCTGTATAATCCGAAATAACTCATAAGATATTTCATTAGAGATATCTAAATAGGCTATTTCAGTTTTTACAGAGAAACATGCTGCTGTTTTTTTATTTATGCGGTCAAAATAATCTTGTAGAGCAACAATAAACCCTGATGACTCCAACAAAGGAGGCATTAACTTATAAGAAACAAGCCTTGTGTTTTCTAATGCTGCTTCTACACCAGATTTAATTTCTTCAAACAAGATTTTTTTTTCTTCATCTTGTTCCGTTTTATATAATACAGATAAGAAATTACGAATAGCATTCAAATCTCCTGATACACCATCATGGATATCTGCAGCAATTCTCTTGCGCTCAGTCTTTTCAGACTCTAAAGAAGTTTTGAGTAATAATTCTGCTTCTTTCCGTTTAACTTTCATCATATTAGTTTGATAAAATACGGCTAAAAACAAAACAAACAGTACCAATAAAGTAATTAGCCCTGTTCCAACAACAATTAATGTTCCAACTTGATTCGTGCTTTCCAAACTGTAAATATTAAGATAACCCTTAGAATGAGGTTAAAAATAATGATTAAAACCCAATAATCAAGCAATTTTATGGAATCATTATTTATAATATAATCAGCCGTTAGAAAGACTAGAAAAGTTCCTGTAAAATAAATTAACAAACCAGAGATGTAATAAAACTCTGTTCTATGGTATAACGCTTTGTCTTCCATTTTCTTAAAAACATCTAAGAACCATAAAAAACTACTAACAACCACCATTAATGTTATGGCAATATTTAGCGGTAAATCATCTATTGTTTTGGAGTTGGGAGACCAATCTATAAGACAATAACCATAGAGCAATAAATAGAAAGCTCCAAAAAAGAGATAAGATTTTTTAAAATCTAAGATTTTGTAATAAAAATACCAAACCACAGAAAACTCCAAAAAAGAATAAATCCTGAACCAATAACCAGTATTTAAATGTAATAAATAAGTCCCTATATACTCATAAATTGAAGAAAAACCAGTTAAAAGAATAAAAGGAAGAAAGTAAACCGTACTTTGATTTACTCTTCTGCTTAATA
Organism: Flavobacterium sp. KY-23415; assembly: GCF_055384985.1. Lineage (NCBI taxonomy): Bacteria > Pseudomonadati > Bacteroidota > Flavobacteriia > Flavobacteriales > Flavobacteriaceae > Flavobacterium > Flavobacterium sp. KY-23415. Next base: position 2,495,560 of record NZ_AP044001.1, on the reverse strand, counting down.
AATAGATAATTACAGGGATGAGCCCTGTAATTATAAACAAATAAAATAATTCTGTATTCAATTTATTTCCCTGTTAATGGACTCTCAGAATCACAATATTGAGGACATGGCAGCCCCTTATCCAAAATAATTCCATCTGTCATATCTCTTCCATCTGCCTTTACACCTACTAAAACAGGAGCCAATCTTTCTAAAACAACATCATAACCATTATAGATGCGAATACCTACACACTCAGGTTGTTTTAAAATCAAATTTATAGTATCTATACCTATAAATGACGCTTTTATTTCTTTAGGAAACTTTTGTTGAAATTGCTTTGTTAATACTACTCCATCTTTTAAAGAAATTTCAGATCCTGAATTTGAGTTAATTGCCATAATTATTAAAGTTTTGGGTTAATGCCTCTAAGTTATTCATTTTTCTTTAAAATTTACCCTTTAGCCAACTATTATTTATTGTAAATTTACTTACATTTTTCATACACCTACAGTAGTGTCCATTCTACAATTCTTTTTGACAAACAATGTTTTCCAAACTACCCAAAGTATTTTAATTGCTATAAAACTAAAAGCATAAGCTACGAAATGAATAAAGTCATAATCTAAAATAAAGTTTAACAACATTGCACCACTTAAATATCCTATTGAAGATATCATAGAATTTATAAATACTCCTGAAGGGTTATTTATATATTTTACGCTAGAAGGATGAAACATTAAAACAAAAGATGAAATTCCAATATTTACCAAAAACCAAAAACTAGACATTAAGAAACTTATTCCGATTACATAATAAAACTTTACATCAAAAATAAAGTTCTCGTCAAGTTTATTTATTAGTTCTGACTTAAAAAGAAAGAAAGCAATAAGAAAATAATATGTTTGTCCAAGTACTGAAAGAAATATTGTTTTTTTACTTATTTGTAATTCTCTAATTATTGAAATGAAGTTCATTTTATTTTTGTTTTCTACTTTAAATTAAATTCTCAACTTTTCAAATCTAGGAACAATAATTATACAAATCAATACGTATAAATACGTATTTTTAAGGGTATTTTGTACGTATAAATACGTATTTTACACTTTTCACCTTCTTATTAGCATATAAAAAGCAAAAAATAAAACACGTTTTAACTAAGCCAAATTTGCTTATATTTGAGAGAACTAACCTTATAAAAACAATTATTATGAATTTTTTAGCAATTTTAGTAGCTGCATTAAGTACGTTTGTGCTTGGTGCTATTTGGTACAATCCAAAAGTATTCGGTACTGCTTGGATGAATGAAACTGGTATGACTGAAGAGAAAGCAAAGAATGGAAATATGGCAAAAATTTTCGGGTTTGCACTATTCTTTGCTCTTTTACTTGCTTTTATTTTACCCACTATGGTTATTCATGAAACAGGCGTAATTCAAGCTGCGGGTGGAAACGAAACGGATGTAGCTGTAATGGAATTTTTAAAAACTCATGGTGGAAAATTTAGATCCTTTAAACATGGTGCGTTTCACGGTGCTTTTTTAGGTATCTTTTTTGCCTTACCTGTTTTAGGAACCAATGCTCTTTTTGAACAACGCAGTTGGAAATATATATTTATTAATGCAGGTTACTGGATTGCCAGCTTAATCATTATGGGCGGAATAATTTCTGCTTGGCAATAAAAAAGACAAAATTGTTAGTTAATTAACATTTAATTATATATTAATCGTTCTATTTTTGCGGAACGATTTTTTTTACATTGGAAAACATAACATTCAAAATATACCAAGACGTTGCGGAATTACCTCACAATTGGGATATAGTTTCATCATCTAATCATTTTTTGCAGAGACCTTATTTAGGTGTCCTTCAAAATGCTGCCCCTTTAAACATGCAGTGTTTTTTTATTGGGATTTTTGAAAAAAATGAACTCATAGGTGTAGCCATAGCGCAATACATAAACGTAAATCAATTAGAATCTTTCGGAGAAAGAGATAATTATCTAAAAACACATGTTAGAAACTTTATTTTCAAGAACTTTTGCTCTCATGTTCTTTTCATTGGGAATAATATGATTACTGGTGAAAACAGCTTTACTTTTAAAAAAGAAGTTAGTACACAAGTCATAAGCAAGATCCTAATTGATTGCACAACATATCTAATTGATTATTTCAGAAAAAAGAAAGTAAAAATTCATATTGTTACCTATAAAGATTTTTACAAAGACTTTACTGAAAAATTAAAAAAGTATGATTTCAATGCAATATATGAATTCAACACACAACCCAATATGATTTTTCACTTAGCTGAAGAATGGAAAACTACCGAAAATTATATTAGTGCTTTTACCAAAAAATATAGAGATCAATACAAACGCGCACATAAGAAAATTGAAGGTGTCGTGGTCCAAGAACTATCGCTCGAAGAAATCATTACAAACGAAGAAAGAATCTACGAATTATATCATCATGTTGCTTTAAATGCTCCATTCAATACTTTTTTCCTTTCAAAAAACCATTTTTCATTTTTCAAAAAACAATGTGGAAATAGATTCAAACTCTTTGGTTATTTTAAAGATGATTTACTTGTTGGTTTTCACACCCTTCTTTTGAATGAAGCAACTTTGGAAACCTATTTTCTTGGTTATGATGATGAATTTCAGAAAGAGCACATGTTATATCTAAATATGCTATATAACATGACAGAGTTTGGAATCGTTAATGGGTTCAAAAAAATCATTTTTGGCAGAACTGCACTAGAAATAAAAAGTTCTATTGGAGCAAAAGCAGTTGTTATGACAGGTTTTATATACCATACTAACACCATAATAAATAGATTGATGCCTAAAATATTCAATAAATTAGAACCAGAAGTTACTTGGCAACCTAGACATCCTTTTAAATAGTCTTTTATCGATAATAAAACATCTAATTTTATAATTTATACAGACTCCTACTCTCATTTATAAATTTTGGGCTTATTAAGCTCATAATAAACCCAAAAAAAAAAATTACTCAAATTACTCATTAGAACTCAGTGATATTACTCCAGTTCTTCTAATTCAATTTGGACATTTTCCCAATCTTCTAATAATTGATCCAACTCTTTCTTTTTCTTTTCATATGCAGTAAAGAATGAGGCATTTTCAACCAATTTATCATAATTTGTAGCCAACTCTTTATCGTCTTTTTGAATATCATTTTCTAATTGCTTTATCTGATTTTCAATTTTACTAAGCTTATTTTGCAATGCCTTTTGCTTTTTTTGCTCTTCATAAGAAATTGCTTTCTTTTCAACCTGAGTTGCAGTAGCACTTTTTGATGCTTTTGGAGTATCTTTTGTTTCAAAAGCACGCATATCGTTAGCATTTCGTTGTTCCAAAAAGAAATTAATATCTCCTAAGTATTCCTTAATTTTCTGATCTTTAAATTCGTAAGTAACATTTGCTAAACCTTGAAGAAAATCCCTATCATGCGAAACGAGTAACAATGTCCCTTCATATTTTTCTAAAGCAGCTTTTAAAACATTCTTAGATTTAATATCTAAGTGATTGGTTGGCTCATCCATTAAAAGTACATTGATTGGCTGTAAAAGTAGCTTACACAATGCTAAACGGTTTCTTTCACCTCCAGAAAGCACTTTTACTTTCTTTTCTACATCATCACCTCTAAACAAAAAAGCCCCTAACATGTCTCTCACTTTTGAACGATTAGAATCTAACGCAGCTTCTAACATCGTGTCTAAAAGCGTTTTTTCTCCATCTAAATATTCTGCCTGATTTTGAGCAAAATATCCTAATTGAACATTATGACCTAGCTTAATGGTTCCATCATATTCGAATTCATTTACAATAGCTTTAATAAATGTAGATTTCCCTTGTCCGTTTTGACCAACAAATGCAATTTTACTTCCACGTTCCACTAGCAGCGAAATATCTTTTAAAATTACTTTTTCTCCATAAGCCTTAGTAACATGTTCTGCTTCTACTACTACTCTTCCTGGAATTTGAGAAACAGGAAATGAAATATTCATTACCGAATTATCGTCTTCATCTACTTCGATTCTTTCTACTTTATCTAACTTTTTAATTAAAGATTGTGCCATGGAAGCTTTAGAAGCTTTGGCACGAAATTTTTCAATTAACTTTTCGGTTTCCTCAATTTTTTTTGCTTGATTTTTCTGTGTTGCTAATTGTTTTTCTCTAATTTCTTCACGAAGTAATAAATATTGAGAATATGGCTTATTAAAATCGTAAGCTTTTCCTAATGAAATTTCTATTGTTCTATTAGTTACATTATCTAAAAACATCTTATCGTGAGAAACGATAACGACTACTCCAGAAAAATTTCTTAAAAACCCTTCTAACCAAATAATACTTTCAATATCTAAGTGATTGGTTGGCTCATCTAGCAGTAAAATATCATTAGACTGTAACAATAATTTAGCCAGTTCAATACGCATTCTCCAACCTCCAGAAAAAGTATTTGTTAAATTATCAAAATCTTCTCGCTTAAAACCTAAACCTATAAGTATTTTTTCAGTATCACCAACATAATTATAACCTCCTAGAATTTCATAATGATGCGTTACTTCTCCCAATTCTTCAATTAATTCAGAATAGCTTTGACTTTCATAATCTGTTCTGGTTGCTAATTCGTGATTAATTTCTTCTATACGAAATTCAGCTCTTTTTATATCTCCAAAAGCTTGGTAGGCTTCTTCCAAAACAGTTCTTCCTTCTTCAAAATCAATATCTTGACGAAGGAAACCCATTTTCACTTCCTTTTCTGTAGCAATAACCCCTGAGTCAGGCTTAAAATCACCAGCCAAAATTTTTAGCATCGTAGATTTACCTGCACCATTTTTACCTACAAGTCCAACTCTATCCCCAGAGCCCAAACGAAAAGTAACTTCTTCAAAAAGATAGGTCCCTCCGAAAGAAACCGATAAATTATGTATGTTTAGCATGATAGTTTTGTTACAATTGTTACTTATTTACTTTGTGTAAATAGTATCTTTGTATAAATTTTTTGCAAATGTTAAAAAAAGGATCCAAACTAAATAGTATTTTAACAGGAAGTTGTCCAAAATGTCATGAAGAGAGCATGTATGAAGACAAAAATCCTTATAATTTGTCAAATATTTACAAAATGCATGAAAAATGTAGCCATTGTAATTTAAAATACAAAATTGAACCATCCTTTTTTTATGGAGCAATGTATGTTAGTTACGGTTTAGGTATTGCTTTTTCTGTAGCAGCATTTATAATATCCTATCTATTTTTTAATAGTAGTCTAAAAACAGCATTTGTTGTCATTATAATAACACTTATTCTTTTCATGCCAATCACAATGAGGCTATCAAGAAATATATGGATTAATATATTTGTACATTATGACAAAAACTGGAACTCTAAATAATATTTTTCTTTCTATATATTCTAACAATATCAATTTCTTTATCTAATGCAATCTTATTTTCGATAGCATTAAACAATTGGTTAGCTAAAAACGGAGCCAACATAACTCCTCTAGTCCCAAGTCCGTTCAATATATGCAGATTTTGATGTTTATAATGAGTCCCTACTAATGGCCTTCTATCTTTTACTGTTGGACGAACACCAGCAAAATGATCAATAATTTCATATTCGCAATTAATAACTTCTTCTAATTTTTCAATAAGTTCATCACGACCTACTTTAGTAGGCACATTTGTTTTATCTTTCCAATCATATGTAGCACCAACCTTATAAATATCATTTCCAATAGGAAGAATAAAAACACTAGATTTAACAGTAACATTAATATTCAAATCTTTAGATTTTATAATCAACAACTCTCCCTTTGTACCATCTAATGGCAAATCTTTAAAGAAAGGATTATAATGAAGTCCGAACCCTTCTGCAAACACAATATTTTTTACTTTTAGTCCAGCATATTGTATGTAATCTTCTTGAAACTCTATTTTATTATAATCAAAAGATTCATTAGAAAACATTGAATTTTCTCTTAAAAATAATTCATAGGCATCAACAAGACACTTTACATCTAAGTAACCCGTTCCAAAAACCTCACCAAAACCAAATGAAGCCTTAATACTAGGAAAGTTATTTGGAAGAATATTTGTAGATAAAAAATCAGACAAATTCACTTTATCTGCAGCTTGAAACCAATTATTTTGTTCCTCAATAGATGCAAGCTTCCTGTAAATTGGAATTTTAAAATCAAACTTAACATTTAATTTTTCTTCAATAGCAGCATAAAAAGGCAAAGCCAAATCCAATTGCTCTTTAGCCTTCCAAACTTCACTAAAACGCTTTAAAACAACAGGATTATAGAGACCTCCTGCAATTTTTGAAGAAGGTTGCGAGTAATTTTCAAAAACTTTAATTTTTTTCCCTTCTAGAAGTGCAAACTCTGAAAAACAAATTCCAGCAATACCTGAACCAACAATTAAATAATCTATCATAGTATAAAAATAAATAAACTCCTATCAAATAAATGATAAGAGTTTATAATAAATTGGAGAAAATCTATTTTAATAATTCCACATATCTTGTTCAAAGTCACGTATTTTATCTTTTACGCGTTCTGATTCTAATAATTGCATTTGAGCATTATCTTTCATGTATTCTTTAATCTGGCGATCACCATAAACATTCTCTTCAAGATAGATAAAACTCGTAAATCTTCTTGAATTCAATAAATGATCAAAGGAGAAAGGCATAGCCGAATTTTTATTATTAAATGATTTTGCCTCATGAAGTACATCTCTTGAAGCTGGGAAATATACCCAAAATAAATCAATATAATCCTTCTCTTCATTAGCCATAGTATAAACATCTGGAACTACAGGACAAATCCCAAGCATACGGTATTTTAATTCCCCTTGACGTTTATCAAAATACCAATAACCAACAATTTTGTAAGCATTTACATCGTAAGCTTGAATAACTGTCTTAGTGATATATTCCTCAGGAATAGCTTCACCTGCATTGTAGTATTCTCTACCAACATCAGATGTATCAATCAATACTAACGAAAACTCAATATCTTCTAATGTCTTTTTGTCTTGAAAATAACTATCTCCATAAACCTCAGTAATTTTACCATCTCTAATACCGTTAATTAAAACATTATAAAGTGGTTGTCTTTCTTTTGTTGACATTACATCTCCTTCTACAGGAAAATATAAAGGAAAATTTGCTCTTTCATCAAGATCAATATATTCCCAAACTCGTTTCCCCATAAGCACATCTCTATCCATAACATAACCGTATGGAAGTGGTCTATCATTATCAGCAATTAATTCTGCTTCTGTTTTTTGACCAATTTGATCAGGTGTCTTAGCATTTAAAAGATTAGACTGTGCAAAAGTTAAAACCGTATTTAAACCTAATGCTCCTACTAATATAATTTTTCTCCAATTCATTTTTTATTCTATTTAGTTTATATATAAACTTATATTGTAACTTATTTAATTTCGTAAGTACAAGGTGCTGTTTTAGGCAACATATAATTTCCTGCACCAACTAATTTAGTTTGGATATTGCTAATAATAACAACGTCTCCTCTTTGTGCTTTAGAAATAGCAGCTTTAGCTCTAGCATCCATTTTATTTCCAGAAACTAATACTGTAGGTTGCCCTGGCACTTTAATTGTAAATCCAGTAACATTTAATCCTACTTCAAAATCGAAATCTTCTAATTTAGCTCCAACAGTTGAAATTTCTAAATTATTTTTAGGACCCGTAGCAGCATACTCTCCTCTAATTGTTCCATTAGGACCAGGAATACCTTTAATACGGAACATCTTTTGATCAGTTACTACTTTACCATCTGGCAATTTAGCATTAACATTAATCAACACTTCTCGTCCAGAACCTGGGCTCATGTTATACTTACCATTACCTACTTTAGTTAATCCAGCTGCCGAAGCTGTAACATCACTATCAGATACACCTGCAAAAGATATTGTCATTGGGTTTACAACACCACGGTAAACAACATTCATTTTATCAGCAGATATAGTTGCTGAATTTGGACGGGGTACTACAACATATTTACCTTCAAACTTCAATGGAATTTCTTTCCCATCTTCTAAAAATCCAAATTCACCAGATATATTTTGCTCACCTATACCACCAGCAGTCATCGAAATAACAGCTTGTCCATTTTCAATTTTACCAGGTCCTTTGAAAGAGGTAGGCTGTGTATTTGCATCATAACGTCCCAAAACTACTTTTCCAGTAACTTGCTCACCTTGGAAATACGCATTTTTATCTAAAACTACAATAGCTTGAAAATTCTTCATAGATGCAGCAGATTTTAAAGCGTTTCCTAAAAATAAATTATAAGAAGAAGCCTCAGTATTTTTAACATCATTTTGCATAGAAGTTAAAAAAGTCAAAGTAGATACTGCTGGAAAACCTTTAGTTTTATAATCTAAATACTTAACTTTCACATTCTCTCTATTCGTGATATCAGCTGTAGAGAATTTTTTTTCAATTTCTTTAATAAATGGAATGTATTTAACATCTGTACCTAGTACTTTTTTAATATCTGCTACATACTTATCTATTTTTGAAACAATTTCAGTTCCTCTTGGGCTATATCCATCTCCTTTAAACCAAACTTCATCAATAGTACTCTTATCCATATTTTCAAATGGTAACTTCCCTGATTTTTTATCCACTTCAAAACCTTTAGTAACGTCAGCTTTAAGTGATTCTATAAAAGCGGTAAACTCTTTTGAGATTCTAGCAACTTCTTTAGCTTTTTTTGCTGATTCACCATATTTTGCAGGCTCATCAGTAGCCTTAACATCTAAAGCTGCTAAAAGAGCCTCATTAGATTGTTCAGTTAATTTGTTTGATTCATCAAACTTGTCGTTAAAGTTACCAAAAGCGGTTAATACTTCTTTTGACATATTCAATGCCAACATTGCAATGAAAACCAAGTACATAAGGTTAATCATCTTCTGTCTAGGGGTTAATTTTCCTCCTGCCATTTGCGTAATTAGTTTTTTTAATTAATAAATACTTTTAATTTAATTGATAAAACTAATTATCCTCTTGTATTCATAGCAGTTAACATACCTCCATAAACTGCATTTAACGATGCAATGTTAGAAGTCATAGACTGCATTTGTTCTTTTAATTTAGCTGCATTATCAGCAATTTCTTTATTTGCTTCTGCGTTTCTTGTTGCACTTTCTAATTGAACTTTGTACAAGCTATTCAATGCTTCCATTTGAGCTGCTGCCTGAGACATTTCTTCTGAATATTTCTTTTGAGAAGCAATTGAATCTACAGTTGGAGAAATGCTTTTAGCAGCTCCCTCAAAATTTCTTATACTAGTACCTAAACTTTCCATTAAAGCGCCATCTATTTTAGCATCTTTTAACAAATTATCTAATTTTTGAGATAACAAACCTTGAGCTTCAACTGGATTTTCTACTTTTTTCTTTCCACCAGACTCTCCCCCAGCTAATTCTGGATAAACAAGTGACCAGTCTAATTCTTTTTCAGGAGCTTCAAATGCTGATAAACCGAAAATAAAAGCTTCAGTTAAAAGCCCTACGATTAACATCTCATTTGCAAATACCCAGTGTTGTAATTTGAATAAAGCTCCAACGATTACTACTGCCGCTCCCATTCCATAAAGGAAGTTCATCATTTTTTTACTTAAAATTGCCATAATAAAAATTTTAGTTAGTTAAGTTAATATAATTAAAAAATTGGTTAAATGTTATTTAGGGCTTGTAGCTGTAGCAGCTGTACCCATATAGTCTTGCACAGTTCTAAATCCGATGTAACTTCTTGCAGAATCAGCATATTCATAATCACGTGTTGAAACTTGTAAGAAATAAGCAACGTCTTTCCATGATCCGCCACGAACTACTTTTCTCATATTTTTACGATCTGCAACATTAGGATTCATCGTAGAAACGAATTCGTTTGCAGTAACATCATAAGCTGATTCTGTCCACTCAGAGACATTACCTGCCATGTTGTATAAATTAAAGTTATTTGGCTCATATGATTTAGCTTCAACAGTATATAATGCTCCGTCAGCTGCATAATCACCTCTATTAGGCTTAAAGTTCGCCATAAAACAACCTCTATCGTTCTTTGTGTAAGGACCTCCCCATGGGAAAGCTCCAGATTCTAGACCTCCTCTTGCAGCATATTCCCACTCCGCTTCTGTAGGTAAACGGAATGAATTTATTTGGTCTCTACCTTTTTTCTTTTTAATGTATGAATTTTTATACAATGTTCTCCATGCACAAAAAGCCTTAGCTTGCCTCCAAGTAACACCTACTACAGGATATTCACCATAAGCTTGATGCCAGAAATAATCATTATGCATTGGTTCGTTGTATGAATAAGCAAAATCTTTAATCCAAACGGTTGTATCCGGATAAATTGGAATAGGTTTATTGTCTTTATATAAATCTTTACGTCCTTTTTTAGTAACCGCCTGATTCCAGTCAACCTCTCTAAATTTAAATTCCAACTTAGAAACATCCATAGTCTTCAACCCATTATACGACTCACTTTCTGGAAGATACATAGAATCCATAACCTCTACATAATACTCATCTGGATATTTTTGAGGATCATTAATAAGTTTTACTTTTCTGTTTAACTTTCTTCCCGCATACGGATCATCGTCAGTTCCGATACTGTAGTAATTCTCATACATATACTTGTCGTATGGTGACATTTCTTCAACGTTTGCATCAGCAAAAGCATAATCTCCAATTCCTCCAGCACCGTCTGTTGCATTTTGTCCAACTTCATCAGCTAACATAGCTAATTTAGTTCTTATTATTGAATCTTTGACCCAATCAACAAATTTACGATACTCACCATTGGTAATCTCTGTTTCATCCATATAAAATGAACGCACAGTTACTGTCTTTGTTGGAGCATCCTGAATTCCGGCTAAATCATCCTCTGATTTACCCATAATAAAAGCACCTCCAGGCACTAATGTCATACCAAAAGGTTTTTCTGGATGCCATTTTTTTCCTTTGGCAGCTACTAGTTCTCCTCTATCTCCTTTACCACAACTGATAAACAATGATAAGATTGCTGCAAATACAACTAACTTCTTCATACAAATTTGGGTTAATATAATTTTACTTTTAAGGGCGTAAACCTATTCAATAATTTTGAAATAAACAATTATTTTTCATAATTTCTTAAAAAAATATTAAAATTAACAAAAAAAAATCGTCAAAATAACTCAAAACACCTTTGATTTACAATAAATTACGTCGATATGCTTTCCACCATCTATTAGGCACTTCTTGCTCACATGCTAACAAATAATCATCATGAGTGCAAGGTAATAACGTATTTCTTTTCAATTTATTATTTGCATTATCTAAAAAAGGTATTTCTATCCACCATCTTTCCGTTTTATTGCTTTTATAAAAGACTAACTCATCTTCCTCAACCAAAACAATATACTTCAAATACTCTTCTTTACTACCAAATGGATATTCTCTTGACCTAAAAGAAAACCCTTCTATAAAATACCAAACACACTGTGACACTAATACTGACTCTTTTTCGGTAGGTCTAAAATTAAACAATCCAAAACAAGAAACTTTATCACTAATACCTGAATATCTTGATAAGGCACATATTTCTTTTCCATCAAATCCATTTGGAACAAAATGATCATAATTACCTGAAAAAGAAGATTGGACTGATTTCATATCTACACTCACTAAATCTGCATCTCTAAATACTGGTTCAGCAATTGCTATTTTATTAGACAACTCACCTAATCGATATGCTTCAAAATACAATTTCTCTATTAAATCTATTTCTTCTTGAGAATTATAATATGTTTGATAGCCTAAATTACTAAAATTAAATAAATTATTTGGTTCTTCAACAATTATTCGTGTCAAAAAAGAATTATAAATATAAGCATTTTCTTTTGCAAAATCAAAATAACTATCTATTGTTACCAAATTAACCATTTGATCTAAATTATCATAGGCTCTATATAGCGCATATGTTAAATCTTGAGAACCACCAATAAATATTGGGACAATTTTCTTTCGCAAAAGATCTTCATTTATAGTTTTCACCAAAAAGTAAGTATCTTCAATTGTATCCCCTGCAATTATATTTCCTAAATCGACAATTGACAAACTCCAGTTACCTGGAAACATTGAGTAAAAAGATTTCCTAAACGAATCAAATTTTTCATTCTCATTTTCACTCCCGCTACCTCTGTATTCATTTACACATATAATTGCAATATTGCTATTCTCTAAATCTGGGAAATCGTCATCAGTATGAAACAAAACTTTCTTACCTAATGCTTGACTAGACAAGCTTTCTTTAAACTCAAAAAAACTTGTACTAATTGGCTGTAAAAAATCAAAAACCATGAATTATTTCTTTTTTGTAGCTGTTTTTTTAGCGGGAGTTTTTGACTTAGTTTTTTTTGCTGGTGCTTTTGCCTCAATCATTTCCTTGACTTGATCTAATGTCATTTTACTAGCATCAATATCTTTACCAAGCTCAATTTTTACTTTCCCTTTTAAAATCACCGATCTACCCCATCTCGCTTTCTCAACCCTAATTCCTTCGTCTTCCCAATTATGAATTACTTTATCAATCTCTTTTTGAATTTTATCTTCAATGAGCTCTGTAATATCAGCTTGTGACAGGTTATCGAAATTATATTTTTTATTCACATTTATAAACATTCCGTCCCATTTAATAAATGGCCCAAAACGCCCCACTCCCTTTTGCACAGGCAACCCTTTATATGAAGCAATTGGTGCATCTGCTTGCCTTTTTTCTTCAATCAATTCTATTGCTCTTTCAATACTTACATCCAAAGGCTCTTCCCCTTTTGGTAGTGATATAAAGGTTTTACCAAAACGCACATAAGGGCCGAAACGACCATTATTTACTTCAACTTCTTCTCCATCGTATTTACCAAGCGACTTCGGCAACAAGAACAGTGTTAACGCTTCTTCTAATGTAATTGTTCCAATATTTTGCTCAGGTAACAAACTTGCAAACTGTTTTTCTTCATCTTCTTGTTCCCCTATTTGAACCATTGGTCCAAATTTACCTAAACGTACTGATATTTGCCTCCCAGTTTCTGGATGTTTACCCAAAATTCTTTCTCCTGTTTCTCTTTCAGCATTCTTTTCTACATCTACCACATTCGGATGGAAATGATTATAAAAATCACTCATCATTTTTACCCAATCTTCATTACCCGATGCTATCTCATCAAAATCTTGCTCAACTTTCGCTGTAAAATTATAATCCAAAATAGTTTTAAAATTCGCTACAAGAAAATCATTCACTATCATCCCAATATCCGTTGGAACAAGCTTTCCTTTATCTGAACCTGTATTTTCTGTTAAATCTTTAGATACAATCTTCCCGTTCTCAAAAACCAACTGATTATAGTTTCTTTCTTGCCCTTCAAAAGTCCCTTTCTCAACATAATTACGGTTTATAATTGTTGAAATTGTTGGCGCATAGGTTGATGGACGACCAATGCCTAATTCCTCTAACTTCTTAACCAATGAAGCTTCTGTATATCGACTTGGAGGTCTAGTAAATCTCTGCGTTGCTGTTATATAATTATTGAGTAATTTCTCATTTACTTTCATTGCTGGCAACATTCCATCTTGCTCCTCTTCATCATCATCGTGACCTTCCAAATAAACCTTTAAAAAGCCTTCAAATTTGATTACTTCTCCAGTAGCTGTAAAAACTTCGTTATGATTATTTGCTTCAATCTTAACATTGGTTCGTTCTAACTGTGCATCGCTCATTTGAGAGGCTAATGTTCTTTTCCAAATCAAATCATATAATCTCGCTTGATCGCGATCTATATTTACAGTATGCCTAGACATGTCTGTTGGGCGAATTGCCTCATGGGCTTCTTGTGCACCTTTCGATTTCGTGTTATAATTTCTTGGCTTAGCATATTCTTTACCATAATAACTTTCAATCTCTGCTTGCGCAGCACTCATTGCTTCATTTGAAAGGTTTACACTATCTGTTCTCATATAGGTAATTAATCCTGCTTCATACAAACGCTGTGCAATTTGCATCGTTATTCCTACTGGTAAATATAATTTCCTTGCAGCTTCTTGTTGCAACGTAGAAGTAGTAAATGGTGCTGCTGGAGACTTTTTGGTTGGCTTAGTCTCTAGATCTGCAACTTTATAACTTGAACCTATATTATCTCTTAAAAATTTTTCTGCTTCCTCTTTGGTTGAAAAATTCTTAGGCAATTTAGCTTTAAAAGCTTTCCCAGATTCATTTGTAAATTCTGCAGTTATACTATAAGATGCCTCAGAATTAAAATTTTGAATCTCTCTCTCTTTTTCTACAATTAATCTTACTGATACTGATTGTACTCTACCTGCCGACAATCCTCCTTTTACTTTCTTCCACAAAACTGGAGACAGTTCATACCCTACTAATCGATCTAAAACTCTTCTTGCTTGTTGCGCATTTACCAAATTATAATCAATAGTTCTAGGGTTCTCTATTGCTTTTTGAATTGCCGTTTTAGTAATTTCATGAAATACAATTCTTTTGGTTTTGCTTTTTTCCAACTTTAACTCTTCCGCTAAATGCCAAGCAATCGCTTCTCCTTCACGGTCTTCATCGGATGCTAACCAAACCATTTCAGCTGATTTTGACAAGTCTTTTAGTTTTTTTACCAATGATTTTTTATCACTTGATACTTCGTATTTTGGTCTAAATCCATTTTCAACATCAACTCCTATTTCTTTTGAAGGTAAATCAGCAATATGACCAAAACTAGATTCAACTTGATAATCCTTTCCTAGAAATTTTTCTATAGTTTTTGCCTTTGCAGGTGACTCTACGATAACTAAATTCTTTGCCATTATCCATATTTTATTTGGGACAAAAGTAGGCTTTTTTTTAAATTAAACATTCCTGAAACAACAATAATTATATTTTATCATACTTATAAGACCCAATTTGATCTAGTTCTTTATCATCTGAATCCCCCACAGCATCCTTATAAATGAAGTATTGCGGAATCAAGATCAAAGCAAACGTAAAAAAGAAACCTATACCACATAAAAACACTCCAACATAAGCAACTAGACTAGTTACTATTCTTAATAAAAAAGTGACAATCCAATTTTTATTACCAATAGCAAAAGCAATTTTAACAATTTCTGTTGTGCTTAATTTTTGATTGTATGCATATATTAGAACAATATAACTAATCGGTATTGCTGTATAAAGAATTGGAATAAAACACACCATATAAGAAATTAAAATAATTCCGAGTGATGCAACTGTAACTTTAAATGTTTTTAAAAATGTATCCTTTTTTAATAATACAAAAAAATCACTCGTTGCGTAATTTTCACCTTTATCTGCTTTTCTATATATAATATATAATCCTCCGAGCAATCCTGTAAAAACAGTCATTACAAAAAACAACACAATAAGAATTAGAGAAAAGAATAACATCCCAAATAGCGAAACCCAAAAATTATTATACGATAAATCACTCCCTTTTAATCCCGTTAACAATACAACTGGCAAAACAGTTATCATTGCAATTCCTAAATAGGTCATTATAAAAAACAACACCAATAAAAACCCTTGCAACCAAGTCTTTTTAAACAACTCTACAGATCTGTTAAAAACAGTATTAAAATCTGCACTATTACTTTTTTCAATCTTACTTTTTATTTCCAAAAAATTCATATCATTATTTTTTTGCAATAATAAAAAACTTATGTTAAACATTATCTGACATCTTGTCATAATTTATAATTTAGTATTATCTTTGCAATCTGAAAATACACGAATTCGTATTATGGAAAAGACAATTGAAGAAAACAAACAAGGAACTAGTCTTGTTTTAGAACAAAAAGAAGGAAACGCAAAAAAACTTTTCATAGAAAGTTATGGCTGCCAGATGAATTTTTCTGATAGCGAAATTGTTGCATCTATTTTAGTAAACCAAGGATACAATACTACTCAAAATCTTGAAGAAGCAGATTTGGTTTTGGTAAACACTTGTTCTATTCGTGATAAGGCAGAACAAACAATTAGAAAACGTTTAGAAAAATACAATGCTGTAAAAAAAATCAATCCTAGCATGAAAGTAGGGGTTTTAGGATGCATGGCGGAACGATTAAAGGATAAATTTTTAGAAGAAGAGAAAATTGTAGATATGGTTGTTGGACCAGATGCTTACAAAGATATTCCTAACCTTTTAAAAGATGTTGAAGATGGAAGAGATGCCATTAATGTAATTTTATCTAAAGAAGAAACATATGGAGATATTTCTCCAGTTCGTTTAAATTCTAACGGAGTAACAGCTTTTGTTTCAATTACTAGAGGTTGCGACAACATGTGTACTTTTTGTGTAGTACCTTTTACTCGTGGACGAGAGCGTAGCCGCGAACCACAAAGCATCCTTGAAGAAATTCAAGACTTATGGTCTAGAGGGTTTAAAGAAATTACCCTATTAGGTCAAAATGTTGATAGCTATTTATGGTATGGTGGTGGATTAAAAAAGGATTTCGTAAAAGCTACTGATATGCAAAAAGCAACGGCCGTAGATTTTGCTCAGCTTTTAGACCTTTGTGCTACACAATTTCCAAAAATGCGCTTTCGTTTTTCAACTTCAAATCCACAAGATATGCATGTGGAAGTAATTGAAGTAATGGCAAAACACCATAATATTTGTAAATATATTCACTTACCTGTTCAATCAGGAAGCACAAGAATTTTGAAGGAGATGAATCGTCAACATACTCGTGAAGAATATATGAGCTTGATAGACAACATTAAAAGAATTATTCCAGATATTTCCTTATCGCAAGACATGATAACTGGTTTTCCGACTGAGACAGAAGAAGATCATCAAGACACACTTTCATTAATGGAATATGTAAAATATGATTTTGGCTTTATGTTTGCTTATTCGGAAAGACCTGGAACAATGGCTGCAAGAAAAATGGAAGACGATATACCAGACGATGTTAAAAAACGTAGACTTACCGAAATTGTTGATTTACAACAAGTTCACGCTTTAGAAAAAACCAAACGTTTTGTTGGACAAACGGTAGAAGTTTTAGTTGAAAAAGATTCTAAACGTTCTAATGAGCATTGGTCAGGAAGAAATTCGCAAAATACTGTAGTTGTTTTCCCAAAAGAAAATTACAAGCCTGGAGATTTTGTTAATGTAAAAATTACAGATTGTACAGCCGCCACTCTAATAGGAGAAGCAGTCGGATATTCTGAAATGATGCAAGAAATGGTTTAAGATTAAAAGTTTATTTTTTTAAAAAAACTTAAACTCTAAACAAACAGAACAATGGAAACAGTACAAGCCATAAAACAACGATTTGAAATTATAGGAAATGACCCTAAACTCAATCGTTCCATAGAAAAAGCAATACAAGTTGCTCCTACAGATATTTCAGTTTTAGTTACTGGAGAAAGTGGTGTTGGAAAAGAAAGTATTCCAAAAATAATCCATTCGCTTTCACATAGAAAACACGGAAAATACATTGCGGTCAATTGTGGTGCAATCCCAGAAGGAACTATTGATAGTGAACTTTTTGGTCATGAAAAAGGCTCTTTTACAGGAGCCACTTCTACTCGTGAAGGCTATTTTGAAGTCGCAGATGGTGGCACAATTTTCTTAGATGAAGTAGGTGAATTACCATTGACCACACAAGTAAGATTATTACGTGTACTTGAGAATGGTGAATTCATAAAAGTAGGCTCTTCACAAGTACAAAAAACAAATGTAAGAATTGTAGCGGCCACAAACGTAAACATGTTTGACGCTATTGAAAAAGGAAAATTTAGAGAAGATTTATATTATAGGTTAAGTACTGTCGAAATTCTTTTACCTCCATTAAGAGAGAGAAAAGAGGATATTCATATCCTTTTTAGAAAGTTTGCTTCTGATTTTGCTCATAAATACAAAATGCCTCCAATAAAACTTTCAAACGAAGCCATTCCTCATTTATTAAGATACAGATGGAATGGAAATATTAGACAACTAAGAAATGTTGCAGAACAAATATCAGTTTTAGAAACCAATAGAGAAATTAACCTGCAAACATTACAACATTATCTTCCTACAGAAGGAAGTAGTCTCCCTTCTGTTATCAATACAAAAAAGAGTGAAAACGATTTTAGTAATGAAAGAGAGATTTTATACAAAGTACTATTTGACATGAAAGCGGATTTAAATGACTTAAAGAAGCTAACTCTCGAATTAATGCAAAATGGCAATAGTAAAGTTCAAGAAACTAATAAAGGATTAATTCAACGCATTTATGGCCAAAACGAAGAAAACAATCCTTTTGAAAAAGAAAACAATCGAGAACTAATTCCATTACAAAACTCAATAGAACCTGAAGTTTACAACGAAGATACCGAAGATGATGAAAATTATCTTTTTGCTGAAACTGTAGAAGAAGAAGAAACACTAAGTCTTGAAGCTAAAGAAATTGAATTAATAAAAAAATCTTTAGAAAGAAATAAAGGAAAACGCAAAGCTGCAGCTGATGAGTTAGGAATTTCAGAAAGAACATTATATAGAAAAATTAAACAATACGACCTTTAAATGAAATCTTTTATTAAAGCAATATTACTTATAATTTTAATAACATCAATTAACAGTTGTGGCTATTATAATTTTACAGGTGCAAAACCAATTGATGCCGATACTTTTCAGGTGAATTATTTCCAAAACAATGCCGATCTTATCGAACCAGGTATTGAAAGAACATTTACTTTAAAACTACAAGACCTTATTCAAAATCAGACAAGTTTAAACCTAGTACCTCAAGGTGGAGATTTACTATATGAAGGAGAAATTGTAGATTACAGAATCGCACCTATGACAGCAACTGCCGATCAAAGAGCTGCACAAAACAGATTATCAATTACAGTATTGGTTCGCTTTTCTAATAAAAGAAACGAAGATGATGATTTCGAAAAACGTTTTACACATTTTCATGACTATCCTGCAAACGAGCAAATGATAGGAAGCAGGCTAACAACTGCTTTAGAAGAAATTTATGAAAGAATAACTCAAGATATTTTCACAGAATCTGTGGCAAAATGGTAATAAATAAAAAATAAATTGAACACAAAAGACATAACATATCTACTAAACAACCCTTATTCTATAAATGAAAAACAAACTATGGAATTGGAAATTGTATTGCAGCAATTTCCATACTTTCAAAGTTTAAGAGCACTTCATTTAAAAGGACTCTACAATCAGGATAGCTTTAGATATAATTATGAATTAAAAAAAACAGCAGCACACACAATAGACAGGAGCATTCTATTTGATTTTATCACTTCAGAAAACTTCACAACTCTTCAAAGAAACAACATTGAGAATATTGATGATTATATTAATAATATTGAAGTAATAGATAGCGTTCTTTTAAAAACACCTCCTTCAGTAACTGAAATTAAATTTGAAGAAGAAAGACATTCACAAGAGAGCATTGAAGAAAACATACTAATCCAAACAGAAATTTTAAGTAATCAAGATGTAATTGCAGAAGAAAAGGAAAAAAACATCTCTAATGATAAAACAGAAATAAAACAGAATGAAATTGAAGAAAAATTAGAAATTGGAAAGCCTTTAGATTTTAATCAAAGTGAAAAACATTCATTCCAAGAGTGGCTTCAATTAACTAAATTTTCACCAATTCAGAGAGAAGATAACGATGAAATTGAGAATTTAGATCCTGAAAAGTTAAAAAAAATAGATATTATTGATCGTTTCATAGAATTAAATCCAAAAATTTCTCCTGTAAAAACATCGACTCCAATACCTCCAAATATCAAGAAAAGCATAGAAGAACCAACACATTTAATGACAGAAACATTAGCAAAAGTCTATTTGGAGCAAAAAAAATATCAGAAAGCAATACAAGCTTATGAAATTTTAATTTTGAAATATCCAGAAAAAAGTAGTTTCTTTGCAAACCGAATAAAAGATATAAAAGATTTACAACAAAATAATAATTAGATTATGGGATTTACAGGTTTTTTAATTGCAATAACAATTGTTTGCTTTTTATTAATTTTAGCCATTATGGTTCAAAACCCTAAAGGTGGAGGTTTATCTTCTTCATTTGGTGGTTCTCAACAATTAGGTGGCGTACAGAAAACGACAGACTTTTTAGATAAAAGTACATGGACGTTAGGTGGAATTTTAATTGCACTTATATTATTATCAACTTTAGCATTCAATGGTAGTGGAACTAACGATTCAAAAGTATTAGGTGACGATGTAGCAATACCTCCTGTTACAACTACTGCTCCTGCAACACCAGAAGCACCTGCTGCAGAAGCAACAACTACTGCTCCAGTAAAAACAGAAGAAACAGCTAAATAATACTAGAAATTAATTCTAGCAAAATGCCAGCCTGTCAGTGCTGGCATTTTTTTTTAAGAAAAAATGTCAAAAAAAGGCTTTGGCACAATTTCTGAAAATCAATTTGCACATTAAATATTAATTAAAATATATAAAATATGTCATTAAACATTAAACCTATCTCAGATCGTGTAGTGATTGAACCTATGGCAGCAGAAACAACAACTGCTTCAGGTATTATTATTCCAGATACTGCAAAAGAAAAACCGCAAAAAGGGATCATCGTAGCAGTGGGTAATGGTAAAAAAGACCATACTATGACTGTAAAAACAGGAGATGTTGTACTTTACGGTAAGTATTCTGGCACAGAGTTTAAATATGAAGGTAAAGATTACCTAATTATGAGAGAAGAAGAAATCTTCGCAATTCTTTAAAACAAATTGTAAGTTATAAAACAATCAAAAAACTTTAAACAATTTAAACAAAAATAAAATGGCAAAAGATATAAAATTTGATATAGAAGCACGTGACGGACTAAAACGTGGTGTTGATGCTTTAGCAAACGCAGTAAAAGTAACTCTAGGACCAAAAGGAAGAAATGTAATTATATCTAAATCATTTGGTGGACCAACTGTAACGAAAGATGGTGTTTCTGTGGCAAAAGAAATTGAACTACAAGATCCTTTAGAGAACATGGGCGCTCAAATGGTTAAAGAAGTGGCTTCAAAAACAAATGATTTAGCAGGTGACGGGACAACTACAGCAACAGTTCTTGCGCAAGCAATCGTTAAAGAAGGTCTTAAAAATGTAGCTTCAGGTGCAAACCCAATGGATTTAAAGAGAGGTATTGACAAAGCTGTGGAAGCCATTGTAGAAGATTTAGGAAAACAAACTGTTGCTGTTGGTGATTCTTCAGAAAAAATAAAACAAGTAGCTTCTATTTCTGCAAATAACGACGAAACTATTGGCGAATTAATAGCTACTGCATTTGGAAAAGTTGGAAAAGAAGGTGTAATTACCGTTGAAGAAGCTAAAGGGACTGATACTTATGTTGATGTTGTTGAAGGAATGCAATTCGACAGAGGTTATTTATCTCCTTATTTTGTTACCAATGCAGACAAAATGATTGCTGAATTAGATAATCCATATATTTTATTATATGACAAGAAAATTTCTAATTTACAAGAATTATTACCTATTTTAGAGCCTGTTGCTCAATCTGGAAGACCTTTAGTGATTATAGCTGAAGATGTGGATGGTCAAGCATTAGCTACTTTGGTAGTAAACAAATTAAGAGGTGGTCTAAAAATTGCTGCAGTAAAAGCTCCAGGTTTTGGAGATAGAAGAAAAGCAATGTTAGAAGACATTGCAATTTTAACAGGAGGAACAGTAATTGCTGAAGAAAGCGGTTTTGCTTTAGACAATGCAACAATTGAAATGTTAGGTACTGCAGAAACGGTAACTATTGACAAAGACAATACCACAATTGTAAATGGAGCTGGGGATGCTGAAAACATCAAAGCAAGAGTGAACCAAATTAAATCGCAAATTGAAACTTCTACATCAGATTATG
Organism: Flavobacterium sp. KY-23415; assembly: GCF_055384985.1. Lineage (NCBI taxonomy): Bacteria > Pseudomonadati > Bacteroidota > Flavobacteriia > Flavobacteriales > Flavobacteriaceae > Flavobacterium > Flavobacterium sp. KY-23415. The sequence goes on along the minus strand of NZ_AP044001.1, from coordinate 2,473,587 downwards.
ATAAGGAAAAATTACAAGAGCGTTTAGCTAAATTAGCTGGTGGGGTTGCTGTTCTTTATGTTGGTGCTGCTTCTGAAGTAGAAATGAAAGAGAAAAAAGATAGAGTTGATGATGCTTTGCACGCAACGAGAGCTGCTGTAGAAGAAGGAATCGTAGCTGGTGGAGGAGTTGCTCTTGTTAGAGCTAAAGCTGTCTTGGCTAACCTTAAAGCTGAAAATACTGACGAAACAACAGGTATTCACATCGTAAACAGAGCTATTGAAGCTCCGTTAAGAACAATTGTTGAAAATGCTGGTGGTGAAGGCTCAGTTGTTATTGCAAAAGTACTAGACGGAAAAGGTGATTTTGGTTTTAATGCTAAAACTGGAGAATATGTTGAAATGCTAAAAGCTGGAATTATCGATCCTAAAAAAGTAACTCGTGTAGCGCTTGAAAACGCGGCTTCTGTTGCTGGAATGATTCTTACAACAGAATGTGCTTTAATCGATATTAAAGAAAATGAACCTGCAGGTCATAACCATATGGGTGGTATGCCAGGAATGATGTAATTGAAAGCTAAAAATTCAAAATAGCTTTGTAAATCCCGATGAGTTCACTCTCATCGGGATTTTTTTATTAGAAAAAGAGATTTCATTTATAGGCAATGACAATAATAACACAAATAGTAACCTATTACTTCCAACATTTACATCTTAAATAATAGAAAATTTTAAAAAACAATTAGACGCTAAAAATACTAGTAAACAAAGGGCAACAAGAAAGAACAATCTCCAAGCATCTCAATTTTAACACTATAGACTCATCCAATTTCTCATCTTTGGCATAATTTGTGATACATTTCTTACTTAAAAAAGTATTAACTATAATATCTAAGTAAGTATGAAAAAAATAGTATTCCTCATTTGCCTAAGTTTTCAACTCGTAAATGCTCAGCAAGCGAAAGAAGTTCTTAAAGAACAAATTGCCACTTCCTTCTCTAATTATTTTGAAAACAGTAGAGAAAACATTCACTTACATCTTAATAAGAACCAATTCACATCGAATGAAAATATTTGGTTTAAAGCTTATGTCATTAACAAAAAAGACGGGAAATTAACCCCGAACACAACCAATCTTATGGTAAAAATGTATAACGATAAAAATGAATTAGTTTACAGTGGATTGAACTATGTTGCTAAAGGTGTTACAAATGGATATATTCCTTTAAAAAACAATTTACCTACTGGCACTTATTACATTCATACTTTCACCAATTACATGAACAATTTCAATGAAAATGAATCTAGTTTATACAAAGTTGATATTATAAACACTAAAGACAACATGATTAAATCTAAATCTAAAGATGTATTTTCTTTAAGTTATACAGTTGAAGGTGGAAATTTATTATACCAATCTAGAAATAGGATTGTAGTAAAAACTGTTGATGTTAATGGTAATGGTGTTAAAGCATCTAACATTTTATTAAAAAATGAAAAGGGAGAAATTATTAATACTATTGAAACTAATGAACAAGGCTATGGTTTTTCAACATTAATAGAGCCTTCAAATGAAAAGTACAGTTTATCATTAACTAATGAAGACAATACAATTATTAAAAATCTTAATAATATAAAAATTATTGGCTACAACATCAATGTAAACAATACAACCAACGACAAAGATTTGTATTTAAAAATTGAAACAAATAGTATTACATTAGAAAAAAACAAAGACAACTATTTCACCCTTGCAATTAGTCAAAATGAAAAAATAAAGTTTATTGACATAAACATAAAAGATAAAACAACTTCATTAGTAATCCCAAAAAAAGAACTCTTCAACGGAATAAATACTTTACGTTTGCTAGACAATCATCTAAATTTACATTCTGAGAGAATTATTTATAATGAAATAAACAAACCAACACTCGTTGTTACAAAAACAATTACATCTAAAGATTCAATTACTATTTTCGGTTCGCTGCAAAATAGAATTGGTAATTTTAGTTTAAGTGCAAATCCTATTGCTCAAAACACAATAGCAAACACATCTCTTTCTATTAATGAACAATTTAACATTAATAGTCATTTAAATGAAGAAGTAAAAAATATCGATTATTATCTCTTAAAAACCGATCGAACTAAAAAAATAGCATTCGACATGTTTTTAATACATAACAAACCAAAATACAATTGGGAAAACATAAAGAAAGGAATACCAACAATTCGATATGACTTTGATTTAGGAGTTAACCTAAAAGGAAGAATATACAATTATGACGTAGAGAAAGGGAAACTTCGGTTTATTTCAAAAGATGGGATAGAATATTCTGTTCCTGTTTCTGAAAATGGTGATTTTGAATTCAAAAACCTAATCCTTACAGACTCAACTACGGTTTTTTTAACATTATTAGATGAGAAAGAAAGGGTTGTAAAAACAGCAATTCATTCACGTTTAACCAATAACAACCCTAACTTCAATAAGGTAATTAATATTACACCTATTGTGTATGACACTACTATTTCAAAAGAAATAAATAGCGATATATATTTTCCAAAACACAACGAAATTGTTATATTAAATGAAGTTAATTTAACTGAAAAACAAGAACAAAAAAGCAATTCTGAATTCAGAAGCACGATTGACCGTTCTTATAAAATAACCGACATTGAAGCTAATTCTTATAGAGATATTTTGATGTTCTTACAAACGCATGGATATAATGTAAACAACAATTTTGGTCAAGTTAATATTTTTAGCCGAAGACCGCAAACTAGTCTTTATGGTTCTAGAAGAGCTCCTTTAGTTTTTATTGATGACGCTCCAATAATAAATTTTGAAATATTAGATGGAATGCCTTTAAATAATGTAGAAGAAATATTAATAGACAATTTAGCATATGAATATGGTACTAGAGGAGTAGGTAGTGTTATTAAAATCTATTTAAAAAAAGGCTATATTAATTATATAAATACATATCCTAAAACTAAAGAAATCATTATAGGAAATGGTTTCAAAAAACAGTTAAATTTTCAAAACCTAAACTATACAAATTATAACGACACTGCTTTCAAAAACTTTGGAACGATATTTTGGTCTCCATCTATTTATACCGATTTAAATGGCAATTTTGAGGTAAAAATACCCACTTTAAATCAAGAACAGATTAAATTAAACATTCAAGGTATTGATGACGAAGGAAATGTCTATAATGAAGAACAAATTATCAAAGTAAAATAACATGTAAAACAATAAATCCCGAGATTCTATTTGCTCTCGGGATTTATAATAAAATGATAAAATTATTATAAGGTGGCTAAAACAATTCTATCAAAAAATGACATAAAAATAAAACTAAACCAAAATATTATTTTGTAAAATCAAAATTCGTAATATATGAAACACGAATTGTTGGATTATCTTCTTGAATTGTGTTTGGAAAATTCCAAATATGCTGCTGAATATAATTTAATTGAACTTGATGGTTTTTATTTATATTATAACCTAAACCTGCAATAATTCTATTTTGATTAAAAAAAGTTTTACCCGCATTTGATCCAATATTTACAAATGCTTCGTCTCCTAAAACAGCAAACAACCTCGCTTTATCGTCTTTTTTTGTCAAAGTATAATTTACCAAAAACATATATCTCACTCTATTTCTATATTCATAACGATCAATTTCATAATTTCCAGTACTAGGATTTTTTGCTGCAATACCTACAAATCTATTTTCATCTCGTAACCTATGAATAAATTTAAAATTCCCAGAAGTATGAGTATAGGTACCTTGAATCCAAACATGATCTTCTGGAGTATCTATTTTATTTATTGGAAAATCTCCATAACTGTAGGTATTATAGTGAGTATATCCAATGCTTCCTACAAAATTATTATTGAATTGATAATCTAATGAAGGACGTATAAACCATTGTTGTTTTTCATTTATTCCATCTGTATATCGCATAGTTGCTTCTAATGTGAAAAATGTATTTTTAGCAATCTTATTTTTCCCAACATAATGCAACCAAAAATTATTATTATGAGTTTCTACTTGTGAAAATGATAAAGCAGAAAAAAACAGTAAAAACAATACTAATGCGTTTTTTATACTTACTAATTTCATGATTTATTGATATTTATATTATTTATAATTATTTTTTTCTTCCTGAAAGTGGGTGTTCCGACAATGGTTTATGATTTTCTAAGCCTATAATAGTAACTGTACTTTTATCATTGGATTCATAATCATGTTTAAAATGTTCTAAGTTTTCCATCACTGAATGGTCTACTAATTTTGTCTTCTTTAAATCAATTGTAATATTAAATCCAGGAGGAATTGATTCTAATTTACGTTTTACCCCCAAATAATTTGTAAAAATAGCGGCTTTGTCTATTTCAACCAAATAATTATTCCCTTCAAATGAAACTAAAGTTGGAGCTTTAAAGAAAGAAGAAATTGGTGTTCCATTTATTAAGTGAATAATCATTTTTAAAACAATACCAGCTGCAATTCCTACTAATAAATCTTCAAATAATGTAAAGAAAATAGTTACCAAGAAAATTGCTAATTGTTCTTTACCAATTTTGAAAGTGTGTACAAATTCTTTAGGATGTGCCAATTTAATACCAACAGTAATTAACATCGCAGCCAAAGCTGCATTAGGAATCATTTCTAAAATTGGAGCTGCCAATAATACAAATGCTAAAATGAAAACTCCGTGAAAAAAGTTAGCCCATCTTGTTTTTGCACCATTATTCACATTGGAAGAAGAACGAGCCACTTCAGAAATCATTGGTAATCCTCCTAAAAAAGCTGCTAAAGTATTTCCAATTCCTACAGCTATTAAATCTTTATTCATGTCAGATTTTCTTTTAAAAGGATCCATTAAATCTATTGCTTTTACAGTTAACAATGACTCTAATGAGCCCACTAATGCAAACATGATTACATATTTTACAAATGTTCCTGTTTGTGAAAAACCTTCAAAACTTGCATTAAAACCTAAACTATCTACAAAATTTCCAATTTTAACCAATGCATATGCTGGTTCTGTTTCTTTAAAATGCATAAACAACTCACAAGGAATTGCAAACAATAAAACAACTAGTGGAGCAGGAATCATTTTTATTGTAGTGTTTTTTATTTTTGGCCATCCTAACATAATAATCAAACTAACAATACCAATGAATGTTGCTTTAGGGTCTAAATTCATAATAAAATTCGGAATATTAGCTAATAATTCTAAAGGGCCTTTCCCCTTCCCTAAAGCTGGATCGTCGTTTAATAACACTGGAATTTGCTTTGCTATAATAATAATTCCAATAGCGGCTAGCATTCCATGAATTGCTGAAAGCGGGAAAAAATCGGCTAGTTTACCTAACTTAAATACTCCAAATAAAATTTGAACAATACCTGCAACAACCATTGCTCCTAACGCCAATTTCCAACCTAAAGCATTATCTCCTTTTCCAAATTCTGCAACAGAACCTGCAACGATAACAATTAACCCAGCTGCTGGGCCTTTAATGGTTAATCGAGACCCCATAACCAAACTCACAACAACACCTCCAATAATGGCTGTCAATAATCCCATTACAGGTGGAAACTCCGATGCCTTTGCAATACCTAAACTTAAAGGTAATGCCAATAGGAAAACAATAAATCCTGAAATTGCATCTGTTTTGAAATTTTCTTTTAAACCCGCTAATCCATCAGCTGGGATATTTTTCTTATTTTTTGATTCCATATATTATATATTTAACTTTAAATAGGCTAAAAAATCTATTTAAAAGCAATTAATTTATTTTTTTAAAGTTTTGTAAATGAATTATGAAGATTTGTATGGTAATTCATGATAGGTTTTAATATGTGGACCAAGAAATAGTCGCGCATAAATTCTTATCCCTGCAATTCCTGAAACCACAAAACTTGAGGATACAAAAAAAGCCAAGACTACTTGATCACTATTTATATGACTAAACAACAAATCTTCTCCAACAAAAGTGGTTGTTATTGGAAAACCTGTTACTCCTAAAACTGCTATTAGAAAGAAAAAAGCAAATTTAGGATGTTCATAAACATGTCCTAAATATTGATTCATTGATGTATTTTCTTCAATATTTTTAAGCTTTAACAGTGCTAATAATCCAATTATTCCTGTTATTATTACCCCAGACAAATAGACTGCAACTTCAAAATAATCTACTTTATCATTAAAAAGAACCGCTAATGCTATCCAAAAATGATTCATGATTATTAATACCCAAGCCATTAAAGGATTTTTTCTTTCTGAAAATGATTTAAAAACACAAACCAAACCAATAAAAGCAAATATCTCAGGCAAATTATTTACAAAACTAAAAGGTAATAGCTCTCTAAACTCATAAAAAACAACTCCTAATACATAAAGAGGTAAAAAGAAAATGAACAAGGTTTTCATATTAAAAAAGTCCATTGATTTCCCTATAATTTTTAAAGGTTTCCAAAGCACAGTATTCATGAACTCTTCTAATTTGAACTCCTTTAAACTTAAAATGTATAAAGAATATTCTAATCGTTTTGGTAATGAATCTTCAATTGTTTTTTTCTTAGGTATAAAATTATAGAACTGTTCCCTAATTAAATAAGTTACGACTGAAGGAGAAACTAATAATTGATAGGTTCTTAAAAATGCATTTCCTACAAAGTGAAACAATGCTAAATTATCCAATCCTAAAGCTATTTCAATAAAAATTAATCCAATTTGAGAGACTGAACTATAAGCAATTTGACTTTTAACAGAAGACTGTACTCTTGCCATTAGTGAAGCCATTATACTCGTTGTTAATCCCATTATCCCTATTGCAATACGAATAGATGTTTGATGTTCCCAAAAAGGATAGGTTCTTAACATTAAAAAAACTCCTAAATGAACAGATAATGAACCATAAAAAATAGCACTTGATGGTGTTGGGCCTTCCATTGCTCTCGGTAACCAAGAAGAAAATGGAATTTGAGCAGATTTAGCAGCAGCTGCACAAGCCAAACATAGAGCAATAAAAGCACCAATTATAGTATGGTTTTGCAAATGTTCATTTACCAAACTATAATTATTCAATTCTATGAATGTAATATTCTCATGAAACAAATGGTGACTCGCCCACATTGCTAAAATTACTCCTACATCTCCAATTCTATAAATTGAAAATACTTTAAACGCATTTTTAACAGGCAAATAACGTTCTCTATAGAAGGCAATCAATAAGAAAGACGAAATCCCTATAATTTCCCAACCAATAAATAGCGTCTCAAAATTCCCTGAAAGTATCGCTAAATTATAACCAAAAAAGAAAAATAAAACTGTGTTAAAGAAACGTTTATATCCTTTTTCTCTATGCAAATAATAACGACTATATGTGGTTATCATAGAAGTTAAAAGTGCCCCTACAAACAAATACACAACAGTTACTTTATCAAAATAAAAATCGATAAAAAATTCATAATGTGATGTTTTCATCAACGTAAACTCTTTCAAATTTAAATCGAAAGCACCATCTAAAATCCAAAAAACGGCAAAAACACTAACAATTACTAACTGTATAAAAACAGTACCAAAAGCCACCCTAGAAATTAATGTTTCTTTCTTTTCTGGAATGAACAAACTGAATACAAATCCTAAAAAAGGAAGTACTATAAAAAATTGCAAAATTTCATTCATTTTTCCTTAATTTAAAATTCCTACTAATAAGTTGTCTTGTGATTGTTCTGCTAATTTTTGAACATTTTGGATAGAATTAGCTTCTTTTTGAATTGGAACATAGGTCACAAAACCTCCTTTTTCAAAATGAAACAATTCATTAGTTTCTGGATGTACTACAACTAATTTTACCCACTCATTTATAAACCATTCATAGGTAGCAGGATTTTTAGTAATAGCATATTTAACAATTTCTGGAAAATGCTCCACCACGACTAATAGTCGAACAGGGTCATGGACTTCAATCATTTGGCTTGGCAGTCCTGGTCTTAAATCTCCATCGATTCCATTAGCAACACCAATAAGCCCCATAACATTATGTGGTAATTTACTTCCTGCTCCCAGTTTATGATTATCTACTCTAGAGAAATAATATTCAAGATTAATTCCACCTCCTACTGGAGCAACTGCTCCTAATATTCCCGCCAAATAATCTCCAACTGGGTCAACATTATAATCATAGGAATTCATAAAAGAACGTCTATCTAAAAATAATTGTTTAGACAAACTTCTTCTTCCAACAATACACATTGCATTGGTAGCATGATTTAATTCTGGACGAGGCTCAAATAGAGATACGGAACGTCTTCTAATTCTATCATGTACTTTTTCTACCGTTTGGTTTGTGTCTATGGTATCAAAACGACGCGATCTTTCTTTTGCATTTAAATCTAATGCTTTTGTGAAAATAATTGCATTTTCTGAATGTAATGATTTATTAATACTAGTCAATGTGTCTTCATCATAGAAAGCGATTTCATCTCTAGTTGTATCATGCAATCCTGGTAAAAACTGAGTCGATTCTGGAATATCAATCCCTCTTTCTCTAAGTACGGTTCTCACTTTTAGATTATTGATTGCGAAACAAGCCACTTTTGCATTAACCGAACTTGGTCTTCCACAACACGCACCACAATCATAACCAGCATAATGTGTATTATTCACGCTAGTTGCACCATGTCCAATTACATAAACTAAAGGAGCGAAATCTTTAACCAAGCCTATACTTTTTAACAAACCTTCTGCTCTATTTGCCATCTCTTCAATACTGAAGCCTATTTGCAAATCATTTTCTCTTTCATTTACATTTGTATTTTCTATAACTAGTTTAGACTTTTTGTTTAAATGCTTAAATGAAGCACTTGTTGCAGGAGTCATTGTTGGTTTAAAAATATTTATAAACAATTTGAACGCAGCAGAAAAACCAAGAGTTTGACTAATTATCCATCCAAATAATAGCGAATGTGATTTCTTATTATAATGCAAATCTTTTGGTTGCTTTTTCTTTCTATCTATTTCCTTTATTAAATATTTTGGAGTAACAGGTGCTGGACAAAGCTTTGTATAAAACTTCCCATTTACTGGTTTATAGAAAAATTCAAAATTAAAAAAAGCTGCTGTCCCGAATGTTTTCGAATTTTTATCTAAAGACTCTACATATCTACGGAAAGAACATTCTCTATCGTCCATGCAAAACATTGCCTGAAAACTTGTTTCTTTAGTGTCTATAGTTGGTTTAACATTTTTAATTCCAGATAATACCTGATCATAAAAGCTCCATTCAAAAGCTTGTTGCCATAAAGATAAAACATCAAAATATTCACTATATTCGACCGTTTTAAATAATTTTATTTCCTCCTCTTTAAAACGATGTGCTAAAGGAGCCCAGTTTTCTCCAAATTTTGCATCTAAAGCATCTAGTTCTAATAATAATTCAAAAATGATTAATTCCTCAAATGTTATATTTTTCTTGTCTAATAAAGAATTTGGATTGCTTTCCAAAGTTGCAACCATTCCACTCCAACCTGGATGAGAAAATTGTTGATCAAACAAATACGTTTCAAAATAATTAGAATTTCCTACAATCAAATCTAATAATTCACTAATTGTAGTACCTTTTTCTAATAACTGTTTTGCTCTTTTTGTTTTAAAAACGCTAGCAAAACTTTTTTCATTCAATTTTTTTATTGAACTCAAAAAGCCTTCTTCGTGAGCAGGGAAAGACCAAATAGCAATACCTTGATCTAAATAACCACATAGCACTCTAAAAAGAATACCGTGTGTTGATTTATCTAAGTTAATAGCATATTCTTTTTTCCAAAAAGAGCGTAAATTACCTACTCTAGCAGTTAAATACTCATCGTATTTTTTTTTCAATACATTGTTTTTCCACTTTGAAAAATCATTATCGCCTTTATTTTTTTGGATAATATAATCTAGTACAGGTTCAGAAATTTCATTATTTTCAAATCGTTTTCTAAACTCTTGTAAAGACAAATACGTTTTATATCCGAAAATTTCTGAAGCTTCCTGCAAAGCAGTAAAAAAATGACTTTTCTGAAAAGCATGTAATGTATTATGGTGCACAAAGTCCTTAAGAGGGTTTTGTGCAGGCAAATAGTGTTTTAGGTGTTCGAGAACGTGTTGTTCGTCGAAACCTACAGTATGTGTATTCATTTAAAATGAAATAAGGTTAATACATATCGTACTCTTCGACAATAAAAAATCGCAAGAGATACATTAAAAAAAGTTTTAAAAAAATTATGTATTAAGAAAGGTGTAATTTCCAATTACAAAACAAGTCATAAAGAGGAATACTTTGTTTTGTGTAAAAATGAGTACAATAATAGGAATCATTTTTAATAACTTCTGAAACAGATTCAAAATCTGAATTAGATTTATTAAAAAAGAAAGTTTCAATTTCAAGTTCTAACTCAATTTCAGATTCTCTAAATGAAAGTGAATCATCATTTGATTCTAAAACTACAAAATGATTATCATCTTGTGATATTGTTGTATCTTGAAAAACAGCAATAGTATTATGAACTTCTTCACTATTTTTAGCATTACCAAAAGCGACTAGACCCAACATTGTCAGGAAGAGCATACTCAAAGTAATTTTAAAAAAAGTAGGCTTATTGAGGCTCATAATTAATCTTTAATTATACAGACAAAGGTATCTATTTTTTTAATTCAAAAATTATTTTTAAAGAAAAAAATAAGAATAAAAAAAGGCACTTGTTCAGTTTTAAAAAAAACAACTATTAGTCAAAAAAAGAGAGGCTGTCCAAAAAGTAAGGACAGCCTTTTTTTGTTGTATTTTATCTCTAAAATTAGTATCTTAGAGTTGAGACAAAAATACACAATGGCTAAGATAGTTTTTAAAAATCAAACAGGCAATTCTCCAGAGTTATTTCCTATCAATATTTTCGATAGAATACCGCAAAACCATCCAGTTCACTTAGTGGAACAAGTTGTTAATCAGTTAGATATAAGTGAAATATTGAAAAAATATAAAGGAGGTGGTACTTCAGCTTACCATCCAAGAATGATGATTAAGGTTTTGTTTTACAGTTATTTATCTAATGTATATTCTTGCAGAAAAATTGCAAAAGCACTTCAGGAGAACATTCATTTTATGTATATTTCGGGCAACTCGACTCCTGATTTTAGAACGATAAACGATTTTAGGGGTAAAGTTTTAAAAAATCATATCCAAACTCTTTTTGCAGAAGTAGTAAAAATGCTTGTAAAAATGGGATATGTTAGCTTAGACATTCAGTATATTGATGGTACAAAAATAGAATCCAAAGCTAATAAATATACTTTTGTATGGAGAGGTTCCGTTGAGAAATATAAAGAAAAACTAGAAATTAAAATTAATCATATTCTATCAACTATTGAAAACAGTATTCAATCTGATAATCAAGAACTAAATATAGAAGAATTACCAAAATCAATAGATTCGGAAAGATTAAAAGAAAAGCTTTCGATTCTTAATAAAAAGCTCAAAATGCCTACCAAAAAGCAGGAAAAAGAGTTACAAAAACTTCAAGAGGAGCATCTTCCAAAGCTTGAAAAATATGAAAAAGACTTAGCTACAATGGAAAATAGGAACTCTTATAGTAAAACGGATCCCGAAGCTACCTTTATGAGAATGAAAGAAGATCATATGAAAAACGGTCAATTAAAACCCGCTTACAATCCGCAAATATCTACAGAAAATCAATTCATTACACATGTATCTGTTCATCAAACAACAAATGACACTACAACCTTAAGTTCTCATCTTGAAGGTTTTGAAAAAGCTTATCAAAAACAGAGCAAGGAAATCGTTGCAGATGCAGGTTATGGCAGTGAAGAAAATTATCAAATGCTTGAAGAAAAAAAGGCTGATGCTTATGTTAAATACAACTATTTTCATCAAGAACAAAAAAGAAAGATAAAAAACAATCCTTTTCTTGTTCAAAACTTATTCTACAACGAAGAACACGATTTTTATGTTTGTCCAATGGGGCAAATTATGCAAAAAACAGGAGTAGGAAAACGTGAAACCAGTACTGGATATGAATCACAAATTACATATTATCAAGCCAAAAGATGCCAAGGATGTCCTTTACGAAGTCAATGCCATCAAGCAAAAGGTAATAGAATTTTATCAGTCAATCATCGATTAAATGAATTAAAAGAAAAAGCAAGAAAGCTACTAATGAGTGAAAAAGGACTAAAACATCGAAGTAAACGTCCAATAGAGGTAGAAGCAGTTTTTGGTCAACTTAAAAGCAATAATAAATTCAATCGATTCACAATGAAGGGTTTAAAAAAAGTAACATTAGAGTTTTTACTAATGGCACTTGGACACAACTTTAGAAAAATGAATGCAATGAAGGTAGACTTGCTAAAATTTGTTTTCAAAACCAAAATTCACACTTATCTAGCCTATTTTAAAACTAAAATTTGCCTTGTTAAAGTAACTCAAAGTTATTTTGCTATTATTTTTTCTTCAAAACAAAATAGCTTAAAAATAGCTACATAAAAAAAGCTGTCCTTTTCGGACAGCCCCTCTAAAAAAATTAATCTCTTTTATATTGACAACATCCGTGCAAATTATTATAATCTTCATCAGTTGCTTTTAATAATTCTGAATCATATCCTGCTTTTGCAATTGCAGTTGCAACATCTAACGTATTGCATTTGGTTTCATCAATAATTAAGAATATATTTTGTTGCTCATTATTCCAATCAGCACTTTTAACTCCTTTAATTGAGAATGCTGCTTTTTCAATTTTTTTCTCACACATTTCACAATTTCCCGTTACTTTAAACGAAACTCTTTTATTTTTACTTTTCTTTTCTTGAGAAAAACTAACTAAAGAAAATAATCCTACTAGTAAAACCATTATTATTTTTTTCATATTCTTTTTTTATTTTAAAAATTACTTATTTTATTTTAAATCGCAAACCTGCATAATACATTTGCCCAAAAACAGGTCCATATATCATACTACTATCAAAAGATGAGCCAAAAGGATTTTCTGCACTAACGATTGCGTTTTTTTGTTTAAAATTACCCATATTTTCACCCCCTATATACATTTCAAAAACACTCGAAAATGTTCTTGTAATCTGAGCGTTAACAACACCAAATGAAGGAGCATACTCTGGCAAACGATATTCTGGAGCATTGTTTTGTGTGTTTGGCAACCTTTGTTTTCCTAGCCAGTTATAGGTAACATCAAATTTCCATTGCTGTCCTTTATCCTTTATATGTGTTTCAAACGAAACATTTGTAAAAAAACGATGTTTTGCTTGAAGTGCTCTTTGCAACTGCCCTGTTGCATACTGTGTTTGCACATCATAATATTTATAGGCTGATTTTATATTAAAATGCTTAAATGGTTCAATACTAAACTCTGCTTGAAAAGAATTTGCAAAACTTTTACCATTTAAATTGGAAAACAATACTTGCTGAGGGCTAAAGTCTAAATCTACAACTACTTGATTTTCAAAATCAGTTCTGTAATAATCTAACACAACTTCCGAATCGGCTCCAAATAATTTAAAAGATTGAATAAAACTCAACCCATAATTCCAAGCTATTTCTGGATTTAAACCATACAATTTCCCATCACTGTTCAAGATCGAAAAATTTCGTGAAGACGCAAATAATTGTTGATTCTCTGCAAATATATTAGCTGCACGTTTCCCTCTTCCAATTGAAGCTCTAACAACCGCTTCTTTCCAAGGATTATATCGAATATGAAGTCTTGGTGTTACAAAAGTCCCTAACCTATTATGATTATCAACTCGCAAACCCGCTACCAAACTAAAATCGTCTAAATTATCAAATGTATATTCAAAGAAAGCCCCAAGTGAATTATCTGTTCTTGAAAAGTCTTTTGCGAAATTAACAGCTATTTTTTCATCATAATTATCATAACTAAAATTAATTCCTGTAGCAAACTTGTTTCTAGTATTAGTAATTATTGAATTAAATATTAAGTTTGAATATAAACTCTTTTGATGGATATTATATAAACTCATCCCAAAATAAGAATCTTGTTTGTGCGATTGAAATGAATTCTGAAAACCAATACTTTGGTAAGGCATATCTGGAAAAACATAACCTGTTTTATTGGAAACTTCTATTTTCTCGGTATTAATTTCACTCCCCCAAGCATTTGTTGTTAATCTATCTGTCTCTGGATTAAAGCTTGTTTGACCTGATTGCTTTTCATCTTTCATATATCGAACATTCAAGAAACTTACAATTCCTTTTTCTGCATCATTGTATTGCCAACGATTCAATAAATTAATTTGTTTTCCTAACGGATTATCAAGAAAACCATCATTATTCATATCACTTTTTTGCTGACGTGTATTGCCATGAACAAATAAAGTTGAACTTAATTTATCTGAATATTTCTGATTGAAATGCGTATTTAATTCGAATCGACCATCCATTGATCCATAGGCATTTAAAAAGAAGGGAATATCGTTTGATGGTTTTAAAATTTCGTAGTTGATTTGTCCAGAAATACTTTCATAACCATTAATAACACTTCCTGCACCTTTGGTTATTTGAATACTCTCTACCCATGTCCCTGGAACATAAGACAAACCATAAGCTTGCGATGCTCCTCGCACGGAAGGAATATTCTCTTCTGCAATTAAAATATAAGGACTGGTTAATCCTAACATTTTGATTTGTTTATTGCCCGTTACAGCATCAGAAAAGTTTACATCTATTGAAGGATTAGTACTAAAACTTTCAGACAAATTACAACATGCTGCTTTCAACAGTTCTTTTTGCCCCATGGTTTGCACATTGGTGACTTGAAATTTTGAATGCTCTGTACTTTTTTTCGTTTTTGAAACAGTAACTTCATTTAATGTCGTTATTGCTTCTAATTTTATTGTAACGACATTATCACTTGTTACTTCGATTTTTTTAGTTTTATAACCTAAATAACTTATTACTAAACTATTTGTTTCTGCTACTTTTTTTATTGAAAATTTCCCATCAATATCTGTTGTAGTACCTACAGAAGTATTGAACCAAAACACATTGGCTCCCAACAACGGTTCGTTGTTTTCATCTACTATTATTCCTTTTGTTATATCTTGCGCTTGAGCAACAGATATAATAAACAATAATAGTATTGTTATTTTTTTATGCATAAATTTATTTTTAATGATTTTATTTTCTCTTAAAGACTAAAAACATTAATAAACTATGCGTAAAACACTAGTTGACAATATAATTTATAAAGTGGTGGAGCATTCGAATCACAATAAAACGATGGTGATTCTTTAGTAGTAATACTATTTTTTAGAGTATCCTCTGGAACTTTGACTATAGAAGCCAAACTAAATGATTGTAAATCTAACTGGAAACTTTTTGTCAGAACATTATCTGCTTTCTTTTCAAGTTTAACAATCTTATTAGAACAACATTTTTTAGTATCTTGTTTTGCAGCGCAACAAGATTTAACAGTTTCTACACAAGCTTCTTTACCTTGAATATTTAATGAAATCCCAGCAATTTTATCATTACAATAATGCACATTTAATGCTAATCCTAAATTTGAAAATAGGATGAACGCAGTCAATAAAACACTTATAAACTTTCTAAATTGCATGTTGCAAAATTACTAAAGATTTTTAATTATCTCGTTAACATTTACTTAAATTTCAACTTTTCTTCTATTTTGAACATTTTATACTTGCTTATTAATTTTCTGAAAATAGAAGGCTGGCAAAAAAAGTAATAGAAAAACAGGTTGAATTAAAAAGCGTCTCACAGAAAACAACAACCAATAATCTGGTTTAACATTAAAGAACAGCAGGCAAAAGAAAACAACAGTCAATATTATAAAAAAAAACAAAAAGAGCCATGTAGAAAAAACGACCCATTTTTTTTCTTCAAACACCAAATAAATAACCCCTAAAGAAAGTGTTGAATTTAATGAAAACCTATATAACAAATGCAAAAACAAGCGAAAACCATCAACTACTGGCAATTGTTTGTTTTCATATTCTGTCCTAAAAAATTGCAAAAAAGGGTCATAAAACAACTTTGTTTCAAAAAGTCGCACCAATATTAATCCACAAACGAGAAGTCCGAGAAAAAATATTTTTTTTCTGTTTTTATTTTTTTTTAACATGCCCAGAAAATTTCATTATCCATAATCCCCATAAAACAAAAACAAATCCATAAATCAACAAAGGAAAAACGGTGCCATGTAAAACCTCTTGATAATCTGGATAATGGTATAATGCATAGGTTAAAAAAGCAATTCTAGCAATATTTAAGACATGCAACAACACTACGCCTAATACTATATATAATAATGTTCGTTTTATTTCTACAGAAAAAGCAAAAACAAAAGCCGCAAATAGAATCATAACACTAACAGCATTGCAACCTTCTATTACTCTTGCTACATATCTATCTTTAAACAGCATTTTAACCGAACCTTCCTTGTCATTAATCACTATCTTAGAATCTTGATTTAAAAATAACAAAAATGAGTTTGTTTGGCTAGCTACATTTTTTGTAATAAAATCTGTTTTTCTTCCGTCCAAAGGACTTTTATACTGATTCAAATATCCTTTATACAAAAAAGAAAAAAGAATATAAAAAAGTAAAAACTTGATTAAAAAAATAAGAAATAGGCGATATTGCACAAAAAGTGACATGGAAGATGTATTTTTAACAAAAATAAATATTTTTTGATGAGAAAGAATAAATACTTTTGCAAAAAATAAGCGAGTATGTCTTTTGAAAATTTAAAACCCGAAGTTACTACAATAATAGAAAATGTAAATTTTTCTAGAGATGAGAAACTAAAAAATATTTGCCAATTATTACAAGATTCCATTTCATATTATAATTGGGTTGGTTTCTATTTTGCAAATCATGAAACCAAAACGCTGCATCTAGGGCCCTATGTAGGAGCAGAAACAGATCATACTGTAATTCCATTTGGAAAAGGAATATGCGGACAAGTAGCTGAATCTAATGCAAATTTTGTTGTTCCAGACGTTACTGCTCAAGACAATTACATTGCTTGTAGCTTTACAGTAAAATCAGAAATTGTTGTTCCTTTATTTGTTAACGGACAAAACATAGGTCAAATAGATATAGATTCTCATGTCATTGACCCTTTTACAGAAGCAGACGAGCGCTTTTTGGAGTTTGTAAATAAACAAGTAGCAACTTTATTTTAACAATAAAATTGTTTATACTAAAAATAAGCTTATATTTGCAGCCGAATTGCAATTATGTAATTCATACATAATAATCATTAAAATAATATTGGCATGTACTTAACTAATGAAGTAAAAGCTGAAATCTTCGCTAAATACGGAGGGAAAGCTAAAAACACAGGATCTGCTGAAGGGCAAATTGCATTGTTCACATTCAGAATTAATCACTTAACAGGACACTTAAAAGCGAATCGTCACGATTACAATACTGAGCGTTCATTAGTGAAACTAGTAGGTAAAAGAAGAAGTCTTCTTGACTACTTAAAGAAAAAGGATATCAACAGATACCGTGAGATTATTAAAGAATTAGGAATTAGAAAATAATCAACTAAAGGGGCTTCGCGCCCCTTTTTGTTTTATAAATAGTAAATAAAAAAGTTTGGTTTTTCATTGGGTTACACACAACTACACTACACACAACAACACAACAGACCCTTTGTTTAATTTAGAATTAAAAAATTATGATTCCAAAAGTATTCCAAGAAGTTATCGATTTAGGTGACGGAAGAAGCATCTCTATCGAAACTGGAAAATTAGCCAAACAAGCAGATGGATCTGTTGTTGTTCGTATGGGCGATGCCATGTTATTAGCAACAGCAGTTTCAGCAAGAACAGCAAATCCTGGAGTAGATTTTCTACCTTTAACAGTAGATTATCGTGAGAAATTTGCTGCAGCAGGACGTTTTCCTGGTGGATTTTTCAAAAGAGAAGCACGTCCTAGTGACAGTGAGGTATTAACAATGCGTCTTGTTGACCGTGTTTTACGTCCTCTTTTCCCAGATGACTACCACGCAGAAACGCAAGTTATGATTCAATTAATGTCTCATGACGAAAATGTTATGCCAGATGCTTTAGCAGGTTTAGCAGCTTCTGCTGCATTAGCTGTTTCAGATATTCCTTTTTATAACTTAATTTCTGAAGTGCGTGTTGCACGCATCGATGGAAATTTTATAATCAACCCAAGCAGAGAACAATTAGCCTTATCTGATATAGATATGATGATTGGTGCTTCTAGAGATTCTGTAGCTATGGTTGAAGGTGAAATGAAAGAAATTTCAGAAGCTGAAATGATAGAAGCAATTAAATTTGCTCATGAAGCAATCAAAATTCAAATTGATGCTCAAGAAAAATTAAGAGCAGCACTTGGATCACCAGCTTACAGAGAGTATGAAGGCGAAGTAGAAGACGAAACCGTTCATGCTAAAATTAAAGCTTTCGCATACGACAAATATTATGCTGTAGCACAAGAAGCTTCTGCTAAAAGTGAAAGAGGTGAAAAATTTGCCGAAATTAAAGAAGAAATCAAAGCATTATTTAGCGAAGAAGAACATGCAGAAAATGCTGATTTAGAAGAGCTAATTGGCAAATACATCTACAAAACACAAAAAGAAGCTATTCGTAATGTAATTCTTGAAAAAGGCACACGTTTAGACGGTAGAAAAACAACTGAAATTCGTCCAATTTGGTGCGAAGTTGATTACTTACCTTCAACACACGGATCTGCAATTTTCACTCGTGGTGAAACACAAGCATTAGCGACAGTAACTTTAGGAACATCTAGAGAAGCAAACGTTATTGATTTACCGTCGGAACAAGGTGAAGAAACATTCTATTTACATTACAACTTCCCTCCTTTCTCAACTGGTGAAGCAAAACCATTAAGAGGAACATCGCGCAGAGAAGTAGGTCATGGAAATTTAGCACAACGTGCGCTTAAAAATATGATTCCTGCTGACTGCCCTTACACAGTACGTGTAGTCTCAGAAGTATTAGAATCGAATGGTTCTTCTTCTATGGCAACAGTATGTTCTGGAACATTAGCCATGATGGACGCTGGTATCCAAATGATTAAACCAGTTTCTGGAATTGCAATGGGATTAATTACAGATGGTAACAATTTTGCTGTCTTATCTGATATATTAGGTGACGAAGATCATTTAGGTGATATGGATTTCAAAGTAACAGGTACTGCAGACGGAATTACTGCTTGTCAAATGGATATTAAAATTGACGGTTTACGTTATGATATCATGGAACAAGCTTTATCGCAAGCAAGAGAAGGACGTTTACACATATTAGGAAAGCTAGTAGAAACTTTAGCACAACCAAGAGCAGAAGTGAAACCAAAAGCACCTAAAATCATTACAAGAACAATCCCTGGAGCATTTATTGGGGCTTTAATTGGACCTGGCGGAAAAGTGATTCAAGAATTACAAAAAGCAACAGGAACTACTATTGTTATCAATGAAGTTGATGAAATGGGAGTTGTTGAAATATTAGGAACAAGTCCTGAAGGAATTGCTACTGTATTAGCTAAAATTGACTCAATTATCTTTAAACCAGAAATGGGAGAAGCATATGAGGTTAAAGTAATTAAAATGTTAGATTTTGGAGCAGTAGTAGAATATACTAAAGCACCAGGAAATGAAGTTTTATTACACGTTTCTGAGTTAGCTTGGGAAAGAACAGAAAATGTTGCTGATGTAGTAAAAATGGGAGACGTATTTGAAGTAAAATATTTAGGAATCGACCCAAAAACACGCAAAGAAAAAGTATCGCGCAAGCAATTATTGCCTCGTCCTCCGAGGGAAGAGAAAAAAATTGAGAAGAAAGACACCCCTCAAGGTTAATTCAATTATTTAATTCATATAAAGCTCCACTTTCATTCATTTGATTGTGGAGTTTTTGTTTTATTTATTAATTATTAACGCAACTATTTTGTTTTTTTTAGACTATATTTTAAATTATTAAATTTTAACATTATATACAGATAAAACCTTACTAGTTATAATAAAAAAACATATATTTATCTGACAAACAAAAAGCAAACAAAATGAAAAACAATAAAAGACTACTTCTTTTCATATTATTTTTTTCTTCTTTATTTATACATTCTCAGTCATCTGAAGAATTAAACAACTATGTTCAATCTAAAACTGGAATCCAAAACTCTTTACTTTATAATGGGATAACATACACTAACAATTATAGGGTACTTTCAACAAAAAATCAATTTTTAAATGAATCATTAGCTTATTCTAAGGGTACTATTTTTACTGAAGGCATTTCATTTACTGATTTAGAAATAAAATATGATGTTTTTTCTCAAGAAATAGTAATTAAACCTGACCCAGAGACTTCTCATCTAGGAATCATAATAAATTCTTCTAAACTTGATGGCTTCAAATTATTCAATAAAACTTTTATTAATATAAGGAACGATAATATAGTAAAAGGCTATTATGAACTTGCTGTTGAATTATCTTTTTTAAAACTACTCATAAAGCACAAAAAAGATAAAATAAGAAAACTTAACGAGAAAACTATTCATTACGAATTTGAAAACAAGTATGAATATGCAATAATCAATGACAATAAATACTTTATTGTAAACTCTAAAAAAAATTGGATTGAAATTTATCCAAAATTCAAAAAAGAAATTAAACAATTTTATTCTTCCAACAAATCATTAGAAAAAAAAGAAGAAATAGTGTTCATGAAAAAATTAGCACAATACATTAATAATTTAAACATACAGTAATGAAAAAAAAGTTTCTATTTACTTACCTGTTTATAGTATTTACTTCTCATTTTTTTGCTCAAAAAGTCGAAGAAAAAAAATTTTCTTTTTCTTTTGAAAACAAAACCATTTATGAATGCTTTATTACAATTGAACATGAAACAAAACAAAAATTCTATTACTATGAAAAATGGGAAGATTTAGGTAAAATTATCAATTTAACTTTTAATGAAGAGAATCTTGAAACTGTTTTAAATACTATCTTTAAAGACACAAACCTCAATTTTTTTAGAGATAAAAACAAGTTTATTATTACTCAAAATAACTTTATATATACTGATCTAAATCTTGATTTAATAGCAAAAGATAGTGTTTTAAATGAAAATAAAGCTAAGCCACTTTTCTTTGAAAAAATAACAAACAATCAAGAGTCTGAGTCTGAACGTATAATAATAATTGGAAAGCAGGACAAAATTATTAACAAAAAAAGCCATGTTCTTGATGGCGTTATTACTGACTCAAAAACAAATAATCCAATTTCAGGTGCTGTAATAAACATTACTAATAGAAACAAAAAAACGGAAACGGATATTGATGGTTACTTTAGAATTGAGCTTCCTGACGGACTAAATATTATTGAAATAATAAGTATGTCTTACAAAAAGATTAGTAGTAAAATAATTTTAAAAAAAGATGCAACTTTAAATTATCAATTAAAAGAAAACATTACTCTTTTAAATGAAGTAATTGTTCAAAAAGAGAAAAACAAAGAGATTAAAACTATAGCTAGTGGCGTAACAACCTTTAATGTAGAAAAAGCAAAAAATGTTCCTTTAGTATTAGGAGAAAGAGACATTATTAAATTAGCCTTAGCTCTTCCTGGAATTAAAGCTGCTAGCGAAGGTTCCTCTGGAATAAATGTTAGAGGAGGAAAAGATGATCAAAATTTATTCCTTTTAGATAATGCTACAATTTATAATCCTTCACATTTTTTCGGCTTTTTCAGCTCTGTAAATCCCTATTTAGTTAATGAAGTAAATATATATAAAGGTCATATTCCTGCAGAATTTGGCGGTCGAATAGCATCCGTTTTTGAGATCAATTCAAAAGAGGGAAACTATGAAAAATTTAAAGGAGAAGGCGGAATTGGCCCTGTAACTTCAAATATCACTTTTACTACTCCAATACTAAAAGAAAAATCTACCCTAATTGCAGGTGCCAGAGCAACCTATTCTAAGTGGATTTTAAAACAATTAGACAACAAAGACTTAAACAAAAGCGATGCAAGTTTTTATGATGCCTATTTAAAATACAAACACAAAATAAACGAAAACAACACTTTAGAAGCAAGTGCCTACTACAGTAAAGATAAATTTAATATTTCATCAGATTCTTTATATAATTATTCTAACAGTGCATTTTCTTTAAACTGGAAACATAATTTCAATAAAAAGAATATTTCTAATTTTCAATTAATCAATAGTAATTATGCTTTTGGCATTGATTATGTCGCTGATAATTTAGAATCATTTAACTACGATTTCAATATCAATGAAACTAAATTCATTTTTAAAAATGTATATTTCTATAACGAAAAACATAAATTTAGCTATGGTTTAAATTCAACACTCTATCAATTGAACCCCGGTGAACTTATACCTATTGACGAAAATTCTTTACTTACTTATAGAAAAACAAACGACGAAAAAGGACTGGAGAGCGCAATTTTTATAAATGATGAATATTCAGCGAGCAAAAAATTATCTTTCAATCTCGGATTACGATATTCTTCATTCTTAGCATTAGGTCCAGCCACGCAAACTATTTACAGTTCTGGTGCATCAACTAGTTCTGGAAACATTGAAGAAATTAGAAATTATAGAAAAAATGAAGTTATAAAAAATTATAACGGTTTAGAATACCGTTTTGGGTCACGTTTCATGTTTAATGAGACCTTTTCAGTAAAATTAGCATACACTTCCAACTACCAATATTTACACAAATTATCATCAAACACTACGCAATCACCAACTGACACATGGAAATTAGCCGATTTAAATATTAAACCTGCCTTTGGTCAGCAGTTATCTTTAGGATTTTTCAAAAGTTTAAAAGATGACCTTTATCAAGTTAGTCTTGAAGGATATTATAAAAAAACTGAAAACTTTTTAGACTTTAAAGTAGGATCCGATTTATTATTCAGTGAATCTATAGAACGAGATGCGATTCAAGGAAAAGGAAAAGCTTATGGAGTTGAATTGCTATTAAAAAAACCCGAAGGAAGATTAAACGGATGGATTGGATATACTTACTCTAGATCTTTAATACAATTAAATGGAGACACTCCAGATAAGATTGTAAATAATGGAAGTTATTTTGCTTCTAATTTTGACAAACCTCATGATTTCAACACAATCCTAAATTATAAATTCACAAAAAGATATAGTGCTTCATTTAATTTCACCTACCAAACAGGAAGACCTATAACCTATCCTGTCGGAACTTACACCTACGGGAACGCTCAATATACTTTATATAGCGACCGAAATAAATTCAGAATACCCGATTATTACCGTGTTGACATCGGAATTAATATTGAAGGAAATCATAAAATAAAAAAACCTTATCATAGTTTTTGGAATATATCAGTCTATAATTTGTTAGGAAGAAATAATCCTCATTCCATATTCTTTATTACTGATAACGGACAGATAAAAGCCTATAAAACAAGTATTTTCTCCTATCCTGTTCCAACTATTACCTATAATTTTAAATTTTAGCATCATGAAATTAAAACATCTATTCTATTTAATTTTCATCATAACGATAAGCTGTACGGAACCTTATACTTTAGAAACTGAAAATTTTGAAGACTTACTTGTTGTTGAGGCAACTGTCACAAATGAGTACAAAAAACAAACAGTAAAGTTATCTAGAACGATACCCCTAGAACAGAATACTCCAAAAATTGAACATGGAGCTAACGTAAAAATAACAACAAATACAGGTTTAGAGTTCCTTTTTATTGAAGAGAATGATATTTATGTTTCTATTGAAGAGTTTAAAATAGAACCCAATATAAACTACACGCTACACATTCAAACTTCCAATGGGAACACATACATCTCTTCCAATGAGACTATGCCAACAGCCATTGAAATAGAATCTTTAAATGCCATACAAAAAACGGAGAATGACATTCTTGGAGTAGCAATAAATATCAATTCAACAGACCCAACAAATACAGCAAAATACTACAGATATGAATTTGAAGAAACTTATAAAATTATCCCACCATTTTGGAGTCCAAATAAATTAGAAATTGGTCCAAATGAAGAATTAATTGTTTCACCAAGAACAACAGAAACCAAAATTTGTTATAGCTCTGATTTTTCAAAAACAATCAATATTAACACAACTGAAAACCAAAATAACGATATCATTAACAATTATAGAGTTCACTTTTTACCGAAAAATAGTCCAAAAATAACAAACAGATATAGCATACTTGCAAAACAATACATTTTAACTCCAAATGCATACTCTTTTTATAAAACACTAAAAAGCCTCTCTTCAACTGGAAGTTTATTATCTCAAGTTCAACCTGGATTTATAAAAGGAAACATCAAAAACACAAACAATCCAGATGAGAAAATAGTAGGCTACTTCGATGTCTGCACAATTTCAAAGAAAAGAATATTTTTTAATTTTGATGACCTATTCCCTTTAGAAAGTTCCTCTAGTTATTTCTATGAATGCGACATAGAAGATTATGATAGTAACTTTGCTACACTTGCTCCTTTTAGCCCTTATTTTGGAGCACGAAATCAATTAATATTCGGAGTAACCAACAACATTATTATATATTACAACCATGATTCAGAAACTGGAATATACCTTATGATTTCCCCTCCCTGTGGTGACTGTACAACATTTTCGTCTAATATTGAACCTGATTTTTGGCAATGAGAAAACATATAACAATAGTATTATTAATACTACAGCATTTTGCTTTTAGTCAGATTGTTGATTTACAAAATTATACTGAAAAAATCACATTAATTACTAATACGAAAACGATTATTACTGGTGAAAAATTATTGTATTCTCTCTTTTGCATAGATTCAAACAACAAACTAAGTGAATTAAGTAAAGTTGCCTACGTAACTTGTATTAACCAAGCGGGGCAAGAAGTTTTTTCTCACAAACATTATCTAAATAAAAGTACAGATAATGGTTCATTTTTTATTCCTTCAGAATTGAATACTGGCAATTATAAACTAATTGCCTATACAAAATGGATGTTAAATAAAGATATATCAAATTATACCGAGCAAGATTTACTTATCATTAACCCTTATTTAAAACCCGACATAGAACATATTTTTTTCAAAGATGAAATAGATTCAACTGGTTCCTTTTCAAAAAAATTAGCCATCAACAAAAAATTTAGTAAAAGAGAAACGATTAATTTTAGTGAATTATCCACTGATATTGACGGCGATTTTGTAATCTCTATTAGAAAAACTAACGAGATTAATATTGAAGAAGAAATAATTAAAAACGCAAACGACCATCTAAACAGTAAAAATGAATTCCTAATTTTACCCGAAACAAAAGGAGAAATAATTTCAGGTAAAATAATTAGTTCTGACAATCAATTACCTTTAAACAAAATCGGTATTGCATTAACAGACAAAGGAAATAATGAATATTTAAACACAACAATAACCAATGACAAAGGAGCTTTTTATTTCATTTTGCCTAAACCTTTACACAGTAACAACATTACAATTGAAGCTATTACAAAAAACAATAACTATACTATAATCTTGGATCCAAAAATTAAACCAATTTATAAAAAAAACAATAACGGAACCATCTATTTAAAAAAAGGATACCATTCAGAAATAAAGAATAGAGCTATTGCTGCACAAATTGAAAACGGATATTATGAAATAAAGAAAGATAGCTCCGTTCTTAGGCCAAAAGAGAACATTATCAATCATGAACTTTTACAGGTTTTTGATTTAAATAACATTACTCGATTTCAAACACTTAAAGAATTTATTATTGAAGTAATTAACCAAGTATATTTTACCGAAAAAAACGGTGATTTCAAACTACATTTTAGAAATAGTGACATTAATTTTGAAGTAAATGAAGACCCTTTGACTATTGTTGACGGAACTCTAATTCTAAATACTAACGACCTTTTAAAAGTTGAATTTAGTAAAGTTACAACAATATCCATTTACAACAAACCTTATTATTTTGGAAACAAATTATACAGCGGATTGTTCTTTATTACTACTTCAGACAATCATTTTACAGATGTTAGTAATCTAAATAAGAAAATAAATTTAGACTATAACATTCCTGTTTTAAAAGAAATAAATTATTTCCCAGATTATAAAAATAATGAAAATTTAGATAAAATTCCTGATTATAGAATTCAATTATATTGGAAAACAAATGTTTCTTCTTTAAAATATCCAATTGAGTTTTCTACTTCTGATGTTGAGGGAGATTATGAAATTTCTATAAATGGCTATAGCAATAAAGGGGAATATATTCATAAAAAGAGTTATTTTAGAGTAGAATAAAATAACTCTTTAAATTTTATAACTAATAAACAAGGAAAAAGCGCTGTTCCCGAAACTTCTTTCAATTCGTTTTGTGAACCAATTATAGGGCATAAAATTATATTGAACACTTAAACCTATTCGTTTTCTAGTAAATCCAATTCCTTGACTAAGAAAAGGAGACATTAAAGCCTTCGAGTTTGTATCGATTATAGTTTCTGAGTTTCCATCTTCATTTATTCGAGTGCCAGAAGTATTCTCTGGACTTTCCTTGTCTTCAAAAAACAAAAAATTAAATCCAATTCCAGATGTCCATTCTACTATAAATTCTTTTTTAAACAACAAAAAATTATAATGTTTATTTATCTTGGTTAGCGCTATAAACCCAAATGATTTTGAACGAGTAGCATAAATTGAGTCTCTTCCATAATAAGTAAATTCTTTTGAGCCCTCCGGAAAATAACCTTTAAAGCCAACATCTACAATATCCTTATGAGCAGCTTTTATTCTATAATACACTCCAATTTCTTTAGAAACATCCATTTTATTAGATAAATTTCCAACTGGAACAAACAAACCAGCTTCAACTCTAAACCTATCTATTTTAACACTATCAATTTCATAAATCTGTGCTTGCATTTGCGTGAAAATTATTAACAGAAAAGTCGTTACAATATATCGTTTCATAATTATTATTTTTAAAAGAATAACGAATTGTACGTTTACCAATTTATAATTGGCATTGATCTTTTATCATTTACATTCCAAAATCCCAATTGCAATCCTTTTCCCTTATTTGTTAAATTAATTAAGCCAATTTGAATTCCTTTAATATCTTTACTTTTATTCAAGACGCCCAACTGAATGCCCTTTAACACTTCAGAATTATTAAAAACTCCCAATTGAAGACCATTAGCAACCTTTGAGTAATTTGACATAGCAAAAAAAAGTCCCTTTGCACTTTCGCACGAATTAGCAAAACTACTAAGATGCATTCCATTTAATACCGTAGCATAATTATACGCTAAATTGAGAGACAATCCGTTAACTGCATGATTTGTGTTTAAAAATGAAATACACAAACCATTTATTTTCCCTTCCTGTCTATTTCCTGTACTTAAATGGAGTCCATTAACTACAAAAGCTTCTTTAACTGAAAAATCACTTGGTCCTGCAAAGAGAAAATACAAAAACGAGAGAGGATTCATCTCAAGATTGAATCCATTTACTTTTAAAATTGTACCTTCATTAAACACATCTATACCTAATCCAAAAGCCATACCGTTCACTTTTTCAATTCCGTTTTGCTTTGGTGTAAAGGCAAAAACTCTTGTTATAGGCTTCACTAATGTATCTTGAGAGAATAACATACCGCTAATCATCATTACTATAAATAGTATATAATTTCTCATTTTATTTTTCTTTGATATTAAACTTCTTTTTGACACCAATTTCATCCTTATAGTTCTCTAAAAACAAGAAACACTTAGTTTGTAATCTATTTATTCTAAAGGAATATAAAATCAAATCTGAAGCACAAGAATTTTCAAAATCATCATTAAGCTTATCCCCGATTTTTTTAATTATCTTTTTCATTTCTTTCTATTTTAATTGCCCCATTCTGTACAAATGTTTAAAGTGAGAAAACATCATCTCTAGCAATGTTTTATGATGATATGGCAAATTATACTCACTTGTCGTCTCTCTTATTATCTGATTAATCTCTTTATAGTTTACATGACAAATATTTGGAAACAAATGATGCGCAGCATGACAATTGGAGCCACCACTGAAAAATCTTGCCCAACTTTTATCCGCGTTCCAATCGCAACTAGTATACAATTGATGCACCGCCCAAGAATGTTCTAAATTTTCCCCAACAGGTTCGGGGTAATTCGCTTCTTCAAAAAAATGTGTCCCTACCAACATTATTATAAAAATTAACGATGTAAAAGCACTTGCCGTTAAATAACTAGTCAAAACAAAACTCCAACTAAACATCGAGAAAGAAATAGGTATTATTAAAACTAAAGAAAAATAAAAAATTTTATATAGAAAAAACCTACCGTATAATTCTGTTTTTGAAAACCCTTTCTTCATCCAGTGATACTCTTTAGAAAACAGATACACCCAATCACTCACAAAAACAGAATGTAACAAAGTAAACATATAAACAATTGGTGCATAATATACTTGGAATTGATGTTTGGGCTGCCATGGATGAGTTGGACTCAATCTTAAAAAAGGATTCTTGTCAATATCGATATCACTTCCCTCCACGTTTGCATATAAATGATGTGAGCGAATATGACGCAAACCCCAAAGCATTGGATCAATTCCAACTGTAAGAAAACTATAAAAATGTAATACACTGTTTTTCTTCTTACTTCTAAAAGCTGTGTTATGACTAGCATCATGCCCAAGGCTAAAACCAATTAAGAGTCCAGACAACTGAAAAATTAAATACAAAAACCAAAATTCAACTTTAGAAATAGTATTTATAAAAAGTAGAGAATATGAGAGATAACATACGAAAGACCAAAATAAACCTTTCACCCAAAATTGTCTTGTACCATAATGAATAGTCTCATTATTCAATTTTGCATATACTCTCTCTTTTAAGCTTAAAAAAAACAGCTTCTCTACTTCTGATTTATTAAAATATTTTGCTTTCATCTTTTTAAAAATTATTTTTAACGATAACATATAGCACCGCTCTTTATTGATTAGTATTTACTTTACTATATACAGTTATTTTCAAATGTGTTCGGCAAGCTTTATTGGTTTACAACAAACATATCTTCAATAACAAATTCATATATAATATCTTAAATTACAGTTCAAAACTAACGCATTAATCACAAACAAATTTGCATTAAATAATAATTTTTATATTTATATTTGTGAAAATCACAAAATGAAAAATCAAGAATTATTGCTTAAAACAATACAGAAGAAAGTTCTAGACAAATCATTACTCGAAGAAATTTCCAAAGTTTTAGGCATCAGCTATGATGCATCGCATAGAAGAGTTTCACTAAAGAGTAAATTTTCGATTGACGAAACAATCCTATTATGTCAACATTACTCCATTTCTATGGATGAATTATATTGCAATAAAAACCACTTAATAATTGAAAAAACAAAAAAAATTGAAACACTTTATGATTTTAAAAATTATTTTGAAAAAACAAATCAAATACTTTCAACTATAAACCCAAAAAAAGCTACCGTATATTATGCTGCAAAAGATATTCCTATGAATTATGCCGTTGCTGGAACTGTTTTTTCTAAGTTTAAATTTTTCATTTGGTTTAATTTATTAAATAAAGAACAAACATCTAGTTATGAGGAATTCATTTTTGAAGAATCTATAATGAGTGAAAATATTCCTCTAAAAAAATTCTTTGAAGATGCAAAAAGAGTTGAAATATGGAACGATACAACAATCAACAGTTCTCTTCAACAAGTAAATTATTTTTTTGAAGCTGGGTTACTTAACTATAAAAACGCAATTAATATTATTGAGGACTTAGACACAATAATAAAAAAAATTGAAGAACAATGTGAGTTAGATTCTGAAAAATTTCAACTTTATTATAATGAACTCTTAATCTTAAATAATTCTGCTTTATTCTCTTCCGAAGAAAAATCATCTTTTTTCTTACCCTATAATGCAATTGGTTATTATGTTACTTCAGACAAAAAAACCTGTGAAGAACAACAAAAATATATTCTAAATCAATTATATAATTCAAAATCACTAAATCAATCTGGCAAAAAGGATCGAAAAATATTCTTCAATAAAATGTATCAAAAAATAGACTTTTACAAGAACAAAATAAAAAACTTTATAGCTGAATAATTTTTTTTATTTTTTTTGTAACTTTTTTGTAACATCTTACGTATAACAAACAGAACACTTAAAATTAAGAGGGAAAATAAATGAGACAGCTCAAAATTACCAAGCAGGTAACGAATCGTGAAACTGCTTCCTTAGACAAATACCTACAAGAAATTGGGAAAGTTGACCTTATTACTGCAGATGAAGAAGTAGAACTAGCACAGCGCATAAAAGCAGGTGATCAACGTGCACTAGAGAAGCTAACAAAAGCTAATTTACGTTTCGTAGTATCGGTTGCTAAACAATACCAAAATCAAGGACTTACCCTACCCGATTTAATTAACGAAGGAAATCTTGGACTTATTAAAGCAGCACAACGTTTCGATGAAACTCGTGGTTTTAAATTCATTTCTTATGCTGTTTGGTGGATTCGTCAGTCGATTCTTCAAGCATTAGCAGAACAATCTCGTATTGTGCGTTTACCATTAAACAAAATTGGATCGATTAATAAAATTAACAAAATGTATGCCTTACTAGAGCAATCTAGTGAGCGCGCTCCTTCTGCTGAAGAAATTGCAAAAGAACTAGACATGACGGTTAATGATGTGAAAGAGTCTATGAAAAACTCTGGTCGTCATTTGTCAATGGACGCTCCTCTTGTTGAAGGTGAAGATTCTAACCTTTATGACGTTTTACGTTCTGGTGAATCTCCAAACCCAGACAGAGAGTTAATACATGAATCTTTACAAACCGAAATTGAAAGAGCTTTAGAAACATTAACTCCAAGAGAAGCTGATGTGGTTCGTTTGTATTTTGGTTTAGGAGACCAACACCCAATGACTCTTGAAGAAATTGGAGAAACTTTCGATTTAACTCGTGAGCGTGTTCGTCAAATTAAAGAAAAAGCTATTCGAAGATTAAAGCATACTTCTAGAAGTAAGATATTAAAAACCTATTTAGGATAATAAACCTAAATAACAACAACAACAGTTTCAATAACTGTTCGTTTTTTGATTGATGATTGAAACCACGGCTGATTACCGTGGTTTTTTATTTCAATTATCAACCAAAAAATATTTTAACTCTTTTACAATGCTACAATTAGTTGGATTTATTTTAAGAAATAAAAAAACGAGTATAACCTTTTCGTTATACTCGTTCTTTTATTTTAACTACTCTATATTATCTAATTTGCAACCAATTTGTTCCGTCTGATTGAATTTGAATCAAAGTAGCACTGGCTAATACAGTTACACTAGCATTTGATAAATTCCTGTAAGCGCTAATACTTAACGCACCTCCAGAAGTATTTCTAATACAATAAATTCTACCAACACATGTTGATGCAGGAGGTAAAGTTACTGTCCCCGAAACACCTGGGCGCAAAACAACAGTATAATGTGTGTCATTTATTACTGGATTTGGACTTGAAAAATTAGTTATACTATTAGATTGAGAGCCTACAACTTGAAATGTTGAATTTGCAACAGCTCCAGAAGTATTTATTCCAACTCTAACACTAGTGTTCAATCCAGTACCTTGCATACGCATCATTTCTACATAGGTAGCTGTATTATAATTATATTTCTTAAAAACAATTGGCTCGTTTCCATCATCTCCAATTTGAAACTCTAATGATCCATTATTAGATGTTCCTGCTGAACCTAAACTAAAAAAGTCAGTCCCTGCTGCACTTCCTTTTAATTTAAAATTCCCATCATTATCTACAAAAAATAATGGTTTATAAAAAGACGCCCCTGGTGCTTCAAACTGCAATGCACTCTTTAAATGTGTCACTTTTTGGTTAGGATCTGTATAATCTGTAATTCCTTGAACCAACCCTAAAGTACCTCTATTTCCAAACTCTAACACATTTTGATTATTAGATCGCAATTGCATTTTAACATCATCAATTGTTCCTAAAAAATTAGTGCTTGGATTTGTTCCACTATTCCCTCCTAACAACCAATTTTGACTAGACACATCATTCGAAGGTATCCATTCTGTTCCATTGAATCTAAGTATTTGGTTAGTCGTTGGTGCAACAGTTGAAATTGGTACATTTTGTAATGCAGTAACCACATTACTACCTATACTTCCTTTAACATCTCCATTCAATGTTGTACCACTATCTAGCACAAGATTCCAATTACTTCCTTTCCATTGATAGATTCCTTCTGTAGTTAAACCTCCTAAACCAGTATTATAAACAATTAATCCATTTGCTGGTGTAGTAATTGTTGTTACATCTGTAGCAGAATTTAATGCTACTCTGGGTAATAAAAACCCTTTCGATGTTGACTCCAGATGCAAAATTGCAGAAGGATCTGGTGCTGTAGTCCCAATTCCTACCTGTGCATTTGAAATAAAAGAAAAAAATATAAGATTAGCTAATAAAGTAAATTTTAGTCTCATTTTAGTAAAATGTGTTTTGTTGTAATAGTGTGAAGAATATTTTTGCTTAATTGACAACATAAAAATTATATCGAAATCCAATTTGTTCCATCAGATTGAATCCAAATAACAGAATTATTTAAAATTGAAGTCACTGTAACACCAAATTCATTAATATAACCTGAAATAGTTTTAGAACTTCCAGAAGTATTTCTAATAATGTATGTTCTTCCAATTGCAGTAGCGGCTGCAGGAAGCGTTACTCCAACCGAAGACGCTCCTCCATCAAACACTACTGTATATTGATTTTCATTTAATGTTATATTCGTAGCCGTTGTTATGATGCTTTTTGAAACAGAACCATTACTCTGAAAAACTGAATTAGCTACCGCTCCATTATTATCTAGAGCAACTCTCACATCAGTATTCAATCCAGTTCCTTGCATGCGAAACATTTCTACTTTTGAAGCAGTAGTATTGAATTTTTCAAACACAATTGGTTCTTCTCCATCATCTCCAATAATAAACTCAACAGAACCGTCATTCGATGTAGATCCTGCTGCACCTAACTCAAAATAATCGGTTCCAGCCGCACTACCTTTTAGCCTAAAGTTCCCATTGTTTGTAACAAAAAATAATGGTTTGTAAAACGAAGCTCCAGGTGCTTCAAATTGAATTGCGCTTCTTAGATAAGTAACCAATTGGTTATTATTTGTATAATCAGTATATCCTTGAGTTAAGCCAAGCGTTTGTCTTCTTCCAAATTCAAAAAAAGGTTGATTAAATGAACGTAATGTCATTTTCACATCGTCTGTATTTCCTAGAAAGTGAGTATTATTAGTAAATGAATTTCCTGTCAATAACCAATTTTGACTAGAAACATCATTTGAATTCACCCATGAAGTTCCATTAAATCTTAATAACTGATTAGCTGCTGGAGAAGACATTACTAGTGGGCGATTTCGAAGGCTGACAACCGTATTTGAAAAAGGGTTTCCAACTGCACCACCTTGAAGAGTCGCAGAAGAGTTATCTAGAACAATATTCCATTTTGCACCATTCCATCGATACATACCTGCTGGAGACAAACCCGCAGTTCCTTTATTATATACTAAAAGCCCTTTAATGGGGGATGAAACTGTAACTATATCTGTAGCAGAAATTAAATCAACTCTAGGAAGCAAAACTCCCTTATCAGGAGAATTAACATCTAGTACAGAAGAAGTATTTGGAGTAGTTGTCCCAATACCTACTTGGGCTGTAAGCGATATTGAAACCAAAAAAAACATTTTAACATACAAAAGCCTCATGATAAGATTTTTAGTTTGCCAAAATTAAAAAAAAAAGCTTAGACGCTGTTAAAAATTAACATTTTATACAATTAAATTAGAATACTTATTAAATCATATATTTCACACTTACATTATTTGATTTATAATTAAATAACTAAATTTGCACCTCAACTAATAATCCTGATTTTTTTAAAATAAAAATCGCACAACACTAACTCTTTTTTTATATTATGAAAAACACACTTATTGCCCCTTCTGTATTAGCAGCAGACTTTGCTAATTTACAACGTGACATTGAAATGATAAACAATAGTGAAGCCGATTGGTTTCATATTGATATTATGGATGGTGTTTTTGTTCCAAACATATCTTTTGGAATGCCTGTTTTAAATGCTATTTCTAAACATGCAAACAAAACAATAGATGTGCATTTAATGATTGTTGATCCTGATAGATATATTAGTACTTTTAAAAAATTAGGAGCTGATATTTTGACAGTACATTATGAAGCTTGCACTCATTTACATCGCTCATTACAAGCTATAAAAGCCGAAGGAATGAAGGCAGGTGTTGCGATTAACCCACATACTAACGTTTCCCTACTAGAAGACACAATTAAAGACATTGATTTAGTGTGCATTATGAGTGTTAACCCTGGATTTGGAGGACAATCCTTTATTGAAAACACCTATAAAAAAGTAGCGCAATTGAAAGAAATTATTACAAGGAATGGTGCTACTACATTAATTGAAATTGATGGTGGTGTAACCAATAAAAATGCCAAACAATTAGTTGAAGCTGGTGCTGATGTTTTGGTTGCTGGTAGTTATGTTTTTGGAGCTCAAGATCCAATTGCAACTATTGCAGATTTGAAGAAAATTACACAATAAGTTTCCAGATAAATTTAAAAAGCCGTCAGAAATTAAATTTTTGACGGCTTTTTTTTAATATTGATTAATTAAATATTTGATTAAATCGGTAGTTGTTAGAATACCTACTAGCAAATCTCCTTCTGTAACAGGCAACGCATGAAACTCTTTGGTTGCTAAAATTTCCGCAGCTTCTTTTATAGTAGTTTCAGGAGAAACAGACACTAGTCGTTTTGCCATTACTTGCTCAATAGTAAACATATTATAAACCGTTACATCTACTATATCTTCATCATCTCCAATTGCATCTGCAAAAGAAATTCGTAAAAGATCAGTATAACTCAACATTCCTATAATCTTATTCCCGTTAACTACTGGAATGTGCCTTATTGAGTTTTTCTTAAATAGTTTTTCTGCTTTGGTAAGATCATCTGTGCTATTCAACTTTATAACATTTTTTGTCATAATTGTCGATACTGGAACATTCTGTTTCATATCTTTTAAAATTTATTTTTTAGTAATAACTAATTATATTCCTTTCTAATCATTATTATTTTTGCAATTCATATTGCTTATAACCTTATTTTCTATATCACAAATTTACAATAGGGATTACATCTAAAACATAACAAAAATCATGTTTTAAGATTATTTTTTTTATATCTTATGTGTTTTAATCCTTTAAAAAAGAAGTGTTTTTTTTAAATCCTTTCGGTATAATTTATCATTACCTTTACTTTATCGAATAATTGAGGAAACTCTTGTTTGAATTGATGTGGTGTTTCAAAAAAATGTTCTAGTATTACTGCAATAAATTCAAATTCGTTGGTATAGGCATAAATCCTAAAATAGTTGGATTCTGTTAATTTTTTATAATTAGCTGGAAACTTCACTTCTTCCATTATTTCTTCATAAGTAACTGTGAATATTGTTGCAGAAGTGTCTGTGTTTTTCAATCCTTGATAGTGCATTACATGCCCAAATTCATGCAATCCTAAATTAAGATTATCATTATTAATGCTATAACCTTCTACAAAATGCTTCCATGAAAAGACAATTGCTTTCATCCTCGGGTTAAATTCTCCTTTGTGCATTTCGTTATTGATTGTCGAATAATAGACATCTGGATATATAATAACTTTATCTATTACTGTGAAAAGGTAATTTCTCATTCCAAAAGTTAACATAACAGCAGTTGCAGCAATCAGTATTTTCATCTCATCGGTTACTTGTAAACCTTCTTTACCATGAAAAGTGTATTTTTCTATAAAAGTTGCAACTCTATGTTCAAAATAGATTTTCTTTTTAGGACTAAGCTTTTTATAGAACTGAAATTGATTATGCAGCACTTGAATTTGTGCCATTTTTAATTTCTTTGGAAAAAGATAAAAATGAACATAAATGGGTTTCCTAAAGAAAAAGGCATAGATTGGTTCTATAGCTACATTATAGGTAAAAAAAAGCAAAAAGGCTAAGCCCAAAAAAACAAGTATATATTGCACAATTTTATTTTAAAAACAGCCTAAATATAGAAATTTATTGCTTTATAAATGTATTAAAAAAACCTGCCTTTTTATTTTAAAAAACAGGTTTCTTATTATTTTACTATTCTTTATCCAAAATAGTCAACACTATAATGCCTATTCTTCCTATTAAAAAAGTAAACATTCCAAAAACTACAGGTAAAAAAGAAATTTTCAACCCTCCAGCTAAAATATCTATTGAGATGTTGCCCAAATCTTGTATCGCATCGAAAGCTCCAATCAATCCAATTGACTGACCTAGAAACCCCCAAACCAAAACGAAAAAACTTAGTGAACTAATAAGACTAACTGCCTTTTTGTTTTTATTGGTCTTCAAAATTCCAAAAATAGTCAATAACAATATTGCTATTAATAAAAAAACAATCGGCACCATAAAAAAAGGTCCTCCTTCGTAAATTCTGTCTAAAATCATAATTTTATATTTTTAAGATTAGTAATACCTCAAAAGTATTGTACTATCTCTTCTGTCTGTTTTATTTGCGATGGATAGACAGTTTACTACTCTTTTTAACCTATTTTGTTTTAAATTGGTTATTCTATGCTACTAATTTACTAAATCGAGATATAAAAGAGTCATCTATCGCAAAACAATCTTACATCTTTACTATTTTATTTATCTTGCTAACATGTTTACTAATATACTTGATACCACTAAATCTTTTTTTATCCATTTCTTTTTCTGGATTGGTGTATGGTTCTTTTTTGTGTATTTTTTTAGCTACAATTCTACAGATACGGTTTATATTACTTGGTTTTCTAGTTTACTTTTGCCCATTACTATTATCACAACTTATATTACTACCTATGTATTAATTCCAAAATACCTCTTGACTAAACAATATTTCAAACTTGGCCTTTATGGTTTTTATACCTTAGTACTTTCTACCTATTTAATTGTACTTGCGATTTATGGTAGTTTTATTTTTATTACACAATTAGAAATTTCCAAAGTACCTCCAATGGGACGAAATTTCATTTTTATATTAATTCTTGTTTATCTTGTCGTTGGCTTAACCAGTTTTGTTTCCTTATTAAAGCACAATTTCAATGTGCAATCTAAATTTAAAACATTAGAAAACAAAATATTAGAAACTAATTTACAAATTAAACAGCAAGAACTGAACTACTTAAAAAAGCAAATTCATCCCCATTTTTTGTTCAACACATTGAATACTATTTATGGTTTTGCCTTAAAAAAATCGGAACAAACACCAGATATCATTTTAAAACTTTCTAATTTATTAGATTACATACTCTATCAGGTTCAAAAACCGAAAGTCCAAATCAGTGAAGAAGTGGCTCACATTAAAGAGTATATCGAATTGGAAGAAATACGTTTTAAAGACCGACTTCAGGTTTCTTTCAATAACAAAATAGACAATACTTTTTTAGAAATTCCGCCCATGTTGTTTATGCCTTTCATTGAAAATGCTTTCAAACATGGTAGTATTGTAAATCATTTTTTAACAATTGAAATTCAATTAACTATTACAGATAGTAATCTTCAATTTGAATGCAAGAATAGTTTTATTGATACTTCAACAAATGTTTCTTCGGGTATTGGATTAGAAAATATAAAAAAAAGGCTTCAATTATTGTATCCTGAAAAACATGAATTAATCATTGAAATAATTGATGCTTTTTTTATTGTAACTTTAAAAATTCAACTTGAAAAACATGAATAAAGTGTACCATTGCTTAATTGTAGATGATGAAATTACCGCTCGTGAAATTCTCGAGTCGCATTTGTCTAAAATTCCAACGCTACTCGTTTCTGGGTGTTGCAAGAATGCTATTGAAGCCTTTACCATTATTAACACCACTAAAATAGATTTAATTTTTCTTGATATTAATATGCCTGAAATATCCGGATTATCATTCGCAAAATCTATCAATAAAAACAGTAAAGTTATTTTTACTACTGCTTATCGCGAATATGCTGTAGATGGTTTTAATCTTCAAGCTGTTGATTATTTATTAAAACCAATCTCGTTTGATCGATTTCTACAAGCGGTTAATAAATTCATCGGAGAAAATATTCCTATTGAAACACCAACAATTCGAGAAAGTGTTGCGGAAGAAAGTGAATTTATATTTGTTAGATCGGACAGAAAAATGATTAAAATAGATTTTGACGCTATTCTTTATGTTGAAAGTTTAAGTGATTATATTAAAATCATTACGGCAGACAAAATGATAGTTACACGAGAAACCATTTCTAATATTGAAGCAAAACTACCTAAAAAGAAATTTATTCGAATTCATCGTTCTTTTTTAATTGCCATTGCAAAAATTGATTCTTTCACTAATGAATATGTAGAGATTAATCACAAGTCGTTACCAATTAGTAGAAGCTATAGGAAAACTGTTTTGGAACAATTGGAAAACTTATAAGACATTTTTATATTTCATTCTAAGTAACTTTCTTTTTCTCTTTATTAAATAATCATTATTTTTTCCAAAACAGGTATTTCTACGCAATTTTATCTCGAATGTTTGAGATACATTTGATACTGATTAAATAATTCTGTGTTTTTTGTTTAAAAAGTGCTATTACCTTTTTCTTCTTGAAAAATTTTAGAACAAAATTCATGAATATTATAATGAATGTAATTTCAATAATGAAATAAATATTCATCTAAATATTTACGACTTAAACAATGAAAGAAGAAAAAACAATAGTAATTGGTTGCGACCAAATAGACATTTTATCAACTCTTGTTGAATTATTAGGAAACATCCCAGATTTTTTAGTAAATATCATCTCTGTTTCTCGTGTTTCAGATTTTTTAAACATCATAAAATCAACCAATCCATCATTGTTAATTCTCAATTTCAGGAACAATCAAAATACAATCAATAATTTTAATCAGTTTGTAAATAGGCCAGAAATTCCTATGCTATGCATCATACAAAAATATGATTCTAATTTTTGCTCTTGGAATAATGAAAATATAATTTTCACATTTCCTGTTGAAAATATCATTAAAAAAATACATTTCACTTCCTTAATTCGCTCTATTTTTTTACTAAAAAAACAACAAAACAGCACCAAAACAATGAATTCGTTAGTTAGTCAATCTATTGAAAAAGATTTGATTAATACAGACCGAAATATGAGTAGATATGTCTTAGAATTAGATCAGAAAATAGAGACATTACATACAGTTAAAGAACGTATAAAAACTTTATGTCCTAATGTTGACAATTCTACTCGATCTGAATTATTATCTATTATAAATGCAATAAAATCAGCCGCAAATGACACACAACTTTGGAATGATTTTAAGTTATATTTTGAAAAAACAAATCCTAATTTTTTACTTTCATTAGCCAAAAAACATCCAAAACTCACAAACAAGGATCTAAAATATTGTTGCTATTTAAAGATGAATATGTCAAATAATGATATTAGAAGTCTATTAGGCATTAATCAAGAAAGTGTTCGCACTCACAAATATCGTTTAAAGAAAAAACTGCAAATTTCAAAAGATTTAGATTTACACAGCTATTTAAAAGCAATCTAATGCTTACTACAATAAATAATCTTAAATACTTCAATCATTAACTTCTTCAAACTTCACTTTTCCTCTATCTATTTCATAGAAATAACATTTCCTTTTTTACTACAATTTATTACATCAACTATTCAACTCGAATCCCTTTTTCCTAAAACAAAATTCAATTATCATATTATTATCTTATTGAAATGATTATAGACGTACTTTCATTAAAAATAATAATGTCTATGGTTTGTCTATGATTTTTCATTTGATGTACACGAAACGTACATTCCAAATCTTACGATATAAAATATAACAATTCTAACTTTACAATATTAGAAATAAAATATAAGTCCATTTCATATTGTCTAACTCATAACAAAAAATTCATGCTAATGCAATCACTCCAATTTACTAGTAGCGTTCTTGATCAACACATCAAGAATATGTATCAATTGGATGAAAGCAAAGTAATATTGAATAATGTCATAGACAATAGTGGTTCGATACCTACAAAGAATGAGAACAAAGTGGTTATTTCCTTAATTAACATTGAGCAAGAAACGCTACAACCATTTTATGTGCGAAATCAAAGATTAGCTAATGGCAATTATGGTGATTTGAGTCCTACGCAAAGATTCAATTTAAACTTATTAATAACCTCAAATTTTGATGATTATAATGAATCCTTAAAGTTTCTAAATACCGTAATTCAATTTTTCCAAACATATGCTGTATTAGATGCGAGTAATTTTTCAAATATTCCACAAGGTTTAAATAAACTTGAATTCGAAATTGAAAAGTTGAATTACAATCAAATGCATAATTTATGGACCGCAATGGGAGCGAAATACCAACCTTCAATTGTTTACAAAACCCGTTTGATAACTATTCAGTCATTCGATAATGAAAGTTTTACTACTTCAATTAATGAAACGAATAATAATCTCCAAGAACTATGAACAGTCAATTCAATATGATTTTTTCAATAAACGTTTTCCATGAGTATTTTGAAAATAATATTTGTAATTGTTTGGTATATAAACCTACCCAAAAAACTTCCAAACTTCTAAGTAGATACGGATTCTTTATAAGAAAAAATAGCAACGGGTTTGAATTCTATAATAGTATAAATAACAACCCCATTGATTATTTAAATTATATTGAACAAGCAAGCAAATGTTCTTGTTTAGAATTTGAAATTGAAACTACAAATTCAAATTTTCTGTTTTTTACAGAAATTCCAACAAATTGGATAGGACAAATTCAATTTTCAAGTTCAAAATTTATTAATAAAGAAAAAAGTAGAGAATTAACAGCGAGCTATTCTTCTCAAAAAAGTACAACAAGTTTAATCTCACTAAAAATTTATTTTAAAGATTTAATCGCGTTACTAAAAAACAAACAAAGAGCCAACTATACAATATATTTTGAATCGAGAACAACACAATGGAGGTATTATTTTATAAATAAAAGTGGAGTCAATCTTAAAAGCGCTATAATTAGTGGAAAGCCTCCTATGCAATTTGAACAAGCTACAATGGTTACTATACAAAATGGTAAACAAGCAGTACTTTTTTCATCTGGCAAAAATTTTATTAAAATGACTGAAATTCCAAAACATAAATTTGATTTAATCGAAACTTCAGGATTAAAAAATCAATCTAAAAAAATAATTTTCAAAGGATTACCAAATTCAAATCCGAGAAACATAGCAATCGATGAAGAAAACGGAACAAAAATAATTACATCACCTATGTATGTATATATATAACACAATTAACAAAAAACAAATATGATAAATTATGATTGAATCTAACATTAAATCGCCAGGAGTCTATATAAACGAATTGAATGCTTTTCCAAATTCGGTAGTTCCTGTTGCAACAGCTGTTCCTGCATTTATTGGCTATACACCACAGGCTTCATATGAAGGCAAGTCATACACTAATGTAGCACAAAAAATTACCTCTTTTGCAGAGTTTCAAGCCATTTATTGCTTCCCTGATCCACCACCGCCAGCGAGTCCAGCGAAACAGTATCAGCCACAGTACTATTTGGTAAAACAAAAAAGTCAGCCTACAAAAGGAGA
Organism: Flavobacterium sp. KY-23415; assembly: GCF_055384985.1. Classification (NCBI taxonomy): domain Bacteria; kingdom Pseudomonadati; phylum Bacteroidota; class Flavobacteriia; order Flavobacteriales; family Flavobacteriaceae; genus Flavobacterium; species Flavobacterium sp. KY-23415. Next base: position 2,431,671 of record NZ_AP044001.1, on the reverse strand, counting down.
TTATATGCTTATTGATAATGCCTATTATTCCATTGTACCTGATCCAAATACTATATATTATTTATATAATAGTATTAAATTATTCTACGAAAATGGCGGTGGCGATGCTTATATTGTATCGGTAGGTTCGTATGGTGCCCCATCTAACACCCCAATAAACCCTGGTGAACAAATTATCAATCCAAATGTACAATTAGCTGATTTACAAAACGGTCTAGCTTTATTACTAAATGAACAAGAACCTACTATGTACATTTGTCCTGAAGCAACATTACTTAGCGTGGAAAACAATGGTACTCTAATGCAAAACATGTTATTACAATGTACAGAAATGCAAACTGCGGTAGCCATTTTTGACATTATAGGCGGTAGAAATCCCGATCCTATTATGTACACTAATGATATTGAAACTTTTAGAAACAATACGGGTTCTCAAGGTTTAGACTACGGAACTGCGTATTATCCTTTTGTAGGCACTACTATAATGCAAAATCAAGATATTGATTATACCAATTTATTTGGTGGAGATACCAAACAACTTGATGCACTCTTAAATCCTGCCGACAATCCGAATCCAAGTGTTGCTAGTATCATGACAAACATAAATAATCCGTCTTCTGGATTAACGGTGACTCAAAACAATAATGCTTTAATCAATGCTAGTAAAACGTATAGTTTAATGATTAAACACATCTTATTTGATGCTAATATTTTACCTCCAAGTGGTGGAATGGCAGGAGTAATCACCACGACAGACAATCAAGAAGGCGTTTGGCAAGCACCAGCAAATACTTCGATTGTAGGAGTTTCTTCTTTACCCATTCGTTTATCCGAAACACAACAAGGTGGTTTAAATGTAGATGCGGTTTCAGGGAAATCAATCAACGCTATCCGCTTTTTTAATGGTTTAGGAATTTTGGTTTGGGGAGCAAGAACTTTAGATGGAAATAGTCAAGACTGGAGGTATCTTCCAGTTAGAAGGACAATGACCTTTCTAGAACAGTCTTGTAAATTAGCAGCCAATGCTTATGTTTTTGAACCGAATGACAAAAATACTTGGGAAGCTGTAAAAGCGATGATAAGCAGTTTTTTAACATCTATTTGGAAAGAAGGCGGTCTTCAAGGTGCTTCTGCATCAGATGCTTTTTCTGTTGCTTGTGGATTAGGAACAACCATGACTTCTGAAGATATTTTAAACGGATTCATGAAAGTAACTATTAAAGTAGCAATTGTAAGACCTGCTGAATTTATCGTACTTACTTTTCAACAACAAATGGCTACTTCTAGCTAAAAACAAACAGAATAATAAACAAATTTTAATAAATCTAAAAAATAAAACATTATGGCAGCAGATGACGGAAGCGTAGAAGGCGCAACATGGCCCATGCCAAAGTTCCGATTTGAAGTAGATCTAGGAACCGAATTAACAAAAGTAGCATTTCAAGAAGTATCTGGCATGGATGTCGAAAACCAAATCATTGAATACCGAAAAAGTAATAGCCCACTTTTTTCAACAGAAAAAATGCCTGGTATTACCAAATATGGAAATGTTACCATGAAACGAGGTGTTTTTGTTAATGATAATAGTTTTTGGGATTGGCACGCACAAATAAATATGAATACAATTAAAAGAAGAACTGTAATTATTCGTCTTTTAGATGAAAAAGGAAACACCACCATGCAATGGCAATTAAATAATGCTTGGCCTACTAAAATTACAAGTACCGATTTAAAATCTGATGGAAATGAAGTAGCAGTGGACACACTTGAAATTGCTCACGAACAATTAATCATTACAAATGGCAAGTAATTATCCTGTTGGATTTTATTTTCAGCTTTCTTTTAAAGGAGAAGATGCCGCTTTCAAAGAGGTATCTGGTATCTCAAAAGAGTTAAGTATGGAAGAAGTTGTATGTGGTGGGGAGAATCGTTTTAAATACCGTCTCCCTACTATTTCCTCAAGCCAAAACCTAGTGCTTAAAAGAGCATTAATTCCAAAAGGATCACAACTCATTGATTGGTGTGCAAGCACTTTAGATGAAGGATTAGCCAATGCTATAACAACGCATGATGTATCTGTTAGTTTGTTCAACTCGGACGGTTCAGTTTCGGTTATGTGGACATTTCATAATGCTTATCCTGTGAAGTATTCTGTATCTGATTTAAAATCACAAGAGAACGAAATTGTAATCGAATCTATCGAACTAGCCTATACTCATTTTGTAATTACACAAGACACTTCAATTTCCGATTTATTTAACTAGCATATGCCAATAGAAATTAGAGAATTAATTATAAAAACAGAAATTTCTTCAAGAAATAAGGTAAATGATGTTTCTATAAAAGAAACTGAATTCTATCATTTAAAAAAACAATTGCTAGAAGAATGCAAAAGAATGATAACAGAGAAAACTAAAAAAAATAGCTATAAAAGATAAAACATAACTAGTATGGGCGCAAGTTTAGAATTAATGAAAATAACAGGCTATACTGACGAAAATTTCCAACAAGCTTTCGCAGGACAACCCTATACTGTTATGTTAAATCCTGAAAACATTAAATGGCAAAGAGGAATTGAATATAATGAACAACAAGCTCCAAACACAAGTGCTCCATCTCAAAAATACAAGAGTACTCCTGTTGAAAAATTAAATTTTGATTTAACTATAGATTGTACAGGTATAGTAGATTCTAAACGCACAAAGATGTCTGATGAAATCAATGCTTTAGAAAAAATAATATATACTTATAATGGAACAATTCACCGTCCCAATTTTGTAAAAATACAATGGGGACAAAGTATTGTTTTTAAAGGTGTATTAAAGTCTATGGACACAACCTACACCCTTTTTAAACCTGATGGAAGCCCTTTAAGAGCCAAGTTATCTCTAGGTTTTACCGAATATATTTCTCCAGAAAGTGTTGAAGAATTAGATGATAAAAAATCGCCCGACATTACTCATTTAATTAGTGTAGTTGAAGGTAATACACTCCCCCAACTTTGTCAAAAAACTTGGAATGACGATAGTTATTACATACAAGTGGCAAGATATAATGGTCTTAATAAATTTAGAAACTTAAAAGGAGGAGAAAAATTAATCTTCCCCCCTATAATACAACCAGTATAAATGGCAACTCAAAATGAAATAACATCAGGTAATATAGCAACTTTCACAATAAAAGTAGCAGGAACAGCAATACCTAGTGAATTGAATGTTCTCTCTGTTATTATAAAAAAAGAAGTAAACCGTATCGCTTCTGCAAAGATAACCATCTTAGATGGTGAGGCTAATACTGGAAAATTCGACGCTAGTTCTTCTTCAACCTTTGTTCCTGGAGCAAAAATAAGCATCGAGTGTGGTTATGATTCTCAAAACCAAGTTGTTTTTCAAGGTATTATTACGGGGCAAGCCATACGAATAGATGAAATTGTTGGCTCTGCTTTAGAAGTAGAATGTAGAGATGAAGCCATAAAAATGATTGTGGGTAGAAAGAGTTTAACTTTTAATAAAAAAAAGGATAGTGAAAACATCACTTCAATCATTGGAACCTATTCTGGCCTAACCGCTAAAGTGACCGATACTAACATAACATGGCCTGAACAGGTTCAATATTACACAACCGATTGGGATTATATTATGGCTCGTGCAGAGAGTAATGGAATGATTGTGACCACACTTAATGGAACCGTAACTGTAGCTCCTCCTAACGCAAAGACCACACCCGTTTTAGATGTTACTTATGGCAATGGACTAATGTATTTTAATGCTACAATGAATGCGATTACACAATATGGCAATACAAAAGCTTCCAGTTGGGATTATAAAAATCAAGCGATAACATCAATGCAATCTGCAAATAATGTATCTGGACCAGGTAATATCTCTTCTAAAAAACTATCTGAAGTGGTTGGGCTATCAGACTATGAACTTCAAACAACAGCTCCTTTAGAAAATGCAGATTTAACGAACTGGGCAAAAGCTCAACTCATAAAAAGTGAGTACTCAAAGATACAAGGAGAAGCCAAGTTTCAAGGTACAAATTTAGTTCAACCTGCAAGTTATATCACATTAGGAGGTCTTGGAGATCGATTTAATGGCGATCATTTTATTTCTAGTGTTACCCATGATTTATCCGATGGTAATTGGATTACAGAAATAAGCATAGGTCTTTCTCCAATTTGGTTTACAGAAGAACCAGATGTTATGGCTCCACCTGCCTCTGGGTTATTACCTGGAGCCAGAGGGTTATTCAATGGTACTGTAAAAAAAATAGATAGTGATCCTGATTCTCAATATCGCATATTAGTAACCATCCCTTTGTTTGACACTAATGGAGAAGGTGTTTGGGCTCGTCTCTCTAATTTTTATGCTACAAATGGAGCTGGTGCTTTCTTTTTGCCCGAAGTGGGTGATGAAGTAGTACTTGGTTTTTTAAATGAAGATCCCCGCTACCCTATTATATTAGGTAGTTTATATAGTAGTTCGAATTTGAAACCTTATGAAGGATTAACTCCGAATGAAAAAAATTCAAAAAAAGCAATTGTTTCTAAATCTAAAATGTATTTGGAATTTGACGATGAAAATGTAGTTTGGACACTTACCACTCCTAATAAAAACACCATAATTGTTAGTGATAAAGACAAGCAAATAACTATTAAAGACCAAAACGATAATAGCATTGTAATGTCTAGTAGTGGTATTACCATTAAGAGCACAAAAAATATAAATATTGAAGCCGATCAGAAAGTAAGTATTAAAGGAAACCAAGGTGTTAGTATTGCTGCCTCTGGTGGTGATGTCTCTACTAGTGGAATAAATATAAAAGAAACTGCCCAAAGCCAATTTACTGCTAAAGGAAACTTAAATGCAGAAGTACAAGGCGGGGCACAATTAGTCCTAAAAGGAGCTATGGTAATGATTAATTAAAAATAGAAAAAAACTAACAATACTACTTAAAATAATAATTTAAAAATAAAGAAATATGCCACCAGCAGCAAGGTTAACAGATTTTCACGAGTGTCCTATGCAAACTCCTGCATTTCCAGCCCCTATTCCTCATGTAGGTGGACCAATCACTGGGCCAGGTGAACCAACCGTTTTAATTAACAAACTCCCAGCTGCAAGAGTTGGAGATATGCTCATTTGTGTTGGTCCTCCAGACACTATCGTTAAAGGATCATCAACAGTAATGATTGGTGGAATGCCTGCTGCAAGAATGGGAGATTCTACTGCTCATGGAGGGACTATTATGTTAGGGGCTTTAAACGTAATTATAGGTGGATAATAATAAAAACAAACAAGAAAATCATTTTTTTGGATCTGGCTGGGCATTTCCTGTTACTTTTTCTGAGGGCAACCATCAGTTAAATTTAACTAGCTATGAACAAAATGTAAATGAATCCATTAAAATTATTCTTCTTACAAACACTGGTGAAAGAAGCTTAAATCCAAGATTTGGTTCTGGATTGCAGCAATTTTTCTTCAGAAAAATGGACGAGACATTAAAAGGGGAAATTATAGATGTTGTTAAATTTTCTTTACTACATAATGAACCCCGAATTACTGTTTTAGAAATAACTGTTGTATATGCAAATATTTCGTCTGGGCTAATAGAAATTCGAATTGTATATCTCTTTAATCAAACCAATACTAGACATAATTATGTTTTTCCTTTTTACATAAAAGAAGGTACCAATTTAGGAAGAAAATAAATGAATAAATTGAGTCAAAATAACATTCTTAACGCAACAGAAAGCGCACTGATTCCATCGTCAAATTTGATAGATGGAAGAACTGATCGTGACTGGTTGAGTTTTATTGCCGATTTTGCCTCGCTTATTAATTTCTACGACGCTTCAAATCAAATTTATGGAAACTGGTTGCCTTTTTTATTAAAAGATCCTGTAATTATTTTAGCCTCTATTTCAAAGACAAACATTACTAAAAAACAATCTACTTTTAATTATTCTTGTCTGCATATCAATACTTTATTTAAAGAGAATCCTGAGAATAGAAATATAGGAACTTTAATTAGTACCCTTTTTGATCAACTATTTCAATTATTTATAAAACTGGAACGTTGGATACATTATTTATTACAATCTGACCAAGAGTTTAGTTTAAAAAAGTATATTCTTTATCAAGTAGAATATAGCTATAGTTCACAACTATGGGCTTTGTTATCACTCCGTAAACAATTGGTTTTAAATAATATTATAGAAAAAGCTGAAAATTTAGAATCTACAATTTTTCAAAATGCAGATACCAAAATTTGGAAAACAAACAAAGACAAAAAACCCTATTGGGAAATCCTTAGCTTAAATCCTTCTTTTCTAGACAATACAATTTCCGATTTTATTACTGCAATAAAAAAATTTGGTGATCAGTTTTTTAATTTTTTCATCACTATCATTCAAAATGCAACTATAGCCTTTGAAACATTAAAAACAAAAACAAGTCGTTTTCCAGATACTGTTTTAGTTCGCACTTTCATTAAATTATTAATGCATCATCGCAATCAATTGAATGAAATTTCACAAAAACATTTGGACTTTTACTATAGTGATATCCTTCTGCAGAATATCAAAAGCGCACTACCAGATAGTGTTTTTATCGCTATTGTATTAAGTAAAAAAAATGCCGCTTTTCTTTTACAAAAAGAAACGCTGTTTGATGCAGGTGTAGATAGTCAGAAAAAGCCCATCACCTTTTCTTGCAATGAAAATGTGTCTTTAAACCCTGCAACAGTTGTCAGCACAAAAACAATCACAGTTGCAAAAACAACAGATACTCGATTACTATTGCAAAAAAATGCTTCTCCCTCTGTTCTTAAGAAAAGTGAATCTGGAAAAACACAAGGTTGGCCTATTTTCGGAAACGAGTTTTCTCCTATTGCTTCCACACTTCCAATAGGCTTTGCTTTAGCAACTCCATTATTGTACTTAAAAGAGGGAGAAAGAACAATTCAAATAATTATGACCTTTAATGAGAAAGGTGCATTCGATTTTTTACACAATGCTACTTATTCCCTTAGTACACAAAATGAATGGCTCGTTGTTCCTGTCACAATAAATGAATCAGAAGAGAATGATTTATCAATACGATTAAATATAACATTAGATACTTCTCAACCAGCAATAGAAGCTTTTTTAAAAAATCCTGATGGTTACGATACGTTATGGCCTTTGCTTAAAATTGAGTTAAGCGCTCTAAACAATAGCACTACTATTCCAGTTTTACGTACTGTTCAATTCGATGTATCTGTACAAAACATTTCGTCGCTTCAATTGTATAATGATTTTGGTGCTTTAGATGCTAAAAACCCATTTGAATTGTTTGGGCCAACTCCTTCAATAAATAATAGTTTCATTTTAGGTAGCACTGAAATTTTCAGCAAACCTTTCAATTCCTTTGGAATAGATTTGACTTGGGATACTTTGCCAAAAAATTTTCAAAACTATTATCAGGAATATAATACTTATCTATCTAAGTTAACAGAAAACCCTACACAAAATCAATTAGTTGTTATTGACTCTAAATCGAAAGGGCTTCTACATAAGATTGAAAAAATTATTAAAGGTGGTGTGCAGTTAATAAAAAAAGGGCTAGACACGATTATAAATTTATTAAAAGAAATAGCGCAATTATTAAAAGATATTTTAGGAATAACTACTCCTAGTGCTGCAATTCCTTTTAATAATGTTTGCTTTACAATTGACTTTGAGTTATTGAATAATGCTTCATGGACAGCATTTGATATGACAAAACAAGACGTTAAAATTACAGAAGAAGGCACAACAATTCTTGTGCCCTATACTGTAAATGAATATTGTGTTCCAGAAGCTGAAAACACTTCTAATTTATTATTCAGTACTACTAGTGAAGCAAAGCAATGTGAATTAACTAATAAAAGTTTTTTTAATTATTCTGCTACCACAACATCTTCAAAATCGGTAGCTGTCTCCAATCAAGATGCGTCACAAACAACAAATATTGAATTTGTAGCAATAGATACAAATGCAGCAATACCAAAAAGTAATGTAAATCCAAACATTCAAAAAACGCCTTTAATTTATTCAGAAGAAAGTACCTCTGGCTTTTTAAAAATGGTTCTTTCTGGCCCTGCTCCCTATGGTTTTGGGTCTCAATTATATCCTGAAATTGTAGCTAGTATTGCGTTACAAAATGCGCTACTAATTTCAAAAAAAACAAAAATAGACCCGAAAAAAATACTTGCGACTGCAAAACTTCCTTTTGTTCCTAAGTTAAAAAAAATAACAGCCAATTATAGTGCCTCTCAATTATATGATGTTACTAAAGCAAACGATTACCCATTACAATGTTTTGCCTATTCTCCTTTTGTAAACTATTTAACCTATGATTCTTCATGTGCAGTTGCTTTGAAAAATTATAATGTTGGAGATCAAAATAACACAGATGCAAAAAAAAACATTGGAGTTCCATTACTTTCTTCATTACATGACTACAAAGGTTTCTTATATATTGAATTAGAAAACGTTATTGCCCCAAATAAAATTAATTTCTATGTAGAATTAGGTAGAAAAGAAGGCAACCAACCAACAAATACAAAACCCGATTATTATTATCTAAGTGCTTCAGGTTGGCAACTACTTCCTTTGCTTTCAGATACTACAAATAATTTAAGTTGCTCTGGTATTCTTACTTTTAATTTCCCAGAAGACATCAGTAATCAAACAGGTATAATGGATAGTGAAAACTATTGGATTTGTGTTGCTACTAAAAATGAAGTTTCTAATTATCCAGACATTACTTTTCTAACTACAAATGGTGTTTTAGTAACTCGTTCTGGTAGCGAATATTTATCGGATACTACCAAACCACAAATTGACGCTTCAACTATTAGCAAACCTCACACAGCCATTCCTGAAATTGCAAGTATTCTACAACCCTTTCCTTCATTTGGAGGAAAAGCAATGGAAACGAATGATTTCAAAAACAAACGAATTAGTAATCGATTAAAAACGAAAGATAGAAATGTTAGCTCTTCTGATTATTATAGTACCATTCAACAAGAATTTAATGAAATCTACTATTCTAAATCGGTTTATACTACTAATAAAATTCAAGTTTATGTAGTAAAAAAGTATAGTAATAGCGAAGATTATAGTGCTTTTGCACCTATGGTTTCCACTTGTTTAGAAAAAAAAATACAACAATTTTTGAGTGAACGAAGCACTGCCTTCACTCCTATTGTTGTTTCCAACTTTACTTTCTTATATGTTACTGTAAACGCTACAATATCACTTTTAGAAGGCTACGAACTTGAAGGAATAAAAAAAATAATTGAAAATGATTTGAATCTCTTTTTGTCACCTTGGATTACTACAAATAGTCCACAAATAGCAATAGACGAAGAGCTTACGACCACTCAAGTTATTGATTTCATAAAGACAATAGAAGGTGTTAGTAATGTTGAAAATGTAATTCTAAATGCGACTAGACTATTTCAAAATGGATTTGAAATTACATGTACAAACATGAACACTATAAATTTAAATGAAAATCCAGAATTATTAATCGTTTCAAGCTTAAATCATGATATAAAATGAAAGAGATGAATTACATAATAGATGAACCACTTCCAATTACTCAGGATTTTAAAGCTTTAAAACAAGAAGGACTCGCACATATACAAGAAGTAAGTGGTAATGAATGGACCAATTTAAATTCAAGTGATCCAGGAGTTACCATATTGGACCAACTATGCTATGCCTTAACGGAATTAGGCTATTGTAATGATTTCTCTATAAATGACATTTTAACGAATGCTGATGACAAACTTATCATTAAAGATCAATTTTATCTACCTAAAGAAATTCTAACTACCGCACCCGTTACAATCAACGATTATATCAAATATATTATAGACGAAGTAGATGAGGTTGACAATGTTATTATAGTTCCAAAACAGAGTTCTCTATCTTATTGTAAAGGTACTTATAGTGTTTATCTATCTATAAATCCTATAATTACTAACTCTATTGCAATTGCAACTATCTGTCAAACCGTCTTTTATCGTTTAAACAAACGAAGAAACATTGGTGAGTTATTTTTGATGCCTTTACCACTTGAAAAAGTTATTTATACAGTAGGCGGAATCCTTCAATTAAATAATGAAGCCGAAAAAAACACAACATTAGCAAGCATACAGAATAAAATTAGAAACTATATTTTTCCAAAAGCTATTCAAGAAGAAGACAATCAATTACTTGTAGAAAGAGAAAGCGCAGATAATATATATAATGGTCCTGAAATGAGACATGGTTGGATTAGCAACGAAAATCTCGGTAAAAAGAAAAATACAATTACCACAAATAATCTTATCACACTACTATTAACTGTTGAAAACGTTTTCAATGTTCAAAATTTAAAAATAAACAATACTGAAAATAACGACACCGCTACAGCAACACTAACTCAAATAATCTCTTTTGATTTAAGTCAATTAGAGATTACATATACCAATACTAAAAACGATAACGAAGAAAACAAAATACAGTCATTAGATTTATCGTTTGATGATAGCATTGATAGTAGAAATAGCTTACCTACAGGGACATTTAGAGATATTAACTCTTATTATTCTATCCAAAATACTTTTCCTGACATCTATGCTGTGGGAGCAAATGCAATCAACTCAAATGCGTCGGATTTTCAGATAGCACAATCTCGTCAACTAAAAGGATACCTTACCTTATTTGATCAAATACTAGCCAATCAATTTTCGCAGTTAGCGAATGTTCCGCAACTCTTTTCCTTTAAAAATGGAATAACGGGTACACCTTCAGAATTACAAAAATTTTATGCAACTAAAACACCCAATGAGAAAATACATCTTGAATATCCTGTTCCTTTTTTGTGCTTTGCACCAACCTATTTTTATCAGCCATTATATTCCATTCCAAATATAAAACCATTGCTTAAAAATAATGATGCTTTCAATTTTAGTTTAGAAACTAGAACTAAAAATGTAGCAGAAGAAATGAGCTGGAAAAAATTTAAAGAAGACCCATATAATACTTATATAAAAGGACTGCAAGATTTAATTGAAGATGAAAGCATCAATTTGAAGCGAAGAAATGAAATGCTCGATCATTTATTAGCGAGACATGGAGAATCACCTTTACTCATAAATTCAATTATTGAAAGTTCCATTTATACGGGAAACAGTTCTAAAGATAAAATCATTATTAAAAGTTTATACCTACAGAACCTAGGTTTGCTTTCCTATTATAGGTACCAAGGCTATAATTATTTGGGAGCAAAAAAGATTGAAAACTTAAAAAAAGATATTCCATTAAATTTGGAACAACTATTAATTGATGTTTCTTCTGTGCGCTTTTATTTAGAACCTGAAGACACTTTTAATATTCCTAAAAATGAAAAGTTTGAAAATGATTTCATTTTTAACACCAATAAGGTAGATCAAATAGAAAAAACCAGAAAACAAGACTTTATAAACTATGCAGCTTTAGAATTAAAAACTACTATTTTACTAAGTTTAAAAACACCTTATATTAATCATTTAGAATGTGTTCTTTCAACGATAGATGAAAACGAATGTACACAATGCAAAAATACTTCTCAAGAAAATGCAAAATGCAAAACATGCATTAATCAATTAGAACAAATACAACAATGTCTTTGGTTTCTAAAAGAACGAAAAGGATTTATCTGCATAGAAAATTGTTTGCTTTACCCAACAGCTAATAGCATAATCATAACACAATCTACTTTAGAAGGTCCTTATTACACAATAGAAGACTCATTAAATTATCCAGAAACTATAGCATTATATATACTATTAGAAAATTCAACAAAGACTACTACTAATAACAAAACGGAAATAGATTTAAGCAGTACACAAACAGCAATCATTATTAATGATACTATTTCCTATAATTTATCAGCAACAGCATTTAATGATGAAAGTGCAAATTGGACAAAAATAACTTGTAATGAGGTAGATTATTTTATTACAATGCATCAAGAAAAGATCTCAAAAAATAATGACACTACAAAAACTATCACATTAATTTTTCCAGATTACATTTCCTATTTCACCAACGACTATTTTAAAAACAGACTCGAATTATTGCTAGAAAACACCCTACCTATAGATGTTACTTATAACTATCAATTCCTAAGTCAGAAAACATTATGCGATTTAATTCCTGCCTACATCAATTGGCATAACGACATTACATTCAATAATTCAACCTATAAAAAAACAACTGAAACAGCAAATGCATTAATCAACATTTTAACCAATAGCTAAAGAAAAAGTATGGCAAGTACTGTAAATCATATCATATCTAAATTTAAATGGGAAAATTCTTTTAATCAAAAAGAAAACGCTACCGAATTGCAACAACGCATTAGTCGCTGGAGCAATACAAAAATGCAAAAAGAAATCAATTCCATTTTTGATGAGATATGTCCTGCTAGCCAAACTTGGTGCATTCAATCATTAACATTAGACTTAGGCACTATTGATTATGATACTTTAGAAGAAGATTTGTCTCAAAAACTCTTTCGCCAATTAAGCGACACATTAATTGAACTTATCCTAAATGCAGAAAAAGGAAGTGATGGTATTGAAATTTTAAATACGAATACTTCCCAAATACACAAGCTTAGTCATTACTTAATGACAGGAACAATGCCTTGGAATTATAAAGACGTGGATTATTCTATCCACGAAATGATGGTAGAGCAATTCAAGAACAACAAAGAAGCAATAATTACAATGCTACAGGAAGTTGGCAAAACCGATGAAAAGGTGAGACAAAGAATGGCATGGCAACTACAAGAATCTATAATAATAAAAATTATTGAAGGCTTAGAAACCAGTAATCACAATCAAATTATTAAATTTTCTAAAAAATTAACAAAAATACAGCAACATCAAACACTTGTTCCAGCCAATGAAAACGACTTTAAACGAAACCTATGGTTTTGGATAGTGAACTATTTGTTTACCGATAGAGGAACTATATTCAATAAGGTTACATTTATGAAAAGTAGTATTCAGCAAATGGCAAATCATTACAATGTTGCCTATTCTGAATTATTAAACATGATTGAATTAGCCATACAGCAAATTCATGTAACGGCTAGTACAAAAGCCGATTTTATTCTAACATTAAACCTTTTAACCAAAGAAAACGAACTCTTTAAAACGAAAAAAACGAGCGAAACAATACTTCAGGAAAACGACCATTGGGAAAATCTAACAGCGTTAATTCATTCTGTTTCACTTCGAAAAGACAACGTAAAAAAAAGAGAGTTTAACGAATTAGTAATTGCACTTTCAAAAGAAAACAAAAATAGATTTCGCGATTTGTTTTCCTCCTTGAGTAGTACCAATCATTTTTGGAATCCTGTTGTTCAAGATTTACAAAATGAAGCCCTTGAACATATTTTTCATGCAGTTTTACCCGTTCAATCAAAAATGCTCATAGAGAGTATTTATTTCATTGAAAAGCTTTACAAAGAAATGAATGTAAAGTTAGACAGTGCTTCATTATGGGAAATAGGAATTCAATTTCTAATTCATTATAAAAATTCTCCTTTCGATAATAAAACATTCTTAACCTTCACAATTACTGCATTAAGTAAAAAAAACAATGAACTAAAACAAAACATATTAGAAAAACTAAGCAATAGCAATGTTCCTGCTTCTTCAAAAACTATAGCTACTTTAGAAATATATACCAACTTAACCGCTATTTTAAAAGAAGAAGTTCACGAAAAAAACAGCCCATTTAACAATCTCAATTTTATTGAATTAATAGACGAATTACGATATCAAATAGAAACAAATCAAACCAACTCAACAACATCTATACGCGTTCAAAATTCAATTCTTAATCACATTCATCATCATACAGAAAGAACTTTTTATGCGCTATTAAACTATAAAAACAAGTCGTCTCTAAAGCTGTTATTCCCTTATATTTTAAATAAAAAAATGGATGCCTTGTTTATAAAAAGAACAAAGAATACAAAAATAGCACTACTAAAAACCTTTAAAAGTGCCATTAAAGATTTAAACAAGAATCCTAATTTTAGAAAATTAAACCTTACCGTATATCAGAACATTTATAATCTAGGCATTAGAATTATGCTATTGCATCCTGAATATACCGCTATTCAATTTATAGAAGCACTTTTAGAAAATCTGTTTGCATTAGCCACTACTAACCAAAAAACACAATTTGATGAATTTGTATCAGAGATTTTCCAACACGAAAAAATACAAAACATTCCTTCCTCTACAACCTATCTTGAAAAAATAAAAACCAGACTACTACACACTAAACCAAAGGCTATTCGCAAAGACACAAACATTACTGCACCTGCAATAACAAAACCTACAACGATTCTGTTAAACGGGCAAGCAATACCTGTCTTTAAATTATATGAATGGATTGAGAAAATGATACAGAGCGAAACTTTAAGTACTACAGTAAACAACCACAAATTTAAATTAAACGATTTGTTGCAAGCAGCTCTTGAAATTAACCCTCAAGAAATACAAAGAATACTTTCTAATTGTAGCCTAACCGATAGTCGTATAAATATAATACAAAAAAATTTCGATTGGCATTTTTTCAGTTTATGGATTTCGAATAATAAAAACACAAATCTATACGAAGCTATGGAAACACTTAGGTCTTTTCATGAATTCATAAACCATTTCATAACGATAAAAGCAACCTCAACCATTGAATTCGAATTTTGGAAAACAACTTGGAAAGTTATTCAACAAAATGAAAATAGCACATCTATAGTCAAATCATTTATAACACATTGGATGGATGTAATAATAAAGGAAAAAGCATTAAACTCTAGTGAAATAATAGCCACTATAAACACAAACGCACTAAAAATGAATCCCACTTTAGAGAAAATTTTAATTGCCTATAATTCTACGTTATTAAGCTCTTTAGGAACACCTCTAAAAAATAGTAATGAAAATATTAAATACTGTGAGGAACATGGACAAATAGAAGCGCTATTTATTTCTTTAATTACAGAAAGAAAAGTTCCCAAATGGTTCCATACTACCGAAAAAATATCGGCAGTCGATTTGTTTCATGAAACATTAGAACAAAACCCAACTTCTTTTATTGTGGTCTATAAACAAAATAAAATTCCACAACTGCAAAAACTACAATTGCAAGATTGGATCGATTTTAGAAAAACTATAGCTGTTATAAAAGATAATACTAAAAACATACAACACCTTTATAATATTGAACGATTGTATAACGCTTTTTCACAACTTGTTATAAAAGGTATTCCTCCAAAAGAAATTCAAACGGTTTTATTTAGAAAAACAATCTTAGCTTGGACAGAAAACAACTGGTCATTTCTTACTGTCGATAGCATTTGGCAAGAATTATTATGGGAGTTGTGCCAGAAAAAAAACATCCCTACAAAAGAAATAATAGATGGCTTTAGTAAAATAAGATATAGCCTTCCTCCTGCTTTGCATATTAGTTTAAATCAATTAATAAAATCCAACAATAAAACTTCAACAGAGACGAAAAACATAAAGATAAACAAACAAAAAAATATTATGCTAAATACATCTTCTACTCTAAAAAGCACAAGTGCAATACCCGTTAAAAATGCTGGCATTGTATTGTTAAACAATTACATAGAAATGTTAATAGAACGATTAGGACTTCTAAAAGACAAACAATTTAAAAACAAGAGTTCTCAGTTAAATGCAGTACACTATTTACAATATGTTATTACGGGATTAACCAAAACAGATGAAGCTTTGTTACCATTAAACAAAGTACTCTGCGGTCTATCGATCACAACACCAATAATGGATAGTATATCAATTACAGAAGAAGAAATTAAACTAATTAATGGACTTATAAGTGCTGCCATTTCACATTGGACTTCTGTTGGAGACACCACCATACCGGGTTTTAGAGGAAACTGGCTCGTTAGAGATGGTCTACTTATTGAAAAAGAAGACCGTTGGGAACTAACCGTTGAAAAAAGAGTCTATGATTTATTACTTCATAAATCTCCATTTTCTTTCTCAATCATCAAATATTCTTGGATGGAAAAACCAATATATGTAACCTGGCCTTATTAATAGAATTAAGAATACTAACAAATAATATAAACATTAAAATTAAATAATTATGAGTTCCTACAATGAAAATCTAAATGCGAGTGTTGTCGCATCCTTGCAAGCCCAAGAGTTGAAATTGAACAACACACAAACATCACTCAATGCAAATATGTTTACACTTTATTATGCTGAGGATGCAAAAATAACTGCTCAAGAAAAATTAGAGCAAGCAAATATTAATTACAATAGTCAGGGACTTTCTAGTAAAGAAGCTGTAGCAAATAAAGACCTTTCTACAAATCTATTAGCTACAGCCAATCAAGGAAAAGAAAGTAACTCACAATCTGTTGCTAACACTGCAGTGGCTGCTGCAAATGTGCAAATTGCTACCAATGCTATTACAAAATTAGCCAGCGACATGGGTAGTATTGTTAGCATTTTAAATGCAGCCGATTATGGAAGTCAAATATATGAACAAGCTATTGCTGTTAATCAATTAATGAACGATACGGCTTATAATGCTGAAATGACTTCTCAATTAGCAATGGAAGCCTCATACCTAACTTCAGAAATTACATTAAGTTCTGTTGCTAACAATGCAACTGAAACAAATAACTTAATTGTAAATTTAGGAACTACTTTATCAAATCAATTAACTGCCACAACTGCGTTAATGGCATCTGATAGTACAACTTTTGATACAGCCTGTACCACTCAAAAGAAGGCAGAAGGTACATTAATAGATACAGATGTTGAATATGCAGCTGCAATTGCCTCTTATATTGCTACTAATAAAGATTTAAATTTAAACTTACAGGTTACAAACAAGAGTAACACTGGTTTTACGGTACAATTTTCACCCTATTTAAATCCGTTTAATTATAGCAACGAAACCGATTCATCAAACTATAATAGCCCTGTGGAAAATTATTATGTTTTTGTTGTTAAAGAAAGTGAAAAAAGCACTTTTTCTCTATCAATGGCAGAAGGATTAATTACCAATTCAAAAATAGCTATTCCTGTTACTACCAATCAAACCGCAACACAAATAGAGATTGAAATAGAAATTGCTAATTACTTAGACTCAAATCAAGACCCCATAAAATTAGGTGAAAATTATGTAGTATTTGTTTTCGCACAATTTACCTTAAATTATAAAAAAGCGTTAAATAATTTTGAAGACTTTTTAACAGCTGCTTCTAGTTCATTCGTTTTAAAAAATCAATTAAATAGTCCACATTATAATTCAATAAAAGTTAGTCCTTTAAATAAAGAAGAAAATAGCTCAAAAAAATTGACAAACCAAAAATTAGAATTCAAATTAAATAAGAAAGAGGAACAGAATATTGAATACCGTTGTATTTTTCTACCAGACAACTCAAATTTAGTTGCTGGCATGTTCAATAAGGCTGATTTACAAAAATTACAAAGTCTCTGTGAAAACGAAATAAAAAATGAAGAAAATTCTGAAACAAGCCTTAGCAAGTATAATAGTCAATTAGAAATTTTACATGAAAAACTGAACCAACTTAACATACAAATTTCTTCTAAAAAAGAAACAAATTCTAATAAAAAAGAGACTACTAGTAATTCTGAAAAAACAATTGCAACTGAAGATATTACTCAAAAGAACGTATTAGAAAAACAAGTTAAAGAACTTAATATTCAAATAAAAAATTTAAAGGAAAAGATAAAAAATCATTCTAATAAATCAGATCAAAATAATTCATATAGAAAAATTAAACCTGTCTTTTTCTTTAATAAACTTATTGCTGAAAGCGTAACTTACGGTAATTATACACTCGCTAAAATAGAAATAAAAACTAAGGAACAAAAAGATTTAGATTCGAAGTTAAGCAAAATTATAGAAGAACTTATAAAAAAATTAAAAACAACTGATACTGTCCTAAAAATAGATTCTAAATTAATTAATTCAATATTAGATGTATTAAAGATGGAAATAGAAAAGGAAAAAATAGATGATTTTTTAAACATAATATCAAAAATTGATAAAAATATAATAACTGAATTAGAGAGAATAAAAGAAGACATATACGCAGAAACTTGGAATTGTGATATTCAAGAAAACACCACCGATAATTTTGGAACACCTTTAATAGAAGATAATAAATATATTCCAGTTATACTAACTATAGCAAATGGGGCTGTTAGCTCCGTAAAACAATATTCAAACTCATTATCTGATTTTGAAAAAACAGAATCCTTTAAATACATTTCAAAAAAAACCTTAACTGAAACAATTAAATAATAGACAAAATGAATACAATAACCACAAAAGTACCAATGCAAGCAGTTACTGAAAATAAAAAAAGAAAATTAGATTCATTAACCTTACAAGTGTTAGACGCAACAGACGAAGTATCTCAATTGCAAGCTATAGTAAATTCTTTAACAAGCAAGTTTAACACATACACCGACTTTTTAACACAAGCAAATGCAAATCTAACACAAGCAAAAAACAATGTTAGCTTAATGAATTCCGTAGTGAATAATGCTAGAAATTTAAGTACTAATTCTAAGATTGCCTTTGATGAAGTTGTACATGCAAATAATAAAACAAAAGAAGTAGCAAAACATACTACTAATGTTATTAACAAACTTATTTATACAGCAGAAATGATTAATAAATTGGCAGGTTTAGTTACTCGAAAAAAAGCACAAAACCCACTCATTTCAGATCAATTAATTACAATGGTTACCAATGCAGGAACCAACGCAAACAATGCAGTAGCACTAACACTAGTAGCACTAAACACCACCTACACAGCACATTCTACTAATAAAAATACCGAAAATACTGCTGCTTTAGAGAATATACAAGCACAAAAGCTTCTCAGTAAGTTGACAGATGACAAAACCGAAGGCTCTAATATATCTTTAAACACCTTATTAAAAACTGCCTATACTACTGCATCAGACAGACTTAGCAAAACACAAAAAGCGTATGAAGAAACCCTTAATCAGTTAAATTTAAAAACAGCTGACTTGAACAAAGCTCAGATTAATTTAAAATCATTACAGTCTGGTTTAGCAGCAGCCAATGCAGCAGCATTGGCTTCATAAAACACGAAGGAAGTATTATATAGTTAGATTACAGTTCTTAATTATTAAAAACTGTAATCTAATATTTCCATTTAAATTAATATTAAGATTATGAATAGTATTTATAGAACATTTTATAGAAATTGCTACTTTAAAACCAATGGATACATTCCTTCTAGTCCTCTAAATAAAGTACTATTCCCTGGAGATTTCTTTCACATCATTAATGGGGAAATGGTAGTACTTGGTAACATTTTTAGTGGCAACATTATAGATACTAAAAATGTTGTGTTTGAACATGATATTAAATTGAATCCAGACTCATGGAAATTTAATGATGGTGTAACAAAGCCTTATTCTGGAAGAGGAACTGGGAATAATGCTATAGACGGTGTTTTCGAATTCAGTAAACAAATTTTAGCCTTTGAGTCTAGTGGTAGCTTCTTTTTTTCTGCTAATGAACCCGAAGCTGTAAAAATCAAAAATTGGACAGAGATTCAAAATGAATTAATAATTAAACTAACGCAAATTAATTATTCCTTTAGAAAACTTTATCTAATTACCGAAACTGCTAGTACTTCCGATTGGACTTTAGCTATAGCTGGGGCTAAAAATGCCGAGCTGGAAATTGCTAATGAAAATGAAAATTTTGGGCTTATTGACATTTTTGGGCATGCCAATTCAAAAACAATTCAATCTAAAGACATCGATTTTTACCATAGACAAGAAGAACGAAAACCTTGTTTCTTTAAAGCCAAAAAACTAAAAGAACAAGATGAAAAACTATCTGTTTTTATTAATGAACTTATCTATCAACGTTCTATAGTAAAACAATGGTGGGAAAAATTCTACTCCTATGAATTATCTCAAAATCAAGGACATGATTTATCTCAAATTAACAACAATCAAATAAGTATTTTAGATCTTTTACCTGGCAATCAACTCAATCCAAACACAGCATTACTCTATTTTCAATGGACAGATGCTACGCTAGACGATATTGAAAAACTCTTTGTAAATTATGGAAGCTAAAACAAACATAACGGTTCTTCACGAAGAGTTGAATTGGCTTGAAAAAGTAATTCAACAAGTAATTTGCAGCTATCTATTGCAAGAAGGACATGAAAACGATTGGCATACTATTCCGTTACCCGATGTAACAACAGAAAATGCAACCTATGCGAGACTGGTAAACGAATGGCAACTCAATCGCTATGAACGTTTAGCGCTTGCACTTGCTTTAGCACCACATCTCAGACCCGAAATCTTAGACATTTTCTTTGGCAAAAACGCAATGTATGACAGAGGATTTACCGAGTTTGGAGGTGTTATTGATAAAGGTCATAGCGGATTCATCCCCACAGGACAAACCTTAGTTTTTCTTATTACCGCGACTCATCAAGAACTAAGAAATGAAGTGCTTAAGATTTTTAGTAAAGAAAACATACTTATTAAAGAAGATATATTACAATTAGCCGATACCGACAATTTTATCCCAAAATTAAACGGCATCCTTAGTTTGCATCACAATTGGTTTCATTATTTCGTTACCAATGAAAAAATCAGTATTGCACAAAGCGCTTCCTTCCCTGCTCAGAAAATAACAAGTAACCTCAACTGGGAAGATGTTGTGCTAGACCCTGTTATTATGGAGCAAGTCAATGAAATACTAATTTGGTTAGAACATGGAAATACATTGTTAAACGAATGGGGATTAGATCGTAAAATCAAACCCGGTTATCGTGCTTTGTTTTATGGCCCTCCTGGCACTGGAAAATCATTAACGGCTACCCTACTTGGAAAAGCAACAAATAAGGAAGTCTATCGAATTGATTTATCTATGATTGTGTCTAAATATATAGGAGAAACCGAGAAAAATTTATCTAAAGTATTTGATATTGCTTGCGATAAAGAATGGATTTTGTTTTTTGATGAAGCCGATGCTTTATTTGGCAAACGAACTGCTGCCAATTCTTCTAATGACCGACATGCCAACCAGCAAACCGCACATTTATTGCAACTTATTGAAGATTTTCCTGGTGTCGTTATTCTGGCTTCTAATTTAAAAGCCAATATGGACGAAGCTTTTACTCGTAGATTTCAAGCGATTATTCATTTCAAGATGCCTTCGCCCGATGAACGCTATCAATTGTGGCAAAATGCTTTTTCTGGCACTTGCACATTAGCCGAAGAAATTGATGTTTACAAAATAGCCGAAGACTATGAATTAGCAGGTGGTTCTATTATTAATGTATTGCGATACTGCGCATTATCAGCCATTGGCAGGAATGATTCTGTTGTATCAAAACAAGAAATATTAAAAGGGATAAAACGAGAATTTAACAAAGAAAACAAAACCATACTCCTAAAAAATTAAACCATGTTAAAAAATCTAACAATAGCTTTGGCACTTTGGTTTCTAATCGATTGGGCCTATACCGAAAAAATAAAACCCTTTCTCATTTCAGAAATAACACCAACTGCACCTTCTAAATCAAAAGATAGTACAGATACTAATAAAACAAAAAAGAAAGACTCTCGATTTATTCTAAAAGATACAGTAACCTATGGGTTAGACATTTCACACTATCAAGGCGATTTAATTAGTGCACTAAATAAAAAAGAAGATTCGCTCTATTTTGTTATTTGTAAAGCTACAGAAGGCATCAGTAATATAGATCCCAATTTTGCCAATAATTGGACCATTTTGAAAGACAAAAAAGTAGTGCGTGGAGCCTATCATTTTTATCATTGCGATCTCGATCCCAAACAACAAGCCCAACATTTTGCTTCTGTAATCATGGAAAACCATTTCCTTGATGTTGGACAACTTCCTCCAGTTTTAGATATCGAAAACAGCGGTATGGACGGCAACTGTGGAAATTTAGAAACAGCTCAAAAAAATGTACTTACTTTTCTAGAAGAAGTAAAAAGATTAACAAAACGCATTCCTATGATCTATACCAACAAATCTACAGGAAACAAATACCTCAACAACAAAGAATTTGCTGCATATCCTTTATGGGTTGCCGCCTACACAAAAGAACTAGAACCTAGTTCTATACCTACAGCATGGAACAACGAATGGACAATATGGCAACAGTCTGAAAGTTATTCTTTTCAAGATGCTAATTTCGATTTCGATATTTTTAATGGCAACCGATTGGAGTTGAGAAAATTTATACGAAGCACCATTGTTAAAAAATAAAGAATACTTGTTTCCTTTTAAAAATACCACATTATGAACGAACAGCAACAAACCCTAGAAAATAAAACAAGTACTGTGCAAGCCGCAGCAAATACTGTTGGAAAAGAAGGAAAAGTACTGAGTGATAATCGACTTATACAAAAAAAAGCAAACAACACAGGATTACCTGATAACTTAAAATCGGGAATAGAAAACCTTTCAGGTCATGCTATGGATGATGTTAAAGTACATTACAATTCCGACAAACCTGCTCAGTTAAATGCCCATGCTTACGCACAAGGTTCTGAAATACATATAGCTTCTGGGCAAGAAAAACATTTACCTCACGAGGCTTGGCATGTGGTACAACAAAAACAAGGTCGTGTAAAACCTACTATGCAAATGAAAGGCAAGGTCAATGTGAATGATGATGTGGGGTTGGAAAAGGAAGCTGATGTGATGGGGGAAAAAGCTTTTGATAAACAGAAGTGGGCTCACGAAAATACCATGGTTCCAGTTCAAACTAAAGAATTAAAGGATGGCATTGTACAACGATACAAAGATTTAGATACTAAGGATTACCAATTAGGTGACGAAAGTAAAGATGAATATTTCTTTACAACTCAATCTGTAGATCCTGAAGTGAAGAAAGGGAAAAAAGGATATTCCATTAAACATAAAGTTACCAGATCTCATGAAAAACAAGGCTTGCTAATTTCTGATGACGGCACTATGGCCATTAATAAGACTTCTGCCCATGCCAAAGAATTTTATGCAATTGCCCAAATTTTTGATCATGCCAATAGTGTTCTTGGGAAAGCTAAAAGTAAAGTTATGCTGGTGAAATCTGGAGGTCTAAAACTAACTACCAACGATAAAGACCTATACAAAATTGTACCAATGGCTTACCAAACCGAAGAAAAATCCCAGGAAAAGGAATTTGCAAATCTGGTATCTCACATATGCATTGAAATGGCATCTGGGGTAATAGGAAGCCGTGAGCATGAGGCAGTATTTAATAAACAAGGTGACGAGGAAGAGACCGTAATTAATATACGATCCACCCCTGACGCTGGTGATCAAAAAATTGAAAGTTTAGCAAAGGGTCTGGTGGAATCGAAAAAAAATATTGACCAAAAGGAAATTCGTAAAAAAATGATCGAAGGTGATAAATTTGAAATACCTGGAAAGCGATATGGCATTGAAGCAGGTCAGGGTCAGCTGGATAAAAAAGCTGAAAAAATCGGAATTAATCAATTTGCTAAACCTAAAATTGGAGAGGCTTATGCTTCCTATAGCTTGGCAGGTGATAAAGACAAACAGATTGATCATTTGAAGACAGGTAAGAAGCGTGAAATATTGAAAAATATCTGGGGATACCATTATGCAGCGGTGGTTGCCAAAAGTAGTGATGGAAATGATACAGTGACTTTGGAAAATTTTAACAGGAATGATGATGTGTATGAACAACTTCAGAACATTATTAACAGACTTATTCTTGGTGACAAAAAGAAGTTTGCAGACATTGCAAAAACGGTAACACCTAAGTCTGGTGATGCAAGACACGAGACACAGGAAAAGCTTGTAACTGTTCTTGCAAGGGCCAGTGAGCAAAGTGAAGATAATGCATCTAAAGAGTTTGCTGAAATAATAAAATCTTACAATACAACTGAAAGTTGGTATTTCATGATGCAAGGTTCAGGTAAAGGACAAAGTTTTCATGAACAACAGGTAGAATCTGATGCTTTTACAAATACTATGACTTTAAGAGTAAGACCACAGGATAAAGCACGTGAAGAAGTTCGTTCAAAACAAACAAATTGGCTAAATAAATTTCCCTTGCCTCCCTCTCCTTTATCCAGTGAACCTGCCTTTGGTGATTTAAAACAAAAATTAAATTTGATAAAGACCGAGATTCAAAATGCGGAATCAAAAGAAAATATTGAAGACTTTTTTGATAAAGGAAAAGTAACGTTGGCCAATTCAGCAATCAGTTGTGCTGTAACAACAATAGTCCAAGCCGCTGAAAATAGTGGCGTTTCAGATTTTAGTAAGTATTCTAAATCTGTTAATACGGAAAATGACATTTTTAAAAATGCCAACATTGGTAAAGAAATCGCAACAGAAGCTTATATGAATATTGAAGACCGGATCCAAAAATTATGGTTTTATGAAACTGAGAAACATATGGCCTTTTCCATGAACCAATCAATTGTATATGCAGCAGAACAATACTTAATGTCCATTTCGACTTACTCAAAAAATTAGTGACAATCATTATATGGACAATACCTCATAACCATTTCAGATATATCAGCATTCAGGTTAACGTAGTTGGCTTATTTAATTACGTAAGTGTATTTAAGTTGTGGCTTGTGTAAAAGAACTAGCCCATAACAAAACTAAAAATAATTAGAACGTTTTTTAGGCCAATTGTTATATACGCAATGATTAAGCCTAAAACAACCACTAAAGAAAAATTAGAAAGGTTTAAAAGTATGTATGAAAAATAGAGAAATCGAAAGAGAATAAAAGTAGAGTGGTTGCTACTACTGTTGCTCAAAAGAAAAGTAATGGAAAGTAAGATTTTGGATTTGTGGAGACATCAGGAAACCAAAAAAGTTGTCTAACAAGTTTATAAAAAGTATAAAAATGTATTTCTACTTATACACCATCACCGTAAAATCCCCTTCAACATAATTTTCTTTTAGATGAACTGTATCAGAAAGCGTTTTACAAAAATCGGTGATGGTTTTGGTCAAATACGTCATTAAAATACCATCAGGATTTACTGTTTTGCTTAATAGATTGAAACCTAATGCTATGTTGCAATGGGCATACAAATGAGTTATTGCTTTAAAAATAAAATCAGGGTCGCTGTTTTTATAATTAAGTGAACCCGAAACTAAAACATAATCGACTACTGGTAAAGTGCCTTGCATGAAATCGCCTAGATAAAATGTTGTATCAGGAAAGTCTTTGTTTTTTTCAATCGCATTGTCTAAAAAAGTGGCTATCCTATCGATACCATGATAGGAAAAATTGGTAAAATGTTGGGATAAATAATAACACAAATCGCCATTACCGCAACCAATGTCTAGGATGGATTTCGTATTCAAATCGCCTATTTGTGCTAAAACTTCAAAGCGCTTTAATTGGTCTTCTTCTGAAAACCAAGCTAGACTTTGTGGACTTTCTGAACCGTATTGTTTTATCTTATCTTCGTGGAATTTTTGTATGTATAATTGGTCTAACATAATTAAGTCTTCTTTTCTATTGGAAGATTAGTATTGGTTGAGATGCTTTAAAAAATGAATACTACTAAATCTAATAGCAACGAACACATTATACAAATATACTTTTATTTTAAAAACATGTTTGCATAAAAATACTACTCATCAACTCTTTTAGCCTTATTTCTTTTCAAATAATCTTTCCTAGACTATAATTACACTCTTTTTAATTATAGAATGAACCTCTGAGGCTATAATTACACCCTTTTTAGTTATAAAATGAACCTCTGAGACTGTAATTACACCCTTTTTAATTATAGAATGAACCTCTGAGACTATAATTAAACCCTTTTTAGTTATAAAATGAACCTCTGAGACTGTAATTACACCCTTTTTAGTTATAAAATGAACCTCTGAGACTATAATTACACCCTTTTTAATTATAGAATGAACCTCTGAGACTATAATTAAACCCTTTTTAGTTATAAAATGAACCTCTGAGACTGTAATTACACCCTTTTTAGTTATAAAATAAAACCTCTGAGACTGTAATTACACCCTTTTTAGTTATAAAATGAACCGCTTATATTAATTGCGCAAATACTATACTTTATTATCTTAAAAACACTTTACAATTCCCAACTCAATTCTACTGCAATAGGCACATGGTCTGAAATATTCCGTGCTTCGTGCAAGGTTTCAAAATCTTTATAAAAATGAATCACTCTGGGGTTTAAAACTTTAATTTTCTTTGCATTATAGAAAATATTATCAAACTCAGAAGCTAAACATTTTCCATTTTTACACGCTTTTTTTAAAGATGTTTTTTGGTTTTGAAACGCTGATTGATAGCCCATTTTTTTTAAAGGGAAAAACACAGTATGCGATTGTGGGCAATTAAAATCGCCAATAAAAACAAGGTCTTTATCTGGATATAGGGTTGGGAAAAACTTAAAATATTTAATCTCCGTTTCGGGTTGCATTTTCTTTGTCTTGGCATGAAAATTCACCAATGTAAATTCTTTCTCTTGATATTTAAATGTAGCTAAATAGGGTTCTCTTTCTATTTCTTCAACATAGTTTGTGTCTAACCATGCTTCTCCTATTTTTTTAATGCGTTTGGGTTGCCATAAAAAAGCATAACGCTCGGCTTTATAGGCACTCCCAGATGTTGGATTGCTAATTACATAGTCCCATTTTGTACCTTTTCTATTGAGCTCATCTACTAACGAAGCTACTGCTTTTGCTCCTGCTCCGCTTACTACTACTTCTTGTATGGCAACTACATCAAATTCTTTTAAAACATTCGCCATATAGGCAATATCTTCTTCTGTTTTAGACATGCCAAGGTTTTCTATATTCCAAGAGCAAATTTTTACTTGCGAGAAGGAAAAGAAACATAGTAGAAAGAAAAAGAATGTGGTTATTTTTTGCTTATAAAACATGTTTCAAATATACTTTAATCTTCCCAAGCGCAAAGTTTTAATCCTAATTCTTTTGCTTCTGAAAGTTTCTTTTTGGTTATTTCGTGTTTGCAACCCGACAAGCCTCGGCAGGATTTACTCAAATGGTATTTCTTGGCTCCTTCTGTACCGCACAAATATACGTCCTCATCTTCTAGTGTTGAGAAGGAGGTTAAAAATATTACTGTTAAAAATATCAGTATTGTTTTCATATTATTCTGCTTTTAGTTCATATCGCATGCCGTCTGTATCTTTTCCTTTCATTTTCCCATAGTCATACCACTCTACTTGAATGTCTTTTTCATTACCATTTTTGTCTCTAATTATTCCAGCTCCAAATTTCCCACAGGTATTCACATTGCCGGTTACTTCGTTATTTAGACTATCGAAACCCACTATATCATAGTTGTATTCGTAATGATCGGGATACCCTGTGCGATATTCATACTTGTATTGTTCGTCAACATGATAGGTTCGTCTTTCTTCATTGTCTATTTCTTTCCTATCATCGGGTGTAATTTCTAGCACTTCATTATAGAAGTTTTCTACTTTGTTTTCTTGTTTTTGTACTGGTGGTGGTTGACTGGTTTCTTTACAAGAAATGAAAATGTATAATGCTATAAGGAGTAGTTTTTTTGTCATGTGTTTGGTTATATAGTTGTTTTTTTTTTATGTTTTCAATGTAAAATTTAAACATATAATCAGTAGTCCATTTGTATATTGATATTTATATCTGATTTACTCCTTCATAAAAACCAACTGTTTCTAGTAGTTCGGTTTCAAATTGATAAATATCATCGATGGTTTCAATAGGTAACTTGGTCTCGTTTTTCTTATCGTCAAAAACACCTAAATATTTTTTACTTCCATTTAAATGCAATCTGCATAAAGGTTTTCTATTATTATCGTCTAGTAGGATTCCGAAATACGATTGAGTATCTCTATGAACGATTCTACTTTTCGGAATTTTTCGTCTTAGAATTGCTACTACAATTTTATAGGCTTCTAGCTCTTCTTCTGTAGTTTCTATTTTTGTACTTTCTACAACTTCTTCAATTTGATCTTCTAATTGTTTTTCAGCTTCTTTATCTAGTGCAGCATTCAATCGATCGTTTACTTTTTCGCTGATGAACTGATTGCATCCTTTTTGTACTAATTCTTTAAATTCTTCTATTACTTTTTCGGTTAATCTACCAGAATATACTTTGTTAGCAAACATGCGTACAAATTCATTAGAAGGTGTATTAATTTCCTCTTGAATAAGTTTCTTTATCTCTTTGGTATATTTTAAGGAACTTGCATTATTAACAATATTATTAACGTCGAAGTTTGACTTATGAAATTTTGCAATTTCGTTTATTGTATTTTCTTTAATGCTTGTAATATCGAATTCTAAAAAAGGCTTTTGATCCATTTTGTTTTTCTCATCTAAATCGGTAAAAAACTGATATTGAATTCCGTTAGTGAGTAAAGCAAAACGTGTTTTTGTCACATGAAAATAACGCAACAATTGCGAGTTGTGAATGCTTAAATTTTCTTTCCAGTTCTTACATTCTATAATTAGAATTGGTTCATTGTTTTCGAAAATGGCATAGTCTACTTTCTCTCCTTTTTTTAATCCAATATCGGCAGTAAATTCGGGTACTACTTCGGTTGGATTAAAAGTATCATAGCCCAAAAGATTAATGAAAGGCAATACAAAAGCATGTTTGGTGGATTCTTCTGTTTCTATTTTATCCTTTAACATTACGATTTTATCTGCCAAAGCTTTAAGTTGTGTGTTTAGTTCCATATTATTTGAATTATTTATTTTCAAATTTATAACCCTTAAAAATCAATTCCTTGCGGGAATCCGTACTCAAATAAATTATTTTCAGTTTGATGTAAAAAAAGACCCAGCAAGCTTTGGGAAACTGTTGAGTTTCAAAGAGAAATTGATATTATGATAATTCTTCCTTTATCTAAAGACCCAAGATTCAATTATTCCATTATTAATCTTTCAGCAATTTCGTAGTTTGGAATTATCTCTCCATTTAAGAGAATTATTTCTTTTTCACCTGTCACTGGATTTTTAAAAAACTCATAACCATATCTGCAATTTTTATATCTAAAGTTTAAAGCTTTTAATCCTTTTAGAAATCCTTTCTCTTTAGTAATTTCAAATACATAATGTGAACATGATTTTTTGAAAATGCATCTTGGTTTTCTATACTTTGGTTTTAAAAACCAATACGATCGAATTAATAAAAGAATTATATACTTCATACTTATTTTGAAAAAACTACCATTTGTCTCGTTGTTGTATATCCTGGTTTTGCACCAACAATTCCGAAACAACCGTTATCTGGTTGCACAAATGTGGTTACACTTTCTAATCGTTCATATTTCCAACCTTGATTAGAATAATTTTTAATTAAATCTTCTAATTGTTGTGCAACATGATTTGATGTTCCTTTTTTTGAATCAATTGATGCCACAAAGGGTATTACTTTATATTCTATATTACTATTCATTATATCCATTTCTTATTGCATTATTAATACAATCCAACTTATTCACATAACCTTGTGAAGATGCTCCAACTATTCTTCCATTAATTGCAATCCTTCTCCATCTCCATTCACCAGATGCATCCTTGTAAAACTCCCATTTGTCATTCATGATTTTATTTTTTTAAAATTATTAATACCCCAAAATTATAACCCTTAAAAATCAATTCCTTGCGGGAATCCGTACTCAAATAAATTATTTTCAGTTTGATGCAAAAAAAGACCCAACAAGCTTTGGGAAGCTGTTGGGTCTTTGATGAAAATAATTTTAATATTGGTTTATATTAGTCCTAAATCTTTTGCAATGGCTATTAAATGCACATTGTTATTGGCTTTAAAACTAATTTTTAGTTTACCAATTCGTTTCTCTATAGCGCTTTTGCTACTGGGTGAAATGTTTAATTCTTTAAACTTCGTTTCAATTTCATCTTGGGTTAGTCCTAATGAAAGGTATTTGATGATTTCTAAATCATAATCGTCTATTTCACTAACTGTTCTGTCTTGAAAAACGTGTTCAATATTGGGCGAAATGTATTTTTCTTCTGTTGTGAAAACTTTTTCAATGGCATTTTTTAATTCTGGAATGCTGTTTCTGCCTTTCATGACGAAGCCATTAATTCCATGTTCTACGAAAAGCGATTTAATGCGATAGGGTTTGTCTTCTATAGAAAAAACAATGATTTTTATATTGGGCTGCAATGTTCTAACAGCTGCTATTAGCTCTTCTCCCGATTGAAGTTTTAAATCCTTTTGTCGGTAATCTTCCATAAAGGAAAGGTCGGTTATTAACAAATCATAAGGTACTTCATCTTGAACCGCTTTTCTCATTTTTAGGAAAGCATCATCACAATATTTTGAATACTCTATTTGCTCTTCAGGAATATTCAAATCTTTTAACGCTTGCACCACTGCTAAATTTAATCCATCAATATCCTCGGCAATAATTACTTTTGAAAACATCATACTTTATATTATTTGGGGAATTCCATATTAATTTTTACTCCTCTATTCTTTTCAGATTCAAATGTAATGCTTCCTTTAATACTATTCATGCGGTTTTCCATATTGCGCAATCCATTTTTAGAAATTTTTTCTATGTCGAATCCAATTCCGTTATCGGAGTACTTTATACGTATGCTTTTTTCTAGATTTTCAAACATTACAAATACAAGTGTTGCTTTACTGTGTTTTTTCATGTTTACTAATAATTCTTGCAAAACACGATGTATTTCAATTTGCTTTTCTGCACTTATTGACTCCCAATTAATCTCATTATTCCCTTTTTTAATGATATTTACTTCATCTGATTTATAGCTCGTTAGCATTTCATTTAATAGATTACCAAAATCTTTTCCTGTTTTTACACCGCTGGTTTGTTTAGATATATTTCGGGCTTTTTCATAGATGTTTTCTAAATTACCTAAGACTTTTTCTTTTCTTGTTTGTTCTACAAAATCTTGTGTTTCAAGATACATCATGGTGTTAAAAACATCATTAGCTAACTCATCGTGCAGCCTTTTTGAAATTCTGGTTTCGGTTTCATAGGCCGTTTTTTGTATTTTTTCTTTGTTCTTTTTTCTAATAAAATAGAATATAAAAACACCCGATAATACAGAAACTACAAAGAGTAGTAAATAGATTATTTTTTGACTTCTCTCATTCTCAGCATCTTTAATAGCATTACTTGATTCGTATTTTATATTTGCAAACTGATTTTTTGCTGTTTGTCTAACTGTAGTAATACTGTCGTTAATTCTAATATAGTCTTTAAAATATCCTTTTGACTCGGAAGGATTACTTAAATCTGTCAACAAACTCAGTGCTTCTAGCTTATCATCAGGACTATTTACATTAGTAGCCGATAACAACGCTTTTTCTGCAAACTCTTTGGCTAAAATTGGATTTTCCTCTTTATGAAATCTAGACAAATGAACTAAAGAAGCTATCTTTTCATAATCGTTACCAATACTATCTCGTATTCGTAATGATTCTTCAAGATAACTATATCCTTTTTCTTTTTGATTGTTTTTAAAATAAGCAAAACCCAGATTGTCTATTATTTTTGCATAATAAGAGATATTTTCTGCTTGTAAAATAGTATTATTAAGTATAGGAGTTAAAATTTCAATAGCTTCCTTATTTCTTTTTTGTTCTATATATACAACTGCAATATTATTTTTTATTATGCATTTGTATAATTCGTCATTGGTCAAATTTAAAGTTTTATCATAATATAGAAGAGCGTTATCATAATTAAATTGTTCTTGATAAGCAATTCCTAAAAGATTATATAAATTAGATTTATACATTGTTTCATCTAGGATTGACAGAGCATCGGTGGCTGTCTCTTCTAATCCAACAAAATCGGACCTTGTGTTTTGAATTTCTGCCATTCCTAATAACGCATAAACCTTTTTTTCCTTTTCATTATTCTTACAAATAAGTTTTGCCTTATTAAAAAAGTAGAATGCGCTATCTAATTGTTTGATTGAATCTTTTTCCCTAGCCTTTTCTAATAAATTTTCATAAATTTCTAATGAAGAGCCTTTAGCAGTATCTACATTATTTTGACAAGAGATGCAAGCAAATAGAAAAAATAAAATCGGGAAATGTTTCTTGATGAATTTCATTTCCCGAAGTTATTAAATTAATTTATATTACTATAAAAAAATTATGGATAAGAAGGTGGTGGTGGAGGCGGTAAAGTTCCATTTTGCCCACCAGTATCATTAGCTTGTTGATTGGTTGCTACATTTTCTGAAATATCTTCTGCTGTACACGATGTAAAGCCTACTGAAAATAAAATAACTGCTATAAATAAATATATGGTTTTCATAATTTTTACTATTAAAAATTGGACATAGGAATAGCTGTTCGAGATTTTCTCGATTTTTTGATTTAGCTATTGCCGTTAAAAATTTGCTTTTGGGAAGTGAAGTGAGCTAGAACAGAAAAGTCTTGTTTATACTTCCCAGATAAAAATTCTAATCTGTTTAGCATCACTTTGTTTAGAAGTAGTTT
This sequence comes from Flavobacterium sp. KY-23415, assembly GCF_055384985.1. NCBI lineage: Bacteria > Pseudomonadati > Bacteroidota > Flavobacteriia > Flavobacteriales > Flavobacteriaceae > Flavobacterium > Flavobacterium sp. KY-23415. The sequence goes on along the minus strand of NZ_AP044001.1, from coordinate 2,399,009 downwards.
TGTACATTTGTTCTAATCGCGAAGTAGAACGAGAACTAATTCTGATGCAAATATTTGTCAATTTTTTGGCAGTGTTTATACGGAATTCCGAGAGTTCCAAAAATTCTAGATAAGTCCGATAAAATCTGAAATAATCCGATAAATCTGAAATGAAATATGGAAAAAGATTACTTAAATGAGTATAGAAAAAGCATCAGAAAACAATATGAAATCCAAAAAAATGGAATTCATAACAACTTTTTATTAAATCCAACTGCTGCGAACTTAAGAGATTTATGTATTTTAGTTTTTAAAGAAAATAGTAATAAAGACGACTTAACCAGCTTTAGATTATACTTTGGTTTTGATTTTACCATTAAAACGGCTCACGAGCTCAATGATGATAAAAGATTAAATAAATTAAAATCTCTAGGTAAATTTTTAAAAGGAAAATCTGAACTTAAAAACATAAATGGACTAGATTTGGCTGCACTGTTTGTAGATTTTCAAAATAGACCATATAATAAATTCTCTAAATCCTATATTAAAGAAAAAGCCTTAACTAGTGGACAAAGTGAGCCCATTAATGGAGGCATAGAAAACCCAATACCTGAAGTACTACCTAAAACACCAACTGAAGACAAAAAAACCATTTGGTTTAAAACAAATGGACTAAAAATTGCGTCTGGTTGTGTTATTATGGCAATACTTTTTTTAGGTGTGCATTATTTTATGAAAGGTGAAGAATGTATGGAATGGGTAAACGATCACTATGAAGTAGTAGATTGTGATGTTCCAAATGAAAGTGGCGATCGCTATATCAGTGCTAAGGAGGAAGATTCTTTTATTGCAGATTTTAAGAAGATTAACCCTTGCGATACACTTTCTTTTAAAGATAAAAACGGAAATGCTTGTTTATGGTATGGAAAATCTCTCACAGGAGAAATGGAGTTTTTTAATAAGCTAGCACTACACCCCGAAACCAAGAAATCTTTAAAAGAAGTGAGTGCGCATATCTTTAATACTTATATTAAGGATAAGCCTTGTGAATGATTATAAAGTTTCTTCTTGATTTTCAAATTCTTTAACAAAAACAGCCTAACAGCTCCTAAATTCAAGGAAATATTATTAACGTGAGTTCGATATTAAAATTTTAAATTAAGTATAAATAAAGTTTTTCGTCTGTTGAATGTTTTTTACGTAATAAAATGGAGTAAAAAATGTATCGAAAACTAATGAATAGGATATTTATAACATCTCGATACATTTTCAATTCTGCAAGCTGTATTGAAAACACTTGATGTGACGGAAGAAAACCAATTAATTTACCTCGAACTCACGTTATTATATAATCTTTGTCAAACATGGTACTGTTTGGTGAAATTCTGCTAAATCTATTCTCTTTTAGGCTACTTAATTCCATATTATTTTTTTGAAAACAAAAGCCTAGCTCATCTCTTTTTCTCAATTAATCATTTAATTTTCAAGCACAAAGCGCAATAGCGTTTTACAGTAACACATTCTTAAAAGATAAATTATGTAAACATTCATTATGATAGATTATTGAAGACTCTATATGATCTATATAGCTAAAATTAGCCAATTCATCCATTATAAAAGATCTTAAACTATTAGAATTTTCAACCGCAAGATGAAGCATAAAATCGGTGTCGCCAGCAAGATGATAAAACCTAATTATTCCTTCTAAAGATTTTATTTTTTTAATGAATGAATTTACTATCTCTCTTTCGTGTCTGTTTAAACGTACCGCTACTAATACTTCTATGTTGATTCCTAATTTTTTCAAATTTAAACTTGCGTTGAATGCTTCAAAATAGCTCTCTTTAGATAACTTTTTCAATCTTTCATGACATGTAGAGGGTGCAATGTTTAATTCGGCAGCTAGTTCTTTATTAGATAGCCGTGCATTATTCTGTAATAATCTCAAAATTTGAATATCATTCTGATCTAATTTCATAACTCATTTGTTTTTAGAATTATTTTCATTTAATACAAATTAAAAGTAAAATAAATTTTGACTTAATGCAAAAATACTGAATTTTGTTCAGAAACTAAAAATTAAATATCAATGAATATAGGAATAATAGGTTTAGGCACAGTCACTCAAGGATTCATAGAAATCTTAGACGAAAAAAACAATTGGATAAAAGAAAAATATGGAAAAGCAATAAAGATTATAGCGATAAAAGATATACAAAAAGGAAATATTTATAATTCTAATGGTATCAATTTAAAAGAGCTTCTCAACAAATTAAATAACAATCAAAAGATTAGTGATGGCAGCTTAGCTGACGATGTAACTATAGCGTCTTTAACCGATGTAGATTTAATAGTAGAAGCAACCTATAGTGATTATAAAACAGGGGATCCTGCATTCACTTTTATTAAAAATGCACTTTCTAATGGAAAGCATGTTGTTACCACCAATAAAGGACCAGTGGCTTTGCGCTTTACAGAGTTGAACAAAATAGCACAAGACAATAAAGTAGCTTTTCGCTATGAAGGGACAGTTTTGAGTGGCACTCCTACATTTTCTCTTATAGATGAATGTTTGTCTGGTGATGAAATTCTTGAAATTAGAGGCATTCTTAACGGCACTAGTAATTATATCCTTTCAAAAATGTCTGAAGGTGATTCTTTTGAAAGTGCGCTAAGTGTTGCACAAGAAAAAGGATATGCAGAAGCAGACCCTACTAATGATGTAAAGGGTTATGATGCCAGAGGAAAAGTTGCCATTCTTTCACACAAAATTTTTGGTATTGATTTAGGACTAGATAACATTCCAACAATTGGGATAGATACTATTTCAAAAGAAGAGTTAGATACTGCCAAAAAAGACGGAAAAAACATTCGTTTGATAGGAAGTTTAAAAAAATCTGGAAACACTATAACTGGAAAAGTTCAACCAGAAGCATTATCAATGTCTGATGCTCTTTCTAATGTAGGTGGGGTTACCAATGCTATTGAAATTACAACAAAATATTTAGGAAAAGTAATGATAACAGGACCAGGAGCAGGAAGATTAGAAACAGGATATTCTGTCTTTTCAGATGTGCTTTCTATAATTAAAAATTTTTAAAAAATGATTGAAACATTAGATAAGATTAGCACTATGAAAATGCTAATTGGTGAAAAATGGGTAGAAACTCAGAAGAAATTCCCTGTACAAAACCCTTATACAGGTAGAACAATTTATTATGGAGCTTGTGCTACTGAAGACCATATTGAAGAGGCCTTAATTTCGGCTGAAAAAGGTAAAGAAATTTCTAGGAAATTATCTCCACACACTCGTAGTGAAATATTAGCAAAAGTAGCTTTTTTGTTGAGAGAAAGAAAAGATGAGTTTGCAAAAACTATAGTTTCAGAAGGCGTGAAGACTATTAAGGAATCGAGAAAAGAGGTAGCCAGATGCATCAATACGTTAACACTTTGTGCTGAGGAAGCAAAAAGAAATAATGGAGAAACTGTTCCTTTTAGTGCCTTTGAAGGATCTGAAAAAAGAACAGGTTACTATGTAAATAACCCAATAGGAATTATAACAGCAATAACTCCTTTCAATGATCCTTTAAACTTGGTTGCTCATAAAATAGGCCCTGCGATAGCCGCAGGAAATGCAGTAATTTTAAAACCATCAAACTTCACTCCAATTTCGGCCATAAAATTAGGAGAATTATTCCTGGAGGCAGGATTGCCTTTTCATGTTCTAAACATTCTTACTGGTCCTAGTATTGATTTTGGTAACACTTTAATTTCTGACCCAAGAATAAATATGGTGAGCTTTACTGGAGGTACTAAATCTGGAGAAGAAATAACAAAAATTATTGGTGTTAAAAAATTAGCAATGGAATTAGGATCTAGTTCTCCTGTAATTGTAATGAATGATATTGATATTGATGAGGTTGCTAAAAATTGTTTAGGTGCCATTATTTGGGCAGCGGGTCAGAATTGTGTTGGTGTAAAAAGAATGTATGTTCATGAAGACATATATGACACTTTTAAAAATAAACTAATTGAATATGCACAAAAAGTAAAAATTGGCAATCCTGAAGATGAGACTACAGACATAGGGCCAATCATATCCAATTATGCTATAAAAGAAATCGAAAAATCAATAGAAGAACTTAAAACATCGGGCTATACTGTTTTACATGGTGGTAACAGAATAGAAAATGTTTTTGAACCTACCATTTTAGAAGGTGATTTTAATAATCCACTAAATGGGAAAAAGGAAATCTTTGGACCAGTAGCTACACTGTCAAAAATTAAAACATTAGAAGAAGGTATTGCAGCAAGTAATGACTCTCCATATGGATTGCATGCTGGAATTTTCACAAATACTATAGAAGTGGCATTTAAAGCTATTACCGAACTACAGTGTGGTGGTGTGATGATAAATGATTCTTCTGATTATCGTATAGACATGATGCCTTTTGGAGGCATTAAGCAAAGCGGAATTGGACGTGAAGGTGTTAAGTCTGCAATGCAAGAAATGAGTACCCCTAAAATAATCTGTTTCAATCTTAAATAATTAACTAAAAATGAGCAATATCAACAACACAAAAATTTTATCCCCAAAAAGAAACTCTACTGTTTGTACTACTATAGAAGAGTTAGCTACAGAGCAATTAGCCTATTTCGAAATTGACCCTAACAGCGCTTATGGAGAAACCTTAAAAAAAGCAACTATAGACATCTATACTGCACAATCAGACATTTCTAAATTAAAAGAAATAACTAATGATACTGTTAGCAAATTAGATCCTAGTGAAAAAGTTGCCTATTTTAATGCAAAACGTTTCATGTCTTTTCAAATTGCTAAAGTTCTTGAAACACTTCAAGCTCCCTTAAAACAAACTTATCAATCTTTAGAACAGTCTGATGCTACTTTAAATGCTAAAGGACCAATGCCGTTATTTAACAATATAGCTGCATTGTTTTCTGCAACACCTGTAATTGCACGCACTTCTACATATGATTATTCATGTACTGAATGGATTGATGATGCCTTTAATGGTAAAGAATCTATACATCATATCTATTCAAGATCATTGAACCCAACGTCTATGGCACTAGGCAATCATTTAGTGCACTTAGAAGCTGGAAAATATGCCAGTGAATATACTGCTTGGAACTTTAATAGTGGTATGGCTGCAATTGATGCTTTATTATGTAATGTGCTTCGCTACCAAGACATCATGATTGTTTCTAGAAATATTTATGGTGGTGCATTCCAGCTTATCGAAGATTTTTTTGCAAAGAAGAACAAGATGGCTATTCAAGTAATTTGGTTTGATGGATATACATTAGAAGACTTTAAACCTGTAATGGATCAAGCTAAAATTGATTACAAAGATCAATTAGCAAATGGTAAAAAAATACATGTCTATATAGAATCTCCTTGCAACCCACACGGCTACATGTTAGACGTTCCTGCTATTTGCAAATATGCAAAACAAAATGGCTCTATAGTTATGCTAGATGGTACTGTGGCTACTCCGTTTTTAATTAAACCACTACAGCATGAAGATGAAGATTGCAGACCAGATTATTTATTCCATAGTTACACAAAAGATATTACAGGTTCGGGTAATGCAATTGCAGGAGGGATAATAGGAAAGAACAGCTTAATGTTTGTTCCAAAAGGAGAAAAGATTGACGGTGTTAATTGGGATGAATCTTTATTCTGGAATGTGTACTACATTAAAGGTGCTTTCTTAAATGCAGATGCCGCATTTGAAATCTTATCTGGTATGAAAACCATGAACTTGAGAATGACTCAAAAATGTGTAAACACACTAGTTTTAGCTAAATTCTTTAACTCCAATCCAGAAATGTCGGTAATATGCAATGCGTTAGAGGATAATCCTAACCACGCTATTATGAAGAAAGTTAGTAAATATCAATTAGCTGCACCATTATTCACTATTAACTTTGAAAAATCAGGAGTAAGTGATACTGCTTTCAAAAAGTTCTTTGATACTTTAGCACCAGCTTTTGGCTTTCAAGTTAGTCTTGGTCAAATCAACACAACACTGTTATGTCCAGCATTTACATCTCACTCAGAGCTGAATCAGGAAGCATTGCTGAAGTCTGGAATTCACAAAACTACCATGAGAATTTCTGTAGGAAATGAAAACCCTAAAGAATTAATAAGACATTTTATCCAATCTATAAAATTAATGATTGATCCAGAAAAACCAGGATTTTCTGATGCGTTTATGCCTATAGAAGATATAGATAAACTATATGCAGATACTTACATGGAAGTACAAAAACAATTAATTGAAAATGGTTATTTAAACTAAAAATAAAAATTATTATGATTAACGGATTAAACTTAGAAGCATTAGGAGCTTACAAAAATACCGTAGAAAAAGATGCAAAAAATGGCATGTATAATGGTGGAATTAAAGCTACTTGGATGGGAGGAACTAAAGTGGGTGTAAAAACAAACAACCTAACATTAGGAGACGAAACTATTCCTCATGATTTTTCATTCACTATAGATGAACCAGAACAATTATTAGGAGCACATTCTGCTCCAACACCTCAAGATTATGTATTAGGTGGTCTTTCTGGTTGTATGATGGTTACTTTTGTTGCAATGTGTTCTATTAAAGGCATCGAGTTAGAAGCTGTTACCTTAGATATTAAATCGGGATTAGATCTTCAAGGTTTCCTAGGAATCAATGAAAGCGCTCCTGTAGGGTTTGACACTATTGAATACGCATTTACTGTAAAAGGTAATGGAACAAATGCACAGTACCAAGAAGCTGCTAATGAAGTAATCCAATTTTCCCCTAATTATGCTACAATGGCAAACAAAGTAAAAATGGTTGCCACTTTAAATATTTTGTAAAACATAATCTAATTATCATGGGGACTCATAATATGAGTCCCTAAGATAATTCAATCCGTCTAAAAACAATTATAGAATAAAAAATATATAGAATGGAAAAATTTAAAAAAGACGATATCACTATAGTTTGGAACATGTCTAAGTGCACCCATACGGGGTTTTGTGTAAAACTTTTACCAGATGTTTACAAACCAAATGAAACACCTTGGATTAACACAAAAAATGCGTCTAAAGAAGAAATAATAAAACAAGTTTCTAAATGTCCTTCTGGTGCATTAACAATAGAAAACAACTAAATAGATAGAATATGACAATTACCGTTTGGTCAGATATTAGATGTCCCTTTTGTTACATAGCAAAAAGAAGGTTAGAAAATGCCATTTCACAATTTGCATTCAAAGAAAAGATTGTTGTTGATTGGAAAAGTTTTGAATTAGACCCTAATTTAAAAACAAACACAGATATTCATACTATTGATTATTATGTGAGTAAAGGGGCAAATAAAAAACAAATGACCGATTTATTTTCTAAAGCAGCGAATATGGCTAAAGAAGTAGGTATTAGTTTTAATTTAAATGATATTGTCGTTGCAAACTCTTTTAATGCACATAAATTGGTTCATCTTGCTAAGACAATTAATAAACAAAATGAAGCAAAAGAACTTTTATTAAAAGCCTATTTTACTGATGGCAAAAACATTGACAATACTAGTACTCTATTAAGCATTGGAGTCTCATTAGGCTTTGAAGCTAATGATTTGTTAAGTAAGCTATCAAACGAAGCACTGACTAATAGTGTATCGGAAGATCAGAAACTAGCAAAAGAGTTAGGCATTTCTGGAGTTCCTTTTTTTGTGTTCAATAATAAAAAAGCAATTTCAGGGGCTCAACCTGAAGAAGTCTTTTTAGAAATGATGAAAGAAACTTATGAGGAGTATTTTTAACAATTAGTTTAATTGAAACTATTAGTTATCATCAATATAAACAATGCTTTATTAAACATTAACTCAAGAAGTCTATTTTAATAAATATTCTTTTAGGTCTTCATAATTTGAAATTCTAGTTACTACTTTGTTTTTCTTAATTACAGATTGAATTTGTTTTGGTAAAGCTTGTTCCTTTTTTATAACATCTTCAACTATATCTAAAAATTTTGCAGGATGTGCCGTTTCCAAAAAGACACAATTTGCATTTGGATTCTTTTCTAAATAAGCTTTACATCCTAAATAACCAACTGCTCCATGCGGATCTGCAACATAATTATATTTTTCATAAATTTCTAACATAGCAGCCTTAGTTTCATAATCAGAAAAACTATAAGCAGACATGTTATCTTTCAAGATTTCGAATTTATTTTTATAAATTTCTTGAATGCGAATAAAATTGCTTGGATTTCCTACATCCATAGCATTACTTATAGTTTCCACAGAAGGTTTGGGGCTATATAGCTGTGTTTGTAAATACTCTGCAACTACATTATTTTTATTATTGGACGCTATAAAGTGCTTAATTGGTAAGCCTAATTGTTGTGCCATCATACCAGCACACAAATTTCCGAAATTGCCGCTCGGTACAGAAAAAACAATATCTTCATATTTATAATGTAATTTTTTATAAGCAAACATAAAGTAGAACAATTGAGGTAACCAACGAGCTACATTTATTGAATTTGCTGAGGTTAATTGTTTTTTATCGGTAATGTTTTTATCCAAAAAAGCGGTTTTAACCATTGCCTGACAATCATCGAACGTTCCCATAACTTCTAAAGCACTAATATTATTTCCAAGAGTTGTTAATTGTTTTTCTTGAATATCGCTCACTTTTCCACTTGGGTATAATATCACAACATTAACACCTTTCACATCTAAAAAACCATGAGCTACTGCGGCTCCAGTATCACCAGACGTAGCAACTAGTACAGTAACTTCATTGGTATTATTTTGATTAAAATAACTTAGACAACGTGCCATAAAACGTGCACCAACATCCTTAAATGCCATTGTTGGTCCGTGAAACAATTCTAAAGTAGAGATATTTTTATTCAACTCCACAATTGGAAAATCAAATGATAATGTTTCTTCTATAATCGTTTTTAGGATAGCGTCTGGAATTTCCGGAGACACGAATTGCTTTATAGATTCGAAGGCGATTTCAACATGGGAAAAATCACCAATCCTATTAAAAAATTCTTTAGGCAAAGGTTTGATAAATTCAGGAAAATAGAGCCCATTATCTGGAGCAAGTCCGTTTATAACTGCATTTTTAAAAGATACTTTTGGAGCTTTTTTATTTAAACTATAGTAATTCATTATTTTTATTCTCTAAGTACAATTTCATTATTAATAAAAATTGTGATATTCCATTAAACTCAAAGTAGGCATTAAAATGCTATTATGAAAAGGTCTATTTATATTTGCTTCCTTATTTCATTACACGCAATCAATGAAGCTAATAGCACATTTTGAAAAAAAGCTTGCGCACTTCTTTACTCTTTTGAATCCATTTTTCTCACAACAAAGTCTAATACATATCTGGCCTAAATGCATTATATCATAATTTTGGAAATACAAATATCAGTTAAAAATCTATATTTATAAATGACACTTGTTAATGCTTTTGCTAATTCAAAAAAGATTCGTATTCACTATTAAAACTGTGTGAATCCTGAAATATATTCAGTTCTAAACTCTTTTTTTGAATAAAAAACAATAACCTAAAAACGTAAAACTGCTAAGGAAAAAGTTTTATTAAAAAAATATTAAAAATTGATTATATGCAGAGTTCGTAAAATGATAATATCTTATCTCTATTTTAAAAATTTATGATGTTTTAATCAAATATTGTAAAAAATCACCACTTATGGGTGAATTTAACTTTTATACTTATTTCTATTTTTGATTATATAATTTTTAAAACAATTACATAATGAAAAAACTTGAAAACCTTAAAGGAATTAATGTACTTTCTAAGACACAAAAAAAAGCAATTAACGGAGGTCAATCATGGGATTGTAAATATGAAAACCCAGACGGAACACTTCATACCGTAGTAGAATCATCAACAGCTAATGCAATTGCCAACTGTGATGCTCACACCAATTGTAAAGGTTGTTCACCTTCAAAATCAATTGGATCGGGACCTGCTCCTACAGGTGGAAAAAATTAATTATTCTCTAGAATAAACTAAAAAAAGAGTAAAAAATCAGCATCATTGCCTTCTTTTTACTCTTTTTTTAGTTTAATTTGTGACCTCGGCAGGGTTCGAACCTGCAACCAACGGAGCCGAAATCCGCCATTCTATCCAGTTGAACTACGAGGCCTATTTTTAAGAGGAAACATGGAGAAAAGATGAAAGAACCTAAGACTGATTTTTTATAAACATTAAAACAAATCTATTCTCTATTATCTTTTCTCAATGTTCTTTTTTTATCCACTTATACTAATAATTTCTTTACAATTCCAGAAATTACTTTCCCTTCTGCTTGTCCGCCAATTTCTGCCGATGCTAAGCCCATTACTTTCCCCATAGAAGCAATTCCAGAAGCTCCAGTTTCGGATATTATTCTTGCAATTATAGTTTCTATTTCTGCTTCTGATAATTGTGCTGGTAAAAATTGTTCTATTACTGCAATTTGAGCTAATTCTGGTTCTGCTAAATCTGAACGTCCTTGTGCTGTATATATTTCTGCACTGTCTTTTCTCATCTTTACCAAACGTTGTAGCATTTTTACTTCGTCTGCTTCTGCCAAAACATCACCTGATCCTGTTTCTGTTTTTGCTAATATTATGGCTGATTTTATGGCTCTTAATGCTTCTAATGCTACGGTATCTTTAGCTTTCATAGCCGTTTTCATGTGATCCATGATTTTTGCTTCTAAACTCATATTTTCTTTAATTTATTAAATTAGTATCTTTCATTTATTTGTTTTACCCCAGATGGCAGTGGCATCCTGTTATTGCGAGTAACTGATTTTGTTACTTTAGATTGCTTTTTCTCTCGCAATGACAGATAGAACGGACAGCTGGAAATAGGTTCTAAAAAAAACCTGCACAAAAATAGTAAAAAAAATCCCGAAAATTTTACTTCACGGGACTTTTGGCTAAGCTAGATTATGAAGATTTAATCCACATTATCATGCAGGAATGAATTATTAGATCTCAATTGTAACTCATCGTTACTGTCTGATCCGACTGACATCCTTGACTGATTATTTTTTGAACTGGGTGATGTTGTTACATCAATTCCCATTCGCTTATATGCTGGTTGTTTTTCAATTTCATCTATATGAGACGCTGATGTGTTGAATTTATGATTGAATTCTTTCATCTTGCGCTTACGCTCTTCTGCTCTTGCTCTTAATGTTTCTTCAATTGTCATTTCAAATGGAGAAGCATCTTCCATGATTATTTCTTCTACTGGTTGCTCTGTTTTTTTAACAGCAAAATTCAACTCTTCGTCTATAGGCTCTTTAACTTCTGCAACTGGCTTAGAAGAGATTAATTCTTCTTCTTTTTCTAAATAGTCTTCTAAAGAATACTTAATTATGCCAGATTGATTTGTTTCTGCAACTGGCGTTACTTTTATTGGGTCTTTTACCTCAATTTGTCTTGTTTCTTCTGTTAAATCAAAAATTGTTTTTTGTTCTACAACTGGAGTTTCAAACAAATCTAATGAAAAAGCAACGTGTTTTTTTGCCGCAACAAATTCTGGCTCTACCACTTCAATATCTTTAATTCGAGATTGCACTGGTTTTATAATAGACTCTTGTTTTGGTGCTACAATTTCGAAAGCAACATCAATGTTTTTTATTGCTTCTGTTGTTGGCACTAGATCCATTGCTGGAGCTACATTTTGAATTTCGAATTGAATTTCTTGAGTATCTTCTAGATTATAAACTACTTTCTCTTCTATCTCTGCTTTTGGAGTCGCTGTGTTTTCGGTTTTTGACTCAAAAATTGAATCTTCTACTATTAAATTAGCAATTGTTTTATTAGTTAGATCGTGAACAATTTTTTGCTCATCTTCTAACGAATGAATAATTTTTTTAGGTTCAGAATTAACAATTTCTGCTTGTTGTTCAATATCAAATCCAGTCGCTATTATGGTTACGGCAACAGAATCTCCTAATGATTCGTCTTCACCAACTCCCATAATAATATTAGCATTGAAACCTGCTTCTGTTTGAATATAGTCGTTTATTTCTCCTATTTCGTCTATTGTAATTTCTGATGTTCCAGAAACAATTAACAACAATACGTTTTTAGCTCCTGTAATTTTATTATCGTTTAACAACGGAGAATCTAGCGCACTAACGATAGCTTGCTTTGCTCTATCTACACCTTCAGCAACTGCAGATCCCATTATGGCAGTTCCACTATTTGAAAGAACAGTTTTAGCATCTTTCAAATCGATATTTTGCGTATAATGGTGAGTAATTACTTCTGCTATACCTCTTGCTGCTGTTGACAATACCTCATCTGCCTTAGAGAAACCTGCTTTAAAGCCTAAATTTCCATATACTTCTCTAAGCTTATTATTATTAATAACAATAAGAGAATCTACTTGCTTACGAAGTCTTTCTACTCCAAGCATTGCTTGTTCTGAACGCACCTTTCCTTCAAATTGAAAAGGAATAGTTACAATACCTACTGTTAAAATATCTCTTTCTTTAGCTAACTGAGCAATAACAGGAGCAGCACCAGTACCTGTACCACCACCCATACCCGCAGTTATGAAAAGCATTTTTGTGTTTGTATCTAACATCTTTTCTAAATCAACAATACTCTCTAATGCTGATTGTTGTCCTACTTCTGGGTTTGCTCCAGCACCAAGACCTTCAGTTAAGCTTAAACCTAGCTGAATTTTATTTGGAACAGCACTATTTTGTAGTGCTTGAGAATCTGTATTACATACAATGAAATCGACTCCTTTAATTCCTTGTTTAAACATGTGGTTGATGGCATTACTTCCACCTCCTCCTACTCCAATAACTTTGATAACGTTTGATTGGTTTTTTGGTAAATCAAATGAAATGCTTGTAAATTCTTCCATAGCTGGTACTTTTTATTCTGCGTTATCTAAAAACTCTTTAATCTTATCTATATACTTATCAAAAAATGATTTTTTGATTCGGCTCTCTGTTGAATCAGGTTGTGGCTTTTCCACTTCTTTTTCTACTTCAATTTTTTCTTCAAAAACAGGTGTTTTAACAATAATCGGTTCTTCTTTTTTCATTTCTACTAAAGGTATTGCACTTTTAGTATTGTTTCGGATACTATTCATAACTAATCCGACTGCTGTTGCATATAACGGACTAGATAATTCTTCATCTGAATTACCTGCTAAATGTTCGTTTGGATAACCTATTCTAGTATCCATACCTGTTATATATTCTACTAACTGCTTTATGTGTTGTAACTGAGCTCCTCCTCCTGTTAGAACAATTCCTGCAATTAGCTTCCTTTTGGGGTCTTCATGACCATACAATTTTATTTCAGAATATACTTGTTCTATAATTTCCACAACTCTTGCGTGAATTATTTTAGACAAGTTTTTTAATGAAATTTCTTTAGGCTCTCTCCCTCTTAATCCTGGAATAGAAACAATTTCATTGTCTTTGTTTTCTCCTGGCCAAGCAGAACCAAAGCGCACTTTTAATAGTTCGGCTTGTTTTTCAATTATGGAACATCCTTCTTTTATATCTTCTGTAATTACATTTCCTCCGAATGGTATTACAGCCGTATGACGAATGATTCCATCTTTAAAAATGGCCAAATCTGTTGTTCCTCCTCCTATGTCTATTAATGCGACTCCTGCCTCTTTTTCTTCTTGACTTAAAACTGCATCTGCAGAAGCTAATGGTTCAAGCGTTAATCCAGACAATTCTAAACCTGCACTTTTAACACAACGTCCTAAATTTCTAATGGATGCTGCTTGCCCAACCACAACATGGAAGCTCGATTCTAATCGTCCTCCATACATTCCAATTGGTTCTTTTATCTCAGCTTGTCCGTCTACTTTAAATTCTTGTGGCAAGACATGAATAATCTCTTCTCCAGGCAACATTGCTAATTTGTGCACTTGCCCTATTAACGCATCTATATCCTCATCATCAATTACTTCATCTGCATTTGGACGACTAATATAGTCGCTATGTTGAATGCTGCGAATATGTTGTCCTGCTATACCAACTACTACATCATTAATTTTGTAACCAGAGTCGCTTTCTGCTTCTAAAATAGCTTGTTGAATAGACTGAATTGTTTGAGTAATATTGTTCACGACACCTCTATGAACACCAAGACTTTTAGATTTTCCTGTTCCTAGGATTTCTAATTTTCCGTATTCATTTTTCTTACCAATCATTACTACAATCTTTGTAGTTCCGATGTCTAAACCTACTGCAATATTATCTTTGTTCATAATTCCCTTCTATTTCTTACAAACCACTTGTTCTGTAAACATCACGTTTACCTCCTTATAATGCTTAATCAATGTGTCTTTCACAGCATGATGAAAAAAGGCTTTATAATTTTCAAGCTTTTTCTCTACATATACTGGTTTCCCAAAAATTACTTTATAATTATAATTTCTACTTGTTAGAACCACACTACCTGAAGATCCTATTTTTACTCCGGTTATGTTTTTCTTTAAGAAATCGTCATTATAAATTTCATTAAACAACAAAACATACCCATCCTTATCTTTATCATCAAAAGTTCCACTTACTAAAGGAACTCTTGCAGAAAAGTTTTCGGATAAAGGCATTTTATTCCCTTTATCATCGAGGTAACACATTGTATTACCCGATATATATCGTACTATTGGGGTCTTTTGTTTTATTTGCGCATTTAGAGAACCGTCAATAGTTGAAAAAACCTCAGCTTTTTCAATCATTTCATGGTTAGTTAAAGCAGTCTCTAATGCATGCAAATCTACTTTATCTTTTTCAATTGATAAAGTGCCTCCCAACTTTTGTATCAAAAAGTTATTAACCATTTCATTAGTTATGAACAAATTTTCATGATCATCTACAAATGAAACATTTACGTTTTTAAACACCCTATTATTATTTCGCTTTGAAGAAAATGAATACAAAAATAGCATCAAAATCAAAATAAATACTATCCGTATGTTTTCCCATTTAAACCTTTTCATAAAGCGCTTGTTTTATGCTTTTTACCATTTCTCCAATATCTCCAGCTCCAATTGTTACGTAAACATCTGCATTTGATTTTCTAAAGATTTCTATTACATTTTCTTTTTCTACTAAACGCTTGTTTGGGTTATTTATTTTACTCAATAACCAACTTGATGTTACTCCTTCAATGGGTAATTCTCTCGCAGGATAAATATCTAACAAAACTACCTCGTCAAACTGAGACAAGCTTTCTGCAAAACCATCTACAAAATCTTTTGTTCTAGAAAATAAATGCGGTTGAAAAACTGCAATTATTTTTTTGTTCGGGTACAATTCTCGTACTGCTTGATGCACGGCTTTTATTTCTGTTGGATGATGTGCATAATCATCTATATATACTAATTTTTCTTCTCTAATCTGAAAAGAAAAACGCCTTCTAACTCCTCTAAAAGTAGCTAATGCTTCTTTAATTTGTTCATTATTTAATCCATAACTTTTTGCCATTGCAAACGCAATTAACGCATTTGATAAATTATGGTGCCCTGGTAAAGCAAATTTTGCATCTTTAATAATTTCATGATTTGCATTAATATCAAAAACATAAAATCCGTTTTCTATTCTAATATTTTGGGCGGAATAATTTGCTTCTTGATTTATTCCTATTGTATTTCCTTCTAAAGACAAACCTTTAGCTACATATAAATTTTCAGGTGTTACTTTTGCTGAAAATTCTCTAAATGATTCTTCAATTGCTGCTGCATCTCCATAAATATCTAAATGATCTGCGTCCATAGATGTTATACAAGCCAAATTAGGATGCAGATGCAAAAATGACCTATCAAATTCGTCTGCTTCAACAACGGTCACTGTTTTACCACTTCCAATTAAATTAGAATTATAGTTTTCTACAATTCCACCTAAAAAAGCGGTTACATCTACACCATTTTGATACAGAATATGCCCTAAAATACTCGATGTTGTTGTCTTTCCATGCGTTCCTGCAACCGCAAAACAATAGGTTCCTTTTGTGATTAAGCCTAATACTTCTGCTCTTTTTTTAACCGTAAAATTATTTTCTAGAAAATAATTCCATTCCTTATGATCTTTAGGAACTGCTGGTGTTATTATTATTAATGTGTTTTCCTTATCTAAATATTCTTTTCTAATCAAAGCAACATTATCTTCAAAATGAATTTCCATTCCTAATGCTTCCAATTCTGATGTTAGCTGTGTTCTTGTTTTATCATAACCTGAAACATTTTTGCCAATATTCATAAAATATCGTGCCAAAGCACTCATTCCGATTCCTCCGATTCCTATAAAATAGACATTATGAATTTGACCTAAGTTCATTATTATATGTTAATTATTGATTATTAGAATTTTAACTATAAATTATATTTTCAATTTCGTTTACTATTTCTTTTGTAGCATAGGGCAATGCCAACTTATGAATTCTTTTACTTAATTTTTCTTGCTTCTCATCGTTAGAAATTAAATCGGCAAACAAATTTTTAAACTCTTCCTCTAATTGACTTTCTTTCAACATTAAAGCCCCTTTCTTATCTAAAATAGCTTGTGCGTTTTTTGTTTGATGATCTTCTGACACATTCGGAGAAGGAATAAACAAAGTTGGTTTTCCGACAATACATAATTCAGAAACCGATGATGCTCCTGAGCGAGAAATGATAACATCTGCAGCAGCATAGGCAAAATCCATTTTATCTATGAAAGCAAAAACATGCACATTTTCTTTTGTATTAAAATGACTGTATTCATCATAATACAATTTCCCACATTGCCAAACAACCTGAACGCCTAATTCTAACAGAAAGTCTATTTCTTTTGCTATTAATTGATTAATTCTTCTTGCACCTAGACTTCCTCCAAGAACAAGTAACGTTCTCTTTGAACTATCTAACTCAAAATAGGTCAACCCTTTTATTCTTTTTTCATCTATATCTAAAAGATCTTGTCGAACAGGATTACCTGTTATTTTCATTTTCTCTTTTGGAAAAAACTTCTCTAAACCCTCATAGGCAACACAAATTAAATTTGCTTTTTTCGCCAATAATTTATTTGTAATACCCGGAAATGAGTTTTGTTCTTGAATCACTGTTGGAATACCAATTAATGACGCAACTTTCAACACTGCTCCACTTGCAAAACCACCTGTTCCAATAACAACATCAGGTTTAAATTGTTTTAATATAAAAAACGATTTCCACAAGCTTGACATCAATTTGAAAGGAAACATTAAATTTTGAACAGTTATCCTTCTTTGAATCCCAGCAATCCACAATCCTTTAATATTATAACCTGCTTGTGGTACTTTCTGCATTTCCATCTTATCTTTTGCTCCTACAAAAAGAAATTCTGCTTCTGGATAACGCGATTTTAGTTCGTTTGCAATCGCAATTGCAGGATAAATGTGTCCACCTGTTCCACCACCACTAATAATAAATTTTAGCTTCTTTTCCATATTATTGATTTAAAACGGGTTCTAAAGGATTTTCACTTTCATCATCCATTTCAACATGATCATCATTTAATGCTACATCTCTATCGATGATATTTTTTAATGCTTCCGCTCTTTTCTTTTTTTCTTCTTCATCTAAAGCCACTTCTTCATCTTTTTTAGTAACACTTAAAATGATTCCAATTGCTACACAAGTCATCCAAATTGAAGTACCTCCACTACTTATTAAAGGAAGTGTTTGCCCAGTAACAGGTAGCAACTCTACCGCTACAGCCATATTTACCATAGCTTGAAAAATTATTGGAAAGCCTAGACCAACAATGAGCAATTTCCCAAAAAGTGAAGGAGCATTCTGAGCCGTAATGATAAACCTAAAAAACAATAGGAGATATAGAAAAATTATTCCTACTGCTCCAATTACCCCATACTCTTCCACTATTATTGCAAAAATAAAATCGGATGAAGACTGTGGTAAAAAGTTCTTTTGCACACTTTTCCCAGGGCCTAAACCATAGAGTTCCCCTGAAGCAATAGCAATTTTTGCCTTTTCAATCTGATAATCATCATCTGTTGGTTTATCGTCTATAAATCGTTCAATTCTTGCTCCCCAAGTACTTACCCTGCTAAAAAGTTTATTATCTGGAAACGCTTTAGCAAAAAGCAAGAACAACAATAAAGCTGCAATACCTAATCCCATAACAGTAAAAAGATATTTCAATGGATAGTGTCCTATAAAAATGAGCATGCATACCATTGAAAAGATTAGAGCAGTAGTAGAAAAGTTAGTTGGTAAAATCAGTATTAATATTCCAAAAACTGGAATCCAAAGTTCTAAAATTGAATCTTTAAAAGTATATTCTTTATCACGTACTTTTGCTAAATAACGAGCAACATAAACCATGAGTACTGTGAATGCCAATGTAGATGTTTGAAAACTTACACCCACGAAAGGAATTTGCACCCATCTACTCGCATTTGCACCACCTATCGTTGTTCCTTGAAACAAAGTATAAAGTAACAAAATAAGCACAAATGGTATTGCAAAAATTGAAAGCGCTCTAAAATAATGATAGGGTACTTTATGAACAAAATAGATTATTGCAAATCCTAAGAAAAGATGCCCTAAATGTTTTACTAAATAACCAAGAGGTGACCCTTTTCCAATTACATATACAAGATTAGTACTTGCACTATATACAGGTAAAAAAGAGACAAGAGCTAATAGAAAAACTATTGCCCAAATTACTTTATCCCCTCTTAATTGTGCTACTAATCTGTTCATTTTTTTATTTATAAATTATGTACTGCTTGCTTGAACTGTCTTCCTCTATCTTCGTAGTTTTCAAACAAATCAAAACTAGCACAACATGGTGATAGAAGAACTGTATCTCCTTTTTCTGCCATTTTTTGAGCTATTTTAACAGCTTCAGTCATTGACGTGGTTTCTACCATTACATCTACAACTCCACTAAATGCTTGAAATAGTTTTTGATTATCTACTCCTAGACAAACAATCCCTTTTACTTTTTGTCTAACTAACGACATTAATTCATCATAATCATTTCCTTTATCTACTCCACCTACTATCCAAACTGTTGGTGTTTGCATACTATCTAATGCAAAAAAAGTTGCATTTACATTGGTTGCCTTTGAATCATTTATATATTGTACGTTTTGAATTTTTAAAGTTTTTTCTAAACGGTGTTCAGCTCCTTGAAAATTGCTCAAACTTTCTCTAATTGTTTGTTTTCTAATTTTCATTAACTGCGCTACAGCTGTTGCAGCCATTGCATTTTTAAGGTTATGTTTTCCTTCTAAAGCTAATTCATTGATTGGCATAGTAAATTCTTCGTTGTTAATTTTACTGTTAATGTTATTTTCTTTTATAAATCCTCCAACTTCAACTTCTTCAGTTAAAGAGAAAGGAATCATTTGTGCTTTTATTTTATTATTTTGTATCCATTTTTTAATTTCAATATCTTCACTATCGATAATTAAATATTCTTCTTCTGTTTGATTTTTGGTTATTCTAAATTTTGAAGCTATATATAAATTGTAATCATAATTATATCTATCTAAATGATCTGGACTCAAATTGGTTATTATTGCTATATCTGGCTTATAATTTATAATCCCATCTAGTTGAAAACTACTCAGTTCTAAAACATAGACATCATGATTATTTTCCGCCACTTGCCATGCAAAACTTTTTCCAATATTTCCAGCTAAACCCACATTCAAACCTCCTTGCTTCAACAGGTGATAGGTTAATAAAGTTGTGGTTGTTTTACCATTACTTCCTGTAATCCCTATTGTTTTTGCTGTCGTAAAAGGAGCTGCAAATTCAATTTCAGAAATTACTGGAATATTTAACGCTAATAGCTTTTTTACTATTGGCGATTTTTCTGGAATTCCAGGACTTTTCATAACCACATCTGCATTTAGAATTAATTCTTCAGTGTGTTTTTCGTCTTCCCATGAAATAGCATTAAGTCCAAGAACTTCTTTATAATTCTCTTTTATTTTTCCAAAATCGGACACAAAAACATCATATCCTTTTTTCTTTCCTAAAATTGCAGTTCCAACACCGCTTTCTCCACCTCCTAATACTACTAGTCTCATACTATCTTAATTTTAATGAAACCAATGAAAATATAGCTAACAAAATTGCAACAATCCAAAAACGTGTTACGATCTTACTCTCATGATAACCTTTCTTTTGATAATGATGATGCAAAGGCGACATGAGAAAAATTCGTTTTCCTTCTCCAAACTTCTTTTTTGTGTACTTAAAATAACTTACTTGTAGCATTACTGAAAGGTTTTCTGCTAAAAAAATACCACACAAAACAGGAATCATTAGTTCTTTACGCACAGCAATTGCGATTACTGCAATAATTCCACCAATAGTTAAACTACCTGTATCCCCCATGAAGACAGTTGCTGGATAAGTATTATACCATAAAAAGCCAACTAAAGCACCAACAAAAGCTGCTATAAAGATGGTCATCTCCCCAGAATTAGGTATATACATTATATTGAGATAATCAGAAAAGATAACATTTCCTGATACGAATGTAAAAAGCCCTAGAGTTAATACCGAAATCGCAGAAGTACCAGCAGCTAACCCATCTATTCCATCTGTTAGATTAGCTCCATTTGATACTGCCGTAATAATAAAAATTACTACAGGAATAAAAATTAACCAAGCCCAATTTTCATATCCATCTCCCATAAATGATAATACTTCAGCATAATCAAACTCATTATTTTTCAAAAACGGAATTGTTGTTGCAGTAGATTTTTCGTGCAATACCGTTGGATCAATATGTTCTGTTTTTATACGCTCACCAACTGTATCTTTCCTAACAGTTACACTTGGATGAAGGTATAGTACTGCTCCCACTATTAAACCTAAACCTACTTGCCCGACTACTTTAAATATCCCTTTTAGACCTTGTTTATCTTTTTTGAATATTTTAATGTAATCGTCTATGAAACCAATAGTTCCCATCCAAATAGTAGTCATTATCAATAAGGAAACATAAATATTATCTAGTTTTGCAAGTAGAAATACAGGAATTAATGTGGCTAAAATTATTATTATTCCACCCATCGTTGGTGTACCTGCTTTTTCACTTTGACCTTCCAAACCAAGCTCTCGTACAGTTTCTCCAACTTGTTGTTTTCTTAAAAAATTAATTATCTTTTTTCCATATATAGTAGCAATTAGCAATGACAAAATAAATGCTAACGCTGAACGAAAAGTTATGTATTGAAAAACCCCTGCTCCAGGAAAATCAATTGTTTTGTCTAAGTACTGAAAAAGATAGTATAGCATACTTATTTATTTATTAGTCTAAATTCATTAACTACAATGAAATTAGATTGTTTAATTACTTATTTAATTTCTGTAATAACTCTATTACCGTTTCTAAATCGTCAAAATGATTTCGAACTCCATTAATCTCTTGATAGGTTTCATGTCCTTTTCCAGCTACCAAAATAATATCATTTGGATTTGCCATTTGACATGCTGTTTTAATTGCTTGAAGTCTATCTAAAATTGAAAGCGTTTTTTTAAAGTTATGTGGCTCTACTCCTTTTTCCATTTCCTGAAGAATAACTTCTGGGTCTTCGGTTCTTGGATTGTCTGAAGTAAAAATTACTTTTGTACTTAACTCAGTAGCAATTTGAGCCATAACAGGCCTCTTCGATTTATCTCTATCGCCACCACACCCCACAACCGTTATTAGCTGTTCGTTTTTTGTTCTAATATCATCGATTGTATTTAAAACATTTTCTAAAGCATCTGGTGTGTGTGCATAATCAACAATTGCAGTAATTTTTTGTTCGGAAATGATGTATTGAAAACGACCTGAAACACTTTCTAATGATGAAAGTAGTCGTAATGTTTCTTGCTCCTCTAGGCCTAATTCTAATGCTGTAGCGTAAATAGCCAATAAATTATAGGCATTGAACGAGCCTATCAATTTCGTCCAAACTTCATTATTGTTAATTTTTAATAACAACCCTGTAAATTGATTTTCTAAAATTTGTGCTCTATAATCTGCATATGACTTTAAAGCATAAGTTACTTTTTTGGCTTTAGAATTTTGCAACATAATTGCTCCGTTCTTATCATCTGCGTTTGTAATTGCAAAAGCGTTTTTTGGTAAGCCGTCAAAAAATGCTTTTTTTACATCTCTATATTCTGCAAATGTTTTATGATAATCTAAATGATCATGTGATAAATTAGTAAAAATTCCGCCTAGAAAATGAAGACCTTCTGTTCTCTTTTGATGAATTCCATGAGAACTGACTTCCATAAAACAGAATTCGCAACCTGTTTCTACCATTTCATTTAAATAATAATTTATCATTAATGAATCTGGTGTTGTGTGGGTTGCCTTATAAGTGGTCTCATCTACCATTATTTTCACTGTAGATAAAAGTCCTACTTTGTAACCTGCTTCTCTAAATAATTGGTATAATAATGATGCGATTGTTGTTTTTCCATTTGTTCCAGTAACTCCAACTAATTTTAAATTAGACGATGGATTACCATAATAGTTAGTTGCTAAGAAAGCCAATGCTTCATTAGAATTAGCCACTTTTATATAGGTTACACCATTTACAATTAATTCTGGAAATTCTTCACAAATAATAACAGTCGCTCCTAGACTTAAAGCTTTATCAATAAATGAATGACCATCAGATAACGTCCCTTTTATAGCAACAAAAACATCATTCAACTCAATTTTTCTAGAATCAAATTCAATTTTATTAATTGCTATATCTGTAGTTCCTTTCACAGCTTCAATGGCAACTTTATATAATATGTCCTTTAAGATTTTCATGACAATTCTAGAGTTATTATTTGATTTTTTACTATTTTTTCACCAGCTTTAACTGACTGTTCTTTCACTTTTCCAACACCTCTCACATTTACTTTTACCCCTAAGTTCTCTAACAAAGCAACCGCGTCCATACCGTCCATTCCTTTAACATTAGGAACATTAGAATAGTCTGCTTGTACTTTCTTATAATAGGCATTATAACTTTTTTCAACAACATTTATTTTTTTGTCGAAGTCCTTAATGTGATTGGTAGGTGGTGAATCTGTATAAATTTTCTGAGCAATCCTTTTAAAAACTGGTCCTGCAACATCAGCTCCATAATATCCAGCTTTAACATTGGGTTTATGAACCACTACAATACATGAATATTTAGGCTCTGTCGCTGGGAAATAGCCCACGAAAGACGAAGCATAAAACAATTTAGACTTGTCTTTGTAGTTTACCTGAGCTGTTCCTGTTTTTCCTGCCATTGAAAAATCTTTAGAATACAGTTTAGCTCCTGTTCCCCTTTTTACTACGTTTTCAAGTACCGCCCTAACTTTTACTAATGTTTCCTTAGAAGCAATTTCAGGATTTATGATTTCTGTATCAAATTTCTTTATTGTTTTATTCCATTCTTTAATCTCTTTTACAAAGAAAGGCTTCACCATTACTCCATCATTTGCTACAGCATTATATAACGATAATGTTTGTAAAGGTGTTAATGAAATATTATACCCAAACGCCATCCATGGTAATGTTGTTCCATACCATTTTTTATCTCCTGGTTGGGGAACATATGGTTTACCTTCACCTATTAATTGCAACCCCAAAGGCTTATTGAGTCCATAGCTATTTATTCTCTCTACAAACTCCTTTGGATTTTCTTTATAATTATCATAAACGGCCTGAACAAGGACTGTATTAGAGGATAACTCAAAACCTTTAGCTAAAGAAATTTTGCCATAACCTCCTTTTTTAGAATCTCTTACTTTTCTTCCGTAGTACTCGATCACTCCATTTTTTGTGTCGTAAATTTTACTAGTATCTACTTTTTTATCATCTAAAAGTGCTATTAAATCTAACAATTTAAAAGTTGAGCCTGGTTCATGAGATTCTGCTACTGCATAATTTTGTGTCTCATAATAAGATCCATCTTCTGCACGACCTAAATTTGAAATAGCTTTTATTTCTCCTGTTTTAGTTTCCATCACTACAACACAACCATGATCTGCTTCATAAAACTCTAATTGTTTTAACAATGCATGATGTGCTATATCTTGAACATAAACATCTATAGTTGAAATAATATCATAACCGTCTTGTGGTTCTAATTCGTTATTATCGCTAATTGGCTTCCATTGGCTTTTTGCAATTTTTTGCATCATTCTATGCCCATTTCTTCCATTTATATATTCTTTAAAAGCAAATTCCAAACCTTTCCCATCATTATCTGAACGTTCGTAACCAATTGTTCTTTGTGCAATTAAGCCTATCGGATGTTCTCTAACTGTTTTTTGTTCTACAATTATCCCTCCTTTATAAGGCCCTTTATTAAAAAGAGGGAAATTTTTCATTCTAATATATTCGGAATAGCTTAGTTTTTTTGCAACTAGAAAATACCTATTGTTGTTAGCTCTCGCCTTTTGCAAAACCGATTGATAATGCCCTGTAGTATTTCCCAACATTTTTGACAAAGAATCACTAAGTGCTTTGATATTTTCGCTAAAATCTTTCTTTGAAGGAGACAAAGCGTCGAAACGAATAGTATATTCTGGAATTGATGTAGCCAATAAACTTCCATCTGAAGAATAAACATTCCCTTTGTTTGCAGGAATAGTAAAATTTTTTACTGTTCGCTCTTTAGCAAGTTGCCTATAATAATCACCTTCTACCCAAAGAATATTGTTAAGCTTTACCATGACGAGAACAGCCATCACAAAAATTGTGAAGGCTACAATATACATTCGTAAGTTGATATTTTTATCGGTTACTGCCATATTTTAAGTTTCTCAAAAAAACTTTTTTCTTCTTCTTCTTTTATTTTTACAATAATCTTTGTTGGTGGCACATTGGATGGAAAAATTTCTCGTTCTTCCATTTTTTTTGCTACTGTAGATTCCATTTTCAACTTCATCAATTCTGACCGCCTGTCCACAAATTCCGATCTCAGTTCTTTTACTTGATTTGTTAATTCTGTTATTCTATAGTTTTTTTCATCATATCTATGATTATTAGCAATCATTATCATTGCTAAAAAAATTAGAAACACAATAAATTTCCAATTCTTTAAAGCATCATCGCTTACCAGAAATTTTGCTTTCAGCAAACTATAAATACTTTTCCTCATCTAAATAATCTTTACTATCTACAAAAAATCAATGTCTTTATTTTTTTTCAGCAATTCTCAACTTAGCACTTCTTGCTCTATTGTTTATAGCAATTTCAGCATCTGTTGGCACTATCAACTTACCAATATTTTTAAATGGGACTTCAAAATTGCCGAAAAAATCCCTTTCTGGTTCTCCCTCAAACATTCCGTTTTTCATATATCTCTTCACCAACCTATCTTCAAGAGAATGATACGAAATGACACTTAATCTTCCTCCAACTTCAAGAATTTCTAGAGACTGTTCTAAAAATTCTTTTAAGACTTCCATTTCCTGATTTACTTCAATTCTTATTGCTTGATAAATCTGAGCTAAAATTTTATTACTCTTATGACCCGGTAAAAAACGAGACAAAACTTGTTTTAAATGCTCTGAATCCTTAATTGGCTTTTCTTTTCTTGCAGTAACAATAACATTTGCCATTGCTCCACCATTTTTAAGTTCGCCATAATCAAGAAAAACACGTTTTAAATCTTGCTCATCATATTCATTAACCACATGGTATGCACTCACTTCTCCTTTTTGGTTCATTCTCATGTCTAACTCTGCATCAAATCGGGTTGAAAATCCTCTTTCTGCTACATCGAATTGATGTGATGAAACTCCTAAGTCTGCAAGAATTCCATCTACTTTTTTTATACCATGAAAGCGCAAAAATCTTTTAATATTTCTAAAATTTTCATTGATCAACAAAAACCTTTCATCATCAATCGCATTTTTCAACGCATCTTCATCTTGATCAAAAGCAATTAATTTACCACCCACACCTAAACGAGACATAATCTCCCTAGAATGACCGCCACCGCCAAAAGTGACATCTACATAAACACCATTTGGTTTTATATTTAAACCATCAACTGTTTCTTTTAACAAAACCGGATTATGATATTCCATCTTCATCAATTAAATTACCCATTACTTCTTCAGCTAAATCTGCAAAATCATCAGCTGCATTTTCAATTGTACTTTCATACAAATCTTTATCCCAAATTTCAACTATATTTACAGCAGAAGACAACACAATATCTTTATCAATTTTGGCAAAAACAGTTAAATCTTTAGGTATCAATAACCTTCCCGTAGCGTCAATTTCTATTATTTTCACTCCTGCTGTGAATCGACGAATAAAATCGTTGTTCTTTTTTACAAACCGATTTAATTTATTGATTTTCTGCATCATTTTATCCCATTCACTCATTGGATACAATTCTAAACAAGGCTGAAAAACAGAACGCTTCAACACAAAACCATCCTCTAAAGAACCTAATTGTTTCTTTAGTGGAGCAGGAAGCATTAACCTCCCTTTTGCATCTACTTTGCATTCATATGTTCCTATAATTGTACTCAAATTCCTTACTTGAGATTAAAATTCTATACAAATTTAGAAATTTTTTACCACTTTATACCACTTTATACCACTTTGTTGATAAGTTTTTCCCTTAGTTTTATCAATTATTAAAGTAGTTTTTAGCTTTTATCACTAAAAATAAAGCCTCGCAAGTATCAGAACTTTAAAAAAAATTAAACAAAAGCATTCCTAAACGCAACAAAAACACTAAAAATCAACACCTTAAAACATTAATCACACCTGATATACGTTTAATAAATACTTTTTTTAATTCCTTTTTATTCCTGTATAAAATGTTATATTTGTGAAAATTTCAGAAATAAATTTGAAGTTAATTTTATGCTAAAGAAAGAAAAGAAATATACCTATTTTGAATCTGGAGAAGGAACCCCAATAATTGTACTACATGGTTTAATGGGAGGCTTAAGCAATTTCGATGCTGTTGCTAATTTTTTTCCTACAAAAGGTTATAAAGTTGTTATTCCTGAACTACCTTTATATACTCAAAATATATTAAAAACAAATGTGAAAGCTTTTTCAAGGTTTGTTAAGGATTTTATTACGCATAAAGGATTTGAAAAAGTAATTTTATTAGGAAATTCTCTTGGTGGTCATATTGCATTATACCATGCCAAAATGTATCCTGAATTAATGAAAGGTTTAGTAATTACTGGAAGTTCTGGATTATATGAAAGCGGAATGGGTGAAAGCTACCCAAAACGTGGCGATTATGAATACATCAAAAAGAAAAGTGAAGATGTGTTTTATGACCCTAAAGTGGCTACCAAAGAAATTGTTGACGAAGTTTTTGCTACTGTTAATGACAGAATTAAGCTTTTAAAAACATTAACCATTGCCAAAAGTGCCATTCGTCATAATATGGCCAATGATCTTCCTAAAATGAATACTCCAACATGTATTATTTGGGGGAAAAATGACAAAGTTACTCCTCCCGAAGTTGCAGAAGAGTTTAACAAATTATTACCAAATTCAGAATTATACTGGATAGACAAATGTGGACATGCAGCAATGATGGAGCACCCTGAGGAGTTCAACAAGCTATTAGACCATTGGTTAACAAAAAATAACATATAATAATTCCCCTAAATGGGGAATTTCAGTTTAAATATCAAAATGAAAATAACAAGCGCTGAGTTTATCATTAGTAATTCCGACGTTAGCAAATGTCCGAATGAAGCTTTACCTGAATATGCATTTATTGGAAGATCTAATGTTGGGAAATCTTCACTCATTAATATGCTTACCAACCACAAAAGCTTAGCAAAAACGTCTGGCAAACCAGGAAAAACACAGTTAATAAATCATTTTAAGATTAATCTTAACTGGTATCTTGTTGATTTACCCGGTTATGGTTATGCAAGAGTTTCTAAAAAAACGAAAGATGTGTTTCAAAAATTTATTACCGATTATTTTGAAACTCGACAACAACTTGTTTGCGCTTTTGTTCTTATTGATATTCGTTTAGAGGCTCAAAAGATTGATCTGGAATTTATTAATTATTTAGGTATTACAGGAGTTCCTTTCTGTATTATCTTTACCAAAGCAGACAAAGTTGGAAAAGTTAAAGCTCAACAAAACATAGCTGCTTATAAAAAGAAAGTTTTAGCAAATGGTTGGGAAGAAATGCCACAACATTTTATTACCTCATCTTCTGAAGCAACTGGAAAAGAAGAATTACTATCTTTCATAGAAGATATTAATGAACAATTTTTTAAAGATAATAATAGTTTTATTTAGAACAACAAACGAATTATTTTTTAGGAAAATTCCTCCTTATATTCCTCACTATCTCTTCCAAACCATTTAGTTTTAACTCATAAACTAATTGTAACTGCACACCTAATTGCCCTTCTGGAAATCCTTTATTGTGATACCAAACCACATAATATTCTGGTAAATCTATTAAGTATTTGTCTTTATATTTACCAAATGGCATTTTAGCATGTGCTAGTTTTACTAATTGTTCTTGATTTGTCATCTATTAAAACGATAAATAAAAATAGGTAACACAAAAAAGATTTTCCATGTTACCTATAATTTTATATTCTGAAATTATTTCCAGTTAAATGTGATTAGTTTTTTTATATCTGGGTGTAAACTATACAAAACAGGACAAGTATTTGCTGTTTTTTCCAATATTGTTTTCACTTTATCTTCTGGGTTTATATTCATAGTAAAAATGACATGAATTTCTGTTATTCTCCTTGGTTCTATACCCATCACTTTGGTTATTTCTGCGGTTGAACCTGAAAAATCTACTCCCAAATCACGAGCTTTAATCCCCATCACCGTCATCATACAACTTCCTAAAGCATTTGCTACTGTATCGGTTGGTGAAAATGCTTCTCCTTTCCCATTATTATCTAAAGGTGCGTCTGAAATAATTTCAGAATTTGAATTGAGATGAATAGATGACGTTCTTAAGTCTCCTAAATAGGTTATTTTTGATGTTGCCATTATTTTTCTTGC
The DNA here is from genome assembly GCF_055384985.1 of Flavobacterium sp. KY-23415. Classification (NCBI taxonomy): domain Bacteria; kingdom Pseudomonadati; phylum Bacteroidota; class Flavobacteriia; order Flavobacteriales; family Flavobacteriaceae; genus Flavobacterium; species Flavobacterium sp. KY-23415. The sequence goes on along the minus strand of NZ_AP044001.1, from coordinate 2,369,965 downwards.
TTAATAGTTAAATCTGTATCATAATACATTAGATACACTCCATTATTAATTATATTTCCATTATCATTCACATAATCGAATGAGTTTTCATAATATTCTGTCTTGTATTTTTCAACCGATTTTGCAAAACCTTCTTCTTGGCAAATTCGCAAAATAGTATCAAATGTTACATCAAAACCTTTGGAAGCTGCCACAGTAGGAGAAATTCCATTTTGTCTTCTATATTTCATCTCGAAAATTTTATCCGAATCTGTTTCTCCTTCTTTTTTATTTGAAGGAAACAACATGTTTAACCCTGTAAGATTTGTGATTGGTATATCTACAACTTCTAATGTGTCATACAATTTCAACACAACCAATTGAATATCAAATTCTTCCTTCATTTTAATCAAAAAATTAGTCGTATTTAATATTTGGTTTGTTGTTTGGGATTCTATAATTACAAAATTTTTCTTTCCTTTCAACAATAATGCTTTCAAGCTGTTTAAATCAAAACTACCGTTTTCAGTAAATTGAGGGTATTTAACATTTGGATAGTTATCTAAAAAATAGTCTTTTGTTGATTTTTTCTTAGGACTTACAACTGCTATCACATTTCCTTGTTTTTCTTTAAAGTAGTTAAACAATTTATCCATCATATATTGCTCTGATGGCACAGCATTATATAGATTTGGTAATTTCATTCCTACTTCTTTAGACAAAGGAGAAATTACTGGAACATTAAATTTTGACAATAATTGCGCTGTTGTTTCCACATGTGTATTTTGAAATGGGCCAATAACCGCATCTACCTTTGAAAAATCATTTTCCTCAATTATTTTTGCAATATTAGACGAATTACGATCGCTTTCAACATTTAGGATTTTTATATTCACAGGTAAACCAAGAACTTTCGCAGAATCTATCGCCATTAAAGCTCCTGAATAGAAATCTAATGTTAGATTTAAAAAACCATCGTTTTTAATATATTGTTTTGTAGCACTATCTGAATCACTTTGAACACGATCTATATTAAAAGGTAATAACAAAACTAAGTTTTTTTGTTGATTACTATTTACAGAATCTATCAAATTGATTACCTCCTTAGCTTTAAAAACAACTGGAGTATCTTTCTTTACCGCATTTGTAACATCTACTTGTGTTTTAACCGTTGCTGGTAATTTTAAGATCATTCCTTCTCTTAATCCATCTGCTAAATCAGGATTCAGTTTTATTAGCTCATCTTGCGACACATTAATTTTTTTTGACAAACTATACAAGGTTTCTCCTGCATTAACAGTATAAACATTTGTATCATTTATTGCAGTAGTGATTTTCTTAGACTCCTTCTTCAATGTCAAAATCATTCCTTCCCTCAAACCATCCTTAACTTCAGGATTTTGAGCAACAAGATCATCCATTGAAATATTGTACTTGGTCGCAATTCCATATATTGTTTCCTGAGGAAGCACTTTGTGTGAAAACGTTTCTGTAGTGTTTTTTACATTTTTAATCTCAACAAAACTTTCGTTTAATGGCAAAGCTTCTTTACCAACAATAATTTCCTGTCCTTTCTTTAAACCATCTTTTAATAGTTCTGCATTCCATTCTTGCAGTTGAGCAACGGTTACTTCATATTCTTTTGCAATACTATAAAGTGTTTCTTTAGCCCTTACTTCATGCACTATAGTTTTTACTTCTTGTTTTACTAGCTGTGTCCCTTTTTTAGGAATTAGCAAAATTGTATTTTCTACAATACCATTTTTTGCATCTGGATTCAATCTATATATATCGAAAGGAGTAGTTTGGTATTTTCTAGCAATACTATAAATAGTTTCCCCTTTCTCTACATTATGTTTTATAAACGAGTCTTGTTTTGCTTTTGCCACACATGACGAAAAAAAGAAAAAAACAATCAAAAGCTTAAAGATTCTCATAATTTTATTTATTATTTTATTTATTAACTTACTAAAGTGCTTTTTATTATGAATTGTCATTCAAAATCTATTCCAATTTTAATTCTACAATCCTAATATCATCATACAAAGGTAAGCTTTCTTTCATTTTGACAGCATATAAAGTTTCTTCAAATGTTTTAAATTTTTGTGTAAATACATAATATGAAAATGAATTTATATTATAAAAAAAGCTTGTATTTAGATTTTCATTATCCGACAATGCTCTTGCAAATTCATCTCTTTCCTTTACATCTTGTGTTATTTTTAGAACAAGATAAAAACCATCTTCAACATCTTTTAAATTAGTAATTTCCTCCATTGCTGGAGCCTTATCACTATTAAAATTAGTATTTTTAATTCTCTTTCTCAACTCTTCCATAGAAAGCGGTTCTTCTACTAATTCCACAATTTTTCTGTCTTGTCTAATCTTGTTTTGGTAACGAATTAATTTTTGCCTAGCCAACCTATCATCATATTCTCTTGCTTCTGCACTATAAAACGTGGCTTTTGCCATACGCTTCGTAATTTCATATTCCTTTTCTTTTTCTAACCTTTCTACTTTGAAAAACAAAGACTCATTGGTTTTATCGCTATTTGCATGAAGAGCTTGAATTTTTTTAATTTGTTCTAATTCCGCTTCCCTTTCTGCTTCAATCTCTTTCACACTTTTTTTACGCTTCTTTAATTCTTGTTCTTGTTCAGCATTAATTCGTTGCACTTTACTCATTAATGCTACATAATTCTTTCTAGATTCATTTAAATCCCTTTTTAACTGCACAATCATTTTGCTTGTTTCCACTCTATTTGCTTGTGATTCTCTATACATTTTTTTATAGGTATCGACATCATCTATTCTAGAGTTTTTCAAGCTTTCTAAATCATCATACATAGTAACTACTAACGAATCTAACTTTGAAGCTAAAATATCTTGAACATTTTTATTTGACTCTAAAATTAGTTTCAATTTCTCTACTGATGTACCTTTAGATTCATCAATTTCTTTTAAGTTAACATCTAATGAATTCAACTTTAAAATTTTCTGATTCATTTGTTGTTGCACAACCAATTTATCTTCTAAATCTTCAATTCTTGAATCTTGTGCTTTATTTTTTTCTATAGCAGCTTGCTTTTCTGCTAAAGCAATCATCAATTCCTCTCGTTCATTTTTAGGCTTAAGACCAGAAGTATTTATCGCTAGAATTGTTCCTTCTACTAATCCATTAATTATTTCAGGATTTTGTATTTCCAATTGGTCAATTGAAATTTTATATGTCTTAGCAATTGAATATTTAGTTTCTCCTAATAGTACTTTGTGAAAAATCGTTTCATTAGTAATAATTCTTGGTTTGCCGTCTAAGGTTTTTTTCTTGCTCGGGATTTTAATTTGTTGTCCTGTTCGCAAGCCTTCTTTCAAATCTTCTTTATTTAATTCTTCTAAGTCTTGAACCGAGACATTATACCTTCTTGCAATTCCAAACAAGGTTTCCTGAGCTTGAACAAGATGCATATTGCCACTCAAGGCAAATGATTCTTTATCACCCTCTTTTTCAGGTATTTGAATAACCTGCCCAATACTTAACGAATTATTTGCTAAATCAGGGTTTACTTCTTTAATTTCTTCGATTGAAACATTAAATTTTTTTGATAGAGAATAGAATGTTTCTTTAGGTTTGATAGTGTAAGAATTAGTTTTAATTTCTTGGGCAAATAGCAAATTGGAAAATGCGAAAAAAATCAAAATGTATTTCATGTAAAGTGTATGTTTGTTTAAGTGTTAAAAAAAAGTCATTACAAAGATATTTATTGCAATGACTTTTCAAAGTTTTTTCAACTAAATATTATTTATTCCCATTCAATAGTTGCTGGTGGTTTTGAGCTGATATCATAAACAACTCTATTAACACCTTTTACTTTATTTATAATTTCGTTTGATGTTTTCATTAAGAATTCATACGGTAAATGCACCCAATCAGCGGTCATTCCATCAGTAGATTCAACTGCTCTTAATGCTACAACCTTTTCATAGGTACGCTCATCTCCCATTACTCCCACACTATTTACAGGTAATAGAATAGCCCCCGCTTGCCATACTTTATCGTATAAACCATGTTCTTTTAACCCGTTAATAAAAATAGCATCAACTTCTTGAAGAATAGCTACTTTTTCTGGTGTAATATCTCCTAAAATTCTAATTGCAAGACCTGGTCCAGGAAACGGATGACGCCCTAATAACTCAGGATCGATTCCCAAACTTGCACCAACTCTACGAACCTCGTCTTTAAACAACATTCTTAATGGCTCTACAACTTCTAATTTCATAAAATCTGGTAAACCACCAACATTATGATGCGATTTTATAGTTGCGCTTGGTCCTCCTGTTGCTGAAACAGATTCAATTACATCTGGATAGATTGTACCTTGTCCTAAGAATTTTACGTCTTTTAATTGATTTGCTTCATCATCAAAAACTTCTATAAATGCATTACCAATTGCCTTACGCTTCGCTTCTGGATCATCTAAACCTGCCAAAGCATCATAAAAACGCTGTGAAGCATCTACTCCTTTAACATTTAACCCCATTCCTTTGTATTGATCTAGCACACTTTGGAATTCATTTTTACGAAGCAGTCCGTTATTAACGAATATACAATATAGATTTTCTCCGATAGCCTTATTCAATAAAACGGCTGCAACTGTTGAATCTACTCCTCCAGACAACCCTAAAACAACCTTATCATTCCCGATTTTCTCTTTCATATCGGCAACAATTTCTTCAACAACTGCATTAGGTGTAAATGTTTGTGGCACACCAGCAATTTTCACTAGGAAATTTTCTAATATTTTCTTTCCATCTGTTGAATGATATACTTCTGGATGAAATTGTAGCGCAAAGGTTGTTTCTCCTTCAATTTTATAAGCTGCATTTTCAACGTCTTTAGTACTTGCAATCTTAACCCCGTTAGTTGGAAGTTTTTTAATAGAATCGGAATGCGACATCCAAACTTGACTGTTTGCCCCAACTCCTTCTAAAAACACTTCGTTATCACTAACATAAGAAAGGTTTGCTCTACCATATTCTCTAGTATTTGAAGCTGCAACTTCTCCACCAGAAAAGTGTGCCAAATATTGCGCTCCATAACAAACTGCTAATAAAGGTTTTTTACCTCTAATTTGAGAAAGATCTGGGTGCAGTGCTTCTTCAGAACGAACAGAACATGGACTTCCTCCTAAAATTACAGCTTTATATGAAGAAAGATCTTCAGGTATTTTATCGAAAGGAAAAATTTCACAAAAAATATTTAATTCTCTTACTCTACGTGCAATAAGTTGCGTGTATTGAGAGCCAAAATCTAAAATTAGTACGTTGTGTTGCATTGTCTAAAAGTTAAAGATTAAAAACCAAAAGTTAAAAGTCTATAAACTTTAAACTTAGCATTTAACCATTTGTAATTATAATTGTTAACCTCTTTAATATTTTATTTATATCTACATCTAAAGTCTGCTTTTTTTAAACAGTCATATTATGCTATTATATTTTATTTGTGACTATACTGATAATTTTATTTTTAAAAAAATCTATGCTTTACAATTTTGCAAACTTGTTATTAATGATTTTTTTTTAAGCTATCACAATATAAATTAACAAACACTACAGAGATGGAAACTTCAACTTAAATGAATTAATATTGAAAAGTTCCGTATTCACTATTTATAGTTAGTTTTTTCTCATCGGAAGCTTCTACTCTACCTATGATTTGAGCATCTATATTGAACGATTTAGAAATATCGATAATATCATTTGCAATTTCTGCAGGAACATAAATTTCCATTCGATGACCACAATTAAAAACTTGATACATTTCTTTCCAATCTGTTTTTGATTGTTCTTGTATCAACTTAAACAATGGTGGTACTGTAAACAAATTATCTTTTACTACATGGACATTATCTACAAAATGCAATACTTTTGTTTGCGCTCCTCCACTACAATGTACCATTCCATGTATTTTATCTGATTTATATTTTGATAAAATTTTCTTGATAACTGGTGCGTAGGTTCTCGTTGGAGACAAAACTAATTTTCCTGCATCAATTGGACTATTTTCTACTGTATCTGTTAATTTTGCTTGACCTGAATAGACTAATTCATTTGGAACTGAATTATCATAACTTTCTGGATATTTTTCAGCTAAATATTTTGCAAAAACATCATGACGTGCAGAAGTTAGTCCATTACTGCCCATTCCTCCATTATATTCCTTTTCATAGGTCGCTTGACCAAATGAAGCTAATCCAACAATTACGTCTCCTGCTTTTATATTTGCATTATCAATAACATCGGAACGCTTTATTCTTGCAGTAACAGTCGAATCTACAATTATTGTGCGCACTAAATCTCCCACATCGGCAGTTTCTCCACCAGTTGAATGAATAGTAACACCATGTTGTTTTAAATCGGAAATTAACTCTTCTGTTCCGTTAATAATTGCTGACAAAACCTCTGCAGGAATAACACTTTTATTCCTTCCTATAGTAGAAGAAAGCAGAATATTATCGGTAGCACCCACACATAATAAATCATCTATATTCATTATTAATGCATCTTGAGCAATCCCTTTCCAAACTGAAATATCTCCGGTTTCTTTCCAGTACATATAGGCTAATGACGATTTTGTACCTGCTCCATCTGCATGCATAATGATACAATATTCTTCATCATTTGTTAAATAGTCAGGAATAATTTTGCAGAATGCTTTTGGGAACAATCCTTTGTCAATGTTTTTGATGGCATTGTGCACATCTTCCTTAGAAGCAGAAACTCCTCTAAGATTGTAGCGTTGGCTCGTTTCAGAACTCATTGAAAGTAGTGTTGTTTTAAACTGATAAAAATCAGTTTATAGTTGTGGTGCAAAGATAGTTTTTTAAATTAAAACTTAGAAATTTGATATTAGAAAACTATCTAAATTTTAACTTTAAAAACTCCGCCAACTAATTCTGACTGGTTATTTGGAAATAAAATATTAGTAAATTCGTACGAAGTATAACATTCTTCTTTTCTAGATGCCACATTATACTTCACAATCAACTCTTTTGTCACCATAGTTGTTTGATTGTTTAATGTAATTTTTATTTGAATGTTATTTGCATTGATCGTTGTCTTTGGAAATAATTGTATTGTATTGATATCTTCAATAAAATTATACAAAACATCGTTCCCGATAACATCGGTAATTTTCACATCATTTTCAGCAAAAGAATTATTTTCGAAAACATTTTCTTCTGTCGTTTCATCTATCATTTCAACAAAAAAAGTAGCCGGTATTGGTTTACTATCTTCTATACATTTATCTGTACAACTTGCAAACAGCACACCCGTTAACAAAACAAAAAATATTTTCTTCATATTTATTTACTAATAATTTCTAATTCTACTCTTCTATTTTCAGCAGCTTGTTCTTCTGTTTTCTCTGGAATTGGATGTATAGGTTTTTTCACACCAAAACCCGTAACAAACACTCTTTGTTGCGATATTCCTTTAAAAATCAAAAACCTTCTAACTTGTTTTGCTCTTTCTAAAGAAAGATTCCTTCTATCATCATCTACACAACAAATATGTCCTTGAATTTGAACTCTTAATGTTGGATTGTTTTGCATCACAAACAGCAAATCATACAACGCACCATTAGACTCTTTTGTTATAGCAAACGTATTTTGATGAAAGTTTATATTCTTCAATATAATTTTATCTCCTTTTTTTGCATGTTTTATTTTTTCATGCAATGGTGCATTTTCATCAACAACTGTTGTGTCTGAAACTTCTTTTATCCCTAAGATTTCATTCTCTCTTTCTAGGTCTTTTTCAAGAATATAAAAAATTGTTGTTCTCCTGTTCTCTGCATCATTACCTGTATGAGCAAATTTTTCACCAAAACTTCTAGATTTAAAATCTTCCCTTATTATTACTTTATCTTTTATATAATTAAAAACAAAATCTACTCTTTTTTGCGCCAAACTATCATTATAGGTAGCAGATCCTACCTCATCTGTATAACCATTTATTGCAACAATTTTTGATGTTTTATTTTTATTGATCCAGTCTTTTAATCTAGCTTCTTCTTTTGCTGTTAGTTCGTACTTATTGCTTTCAAAAAAAACAGACAATTGCTCTTGCGCAAAAACTATCTTCATTAAAAACAACATTATTAGTAATAAACCAACTCTCATAGTTAAATTTTTATACGAAGTAACAATTTTTTTACAATATAAAAAAATGCTGTAAAAAAAAACCTACTCATTATGAGTAGGTTTCTGTTTATTTTAATAATTTCTGAAAGCAAATACTGTTTTCAATTCCTTTATATTGTCCGTAATTTGGTATTACTTTATAATTATTCTTACAATAAAACTGAATTGCTTCTTTTTGTCTGATTCCAGTTTCTAGGATACATCTCTTAAAAGACATATCTAAAGACCACTTTTCCAATTCATTAATAATCACACTCGCATACCCTTTATTTCTAACTTCTGGTTTTGTAAACATTCTTTTTACCTCCATTGTAGTAGCATCAAACTCCTTAATAGCTCCGCAAGCAACTGCTTCATTGTTTTCATACACAACAACAACATAATTAATTGCGTCTATTTTATTAAATTGATTATAAAAACCATGCTCATCTCCATCTTTTTCTGCTAAATAAACATCTAGTTGGCGAACTAAGTCTATAAAATCATTATTCTTAGAATCTGTTTTTACAATATCTACCATTTTAGAGCTTATCTTATGAATAACAACTCTCTATATTTTACTAATGTCCACATTTCATCATCAATCAGTAACTCTAATTTATCTGAATGATAACGAATTTCTTCAAAATAAGGTTTTACTTTATTACAATAAGCAGCAGCCATTTCTTCAGCATTTTCGATAGCATTTGCCTTCTTACGCTCTTCTGTCATAGCCTCTACTTTTGTATTAATCCCTTCAATATGCTCCGAAATTTCTTTAATTAATGAAATTTGCTCTTTTCCAATTTTTTCAAACTCACTACCGAAAATTTCTTTTAATCCTTTAACATTTTCGATTAAGGTATTTTGATACTTAATAGCCGTTGGAACCACATGATTACGAGCAATATCTCCTAAAACACGACCTTCAATTTGAATTTTCTTTGTATATTCCTCTAATTCGATTTCATATCTTGCCTCTACTTCAACATGGTTCATAATTTCTAACTCTTCAAACAATTCCATTACTTTTTTAGAAACCTTAGCTTTTAATGCCTCAGGAGTTGTCTTATGATTACTCAATCCACGTTTTTTAGCTTCCACTTCCCAAGCTTCACTATAACCATCTCCTTCGAAAAGAATGTTTTTAGTTTGCTTAATATATTCTCTTAAAACATTAAAGATTGCTTCATCTTTCTTCAAACCTTTAGTTTCAATTAGCGCATCAACTTCTTTTTTAAATTCTTTCAACTGCTTTGCAACAATTGCATTCAAAGTAGTCATTGAAGTTGCGCAGTTTGCTGTAGAACCAACAGCTCTAAATTCGAATTTATTCCCTGTAAATGCAAAAGGAGACGTTCTATTTCTATCTGTATTATCTAATAAAACATCTGGAAGCTTACCTACTACGTTTAATTTTAAATCTGTTTTTTCTTCAGGTGATAATTTTCCTTTAGTAACACCTTCTAACTCGGCTAATACTTTTGTTAATTGTTGCCCAATAAATACCGATATAATTGCAGGAGGTGCTTCATTAGCGCCCAAACGATGATCATTGCTTGCAGATGCAATAGATGCACGCATTAATTCTTCATAATCATGAACAGCCTTAATTGTATTAATAAAGAAAGTTAAAAACTGTAAGTTGCTCATTGGTGTTTTTCCTGGTGACAATAAGTTAACTCCTGTATCTGTTGCTAATGACCAGTTGTTATGTTTTCCTGAACCATTTACTCCTTTAAAAGGTTTTTCATGAAACAAAACTTTATAATCATGACGCTCTGCTACTTTTTGCATTACATCCATTAATAAGGAGTTGTGATCTACTGCTAAATTTGTTTCCTCAAAAATTGGAGCTAATTCAAATTGACTTGGAGCTACTTCATTATGACGTGTTTTTACAGGAATACCCAATAGCATACATTCATTCTCTAAATCGCGCATATAATTCAACACCCTTGAAGGAATAGACCCAAAATAATGATCATCTAATTGTTGTCCTTTAGCTGCTGTGTGCCCTAACAATGTTCTTCCAGTAGCCAATAAATCTGGCCTAGCATTAGCCAAAGCCTTGTCTACTAGAAAATATTCTTGTTCCCAACCTAAAGTTGGTGTAATTTTTTTAACGTTTTTATCGAAATATTTCGCTACTTCAGTAGCTGCATGATCAATAGCATGTAATGCTCTTAATAAAGGCGTTTTATTATCTAAAGCTTCACCAGTATAGGAAACAAAAATTGTAGGAATACACAATGTTGTTCCATAAATAAAAGCTGGGGAAGTTGGATCCCATGCTGTATAACCTCTTGCCTCAAAAGTATTTCTAATCCCTCCATTTGGAAAAGAAGAAGCATCTGGTTCCTGTTGTACTAATTGAGATCCTCCAAATTTCTCCACTGGATCACTCCCATCCATTGAAGTTTCAAAAAAAGCATCGTGTTTTTCTGCTGTTGTTCCTGTTAATGGCTGAAACCAGTGTGTATAATGAGTAACTCCTTTATTCAAAGCCCATTCTTTCATCCCCATCGCTACATATTCTGCAATATTACGGTCTATTTTTGTTCCGTGTTGAATTGCACTTTGAACTGCTTTATAAGCATCTGGTGTTAAAAACTGACGCATTGCTTTGTCGTTAAAAACATTGTTCCCAAAAATAATTGATTTTTTTTCTAATTTTTCAACAAATACTGGTTTTCTTCCAGCAGTTTCTTTTAATGCACTAAAGCGAAAAGTTGACATAAATTTGCGTTTTTTAAAAGTTACACCCTTATATTTATACTGCAAATATATTTATTTTATTTTTATTTCAATACCACCCCTTAAAAAAATAGGGGTAAAACATAAAAAAAAATAAAATAAAATTAATTTAGAGACACAAATAACCTATTTTCAAAAAATTACAAACAAAAAAACAGGAATTTAAAACATTTAAACAAATCTGACTTTATACATACAAAAACTGTAATCATTGTTAAATTTATTGCGCGTAAAAAAAAAAGAAGCTCAACACTTCTTTTTTTAGTACTAGTTGCGAATCAATATTCACATTATTAAGTATTATTCTTTTTTTAATTCTAATTTTTCCGCAAAATAATCACAAAAATCTTTCATTGTTGCAGCCATCTTTTCATCGTCTGTTGCACGTTGAAAAGTATCTGTCATTGCCACTAATGTTTGATGAAAAAACACTTTCATCTCATCTACAGGCATATCTTTTGTCCATAAATCAATTCGCAATGTTTCTTGTGCCTTAGCATCCCACAAAGAAACCATCATCGCTTTTGCTTCTTCTTCTTCGACACCTCCGTCTTGCGCTGTCCATGTTAACTTTTCTGGTATTCTATTTTCGTCTAATTCTACTAAGAATTTTATTTCTGATGTTTTAGTTGCCATTATTACTGGGTTTATATTTTGATTTTTCAAAAATTTCTTTAGCATCTTCTGCTAGTAGTTCTTTCAATGTTACATTATTGTTCTCCATATAACTGCGAACAATTTGCCATCCCAACCATTGCCCAACTCTTCCAGGAGATTCTGCATCTATATCTAAATAAAATTTAGAGAAAGGTGCTTCGTTCATGAATCGATACTCATTCTTCACATTAGTTTCATATAGCAAATTATTACTAATGAAATAGCTCCACATCTCATATTCATTTTCCTTACACCAAGCCAATTGCTCATCTGTATAAGCTATTTTTTGAGCATCTGAAGTATTTTTCAACAACATATCCTTTAAATACAATTCTTTACCTTGATATATCATTAAAGATAAAAGATTTCTATTTGTTGGAGGTGCAATTTTACCGTATGCAAAACTAGTTACTAAATCTGGTAAAATCTGACTTTCTTCTAACCTAACTCTTTGAAAATCTTCAAAAGGAGAATAATATCGATGTGTTTTCCCTAAATAACAATCTAAAGCAATCAATACAATTTCTGGAGAATATATTACTCCAGAAGTAATATCTACTTTATTTACAAGTGTGATTACTCTTGGGGTCTTATATTCTGGGAAATAAAATTGTACATGTTTAAAGAAATCTGCCAAATTTTCTTCTAATTTCTTTGTATCCTTATACTTTATTGCAATTTCACGACTAACTTCTTGAAAAAGAGAATCAGTCATAAAGGTCACCCAAACCGAATCCGTTTCTTCTTTTGGAAACAAAAAAGGATATTCGCCTTTTATTTTACTTAAGTCTTCTGGTTTAGTAGCAAAAAACAATTGATCAAAACGCTCCAACTTAAAAGCAACTGGTATTTGCTCAATCTTTGCTTCATTTTCTACTTCTTTCTTACATGAAAAAAGCGTCATTAGCAGCAAAAAAACAAAAAATTTATTCATATTTGGGTATTTTTTATAATTTTACATGAAATTTAAAAAGAAAAATCTTCTAAAAACAAAAGTCTTTTAAAAAATAAAACGCAAATATAAGGCATACGGCAATAAATTTTCTTAAAAAAATGACAAATTCAACTACATTTAATTCTGAAAAAATAAACCAACATATAGTGAAATGGTTACTTGACTATGCAACCAATGCCAAAGTAAAAGGCTTTGTGGTTGGAATTTCAGGCGGAATTGACAGTGCACTAACCTCTACTCTATGTGCACAAACTGGATTACCAACACTATGCGTAGAGATGCCGATACACCAAGCCCAAAGCCATGTAAACAGAGCTAACGAACATATTGATCAGTTAAAAAAACGTTTCTCAAATGTTTCCAACGAAAGAACAGATTTAACTCCTGTATTTGAATCGTTTAAAAACCAAATTACCCCATCCGAAAACGAAGCTACCTTTCTTCTTTCATTAGCAAATACAAGAGCCCGATTAAGAATGACAACATTATATTATTTTGCTGGAATTCATGGTTTACTTGTTGCTGGAACAGGGAATAAAGTAGAAGATTTTGGTGTCGGTTTTTTCACAAAATATGGTGATGGTGGTGTCGATTTGAGTCCGATTGCAGATTTAATGAAAAGCGAAGTTCGACTATTAGCCGAATATCTAAAAGTCCCTGAAAGCATCTTAAAAGCGAAACCTACAGATGGCCTTTTTGGAGATGACCGAAGCGATGAGGACCAAATTGGAGCTAATTATGACGAATTAGAATGGGCCATGAATGCGATGGAGGAAGGAAAAAATATTGAAGATTTTACTGAAAGAGAAGCTTATGTTTTCAAGATTTACAAACGCTTGAACACTATAAACCAACATAAAATGAACCCAATTCCTGTTTGCGTAATTCCTAAAAAATTAAAATTATAATTTAATATAATCCAATTAATTAACAAGTAATTACATTTTTTTTATTAACTTTGACATTAATTTAATTATTGTCTAATTTAACACGTAGAAATTATGATAAAAGTTTGCATTGCCGATAATCATCCAGTTGTTATACAAGGTATTAAAGCATTTTTCAATACTAACACAACTGTTGAAGTGGTTGCATCTGTCACTAGTTTTGAAGAACTGACTAGTTCACTTCAAACCAAAACTATAGACGTTTTAATCCTAGATATTGAGCTAAATGGAGTTTCTAGCATTAGAGATATTAAAAATTTACTAAAAGAATATACTGAAACTAAAATTATACTTTTCACTGCTGTTTCCGAAAAAATGTATGCTCCAACAGCTATAAAAGCCGGTGTTTCTGCTTACATATTAAAATCTAGCCCTTTAAAAGATCTTGAAATGGCTATTTTAAAAGTGAATCAAGGCATTGTTATTTTTAGTGAAGCGGTAAAAAGAAATATAGAACTTCTCAATAAAGGAAAAAAAACAGACAGGCTGTATAAAAAATTATCCAGTAGAGAAATTGAAGTGCTTCGCTATTTAAATGATGGTAAGAAAAATAAAGAGATTGCCGAAATATTGAGCTTAGACGAAAAAACGATTAGCACCTATAAACTTCGTTTATTGGCTAAACTTAACGTTACAAATTTGGTTGACTTGCTTACAAAAGCTAGGAGCCTCGATATTATTTAAGAATATCGACTCATAACGCGTCCTAGCTTTTTTGAAAACATATTTGTTAGTCCTAAATAATCCATAATCATCGATAATACTTCTGAATTATCGGATTTGTTTTGCGCTAACATATCAACCTTTAGTTCTTCGATAATTTTATTAACCCAATACCATCTTAATGAAAGTATAGTTTCAGTTGTATATTGACCAATTGTTGCGTCTTTTGGCTTCACTAATATTTGCTGCGATTCCCAATTATGCAAACTTTCCCTATCTTCGTTCATTAAAATTGAACTGACTTTTTGTGCTGTTTCTGTATCTAATTGCATAATATACCTTTCCATTTCAAAAGTCTCATTTTGATTATAATAATTAATCAAATTTGTATAAATTGACTTAAAAATTGGATTAGCCAATTCAATTTCATCTTCTTGAAGACTTAGATAAATACGTTGATACACTTTATACGGATTCACTTCTTTCACTTCGATTAGATCTCCTTCTTCATTTGCCTTTATCATTATATCCTCGAATTCTTCTACAGCATTTCCATAGAGCAGTAAAATCTCAATTACTTTTTGCTCTAATTCGTCCTGAATATTTAATTTACGGTTAGTTTCAGCTTCTTCGTTTTTATGAACCTGAAATGCTTTTTGTTCTTCTTTTAATTTTTTTCCAGCATCATTTAATTCTTTTTTATCTAGTTGTGCCAAGGTATTAAACAAAACATCTTCAGAAATATCCATTATCCTTGAACATTCCTGTAAATAAACCTCTTGTTTTATTCTATCAGGAATTTTTGAGATACTTATAACCATATCTCTAATCAAGTCGGCTTTTTTTATTGGATCATTTTTAGCTTCTTTCATTAACAACGAAGCTTTAAATTGAATAAAGTCTTTTGCATTTTCACTTAAGAATGCCACCAATTGATCATGAGGTGTTTTCTTAGCGAAACTATCTGGATCTTCTCCATCTGGAAAAGCACAAACCTTTACATTCATTCCTGCTTCTAGAATTAAATCGATTCCTCTAATTGAAGCCCTTAATCCTGCTGCATCACCATCAAAAAGTACGGTTATATTTTTCGTTAATCTACTAACCAATCGGATTTGATCTGGTGTTAATGCTGTTCCAGAAGAAGCAACAACATTTTCTATACCTGCTTGATTAAACTGAATTACATCTGTATATCCTTCTACTAAAAAACAATTATCTAACTTCGCAATGGATTGTTTTGCATGATAAATTCCATACAAAACTTTACTTTTATGATAAATATCGCTCTCGGGTGAGTTTACGTATTTTGCTGCTTTTTTATCATTTGTTAAAATTCTTCCTCCAAAACCAAGAACACGTCCACTCATACTTTGAATTGGAAACATTACGCGTCCTTTAAACCTATCAAATTGTTTGTCTTCTTTTACAATGGTTAGCCCAGTTTTTTCTAAAAATTCTAATTTATAACCTTTTCCTAATGCCTCTTTTGTTAATGCATCCCACGAATTTGGAGAATATCCTAAACTAAACTTTTTTATTGTATCTATAGTAAAGCCTCTTTCTTTGAAATAAGTTAATCCGATTGCTTTTCCTTCTTCTTCATTTAGCAAACTGTTATGCATGAATTTATTAGCAAATTCCGAAACCAAATACATACTTTCTTTTTCATTTGCTACTGCTAAATCTTCATTGGTTTGTACTGTTTCTTCAACTTCTATATTATACTTTTTTGCTAAGAATTTTATAGCCTCAGGATAAGTGAAGTGTTCGTGTTCCATTAAAAAAGTCACAACATTCCCTCCTTTTCCAGAAGAAAAATCTTTCCATATTTGTTTTACAGGAGAAACCATGAATGATGGAGACTTTTCGTCTACAAAAGGACTCAATCCTTTAAGATTACTCCCTGAACGCTTTAACTGTACAAAGTCTCCAATAACTTCTTCAACCCGAGCAGTTTCAAATACACTATCTATAGTAGCTTGTGATATCACTTATTTTTTTATTTTGGAATTGCACCAAAGATACAAAGTTGTATAAAAAAAGACACCTTATTTTTAAGATGTCTTTTCTTTATTTTTTCTATCATTTATTATTTTGAAACAACATTCCCTACGCTTTTTTCTATTTTCACAAATCTAAAATCTGGATTATTATCTAATTGTGTGTTAAGAAAAATATCATCAATTTTTGAATTTCCAACTTGAATATTATATTTCATTAAATCATATCTATTCTCTACATCTGTAATTTTCCCATCATTTTGTGTTCCAAAATTGTTTTTACAATGATTAATAACTACATTTTTAAGCTTTACAAATTCTTCAAATTCTTCAGTTACAATTTGATTTTTCATAATTAGAAAATCATTAAATCCATAAACCACACTATTATTCATTGAAAGATAACTATTTTCATCTAAAAAAATAGCTTCTTTTACCAACCCTTGCGAATTATCTTCTAAATTGACTAATGTAACATTTGATGTTTTTACATTTGTCTTATTTCTATTAAAATCGAATTTATCAATATCATCATAAGAACCTATTTCCATTGCCCTAGAACCTTGATAATCTGAAGAAAAAGGGTTTCTAATTGCAATACTATTTTTTAAAACAGATTGAACTCCTAATGTAAAATCGAAATCATCGTCTGTTGCTCTATAAGACACCAATTTTTCTAATACTACATTTCCTCCATAAAACTCAAAAGAATCGTCATTACAATAACTTACTTGAATATTTTTTAATATTGTTTTGCTTCCCACTCCAGCACAAGTTAAACCATTTAATTCTTTCTTTTCACTCAATTTTCTTCCAGAATATTCAATTCTTACATAATGTAGCATGCCAGAGTCACTTTCTGCATTGTCACCACCAAAAATATTATATTTAGAATCAAAATCGAATTTCAAAATCCCAACTCCTCCGTAATTATTAACTGGTGCATTCCCCATTAATACTATACCTCCCCAATCTCCAGGGCTTCTAGTATAGGTATCTCTATTAGATGTAAAAACAATTGGAAAGCCAGGAGAACCATTCGCCATGATTTTTGCTCCCTTTGTTACCACTAATGTTCCGCATGTTTTATAATCACCTCTAATTACTGTTCCTGGTTCTATTGTTAAAACTGCATTATTAGCAACATAGACAACACCATGTAGTAAGTAGGTATATCTATTAGACAATGTTGTATTCTCTGTAATTATTCCTGTTAGTGTTTTATTTGTTTCTTTATATTCTTGTTTTTTAGGATCAAAGTTTGTCCAACTTTCCAACCAGTTTTCAGTACTTTGAATTCCTAAATCTGATTGAGAGTGCGCTACAATATTTATTAAAATAATAGTTAGCAAAAAAATACTTTTTTTCATGAGAATAGATTGTTTGTTTTTCACATTTCAAAACTACACTCTTTACTTTATGAGAATCTTTAGTTTGCTTTACGCTTATGTTATGATAATTTCTTTATATGAAATAATTATTAAATTAAAAAGATGTCCTATTTTCATAAGACATCTTTTAGTATAAAACCCTAACCCAAATTCTTTAATTAAAATCAAAACGAATCCCTAATGAAACATTGTTTTGTTTTATTGCATTGTTTTTAAACATTGGATTCATGTCATATTTAACATATAAACTTGTTTGCCCATAGCCTACGTAGGCACTAACCCCATAAATAAAATCAGACACATTAAAATTCCCTTTTTGTTTGTCTTTAAAATCATTTCCATCTATTTCATATTTCAAGATTTGTTTCGATTTTACCCTAAAACCTCCATAACCTCCAATTCCTAAACGAAAAGATTCGTGTGTTCTAAAATAGGTTTCACCTTCTTTATTAGTTTTCTTTGGAGTGAAATCAAATTCTAAATGCACTGGTGCTACCAAGTAAACATTTCTAAAACGAGATTCATTATAATTTACAGCCCCTGTTTGCAACTCTGTTTGATTTCCATTTTTTACAAAATAGCGATTATCTGTTGGTCTTAAGTTGTTATACATGACCGACAAACCGTATTTTGCATGCAGTAGATTGTTATTTTTTAGAATTCTCGAATTGTACGTTAATCCCCACTCATAAAAGTGCGACCCCCAAACCCTATAGTCTGAATTTTCTAAATTTTCTCCTTCTGTTATTAGATTGTTTAGCCCTCCTGCAAATACAAATTGAGAAGTGGTTCGCTTAGACTTACGCTCCATCTTGTCTTTTTCACCAGCATATATTTTAAATGAACCAATATTATATTCTGTAATCCCTCCAATAGAATCTCTAGAACTACTTCCTAATATTATTGAATGCCCGCCTTTTTTATTCTCTTCTTCATATTTAACCAATCCATCTAATCGTTGTTGAATTAAATCTTCTAAATTTTGTTGTGATGAAGTTACCTTTTCTTCAATTCTTTTAGCCGATTCATCTGCTGCTTTTTGTTTTAATTCTAAAGCCTCATTTTTAGATATTATTCCTTCTTCTAGATTTTTATCTATCATTAAAATTTGTTCTTTTAACGCTTTCTTTTCTGATTGAACAGCATAATCAATTTGCATCGAAATAGCTTTGGCTCTTTTTTCAAAAGAACTACTTTTTTTATTTCTTCCTTTTGTTAATCCTGTTTCTGCAACATTATCACCTACAACCTCATAAGAAACATCTTTTATCCATATTTGACCTTTCCCTTCTAATAAAACACCGTAAGAAATTGAAGTGGCAAACTCAGGCACAAAAAGCACGATTTCATATTTTTCCCAATCATTTGTACCTTTTAATTGTCTTTTACTCATATTATCAAAAGCCAATACGCTTGAATATTCATCTACTCGCATCCAAAGTCCAAAATAGGATTCGACTTCTTTACTTTTGATATAAGCTGACATTTTTATTGTTTTTCCTAAATAGTGTTTTGGTGTAATTGTTTCCATTAAATTTCCAAAACCTTCTACTTGATCAACAACAGATTTAATAGTGTAAACACTTTTGTCTTCATTTTGAAAATCTTTAGCCAAACCTATTTCATAACTTCCAGACTTAGTTTCTCTTGGCGACCAATCTTTTGGTTGTTTAAAAACCTCTTTATCTTGCGCTTGCAAGTGTGTTACCATTGATATAATAAAAAGTAACGTGTAAATAATAATTTTTTGCATAATGTTCGTTTTTTAATTGATGATTGATTTGATGATAATTGATTTAATTAATAATTTATTCTTCAAAATTTCTATTTGCAAAGGCTGATTTTACTTCTCTAAAATTTTTAACCATTTTATCTACATTAGTAGCTTTAAATTCTTTGCTTATTTCAGATTCTGCAGTTGATAACAATGAATTAGCATTTATTTTAATACTAGATTTCGTTTTCACAGTTGGAGTAATTACTTCTAAAACATCTTTGTTTTCAACAGATGCCAATAACGATTCTCCAGAAATATAACCATTAGATTGTTTAACAATAGATTTTTCAGTGTTTTCTGTTTTGTCTTCTGCTTTTATGGCTAGCACCTTTTTTTCTAATAGGTTTTGATTTGTTATTTTTTTTAACTCATTAGCTTCATTCTTGCTATCTGAAACACTATTTTTTTTATTTTGCTTTATAATTACATTTTCTACTATTACTGCTTCGGTTTCAACATTATCTAATGAATGGTCTTTTTTACTTACTATCACTTCATTAGTTTTTAAAGAATTATTTATTGTATCATTTACCACAACAGTATTTTTGTTGGTAATTATAGCTGAAGACGTACTTTGATTAAACAACCAAAAACCAACAAATACGAAAGCAAGTAAAACAGCAGCAATATAAATCCATGAAAAACTTACTTTCTTTTCTTTTTGTTCATTTTCTTGCATAGCCAACATAGCATCTAATCTATCCCATGCCATTTCTGTAGGCTTAATTTCTCGTGAAGCCAACTTGTCTTTTATTTGATTTTCAAAATTATTTGGTTCCATTTTGTTTTATCTTTAAAAGGTTAATTTGTTCTTGAAGTGTCTTTCTTGCATGTGACAATTGTGATTTTGATGTTCCCTCGCTTATATTTAACATTTTTGCAATTTCTGCATGTTTATATCCTTCAATAGCGTATAGATTAAAAATCATTCGATACCCTTCTGGAAGATTATCGATCAAAAATTGAATATCATCTACTGTAAAAGATTCCATTTCCACACTTTCTTCAAATTCAGTTAGAATAACGTTTTCAATTTCTTGATGCTGAAAAACATTTTTCTTAACTCTCACAAAATCGATACATTCATTGACCATTATTCTTCTAATCCATCCTTCAAAACTTCCTTTATGTTCAAACTTTTTTAAATTAGCAAATACTTTCATGAAAGCCGTAATCATTACATCTTCTGCGTGATGCAAATCTTTAATATATTGCCTACACACACTTAACATTTTAGGGGAAAATTTTACATATAACTGATGTTGTGCTTGTCTATTATTTAAGATCGCTTGCTCTATCAATTGTTTTTCTTCCCGATGTAAGTTAATTACTTTCATACTCAAAATTAAAATTCTAATTTTAGAATTGTTTTCTTTTTATATAGACGATAATGATTTTGAAAAGGTTGCATGCAATTTAAAAAAAGTTCAAACTACAATTTAATATCGTTATATTTATGAAGACGATGAAACACAAAAAAAGGTTGTATAAGACTAGCTTAAATTTTATTTTTAGAATAAATAAGAATAGTTTCTTTTAGAATTTAAGAATATTTATGCTATTTCTTACGTTCAATAACATAATTCACCATTAACACCAGTGAATCTTTATAAGGTGAAGACGGAAAATCTTGAATAAGTAATAATGCTTCTTGTTGAAACTGAATCATTTTTTGTTCTGCATAGGACAATCCGTTTTTATCTTTCACAAACTGGATTACTTCTCTAACTCTTTTCTTGTCTTTATTGTGATTTTTTACCGAATTAATTACCCAACTTTTCTCTTTTTTAGAACAATTATTCAGTGCATAAATCAGAGGAAGAGTCATTTTTTGTTCTTTGATATCAATCCCTGTTGGCTTCCCAATGGCATCATCTGTATAATCGAACAAATCGTCTTTAATTTGAAAAGCCATTCCAATTAATTCTCCAAATTTTCTCATTTTTTCTACTACAATGGTATCTTCAGGAACAACAGAACATGCCCCTAAAGAACAACAAGCTGCAATGAGTGTTGCTGTTTTTTGGCGAATAATTTCATAATATACCTCTTCAGTAATATCTAACCTACGTGCTTTTTCGATTTGTAATAATTCACCTTCACTCATTTCTCGAACGGCTACAGATATTATTTTTAACAAATCGAAATCGTTATTATCAATAGAAAGCAACAATCCTTTAGACAATAAATAATCTCCGACAAGAACGGCTATTTTATTTTTCCAAAGAGCATTAATCGAAAAAAAACCTCTTCTTTTATTACTATCATCAACAACATCATCATGTACTAATGTTGCTGTATGAATTAATTCGATAACCGAAGCTCCACGATAGGTTCTCTCATTAACGTTATTATTCTTGGCAACCATTTTTGCAGTTAGAAAAACAAACATAGGACGCATTTGTTTCCCTTTACGATTTACAATATAGTGAGTAATTCTATTCAGCAAGGCAACTTTTGAAGACATAGACTCACGGAACTTCTTTTCAAAAAGTTCCATTTCCTTCAAAATAGGCTGTTTTATTTGCTCAACTATTTTCATCTTAGTGGCAAAAGTAACTAAAACAAAATTTGTGACAAAACAAACGGAAACATTCTATTAACAGCATTTTGAATTTTAATTTTTATTGGCTAGTTGACCACAAGCTGCATCAATATCTTTCCCTCTACTCCTTCTTACTTTTACGACGATATTATTTCTTTCTAAAGCCGAAATGTAGTTTTCTGTTGCTTGTTCTGAAGCTTGTTGAAACTCACCATCATCTATTGGATTATACTCAATAAGATTCACTTTACAAGGAACATGTTTACAAAACTTAACCAGTGCATCTATTGAAGCTTTGTCGTCGTTAATACCTTTCCAAACAACATATTCATAAGTAACTTTACTTTTTGTTTTTCTATACCAATATTCTAAGGCTTCGCGTAAATCAGTTAAAGGAAAGTTTTTTGTGAAAGGCATAATTCGATTTCTTGTTTCCTCTATAGCAGAGTGTAATGATACTGCTAATTTGAATTTTACCCCATCATCTGCCATTTTTTTAATCATTTTTGACACTCCTGAGGTTGAAACTGTTATTCGTTTTGGAGACATTCCTAAACCCTCAGCAGATGTGATCATGTCTATTGCTTTCATTACATTAGGATAATTCATCAAGGGTTCTCCCATTCCCATAAAAACAATATTAGATAAGGGTCTATCATAATACAAACGACTTTCATTATCAATAGCTGCTACCTGATCATATATTTCTCCTGGCTCTAGATTTCTCATTCGTTTCAAACGAGCTGTTGCACAAAAATTACAATCTAAACTACAACCAACCTGACTAGAGACACATGCTGTCGTTCTAGTTTCTGTAGGAATTAAAACCGACTCTACAACTAAATCATCGTGCAAACGAACAGCGTTTTTCACAGTCCCATCTTCACTTCGTTGCATTGTATCTACTTTAATATGATTGATAACAAAGTTGTTTTCCAACATTGTTCTTGTTTCTTTAGAAACATTCGTCATGTCTTCAAAAGAATGTGCCCTTTTATTCCACAGCCATTCATATACTTGGTTACCTCTAAAGGCTTTGTCTCCATTAGAAACAAAGAACTCTCTTAATTGCTCTTTCGTTAAAGCTCTTATGTCTTTTTTTGTCGTTTGCATGCTGCAAAGTTAGGTTAAAATGTTTATTCGTTAAATTGTTAATTTGTAATTTTGCAAAAAACAATAAACCATTATGCATTTCATTTCTGAAGAATTAGAGGATTATGTAGCAAACCATAGTCAACAAGAACCTGAATTATTAGCAAAATTAAATAAAGAAACCTATCAGAAAATTTTACAGCCAAGAATGTTGAGTGGTCATTTTCAAGGCAGGGTTTTAAGCATGCTATCCAAAATAATCAATCCAAAAAACATTTTAGAAATCGGAACCTACACAGGTTATGCAACGTTATGTTTAGCAGAAGGATTAGCACAAAATGGCTCTATTGACACTATTGATATTAATGAAGAACTTTTTGATTTTCAGAAAAAATATTTTGATTTATCTCCATGGAAAGATCAAATTATTCAACATCTTGGCAGTGGAATAGATATTATTCCAACTTTAAATAAAAAATATGATTTAGTTTTTATTGATGCTGATAAAGAAAATTATATTAATTATTTCCATTTAATTATCCCAATAATGAACAAAGGAGGAATTATACTTTCTGACAATGTTTTATGGAGCGGCAAAGTAATTGAAGAACTTGACCCAAAAGATACTAGCACAAAAATATTACTGGAATATAATGCTCTTTTAAATACCGATTCGAGAATAGAAACAGTGCTTTTGCCTATTCGAGATGGTTTAACCGTTAGTAGAGCTCTTTAAACCAATTATAGGTTCTGAGAAAAATACTTTCTCAGAACTATTGCATACAATTTATAAAAAATAGTACCTGAAAAAATTCCAAAGACAAATCCAACTATAATATCCGAAGGAAAATGCAGACCAAGATATATTCTACTGTATGCAAAAATTAATGGAAAAAGAAAAACAACAAAAGCATATTTATAATACTTTCTCAAAATAAGAAATATAAAAGTCATTGTTGCCGTAGAATTGGATGCATGACCTGAGAAGAAACTAAAAGTATCGCTATGCTTCACTATTCGTATAATCTCTTTTATATCTAAATCATTACAAGGTCTTAATCTTGCAAAATTATATTTAAAAAGATTTGTAATTTGATCTGTAAACACAATTAACAAAGCAATAGTAATTAAAGCAATCCCTAATTTTTTCCACCCTATCCTTTTTTGAAGAACAAACAAGAGAATGACAAAATATGGAAGCCAATTTAACTGTTTAGTGATTAATAACCAAAAAGTATCATATTGTTGAGAACCTAAACCATTAAGGAATACTAGTAATTCTTTATCTAATTTAATAAGTTTTTCCAAAATTACATTTGTCTTTTAATTGGACCTGTTAAATTTTCAATATCTTCTTTTACTTCCTTGATTGGGTCTTGAATATCTGTAGCAACATCTTTCAAAGGATTTACCGCATTGGTTATCCCTTCTTTTGCTTTATTTATCTCTTCAGAAATTCCGTTTGTTAGTGAATTCATATCTAACCCAGAATCCTGGGCGCTTTTACTAATTTCACTTTTAATCTCATTTGTAGCATTTTTTAATTGAGCCATGGTTTTGCCCATAAATTTAGCCATTTGCGGAATCTCCTTAGACCCAAAAAGCATTAAAATGGCTACAATTATAAAAAATATCTCAGAAAAACCGATACCAAACATCTGTTGTTAAATTATTTTGAAGCAAAGTTACAAAGAAAAAATAACCTAATACCAAACATATAAAATTTGATATTAGGTTTAACTATTTTTTTATGTTTTTAGAATTATTTTTTTTCTAATTCATCAAATTTAGAAGTTACAGTTTCAGCTGGCCAAACATTATTTGTAGTGTCAATATCTGCTGTTTCTAATTTTGGATCTAATTGAATCTTAACTATCTTTTTATCTGTAGCAAAAACTCTTTTAGCAATATCGTTGTTTTTCCTCCAAATCTGAACTGGGAAAGTCTTCGTTTCTGATGTTCCATCTTCAAACTGAAGTTCAACGATAATTGGCATCATTAACCCTCCTGGTTTTTCAAATTCTACTTCATAAAAATATTTTGGATTTTTCAATGATTTTCTTTCATCTGACGAATAATTTTTAGAAACATATTCTTCTAAAATTTGAACATCTTCTACTTCAAATCCTTTTTTAGTAGCCGCATTAAATTCTTTATGATTCTCATCTACCAAATAAATAAACGGCCCCATATCTCTTAAAAACCTTCCTCTTCTGGCTACAAAATCTTTCATTTCTTGTGTTGGTTCTAAGGAAACGTAATATTGTTTCACTTCTTTAATCCCCAAATCAACATAATCTGTTGAATAAAACCACCCCCTCCAAAACCAATCTAAATCTACAGCAGATGCATCTTCCATAGTTCTAAAGAAATCTTCTGGTGTTGGATGCTTAAATTTCCATCTTTGTGCATAGGTTTTAAAAGCATGATCAAAAAGCTCTCTACCCATAATGGTTTCACGAAGAATATTTAATCCTGTAGCTGGTTTTCCATATGCATTTGCCCCGAAATTATAAATATTTTCAGAGTTTGACATTATTGGCTCAAGATATTTCTGATTCCCTTTCATATAAGGAACAATTTTATTTGCTGGTCCTCTATCTGTTGGAAAATTAGGATCAAACTCCAACTCTGTTAAATACTCTAAAAAAGTATTCAACCCTTCATCCATCCAAGTCCATTGTCTTTCGTCTGAATTTACAATCATTGGAAAAAAGTTATGTCCCACTTCATGAATAACAACGCCTAACATTCCATATTTTATTCTATCAGAATATTTTCCATCTTTATCTGGACGTCCAAAATTCCAACAAATCATTGGATATTCCATTCCTTGATCTTCTGCTGAAACAGAAACTGCTTTAGGATAAGGATAATCAAAAGTATGTTTAGAATATGTTTTTAATGTTTGTGCCACTGCCCTTGTAGAAAAATCACCCCATAATGGGTTTGCTTCTTTAGGATACATAGAAATTGCCATTGGCTTTTTAGTTTCTAATTGTACCGCCATTGCGTCTAGCATGAATTTTCTAGAAGTAGAAAACCCAAAATCACGAACATTTTCAGCCTTAAATCTCCAAGTACTTTTTTTATCAGAAAACCCTTTTTCTGCTGCTTCTGCTTCTTCTTGAGTAACAATTACAACAGGTTTATCAAATGTTTTTTCTGCCAAAGCCCATCTTTTCATTTGTTCAGCTGTAAACACATCTTTTCTATTTTGATGAACACCTGTTGCTTCCATAATATGATCTGAAGGTACAGTAATACTCACATCAAAATCTCCAAAAGTTAATGCAAACTCTCCTCTTCCCCAAAATTGCATGTTTTGCCATCCTTCAACATCACTATAAACCGCCATTCTTGGATAGAACTGAGCAATAACATATAAACGATTTCCATCATCGAAAAGTTCATATCCTGAGCGACCTCCATCAACTTGATAATTATTAATATTATACCACCATTTTATAGAGAAAGTAACTTTCCCTTTAGGTTGTAGTGGTTTATCTAAGTTAATACGCATCATGGTTTGATTTATAGTATAACTTAAATCTTTACCAGACTTGTCTTTTACTTCCTCAATATTAAATCCTCCAGCGAAAGGGGCTTCCATAAATTTTTTAGCAAATTTATCTGGCGATAAAGCAGGATCCATTCTTTCATTCTCAACTAGAGGTGATTTTGAATTGGATGCACGAACATTTTGATCCAATTGTACCCATAAATACTCTAATGCTTCAGGAGAATTATTATAGTATGTTATTGTTTCAAAACCAAATAACTTTTGATTTTTATCATCTAATTCAAGATTCATTTTATAATCTGCCTTCTGCTGATAATAAGCTGGACCTGGTGCACCCGATGCGGTTCTAAACATATTTGGTGTTGCCAACAAATCATACATTTGACGAAATTTATTTTCGTTATAATGTCCTGATTCTCTTTTCTTATCTTCAGTTTTCCCTTCTTGAGCAATCGCAAAAAAAGAAGTTGCTATCAATAAAACTGAGGAAAATAAAATTTTCTTTTTCATCTTTGGTTAATTAGTTTTAAAATTTCAAAAAAGCAGTTCTTTCAGAATTAGTTAGTAAATAACTACTTTTTTCATTATTTATAGCGGTATGCAATAAATTTTGTTGATCCGAGAACATTTCTGTTAAAACTGAATTTTCGAAACCGAAAGTAGTAATTTTTTCAGAAAAACCTACTTTTAAATAACAAATTAACACATCATTATCAATTTCAGTCCCTAAAAATTGCATTTCTACTGATTTATTATTGATTGAAACCTTCATTTTCTCTTTTAGATACTCTTTTACTAAATCTTTGGCTCCAGAAATCTCTCTATTAGATCCTAAATGTATTTTTTTATTATATCTCTTTTCAAGAGCCTTATTAAAATCATCAATAAAAATTCTTGACGTTATTTCGACTCTATTTTTCTTCTCCACGTAATCAATTTGAGTCACAGAAACATAAAATTTATGCATTGTAAAAGATGATACAACACAAAACAAAATCGTTAAATATATAATACTAGTCCTTTTTTTCATTTGACAAATGTAATGATTCTTCTCTTTCTTTGTTAAATTCATTGGCTTTAGCAATCAAATATTCTATTAACATCAATTCGTTTTCAACTTTCAAAAATTCTGCTAAATCATAACTTGGCATTTCTGAGAAAGCTAAAAATGAAACTAAATTTTCATTTTTTATTTTTAATGTAGTAACAAAAAAATGATGTGAAAAACGTTCCTTCATGTGTTCTGCAAAAGACTTTGTTTGAACATCTCTTAACCTTAGCTCTTCAAAATGTTTTTTTGCATTTTTCTTTTTATCTTTTTTCAAACCCAGTAATTCAGCAATACCAGCTCCAATAGCTATAAAATTAAAAGCAGATCCATTCGGTGCCAAATGATCTGGAGAAGTAGTTATTTTTACTCCTCTATTATATCTTTCATCACCATAATATTTGACTTTATCCATATCTATACCAGAAAATCCATAGGTTTTTATTTTTTTTGTATCTACTTCTAAAACTCCTGTTAACGTAGAAGGTGTTACAACTACTTCATTCAACTCATTCACTCTTACTTTTAATCTCACTTCAAATTCTTCTGCTCTAATATCTTTTTCTGTGAGTACATATTTTTGAGAAATAAAAGATAAACCTTGAAAAAAAAGCGTATCCTTTGCTCTTGCTTTTATAGAAAATTTCCCATCAATGTCCGATATCGCCCCTATATTGGTAGTCATGTTGAACACTGTAATATTTTCAACTTCTAAAGAATCTGCTACAATTCTACCATGAATAACTTGCCTTTCTAGACTTTGAGAAAAAACAAACTGTATAAATAATAGAAAAACAAACAAAAGATTATTTCTTCTCTTCTTTACTCTCATTTTTATTCAATTGTTTAAGTTCTATATATTCTGTTGCTAATTGTCCTAAAATAAAAGTTGCCATCGTTTTATTATCTCCTTTCATTACATTAACATATCTTGAATCTTCCACAACATAAAACAAGAAACCTTCTACATACTCTTCTGGTATTTTTAGTTTATCTACAATATATTCTTTCTGAAAAAAGTCACTTGTTTTACTTTGAAGTTGTTCTTTTCTTTCAACTTGTAGTTCTTTTTTCAACATATTTGTTCTACCGCTAATTGCATTAAGAAGACCGTCAACACTCATTCCTCCAATCGGAATTAATAACGGACTATACCATTTAAAAGTTTCTGCTGTTGCTAGTTTCCTTTCTGCTGGAGTATAGCGTATTTGCCCTTTTGGTACTATCCCTAAAGCTTCAGCATTGATATTCTTATATTTTGTTAAAGTTACTTCAGACAATTGATTAACATTAACTTCCATTGGAACAAAAACTAAGTCTTTATTGAAATCGCTAGCCTCTACAACTCTTCGATATCCTTTCAAATAAACCGCACTAAACATTAAAGTATCATTCACCTTAGCCTTAATAGTAAAGTAACCTCCTCTTTCGGAAACCACTCCCAAATCTCTAGTAATATTAATTATATGAATTTCGTCTAGATAATCTGACTCGGAAACAATTTTTCCTCTAAAAATTGAATCATTTTGAGACCAAAGAATAAAAGGAAAAAGACATAAAAGAAGTATTTTTCTATACATTTATTAACGTTTTAAAAGCTTTTTGTAAAAATAATAGAGTTTAGTCCCAATTAAATACTAATAAGATTATAAACTTTTGTTAATTGAAAATAGTAATTTTGAAAAAAAACAAAAAATGAAAAGTATAATTATTGCAAGTACATCTACACTTCACAACGGAACTTATCTTGATTATTTACTTCCAAAACTTGAAGACCATTTTAAAAAAGCATCTACAATCTTATTTATCCCTTATGCAAGACCAAGTGGAATCTCACATGATGAATACACCAACATTGTAAAAAAAGCATTTTCTTCTATAAAAAAAGATGTGAAAGGGCTACATGAATTTGAAAACCCAAAAACTGCAATTGAAAATGCAGAAGCTATTTTTACAGGTGGCGGAAATACTTTTGTATTAGTTAATGAACTTTACAGAAATAATGTTTTAGACACAATTGAAAAAGTTGTTAAAAATGGAACTCCTTATTTAGGCACTAGCGCTGGAAGCAATATTTGCGGTTTAACTATGCATACCACAAACGACATGCCTATTGTTTACCCTCCTAGTTTTAGAACTTTGGGACTAATTTCCTTCAATATTAATCCACATTATTTAGATCCAGACACCAATTCTAAGCACATGGGAGAAACAAGAGAAACACGTATCAAAGAGTTCCATGCTTATAATCCTCAACCTGTCTTAGGACTTAGAGAAGGAAGTTGGCTAGAAGTTAAAGGGGAATCTATTTTATTAAAAGGGAAACTTACTGCTAGATTATTCACACAAAACCAAAATCCAATTGAAATTGAACCAGAAACAGAACTAAATCATCTTAAATAAAAAAAAGCCTCAATTTTTATTGAGGCTTTTTTTTAGAGCGGAAGACGAGGCTCGAACTCGCGACAACCAGCTTGGAAGGCTGGAGCTCTACCAACTGAGCTACTTCCGCAGGTGATGATTCTTTTAAAACTTTCATCTAAAGTTTTGGAGCGGAAGACGAGGCTCGAACTCGCGACAACCAGCTTGGAAGGCTGGAGCTCTACCAACTGAGCTACTTCCGCAAATGATGATTCTTTTGAAACTTTCATCTAAAGTTTTGGAGCGGAAGACGAGGCTCGAACTCGCGACAACCAGCTTGGAAGGCTGGAGCTCTACCAACTGAGCTACTTCCGCTTTTGTGAGTGCAAATATACTTTAATTTTATTTTCACTTGCAATTTTTTTTTAAAAAAAATTACAATTATCTTTGTGACAGCCCCATTTCTTATCAACACTAAACTCTAATTTATTACAAATGAGAAGTTTAAAAAAATGATAGAAATTAAAAAAAAATCACCTTATAAGATTCAAATTATTAGGCTCAGCGTTTTTTATGCCCAAAAAACCACATCTCCTTGTTTCTTCAATGGCAAAATCTTGATTTCCTCATTTTGTTGATCTTCTTTAAAACAAACTTCATTTTCAATTCCAAATCTTTCAATTTTAAAAGCATTAACAAAAAAATAAAAAACTAAATTTAAATTTTGGCTTCATTTTTGAAATAGAGAATATCAAAAATTCATTATAACAAACAAAAAAACGAACAACAACAAGAATATACATTTAAAAAAACTATTTAAAAGAAAATTTATGATTAAAAAGATACTTTTAACATTCTTTTTATTTTTATTAATTAGTTGTAAAGACACCTCTACGAAATTAGCTGATGCAACTGTTAGTGATACAATAGAAACAAGCAAACTCATTCCTTCTGATGAATTTGAAACACTTAGTGATAGTTTAAAATTATACTATACAAAAAATAAAAATCATGAGATTTGGTTCAATAAAAAAAATCGTCTTGACTTGATTAATGAAATCAAAAACTCTTATCAGGACGGTCTAAATCCAAACGATTATGACTTAAAAAAAATTGAGACACTGGAAAAAAAGAGAGACTCATTAAATGAAGAAGAAATTTTCAAATATGACATTCTTTTAACAACTACATTTGAAAAACTAGCACTTCACCTTCATAAAGGAAAACTGAATCCAAAAAAACTATATAATGATTGGGATTTAAAACCCAAGAATATTTCTCTATCTTCATATCTTGAAAAAGGAATTACCTCAAAAACCATTGACAAAATCTTTAACGAAATTAAACCTCAACACTTTATTTATAATCAAATTAAAAAAAGCCTTTTAGTACTTGAACAATATCCTAAATACAATTTTAAAAAAAATAAAATAGATGACAAAATTGAAATTCATGACACCATTGATGAAATCATAACAATAAAGCAGAAGCTTGCTTATTGGAAAGATTACACAAGAAAAGACAGCATTATTACCCCAATTTATGACACTATCACTTTTATTGCGGTTAAAAAATTTCAAGCTAGAAATGGACTCAAATCTGATGGTGTAATTGGCAACGGTACTATTAAAGCATTAAATTTCACAAAAGAAGAAAGAAAAAAACAAATCATTGCCAATTTAGAACGCTGGAAATGGTTCCCAAGTGATTTTGGAGAAAATTACTTAATTGCAAACTTACCAGACTATGAAATTAATTATATAGCCAATAAAGATACGATTGCAACACACAATATAGTTGTTGGAACAGCTAAAAGAAAAACGCCAATTCTAAGTTCTAAGTTATCTAATATCATTTTCAATCCAACTTGGACAGTTCCCCCAACAATTGTTAAAGAAGACCTTACTCCTTCTGCCAAGAAAAACATTTCTTATTTTGAAAGAACAAGAATGACTATTTATGATTCTACAGGAAACAAGGTTAATCCAGAAGATTGGGATTCTGAAAAAGCAAGATCCTATCGCTATGTTCAAACTTCTGGCTATAACAATTCGTTAGGCTTAGTAAAGTTCAATTTTCCAAACAGACATTCTGTTTATCTTCACGATACTAATCATAGGGATTATTTTTCAAGAGAATACAGAGCATTGAGCTCAGGCTGTGTTCGCGTAGAAAACCCATTAGATTTATCTGAAAAAATATTAATTAATGAAAAAAACGGATTTACAAAAACAGAAATAGATACTATTATAAAAAGAAAAAACATTAAAACCGTTCCTGTTAAAAACGAGATTAATGTTTATATTTTATACTGGACCAACTGGTTTGACAAAGATGGATTACAGTTCAGAGAAGACATTTATAATCTTGATCAAAAACTTTATCATTCTTTAAGAGGCTAATTTAGATTTTTTAATATAACTTCTTGAAGGATGGTAAATAAAAAGACATGATTTATCTTTTATTAGCTCGATTAATTGCGCAGAAATTTCATTTGGAACAGCTGGACAACCTTGACTTCTTCCTAGACGTCCGTTTGATTTTATGAAACTTTCTGAAACATAATCTGCACCATGAATAACAACAGCTCGATCTCTTGCCTTATCATTTATACCATATTCTAATCCGTCTAAACGCAAAGAAAGTCCATGCTTACCTATATATGTTTCTCCTGTTGCATAGAAACCTAAACTACTTTGGTATGATTCCGATTTATTCGAAAACTCATTCGCAAACACATCTCCTGAGTTTCTACCATGTGCCACTAATGATCTCAATACTACTTGTTTTGTTTTCATATCAATCACCCACATTCTCTCTTCGTTTGCTGACAAACTAAAATCAACTATTGTTAAATACTCTTTTTCAATTATTCCTTGCTCTTTTAAACTGCTATATCCTTCAAAAGCTTTTTGGAAACTTTCAAACTTAGGTAATGAATATTTATTAGATGCTATATCGGCATAAAATGTTTTACATTTAACTTCTAGAGAAAGTTTTAATTTGGCTGCTAATAATTTCGGGTCTGTTTCATTTTCATCACCTCCATTCAATTTGGTAATAGTACCAAAGTTAAAAAACAAAAAACTTATCGCAAACAGGGTTAATAATCGGTAATTCATTGTATCAGTTGTAGTTAATATGTTGATTTAAGGATTCAAATATATCCATTTTTTTCAATGAAACAAATTTTTTTACGCTTTTAATCGGAAAAAAGTGCTTTTAATCGGTTTTAAAAATAAAACGTTAAAAAATCTATAATTTCTTTCGTACAAAATTGAATAATTTTAAATTTGCGAAAAAAGTTTCATGTATAATAACTTCATTTTCTGCACATTATTGTTCTTTGTCATGCAAAGTTCATTTTCTCAGGAAAAAAAAGCTTTTAAAGAAAAAAAGAATCTAACAGCAGAAAGAAGAGTTGAAAATATTGTTATTGACGGAAAATTAGATGAACCCAATTGGTCTAAAGCAGAAGTAGCTAACGATTTTTACACCTTCGAACCCGACAATGGCACTATTGCTCAAAAAGAAAAAAGAACTGAAGTTAAAGTACTTTATGACGATAACGCGCTATACATAGGCGCTTTATTATATGACAATGAACCTCAAAAAATTTTAAAAGAATTTACCGAAAGAGATAAAAATGGAATTGCAGATAGTTTTGGTGTTTTCATTAATGGCTATAATGACGGACAACAAGATTTTCAATTCTATGTAACTGCTTCAAATGGTCAATCCGATTGCAATTTCACTTCGCAAGATGGAGAAGATTATTCATGGGACGCTATATGGGAAAGCAAAACTAAAATTACCGATATGGGTTGGGTGGTTGAAATGAGAATCCCCTATGCTGCGCTGCGGTTTCCAAAATCCGAAGTTCAAACTTGGGGAATTAATTTTTTCAGAGAGATTAGACGTAATCGACAAAAATACACATGGTCACATATCGACAATAATATTAATTCATTTTCGCAACAAGCTGGAATTTTAAACGGAATTAAAAACATCTCTCCGCCCATTCGTCTTTTTTTAATTCCTTATGCTTCTGCCTATTACAATACGAATAAAAATGATGGTAGCGAACTAAAACTCAAAGGAGGATTAGATATTAAATATGGAATTAATGACGCATTTACACTTGATGCCATCTTGATACCTGATTTTGGGCAAACAAAATTTGACAATGTTGAATTGAATCTTGGTCCTTTTGAACAACAATTTAACGAAAATCGTCCTTTCTTTACAGAAGGCACCGATTTATTTAGTAAAGGAGATTTATTATATACTAGAAGAATTGGTGCTTCTCCTCAGTTTCCCCCTAATTTAGATAGTAATGAAATTATAGAAAACTATCCTAATACAACTAATTTACTTAATGCTTTAAAAATATCTGGCAGAAACAAAGATGGACTAGGCATTGGGTTCTTAAACGCCATAACAGAGAAAACAGATGTAACTGTTAGAAACACCATAGATAACAACACCAAACAAGTAACTGTATCTCCTTTGACCAATTATAATGTTACAGTTTTTGACCAAAGATTTAACAAAAATTCTTCGGTGACTTTTATCAATACTAATGTAACAAGAGATGGCAACTTTAGAGATGCGAACGTTACTGGTCTTGTCTTTGATCTAAACACCAAAGAAAACACCTTTAATCTTTCTGGAAAAGCAAATCTTAGTAATACCTTCGATACAAAAAACACTAATGGAATTGAATCTTCTTTATCTATTGGTGAAACGTCTGGAAAATTTCGTTTTGGGCTTGGTGGCGAATATATTTCTAAAGATTTCGACAAAAACGATTTGGGTATTATTTTTCAAACTAATTACTATAGTTATTTTAGCAATGCAAGTTATCGTATTTTATCTCCAACTAAAATCTTTAATTCTTTTAGAGTAAGTCTTTATTCCTACATGGAACATCATAATGTAACCAATAAAATTCAACAAAACAATTTCAGTTTAGACATTAATACCACATCTAAAGACAATCATTATTTTGGATTTGGTTATAGGGTTAAACCATTTGAAAGATATGATTATTATGAACCAAGAAGAGAAGGCCAGTTTTTAATTATCCCAAAACTTCAGAGCTATTGGTTAGGGTTTTCTTCCAATTACAACTATAAATTTGCGTTAGATTTGAATTTTTCTAATTTATTTTTTGACCAAAAAGGAAGATCAGATATTGAAATAAGAATCAGTCCTAGATATCGTTTCAACGATAGATTCTCATTAATTTACAGGTTTACCCCTTCTTTTCAAAAGAACAATATAGGATATATTGATTATTTAGATAATTCCAACGAAACTATCATTGCCCAAAGAAACAGAAAAACTTTTGATAATAATTTAACCAGTAAGTACTCTATTAATAGTAGAATGAATTTCAATTTATCCATTAGGCACTACTGGTCGGTTGCCGAAAATAATAAATTCTTTACTTTAGAAGACAACGGAAGACTTACAGAAAAAACAGATTATACAACTAATAAAAACTCCAACTTTAGCACTTGGAACCTAGACCTTTCCTATTCTTGGTGGTTTGCTCCTGGAAGTCAAGCCACTGTACTTTACAGAAATAATGCCGCCAACTTTACTCGTGACATTGAAGGAGACCTTAGACAAAATTTTGAAACATTATTAAATGATAATTTAAATCATACATTCTCTGTTAGTATTCGCTATTTTATAGATTACAACCAAGCCAAAAATTGGCTTAAAAAAACCTAGTCTTTCCTTAAAAATTACTTAAACGTTTTCGTAATTTATTTACATTTTGTCTAGTTGTACACTATTCAAAAAGAGTACAATTGCATATATTTGTAAAAATTGAAAGTCATGAGTAAAAAAGTAATTTTAATGATTCTTGACGGCTGGGGAAAATCTCCAGATCCAAAAGTTTCAGCAATAGATAATGCAAACACTCCTTTTATAGATAGCTTATATACAAAATATCCAAATGCGCAATTAAGAACCGATGGTTTAAATGTGGGTTTACCTGAAGGACAAATGGGAAACAGCGAAGTGGGCCACATGAATCTTGGTGCTGGACGCATTGTTTATCAAGATCTAGCAAAAATTAATCTAGCTGTAAAAAACAAAACCATTCATCAAGAAAAACCATTTATGGACGCTCTTGAATATGCCAAAAAAAACAACAAAGCAGTCCATTTCCTAGGACTAGTTTCAGATGGTGGAGTTCATTCTCACACATCTCATCTGAGAGGTTTAATCGATGTGGCTCAGGAAACTGGTGTGCAAAATATGTTTGTTCATGCTTTTACAGACGGACGAGACGTTGATCCGAAATCGGGAGCTAAATATATTGAAGATTTAGAAAATTACCTTGAGAATACTAATGCATCATTAGCTTCTATTATTGGACGCTATTATGCGATGGACAGAGACAAACGTTGGGAACGCATTAAACTAGCCTATGATTTATTAGTAAACGGAAAAGGTACTAAATCTAAAAAAGGATCTCTAAGTATTCTTGAAAGCTATAGTAATGATATTACTGATGAGTTTATACTGCCAATTACAATTGTTGATACTAATGAAAATTCGATAGCTACAATAAAAGAGGAAGATGTAGTTATTTTCTTTAATTTCCGAACAGATAGAGGAAGAGAATTAACCGAAGCTTTATCTCAAAAAGATTTTCATGAACAAAACATGCATCAATTGAATTTGTACTATGTTACAATGACTAATTATGATGACACCTATAAAAACGTTCATGTCATTTATGATAAAGATAACATTACTGAAACATTGGGTGAGGTTCTAGAAAAAGCGAACAAAAAGCAAATACGAATTGCTGAAACTGAAAAATATCCTCATGTTACCTTCTTCTTCTCTGGTGGTAGAGAAGAACCATTTAAAGGAGAATCTCGCATATTAAAAAACTCTCCCAAAGTCGCTACCTATGATCTGAAACCAGAAATGAGTGCCTTTGAACTAAAAGATGCTTTAGTTCCAGAACTTAAAAAAGGAGAAGTAGATTTTGTTTGCCTAAACTTTGCCAATGGAGACATGGTTGGGCATACAGGAGACATGAATGCAGCAATAAAAGCTTGTGAAGCTGTTGATATTTGCGTAAAAGAAGTGGTTGAAACTGCCTTAGAAAACGGCTACACTACCCTATTAATTGCTGATCATGGTAATTGCGAAACGATGATTAACCCTGACGGAAGCCCAAACACTGCCCACACAACAAATCCTGTTCCTTTAATAGTTATTGATACCGACATTAAGAGTATTAACAATGGTGTGCTAGGCGATATTGCTCCAACAATTTTAGATTTGATGAAACTTGAACAACCTGAAGTAATGACTTGTAAATCATTGTTATAAAATGAATAAATCACTTCCTTTTTTGCTTTTCGTACTACTATTATCTAGCGGTTTTATTTTATATAAATATAATAAAGACGAACGCTTCCTTAGTTATGAAGTGAATTTGAAAGAAAAAGAAGTGAAACTATATTGGAAAGACAATAACAACAACAATTTTCTAAGTATTCAAAACTTAAAAAATTGGCTTGAAACTAAAAATCAAATTCTACTTTTTGCAACGAATGGAGGAATGTATAAAAAAAACCATACTCCTCAAGGTTTATTTATTGAGGACTTTGAAATAAAAAACGACATCGATACTTTAAACGGAAATGGCAACTTTTACTTAAAACCCAATGGTATTTTTTATATTACAAATGAGAATAAAGCAATAATTTGTAATACAGAAAACTTCTCCCATCAAAAAAATATAAAATACGCAACACAATCAGGACCAATGTTAATTAGCAACAACAAGATACACACAGCTTTTAAAGAAGGCTCAAAAAATCTAAATATTAGAAATGGAGTTGGCATATTAGAAAATGGGAATGTTGTTTTTGCTATGTCTAAAAAAGAAATTAATTTTTATGATTTTGCTTCCTATTTTAAAAAATTAGGTTGCAAAAGTGCATTATATTTAGATGGTTTTGTTTCTAGGTCATATTTTCCAGAAGAAAACTGGATACTAACCGATGGCAATTTTGGTGTAATAATTGGTGTAACAAACAAATAGATTCATGATAAAAAAAACAATATTAATTGCAGCTCTTTCACTAGTAATGAGTTGCTCTGTTCACACTAAAGGGCAAGACGGCACTCCAGGAAAACCAGGCATTAATGGTCAGAATGGAGAAAATGGAAAAGATGGAGAAGATGGAAAAAGCATTATAGGCATTAATTTAAACAAAAAAGAAACTCACAAAGAAATTACCGAAGGTATTCTAGTGGGTGCTGCAAAAATGATAGATTTACAGCAAGCTCCATTCAATGAATGGTTCAATAACGGATATAACGAATACCAAGCCAATGACACAATAATTAAAGAAATTAAAAAATATAGTAAAGATTATCATATTACCATTTTCATGGGAACTTGGTGTGAAGACAGCCAAAACCAAGTGCCAAAATTTTATAAAATTCTAAAGCAATTGGATTTTCCTTTAAAGAAAGTAACTTTAATCACAATGAAAAGAGATAAAACAACTCCTGAAGCCTTTGAAAAAGGAATAAACATTACAAATGTTCCAACTTTTATATTCTATAAAAACAAAATCGAAACAAATAGAATTGTTGAATCGCCAGTTGAAAGTTTAGAACAAGATTTTCTTAACATTGTTTCTGGTAAGACTTACAAACACATCTATACTGATTAATATTAAATTTCAAGAGGCTGTCCAAAAAGTAAGGACAGCCTTTTTTTGTTGTATTTTTCTCTAAAATTAGTATCTTAGAATTGAGACAAAAATACACAATGGCTAAGATAGTTTTTAAAAATCAAACAGGCAATTCTCCAGAGTTATTTCCTATCAATATTTTCGATAGAATACCGCAAAACCATCCAGTTCGCTTAGTGGAACAAGTTGTTAATCAGTTAGATATAAGTGAAATATTGAAAAAATATAAAGGAGGTGGTACTTCAGCTTACCATCCAAGAATGATGATTAAGGTTTTGTTTTACAGTTATTTATCTAATGTATATTCTTGCAGAAAAATTGCAAAAGCACTTCAGGAGAACATTCATTTTATGTATATTTCGGGCAACTCGACTCCTGATTTTAGAACGATAAACGATTTTAGGGGTAAAGTTCTAAAAAATCACATTCAAACTCTTTTTGCAGAAGTGGTAAAAATGTTGGTTGAAATGAAATATGTAAGCCTAGATGTTCAGTATATTGATGGTACAAAGATAGAATCTAAAGCTAATAAATATACTTTTGTATGGAGAGGCTCCATTGAGAAATATAAAGAAAAACTAGAAATTAAAATTAGTCATATTTTATCAACTATTGAAAATAGTATTCAATCTGATAATCAAGAACTAAATATAGAAGAATTACCAAAATCAATAGATTCGGAAAGATTAAAAGAAAAGCTTTCGATTCTTAATAAAAAGCTCAAAATGCCTACCAAAAAGCAGGAAAAAGAGTTACAAAAACTTCAAGAGGAGCATCTTCCAAAGCTTGAAAAATATGAAAAAGACTTAGCTACAATGGAAAATAGGAACTCTTATAGTAAAACGGATCCCGAAGCTACCTTTATGAGAATGAAAGAAGATCATATGAAAAACGGTCAATTAAAACCCGCTTACAATCCGCAAATATCTACAGAAAATCAATTCATTACACATGTATCTGTTCATCAAACAACAAATGACACTACAACCTTAAGTTCTCATCTTGAAGGTTTTGAAAAAGCTTATCAAAAACAGAGCAAGGAAATCGTTGCAGATGCAGGTTATGGCAGTGAAGAAAATTATCAAATGCTTGAAGAAAAAAAGGCTGATGCTTATGTTAAATACAACTATTTTCATCAAGAACAAAAAAGAAAGATAAAAAACAATCCTTTTCTTGTTCAAAACTTATTCTACAACGAAGAACACGATTTTTATGTTTGTCCAATGGGGCAAATTATGCAAAAAACAGGAGTAGGAAAACGTGAAACCAGTACTGGATATGAATCACAAATTACATATTATCAAGCCAAAAGATGCCAAGGATGTCCTTTACGAAGTCAATGTCATCAAGCAAAAGGTAATAGAATTTTATCAGTCAATCATCGATTAAATGAATTAAAAGAAAAAGCAAGAAAGCTACTAATGAGTGAAAAAGGACTAAAACATCGAAGTAAACGTCCAATAGAGGTAGAAGCAGTTTTTGGTCAACTTAAAAGCAATAATAAATTCAATCGATTCACAATGAAGGGATTAGAAAAAGTAACATTAGAGTTTTTACTAATGGCCCTTGGACACAACTTTAGAAAAATGAATGCATTCAAGACAGACTTGCCAAAATTTGTTTTCAAAACCAAAATTCACACTTATCTAGCCTATTTTAAAACTAAAATTTGCCTTGTTAAAGTAACTCAAAGTTATTTTGCTATTATTTTTTCTTCAAAACAAAATAGCTTAAAAATAGCTACATAAAAAAAGCTGTCCTTTTCGGACAGCCCCTTTTTTATATACAATTATTAATTAAAAGTTAAACTTTTAAAAGTTAATAGTATTACTATTATATTTGCATTCATAATATTCAAAACATGAAAGATCTACTTGCTAATTTAAATATAACAGTAAATGACAAACTGTTTGTAAAGAATCCTGAAACGTCAGATTTAGGAAAAAAAATAATTCAAAATAGCATTTTCCTCATCGATGAAATTGGTTTCGATGCATTTACATTTAAA
Source organism: Flavobacterium sp. KY-23415 (assembly GCF_055384985.1). Taxonomy (NCBI): domain Bacteria; kingdom Pseudomonadati; phylum Bacteroidota; class Flavobacteriia; order Flavobacteriales; family Flavobacteriaceae; genus Flavobacterium; species Flavobacterium sp. KY-23415. The sequence continues at coordinate 2,329,329 of NZ_AP044001.1, read as the reverse complement.
AAACTAGGAGAGAAAATTGGTTCCAATGAAAGTTCTATCTATAGGTATTTTGAAAACAAGCACAAATTATTATTATATTTATCTTCTTGGTATTGGTCTTGGGTTGAATATAAACTAGTGTTCTCTACTACTAATATTTCTGACCCAATTGAAAAATTAAATAAAGCAATTGTTATTATTACAGAAGAAGTTAAAGATGATATTTCAACCAGACACATTGATGAGTCTATTTTGAATAAAATTATAATCTGTGAGTTTACAAAAACGTTCTTAACAAAAGAAGTGGATGAGGAGAACAAAGAAGGCTTTTTTATAGTTTATAAAAATGTCATTAATCGATTAATAGCAATGATTCAAGATGTAAATCCAAAATATAAGTATGCTAAAACTCTTGCTTCTTCCATCGTAGAAGGTTCTTTGCATCAACATTATTTAAAAGAGCATTTTATAACTATTACAAATGCTTCTGAATCTGATTGTTTATCTGAATTTTATATTGACTTAACTAAAAAAACACTTGTATGAAACCATTAGAAAGATTTAAAAACTTAATCTTATTGGACAAAAGAGATATTTATCAAATTATACTTTATTCTCTTTTCGGAGGGTTAATTAGCTTAACCCTTCCTCTTGGTATTCAGTCCATTATAAATTTTCTACAAGCAGGAAAACCTTCTACTTCTTGGGCAATTCTTGTTATTGTTGTGGTGGTAGGTGTTATCCTTGGCGGTATATTTAAAATTATGCAATATCGCATTTCTGAAAACTTGCAACAAAAAATATTTGTACGCTCGTCTTTTGATTTTGCTTATCGTTTTCCAAAAATCAAACACGATCAATTATACAATCAATACCCTCCAGAGTTGGCGAATCGTTTTTTCGATACTTTAACCGTTCAAAAAGGATTTTCTAAATTATTATTAGACATATCGACAGCTATTCTTCAAATAATCTTCGGAATGATTTTACTTTCTTTATATCATTCGTTCTTCATTATTTTTGGTTTCATTCTAACTGGTTTGCTTTATCTTATTTTTAAAGCTAATTTCTCAAAAGGTTTAGAAACTAGTTTGAAAGAATCAAAATATAAATATAAAGTAGCCCATTGGATTCAAGAAATTGCTAGAAATCACCTTAGCTTCAAAAACCAAAATTTATTCAATTTTTCATTAAACAAAAACGACGATTTAGTTAGTGATTATTTAGAATACAGAGAAAAACACTTTAAAATATTAAAAAGACAATTTGTTCAATTAGTTGGTTTTAAAACCATTATAACTGCTGGACTTTTAATTGTTGGTGGACTTTTAGTGTTAAATCAACAAATGAATATTGGTCAATTCGTTGCTGCAGAAATTATTATTTTAACCATAATAACTGCGGTTGAAAAATTATTTGGTGGTTTAGAATTGTTTTATGACGTGTTAACATCATTAGAGAAATTAGGTGCTGTTGCCGACTTAGAAATTGAAAAGAATAACGATCAACAAAACTTTATGATCGATAATAATGAGCCTATTACTATTGAAGTGAAAAATTTAACTTACAAATATCCAAATTCTGATGTTTGCATTTTAAACGGCATTAACTTAATCGTGAAACCAAATGAACGATTAGTTATTAAAGGCGAAAATGGTTCTGGAAAAACTACCTTAATTAGACTATTAGGCAAAATATTAGATCCTACTTCGGGAGTACTTTTCATCAATGATGTAAATATTAATAAAATTGACATTCAAAATTATCGTTCCAGAACCGCTTTAGTTACTTCTAGTGATAGTACATTTGAAGGTAGTATTTTAGATAATATTATCTGTAAAAACAAAGACATTACAATTAATGAAATTAATTTTGTTCTTGATAAAGTAAAACTAACCGAATTTATAAAATCGCTACCTTTAGGGTTGGATACACCTTTATTTCCAGACGGAAAACAAATTAATTCGTCTGTTGTGCAAAAAATAATCATTGCCAGAAGCATTCTCTCTAAGCCAGAAATTATTTTATTAGAAGATCCATTAACCAAAGTTGACAATAATCAATCGGAAGAAATTATTAAGTATATAATGGATAAAAAACATCCTTGGACAGTTATTATAACCAACGGAAACAAAGATTGGGATAAGTATGCTACTAAAACCATCACATTAGAAAAAGGTCAAATTGCTTAATTATTAAAAACTAAAAAATGCTAAACATCACAAAAAACAGAGTTGATAGTAATTTTGATTTTTCAAGATTCAAATCGAACATCGTCTTTGCAGATAACAAAAGCTATGTAGTGATTCGAAAAATAATTATTGCAGTAGCCATTATATTGTTCTTGTTTTTGTTTCTTCCTTGGACGCAAAACATCTCGGGAACTGGATTTGTAACCACGCTAAAACCCAACCAAAGACCTCAAAATATTCAAACTGCTATTGCAGGAAGAATAGAAAAATGGTATGTGAATGAAGGTGATTTTGTCAAAAAAGGAGATACTATTCTGTTCATTTCGGAAATTAAAGAAGATTATTTAGACCCTAACTTGGTGCAAAACACAGGAAACCAAGTAAAAGCAAAAGAAAATGCAGCTAGTTCCTATGCTTCAAAAGTGAGAGCTTTAGAAAGTCAAATGTATGCTATTGAAAACGAAAAAGGACTAAAATACAAACAAGCGCAAAACAAATTAAAACAAGCCTATCTTAAAGTTAAAAGTGACAGTATCGATTTACAAGCGATTAAAACTCAGTTAAAAATTGCAGAAACACAATTCAATCGTGCTATTAATCTAAACAAAGAAGGCTTAAAACCATTAACCGATGTTGAGGAGAAAAGAGTGAAGCTTCAAGACATGGAGGCAAAAATAATTACACAAGAAAATAAATATTTGGCAAGTCAAAATGAAATTCTAAACGCAACAATGGAGCTCAATCGAATTTCGGCAGAATATGCAGAAAAAAGTGCCAAAGCAAGCAGCGACAAACAAACTGCATTAAGTTCGCAGTTCGATACGGAAGCGCAAATTGGGAAACTAAAAAACCAATATACGAACTACCAAATTAGAAACGGTTTATATTATATTACAGCTCCGCAAGATGGCTATATAAATAGAGCCATACAGTCTGGTATTGGCGAAACTATAAAAGAAGGTACTTCTATTGTGAGTATTATGCCTGCTCAATTTGAGATTGCTGTAGAAACTTATATTGATCCTGTCGATTTCCCATTAATAAACAAAGGTCAAAAAGTTAGAGTATGGTTCGATGGCTGGCCTACGATTGTTTTTAGTGGCTGGCCTGGAGCTTCCTACGGTACATTTGGAGGTGTAGTCGTTGCTAAAGAGAGTTTCATTAGCGAAAACGGGAAATATAGAGTTTTAATTGCTCCAGACAAAGAAGAAAAAAATTGGCCAAAACAGTTGAGTATTGGTGCAGGAACACAATCGATTGCACTTTTAGAAGACGTGCCTATCTGGTTTGAAATATGGAGAACTTTAAACGGTTTTCCTCCAAATTTTTACAAAGCAGACGAGAAGAACAATAAAGATAAAAAGAAATAACTGAAACGATACTAAAGGCTTCTATGCGTTCCCTATTCCTGCTGTTCACGCTATCTTTGCAACCGTTTAAAGGTTGCAAAGGATGCTGTTTCCATCAGGGTTAGCTTAGTTTCCTTATCATTTTTCAAAACAATTCACACAAATGAAACTAAAATTAATTGCTTTTTTCATTGTTTTTGGTGGTTTTCTTAACGCACAAGAGAGCAACTTAAAAGAATTTACTTTAGAGGAATTTTTAGGCTATGTAAAAAAATACCACCCTTTAGTAAAACAAGCCGATTTAAAAATTAGTGAAGCACAAGCAAAGCTCATGAAGGCTCGTGGTGCATTTGATCCTAAAATTGAAGCCGATTATGTAGCGAAAGAATATGGCGATAAGAATTATTATTCTATTTTCAACGGGAGCTTCAAAATTCCTACCTGGTATGGCATTGAGATTAAAGCGGCATTTGATAATAATGAAGGCATCTATTTGAATCCAGAAAATACGGTTCCCAATAGCGGACTTACTTCTTTGGGGATTACCGTTCCTGTTGGACAAGGTTTGTGGATTAATGAAAGAATGGCCGATTTGCGCAAAGCTAAATCTTACCAAAAACTAAACAAAGCCGAAAGAGATCTTGAAGTTACGGCTGTCATTTCTGATGCTGTAGTGAGTTATATTAATTGGAAAAGAAATTATGATGAAGTTCAACTTTATGCTGATTATTTAAAAAATGCTACGGTTCGTTATAACGGGGTTTTAAAACTTATTGAACAAGGTGACAAAGCGGGAATTGATAGTGTTGAAGCGGGAATAACTGTAAAAACAAGACGTTTGAATTTAGAAAATTCTCAGCTTAAATTAACCAAAGCTAAACTAGAACTTTCTAATTATATTTGGACAGAAAACAGTATTCCTTTGGAACTAGATGACGCTTTGTTTCCCGATTTAACGATTGAGCAAACTATTTTGGAGACTTTGAATTTAACCGAATTTAACGAAATCACTTTAGACAATCATCCTAAACTTAATGCTTTACAGTCTAAAATTGACATTTTAAATATTGACAGAAAATTAAACGCTAATAGTCTTTTGCCAAAATTAAATTTGAGTTATAATTATCTTTCCGAACCGAGTACTTTTGATAATTACAGATTGGAAGATTATAAAGTGGGGCTTACTTTTTCTTTTCCTTTGTTTTTGCGAAAAGAAAGAGCCAATCTCAAACTAGCGAAATTAAAAGTGCAAGATACCGAACTGAGCTTGGCTTTTGAAAAAGAAAATTTAGCCAATAAAATAGCGGCTCAAAAACAAGAAATCAATTCCTATAAAAGACAACGAGTTATAAACACCGAATTAGTCAATAGCTATTCGCAAATGCTATCTGCAGAAGAGCGCTTGTTTAGTATGGGAGAAAGCTCTTTGTTTTTAATTAACAGTAGAGAAAACAAATTGGTTAGCGCTCAGCTATCTAATATTGTTTTGGAAAACACCCTTTTGAACGCTACTATTGCTTTGTTTAAAACAATTGGTAAGCCGGAATAGTTTTTTTTAACATCCTATAAACAGCAAATTGTATAAGAGTGATTCAATTTTAGGCAATCCAAGATAACTTAGATTTACAAAATCACTAATTACATTCTAGATTTATGCAAAAAAGTCGTTCTGCTCACTTCTAAATTTGCAATTTTTTAAAATTATAACCATAAAAAAATCCCGATGATTTCGGGATTCTTTGATTTTATAACACTATAGATAATTAGTAACGACCACCTCTATTGTTATCTCTGTTGTTAGAAAAGTTTCCTCTTCCTCCACCATTACCACCACGGTTGAAAGATCTTCTTTCACCTTCAGGTTTTGGTTCTGATTTGTTTACTACGATAGTTCTACCTTCTACAGTACCACCGTTTAACTCGTCGATTGCTTTTTGAGCTTCAGCATCGTTTGGCATCTCAACGAATCCAAATCCTTTACTTCTTCCAGTAAATTTGTCAGAGATAATTTTAACTGAATCAACAGCTCCATACTCTTCAAAAAAACCTCTTAAATCTGCTTCCTCAATACTGAACGGAAGACTTCCTACAAAAATGTTCATAAATAAAATTTTATTACGCCAAAGATACTCTTTTAATAGATACAAAATATTTTTTATTTCATTTATTTTCAGATAAATAGATTTTTTTTCATTGCTCTATTAATTACTCGGTTCTCGTTAGCTCAAAATATTGTCTTTCAATTGTTTCTTGATGATTTGGGTGTGCAATTTTTACCATTTCATCTATTCGTTTCTTTAGGGTTTTTCCATATAAATCGGCAATTCCGTTTTCTGTTATTATATATTGCACGTGTGAACGCGTTGTAACCACTCCTGCACCTTGCTTCAAATAGGGTACAATTCTACTTTCTCCTTTTTTTGTAACAGATGGTAGTGCAATTATAGCTTTTCCTCCTTCGCTTAAAGAAGCTCCTCGCATAAAATCCATTTGACCACCCACTCCGGAATACATTTTTCCTCCAATTGAATCGGCACAAACTTGTCCTGTTACATCTACTTCTATCGCTGAATTAATAGCAACCATCTTTGGATTTTTACGAATCATTGCAGTGTCGTTTACCATTGATGATTCTCTTAACTCAACAAAAGGATTATCGTTTACAAAATCATATAATCGTTGAGACCCAATTAAAAATGTGGCTAAGGCTCTTCCTCTAACGGTTCCTTTATAATTGCAGTCAATTACATTTTTTTCTATAAGATCTATTACTCCATCGGAAAACATTTCGGTATGTAGTCCTAAGTTTTTATGATTGGTCAGTTTACTTAATGCTGCATTGGGGATATTCCCTATTCCCATTTGTAATGTACTTTTATCGTCTATCAATGAAGCTACATATTCACCTATTTTGCCTTCAACTTCTGTAAATGGTGCTACTTCATGACAAAAAATTGGCACATTTACTTCTACCATATAGTCTATTTCCGAAACATGAAGAATACCATCTCCAAACGTTCTAGGCATTTGTGGGTTTACTTGGGCAATTATTGCCTTTGAATTTTCTATAGCAGCAATGGTTGCCTCTACTGACACTCCTAAGGAACAATAGCCATGTTTGTCTGGTGGTGACACATGAATAAAAACAACATCTAATGGCAATACGTTTTTTCTAAACAAACGTGGTAATTCGCTTAAAAAAACAGGCGTATAAGATCCGTTCCCTGCTTGTAAGGTGTGTCTAACATTTTTTCCTATAAAAAAAGAATTTACATGAAAGCTATTGGCTAACTCAGGATTGGCATAGGGGGCTTCTCCTTCTGTATGCAAATGACAAACTTCTACATTGGTTAACTCTGAGGCTCTTTCTGCCAATGCTTTTGTTAATATTGTTGGTGTGGCTGCTGCTGCTTGAACATATACTCTGTCTCCCGATTTTACTATTTTTACTGCTTCTTGTGCAGTTACATATTGACTCATACCTACTTTTTTTTTACTTCTACAAATTTACCATTGGATGCAATCTTAAAACATGATATTTCTCAGTTTTGATTTATTTTTTATACATTTGAAATAGCACTTTATTACAACTCTCATTTTATATGAAATTCATTTTTCCTACCTCTTTTTTGCTTTTAATTTTAATTCTGTCTTGCTCTGAAAAAAATGAAAGCTTCATTTTCTCCTATAAATTACCAAAAGAATTAGATGAAGTTTCGGGTGTTGCTTTTGTAAACAACCAGACTTATGTTATTGAAGACCATGGAAACAAAAATTGCATTTATCATCTAAAAGAAAACGGAAAAATTGAAAACGAAATAACGGTTGAAAATGTAAAAAATGTGGATTGGGAGGATTTGACTTCTGATGTTTCAGGCAACCTATATATTGGTGACTTTGGGAATAATGAAAATATCCGTAAAGATTTATGTATCTATAAAATTAAAGCAGACCAATTGGAAAAAAATGCCATTGCTTCTGAATCAAAAACTACGTTTTATTATCCCGAACAAAAGAATTTCCCTCCCAATGAGAAAGAAATGTTTTATGACTGTGAATCTTTTTTTGAATGGAGAGGGCATTTTTATCTTTTTACAAAAAACAGAAGTAAAGATTTTGATGGTACAGTTTTGATTTACAAAGTTCCAAACCAACCTGGACATCATAAGGCTGAGTTAATCGATATTTTTAAAACTTGTAACAGTAAAGATCATTGTGTGATTACAAGTGCTGCTATTACAAAAGATGGCAGTAAAATTGCTTTACTTTCTCATTCTATTGTTTGGGTAATTGAGAACTTTAAATCTGACGATTTTACTAATGGCATGATTAGTACTTTTAATTTACAACATGATTCTCAAAAAGAAGCTATTTGTTTTAAAAACAATAATATGCTTGTTATTATGGATGAGAGTAATGAATCCCGTGGAAATGCCTATGATTTTTCTATTAATGATTTTGAGACTGAAAACTAACTTCCTTTTACACTAATAAAATTTATTAGAGCCGAGAAAACTCCTGCATAATGAAGCTATTACTACACTTCTTGGTTATCTTTTTGTGCTGCTCAATCATTTAAACCCAAAATAAAAGACCAACTAGTATAAAAATTGTATTTTTGCTTTTTTGAATTTGACAATTATGATTATTATAAAAACAAGAGAAGAGATTGAGTTAATGCGTGAAAGTGCGTTGATCGTTTCTAAAACATTAGGAATAATTGCTAAGGAGATTAAACCTGGTGTCACTACATTACAATTAGATAAAATTGCAGAAGAATATATTAGAGATCATGGTGCTGAACCTGCTTTCTTAGGCATGTATGGTTTCCCAAATTCCTTATGCATGAGTCCAAACACGCAGGTTGTTCATGGCATTCCAAACGACAAACCTTTGGTTGATGGTGATATTATTTCGGTAGATTGTGGTGCTTTTAAAAATGGTTTTTATGGAGATCATGCCTATACTTTTGAGGTGGGAGAGGTTGATGAAGCTACTAAAAAATTACTTCAAGTTACTAAAGAGTCACTTTATGAAGGGATTCGTGCTACAAAAGTGGGCAATCGTGTGGAGGATATTGGTTTTGCTATTCAACAGTATTGCGAAAAGCATGGTTATGGTGTTGTGCGCGAGCTTTGTGGTCATGGTTTGGGTCGAAAAATGCATGAAGATCCAGAAGTTCCAAACTATGGAAAACGTGGTCGTGGCAAAAAGCTAACAAACGGAATGGTGATTGCTATTGAGCCTATGATAAACATGGGAACAAAAAACATTATTCAACATAAAGATGGATGGACTATTACCACCGCAGATGGAAAACCAAGTGCTCATTTTGAACATGATGTTGCAATCGTTGATGGGAAACCCGAGTTACTTTCTACTTTTGCTTATATCTATGATGCTTTAGGAATTGTGAGCAATGAAGAAGATGGTTTGAGACAGAAAGCTTTGATTTTGTAAATTGTTTCACAAAGATTCACAGAGCAATCGCAGAGATACACAAAATGGAAATAAACGACTTATCGTATAAAATTATTGGACTAGCAATTGATGTTCATAAAGAATTAGGCCCTGGCTTACTAGAATCTGCTTACCAAGAATGTCTATTTTATGAAATTAAAAGTGCTGGATTAAAAGTAGTAAAAGAATTAGCTTTACCAATAACGTATAAAGACATCAAACTTGATCATGGGTACAGAATTGATTTATTAGTTGAAGACAAAATCGTTTTAGAATTAAAAACAGTTGAAAACTTTACCGATGTTCATTTTGCTCAAGTTTTAACTTATCTAAAATTAGGCAATTACCCATTAGGTTTACTCATTAATTTTAATTCTAAAATTCTAAAAAGTAATATTAAACGCTTTATAAATACCACTCCGTGAATCTTAGTGTTTCTTTTGTGTAACTCTGTGAAATAAATATGAAAAAACTATTCAAATATATTTTAAACACCATTCCAAGACCTATTCTTATTCGATTAAGTATTGTGGTGCGTCCTATTATTGCTTTTTTGTTAAAGGGAAATAATTTTACTGATCCTATTGATGGTAAAAGCTTCAAGATGTTTTTACCTTATGGCTATGGCAATCAACGCAATAATGTGCTATCTCCAAGCACGCTTTCTTTGGAGAGACATCGCTTATTGTGGTTGTATTTACAAAATGAAACAGATTTTTTTACTTCTTCAACCAAACTAGAAGTATTGCATTTTGCTCCTGAACAAGAGTTTTATAAGCGCTTTAAAAAACAACAAAATATTAATTATACTACCACCGATTTACTTTCTCCTTTAGCCGATGTGAAAGCTGATATTTGTAATCTTCCTTTTGAAGACAATGCCTATGATATTATTTTTTGTAATCATGTTTTGGAGCATATTCCAGATGACACAAAGGCCATGCAAGAGTTATATCGTGTTTTAAAACCAGGTGGTATGGGTATTTTTCAAATTCCTCAAGATTTATCTAGAGCGACTACTTTTTCTGACGATTCTATTACTGATGCTAAAGAGCGTGCGAAAATCTTTGGTCAATATGACCATGTTAGGGTTTATGGACGTGATTATTTTGACAAATTGAGAAGTATCGGATTTAAAGTTGAGGAAGTTGATTATACTAATACTATTTCAAATGATTTAGTAGAAAAATACTGTTTAGCCAAAGGAGAAATTATTCCCGTTTGTTTTAAATAATTAAAAATTACATGCCGCTTTCAAATGATTCCAAATGTGCGTTAGTCTTTGACTTAACGTATGATACTCTTTTAGCTTCCTATATTCCAAATGCTTTCATTGTTGAACACGCTGAGGGTGTTTTATATTATGTAAAAAAAAGTGCTAACTCAAAAACCATTGAGGAATTTCAGCTTGAGTTAGACTCAAATGAGAAGCAATTACTTACTTTATGTGAAAAATTAAACACGAAAAGTTTACTTTCTAAATATAAAATTAAAAATAAAATAGCAAAAAGCTTAGAATTAGTATTAAGCGATGATAAAACTGCGAAAATTATATCGCATTATATTAATTTTACTCTTGAGTCTTTTTTTAAAATTGCTACTAAAACTACCATTCCATTAAGTATTGATTTAAACAAAAAAGATGTTTTCCATAAACAGCAAGTTCGTTTTTCTAATATTCCTTTAGAACCTAATCTTCATTTTTCTAAAACTCCAGAAAATATTGTTTATTGTTTAAGTTTATTAAACAATAAAACTGAGGTGTTTCCTTTTGAAAACGACTTTAAAATTATTTTAAACAGTCCTTCTTGGGTTTGTCTCAATAAAGTTTTATATCCTATAAATCATATTAATGGCAACAAATTAAAACCCTTTATTTCTAAAAAAAACATTGTAATTCCAAATAAAAACAGTGTTGAATATTTTAATAAATTCATTAAAAATGTTATTCGAAAGGTTCCTATAGCAGCAGAAGGTTTTTCTGTTGCAACAAACTCCAATTGTATTGGTTGTTATATTAGACCTAGTTTATATATACATCATAAAATCTATCTTTTAGAGGTGGTTTTTAGATATAACGATTATGAGTTTTCTATTACTGATGAAAAAGAAAAACACATTTCCCTTAGTCATAATGAAAAAGATGAATTCACTGTTTACCAAACCATTAGAAATAGAGAAGAAGAAAGTAAAATCATTGCAATTCTTGAAAATTTAGGATTCATTTTCCTTTCAGGAGGTTTGGCAACTTTCAATTCAAATTTATCTGAAATTGATGACTATTTTAATATTACAGAACTTTTAAAATTACAAGATAAAATAGCTACAACTTCTATTGCCATAGCATTAGAACTAAATAATAAAACTATTAGCAAACATACTTCTACTATTTCTACAAAATTTGAAGAGAAAAAAGATTGGTTTGATGTGGAAATGATTATTGAGATTGAAGATTTTAAAATTCCTTTTTCAAACATAATTTCTCATCTAAAAACGGGTAACCGTTTGTATGAATTGCCCAATGAAAAACTTTTCATTATTCCTGTGGAATGGTTCAGTAAATACAAATCATTAGTCGATTTTGGAAAAACATCGAATAATAGTATTCAGATTCAAAAAAATCAATTTACTGTTTTAGAAGAGTCTGGAATTGCAATTGAAAACAAGCTGTTTCAAAAAGAAATCATCCCTTATCGAACTACTGGAAACATCAATGCTAAACTTAGAAATTATCAAGAAGAAGGCGTGAATTGGTTGGTTAAAAACTATCAATTAGGCTTAGGTTCATGCTTGGCTGATGATATGGGATTAGGAAAAACAATACAGTCTTTAGCCTATTTGGATTTTGTATATACTCATTTTGAAAATGATTTTATAGTTACTGAAGAAGTTGCTGATACTTTCGATTTGTTTAGCATTAACACACCCACAACTACAAAAAAATTAAAAGCTTTGGTTGTTGCTCCCAGTTCTTTAACCTATAATTGGTTTAATGAAACTAAGAAATTTGCACCCCAATTCACAAGATTAAATTATACTGGTTTAGACCGAAAGATTAAGCGAAAAAAATTAGACAAAGTAGATCTTGTTTTCACATCTTATGGTTTGCTTTTAAAAGACATTAACCTTCTAAAAACAATACCTTTTAACTTTTTAATTATTGATGAAAGTCAACAAATAAAGAATAGAAATTCTAAAATTTATAAAGCAATAAATACTATTAACGCAACACATAAAGTTTCTTTAAGCGGCACGCCAATAGAAAATTCATTGAGTGATTTATGGAGTCAGATGCAATTTATTAATCCGAATTTATTAAATACCTATGCTTTTTTTGAATCTTATTTTAAGAAGCCCATTGAAAAACTATTTGATGAACAAAAAACTAAAGAATTACGCTCGTTAATTAGTCCGTATTTATTAAGGAGAACCAAAAATGAGGTAGCTAAAGATTTACCTGAAATTTCTGAACAAATTTTTTATTCAGAAATGTCGGAAGAACAATCTAAGTTTTATGAAAATGAAAAATCGATTATTCGAAATTATTTGATTGACAAAAAACTAAACACACTTGATGAAAAGCCTACTTCAAATATTTCGATTTTAAATGCGCTATCAAAGTTAAGGCAATTAGCGAATCATCCTGCATTGATTGGAGAAACAATGGAATCGGGCAAATTTACTGATGTTTCTGCCTACATTGAAACACTTTTACAAGCCAAACAAAAAGTTTTAATTTTTAGTTCCTATACTTCTCACTTGAAGATTTATACCGATTGGTGCGATAAGAACAATACTCCTTATAGTTTATTAACTGGAAGCACAAAAATTGCAGATAGGGAAAGTGAAGTTGCTAATTTTCAAAAAGACGACAATAAATTATTATTCTTCATTTCATTAAAAGCCGGTGGAACGGGGTTAAACCTCACTAAGGCTTCCTATGTTATTCTTCTAGACCCTTGGTGGAATCCTTTTGCAGAATTACAAGCTATTGGGCGTGCACATCGTATTGGACAAGAAAACCAAGTGAATGTTGTTCGATTTATAGCCAAAGACACTATCGAAGAGAAAATCAGCCAATTGCAACAGTCTAAAAAAGAAATTTCTGATGCTATTATTGAAACTTCTGTTCCTAAGGAAGTTTTAAATAATATTGACTATATATTAGCATAAAAAAATCCCGCAAAAGCGGGATTTTATATAGCATTCTTTTATTTATTCTTCTGGCATTAACATTCCAATTACTTTATCTTTTGAAACATATTTTTTAGCAACTGCTTGAATTTCTTTAGGCGTTATTGCTTTCAATTTTGCTTCATAATTTAGTATTTCTTCAGGATTACTAGCATTCATAGCTGCTTTTGTTAAACTAGACATCCAGAATCTGTTCTCTTTGATGTTCTTTTTGTATTCTAATTTTTCTCCTTCAATAAATTTATCTACATCTTTTTGTTCTGGTCCGTTCTCGATAATTTTATTTAACTCTCTTAATGCTGAAGCTGTTAGTGTCTCTGCATTTTCTGGTCCGCAAGGAAAACCAATTGTAAAATTATAGCTTCCATATGGCACTTTGCTCATGTTTCCTCTTGCATTTACTCCATACACTCCACTTTCATTTTCTCTTAACTCTTCCACTAATTTTATTGTTAAAACATCTCCAAGTGCTTTTAATGCGAAGTCTTCTTTAGCATCATATTTGCAATCGCCATAGAACATAATACTAACCGTACTTTTTGGATCTTTTCCTTTGTTTACAACTTTTTTATGTTCTCCTTTTAACATTCTGTATCCTAAATCTACCATTTGCTCACGTTCTTTTGTAGCTGGTAATGATGCTAAATACATTTCAGCATATTCTTTCAATTTTGCTTCATCAATATTACCTACAAAGTAAAAACTAAAATCTCCTGCATTAGAAAATCTTTCTTTAAAGATTTTATAGGCTAATTCATAATCTGCTTTGTCAAAATCTTCTGCTTTAGGGAAACCTGTATAGCGAGGGTTTTCTTTATTTAAATAAGAATAAAACTCATTAGAAAAATAGGTTGATGGTCTAGACAACATATTCGACAAGAATCCTTTTTGTTTAGTAACAAAACCATTAAATGCTTCTTTGTCCATATTTAAATCTGTGAAATATGCATGAACCATTTGCATTAAATATTCTAAATCTTTAGGAGCTGCTGAACCTTGCATACCTTCTGAAGTTGAACCAACATAAGGATAAACGTTAGCAATCTTTCCAGTCATAAATTTATTAATATCGTTTTTATTCATTCCAGAAAAACCTGCTTCATCAATTCCTCCCATTGCTAAAGATGCTTTTTTATAATCTTCGTTAGAAAGTAGATTCGTTCCTCCAAAACTCATTGCTTGAAACTGAATTTCATCGTTTTTAAAATCTGTTTTCTTATAAATCACTTTTGCTCCGTTAGAAAGCGTTAGAGTTACTACATCTAATTTATCATTTTTCTCGGTTTTAACTATAGCTCCTTTTTTTGGAGCGTTTCTTAACAAACTAGATGCTATTTCTGTTTCTTGATAAGGTTGTAATGCTGCTACATCAACATTCATCGCAGCCAATACTTCTGCTTCTGTTGGCTGTTTTAAACCTTCTTTTTCTGGCCCTGTTAAAATTACAACTCTATTATCTTCTTTAATATATTTAGTAATTAAATCGTTTGTTTCTTTCAATGAAATAGTAGGCAACAATTCTTTCATTGCATTGAAAGTCCATTCTATACTTGGTGCTGGTTCTTGCTCTAAGAAATTTCCTTGCATTGCCCAAACATAATTTTCTGACTCTGTTTTGTCTTTTTCTTTAAATTGAGTTTCAACACGTGTTAAATATTCTGTCTTAGCTCGCTCTAATTCACTTTCAACAAAACCAAACTTTCTTACTCTTTCATTTTCTTCAATAAGAATTCTTAAGGCATCTAATTGTTTATCTTGACCAACCATTGCAAAAGATTGAAAAGCTTCTTTGCTACGAGCATATGTCCCTCCATGGTAGGTATAACCAAATGTAAAAGGAGGATTAGGCGAATTTTGTTTTTCTTCCAATCTATTATTCAACATTGTTGCGAATAATCCTTCTATTAAATTATCTCTGTAATCTTTAACAGTTACTGTTTTCTTTGGTTCTGAATAATCTTTATACAACAATCGAACTTGGGAAAATGCAGCTTCTTTATCGCTTTCAACCGCTACAAATGTTTCTTTATGATTAGGCACATCGAACACTTTACGAGGTTTTTCATTTTTTGGGTTTTTGTAGCCTGAGAAATGATCTTTAATTTTCTTTTCCATTTCTTCCACATCAATATCTCCAACGACAACAACACTCATTAAATTTGGTCTGTACCAATCTTTATAGAAACTTGTTAATTTATCATAAGTGAAATTTTCAAGAATCTCTTTTTGCCCAATAGGTAAACGATTTGCATAGTGAGAATTATACATCATTTTTGGCATAAAGCGGCCCATCATTCTTTTATCTGCTCCTAATCCTAAACGATACTCTTCTAAAACCACTCCTCTTTCTTTGTCAATTTCTTCTGGAGTTAAGGTTGTATTGAAAGCCCAATCTTCAATAATTTGAAATCCTTTTTCCACTTTTTCTTTGTCATCTGAAGGTATAGGTAAAAAATAAACCGTCTCATCAAAACTAGTATAAGCATTTAAATGTTGACCAAATTTTACCCCAATACTTTGAAGATAATCTACTAATTTGTTTTTAGGAAAACGTTTTGTTCCATTAAAACACATGTGCTCCATAAAATGGGCTAAACCTTGTTGTTCGTCGGATTCTAAAATAGAACCTGCATTAATCATTAATCTAAGATCTACCTTATTTTCAGGCTTTCCGTTTTTCTTAATGTAATAGGTTAAACCATTTTTTAATTTCCCTGTTCTAACAGACGGATCCATAGGAATTGGACTGTCCATTTTTAAATCTTGAGCAACAACCAAAGTTGGTACAACTACTAAGAAGTAAAATAATTGTTTGAATTTTTTCATGTTAAATAAATTTTAGCTAAACTAAAATTATAACTCAAAACAATCAATATTATTATAAAAAGATTAACTTTTATTCCTATTTTTTTTACATTTTTTATTCAACAATCAAGTTTTTAAAACTCTCAGAATTATATTGTTGCATTGTGTTTTTTTCGTCAGTATAAAGTAAAAGCACCTTTAATTCTGGATGTTTTATTACAAATTGCTTAACTTCTTCAAGTGACATTATCATAAATGCGGTAGCATAACCATCGGCCATAATACATGTTGGTGCTAAAACCGTAGCACTAAGAATAGTGTTCTTCTCTCTCTTACCTGTTTTAGGATTAATAATATGCACAAATTTTTCTCCAGTAATAGAATCTGTAATTACTTTTCTATAATTTCCGGAAGTTGCCATACCTAAATTCTCCAAACGAAGCGTTGCAATTAACTTTCTTTCATTTGGCTTTTGCAACGGATCATCTATCCCAACTATCCAATTTTTATTTTCAATGGTATTTTTCCCAAATGCAATTAATTCTCCTCCTATTTCTACAATTCCATTTTCTATCCCTCTAGATTTTAAAAATTCGGTCAGTACATCTACCGAATATCCTTGTGCTATAGCATTAAAATCGAAATAGGTTTCTGGGTATTTTTTTGATATTGTTTGATTTTGATTAAGCTTGACATTATCGAAGCCTACATAATTTAACAAACTATCTATTTCGTTTTGAGAGAGGTGTGCTCTAGATTTATTAGGACCAAAACCATAGGCATTGACTAAAACACCAATTGTTGGATCAAATAATCCATTGGTTTCAGTAAAAATTTGATTAGAAGCTTTAAAAGTGTCAATTAATAATTTATCAACAACAACGGTAGTATCACCTGCATTAATTTTAGATATTTTAGAATCTTTTCTATAGGTAGATAAAGACATATCAAAAGCTAAAAGAAGGGAATCTGTCTCTGCTTTAGTGACTAATTCTTCATTGGCTATATATTTTATACTATAGGTACTACCTTGTGCTTCACCTTGAATAATAAAAAATTGTGTTTCTTGCTTATTACAAGATAGGAATACTACCAACAGTAGTATTAAACTATAAAAGTTCTTTGTAGCCATTATAATTAATGATATAATCTGAATTAGAGTAAACTGGTTTTTCAAAATCTTCTGCATTTGCAATTCCTACACCTGCGAAAAGAACTTTTGCATTTTTTGCTTTTGCATGATTTATAAAAGTTTCAACAAATAAAACATTAGGTTCGTCTGGATTTATCGGATAAGGCACCATTTGAACCATTACGAAATGTAGTCTGTTTTGAGTATCTACACAAACAAATTGTGGGTGCTTTTTTAACTGACTATTAATAGCAATGAATTCGAATCCTTTTTTTTCAAGGTCTTTGCCTACGTGATTCATGGCGATTTGATGCAATTCTTGTTCTGTTAGCTCTTCCATAGCACAAAAATACAAAATAGCATGAATAGAAATAAAAAAACCGATTCTAAATTAGAATCGGTTTTCATTATATTAACCTCCGAAGTCATCAAATCTGATGTTTTCAGGATCAAGTCCGAAGTCTTCACCCATTTTTTGAACAGCTTTGTTCATCATTGGTGGACCACAGAAATACAATTCAATATCTTCTGGGTTTTCGTGATGTGATAAATAATTATCAATTACTACATTGTGAATAAACCCAACAAATCCGTCACCTTCTCCATTAACACCCTCTTTTACTTTCCAGTTATCTTCTGGTTGAGGCTCAGATAATGCTAAATAGAATTTAAAGTTAGGGAAATCTTTCTCTAACGCTCTAAAGTGATCTGTATAGAACAACTCTCTTTTAGAACGTCCACCATACCAATAAGTAACTTTACGTCCTGTTTTAACGGTGCGGAACAAATGATATAAATGAGAACGCATTGGTGCCATACCTGCACCACCACCTACATATAACATCTCTGCTTCAGTTTCATTAATGAAGAATTCTCCATAAGGACCTGAAACCACTACTGGATCGCCTGCTTTTCTTGAGAAAATATATGAAGAAGCAACACCTGGATTCACTTTCGCCCATCCGTTAATGTTTCTATCCCATGGCGGAGTAGCAACACGCACGTTCAACATGATTTTTCTTCCTTCTGCAGGATAAGAAGCCATTGAATAAGCTCTTTCTACTAATTCATCATTCTTCATTACTAATGGCCATAAATTAAATTTATCCCATTCTGCTTTGAATTTTTCTGGCTCACCTGGGTGTTCTACAGGATGTGCTGTAATATCAATATCTGTATAATTGATTTCACATTTAGGAATTTCAATTTGAATATATCCCCCTGGTTCATAATGCATATCTTCAGGTAATTCTACGATAAATTCTTTGATAAAAGAAGCCACATTATAATTTGAATACACTTTTGCTTCAAATTTTTTAATTCCAAATATTTCTTCTGGCACTTCGATTACCATGTCGGCTTTTACTTTCACCTGACATCCTAAACGCCAACCTTCAGCTAATTCTTTTCTACTAAAGTGAGGAATTTCAGTAGGAAGAGCCTCACCTCCTCCATCTAATACTTTACATTTACATTGAATACAAGTACCTCCACCACCACATGCTGATGGCAAGAAAATTTTACTTGAACCTAATGTAGAAAGCAATGTATTACCAGAACCTACTTCAATTTCGTTTTCTCCGTTTATTTTAATTTTAACAGGACCAGACGGTACTAATTTAGCTTTTGCAAACAAAATAATTGCAACAAGAGCCAATAATAAAATTAAAAACGCTATTACTGTTGTACTGATTAAACCACCAGTAGTTACTTCTAAAGCTATCATAATTATTTTTGTACTGTTTGAGTTAATGAATCTTTTACTACTGGTTCAACAACTGTAGAATCAACAACTGTAGAATCAATAACTTCTTCTGTAACTTCAGTAGTAACAGGAGCTGTTGTATTTTCAACAAGGTCTTTTTTATCCTCAGCACTATCACCTCCTGAAAGCATCCCTCCAAAAGACATGAAGCCAATTGCCATTAAACCTGTTAATATGAATGTCATACCTAAACCTCTGAACGCAGGTGGCACATTTGAATATCTGATTTTTTCTCTAATCGCGGCAATAGCCAAAATTGCTAAAAACCATCCAATTCCAGAACCAACACCATAGACAGTAGCTTCTGTAATGTTGTTAAATTCTCTTTGTTGCATGAATAATGACCCTCCGAGGATAGCACAGTTTACAGCGATTAACGGTAAGAATATACCTAAAGATGTATATAGAGCTGGAGCAAATTTTTCAACAATCATCTCTACTAACTGTACCATTGTAGCAATAGTAGCAATAAAAAGAATAAATGTTAAGAAACTTAAATCATAATCTACATATTCTTCACCCATCCATACTAGAGCACCTGGACGAAGTAAGTATTGATCTAATAAAAAGTTCAATGGAACTGTTACTAACATTACGAAAATAACTGCCGCACCTAATCCTACAGCTGTAGAAACTTTTTTAGAAACTGCTAAGTATGAACACATTCCAAGGAATGTTGCAAATACCATATTATCAATAAAGATTGATTTTAAAAATAATTGTAATAATTCCATTTCTTAGTTTGTTTCTATTAGACTTTTATTTCTTGAACGTTGGAATCCGATAATTAATCCTAAAGTAATTAACGCCATTGGAGCTAATAACATAAAACCATTATTTTCATACCCTATTGCATATAAACCTGTTTTTTCAACTGGGTCTCCTAACACTGGAATACCAAACAATTTTCCAGAACCCAATAATTCTCTGAAAAAACCTACGATTACTAAAATCAATCCATAACCTGCTGCATTTCCAATTCCATCTAAGAAAGATTTCCAAGGTCCGTTTCCTAAAGCAAATGCTTCAAAACGTCCCATGATGATACAGTTAGTAATAATTAAACCAACAAAAACTGAAAGTTTCTTTGCCAAATCTGGCACATATGCTTTTAATGTTAAATCTACTATAATTACTAAAGCAGCAACTACAACTAATTGTGCAATAATACGTATTGCAGATGGAATTATATTTCTCATTAATGAAATCACAACGTTTCCAGCTGCCAATACAAACATTACAGACAATGCCATAATTACAGAAGCTTTTAACTCCGCAGTAATAGCTAAAGCAGAACAAATACCTAATACTTGAACCGTGATAGGATTACTATCTGTAAGCGGATCTTTTACTAAACCCATATTCTTTTTTGAGAATAATGGCTCTTTTTCTATGTTTTTATTTTCTGCCATGGTTTATTTTTTTAAAGTTTCGAAATAAGGTAAGTAAAGCTTAACCCCAGATTTTAACATCGCTCCGACTCCGTTTCCTGTAATAGTAGCACCAGAGATAGCATCAACCTGATTGTCTAATTTATCTACATTATTTGGATCTCCGTTTGATTTAGAAATCTCAACTGATTTATAATTTCCTTCCGCATCAAAAAGCATTTCTCCTTTGAAATCATCTTTAAAAAATGACTCTGTGATATTAGCTCCCAAACCTGGTGTTTCTCCTTTGTGATCAAAGAAAACCCCATTGATACTTTTTAAGTCATCGTTTATAGCAACATAACCCCAAATAGCATCCCAAAGACCATTACCTCTTACAGGAACAATATAGATTTTCTTTCCATCTTTATCACCGATAAACAATGGTAATTTTTGAACCTTACCTTGTTTAGCATTATCTAACTCTTTCTTAATATTAATTAAATAAGCTTCTTTATTTTCAGTAACTTTTTCACCTTCAATAACGAACTGTTCTTTAATATATTTATTGAATGTTTCTGTTGCATTTGTTCTATCAGAATCGATACCCATTGCACTTAAAATATCCATTTGCGTTTTAACTTTATCGTTGTTATCACGCATTTCTTTTGTTGCATTTGCAAAAAATGCCAACAAAGAACCTACTACAACTACTAATATTACTGAGAATATTATAGTATATAAATTTGAGTCTGTACGTTTAGTTGACATAATTAAGCAGTTTTAGTTTTTAAACGTTTCATTCTTCTTTTTACATTTCCTTGAACTACATAATGATCTATTGTTGGTGCAAATACATTCATTAACAATATAGCCATCATTACTCCTTCTGGATAAGCAGGGTTGAAAACACGGATTAAAATACTGATGAATCCAATCAAAAATCCGTAAATGATTTTACCTTTATTTGTTTGTGCAGCAGAAACTGGATCAGTTGCCATATACACAATACCAAAAGCCAAACCACCAACCATTAGATGTTGCCAGAATGGGAATGACATTAAACCAAAGAATTTGCTAGATTCTGTAATAATCTTTGCATCAACAATTCCATTAAAAATTAATCCCATTACAACTGCTCCAATTATTGAAGAAATCATAATTCTAGCGCTTCCAATTCCTGTAAAAATTAAAAAAGCAGCCGCTAATATGATTAAGAAAGTAGATGTTTCACCTACTGAACCTGGAATATAACCAAAGAACATATCTGAAGTTGAATATGCCACTTCTTTATTGGCTGCTAAAGTCCCTAAGATTGTTTCTCCTGAAATAGCATCTGTTCCAGTTGCTTTTTTAATTCCATCTACCGCTCCATGCACCCATACTTTATCTCCAGACATCCAAGCTGCCCAGTTAAAGAATAAGAATGCACGAATTGTTAAAGCTGGATTCAATACGTTCATTCCAGTACCTCCAAACAATTCTTTTGCAATAATAACACCAAATGCAACTGCTACCGCAAGCATCCATAAAGGTAGGTCGACAGGAACAATTAGTGGCACAAGCATACCTGTAACTAAATATCCTTCTTCTACTTCGTGTTTCTTTACCGTAGCAAAAATGAACTCAATTCCAAGTCCAACTCCATAAGAAACTATTAATAAAGGAAGAATTTTAGATAGCCCCACAATGAAATTATCCATTGTTAAAAATTCAGCAACACCATTGATTGCTAAATTATGCTGATACCCCGCATTAAACATACCAAAAATTAATACAGGAACCATTGCCATGATTACCGTATTCATTACACGTTTTAAATCGGCAGCATCTCTAACATGCGATCCTGAATGGGTCGTTATGTTAGGTAAATAAAGAAAAGTATGCAAAGCATTGAAACCTTGTTCAAACTTAGTTCCTCTGTACTTTTCTTTTAAATTATGTAAATTTTGTTTTAATCCCATTTTTTTGTGATTTTAAAATTTCTTAGAAAGATTACCCTACCTCTTTAATCATTAAATCTAATCCTTCTCTAACGATACGTTGATGATCTTGTTTTGAAACACAAACATATTCTGTTAATGCAAAATCCTCTGGAGCCACTTCATAAATACCTAGAGCTTCCATTTGATCAATATCTTTTACTAAAATTGCTTTTAATAATTGCATAGGAAAAATATCTAAAGGACAAACTTTTTCATATTCTCCAGTTAATACAAATCCTCTATGCTCACCGTTAGTATTTGTGTTTAGATCATATTTTTTCTTTGGTGTTAAGAAAGAAAACATATTGGCTCTATACACACTGAATTTATTAGGTCTAGGAATATTCCATCCAAAGAAATCATAATCATCACCTTCTGGAATTACCGTAACTTGATTATGATAATAACCTAGAGGGTTATCTTTTGATTTTTTATCTCCAGTTAATACATTTCCGCTTATTATTCTATAATTTCCTTCTTTTAAATTATTAGCAACAACGTCACTCATTTGAGCACCAATTGTAGCTTTCACATAAGAAGGTTTTTCAAAACCTGAACCCGTTAATGCGATTATTCTTTCTGGATTAAATTTCCCTGTTAAGAATAATTCACCAATAATAGCAACATCTTCTATTTGAACTGTCCAAACTTTCTCTCCTTTATTGATAGGATCAATCGCTCCAATTTGAGTTGAAACTAAGCCAATTGGGTGCACTCCCTTACCCTTATGAACAACAACACCTTCGACAGAAGGCATAAATTCGGATTTAGGAGCTACAGTTACATGAACTTTTCCAGAAGTTAATTTTGTCAAAGCTTCAAAACCTACTTTTAATGCTTCTTCTTTTCCTTTTAGAACAAAATCTAAATCTCCTTGCAAAGGAGCTGAGTTAATCCCAGAAACAAAAATAGCTTTCGGTGTATCTGCTGAATGCGCAATTACATCATAAGGACGTTGTTTAACAAACGACCAACAACCAGAAGCTAACAAATGTGCTTTTACTTCTTCTGATGATAAATCTTTTGGGCTTTTCTTGCTATGCTCTACATGAGTGTCCTGTGAATTGGCTGCAATTCTAATTTCTAGAATTACTCTCTTTTCTCCACGAACAATCTGTTGAATTGTTCCACTCACGGGCGACACAAACTTTACAGCTTCATCATTCTTTGAGTAGAAAATTACTTCTCCAGCTTTTACAGCTGCACCTTCTTTTAAGGTCATCTTAGGCGTTACACCATGAAAATCAGAAGGTTTAATAGCATAGACTTTCGAGCGAGCTACTTCAGAAATTGATTTTTCTGCTTCACCCTTCAACTTAAGGTCTAAACCTTTTTTAATTCGAATGTCTTTTGACATGTTTATTGAAGATATGGTTAGTACTATTTATAAAACGTGCAAATTTAATTAATTAAGAAACACTACACCAAAAATATAAGTATCGATTTTAGTTATTTATACTTATTCTAAATTAACAATTATTTACCATCCTAACATAAAATTTGCATATCTATTTTAAGTTTTAGTATTTTTACAAAAAACAAAACAAAAATGAGCACAAGATTTTATATTTTATTTTTTCTAATTTCATTTTCAAATAGTTACAGTCAAATTGAAAACGAAATAGCACCACCGTTCAACATTAAAACTGTCTCATTTGTTCAGAACAATAACAATGTTTTACCCTTTTTCAAACTTGGCGACACTTTTGAATTGCAATTTGATGATTTATTTGGCAATGAAGCCGATTATTACTACACCATCACACAATACAACTATGATTGGACACCTTCTAGCTTAGCAAAAGTTGAATACTTAAATGGGATGGACAATCAACGAATAATCACCTATGAAAATTCATTCAACACATTGCAGCTATATTCCCATTACAGACAACAATTCCCTAACAAATTCAATAGAATTACCAAGACAGGAAACTATATAGTAAAAATTTTTAACGACGAGCAAGAGGTTGTTTTTTCACGTCGTTTTGTAATTTACAATGAATCCGTTTCAATTACATCTGAAGTCAGAAGAGCTAGAGA
Source organism: Flavobacterium sp. KY-23415 (assembly GCF_055384985.1). NCBI lineage: Bacteria > Pseudomonadati > Bacteroidota > Flavobacteriia > Flavobacteriales > Flavobacteriaceae > Flavobacterium > Flavobacterium sp. KY-23415. Next base: position 2,305,055 of record NZ_AP044001.1, on the reverse strand, counting down.
TTTTGAATCTTTAAACCAAAAACAAAACATTGAATTAGCTATAAAATATGGAGATTTAACACTCCAAAACCCAATACAAAATGTTAAAATAAGCATTTTCCAAAATGGTAACTGGAACAATGTAATCTCCAACATTAAACCACAATATACCATTGGAAGTGAATTAATCTATAGATACAACAAAGAGACACAGTTCTGGGCAGGAAACGAGTTCTACACCCTAGACAACTCACAAATAAGAGTCACAAACAACAGCGTTGGAAGGGTTACTGCTGGTGATATTTACAACTCACATCTTTACACTAATAACGCCAGAAAAAACAGCATTTACACGTATTTCCCTGATTTTAATGGTAATTTTGTAGTTCTAAATCATGGTTCTGAAAACTCTCAAATTGAGGCAGATTATTCTTGGGTATATTTCACTCTTAATGCACCTGATTTTTTTGACAAAGAAGAAATCTATGTTACTGGCATGTTCAACAATTATGTTATGAATGAAGAAAACAAAATGACTTACAATAAAGAGAGTGGCCTTTACGAAAAAGCAATTTTAATCAAACAAGGCTACACCAATTATCAATACACAATTAAAAGTAAAAACAAAACAATTAATTCAAAGGATGCAATTGATGGAAATTTTTACCAAACCGAGAACAACTATACAATTTTAGTCTATTACAAAGGCAACAACGACAGGTATGATAGTGTTATTGGAATTTCAAATACAAACAGCGAAGGAATAAGAAACTAATGATTAAACGAAAATACAAACAATACAGAGGCTATGAATGCTTAAATTGCGAAACTCCAATTGATATTAGCGAAAAATACTGCCATCATTGTGGCCAATTAAATTCGACAAAAAGACTAACTATCGCTGATTATTTCGAAGAGTTCTTATCTAATTTTTATGCTTATGATTCTCGTTTAAGAAACTCAATACTATCTATTTTTACAAAACCTGGTAAATTATCAAAAGAATTTAACAAAGGAAAAAGACAAAAATACGCAAATCCTTTTCGATTATTCTTAAGTGTATCGATAATCCTTTTTATTTCATTCAGTTTAAACAAAAAATACACTTCAAACGTCCTCGAAAAAGAAGACACTAATAAAATAATTAAAGACGAATTAACCCAAATAAACGACAGCATTACTGACACAAAAGAACTTAAGAAAGCTACTGATGAAATTGATATATTCTTAAGCCTTAATAAGGATTCTATTTACACTAGAGCAGAATTAGAAAAAAGTAGAACAGGAATGATCTACAAAATCACTTCTTTTAGAAATTTCAACCTAAAATATCCAAACAAAACAGATCTTGAATCATTAAACGAATTAGGATTTGAACCCAATCAATACAATCGTTTTTTCTTTTCAAAAGCTAAACTATTCAAAACCAACAATATTAAAGAAGAATTAGGTACTTATTTTTATGAAAAACTTCCTTTTTTAATTTTTCTATCATTACCAATTATAACCCTCATTTTTTGGATTCTCTACTACCGATTAAACATAAACTATACTGAACATCTTATCTTTACCTATACTTTTTTTACTTTCCTTTTTATTTGCATGATAATCTTAAATATTATTGATATTTTATTTTCACCAATAGCCGATTTTTTAACAATTACATCCTTTTTTGTTTTATTTCCCATTTACTTTTATAAGTCCTTAAAAAACTTTTATGAAGAAAAACGTTGGAAAACAGTTTTAAAATTTTTACTTTTGATACCAATGTTTATGATTTTCCTATCCATATCAACATTTATAATGATATTTTTAGGAATTTTACTATTCTAATTTTTTATGGTAACACAGATAACTAAAGGGATTAAAATTAGCGTACTTACTAGTTTTGAAGGAACTTACTTCAAGAACTATAAGATTCACTTTGCCTTTAGTTATGAAATTACTATTGAAAACTTTAGCAAAGATTCTGTTCAATTAACCACAAGACATTGGGAGATTTATGACGCCTTAAACAACAAAGAAATCGTTGATGGCGAAGGAGTTATTGGAAAAAAACCTGTTTTAAAACCTGGAGAAACCCACTCCTATACTTCAGGCTGCCTACTATCTTCTCCTATTGGAGCCATGAAAGGTTCTTATGAAATGATTAATTTCACTACAACCAAAAGCTTTAAAGTTATTATTCCTACTTTTAAATTTAGCGCACCTTTTGCCTTAAATTAACACCTCTTTCCAAGTTCACATTCTAGTTCATTATTACTTTGTTTATACTATTTTTTATTAAATTTGCAACACATTTAATAATTCACTAAAAAACAACACTATGTTAAAAGGATTTTTTAACGTTCCTAAAGCAGTAAACGAACCTGTAAAATCTTATGCTCCTGGTTCTCCAGAAAGAGAATCAGTTTTAGCAGCATATAAAGAAATGTGGAACTCAAAAATTGACGTACCATTATATATTGGAAGCGAAGAAATTAGAACTGGTAACACAAGAACACTTTCTGCTCCTCACGATCACCAACACATTGTTGGAACTTATCATTTAGCAGAAAAATCACATATTGACAAAGCAATTAGTAATGCCTTAGAAGCTCGAAAAGAATGGGCAGCAACAACTTGGGAAAACAGAGCAGCAATTTTCTTAAAAGCCGCAGAATTAATTGCAGGTCCTTACAGAGCAAAAATTAATGCCGCAACAATGATTGCACAGTCTAAAACAATACACCAAGCAGAAATTGACGCTTCTTGTGAGTTAATAGATTTCTTGCGTTTTAATGTAGAGTTTATGACTCAAATATATGCTGAACAACCAAACTCAGACTCATCTACTTGGAATAGATTAGAACACAGACCTCTTGAAGGTTTTGTTTATGCCATTACCCCATTTAACTTTACAGCAATTGCTGCTAATTTACCAGCAAGTGCTGCCATGATGGGGAATGTTGTTGTTTGGAAACCAAGTGATAGCCAAATTTTTTCAGCAAAAATAATCATAGATATTTTCAAAGAAGCTGGTGTTCCCGATGGAGTAATTAATGTAGTATACGGTGACCCAATAATGATTACTGATACAGTATTAGCTAGCCCTGACTTTGCAGGAATTCACTTCACTGGTTCAACTCATGTATTTAAGGATATTTGGGCAAAAATTGGAACAAACATTCACAACTATAAAACATACCCTAGAATTGTAGGAGAAACTGGAGGTAAAGATTTTATCATTGCACACCCTTCTGCCAATGTAAAACAAGTAGTTACAGGAATCGTGAGAGGTGGTTTTGAATTTCAAGGACAAAAATGTAGTGCTGCTTCAAGAGTATATATCCCACAAAGTTTATGGCCGGCTGTAAAAGAACAATTAGTTGCCGATGTAAAATCTATGAAAATGGGAACTCCAGAAGACATGTCAAACTTCATCACAGCTGTTATTCATGAAGGCAGTTTCAACAAATTAGCTTCATATATTGACCAAGCTAAAAAAGACAGTGATGCAGAAATCATTGTAGGAGGAAATTATGACAAATCTAAAGGGTACTTTATTGAACCTACTGTAATTGTGACTACTAATCCAAAATATTCAACAATGGAGACTGAATTATTTGGACCTGTTGTTACTATTTATGTATATGAGGACGCAAAATGGTCTGAAACTTTAACACTAATTGACTCAACTTCAGAATATGCCTTAACTGGAGCTGTTTTCAGTAGAGACCGATATGCTATTGAAGAAGCTACTGTAGCATTACAAAATTGTGCTGGAAACTTCTATGTTAACGACAAACCTACAGGTGCTGTTGTTGGATGTCAACCATTCGGTGGTGCAAGAGCTTCAGGAACAAATGACAAAGCTGGTTCAATTTTAAACCTTCTACGTTGGGTTTCTCCAAGAACAATTAAGGAAACTTTTGTTACGCCAGAAGATTACAGATACCCGTTTTTAGGATAATCTTATTTATTATCATAGTAAATAAAAATCCCGCAAACTAGTAGTTTGCGGGATTTTTTCATTTTTTATATTTTAATACTAAATGAACTACTTTTTTGGTTTCGAAAAAATCTTCTTCAAAAAAATCGGACAAATTATACTGTAAAGCATTTGGAAAAGAAGCTAACTCCTCACTCAAATCACCACCTTTTAAATAAAGTATTCCGTTTTTTAAATCATGCTTAGAATCTTTTCTTACTTTATCTTTAATCCAACTCACAAAGTCTGGCATATTAGTTACTGCTCTACTTATAATAAAATCAAAATTTTCTTTTACTAGCTCAGCTCTTTTTTGTTCTGCTTTCACATTTTTCAATCCTAAAGCACTTGCAACTTCATTAACAACTTTTATTTTTTTTGCTATAACATCAATTAAATAAAAATCAACTTCTGGATGCATAATAGCCAATGGAATACCTGGAAAACCACCACCAGTACCAACGTCCATAATTTTTGCTCCTGGTTTAAATTCTTGTACTTTAAAAATCCCTAAAGAGTGCAAAACATGACGCATATATAACTCTTCAATATCTTTTCTAGAAATAACATTTATTTTAGAATTCCAATCTTCATACAAACCCTTCAACATTTCAAATTGTCTAATTTGCAACTCTGTTAAATTAGGAAAATATTTTAAAATTAACTCCATATCCTTTTTTTGTTGCAAAAATACATTTTTTAACAAACAAATAGATTAAAATACACACACTCATTAAGATAATTATTATCTTTGGTCTCAAACAAGCTTAGACTTAAGAAATGAACACAAAAACCCCTATTTTCTCAAAAAAAGATGACACAAAGTTTTTCAGAACATTGAACAAACGTGTTAATGAATACTTTAAAACAAATAATATAAAAAAAACAGGAAACTGGAAATTACACTTAAAAACTGTTATAATGTTCAGTCTTTTCCTTGCTCCATATTTTTTCTTAATTTCATTAGAAATGCCTTTTTGGCTATATTTCATATTAAGTATAGTTATTGGTATTGGAATGGCTGGCGTTGGTATGAACGTTATGCATGATGGCAATCATGGTTCTTATTCGACTAAAAACTGGGTTAACAAATTCATGGGAGGAAGTATCTATATTCTTGCAGGGAATGTATATAATTGGCAAGTACAACATAATGTGCTTCACCACACTTATACCAATATACCTGGTCACGATGAAGATTTGGATGCAGGAAGAATTATACGATTTACTAAGGAAGCAAAATGGCATAAATTTCATAAATTCCAACACTACTATTCTATATTTCTATATGGACTTTTAACATTCAATTGGGCTTTAACTACCGATTTCAAACAAATGAGTGGGTATCTAAAAAGAAAATTGTCTTATGGAGAAGTAAAAAGTTCGAAGATATTATGGACAACTTTAGTAATTACCAAAGTAATCTATTTTTCTGTTTGGCTAGTAATCCCTATGATAGTTGGAGTTGTTTGGTGGAAAGTTTTGGTTGGTTTTTTTGTAATGCACTATACTGCGGGATTAATTTTAAGTGTTGTATTTCAGTTAGCACATGTTGTGGAAGAAACCACAAACCCTCTTCCTGCTGAAGAAACTGGAGAAATTGAAAACACTTGGGCTATTCACCAATTATTTACAACTACAAATTTCGCACCTAAAAATTGGATTGTAAACTGGTACACAGGTGGTTTAAACCATCAAATAGAGCACCATATATTTCCCAACATTAGTCACATTCACTATGGTAAAATTGCTGAGATTGTAAAGCAAACTGCAAAAGAATGCAATCTTCCTTATCATGAATACAAAACAATGAGAAGTGCAGTTATTGCACACTTCAAGCATCTAAAAGATTTAGGCAAAGAACCACAAATAGCATAAATTTTGAGACGCAAGAAATTGCGTCTTTTCTATAAACTATAAATAATCAACAACACAATGAATTCGTTATCAGATAGAATTAATAATTTATCTACTTCGCAAACACTTGCTATGGCTGCATTAGCAAGAGAGTTAAAAGCTCAAGGGAAAGACATTATCAGTTTAAGCTTAGGTGAACCTGATTTTAACACACCCGATTTTATAAAAGACGCTGCTAAAAAAGCTATCGATGAAAATTACAGTACTTACTCTCCTGTAGATGGATACGCTGAACTTAAAGAAGCCATTTGTAAAAAATTTAAAAGAGACAATGAGCTAGACTATAAGCCTAGTCAAATTGTTGTTTCTACTGGTGCAAAACAATCTTTATATAACATTGCGCAAGTAATGCTAAATGATGGAGATGAAGTAATCCTTCCAGCACCATATTGGGTTAGCTATTTTGAAATTATTAAATTATCTGGTGGTGTTCCAGTAGAAGTACCGACATCTGTAGAAAGCGATTTTAAAATTACACCTGAACAACTTGAAAAAGCAATCACACCAAAAACAAAAATGATGTGGTTTAGTTCTCCTTGTAACCCTAGTGGATCTGTTTATAGCAAAGAAGAACTTACTGCTTTATGCAAGGTTTTAGACAAATACCCTAACATCTATGTTGTTTCTGATGAAATTTATGAACATATTAATTTTTCAGGAACATTTTGCAGCATTGGGTCTATTCCTGGAATGCTAGACAAAACCATTACTGTTAATGGAGTAGCAAAAGCTTTTGCTATGACAGGATGGAGAATTGGATATATTGGTGCTCCAGAATTTATTGCTAAAGCTTGTACTAAGATTCAAGGGCAAGTAACGAGTGGTGCCAACAGTATCGCGCAAAGAGCTACTATTGCTGCTGTGGAGGCTGACCCAAAGGTCTTAAACCACATGGTAGAAGCATTTCACAAAAGAAGAGACTTAGTAGTCGGTTTAATTCAAGATATTCCAGGCATGAAAATTAATGTTCCTGAGGGTGCTTTTTATGTTTTCCCAGATGTATCTTACTTCTTTGGAAAAACTCTAAAAGGTACAAAAATTGAAAATGCAACAGATTTTTCAATGTATCTACTATCTGAAGCTAATGTTGCAACAGTAACAGGTGACGCTTTTGGTAATCCTAACTGCATACGTTTTTCTTATGCAACAAGTGAAGCATTATTAATCGAAGCTTTGAAAAGAATAAAAGAAGCATTAACTTAATTACTATATCAATAATGCCCCTAGGAAACTTGGGGCACTATTTTTTAAAACAAACTCTCTCATAAAAAGTTCTTTATTGATGGATTTTTTGTACAAGAATTTTCTAAAAAAACTACATTTAAAAATCAATAATACTTTTATTGATGAATCCATACACACGTTAAACAGTTCCGAATTAAAATTAATAAAAAAAGAATATAGAAAATCACTAATTCAAGCGGGAGTTTTAGGAATCCTTGGCGTTTGTTTTTATTATTTCCCGATCTACTATTTCCCAATTTTCACAGAAACTTTTACTATCTCCATTTTTGAACAGTTTGTTTCTTTACCAATATATGATATTTTACTTTGCTTAGTCTTAACCGTTCTAGAAATTTATCTCTTATCGCTAATTCATTTAAGAATGACTCACAATATAGCGGTTTATTCTGGTTTTATTTCTTCAACAAATAAAGAAACACATATAAATAAACTCACACAAATTGCTACTGGGAATGTCGATAAAAAAATTACTCAATATGGTTTAGATCCTTTTCAAGGAACAAATAAGTGGGTTTTATTTACAATTAACTTACTTATTAAACTTAAAGGTTTTCTTGCTAATAAAATATTGAAATACCTTATTAAACGATTTGCTGGAAGATATGCAGTAAAATATGTAATGGATTTTATTGGAGCTCCAGTATATATGTTACTGAACATGTATGCTACACATATTATTTATAAAAATGCTAAAGCAGCAATTTTCGGGCATCAACTCATAAGAAAGTACATTTCTAATTTACCCAATCTAGAACTAAACCAAGAAGAAAAAGAATTAATCTATCATACATTGCAACTCATTGTGATGAGTAAAAGAGATTTTCATTCCAATCATTCTCTATTAACAGAACAGGTTATTGCTTTCTTTAAAATACCAATAAAAGACAAACATTATTTTAACGATTCCTTTTATGAATCGCTACAATCTAGCAAAAAAGAAACAGCTAAAATTTGCTCTGATATTTTTATTTTAGGGCTCATTTTAGACGGACATATTTCGAACAAAGAAAAAAAGAGAATACAACTATTACAACAAAAGCAAATATTTCAACACAGTTTTGAAGCCATACAATTAGCTTGTTCTAATTTCATTCATGGTAAAGAAACAACCATCATTCAACTAAAATAAATAGCTTTACCGCTGAAAATAATTTTAAAACAATGAATAAAAAAATAATATTACTTGGCTCTGGTGAACTAGGAAAAGAATTTGTCATTGCAGCACAACGAATCGGACAAACTGTGATTGCAGTTGACAGTTATGAAAATGCACCAGCCATGCAGGTAGCACATGGGTTTGAAATAATTAATATGCTAAATGGAGATGAATTAGACAGAGTTGTAGCAAAACACAAACCTGATTTTATAGTACCTGAAATTGAAGCCATTCGTACCGAACGTTTTTATGACTATGAAAAGCAAGGTATTACTGTTGTTCCTTCTGCTAAAGCTGCTAATTTTACAATGAATCGAAAAGCCATTCGTGACTTAGCGGCTAAGGAATTAGGATTAAGAACTGCCAATTATCGCTATGCAACCTCAGCGGATGAGTTACAAAAAGCCGTTGCAGAAGTTGGAATGCCTTGTGTTGTTAAGCCTTTAATGAGTTCTTCTGGAAAAGGACAATCTACTATAAAAACAGATGAAGATATTAGCAAGGCTTGGAATTATGCTGTAGAAGGTTCTCGTGGCGATGTGGTGGAAGTTATTGTAGAAGCATTTGTTAATTTTCATTCGGAAATTACCTTATTAACGGTAACGCAAAACAATGACTTACCAACCTTATTCTGTGCTCCTATTGGTCACCGACAAGAACGTGGAGATTACCAAGAAAGTTGGCAACCTGCTCGGATTTCTGATGCCGCTCTATTTGAAGCACAAGATATGGCTGAAAAAGTAACAGAAGCCTTAGGTGGAGCTGGACTTTTTGGTGTTGAATTCTTTCTAACTGACGAAGGTGTTTATTTTTCAGAATTATCACCAAGACCACATGATACAGGTATGGTTACCTTGGCAAACACTCAAAACTTCAATGAATTTGAATTGCATTTACGTGCCATTTTAAGCTTACCCATTGCAGAAATTACGCAAGAAAAGAATGGAGCAAGTGCTGTTTTGTTAGCCACTGAAAATTCAGCTAACCCTACTTTTAGTGGTATTGAAAACATAGCTGGTTTACCAAAAACAGATTTTAGATTGTTTGGAAAACCTACTTCAAGACCTTATAGAAGAATGGGGGTTATTTTAACCAATGATTCTTTAGAAACTCCAATTGAAGAAATTACAGAAAGAGCTAAAGAAGCTGCTAAATTAACACAAGTAAAATCATAATTATGAAATATATTTTAAACTTTCTTTTTCTTTTTTTTATAACAATTGGAAATACTCAGGAAAAAGAACCTTCAAAACAAAAAAAACAAACCGTTGAAGCGTCTTGTGGTCAATGTCAGTTTGGAATGAAAGAAAAAAGTGGTTGCGACTTAGCTGTTAGAATAGATGGCAAAACGTATTTTGTGGAAGGTAGTTCTATAGACGATCATGGTGATGCACATGCTCATGATGGTTTTTGTCAAGCTATTCGACAAGCCGATGTTATTGGTTCGGTAAAAAATGGCAAGTTTGTTGCTACTTATTTTAAAGTGAGACCCAAAAAGAAAAAATAATGGCTCTCATTTTAGACAATATCGCTAAAGTTGTTGCATTAACTAATGAGGAAAAGGCTTTGTTTCTATCTAAAACAGAAGTTCAACATCATAAAGCAAAAACACTACTACATAATGCAGGAGCAATTTGTGAATTTTCTTATTTTGTGAATTCTGGAATTGTTAGAAGTTTCAATATCAATGATAATATTGTGGAGCATGTTTTGCATTTTGCCTGCGAAGGTTGGTGGATTGGAGATTTATATAGTTTACTCTCTCGAAAACCAGGTAATTTATTCATCGAAGTTTTAGAAGATGCAGAAATTGTTTTGCTTTCTAAAGAACACCAAGATGAATTATATTCTGAAATACCCAAATTGGAACGTTTTTTCAGAATACTTACCGAAAACTCATTAGTAGCCCATCAAGAACGTTTAATGGATAATTTAAGTCTAACCGCAGAAGAGCGTTTTGAAAAGTTCTGTTCTAAATACCCTACGCTACTACAGAAAGTACCCCAAAAACAAATTGCTTCCTATATTGGTGTTACTCCTGAATTTTTTAGCAAAATGAAAGCGCGTTTACTTAAAAAGTAAACAGCTCTTGCCTTTCGTTTTCTAAAAGAAAAAAACTCGACTACTCTTTCTTTGATTTTACTGAGTATTCGAAATTCTTTTACTACTATTTCTTTTTTATGCACATCTTAAGGGGTACCACAACTACGGCTTATATATGGGGTTTGTATGGATTTAATACGGAGTAAAGACGAAGTAGTAATAGTAGAAACATAAATATTCTATACACTAAAGATGTTTTTTATACGCTTTGTAAGAATCCGTAAAATAGTGTAATGAACTTTTGAGCTATTTGTAGAAATTAGGATTTAATACCTTTGTGACTATAATTTTAAGTAAAAAGAGTATAATTAATACATCAAAGCTTATAATTACTAGCGCTGTGGTTATAATTTTAAGCAAAAAGGCATTAAATAATATCTCTAAGGTTATAATTAGTATCAAAAAGACTATAATATAGAACGATTTAGGTTTTAATCTTAAATGAAAACACTCAAACGACAGTGGGTGTGCCACAGTATCATCTATTACAAAAAAACACGTTTGTTTATAGAAAAAGTATATTGATTTAAAAAATAATTTCTTAATCTAGGTTAAGACCTCCATTCTGTGCTTGGTTGTACATTTGTTGTATAAAATTATTATATTAAAAATTATGACAAATACAGTTATACATAAAGCCAATACAAGAGGCAATGCAAATCATGGTTGGCTAAATGCTTATCATAGTTTTAGCTTTGCCAACTGGTATAATCCAGAAAGAATTCAATTTGGTGTTCTGCGTGTTTTAAATGACGACACCATTGCTCCAGGGATGGGTTTTGGAACACATCCTCATGACAATATGGAGATTATCACCATTCCTCTAGAGGGTGATTTAGCTCACAAAGACAGTATGGGAAATGCTGCTACTATTAAAACAGGTGATGTGCAGGTAATGAGTGCGGGAAGTGGCATTAAGCATAGCGAATTTAATCCTAATGCAGACTTGCAAACTAAATTGTTTCAAATTTGGTTGTTTCCAAACAAGAAAAATGTAACACCTCGCTATCAACAGATTACTTTAGAAAAATCGTTACAAAAAAATAATTTTGCTCAAGTATTATCTCCGAATGAAGACGACGAAGGTGTTTGGATTCATCAAGATGCTTGGTTTTATATGAGTAACTTTGATGCAAATTTCTCTAAAAAGCTATCGTTAAAGAAAGAAGGAAATGGTTTTTATATTATGAATATTGAAGGTGAAATCGTTGTAAACGGTGAAACTTTAGAAAAGAGAGACGCTATTGGTATTTGGGAAACTCCAGAAATTGAAATAAAAGCGAATACTGATGCTACATTTTTAATAATGGAAATTCCAATGGAACAATAAATTAATAATTAGTGAAAATAAATAACAAAATGACTAAAAAAATTATCGCTTTCGGAGCGTCTAACAGTAAAAACTCGATTAACAAACAATTCGCTACCTATACTGCCCATACATTTAAAGATGCAGCAATTGAAATTCTAGATTTGAACGATTATGAAATGCCTATTTATTCTATTGATAAAGAAGGTGAAAATGGAATTCCGCAATTGGCACATGATTTCTATAACAAATTAGGAACAGCCGATTTAATAATTGTTTCTTTTGCAGAACATAATGGGGCATACACCACTGCTTTTAAAAACATTTTTGACTGGACATCTCGAATTAATGCTAAAAATTTTCAAGAAAAACCAACGCTTCTTTTAGCAACCTCTCCTGGTGCTAGAGGTGGAAGCTCGGTTCTTGAAATAGCAAAAAACAGATTACCTTACCAAGGAGCATTGATTAAAGGCAGTTTTTCATTACCTAATTTTAATGATAATTTTAATAGCAAAAAGGGAATTATTAATGAAACACTAAACAATCAATTCCAAGAAATAATCAACACTATTACATTGTAGAAAAACATAGCAAACATGCCGTTTATTACTAAAAAAGCCGAGCCTAAATCATCTTAATTATTATGCTCCTAAAAAAATCATTATTTTTGCGTCACAAAACCTTTTAGTATTTCTGAAAAAAATACTTAAAAATAAGAATCAAAAAGATGAAAGCATACGTATTTCCGGGTCAAGGAGCGCAATTCTCAGGAATGGGAAAAGATTTATATGAAACGTCAAAAGAAGCCGCAGCATTATTCGAAAAAGCAAATGAAATTCTAGGTTTTAGAATTACTGACATTATGTTTGAAGGCACTGCTGAGCAATTAAAAGAAACAAAAGTTACCCAACCAGCTGTTTTTTTACATTCGGTTATTTTAGCCAAAACTTTAGGTGACAATTTTAAACCAGAAATGGTTGCAGGCCATTCATTAGGAGAGTTTTCTGCTTTGGTTGCCAATGGAGCTTTGTCTTTCGAAGACGGATTAAAATTAGTTTCCCAACGAGCATTAGCCATGCAAAAAGCTTGTGAAATTACTCCTTCAACAATGGCAGCAGTATTAAATCTTGGCGATAAAATTGTTGAAGAGATTTGTGATTCAATTGATGGTGTTGTAGTAGCAGCAAATTATAATTGTCCTGGCCAGTTAGTGATTTCTGGAGAATACAAAGCGGTAGAATTAGCTTGTGAAAAAATGAAAGAAGCTGGAGCAAAAAGAGCGTTAATATTACCTGTTGGTGGTGCGTTTCACTCTCCAATGATGGAACCAGCAAGAGAAGAACTAGCTGCTGCTATTGAAGCAACAACATTTTCTACTCCAATTTGTCCAGTGTATCAAAATGTGACTGCAAATGCTGTCTCTGATGCTGAAGAAATCAAGAAAAACCTGATTATTCAACTAACAGCTCCTGTAAAATGGACACAATCTGTAAACCAAATGATCGCTGATGGAGCAACCTCATTCACTGAAGTTGGACCAGGAAAAGTTTTAGTTGGCTTGGTGAATAAAATAAACAAAGATGTAGAAACGATTTCTGCGTAGGCTAAAAAAGTTTCAGACTGTCTGAAAAGCAAAAAGAATTAATCTTATTTTTTTAGACAGTCTTTTTTATTGGATTATAAAAACTATTTTTCTGATATTTCTTAAAGGCAAAAGTAAAATTGTTAAATACTTACTTACCAAATAATTTAACTTTTATTAAATACTCCTTGATTTCAAAAGTTTTTTATCTTATCTATTGAATTCCAAAAACAGAATTATTGTCAAGTTAATAAAAAGCTAAAATTTATTATTTGAAAAGCAGCCAATTTTGGATTTTATACCTTTATCATTATAAAAATAAAATCCTAAACACATGAAAAAAATCTTTTTATTCATCACATTCATTACAACCTTATTATTAACCTCTTGTAAAGAAAAAATAAAAAAAGAAGAAATTACACCTCAACAATCCGAGATTACGAAAAAAGTACCAGAACCTTTTACAAAAGAGATAGAAACTGCCCATAAAAAAGATGACTTCTTATCTAAGGAAATTATTAACTATACAATTGCCGTAAAGTTCAATGGTAAGAATTATCTCAATGCAAAATTTTCCCAAACAGTAGATGGTACAAAAATTAAAATGGAAACAACTGAAGGAGAAATTGTTATTTACGATGGTAATGAGGTTTACACCAACAATCCTAACAGTAACCTAAGCAAAATGCGATTTGATATCTTTACTTGGTCTTATTTTTTTACTTTGCCTTATAAATTAAATGACAACGGTACCATTTGGTCTGACTTTCAAGATCTACCTTTTTACGGAGAAAATGTCGCAACAGGAAAGTTAACTTTTGAAGCTAATATTGGTGATGCCCCAGATGATTGGTACTACATCTACAAAGATGCTCAGAACTATTTAGTAGGTGCTGCTTATATTGTTAGTTTTGGAAAAGGAAAAGAAGCTGCTGAAAAAGAACCGCATGCTGTAAAATATACTACTTTCTTAGAAACAAATGGAATTCCTTTTGCTACAGAATGGACCTACCATATGTGGACTCTTGAAACTGGTTTTGGAGACGAAATAGGCACAGCAAAAGTTACTAATATTGAATTCTCTAAAAAGAATGAAGCGCTTTTTGAAAAACCAGAAAATGCTACTTTGGTTCCATTAAAATAATACACATTAAACCAAAATATTAAAACTCCTATAATTATTTAGGAGTTTTTTTTAGCTATATTCGAATAAAAATTAAAAGATGTATACAGCTTTCGAAAAAATACTTCTAGCACAAAAAAATGTAAAAGTAATTGATGCTTCTATTGCTTATAAAGATTATGTTGCTTTGGATTTATCTGCAAAAAACACTGATTTAATAGCGCTAGATGTGACAGATGCAGTAATTTTTGAAAATTTCATTGAAGATTATCTTTCAAAAAATGATGCAAAAGTAGCTTTTGGAGGTTATTTAGAAACTAGAAATCTTTACAGAAGAAGTACTGTTTTTAAAAACGATGCTACCGACGAAAGAAATATTCACATTGGATTGGATCTTTGGATAAAAGCAGGAACAAGTGTATTAGCCGCTTTAGACGGGAGAATACATAGCTTTCAAAACAACACTGCTTTAGGCGATTATGGCCCTGTGATCATTTTAGAACACGCGATAGAAAACATCACTTTCTATACTTTATACGGTCATTTGAGTATTGATAGTTTAAAAGACAAAAAAGAAGGTCAGATAGTTACAAAAGGAGAAGTTATTGCCCAATTGGGTGCACCACCAATTAATGGTGATTATGCTCCTCATTTACATTTTCAAATTATACAAGACATGCAAGGCAAAAAAGGAGATTACCCTGGTGTTTGTAGCTTGAATGATTTGGAGTTCTTTAAAGTAAATTGCCCAGATGCCAATTTGTTGTTGAAGATTACTTCTTAAGCAATAATTATTTTTTTTTTATATTGGGACATTTATCAATAAAATAAAGACTTACAGCCTCCTTACTTCTGAATTTGCCTATTGGGTTGCTATTAAAATATGCTTAACCTAAACTAAGCATTGGTGTTCTATTATGTAAAACAGCTACTTTATATTTACTCCAGTACCCGTTTACTTCCTCAATATAACTATAATTTATGGAGCAAAACTCCTGTACTTAGCAACTATTTCTCTCTTAACAAAATCTAATGCCTAATTTGGATTAACGTGACATTGATCTATGTATAAAACACAACTGAGATTGAATAAAATACTCAATCTCAATTGTGTGTTTTTTTATTTCACAATCTATTTTGCCATAACAGCAGTATCTGTAAAATCTGTAAACAAACCATCTAGACCTAAATTATAAAAAGCTTGATATTCTAAAATTGGATTATTATGATAATTACTCAATAATCTTCTACTTTCATTTCTAAAAGTATAGGCATGCACTTGTAAACCTCTTGCGTGTGCTTTGGTAATTAGGTCACTTGCTTCAATTGCTTCCTTGTCGGCATCGTTTATTTTTCCGTCTGCATTTAAGTCGTCTGCAATTCCATCGTTATTTGCATCTGTTCCTTTATAAGAAATGATAAAAGGCTTCCATGGTCCTATTCCATTAGCATAGGTTTTCACAAAGTCTAAACCTGCATCAGTAGTAAAGAAACTATAATTTCTTGTATCTCCCTGAAGAAACCAATCATAAGGTTGTCCGTTTGATATTGCTTCTCCATTAGGTACATCAAATATTAAATCACCATTTAAAGCCACATCATAACAACTTAGCAATTGTATAATTTTTACCGTCGATTTTGATCGAATATATTGTAAATTGGTTACTTCGAAAGACTGTACATATACTGGTGAAGATTCATTATTCCAACCTGCTAGCGTTAAGTCTTCTAATAATTTATCTGAAATTTTTAAGTTTAATGCTTCATGAAAAGCGGGGTGTTTTGTTTCTGGATATATGCCTATTGTTCTTCCTAACTGAGCCGATTTTTGTTTGGCTAATGCAATAACTTCTTGAAAAGTAGGAACCTCATACAGGTTGTTAAATTCTTGCGATCTTTCAGAAAATGCTTGTTTAGCTTTCAACTGTTTAATCTCTGCTAAAGTAAAATCGGAAACAAACCAATCTTCAACCATTGCTCCATCAATATTTTTTGTAGTTTTTTTAGAAGCAAAAATAGGCATTTCTGCAACATTTGTAGTCCCAGAAAGCATTGGTTCATGACGAACGACCAAAACCCCATCTGATGTCATCACCAAATCGGGTTCGATATAATCGGCACCTAATTCTATTGCCTTAGTATAAGAAGCAATAGTGTGTTCTGGCAAATAGCCAGAAGCACCTCTATGCGCTACAATTAATGGGGCTTTTCCTGAAAGTGTAGGATATTTTGATACAGGAACGTTTTGGTCACCTATTGCATCGTCTCCATTACAAGCGAATGTGAGCAAAGCAATCATTGAAAAAATTGAATTTCTTAGAATCATTTTAAAGTGTATTTGTTTGTAGCACAAAACACTCTATTTTTTTCTATTTTCTCATTAATCAAGCGTTAAATATAAGTTATGAAATACTTAATTCGTGTTTTGCAGACTTCTAATTTTCTGCTCCCATTTCCATGCACTTGCCAAACTCTCTTCTAAACTTGATTGGGCTTTCCATCCTAGAATGTTATTTGCTTTATCTGTGTTGGCATATGCTTCTGTGATATCGCCTTCTCTTCTACCTACAATTTTATAGTTTAATTTTTGATTTGATACTTTCTCAAAAGTAGTGATCACCTCTAAAACAGAACTTCCTGTTCCTGTTCCGAGATTGAATGTTTCCACTCTTTCCACATTTTTCTTATCTAACAAACGTTTTAATGCGACAACATGGGCTTTGGCTAAATCTACCACATGAATATAATCGCGAATGGCTGT
This sequence comes from Flavobacterium sp. KY-23415, assembly GCF_055384985.1. Lineage (NCBI taxonomy): Bacteria > Pseudomonadati > Bacteroidota > Flavobacteriia > Flavobacteriales > Flavobacteriaceae > Flavobacterium > Flavobacterium sp. KY-23415. The sequence goes on along the minus strand of NZ_AP044001.1, from coordinate 2,287,910 downwards.
ACCATCTGGAGTGGGATAGTCATCTCCATAAACAGACAATTGTTCTCTAAGACCAATGGCAGTTTGTGTTATATATGGAATTAGATTTTGAGGAATTCCTAATGGCAATTCTCCAATTTCTGCCGAAGGATGTGCTCCAATTGGGTTAAAATAACGTAATAAAATAGCATTTAAGTTCGTGACTTTAGCAACATCAGTAATAATTTCTTCTCCAATTTGTTTTGTGTTACCATAAGGAGACATGGCTATTTGCACAGAAGCATTCTCTGTAATAGGCATTTTTTCAGCTTGCCCATAAACAGTGCACGAAGAACTAAAAATGAAATTAGCATTTGGCAATTCTTTCAATTCTTGAAGAATATATACCAATGCATTGATATTGTTTTCATAATACAGTAGCGGATTTTCTACACTTTCACCAACCGCCTTAGAGGCAGCAAAATGAATTACTCCTTGAACATCATTATGTTTTTTAAAGAAGTTTTGAACTGCAGATTTATCACGCAAATCTATTTTTTCGAAAACTACCTTTTTACCTGTAATATTAAATATTCCCTCTAAAACATTTTCTGATGAATTTGACAAGTTGTCAATCGCCACTACTTCAAAACCTTCATTTTGTAATTCAACAACTGTGTGTGAACCTATAAAACCTAAACCTCCTGTTACTACTATTTTCATTTTTTTATAGAAATAGAAAACAAAACAAAGAGAATAGATTATAGCACTTTAATGCTACTCTGCTCTGTTTCTTCTGCTCTCTCGATTAAACAAATTCTAATATTGTATCTGTTATAAATTTAATTTGATCATCATCTAACTCTGTATGCATTGGTAAAGCTATTACTTCTTTACATAACTGATTGGTTATTGGAAAATCCTCTTCTTTGTACCTTACATCGGCATAGGCTTTTTGGCTATGCAATGGAATTGGATAATAAATTGCACAAGGAATTTCTTTACTTTGTAAATGTGCTAACAAACCATCTCTTTTTCCATTAGTAATTCGCATTACATATTGATGGAACACATGGTCGTCTCCATTCCAATCAAACTGAGGTACAATTATATTTTCGTTAACCGAAAGTAGCTCATTATATTTCTTTGCAGCGGTTCTTCTTGCCACATTATAAGCATCTAAATGAGGTAATTTCGCTTTCAAAACCCCTGCTTGAATACTGTCTAAACGAGAATTTACGCCCACCACATCATGATGGTATCTTTCATACATTCCGTGATTCACAATTCCTCTTAAAGTATGTGCTAAAGCATCGTCATTAGTAAAAATTGCTCCACCATCTCCATAACATCCTAAATTTTTAGAAGGGAAAAATGAGGTAGCTCCAACATGGCCAATGGTTCCTACTTTTGATTTTTTGCCCTCTTTAGAAGTATAATTTGCTCCAATGGCTTGAGCATTATCTTCAATTACATACAGGTTATGCTCGTTAGCAATTTCCATGATTGCATCCATGTTAGCTGCACGACCGAATAAATGAACTGGAACTATGGCTTTTGTTCTAGGCGTTATTGCTTTTTTAATAGCTTCAAGAGAAATATTCATATTATCTTCTTCCACATCTACTAAAACTGGAGTTAATTGCAATAAAGCAATCACTTCTACTGTAGCTGCAAAAGTAAAATCGGCAGTAATTACTTCATCACCAGGTTTCAAATCCAATCCCATCATTGCAATTTGCAAAGCATCTGTTCCATTTGCACATGGGATTACATGTTTTACCCCTAAATATTTTTCTAAATCTGCTTGAAATTGATGAACTAAGGGTCCGTTAATGTAGGTATTTGTATCTAATACTTCTTGAATTGAAGCATTAACTTCTTCTTTTATTTTTTCATATTGACTTTTAAGGTCAACCATTTGTAATTTTTTCATTGAAATAAATTTGGTAAAACAAAAGTAACAATTAATTACGATTAGAGATAAATCGTTTCTGCTTTTTTGATTTTCATCTTCTTACCTTATATCTCATAGATCTATATGTATTTTAATTGCAATAGGAAGAAAAAGCAATAGCTATTTATAAAATAAAATACTTAATTTTGAAAATTGTTTTGGATTTAAAAACTTATGAAGAGTTGACAACTTTTAAAAAGTTGACAACTCTAGAAAAACAAAAAGTATATCTAAAAATAAATGGCAAAAAAAGAACATTATTTTACTCAGTTTGAAGAGGAACGTATCTATCATATTTATAATAGAACGATAGATAAAAAACCAATGTTTAAATCTGCTGAAAATTATGCTTTCTCCATTCGTCAATTTGATAAATATCTGTCAGATTATATCAACGTTTATACCTATAATCTAATAGGAAATCATTTTCATTTCATGATTCAAATCAAAAATTTAAGTGATTTGACAAATAAAATAGTCAAAACAGATTTGACAACTTTTGAAAACTTGTCAAATCTAAACAATAACAATAACACCAAAATAAATGCTTTTTTTATACAACATAACAATACTTATTGCTTCTCAACTCTTAAAACTAATAGTTCTATTTAGTCCTAAAATAAAACTTTTTGTAGAAGGACGAAAAAATGTATTTTCAACTTTAAAAGAAAAAATAAACCCTACAGACAAAACCATTTGGTTTCATGCTGCTTCATTAGGTGAATATGAGCAAGGATTACCCGTTATAGAAAACATAAAATCGCACTACCCCAGCCATAAAATAATCGTTACTTTCTTCTCTCCTTCTGGTTATGAGGTTAGAAAAAACAATACTGTGGCAGACGTAACACTTTATTTACCTTTAGACACCAAATCTAACGCTCAAAAATTCATTGAGCAAGCTCGTCCAGAAATGGTTTTTTTTATCAAATATGAATTTTGGCCAAATTATTTGAATGAATTAAAAAAACAAGGTATTAAAACCTATTTAATTTCTGGAATTTTTAGAGAAAAACAAGCCTTCTTTAAATGGTATGGTGGTTTTTATAGAAATGCATTGAAAACTTTCGATTACTTTTTTGTACAGAATGAGAAATCGAAAAAATTAATTCAATCTATTGGTTTTTCTAATGTGAAGATATCTGGTGATACTCGTTTTGATAGAGTGGTTGCTATTTTAGAAAGAGACAATTCCTTAGATTTTATAGATTCCTTCGTCACAGTTGGAATGAGAAAAATGAAAACTATTGTTATTGGTAGCTCTTGGCCTAAAGATGAAAAAATATTGATCGATTTTATTAATCAATCTACCAATGACACAAAGTTCATTATTGCACCTCATAATATTAAAGAGGAACAAATTGCAATGCTTACATCTCAAATAATAAAGCCAACGGTTTTATATACAGAAAAAGAGAATAAAAACTTATCTGATTATTCTGTTTTTATTATTAATACCATTGGAATTCTTACCAAAATTTACTCCTATGGAGACATTGCCTATGTTGGTGGTGGTTTTGGGAATCCTGGTGTGCATAACATTTTAGAACCTGCTACTTTTGGTTTACCCATTGTTATTGGACCAAATTATTCTCATTTTGCAGAAGCAATTGCCTTAGTAAACATGGACGGATGCATTTCGATTTCGAATTATACGGAATTAAAGAATGCTTTTGATTTATTACTCCAAAACGAAGATGAACGCTATGAAAAAGGTCACATTTGTAGTACATTCGTTCAAATGAATAAAGGTGCTACCAACATTATTTTAAAACACATTTCATAAAATCTACTATTAAATTGATTACTTTTTCTGCTTTACAAACACATCAAATTGACATCATTACAGCGATGATGAAAGATTTCTATGCTATTGACAATTACCCTATTGATGTTGCAACTTCTAAAAGATTATTTCAAGAATTTATTACCAATGAGAATCTTGGTAAAGCATGGTTAATATATAATGATAATGAAGTTGTTGGATATTTAATTTTAACTTTTGTATTTAGCTTCGAATATAAAGGAAAAATTGTTTTTTTAGATGAATTGTATATTAATGCTTCGCAACGAGGAAAAGGAATTGGTAAAAAAGCAATTCAATTTATTAAAGAACAAGCTACTATTTATAACTATAAAATAATTTATCTTGAAGTAGAAAATCATAATGAGAACGCTCAAAAATTATATCTTTCTAATGGTTTTGAAACTCATAATAGAAAAATATTAAAACACCATATTCCTTGTTAAAATAAGTTAAACTATATATTTGACTCACCTTAGAAACTTTACAGAATTAAAAAAAAATGTAAATTGCACGCCTAATAAACTTTTATTACTATGAAATTTTTAAGATTACTATTATTACTCTTCATTTCCCCTATTTTCGCCCAACAAGGAGGAATGTGGATTCCTTCCTTATTAAAAGGAATGAATGAAAGCGAAATGAAAGCCTTAGGCATGAAAATGAAAGCTGAAGATATTTACAACGTAAATAAATCGAGCTTGAAAGATGCAATTGTTCATTTTGATGGAGGTTGTACTTCCGAAATAATATCCCAAAAAGGTTTGATGCTTACTAATCATCATTGCGGTTATGATGCCATTCAAAGTCATTCGACTGTTGAAAATGATTATCTTCAAGATGGTTTTTGGGCGAAAGACTTAAATGAGGAATTACCAAACCCAGGAATGATTGCCTCTTTAATTATTAGCATTAACGATGTTACTGACAAAGTACTAGAAGGCACACAAGAATTGACTTCTGAAATAGAAAAACAAAAAAAAATTCAGGAGAACATCAATTTGGTTCAAAAAAACTTTCCTAAAGAGAACTGGCAAGAAAACAGAATAAAAGTTTTTTATGAAGGCAATCAGTTCATACTTTTTGTTACCGAAACATTCAAAGACATAAGACTTGTTGGAACACCCCCAAGTTCTATTGGAAAATTCGGGTCTGATACAGACAACTGGATTTGGCCAAGACATACTGGTGATTTTTCTCTTTTTAGAATTTATGCAAATAAAGACAATAAGCCCGCAGAATATTCTAAAGACAATGTTCCATATACTCCAAAACACTTTTTACCTATCTCTCTAGATGGAATTAGTGAGGATGATTTTACACTTGTTTTTGGATTTCCAGGAAGAACTCAGGAATATTTACCATCATTTGCTGTAGCGCAAATAGTAAACACTTTAAACCCTGCTAAAATTGAAATTAGAGACGCTGCATTAAAAGTGCAAGACGGTTTCATGAGAAAAGACAAGGCAATAAAAATTCAATATGCCTCTAAATATGCTCGAATTGCAAATTATTGGAAAAAATGGATTGGAGAAAAACAAGGTTTGGAAAAATCGAATGCCATTCAAATTAAACAAAACTTTGAAAAAGAATTCCAAAACAAAGTTATTAGCCAAGGAAGAACTGCTCCTTATGACAGTCTTTTAAAAGGATTTAAAAACAATTATGATGAAATTGCAGAATATGCCTTAGCAAGAGATTATTTTTTTGAAGTTGTTCTTAGAAACACTGAACTTTTAAGTTTTGGTTTTAAACTCTATCAATTAGAACAATCGCTTTCTAAAGGAGAACAGTCTTTTGATGACAGAAAAAACAGCCTTATTAAAGATTTTGAAGAGTCTTACAAGAACTTTAATGCAGAAGTTGATGAAAAAGTTTTTGAACAATTAATTGCGCTTTATGGAAATAAATCTCCTTTTGCTCCAGAAATCTTAAAAAAAGAAAGCTACAGTAAGTTAACCAGTGATATTTATAAAAAATCGAAACTAACTTCTTATAATGGCTTAAAAGATCTTTTGAATGGAGATGCAAAAACGGTCATCAAAAATTTAAATAAAGACAACGGCTATGAATTAGTTAAAATTTTATCTGACAATTACTTTTCTAAAATTTCTCCAAGATACGAAGAATTAAACCTTCAAATTGCAGCATTGCAAAGAGACTATATGAAAGCACAATTAGAATTATTTCCTGATGCACGCTTTTTTCCAGACGCTAACAGTACTTTAAGAGTTACCTATGGTAAAGTGAAAGGTTATAGCCCTACAGATGCTGTTTACTATGAACCCGTAACTCATTTAGAAGGAATCATGGAAAAATATATTCCTAATGATTATGAATTTGATGTTCCTGCAAAATTAATTGAGTTATACAAGACAAAAAATTATGGACAATATGCAGATAATGGAAAAATGCCAGTATGTTTTATAGGGACAAATCACACTACAGGTGGAAATTCTGGAAGTCCGGCCATTGATGCAAATGGAAATTTAATTGGTTTAAATTTCGATAGAGTTTGGGAAGGAACCATGAGCGATATTCATTATGATCCTGAAATTTGCAGAAACATCATGGTTGACATTCGTTATGTTTTATTCATTGTAGATAAGTATGCCAATGCACAAAATCTTATTAAAGAAATGAAATTGGTTCACCCTAAGAATGGCAACAAGAAAACTAAAAAAAGAAAATAGATAATCAGTCGATAATTTGGCACGCAATTTGCTGATTACTAACAGAAAAGCAAGGCGAAAAAAAAACAAAAAAAAAGTAAAAAAAAGTTTTGTCGAATCGTTTTTTTTATATCTTTGCTTCGAATTAATAATTAACCTTTTTATAATTTAGTAAGATGAAAAAAGTTGTTTTAAGTTTTGCATTAGTTGCAATGATGTTCGTTTCTTGTAAAGAAACTGAAGCTACTCCAGAAGTTGTTGAAGAAACTGCAGTTGAGGCTGTTGAGGCTACTCCAGAAGTAGTTGAAGAAGTTGCTACAGAAGTAGTTGATTCTGCTGCTGCAAAAACTGAAGAAGTTGTTGAAGAAGTTAAGAAATAATTTCTAGCTAACGCAAACTCAAAAAATTGAGCTCCAACTAAGTTGGAGCTTTTTTTATACTTTATAATTTCAGAAAAAAACTAATTAGGCAAATTCAGAAGTAACAAGATTTTTTGAAAAATACTTTAAATAAAAACCTCAATTCATATTAATATAATTGAGGTTTTTTATTTTGTAGTAAAAATTATATGTTTTTATGATTTTTAAATTTGATATTTCTCAACAAGACGCACTTTTCCTATAAAGTATTTTTTTGAATACTTTACGCTGCTAGTTGTGTTTGATTTTTGTAAATTCTTCTTCCTATTTCTTTAGCATTAGCTGTATGTATTCCGAAAAAAATCCAAAGCATTTCACTTTTCTTGGTTCTAGCTTTTATCTTTCGTAAATTATAGTGCTCTTTTTCTTTGCCAAAACTACCTTCTAATCGAGTAGCTCTTTCTTTTTTAATTTCTGAGGCTAGCTTCTTTCTATGCTCTTCGTGTTTTCCAGCTTTTCCTTTTCTAACAAAGTCTGTTTGTATGTTATTTGTGGACGAAAAAGTTCTGTTTTTATTTGTGGCATAAATAGCATCAGCTCCAGTAATTCTTACTTTAGTTTTAGTTAGATTTTGTGCGCAAAATATACTGTTTTGAAATCGAGTTCCTTCGTTAAAGGCACGGTATTCTATATGTTCTATAAAATTGATTCCATCAATTTGAATTTTATTTACTTTTGCTCCAAATTCTACTTGTTTTACTTCTTTACCACGCACAATTGGGCGAATATAACTTTTATTTATGCTAACAATTCTATCGGGAACGCTTTTTCCTGTTGCAAAAATTTTTGATTGTTGTTGGTAAATAAGACGGATTATTCTGCGTTGTTTGCTGTATTTTGTGGTTGGCTCAAAGGAATATTGATTTTCAATTTTACTCAATTCTCCATTAAGTTTATATAATAATTTCAGAAGACCACGAGTCATTTTTGTTCGTTGCTTTGCTGTTTTTTTTCTTTTTCTAGAATACTCATTGTAGCGTTTACACCAATCAATATATTTGGTTCTTGGAAGTTTTATTTTTAAAATTCCACATAATGATTTCATTTGATTGTAATTCCACACAATACATTCCCAAAGTAGTTTCTCATTGGTAGGAAAACGCAACTCACTCTCATAACAAGTGGCATCTATCAAGACTTTGTCTAAATCATTCATATAAGGTAGCCAGCTTTTAGCTAATGTTTCTTGAACTTTTCGAACATCTAATTTTTTGGCTAATTCCATTCTTATTTGGCTAACTATTTTAAAATTTGTAAGCGGGGAATCTAGAGGTAATACAATATCACAAAAGTATTGCATGTAAACATTTCCGTTTAACAACTCGATTAGTTTAGCATCAGAACAACCATAATAGTTTTTTAGCATCATCAAGGCAATCTTACCTTTAGTACTAAAAATGCAATCTGGACCTTTTTTGCACGCTTTCAATTTAAAACTTTGAGAAAGTTCTGAAAAAGGTGTAGCTAGATGAATTTTACCTAAATCAGACTTTAGAAATTGCTCATAAAAAACATTAAAATCTTCATTGATAATATTTAAAGGCAATTTGTGCTGAAATTCACTTATTCGTATTATTTTTGACATACATATTTAAAAGAAAACCCCGTTTTTGACTCTTTTTGAGCATTCTCGGGGTTTATTTCTTCTAAAATACAAATTAAATAACTGATAAGCAAGTATTTATTTAATTGTGAATGTGCCTAATTAACTCCTCCTTCTTCCCCTTCAAAAACATCCGCAAAAATATCGTCTCCTTTAGAAAAATCTAAAATCTCTGCGCTTGCCCCATATTTTTCAATTTCATTAATCCCTTTTTGCAACATTAGCTGAGTAGAATACTTCCTACTTATCGCCACTTGCCTATCTTCAAAAATAATTCTAAAAAAGAATTTCCCGTTTCCAGAACGAAATCGCATATAAACTAAATTTTCTAGATTCTCTTTCAATCGCTCTATCTCTTCTTCACATTCAAATCGGAGTTCAAAACTATTGCTTGTAAAAATAGTTTTTCCTTTTCTAGATGTCAATTCATACTTATAAAGACCGTTTAATCTTTTACTTATCACAAATGTAGCCATGTTCAATATTCATTAATTGCAGTATTGCAAAATAAGAGTATTATGAACACATTTCAATAAAAAAACGCAAGAAGTTATTAATAGTTGCAAGATTTTCTCACATGAGCTTGAAAGCTAATTATATAATTTCAAAAAAATATTTTAGTCTTAAACAAAAGAAAAAAATCACATTTATTTGAAATTAAATAAACCAACCTGCTGTTTTCTCATTCTAAACTTGGAAAAACTTATAGCATCTTTAAACTGAAGATAAATGTTATTTTCTTTTACATATTTAAAAGTAACACCCGGTTTTTTACCAAATGAGTGACCTGGATAAATCAAAGTATGATCTGAACAAGATTGTAAAATTCTATTTAGACTTTCATATAATTCATTTACATTTGACCCATCAGACTTACATTCTCCACATCCTTCAATAAATAATGTATCACCAGTTAATAAATGTCCATTAATATAAAAACAACTACTCCCTTTTGTATGTCCTGGTGTAATCCAAGTTTCAACTAATAAACTTCCTAAATAAATTTTTTGGTTGTCTTTAAAAGTTTGCAAATTATCATGATAAAAATTGTAATAATATGCCTCGTTCTTACTAATCCACATAGGAATATTATACAGATTACTAAAATCTAATGCCAAATCAACATGATCATGATGTGCATGAGTAAGCAAAACGCCTTTTAGAATTAAATCGTTCTGTACTATCAGTTCTTTTATTTTTTTTAAATCCCAAGCTGGATCTACTAAACAACAATATTTCGTAATTATATCTACAATTAAATAGCAATAATTAATCATGCCTGAATTATTAGTTACCCTAATTGTAATGATTTTTACTTGTTCAGCCATATAAACCTCTTGAATGTACATATTTAATTTATGCGATTTAAAAAATTATGAATAAGTTTTTTATGATTTAATACACTGTATTTTGGTTTCTCCAATGATTCTGAACAAATAGACAAGCAATAGCCCGATAATCCTTCTAGAAAATCAAACCGAGGAGAATCATTATTTTCGGAACGAATTAAAGAAGGAGGTTCTTTTGTATAATCAATGGCAAAGGAATCTAATTTCTCGTAAAATCCTTTACCTAAAAATTTTATATAACTTTCTTTCAATGTCCATAGTTTACAAAAACTTAAATTCTTATCCGCTTCACTATATAATAAATGTACTTCCTCTGTTGCAAAAAAACTTTCTGCAATTTCCAAATCAAAATTTCGAATTCGTTCAACATCTACTCCTATAGACTGATTTGAGAATGCCACTACAATCCATTCTGAGGAATGAGATACGTTATACTGAAAATCTACATCGAGACTTTTTAAAAATGGCCTCCCAAATTCATTTATATCAAATATCAGTTCTTCATTTTTCGCTAGGAATTCATTCATAATAGTTTCCCTAATGATGATTTCTGCTATTAAACCTCTCATTCTATCTTTCATATCTCGGAAACGCAATAAACGATTCTTTTTATCTTCTGAAATGTGCTCTAAAATGAGTTTTTCCTTTTCCAAATCCCATTCATAAGAATTTGGAAGAGGAACTAATATTATTTCTTTCAAACTACGCTTTTTAATTGTTCTGAGATTTGTTTTATACGTTCCTCTAATAACCGAGTAGTTTCATCCATTAGAAATATAGCTATTTCAGCAACATAACGCTGTTTCCAGTCCTCGAAACGAGTTCCTTTTACCCACTGATTAAAAGCTCCTAATGCAGGACCGCACCAAACTTGAAAATCTACAATATTTTCTTTATCTCCTTCTAATGCTAATTTACTAGATCTAGAAAAATACCATTTAAAAATAGAAGCCATCTTTTGTTTTTCGCTTTTTACTTCAAAATCAAGTTTATACTTGGTGTGATAAATTTTGACTTCCTCATATACCTCTTGTAAACTTTTTTTAAAATATTTTTCTTCCAACAGATTTTTAGTTTTTTCATCTAATTCATCTATAGAATTATACCTTCTATATAGTTCATATAGTTTATTTGCTCTTGCGGGAAAAAACACTCCTTTTTTTAGCACTTGCACTTTTGAACCTAACTCAAACATATCTCCTGCTGGAGAATATCCTGTATCCTGAACATTGATTGTTGCTAATAATTCTTTTACTGCCTCACTTGTTCCTGCTTCTACCGTGCATTGATTTATGGATCCCGTTAATATAAAATCCGCACCAAGCATAAAAGCAGCTGCTGCCGATTCAGGAGTTCCTATTCCTCCACCTAAACCTATCCTTATATATTCTGGATACCTAACTTCACTTTCTAATTCATCTCTTAATTCTTTGATAGCTGGAAAAACAGTAAAGACAGATCTTTGATCTGTATGCCCTCCAGAATCTGCTTCAACACAAATATCATCTGCCAGTGAAACAAACTGGCTAAGGTATGCCTGCTGACTTGTTATTAATTCTTCATCTAATAATTGATTTACTAAATTTTTTGGAGGCGGCAATAAAAACTGTTTTGCTATTTCTGGTCTGCTTATTTTTGCAATAATCTTATTTTCACAAATAACATCCCCGTTCTCCTTTTCTTTTAGTCCTTTTAAGCGAAATAATACTAATGCTTTTGATGCCTGAATATAGGCTGACACCTCAATTACACGAATTTCATAATCGAGATACATTTGAATTGTTTGGTACTCTAATGGATTGTGCACTAAATTCATACCATAAGGATATTTTTCTCCTAATTCATTTTTCAAGAATAAAATCGTTTTTTCTACCGTTGAAAGTGGCAATCCTCCAGTTCCAAAAAAGGATAAGAATCCAGATTTCCCCATAGCAACAACCAACTCTTTCGATGCTATTCCATATGCCATGCCACCAGTTATACAAGCATATTTAACATTATAATCTTTTTTAAAAGATTCATTTCCTAACTGTTGTCCTTTTGTTGAGTTTTCACTAAGTTGTTTGGTCGTATAATTCGCTTCTTCTTTATCTTCTACAATAACTAAAGGAGGAGCTTCTAATTTAATTTTAGCAACTAAACCTGTCAATACATTCCCTGGGCCTGACTCATAAAAGTCTGTAACTCCCATTGCTATCATGTATTGAATTGTATCGTTCCATAATACAGGTTTCGTTATTTGATCTTTTAAAAAATCTTGTATATTTTCTTCATATATTCTTGCTGTGGTATTTGCTATAACTTGTGTTTTTGGTTTTTTAAAAGAAAATTGTTTCAAATACTTTTCAAAACTATTCGCTGCATCTTGCATTAAAAATGAATGAAAAGCACCACTTACATTTAAAAGAATGTATGCTCTGCAGCTTGAAATTTCTTCAAAAAGGGATTGTGCTCGAATAATTTCTTCTTTTACTCCTGAAACAACTATTTGTGAAGGGGTATTATAATTAGCTATAGTTATCTGATTTTCTAAACCATTTTCAATAAGAATCTTTTCTATTTCTTTTTTTTGAAGTCCTAAAATGGCTGCCATTCCTCCATTTTTAGCTTGACTCATAAGTCTCCCTCTTTCTTGAACTAATTTTAGACCTGTTTCAAAATCAAATACCTCAGCTGCAAACAATGCTGTATATTCCCCTAAACTATGACCTGCAACAAAATTTGGAATATTCCCTATTTTTTTTTCATTCAAATATTCTAAAGCACTAACCACATAAATAGCTGGTTGTGTATATTGAGTTTCCTGTAGAAGTTCTAATGGATCATTTATACATAGATCTTGAATCGAATATCCTAAAATATTATCAGCTAGAGCTACTTTTTCTGGAAAAAGATCAAAAAGATCCTTTCCCATTCCTTTATGTTGTGATCCTTGACCAGGAAATAAAAATGCTTTTTTCATTTATTTAAGTTTTATTAATTATAACATCGGTTAATTAACATATACAGTGCATGCAAAATCTAAATACTCAAAATAACAGTAATAATTCTAATTTATTAACGAGGTTCTATTTCAATTTCCAAGCCTTTTGGTCTAAGTAAAAAATCGAAATATTCTTTTATTTCATGATCTTCGTCTTTAGGAGGGAGTATTTTAAAATTCTTTACCATCATTGAGGCAATTAAAACCATTTCAATTAATGCTAAAGATTTCCCAATACAAAGCCTTGGACCATAACCAAAAGCAAGATTTAAGTTAGAATTAGGTTTGAGAGTGTATTCTCCATTTACAACATCCAACCATCTTTCTGGATCAAAATCATTATGATGTTTTATTTCATAACGTTTCATATCGGATATTCTATTCATTACAACCACAATTGTTTTCTCTGGAATCATAATATCATTTACTATCGTGTCTTCATTTGCCTCAAGTATTACAAAGGGTGTAGGAGATTTAAGTACCAAAGTTTCTTGTATTACTGCTCTTAGATATGGAAATGCATTCAAAATATGATTTTTATCTCTAGGTAAATTTTCATTCTTCAAAACTGAAACTGCTTCTTGATGTAATTTTTCCTGAATCTCTTGATGACGGGACAAATAATAGAACATCCATGTAAGAGCATTTGCAGAAGTGTCTTCTCCTCCTAACATTAACAATAATAAATTATTAGTTATTTCTTTATCTGATAATTTTCGTTTTGACCCTTCTTCATCTCTAGCAATAATCATAGTTTCCATTAATCCTTTAGCTTGAGAAAAATCAGTTATATTTTCAAGTTTTTTTCTTGCTTTTGCTATTAAATCATTAATCTCGCCCTCAATCTTTTTCATAGCCATATCTAATTTATAATCTTGAGGAAATTTTATGAGCTTCCAATATGGCACTGGAGTATTAAGACGTCTATAAATCGCAGAAAAAACAATATCGATACTAGAATGAAAAGTGTCGTCTTTTTTTTCTATAGTATTCAAATCTTCATTAAAGAGATGAATACTAGTAATATCTACAGAGTATCTTTTTAAATCAGCAGTTATGTCAAAAGTTTTTTCCTTTATGCATTTATCTTTCCAATAACGCATCAATCGTTCAGTTATGTCGCTAAATTCAGGAAAAAACAATTCTAAAGAGCGATTATTAAATGCTGGAGCTAAAGCAGTCCTTAAAAGTCGCCATTCTGCTCCTTCCGCTGTTACAATTCCATGTATGCCCATTTCATTAAATATCTCTCTTACTTTACTGAACCTCCTAAAAGCTCCTGGTCTATTACGCATAATCTCCTTTACAGATTCGGCCTCGTTAAAAACTACTACTGGTCTTGAAAAAAATTTCCAAAAATAGGGTTCTCCAAATTCCCTACTCCAATCTTCTAATACATTATTAAACTCTTTAGGCGGTGTTTTGTGAGCATTTCCGAATAGAGGAATAGCTTTTGGGCTTGGTAAATCTTCTAATGTTCTTATTTTTTCTTGAACATTTTCTATTTCTTGCAATTTCATTTCTCTTTCTTTTAAAATGTTTATATTTTTATTAAAAAACAGTAAGATCGTTATCTTTCCATTTTTCTGAATTATGTCTTACCTTATGAATAATTTCCGCAACATCTTCTACCATATCACTAATAAAATAATGATTATCGGTTTCTATTTTTGTTAAATGAACATTATTGCCATATTCTTTCCATTTCTTAAATTTTTTATTGTATTGTTTGGTTATTGGATCTTTTGTTCCTACCACATTAATAATTGGTGTTTCTAGTTTCCAGTTTTTATTTTCCTTAGTATACAAATAGGATTGCATTGCATCTACTCTAAAATTTCTAACCATAAACTGAAGTAGATTGGGCTCTATTTCTTCATTACGCATTCCCCAATCATGCAGCATTTTCACTAATTGCTCATCTGTTTTGTGTTTCCAAGGATCCTTAGATGGAAGCATTCTATACCATTTAGGGATGGGTAATAATCCTCCTAGCATTACAAACTCAATTTTTAACCCTCTATTCTCTAATCTACGAGTAATTTCTATTGCTAAATATGACCCAACACAATGTCCATATATTGCTATCGGTCCTTTAATCTTTTGTGTAATTTCTTCAACAATTTTTTTTGCTAATTCTTTAATAGATAACTCTTTTTTTTCTTCTCCATATTCATTGCCTGGTAAAGAAACTGCCCATGATGAAACAGAAGAATCCCTTTTATTAATTTCCTGTGCCACAGGATGAAAAGCTGTAGCAGTTCCTCCTGCATATGGGACAAACAAAATAGAAAATTGTGTTTTTTTTGCTGTCACTAATTCTCTAATGATTCCTGTTGGTTTAGAATTTTCTACTTTTAACAGTTCTTCTAAACCTTTTACAGTTGGAGATTTATAGAAATCTACTAACGATATTTTTTGCCCTCCAATTTCTTCATTAGCTTTTACCAACATGGATATAACATTGAGAGAATGCCCACCTAGATTAAAAAAGCTATCTTCAATTCCTATTGAATCGATTTTTAGAATTCTTTTCCAGAGTTCTACTAATTTTTCTTGAATTTCATTTACTGGAGCTATATATGTAGTCTCTGTAGTCATTAAATCTTGGATGTCTGGAAATTCTTTTCTATCCAATTTTCCATTGAAATTTACTGGCATTGCATCTAATAAAACTATATGCTTTGGAATCATATAATCTGGCAATTGATCCTGTAATACTTTTTTAATTTCATCAGATACTTCTTTTTGAATGGTTTGTAATGAAGGATTATTAAGATACCTTTCAATCGGCAATAATTCCGCTACATTGGTATTCCCGTCATATAAATAACCTTGATCCCATAATTCTTTTTTCAAAAACACTACATCCATATAAAATGAATTATTCGCATTTGGAGAAATATTTGCTTTATACCCTGTATTTTGTTCTTTGCTATAAAAATATTCTGGATCTACTGCATGACATTCAGCCATCTTAGCCACGAGCTGTTTCAGTTCTGACATTTTGGTTTCTAATGAATTATCTTTAATACATTGCTCTAATTGACCTATGTCGGACAGTCTTTTATTAGGTACGTTTAATAATTCTATTTGATCTATCTCATTTTGATTAACCAATTTTTCAAAATATTCTAGTGCATTTAAATCTGTTTGAAAATCTATTGTTATGTTTTTTTCTGGTTTTTTACTTTTTTTATTGACATGTAATAAAACATCATATCTATATTTAGTAAGTTCGTTAAGAAAATCCCCTCTTTTAAAATCCATTGTAACATGCGATATTTCAGGAATTTCCTTTTGAATTACTCTAAATAAATTAGGATCGATTACTAATTCAGGTTCTTTAAATTCTTTCCTTTTTACAGTCTTTAGAATTGCTTCTACATTTTGATCCTCTGATGATTTATATAGCTCAACATCCAAAAGAAAGGTTCTGTGCAATTTTTTATTTCTGATATCTCCAATAAATAGTTTTCCTCCATCATCTAATAATGAAACTGCTTTTTTTATAACCTCTATAAAATACATATAGTTACCAAAATATTGCGCTACAGAATTAATAATAATCATATCGTAAGATTGCTGATTCAGATTATGAAAATCATTTGCTTCTTGTTTGAACAATTTGAGTTTATTAGATTTTGGTAAATTAGGTTGAATGTATTTCTCGATATAATCCAATCCTGTTTTAGAAATATCAGTTCCAGTATAATCTTGAACATGTGAAGCTATTTTTGAGACTAACAAACCTGTTCCACAGCCTATCTCTAGTACTTTTTGTGGTTTAAGTTCTAAAATCCTATGAACAGTGGTATCTACCCAAACTTTCATTTCTGATTCTGCTATTTCCTCTCCAGAATAACTGCTATTCCAACCAATTATATTGAAATCTTCTTTTCCTTGAACTGTATTACCTACCTCATATGTATTGTTGAATACTTGTTCCCATTCCTTTGTTTGCACTATGGATTCTGACTTGTTATTATCTGGCAACATTTTTTTAACCATTGAAACATCTGGTACAACATACCCAATTAATTGTTTGTCTTGTTCATTATCTGAAATATTTTGGGCTAGAATTACCGATTCTTTAACAAATGATATTTTTCCTAAAGCAGCTTCTATTTCTCCTAGTTCAATTCGGATTCCTCTAATTTTTACTTGGAAATCGATTCGTCCTTTATATTCTACACTTCCATCCTTTAAACGCCTTCCTAAATCGCCTGTTTTATATAATTTTCCATGTTCAGAAAATGGATCTTTTACAAATTTTTCGTTTGTTAATGATTCTTTGTTATGATATCCTCTTGCTACCTGAATTCCTCCTATATGAATTTCTCCTATTACTCCATCTGGAACAATATTTCCATAGTTATCTAACACATAAATCTGCGTATTTGCTACTGGAAATCCTATAGGAATAATTCCAGAACTATCCTCTCTTTTACAATGCCAATATGTTACATCTACAGCAGCCTCGGTAGGTCCATATAAATTATGTAATTCTGCACTATCAAAACTTTTGAAAAATCGTTGAAAAAGTTCAAATGGTAACGCTTCACCACTACAGAATACTTTTTTGATAGATTGACATTGTAATTTTGTTTTTACTTCCAGAAATACTTGCAACATAGAAGGAACAAAATGCAATATTGTAATCTTTTCCGATTCGATTAAATCTATAAGATAACCTGGATCTTTATGCCCTTCTGGTTTTGCAAAAACTAATTGAGCTCCTTGCATTAGTGGTAAAAAGAACTCCCAAACAGACACATCAAAGCTATAAGGTGTTTTTTGTAGAATTTTATCGGTACTATCAACCTTATATTCATCTTGCATCCAAAATAATCGATTTACAATACTTCTATGTTCAATCATAGCTCCTTTAGGTTTTCCTGTTGAACCAGAAGTATAAATCATATAAGCGAGATTTTGCTCAGTAATATTAAGTGATGGGGAATTGAGCCTATCTTGTTTGTTTAAAATATCATTTATTTCATCTAGATATATTATTTTTTTTGTAGTTCCCACAAATAATTCTTTAAACTTGCTATGTGATATGACCACTTGAGGATTACTATCTTCTAATATATAGTTTAGTCGATCTTTAGGATAGTTAGGATCTATTGGCACATAAGCTCCTCCTGCTTTTAAAACACTTAGTAAACTTATAATCATTTCTAAAGATCTTTCTAAGCATACACCAACGAATGATTCTAACTGAACTCCTTCTGCTATCAAATAATGTGATAATTGATTTGTTAACTGGGATAATTCCTGATAATCTAATTGTTTGTTTTCAAAAGACACTGCTATGGCATTTGGTGTTTTTAAGCCTTGTGCTTCTATTATTTGATGCAAACAAATATCTTTTTGATAATCAACTTTGTCTCCACTACTTTTCTTGATTATTTCATTTTGTTCTTCATTATCTAATATTAATAGTTCTCCAATGTTTTTATCTCCATCTTTAACAATCTCTTCCAATAGATTTTGGTAACTGTTCATAAAACGAATAACAGTATCTTTAAATAAGATAACCGAATTATATTCTACTTCAACGGTCATTTTTTCCTTTTGATCGATAACATTTACCCATAAATCAAACTTAGACGTATCATTTCTAACTCCGTGTATTTTCTTAAAATGGATATTTGTATTATTAATCTCAGGAGTTATCAACATGTTAAAGCAAACTTGAAACAATGGATTTTGACTCATATTGCGGTCTGGTTGTAACTCTTGAACAAGTTGTTCAAAGGGTAAATCCTGATGCATTTTAGCCCCATTTAATTCATTTTGGAGTCTCTTTAGAAACTCTTTAAATGATGGGTTTCCTTCAAGATTAGTTTTAATAACCAAGGTATTTACAAAAAAACCTATAAGACCTTCTATTTCTAGTCTATTTCGATTATTTACAGGTGTTCCTATAATAATGTCTTTTTGGCCGCTAAATCGATGTAAAATAATTTTGAAAGCGCCTAAAAGTAATTCAAACAAAGTAACTTGATATGCTTTAGCAGTTGTTCTTAATTTATTTAATAACGCTACTGGCAATTCCAATTGTGTACTTCCTCCTTGAAAAGTTTGAACAGGAGGACGAGGGTTATCTAATGGTAATTCAATCATTGTATTGATACTCCCTAATTTCCCTCTCCAATAGCTCAATTGTGTTTCCAATTCTTCTCCTTGCAACCACATTCGTTGCCAAATAGAAAAATCTGTATATTGTATAGGCAGTTTTTCTAATGAAGGTATTTCTCCTTTGATGTATTGAGAATAATTTTTAAACAACTCACTAAAAAAGATATTCACAGACCATCCATCAATTATTATGTGATGCGCATTTAACACTAAAACATGTTCGTCTTTCTCTATTTTAAAAATAGTTAGTCTTAATAAATCTCCTTGTTCTAAATTAAAGATATGGCGTGCTTCTTCTTTTGTATATTCCTCAAAAGCCTGTTCACGCTCGCTTTTTGGGATTGATGTAAAGTCTTCCCAAATAATCTGATTAGCCACACTTGTAGCAATATGTTGATAAGGCTCTCCTTTTTCGCTTTTAAAAGAAGTGCGCAATGTTTCATGTTTGTAAATAATATTATCAAAACTTTTTTGCAATAGTTCTTTATCAATATTCCCTTCGGTATGCAATGCCATTACAACATTATATGCTGGAGAATTTTTTACCATCTGATCTAAAAACCACAAACGTTGTTGTGCAAATGATAATGAAGGTTTTATTTTATTATCTAAAACAGGAATAATTTGTCCTTGGTTTCTTACTGTGGAAAAACTTAAAAGTTCTGTTTCTAATTCGTGCTTTTCAAATATTTCTTCTAAAAAAACAGCCATCTCTTCTAGTGTTGATCTTTGATACAACTCTGTAACATTGACATCAAATGGAACTTCCTTTTTTATTCTAGAAATGATATGAGTTAACATTATTGAATCTCCTCCTAATGCTTGAAAATTATCATCCCATTCAATATTTTCTACTCCTAAAACCTCTTGCCATACTTCTTTCAAAAGATTTTTTACATGACCAGTAGCAACTATTTTTTTTTCAGAACTTGAAAGACTAACATCTGTATTTGGGATAACTATATTCTTTTTTGCATTTTGACTAAGTGATTTAGAATGCTCTTCTTTTACATTATTTTCAGCTAAATCTTCTTCACTTTTTATCCAACAGCGCTTTTTTTGAAAAGGGTAGGACGGTAATGAAACAATATTTGGCAATTTATCTTTATCGTAAATTGATAACCAAGGAATGAAACTACCACTAGCCCAAAAAACAGCTATTTTATTCAGATCTCCTTTTTCTAATAAGAGGTTAAGAATTTCCTTTCCAGTATCATCTTTAAATAACCGGTTTACAATATTGTTAGTTACTTTTTTATTTGTTAAAAACACATTTGAAAATTCTTTCATATCATTCCAATTTGATTCTTTGAGAACCTTAGAGATAGTTTCTTTTAAATGTTCTTTGGAATCAAAAGTAATCGCTATTCTATAATCCATTAATTCTCTACCTGTTTGCAAGGTAAATGCGATATCAGTAACAAGAATTTCTGGATTTTCTAACATGAATTGATAATGCATTTCTAGCCATCTTCTTAGCTCTATATTTGAACGAGAAGAAAGCACAAAAATGTTAGGTAATTTTTCTTCGTGATGAGATTCGTTTTTTTCAAAATCATCTTCTGCATCTATATTGGCATTAAACTCTTCAATAATTAAATGAGCATTTGATCCACCTGCTCCAAAAGAACTTATTGTTGCTCTTCTAGGGTATTCTTTTTCTATTAATTCTCCTTTATCATTAACAGAACCTACAATAGGTCTATTCCATTTTTTTAATTCTTTTTGTAGTACAAATGGAGTTTCTTCTAAACGAATTTGCTTGTTTAGCGGTTCTGTTTTAATTGTAGGGACTAAAGTTTTATGTTTTAATTGCAATAATACCTTCGTTAACTGCGATATTCCAGAAGCCGCTTCAGCATGACCAATATTAGATTTTACAGTACCTATAGCACAGAACTGTTTATCTGGTGTGAAAATCTCAAAAGCTTTATTTAGAGCTGCTATTTCTATAGGGTCACCTAGATTTGATCCATTCACAGCAGATTCAACATAGCTAATAGTCCTAGGATCTATTCCTGATTTCTTAAAATTTGTCTCAATTAATTTTACTTGTGCCTTAGGATTTGGCACAGCAAAACCATTAGATCTACCCCCATGATTAGATGAAGAAGATTTAATTACCCCTAGGATTGTGTCTCCATCTGCAATTGCTTTTGAAAGAGGTTTTAACAATACCGCACCTACTCCTTCAGCTGGTAAATATCCATCTCCTTCACTAAAACTTCTACTATCAACATGACTTCCCATAGTTCTTGTAGCACTTAATCCGATGTATTTTTTGGGATGTAAGGATAAATTTACTCCTCCTGCAATAGCTAATTCACAATCTCCAAGTAACAAAGCTTTATATGCCATATCTATAGCGATAAGTGAAGAAGAACACATTGTGTTTACAGCGACACTAGGTCCTTGAAGATTAAAAAAATAAGAAACTCTATTAGCAATTGAACTATGGCAAGACATTGAAACAACCGCTTCTCTTAACACATCGGAAGAAAAACAATGATAATGTTGATACATTGATCCAACATATACTCCTACCATAGAGTTATATTGTTGTTTTAACTTTTGTTGAGTAATTCCATTTTTTTCAAATAACTCCCAAATAGTCTCAAGAAAGATACGCTCTTTAGGATCCATAATTTCTGCTTCGGAAGGAGAAATATTGAAAAACAAAGGATCGAATTGGTCTATATCTGATAAGAATCCTCCCCATTTACCATAACTTTTTTTATGATTGTTCTTGTCTTTATCAAAATACAAATCAGCATCCCAACGGTCTAAAGGAATCTCAGTTATACAATCTCTTCCTTCTTTTAAATTTGACCAAAATGTTTCCAAATCATTTGCTAAAGGATATTTACCAGTTACTCCTATTATAGCAACATCTGTTTCTAACACATTGCTTTTTTCAATTTTAGGAGCATTAATCTCTGATTTCTGATTCGTAGGTATCGTTTTCTGTATCTCTTTCTTCTCTATTCTCAGTACTTCCTGACCAGTTGAATTTCCAAAAAAAGATTTTAATTGGTCTTTTCTATTTACTAATAGTGATTCCGCTAACTCTTTTAAATTTTCACTTTCAAAAAATATTGTGGTAGAAACCTCATCTACAATTTTATTTAAGTTTTCAATTAATGAAACTACTTGAACTGAATCTAAAGAAAATGAATCTAATGGATCGTTTATGTCTATTTCTAAAATGGCTATTCCTCCTATATCTGAAATTTGTTCTTTTAACCAATCAATTACTTTATTTAATAGCACTGTTTTATTTTCTTCCACTATAATTCTATCATCATTAATCGCTGGTATTGACTCAGCTTTTATCTCTTTAGCTTCAGTTTCTTTTTCTATAATTATATCATTGTTATTCTGACTAAATAATTCATTAACTTCTTCCTCATAATTAGTGATTAAGTAAGTAGTTATTTCTTCAATTGTTTGGTATTCAAAAAATAGTGTCGTGTTAATATTTGGAAATATTGTGCCTAACTCATTTGCTATCTGAACAACCAAAATAGAATCTAACCCATATATTTCCAAGGCTTCAGAAGTATCAATTTCTTCTTTTTCCATTCGCAGAACTGTAGCTATAGATTCTAGTAAATAGTTTTTGGTTTGAATCATTAATTGTTCAGGTTCTAAAACGCTTTTTTGTAACTTCATTTTTTGTTCGTTGTTACTTTCATATTTTCTTTCGGATACTTCAATATGAGAAGGAGATTTCATTAATTCTTTCCCTAACTTAGAGTTTATAAGATCCTCAGACATTTTTATATAAGCAACCTGCTTATGATCTACCTTCATAAATCCATCTAGAAACTGCAATGCCATAGCTGGATCCAAAATCGCTACACCATTTTTTTCTATTTTCTCACGAACCTTATTACTATCATACTCTTCTAAATGTCCCCAATATCCCCAATTAATTATTTTAGTTTTCACACCATATTGTTGCTCTATTTGTAAGGCATACTGATCTGTAAAAACACATCCAGCGGTATAATTAGCCTGACCTGGCACTCTAACATAAGAAGCTATTGACGAAAAGCAGAGCAACCATTCTGGCAATATTTCCTTAATAATTTTACCTATATTAATAAGTCCAATAACTTTATTATCTAAAGCCGTATGAAATTGACTTTCGGTCATTTTTTCAAAACTAGAATCAGCCAATGCCATAGTAGCATGTATTATCGCATATACAGATCCTATTTCTGACTGAATAGTAGTTATTGCATTTTCTAATTCTTGATACTTTGTAACATCTGCTTGCACATAAAAAGGAGTAAAGTCCAAACCTTCAAAAGACACCTTTTCTGTTATTTGTCGACCAATCCATACAATTTTAGCCTGATAAGTATCGTATAAATATTTCGAATATTTACGTCCAATATTACCTGCTCCTCCAATAATAACAAACACCTTATTATTGTTTAGTATAGTTGTGTCGTTATTTTTAATAAAATCTTGTGATGCTTTTGATAATTTTTGCTTGTACCAACTATTATTTCTATATGCCCAAGTAATTCCCTGCATATTTAAAGGAAGCTCCTTAATGCTTTTTAGATTCTCATCTAAAAACTCCATATCACATAAATTAATATCCCAGTTTTGATATTCTTTTTGTATGACTCCAAAAAGACCATGTAAAGCAGATGGTATGGCATTTATTTTATCTTCTTTGGTAGCCATAAAAGCTCGCTCTGTAAAGACACTCCATATAAGCTTTTTTCCAGCATATCCTTCTTTTAAAAATGCCTTAATAAGGTTATATGTATTATCTACTAAAAAGTGACTATTATCTGTTTCAGATTCTATATTATTCGTATAAGGAATAATGCAGGAAATATGTTGTATCCTTTCAGCACCTATAATTTCTCTAAAATCATTTAGATCTAATATTTTTTTAACCAAAAACACTCTAAAACCACGACTTTTTAAAGAGTTTTCTAAAATCGTATTCTCTCCAAACATAAGACAGCTGTCTGGTAGAAATTCCTGCCCTGAAATAGATGAAGCCAATTCCCAAGTAGGTATCAAACAATAGTCATTATTCTGTTTTATTTTATCGACTAAAATTTCTTGTTCATTCTTGTTCTTTATACCTTTTCCGATTATTCTAGTTTGATATCCTTTAATATCAACACACACTTGTCCCTGTTGATTTAACAAACAAATATCATATACGCTACCGTTATTTGCACTAGACTCTTTGATATAAGCCCATGTAACATCTGTAGTTTTTTTAAACACTTTCAAATTACGAATTCCAAAAGGTAATGCTATTGATTGATCATTAGATTGCAACTTAAAACCAATAACTGCCTGAAAAGCTCCGTCCATAATTGAAGGATGTAACTGATATAACGAATTTGAATATTCTTCTTGAACATTCAAAAGTACTAAGGCTTCATTGCCTTTAATCCATAACTTTTGAATCACTTGATGAGAAGTACCATAAGTAACTCCATTTTTTAGAAAAGCATCATAAATCTTTGTTCCTTCTATTAAATCTGTACATTTTTCTTTAAAACCTTCAATATTAACAGATGGAATACTTTGCAAAGAATCCCCTATTTTTTTTATATATCCTTTACTATTTTGAATGTTATTATCTTCAGAAATAGTGTTTATAAAAAACTCGCAATTTCCTTCATTTTCTTTTGATAAGGAAATGGTTACTTTCTGATTTTCTGATTTTTGAACAACAGGTTTAATCCAAAAAATATTCGTTAACAAACAAGGTTCTACTGGTGAGGTTATCGCTCTAAAATAGGCCTGTAAAGCCATCTCCAAATGAGCAACTCCTGGTAAAATCTTTTGACCGTTTATTACATGGTCACTAAGAAAATGTTCGTCTCCTGAAAAAATGGAACTAAAAGAGAGGTTATCAAAACTAGAATTGTTCTCATGGAGTAACGGATGCATTACCATTTGATCTCTTACAATTTTCTTTTTCTCTTTAAAAAATGGGAGTTCAAATTTTATTTTTGCAAAAGGATATCCAGGAGCTGATATTCTACTAACTCTATCAGTAGATTTCCAGCAATTTTCCCAATTTACAGTCTTACCATTAACCCATTCTAATGCGGTTTTTTCTTCTAAAGAAAAAATTTCGTGATTTTCCTTACCTATTAATCCCGCAACTTTATCAGAATAAACTCCTAATAAATTCTCTTCCTTTAGAAAGTCATTAAACTGTTTTAATAATTCTTCTGCTTCTTTAAAAACAAATGCCACTCTAGAAGACATTTCATTTCTTCCTTTTTGAAATGTATATGCTAAAGAAGCTAATTTTTCTTTTGTAATTGAAATAACATCAGTTGATTTAATTTTATCACCGATTTTTTCTATTACATTTTCTAATGTATTTAGACTGTATAACTCTTTGCTTCCAATCTTAAAACCGTAAACATCAAATATCCAAACACTTAAACTTTCCAAATAATAAAGGTCACTTATATAATCTTCAAATAATTGTAGCGAATCAATTTCTTGTTCCTCTACATTTAATAATGGAGCTAAATACTGTTTTATTTGTTCAGTTATTTTCTCATTTTTTTTATCTATATTCTGATTTTCAATTAATTGATTTTGACAAATAAAAGTCTTTAATTGTTGTACATAAACCCTTAAACTTTCCTTATTAAGCGCAGAAACTGGTAAAACGAGTTGGCTTGAATATGCTTTCTGCTCATTTTCCGAACTTATCGACTCAATATTAGCCTGTTCAAAAATGGCATGTCCATTAGTGCCTCCTATTCCGAAAGAACTAATTGCAGCTCTTAATGGTGTTCCATTTCTCATCCAAGATTTCGTTTCATTAGAAATATAAAATGGAGAATTCTCTATTTTTAATTGAGGATTTGGGTTTTTAAAATTTAGCGTTGCAGGCAATTGCTGATTAGACATACTGAGTGCAATTTTAATAACACCTGCTAATCCAGCTGCTGTATCTACATGTCCTAAATTGGTTTTTACAGATCCTATTGCACAATAATTCGTCTTATTTGTATAATTCTTATACACTTCACTTAACGCATTGAATTCTATCGGATCTCCTAGTTTAGTTCCTGTTCCATGAGCTTCGACATAGGATATAGATTCTGGGTTAATTCCAGTTTCATCCAATACTTTTTGTATTACCTTCTTCTGTCCATTAAAACTAGGAGCATAAAATCCTGCTTTGTCGTTACCATCATTATTGAGTGCTATACCTCTTAAGAAACAATAAATAGGATCTTTATCCTTTATCGCTTCAGATGCTTTCTTAACCAAAATCATTGTCACTCCTTCTCCACCTACCATTCCGTCAGCGTTAGCATCAAAAGCTTTTAAATGACCATCACTCGAAAAATTCAAACCATTTTGATGAATATATCCTGGACTGTTAACTACCCCAACATTTGCTGCTCCAACTAGTGCTTGTCTACACTCACCTCTCATAATACTTTGATAAGCAGTATATAATCCTGACAAAGAAGAAGAACAATTAGAATGCAAATAGAGGCTTGGTCCTTCTAACCCTAATTTATAGGATATCATAGTAGGAATAGTACCTCCTTGTCCGTATATCCAAGATACATACTGATCTGAATGCTCTAAAACACCAGTTTGCTCATCAGAAAATTCGGGTAAAGCAGAGCGATAGAAATTATTCCCTGATGATATATAAACCGCTGTATCTTTAATGTCTTCTGTCTTATATCCAGAATCTTCAATAGCATGCCAAGCATGTTCTAAAAGCATTCTTAACTGTGGGTCCATAAATCCCGCATCGCGCTTAGAAATTTTAAAAAATGGAGCGTCAAAATATTCTTTGCTAGCAATAGATGATTGAAAAGGAACAAAATTTAGGTTTGTAATTATAGATTCCGAAACATTCATTTTTTTAAGTTCTTCGGTTTCTAAAAATCGAAATGTCTCTTTCTCATCAATCAATAAATTCCAAAAATCTCTTATATTTTGTACTTCTGGAAATGTACAAGACATCCCTATAATCGCTAAAGAATCTTCATACAGACCACTATCTTCATTAGCTTCTGATGTTTTTTTATGTTCTTTATTGCTAAGACGATTATTCAATAATCCCGTCTTATGTATCTTTTCAGATAGAAGAGAAATAGTTGAATATTGAAATAAATCAGATGCATCAAATTCTGTTTCAAACTTTAGGTTTACTTTATCTATTAGTACTGTTGCCAAAATAGAGTCTCCTCCTATTTCTAAAAATCGATCTTCTATTCCTATTCCAGTAACTTCTAATATTTCTTCCCAAATTTGAATTAACTCTTTCTGAATCAAATGATCCTGCTTGTCTTCTTTATTATTTATTGTTTGATTAATATTTGGACGAATATCAATCAACTTTTTTCTATCAATTTTTCCATTAACTGTTATTGGTATTGCAGACACTATCACAAATTGAGATGGAATCATATATGATGGTAACTTATCTGATAGAAATTTGTATAATAAAGTGGGTAGTTTTGTATTTAAGGACTGAACATATGCCCATATTTGCTTAACTCCATGTATTTCTTTTACCAAACAAACTACATCTTCAACTGTTGAAAACTCTCTAATAATTACTTCTATTTCTCCAAGTTCGATCCTGTATCCCCTTATTTTTACTTGTTCATCTATTCTACCTAAATATTCTATCTGTCCATTAGATAATCTTCTTACCCAATCACCTGTTTTATAAAAGTCATTATATTTTTTAGAAAAGGTATTTCTACAAAATTTACTTGCACTTAGTTCTTCTCTATTTAAATATGAAGACACAACACCTGTTCCTGCAAGACACAATTCTCCTGGCATCCCTAAGCCAGCTTCTTTGTTGTCGATATCTAAAACGTATAATTCTGTATTGCTTATTGGTAACCCGATAGGCGTATTTAAAGTTTTTACTGACTCTATAGAGCAATTAAATGAGGAAGCGTAAATAGATGCTTCTGTTGGGCCATAAACATTTATTACCTGACAATGATCCTTAAACAAGCCAATAGATTCCATTACTAGATCAACAGGGAATGCTTCGCCTGCTACCAAAATGTACTTTAAAGAGTTACATAATGATATTCCGTCTTTCTTTTTTACATGATTTACAAAAGCTTTTAATAAAGAAGGAACAAAATTTATGTGGGTAATTTTAAATTTATGAATGAAATCCAAAAGTTGAGCAGGTGATTTCTCAACTCCTTTATCTGGAATAATTAATGTCCCTTCGCCTATTAACCAACCAAAAATTTCGCTTAACGAGACATCAAAAACATAATTAGTTTTTAGAATATAATTATCATTTTTTCTTAGAGGAAAATTCGCTTCTAAATAATGTAAGGTATTTAAAATACTTTGATGTGTTACAGGAACTCCTTTTGGATTTCCTGTACTACCCGAGGTATATATAATATATGCTCTATCTTTTTCAGAACAAAATGGAAGCGTGTAAAGTTCCTGATCTTGTTGAATCTTTGAACTGTTTATTACCAATTGTACGTTTGAAGAAAAAACTTCTGTTTTTGATTCCGTGTCAGAATCACAAATAAGTACTTTAATATTAGCATCTTTTATTATAAAGTTGATTCTTTCTTCTGGAAAATCTGGAGATAAAGGCACGAAAACCCCTCCTGCTGCCAAAACTCCTAAAATAGTAGTAATTAAATTCGCAGAGCGATTCATATATATGCCCACAGAATCGCCTGGCAAAATTCCATTTTGGATTAGACAAGAAGCTATTTTATTTACTTCTTGTTGTACTTGATAATTAGTTTTTTGTTCCCCTTGTTGTTCTAATAATGCAATTTTATTTGGACTATTAGTAGCTTTTACATCAATATAATTCTGAATGCATTTTTGGGAATTATATGACTCTTTTGTGTTATTTGCACCTTCTATTATTGCCCTCTCTTCTTCTGAGACTAATGAGATATCAGCTATCATTTTTACTTCATCGTTAACGATATCTGCTAATATTTTAATATAATGGTTAACAATTTGGTCTATTGTCTCAGAAGAAAAATTAATACTATTATATTTTGCGGTAATATCAAAACTATTATCTGTTTCTCCTAATTCAAAAGCTAATTCATAATTACTATACTGATGAACTTCTTTTAGGATACTCACATCAAAATCATCTTTGTATGGTTTTGTCAAATTACTTGCAGAACCTCCTCTTATAAAATTTTGATAGGCAAATGTAAACTGGAAAATAGGCAACTCATTTTGACCTATAGTTCCCTCTTGATCTTTTACCATTAAAGGAAATGGATACATTGCATTATCAATTCCTTCCATCACAGTATATTGTAATTCTTTTAGATGTTCTTTTATGTCGGAATTTGACTGTATCGATAATCGAACAGGAATCATATTAATAAAATATCCTACAATATTATTGTATTCTTCTTCTGCTCTTCCTAGTGAAGGGACTCCAATAATAATATCATTTTGAGCCGTATATTTACGTAATAGCAATTGATATCCTCCCAGCAAAAAACTAGCTATACTTAATTGATTTTTAGTACAAAATATTTTTATTTTTTGAGATATCTGATCGGGTAATTCTCGCTGTACTATTCCTCCTTTGTACTTAATCTGATCTGGGTTTTTATAGAAATCTTTATGAAGAGAAATCACATCTGGTAGATTCCTTAACTTTTCTTTCCAGTACTTTTGATGTTGTTTTGCTTCTTCTGAATTTAAGTAGTTTTTTTCCCAACCTACAAATTCGTTATAAGGTGCTAGTAATGGTTTTTCAAAATCATCATTAGAGGACAAAATGTTCATTAAAGTTTGGAATAACAACACTAACGATGTTCCATCGCAAACCAAATGATGTAATGTCATAAGAAAATATGCCTTTGAATTTTCGTTATGTATATATCTAAATCGAACAGGAGCCTTAGTAATATCTAATGGATAATCTGTAATCTCCTGCATCAATTTTATAATTTCCTTTTCTGTCTTCCCTTCTTGGTCTAAATATTCGAAATCTATGTATGGATTTGCGGGTATTTTATACTGTGGTAAATCTAAACTAAAAGAAGCTCCCAATAATGGATGAACTTTTACAAGTAGTTTGCATGCATTTCTTAAAGTCGCTTCATTAATTGTCTTATCAAAGCGAAGTACTAGAGGTACATTATACTTAGCCACTAACAATGACTGTTTATGTAATAACCACAATCCTTTTTGACTTGTAGAAAGAGGATATTCTTTTTCTTCTTCTATTTTTTTATACTTGATTAATTTTTCCTTTAAAGTAGAAGTAGAAATTTTTCCTTCTTTATATTCTGAAATTATTTGTTTTAATGTAATCATGATGAAGTTCTCTTCTAAATTAATCAATATGTTGCAATATATCTTCTATACTAAAGCTATCTGTTCCTTCTTTTTCTAATAACTTAAGAACCGCTTCTTCTTTATAGGTTTCTCCTTTTATTAAATCTTTATTTTTCAACCCAAAACTATCTTCTTTCATTACACCTTCTAATTCAATACCATTGCCTAAATTCTCTTTATTAATTATATAAGTAGTAAGTAAATCAATCGTGTTGTATTTGACCAAATCTGTAGTTTCTAATTTTATATTTAGTGCCGAATTGATTTTTTTTGAAACCTCAACAGCTAATATTGAATCTAGACCAAAATCATAAAAAGTAAGATCACTTTTAATTTTAACTTTGGGAATCTTAAGCGTTTCATGTATAACATTATTAATAGTTCCTGATACCGTTTCTTTACTAAGATTGTTAGCTATCTTATTTTGATTTTTTAAACTATCATGATCAATATTAATAAGTGAGGCGTATTCTTTGAAAATACAAACCGATAGTTTATCGATTGTTTCATTTTCAAATATTTTATTACTCTCTAATTTTATTCCTAAAGATTCGTTTATCGATTTAACCATTTTAACTGCAAGTATTGAATCTAAACCGTAATCCAATAATGAGACAGAATTTTTTATCTTTTCAAAAGGAATCTTTAGTAATTCGCTAAATACTGTTTTTATCTTATATTTTATTTCTTCGATTATTCTATCAGGATCTTTAGTAGTTTCGATTATATTTTTTCTACTTTCTGAAACTTTAACCACTTCTGTATTTATCACATCAGATTTCTGTGTTTTTCTAAGAATTACTCCATCACTTTGTGCCAAAATTATTTGCTGACCAAGATCGTGTGCCTTATTAGCAGGGAAGGTAATGTTCTCAAAACCTTCATTTATAAGGATTTTTTTCCATGTTTCTGGAGCTAAGCCAGGACAACCTTCTATTCGCAATTCTGGATCATTGTATAACCACCAACCATCTAAAAGAGCAAACCCCATATGAAAGAATAAAGACTTAGTACTAATCTCATTAATTAAGATGATTCCATTCTTTTTCAATACCGATTTCACATTTATTATAGTATTTACAATATCGTTAGTAGCATGTAAAACATTTGTAGCCAACACTATATCATAACTTTTTGATATTTGATCTTGTGGTGCTTTTACTCCCACATCAAAAATCTCATAGGTTAGAAAAGGGTTGTCTTCTTTATATTCTTTTTCGGCATATAATAAAAATGTTTTGGAAATATCTGTATAACAATATTCCTCTATGTACTGATGATACGGTTTAATTCTTTGAAAAATAACACTACTAGTACCTCCAATTCCAGCTCCTACTTCTAATAATCTAATTTTGGCATTAGGATTTTGTTGTATTCGCTCTTCGATAAATGCTATAATATTATCTGTTAAAACATCATTAAAATAGTCGCCTAATTCGTTTTTATAAATTCCTTCTACTAATTCCATAGAAGAATCTGGAAAGACCACTTCTGCTCCTTTCATTTTACCCGTCAACACATAAGGCAAATTTTTCATAGAAGATTCTAATAATTTGACCTGAGCTTTTTTATAGGTATCGTCTCCCCAATTTGATTTTTGAGAATACCAATTATTCTGTATTCCATCTAATGTAAGTTCCTTCGTGTTTTTCTCAATACAGTAAACTAAATCCTTACTTTGTATTTCTATCAGATTATTTTTTTGAAGAATTCTTAAACTCTCTAAAAGCCATTTGTCATAAAACCTATTAAAATTATTATCTGTTTTTTGTTTTTCTAGGTCATTTACTTCATTTACCAGTAATCCTATAGATTGAAGTTGAACAAACATCCATTGTGCTAATAAAGTCTCCATATCCTCAACACCAAAACGTGCATTTTCTCTAAGTTTTTGAACAGTAAATTGTCTATCTGGAATATGAGAATGAAGTCTTTCAATACTACTTTCATACTCTTGTTCGGCACATTGTATTTCCATAGTATTATCTAATGGTATTATATCAAAATTAGCTTTTGCTGTGATTACTGCTTGCTGGTCTTTAGTATTAAGGAAACTCTCTAAAATATAATTCGCTTCACTAGTTCCCAATACACCTACTTGTTCTTTTAATATTGATTTCAGTCTATTTGGTATGAACTCACCAAAGCCGACTTCTCCCCAATATCCCCAATTAACAACTTTAACTGGGTAGGACACTTTTTCATTAAGAAACTTAGAAAAGCTATCTTTAAAAACACTACTAGTCACATAACAACTTTGTCCTTCCATACTAGCTAAAGCTCCAACAGAAGAGAAAAACAACATAAAATCTAAGTTTTCATTTTGAAAAACCCTGCCTAAAGTGATACTTATATCTATTTTGGCTTTTAACCCTTCTACAAAACGAGACTCTGTGAGCAAGGTAATTTCTTGATCTGTTGATGCCATTGCTGCATGAAT
Organism: Flavobacterium sp. KY-23415; assembly: GCF_055384985.1. Classification (NCBI taxonomy): domain Bacteria; kingdom Pseudomonadati; phylum Bacteroidota; class Flavobacteriia; order Flavobacteriales; family Flavobacteriaceae; genus Flavobacterium; species Flavobacterium sp. KY-23415. Next base: position 2,255,220 of record NZ_AP044001.1, on the reverse strand, counting down.
GACACCATTGATTGCTCCTTGTTCTTTTTTTATTTTTCTATACAATAATGAGAAAGCCTCATAATCGGACACGTCTGTTTCATAATATTTTATGGATGTTCCATTTACATCTAGACTTTCTATTTTGGCAGTTATTGCATCGTCTTTTTTTCTTCTACCTATCCAAATAATTTTAGCCTGATAATTTTCTATAAGATAACGGCTCCATTCTGTACCAACTCCTCCAGCTCCTCCAATTATTATATAAGTACCACCAACTACATAAGAGCTATTAAATTCTGAATTGGTTTTAGTGCGAATTAACCTTTTTTGATATATTTTTTGTTTTCTTACTAACCAATCTTCAACCCGATTTAGTGAAACAGGGATTTGATGAACTGGTTCATCAGTATCTAGAATTATTGTATTCCAGTTCTTCATTTCTTTTGCCATGACACTGACAAATCCAGCAATTGCAGCGTGAATTGAATCTATATGTTCAGTTTGATTAGGTAGTATAAATGCATTTCTAGTAATTAGAATGAATTCCTTTTCTAGTTTATCAAAGTCAAACTGAAAACAGGATTTTGCCATTCTGTAAATAGAAAGGATATTTTCATATACGAAAGACTTATATCCTTCTGTAAGAGGATTCATAGTTGTTTCTGGGCAAATACAAAGTATTTTCTTACCTCTAAATTTTCTAAAAATTTGATCCCAACTCTCGATGTTTCGAATATTCTCAAAATAATACACTGTACCTTGTAAATGAGAATAGTTGGTATCATACTTACTTTTTATAATGATATCATTTTCATTTACTACAAGAGGCTCCGTTTGTTGTTCAAATGCTTGGTAAATTTCTTTATAATACTCTACAGGGCTTGATAATTTAACTCGTTGGCTTTTAAGATATTGTCCTTTAGATATGTTTTTTTCTTTTTTAAAACTAATAGTATCTAGAGTTACATCTGGTTCTGGATTCCAATAAGACTCTTTTGCAAAAGGATAAGTAGGTAAACTTACTTTTATAGGTTTATCGAGATATAATTTGTTCCAGTTTATTTGTTTTCCCTCTACCCATTGTTGAGCCAATGATTTCCATTTACCGACACTCATTTTTTCAACTATTTCATAGAATTCCTCTGATATTGAATCTACTCTTTTAGAGACTATTCCTTGATAGATTGAAGAATTAATTTGATTATTTATATAGTCAAATAGTTTTTTCTCTAAATCATCAATGCTTTTAGCTTCAATTGCTAATCTGTATTCAAGATTTCTTCTTCCTGTTTGAAGTGTATATGCTATATTTTTAAGTTGAGTATTCGCTTTATTATATTTTAAATAATCCAACAATTCTATTGCTAAAAGTGTTAGTTGTTCCTTGGTAGCCGCAGACAAGAGAATCAATTCTTCTTCAATACTTGAAGAGATTTGTTGCTCAAATTCTTCAAGTATAAGATGTACATTTGTACCACCTGCTCCAAAAGAGGAGATACCCGCTCTTCTAGGATAGGTTACGGCTATTCCATTCTCTTGTAGAACAGGTTTATCCCATTCTTTAAGATTGTTTTGTACATAAAACGGAGTGGATTTAAAGTCAATTTCTGGATTCAAAATTTCACTATGTAATGTAGGGACGATTTGTTTATGTTTAAATTGAAGAAGTATTTTCGTTAATCCTCCAATCCCTGCAGCACTTTCACAATGTCCTATATTTGATTTTGAAGAGCCTATAGCACAAAATTGCTTTTCTTTAGTGAATTGATTGAATGCTTTAGTTAGTCCTGATACTTCTATAGGATCACCTAATGAAGTTCCTGTACCATGTGCTTCTATATAGCTAATGGTTTCTGGAGACACTCCTGATCTTTCTATAGTTGTTTTAATCAAATCTGCTTGTGCTATAGGATTAGGTACTGTGTAACCAGATGTTTTGCCCCCTGAATTCGCACTACCTCCTTTAATCAATCCATAAATATGATCCCCATCTGCAATAGCTTTTGATTTTGGCTTCAATAGTATCGCTCCTACTCCTTCCGCATCTACAAAACCATCTGCTCCTGCTGCAAAAGTTTTATTATATATTCCTTCTGAAAGCATATTAGCACTTGCTAATCGGTTATAATGCCCTGGTGTTACAATTAAATTAACTCCTCCTGCAATTGCACAATCACAGTTTCCATTTTGAAGACTTTCAAAAGCCAAATAGATCGCCATTAAAGACGAAGAACAAGCCGTATCGACTGTTAAGCTAGGGCCTTGAAAATCCAAGACATATGAAACCCTATTACTAATAGACCAATAATTAGATTGTCTATTATAAGTACTATTCATTACGCCTGCAAACACCCCCACTTTTTTATTTTTTGATAAATTCTCTGGAAGATATCCTGCATCTTCTATAGACGCATATGCACATTGTAAAAAAAGACGTTCTTGAGGATCCATTTTCTCCGCTTCTAATGGAGATATTCTAAAAAATAAAGGATCAAATGTATCGATATCTTTTAAGAAACCTCCCCATTTAGAATAACTCCCTTTATTCAAATTATTCTTTTCTTCAAAATATACCTGCCAATCCCATCTATCTTTAGGGATTTCTGAGGTACAATTGACCCCATTCTTTAAATTATCCCAAAATTCACGAATATTTTCAGCTTTAGGATACTGTCCTGCCAATCCTATTATTGCTATTTCTTCTTTAAAAGGTTGTGAAGCATCCATTCCTTTGTCATCTTCTAATTTCTCTACTTCCCAAGTATCAGAAAAATTCAATGAACTAGAATTTAGTATGCTATCTGGAGATGAAATGATTTTATCTTCTTCTTTTACTTCTTCATTTTTAGCAAAAAAGTTAGCTATATCTAATTTTCTCTCTTTCATAAAATAAAGCACCATAGAATCCAAGTTTTGATGTTCGAAAAACAATGTTCCCGAAATTTTATCAAAATCTTTACGAAGCTCATTTGTGAGTTGAACAATCAGAATAGAATCTATTCCATAATTCTCAAAAGTTTCTTTAGTTCTTACTTCTTCCAAAGGAAGTTTTAAAACCTTACTAACTAGTTTTCTGAGATATTCGGTAAACTCAAATTCAAGTCCTTTTGATGAAAGTTCTTTTGTATTTATTTCTTGAATTTTAGGGATTATTTCCCCTTGTGGATTAGACTCTTCTTTTGTAAACGTGCTATTTTCTACCCTTAAAGAAGTTGCCTGAGCCCAAATTATTTGTTGTCCTAAATGATGTACTTCATTTACTGGAAATTCTATGTTTTTATAGCCTGATTGTTGAAGCACTTTTTTCCATTGTTGTGATGAAAGCCCCGGACATCCTGATATTCTTGTTTCTTTATCTTTAGCACGCCACCATCCTTCTAATAAACCAAATGTAAGATGTGTAAATATTACATTTTTGCTCATTTCATTTAGAAGTAACACTCCTTCTGGTTTCAATAATGCTTGGCAATTCTTTACTGATGTTCTAATATTAGATGTTGCATGCAATACATTGGTTGCTATTACAATATCATAAACCCCATAATTAAAATCTTGATTTTCTAGAGTCTCTTCAGCGTTAAATCTCTTAAACGTAATATATGATTTACCCGAAGCATAAGTATCTTTGGCAAAATTTAAAAAAGCCTGAGAAATATCTGTATAACAATATTCTTCAATATAGTTTTGAAACGGAGCTATTTTTTGGAATAACAACTCGCTAGTTCCTCCTGTTCCTGCACCTACTTCTAGTATTCTAATCTTTACATCTGGATTATCTGAAACTATTTTTTTAATATATAAAATCAAACAAGCTCCTAAAACTTCATTATAATAGTCTGCTACTTTATTGTTTTTATAAATATTTATAACTTTATCCATAGATGAATTTGGAAACATAATATTAGTGGGACGGATCTCATTTTTTATAATGGAAGGAAGTCCTTTTAAAGTTGCTTCTACTAATTCTATATGAAATATTTTATCTGAATTTTCTTGATTACTATTTTTAAATGTGTTCCATTGATTCCATAAATTTTCTGCATTAAATCCATCTGTCAATAAATCTTCATTAAGCTTCCATCTATTTTCAGATAGTTCTAAACATAATTTTTGCTCTTTAAAAAAACACAAACACTGTTCTAACCAATCCTTAAAATAATTTGGTGCTCCCCAATCAAGAATTTTCGTTTGCGGAATTTGATTATTAAAAAGACCTATTGATTGTAATTGATAACAAGTTATCTTTGCTATAAGATTTGTAAATATTTCATCTTCAAAAACTGAACTATTATACAAGTCCTTCAGCTCTGCTTCTTTTATATAATGTTTCGTTATTGAACTTAGAGAAATATCAAAAGGGATTACTTCATTAGTAAATGTGTTGACAAACTCTTTTTCATATCCAGAAAATGCTAGAGGCTTACTCAATTTCATGATCCCTATCTGATTAAGATTTGATTGCATTAAAACATTTAATGCATTTATTCCTTCTATTTCATTAATAGGATGGACACCTATTGCTTGCAACTTCTCAAAATCTTTTGCTTCTTCTAGCTTTTGGCTATCCCAATACCCCCAATTAACAGTTTTGATAGGAAATGGTAATTCTTTCTGTTTAGCAATAGCATAAGAATCCATAAAAACACTTCCCGCAGCATAATAAGATAATCTTGGTGTTTTAATAAAACTTACCATTGAAGAAAATAAGAGTAAGAAATCTAACGGAGTACTTTTTAGTGTTTCTAACAACGTCAAAATACTCTTCTGTTTGGTTTCATATCCAGCTCTAAAATCTTCTTCGGTAACTGCATCAATAGTATGCTCTTGTAATATCATTGCAGAGTTTATTACTCCATGAAGAGCTCCATAACGCTGCTTTACTTTTTCCAATACAGCTTGCATTTCTGATTTTTGTGTTACATCCGCAGTATAATAAGTAGGAATGTTCTTTTGATTGCCTACTGCTAATAATTTGTCTTCTATGCGATTATCAATTGGTCTTCTTCCTATCCATATAATTTTAGCATTAAAATTTTGAATAAGATATTTACTCATTGCTTTACCTATATTTCCAGAACCTCCAATTATCATATATACTCCATTCTCACGGTATGCAGCTGTTTTCATTAGCTGATTTGGTGTGATTTTGAATTGTACTATTTTTTGACGATACCATTCATTCTCACGTAAAGCCCAACTTCTACCTTCTTTATCAAATGGAATGGTTAATATTTGTTTGTTATTTTTAGAAATTGCATCAGAACGGTCAATAATTCTCATTTGCCATTTATGCATTTCTTTAATAGCTGATCCAAACAATCCGTCTATACCTGCATGGGAAGAATTTGAGTCTGAGAAACCATCTATTTTAAAAGTATTAGTCAAAATTATTGTCCAAGCTAATGGCACATCTTTATAATGATTAGCAATGCAAGACCTAATTAACTTAAAACCAAAATAAACTCCCAACTCTTGCTCCTGTTCTAATGTACTATGTTGCTCTTTAACCCACCAAAAAACATGATCAAACCTTATTTTCTTGTCTGCTAATATTCCAAAAACACTGTCAATCAATTCTTGATCACTTATAAAAATAACCTCTTCAAATGTTGTTACTAACTCTCTTTTCTCTATTTCTGGACAATTAATACAAAGTAATACAGCAGTTTTATAGGTTTCAGGTTCAGTTATTTTTATAGTATCAATACTTACATGTTCCCATTTTGGAATGAGGTATGTCATTTGGCTTTCTGATTTCTGACTTGGCAAGAATTCAGTTGATAAGTTTTTATCGTTTTCTTTTATTCCTTTAGTTATGAAACCTTTTATATCTATTACTAGTTCTAATTTTTCATTATATAATTTAATATCACTGATTGTATCTCCAGAAGCAGTATAGTTGCTTAGTTTGGCAACAGCCCACATTTGAGAAGTACAAGAATCATATACTTTAATTGATTCTATTCCGAAAGGCATTTTGGGTTGAGATAATGATTTCCAACCTGCTTCTCCGTTCTTGTTTTTTTCTAACAGTAAAGTAGCTTGAAAAGCAGAATCAAGCATTCCTGGATGCATTTTATAAAAAGGCAAAGTGTCAATCCAATTGTCTTCTAGTTTTAATTGTACAGCTACCTCGTCATTTTTATAAAATAATCTAGTAATGGACTTGTGAGCTCCTTTATAATTGATTCCTATCTTATCAAACTGTTCATATAATTCTATACCCGTTAATGCACCATATTCTTTTATATCATAAAAGGAAGAAACATCGATATGTTCTTTATTGCTTTTTTGCAAAATACGCACTTCACCTTGGCTATATATTAACTCTTCTTTATCTAAATTTGTTAATTTAAATTGAAATGCATTGTTTTCCTGCTTCAGTTTTATTGCTATATCTACAGTATCGCTATTTTTTACAATTGGTCTAATGAAATTGATATTTACCAATTCAACTGCCTTTTGTTGTACCTCATTTGCAAACACAAAAGCTTGATAGGCCGCTTCAACATGCCCTGCTCCTGGTAAAACACTATAGTTATGAACTTTATGATCTGACAAAAAGAACTCTTCTCCTGTAAAAACAGATGTGAAATTTACATTATTAAACCTTGAATTGTTTTTATGTACTAATGGAGATAAAATAGCTTCTTTTTTCTGATCAACTGAAGATTGAACAAAAGAGGTATTCATTTTAGGCAACCAATATTCTTTATTAGAAAAGGGGTAAGTTGGTATTTTTATTCTTTGAGGAGTGCTTGAATTCTGATAGATAATTTTCCAATTTATCGGATAGCCTTTAACCCATAATTCGCCTATCTGAAAAAATTTATTCTTTACTAACCAACTATAAACTAAATGATCAAAATCTTCGTCATTTGTAAAAGAAGCAAATTCCTTCTCGTAGTCGCTTTTGTTCCCATAAAAATCTGCTCCATTTTCATTTTCTAGATGGTTACTTAACTTTTCTTGTAATTCAGAAATAGATTTCACTATAAAAACCACTCTCTCTTCTAACTCTATCCTACCGATTTGAAAGGAATAAGCTAAATCCCTTAGGTATTTTTTTTCTTGCACATAAGATTCTGAAACTATTTTAGAGCCTTTCGATTTATTTTGTATTATCTCCTCAGCTAGTTTGTTTATGGTTAAATTCTCAATATCATTTTTTTCATTTGTCCATTTAAATTCCTTCTCTAACCACTCTGAAATTTGCGAATATTGAAAAACATCTAAACCAAATTCTTCCCACTCAATATTACTTTCTATATCTTCTTCTTGTATTTTAAGAATAGAGCTTATTTTCTTTTGTATTTCTATACAAACAATTTCTTTTTGTTTTTCAAATTCAAGAAATGAATCTTCATTACTATATTGTTTTGTTTCTGTAAATTTATTTTTTTCTAGTTGTACTAATAATCTAGAAATATATTCTTTAACACGATCTTTATTTTTCGCTGAAATTGGAATTATGAAAGCGCTAAAATCGTCATTGAGTTTGCTTTCATCTATTATTCTATTTTCCACATCATATTCTTGAATAACTAGATGAACATTGGTACCTGTGGCACCAAAGGAACTTATCCCTGCAGTTCTAGGAGTATTCCCTTTTTCCCAATTTTCAAGCGTTTTTTGCACATAAAAAGGTGTTTTTGAAAGTTTTAAAAATTTATTTTCTTCTTTAGCGTGTAAACTAGGAACTAATTTTTTCTTCTTTAATTGCAAAGCAACCTTAGTTAAAGCACCAATTCCAGCTGCAGCTTCCGTATGTCCTATACTAGATTTTAAAGAACCTATAGAACAATATTGAGTTTTATTAGTATATTCACGAAAGGCTTTTGTTAGTCCTTCTATTTCAATAGGGTCACCAAGTGATGTTCCTGTACCATGTGCTTCTATATATGTTATATGTTCTGGATTAATATTTGCTTTTTCATAACACTCTTTTATGAGTTCTTGTTGAGCAATTTGTCCAGGAACGGTAATTCCACTTACTTTACCAACATGATTTATTGCTGATCCTTTAATGATTGCATAAATATTATCATTATCTTTTATAGCTTGTTTTAAAGGCTTTAGTATAGCTGCACCTACTCCTTCTGAGGAAACATAACCATCTCCATTCTCTCCGAAAGCTTTGCATCGACCGTCAGTTGAATGAAAATTACTCATACCATATGAAAGGTATTTTGCAGGATGCAGTGATAAATTGACACCTCCAGCGATAGCAACTTTACATTCTTTATTTTGAATACTTTGGACTGCAAGATGAATTGCTGTTAAAGAAGATGAACAAACTGTATCAACAGCCATACTAGGTCCATGGAAATTACAAAAGTAAGATACTCTATTAGGTATTGGTGCATTATTAAGCGAAAGAGTTGTAACGTCATTTTTTAGTCCTTCTAGTCCAATTAGGCTATAATCTTTATGCATTACTCCTGCAAAGACTCCTACTTTCCTAATTTTGTTTTTACCCTCTGATTTAACAATGTTTTCTGGGGTATACCCTGCGTCTTCTATAGCTTCCCAACAAGTTTGCAAAAACCATCTTTCTTGAGGATCTAATTCTTCTGCTTCTTTAGGAGAAACTTTGAAAAAAGGAGCATCAAATGCTGCTACATTATTTATAAAACCTCCCCATTTAGAAATTGGCTTTCCTGAAGGTGTTACTTTTTCATTAAACTTTTTCCAATCCCATCTTGATTCAGGTACTGTGGTTATAGCATCATTCCCTTTTGCTAGATTCTCCCAAAAAGCTTCTAGGTTATCTGCCATAGGATATCTTCCTGACAACCCTATAATTGCAATGTCATTGTCCTGTAAATTCTCATTAGAAGTATTCACCTGAGAGGTATTTGATATCTCCTCTTTAAATAATTTAGTTATTGGTTTAGTAGTATCAAAAGAACTATTAAAAATAGAAGGATATGTGTTTTCTAAATAATCGGCTAATGTCTGTATTGTAGTGTATTCGAAAAGTAAAGTTGGGGATAACTCTTCTCCAACTTTTTCTTGCAATTCATTTACAATATTTAATAACTCTACTGATTCTAGTCCCAATTCATAAAATCCAGAATCTGCTTGAATTTGTAGATTGAAAACCTGACTTTTTGCTTTAAAAAGGTTTAATAAATATTTTTTAGCACCTTCTCTTTTTTCATTAGCATTATCATGACTATTTTCTGCTAGATTATTAGAAAAAGAAGCCTCTGAATTATCAATTCTAAATTGCTTAGCGCTAAAATTTTTAAACTCAACAAGAGGTTTACCCTCATTATTTAGAAATTGAATTGAAAATTTTAATAAATCTCCAGTAAAATGAACATCTTTCACATCTGTCAAGGCAAAACAAGTATCCTGAACCAGTCCCCAAATATCTACTTGTTCAATATACAAAGGAAGATATAAAATTCCAGAAGCATTTAGATGCTCTTTGATTCCATGTCCTAAACTTACTGCTGCACTATCTAATAATGCTGGGTGAAATAGAAAATTTTCAGCAGAAGCTTTTTCATTAGGATGTAAGGATAAATCTGCTTTATATATTGAATTTGTTTTTATTAATTTCCCTTGAGCTTTCATAATACCACTATGCTCAAGAGCTTTTTCTTTGTAGTGGTTGTATATCTCTAAAACATCTATTTCCTTTACTATACTTTGCCCTCCAATCATTTTAGATTCGAAAGAGTTCTTTATGTTTTTAAGAACTTTTGCCTTCACCAAAGTTATTGCTACATTTGAATCCTTATTCGTATTATTCCCTTTAATCTGAATTTCATACCCATTACTAATTGAACTAACTTCTATTGTTAATGTCCATACTTCTTCACCTATAATTTGCAATGGTTGATAAATTATTAAATCTCTAATCGAATACAAAAAAATAGTATCCACTTTTTCATAAATCACTTGATAAATCAAATCAATATATGCTAAGCCTGGTAGCGTGGGAATACCATTAACAGCGTGATTTGTTAATAATCGATTAGCAGAGTTTATCGTTACTGTTTCCATGAAAGTTTTAATTTTAATTGATTTACAAATAAGCTTCTTCTTTCCAAAAGTTTCGAACTTTTAGTTCACATTTGTTTAAGCTTTCAATTGTTGATTTTTCAGAAATCGTTTTATTTTTTTTGATATTATTAGGGCTAAGTTTTGGAGGTATTTTTTCTTTTCTTCTTTGGAACTTAAATTCATCTTTTTCTACTGACCTCAGTATCAAATGTGCATTTGTTCCTCCGTCTGCAAAACAATTTAATGCTCCTTTTAGATTTTCTCCTTCCCAAGGTTGTAGTTTTCTGTCTAATTGATACCCTTCCTTTTTAATATCAAAATGTTTCATACTCTCATATCCAGATATAAAAGGAACTTTTGATTTATTCTTTAGCATTAATGTTAACTTAATTAAACCAGCAATTCCCTCTGCACATAAAGGATGTCCAATATTAGGTTTAATAGATCCTAATGAACGGGTAACGGATGAACTTGTGGGGTAAATAGACTTAATAGCTTTGAGTTCTAATAAATCTGTTAATTCTGTTCCAGAGCCATTTGTTTCTATATGAGAAATTTCTTCTTTTTTTATTCTTCCTTTACTCAACGCTTTTTGCATTACAGCTCTTTGCGCTTCAAAGTTGGGAGAAGCATGTCCTGAAGTACGCCCGTCATTATTGATGGCTATTCCAGAAATAACTGCCTCAATTTTATCACCATCCTTAAGAGCATCTTCAAGTCTTTTTATCATAATCATTCCTATGCCTTCTCCTAATATTACTCCATTAGCCCTTTTATCAAAAACATGAAACTCTCCAGTTTCGTTTAAAAGTCCACGCTGTTTAAAAACTTTATGTGCTTCTGGAGTTTGTAAAATAGTAACTCCTCCCACAATAGCTTTATTAACATCTCCACTATTAAGGTCTTTACAAGCAATATCTATAGCAGTAAGAGCAGATGAACATGCCGTATCGACAACCAAAGATGGACCTTGGAAATCAAAGTATTGGGACACATTAGCTGCTAGATAATTTTGTCCAAGTGATAGAATAGGATTTTTTGACTTTGATAATTCATCTTCTTTTGGAATATGTCGGCTTCGAGCACCAATATAAACTCCAGTATTTGATTTTTTTATTTCTTCTTCACTATAACCAGATTGATAAATTAAATGAAGTGTTTCTTCCAAAATTAGCAACGCCTGAGGATCTATTGATACTGCATCTTCTTGAGTAATTAAAAAATGTAATATATCAAACTCTTCTATAGAGCTTAATAATGCCGCATAACCCGCATTTTTTATTCCCCATCTATCATAAGGGATTTTTTTTATCGCCGATTTCCCTTCAGATAGTAAGTTCCAAAATTCTTGAATATTCTTAGAATCAGGAAATCTGCAAGACATTCCAATAATTGCATATTCAGAATTAGCATTACTCTTAGAAGAAATAAACTCCTCTTTTTCCTCAACGATATTTACATTATCTGTATTGGTAGGTTTTTGATTTTCTTTTTCTTGGTTTTTATCAAATTTGTCTTTGTGATTCTCATAAACCCATTGTACTAATTTATTTATATTGGTATATTCATAGAATATAGATGGATCTATCTCAATTTCTAAATATTTATTTACGGATCGCATAAGCTGGGTAAGAATAATAGAGTCTACTCCAAAGTCACTAAAATCCATATCTCTGTCTAATCGATCTTTAGGAATCCTTAATTCTGAACTAAACAAATTCACCAACCATTCTTCAACACTACTTTTCTTGTCGCTTTTATCTTCTGAAAACAATAAATTTTGTTTTTTTTCTGAGACAGAAATTATTGTTGCTTGCCTTTCCCTTGGAATATTCAATAGCAACTCTGGCTTCCAATTCTCTTTTTCAATGATAGCTGGCATTATTACCTGACTTCCTGACAACCTCAATATATTATCTAATAAAAATAACCCTTCCTGATCTGAAAGACTCTTCAATCCTGTGCTCTGATATGCAACTGATTTTACTTCCCCCATTCCTGAATCTTTCCAATTTGGCCATTGAACACTTACAATATCAAAGGAATAATCATGCTGCTCTGCTATTAGATCCAAATTACTATTTGCCATAGCATAATCAATCTGACCAACAGCTAAAGAAGGAATTAAAGCAGAAACTGATGAGAACATGATTACTTTCTCAATCGGTTGATCTGATATGGCTTCTAAAAGTATTCTTGCTCCTTCTACCTTAGGTTGTAAAACTTTTTTAATTGTATTATTTTCCTTTTTAATGAAAGCAGGAGTTTCTAAATCTGCAATACCCGCTGCATGTATTACTATACCAATAGCTCCCAGTGAAGAATTAATATATTTCACCTCTTTTCTGATCGCTTCAGGATCAGAAAGATTTGTCGCATTAACATGAACGGTAATTCCTTTTTGCTCTAGTTTTTTTATTTTACTAATTTTCTCAATCCAATTTGGATCTTCTATTTCATCCCATTCTTTTCTAGGTGGAAATTGCATTTTTCCTGTTAATACAACTTTTTTTACATTATATTTTTCAATCAAATACTTAGCACAAGTAAAACCAATTCCTCTTGTTCCCCCTGTAATCCACACTACCTTATTAGGATCAAAAAAAGGAGTAGCCGAACTAAAAAAAGGAGTCACTTCTTTAATAACTGGAAGATATTTTTTTTCGCTATCTATCTTGATTTCTGTTGTTTTAAAAGTAGAATTTAGTTCTTTTAAAATCCATTTTACTTGTGTCTCTATTTGCATATCCTTATCTACAAATAATAAATATCTAGATTCTACTTTACTATATTCTAATCCTAATGATTTATAAAGAGCCATCAAATTACCTCCATTGGTAATCGATTCACTAAATACTCCTAAAACACTTAATGGTGAATGATTCAATGAAATGATTCGTTGTAAAAATGGAATAATCTCAATTTCTATATTTTTCTTATTTGAAAGTGGCGTTAAATCAATAATTACTTTTATATCAAGAAGCCTACCTTCGCTAATATCTTTAAGTTTTTCTATTTGTATAATCTCACCATTTTCAACCTTTTTATTTATCGTTGCAGCAATTTTATACGTTTCCTGAGTGGTTATAATTAAAACATTAGAGAGCGCATTTTCTGAATTATACGGAATTGTTATGGTCTCTTCTTCCCATTTTTTTTGTACCCATACCGTTTCCATTATATTATCATTAAAAGTACCTCCCTCTTTTTTATTTAAGATATCCAAATTTGGCCAGTATTTTTCCTTTGCAAAAGGATAGGTAGGTAAACTTATTATTACAGCCGATTCATTAAACCGCAAAGAAGCCCAATCTATAGTCCTACCCTCTAACCAATAAGCTATTATTTGCTTAGGGGTATGTGTTTTTTGAAAAGTATCATTTATCTCGTTGTTAGCATGCATTACCTCTCGTTTTACACTTGTTTCATTATACCACAAATCCTCCACGACATTTCCTTCTACAATATCAATTAGTTTATTGATTAAAACAGTTAATGAATTAGCGATAAATCCAACTTTATACTTCATTGCTTCTCGACCAATTTGAAGTGTAAATGCAATATCAGCTAATCTTATTTTTTCTTTTTCTTTTTTAACAAATGCTAAAAGTTCAAATGCTTTTTTTGTTAGTTGTTCTTTAGTTTTTGCAGATATTAAAATTGGATAATCATCTAATTTAGTTAGTACCGATGAAGGTTTTATGTATTCTTGTATGATCATATGAGCATTAGCTCCTCCAGCTCCAAAAGATGATATTGCTGCAATTCTTGGAATCTCAATTATTTCTCCATTGATTTCTTTTGTTGGATTCAGCCAATCCTGTTCATCTTGCTGTACATAAAAAAATGTATCCGAAAAATCAATATTTGGATTCAATATTGCTGAGTGTAGAGATGGGACTAACTTTTTATATTTAAGTTGTAAAATTATTTTAGTCAAACCACTAATTCCTGCTGCGCTTTCGCAATGGCCTATATTTGATTTTACTGAGCCAATAGGGCAAGGTATTGTTCTATCTTGAAATGCACGATTAAGCCCTGCAATTTCTATAGGATCCCCTAATGCTGTACCTGTTCCATGTGCTTCAACATAGCTAATATCGTTTGGTGTTACCCCCGCTTTTTTAATGGCTCTTTTTATTACAGATGCTTGAGCTTGTGGATTAGGTACTGTATAGCCATTTGTTCTACCACCATGATTTATAACAGAACATTTAATAACACCATAAATTTGATCTCCAGCATCTATTGCTTTATCTAATTTTTTAAGCATCACTATACCTACTCCCTCTCCAGGAACATATCCTTCTCCACCAATTCCAAAACTCTCGCACTTCCCTTTTGATGAAACAAAATTACCTTGAGCTAACATTATATACTTATTAGGATGCAGAGATGTATTTACCGCTCCTGCTAATGCTGCCTCACAATCTTCATTCAACAAACTTTTACAAGCCAAATCAATAGCCGTCAAAGCAGAGGAACACATGGTGTCAACTGCCATACTAGGACCATGGAAATCAAAATAATGAGACACACGATTAGCAATTGATGCAGGACTTCCTCCTAGCGCTCTTACTTCTCCTTCTTGAGACAATTGCGCTCCATACAACTGATATTCTTCATACATTACACCTGCAAAAACTCCAATATTAGGACCCGCTTCAAAATCTAAATCCGATTTTAATCGCTCTCTTGTATACCCTGCGTCTTCTAAAGTGGAATAAGCACATTCTAAAAAAAGACGTTCTTGTGGATCCATGTATTCTGCTTCTAATGGAGTGATTCCAAAAAACAAGGGATCAAAACAATCTATATCATCCATAAATCCACCCCATTTACTATACGTTTTTCCTTTTATACCTTTTTGAGGATTATAATATTTAGAATGATTCCATCTATCCTCAGGTATCTCAGAAATACAATCGCGTCCTTGCAATAAATTTTCCCAAAATTGTTCTAAATTTTTAGCCTTAGGATACTTTCCAGATATTCCGATAATTGCAATATCTGATGATAAACTCTTTTCTCTTTCTAAAGGTTCAAAAGCACTATTTTTTTCTGATTGAATCCCAATATCGCTTCCTAAATTGACACTCTTGTTTTCAATTTTTTTATTTTCAATTCCAATCAGAGACCTTGTCTTGTCTGGATGCTTTTCAATAAAGTAATCAACTAGTTCCCAAATTCTTTTATATTCAAAAAACAGAGTTTTTGGAAGCTTTCCATATACACTTTCTAGTTTTCTATTTAGCTCCATAATCATAATTGAATCTATACCATATTTTTCCATTGAAGACTTTTCATCTATTTCTAGTGCTTCTAATTTCAAAATATCTGCCATTAACTCTTTAAAATATAGAATAGTTTCTTGTTTGATATCATTATTTTCATTCTGCATAAACGGTTGTTTGCTAACTATTTGTTCATTATTAATGTTTACTTCTGTTTTTTTAATTTCCTTCTCATCTCCATTAAATACTGGTATTAATATAGATTCTTTACTTTGTATAGCCTTTTCCAATATGGTCATAGCTATATTTGTTTGTAACGCTGGTATACCAAACCTACTTTCTATTAAAGCCTCTATTTTTTCAGAAACTTTAATTCCTCCATCTTTCCAAAGAGGCCAGTTAATCGAAATTGTATTACCGAATTTTAATCCTTCCAAAACTTTTTGATTTCGGTGTTGAGCAAATCTATTCAGGTATGAATTAGCCACAGCATAATCAGCTTGTCCTATATTACCAAATGCCCCAGAAATTGAAGAAAACAAACATAAAAAATCAATTTGTACATGGTCTAAAGCTTTATCTAACATATTGATTCCTGAAACCTTTGGTTTTAGAACATCTATAAATTCTTTTTCAGTTTTGTTTATTAAAAAATTATCTTTGGTAATTCCTGCAGCATGTATTACTCCATTTATTTTTCCACAGGTATTTAGGATGTTATTTATAATTGCTAAAAGAGAATCAAGATTTGCTAAATCATCACTAAAATAAACTACATTATAGCCTTTTTGAATCCAATTATTTAACCAACTAACCCTTTCCTTAGGACGCCTTCCTACTAAAAAAATTGACGCTTGAGGTTCTTGAATCAAAATATTTTCCATTAGTAGTTTGGCTATTTCTCCTGAGCCTCCTGTAATTAGATATCCACCATTTTTTTTCCATACTTTTTGGTTATCCAAAGCTAATTCTGGCAAATTGATTATCTTTTCTTGGAATTGTTTTCCATTTCTATATTCCATTATTTCGACTCCATGCGAACGAACATCAGAGTAATTTATTTGTTCTAATTGAGAAGATTCTTCTAAAATTAAAATTTGAAAATAGTAATCTGGATTTTCCTGATGTACTGTTTTCAGTAATCCGCTTAGACTTAAAATTAAATGTGCTTCCTCTGAAGTTAAAGTGACAATTTGAAAAAGAGTCTCTCCTTCAACATTAACTGCATATTTTTCCTTTAAAATTTGAAAAAGCTCTAAGGCTACTTGAGAAAAATTGGCAGAAAGACATTTGTTAGTAGTAATCTTAAAGGTATCTATCTCGGGATTTTTTTTCTTTACATTGTTCAATATTGACGGACAGTCAATTCCTACTATAACCCTAGATTGAAAGTCTAAAACAGGTTCTTTTATATCCTCTTTTTTCTCTTCAAAAGATATTGTTTTCCAATTTATTTTTTCTTCCGATTTTTCTAATATATATACTCTTAATCCTAGCCATACCATCAATAACTTTTTATTCTCATCAAATACATAAATATTTATTTCTGGAGAAAGCCCTGAAGCATTTTGCGTTTTATAATGAATAGATAGCTCTATTTCTACAACCTCTGGTAAATCAGTATTCCCACTGATTTTCAAAACAGAATAAGGCATAGGAGTTTTATGCTTTTTCGGGTCAAAAATTTGATGCTGATTTAATAAAATTACAGTAGCTTGCAAAATCGGGTCAGCTATACCTGGATGTAGTTTAAAATTATTTTTTGTGTTTTTTAGTTCTTTAGGTAGTTTAATTATTGCCTTTATTTTTTCATCATCAATAAAAACTTCATGAAGACCTTGATGAGTACTCCCGTAATTAAGTCCCGAAGTATTAAAAAAATTATAAATACTATTCTTGTTCCATTTTGGCAGACCTTTGAAGGCTTCTTTGGTACTGGTACTCATATCAAGAGGAAGTTCCAACTTAGAAGAACCAATAAAAATACTCCCTTTACAAAAAATCGTATTTTCTATGTCTTTAAAAACAAATTTTTGGCTACCTCTTACAGTAGTTTCTTCTATTTTTATCCTTAAATCGGTTCCTATTAAATCCTCTGTAATAGGTTTAATCCATATAATTTCTTCTAACTCCACATCTCCCAAATCACCTAACAACCTCAATATCAAATCAACAAATATAACTGCAGGCACACATGCTTTGCCATTTACCTTATGATCTGATATAAAAAAATCTTCTTTTTGAAATATCAGTTTAAACTCATTATCTCCAATAGGTTTCAAAAAAGTTGTGTCTCTCATTGAAACACTTTCATCATTTATAGTTATTGCCTCTTTTATCCAGTATTTTTTTCTCTGAAAAGGATATCCCGGAAGATCAATAATTCTTGGATTTGACTTGTATAAACTTTTCCACTCTATTGTAGCTCCATCTAACCATTTTTTAAGTAATTGATCTAATGAATACTTTATTGGTGCCTCAATATTGAAAATTTCATCGGTAATTAAGGTATAGCTATTTTCATTAAACTCTTTTAACAATTCACCTAAATATTTTATTGTTTCTGGTATTGAGCTAGAAACAAACCCTGTACGAAACTCCATTTGTTCACGCCCTTCTTGCAACGTATAAGCTATATCATAAAGAGAAATTTCTTTATGAGTCTTTAAATAATAGTATAGGTTTTCAATCTTTTTTACCAACTGATCTTTTCCCCTTGCCGAAAGAATAATACACACTGGCTTATAACTCTCTAGTAATTCATTTTTTTCTAAATTATACTCTTCTATGACAGTATGTGCATAAGCTCCTGAAAAACCAAATGAGCTAATACCAGCTCTACGAGGTGTGCCATCTGAAACTTTCCAAAATTCATTTTTTTTATTAATACGCAATGCAGAATTTTGTAACTCAAGCATTGGATTAATATTCTCTAATGCTGGCAAAGCTGGTATTGTTTTATTTTTCATCTGTAGAACAACTTTGATAAGCCCTGCAATTCCTGCTGCTCCTTCTGCGTGTCCAATATTCCCTTTAGCAGACCCAATCGTGCAAAATTCTTCCTCATCTGTGTATTTATAAAATGCTTTTTTTAAAGCTTTTACTTCGATAGGGTCTCCTAATTTTGTTCCTGTTCCATGTGCTTCTATATAAGATATTGTTTGGGGAGAAATTCCTGATGCCTCCCATGCTTTGACAATTACATTTTCTTCTCCCGATATACTTGGAGCTGTAAGTGAAGGTGTATATCCCCCATGTAAAGACGCAGTCCCCTTTACAATTGCATGAATGGTATCTCCATCTTTGAGAGCTTCTTTAAGAGGTTTAATTAATATACTAGCAACACATTCTCCTGGAGTATAACCATCTGCTTTAGCATCAAAAGTATGACATCTACCTGTGGGAGATAATGCTCCAATACTACAAAAATAGCGATAGTGCCATGAAGAAAGTAAGAGATTGACCCCTCCTACAAAAGCCATTTTACATTCATTATTTTTTATTGCTTGGCAAGCTTGATGTAAGGCTACTAATGAAGAAGAGCAAGCTGTATCTACTGATATACTTGGCCCATTAAGGTTATATGTAAAGGAAACTCTATTCGCTAGAACCGTTTGTACATTTCCAGTTCCAACATAGGGATCTACTGGCAAATTCAATTCTGCAATTTTGTCTAAATAATCATGAAAACAAGCACCAACAAAAACACCTGTATTAGTACCTTTAAATTTATTAGCGTAACCCGCATTTTCTGCTGTATGATATATGCTTTGCAAAAGAAGTCTTAATTGTGGATCTATCCATTCTGCTTCTCTCGGAGATATATTAAAAAATTCTGCATCAAATTCTGCTACATTATTAATAAAACTACCCCATTTACTATAAATTTTATCTTTCTCTTGTGATGCTGCAAACCAAGGTCTATAATCCCAATGATCAATAGGTATTTCACTCATCAGATCTGTCTGATTTACCAAATGATTCCAAAATTCCTCTAGGTTTTCAGAATTAGCAAAACGTCCATGCATCCCAATAATTGCTATATCATCTTCGTTAACATCATTGATGGTGTTTTCCTTATAAGATTCTTTAATTTGATTTGAAAACTGCTTTTTTGGTATCGCTTCCTGTTCTAGTCTTTCATGTTTTTCACCTATTAACTTTGAAAATGCATTGAAGTTTTCCTGAAAGAAATATTTTGACAACTCTAAGATGTTGGGATATTCAAATAATAAAGTAGCTTCTAATTTTATTCCTACTTCATTTTCAATAATATTTGTTAAATTAATAAGCTGAGCAGAAGACAACCCAATATCCATAAGGTTATTCTTCTTATTAAATTTTTTGTCTTTTTTGGTTACCTGTTGTAACTTTATTTGTAGGTATTCTTCTATATAATCCGTAGAAAGAGATTGAGACTCTATTGTCTCCAATTTTACTATTTTTGGAATTTCTTCTTTTTCTTCTTTTAAAAATTTAGTAATTTCATTTCCGTGTACTTCATATAGATAGTGACTAAATTTATCGAGGGTATTATATTCAAAAAATAATTGTGAAGACAGCTCGATATTAATCTCGTCAGAAATACTTTTTATTAAACGATCTAGCTCTAATTGTGAAAGAAAATCAAATACATTAATACTCTTTAATGATTCCTGATCTTTCAATTCCAAATCACGTCTTCCTATTTTACTACTTACATAAACTTGGATGCTATCTACTATACCAGGAAGGTGTGCCTTATTTTCGAATAAATCTTTATTACGTAATCGCTTCAATGCACACTTTTTATAGATTGCAGCAACCTCTCCAGATTCTGAAAAAACCTCAGCATCAAAAAGTATTAATTCTTCATTATTTTTTAGTAATCGAACTTTTATCCAACATTCTTTTTTTACAATTCCCTTTTTCACAGTTAAACTGCCAATCCCAAAAGGTAAAAAACCTTCATGGTCTTCATTTAATTTTAATTGTGGTAGGATGGTTAGGAAAATGCTATTAGAAATTAAAGGATGATGTATATATTCTCGGCTTTCTATCTCTGCATCAATTTTAATTTTAGCATAAATGTCTCCTTCATGAACAAATATTTTATCAAAAGTATGGTATGATTCCCCTAATTGTACAAAAGAGGAAGGGTTCTTAAAATAATATTTATGCAAATCTTCATATATTTCCGTTTCTGGAATTGTGATTTTTCCCTCAGTAAAATCGTTAATCTCTTTCCATGTTCCTTTAGCTGTTAATTTCCAATCTTGGTCTGATTCTGATGTATATATTGCTTCTAATTTATTAGCTAGAGGAGTTGATAAAATCTTTACTTTTACTGATTCATTTGGTTCTATAATCACTGGTTCTATAAATGAAATATCCGAAAGATTACAAACATTATTCATTGGATAAATAGAAAACAAATAATCTATCATAATACTAGGGTGAGTTACTCCTAGTAAGACATGTTTCCCAAAAACCTTATGATCTTTAAGATACGACTCGCTATAATCATAAGAAAAATCATCTTCACGATCTTTCCAGAATTTCATATTAGCAATAGCTTCATGTTTAGATATTTCCTTATTCTTAATTTGGTTATATAATTGGGTTTCTGGAATCATGATTTTCATTTAATGGTTCAATAAAAGTTTGAATTCTTCTTCTTTCAATTCACTAGATAAGATTGTTTGGTAAATATTATCCCAATCGTCTTTTTGCTCTTTTTGCCCTTTCTTATCTTTAACCTGAATAGGATAAGAATCTTCATGTTCAAATGCATATGTAGGTAAAGAAATAGGAGGAATTAAAACAGCTGCTTTCTTCAGTTCTTCTGACACAACACCATCCTTAATCCATCTAACTAATAAAGAATCTTGATAGTTGTTTTCTTTTATTTTCATGGATTTAGAATAATAAATTTCATCTTGATTGGAATCGCTAAAATTTTCTAAGAACCACGTTATTTTTTTTATTAAAATAGATTTGCTTTCTGCTTGAATTCCCACTTTAAAAGATAAATCTCTACTAATTTTAATGAGTGTTGCTGATAAAGACGGTAAATCAATATCTTCATTCAACAGGTAGGTTTTTATCTTTTTTAAATAATTCTGTAAACTGTTTTTACTATGTGCAGAAAAAATAAAATAGTTTAAATCTATGTTTTGATTTCCATGACTATTATTTGTTTCTGCTCTATCTAAAATTATATTGGCATAAGAACCTCCAGCCCCAAAAGAATTTATCATACTCATTTTTGAAAGACTATCTGGCCAAACCTCTGTATGATTTTGAATTTTAAATGGTGTTTCTTTTAGAGATATAGCTTTGTTTAAAGGATTAGAATTAATTGAGGGAACTAAAGTATTATGTCTAAATTGTAACAAAACTTTTATTATTTGAGAGATCCCAGAAACTGCTTCTAAATGACCAATATTAGCTTTAACTGCTCCTAGAACAATTTTACTTATTGACTGCTCTTTATTAAAAACTGATTTCAAAGCGGCAATCTCTATTGGGTCGCCTAATTCTGATCCATTTGCGGCACATTCTATATACCCTATATCTGATTTTTTAACTTGCGCTTTTTGTAAACTTTTTTCAATCAACTTTGCTTGCAAGCTCGGGTCGGGTGTTGTATATTTAAGTCTACCTCCTGAATGATTAATTGTTGTACTTTTGATGATTCCATCAATTCGATCATGATCCTCTATCGCTTTTGATAAAGGTTTGAGAAGTATTGCCCCTACTCCTTCTCCGGGTAAATACCCCGTTCCCTCACCAAAACTTTTACTTTTAGTTCCTTTTTCTAAGTAAGAAGCATTTTCTAAAGCAGAAAACTTAGTATGATCTAATGTTAAATTAACCGCACCCACTAATGCCATGCTACTATTGCCTGTCAAAATACTTTCACAAGCGGTATGTATTGCAGAAAAAGCACTAGAACAAGCTGTATTAATTAACAGACTTGGTCCTATAAAATTAAAAAAATGTGAAGTTCTATTTGCAATTTGCCAATTACTCCAGTTAGTAGCCAATCTACCTGTTTCGGATTGAGAATGGCTTCCATATTGATCATACATAGATCCAACAAAAACGCCAATTCCTTGATTTGTTTTGTCTTGAATATCTTTTAATCGCTCTTCATTATAGCCCGCATCTTGAAGGGTTTCCCAAGCAATCTCTAAAAACAATCGTTCTTCTGGAGTTAATTGAACAACATCTTTATTTTCAATTCTAAATAAAGATGCATCGAATTTATCAATGTCATCTATAAAACCGCCATAGTATTGTTTATTTTTTGGAACTTCTCTAAAATCTGACATTAATGATATACAATCCCTCCCTTTTTGTAAATTATCCCAAAAAACTGCTACAGAATCAGATTTTGGAAATCTACCACTAAAACCAATAATAGCAATATCCTCAGGTTCTATTTTTGAATAAAAAGGTTCTTGTTTTACTTTAAAAGCAGCTACTTTTCCTGTCGGATATTTAAATGATGAGAGAGCCTCTCCTTTTATTATTGGTTCTTTTTTTAAAGTTTCTAGATTTATCGGTTTATTGGAATTCATCATGTATTCCGACAACTCTTTTATATTTACATATTCAAAAAGTAATGTTTTTGATAGTTCCCCAAAAGTTTTACTAAGCTCTTTTAGAATATTCATTTGTATTATAGAATCAATTCCCATCTGATCAAATGGGGTTAACTCATTAAGTTCTTCTGATTCTTTTTTAATTACCTTACCAATTACTTTTTTGATAATCGCTGAAACATTAATCGCTTCTATCCCTTCTTTTGGTTGTATTGATACCTTTTTTTCAGCTCCATTAATTATAGCTAAAAATTTATCATGATTTCCTACTGCAACCATTACTTGACTTTCATTTCCTGATAAAACTTCATCTATAATTCCTGTAGCTTTATCAGTTTTAAGAGGGATTAAACCATACCTATTCTGAATTTCATTTTGAATTTCTAGTGGCATTTTCATTCCTCCATCAATCCAATAAGGCCAGTTAATGGCTACTGTTTTTCCAAATCGCTGTTTTTTTTCAACTAATTGATTTCGGTATATTGCAAAATCATCAATAAATCCATTAGCAGCAGCATAAGATGTTTGACCTGTATTCCCAATTACTGAAATAATTGAAGAAAACAACATCATAAAATCTATTTTTTCTTCTTTAAAAACAGTATCTAAATTAATAGTACCCGCTACTTTTGGATGTAGAACTCTTTCGATGGATTCTTCTTTTATATTATAAAATAATTCATCTTGATTTACTCCTGCTGCATGTATAATGCCATTAATTTGACCAAATTTTGAAAGAATGTAGTTTTTCGTTTCAAGCAATTGTTTTGCATCACCTATATCTAATGATTTATACTCTGCTTGCGCTCCTAATTCTATTAAACCTTTTATTTGTTCTTCCTTTATTTCATCATATCTTGATCTACCTATAAATATAATTGTTGGAGAGATGACTTTAGATGCTATTATTTCTCCAAAATGTTTGCCAATCTTACCTGCTCCCCCAGTAATCAAATAAACCCCTCTATCTTTCCAAGGCATCAGTAATTGATTAGTAATTTCCTTCCATTTAAAACCATACATTTTCCCATTATCCAATACAATTTTCTTATTAGATCTATGGAAGCTTTTAGTAAGGTTTTCTATTATCTCTGAATACGTTTCTCTACAATTTTCAATGGCTACAATTTGAAAGGATATGTTTTCATATTCTTGACACAAGCAACTAAATACACCACTAAACACATTGGAATAATTAATTCCTATTTCGTTTTTATAAAGGAAAAAGATTGTTTTTTCTGCTTTACTTCTTATTATTTCTCTAAGTAATGCAACTAAAGATTTAACTACTTTATAGACGTTTTTTATATCAGTTTCTGGTTTAAGTGTAAAAATTGATGTTTCAATCTCATCATTAATTACTAAAGAATTTAACTCTGTCAAAAATTCGTGTTCTCCATATCCTATGATAACTCTACTCTTTATAGTTTGCTTTGTATTTAATTCTAGAAGAACCCTTTTTCCTGGAGCATATAATTTTACTTCTTTACTACTTGTGTGCTCTTGAGATTTAAAAATCATATTATGAAACTCATAACAAATATCTCCTTGTTGGTTTATTATCTCAATTTGTATCTTATCGTCTTGCTTGTATGTATATACATATAGATCTTCCTCCGAGTCTAATAATGACTCATTAATTCTAAATGATTCGATATAAAATGGATAAACTGTTTTAGAGTTTTCTTTTGAAATAAAAAAGGCATACATGGCTATTTGCAAAGCTCCATCAAGAATTTGAATATCAAGCTCTTCTGATTTAGTTTGTCCAGATTTACTCGATTTAAGAATACCTATTGCCTCATTTTCCCTAAGTGAAAGTTTTTTTATAGTTCTAAAGCTGTTTCCATAATGATAGCCTATCTGGTTCATTCTACCATAAATCATGTCTGGAGATACATCTTCTCCATATTGAGATTGTAAAACTTCTATATCTCGTTTATCTTTTTTTGCCTTTTGGCTAAAACTAATCTCTGCCGAACAATATTCTTGATTATTTAGCTTATTTATTATATTACAAACTACCTTATCTTCTTCCTCTACTTTTATTTCTGTATAAATTTGATATAGCTCATTGTTTGTAATCGGGTTTTTCCAAATTAACTCGTTTATTCTGATAGATTTTGTCTTCTCTGGAAAAGATTGATCAATACAATATCTAATCATTTCTAAATAGGCAACTCCGGGAAGAATTGACTTCTCTTCAATTTTGTGTTCTTTAAAGAAAAACTCTTCCCCAGAAAAATTACTCACAAATGCTTGTAAATTATATTGGGAATAATTATCATGTATAAAAGTGTTTCTATTTTTCTCTCCTTTGGTTTGATTATTATTTGATGTAATCCAAAAAAAATTCTTTTCAAATTCATAAAAAGGGAGAGATTCTCTTTTTGGGGTTAAATTTTTAAACATTTTTTCCCAGTTTATACTTGATCCCCTTACATAAAGTTCTGCTAATCCTCCCAACTGATTTTTTTCTAAATCAGAATATTTATTTATTCCATTTAAATAGTTTTCAAACCATTCAATAAATAATGGTTGTGAATTGGTTTGATAATAATCAGTTGAATAATATTCGTTTCCTGATTCTGAAGTACTAGTTTTTTTAACCAATAATTTTTTCAATTCATCTACATTGCTTACTATAAAAGCGGCCCTATGTGGGAGATGTGTTCTTCTCACTAATAAATTATGACTTATTGAGAGCAAATCAACCGTTTCGTAATTATTTAACCATTCTAATAATTTATCTATATTGGAATTCAAAGCCTTGTTAGTATTGCCAGACACACATATAAGATAATTATCACTTGAACTAATTTTAGACTGTATTATACTGGGTATTTGTTCAAGAATTACATGAGCATTTGTTCCTCCAGATCCAAAACTACTAATTCCAGCGATTCGTTTACCATCATTTGGCACTTCCCATTTTCTAATCTGTTGATTAATTATTAGTGGTGAATTTGATAAATTAATATGTGGGTTCAATTCTTTAAAATTAGCTATTGGAGGAATAGATTCTTTTTCAAATGACAACAACACTTTTACTAATCCAGCAAGTCCTGCAGCAGCTTCAAGATGCCCAATATTTGTTTTCACTGAACCAATTAAACAACTATGTAGGCTATTTGTGCTTTTAAATACCTTATTTAAAGCGTTTATTTCTATAGGATCTCCTAATTTGGTTCCTGTTCCATGTGCCTCAACGAAAGTTACATCTTTAGCTTTTATTTTTGCATTTGCTAATGCTTTTTCAATTAAAGCAGATTGCTGATTTGGATTTGGTACCGTAATTCCTCCTGCATATCCTCCATGATTAATTGCAGAACCTTTAATTACAGCATAAGGAATGTCTTGATCTTGCAAGGCTTTTGATAGTGGCTTTATGAATAAAGATATGATTCCTTCTCCTCGAACATATCCAGCAGCATCTTTATCAAATGTTCTACAAAGCCCCTCTTTGTTTAACATTCCTGCTTTATAATATACCTGTGAATTAAAAGGATGTAACATTATATTTACTCCTGAAACGATAGCTTGTTCGCATTCATTGTTTTTTATAGAACTAACAGCCTGATGTAAAGCCACTAATGAACTAGAACAAGCAGTATCTATCTGTATACTAGGCCCTTTTAAATCATAAAAATGAGAAATTCTATTAGCTAAAACTGAAGTAGAAATTCCTACTCCAGCATGAGCAACACTATTTTCATTATCAAAATATTTAGAATAATCTGAACCACTTGCTCCAACAAAAACACCTGTATTGCTACCTCTTAATTGATCATTCGTAATTCCAGCATCTTCTAAACAATGCCAGCAAATTTCTAATAGCTTTCTCTGTTGAGGATCCATAGTTTCTGCTTCAAGAGGACTTATATTAAAAAAGTCAGCATCAAATAATGTAACATCTTCCATGAAACCTCCAAAATTGATTCCTTTATGTTCATTATTTACATCAATGTCTTCACTCCATTTCCATCTATTAAATGGCAATTCTTGAATAACATTTTTCCCTTCTTTAAGAATATTCCAAAATGCCTCTTTAGTTTCGATACCACCTGGAAGTTTAAAGGCTACACCAATAATTGCTATATCCTCTTCACTTTGGTTCTTTTTAAATTCATCATCATTTAAAATAGCAGACTGAGAATCTAATATATTTACTCCTTTAACAAATTTATTTGAAATTTGATCAATGGTGTATAACCCATAAAAGTCGCTTGGATTTACAGATAAATTATGGTTGACGTTTAAAAACTCTGCTAGCTCAAGAAATACAATGGATTCTATTCCTAAAGATCTAAGATCAGATTTTGTAGTAAAAACTTGATTGGAAAACATTTTTGAAAAAAAAGCAATCAATAAACTATCTAATGTTTTTTTATCAATAGTTACATTATCAATCTCCATTGTACTATCATCAATAGTTATAGAAATATCTTTATTTTTCCTCTTTTCAATGTAAAGTTCTTTTTTGACTATAGGGAATACTATTCTTTTAACTGTAAAAATTTTAGCAATTAGTTTATTATCTTTCTTTCTATATAAAGACGATACTAATTTTATTGTGTTAGACTCTTCAATAAAATAATTTTCTAAAACATATAAAAGTTCATCGTTAACATTTGCGTTTCCATAATAATGAATATCTCTAGCTAAGGAATACGCAATTTCTGCCCAATTGAAATCTTCTTTATCTATTCTTTCATAATTTTCTTGAAAATAATATCGCTCACATTTATCACTTATTTTTGGATAAGATGCAAAATATAATAAACCTACTCCATTAATGTCATCATATGGATCTATATCATAAGGCTTCGTAAAACCACATTTCTCTTCTAAATCGAAACAATGTCCAACTGTTTCAAACTGTTTTTTATTATCATTATTGTTTACTTTTGAGAAAAGAGTTCCCTTTAGATTAAAAAAGGCACTCGCAAAATCGGGTAGATCTTGATAAACAATCGTTTTTATATTTTTTACATTAAGAGGTTTTCCTTTCAATAGTTGCTGATTATTTCCTGATTTTCTACTTGAAAAAACAGACATTAAGTTTGCTTTAATTTCCTTATTGTCTCCCAATAATACATCTTCACTAAAAAACATCTTATTACCATATAATGCTAAATCTCCTTTTAATTGAACTTTTTCGTTTTCATTAAAATCATATAAGCATCTTGAATTCAGACTCCATTGCAGTCTAACGAAACTAGCGTATAAACGTTCTCCATTGCTATCTATAATCTCATCAGATTTAGAATCTAGCGCATCTGCAATCATACTCCAATGAACATCACCCAACTCCTTTAATAACCAATTCTCCGACATACCTCCAGATAGCATTTGAGGTATATTTAGCAGATAATCTCTAGTACATGTTATGTTCTTATTACTCATAGCTGTTCAGTGTTACTCAATTTTACTTTATAACAATTCTTTAATTAATATATGGGCATATACAATTATTTTAGTCTTGTTTCTTATCAAGACCAATTAATAAAAACTATGTATTATCTAGTGGGAATGCTACTTTATTTTTAAGCAATAGTAATTCTGAGCATGTTTCAAAAAAAGCGACGAAACACACCAAAACAATACATTATAGTCTTAAAAAAAATAAGACAACAACAGATGATAAAACTGACGTTTGCCAATCTTATCCATTTAAAAAATATTGTAAAAAAAAGTATTTAAGGGGAAAAATGTGAATTCATAAGATTAATGTTTTAGTTTATTTGTTTGTTTGTAATTGCTAATTTATGAAACATAGAACCATAACTAAAGGGAAAATACGTTAAATAAAAGTTAAACAAAAGTTAAATTAACCTAATAGATAATAAAAAAATTTATAAAAATAAACCTCTCATGATTATGACAAAAAAAATAGATAACTTTTTAAATTGTTTTACAGAAAGTTCCAAAAGTAAACTTCTCAAAATTAAACAAAACGGATCAAGTCAAAAAGTGGCTCAAGCTAAAATAAAAGCTTTTAGAAGTAAATTTAGAGGGGTAAGAAACATAGAATTCTTTCTTTTTAGGCTTACAAATTTATATGCGTAATTTATCAAATCCACAGGTTTTGGACTTGATCCAAATTTATCAGCAAAACAGAAATCTAAAGAAAACAATAGAAATAAAAAAAGCTTCAAACTATATCTGAAGCTTTTGTACTCAAGGCGGGACTTGAACCCGCACGGATATTACTATCCACTGGATTTTAAGTCCAGCGTGTCTACCAATTCCACCACTCAAGCAAATATATTTTGGTAGCAATTATAAATAAATTATAATTATTCAATTTCTCAATAAACTGAAAAGAAGTTCACCTCCTTATTGCGAGTGCAAATATACTACTTCTTTTTGTTTCCGCAACTTTTTTCCAATAAAAAATAAAATTGTTTCTAAAACAAACAACAGCACTTGGAGTGTTTATTTTTAGATGTAAGTTTTTTAACATTTATTTATTATTTTCGAAGTTTTATATTACAAAACAAAATATTAAATTTGATTCTATTCAATTTTAACTAAAACATTAAAGTTATGAAAAAATTATCAAATTTAAAAGGAACACAAGAATTAAGTAAAGAAAACAAAAAAGCAATTATTGGAGGCGGAAAAATAATTTACGCAATCTGCCCTCCGGAACCACCAGTATGTTCTGAAGGAGATCTTGATTGCGAAAGAGAACTTAACTACTACAACATTCATTGTGTAAACAGATAATCTTTAGCAAATTATTCAATCCAAAAATGCCTCATGATTTATCACGAGGCATTCTTTTTACAAAAACACCCAAAATATTACTCCTTATTCAAAAGAAAGCTTAAATCAACATCAGTCAAAACAAGTTATTCCAAATTTATCGTAACATTTTTACCCTAATTGCTACTTATAATAAACTAACAAAACCATAACCATGATTAAACAATTCATTACATTAGAATGGAAAGCTTTTTTCAGATCTTCTTCTTTCTCTTCTAATTTAGCTATAAAAATTATAATGGCTTTTGCCGCAATATACATGATTGCAACCTTTATAGGTTTAGGTATTGGGTCCTATTTTATATTGGAAAAAGCTGGATTAGACCCATTTCCAACAATTAATAAGTTCATAATTTACTATCTAGTTATGGATTTACTCATTCGTTTCTTTTTCCAAAAGATGCCTTCACTAACTATTCGCCCTTTTTTGAATCAAAACATCAAAAAAAACAGCATTGTCCATTACACATTAAACAAAACTATTCTTTCATTCTTTAATTTTATTCACTGGTTTTTCTTTATACCATTCACTATCGTCTTAATAACAAAAGGATTCACCCCACTTAACACGCTATTGTGGGGATTTAGTATCTTACTCACTATATATTGCAATAATTTTATCGCAATATTAATAGACAAAAAGGACAATGTTTTTTATGCTGTAGTTGGTGTTTTTGCAACACTGGGACTGCTCCAATACTATTCTATTTTTGACATTACTCAATATACACATATTGCCTTTAATAGCTTTTACAAACTGCCTTTCACTTTTATTACTCCATTGTTAATACTTTCTGGCTTATATTTTTTAACTTTTAATTTTTTTAAATCAAATCTATATTTAGACGCAGGTTTATCTTTAAAACAAGACAACGCTACAACAGAAAATCTTACTTGGCTAGATCAATTGGGAAGTTTAGGCACATTCTTAAAAAATGACATTCGCCTTTTAAAAAGAAACAAAAGAGCCAAATCTACATTAATAATGAGTATAATGTTCTTGTTTTACGGTTTACTCTTCTTTACCAATTCAATAGAAGCCTATAGTGCTCCTGTTTGGAAAATATTTGCAGGTATTTTTGTTTCCGGTGGCTTTCTTTTAAACTTCGGGCAGTTTGTACCTAGCTGGGACAGTTCTTACTACCCTTTAATGATGACTCAAAACATCACTTATAGGGATTATTTATCTTCAAAATGGTGGTTAATGGTCATTGGAACAATTATTTCTACACTTCTTGCTTCCTTCTATTTATATTTTGGCTGGGAAGTCTATTTTGCAATAATTGTTGGTGCCATTTTCAACATTGGCGTTAGCTCCCATCTAGTACTCCTTGGTGGTGCATATATTAAAACACCAATTGATTTAACATCAAACAAAAACGCATTCGGAGACAAGAAAGCCTTCAATTTAAAGACGCTTTTAATTTCATTACCAAAACTTCTACTACCAATGGTTGTTTACGCAATTGGTCACTATACTTTAGGCTGGCAATATGGCTACCTTTTTGTAGCACTTACTGGGATATTAGGATTCGCTTTTAAAAACAGAGTTTTCAAAGCTATTGAAGCTATTTACAAAAAAGAAAAATATGCTACTCTTGAAGCTTATAAACAAAAAAAATAATATACACTTATTAATTGCATTTTCTCTAACTTTAGAATTACATAAAAATGATACACGTTTCAAACCTTCAGAAATCCTATAACGGAGTAACCGTTTTAAATATAGAAAATTTAGAAATACCTAAAGGACAAAGCTTTGGCCTTGTTGGAAACAACGGTGCTGGTAAAACTACTTTTTTTAGTTTACTTCTAGACCTAATCCAACCTACTAACGGAAAAATAACATCTAACACAATACAAATAAACACTAGTGAAGCATGGAAAACTTTCACAAGTTCTTTCATTGACGAAAGTTTTCTTATTGGCTATCTAACTCCAGAAGAATATTTTTATTTCATTGGTGAACTTAGAGGATGGAACAAAGCCGATGTGGATAATTTCTTAAAAAAGTATGAAGATTTCTTTAATGGAGAAATTTTAAACAACAAAAAATATCTTAGAGATCTTTCTAAAGGTAATGCGAAAAAAGCTGGGATTATTGGTGCTTTAATTGGCAATCCAGAAGTTGTTATTCTAGACGAACCTTTTGCCAACCTTGATCCAACAACACAAATTCGATTAAAAAAGATAATAAAATCTTTAGCAGAAGACAAAAACACTACAGTTTTAGTTTCTAGTCATGACTTGCAACACACCGTTGAAGTTTCAGACAGGATAGTCGTTCTAGAAAAAGGCAATATCGTTAAAGATCTTGTTCCTTCTACAGAAACCTTAAAAGAATTAGAAACATTCTTTTCTGCTTAAAACAAAAACTGTCAGGATAAAAAATCCTGACAGTTGCTTTTTTCTAACTAAATAAAGCTTTTAATTCTGTTGCTTCACTTGGCTTCATTTTTCCAGCCAATACCAAACTCAATTGCTTTCTTCTTAAAGCAGCTTCATATCTTTCTTTTTCAAGTTGCGTTTGTGGTTCAACTGGAGCAACTTGAACTGGTCTTCCTGTTTCATCAACTGCAACAAAAGTATAAATTGCTTCATTTGCTTTATTTTTTACTCCAGATTCTCTATCTTCTATCCAAACATCTATAAAAATTTCCATTGAAGTATTAAATGTTCTAGACACTTTAGATTCAACAGTAACAACACTCCCTAATGGAATTGCTCTATTAAAAGCTACGTGATTTACCGAAGCTGTCACACAGATTCTTCTTGAATGCCTTCTCGCTGTAATACTTGCAGCTCGATCCATTCTTGCTAATAGTTCTCCACCAAAAAGATTATTTAGAGGATTTGTTTCCCCTGGTAACACTAAGTCTGTTAAAGTAGTAACCGACTCAGAAGGATATTTTGTATGCATTGTTGTTGTTTTTTTTGCAAAGATAACAAGCTATTGAGAATTGGATATAAAAAAATCCCAAAAAGGGATTTTTTTTACTCTATTAGGATCCAGCAATCTGCCTTATCTTCTTTTAATAATCTATTTTTTTCTATTTCTGCTTCTGCTTCAGTTTTAAAACTTGAATATGCTACAGGAATTAAACCATTACTATTCAACTTTAAAATATGAGCAGGATAGCCCTCTTCTTGCAAAATTTTCAATGCTTTTTTAGCATTTTCTTCACTCCTAAAAGCCCCTGCTATCAAATGAAAAGGAGCCGTCTTTTCTTCCTTAACAATAAGCTCTACTGGATCAATCGGAGACTCAATAAAAAAAGTTGCTTCTTGAATCGTACTCTGTACTTTTCTTTGCACCACTTTTTTTACTAAAAATGTATCAATTTCTACTTGCTGATCATGTTGAATTTTATATGCAGCCGAACCAGCCCCCAAAAGTAACGTTATTGCTGCTGCATATTTCAAGAAAGCATAATTCTTTTTCCTTTGTGGAACCAAAACAACAGGTGCTTTTGGTTCTAAAACCACCACCTGCTCTTTGACAACCTCACGCTTCATCTCTGGAATTACAAAACTATTTAAACCAAAAGAAGAAACCAAGTAATTGACAGTAGTTGAAGGCTCAAAAATCCATTTGTGATCTGAGTTAATAAAAAGATCGCCAATATTATTTAAAACCAGCCTATCTTTTTTATAAATAGCATCCATCCAAACATTAACTTGAGCATTAATTTTTTCAACAGCCTCATCATAGGATATATTTTCTTGTAAGGAAATGTGATTCGCTAACAAACCATCATTATTTTTAATATTTACATTAAAAAAAATTGCCTTCCTTGGAGGAATAAACGTGCAAGCACTACCACTTATCTGTGCAGACTGATTTTCTGTTACAAACGCACCAAAACCAGGAACAGTAACACACTGATAACGATATAATAAATCGGATATGTATTTATCTAACTTCATAATGACAAAGTTAAGTAAACAATACCATTTTCAAAATGTTATTAACAAATGTTATTAACAATTTTTGATTTTTTGAAAACTGATAAAAATCACATTTTATTTTTAAAATTGCTTTTATCTTTGATCAACATTAAAAAAAATATCTACTAATCATGAAAAAAACAACAATTGGTCTAGGCGTTTTAACATTTTTACTACTCCTTAATTGTGGTCAAAAAAAAGAAGAAGAAAATTTTGGAAAACCTGCAACAAATGAAACTATTTCAGATTCAAAAAAATCTTCAAACTCAAAAATAGAAGAAGGAAAAAAACTATTTGAAGGGAAAGGCACATGCGTTGCTTGTCATAACCCAGAAACCAAAATAATTGGCCCAAGCATCAAAGAAATTGCCGATTTGTATCGATCTTCAAATTCTAGTATTGTTTCTTTTCTTAAAGAGGAAAGCGACCCTATAGTTGATCCTTCACAATATGAAATTATGAAAACGAATTTATCAATAACAAAGCAAATGACCGATGAAGAGCTAAAAGCTTTAGAAGAATACATGTTAAGCTATGCTAATTAATCGATAACCATTTTAAACCCTACTCTAGGAATATTTTCAATTTTAACATTTGTTTCTTCTTTTAGAATTTTGCGTAATCGAGAAATAAAAACATCTAGACTTCTTCCAGAGAAATAATCATCATTTCCCCATAATGAAGTGAGTATTTTTTCTCTTTTTAGAACAGTATTAGTGTTATCTAAAAACAATTTTAGTAATGCAGCTTCTCTTTCTGTGAGTGTAATTTCTTTTTTATTACTTTTTAGAAAATAATTTTCATACTCAAATTCAAAAGAACCAATAATATATGTTTTATTTGATTTTTCTACTACTTTGTGACTCCTATTTAGAAAAATTTCAATTTTCAAAATCAATTCTTCTATAGAGTAGGGTTTTACTAGATAATCATCAGCCCCCAATCGGAGTCCTTTTATCCTATCTTCTTTCATTGTTTTGGCAGAAAGAAAAATTATAGGAACTTCTTCGTTTCGCTTTCTAATTTCGGTTGCTATTTCAAATCCGTCCATGTCTGGCAACATAATATCTAGCACACATAAATCAAAATCTTCATCGCAAAATTTTTGAAACGCAGCAGCTCCATTATTACAATGAATTACTTCAAAATGTTGTTCTAAATTATCAGCGGTTAAAAAAGCCAATGTTTCATCATCTTCTACATATAAAATTCGCTTCTTACTCATAAATGTCTGTTTTTGGAATTTGAATTAAAATTGTTAAACCCGAAGATGTGGAACTTGCACTTATTTTCCAATTATGCAATTGACAAATTTTTTTCACATAGGCTAGTCCAATACCGAAACCTTCTATTTCTTTACTATCCTTTCTTTCAACTCTATAAAATTTATCAAAAATAAAAGGCAAATCTTTATCTGAAACACCTGCTCCGTTATCTGTAATTGATAAATCTACATACTTTTTATTTTCATTTACCATTACAGTTACTTCTGGATTTTCTTTAGCATACTTAATTGCATTATCTACAATATTATACAAAATGTTATAAAAATGAAATTCATCTGCGTTGATTAGATAATTTTTAGGAAAAAGCAGTACAAACGAAACCTTTTTTGAATATTTTAGACTTATATTTTCTTTTATTAATTTAAACATCTCACTTAAATCAACATTGGTACGATTCAAATCTATATTGTGACTATCCGTTTTTGCTAAAGACAATATTTGCTCTATATGCATATTTAACTTCTGACTTTGCTTTATGATTATCTCAATATACTTAGATAATTTTGGACTTTCTTTGATTTCCTTCTGCGAATTTGCATAATTAGAGGCTATTAATATTGATGCTAATGGTGTTTTAAACTCATGTGTCATATTATTAATAAAATCATTCTGTAAAACTGTATATCTTTTTTGTTTTAACATTAACAAAACCGAATACACATAGATCACTAAAACCAAAAATAGCACTAAAGTATACAACCAATATTGTCTTAAACTATTAAAATAACTTTGTCTTAATGTGGGAAACCTCACCGCAAAATAATAGGTTAAATCATGGTTTTCTGTAAAACAATCTTCACACTTTTTTTGCGCATCACCATTTGCCGAAATATAATTACCATAGACCATATTATTAGATCCACAGTCATAAATTGCATACTCAAAATCTAAATCTAGTTTGACTTCATTAAATTCTTTCTTCAAGTAAAATTCTAAGATGTTATTTTCAAAAACATCATTCACATTCACAACATAATAGTTATGTGCCACTTTAGTTATTTGATTATTAACAATTAATTCCGAATTATTATCAACATATATTCTTTCGACAACATCAAGTAATGCATAATGAATTTTACTTTCAACTTCTTTCTTCTCGAAGGAATACGCTTGATTCAACAAAAAGAATTGCATGATCACTACTCCTAAAATAGCTAAGAAACCAATTAATATTACAACATTTAATTTTGTTAATTTCATTTATTACTATATATGTATTGGGCAATCTATTTATAATTATTGCATAATATTACATGTTTTAAATTCAATTTTCACTCTGTTAACATGTCATTAACAATCATTACAAATTGATTAACAACAATATTATTATTAGTTTTTACATTTGTAGAACAAAATTATTAAAATAAAAATTGAAAAATATGAAAGCGATAAAATTATCTATTGTAGCATTATTCATTTCAACAATATCATTTGCACAAAGTGCAGTTACAAAAGCACCATCAACGGTTGCTCAAACTAAAACTTCTGCAATTAAATGGGCAAACGAAACTCATGAATTTGGTGATGTTGAGAAAGGAAAACCTGTTTCATATGAATTCACTTTTACAAATACTACAAAAGAAACTATTTTAGTAACTAATGTAAAGCCATCTTGTGGTTGTACAGCTACTAATTATACTAAAACTCCAATTAAACCAGGAGAAAAAGGAAGTGTAACTGCAACTTACAATGCTGCTGCTCCAGGAAACTTTCACAAAACAGTAACTGTTACTACTAGTGAAGAAGGTGCTGCTCCAAAAGTTTTAGTTATTAAAGGAAAAGTAATTGCTGAAGAAGAAAAATCAGTAATGTTCAAATAATAAAACAACAATTTTTTTATATCTTACTTACGAAAAACCATCTTTTTATTAAGATGGTTTTTTTTATCTTTATAAAATGCAAACAGTATTTATAAATACACCTTTAGGAACCGCAAAAATAAAAGGAGACGAAAATGGAGTTTCAGTCATTTCTATTTTACAAGAAGGAGAAATCTCCAAAGAAATACCGCTAGAGCTTAAAGAGGCAGTTAGTCAATTAAATGATTATTTTGAAGGCAAAAGAACCAATTTTACATTTGAAATTAATCCAAAAGGAACTGATTTTCAAAAAAAAGTTTGGAAGGCTTTATTAAAAATACCTTATGGAAAAACTGTTTCATACCTAGAGCTATCTAAACAACTTGGAGACGTTAAGGCTATTAGAGCAGTTGCTTCTGCTAATGGGAAAAACCCACTTTGGATAGTTGTTCCTTGTCACCGTGTAATTGGCACAGATGGTTCACTTACTGGCTACGCAGGTGGCTTATGGAGAAAAAAATGGCTAATTGAGCACGAAAATCCTGCAAAACAACAAAGTCTTTTCTAAAAATTTTCTAAACGTTTACTTTTTCATTACTTTTATGCTTATAAATCTACAAGCATAACATGAAATTCTTAAAAAAGTTTTTTAAATGGCTCACCATCTTATTGGTTTCCATTATTGTCTTAATGTATATTTTTGATGTTGACTATCTCTTAAGAGCTGTTAGAACTATCTATTTTAGAGGCTACACTACTGCTTTTTTAGAGGACTACACCCATTTTCCAAATAGAGAAATAAAAAAAGGCACTGCACAACCGTGGAATCTTTCAAAAGACTACAATACCATACCCGCAACTGAAACATTAGAAAACACTCATAAAGAACTTAAAACTGCTTCTTTTTTAATCATTCAAAATGACAGTTTGTTTCATGAAAGCTATTTTGATGGTTATACCAAAGATTCAAAGTCGAATTCTTTCTCCATGGCAAAGAGCATCATTACTATGGCACTTGGAAAAGCTATCATGGAAGGAAAAATTAAGAGTTTAGACCAAAAGGTTATTGATTTTTTCCCTGAACTCAAAGGCGAATTTGCAAAAGAAGTAACTGTGGGTGACTTGTCTTCTATGGCTTCAGGATTAAGTTGGGACGAAAAATATTATAGCCCATTTTCTATTGTTACCAGAGCCTATTTTGATGACGATTTGAAAAAAGTAATTCTCGGATTAGAAATTAACGAAAAACCAAGTCAGTCTTTCAAATATTTAAGCGGTGCAACACAATTGCTTGCTATGTGTATTGAAAAGGCAACTGGAGAGTATGTTTCCGACTATGTTTCGAAGCATTTCTGGCAACCAATGGGAGCTGAAAATGAAGCTCTGTGGCAATTAGACCATGCTCCGGATGGAATTGAAAAAGCTTATTGTTGTGTTGCAAGTAATGCTAGAGATTTTGCACGTTTCGGAAAGCTATACTTAAACAACGGAAATTGGAACGGAAAACAACTATTAGACTCTAGTTTTGTTCAAAAATGTATTACCCCACGTTTCCCAGAAAGTCCGCAATACGGCTATGGTTTTTGGATACATACTATCAACAACAAAAAGTTATTCTATTTAAGAGGACATTTAGGGCAGTTTGTTATTGTAATTCCTGAAGACAATTTAATCATTGTACGTCTTGGACACATTAAAGGAATTCAAACAGAAACTGACCCTCATAGTGATGATCTTTATGTCTATGTTAATGAAACTTATAAAATGTTAGCACAAAGAAAATAAGAGCAGTTATGAATAGTCATTTTTCAGGTTTAAATAACCGACAAAAAATCAATGATTACAAGAAAAATAATCGTCGAGAAAAATTAGACTCAAGAAAAAAAAGTTTGGAAAAAATATCTTCTAATGAAGAAAATCCTATTCCAACAGTTCCTGATGAAAAACTAAACAGAATAAAGGCTGAGATAAAGAAACGTCTACAAAAAGAAAATAGAAAAACTACTCAACTATACACCTCTCTTTTTCTAATTGTAATTATAGTAATTATAACAATCATGATAAAATATGCTATTTTTTAAAACAATACTAAATGATTGAAAAAATAAACCTCAACAATATACTTTTCCTAGACATTGAAACGGTACCAGAATACAATAGTTATTTAGGTATGGATGAAGAAACAAAGAAACTCTGGGAACACAAAACACAATATCAAAGAAAAGACGAAGTAACTGCTGAAGATTTTTATGAAAGAGCAGGAATTTGGGCAGAATTCGGCAAGATTATTACAATTTCTGTTGGGTATTTTTCTAACAAAGCAGACATTAGAAACTTTAGAGTGACTAGTTTCTGGGGAGATGAAAAGAAAATACTACTGGATTTTTCGAATCTATTAAATAATCATTTCAACCAACCACAACATGTTTTATGTGGACATAATGCAAAAGAATTTGATATTCCTTTTATAGCACGTCGTATGATTATCAACTCTGTTCCACTACCTGACAAGTTAAATTTATTCGGCAAAAAACCTTGGGAAGTTCCTCACCTTGACACTCTTGAATTATGGAAATTTGGAGATTTTAAACATTTTACTTCTTTAAAATTACTCACAAAAGTTTTAGGAGTTCCTTCTCCAAAAGATGACATTGATGGTAGTGAAGTTGCTCATGTTTTTTATATTGAAAATAATATTGATAGAATTATTACCTATTGTGAAAAAGACGTTATAGCTGTGGCACAAATCTTTCTTAGATTTAGAAGAGAAGATTTATTAACTGACGATGAGATTATTCATGTGTAAATAACCAGTAAATTCTCTCACAGGAACAAATACAATAAAAAAAGAGCTTGAGCTCTTTTTTTATTGTATTATATTGTAAACCAATTTTTATCTTTTTACAACTATTTTCTTTGTTGACTTTACATTTTCAGTTTCAATAACTAATAAATAAATTCCTTCAGTAAGGTTTTCTATATTTAAATTTGTAATCGCTGAAGAAGATTTTTTATTCATCATTAATCTTCCTTGAATATCATACAAAGTATAGTCTATTTCATTAGTAATTGAATTATTCAAATTGATATTAATACTGTTTTTTGCAGGGTTTGGATATATTTTAATATCTGAAAGCACATT
This sequence comes from Flavobacterium sp. KY-23415, assembly GCF_055384985.1. NCBI lineage: Bacteria > Pseudomonadati > Bacteroidota > Flavobacteriia > Flavobacteriales > Flavobacteriaceae > Flavobacterium > Flavobacterium sp. KY-23415. The sequence continues at coordinate 2,215,452 of NZ_AP044001.1, read as the reverse complement.
TCCTTCAACACTTAATGCTTCTTCAATATTACAGAAGGAAAGTGTTACCGCATTTATTGTTCCTCCGTCTCCATTAAAAGGATCTTCAACTCTTAAAATCCATGTACCATCTGCTATCAAACCATTTAACGAACTTAAAGTCTCAAAAGGCTTAACAGTTCCAGAAATTGCAGGCGATGTTCCATTACAAGTAAAGTCCACTCCAGAATCGTCAATCGTACAATTAATATCATCATTATCACCACATGGCTGTTTAAATAAGGTAACTATTGGACTTCCTATTGAAGCTGGCCCTTCAAGGTAGTAGGTCATATCTTGAATATAAGTATGTGTCAAATCTAGAGCAACATTTAAATCTCCTATCACAATACCTCCAGAAACTTCAATAGGCACAGAAGCAATACTATTTGCTGTAATCTCAATAATATTATTTGAAAAATCTGTAGCAGAAAATGAGAAACCGCAGGTTAATTTCCCTGTCTCAAAATTATAAATTGTCGCATTAGAAGCAAGATCTGTCCCACATCTATTCGCTGGAATAACTCTCCAATAATAATTTGTTTCTTCATTCAATCCTGATACAAGAAAATTGTTCCCTGTCACTGTTTCATTCACTAGTAAGGTTGTGAAAGTTGGCGAAGTTGCTACTTGTAAATTATAAGATTCAACATTAACATGCTCTACCCATTTTAAAGTTACCGTTGTTGCAACTGTATTTTGAGAATTCACTGGAGAGTCTAAAACAACTGGCTGAAAATTAGCTGAATATATTTTTAAGTTTTTTGTTCTAATCTCAGTTTCAATTCCATTATCTCCTTGAATCCCTACATTATATTGCCCAGGTACAACACTCGAAAGATTAGATATTGTCATTGTAACTGTTCCATTTGTGTTTAAACTTGCAGGACTAAATACCACGTTTGCTCCAGCTGGCAATCCTATTGCAGAAAAATTAGTCGTCCCAGATCCTACTTGTTTATAATCAAAAGTATATACTGCACTTTGTGAATCGCAAACAATCAAATCTTCTGATTTAGAGATTAACGAAAAACCAGAAGAAATACCTGTAATCACTAGCGAATAATCTTGTTTATTATTTACTAAATTTCCTTTATGAGTTACCGTTATAACATAATCTCCTGCTTCTGGAGCATCAATCTTTATTACCTCAACATTATCTACATTATTATCTGTGAGCCTAGTTGCCGAAACATTTGGATTACTCTCTAGCCTCCATGGAAAATAGGTAGTTCCATTGCGAGTTATTTTTATATCTAAGTTATTAACCAAAACAGACAATGGATCATTATCTATAGTGTTAGTTTTTACAGCTCCAGGAACATCTGTCCAAGTGATTGAAGCAATTAAAGGATTATTTGAACCTCCATTTGACTTAACGGTCATAGAAAACGTTTGGTTTTGCAACAAACTTTCTTCAGAAACCCAAGAAGTTAATCCGTTATTAGTGATTGCCTCGGCTGCAGCTTTAGCATTTAATAATCCCCACCCAAATTTTGGATCAGGCCCAACTACACCTGCATCATCTGCTGTATGACAAGCAAGACCTTTCAAAGTAGCTGCTTTCATAAAACTATTGGTAACATTTTTATAGTGCTGCTGTAACAACAATAAAGTACCCGAAACATTTGGGCTAGCCATAGACGTACCGCTTTTTACTCCTGTAGCCGTATCACTTCCGCTATCTGTTGATGTTAATGACACTCCATTTCCTGCAATATCTGGTTTTATCCTTCTATCATCTGTAGGTCCTTGACTACTTGAAGAACTAATTGCAACACTTAATAAAGTTCCGTCTGGAGCAACATTTGCATCTTGTGCATTTGCCACTATCAAACTATTTTTTGCAGTTTTATCTCCAGTCAGTTTATCAAAACCATTAGCAATTGGATTTGGATTATCATTATTATTCCCATCATTACCCGCAGACATTACAGGCAAATAATAAGGTGACAAATACGAGATTTCATCCCAATTTCTTGCTGCAGATGTATAAGCCCCAATATACCAAGCAGGCTGAATTGCCCCAGAATTACTGGTTATTCGTACCCCATAGGAATGATTAGAAATTAACATCCCTCCCAAGACTTCACTCAATGCCTCACTTTCGTCATTTGTCCAATTAAACGTTCTTCCAGTAGCATTATAAGCCATTCCTTTTGTTGAAGCAGACGCATCTGAGGCTAAAATTGTTCCTGTAACGTGCGTTGCATGAGAATCATATGTAGTCCCAGAAACATCATCAACAGTTGTGACTCTGTTTTCGAATAAATTATGTGTTCTTCTTACTGTACCGCCATCCCAAACACGAGCAACCATATTTTCACCATTTAAATTCAAACCTAGCGTCCCCCCAGAATTAAGGTGAACTGCTCGTGTTGATTTTGCAGCATTTGCATTTGTTGTAGAATAATAAATAGGATATCCATCAGGTGTTAATCCCATTAACTCTTCAAAACCTCCATCTTTTTTCTCAACAATAATTGGCCAACCCTTTTTTAAAGCTTCAGCAATTGCTAATTCTTTTTCCTTTTTTTCTAAAGCTTCAAAAAATATTGCCTTTGCCTTGATTGCTTCAACATCGTAATTCTTAATAATTTTGACTACATCTTCTTTTGTTTGGGCAAAAGAAGTAGCAGCAAAAAAACTCAATAATGATAGTTTAAGTATGTTTTTTTTCATATGGTAGTTTTTTTTCAATAATCGAATTACAAATTTAACTTTTTTATAATTTAAAATGTTTTTTTATACATAAAAAACAAAAAAATCTATAATTCTTTTACATTTTATATTTTTTAAGCATAAATTGTATCTTTACAAAAAAAAGAAATGGTATTAAGTAGATTTTGGTTAGCAATTTTTGTTTCTTCAATTGCTTTTATTATTATTGGTTTGTTTACTTCTAAATATTATTCTATTGATTATGTTTTGAATGGAAAACAAGGAGAACCTATTCTAATTTCTGAAAAATATTTAAAAGATGTTCCTCTATTTATTCAAGATAGTATTCAAAAATCGTCTGATAAAATTTTTATTTTAAATAGAAATATTAAAGATTCTGACACTACCTATATTTATAACAAACAATCTGTAAAAATCTATAGCGGTGTGCAACAAGCCGATGGATTGTTACCAATGTGCAAAAGCAGTTTATTGGATTTAATTCTTCCATTAATTGCTTATTTGGCATTTTTTTGTGGTATTATGGAATTATTAATTATTTCTGGAGCTTCTGAAAAATTGGCAAAAAAATTAAGTCCGATGTTTGCCAAAGTGTTTCCTTCACTACCAAAAGACCATGAATCCATCTCTTATATGACTCTTAATTTTGCCGCTAACTTTTTAGGATTAGATTCTGCCGCAACCCCTTTTGGTTTAAAAGCGATGCAAAGCCTTCAAGAATTAAACGAAGACAAAGACAAAGCAAGTGATGCCCAAATTATGTTCATGTGTTTGCATGCTGCTGGTTTAACATTAATTCCTACTTCAATTATTGGCTATAGAGCTGCTGAAAATGCAGCTAATCCTGCTGATGTAATGTTACCCTGTATTATTACTTCTTTTATTGGAACAATTGCTGCATTCTTACTCGTTGGAATGAAACAAAAAATCAATTTTAAGAGTGCTTCACTTTTAGCTGCAATAATGGGACTTATTGGTGCTATTGTTGGTTTATTATTCTATGTAAACACATTAGACTTAATTGGCAAGAATTATTTCACAGCCAACTTATCAGGAGTTTTATTATTGACTATTATTGGGTTTACTCTTGTTTTTTCTTTTATTAATGAGAAAAAATTTATAGCTCAAAAAACGACAATGTTTGACACTTTCGTTGTAGGTGCAAATAATGGTTTAAAAACAGGAGTCATGATCTTCCCTTATGTTATGGGAATGTTAGTTGCCATTTCATTATTAAGAAATAGTGGCTTATTTGAAATTATAAGTTATGGAATTTCATTTGTTTTTGCACATTTGGGAGTTGCAAAAGAAATTACTGACTCCTTACCTGTTGCCATTTTAAGACCTTTTAGTTCTGGTGGTTCACGTGGCTTTATGATTGATGCTATGCGTACTTTTGGACCAGATTCTTTTGCTGGAAGACTAAGCTGTATTTTTCAATGTAGTGCCGAAACCACTTTCTATGTTATTGCTGTTTATTTTGGCTCTGTAAGTATTAAAAACACACGTTACACTTTAGGAATGATGCTTCTCGTGGATTTAATTTGTGTAATTACTGGTATTTTAGTGGCTAGTTGGTTTTTTTAAAACATACTATAATGATAGAAATTAACAATCCAGATAAACTTTGTGGAAACATTAGCAAGTATAAATTACAAACCTACATTTATCGAACTGTTTTTATCAGTTTATGGATGGTAGTAATTATCTACTTCGTTTTAGAGTGTGCTTTAAGAGTAAAGTCTAAAGACTATATTTATTTATTTTTAATTCCGCTTACAATAGGGCTAATCTTTTCATCTTATTTCTTAATTAAGTATTTTACAAAAAAAGAGTACATAGTTTTTTCTGAAAATGAACTGATAAGCATCAATGACAATTATCAATCTAAAATTCAATATTCTGAAGTTATTTCTTTAACCTATATAAATGGTAGAGATCAATTTTACAAAATGGAATTAAACAATAATGTCATTATAAAATTCAAAGATGAAATAAAAAAAAACGAAGTTTTTTCTTCTAATAAAATCATAAAACTTCTCCTTTACAAAGCTCCACAAGCTCTAATAATTGAGAAAAGGAATTTTGACAAATACAAACATTTCATTCTAAGAGATGAAATTAAAACAGTAGAGATATAAAAACAATAGACATTGGTTACAACTTTATTGAAAACAATCCAATTTTATTATCAAAGAACAGAAACTAAACCTTCACGTTAATCCATTTTCCTCTTCGATACATTATTATACTCATCATAGTGATTACTGCTTCTGCAATTGGAATGGCAATAAACACTCCTAAAGCATCTAGTTTGAAAGTATAGGAAAGTATATATGCCAATGGAATTTGTATTAACCAAAAACCAATAAGATTTACCCATGTTGGTGTCATCGTGTCTCCTGCTCCATTAAAGACATTATTAAGCACCATACCAACTCCATAAAACAAATACCCATAACTCACAATTTTTAATGCAGAATAGGCGATTTCAATAATATATTCATCATTGGTAAAGAAACGAATCATAGCTTCTCCAAAAACCAAACACAAAGTCATTGCAAATCCTAAGAAAATCATGCTGTATTTTGTTGTTAAAACCACTGCTTCTCGCACTCTTTCTTTGTTTTTTGCCCCTAAATTTAATCCGACCAATGTAGCTGTTGCGTTACTCAATCCCCAAGCAGGTAACATAAAAAACATCATGATTCGAATAGCTGTTTGAAAACCTGACGATCCGTTTTCACCTCCTGTTTTGGCAACAATTTGCGATAAAAAAATCCAACTACAAGAAGCAATTACATATTGCATGATCCCAGGAGTAGCCACTTTGATCAACCCTATTATCAGTTTTAATTTAGGTTTTATATATCTTATCTTTATAGTAACTAAATGCACTCTGAAAAATAAAAAGTACAATTGATAAAACACCCCCAAAGCTCTTCCTATCGCTGTTGCCAAAGCTGCTCCAACGATCCCCATAGCTGGAATTATTCCCCAACCATTAATTAAAATGGGACATAAAATGATATTGCAAATATTGGCAAACCAAAGGCTTTTCATTGCCAAAGCTGGATTGCCAATTCCTCTAAAGATTCCGTTGATAAGGAAAATTAGAATAATAAAGCAACTGCTTGCAAAAATTATTTTAGGATATAATATTCCATGCGCTCTACTTTCTGCTGACGCTCCTAGAAAGGTGAATAATTCTTCTGCAAAGACAACTCCAAACACACTAACAAATAGAGAAATGACTAAAGCAATAAAAATAGATTGCATTGCCACTTCACCTGCTTTTCTAGGCTTCTTTTCTCCTACTCTTCTAGACACAATTGCTGTTGCAGCAACACTCAATCCAATAGAGATGGAATAAATTATAGTATTGACCGATTCTGTTAGACCAATAATCTGTATCGCTAGATTACTATTTTCTAAATGCCCTACAAAATACAAATCTACTAAGGCAAAAACCGATTCCAAGACCAACTCTAAAACCATTGGAATGGCTAACAATAGAATAGCCTTGTTTAAATTGATGGATGTGAAGTCATAGTCTTCTTTACCGCTTATCACTTCTTTTAAAAAGCTAATTTTCTTTTTCATTGTTGCTATACAGAAGAATTCCTCTTCTTTTTTATTCTATGTATTGGGTTTTTCAATTTCCCTACAAACTGTAAACTATCGGTTGGTGTTGTTAAATCTAACATTTGTTTGTTGTTCTTTAATTGCAAACGATTTAAACAGCAAGCATCAAATTCTGTAACGAACAAATCATATTTCTTAAATTGTGTTTGCAATTCTGGATGTGCTTTTTGATAGTTTGAAACACATTGGGAAACCAAACTCCAAAAATTATCTTGATGCATCACCTTATTTTCATGCAGAATTGCCCCTAAAAACCTAAAGAAAAACTCAAAAACATCATTTTGAAGACATAATATTTTAAGTGGTTCGTCCATGTCGATATAAATGCGTTTAGCTTTTTCTGGCAAAGGAGCATTCGGGTTAAAAACCATTACTTCTTCTGTAATATCTTTCATAATTGCTTTTACAGGAATATTATTTTCAAAAATTAAAATTAAATTTTCCCCATGAGGCATAAAAACCATTTCATGTCTATAGAAACAATGTAATAATGGTGACAAATAACATTCTAGATAACGACTTATCCATTCTTCTGCCGAAATCCCAGAAGAATCGATTAATGCTTTAATAAAAGCTTCTCCATCATTGTCCACATGTAATAAAGCCGCCATCGTCATGCATTTTTGTCCTTCTTTTAGTTTCGGAATTGGACTTTCCCTCCAAAGTGTGGCTAGCATTTTATTATGAGGAATTGCTCTGCCCAATGGCTCATATAAAAAATTTCTATAACCTAATGTTGCCACTTCCCCTAATAAAGTAAATCCTTTTTCTTGCAGATAAGTATCATTCTTGACCAAATCATCAACCCATTGTGTAATAGCTGGTGTGCTTTCCATATAATAAGGAGAAAGACCACGCATGAAACCCATATTTACCACTGACAAAGCGGTTTTTGCATAAAACTTTTCAGGATTACTTGTGTTGAAAAAAGTACGAATAGACTGTTGTGCCGAATAATCATCTTTCCCATAACCTAAACATACTAGATAATCTAAAGCAATATCATGGGAAAAAATTAGTGTTAGCTTATTATACCATTGCCAAGGATGTACTGGAAAGAAATAATAATCTTCCACATTGAGTCCTTTTTCTTTTATCCTATTTTGAAAAGCCATATAATCATCTATTGCTAACTCTTGATAAATTACCGCATCATAACTTAAAGATTCAATACATGAAAAAGTAGCCCTACTTTTATGTCCTGCTAACCAAATTAATTTAACAGGAGCATTTGCTTCTGGTGAATAGTCGATAAAATCAAGGCTATTGAATCCGTTTTTCCCGCTATTCGCAATAAAACACGGATGCCCTTCTGTCATTGCATGTTCTATTTCTTGATATTCTTGATGTACTAATTCTTTTGATGTGAATTTCTGATTGCTTAACTTAAAAGCAACGCTATAAATAGTGCTTGTTATTTCTTCTAAATAAGTAGGTAAAAGTACTTCTGAAATAGCCAAAATCTCTTTAAATTCAACAATAAATTCCGTCAAAGAGAGCGCAACTTCTTCCTTTTCAATAAACTTTTGAATAGAACCATCTTCTATGCACCAATGATTTAGAGAAAGAATATTCGCTTTAAAAGTATATTTTACTTTTTCTTCAGAAGTTGAAACCACATAAGTATTTTCATTAATCAATATTGGATTAACTAGCAATTCATGGGCAAATTCACTCAATGCTTTTTTTACTAAAAAGGCATTAGCTTTGTTCCAATTCTCTTTTGTTATATGCTGAATACTTTCAGTTGGAGCAATTTGTGTTTTTTGACTCATAATTAATTCTTTTCTTGTGCTTTTAGAGCATTATAATAGTCTTCGCGTGTACAAAATTCTAAATGTGCTTTTTTATGTGGCAATTCGAGTACTTTTTGAAAAACAAAACCTGCTTTTTTGTTCAACTGATGTATTTTATGATTGCGAGCATCTGGTTCTACCACAATTCTTTTGGTAGTTTCGTCTTTAAAAATAAAATCTAAAATGGTGGTAAAAACTGCCCATGTGAAACCTTTGATTGGTGTGTCTGTAGGTGCTACCAAAATATGCATTCCTTTATCACCTTCTTCCACGTTATAATACTTGCTAATTATATCTTCTTTAGGATGATAACATTCTAACAAAAAAGTCATCTCTCCATTATATAATCCTATATATACTTGTGCTTTTTCAATGATATTTTCATAGGCTGATTTCACTTCGTTTAAGGTGAAATTTGTCATTTCCCAATAGATTGCATAGTCTTTTTGTACCCATTGATGAATCATTACACTATCTTCCTCTAAATTTATAGGTCGCAATTCAAACAAGCCAACAGATGAGATCATTTTACTAAAAACAACTTTTTCTTTTCTAAAAGATGTCGGTTTTATGTCGGTTTCAATATTATTTGTATTAGTCATACGATAGTATTTAAGCCGTTATTTTTTTAAATTGAGCAATTGGATTTTCTAATTTCCCTTGAAATTGAAGCAAAGCAACAGGATCATCTAAATCGATCATTGTTTTGTTATTATTTATTTGCAAACGATTTAAACAGGATAATTCGAATTGTGTTTCGAACATATCATAACGCTCAAACTTCTCTGCCAATTGTGGTTGTGTTTCTTGATATGCTGTAACACATTCTGCAACCAATTCCCAAAAACGGTTTTCATCATAATTAATTTGTTCAACTAAAATGCTCGACATGAAGCGAAAGAATCCATCAAAAACATCTATAAAAATGGATAATAATTTTACATTTTCTGGAACCTCAGCATAAATTCTACTGATGTTTTCTGGAATTTCAACTTCTGGATTTAGTATCACCGCTTCTTCGGTAATATCTTTCATAAATGAACGCACAGGAATGTTGTTTTTAAATCCTAGAATTAGATTTTCACCATGTGGCATAAAAACCAAATCATATTCATAGAAACAATGCAACAACGGACTTAAATAGACTTTAAAATATTCTTTTAACCAATTATCTACCGTTAAATTGGACGCTTTTATGATTTCTGGTAATAATGCATTCCCTTCTTTATCAATATGTAACAATGCAGCCATTGTCATTAATTGTTCGCCTTCCTTAAGATAAGCCACAGGACTTTCTCTCCACAAAGAAGCAATCATTTTATTATATGAATTGTGTTTTCCAAAACTTTCAAAATAAGGGTTTATGTAGCTAATAGAAGCGATTTCTCCTAACATCCCGAAATTAACGCTTTGCAAATAGGCATCACTTCCTAACAAATTTTCAAGCCATTTTGCCATTTCTGGAGCTGTTCCTAAATAATAAACAGGCAAACCACGCATGAAACCCATATTCAATATAGAAAGCGATGTTTTAGTATAAAACTTTTTTGGATTACTTAAATTAAATAGTGTACGAATAGATTGTTGTGCTTGGTATAAATCGGGTCCATAACCCACACAAATCAACTTGTTTTTGGCTATTTCTGGTGAAAATATATTCGCTAATTTATTATACCATTGCCAAGGATGTACTGGAATGAAGAAATACTCTTCAGGGTTTTCTCCTTTGCTTTTTATTACTTGATTGAAAGTGGCAATAGTTGGTTCGTCAAGTTCTTGATGAATAAGTTTTTGATAGTCTAACTCCTCAGTTCCTGCATAAATCGTTCTGTCTTTATGCCCTGCTAACCAGAGAATTTGAAACGGATTTCCTGTTTCTGGTGTATAGGCTTTGTAATCCATACTATTAAAACCTATTCTACCATTATTTGCAACAAACCCTGGATGACCTTCATTCATTGACTGTTCAATGGTTTGAAAATCTGAAGTTGCTAAATCTTTTGCAGAAGGTGCTTTCTTTTCTAATTTGTAGGCACTTCCATATAATGTACTAATAATTTCTTCAATATAAGATGGGAATTGCTCTTCACTTATGCCTATATTTTCTTTGAATTCGGATAGAAAATGTATAGCGTCAATATCTTTTGGTTTTCCATCTTCTTTTTTTGTTATGGATTGACTATCGATGGCTAGATGATTCAAGGCTAATGCTTTTCCTCTAAAAGAATACTGGATTTGATTGTTATTAGTAAACAAATTATATTCATTCCAATCTTTATTTTTTTTTACTAAAATAGGTTGAAATAATTGCTCATGAGAAAATTCACAAATTGCCTTTCTTACTAATAATCTATTGGCTTTTTTCCATGTTTCTGGCTTAATATGTTGAATTGCTTGCTCTGGATTTTCAATTTGATTTTTATAATGCATGGCTGTTTCTTTTAAATATTGTGAGTCTATTTTTTGTACAAATTGTTCTCTAGTACAAAAAGCTAATTGAGCAGTTTTATGAGGTAATTCTACTATTTCATCGTTTACAAAACCGACTTTCTGGCAAATAGCAAACATCTTTTCATTTCTAACATCGGGTTCCACCACTACTCTTTGAATGGTTAAATCGTTAAAAATGAATTTCATGATACTTGTGAACACATGCCATGTAAATTGATGTATGCGTTTTGCAACTGGAGCCACAATAACATGCATTCCACAATCATATTCCTGCACTACATAATAATCTGCAATGGCATCTTTTTTTGGATTGTAGCGCTCTAAAAGAAACGAAACTTTTCCGTTAACTAGTCCGATAAAGACATCGGAATGTTGAATTATTTTTTCATACTCTTGTGTTACTTCTTCTAAGCTTTTCCCTAACATTCCCCAGTATTGCGCATATTCTTGATTGACCCAATTGTGAATGATTGATATATCTTTTTCTATATTTAATGGTCTAAATGAAATTGACCCTAAGTCTGAAATGAAATTGGTAAAAACAATTCCATTCCTTTTATTGAATGCATTCCCTATTTTCATCTTACGTTGATTTAAAAATTCTTTTAGGAACTATTTTTATTTCTTTTATTGATAATTGTATTTGTTTTCTAACATAGGAATAGGCAACTTGCACCAGCGTTGTGAGTACAATCATTAATGGAATAAGTAATAAAACTGTTCCTTGTTGGTGTTCCCAGAACCCAAAAACATACATTCCCCAGTTAATGATTACCCATTGAATTACATAGAGACTTGTTACATTTTTACTGTAGAAACTTATTCTTTTAAAGATTGTTTTTTGTTCTCCAAAGAAAACTACTAGCTTATTTATACTCCAAAGAAGAAGAAGATTTATCCCTAATAGAAGAATGGTTCCACCTGGTCCCAAATGATAATAATCCGCAAAATGATAGGATGGATTTGTAAAATTTAATAGACCACCAATTACCACAGAAAACAAACCTATTTTAAGTGTGTTTTTAAAGAACTGTTCTTTATTTTCATAAGTATCTTTATACCATCTCCCTAAAAACATTCCTATTAGTATGAAAGCGCTCCAAGGGAAAACAGGGAAATAAACGTTGAATTGATCGCTAAAAAACAAATCGCATATATAATTTATTCCTAAAACATCAATACGAAAACCACTTACTTCTTTTGAAACAAAAAGAATGATAGTTGCAATAAGTAAGGGCACGTATTTACTACTACTAAAATGATTAATTAGTGCCATAAAGAATAATGTGATTCCTGCTAATTGTAAAATATCACCTAACAATAAAAAAAACAGTGTTGTTTCAAGTGTTTGAGAAGTTAATCCGTAAGCTTCCACAAAAGCTGTGGGCAAACCTCCAAACACAAATTCTGGAACAATAAATTTTAATAAATTCATTCCATATCCTATTCCTAAAATATACAAGGCTCGTTTAGAAACGGCTGTAAATGATTGTCTTCTAGAGAGCACAAAAGAAATACCCATAGTAATTAGAAACATCGCTGTTCCTCTACCTAACCAAAGCACAATTTCTCCAAGAACAGTATGGGTTTGCGTCTCTAAATCACCATAAATTAACATCGTATGAATAATAATCATTAACAAAACGCTCATTCCACGAGCCACATCAATAGCAGTAATTCTTTTCTCAAGGGTTTTCATGTATTCTTGTTTATGAGATTAATTCAAAAGCTTCTGAATGAATTGCTTCTTCTTTTGTTACTTCAAATTGTTGGAAAGCAATTCTTTTTTCAATTGGATAATGTGCTATCCCAGTAATTTCTTTAATGATATAGGAATTTCTATAACAAGCCATTCCTAAATCGGGTGTTACAAAACCATGCGTATGCAATTCTGCATTTTGCACAAAAATCTCAGAAGCATTTGCGTCAATACTATAATTTCTATTAGTTGCAAATCGTCCTTTTTTATCCCAAAGAATACGTTCTGAAATGCCTTCTAAAAATCTTGGTAATTGATAACTATATCCTGTTGCTAAAACTAAAGCTTCTGTGGTATGGCGGTATTTTTGATCCTGTTCTACCTGATGTAATTCTAAATTGAATTTCTCAGATTCTTCATCATAATTGGATTGAATGCATGCTGAATTGGTTCTCAAATTCACATCTATAGCTCCTATTACTTTTTTATGATAAATAGTATCGAATATACTCCCAATCAAGTCTTTATTAATTCCTTTGTAGAGCAATTTCTGACTACTTAATAGTTCGTCTCTTTTGTCTTCTGGTAAATTATAGAAATAGTCAACATATTCTGGAGACGTCATTTCTAAGGTTAGCTTACTATAATCCATCGGGAAAAAGCGAGGAGAACGGGTTATCCAGTTCAGTTGATAATTATACGTATCTATTTCTTGTAATAAATCATTAAACACCTCAGCAGCACTTTGCCCGCTTCCTAAAACAGTGATGGATTTCTTTTTTTGCAGTTCGCTCTTTTTTTGAAGGTAATTTGCAGAATGAATTGCTTTTCCTTTTAGATTCTGACATGATTTTGGAATATGTGGAGATGTTCCTGTTCCTAAAACAATCTTCTTAGCGGTATAAATACTTATTGCTTCTGTCTTTGTGCATTTAGTTGTAACTACATAATAAGCTTCCGATTCGCTATAATCAATTTGAATGACTTCGGTATTAAAAAAGATATTCGACATTTTTTCTATTGCCCACTGACAATATTGATTGTATTCGTTTCTTAACAACAAGAAGTTTTCTCTAATATAGAACGAATACATCTTTCCTTGTTCTTTAATGTAATTTAAGAAACTAAAAGGACTTGTTGGGTCAGCTAAGGTTACTAAATCTGCTAGAAAAGGGATTTGTAATGTAGTATCTTGCATTAGCATTCCTGGATGCCAATTGAATGATTCGTTTTTATCGAAAAACAAACCGTTTATATCTTTTATTGGTTGTGTTAAACAAGCCAAACCTAAATTGAATGGACCTACTCCTACTGCTATAAAATCGTATGTTGTATTTTGCATTGTAATTTAATTTTTTAATGAATATTGTTGCCCATGAAAAACAATTAGGTCAATCACTTCTTCAATATCTTTTGTTGTTGTTAACGGATTTAATAAGGTGAATTTTAAAAACACTTCTTCTTTCACTTTTGTACTTGTAATGATTGCTTTTCCTTCATTAAACATTGCCTTTCGAATGTGACTATTCAAGTTGCAATAGGTAGCATCTAAACCAGAATAAGGAGTATATCTAAACACTACTGCACTAATTTCTGGTTGATGAATGATTTCAAAATCTTTCCTCTCGTTTAAATATTGAGCCGTAAATTGAGCGTTCTCAATTGCCTTTTCTAAATAGGAACTCAATCCTTCAACACCAATCATTCTTAGTGTGAACCAAAGTTTCAACGCATCAAATCGCCTTGTGGTTTGTATCGATTTTTTAACCATATTAGGAACACCTTCTTCTTCTTGTTCTTTCGAGTTAAGGTAATCTGCATGATATTTTATATAATCAATAAACGATTTATCTCTCATGAAAAACCCACTAGAACTTACTGGTTGATAAAATGTTTTATGATAATCTATCGTTGCCGAATCGGCTAATTCTATACCTCTTAGTTTGCTTTTATGTTTCTCACTTATTAGCAAACCACCACCATAAGCAGCATCAACATGAAACCATAATTTATTCTGTTTTGCTATCGTTGAAATTGCCGTTAATGAATCTATTGAGCCAAAATCTGTTGTCCCAGCTGTTCCTACAATTGCTATAGGAATATTGCCTAATTGTTTCTGCTCTTCTATGGCTAATTCTAATTTTTTTATATCCATTTTAAAATCAGCATCAACTGTAATTGGAATAACAGCGTTTTGCCCTAGTCCTAACAAACTCAGGTTTTTCTTTAAACTAAAATGACTTACATCCGAACAAAATACCCTAAATTTAGAAGCCTCTGCTGGCAAACCCTCCATTTTTGGATCAATATCATAATTGTTTTTAATATAAAAATCTCTAGCTAACAGTAATCCCATTAGGTTAGACTGTGTTCCTCCACTAGTAAAAATCCCATCACCTTCAGTAGGAAAACCTAAAATATCTAAAGTCCATTCGATCAATTTTAATTCTATAAAAGTTCCACCAGTACTTTGATCCCAAGTATCCATCGATGAATTCAGAGAAGAAATAAAAGCCTCAGCTACCAATGTTGGAGTTAGAATTGGACAATTTAAATGCGCAATATATTTTGGATGATGAAAATGCACACAATCATCTAAATACAGTTCTTTCAACTCTTCAATTACAAATTCTAAAGAATGTATATCCCTAAAATCCTTCAGTTGAATTTCATCAAATTTTTGTTTTAAAGCATCAATTGATTTACCAGTAAAGGGAGTTTTTCTTTCTTTTAGCGTATTAGTTATTGCGTGAATTGCTTTCTTCATACTTCTTTTGTAATTCGCAATTCCATTTTTTTCATTTGAAAAAATATGTTCCCTATTTTGATCAACAATTAGTAACTCTTTGTTTGATTCTTGTTTTGTTTGCTCAAGTATATTCATTTGTTATTTTTATTTAGATTAATTCTAAAGAATAAAAAAGCAAAAGTAATCTCAATTTAAAAAAGTGTCAATACACCTTATAGGGTAAATTATTTCATTAAAACAAGTAGAAAATATACCTTTACTATAGTAGCATCTACTAAATGGTTACTCAATCATTATAATACTATTTTTAATTAATATTAATAGAAAAAAACATTATAAAACACAAAAAACTAATAATCAAACAGATAAATCTAACTAATTTTAAATCAAATTTTGATTAATAGCATACAAGACCAATTTAGATGTTGAATTCATTTTTGTTTTTTTCATTATATTTTTTCTATGTGTTCTAAAAGTATGAACACTAATGAAAAGCTCTTGAGCAATTTGTTCTCCGCTTTTTCCTTTTCCAATTAACTTAATGATTTCAGTTTCTCTTTCTGTTAATTGATAGTAAACTTCCTTTGTTTTCTCTATTTTATCATTAACAATTTTTGCCAAAATCTCTTTGCAAACATAAGCTTGCTCATCTTCAATTTTACTAATTGCTTCTTCAAAAATATGTTGACTATTGGATTTGCAGATATAACCTTTTACTATTTTTTGAAATAATAAGTGTTCAGAAACTTCATGACTAGAACATGCATTAATTATTATTTTACAATTTGGATATTGATTATTTAAGTTTACTATATCTTCAACATTTAAGTTTTTGATATTATTTGGATCAAGAAACAAATAGTTAATATTTTCTTTAGTAAACCACCTAAATAATTCATTTTTAGAAGTTGTTTCTTTAATTTTTGCATTTTTAAAATGCTTTTTTATAACTGATTTTAGCCCAATTTTATAGAGATTTTGACTATCTGCAATTATAATTGTAATAGATTTCATGTTTTATTTTATTTAGACTTGATAAAAATAATATTTTTAAAACAAAATCATAACTATAAGAATTACTTTTTTTAACTTTTATTTATGCTAACAACAATAAATTCGATCTATTTTAGTGATTTAAACGAATACCCTTTTATGGGAATAAAAAATACACGATTATAATCTTTATTGTAGCACTCGCAGAAATTTCATTTTTTTTATATTTATAGAATAGTAGGTAAATGGATAAAGTGGCTTTATTATAGTAAAAAAATCAATGATTCTCATTAGGAAAGAGAATGTAAACGCGTTACTTTGGAGTTTTTACAAAGCATTATTATATAAAAATTAATTACTTCTACTTTAGAATTATTCAAAATACCAACTAAAACAAGAAAAGCTACAAGGAATATTTATCTAATTTTTAAACATTATGTAACTTTACGCTTCTAAAAAACTAACACAATGGATTTTATATATCAAGACCCGTATCCTATTGAAAAAGATGATACGCAATACAAAAAAATAAGTTCTGATTACGTTAAAGTTGAGAAACTAGGTGACAGAGAAATTTTAACAATTGACCCAAAAGGATTAGAACTCCTTTCTGAAGTAGCAATGAATGATGTTTCTTTTATGCTAAGAACCAAACACCTACAGAGCTTAGCAAACATTTTAGAAGATCCAGAAGCTACAGATAATGATCGTTTTGTAGCATATAATCTATTACAGAATGCTACCGTTGCAATAGATGGAGAACTTCCTTCTTGCCAAGATACAGGAACAGCCATTGTAATGGCAAAAAAAGGAGAAAATGTCTATACTGGTGTAGATGATGCTGAATGGTTATCAAGAGGAATTTTCAACACTTATCAAAAAAAGAATCTTCGCTATTCTCAAATTGTACCAATAAGTATGTTTGAAGAAAAAAATTCAGGTTCTAATTTACCAGCACAAATTGATATATATGCAAAAAAAGGAGCTTCTTATGAATTCTTATTTCTAGCCAAAGGTGGTGGTTCTGCAAACAAAACTTTCTTATATCAAAAGACAAAATCACTATTAAATGAAAAGTCAATGGATGAATTCATCCGTGAAAAAATAAAAGATTTAGGTACTTCTGCCTGTCCGCCATATCACTTAGCCTTAGTTATTGGAGGTACTTCTGCGGAAGCAAATTTAGCAGCTGTGAAAAAAGCATCTGCTGGATATTTTGATAACCTTCCTACTTCTGGAAATATGTCTGGCCAAGCTTTTAGAGATTTGGAATGGGAAAAAAGAGTCCAAGAAATTTGTCAAGAAAGTGCTATTGGAGCACAATTTGGTGGAAAATATTTCACACATGATGTCCGTGTTATTCGTTTACCAAGACATGCTGCATCATGCCCAGTAGGACTAGGCGTTTCTTGCTCTGCAGATAGAAACATTAAAGGAAAAATTACAAAAGATGGTATTTTTGTTGAACAATTAGAAACCAACCCAGGTCAATTTCTACCAGAGGTAGCTCCACATTTAGAAGAGCCTGTTGTTATTGATTTAAACAAGCCTATGGCTGAAATTTTAGCAGAGTTAACTAAATATCCAATCAAAACTCGTTTAAAACTGAACGGAACAGTTATAGTAGCTAGAGATATTGCACATGCTAAAATAAAAGAATTACTAGATGCTGGTAAACCAATGCCAGATTATTTCAAAAATCATCCAATTTATTATGCTGGTCCAGCAAAAACACCAGAAGGAATGCCATCAGGAAGTTTTGGGCCAACTACAGCGGGAAGAATGGATCCTTATGTTGATGAATTCCAAGCAGCAGGTGGAAGTATGATTATGCTTGCTAAAGGAAATCGTTCTACACAAGTTACAAATGCCTGTTCAAAATACGGAGGCTTCTATCTTGGTTCCATTGGTGGTCCAGCAGCAATCCTTGCAAAGGAAAACATTCTAAAAGTTGAAGTTGTAGATTTTGAAGAATTAGGAATGGAAGCCGTTAGAAAAATTACAGTCAAAGATTTTCCTGCATTTATAATTACAGATGATAAAGGAAATGATTTCTTTGCAAATCTATAAGTAGATTAACTCTATTACTATAATTAGAAAAGGCTGCCTAAAAAAATAGAGCAGCCTTTTCACTTATTAACTTAACAAAAAATAGCGTTTATTCTTTTATGAATTTTTTCGTAATCTTTTCTTTGTAGGTATTTAATTCAATAACATAAACCCCACTATTTAATGAGCTCACATTAACCTGATCATTTTTGATTTGACCTTGTAAAACTAATTGTCCTACTAAATTATATACTTTATAATCTTTCATTCCATCATTAGAAATCACATTTAAATAATCTCCTTTCACAGGATTTGGATACATTGAAAAAGAAATTACTTCTTGTGCTTCAGTAACAGTGTTAACATTAGAAACTATTCCTGTTGTTCCAACACAGAAATTAGTAGATTCACTTGAACCAAAAGAACCGCCACTTGCTAAAGTAGTTGAACCTGCTTTTACAGAATAACTTCCGTTACCATAGGAACAACACATACCATCTCCATAACTGTCATTAATTTTGAAAGTATAACAACCAGCAGCTAAACATTTTGTAACTGTTAAAGAAGAACCGTCTGCTTGACTTCCATACGTTCCTCCTGATTCTACTACCTGGTTACTCGCATTTAGAATTTGCCAGCTAGTTTCTTCTGGATAATTATCGAATGTTAAATTAATATTCACATTAGTACATGTTGGATCAGTAACCGTTCCAGTAGCTAATGCTACATCGTCAACAGCAATATCTCCTTGCCAAGTTGTTCCAGTTGTTCCTACAAATCGTAGTCTTACCGTATTTCCTGCATATGACGCTAAATCTACAGAAGCACTTAACCAAGAATTACCTTGATTACCCGATTTTGTCCATACATCTGCCCAAGTAGTCCCATTTGTACTTGCTTGTAACTTTAATCCTCCCATTCCAGCAGCTCCATACATATGGTATTTGAATGTAAAAGTAGCCGCAGATGCTCCTGCAAGATTAAAACATGGGGAGTTTAAAATTGTTGTTTTATTAGAATAATTAGGACTAGAAGCTTCAACATATACATAATAAGTACCTTGTGCAGCAGCAGATGGTCCAGTATTACTTGAAGGTGTTCCGTTTGAATTCACTATCCAATCAAAATCATCTCCAGAACCTTGCGACCAAGCCCCTAAAGTATTTTCAAAACCTTCTCCATAAGGGAAACTTGCAATTGTTGTTGTACAAGTAGTTGGATCTCCACCACCATCACTATAAGCTGCACCAATTCCTACTGCATAGAAAGCATTAGTAGTAGCAATCACTTCTGGTGAAGCAGCTCCATACAAATCAGTTGCAGCTTGAATACCGTAAGTACGAGCATTTGCAAAAGTTGAATTTGCAGACAAGTAAACACTTTCTAAACGATATGCAATTTTTGCTGCTTTATCCATTCCTATTCCTGTTACATTATAAGAACTTCCAATATCATTCGTTCCAGATTTTCCAAGTGTCAAAATATAGAACCAATGATTTAAAACGCCAGAATTTGTATGAACTCCACAATAATCATTTGATTGTGTTGGTGTTCCACAATTTGGGTTTTTCCAATATGTACCGCCATAAGTATCTGGTTGTCCTTCACTTTTTGGATTACTCATAGAACGAAGTGCTGCATGCCCTGAACGTCTTTCAATATCTTCTCCAATTAACCATGGACTCTTTGTTGGTGCTGCATAAAATTCTACAGCTGCTCCCCAAATATCTGAAAACCCTTCATTCATTGCCCCTGACTCTCTTTGATAAGCTAGATTAGCTGTATATGTACAAACTGCATGTCCTATTTCATGAGCAGCAACATCAATAGAGGTTAAAATATCAAAATAAGTTCCACTACCATCTCCATAAGTCATTCGAGAACCATCCCAAAATGCATTATCATAGTTAGAACTATAATGTACATAACTATTTATTGCTGCTCCAGAACCATTAAAACTATTTCGTCCATGCTTTGCCGTCCAATAGTCATATGTTTTCTCTGCGCCCCAATGTGCATCTAAAGCTCCGTTGTCTTTATTTGCACTATGCTCTGCAGTTGTCCAATTATTATCATTGTCTGTAAAATTCACGGCAGATCCATAATTCGTTCCTGTATTCATATCATAGGTGTTAATTCCACCACCTCTTGTATTATCTTTTAGGATGTAGCTACCGCCACTTAAAGTAGTTTCAATACTCTGACTTCCACTATATCTTGTTGCTGCATTTCCTGCCACTAATGCTTCAAATGTCTTTGCTAATTTGTATTCATTTTGTGAATTATTTGATTCGCAAGTATGCTTTTTATTGAATAAATGTGCAGAACCATGCCCAAAATTTGTTGCATGCTTAATTGTTGCGTTATAAAACAATACTTTACCTGTTTTAGCATCTACATAAACATCTCCTCTACTAATAGGATTTGTTGCATAGATGTCAAATTTATAGGCTAAAATTAATGCTGTCGTTTCTCTTTCAATACCAATGCTTCCCATATCTGGCAAAAGCACTAACTCTCCTTGTGGTTTAGTGTAATTAATTAACGAAGCTTCTCTTTTATTTTCCCATAAAAAAGAGTTACTTCCTGCTGCTTTTTTAGCATATTCTAATGCTTTTTCACCTGTAATTGTTGGTGTAATATTTAATGTGTTTGCATTGTAAATATCTCCACTCATAGAAATTATTTTTCCATTTCTTGAGTGAATTGTATAAGTAGCAAACTCTACTTTCACTGTTTTATAATACAATTGATACTTTTCATGAACAATTCCTAAATTATCCATTTCATCTTTAATTTTCACGAAATTGAAATCGCTTCTTAATTTAAGATTTTCTTTTAATACATTTTGGAAATTTGCACTCGATACATTAGCACTTTCATTAAAGATAATTAATGAAGGTTGTCCTTTGTCATCAAAGACCATTTCTTTAACATTTTTATCAGCAACCTGAGCTGTTGACAAAAGAGAAGAAGTAGCAAGCAATAGCATTACTACATTTTTCTGTAATTTGTTTTTCATAATTAATTAGTTTTTAATTGTATAGGTTAGAAAAACAAAGATATGAAGTATTCGAATTATCCAAATACAGTATTTATGTATAATTTGTTAAATTATCATAATTAATTAAATATTTTAAGTTAAAAAATAACTACTATTAAATTTTACTCAACAAAAAGCACCAATCCTTTTAAATAATGGCCTTCCGGATGATAAATATTCGTTGGGTGATCTGGCCCTTGAGACAACTTATGCAATACTCTAACATTTCTTCCTGTTTCAATAGCAGCCGCTGCCACTGTATTATAGAACAATACATCATCTATAACCTGAGAACAAGAGAATGTAAACAATATACCTTTAGGAGCAAGTGCCTTTAAACCAGCAATATTAAGCCTTTTATATGCTTGTGTTGCTTTATGCTTACTTTTTATGTTTTTTGCAAATGCTGGAGGATCCAATATTATTACATCATATTCTTTATGATTCTCTTTCATATACTCAAAAACATCAGAAGCAACTGGTTTATGATTAGCATTTGGAAAATTTAATTCCATATTTTTATCGGCCAAATCAACTGCTTTTTGAGAAATATCAACCGAAGTAACCAATTCTGCTCCTGCACCCATCGCATAAATAGAAAACCCTCCTGTATAACAAAAAGTATTTAACACTTTTTTCCCTTTTGCATAATCCATTAAAAGCTTCCTATTTTCTCTTTGATCAAGAAAAAAACCTGTTTTTTGACCTTCTACCCAATTAACAGCAAATTTTATATTATTCTCTTTTGCAATAGTTTCTGATGTATCTCCGTATAAAAAGAAATCATTTCCTGTTTGCGGTAAAGTTCCGCTACTTTTACAATAGATTGTTTCACAGTACTCAGGAAAAATATCCTTTATATTTTTCGCAATTTCTTCGATTTGTAAATAAATCCCCGAAGAATGCGCTTGAATAACCCAGTTTTTATTATAATAGTCAATTATTAAACCCGGTATCCCATCACCTTCTCCATGTATTAATCGAAATGCATTTGTAGTCTCAAAATCCAACAAACGTGTTCTTAACACCCAAGCAGATTCTAATCTGATTTTCCAAAAATTCTCATCAAAAACTTCATCACCAAAAGTCAAAAGACGAACCACTATACTTCCTCTATCGCTAAAAAAACCAGTTCCCAAATGATTGTTCTTATCATCTACAACATCCACCATTTCTCCATCCTGCAACTCTTTACTCACCCCAAAAACCGCACCACTAAAAACCCATGGATGACGTCTTCTTATTGATTTATCTTTACCTTGTTTTAAAATTACTTTTGAAAAGTTCATACCTTTATATATAAATGAGCCACAAACTCATAGATTTTCTAATGAATTTGTGGCAAAATTAGTTTTGTTTTTATTTTTTAATTAATTATCATTTCAGGAATATCACCTTCAACAATCAACGCTCCTTCGGTTGCCTTTTTAATTTCCTCGACAGTTACTCCAGGTGCTCTTTCTAACAATTTAAACCCTTTATCGGTTACTTCAATTACCGCTAGTTCTGTGACAATTTTTTTCACACAGCCCACTCCTGTTAGAGGCAGAGAACATCTTTTTAAAAGCTTAGACTCTCCAGCCTTATTCACATGCATCATGGCTACTATAATATTTTCAGCAGAAGCTACTAAATCCATTGCCCCGCCCATTCCTTTCACCATTTTTCCAGGAATTTTCCAATTGGCAATATCACCATTTTCAGCCACTTCCATTGCCCCCAAAATAGTCAAATCAACTTTTTGGCTACGAATCATTCCAAAACTAAAAGCAGAATCAAAAAAACTAGCTCCTGGTAATGTTGTTATAGTCTGTTTTCCTGCATTAATAATATCTGCATCTTCTTCTCCTTCAAAAGGAAACGGCCCCATTCCTAAAACTCCATTTTCACTTTGAAATTCTACTGAAATATCTTCACGAACGTAATTAGCCACTAAAGTTGGTATTCCAATACCTAAATTAACATAGTATCCATCTTTTACTTCTTTCGCTATTCTTTGTGCTATTTGATTTTTATCTAGTGCCATGATTAACTTTTTTGTCTTACGGTTCTTTGCTCAATTCTTTTCTCAAATTTTTCTCCTTGAAAAATACGATTTACCATAATTCCAGGAATATGAATTTGATTTGGATCTAATGTTCCCGCTGGAACCAATTCTTCCACTTCTGCAATTGTGATTTTCCCTGCACCCGCCATTACCGCATTAAAATTTCTTGCCGTTCCTTTAAAAATTAAATTCCCAGCTTCATCTCCTTTCCAAGCTTTCACAATAGCAAAATCTGCATTAAAAGCCTGTTCCATTACATGCATTTTACCATTAAATTCTCTTGTTTCTTTCCCTTCTGCAACTTCGGTTCCATAACCCGCTGGAGTAAAAAATGCAGGAATCCCCGCTTGTGCAGCTCTACACTTTTCTGCCAAAGTTCCTTGCGGTGTTAATTCTACCTCTAACTCACCTGAAAGCATTTGCCTTTCAAACTCCGCATTTTCTCCTACATAAGAAGAAATCATTTTTTTTATTTGACGGTTGTGTAATAACAACCCTAACCCAAAATCATCTACCCCTGCATTGTTAGAAATACAAGTTAAGTTTGTTATTTTTTTATTTACTAATTCTGCAATACTATTTTCAGGAATTCCACATAATCCAAACCCTCCCAACATAATTGTCATTCCGTCTTCAATGCCTTGCAATGCTTCTGTTACATTATTTACTTTGCGATTAATCATATTTCTTTTGTTTAATTACATTCCAAACTCATTCAAGTCGACTGTTTCAACATCTGTAGAATCAATCACCGGTGCAGTTCTAACACAATCTACTTTTATTGATATTTTCTCTGGTCTCTCAAAAGCCTCTTTAGACACGTTGAGTTCTTTATCTCTATAACATTTATCCATAAACAAACCCCAAATTGGCAAAGACATGCAGGCTCCTTGTCCGTACAACGTATTTCTAAAATGAGCAGCTCTATCTTCATTTCCAACCCAAACACCTGCCGCTAAATTTGGCACCATTCCTATAAACCATCCATCTGAATTGTTTTGAGTTGTTCCTGTTTTACCAGCAATTGGATTACCAAATTTATAATTATAAGTCGTTAAGCCATTAACATGACCACTTCTCAACCTTGCACCAGTACCAGATTGCGTAACTCCTTCCATTAATTTTATTACTGCATATGCCACATCTTTATTCATTACATCTTTAGATTCTGGTATGATTTGTTCTAAAACCACACCGTTTTTATCTTCAATCCTTGTAATAAACGAAGGCTTAACATAGACTCCTTGATTCGCAAACGTACTAAACGCCCCTACCATCTCACTCACTGTAATCTCTACTGCACCTAATGCAATTGCTGGTCTTTCTGGTATTTCTGAAGTAACCCCTAAGTCATGAGCCATATCTACAACCGCCTTAGGCCCCACTCTATCCATTAATTTTGCAGAGACAGTGTTCAACGAGTTTGCCAAACAAAATTTCAAATCTCTCATTCCATAATATTTTCCTCCAGAGTTTCTTGGCGTCCAACTTTCTGTTATATTCCATTTCCCTTTAGGCATAGTAAAAGGACCGTCAATAATAGAATCGCACGGAGACATTCCAAGCTGCTCCATTGCAGTAGAATAGACAAAAGGCTTAAAGGTTGACCCTACTTGTCTTGCTCCTTGCCCAACATGGTCATATTGAAAATATTTATAATCATTTCCTCCAACCCAAGCTTTAATATGTCCCGTTTGTGGCTCCATTGCCATCATACCCGTTTGCAACATGTGTTTGTAATAGATAATAGAATCTTTTGGAGTCATTATTGTATCTCTTTCTCCTTTCCACGAGAAAACCTTCATTTTTGTCTTCACATCAAATGATTTTAAAATTTGGTCTTCCGACATTCCTTCTTCTTTTAAGATTCTCCATCGTTCTGAGTTTTTCATAGCTCTTTTGATGATTGAAGCTGTTTCATCTGAAGAAATATTAACAAAAGGGGCATTTTTCTTCCCTTTGGCTAGTTCAAAAAACTTCGCCTGCAAATTTGTTAAATGCTCTTGTACTGCTTCTTCTGCATATTTTTGCATACGAGAATCGATCGTGGTATATATTTTTAATCCGTCTCTATAAATATCATATTCAGAACCGTCTTCTTTTAAATGCTCTTTTGTCCAGTTCTTCATATATACTTTTAGATACTCTCTAAAATAGGTTGCAATCCCTTGATCATGACTTTCTGGTTTAAAATCCAAAACAATTGGTTTGTTTTTCAATTCCTCTTTTTTTGCCTCTGTTAAAAAACCACTTCTAACCATTTGACCAAGAACAACATCTCTTCTAACCTTAGTTCTTTCCTGATGTCTTTGCGGATTAAATCTAGAAGGATTTGTTAACATTCCCACAAAAACCGCAGCCTCTTCTACTTTTAAATCTTTAGGCTCTTTATTAAAGTAGATTCTTGAAGCAGAACGAATTCCTATTGCCCCATTTACAAAATCGACTTGATTTAAATACATCGCAATAATTTCGTGTTTAGTATATTGACGCTCTAAACGAACTGCAATTATCCATTCTTTTATTTTCTGAATGATACGAACTACAATATTCCTAGATCCATCGCTTCCATGAAATAAATTTTTCGCTAACTGTTGAGAAATAGTACTTGCTCCTCCATCTTTACCCAACATAACAATTGCTCTTATTGTACCCCTTGGGTCTATCCCTGAGTGATCGTAAAAGCGTTCGTCTTCAGTAGCTACTAAGGCATCTACTAAATGTTTTGGCAGATCGTCATATTTAACCGGTACCCTATTCTGAGCATAGAACTTCCCTAAAACCACTCCATCCGAAGAGATAATTTCTGTTGCTACATTTGAATCCGGGTTTTCTAAGTTTTCAAAAGTTGGCATTTTTCCAAACAATCCCCATGATGCAAACAGAAATAATAAAACTATAAACGAAAATCCTGACAAAAAGATTATCCAAAACTTTTTTACATATTTCGAAAAAATAGTATTTTCCTTTTTTTTAGTAGCCATATTATTTTACTTTTTCTATTCTAAATCCAATATCTGTTACTCCTTTTAATTCATTTACTCCCGCAACATTTCCTGTTTCTCGCAGAGCTTGCTGAATTTCTAAAACGTATTCTCCTTTTTGTTTAAAAACAAAATTTTCCTGATACCACAATTTACTTTCTTTTATATCTGAAAAACCTTCACCTAATAAACTTCCATCGGGTTTTGCCATTAAATATTCTAGAGTATCTATTTTGACCAAACTATCAGGTTGTTTCAAATTAACAATTACAAACAAGTTATTAAATGGATACTCATTTGTATTTCGAATATTCAAAAAAAGATTATACGGATTAATTGTGTCTTCTTGTTTAAAAACAAACCGCTTTATATCTTCTTTTCTCCAAGTACCGTCCATTTCTTTATACTCATCAAATACTCTTTTCTCATCACACGAAAGAAAAAATACTGACATTATAAAAAATAAAACTATTTTATTTCTTTTTTGGGTCATTCTTTTTAATTATTGGTTTGGATTGGGTTGGTTTCTTTGATTGTACTGGTTGAGCTGACTGCTTCCCTTGTGCAGGTTGCTTCCCTTGTGCAGGCTGCTTTCCTTGCGTTGGTTGTTTTGACTGCGCTCCTTTTTTTGAAGTGTCAACTTGTTTTACTTGTCCTGTTTGTTTTTGCTTACTAATTATTGGTTTTTGAGCATCTACTTCAACTACTGGTTTACGACGTTTTTTATTCTTATTGTTGCTCTTGCTGTTGCGTTTTTTTGTTTTGTTATCAAAACGAGTTAAACTATCCTGACCAACAACATTTTGAAAGTTTTCTTCAATTGTTTTAGTTGTTTCAACCGCAAACTCTTCTATACTTTCAACTCTAATTTTTTGTTTGTTTTGTTGCAAAATCTCTTTTACACTAGAAACAGATAAAACATGCCAATGTGCAGGCTGACTTTCATATGAAAACCACATCAGCTCTTTAAAAATATCTACTTTCTGGCAATTAGCATTCCCTTTTTCTGTATAGAGTTTTGTGTCCAAATCTGGAAAATCTTTTAGAGCATCTAGATAAGTATCTAACTCATAATTCAAACAACATTTTAATTTCCCACATTGTCCTGCTAATTTTTGCGGATTTAAAGATAATTGTTGATAACGAGCTGCTGATGTATTCACACTTCTAAAATCGGTCAACCAAGTAGAACAACACAGTTCTCTACCGCAAGAACCAATCCCTCCTAGTCTTGATGCTTCTTGACGGAAACCAACTTGTTTCATCTCTATACGAATACTAAATTCTCTTGCAAAGTCTTTAATCAATTGGCGAAAATCTACTCTGTCGTTTGCTGTATAATAGAATGTTGCTTTCGAACCATCGCCTTGAAACTCTACATCTGAGATTTTCATCTCCAAGTTTAACGCAATCGCTAATTCTCTAGCTCTCATTCTTACAATTTCTTCTTTTCTTCGAGCTTCGCTCCAAATATCTATGTCTTTCTGAGAAGCTTTTCTGTATATTTTTGGTAATTCGCTTTCAACAGGTATATTTTTCTTTTTCATTTGAATTTTCACTAATTCTCCTGATAAAGCTACAATCCCTACATCGTGACCCGGTGTTGCTTCCGTAGCCACAATATCACCCATTGCTAGTGTTAATTTTTCTGTATTTCTAAAGAATTCTTTTCTTCCGTTTTTAAATCTAATTTCTACGCAATCAAAAGGCTCTTGCCCTTGAGGAAGCGTCATGTTTGATAGCCAATCGAAAACTGTTAATTTATTACAACTTCCAGTACCACACGACCCTTTATTATTACATCCTTTAGGAACTCCATCTTTAGTTCCCGTGGAACAGTTATTACATGCCATAATTTGTTTATATATTGATTGCCACGTTTCACGATGGCTACTTGTCAAAAATGAATTTTGAGTGTAAAGATAATATAATTTTGTTAATGGTTTCAAGCTAAAAACAACACATAAAACAAAACCTATTTACTTTTTAACGCAAATAGGTTTTATATCGTATTTCTATTGGTTTTTTTAAACCTCTTTTATTGAAATAATTTTAACTGGACAGGCTTTCACTGCAAGTTCTCCGTCTTCGAAAATTGTATGATCTGGTGATTTTAGCGTAAAAAACCCCTTAGCATCACTGGAGTTCAACAGAACTGTTTTACCGTCTTTTTTTGACATCTGAAATAAATTTGGAGCCATTTCAACACAGTAATTACACCCAATACACTTGTCTCTTTGTAACGTTACAACAACCATTAATTCGCTACGATTTTATACATTTTATCTGAAAGACGAATTCTAAAAGGCACTTTTAAAGTACAACTATCTCCCTTTGAAGCTTTTTCTGCATTCACATCATTCACATACATCTCTTCTAAAATTAATTCTTGTGCACCTGTACTGGGTCCTGTGATTAAAATTTTATCTCCTTTCTTAATATCGTATGCTTCAATCTTAAATTCTGCTATACTAGATTTTGGAAAGTAATGCATTCCTTTCCCTACATATACTTTTTTTTGTGTTGCACTAGAACCCGGATTATCTGACCATTCTCCAAGTTTCTGCCCTAGATAATAACCACTCCAAAAACCACGATTATAAACCGTTGACAAGGCCTCCATCCAATTACTCACCTTTTCTTTTGCAAAATTCCCTTCATAATAGGCATCTATTGCTTCTCTATAGGTTTTTATTACAGTTGCAACATAATCTGCCGCTCTTCCTCTTCCTTCAATTTTCAACACCTTTATCCCTGAGTCTATAACCTGATCTAAAAAATCTAACGTACACAAGTCTTTTGGCGACATCATGTATTCATTATCCAATTCAATTTCAAATCCAGATTCTTGATCAATTACGGTATATTTTTTTCTGCAATTTTGTTTGCATGCTCCTCTATTTGCAGACGAATTATGAGAATGCAAACTTAGATAGCATTTTCCTGAAACTGCCATGCACAAAGCACCATGTCCAAAAATCTCAATTTCAACTAGATTTCCGCTTGGCCCTTTAACTTGTTCTTTCTCTATAGCCTCAGTAATCTTTTTCACTTGACGCAAACTCAACTCTCTAGACAGCACAATAGTATCTGCAAACATTGCATAGAACTTAACCGTTTCTATATTGGTTACATTTAGTTGTGTTGAAATATGCACTTCAATACCCATTGTTTTTGCTGTCATTATCACCGCCTGATCAGAAGCAATAACCGCAGTAATACCTGCTTCTTTTGCTTTAGAAAGTAGTGTTTTTACTACTGACAAATCGTGGTCATAAATAATTGTATTTAATGTTAAATAGGTTCTAACATTTTTCTCATTACATCTGCGTGCTATTTCTGGTAAATCTTCTAAAACAAAATTTACCGTTGCACGAGCACGCATATTCAATTGTTCTACACCAAAATAGATTGAATCGCATCCATTGTCTAAAGCTGCTTGCATGGATTCGAAATTTCCAGCAGGAGCCATTAATTCAATTTTACCAGAAGTAGTCATTACTTAATAATTTTAAATAATTTATCTGACAATCGTATTCTAAAAGGCACTTCGAAGGTGATTTTATCTCCTTTTTTAGCCACGGCTGCTTCTTTCCCGTTTACCAACATTTTATTCAGAATCAATTCTTGATTCCCTGTTGTTGGTCCCGAAATTAGTATTTTATCTCCCGTCTGTATCTCTTGATTTTCCACAACAAAAAGTCCCACTTGCGCTTTCACATAATAATGCTCTGCTTTACCAACTAAAACTTTTTTGATTTTTATTTTCTGACGAATATCTTTTGCTTTTGAAACCGTTGCCAAAGCCGAATCTGTTAAATCTCCTGATTGTTTAAACCTTAATGATTCTGACTTTCCTTTTCGAAAAACTTTATTACCAACTTGTTTCCCTTTTCTTTTTAATATTTGTTCCGCTAAAGGCAAATGTATTGTTTCCAAACATTCTGTTGAACAACAATTCTCCATTACCGATTTGCAAGTATCACATTGGATGAACAATAAATGACAACCATCATTTGCACAATTAGTATGATTATCGCAAGGATTACCACATTGGTGACATTTAGAAACAATATCATCTGTGATGCGCTCTCCTAAACGATTATCAAAAACAAAATTCTTACCTATAAATTTACTTTCTAAACCTTCTTCCTTTATCTGTTTCGCATAATTGATAATTCCTCCTTCTAACTGATACACGTTTTTAAAACCTTGATGCTTATAATAAGCTGAAGCTTTTTCACAACGAATACCTCCTGTGCAATACATTACCAGATTTTTTGTTTCCTTAAAATCTTTTAATTGTTCATTAATAATTGGCAAACTTTCTCTAAAGGTTTCTACATCTGGAGTGATTGCCCCTTTAAAATGCCCAACCTCACTTTCATAGTGATTCCTAAAATCGACCACAATAGTATTTGGGTCTTCTAAAATTTCATTAAACTCTTTTGCTTTAAGGTGAATTCCTTTTTTAGTAACATCAAAAGTAGCATCATTCAATCCGTCTGCTACAATTTTGTGACGCACTTTAATTGTCAATTTTAAAAACGAATGATCATCTTGTTCTACTGCTACATTTAGACGAATATCTTTCATGAAATCATAGACTTCTAATGTTTCTCTAAAAGCGTCAAAGTTATCGGCAGGAACACTCATTTGAGCATTTATTCCTTCATGAGCTACATAGATTCTACCCAGAGCGTCTAACGCATTCCAAGCAATAAATAGGTCGTTACGAAATTTTTGTGGGTCTTCAATTTTTGCGTAGGCATAGAAAGACAACGTTAGACGTTGTTTACCTGCTTGATCAATAAGCTCGGCTCTTTCTTCTGCGCTTAAGGTGTTATACAGTTGCATGCTATAAACTTTTAAGTGAGAAATTAATATCCTAAATGGAAGGATTTTTGGCAAAGATACATTTTATTTTAAAATTTTTAAAACTGCACAAAATGAAACTTTCACCAACAAAAAAAGCTCCAAACAATGTTTGAAGCTTTTGTACTCAAGGCGGGACTTGAACCCGCACGGATATTACTATCCACTGGATTTTAAGTCCAGCGTGTCTACCAATTCCACCACTCAAGCAAATATTTTTTCTGGTAGTTGAGCGAAAAACGGGGTTCGAACCCGCGACCTCGACCTTGGCAAGGTCGCGCTCTACCAACTGAGCTATTTTCGCATTTTTTATTCTTAAAGAACTTCGCTATACTTGTTCTGTATTGCGAGTGCAAATATAAAACATATTTTTAAATCTACAAGAACTTTTTAAACAAAAAACTTAACATTTTTACAACGTTTTGATTACGAATATTTTATTTTTAAAATTATTTTTTAGTCAACATTCTTTTTATCTCATTCAACTTCATTAGTGCCTCTACTGGAGTTAATGTATTAATATCGGTATTAATAATTTCTTCTTTTATTTCTTCTAAAAGTGGATCATCTAGATTGAAGAAACTCAATTGCAATTCGTCCTCGGTTGCCATTTTACTTCCGTTTAAAGCTTCTCCCGAATGTTCTTTCTCTAGCTTTTTTAATATTTTCTGTGCTTTTTGAATTACTGTCTGGGGCATTCCAGCCATCTTCGCAACGTGAATACCAAAACTGTGTGCACTTCCTCCTTTTACTAGTTTACGAATAAACAGAACTGTATCTTTTAGTTCTTTTACAGAAACATTATAATTTTGAATGCGATCAAACAATACTTCCATTTCATTCAATTCATGATAATGGGTAGCAAAAAGAGTTTTGGGTCTGTTGGGATGTTCATGCAAATATTCTGAAATTGCCCAAGCAATCGAAATACCATCATAGGTAGATGTTCCTCTTCCAATTTCATCTAAAAGCACCAAACTCCTATCTGAAATATTGTTCAAAATAGAAGCGGTTTCATTCATTTCTACCATGAATGTAGATTCTCCCATTGAAATATTATCACTTGCTCCTACTCTAGTGAAAATTTTATCTACTACTCCCATTTTCACACTTTCCGCAGGCACAAAACTCCCCATTTGAGCCAATAACACGATCAATGCTGTTTGCCTTAATATTGCCGATTTACCCGACATATTGGGTCCTGTAATCATGATAATTTGCTGTGTTTCTCTATCTAAAAAAACATCATTCGAAATATAAGGAACACCTACTGGCAATTGTTTTTC
The DNA here is from genome assembly GCF_055384985.1 of Flavobacterium sp. KY-23415. Classification (NCBI taxonomy): domain Bacteria; kingdom Pseudomonadati; phylum Bacteroidota; class Flavobacteriia; order Flavobacteriales; family Flavobacteriaceae; genus Flavobacterium; species Flavobacterium sp. KY-23415. The sequence continues at coordinate 2,183,135 of NZ_AP044001.1, read as the reverse complement.
GATAACTGGGTGACGTCCTTCTTTAATTTCTAAATTAAAACTATCTTCTAAAATAGGTTGTGCATAATTATTTTCTAGGGCTAATTGTGTGAATGAATTCAAACAATCGATTTGCGCAATTAAATTTGCATTGTGTTGCACTGGTCGAATATATGTTCCCATCCAATTGACTAATTGTTCAAACAATTGTGTTTCTAATTGCTGTATTTTTTCTTCAGCTCCTAATATTTTCGCTTCATATTCCTTTAATTCTTCTGTGATATACCTTTCTGCACTCACTAATGTTTGCTTACGAATCCAATCTGAAGGCACTTTGTCTTTATGAGTGTTTCTCACTTCAATATAATACCCAAAAACATTATTAAACGATACTTTTAAAGACGGAATTCCTGTTTTCTCGCTTTCTCGTTTCTCTAAATCTTCTAAATATCCTTTTCCTTTAGACGAAATAACTCTCAATTCATCTAATTCTTCATTTACGCCTGTAGCAATTGCATTTCCTTTATTAACATGAACGGGTGCTTCATTATTAAGAGTATTTTTAATTTTTTCTCTCAAAAGTTCACAAGCATGCAAGCTATCTCCAATTACTTTTAGAGCTTCATTATCGCTTTTTAGAGCTAGTTCTTTAATAGGTATAATAGCATTTAACGACTCATTCAAATAATTTACTTCTCTTGGAGACACTTTTCCAGTGGCTACTTTAGAAATTAAACGTTCTAAATCGGAAATTTGTTTAATTTGATATTGTATTTTTTGCAATATCTCTGAATTCTCTTTTAGATATGCCACCACTTCATGACGGCTTTTTATTTTAGTTGCATCTTTCAACGGCAATGCCAGCCATCTTTTCAATAAACGTGCTCCCATTGGCGACAATGTTTTATCGATTACATCTAAAAGTGTAACTGCATTTACATTGGTCGAATGGTATAATTCGAGATTACGAATAGTGAAACGATCCATCCAAACATAAGCATCTTCTGCAATACGTTGAATGTTGGTGATATGTTGAATCTTATTGTGTTGTGTTTCCGATAAATAATACAATATTGCTCCCGATGCAATTATTCCTTCCATCAACTCTTCAATTCCAAATCCTTTCAATGAATTTGTTTGAAAATGTTTCGTTAGTGTTTCGGTTGCATAATCTTCTTTATAGACCCAATCCTCTAAAAAGAAAGTATGAAAATCTTCTCCGAAAACCTGTTTAAATTGTGTCTTATTTTGTTTTGGAACTAAAATTTCGCTTGGGCTAAAGTTTTGCAATAATTTGTCTATGTATTCCTCGTTTCCTTGTGCTGTTAAGAATTCTCCTGTTGAAACATCAAGAAAAGAAACTCCTAACATTTTCTTTCCAAAATGAACAGACGCTAAAAAGTTATTCGATTTGGAATGCAATACCTCATCGTTCATTGCAACTCCTGGCGTTACTAACTCGGTTACTCCTCGTTTCACGATAGTTTTCGTCATTTTTGGATCTTCTAATTGATCGCAAATTGCCACACGAAGACCCGCTTTTACCAATTTAGGCAAATAGGTATTCAAAGAATGGTGCGGAAAACCAGCCAAAGCCGTTTCACTATCTGAACCTGCTCCTCTTTTTGTTAACGTTATCCCAAGAATTCCTGCTGCCCTAACAGCATCTTCTCCAAAAGTTTCATAGAAATCGCCCACGCGAAACAACAAACAAGCATCTGGATATTTTACTTTTATCCCATTGTATTGTTTCATTAATGGAGTTTCTTTTTTTTCTTTAGTTACAGAGGTTTTTTTAGCCACAATTATTTTATTTTAGTAAAGATTGCGAAGGTAAGAAATTCATTCGCAATCTCCATAGCCAAACAACAAGCTTTCTTTTAATGTAAAGAATGCTCTTTTCTTAATTTTTCTAAATCTGTTTTATTTAGAAACTGAAAATTATAAAAAACTCCTTCTATATTTTGTAAGGTATTTAAATTCTCTAATGGGTTTTCATTCAACAATATGAAATCGGCTAATTTTCCTTCTTCAATTGTTCCATAGGTCGAGTCCTTAAAATAATTAGCAAAATTCACGGTTGATGCCTTCAAAATAGCATAATTAGAAAGCCCTGCTTTTTTATACAATTGCATTTCAGTTAACACACTAAAGCCCGGTATAGTATATTTTGAGCTACTATCTGGACTTAATAAAAGTTTAATTCCAGCTGCTTCTAACTGTTTCAACACTTCCAATCTTTCTTCCATTTCTTTTCCATAAAGTTTCAATTCTTCTTCAATGGCTTCTTTTCCTGTCTTCTCTCTATATATTTTAGTTTTCTCTACCCAGTCTTTTTTTGTTTTCTCTTCATAGAACTCCATTCCAGGAATTTTGATAATTTCATCCAAATCAAACAATCCATAGGCTATTTGATACCACAACAATGTTGGACAAACATAAATTTCGTTATTCTTTAATGCATTAACTCTACTTTCCAATTTTTCAGGTTCACCAATTAACCCCCCTAGATGTTCAATTGAATTAAAACTAGATTTAAAAATAATATCGTCTTCTATTACTATCCCTTTGGGGTTACTAATAAAATGCCCTGCAATTTTCATGTCATACTGCTTGCAAACATCATCAAAATCAACAAAAACATCTTGACTTTTAATACTCATCATTTTTATAATATCATAACCATTTTCTTTAGCTGCTTTAACATAGGCAACAATTTCTTCTTTGGTTAAATCGTAACTTCTGCTTATAGGTGGCGATGATATATATAATTTTGGAGCCATTACATCTTTAGAGTTGTATTTATCTCTCCAGTCTTTGTGTTTCCAAGTTCCTCGCATTGAGCGCAATTTGGTCACACCATTAATCAAATTTAAATCGAAAAAACGTTTCAAATCTTTTTCTTCTTCTGGCAAATGAACATGAGCATCAGACAGTGAAGGCATAATATATTTGCCCACTCCATCAATCTCTTGACTTGCTTTTATCTTTGACTTTCCTGACTTCTCAATGCTTATAATTTTCCCATTAGCAATAAAAACATCTTTATTTTTTAATACTGTTTCTATATTCATTGGAATAACAGAAACGTTTTTAATTACATAATCTGCTTCTATTTTTTGAGAAAAAGCAATTTGACAAAGTAACAATAACGAAAGCTTTAAAAAGTTTTTCATGTTTCAATTTTATTGATTAATAGTATTTAGGATGTTTAATTATTCTTTTCTTTTAACTTGATAGGGATAGGTCTCGTAAAAAATTTGATCTTCATTTATTGTGTATCCTTTTTTAAAATCATTCTCGGACTCTTCAAAAATAATTTCAGCTTCCTCTTTTTTACCCAATTGAACTAAGCAAATCCCTTTGTAAAACTTAACGTCTGAGAATTCGGGATACTGTCCTAATGCTTTATCGAAAATTGAAATTGCCTCATCCCATTTTTTTTGCTCATAGAGTGTTATCCCATAATAAAACAAGTCTAGATAATGTGCTTCTTTATATTTTGATTCCTGATCTTCAATATCAGTTTTAAAAATAGCTTCTGCTTTTTCAAAGTCATTTAATTGCAAATAACTTAAGGCAATATGAAAATCATAGGTATGATCCATTACATAGCTATTTCCTTTCATTAGCTTGCATTTTTCAAAATCAATTATAGCTTCTTTATATGTTTTTGCAAAAATACATTTAATGAATGCTCTGTAATCTAACCATTTCTCTTCGTCTAAGGCAACTGCTTTATCCAAAAACACCATGCCTGCTTCATATTTTCTTGTTTTAAACAGCGGCATTGCTTTTTGTTGCCATAGATAGGCTATTGTAGTATCTTTCTTTAAACCGGCATCTAAACATTCTTGCCATTGTGCCATTTGATAATAATAATTGAACTTCGTAGCACAATTAGCATAGTACTCTTCAATAATTGCTCGTTGTTGTTCTTTTTTTGTTTGAGTAGTATTTGTTTGCGAAAAACAAGTTAACAATGTCCATTGAAAAAAAAACAATAATAAAACTTTTTTCATGTTTTTATTTTCTGGCAAGATAGAAAACTCATTTTTCTATTTCTGTTATTGATTTGTTAATAGCTTTGAAAAAAAATTTCATAGTCGTTTTTGCTTTAATATATTTGCACTATGAGAAAACTAGCCAACGCAGAATTAGACAGAAAGAATATTGCCGAATTTAAAGAAGCCCAAAAAACACCTATTATTGTTGTTTTAGACGACATTAGAAGTTTACACAATATTGGCTCGGTTTTTAGAACTTCTGACGCTTTTTTGATTGAAAAAATCTACCTGTGTGGCATTACTGCTGTTCCTCCAAACAAAGAAATTCACAAAACTGCCCTTGGAGCTACAGAAACTGTAACTTGGGAATATGCTGAAGATGTTTTAGAAGTTATTGCGAAACTAAAAGAAGAAAAAACAAAAGTTTATGCAATAGAACAAACAGAAAAAGCTATAATGCTAAATGATTTTGCGATTACTGCTAATGAAAAATATGCTTTAATTTTTGGCAATGAAGTGAAAGGTGTTTCTCAAAAAGCTATCAACTTGAGCGATGGTGTTATTGAAATCCCTCAGTTAGGCAGTAAACATTCCTTAAATATTTCTGTTAGTGCAGGCATTGTAATTTGGGATTTGTTCCAAAAGATGCGTTAGTAATACAATTGCTGTTATTGAATTGAATATCCCTATTCTGAACAAAAAAAAACACCTTTTTAAAAATAATTTTTAAAAAGGTGTTTTTTTTTGTTTTAGATGAAATTATAATTCAATTAAAATAGAGCGTCCACCAGAGCCTACTGCGATAATTTTTGTTGCAGAAATAAAAGTTACATCTTCCCATCCTGCAATCGTAAAATCATGATCAACACGACTCCAAGTGTTTCCGTTGTCTTTAGAAAGCATCAAAAATTCTGGATTACTTAAATTATTCGATTTATTTTTCCCTACAACACAAACAATATCATTCTTATAACTAAGTTTTTCTATTTTATTATTAAACCCTGTATCTACTAAACTCCAAGTGACACCGCTATCTGTTGTTTTAAATAATTCTCCTAGTTCTGAACTTGCATTAGTTATTCCATTATTACCTACTAAAAAACCTGTATTACCAACTATTCCCACATCGGTCGTTTTAATATTTCCAGAAACACTTATTTTATTCCAATCTACTCCTGCATTTGTACTTCTAAGCAGTGTTCCATTATTCCATAACCCACCTGCAATTGAAATCGTTTCTGTATCTGAAAATTCAACATTTGTAAGCTGATTATCAATTAAAAGGTTTGTAAGTATTGTATTATCCTCTTTTAAATCTGTCCAGGTTACACCCGCGTTAATCGTTTTGTATAGCTCTCCATTGGCATTAGAGGATCCAACAATGTAACCAACATCATTACTTACGAAGTTTATATCTGACATATAGAAGCTATTAGTACTAATCTGTATTTGTCCCCACGTTATACCCCCGTCAGTAGTTTTTAAAATAAAATTATTTGATGTAGTAGCATAAACTACCGTTGGTGAAGTCGCAAATAAACTAATAATATAATATCCTGTATCTGTAAACACAGAGCTCCACGTTGTACCACCATCTGTTGTCTTCAATACAATTGCCGAATCACTCGTTGTAGTCGATGTTATTTTTCCTCCTGCAATATAACCAACAGTTTCATTAGCAAAACAAACAGCCTTTAATGTTTTGTCTGTATTTGTAGTAACAACAGTCCCTTTAATTTGAGCGGACGAATCTCCTCCTGAACTTTCATTGTCTGTTACTGCACTATTATCTTCTGTTGAACATGCACTAAATAATAACAAAATCATTAATAGTTGTACTATTGTTTGCTTTCTCATTTCTACTTTTTCTTTATTTAATTTTTATTTATATAATCTTACAAAAATATTTTTTTATTTCTAAATAAAAACATCATACAAAAACATTAACGATTCTTTTACAATGACGAGTCTTAAAAGCTCAATCATAGCACCGTTGTGATTCTTTTTTATTTTATGATTTTTTTATCACAAAAATGTGATGCTTTTTTTATTTTTATAAAAACAATCACGAAAACGTGATAGAAATATTTTTTTAAAAAAAATTATCACAACTTTTGAAATTACAATTATTAAAAGTCACAACACATGAAAAAGAAAAACATTTTTAAAGAATCACTTCTTGTGTCTCAGGAGGATATGGCTTTGTTGCTACAAGTAAATAAAAGTCAGTGGGCTATGTTTGAAATTGGTGAACGCGATTTACCCGATGATGCTAAACTAAAACTAGCCAAATTACTTGCTATTGCAACAGCTTTACCCAAAGAAAAAGAAAAGATGGATCAAGAAATTTTGCAAGAAGAAAAAAGAAACAATTTAGTAAACAAATATATCAAAGATAATTACATCAAACAACTGAGCACTTTAAGGAAGCTCAAAACAATACAAAGAAAATACCATGAGGCCTTGCGTACTCTTCATTTTATGAGGCTTTTGCAAAATGACAATGAAATAAGCACAAAACATCAAACAGTATTACAAGCAATAAGCAACAAGGCCCAAAAAACCATGGAAAGACATGGCTTGCACGTACAGTTGGGCTACGAAATCAAACTTGAATCTTTAGAATATGAAGCGAAACTTTTGAAAAAGAGATTAAAAGAGTGACTTTAAAACAACTTTAAGCTTAATTAAAACATCTAACTAATTTATATTTTCAATATCTATTATCCTTGCTTAATCTTTTCATTTATCAACTCCAAAATATAAAGATAATCTTCTTGTTTCTTTACAAAATCTAATTCCGAAACATCAATAATTAATATATTTAAGTTTGATTGCTTTTTTATATAATCCAAATAACCTTTGTTAATACGATCTAGATAATCTTCAGGAATATTTTGTTCATAGTTTCTTCCTCTTTTCTTAATATTATCTAACAAGCGTTGCGTGTTTTGATACAGATAAATATATAAATCAGGCTTGGGCGTTTCTTTATTTATAATATCGAACATGGTTTTATACAATCGATATTCATCTTCTTGGAGGGTTACTTTTGCAAAAATTAAAGATTTAAAGATATGATAATCGGCCACAATAAAATCTTTAAACAAATCAAACTGCGCCAAATCATCGGACAATTGTTGGTATCTATCTGCTAAAAAAGACATTTCCAGAGGAAAAGCATACCTGCTTTGGTCTTTATAAAATTTTGGAAGAAAAGGATTGTCTGCAAAACGCTCTAAAACAATTTTAGCATTACAATCTTCTGCAATTTTATTGGTTAGCGTTGTTTTCCCTGCCCCAATATTTCCTTCAATTGCAATATAATTACAGGCATTCAAACCCATCATCTCAATTGGAGAAGATAAGGTTTCAACAGCTTTACAATCGCTATCGTCAATTGATTCCGATAGCAATTCGGGTACACTCTTTTTAAGGATGGGATGAATCCAATCTAATTTCAAATCTTGCATGGGCAACAAAACAAATTTTCTGTTTTGCATTTGTTTATGAGGAACCTGCAAATTTTCTGTTTCAATTACTTCTTCATTAAAAGAAATAATGTCTAAATCTATAATTCTAGCCTCATATCCGCTTTCTTTTGTGCGAACTCGACCCATTTTTTTTTCAATTTTCAATAAAAGTGATAAAATTTTTTGAGCCGGTTTATTCGAATGTAAAACTAGAGCTGCATTATAAAAAGCATCACTTTCAAAACCCCAAGAAGGTGTTTCATAAACTTTAGAAACCCTCACAACTGTTGCTACTTCCTTATGTACTAAAGAAATAGCAGTTGAGAGGTGCTCTAAACGATTACCCTGATTGCTCCCTATTGAAACGATAATTTGATGTTGTTTTTTCATCTTTGGCAAAATAACGAACAATTTTAGTTTTCTTATTTAGGTTTTCTATTTTTTTATGAACATGTAACATTTTATTAGTTTATAAGACTTATGAGTATAATTTATAATGAATATAAAATGAAATTTTTAGGAAATGTAGTATCAACTGTTATTGGAATATTTGTATTCTGTATGATTTTCTTTTTCGGAATCCTATTTATTGGTGCAATAATGGGTGGCGATAATGACAAAGTAAAAGTAAAAGAGAATACGGTTATTGAATTGGATTTATCTACTGTTAATCTTGACTATGCTGGAAAAGTAAATTTTAAAGAGTTTAATTATTTTGAAAACAATCACGATGGTTTAATTGATATTTTAAAAGCAATTGAAGAAGCCAAAAAAGACAACAACATTAAAGGAATCTCTATTTTAAAAAACCAATCACAATTGGGGTTAGCACAAAGCAAAGCACTTCGTGAACAACTAGAAGACTTTAAGAAATCTGGAAAATTTGTGGTTGCCTATTCGGATGTTCTTTCACAAAAAGATTATTACTTAAACTCTGTAGCCGATTCTATCTACTTGAATCCAATTGGAGAGTTAGACTTTAAAGGTTTAGCAACTGAAATGTTATTCATGAAAGAATTGCAAGAAAAAACAGGTGTTAAAATGGAAGTTATTCGTCACGGAAAATACAAAAGTGCGGTTGAGCCATATTTACTTCAAGAAATGAGTCCAGAAAACAGAGAACAAATCACCGTTTTGTTAAATTCTGTTTGGAACACGATTGTTACAGATATTTCCGAAAGCAGAAAAATCTCTGTTGATAGCTTAAACATGATTGCCAATACTTTAGGTGCAAGAACTCCCGAATTAGCATTAGCAAAAAATCTTGTTGATAAAGTGAGTTATGAGGATGAGTATCACAATGCTATTAAAAACAAATTAAAAGTAGAGTTAAACGAAGACTATAACAAAGTTAGCATTTTAGATTATGCTAAAAAAGTAGCAACTTCATCTAAAGATTACAAAACCAAAGACATTATTGCTGTTATCTATGCGCAAGGTGAAATTAGAGGTGGCGAAGGCGATATTAATGTTATTGGAGAAGGATCGATTAAGCGTTCTTTGGAAGATGCCAGAAACGATGAAAATGTAAAAGCAATTGTGCTTCGTGTTGACAGTCCAGGAGGAAGTGCTTTAACTTCTGAATTGATTTGGAGAGAGATAGAGATTACAAAGAAAGTGAAACCAGTAGTTGTTTCTATGGGTAATGTTGCTGCTTCAGGTGGTTATTATATTGCTTGTAATGCAGATAGAATTTTTGCAGAGCCAAGTACCATTACTGGGTCAATTGGTGTGTTTGGAATGCTACCAAACATGAATCAATTAGCCAAAAACATAGGTATTAATGCAGAACAAGTTAGAACGCATGATAATGCTTCTGGATATAGTGTTTTTGAACCAGCCGATGAAAAATTCAAAGCTTTTACCTTAGAAAGCATTGAAACTATCTATACTACTTTCTTGAACAGAGTAGCCACTGGAAGAAAAATGACAACTGCACAAGTGGACTCTATTGCACAAGGAAGAGTTTGGACAGGTACAGATGCTTTGAAAAATGGATTAGTGGACGAATTGGGTGGTCTTGATGATGCCTTAAAGCACGCTGCAAAATTGGCTAAGGTAAAAAATTACAAGACAGAAAGTTTCCCAGAATATGAGAAAAATTTCGAAGACTTGTTAGGAAACCTTACTGGTGTTTCTATGTTTCAATCTAAAGAAGATTTGTTAAAGGAACAAATTGGAGTTGAAAGCTATGAATTGCTGCAACAAATTAAAAGAGCCAATCAATTAAAAGGCGTACAGGCCATGATGCCTTTTGAATTAAAGATAAAATAATATTTCGTTCAAATAATTTAAAAAAGCTATTTCAAACTTAAAATGAAATAGCTTTTTTTTAATGTCTTATTTTAATCAAACCCAATTTATCTAATCATCGCTAGAAAAAAAATAGCAGGATAAGACGATAAAAAGGAAAAGAAAAAATTATTTAAACCCATAAAAAGAGAATTAAAAGCATGAAAACAGACACCTATTAATAAAATAAATAATTTATATTCAATTGGAACCACCATAATTAATACAAAACAAACCTCAAAAATGATGATGAACCAACCCAAAGCTAAAGAAACATGCTCATATTTGTTTAGGTATTTATAAATCATTTGGTTTCCATACGTCTTTGTTCCAAATATTCCAATCACAGCCTCTCCATTTCTCCACATTTTACCTTGGATTTTCGTAAGACCTGCAATAAAATAAGACAATATTCCTTGCACGCCAATAAAATAGATGCATAAAATAGCTTCAAAACTCTCATATGGAAATAAACTATATAAAAATAATGAAACAATCACAATTATATTCATATGATAGGAACCGTCTAAACCATACATCCCCCTAACGCTTAATGAAATAGTCGATAATGCTGCTATTCCAAAGACCAAACTAGGTATATGTAGATCAAAAAGCGCAAACAACAAGATGATTACAGCACTTAATAACCTCAAAATTATAACATACCTATAGAATTCATATGAAAAAAAATACTCTACTATTTTACCTACCCAACCTTTGAGCGGCAATTTACACTTGTATTTTGTTATATTCCAACTTAGATAACTTTCATTTGAAAGCAAATAATAGGACTTCAAATATTCTAAAGAAGAAAGCACCATAACAAATGCACACACAACTGAAATTATCTTAACAATTATTGAAAGATTGAAATATTCTAAACTCATAACTAATTAATTTTATGCATTTTTGAAATTAAACAAGTAGTCATTTCATTGTTTGAACAATTCTCTTCTAAAATTAAGAACTGTACAAATTTTTCCTTAGAACCTTTAAGAATGTTACTTATCAGATTTATAATAAGAAGGTATGGCGATGAAATAATTAAAAACTTCTCATCATTTTCCTTTTCAATTTTAGAAAAGCTACTTTTAAATTCAATAGCATAATCTAAAATGGCTTTTTTTCTAATTTTATCTGGATTCCAGAAAGTACTATACCATTTCCTTTCGGAAATTTCATTAAGATTCTTCCAATGCGATAAAACCCCCGATTCAGTTTGTGTACGGTATAATAAATAAAAATCCGAAGTGCCAGGATTAGGCGCAAAAAAATTCCATTGTGGGATTAAATACCCAAAAACCCCTATTTTAGATACTATTTTAAATTTACCACTAAACATACTAAAAATAACAGTTAGTATGATCCATAATAAAAAAACTAACCCCAGTAATATAGCTGAAAGACTCATAATAAAAAATTTATGTTAAAACCCAAACCCTCTAAAAATAGTAGCTCTTATCTTCAATAATTCTTTTGCCGAATTTACAGCACCAAGCTTATCAATAACCGTTTCTGGCAAAGACACTTCTGCCAATTTATCTCTTAGTGGCGTGCAACAAGTTGTTACAGCTGTATTAATAAGCACAAATACCGCAATTGTTACTAATGCCGTTGGTGTTGCCGCTAGATGAGATGGGAAAGATATATTAAGTTCAGATTGATATTCTGGAACTAAATCTAATGCTGCAATTTCAATTCTACTCAACTTTGGAGGATTAATTACAATAAAGTAATCATATTCACTACTTCCTTCCTCAACATTAAATTCTTTTATTGAAAACAATGAATTAGATACCTTCCCCCCGTTGTATGGAAAAACTAACGAGCCAATATTATAATCTTTGGAAAGCCATAAATTATTGGCTAGCATTTTCCCATTATAACTAAAATCAAATAGTGTTTTAGATTTTAACACTTGCTCTAAAATATTCGAACTATGAGGAATTCTTCTTGCAGTAAAGTTTTTTGCGAATTTCTTTTGCAGGCTATCTAATTCATTTGCGTCATATTTAATATATGCTCTACGCAAATTCTCAATATGTGAATCTTTTTTATACCCCCAAAAGAGTGTAATACTCCCTTCTAATGGACTAAAGCCAAAATCTCTTTCTTTTTGTCCATTATTATTCCAAATCATAATATTTGGCTGTAGTGATACTACATTCCTTTTTTGTCTATATTCTGTGACATTAGCATGAAAATCGAAAAGGTTTTCAACCTTTAACTCACTTGACAATTTTTCTTTAAAACTATTAAAACTTAAATTTTTCATTTGTTATTTGTTTTTATGTTAATAATGACAAAGTAATTATAAAAAAAGGAGTGAACACCAAGGTTATATACTGATTATCAACAGGTAAATTCACCCTTTTTTTTAAAAGATTATTCCCTTTTTTAAAAAACAAGATTATAAATTCATTTCTATTTTTGGTATTTGGTGACAGTGAGGTAATCTTTTTTATTATTATTTTTGCCTTTTTTATTTTAAAACCAAAAACATGCAAGACAAAATTTTAGCACAACGTATCTACTTAATTCTAGCAGGGCTATTTATTTGTTCGCTTGTGGTATCTAACCTAATATTCCAAAAATTTTTCTATTGGCATCCTTTTGGAAATGTTACCATTTTTGGAGCTCAATTATTTGAGATTTCTGTTGGAATAATTCCTTATCCAATTACGTTTTTGGTCACTGATATTATCTCAGAAATTTATGGAAAGAAAAAAGCAAATCAAGTAGTAACCACTGGTATTTTTGCTTCTATTTTTTCTCTTGGTATTATTTTTATCGCCAATTATCTTCCAGCAACAGCCTATTCGCCTGTGAACAACGAACTTTTTACTAAAGTTTTTGGTCAATCTTCAAAAGCAGTTATTGCTTCCATGTTAGCTTATCTTTTCGCTCAATATATAGACATTCATGTGTATCATTTTTGGAAAACTAAAACAGAAGGAAAAAAATTATGGCTACGAAATAATTTTTCTACCATGACTTCTCAAGCTATTGACACCCTTTCTGTTCTGGTATTACTCTGTTCTTTTGATATATTAAAATGGGAATTATTTGTTCCATTATTCATTAGCGGGTTTCTTTTCAAGATTATGATAGCCTTTGTAGATACTCCTTTTATGTATCTAGCGGTTTATTGTTTTAGAAAAAAATTCAACTTAAAAATTAACGAAGAACTTAAAATTGATTAAATTAGAGTTCAATAAAAAAATATCGAAATCTTAATACATTCTTTTTCAATTGTGTATTACATTTGTATTCAATATTAAAGTCTAATTCAGCAAAAAAACAAACATTATGTCTAAAAAATTCAATTTCAAGAAACTATTAAAGGGATTAGGGATATTTCTTTTGGTTGCCATTATTGCACTCGCTGCCGCTCCATTTCTATTTAAAGATAAAATTAAAGCCTTAGTTTTAAAGTCTATAAATGAAAGCGTAGATGCTAAGGTTGCATTTGAAGATGTAGACTTGAGTTTGTTTAAGAGTTTCCCAAATGCAAATGTCACTATCGACAAATTAAGCATCATTAACAAAGCTCCTTTTGAGGGTGATACGCTATTTTATTCTGGCGAGCTTAATTTAAAAATGAGTATTAAAGAATTATTCAAGGGAGAAAACGAACCTATGAATCTTCAAGGATTTAGCAGTAATAATGCCATTGTGAATATCATTTTTAACAAAGACGGTGTTGGAAACTTTGACATTGCACTAAAAAATCAAGAAGAAGACAAAACTACCGAAGAAAGCAAACCTTTCGCTTTAAATATTCAAGAATATGCCGTGAACAATATGCGTTTTTCGTTTATTGACCAAGCTTCTAATATGAAAATGGTGTTAGACAGTATTAACCATGAAGGAAAAGGAAATTTTGCTGCACAAAAATTAGACTTAGACACAAAAACCACTACAAAAGTGTCTTTTGAAATGGACAAGACCACTTTTATGAAAAACGTAGCTTTGTCTCTAGATGCTGTTTTAGGTATTGATTTAGACAAAAATAAATATGAGTTTAAAAACAACAAAGCCTTGATTAATCAATTACCATTAGAGTTTAATGGTTTTATTCAAATGCTAGAAGATGGACAGTTATATGACTTGGCTTTCAAAACACCAACTTCAGACTTTAAAAACTTCTTAGGTTTAATCCCTGAAGCATATGCAGGAAGCATTAACCAAGTAAAAACAACAGGAGAATTTACTGTAACGGGAAAAGTTGACGGTAAGTTAACCAAGACTACAATCCCTAAATTCAATATTGAATTAGCATCTAACAATGCTTCATTCCAATATCCAGATTTACCAAAATCGGTTAAAAATATCATTATAGATACACATATCGTTAACGAAACAGGTGTTATGAATGATACATATGTAAATTTAGACCAACTTTCATTCACGATTGATCAAGATGTCTTTAACGCAAAGGCAAATGTTAGAAATTTAACCGAAAATATTTTAGTTGATGCTGCTTTAAAAGGAACAATCAATTTAGCCAATGTTACTAAGGCCTATCCTGTACAGTTAGACAAACCTTTAACAGGTATTCTTAAAGCAGATGTAACTACTAAATTCGACATGAAATCGGTAGAAACAAGTCAGTACCAAAATATTCAAAACGCAGGAAACGTTTCCCTAAGTGGATTTAAATATGAAGGACCAGAAATGGCAAAACCATTCGAAATTAAAAACACATCCATCACGTTTAACCCTAATCACATTCGTTTGAACGAATTTGATGCCAAAACAGGGCAATCTGACATTCAAGTTGCTGGAGCTTTAGATAATTTTTATGGTTTCCTGTTTAAAAATCAAGTTTTAAAAGGAAATTTCAACATGAATGCTACAAAATTAGTAGTTTCAGACTTCATGGCTCCAAGTACAACTACAACAGAAGAAGGTAAAAAAACAACAGAAGCAGTAAAAATTCCATCATTCTTAGATTGCAACTTAACAGCTAAAGCAGGAACTGTTGTCTATGACAATTTAACTCTTAAAAATGTATCTGGAAATTTGGGTATAAAAGACGAAGCTGTAACATTAAGCAATCTAAAAATGGATATTTTTGGAGGGAACATTGGTTTAACAGGAACTGTCTCTACAAAAGGAAACACTCCAAAATTCAATATGGATTTAGGACTTAATGCTGTAAACATTGCTGAGTCATTCACTCAATTAGATATGTTAAAAAGTATTGCTCCAATTGCAAATGCTATTAGTGGAAAATTAAACTCGAACATTAAATTGTCTGGTAATTTAACCAACGATATGACTCCAGATTTAAAAACACTTTCTGGGGATTTAATTGGTCAATTATTATCTGCCTCGGTAAACGAAAAAAATTCTACACTTTTAACAGCATTAAGTTCTAATGTAAAATTTTTAGAGCCTAGCAAATTAAACTTAAACGACATTAAAGCTTCATTATCTTTCAAAGATGGAAAAGTTGCTTTAAAACCAATGAATTTAAAATATCAAGATATAAATATGGTTGTTGGAGGAACACATGGTTTTGATCAATCAATGAATTATGATGTTAAATTTGATGTTCCTGCAAAATATTTAGGCACAGAAGTTACTTCATTATTGTCAAAATTATCTCCAGCTGAACAAGAAAAATTACAAAATGTGCCTATTACTGCCAATTTAGGTGGAAATTTTAGCAAGCCAACAGTAAAGACCGATTTAAAACAAGCAACTACTAACATTGCTTCTCAAATTGTTCAAATGCAAAAAGAAAAACTAGTTGGTAAAGGAACAAGTGCTTTAAGCAATTTACTAGGAGGAAGTAGTAATAACACAAATACAGCAACAACAACTGATTCTACCAAAACTACTACATCTCCTAAAGAAAATGTAAAAAACGAAGTAAAAAACGTTCTTGGTGGTTTTCTTGGCGGAAAGAAAAAGAAAGAATAATTTTTAGATAAAAAAACAGTATAAATAAGATTAGGCTGTCTTTTAAGACAGCCTAATCTATTAAAAAACAATTCAATTTATATCGTTTACACTCAAATTTTGTAATTTATGAGCAAAATAGAATTCCCTACAAAATCATTATTTATTTGTAATGGTAGCAAATGTGGCAAACATAAAGAGATTCGAAAATATTTCAAAAAAACTTTAAAAGAGAACAATCTTAAACATGAAGTGGAAATTTTTAAAATAGAATGCTCAAGCCGTTGCAAAAGTGCTCCAATCGTTTTTTGCCAACCAGAAAACGAATGGTTAGAAAAAGTAAACTTAAGCACAGCCGAAAAAATAATTGAAAAAATAATTGCACAAAAAAACTCCTAATATTTCTATTAAGAGTTTCTGATATTTTTATTTATTTAAACTATTCGTTTGCGCCAATTTTGGCAATTTCTTTATCTAATTGAAATTTACCCGTAGCAGAGTCTTCATCTATTAAATCAAAAAGTTCAAGAGCTCTGCGTGCATTTCTCTCTTCTTCTCTTTGTTCTTTAACATACCACATCATAAATTCTTCTGTAGCATAATCATTTTCTTGTCTGCATTTTGCTATTACTTTGTTTACAGCGTGAGTAACAGCAATTTCATTTTGCAAAGCAATCTCAAAAACTTCTCTAAATGAAGCAAACTCTTGTTGCACTTCTGAAACTGTAGGAGTAATTGCTATTCCCCCCATTTCTGTTATGTATTTAAATACTTTTAAAAAATGCTCACGTTCTTCTTCAGATTGCTTATACATATACCCTGCAGTATTTTCAAAGCCATTTCTATCTAACCAAGCAGCCATTGCTAAATATTTTGTTGAAGCATCGCTTTCAATTTTTGATTGTAGGTTTAATAGCTTTTCTACACCTTCCTGTAGCGAAGTATTTGTTCTTAATAAGTCTTTCATTTCCCTAAGTTTTTATATACTATTACAAAGTTACTTATAAATTAATAAACTTAAAGTGGAAGAAAAATTTTAACTATAAATTTGAATTTAATCTAAATAAAAAACTAAACCAATACTTCATTTAGCACTTCATTCAACATGGAATAAAGTCTTAATGAAAATTTAGTACCATTCAATAATTCTCTGAGTTGAACAATCTCACATATAGTAAGATTTCTAGAAAAATTTCTTTTTGTTGTTTCAATAAGTTTCGAATCGCATTGATCAGACAAATCATACAACATGTCTAAAATAGCAACACTATTCACTTTTCTTTGAAAAATCAAAAAATCCCGAACTTTATACTTTGTAATAGTTCCTTTAAAATGTATAACTATACTATTTGAAGCATCACATTGATAGCTAAAACCATTATTTGTTTCAAACAAATTATCCCTTTTTAAACCTATATATTGTTCCATACAAATGCATTAATAGCTTTGCAAATTTAAGAACTAAAATCTAAATCGCAAAACTATTTGTATTTAATCTAAATAAAATGGTTTAATTTAATACATTAATCTTCACCACATAGCCTTCATTACTTCTGATATTAAAAACAGTTCCGTCTTCAAATAGCAAGTATTGTCCTTTAATTCCAGCTATTTTGCCTGTAAAAAAAGGTGTTTTATCAAGATTTAGGCTTTTTACTTTTTTTGGATATTCCAAAACAGGAAAATGCAAATCTAAAACTGAGGTCTCGTTAGAAAAATGCTGTTTTACCTCCTCAGGCAACCATTCAAAAGCTTTTTCTCTTTCTAAAAGCAAATCAACACTTGCAACTTCATTTTTTAACATTTTCTGCCAACTTGTTTTGTCTGCATAATGACTTTTCAAAGCCACTTCAGTAATTCCTGCTAAATATCTATTTGGAACTTCAACAACAGGGACAGCTTGCACAGCTCCTTGATCTATCCATCGTGTTGGCACTTGTGTTTTTCTGGTAACACCTACTTTTACTTCACTTGACAAGGCTAAATAAACAACATGTGGTTGCAACTGTACTTTCTTTTCATAGGATAGATCTCTATCTTCAATTTCTAAATGCGCTGTACTCAATTCTGGTCGCATAATCCAATCTCCAACTGCCGGACTACTCATGAAACAATCATAACAAAAACCTTGTCGGAATATTTTCTTTTGCAATCCGCAATTTAAGCATTGAAATCCTTCTAAGTTTATTTGTATTTCTTTATTTAATAACTGATTTACATTTAAAAAACTATCTTCAAAGACTAAATAGTATTGAATAGGATTCATTAATTCTGTTTGCATTTTTTGGAGCACTCCTTGATAGGTCATTGGGTTTTTATTTTTTATTGATTGAAAAATTAAAAAAAATGTTATTTTTGGTAAAGTTATAACTCGTATTTTATAATTCATAATTTGTAATTCTAAAAATGGCACTTCCAATAATAAATTCTATTGCTTCTTGGTTATTAAAGAAACGAATTCATCAAATGGAGTTGTTTATAAAATATCCTCATGAAGTGCAAGAGGAATTACTTTTCAGCTTACTTAAATCTGCTGAAAACACCGTTATTGGCAAAAAATATGATTTTTCTTCCATTAAAAACTATAAAACTTTTTCAGAAAGAATTCCAGTTTCAACCTATGAAGAACTAGAGCCTTTGATTGAGCAAACAAGGAAAGGGGCTCAAAATGTTTTCTGGAATACTCCTATAAAATGGTTTGCAAAATCTAGCGGAACCACAAATGCGAAAAGTAAATTTATACCTGTTAGTCAGGAAGCACTAGATCTTTGTCATTATAAAGCAAGTAAGGATTTGTTATGTCTTTATTTGAATAACAACGAAAACTCTCAATTATTTACAGGGAAAAGTTTGAGATTGGGAGGAAGCAAACAACTTTATGAAAACAATAATACCTTTTTTGGAGATTTATCTGCCATTTTAATTGACAATATGCCCATTTGGGCAGAATTCAGCTCTACGCCAAGCAACAAAACATCTTTAATGGGAGATTGGGAAACAAAACTACCCGCAATCATTAATGAAACAATGGCTGAAAATGTAACAAGCTTAGCAGGTGTTCCAAGCTGGTTGATGGTTTTATTAAACAAAACACTAGAAGAAACCGGAAAAAACAACATACTGGAAGTTTGGCCGAATGCAGAAGTATATTTTCATGGTGGTGTTAGCTTTGATCCATACAGAGATCAATACAAAAAACTCTTCCCTAAAGAAGATTTTAGGTACTATGAAATCTATAATGCTTCCGAAGGTTTTTTTGCAATTCAGGATAAAAATGATTCCAACGAATTATTGCTAATGCTAGATTATGGTATTTTCTACGAATTCATTCCAATGGATACCTATGGAACTCCCAATCAACATGTTATTCCTCTAAACGAAGTTGAAATTAATAAAAATTATGCTTTAGTAATAACAACAAATTCGGGATTATGGAGATACTTGATTGGAGACACTATACGATTTACTTCTATAGCTCCTTATAGAATTATTGTTAGTGGCAGGACAAAGCACCATATAAATGTTTTTGGTGAAGAATTAATGGTTGAAAATACAGACAAAGCTATAGCAAAAACGTGTTCTGAATGCAACTGCGAAGTAATTGACTACACAGTTGCTCCTATTTTTATGAATAATAAAAACAAAGGAGCACATGAATGGATTATAGAATTCAAAACTATGCCCGATAACATTGAAAATTTCTCTTCTAAGCTAGATCAAAATCTACAGTTTTTAAATTCTGATTATGAAGCTAAAAGATATAATAATATGACATTAAACCCATTAAAAATTAATGTTGCAAGAAATAATCTTTTCTATGATTGGCTAAAAGTAAATGACAAATTAGGCGGTCAACACAAGATACCAAGACTTTCTAACGAAAGAAAATATCTTGACGAATTATTAAAAATACAAACCTCAGCAAACTAAGATGAAAAAAATTAAAAACCTACTATTTTTTGTTTTCACCATTTTGTTTTTTGTTTCTTGCGGCCCTAAAAGATACAAATGTGGTCCCTATAGAAGATGCAATATAGAACAAAATAATAAAGCTATGCAAAATTCGCTTTTTTGTAAAAACTGGAAAAAAGAAAACAACAAACTGATATACAGTAAATTAACATAAACCTTAACAAAAGAACTTTCAAATTTCAGTTTTAAACTTTACAACGAGTTTTTTTAGCAATTAACCGATTTTTCTTTCTTTTTATATTATTATAGGTTAATATTTGCACTAGATTAAAGGATAAAATTAACCAATCGATATGAAAAAAATATTTTTTTGCGCATTAAGTATTCCATTTTTAGGGTTGTCGCAAAATAACTTTACAATAAAATCAACACAAGAAACGAATAACTTAAATACTAATTCACTACTACAGTATTCTTTTTCAGATACAGGTATAAATAGTGAATTGAGTGAGATTGGAGCTACTTTTTTTAAAAACAAATTTCTAATAATTTCAAATAAAAAAAGACGTCATACGCAAACAACATTAAATAATTCTACAAAAAAATTTAACAACAACACTTACTGTACAGATGTAGATGAGTCTGGTAATTTATCTTTTCCTCTTCACTTTTCAAAGATTTTGGACAATAATTTTGATGAAGGAACAATGACCTTTTCGAAAGATGAAAAAACAATTTATTTTTCTAAAAACTCAGGAGATAATGAACCTTTTAAATTATATAAAGCTAATTTTGACAAAAACTCAAAAGGATATTGGAAAAATATAACAGAACTCAAAGTGACAAGCGAAGAATATTCTGTTGAAACTCCATTTCTAAACAAATCTGACAACAAATTATATTTTTCATCAAACATGCCTGGTGGTCAAGGAGGATTTGACATTTATGTTGCTGATGTACTTGAAGATGGCACGCTTACAAACATAAAAAATCTTGAAAACAAAATAAATACTAATAAAGACGAAAAATATATTTTCGTTAGTCCAGACAATAAATACATCTATTTCTCTTCGAATGGACATGAGGGAGAAGGTGGCTATGATGTTTTCAGAAGTTCAATAGTTAGAAGTAACACATTTGAAAATACTGTAAATATTGGTGATGAATTCAATAGTGAAAAAGATGAAGTTGGTATAATTTTAACTAGCGACACACAAGGTTATGTTTCCATCAACAAAAACAACAACAAAGAAGATTATGATATTTTCCGTTTTGATATTATAAGGAAAGACCAAGAGCTAAAATTAACAGTAGTTGATAACGCTACAAATATACCATTACCAAATACAGAAGTTACAGTTAAAGATGAGTTCGGTAACAAAATATTAAATGCAAGAACTGACAAAAATGGAGAAGTAACTTTAAAATCGGTTCCATTAACACAATATTCTATAACTTCTACAAAAGAAGGATACACCACATCAACTTCAGATTTGGTTGCCTCTCCAATTGAAGCCAATGTTAAAGAAACAATAGGACTTAGCGTTGCTGAATTAGAAAAACCAGAACCAAAAGCACCAGTATCTCTAGAAAAAGTAGATAACATCTATTTTGATCTTAACAAAGATTCCATAAGAGAAGATTCTAAAGGCACTTTACAATATTTAATCTCTATTCTTGAAGAAAATCCTGAAGTAAAAATTTCTATTAGTGCACATACCGATAACAGAGGTACTATAAAATACAATCAAATATTATCTGACAAAAGAGCTAAATCTACCTATAATTTCTTAATTGAAAATGGTATTGACAAAGCAAGGTTATCCTACAAAGGTTATGGCGGAAGCAGTCCGAAACATGACTGTAAAGTTTGTACAGAACTACAACATCAAGAAAACAGACGTGTTGAATTTAAAATAGAAGAATAAAATCACTAACATAAAAGGTTGCTAAAATAATAGCAAGCCTTTATTATGATCTAAAAAACAAAAAAATCTCGCTTTATCGAGATTTTTTTGTTTTTGATGTTTTTAGGCACATTCACAATTAAATAAATACTTGCTTATCAGTTATTTAATTTGTATTTTAGAAGAAACAAACCCCGAGAATGCTCAAAAAGAGTCAAAAACGGGGTTTTCTTTTAAATATGTATGTCAAAAATAATACGAATAAGTGAATTTCAGCACAAATTGCCTTTAAATATTATCAATGAAGATTTTAATGTTTTTTATGAGCAATTTCTAAAGTCTGATTTAGGTAAAATTCATCTAGCTACACCTTTTTCAGAACTTTCTCAAAGTTTTAAATTGAAAGCGTGCAAAAAAGGTCCAGATTGCATTTTTAGTACTAAAGGTAAGATTGCCTTGATGATGCTAAAAAACTATTATGGTTGTTCTGATGCTAAACTAATCGAGTTGTTAAACGGAAATGTTTACATGCAATACTTTTGTGATATTGTATTACCTCTAGATTCCCCGCTTACAAATTTTAAAATAGTTAGCCAAATAAGAATGGAATTAGCCAAAAAATTAGATGTTCGAAAAGTTCAAGAAACATTAGCTAAAAGCTGGCTACCTTATATGAATGATTTAGACAAAGTCTTGATAGATGCCACTTGTTATGAGAGTGAGTTGCGTTTTCCTACCAATGAGAAACTACTTTGGGAATGTATTGTGTGGAATTACAATCAAATGAAATCATTATGTGGAATTTTAAAAATAAAACTTCCAAGAACCAAATATATTGATTGGTGTAAACGCTACAATGAGTATTCTAGAAAAAGAAAAAAAACAGCAAAGCAACGAACAAAAATGACTCGTGGTCTTCTGAAATTATTATATAAACTTAATGGAGAATTGAGTAAAATTGAAAATCAATATTCCTTTGAGCCAACCACAAAATACAGCAAACAACGCAGAATAATCCGTCTTATTTACCAACAACAATCAAAAATTTTTGCAACAGGAAAAAGCGTTCCCGATAGAATTGTTAGCATAAATAAAAGTTATATTCGCCCAATTGTGCGTGGTAAAGAAGTAAAACAAGTAGAATTTGGAGCAAAAGTAAATAAAATTCAAATTGATGGAATCAATTTTATAGAACATATAGAATACCGTGCCTTTAACGAAGGAACTCGATTTCAAAACAGTATATTTTGCGCACAAAATCTAACTAAAACTAAAGTAAGAATTACTGGAGCTGATGCTATTTATGCCACAAATAAAAACAGAACTTTTTCGTCCACAAATAACATACAAACAGACTTTGTTAGAAAAGGAAAAGCTGGAAAACACGAAGAGCATAGAAAGAAGCTAGCCTCAGAAATTAAAAAAGAAAGAGCTACTCGATTAGAAGGTAGTTTTGGCAAAGAAAAAGAGCACTATAATTTACGAAAGATAAAAGCTAGAACCAAGAAAAGTGAAATGCTTTGGATTTTTTTCGGAATACATACAGCTAATGCTAAAGAAATAGGAAGAAGAATTTACAAAAATCAAACACAACTAGCAGCGTAAAGTATTCAAAAAAATACTTTATAGGAAAAGTGCGTCTTGTTGAGAAATATCAAATTTAAAAATCATAAAAACATATAATTTTTACTACAAAATAAAAAACCTCAATTATATTAATATGAATTGAGGTTTTTATTTAAAGTATTTTTCAAAAAATCTTGTTACTTCTGAATTTGCCTTTTTAAATTTATGAAGCCGTTTTTAAACGTTGTAATAGATTTTTATTCAAACTATGCTCTGCAAACTCTTTTGTAACATTAAGCTCCTTTTCTGAAGAACTAGGTAAATCAAACATTACATCTGTCAAAATTGCTTCACAAAGCGAACGCAATCCACGAGCTCCTAATTTATATTCTAATGCTTTTTCCACAATAAACTCAAGTGCACCTTCTTCAATAGAAAAATCCACATCGTCCATTTCAAACAATTTTTTATATTGCTTAATTAACGCATTTTTAGGCTCTGTAAGAATAGATCGCAAAGTAGCCGCATCTAACGGATCCATGTGTGTTAAAACTGGCAATCTACCTATTATCTCAGGAATCAAACCAAAATCTTTCAAATCTTTCGGTATAACATACTGTAAAACATTTTCTTTATCTATAGTGTTCACATCTTTAGAAGAGCTGTATCCTACAGTTTGTCTATTCAATCGTTTAGAAATTATTCTTTCTATACCATCAAAAGCACCTCCTGCTATAAACAATATATTTTGAGTATTTACCTCAACAAATTTTTGGTCAGGATGTTTTCTTCCTCCTTTTGGTGGTACATTAACAACCGTTCCTTCAAGTAACTTTAGCAATGCTTGTTGCACACCTTCTCCAGAAACATCCCTAGTTATAGAAGGATTATCACTTTTACGAGCTATTTTATCAATTTCATCAATAAACACAATACCTCTTTCTGCTTTAGCCACATCATAATCAGCAGCTTGCAACAAACGCGTTAAGATACTTTCCACATCTTCCCCCACATATCCAGCTTCAGTTAAAACTGTTGCATCAACAATGGCTAAGGGTACATTTAACATTTTTGCAATAGTTTTTGCTACTAACGTTTTTCCTGTACCGGTTTGACCAACCATTATAATGTTGCTCTTTTCAATTTCAACTTCGTCTTCAAGTTGTTTCTGCATTAATCTTTTATAATGATTGTAAACCGCTACACTCATTACTTTTTTTGTTCTATCTTGACCAATAATATATTCGTCCAAGAAGGTTTTGATTTCTTTTGGTTTTAATAAAATTAAATCCGATAAAAGATCACTTTTGCCATTTTGTTTCAATTCTTCTAAAACAATTCCATGAGCTTGTTCAATACATTTGTCGCAAATGTGCGCATCTATACCTGCTATTAACAGATTAGTTTCTGGCTTTTTCCTTCCACAAAACGAACATTCTAATACTTCTTTTGCCATTTTTATTTAGTAATTGGAACAGACAACTAGTAATAGACAACCCTATTACCAACTGCCTAGACCTTTTTATTTTCTAGTTAAAACTTCATCAATCATACCATATTCTTTCGCTTCTGCGGCAATCATCCAGTAATCTCTTTCACTGTCTTTATAAACTTTATCGTATGGTTGTTTTGAATGCTGTGAAATTATTTGATATAATTCTTCTTTTAATTTCAGCATTTCTTTTAGATTAATTTCCATATCTGTAGCCACACCTTGTGCTCCTCCTGAAGGTTGGTGAATCATCACTCTTGAATGTGGGAGTGCAGAACGTTTTCCTTCTGCTCCTGCACACAACAATACAGCCCCCATAGAAGCAGCCATCCCTGTACAAATTGTTGCCACATCTGGTTTCACTAGCTGCATAGTATCATAGATACCTAAACCTGCATACACACTTCCTCCTGGTGAATTAATATAGATGCTAATATCTTTAGAAGGGTTATCACTTTCTAAAAATAATAATTGTGCTTGAATAATGTTTGCAACATAATCATCGACTCCTGTTCCTAAAAATATAATTCTATCCATCATTAAACGTGAAAACACATCCATTGATGCCACATTTAATTGACGCTCTTCAATAATATAAGGAGTCATACTTGCAACGATCTTATCATAATACAAGCTGTTTACTCCATGATGCTTTGTTGCATATTTTTTAAATTCTTTCCCGTAGTTCATTTCTTTGAATGTTTTAAATATTTATTTTATCTTTTGAATCTAAAGTTCTACATTTATTTTTATATACAATAAGAATTTTAATAAAACTTTCTAAATCTATTTCTAGAACAAAAAAGCGCCAAAACAAGTTTGACGCTCAAAGATAATTATTTTTTATGAGAAATTATTCTCCATACATTTCTTTCACAAACTCTTGATAGTTTACTTTTTTAGCTTTCACATTAATTTTTTCTTTAAATAATGCCAGCATTTTTTCACTCATAATTTGTTCAGATAAACGCTTTGCTTCTTCTTGATTAGAAAGCACACGCGCAACAATTCCTTCTACTTCTTCGTCTGTAGGGTTCATTTGTCCGAATTGAGCCATTTGCTTCTTGATTAACTCAGAAGTATGTGCTTTTAAATCTTCAAATTGAATTTGTAAATTATTATCTGCAATTATTTTATTTTCGATTAACTGATAACGTAAACCTTTCTCAGATTTAGCATATTCTTCTTCAGCTTGTTCAGTTGTTAAAGGAGTCTCTCCAACTGTTTGAATCCATTTTTTCAAGAATTCTGCTGGTAATTCGAACGCAGTGTTTTCAATTAATGATTCTATTACATCGTTTAAGAATTTTTGATCTGCTTGTTGAGCAAATTGTGCTTCAGCATCTTCTTTAATCTTCGCTTTCAATTCATCAACAGAACTCACTGTTCCTTCTCCAAACAACTTGTCAAATAATTCCTGATTCAATTCTGCTTTTTCAACTGAATTAATTTCTTCAATCGTAAAATTAACTACAACATCTAATCCGTGAACATCATCATGAGATACTTTTAAGTAATCCATTAATTTATGGTCATCTTCAAAAAGTCCTTTTGTAGCTAATTCAACAACATCTCCAACTTTTTTACCTACAAATTGTTTTACAACCTTTTTATCTTTGAAGATATCTAATGTGATATTCGTTGAATTTTTAATTCCTTTTTCTTCATTTGAAAAAGTTCCTCTCAGCGTAGTCTCTTCTGTTACTTTGTCTTCAGAAATCATTTTCCCGTATTGCTTTTGAATACGCTCAACTTGCTCTTCTAACATTTTATCATCTGCTTCAATATCGAACTTAGCCACTTTAGATTTAGCTGACAAATCAACTGTAAATTCTGGTGCTAATCCTAATTCGAATTCAAAAGTAAAATCGTCTTTACTCCAATCAAATTCTTCTGTTACTTTCGGAAGTGGATTTCCTAATATATCTAATTTTTCTTCTACTAAATAATCATTTAAAGAAGATTGTAAAATTTTATTTACTTCATCTAAAAGAACCGCTTTACCGTATTGTTTTTGAATTAAACTCATTGGTACAGCTCCTTTTCTAAAACCTGGAATATTAGCATTCTTTCTATAATCTGCTAATACTTTTTGTACTTTGTCTGCATAATCTTCTTTAGTAACTGCAACTTTAACAACTGCATTTAAAGCATCTATTTGCTCTTTTGTAATATTCATTATCTTATTATTTAAATGTCATGAAATTTGGGTTGCAAAATTATATATTTTTTGCAACTCAAACAAGTTTTTAATTAATTGAATTTCAATTGCCTAAATTTTATTTTTTATCAATAAATATACTATTCAGAAAGGACTGACCAATTGATAAGATAATACTGAATAAAAACGCATCCCAAAATCCTTTAACAGTAAATCCTTCAATAAAATAGTCTGCCACCAAAATTATTACTGCATTTATTACTAATAAAAAGAATCCTAAGGTAATCAATGTAACAGGAATTGTTAGAAAAACTAGAATAGGCTTCAGGAAAACATTAAGCAACCCTATAACTACTGCAATAACAATTGCAGTAATATAATCAGAAACCTCTATTCCTGGTAGAAGATTACTTAATAAAACAATTAGAACTGTTGTTATTAAAAGCCGTATGATTAAATTCATATTTTTTATTTTAAATATACAAAAAAAGACACCAAAAATGGTGCCTTTTTAAGTTCTTATGTAATTTTGACAGTATTAATTTGTTGGCAAAACATGAATTCCTTGGAAAAAAGATGGATAATATAATGGCATTTTAGAACCATAATGTTGATTAATCACCTTTATAATTTCGTTTGCTATGACTGCATATCCTCTAGCATTTGGATGCACGCCATCTAAAGAAAACAACACTTTATTTTCAGTAGCTGACCCACTAAAATAATTCGCAGTATAAATTTGCCCAGAATCTACTCTAAGACCACTAACTAATTCTGCCAAAATAGCATTCATATCTGCAATAGCCAAACCTTTTGAATTTGCAATTGAAACTATAGCTGCATTATAGGCCGTAATAGCATTTTGAACTTTAGCTTTTTCATTTGATGTTAAAACCCATTTATTAGCCATAGGCAAAGTAACTCCATTAACATTAAAAGGAGCTGTTCCAGCTGGATTAGGCTGACCAATTAACGAGCTAGAAGGTAAAACCATTAAATCATTTGCTGTTGCATGTCTTGCTTGTCCGTAAATAGCACCTAAAGCTGCAGCATTTGCCACCAATAAAGGATTACCTGAACTAGCTGCATATGCTTGAATAGTCCCTCCAATATCTGTTAAATCTTGATCTTTAATTAACACTGGGTTTTTAGTTCCTGGCGCAGTATTTAAAGGTGCAATTCTTCCTCCTGTTGCTAAAGACAAGAACTGATATAATGCTATAGCTGTAGTATTTGATGATGTAGCTTCAGCTGGCAAAGCATTATATGGAACAGTTGTAAAATAAGGAATAGAAGTTACACTTGGAATTGTCGCAACCACTCCTTTTGCTCCGTTAGACGTTAAAATGTTCACAATTTGCGTATAAACTCCCGCAAAAACTGTTGAATTTGTAATATCATTAGATCCATATGTACTTGGAACCATATTACCTGTTGCATTATGATCATCTGCTGGAGTAACACCATCTGCTTTTGCACCTCCGTTTGTAGCATAAGACAATACATCATTAGCTCCAATCCAGTTCGTAAAAAATGTTGGGTTTTTCGACATTGCATCATCCAAAACAGTAACTGTTGCAGAAGTAGCATGTCTAACAAAATAAGGGTTAGCTTGACCTAATGCTAAGCCAGCTGCATTTCCATATCCTTCTGCTAATAAATGAAATGATTTTGCTCCTGGCACCCCCATATTGTTATAGGCTGTAGCTTGAGGTGTTAAAGTAATAGTTGGTGTTCCTGCAATATTTTCTACTGCACCAACAGTTCCGTTAGGGTTAACTTGAGTTGCATCCAGAATTCTTCTAGTACCAAAACCAGGTAATCCTAAAATGCCCCCTAAATCATTCACATCATCTTCATATGATGGTTGTGTAAAAGCACCCCCACCCACAAGTGCAAATTTTTGAGCTAACAAATTTGGGAAAGAATTCATTTGACCAGACTTATACATAGTTCCATCCATATAACCCGCAGTTAGTGAATTTCCAACTGCAACGTATGAAGAAAAATTTGCGTTACCATTTGTATAGTTTGCATCTACTTCATTTTCAAATTCTGGCTCACAAGAAATGAAACCAGCCGCTAAAATAGCTAAGTATATAAATTTATTTTTCATTTTAATTTTATTTTAGATTAAAAACCATATGTTATACCAATTCCAGGAGAAAATACTGAAGATTTATAAGTACCTCCAAAGCTACTTCCATCTGAATAATGATCATAAGAATTATCAATTTCGTCGAAATGTAAATAAATAAACGATAAATCTACACCTAATTTATCACTAAATTGATATGTTAAACCTCCTGTGAATCCCATAGATTCGTTTCTTGGAGTTTCTGGTGCAAAATAACCATCTTGAACTGGGCTTTCATCTATATAGTATCCTGCTCTAAAAGTAAATTTATCATTAGCTAAATATTGTGTACCAAATCTATAAGTACTTGAATTTTTATAATTTCTTGGATTAATTGACTCTTGTCCGTTACCGAATTTAACATCTAATGCTTTATAAGCGCTCCACATTGCATAATTATAATCGAATGCTACTAACCATTTATCCGTTACTTTCACAGAAAGACCTGCAGTTAATTCTGCTGGCAATGGCAAATCTGCATCAAAAGTTGTTGGTGCAAATCTTGGGTCATTTTGTAACAAAGTTGGTAAGTTATTAAAAGTAGCATCGCCATCACGAGCTTCCATAACAATTTTTGAACGATAATTTAGCCCTAATCTCAAACCATCTACAGGATTAACCATCATTCCTAAATTATATCCCCAAGCTGTGATATTTTTACCATCTATAGTTACATCAGCATCTTCAGTTAAGCCTCCTGAAGGAGCTAAGTTTCTATTAAAATTTACAGAACCCATTGCATAAATTGGCCCTCCACCAACACTAAAATGTTCACCTACTCTTATAGAAAGAGAAGGCTGTACAAAAATTGCTTTTAAATCAATATTATTCACCAAATGCGCTCCTTCCCAGTTTTTATCCCATTCTACAGCACTTCCATAAGGCGTGTAAACAGCCAAACCAGCAGTAAGCCAATCATTAAGTTTATATGTAGCATAAACACTAAATGGCGTTCCTAAGTTATCACTTTTGTTTGTCCAATTGTATTCTGAATTTTGAAATCTTGTTTTTGAGAACAACGCATTTGCCCCAACAGATAAGTTAAACTTTTTATCTAAATATGCCATCCCTGCAGGATTAAAAAAAGTAACCTCTGCACTATTTATCACAGCAACACCTGTGTGTCCCATTGCTAATTGTTTCTGCCCTTGGATACTCACTCTATAACCACCTGCAAATGCAGTTGAGCTAGCCAAAGCCAATAATGTTAAAGAAAGTAATTTTCTCATAATGTTAAAATGTGTTTAGTTTCTTGAAATTATTATCATCTATCTTTCAAAATTATAATAAATTATGGAATTAACAATTTTTTATCAAAAAATATTATGCATTCATAATATTTTTTTTCTATTTAATAAATTTTACAACCTCAGAAAAGAAAATTTTTGGCTGTTCTGCATGCAACCAATGTCCTGAATTAGGAATGGTTACCAAATTTAACTTTGGAAATTGAGCCTCAATTTCTAAAACATCATCATTTAGAATATAATCCGAATTTTCACCTCTTAAAAAAAGCGTATCCTTTTCAAATCTTAAATGACTAGCTAATGGCTTTCCAATTTCTTCTATATTTGCATCTAATGCTTTCAAATTAAAACGAAAAGCCAACTGTCCCTGTGACTCCCAAAATAAGTTTTTCAACAAAAACTGTCTCGTTCCAAAATCTGAAATATACTCAGAAACTACATTATCAACATCAGATCTACTTGGTTGCACAGTAAAATCTACAGCTTTTAAACCCTGTAGTATTTTTTGATGGTGTGGAGCATAATATTTTGGTCCAATATCGGCGATTATTAATTTCTTAATTAATTCAGGATACAAACAAGCCAATTGCATTGCGACTTTACCTCCCATAGAATGTCCTAACAAAACAATTTCTTTAAGCTGTTTATCATCACAATAGGCCACCACATCTTGCACCATTAAATCATAACTAAAATCATCAGATTGAAAACTTCTTCCATGATTTCTCATATCTAACATATGAACTTCAAAACCTTCTTCTGCGAATTGTATTCCTAAAGTTTTCCAATTATCAGACATTCCTAAAAAACCATGAATGATTACAAAAGGAGTTCCTTTTCCTTCTATTTTTGAAAATAACATTATTTTAATTTTTGAAGATACATATTTACAACATTCTCTATTCCCAAATATAGAGATTCAGAAATTAGTGCATGACCGATAGAAACCTCTAATAAATTTGGAATATTTTCTTTAAAAAATTCAATGTTTTCGAGACTTAAATCATGCCCTGCATTAATTCCTAAATTCAACTCATTAGCTAGCAAAGCTGCCTTAACATAGGGTTCAATTCCTTTTTGATTCCCTAAAGAAAATTCATGCGCAAATGCTTCGGTATATAGCTCTATCCTATCTGTTCCAGTATCCTTTGCTCCTTCAATCATTTTTAAATCTGGATCAACAAAAATAGAAGTCCGAATACTATTCCTTTTACACTCATCAATAATTTCCACAAGAAAATCTTTATACTTAATTGTATCCCAACCCGCATTTGAAGTTATAGCATCATCAGCATCTGGGACTAGAGTTACCTGAGTTGGTTTTACCTCTAAAATTAAATCCATAAATTTTCTTACAGGATTTCCTTCTATATTATACTCTGTAAAAACCACGGGCTTTAAATCTCTAGCATCTTGATAACGAATATGTCTTTCATCTGGTCTTGGATGAATTGTTATACCCTCTGCTCCAAAATCCTGAACATCTTTGGCTACTTTTAATAAATTTGGAACATTTCCTCCTCTAGAATTTCTTAAAGTTGCAATTTTATTGATATTTACTGATAACTTTGTCATGGTCTTTTTTTATTATTTTTACAAAAATACGAAGTATAAATAGCTTTAATAAGCTATTTTTAATTATTTTGCATCAAAATAAGCTTAAAATAAACAATGAACTCATTAATTGATTTTCTAAACAACGATATAAGTCCACTGAATAGTCAAAGTAAAGTCGCTGAAGCTCAGGATTTATTCTTAGAATATCCCTATTCCCATTTTCCAATCACTGAAAATGGTATATATATTGGTTGCATCACTAAAGAAAATGCTGAAATATTAGATTCAAATGCTAAAATTGAAGAAAACCGCTATGATTTTGAACGTTTTTATGTTCGTTCAGAAATGATTTGGCTGGAAGTTTTAGAAGAATTTGCAAAAAATGAAACTAATATAATCCCTGTATTAAACAACCAAAACAAGTATGTGGGTTATTACGAACTCGAAGACGTTATCCGATTCTTTCACGAGACGCCATTTCTAAGAGAAGAAGGAGGTTTATTGGTTGTAAGAAAAGAAACTAGTGGTTTCTCAATGAGTCAAGTGGCACAAATTGTAGAAAGCAACAATGCGAAATTACTAGGTTTATTCATTTCGAAAACAGAAGCAAACCATATTGAGTTCACCTTAAAAATTAGTCAAAGTGGTTTAAACGATATAATACAAACGTTCAGAAGATATGATTACGAAATAATTTCCGAGCACCAAGAAGACACTTATTTAAAAAACTTAAAAGATCGTTCCGATTATTTAGATAAATATTTAAATATTTAAGCACCTTCAAAAAAACACATTATGAAAATTGCAGTATTTGGTCAACATTATCAATCGAGCACAGATGAAATAATTGAAAAAGTCTTAAATATTTTACTCAATAAAGAAACAACTGTTCTTATAGAAGAAAACTATTTCCACAGCATCACTACAGCTTTGAAAAACAAATGCAAAACCTATTCTAATCATGAACAATTAAATAACGATGTTGAAGCACTTATAAGTATTGGTGGAGACGGAACTATATTAAGAGCTGTAACACATGTTCGAGACAAACAGATACCTATTGTTGGTATCAACACTGGCAGATTAGGTTTTTTAGCCACTGTTCAAGTTCAAAACATAGAACCCATGTTGCTTAAAATTCTCTCAAGAGACTATACTATTTCTAAAAGAAGCTTATTAAGTTTAACATGCTCTCCAAAAAACCCCGATTTGGTTGACCTTAATTTTGCACTGAACGAAATTACTGTCTCTAGAAAAGACACCACTTCAATGATAACAATAGACACCTACTTAAATGGAGAATACTTAACCTCTTATTGGGCAGATGGCTTAATAATTTCAACTCCAACTGGATCAACAGGATATTCTTTAAGCTGCGGTGGGCCTGTTTTAATTCCCGAAGTAAAAAGTTTAGCAATTACCCCTATAGCACCGCATAACTTAAACGCAAGACCACTTGTTATACCAGATGATACCGAAATTGAACTAAAAGTTTCTGGTAGAGAAGAGCAATATTTAGTCTCATTAGACTCAAGAATAACCTCAGTAACAAATGAGACAATATTAAGAATTAAAAAAACACCTTTTAAAATAAACATGATTGAATTTAAAGAAGAAGGTTTTTTAAAAACAATAAGAAAAAAACTACTTTGGGGAGAAGATAGAAGAAATTAACAGATGACATATAACTTTTAACTTCTTTTTACGTTTGTATTAGACCCATATATTTAGGAATAATTTTTCTATTAAAATATGGTAAAGTAATCTATATTGTTATATTTGCAAACTATTTTTAAAAATGAGAAAATTATTATTTTACATATTTATACTTTTTAGTTCATTAAGTATTAAGGCTCAAATCAATGAATTAGGTATATTTTTAGGAGGTGCTAATTACATTGGAGATGTAGGTCCAACGGACTATATTTCACCAAACGAACCTGCATTTGGGATTATATACAAATGGAACAGAAGTCCAAGACATTCATGGAGATTTTCCTATATTCATGGGCAAATTAGTGCTAATGACAAAGACAGTGATGTTCCTAGTAGATCCTTAAGAGGCATCAATTTTAAAAACAATATAGATGAATTTGCATTAGGTCTTGAATTCAACTTTTTTGATTTCGATTTGCATTCATCAGATTGGGCAATGACTCCTTATGTATCTACTGGAGTTAATTATTTCATTTATAATGAATTTTTTTTTCCAAGTAAAGCTCAAAAGTTTGATTACAGACATAGCCAATTTGCTATCCCAATGATCATTGGATTAAAAACTAGAATTTTTAATCATTTTGTTCTTGGAGCCGAAATTGGAGCAAGATATACATTTACAGATAACTTGGACGGAAGTCACCCAAGAAACAACAACCTAAAAGGTTTACAATTTGGTAATTTAAATAGTAAAGACTGGTATGTTTTTTCTGGTATAACGCTAACATATACCTTTGGAAAAAACCCTTGTTTTTGTGCAAATTAACATATGAGTATCGAAACAAATAAAGATATCAATACAAACAATCTTCCCAACCATTTAGCAATTATAATGGATGGTAATGGGAGATGGGCAAAACAAAAAGGTTATTTAAGAGCATTTGGACATGAAAATGGCACCAAATCGGTAAGAACCACAGTAGAATCGTGTGCAAAATTAGGAATTAAACACCTTACACTTTATGCTTTTTCTACAGAAAACTGGAATCGTCCAAAATTAGAGGTAGATACCTTAATGAAACTTTTAGTTAGTTCTTTAAAGAAAGAATTAAATACTTTGGAGAAAAATAACATTCGATTGAACGCAATTGGAAATTTAACAAATCTTCCGGAAAAAGTTCAAAAAGAATTGAACGAAGTTATTCAAAGAACCTCCGAAAACACTAGAATGACTTTAACTTTAGCGCTTAGTTATGGAGCTAGAGAAGAGATGATTCAAGCTGTTAAAAAAATTGCAGATAAAGTTAAAAATAATATAATTTCCAATGACGCTATTGACCAATCAATTATTAATGAGCATCTTTACACACACAATCTACCAGACGTAGATTTGGTAATTCGCACAAGTGGCGAACACAGAGTAAGTAATTTCTTGCTTTGGCAAATTGCATATGCAGAATTTTATTTTACAGATGTTTTATGGCCAGATTTTAGCGAAAAAGATTTACACGAAGCCATCAAGAGTTATCAAAACAGAGAAAGACGATTTGGAAAAACTAGTGAACAAATTTCATAAAAAAACAATGTTAAAAAAAGGTTTACAATTACTTTTCACCTTAGTTATTATAGGTAATAGTACAAAATTAAATGCTCAGGAAACAAAATTAGAAAACGGCAAAGAATACATCTTAGGAAGTATTAATGTTACAGGAAAAAACAAATATAGCGAGCAAACCGTTGTAACATTTTCTGGTCTTGAAAAAGGACAAAAAATTCAAGTACCTGGTGAAGACATTAGTTCTGCAATTAAAAAACTTTGGAAACTTGGTTTATTTAGCGATGTTAATTTTTATGTTAATGAGATTAAAGGAGACAGTATTTTCTTAGAATTAAATCTAATGGAATCGCCTAAATTAGCCGATGTAAAAATTCAAGGCATTAGAAAAGGTAAATCAGAAGATTTAATAAAAGATATTGATCTAAAAAAAGGGAAAGTTGTTAATGAAAATTTAATTACCACAACCAAGAATTATATTGAAAACAAATATAAAAAAGATGGTTTCTACAACACTAAAGTAATTATTTCAACCATACCTGATTCTACTGAAACAGAGGTTAAAATGCTTATAAACATTGACAAAGGCACAAAAGTTAAAGTAAAAAGTATCGATTTTGTTGGAAACTCCGAACTAACAGATGCCAAGCTTAGGAGAGCTTTCAAAAACACTAAACAAAAAAATCCTTTAAGAATATTTAAACTTTCTAAATTCATTAAAGACAAATACAAAGAAGACTTAGCTAGTGTCATAGACAAATATAAAGAAAATGGTTTTAGAGACGCTCGAATTGTTTCTGATAGTATTTCTTATGACAAAGAAAAAAACTTAATTCACATAAAAGTAAATCTTGAAGAAGGGAAAAAATATTATTTTGGAAACATTAGATATTTAGGAAACACTGTATATACTGACCAACAATTAAGTAGAGTGCTAGGCGTTAAAAAAGGAGATGTTTATAATGGCGTACAATTACAAAAAAGAATTGCAGACAATAGCAGCCCAGATGCAGAAGACATAACAAATTTATACCAAAATAATGGTTATTTGTTTTCAAACATCAACCCTGTAGAAGTAAAAACGGTTAATGACACTATCGATTTTGAAATAAGAATAGTTGAAGGACCAATTGCTTATTTCAACAAAATCTCAGTTGTTGGAAACGATAAAACAAATGACCATGTAATATATAGAGAGTTAAGAACAAAACCAGGACAAAAATACAGTAAAGAAGATTTAATTAGGTCTGTTCGTGAAATAGGACAATTGGGCTTTTTTGATCCAGAGGCTATTAAACCTGAATTTAAAAACGTAGATGCTCAAGCAGGAACAGTAGATATTGAATACAACGTTGTAGAAAAAGGAGCTAGTCAAATTGAACTACAAGGTGGTTACGGGGGTGGAGGTTTTATCGGAACATTAGGATTATCCTTTAATAATTTCTCTGCAAGAAACATCTTTAAAAAAGACTCCTACAAACCATTACCAATGGGTGACGGTCAAAAAATGTCTTTAAGATTGCAAGGAAGTAATTATTTTCAAACCTATAGTTTATCTTTTTCTGAACCATGGTTTGGTGGAAAAAAACCTGTAAGTTTTTCAACTTCATTATCACACAGTAAACAATTCTTGTATAATTTCCAAACTAGAGATGTAACACGAGATCAAAGTTTCAACATTACTTCGCTATCTGTCGGAATTGCAAAACAACTGAGTGTACCAGATGATTACTTCGTTTTATCACAAAGTTTGTCTTTTCAATATTATGACTTAAATAACTATAATACTGGATTATTTACTTTCGGAAATGGATCGTCAAGAAATCTTGCTTATACAGTTGGTTTAAGTAGAAACAGTAAAGGTGTTAACCCAATTTATCCAACTTACGGATCTGAGTTTAGTATTTCGGGAAGATTTACGCCTCCTTATTCACTATTTAACGGTGTTGATTATAAAAATTTAGAAAATTTACCCGAATATAAAAGACAAGCTACAAGTAGAGGTACTGGTCCAAATGGCGGTGATATTCAAGTTGGAGATTATTTAGATGAGTTAGGAAATGTTGTAAATGATGGAGATAACGACCCTAGTAATGATTATCTAAGTGCAGCTGTAGATATTTCAAAAGTGGATCAAAAAAGATTCAACTGGTTAGAATATTACAAAGTAAAAGTGAAAGCAGACTGGTACACCAGACTTTATGACAAATTAGTTTTACGTTCTTTAGGCGAATTTGGTTTCATGGGTGCTTATAATCAAGAAAGAGGATTAGTTCCATTTGAACGATTTTATCTAGGTGGAGATGGTTTAGCCAACTTTGCCCTAGATGGTAGAGAAGTTATTCAATTAAGAGGGTATCCAAATAATTCCCTATCTTCACAAGATGGTGGTACTATCTATAACAAGTTTTCATTAGAGTTAAGATATCCAATCACATTAAAACAAGCAGCTACTATTTATGGATTAGCATTCTTAGAAGGCGGTGCTGCATTTAATGATTTTAAAGAATATAATCCATTTAAAATGCAACGTGCTGCTGGATTTGGACTTAGAGTATTCATGCCTGCATTTGGTTTACTTGGAATTGATTTCGCTCACGGTTTTGATGCAATCCCAGGACAAACAACTAAAAGTGGTTGGCAAACACATTTTATTATTGGACAACAATTCTAATACTTTTAACGTTTAGTTTAAAAAAAGCAGATGTAAATTAAACTTAAAAAAACATTTCTTATCTTTCGGACATGTTTTTATGAGCAGCATCTGAAAATATAAACTAAAAATTAAACAAACAGATGAAAAAATTATTTTTTGTTACATTACTTTTTGCATATTTCAACAACTTTGCACAAACAGCAAGTGTTCGTATTGGATATATTGACATGGAATATATTCTCGAAAAAGTACCTGAATATGCAGAAGCTAAAAACCAATTGGAGTTAAAAGCTACAAAATGGAAAGAAGATATTGAAGTTAGAAAGAATGAAATAACGAAGCTGAAAGAAAGTTTAGCAACTGAAAAAGTCTTATTAACTAAAGAATTGATTGAAGAACGTGAAGAGGAAATTTCTTTTAAAGAAAAAGAATTATTTGACTATCAAGAAAAACGTTTTGGTGCAAGAGGTGATTTAATTATTCAAAAAACAACATTAATCAAACCAATCCAAGATCAAGTTTTTACAGCTATTCAAGATATAGCAGAACAAAAAAGATATGATTTTATTCTAGATAAATCTTCAGATTTAACTATTCTATTTGCTAATCAAAGACACGATATTAGTGATCAAGTTGTAAGAGCGATAATGCGTACTGAAAAAAGAGAAAAACTTTCTAAAAAAGAACAAAAAATTCTAGATGCTAAAGAAGCCTTAGAAGATTTACAGGATGAAAATCCTGCTCTTGCAGAAAGACAAAAAATACTAGATGACAAAAAAGCGGCTAGAGAAAAATTATTAGAAGAACGCAAAGCGGCTAGAGAAAAACTACTTGAAGACAGAAAGAAAGCAGCAGAAGAAAAAAGACAAAAAAAGACAGATGACAAGGAAGCTGAAAAAAATGGCACAGTAATTGAAAAGGATAGTATAAACAACAAAACTGAAAATCCAAACAAAGAGGAAAACAAGGCTCCAACAACAGCAGAAGAAAGAAAAAAAGCTATAGAAGAAAGAAAAAAAGCTATAGAAGAAAAAAGAAAAAAGATTTTAGCAGAAAGAGAAGCTGCTAGAAAAGCAAAACTAGAAGAACAAAAGAATAAAGAAGAAAAAAAGGAATAAAAATAACCAAAATTAAATTTAAAATAGAAAATGAAACAATTAAAAACTTTAGCTATTGCATTAGTACTTATAATTTCTACACAAGTATCTGCACAATCAAAAACGGCTCATATTGATGTGAAAGCATTGATGACTACTATGCCTGAAATGAAAACAGCTCAAACACAGTTACAAACTCTTCAAGATACTTATGACAAAGAGT
Organism: Flavobacterium sp. KY-23415; assembly: GCF_055384985.1. Lineage (NCBI taxonomy): Bacteria > Pseudomonadati > Bacteroidota > Flavobacteriia > Flavobacteriales > Flavobacteriaceae > Flavobacterium > Flavobacterium sp. KY-23415. The sequence goes on along the minus strand of NZ_AP044001.1, from coordinate 2,144,308 downwards.
ATAAAGGTATGGTTCAAGAATACCAAACTAAATTAGAGAAATATCAAACTGAGGCTGAAAATGGAACTGCTTCTGAAGATATTAACAAAACAAGAGCAGAGGAAATGCAAGCAATGGGTAAACGCATTCAAGATTTTCAACAAAATGCGTCAACTCAATTACAAAAAAAAGAATTAGATTTATTAAAACCTATCATGGAAAAAGCTCAGGCTGCAATTCAAAAAGTTGCTACTGCTAAAGGATATGATTATGTTCTAGATGCAACTGAAGGTAGTGGATTAATCGTAGCAAAGGGACCAGATTTATTAGCTGATGTTAAGAAAGAATTAGGTTTCTAATTAATCTAAAAATAGTTTATAATTAACTGCTCAAATGAATTTAAATTTGAGCAGTTTTTTTTTATTTTTGTTTTCTATGACAAACAATAATCCTATAGGCCTTTTTGACTCCGGAATAGGTGGAACATCTATTTGGAAAGAAATACATTTACTACTCCCTAACGAGGATACCATCTATTTAGCCGATAGTGCTAATGCTCCTTACGGCTTAAAATCTAAAGAAGAAATTATTGCTCTTTCATTTAAAAACACAGAGTTCCTTTTAAATAAAAATTGTAAAATTATTGTTGTAGCATGCAATACTGCTACCACAAACGCTATAAAAGAGTTGAGAGCGAAATATGATGTACCCTTCATTGGTATTGAACCCGCTATTAAACCTGCTGCAAATTTATCGAAAACAGACACTATTGGCATTCTAGCCACTAAAGGAACACTAAACAGTGAGTTATTTCATGAAAAACTCTTAAACTACCCTAATATTACTTTCATTGAACAAATTGGTCATGGCTTAGTGCAACTTATTGAAAATGGAGATATTGATTCTCCTGAGATGAACGAACTCTTAGAAAATTACTTAAACCCAATGATTGAACAAAATATAGATTATCTTGTTCTTGGTTGCAGTCATTATCCTTACCTCATTCCACAAATTAAAAAAATCCTCCCAAATCATATTAAAATTATTGATTCTGGAGAAGCTGTAGCAAAACAAACTTTTAACATCTTAAATCAGTTTAATTTGCTAAATACATCTAACAATACTACAAGTGAACAAGTTTTTTATACGAATACTAATCCTACCGTACTAAAATCTATCTTAGGTCCATTATGGAATGTTACCTACGAAGATTTTTAAATACAGATTCAAAATTCTTTTTTCAATTAAGATTAATTATACTATCGCATCAAACTAAAGAGAAAATTGACTTTCCTGAAAAATATGCAATTAACAATATGTTTGAATTGAAAAACAATGGAGTTACGAAATTTGTTGAAGAAATAGTAATCTTAAAATTCATATTTCCATTCTTTTTTAATTGAGTCAAAAGCAATAGACAAATGTTTAATGTAAGAAACAGGAACATTTGTTTTTTTATGTTTTTTAATTTCCCATCTCTTTATTTTTTTTGCTAGTCTAATAGCTTCTTTTTCAAATTTGCTAAGTGGTTTTCTTAATTTCATATCGAACTGGCTAGCAAGATCAAAGATAGTATCTATTTTAGGGAGATAGTTATTATGCAGTGTAACTGATTCTAATTTTCCTTTTCTATTGATATACAAATACAACCAAACATAAGGTTTTTCGTAATCTTTAACTTTTCCTTTTTTAAATATTTTTTCTATATTAGTTATAACTTTTGTATTATTAAAACAATTTTCATATTGATAAATATAGTTTTCTAAGAGGAAAGAATTACCATTGTTTAGTATTTTTTGTTGGTAGTTGGTTATTTTCAACTTGTTAGTTATTCTTGAATTAGAACACATTCCACTGAAAACTATTTTATTGTTATATTCATAAGCATAGACCAACCATTTCTGACCTTTTAATGCTCTCCAATCACAGGAAGAATAACTACCCGTGTATTTACCTTCAGCAGTTATAGTAAATTCTATATTTTTTGGATTATCTCCATTTTTATAATGCTTAATAATATCAAACACTACATTATAAGTAAGACTATCTTTTGCATACTCCTTAGAAATAATTGTTCCTTCAAATACATATTTAGATTGATAAAACTCAAGAATTGGATTTAAAACATCACAAGAACAAGCTAGGCTTTTAAATGATATAAATAGAATAAATAACAAGGTTGTCTTTTTCATATTGTAATTGCTTAAAAAGACAATTGCCTGATCAGATATGCAACTGTCTTTTATTATAATAAATTTAGTATCTAACTTGATTAAGATTGTTCTCTTTGATATTGTCTAATCTCATTAATAATCACATACCTAAACTTTTTTTCATCGTTTACTATTATAATTATCCTTTTATTTTCTATTTTTTTAAAAAAGTCAATGAAGTTAAAATTAAACTTGTAATCAAATTCGATTAAATCTTTTTTTATTTTTTTATTTTTAATGTATGATTCTTTATAACTTATAAAAACAACACTATCCTTTTGTTGGTTAACAATTGTAAATTTTTCTTTTTCACTATCCATTGACCATCTTTTAATTATGTCTTTACTTTCGTTTATCTTGAAATCTATGTACATATACTCATTCTCCTGTGAGAAAGAAAGATCTAAAACAAAAATAAACAGAATGCTTAATACTATTTTCTTCATAATTTACTGTATTTAAATTATAAAAACTTTTTTTTTGCAAAATAGCCGTTTGATGTTCTTCGCTAGTTAATAAATCTTTTATTTCCAATAAAATTATTTTAAAAACAGGCATCATAAAATCTTAAAAAAAAAACATATTGACTTTGTGGAGCTCATTAGTATCAATGTGACCGTTACAATTTTGATAATAAACATTTATTAATTCTAATCAAATTAGTATAATTTCCACTATTAGGTGGTAAAAAGGTACAATTCCCATTTGTCACATTAGGAAAATTATCCGCTATTTCAAATTTAATATTTAATTTTTCTTGTGTTTCGTGAAAATTCAAAAAAAGACTAGTTAAAAACAACTCGCCTCTTAAAAATTATTCCCCAAAACAGGTAAAACAGTCTATATCAACTTTTTTCACTTTTATGTTTCTTCCTTTCATATCGTCTTTGTCTATTAAATAAATCGTTTTTTTGTAAATCTCAAAAAATGTTGTTTTAAAACCATGTTTGGTAAAAAAATCAATATCCAAAATAATGTTTTTGTTTTTCTTTAAGAAAGATTTTTTCTCTATTCTTTCACCATTTTTAATACCTTTTTCAACGTCGTCTCTATTTTTGTAAGTATTGCTTATAAAAAAAATAGTATTCATATTACTTGGAATAAACCTGTAAGTTATATAATTCTCAAAAAAGACGACTTTTTTTGGATTTATTTGATGCTCTTTACTACTACCCTCTTTACTTTTATCAAAATAAATGTATATAGTATCTACTTTTTTTATACCCTCTAATGATTGACAATAGACTGTATTCTTAAAGAAAACAGCAATACAAAATAACAGCATTACTTTCATACTATTGACAATCTTTTGATGAACTTTTTGCATTATTACTATATTTTTCAACTTAATTGCTTGTATTTATAAAAAACTAATTAAAACAACTAGCCTCTTAAAAATTATTCCCCAACACAGGCATAACAGTCTATATCAACTTGTTTCACTTTTATGTTTCTTCCTTTCATATCGTCTTTATCTATTAAATAAATAGTTTTTTTGTAAATCTCAGAAAATGTTGTTATAAAACCATGTTTGGTAAAAAAATCAATATCCAAAATAATGTTTTTGTTTTTCTTTAAGAAAGATTTTTTCTCTATTCTTTCATCATTTTTAATACCTTTTTCAACGTCGTCTCTATTTTTGTAAGTATTGCTTATAAAAAAAATAGTATTTAATGAACTAGGATTAAACTCATAAATAATTTGATTTTTATAAAACTCTATATGCTTGTTTGCATTAGAGTATTTGATTACATCCTTAGATTTTTTATCAAAATAAATGTATATAGTATCTACTTTTTTTATACCCTCTAATGATTGACAATAGACTGTGTTCTTAAAGAAAACAGCAATACAAAATAACAGTACAACTTTCATACTATTGACAATCTTTTGATGAATTTTTTGCATGATTATAATATTCTAGATATTTTCTTTTCTCAATTGAATTATTTTCTATACCGTTCATGTAGCTTTCTGAATTTTCCAATCCCTGAAAGGAAATGTACTTATAAAAATTCATAAAATCAAAATTTTCTATAAATGCTCCGTTAGTATCTGTTACTCTTGCGTTGTTAAAATCATTTACATCTTGGGCTGATAATAAATCGTTAACAATTTCAGAAAAAATATTTTTAAATACAGGAATCAAATGATCAAACATAAAGACATGATGGCTATCTCCAAGTTGAAGTGGATTGGAAGGTCTAAAAGCATAATACATCATTTCTTCTAAAGTTTCATCAGACAAAAAACTTAAAGATGCTCCAAAAGTAATATTCAGATACCTAATGTTTATATATGCATGAATCAATTCGTGTATTATTGTTTTCGCAATTAAAATATTAGATTTCTCTCCAATACCAATAAGTATATCGCTATCAATTGTAATTGTTTGATAGTATTTATTATCAATCACACTAACTGGACTACATTTCCCATCAAGAAGTTTCCCGTCTTCTGATCTTAAGTCGTATTCTGTTTCAAATTTAATATTCAATTTTTCTTGTGTACCGCCAAATGTATTAACAAATAAGTTAGTAAATGTGGGTGAATTTATTAATTTCTTATAAATACAATCCATTTTTTTCCCTTCAGGTGTTGTTGTGTTAATTGCTGTAAAATCTATAAAAGCAGGCGATTTTTTAGATAATTCAATATCAAATTTTAGACCAGTCTTTAGGTTTTGGTCAATAATTTCCTTTGCAAAATCTCTATCGCCTTGGCTGCATCCGTTTTCTCCCAAATAATTGCTTATTTTCATTACTTGGTCGTTGTTACTCGCAGTGTTCCACCACGCAAGCTGTGCTGGGTTTAGACTGGCTGTAAATGAAGTGGTCGCATCTAACAAACAAGGATCGGAAACATTCAAATTTGGTGTTGCAGAAGAAACTGTTCCCGAACCTGTTTCTCCCGGTGTAGTATTGTTGTCTCCGCCTATTGCTCCATCCCCTCCAGAGGTTCCGCCCATTCCTCCGCAACTTACCATTTCTGTAGTATAGGATCTTACCCAGCCATTCATTCCGCTTCCAGATTTAAACGTTGTGCAATTGTACCAATCGCCTTCACCCAATGTGTGCTCTCTATAGGGACACGTCCAAACCTCTGTCGTTTGCAAGCACATATCGGAAAAAGCAACATAATCGGAGAGGTGAATTTCAAAAAAATCAACCTCTACTTTTGCAGTGTAGTTTGTGTCATTTGTCTCTATAGCTGTTTTCCATAGTTGGTAGTTTGTGGGTTTAAAAACATAAATATAGTAGTTATTCCCAGTTGGGGTTTCCTTCACGACTAAATTCGTTTTTTGATCCACTTCAAACAGGTTTAAACCAAAAGTGTAGTAATGCAAATTATTCTCGAAATCATAAACTTGAGCATTAATACTTGTGGGTACTATTTTTTCAAAATAGTTAATGCCAGTGCTTTTGTTGTTTTTAATGCGGTTTGCATAAATTTGTTTGTCTAGATTCATTCGGTTTTGAACAATAAGAATGTCGTTCAAATTAACTTTACTAAAAGCATTTTTTTGATGCTCATGATCGTGGCTTGCTACTTGTTCTTCTGGTTGGCAACTAAATAGGATTGCCATTGCCAATAGCAATAGTCGTTTTTTAATTTTCTTCATGTTGTGTTGTTGTTTGTGTTTTAAAAATAATGAATTAAAAATAATTCTATTGCAAAAATTTAAAATTATCTTTGTATTTACAATTTGTTTTCTAATAAAACGTACCAATAAACAAATAATCATGGAAGTAGGCATAAAAATTAAGAGATTGAGAGAGCAACATAAATTATCGCAACCGGAATTAGCTCATAGATTAGGCATTGCACAAACTACTTTGAGTAATATTGAAAGCGGACAAACTCAAAAAATAGATTTTGCACTAATGGACAAAGTGTGCCAGGAATTTGATGTGGATTTTGGTTATTTTACAGAAGGAAAACAGGTTAACAAAGTGAAAAAAAATGAAGGAACGATTGCATATAATGTTGGTACTGTGTACAATTTCCCTGAAAATTTAATTGAGCAATTGAAAATCTTGATAGAAGATTCTAAAAATAAAGATGCAAAAATTAAAGAATTAGAAGCCTTGTTAAAGAAAAAATAAATGGCAATATTACTAAATATAGAAACAGCAACAAAAAACTGTTCGGTTTCCATTGCTAAAGAAGGAAAAACAATTTTGTGTAAAGAAATTGCAGAAGAAAACTTTTCCCATGCAGAAAAACTTCATGTTTTCATTGAAGAAATTTTAAATGAAACAAAGTTAACATTTAAAGATTTGAGTGCTGTTGCAGTTAGTCAAGGTCCAGGGTCTTATACTGGTTTAAGAATTGGAGTTTCATCTGCAAAAGGTTTTTGTTATGCTTTAGGTTTACCTTTAATAGCCATTGATACGTTAGAACTTTTGGCTAGAAGAATTTCTATTGAAGAAGGTATAATTCTTCCCATGATTGACGCAAGGAGAATGGAAGTATTTACATCATTTTTTGACAAAGACTATACCAAAACAAGAAAAACCGAAGCAGAGATTATAAATGAAGCGTCCTATTCCGAAATTGACACTAAGATTCACTTGGTGGGAGATGGAATTATGAAGTTTAAAAATGTATTAACAAATGAGAAATTTGTGTTTCATGAAGAAGTGGTTTTTCCATCGGCTAATGAAATGAGTTTTTTATCTTTTGAAAAATACAAAAAAAGCGACTTTGTAGATGTCGCTTATTTTGAACCATATTATTTAAAAGATTTTGTTCTTAACAGGTAAATCTATTTAAAAAAAAATCTATTTCTTTTGGATTTCCACCTGATGTGGATATGGAATTTCAATACCAACTGCATCAAATGCTGTTTTGCAATTTTCTAGCGTTTCACTGTGGACAGCAAAGAAGTTTTCGGCATTTGTCCACGGTCTAACAGCTAAATTAATAGAACTATCTGCCAATTCCCAAACCAAAACACTTGGAGCAGGTTCTTTTAGAACCAAAGGATTGTTGTGCAAAACTTCTAAGATTACATCTTTCACTTGTTTTAAGTCGGAATTATAATCTACACCAATCATTAAATCGACCCTTCTAATACCTTCTTGTGTGTAGTTTTTAATCACACCATTAGACAATGCTCCATTCGGAATGTAAACAGTTTGGTTGTTTCCCGTGAGTAACTTAGTATTGAAAATTTGAATTTCTTTAACTGCTCCAATTTCACCTTGTGCTTCAATTACATCGTCTAGCTTAAAAGGTTTAAAAAGAATAATCAATATTCCTCCAGCAAAATTAGACAACGAACCTTGTAATGCTAAACCAACAGCCAAACCAGCCGCTCCAAGAATAGCAACAAATGAAGACGTTGGTACTCCTAAATTTGATATAACCGTTATAAAGACAAGCGCACGAAATGTCCAGAAAACAAAATTACCTATAAAATTGGAAAGAGTAATATCAACCTCTCTCTTAATTAAGATGCGCTTTAGTGTTTTGGTAGCAATACTTGTGAACCATAGTCCTACGAATAAAATAATTACGGCAGTAATAACCTTTGGTGAATATTCAATAATGATGTTTTTTAAAATGATTGAGTACTCTTGAATTTGTTCCGGTGTCATTGATCTTGTTTTTTTGATAATTAAGGAGGACAAAGGTAAAATTTCTATACATGACTACAAATGCTATTAATGTTAATTGAAACATAAAAAAAGCGTTCAAAATGGAACGCTTAGATAAAACAAATGTATGTTCTTAGAATTTATTCAATTTCAAAAGTAATTTTTAGATTGACTCTAAATTCTGTTACTTCATTGTCTTTCACTGCTGCGCTTTGATCTTGAACATAAACAGAACGTATGTTTTTTAATGTTTTAGAAGCATGAGTCACAGCTTTTTTTGTAGCATCTTCCCAACTTTTTTCTGAGCTTGATAAAACCTCGATAACTTTTAATACTGCCATAATTGTTTGTTTGTTTTTAAAATGTTAAAAAAATAGATACTAAATTTAGTGAAAAAATAGGAATAAAACAAAAATACCTTTTTTGGTTCTTAATATCTATAACAATTTTATAACATCGAGTTTACTTTTAATTAATGCTATATAAAGATATTTGTCTAACATTTAAATGTAATTCATGTAATTTAGTTTTTGTCAATATAAGTTATTGAATTCAACTGCCTTGGCCAGGCAGTTTTTAATCATTTGTTAAATATGTGTTAACATTTAGGTAACACATAGGTTGTTTATTTGCAGCGACAAAAACTAAATACAACAACACAATGATTACTACAAAAAGAGCGATAGTGGCTTCACTATTGTTCACTACTCTTTTATTTTCCCAAGAAGGGACAATAAAAGCATCTAAATTTGGCAAAGGAATATTTAACATTGTAGGTACAGACAGTACTTGGAGCATGAAATTTGCAGCTAGAATGCAATTGTTATCTAATTCTAGCTGGGAAGCATCAAACAATAAATTAATCAATCCAGCCCAAGATTTCTTAGTTAGAAGATCACGATTAAAATTTGACGGTTTTGTTTATTCTACTAAGTTAGAATACAAATTGGAGCTAGGATTATCTAACAGAGATGTTTCTGGAGGGTCTGTATACACAAGTAATACTCCCAGATACATATTAGATGCGGTTGTAATGTGGAATTTTTATGAAAACTTTACATTATGGGTTGGACAGACTAAATTACCAGGAAATATTGAACGAGTTATTTCGTCTGGAAACATGCAGTTAGTAGATCGATCTTTATTGAATAATTATTTTAATATAGATCGAGATATGGGACTACAATTAAGACATCATTTTACTATAGGAAAAAAATTCATTGTAAGAGAAAGATTTGCACTATCACAAGGAGAAGGAAGAAATATTACAACTGGAAACCTTGGAGGCCATCAATATACAACAAGATTAGAGCTGCTACCCTTTGGAGAATTTGAAAAATCTGGTGACTATTTTGGAGCAGATTTAAATAGAGAGAAAAAACCAAAGTTAATGTTTGCTGGCACATATGATTTTAATAATAATGCTGTTAGAACAAGAAGTAATTCTGGAACATACATGGTTAATGATATTGGTTTCCACGAGACAAATATTAAAACCATTTTTGCAGATGCAATGTTTAAATATAAAGGTTTTTCGTTCATGGGAGAATATGCGTTGAGAAATGCCTCAAATCCTATTGCAAAAAATAGCGATGGTACTTTAACTGGTGCAATTGTTAACGAAGGGAGAGCTTATAACCTACAAGCAGGTTACTTACTTAAAAGTAATTATGAAATTGCAGGAAGATATACAAATGTGAAATTTGATAAAGAGATAACTGGTCAAGGTTTTGAAAAACAAACAACATTAGGTATATCTAAATATGTAGTTGGACATAAACTAAAAATACAAACAGATGTCAGTTATCTTTCTAAAGAAATTGGCACAGATGAAGTAATGTGGAGACTACAATTCGATTTACACTTCTAAATAAATACAATTCATAACATTAAATTAACGTTAAATTGTTTGTAAAAAAGCAACTTTGTAGCGTTTTAAAATAAAAAAAAATGGAACAAATTTATGTGATTATGCTTGTGGCGTTAGGAATTTTAGCAGTTATTGATTTAGCTGTTGGAGTTAGTAATGATGCAGTAAATTTTTTAAATTCCGCTATTGGTTCAAAAGCGGTTTCTCTCAAAACAATACTCATTGTTGCCAGTATTGGTATTGCTGTTGGTGCAGTGTTTTCTAGTGGAATGATGGAAGTAGCAAGGAAGGGCATCTTCATGCCTGGAGAGTTTTATTTTAATGAAATCATGATAATTTTCATGGCAGTAATGATTACAGATATCTTATTGCTCGATTTCTTTAATACACTAGGCATGCCTACATCAACAACGGTCTCTGTTGTTTTTGAATTACTTGGCTCTGCTGTTGTTATTTCGGTAATAAAAATAACAAAAAATAGCGATTCATTATCTGTTATTGGTAAATATATAAACACACAAAAAGCAACCGATATTATTATAGGAATTTTATTGTCGGTTGTAATATCCTTCTCGGTTGGGGCAATTGTTCAATATATTTCTCGTTTATTACTCACATTCAATTATGAGAAAAAGTCAAAATGGGTTGGTGCTGTTTTTGGAGGAGTAGCCTTAGCTTTTATTACTTACTTTATTATTATTAAAGGACTTAAAGGAACTGATTTTTATGGCAGCATTAAGCCATATATTAAAGACCGAACTGCTGTTGTACTTTTAATTAGTATGGCTTTTTGGACCTTGTTTTCATTTGTTTACATAGAACTTGTAAAAAGGAATATATACAAATTAATTATCATCGTAGGAACTTTTGCGCTAGCATTAGCATTTGCCGGAAATGATTTGGTTAATTTTATTGGAGTACCAATTGCAGCTTGGCAATCTTATGGAGCTTGGGTAGAATCGGGAGCTCCAGCAAGTGGATTTGCAATGAGTGTTTTGGCAGAAAAGGTAGATACACCTACTCTATTGTTAATAATTGCTGGCGGTGTAATGGTTGTTACACTTTGGATTTCTAAAAAATCAATGAATGTTTTAGAAACAGAACAGAATTTGTCTCGCCAAGGAGAAGGTTCTGAAAAATATTCTTCGAATATTATTTCTAGGGCAATTGTAAGAGGTTCTGTCTTTTTAAGTAATGGATTGAGCCTTGTAATCCCAAAATCAGTACAAGCTTCTATCGATGGAAGGTTTACTGCTATTGAATACAAAGGAAAAAGAAGTGAACAACCCATGTTCGACATGGTAAGAGCCTGTATTAACTTGGTAGTTGCTGCAGTATTAATCTCTATAGCAACATCAATGAAATTACCATTATCAACAACCTATGTAACGTTTATGGTGGCAATGGGAACATCTTTTGCAGATAGGGCTTGGGGCAGAGAAAGTGCAGTATATAGAATTGCAGGTGTTTTAAATGTAATTGGAGGATGGTTTTTTACAGCTATTGCTGCATTTATAGCAGCTGGAATAGTAGCTTATCTACTTTATATTGGAGAGGTTTATGCGTTTTTCGGACTAATGATTTTAGTAGCCGTATTGTTCTATAGAAGCAATCAAGTGCACAAAGCTAAAATGGATGAAAAAGAAGAAATCAAAAAATTAAATAAGGAAGATATTGTTACAATTCATGAAGTAATAAATGAAAGTTCAGATCAGATTGCTAAAATTGTTGGCAAAACAAACAAAATTTATAGTAGCATTATTGCAGGCTTAAGCATTCAAGATTTACCTTCTTTAAAAGACAATAAAAAGACCGTTAAGAAATTAGAAAAACAAGTAGATGAACTAAAAAATAATGTTTACTATTTTATTAAAAATCTAGATGAGACATCTGTAGAAGCAAGTAAATTCTATATTTTAACTTTAGGCTACCTTCAAGATATTGTTCAATCTATTAGTTATATTTCTCAAAACAGTCATTCTCATATTAATAACAATCATAAGCAACTAAAATTTAATCAGATAAGAGATTTAAAAACTATCGAATTAGAAATATTAGAATTATTTAAAGACATTGAAACCGTTTTTAACACAAAAAGTTTTGATGATATTGATAGAGCCTTGTCGGAAAGAAGTAAGGTGTTAGACACAGCTTCAGATTTAATTCAGAAGCAAATTAAAAGAATAAGAACAAATGAAAATAGTCCTAAAAACAGTAAATTATATTTCGGATTATTATTAGAAACGAACGATTTAGTAAAGGCTACAATGAATTTATTAGAACTCTTTAAGGAGTTTAACGAATATGTGAAAAATAAATAAATCATCAAAAGAACATAAATAACTGATTAAAAACGAGTTGCATTTTAAATGTAGCTCGTTTTTTTAGTTAACAATTTTTTAAAATATTTCATAACTTAACATTCGCTTAACATTAAAATGGAACTTTTGTTAAACATTTGCCAGATTTTAATTTAATATAATTTATGGAACAAGTTTATATTATTATGCTCATTGCATTAGCAGTTTTAGCCATAATAGATTTAATGGTTGGCGTGAGTAATGATGCCGTTAATTTTTTGAACTCTGCAATTGGATCCAAGGCAGTTTCTTTTAAAACAATTATGATTGTTGCTAGTATTGGAGTAGCTGTAGGTGCTTTGTATTCAAACGGTATGATGGAAGTGGCTAGAAGTGGAATTTTTACGCCAAGTATGTTTAGTTTTAATGATGTTATCATGATTTTTTTAGCGGTAATGATAACAGATGTTTTGTTGTTAGATGTCTTTAATACTTTTGGATTGCCAACATCTACAACAGTATCTATAATTTTTTCATTATTAGGTGCTTCTGTTTTTATTGCAATTACAAAAATTTATGGAGCAGAAGGAGACTTGAGCACTTTAGGAGGATATATAAATACGAAAAAAGCTTCCGAAATAGTTTATAGCATATTACTTTCTGTTGCCTTGTCATTTGCATTGGGAGCTTTAGTACAATATATTTCTCGTTTAATGTTCACTTTTCATATTGAGAAAAGATATCGTTTTTTTGGTGCAATCTTTGGTGGCTTTGCACTAACTGCAATTTCATTTTTTATTTTAATTAAAGGATTAAAATCGGTTACTTTTATTTCAAGTGATGTAAAAGACTTTATCAAAGGAAATCAACTGTTAATTATTGCATATTGTTTTGTTTTTTGGACAATAGCATCACAAGTAATTATGAGTGTAATTAAATTTAATATTTTTAAATTAATTATTATAGTTGGTACTTTCGGTTTAGCTTTGGCTTTTGCAGGAAATGACTTAGTAAACTTTATTGGTGTACCAATTGCTGCATTTCAGTCTTATGAGATGTACACAGAAGTTGGACAAACTTTAGGTGCAAAAGAATTTATGATGTCTGGACTAGAAGGAGAAAATCTACCAGCACCTTTTATTTTTCTAGCATTAGCTGGAGCTGTAATGGTTTACACACTTTGGACTTCTAAAAAAGCAAGAAACGTAATCGAAACAGAACAAAATCTTTCAAGACAAGGGGAAGGTTCTGAAAAATACAACTCTAACACACTTTCAAGGTATATCGTTAGAGGAGCAATGTATTTAGGTAATGGAATTAATTTTATACTTCCAAAAAGTATCCAAATTAAAATTGATAATCAGTTTATTTTACCTGAATATACTGGTAAAAGAAGTGAACAACCAATGTTTGATATGGTAAGGGCTTCTGTAAATTTAATTGTTGCTGCCGTACTAATCTCTATTGGAACTTCATTAAAACTACCTTTATCAACTACCTATGTAACATTTATGGTGGCGATGGGATCTTCTTTTGCTGATAGAGCTTGGGATAGAGAAAGTGCCGTGTATAGAATTGCTGGTGTATTGAATGTAATTGGAGGATGGTTCTTCACTGCTATTGCTGCATTTCTTGTATCTGGAATTATTGCTTATTTACTATATATCGGAGAAGTTTTTGCGTTTTTTGCCTTTATGATTATCGTTGCTTTATTCTTTTATAAAAGTAATTTAGCACATAAGAAAAAAGTAAAAGAAGCTGAAGTAATTAATGAATTAAAAAGAGAGGACATTGTTACTATTCATGAAGTAATTAACGAAAGTTCTGATCAAATTTCTAAAATTATTGGAAAAACAAATGGAATCTATAGCGAAATAATTTCTGGACTTAGTTTACAAGACTTACCTATTCTGAAAGAAAATAAAAAAGTAGTCAAGAAGTTAGAAAAACAAGTTGATGAGCTTAAAAGTAATGTTTATTATTTCATAAAGAATTTAGACGAGACTTCTGTAGAAGCAAGTAAGTTTTACATCTTAACTTTAGGTTATCTACAAGATATTGTTCAATCTATTAGTTATATTTCTCAAAGTAGTTATTCACACATAAACAATAACCACAAACAGTTAAAATTCAACCAAATTAGAGATCTAAAAACAATTGAACTTGAAATTATAGGATTATTCAAGGATATAGAAAATATTTTCAATACAAAAGATTTTACCAATATCGACAAAGCTTTATCCGAAAGAACTAAAGTTTTAGAAACAACATCAGATTTAATTCAGAAACAAATTACAAGAATTAGAACTGTTGAAAATAGCCCAAAGAATAGTAAATTATATTTTGGATTATTATTAGAAACAAATGATCTTGTAAAAGCAACAATGCAATTGCTAGAATTGTTTAAAGAATTTAGTCTTTATGTTGAAAAAAAGAAATAAAGCAGGGTTAATGACATAAAAAAGGGAGCTTGAAGCTCCCTTTTTTTATACTATAAATTTTTATGCATTTGTTGCTTCAACAATTAAATCATTATCGTGTAACATTTGCCTTAACATGTTCTCAATACCATTCTTCAAAGTAAAAGTAGATGAAGGACAACCACTACAAGCTCCTTGCAAAATAACCTTGACTTTTTTAGAATCAGCATCAAAGGATTCGAACATAATGTTTCCACCATCACTTTGAACTGCGGGTTTTATATATTCTTCAAGTATATTGATTATCTGTTGTGAAGTAGCATCTAATTTATCAAAATAATCATCTTGTTGTTTAGTGTGCACTTCTGTTTTCGTAATTAATGATTCGTCAATAACTACATTCCCATTTTCAATATACTCCTTAATAAATGTACGTAATTCTAAAGTAATTTCATTCCAATCTGCAATCTCATATTTAGTAATAGAAATGTAGTTTTCATCGAAAAAGATTTCTTTTACATAAGGAAATTTAAAAATTTCTTTTGCTAAAGGAGATGCTGCCGTATCATCTATATTTTTACACTCCAATAACGTTTTAGTTAACAACTTGTTGCAAACAAATTTTTGAACAGCTGGATTCGGAGTAGTTTCTGCATAAATAGAAATTGGAATTTTTTTAGTAGCTGTTTCATCTTCAATTAAAATTACACCTCCGCTCTTAATAAAATCTTCAATTTGTTGAGCTACTTCTTCTTGCACATCTTCCCATTCAACTATAGAAAATTTCTCAATAGCTATAAAATTGGCAGAGATGTAAACTGTTTTCACAAAAGGAAGATAGAATAATTTTGTTGCAAGAGGAGAGTTTTTTGTCTCATCTATATTTTTATATTCAAAATTCTTACCTTTTGTGATGTGATTCTGTAGTTCAAACTTCAAGATTGAACTATTATTTGTGCTTTTTATCGATATTTCTGACATTATAACGTGCTTTTTGCAAAGATACGAACAAATTATTTTTGATTATTTATATTTGTTTTAAACAAGCCTATAATTAACAAAAAAATAACTAAGATGTTAAAATGAAAAAACTTTACTATTTATTTTTAATATTATTTTCAGTATTAGGATTTTCTCAGTCAATTACTGTTAATACAACAACATATACTGTCCCTAATTTGGTACAAGATGTACTAATAGACTCTCCTTGTGCATTGGTTTCTAATTTTTCATCTTCTCCTACTTGCGGAATTGGTTATTTTCAATACTCAGGAACAAATTTTGATTTTTCTTCTGGTATGATTCTTCGAAATGGTACTGCAACTAGTACTGCAGGAGAGTTTACAGGAACTGCTAATGAGACGACTATTTGCTCAAATTCTGGTGATGCAGATTTGTTAGCAATTAGTAATGCAAGTGGACAAACAGGAACTATTAATGATGTAACTTACGTACAATTTGATTTTACACCTCTTACAGATAATTTTAGTTTTAACTTTGTTTTTGCATCTAATGAATATGGTCAGTTTCAATGTGATTTTGCTGATGTTTTTGCTTTTATCTTAACGGATTTAACAACAAATACTTCTACAAATTTAGCCGTTATTCCTGGAACCACAACCCCAGTATCAGTAATTAGCATAAGAGATGCCGCAAATAATAATACTTGTGCGTCACAGAATGTCGCTTTTTTTGATACTTTTTATCAAAATCCAACACCTCCTGCGACTACTATACCCAATAGTGTTATGAATATGAGAGGGTTCACTGTTCCAATGACCGCATCTGCAACAGTGATTCCTAATAGAACATATAGAATAAAATTGGCTATTGGAGATTATATTGACACAAGCTACGACTCGGCTGTATTTATTGAAGCTGGTAGTTTTAATGTAGGAACAGCAGATTTATCATATCCTGTTGGTGTAGGTATAGAAACCGCAGACATGACTATTGCAAATGGTTTGGCTTTATGCCCAGGAGACACAAAACTTTTAGACACTGGATTAAGTTCAACAGATTATAATTTTGTTTGGACCTTAGATACTGGTTCAGGACCAACCGTACTAGCAGGTGAAACCGCTCCTACTCTTCTAGTCTCTCAAGCTGGAACATATTGTGTTGAAGCAAGTAATGTTTCTGGAGCAAGTTGTGTTCAGACCGACTGTATTGTTGTTGAATATTTTCCTGGTTTTTCGGTTAATAATCCCGCAAATGATTTAGAAAGTTGTGATGAGAATTTTAATCTTAATGATAATATACCTGAAATTTTAGGCGGATTAGATCCTAATCTTTACGAAGTGTTTTTCTTTGCCTCTGCGGCAGATGCAGCAGCCGGTTTCCCTCAAATTTCAAATGTGTTTGTAGATTCTACACCTCCAACAACAATATATGTTAGAGTTGAGAGTTTTCTATTTAACTGTCCTGAGTTTTCACAATTTGATTTAGTAACAGTACCATGTAATTTAGTCATAGTCCAACCATCAGACATGGTTGTTTGTGATGATGCTAGTAATGATGGATTTGAGGTTTTCGATTTGACAAGTCAGGATGCGACTGTTTTAGGCACGAATGATCCTGCGTTTTATACTGTAACCTATTATACTAGTCAAGCAGGGGCGGATGATTTTACGGTTACCACTACAGATGCAGCAACACCTTATAATGCATTCAACGGAACCAATCAGGTGATTTATGTTAGGGTTCAAGAGATTGCAGATCCAACAGTTTATAATACAACTAGTTTTAATTTGGTAGTTACACCTACCCCTGTTTTAACGAGTTTAACCACAAACAGTCCAATTTGTTCTGGAGCAGATGCTATTTTTACCTTAGTTGGAACTGCAAATGCTACAGTTACTTATAGTTTAGATGCTGGAGCAACAACAGCAGATGTTGTTTTGGATGCTTCTGGAAACGGAATTGTTACAGTATCAGGAGCAACAATAGACCAAACAATAAATGTAACACAAATTGCAGTAGGAAGCTGTGTGACAGTATTAACCAATACGGCTACTATTACGGTAAATCCATTGCCTGCTTTAACAAGTTTAACTACTAACAGTCCAATTTGTTCTGGAGAAGACGCTGTTTTCACATTAGTAGGAACACCAAATACAACGGTTAGTTATACAATTACAGGAGTAGCTGGAACGCAAACAGTTCCGCTAGACGCATCAGGAAATGGAACAATTACAGTGACAGCTGCTACAGTTGATCAAACGGTTACTTTGTCTTTAATAGAAAACCCAGCAACAAGCTGTTCGTCTGTGTTGACTACTACAGAAACGATTACGGTAAATCCATTACCTGCTTTAACAAGTTTAACCACAAACAGTCCAATTTGTTCGGGAGAAGATGCTATTTTCACCTTAGTTGGAACTGCAAATGCTACGGTTACTTATAGTTTAGATGCTGGAGCAACAACAGCAGATGTTGTTTTGGATGCATCAGGAAACGGAGTTGTTACAATATCTGGAGCAACAATAGATCAAACAATAAATGTAACGCAAATTGCAACGGGAAGCTGTGTAACGGCATTAACAAATACGGCTACCATTACGGTGAATCCATTACCTGCTTTAACGAGTTTAACTACTAACAGTCCAATCTGTGCTGGAGAAGATGCAATTTTTACATTAATAGGAACACCAAATACAACGGTTAGTTATACGATTACAGGAGTAGCTGGAACCCAAACAGTTCCGCTAGACGCATCAGGAAATGGAACAATTACAGTGACAGCTGCTACAGTTGATCAAACAGTTACTTTGTCTTTAATAGAAAACCCAGCAACAAGCTGTTCGGTTGTGTTGACTAATACCGAAACCATTACCGTTAATCCATTACCAACAATAACAAGTTTAACGACCAATAATCCGATTTGTGTTGGAGAAGATGCAATTTTTACGTTAGTAGGAACACCAAACACAACGGTTAGTTATACGATTACAGGAGTAGCTGGAACGCAAACAGTTCCGCTAGACGCATCAGGAAATGGAACAATTACAGTGACAGCTGCTACAGTAGATCAAACAGTTACTTTGTCTTTAATAGAAAACCCAGCAACAAGCTGTTCGTCTGCATTGACAAATACAGCAACCATTACCGTAAATCCACTACCTGTTTTAACGAGTTTAACTACAAATAGCCCGATTTGTGCTGGAGAAGACGCTATTTTCACACTAGTAGGAACTGCAAATGCTACAGTTACTTATAGTTTAGATGCTGGAGCAACAACAGTAGATGTTGTTTTAGATGCATCAGGAAACGGAGTTGTTACAGTTGCAGGAGCTACAGTAGATCAAACGATAAATTTAACACAAATTGCATCAGGAAACTGTGTGACAGTATTGACCAACACAGCAACTATCACGGTAAATCCACTACCAACGGTAACAAGTTTAACAACCAATAGTCCAATTTGTGTTGGAGAAGATGCTATTTTTACATTGGTAGGAACACCAAATACTATTGTTAGTTATACTATCACAGGAGTTGGAACAACACAAACGGTTTCTTTAGACGCATTAGGAAACGGAGCAATAACAGTGATGGCTGCTACAGCCGATCAAACGGTTACTTTGTCTTTAATAGAAAATCCAACAACTACATGTTCATCAGTAGTTACTAATACGGAAACAATTATTGTAAACCCATTACCAACAATCACAAGCATCACAACTAATAGTCCAATTTGTGCAGGAGAGGATGCTGTTTTTACCTTGGTAGGAACACCAAATACAACGGTTAGTTATACCATTACAGGAGTTGTGGCAACGCAAACAGTTGCGTTAGACGCATCAGGAAATGGAACAATAACAGTTACGGCTGCTACAGTTGATCAAACGGTTACTTTATCTTTAATAGAAAACCCAACAACAACTTGTTCATCAGTTGTGACTAATACTGCTACAATTATTGTAAATCCATTGCCTGTATTGACAAGTGTAACTGGAAATGGACCAATTTGTGCTGGAGAAGATGCTATTTTTACATTAGTAGGAACACCTAACACGACAGTTAATTGTACAGTAAATGGTAGTGCAGAAGTGATTGCTTTAGATGCCTCAGGAAATGGTTCTTTTACAATTGCAGGAGCAACTTCGAATCAAACAATTGTTTTAACATCAATAGTAAATCCAGCAACAACCTGTTCTGTTGTGTTGACTAACACAGAAACAATAATAGTGAATCCATTACCAGAAATAACAAGTTTAACTACAAATAGTCCAATTTGTGAAGGAGAAGATGCTATCTTCACATTGGTAGGAACACCAAATGCAACGGTTAGTTATACTATCACAGGAGTTGGAGCAACACAAACGGTTCTTTTAGATGCATCAGGAAATGGAACAATTACAGCAGCAACTGTAACAGTAGATCAAACAGTTACTTTATCATTTATAGAAAATACAACTACGAATTGTGTTTCTTCTTTATCTAATACAGCAACAATTGTTGTAAACGCTATTCCAGATGTAACAAGTGTAACAGGAAACGGACCAATTTGTTCTGGAGAGGATGCTATTTTTACAATAGTCGGAACACCAAATGCTACGGTTACTTATAGTTTAGATGGAGGAACAACATCATTGCCAATTGTTTTAAATGCTTCTGGAAATGGTGTAATAACTGTTGCAGCAGCAACAACAAGTCAAACAATTAATTTGATAGATATTTTCATAGGAAGTTGTTTAAGGAATGTGAATAATTCAGCAACGGTAATTGTTAATCCGTTGCCAAATGTTACAAGTGTTACTAATAATGGTCCAATATGTTCTGCTACAAGTGCTGTGTTTACCATTACAGGAACCCCAGGAGCACAAGTGAGTTATACAGGAGTTACAGGTTTACCTGCGAGCCCAGTAACATTAAATGCTTCAGGAACAGCAACAGTAACGGTAGTGAATGCAATGACAAATCAAACGATTAATTTAGTATTGGTAACAAACCCTATAACAGGTTGTAATCGTCCTATAGCCTTGTCATCGACAGTGATTATTTCTCCAGCAACAACATTAACCTTAACATCAGATATTGCAACAGAGAACCAAACGATTTGTGAGAATTTCTCATTAAATTCTATTACGTATCAAGTATTTGGAACTGCAACCAATGTAACAGTAACAGGATTGCCAGCAGGAGTAACCAGTACTTATAATACAGTAACAAGAGTTGCGACAATAAGTGGTACGCCAACAGTTCCAGGTGTTTATCCTTATACAATAACAACAACAGGAGGTTGTGCTCCACAGGCTACAGATTCAGGTATTATAACAGTAACGATAGCTCCAACAGTAACGATTGTGAATAATACACCAACAATTTGTGATGGGGAAGCAATAGATGTTACAATAACATCAGATGTTCCAGGAGCAACGATTTATTGGACAGCTTCAGCTCAAGGAATAAATGAAATTATTTCAGGCAATGGAGTTGGGCCAATTGTTTTAAACCAAGTATTAACTTTACAAACAGGACAACTCTTACCAGTTGATTTAGTAGTTACAA
This sequence comes from Flavobacterium sp. KY-23415, assembly GCF_055384985.1. Lineage (NCBI taxonomy): Bacteria > Pseudomonadati > Bacteroidota > Flavobacteriia > Flavobacteriales > Flavobacteriaceae > Flavobacterium > Flavobacterium sp. KY-23415. The sequence continues at coordinate 2,123,410 of NZ_AP044001.1, read as the reverse complement.
CTTATGGTGTTGCAGATTGTATTGGTCAAACGCAAACATTTACAGTTCGAATAAACCCAATTCCATCGGTTGATTTTAGAGTTGACGATGATTCTATATGTTCAGGAGAAACTACACAAATTAGTTTGTTTTCAGATGACTATCCAGGAGCAAGTTTTAGTTGGACCTCAGAAGTTGTTTCAGGAGGAACAGTTTCTGGATTAAGTAATGGTTCAGGAACTATGATTACAGATACCTTAACGACAGCCAATTTAACAGCCTCAACAGTGGTGTATCATGTGACACCAACAATGGGTATTTGTGCAGGAACAGTTGTAGATATTACCATTACAGTAAACCCAGTACCTGTTGATGATTTAACGTTCTCAGGTGCTATTAATGCAATTTGTAGTGGCGAAATGCCAAATGTAACGGTTGCATCAGGAAATACAAATGTAGTTTACGAATGGAGTGTTCAATTAAATGGTGTAGCAGTAACAGGAGGAATAACTAGTGGTGTTACCACCAATAATATTCATTTAATAGACCATGTGTTAACTACTACAGGATTGGTTGCAGGAACAGCAGTATATACCTTTACGCCAAAATTAGGAGATTGTCTAGGAGTGCCAAGACAATACACACAGATTGTGAACCCATTACCACAACCAGTATTACTCGATGGTTCTATTTGTGTTGAATTGTCAACAGATTTAGTGTTTCAAAGTCATCATTTAGATTCAGGTATTCCTAATACGGCAAACTATGATTTTAACTGGTATTTTAACGGAGCACCAATTCCAACAGCAACACAGAGCACTTATGATGCTACAGAAGCAGGAACATATTATGTAGAGGTTCAAAACATCACTACAGGATGCACGAATACATCAAATACAATAACAGTAAGTGAAATCAATAATGCAACAGATTTTACTTATACAGTTACAAATGCTTTTACAGATGATGCAACAATAACGGTAACTGTTATAGATGGTAACGGAAGTTTTATGTATCAATTAGATGATAGAGACCTGCAAGATTCTAATGTATTTACAGGAGTAAGCGCAGGAGAACATATTGTTACCGTGGTAGATCAAAAAGGGTGTACCTATCTAGAAAAGACAATTTTAGTAATCGATTATCCTAAGTTTTTCACACCAAATGGTGACGGATTTAATGATTATTGGAATATTATCGGATTGGGTGACAAACCTAACACAAAAATTTATATCTTTGACCGATACGGTAAATTGATTAAACAAATCAGTTCGCAAAGTCAAGGTTGGGATGGTACCTTTAACGGGGAACAATTACCTTCTACAGATTACTGGTTTACAGTTGAGTATGAAGAAAACCAACAAAATAAAGTATTTAAAGCACATTTTTCATTAAAACGATAACCTACAATGGATTTCAAAAAAAGTTATTTAATTTTAGTATTGTTTCTAACACAATTATCATTTTCGCAAGAAGGCGTTGCGGTATATTCGGATTATTTATCTGATAATTATTACTTAATTCACCCGTCAATGGCTGGAGCAGCTAATTGTGGTAAAATACGTTTAACAGGTCGTCAACAATGGTTCGGCCAGCAAGATGCACCTGCATTGCAAACCTTAAGTTTTAACACTTCAATAGACGAAGACGGCAAATCTGGTGTTGGTGCAATCGTTTTTAATGATAAAAATGGATATCATTCACAAAGAGGAGCAAAACTAACCTATGCACATCATTTGCGTTTTTCAAGAGGAACTACAGATTTAAATCAGTTATCTTTTGGTTTAAGTGCAGCTTTTGTACAAAGTCAACTAGATGAGACAGAATTTCAAAATCAAGCGTTTGATCCATTCATTGTTGGAGGAATTTATCAAAAAGACGCCTATTTTAATGTAGATTTAGGAATGTCTTATCATTATTTAGATTTCTTTACGCATGTAACAGTTAAAAATTTCTTAGCAAATAGAAGAGAAATATATTCAGAAGGTATAGAATCTGACAATTTAAGAAAGTTTTTATGGAGTGCAGGGGCTGTATTTGGAAATGAAGACAGATTGTTATGGGAGCCTTCTTTTATGTTCCAATATACAGAAGAAACTACAGAAAAAGCAATCGATTTAAACTTAAAAGTTTATAAAGGGATGGAATTCGGTAAAATCTGGGGAGGCTTGTCTTACAGAAGAAGTTTTGATGGAGCAGAATACTTAAATGGAAGCCAAGTTGGCGTTCAAAAATTACAATATGTCACGCCAATTTTAGGAGTAAATTACAAACAGTTTATGTTTGCTTATACTTATTCACATATTATAGGTGACATTAAGTTTGATAACGGAGGATTTCACCAACTAACTTTAGGGATGGATATATTCTGTAAAGCTAAAGAATGGAACTGTAATTGTCCTGCAGTTAATTAAAAGACAGAAAAAATAATACATTTTTGTCCCGATTCATTCGGGACATTTTTATATATACAAGTTATGATAATAAAAGAAGTAAGGGGGAAATATCCTCAAATCCCTGAAGACTGCTATATAGCAGAAAACGCAACAATAGTTGGAGATGTTGTTTTGGGTGAAAAATGTAGTGTTTGGTTTAACGCTGTTATAAGAGGCGATGTAAACGAAATTAAAATTGGAAACAAAGTAAACATTCAAGATGGTGCAGTAATTCATTGCACCTATCAAAAACACCCTACATTAATTGGAAATAATGTTTCAATCGGACATAATGCTATTGTTCATGGTTGTGAAATTAAAGATAATGTTTTAATAGGAATGGGAGCAATTGTAATGGATAATTGTATAATTGAGAGCAATTCAATTATTGGAGCAGGATCTGTAGTAACACAAAATACAGTAGTAGAATCTGGAACTATTTATGCTGGGATTCCAGCTAAAAAAGTTAAAGACCTGAACAAAAGTGATTTTGCAGGTGAAATTGAGCGTATCTCCAATAATTATGTAATGTATTCAAATTGGTTTAAAGAAGAATAGAAGCGTAAACTGATAACGTTTTAAAAAACCATTACTTCATCAAATCAGAAGCATCAGTACACATTCACAATTAACTAAATATTTGGAATTATTTAACTGTGATTATGAATGTGTCTAAAAATAGTTAGTAAAACAGCCGCTAACTATCATAAAACATGATGTTATCGAATTCGTTTCAATAAACTTTTTATCTATAAAACCAAAAAAAGGGGCTGTCCGAAAAGGACAGCTTTTTTTATGTAGCTATTTTTAAGCTATTTTGTTTTGAAGAAAAAATAATAGCAAAATAACTTTGAGTTACTTTAACAAGGCAAATTTTAGTTTTAAAATAGGCTAGATAAGTGTGAATTTTGGTTTTGAAAACAAATTTTGGCAAGTCTGTCTTGAATGCATTCATTTTTCTAAAGTTGTGTCCAAGGGCCATTAGTAAAAACTCTAATGTTACTTTTTCTAATCCCTTCATTGTGAATCGATTGAATTTATTATTGCTTTTAAGTTGACCAAAAACCGCTTCTACCTCTATTGGACGTTTACTTCGATGTTCTAGTCCTTTTTCACTCATTAGTAGCTTTCTTGCTTTTTCTTTTAATTCATTTAATCGATGATTGACTGATAAAATTCTATTACCTTTTGCTTGATGACATTGACTTCGTAAAGGACATCCTTGGCATCTTTTGGCTTGATAATATGTAATTTGTGATTCATATCCAGTACTGGTTTCACGTTTTCCTACTCCTGTTTTTTGCATGATTTGACCCATTGGACAAACATAAAAATCGTGTTCTTTGTTGTAAAATAAATTTTGAACAAGAAAAGGATTGTTTTTTATCTTTCTTTTTTGTTCTTGATGAAAATAGTTATATTTCACATAAGCATCAGCTTGTTTTTCTTCCAGCATTTCATAGTTTTCTTCACTTCCATAACCTGCATCAGTAACGATTTCTTTGCTCTGTTTTTGATAGGCTTTTTCAAAACCTTCAAGATGAGAACTTAAGGTTGTAGTGTCATTTGTTGTTTGATGAACAGATACATGTGTAATGAATTGATTTTCTGTAGATATTTGCGGATTGTAAGCGGGTTTTAATTGACCGTTTTTCATATGATCTTCTTTCATTCTCATAAAGGTAGCTTCGGGATCTGTTTTACTATAGGAGTTCCTGTTTCCCATTGTAACCAAGTCTTTTTCATATTTTTCAAGCTTTGGAAGATGTTCCTCTTGAAGTTTTTGCAATTCTCTTGCCTGTTTTTTGGTAGGTTCTTTGAGTTTTTTATTAAGAATCGAAAGCTTTTCTTTTAAACTTTCTGAATCAATCGATTTTGGTAATTCTTCTATATTTAGTTCTTGATTATCAGATTGAATACTGTTTTCAATAGTCGATAAAATATGACTAATTTTAATTTCTAGTTTTTCTTTATATTTCTCAATGGAGCCTCTCCATACAAAAGTATATTTATTAGCTTTAGATTCTATCTTTGTACCATCAATATACTGAACATCTAGGCTTACATATTTCATTTCAACCAACATTTTTACCACTTCTGCAAAAAGAGTTTGAATGTGATTTTTTAGAACTTTACCCCTAAAATCGTTTATCGTTCTAAAATCGGGAGTTGAATTACCCGAAATATACATAAAATGAATGTTTTCCTGAAGTGCTTTTGCAATTTTTCTGCAAGAATATACATTAGATAAATAACTATAAAACAATACTTTAACCATCATTCTTGGATGATAAGCAGAAGTACCTCCACCTTTATAGTGCTTTAAAATTTCACTTATATCTAACTGATTAACAACTTGTTCCACTAAGCGAACTGGATGGTTTTGCGGTATTCTATCGAAAATATTGATAGGAAATAACTCTGGAGAATTGCCTGTTTGATTTTTAAAAACTATCTTAGCCATTGTGTATTTTTGTCTCAACTCTAAGATACTAATTTTAGAGAAAAAATACAAATAAAAAAGGCTGTCCTTACTTTTTGGACAGCCTCTTCAAAAATTAACTCAATAAAATAACTCACTTATTTTTTCTTCTTGTCTTTTTTATCTTCTTCCGATGCTATTTTAACTTTATCATTCGAAACTAATTCTTTTGAAACCATTAAATAGGGGCCGGTAATAATTTCTTCTCCTGCTTTTAATCCTGATATAATTTCAATATTAGAATCGTCTTGAATTCCCGTTTTAACTACTCTTAATTTTGCTTTATCTCCTACTTTCACAAAAACACATTCAAACTTTTGATCTGGCTTGTAGGTACCTTTGTTTTGTTGGTCTTCTTTTTCTAGCTCAGCAACTATATCTTTTTTTACAGACGTTGTATCTTCTTTTATTACTACAGCACTAATTGGAACACCAATTACTTTTTCTTTTTTAGTAGTAATAATATCTACAGTAGCTGTCATTCCCGGACGAAATGGTGAATAATTTGCAGGCTTCCCTTTTAATAAATCTTCATAAGACTCTTTTAAAATTCTTACTTTCACTTTAAAATTTGTAACCTGATCTGCAGTTAAAGCAGAACTTGCAGAATTAGAAATACTTGTTACCACTCCTTTGAATTCTTTTTTCAAATAGGCATCTACTTCAATTTTTGCAGAATCTCCAACGGTAACTTTCACAATGTCGTTTTCGTTTACATCTACTTCAACTTCCATATTGTTTAAGTTAGCAACTCGCAATATTTCTGTTCCAGCCATTTGTTGTGTTCCTAAAACTCTTTCACCTAATTCTACCGATAATAACGAAATTGTTCCATCTGCTGGAGCATAGATAGTGGTCCTTCCTAAATTATCTTTAGCTTCTGTTAAAGTTGCCGAAGCACTTTGCACATTAAAATAAGCGGATTCTTTATTTGCAACTGCAACTTCATAGGCAGAAACAGCTTTATCCCATTCTGCTTTAGAAATTACACCTTTATCAAAAAGTTTTTTATTTCTATCATAATTTGCTTTTGCTTCTTTTACCTGTGCGACAGCCTGATTTAATCCTGCTTTTGTTGTAGATAGTGATGCTGCAGTTCTATTTACTCCCGAAACATAAATATCAGGATTTATTTTTACCAACAAGTCTCCTTTTTTAACTTGTTGTCCTTCTTTTATTGGTAATTGGATAATTTCTCCTGACACTTCAGAAGATATTTTAACTTCTATTTCGGGTTGAATTTTCCCAGTTGCAGAAACCGTCTCTATAATTGTCATTTGACTAACTTTTGCTGCTTCTACTTTTTTACTATTATCGTTATTCCCTACTACTCCTGCTCTTTTTAAAGCTAATAATGTTATAATAACTCCAATTACAACTGCTAATAATATATATAGTGATCTTTTTGACATGGCTATTGTTTTTGAATTAATGGTATTCCGAAATAAAACTCTAAAATTTTTGTTCTAAATAAATAATCATATTTTGTTCTTAAAACTTCTGATTGTGCGTTAATTAATAACGTTTGCGCTTGATTGAAGTCGAAAACATTCATTAATCCAACTTCATACCTATCCTTCGCATAATTGAATGATAATGTTCTTGCTTCTGCAGTTGTCAAGGCAGCTTCATAGCTTTCTTTTGCTGCTTTGGTGTCGGTATAGGCAGTAAAAACATTTCTTTCTAAATCTAATTCTTGTTGATCATAATTTAATTTTGATCTTTCATATGATATTTTTGCTCTTTGCACATTATTTCGAGCAGCAAATCCATTAAAAATTGGGATACTTAATTGCAATCCAAAATTCTGACCTTTATTATTATCAAACTGTTCAAAAGTTGGAAGAGGACCAGCTAGGATAGGTGTCCCATTTGGTTGCAATCCAATAATTCTATCCGAATAAGAAGCTCTAGTACTAAAACTATAGAAACCCGTCAATGTTGGTAAATATGCACCTCTAGCAATTGAAACATCTTTCTTTGCTATTTCTAAATTGGATTCGGCTATTTTAAGTTCTGTTCTACTTTCTTTTGCCTTTGTTATGATTGTTTTTACATCTTCTGATATTACTTGACTATCAAAAACATCGCTGTTTTCTTCTGAAATATCAAATGTTTGAAAATCTTCAATTCGTAACAATTGCGCTAAACTCAATTTTGAAATTAACAATGCATTTTGAGCCGCTATTAGTCTTTGGTTATCTCCTGCAACAGTAGCTTTCATGTCCAACAAATCGCCTTGAGGTACCACTCCTGCCTCAACTAACTCTTCAGATCGCTTTAATTGCGATTTGTTATAAGTCAATTGTTGCTCTTGAACTTTTACATTCTCTTTATTAAAAAGTATCTGCAAATAAGCATTAGCAACATTCAAAGCAATATCTTCTTGCATTTTCACTAATTGATATTGTGAAGCAATTATACTTAAATTTGCTTTTCTTAATTGGTTTTGATTTTGTAGCCCTTTAAAAATATCAACTCCAACATTAACACCCGCAGAAGTAAATTGAGTTGTTTGATTTTCTAGCAAACCAGTGGTAATATTTGTATTCAAACCTATATTCCATGAATGGGAAGCAGAAGCATTTACGCTTGGTAAAAAATTACCTACGGCATCTTTTTTAGTTAACTGCATATTTTTTAAATCTAACTCTGAAGATTTAACAGAAATATTATTTTTTATGGCATAGTCAACACACTCTTGCAAGGTCCATTTTTTTTCTTGTGAAAAAATGCTTGACCCTACAAATAAGAGTAAAACGAGTATTCTTTTAACTATCATTATCGATGATTTACAATTGAATTTTATTATAAGACCAAAAAAAAAGGTTTTTGTTACAGTAATCATTTAATATTTTATTTTTACATTAAAATTATTTTTTAAAATGAAATATATTCTTGCATTACTTTTGGTTGTTTCTTTTTTATTATTATTTGTTTCTTGCGGAACAACTCAAAAAATTGAAGCCTTAAAACCAGCACCTTCAAACGACAATCCGGTTGTTTATGAAAACAAAACTTCCTTTATTTCATTGCCTACTGAAATTACATTAAAAGATATTGAAACCATTTTAAATAAAAACATGAAAGGTTTAATTTATGAAGATAACAATCTTGAAGATGATAAAACCGAAATGAAAATTTGGAAAACAGCCGACATTAATTTGGCTGAAAAAAATGGAGAGATTGTAGCCGAAATACCTTTGAAAATATGGGCAAAAGTAAAATATGGAACCGATTTTATGGGATTAAATGACACCCGTGAAATTAACATCAACGGAAAAATAACCTTAAATAGTAAAACACATTTATATAATTGGAAATTAACCACGAAATCAACTATTAAAGATTTTGAATGGAGCGAAAGTCCCAACATCATTGTAGCTGGAAAAAAAATTCCAATCACATACATTATTAACCCTACTATTTCAATTTTCAGGAAGAAAATTGCTAAAATGATTGATGATGCAATAGATTCTTCTTGCGATTTTAAACCAATGGTTTTAGAAACAATGGAAAAAATAAGCACTCCGTTTTTAACCAACAATGATTATGAAGCATGGTTTAAATTAACCCCTATTGAACTTTATGTTACAGAGGCTGTCCTAAAAAACAATTCCATAAAAATGGAAATGGGTTTAAAATGCAATATGCAGACAATGATTGGAAAAGAACCTCAAAATACATTTAAAAAAGAAAAATTAGTTTTAAAACCTGTTGAAAGAATTCCAAATCAGTTTACAATTGCTGTTGCTGCAATTTCAACTTATGAAAGTGCTTCTAAAGTGATTACAAAAAACTTTCAAGGACAAGAATTTGGTTCTGGCAACAAAAAAGTAATTGTCCAAAAAGTAGTCATCTGGCAAAAAGACAAGAAATTAATTATCGCTTTAGATTTATTAGGAACAGTAAATGGCACAATCTACCTCTCTGGCTACCCACAATACAACCCAACAACTAAAGAAATATCTTTTGAAGAGTTAGATTATGTTTTAAACACAAAAAGCATTTTATTAAAATCCGCAAATTGGTTAGCACAAGGAACTATATTGAAAAAAATTCAAGAAAGCTGTCGATACTCTATTAAAGATAACTTAGATGAAGGTAGAAAAAACATGGAGAAATACCTAACTAATTATTCTCCTTTAAAAGGAGTAACAATTAACGGAAGTATGAATGATTTTGAATTTGAAAGAATAGAACTGACTGATAAAGCTATTATAGCATTTATCAGTACAAGCGGAAAAATGAAAATCAATATCGACGGTATGGAATAAACAAAACTATATTTACATTTTACTTTTCTTCCTTCTTTTTCGCAAATTTAATTTTATAAATAGCAAACGCTGCTACAGCAACTAAAACATAGGGAATTACCATCAAATACACAATTCCATCATTGATTGCTTGTGCCTGAACACCTCCTTCTTCACTTTCTAAAGCTGCTCTACACATTGCACATTGTGATTGAGAAGTAAGAGTGTAGAGAGAAAAAGATAACAAAAAGTAAAAACCTTTATTTTTCCAAAAACTATTCTTAATTTTCTTCATTCTATTCTCTTTAAGAAACATAATACGGAGAAATCATTAAATAAACAATCACTCCTGTTATAGCAACGTATAACCAGATTGGAAATGTGATTTTTGCTATTTTTTTGTGCTTATCAAACTGTTTAGTCAATGCTTTAACATATGTTATTAATACTAACGGTATAATAGCTATTGACAGTGTTATATGTGTAATTAAAATAAAGAAATAAATATAACGCATTACTCCTTCTCCTCCATAAGGAGTAGAATCGGAAGTCATATGGTAAGCAACATACATCACTAAAAATAATATTGAGCACAAGATTGCAAATTTCATTAATTTTTCGTGTAGTTCTCTATTTCCTTTTTTTATTACAATAACTGCAAATACTAATAAAACCGCTGTAACACCATTAATTGTAGCATATATTGGCGGCAAAAAAGTTAAAGGTTCAACATCGAACCCCAAAGCTCTTAAATTAACTCTAAAAAGAATTGCTACCACTAAAGGAATAATAATTGACAAAGCAATTATCAATTTATTATATACTGATTCTATAGGTTTCTTTTCCATATTACTCTTCTAATAATTTCTTAATATCTTCTTTTATTGCCTGAATACCTTCTGTTTCTAGCCCATCATAATATAAAATGGGGTTTCCAAAAGAATCTTTCCTGCATCTAATATTCCCTTCTTTATCTATTAAAGCAAACATTCCAGAATGCTCAAAACCGCCTGTTACATTTTTATTTTCACCAGCGTACATATTAAATCCTTTTCTTGCTAGATCAAATATATATGCTTTATCGCCCGTTAAAAAATGCCAATTATAATGCTTAACACCTAACACATTCGCATGTTTTTTCAACACTTCTGGAGTATCGAACTCGGGGTTTATTGTTATGGAAGCTATCCCAAAATTTGGGTTCCCATAAAATTCATCTTGCAATAATAACATATTTTCGTTCATCTTTGGACAAATCGTCGGACAAGTTGAAAAGAAAAACTCTACCACATATACTTTGCCTAAATAACTTTCATCTGATATTTTTTTATCATTTTGATTGGTTAATTCAAATGCAGGTACTTTACCAATCAGATGCAAATCTGATTTTTGAAATTTAGCAATAATTTTAGGTACAGCCCAAATTCCAAATATCAATATTATAAATGAAATCCCTATATATGACTTATTTTTCATCTTATTATTTAAATTATTTACCTTTTGCTGTTTGTTCAACTTCATTAGTAATTTTGTCTCTAAATTCGTCTTTTCTATTATTCTTTTTCAGAGCCAAACGGTATTCTCTCAAAATAATTTTGACATCATCAGTCATTTCATTATGAAGGTCGGCCGCAGAAATAGTATTATAACTTTCTCTGTATTCATCTTCACCTTTTTTATTTTTACCTTTTCTCCCTCTGTGGTTACAATTTTTATCTAAAATTATTACAGATGAATTTCCAAAGTTTTCATCTAAATCACTTACTAAGTTAAACGTTTTATAATATTCTGCTATCTGATCTGGACTTGCGAAAACAAATTTCCAACCTTTCATGTCTTCTGTAATCCTATTCAATTCATTCAAATTTGCTTTAATTGCTTCTTCAGTTCCAATTGGTGCAATCATAACAATTTGAAAATCTTTAAACCCAAAATATTTATTGTAAATTTTTTGATTTAGATTAAACATTCTAGCTTTAAACTCTGCTATATTGCTTCCTGTATATCCAAGAACTGTTATTTTATCTTTCAAGACTATTTTCTCTCCAGATAATGATTTCCATTCTTGAGGTATCTCTTTATTTTTTTCAGACAATACAGGTAAAAACATTGCATTGTGTTTTGCTGAAGCAAAAATTAAATAGGTCAGTATAGGTAGAATAAATAGAATTATTAGAACAAATTTATTTTTCATCTAGTATTATTTTAGATTACATTTATGTCATACAAAAGTAAAAAAAATCCCGCTAAAAGCGGGATTAAGTATATCTAAATATCGTGTTAAAATATCCATTTAAAATGTCCGTTTTTAAAAACTTCAAATACGTAATCAGCTTCTACCAAAACTATAAAACATAAATAAACAATTAAAAACACTAAAGGAGCTACTATAGACCATCTAAAACTAGACTTTTCACCTTCTAAATGCATAAAAGCCCACATAATATAATATGCTTTTACTAAAGTTAAAATAATGAATATCCAATTCAAAATACTACTTGATAAAACATTTGTTCTAAAAAGCGCATCGGGCTTATAGATACCTAATATAACTTCAACCATTGTAATTATTGAAAGTATTCCAAAAACTACCCAGATTCTTTTCGTATTTGATTCGTGTGCGTGTGCCATATCTTTTCTATATTTTAAATTATACTAAGTAGAAGAATGTGAATACAAATACCCAAACCAAATCTACAAAGTGCCAGTACAATCCCACTTTCTCAACCATTTCATAACTTCTTCTTTTCTCATATGTACCTAATAGTACATTAAAGAAGATTATAATATTAATTAATACTCCTGTAAAAACGTGGAATCCGTGAAAACCAGTAATAAAGAAGAAGAAATTAGCAAAAGTTTTATGCCCGTATTCGTTTCTAATTAAATTAGCTCCTTCTACAACATATTTAGCATCTTGAATTCTTGCTAACGAAGCTTCTCTTGAAAGCACTTGTTTCTTTTTATCTACAATAACTTCTGTTCTAATTCTTAAATTAGGATTCGCTTTAAAACCTTCAATAACTTCATTTAAAGAATGTGATGGTAAAGAAGATTCTTCCATAAACCAAACACCTTTACTTCTTTGAAGCTGTTCTCTTTCTTCTGGCAATACTTTAGCAAAAGAATGTAAAGCAACTCTTTCTCCTTTATCGTTTACGAATTGTAAAATTGAACCACCGTTAGTTTCAACTGCTCCAAACTCTCCTTTGATAAAATTTTTCCATTCCCAAGCCTGAGAGCCTAAGAAAATAAAACCACCAATTATAGTTAAAAACATATAAAAGGCTACTTTCGACTTTTTCAATTGATGACCTGCATCTACAGCTAATACCATAGTAACAGAAGAAAATATCAAAATAAAAGTCATTAATGCCACGTAAATCATTGGCCAATCTTTGCCATGCGCAAAAGGAAAGTGATTAAACACTTCATCTGCAATAGGCCAAGTTTCAATAAACTTAAACCTAGAAAACCCATACGCTGCAAGGAATCCTGAAAATGTTAAAGCATCTGATAGTATAAAAAACCACATCATCATTTTACCATAGGTTGCCCCCATTGGTCCTGGTCCTCCATCTAGCAAAGCGTGATCGTCATTTGTAACTGTCGCTCCCATATAATTTAATTGTTAAAAAGTTCCCAAATTTATTACTTTTTTTCTATTTGAAAAAATAGAAAAATAAAAACAAATATACCCAAATAAAATCCATAAAATGCCAATACATCGCACTTAGTTCAATACCAAGGGTTTGAGCAGCATTATATTTTTGTTTATAATGATTATAAATTACAACAAATAATGAAATAAATCCTCCTAAAAGATGCGCCAAATGCACTAAAACTACAATATACAAAAACGAGGTTGTTACATTACTTTCGCTTCCTGTAAAAAAATACCCCTCATTAATTACTTGTTCAAATCCTTTGAATTGCAGAAACACAAATACAAAACCTAAAACTAGAGTTGTAACAAGCATAATCATTGTCAATTGACGGTTACTACTTTTCATTGCTTTCAATGCTACTATAAACGTAACACTACTAATTATCATCACTAGTGTACTCAACACAAAAGCAAAAGGCAATTTAAAATCTGTTAACCAATCTGGCCTTGACTTACTAACAACGTAAGCACTAGTTAAACCAGCAAAAATCATTAATATACTAATCATTCCAAAAATCAACAACATTTTATATGTCTTTGATTTTTTACTATATTGTTCTTCCAATGTAATAGATGTATCCATATTATCTCAAAAATTTATCTAAAATAAAAACAATTTGCAATAGCGAAATATACGAAACACTCACTATCATTAATTTTCTAGCTGCTTTTGCATCCATTTCTTTATACAACTTAAAAGCATAAACCAACATCCATAATCCTAATAAAACAACAATTGCTACAGATACTTTTGTCAAAAAGAGCTTACCTGTATATCCAAACGCTGGTATAACCGAGGCTATAATCATCCAAATTGTATATAATATTGTCTGCAAAGCTGTTTTCTTATCTCTCTTTCCTGTTGGAAGCATAAAAAAACCAGCTTTTTTATAATCATCATACAAAAACCAACCTATAGCCCAAAAATGCGGAAACTGCCAAAAAAATTGAATGATAAAAAGTGTCCCCGCTTCAATTCCAAAATTACCTGTAGCCGCTACCCAACCTAACATATAGGGTATTGCACCTGGAAAGGCACCAACAAAAACAGACAATGGAGTTAAGGTTTTTAAAGGCGTATATAAACTTACATACAAAAAGATTGAAATCGCACCAAACATTGCTGTTTTAGCATTAACAGAATATAAAATACCCAAACCAAGCAACGTCAGAACAACCCCTAATATAAAAGCATTTTGTTTAGTTATTGCACCCGAAGGTAATGGACGGTTTTTTGTTCTATCCATTAATGCATCCAAATCTTTTTCAATAATTTGATTAAAAACATTCGAAGCACCAACCATACAATAACCTCCAATTATCAACAATAAAAGCGTTAACCAATTATGACTATTCCAAGATTCTACCCCTAAAAGATAGCCTGCAACAGTAGAAAAAACAACACTTATTGCCAATCTCGCTTTTGTAATAGCTACAAAATTTGAAAAAAGCGAAGGTTTAGAAATATTATGATTTAATGCATCCAAAACTAACAGATATCCTTGGGTTAATTGGCGGCAAAGATACAAATAAGATTTTTGATTTATAGCCTATTCAAACGAGAAATAATTAAGAATAATTCAATTCCTAATCATTAATAATCAAAATACCAATTAAACAAATCTGCTCTTAATCCTAAAGACAACCAAGTTGTATTAGATTTTATAGTATTAGCTGTTTGGATTTTAGGGTCGAAATTACGAAATAAAGCCGTCCCAAAAAGCTTCATATTAGAAGAAGGATTTATTACATATCCTAATTGCAATTCTGCAATCATAATATTCACTTTATTTCCTTGAGCGACAGCTACTCCCGTATCAAAAGGTCTATTCTCATCATAATTCAAATAAATATCACCTCCATAATTAAAACTATCGTTTGCCGTATTAAAATCAAAACCTCTTTGCCCATAAGTGAATTTTGCTTCACCATAGTAACGCCCTTTAAAATAACGAGCAATACCAACCAACTCTCTGAAATTACCACCCCAAGCATGCCCCATATTTTGATTATTATGACCATAATTCGTTAACGGATTACTATGGGAATAAACATAAGGCCTTACGTGATTATATTCCATTTGAAGCATTAGATTTTTCACTTTAAAAGCATCGTAATATTTCAATCCAATTTGATAACCAAACTTATTTCTCCAACTCTTTTTCCCCTCTTTCACATCTCCAATTGCAAATTCGTCTAACAAAAATTGACTATAAAAATTCAATTGATTATTCCATTTGTATTTTGCCGTTGCTCCTAAAACTGCATTTCCACTTTTTGAAGACGATGAAAATTCAACTGCTCTATAAAAAATAATAGGATTCACAAAATTCGCATCAAACCCTCTATCATTAGTATTTGACCAAACAACATTTTCGAATAAACCAATATTCAATCTTTTTGAAACATTATAACTCAAATAATGACTCGCCATGTATTTTGTAGCATAGGTTCCTTCTGAAGTTACATCTGGACGAACATCTTTTAACCACATATAGGTATTAGTATATTTTATTTTCCAAAAAGTAGTATTAATTTTCAAATACGGATAAGGACTTGCAGCATCACTTTGCAACAAAGAACGATAACCGTCGCCAATAAAATTTCTTCCATAACCCAACTGCAAATCAATCATATTACTAGGTTTAAACTTCAAATTTGCTTCTGCCAAAGGAAAATCATACGCATCTGTTCTAAATTGTTTAGCTATCCCTATTCCTGGAATAATAGCAGGATTACCTCCTGACGGCCTTATACTTGATGAATAATCATTATAATAATCTGCAAAGCGCCCTTGACTTTCATAAATTGAAGATGTAAAAGTCAAACTTTTCCCCAAACCACCTTGAACATGCAATCCCCTCGTATTCACAAATGTATTTGATAATTGACTATCCAAATCTTTTCCTCCTCTTAAATCTAAAATTGGATTTAAGCTAAACCAATAGTCTTCTCCTTGAATCGCAACTAAATTTTCATTCCAAAATTTTCTCCCCCACCAAGAGGTTTTTCCTTTTAAAACTTCATTTTGAGCCGCCTGAAAATCATAATATTTTGCGACTTCGTTATAAGAATAAGGCTTAGTTGCTGTATGATTATTACTCCCCACCTGATTCATCAAAGCTTCAAAGTTGTAATAATTTTGATGAGAAAAAGCAATGTTTAAATCACTTGTAAAATTTGGATTTTTAAACTCTTTATATACCTTAGACACCGCTTCAAATTCATCTAATTCATTAGTATTATCTATTATAACTGAGTTTGTTTTATCAGTCTTTTTAACAACATAATTTTCTTGGTACTTTAAAGCTGGATTTTGCAATGGAATAGCTATTTTTAAAGTAAATTTAGAATAGGTAGTTTTTCCAGAATGTGTTGCTGGTTGAATCTTAGGCAATTTTTCAAACACACTTTTAGTCTCTTTCTTCAATTCTTCAGTTACTGCATCAATATAAATCACTTTAAACTGACCCAAAGTATCTACTTCAAAAAGAGCAATAACCTCACCAGTATATTTTTTTTCCTTTATATCATCAGGCAAAACAAAATTATCATATACAAACTGTTCTAAAGTAGTATAAAAACAATCCTTTAACTGAGTTGATTCCACTTTTTCACATTCATCAAAAACAGGAAAAACCTCTGTTTTTTTTTGAGAATACCCTAAAAGACATATAAAACTCAATATAACTAAAATGCATTTTTTCATCTGTAATGTTTTGTTCTTTAAATTATCAACAACTATATTAATACCCCGTACTAGATTCTTGACCATTAACAATCGCTTTTGCCGCAGAAGTTCCTATTCTTTTGACACCCAAATTAATCATAGCAACAGCTTCTTGATAATTCCTAACTCCACCTGCTGCTTTCACAGGCAAAGGAAATGCATTTTCAATCATTAATTTTATTGTTTCTGGAGTTGCCCCGTTAGGCAATCCGTTTTCTGTTTTATAAAACCCTGTAGAAGATTTCACAAATACATTTTCATAATTACTCTCTTTGAAGTTAGCAATAACACAATTTTTTATCAAAGCCGAAAGCTGTACTATTTGATGACTATCTAACGCTGCAACTTCTATAATCCATTTTACTATTTTACCGCTCTCTAAGCCTAATTTCGTACATTCTACAACTTGACGCTTTACTTCTTCTATTTCTCCAAGCTTAAAAACCTCATAATCAATTACAAAATCCAAATCATCAACTCCTTTTTCAATTGCAGTTCTAGCTTCATTTAATTTATATTCTAGACTATTATTCCCTTTTGGAAAATCGATAACCGTACCAATTGTTAGTCTTGAATTTGCTTTTACAATTAAGCTCTTTGCCAAAGCAACAAATTCTGGACGTATCATAATTAATTTAAACTCCTCTTCTATAGCTTCAAGAATGTTTTTTTTAACAATTTCTAAATTTTCTTCATTAGAAATACCAGCTTGTTCTGCCGTTTTTAAATAAGTTGCATCTAGATATTGCTTCATTTTATTTTATTTTTAGAATATGTGTAAAAATAAAAAAATCCCATCGAAATGGGATTTTTTTTCAATAATAATTCAAATTAGTTTATTTTAAATGAAATCGGAATTATATATTTTATTTTCACGTTTTTCTTTCCTTGTTGTGCAGGAATTAATTTAGGTACCTTTTTAACAGCTCTTTCAGCAGCTTTCTTCATCTCTTCTGTTGCACTACCATTACTCAAAGAGTTCACATTGGTCACTTCTCCTTTTTCATTAATAATAAACTCTACAAATGCTCTTCCTTGTTTCTTATCTTCAAAATCTTCTTCAGGATAAACCAAGTGTCGTGACACCACCTTAGACAATTCTGCTTCAAAACATGCTTTTTGCTCTGCTCTACTCAATCCAACACATGCTTTAAACAAAGGGAGTTGCTCAACAGTAGTAATAGTTTCTGGACCCTCATTAGGCGTATTCGTCTCTCCTGTATTACCCGTTGAAGGATTATTTAATATTGGATTTTCTACTTTTGTAATATCATCTTGAGTACCGAAATCATCTTCCTTTTTCACCTCCACTTTATCGTCTTCCACTTTAAAATCTGTAACTACTTTTTGAGAAACAACTGGTTTTGTCTCAACAGGAGTAACTGGCTTAGAAATAGGCTTAGCAACTTCTGGTTTAACTTCAATCGGATTATACTCAAAAGGCTCATCAATAATAGGCCCTTTAAACACCCATTCTTTTTCCTTCTTTACATCTTGAAAATTAAACTCCAACACATACAACGCCAACAACATTGTAGCAATTAAACCAAACTGAAAATAGATTACACTATTTTTCGCTTTCTTCTTAAAAACATCTTTTTCTCTCATAATTATATAATTTACAGGTTAACAATTTATTAACAAGTAATATCACAAATTATGTGCCAAAAAAAATCCCAACCTTTCGATTGAGATAATTTTTATTAGTTTAGTTTAAAAGTAATAGGTAAACCATATTTAACTCTTACCGCTTTTCCTCTTTGTTTACCTGGTGTAAACTTAGGTAATTTAGAGATGATTCTTTCTGCTTCTTTTTCCAACAGCTCAGCATCACTTTTAATTCCTCTACCTCTTACTTTAATATCTTTTACAATACCATCTTTGTCGATTAAGAATTGAACAGATACTTGACCTTGAGAACCATTTTCTGCTGCTCTTTCAGGATAGCTAAAATATCTTTTGATATGCGCTTGCATTTTCTCATTAAAACAATCCATTTGTTGGCTTTTTGGAATTTCTTCACAACCAGGAAACATTGGAATTTGTTCAATTACAGCAAAAGGCATCTCGTCTGGAATATCGTCGATTGTTGCTCCAGTATTTCCAATTTGAGAAGCTTTAACAACAACTACAGGTTTACTTTCTTCAACCTCTGTTTTTTCAATTTTTTGCTCTTCTAATACAATATCATCTTTCACTACTTCAATCACTTCTGGTGCAGGTGGTGGTGGTGGTGGCAATGCTTGTACCGGAGGCATTGTTAAGATTACATCTTCTTCATCTAATACTAGATTGTCTGTCAATGTGAATTTTTCTTTTTCTATTCTTGGGTCTTCGGATTTTAATTCAATACCAATATAAGTAAGCAATAAAACTGCCACAAGACCAATCTGAAAGAACAACACACTATTTCTTTTCGGGTCTACATTAGGATTTTTCTTTAATTCCATAATTTTGTTTTTGAGGTCGCTAATATAATTAATAATAAAATAGTTTAAAAATTTTTTTTAAATTTTCTTTTTACGAATTTTAAAAAAAAGTAAGCCGTCACTGCTCCACAAGTGTTCGCCAATGCATCATAAAAATCTGCTTGACGTGTCTCTGTGAGCTCTGCTTGTAATACTTCAATAATTATGCCATACAAGATAGCTACGAAAACTATTTTAACTTTGTTTTTGGTTAATTTGGGTTGAATTGCGTTTATCCAACTAAAAACAAAGACAAAATAGAAACCAAAATGCACTATTTTGTCTTTATTTGGTATTGCTATCATGAATGCATCTGATTTCTTTAACGTTACTAAGCTTAGATAAGCAATTAATAGCGTCCAGAAAATAGCAAAATAAAAATACTTACACTCCAATAAGCGCTGAGTAATCTTCACTTGATAAAAGACTTTCTATTTGTGAGTTATCAGAAATTTTAATTTTCACCATCCATCCGTCACCGTAAGGATCAGAATTTACTGTTTCTGGTGTAGTTTCAAGAGAATCGTTAAATTCTATAATTTCACCAGATAATGGCAAAAATAAATCTGAAACTGTTTTAACTGCTTCAACTGTACCAAAGACTTCATCACGATCTAAAGTTTGATCTAGTGTTTCAACTTCAACATAAACAATATCACCTAATTCTTTTTGTGCAAAATCTGTAATTCCTACAGTAGCAATATCGCCTTCAATTGAAACCCATTCGTGGTCTTTTGTGTACTTTAAGTTAGTTGGGATGTTCATTTTAATTCTATATTTAATTGGTTGTACAAATGTAGTTTTATTAATTTAATTCTAGAACAGCTTTTTTAATATTTTTCTAGTGTATTTGTTAAATATTTTTGTCTTTATGTCTTTATTTTATTTACTAATTTCCAAAATTATATCGAATAGTAAATCCTGATCTAATATTTGTTATTGGGAATGAAGTTGAAATAACTGCTTGAGAAAACTGATGATCATAAAAGAAAATTGCAGTTAGATTTCTACTGAAAGAATAATCCGCCGATAATTTAATAGACCATAAATCCTGTCCACCAGCCAATTCGTTATTATCATAATCCAAATATCTAACAATAGTATTGTTTTTTCGCAATGAAAAATCTGCTTTAATATTTATATCACTTTTAATCACTCCAGTTGGATTGTCAGCAAGTCTTGAAACTATTGTCACATTTTTTATTCGATATCCTAAACCTATGGTATATTCATTTCCACTTACTTCAGTTAAAAGATTATTATCAAAACTCATATTTAACGTTCTGTCCTTTTTCATTTCGGCCAAAATTTTTATAGAGTTTTTCATTTCAAAATCAATTCGCATCAACGGGTTAAACTGTTCTGTTAAATTTACATTTGAAACAATTGTGTTCGCATAGAAATTACCATTTGCATCTACTGGAGCTGCATTTAAGTTAGAACGAAAAGCGTTCACATTATAACTCGCTCTATAACCATGTTGTAATGAAAAACGTTTGAATGTTTCTTTAAACCACTTGTAACGCATTAATCCAGTATATTTAACTGTCCAATTAGGTAGCGGAACATCTTTAAAGACTCCTGTAGATTGTTTTGAAATGTCTTTACCTGAATAAGCCGCTAAAAAGGAAGGCAATAATACTTGTTGACTGTTTTTTCCGTAGCCAATTGGATATCCTTCTAAATCTACTGGATATGTACTTGTTCCATAATATTCACCTGCTAATCTATTAGCAATTTCACGTCTGTTAGTTCTAAATTCATTAAAAGCAGCAGATATATTTTCATCACTTTGGCTAAATGCTGTTTTAATTAAAACAGTAGAAATGCTAAAATTTCCAAAATTATAAGGTGAACGAGAATTATATTGTCCATTAGTAACATCATATTGTTCTGAAAAATTATCAGAATACATTCTATCTGCCTTAACATCTATTTTTAAATCAGGGAAAGGCTCTACTTGAGCTGTAAAATTCAATTGTTTATTCGTAATCTGAGTAAAACTTTGATTAAACTCTGGATATTCTGTTAACCAACCTTGTCTTGCTGCTTCATATCGTACATCTGACTGACTTCCGAATACAAATCCAACAGAAGGTTTTGAAGTACCAAAAAATCCAAGTCCTGGTGTATAACCTGGTAATACTGTTCCATTAGTTTCAGTATAATTTACTTGTATATTCTTAATACTTGTTACAACACCAATTAAACCATTTAAAAATATGTTTCCTTCTTTTTTATCTGTCTTCTTCTTCGCTGTTATTTTTTGTCCAGGCTTAGGCAAAGCATCTTTAGTGTCTTTACTATCTTTATTGTCTTTATTATTTTTCTTCTTTTTGTTCCCTGTCAAACCTATGTAACGATATAACAAATCCATATTGAATGTAGTATTCAACTTATGTGAATTTGCATTTTGGATTGTATTCCCTAAATCATATCTAGTTCCATTATCTGCAAGAATTGATGAAAACGCATCCGAAGAACGCTGCCAGTTAAAGTCTCCTGTATAAGTATAAACCGATTTCACAAATCCTAGAGCTGGAATTTTATCAATTGGCAAATCATAATTTAAAACCAATTGTTGATTGTGCTGATTTGAATCTCCTATATTCCAATAATCATCCCAAATATCTAGACCATCAATTGGAACATTCTCTTCATCTAAATAATTCCTAACAATATTGTTTGAGGCTGCTGTATAATTTAAGCGTAATGATTTTGTTAAATTATAATTGAAACCATACTGATAATTGAAGAAATAATTTCTTCTATAAAGCGGGTCTAAACCAATCCCTTGCACTTCAACCAATCTAAATTGTTGTCTATTAAATTGTCTAATAATATTAGAACTAAATGAGATATTAGACGGAAGAAAATTAAAATTAATATCTTTTAATAATTTATAATAACCACTTCTATCAAATCTTTTTGTGTCTTTAAACGGCTCAATACTTAAAGGTTTAAATGAATATGCATAATCTACACTTGTTCTATTTTGTTGATCAACTAAGTTTTCAATTTCATAATCGTGATGCTCTGTTTCATTAAACGAATAGGACAGTGTTAAATTCTCAACATCATAAAAATGTTGTTTTTGTTCTTCACCACGTTCCTTTCTTACACCAATAAAATTAATACTCGTTCTTTTTGTATAATCTATCGCTCTGTTCTCTACGTTTGCTCTCTGTGATTCTGGAGTTACATCTAACAATTGATTTAATTCGATGTCTTGATAAAAAGGATCGAATTTTGGTGTAATAGTCTCTTCACCTACTGCATAATTAAAAGGAAGCGTTATTCCCCATTTTTTAGGCAATAATTTTCCTAAATTTAAATTAGTAACCACGTCATATTGAAAAGCATCCTCTCTACTTCTTTCATTTGGTCCTTCCTCAATGCCTCCAAAACCAATAGTACTCACCCTTGTTGTTGCAGAAACCGTTGCAAAATCAGCTATATTAGTATCCAAATTAGCCACTGCGGCATATCCTCCTTTATTATCTAGATCTGAAAGACGTAACTCATTAAACCAAACTTCACCTCTAACTACGCGATTAGTGTTGTTTTTCACACCAACCATTAAAGTACGCACCAATCCGAAATTTGGGTTCCCTTTTATTCCTAAAGTCAATTTACTTCCTCCAGAGCCTATTTCCTCTTCCTCTACAAAACCAATTCCATTTGGATCATAAACAACAACTGGATCACTGTTAAGTGCTAAAATTTTCAGTTTTGTCAATAAACTCATTGGTAATTCAATCTCATTTTCAGATGGCCAAACATCATTAGGAGTAGATGCATTTTGAGAAGAAACTACCAATGGAATTTCGATTTGATAGAAATTTTCAGTAAAATCATTACCAAAACGAATAAATGCAACCATTTCATCATTCTGTAATGGCTGTGGTTCATCTGGTTGTGGTAAAGATTCAGCATGCAAAAACATACGCATTTTTTTAAACTGACGCATATCTACATTTACATTCTTAAATACTGCTCTTGAATCTTCTGCTTCTAAACCATCATTATAACCTCCATTTTTATCATAAACTCTTAGTGATAATGATTGCTCATTTTGATTAATAACCGTATTATTATTATATAATTGCTCCCTTGTTACCCCTGGAGGAGAAACATAAGGTATTGGAGTTCTACTACCGTTTTCTTGAATATTAACTGCCACCACATCAAATCCAGTATTATCATCAGTAGGGTCATTATCATTGAAATCTAATGAATTTGTATATCGTCTCCATTCTCCTCTCACTAAATCTAATGCTCCAAAACGCAATGTAATTTCATCTGAAAAACCAGTCATATACATTCTCATAAAGCGAATAGACCTGAAATCTGATATTGATCCTACTACATTATCTGATGTATATTCTAAAATAGGAATTTTATACTGCACCCATCTAGCATCTACATTTGTTCCGTTTGGCATAGGTTCAGAAACTGTGCGAACATCTACTACATAATTCTGACCAACTTGAGGGTTATTATTAATTGGCACATCAAACTTAAAGTATGCATTAATTGTATTCATCGTTTGATCCCTATTAACATCTTCCACATCTGGTTTTGTATCGTTTCCTCTATTAGTATCAGTAACGTTTACTGGTGAATTACCATCAAAACCATTATAGTTTCTATACCTATCAATGATACCTCCAGTTGTATTTAGATAAAAGTTATAGTTATCTGCAGACGGGTCTGCCTGTCCTGCAAAATTATTAAACTTCAATGCTTCACCAGCATCATCTAACCCATCAAAACCAACATCTTGTAAACTTCTATTCGCTTCATTCGAATCGAATGCATAGACTAAAGATTGAGAACTTGGAACTTGCCCCCAGTTTGTTTGAAAAGCAGGGATTGTTGCCCCTACTTCTGGAAGTCCATTTTCATATTGTTTTCTCCCATCTTTCAAAATATCCTCTGAAATCTCACCTAAGTTAATAACTAGTTTCCCAGTATTTGTAGGAGTCACAACATCTGGTGCATTTCCATAGTATGGATCTAAAACCCAAAACTGGATATACTCAACATTTGATTGTTCAAAATTAGTAGAATTTATAGAGCGCATAATACCCGCCCAATTATTTGGTGCTTCAATTGCTGGAAACTGATTTGTTGCAGCCAAAGATGGATTATAATTATACGGACCTCTATCTCTTGGAAAATAAGTTAAATCTAGAGTTGTAATTACATTAGAATTTCCTTGAGCAATATCTACATTTGGAAACAACTCCCTACTATAGATTCTTCGCGTTTTATTTAAAGACAAATCATCATCACTAATACCACTTGGTGGTTGTGTATAAAAAACAGGATCAATAGTATACCAAGCCAATTTCGCTCTTTTATTACCGACTGAGATAGCATCTGTTGGCGGCTCTGTTGTATCAGCATTACCATCAAAATCACCTTCTAACGGCACACTAGCCAAGGTCCAAGGTCCAGGCGAATTTAATGGAATTGAAGATTGAGACCCTTCAAAGTCATCAACATATGTTGTTGCTTCTCCATTAAATTTATCTGCTTTTGAAGAACCTGGTAATAAATAGGCTATTTCACCTCTAAAAGATAGATTTGAAGGCACATCAGTATCAATATTAGGCAATTTATTTGCTAATCTTGTTAAAAAAGGCACTTCTGTAGAAAAGTTTGTATTTAGCCCTACAATTGTATTATTCACGGATTCTTGACCGTAATTTGATTTATTTGTAAAGGGTCTTTCTGATAAATTTAAAACTGTTCCTCCAATTAAGAATTTTTTATTAAACTGATGCTCTACATTAACTCCCCAAAAACGTCTGGTTTGCTGACCGAACACAGAATTATTCTCTACTGATATTTCTAAAGGTGTATTTGATGCCTGCAACGAAGGATCTAACAATTGAACTTTCCCTAACTGATAGTTCACCGTATAATCTACTCCTTCAACAAGAACTCTTCCTCCTGATTTCACTACAACAGAACCTTGAGGCACATTGAATGCTCCTATTGAGATTCCGTCTCCACCAGAAGACTTGAAACGCCCTCTTAATTGAAATTTATTTTTTTCACTTTCTTGCAATGCTGCCGCTTGAGTTGACTTATAGAGTGTTCTAAAGACATATTTACTTTGATTCACATTATATGTTAAAGGATCATTATAATCTTCTGTAACAGGGGAATCATTTAATTTTTTAAACAAATGTTCTCCAAAAGGCTCTTTGGTGGTAAAAATAATTCTACCATATTGTGGGTCTACCGTTATTCCAGGTACAAAATCAAAAAAACCATCCCCTCCATTTTGTGGGTCATTTGTATAGTTTAATTTATCTACTCCCATTACTTTTAATAAGGTAGTTTCTTTTACTCCAGCTGGCAAATCTAATGGAAAGTTTCCTGTTGCATCTTCAAACGGAGTAATATAATTTAATGGTGATGGATCTGTATATAAAATATTAAATTTAAAATCTTCCTGTTGTAATTGGTAGCCTCCAGGAATTTGATAAATATTCTTCATCATCAAGTTCCATGTTGGCATTGTTAAATTATCATTTGGAACTTTCTGCTTCACAGCGGTTAAATTACTCTTTAACATTTTTACCAATAAGGCTTGTGAAGTTGGAATTCCCGTTGTACTCACTTGTGTAGCATCTACTCCATCTGTTCCAAATTCCCCAACTTGATACACTTGATCTCCAATTGTATATTGATAAGCCACCGCCAACACTTCGTCATTCGCTAAGCGTTGATTCAACGAAATATAACCTAGCTGAGGATGATATGTAAACTCAGAAGCTGTTAATTTTCTCGCGTTTTCTAATTTTGCATAATCAAGCCCTTCATCTACTCCAATAGTGAATCCATTATTAGCTGTAGCGACTTCTCTAATTGCTTGTGTTAAAAAATTACTCCCAATTTGATTAGGGTTAAATTTATTGTTTGCATTATTAGAAGGGGTATTGGGTCCAGCATTAAAGAAATTAGGATTAGATGCTAAATTAACACCAACAACTTCTTGTGGTAATAAATCAGTCAAAGGTGCTTCACCAATATCTTGAATAGCTATTAAATTTCTTAAGTTATTTTCGGTTGAATTTATTCTATTCTGTTTATTTGTTACCCATACTTCAATCCTTGTTATTTGAACACGACTATTGATAACAGGATAGGTTTCTAATGATTTATCATATTGGTTCCTGAAATATTGCGATAAGAAATAATGTCTATCTGCATCATAATCTAGTGCAAACAACTCATAATCTTGCAACGTACCTCCTCCTTGTGACGTTACTGTTTTTGTCTGCGACTTTTGTTCTGAAAAAACTCCCGTAACTGTTGTTTTTCCAAATTGTAATTGTGCTTTAACTCCAAACAAACTTTGCGAACCTCTGATTAATGAATTCGATAATGGAAAACTAACATTACCAACTTCTAATTTTTGCAGAATATCATCTTCTGTAGACCCATATTCTAGTTTGATCAGGTTTTGAAAAGCAAAAGTAGATTGTGTATCATAATTAATATTTACATTCAATCGAGTTCCTACTTTTCCTTGAAGCCCAACGCTTATTCTCTGATCAAAATCAAAAGTTGTTGTTTTTCTATTTCTTGGTGAAAAAGCAGGGTTATCTTGTTTTGTGAATCGAACACCCAAATCAATCTCTACGGAACCTGTTGGTTTAATATCTATTGTGTTGCTTCCAAAAATTGCCTCAAAAAACTTTGAATTAACATAATATCTAGGTAATAAATCTTTCTTTTTTTCTTCGCTGCCGTCTTTCTTCCCATCAATCGCTGCCGATTTTTCACGATAGTACTTTCGCATTTCTTCACGCAAAACAAGTTCTTGATATTGTTTTGGTGTTAATACTAAAGGATAATTCACATTAAATCCATCAAAAGTATTTGTATAGATATACCTATCTGTTATTGGGTCATAAGTATAAGCTTCAACAATACTTTGTGGATTTGGCACTTTTATTTTACCTAGATCTACTCCATTTTTAATTGAATCTTTCTCTTCAGTACCTTCTTGAGAATAGAGAAAAAAAGGAAAACACAAAAAAAGTATTTTCATTCCACTCTGAACTCTATTAAAAATATTACTGTTAATTTTATTTTTCAAGTCTTATAAGTTTTTTAGTGCTTGTTTTATTAAAGTTTCAACGGTTGCATTTGGGGCTTCAATTACAATTTTGTCTATCACTTTTTCGGCTGTTTTTCTAACAAAACCTAGAACCTCTAGAGCAGATAACGCTTCTTCTTTGTTTGTATTGTTAGAAACTAAAGAAACTTCATCTAAATCATACACTTTTAACACTTTATCCTTTAAATCTAAAATAACTCTCTGTGCTGTTTTTGCTCCAATTCCTTTTATTCCTTGTACTGTAGCTACATCGTTTGAACCGATGGCTTGAATGATTTGTTGTGGAGCCAATGACGACAACATGGTTCTAGCAATATTGGCTCCTATACCTGAAACTGATATCAATAATTTAAATAACTCTCTTTCTTGTTTTTCAACAAAACCATATAAAGTATGTGCATCTTCTTTTATTTGAAGAAAAGTAAAAAGTTTAAGATTTTCACTTTCCGGCAAAAGAGAAAAGGTATGTAACGATATATTAATATGATACCCAACACCATTACAGTCTATTACTACTTCTGTTGGATTTTTTTCAACTAATTTACCTTGAATATGAGTGATCATAATTTATTTTATATGTTAATAGCCAAAAATATAAAAAATATTATTTATTAATAGCTTTTTTATATTTTCGCTCCTTTTCTTGAGCATCTACTACAGAAACAGCAGCCATATTCACCATTTCTTCTACGCTTGCACCTAACTGAAAAATATGTACTGGTTTATCTAAACCAAGCATAATTGGTCCAATAGAATCTGACTTGTTCAATTCCTTCATCATCTTATAAGTGATATTCGCAGAATCAAGGTTTGGAAAAATCAAAGTGTTTACTTTTTTATTCACCAGTTTAGAAAATGGGAATTTACTTTTTAACATGTCTGGATTTAAAGCAAAATCGGTTTGAATTTCGCCATCTACAATAATATCTGGATAATATTTATGCAGGTATGCTACAGCTTCTCTTATTTTTTTAGGATTTTCATTTTCGGAAGAACCAAAATTTGAAAAAGATACCATTGCCATAACTGGCTCCATTCCGAACATTCTAACTGTTTTAGCAGTCATTAAAGCAATTTTTGCCAAATCTTCTGCTGAAGGGTTAGGATTTATAGCGGTATCTGAAAGAAAAATAGGACCTCTAGTAGTCATCATCATATTGGTTGTTGCAATACGAGATACTCCTGGAGCCTTATCTATCATTTCCAATACAGGCTTAACCACTGAAGGATAACTTCTAGAATAACCTGTCACCATAGTATCTGCTTCTCCTTCATTCACCATCATTAAACCAAAATAATTTCGCTCTCGCATCCATTTTTCAGCATCTAACAATGTAATTCCTCTTCTCTTTCTTGTCTCCCAAAAAGAAGTTGCATATTTTGTTCTTCTAGCATCTTCTTCTTTAGTCTTAGGATCGATAATCATTACATCAGCATCAAAACCGATTTCTGTTTTAAGCTCTTGAATAATTTCTTTATTTCCTAATAAAATAGGCATTCCAACTCCTTCTTCAAAAACAATTTGAGCTGCTTTTAGAACATCTAAATGATCAGCTTCTGCAAAAACAACTCTCTTTGGGCTTGTTTTCGCACGATTCATTAACATTCTAATCATTTTATTATCAGAACCTAATCTATCTAATAATTCTAACTCATATTTTTCCCAATCCGTAATTTCAATTTGTGCAACGCCCGATTCCATAGCCGCTTTTGCTACTGCAGGGGCTACAACACTAATTAATCTTGGATCAAATGGTTTTGGAATTATATAATCTCTCCCGAAGTTTAATTTTGTCTCACCATAGGCCACATTTACTTGCTCAGGGACTGGACTTTTTGCTAATTCTGCTAAAGCACGAACAGCTGCCATTTTCATTTCTTCATTTATTTTCTTGGCTCTAACATCTAGAGCTCCTCTAAAAATATAGGGGAAGCCTAATACATTGTTCACTTGGTTAGGATGATCTGAACGACCTGTTGCCATGATAATGTCTTCTCTTGTATTTATTGCAACATTATAATCTATTTCAGGAATTGGATTTGCCATTGCAAAAACAATTGGGTTGTGATTCATTGTTAACAACATTTCTGGAGTCAAAATATTCCCAACAGACAGTCCTAAAAACACATCTGCTCCAACTATTACATCTTTTAAAGTTTGTGGATCACATGATTTGGCATATCTTTTTTGTAAATCAGAAATATCTACTCTACATGTTGTTAGCATGCCATCTTTATCAAACATAAATATGTTTTTCTCTTTTACACCAAGCAAAACATACAAGTTTGCACAAGCCAAAGCCGCTGAACCTGCTCCGGAAACAACTACTTTAACTTCATCAACCTCTTTATTAGCTAACTCTAATGCATTTAACAAAGCAGCTGAAGATATTATGGCTGTTCCATGTTGATCATCATGCATTACTGGGATATTCAATTCTTCCACTAATCTTCTTTCAATTTCGAAAGATTCTGGAGCTTTAATATCTTCAAGATTAATTCCTCCAAATGTTGGTGCAATGTTCTTTACAGTTTGAATAAAAGCTTCTACATCTTTTGTTCCTACTTCAATATCAAAAACATCTATATCTGCAAAAATCTTAAAAAGTAATCCTTTTCCTTCCATTACAGGTTTAGAGGCTTCTGGACCTATATCTCCTAAGCCTAAAACAGCTGTTCCATTGGAGATTACTGCAACTAAATTTCCTTTTGCTGTATATTTATAAACATTATCTACATCTTTTGCTATCTCTAAACATGGCTCTGCAACTCCTGGTGAATAGGCTAGAGATAGATCTCTTTGGGTTGCATATTTCTTTGTTGGCACTACCTGGATCTTTCCTGGTGTTGGCTTTGCGTGATATAATAAAGCTTCTCTTCTTTTTGTATCCTTATGCATATACTATTTTTTATACTAACTTACAAAGTTAGAATAAGGATTCAAAGAAAAAAATTTTAGAGCTACTCTTTTAAAAAATATAACATTTTAACATTCTTAGCTTATCGCTTTAGCGTGAAAGGACTTTTTAAATCGACAATCGTGTAGCTTTATTAAATAATTTAGTTTAAAACAAATTGAACAAAGACAACAATTAAAATTTTAATCTTTTAAAAAGCTAACATTTCTTTGTAAACCTTCTAATTTTGTTCTTTTTACAGGTGAATTTTTAAACACTTTGTTAAATGTCTCTTTAGTTATTTCCTCCCAATCTTTTTTTGAAAATGAAAGTATTTCTTGATTTGGATAGAACAAAGGTTCGTTATGAGGTTTAGAAAATCGGTTCCAAGGGCAAACATCTTGGCAAACATCGCAACCAAATGCCCAATCATTAAACTTACCCTTCATTTCCTGAGGAATATTATCGCGCAATTCTATTGTAAAATAAGAAATGCACTTACTGCCATCAACAACATAGGGAGCAACAATCGCTTCAGTAGGACAAGCATCAATACATTTTGTACAAGAACCACAATGGTCAGTTGTTGGAGAATCATATTCCAAATCTAAATCAATTATTAGCTCTGCAATAAAATAGAAAGAACCAACTTTTTGAGTAATCAAATTACTATTTTTCCCAATCCAACCTAAACCACTTTTTGAAGCCCAAGCCTTATCTAAAACAGGTGCTGAATCAACAAATGCCCTACCTGAAACCATTCCAATTTCATTTTGTATAAACTCTAAAAGAGCTTTTAATTTCTCTTTTATAACGAAATGATAATCTTGTCCGTATGCATATTTGGAAATTTTATAGGAATCAGAATTTTGTTTTTCAGAAGGGTAATAGTTAAGTAATAGTGAAACAACACTCTTTGCATCATCAACAAGTAAGGTTGGGTTTAATCTTTTATCAAAATGATTTTCCATATAACCCATTTGTCCATTATGGCTATTATTTAACCATTTTTCTAAACGAGGAGCTTCTTCCTCAAGAAAGCCTGCTTTAGAAATACCACAAGACAAAAAACCTAAACGATTTGCTTCTTGTTTAATTAACTGCGTATATTTCTGCTTATTGTTTATCATGTGTATTGTTCACGATCTTTAAACTCTAAAATAGCTTTATATGGTTTTAAAGTAATTAAAGGTTTAATTTGAATTGAGGTTTGTTTTTCAACAATTTTAAAGCGCTCAACCAAACTCATAATTACTAAAATCATTTCATACATGGCAAAATTATTACCAATACACATTCGTTGCCCAGCTCCAAAAGGATAATAATTCTTTGAAAACTTAGTCGTTTCCTCTAAAAATCTTTCCGGTTTAAATTCATCTGGTTCTTTCCAAAAATCTGGATGACGATGAATTTCATATACCGAAAACAACAAATTTGTCCCTTTAGGAAAACACATCCCATCGTATTCATCTTCCTCAATATTAACCCTATCAATAAAATAAGCAGGGGGAAATAAGCGCATGGCTTCTTCAATAACTAATCTAGTATATTTTGCATTTTTTATCCAATACATTAAATCTGAAGATTCTTCTTTAATTGCAATAACTTCCTTTAAAATCTTTTCTTGAGACTCAGGATTTCTTGCTAGCAATTCACATGTAAAAGTCAATGCATTAGATGTTGTTTCGTGTCCAGCTGCAAACAAAATAAGGATTTCATCTAACAATTGTCCTTCTTCCATTGCCTCACCATCTTCATAGCGAGCATCTAATAACATATCAAGTAAATCATTATACTTCTTTCCATCCTCTTTCCTTTCTCTAACTAATTTTCTAAGTATATCACGAGACTCATCCGTAAGTTGAATATGCTTTTTAATTTCACCAGAAAGTTTAAACCACCAACCTAAATATGGCTGTCTTAATTCTTTAACTAACATTTCTTGTGTCACTTCTGTAACATGCTGAAGTTTTGCAATATCTTCAACAGATACTCCAGAATTAAACAATGATTTGACTACTGTTTGAAATGCTAAATCATTAAAAATTGGGAAAACGTCAATAGACCTATTAATATCAATTCTATTTAACTCCAAGTCGATAGCATCTTTAATGATGCATAGAAGTTGTACTAATTGACTTTTATGAAACGCAGGTTGAATTAATTTTCTTTGTTTTTGCCATTTTTGACCTTCAGAAGTAAGCAATCCTTTTCCAATATATTTAGCTAAATCTTCAGTTTGTATTTTAGACTTTATATATTTTTTTTGATTTTTTTGTAAAACGTAGCTCAACAATCCAGCATCTCTACAAAAAACAACAGAATTACCCATTCCTACTTTTAATCTAAAAAAATCACCAAGTAAATTAAAATTAGACCTATGAAATGGCAAAGGATTTTTTAAAATAGCTAATGAATGCTTAACAAATTTTAAAAAAGAAACTTCAGGTATTGTTTTAAGTTTATTCATATCATTAGCATTTAAAATAAGCCTCCTTGAATATTATTTTTAACCTTACCTAAATGTTTGTATGCTTTTTCGGTCACTTCTCTACCTCTTGGTGTTCTCATAATAAAACCTTCTTGAATTAAGAAAGGTTCATAAACTTCTTCGATTGTCTCTCCATTTTCAGAAACTGCGGTAGCTAAAGTAGTTAAACCAACAGGCCCTCCTTTAAACTTATCTATTATAGTTAAAAGAATTTTATTATCCATTTCATCCAATCCATTTGCATCAACATTTAACGCCTTTAATGCATAACGAGTAATCTCTAAATCAATTCTACCATTCCCTTTTATTTGTGCAAAATCTCGCACACGTCTTAATAAGGCATTAGCAATACGTGGAGTTCCTCTACTTCTTCCTGCAATTTCAATAGCTGCCTCCAAATCTATTTCAACTTTCAAAATAGAAGCGCTTCGCTCTATAATTGTTGCTAATAATTCTGTATTATAATATTGTAATCTACTTTGTATTCCAAAACGAGCACGCATTGGAGCAGTTAATAGCCCTGAACGGGTTGTTGCTCCAACTAAAGTAAAAGGGTTCAGATGAATTTGAACAGTTCTAGCGTTCGGACCACTTTCAATCATTATATCTATTTTATAATCTTCCATTGCAGAGTATAAATACTCTTCAACAATTGGACTGAGACGATGAATCTCATCAATAAAAAGCACATCTCTTTCTTCCAAATTAGTAAGCAAACCAGCTAAATCACCTGGCTTATCTAAGACAGGACCTGAAGTGATTTTAATCCCTACACCTAATTCATTTGCTAAAATATTAGCTAATGTAGTTTTTCCTAAGCCTGGGGGGCCATGAAACAATGAATGATCAAGTGCTTCCCCTCTTTGATTAGCAGCTTTAACAAATACTTTAAGGTTTTCTAATACATGGTCTTGCCCTGCAAAGTCGTCAAAACTTAGCGGACGCAATGCCTTCTCAATATCTAAATCTTGGGAAGTATATCTTTCTTTATTAGGATCTAAATTTTCATTCATAGGAACAAAGATAAACAAAGTAAAAACAAAAAACCTTTCCAACATGGAAAGGTTTTAATGTACTATTTTAAATCATCTTAATGATGTAATTCTTCTTCTCCGTCTTTCATCGGTACAGTTTGAAGCACAAAGTCTTCATCATGACCAGGTTTACTGTAATCGTATGCCCAACGGTGTACTTCTGGAATTTCACCAGGCCAGTTTCCATGAATATGCTCCACTGGTGTTGTCCATTCTAACGTATTAGATCTCCATGGATTTTGAGGTGCTTTCTTGCCATAGAACATACTATAAAAGAAGTTCCAGAAGAAAACTATTTGAAAAGCAGCTCCTACGATAGCAAATATTGTGATTAAAACGTTAACATCTGCTAATTCATCAAACAATGGGAATGCTGAATTTGTATAATAACGTCTTGGTAAACCAGCCATCCCGATGAAGTGCATTGGGAAGAAAACCCCATAAGCACAAACAGCTGTAACCCAGAAATGAACATAACCTAATGTTTTATTCATCATTTTACCAAACATTTTAGGGAACCAATGATAAACACCTGCAAAGAAACCATAAAGTGCAGAAATACCCATTACTAAGTGAAAGTGCGCTACAACGAAATAAGTATCGTGAACATTAATATCTAATGTGCTATCCCCAAGAATAATTCCAGTTAAACCTCCTGTAATGAAAGTAGAAACTAAACCAATAGAGAATAACATTGCAGGATTTAATTGCAAGTTACCTTTCCACAACGTAGTAATATAATTAAACGCTTTAACCGCAGAAGGTATAGCAATTAATAAAGTTGTAAAAGTAAATACTGAACCTAAGAAAGGATTCATACCTGAAATAAACATATGGTGACCCCATACTATTGTAGATAAAAATGCAATTGCAAGAATTGACATAATCATCGCTCTATAACCAAAAATTGGTTTTCTAGAGTTTGTAGCAATAATTTCAGAAGTAATACCTAATGCTGGAAGTAATACAATATAAACTTCAGGATGTCCTAGGAACCAAAACAAGTGCTCAAACAATACTGGAGAACCACCTTGGTAATGTAAAACTTCACCTTGAATAAAAATATCAGACAAGAAGAATGAAGTTCCAAAACTTCTATCAAAAATCAATAACAATGCAGCAGAAAATAATACAGGGAAAGAAACAATACCAATAATAGCTGTAACAAAGAAAGCCCATACCGTTAATGGTAATCTCGTCATTGTCATTCCTTTTGTTCTCAAGTTAATAACTGTTACAACATAATTCAACGATCCCATTAAAGAAGAAGCAATGAATATAGCCATAGAAACTAACCATAATGTCATTCCTAAGCCTGAACCAGGTATTGCCTCAGGTAAAGCACTTAAAGGAGGATAAATCGTCCAACCTGCTGATGCTGGACCAGATTCGATGAACAAAGACGCCACCATGATTACTGAAGACAAGAAAAACAACCAATAAGATAACATATTCATGAATCCAGAAGCCATATCTCTAGCTCCAATTTGCAATGGAATAAGTAAGTTACTAAAAGTACCACTTAAACCAGCCGTTAATACAAAGAATACCATTATAGTACCATGTATTGTAACTAAAGCTAAATAGATATCATTTTTCATTACACCATTAGGTGCAAAATTTTCTCCTAAGAAAAATTTAAATAAACCAAAAGACTCTTCTGGCCAAGCAATTTGCATACGGAAGAAAATAGATAATAAAACACCTATAATTCCCATTAATAAACCTGTTATAAGGTATTGCTTTGCAATCATCTTGTGATCTAAACTAAATATATATTTAGTTATAAATGTTTCTTTATGATGACCGTGTTCGTGTGCTGACATAATCTTGTACTATTTTATATATCTTAAAATCTATTTTATAACTTGAGCTAAAACCTTAGTAGTATCTACAACAGGTTCGTCTGCTTCTTGAGTGGGAGCAACTGGTGCAGGAGCATTTGCTTCTTTCCATTGAGAAGACAAAGTTGGTTTTTCACTCAACCACTTTTTGAAATCTTCAGGTGTATCTACTACAATTTTCATTTGCATATTATAGTGTGATGCACCACAAATTTTATTACATAACAATAAATAATCAAATGTATAAGGCTCTAAAGCTTCTTCACCTTTAGCAACCATTTCAAGACTCTTCTTAGCTCTAATCTTGTTAATCTTATCAACTTTAAATTTGATAGCTTCGTCTTCTCTCATTTCTACAGTTGTAAGTGTAGGAATAAAAGCAAACTGAGTAACCATTCCAGGTACACAATTCATTTGTGCTCTAAAATGAGGCATATAAGCAGAGTGCAATACATCTTGTGAACGCATCTTGAAAACCACTTTTTTACCTTTTGGCAAATGCAATTCAGTAACTACTTTGTCATCTTGTGCAGCTGGATCTGATAAATCTACACCTAAAGTATTAACACCTTCAATATATCTAACATTAGCTTTTCCAAGAGTATTGTCTTCTCCAGCATATCTAGCTTCCCAACCAAATTGTTTTGCATATAACTCTACAAAGATTACATCTTCCTCTTCTTCATAATACATAATCTGATTCCAAGTATATAATCCATAAAGAATTAAACCTGCCAAAACAATAACTGGAATAATAGTCCAAATAGCTTCTAACTTGTTATTATCTGCAAAATATAATGCTTTTTGCCCTTTTTTACCTCTATATTTAAAAGTAAAGAAATGCAATAAAAACTGCGTAATAGTTTGTACAAAGAATATTAATGCGAGTGAAATATTCATTAGGTTATCAACATCAGACCCATGTTCTGAAGCAGGAGTGCCTAAAACTAAGTCTCCCCACTTTACAACAGAATATATTGTAAATATGTAAATAAACCCAACGAAGGCAAACATTAAATAGCCATTAACTGTATTATCTTTATCATTTGCAATTTCAGAATTTTCTGAATCTGCACCTACTTGAGTTAAATCAAAAATTTTAGTTAATTGCCAAATAGCAATTCCAATTAAAACTAAAACTAAGAATACCAATAAACTTGTCATTTGTTTATTACTTTAAATATTAATAATGAAAATGTTTGCTTTCTCCCATTAAAGGGTTCCCTTTTGCTTCTAAAGGAGCTTTTGTCAAGGTAGTAAACACTACAAATATAAACAAACCAAGGAAAAAAGCAATTGATCCTAACTCTGCATACCCGATAAACCATTGGTCACCGACTGTAGCAGGCATAATCATATTATAGAAATCAATATAATGTCCGAATAAAATAACAATCCCAGCCATAACAACTACCCAAGATAAACGTTTGAAATCAGTATTTATTAAGATCAATAAAGGGAATAAAAAGTTCATAGCCAACATTCCGAAAAATGGTAATTTATAATTCTCTATTCTCGTTACAAAATAAGTTACTTCTTCAGGAATATCAGAATACCAAATTAACATAAACTGAGAAAACCATAGGTAAGTCCAAAAAATACTAATTCCAAACATAAACTTAGCTAAATCATGTATATGACTTGTATTTACATCAGGTAAATATCCTTTAGATTTTAAATATAATGTTATTAAAGCAATTGCAGTAATACCACTAACAAAGAAGCTAGCAAAAACATACCATCCAAATAACGTACTATACCAGTGAGGATCAACAGACATAATCCAATCCCAAGACATAATAGACTCAGAAACAATAAAGAAAACTAGAAAACCAGCTGCCCACTTAAAGTTTTTCTTATAAAAAGTGTTATCAGTGGCATTATCTTGAGCAATAGAATTTTTCCTAGAAACGAATCTATAGATATTCCAACCTGCTAAAAATATTGCTGCTCTTATTAAGAAAAATGGAACATTCAAATATCCTTGTTTAGCTTGTAATAAATGATCCGAAGCTACAACATCTTTATCCATCCAAACAAAAATATGATTCAAATGAAAACCAGATGCAACCAAGACAAGGAAAAATATAATAGAACCAGGTAACAAATAACCAGTTATACCTTCCATAACTCTAAATAATATAGGTGACCAACCAGCTTGAGCTGCTTGTTGAATTGCATAGAAAGCTAAAACACCCACACTTAACAACATAAAAAAGATACAAGCTACATAAAATGCAGACCATGGTTTGTTTTGTTGCTGGTGCAATACATGCTCTACATGTGCATCATGCTCTTTATTAGCGTGAATATCTCCTTTTTTATGACCTTCGTGTGCCACAATATTTTCTGTATGCACATCATGAGCGTCATGAGACATTTCACTACCATGATGACCATCACCATGTTCTAACATTTCTTCAACTTTTTCTTTGCTAGGCACAGTCATAAAACCGATACCAATCCCAATGATTCCTATAACCATTAAGGCTAATGAAAAAGCTTTTAATTTACTTGAAAACGTATACATATTAATGATTTTCAAAAAAGTGTTTTACAATTATAATTCTGATTTAAGTTTTAAAACATAATCTGTAACTTGCCATCTCTCTTCTTGTGATAATTGATTAGCATGTGAACCCATAGAATTTAATCCATAAGTTATTACGTGATAAATACTCCCTTCAGTTATTTCTCTATCTTTATAGCTAGGAACTCCTAAGAATTTTTCTCTTTTAACAAGTGTTCCTTTTCCATCTCCTTTTTCACCATGACAGATTGCACAGTAAATATTAAACATCTCTTTCCCTTTTTCAGGATTAATTGAAATTGAATCTAATGGAGACTTTAATGTTTCTTTTGCCAAAATATAACCCTCATTCGTATTAGGAATTTCATATGGCACAAAACCTCTTTTTATAGAACCTTCAGCTGGAATTTGTCCTTCTTTTCCATCTTTAAATATCTCATGTTCTGAATACGTTTCATAAGGAACTGCTTCATACATGTTTGGAAAAAACTGGTAGTTCGGCTTCGATTTATCAAAACATGACGTGGCCATAATTGACAAACCTACTACTGTTACTATTTTATATAAGCTTTTCATATCTCCTATTAATGCTTTTCTATTACTTTAACTTCAACAGCCCCTGTAGATTTGAAGAATGAAATTAATTCTTCTTCATCTCCATGAACTCCAACTTCCATCAAAAAATGGTCATCCGTAGTTCTTACATCTGGGTTTTCAGCCTTTTTAAATGGCCATAATTTACTTCTCATATAAAAAGTAATAACCATTAAGTGAGCTGCAAAAAATACCGTTAACTCAAACATAATTGGTACAAATGCAGGCATATTTTCTAAATAACTAAAACTTGGCTTACCTCCAATATCCTGTGGCCAATCTACAATCATGATAAATCTCATCATCGCAGTAGCAACTGATATTCCTACTAAACCATATAAAAACGAAGCTATAGCAATTCTTGTTGGAGCTAATCCCATTGCTTTATCTAAACCATGCACTGGAAAAGGTGTATAAACTTCTTCAATATGATGATGTGCTGCTCTTGTTTGCTTTACAGCGTCCATTAAAACATCATCATCATTATATATAGCGTGTATAACTTTATTACTCATGATATTAATGATTGTCTGAATGATTATGATCTTTTGATTCTCTCTCTCTTTTGTAATTGTCACCAGACGATTTCAAAATAGTTTTTACCTCTGCTTGAGCTATAACTGGGAAACTTCTAGAATATAATAAGAATAATACAAAGAAGAAACCTATTGTCCCTATAAAAATTCCTGCATCTACAAAAGTAGGCTGGAACATTGTCCAAGAAGATGGTAAATAATCTCTATGTAAAGAAGTAACAATAATTACAAAACGTTCAAACCACATTCCAATATTTACAACTATGGATATAATAAATGAAGCCATAATACTAGTTCGCACTTTCTTAGACCACATAACTTGAGGCGATATAACATTACATAACATCATCAACCAATATGACCACCAATAAGGTCCAGTCGCCCTGTTTAAAAAAGCATATTGTTCATATTCAACTCCAGAATACCAAGCAATAAACAGCTCTGTAATATATGCACACCCAACTATAGAACCTGTAATCATGATTACAATATTCATTAATTCAATATGTTGAATAGTAATATAATCTTCTAAGTTAGACACTTTTCTCATGATAATAAGCAAAGTATTCACCATAGCAAAACCAGAGAAAATAGCACCAGCCACGAAGTATGGAGGTAAAATTGTTGTATGCCAACCTGGAATTACTGAAGTAGCAAAGTCGAAAGATACAATAGTATGAACGGAAAGTACAAGTGGTGTTGCTAAACCTGCTAAAACAAGTGAAACTTCTTCAAAACGTTGCCAATCTTTTGCTCTTCCACTCCAACCAAAAGACAATGTAGAATATATTTTTTTTGTGAATGGTGTAATTGCTCTATCTCTTAGCATTGCAAAATCTGGTAATAAACCTGTCCACCAGAAAACTAATGAAACTGATAAATACGTTGAAATTGCAAATACATCCCAAAGTAATGGGGAGTTAAAATTTACCCATAATGAACCAAACTGATTAGGAATTGGCAATACCCAATAACCTAACCATGGACGACCCATGTGAATAATTGGGAATAAACCAGCTTGCATTACAGAGAAAATTGTCATTGCTTCTGCAGAACGGTTAATTGCCATTCTCCATTTTTGACGGAATAATAATAATACAGCAGAGATTAAAGTTCCAGCGTGACCGATACCTACCCACCAAACGAAATTGGTAATATCCCACGCCCATCCAACAGTTTTATTTAATCCCCATGTACCAATACCTGTAGATATTGTATAAATCATGCAGCCCAATCCATATAGGAATGCTGTTAAGGCAATTGAAAATACAATCCACCATTGTTTATTCGCTCTACCTTCAACAGGTTTAGCTACATCTACAGTAACATCGTGGTAAGATTTATTTCCTACTACTAAAGGTTTTCTAATGGGTGCTTCGTAATGAGACGACATAATCCTTTATATTGTTTCTTAAATTAATACTTATTTAACATTTCTAACTTTAACATGATAGAATACATTAGGTTTTGTACCAATGTGCTCTAGTAAATGATACATTCTGTCGTCTTCTGCTAGCTTAGCAACTTGACTTTCTTTATCATTAACATCTCCAAAAATCATAGCTCCACTTGTACAAGCAGCGGAACATGCAGTTTGAAACTCACCATCTTTAACTAATCTACCTTCGCGTTTTGCTTTAAGTTTTGTTGCTTGCGTCATCTGAATACACATTGAACATTTTTCCATTACTCCGCGAGAACGTACATTTACATCTGGATTCAATACCATACGACCTAAGTCATCATTCATATGATAATCAAACTCAGAATTTTTGTTATATAAGAACCAGTTAAAACGTCTTACTTTATAAGGACAGTTATTTGCACAATAACGAGTACCCACACAACGATTATATGCCATGTGATTTTGTCCTTCTCTACCATGTGATGTTGCAGCAACTGGACAAACCGTCTCACAAGGAGCATGATTACAGTGTTGACACATTACTGGTTGGAATGCTACTTGAGGATTTTCGGATGGGTCTTCCATCGCCCCTAATGTATTAATTGAATTCATTAATCCTGAAGTCGCTTCTTTTAATTCAACATCAGCATCAAAAGTTTCTTTCGAAGAATAATATCTATCAATACGCAACCAATGCATATCTCTACTTCTTCTCACTTCAGATTTACCCACTACAGGTACATTATTTTCAGCATGACACGCTATTACACATGCTCCACAACCTGTACACGCATTTAAATCAATTGACAAATTAAAATGATGCCCTGTAGATCTATCAAAAGATGTCCATAAATCTACTTCTGTTGCTGCTGTTGGTTTATGATCCAAAGAAACCATAGGAACTGGATTCCATTCTTTAGGATCGTTATTCTTAAATATATCAAGAGTCGTTTCTTTAATAATATCTCCACGACCCATTAATGTTTTTTGTAATTGAACACATGCAAACTCATGTTCACCTTCTTCTTTAGTAATTTTTACTGTTTGATTTGCATTTAAATTACTATACAAAGTATAAGCATTAACCCCCACTTTCATTTCCTCCTTCATTCCTTCAACTTTTCCGTATCCGAATGCAAGACCAATTGTTCCTTTTGCTTGTCCAGGCTGAACCAAAACAGGAACTTTAACTAAAGTAGCATCGCCAACCTTTAAAGTTGCATAACTACCATTCATACCTCCGTTTGCAACATTCCAGTTTTTCAACGATAATCTATCAGCATCAGCTTTAGAAATTGTAACATAATTATCCCAAGACACTCTTGTTATTGGATCTGGAAACTCTTGTAACCAAGGGTTATTTGCTTGTTGACCATCTCCTAGACCTGTTTTAGTATACAATACTAATTCCATATCTACAGCTTTAGCCTGTGCCAATTTATTTGCACTAGCAGAATAAGCCGCATCACCATTTACTGTCAAAGGAAGAATTTCTGAAACCGCAAAACCATCATGAACTATTTGATTCCAAGACTTACCAACAACTTGAGTCGAAGAAAAGGTTTTTAAGTAGTCATAATAGTTAGAACTATTTTCAGACCATGTTAACAATGCATCTTGAAATTGTTTTGTATCAAACAATGGTCGTATCGTTGGCTGCATTACACTATAATGACCTCTAACGATTGTAACATCTCCCCAAGATTCTAAATAGTGAGGTGCTGCAGCTGCAATAGTAGTAACTTTGGCAGTTTCATCTTCTTTCATAGAAAATGCAACAGATAATTTTACTTTCTTTAACGCTTCTGAAAAATCTTTAGAATTTGGCAATGTATATACTGGATTTACACCGTTCATAATTAATGTATGAACACTACCAGCTTTCATTTCTTCAACTAATTGGGCAACTTCTTTGTTACTACCTTTTCTAGTTAACTTAGCATTATTTGGATTAAAAGCTTCCGATGCAATAGCACTATTAATTGCCAACACTAACATTTGAGCATCAACATCGTCTAAACCTGTAACTAAAACTCCTTTACCTTTTGCAGATTTTAATTGCTCAATAACCTTATTTAACTCTACTTCTTTTTCAACCTTAACATCAGAAATAGCAGCACCAGTTATTGCTTTATATATTTTAACTAAAGCCAACTTTTGTTGTGCAATAGTCATTGGTATTCTTTTATCAGCATTTGCTCCAGCTAAAGACATATTCGCTTCTAATTGAATATGCTTAGACATTTTCCCTTGCTTAGGAATCCTTCCTTTTGCATATCCTGCATCATAACCTCCACCTTGCCAATCACCTAGAATGTCCGCCCCAATGGAAACAATTACATCTGCTTTAGAAAAATCATAATTTGCTAATGCTCTAACTCCATAAACAGCTTCGAAAGCATCTAATGCATTTGAATCAGAAACAGCATCATATACAACATGTTTAACTGTAGGATATTTTACTTTTAACTCAGAAATTAAAGCTTCTGTAGAAGGACTTGCTAAAGTATTTGTCAATATAACAACAGAAGCTCCTTTTGCATTAGCATCTTCTAAACTTGCCTTAACTTTAGCATTTACTTCAGACCAACTTGCAGGCTTTCCTGCAATTTTAGGCTGTTTTAAACGTAAACTATCATATAAAGAAAGTACAGATGCATGCACCCTTGCATTAGCGCCCGTATTTGATCCTTCTAAATTATTATTTTCAACTTTAATCGGACGACCTTCACGTGTTTTGATGAGAATATTAGCAAAATCAAAACCATCTGCAATAGTTGTAGCGTAAAAATCTGCTACTCCAGGAACAATTTCTTCTGGTTGTACTACATAAGGAATAGATTTCACAACAGGACCTTCACAAGCAGCAAGCGAAGCAGCTGCAGTACTAAATCCTACATATTTTAAAAAGTCACGACGAGAAGTAGCAGAGTTAGATAGGCTTTCTTCGTTTCCTAAAAACTCACCAACAGGAATCTGTTCTACA
Organism: Flavobacterium sp. KY-23415; assembly: GCF_055384985.1. NCBI lineage: Bacteria > Pseudomonadati > Bacteroidota > Flavobacteriia > Flavobacteriales > Flavobacteriaceae > Flavobacterium > Flavobacterium sp. KY-23415. Next base: position 2,079,933 of record NZ_AP044001.1, on the reverse strand, counting down.
AACTCGTTGTTTCTTAGCGTCTCAACAATAGAGCTATTTTCGTTTAGCTCTTCAACACTTTTCCAGTATTTTTTGTTTGATGCCATATTGTATATTGATATTAGCTTCTTAATTTTTATTTATTAATAGTGACATTTACCACATTCTAAACCTCCCATTTGAGCAGCTGTTAATTGCTTAACACCATACTTCTTAGAAAGCTCTTCATGAATTTTTGTGTAGTATGCATTGTCCTCAACTTTCACATTTGTCTCTCTATGACAGTTAACACACCAACCCATAGTTAATGAAGAATGTTGCTTCATGATTTCCATTTCTTCAACAGGACCATGACATGTTTGACATTCAACTCCTGCAACAGAAACGTGTTGTGAGTGATTAAAATAAACAAAATCTGGCAAATTATGTATTCTTATCCATTTAACAGGAGCTGTTTTACCAGTGTATTTTTGATTTTCTTTATCCCAACCTACAGCGTCATATAACTTTTGGATCTCATCATTATAATTAACCCCATATTCTTTTCCTTCAGCCAACGTTTCATCTGCAACAGAACTAATATTCTTATGACAGTTCATACAAACATTTAGCGATGGTATATTTGAATGTTTACCTACTCTAGCTGCAGAGTGACAATATTTACAATCTATACCATTATCACCAGCATGTATTCTATGTGAATAATGTATCGGCTGAATTGGCTCATAACCCTGATCTACACCTACTTGCATTAAATAACCATAAGCAAAATAAGCCGCAAACAACAAGAATAAAATAGCACTTACCACCAACAAGAATTGATTTTTAATAAACGCTTTCCAAATTGGCAATGACTTTTTATCCTCTGGAACCGCTATACCATTTGCTTTTGCAATCTTACTTAATACGTTGTTTACCAAGAACAACATAACAATTAACATTAATAAAACTAATGATAAAGCACCTAGAATAATGTTGTTTGAAATACCTGAATCATTTGTAACTTTTGAAGTTTCAGAACCACCTGGAAGCGGTACTATTTCAACTTTTGGCTCAGATGTATACGCTAAAATATTTTCAATATCCCCATCTGATAAAGCTGGAAAAATAGTCATTGCTTTTTGACCATTATCATTGTAAATTTTTAACGCTGTGGCATCACCTGCTTTAATAAGCTCTGTGTTATTTCTAATCCACTTGTAAAGGAAATCTTTATCATACTTATCCGCAACACCTCTCAATGCTGGCCCCGTCATTGCCTTGTCTAGATGATGACAAGCCGCACAATTTGTGTTAAACAATTCTTTACCTTTAACAGGATCAGCACCTGTTGGAGCTGGAGCTTCTGCCGCAGCATCCTGTGAAAACACAGATAAAGAAAAAGATAGCGTTAAAGCTAAGCTGAAGAAAATCCTTGAAAACGATTTATGGTTACCCACCTTTTTCATATTTAGTTAATGATTATCTAGTAAATTTGGTATGATTTTGGCTGTGCTTTAACACAAAAAGAATCATACTTTATTTTAAACTCCGACAAAAATACGATATTAGAACTATTCTGAAAACCTTAATATTATCTTAAAATGTAATTTATATTTATTCTAAATAAAACAAGCCGTTTCATTTTATCTAATTAATTGTATTTTTGCTTTAAATTTTATTCATTATGAGAATTTTAGCCATTAAAAACATTTTATCATTGACTATTTTCGGTCTACTTTTTACAACAAAAACTTTTTCACAAGAAACCAAAACAACAGTAGAACAAGACCCTAGATTTGAAAAGTTATTAAAACAAAAACGTCAAATTAATAGCGATATTAATATTGATGGAAACTACAAAATTCAAATTTTTTATGGAGATAAGGAAAGTGCCAAAAGAAATTTAATCTCTTTTAAAAAAGAATTTAAAGAAATTGAAGCAACAATTTCATACACCAATCCTACCTATAAGGTTTGGGTTGGAAATTACAAGTTAAGAATACATGCTGAAAGAAATTTAGTAGAAATAAAAAAGAAATACCCTAGTGCACTTTTAATTAAAACATCATAAAAAATAAGAACTTACAAAATCATTTACTTTATTTTATTTCATTCTATAAATCTCGCTTTAACGCAAAAGCGAGATTTATTTTTTACCAAACAAAACAAATTAATTCTTGAAACTAAAGAAAGAGTTATTAAAAAAAAACATACTTTAGCCACGTTTATCACAATCCGAAAGGGTTGATTCATTTTTTGCACAATTCAATTTTAATAAAATGAAAAAAAGACTCGTAATTACACTCTTTTTAATTGGCCTTTTAGGCTATAGTCAAATAAAAAAAGACTCCACAAAAACAACAAGTTTAGAAGAAGTCATTGTTACTTCTAACAAAATTCCAAAAAACAAAAAAATACTTCCAAATCAAGTAGAGTCAATAAGCAGTAAGCAAATTGAATTTCAAAATTATCAATCCACAGCTGAAATGCTCTCAAATTCAGGATCACTATTTGTTCAAAAATCACAACAAGGTGGAGGTAGTCCTGCTATTAGAGGATTTGAAGCTAGTCGTGTTTTACTTTTAGTAGATGGATTTCGAATGAATAATTTAATTTTCAGAACTGGACATCTTCAAAATGCCATTACTGTTGATGAAAACCTATTGGAAAATGTAGATATTTTTTACGGACCTACTTCTACCATCTTTGGCAGTGATGCCCTGGGAGGAACAGTAAACATGACTACAAAATATGCAAAATTTTTACCACAAGCAAACAAAGCCATTTCAGGAGGTTTAAATACAAGATACGGAAGTGTCAATAGTGAAAAATCAATCGCCTTTGATTTAAACTATGCAACATACAATTTCGCATCGCTTACAATTTTTTCATATAACGACTTTGGTGATTTAAAAATGGGGAAAAAGAAAAACAGACATTCTGATTATTTTGGAGAGCGTTTATTCTATACAACAACTGTAAACGGAATTGATCAGGTTACTGAAAACAGCAACAAATACATTCAGAAAAACTCTGGATACACCCAATATAATGCCTTACAAAAACTAGCCTATAAAAGTGACACAGGTTTTGAACACAATCTTAACCTACAATTTTCCACTACATCAAACATTCCTCGTTATGACAGATTAACTGACGTTTCATCATCTACTGGCTTTAAAAATTCAGAATGGTTCTATGGCCCTCAGCAAAGAATATTAACAGCCTACACCTTAGACAAAGAAAACGCATTATTAAGTAGCGATCTAAAAATCAGTGTTGCCTATCAAAATGCTAAAGAAAGCAGACACAACAGACGTTTTGGAAACATTAATTTACAAAACAGAGAAGAAAATGTAAATATGTACTCTTTTAGTACAGATTTACATAAGAAATTCACAAAAGGAGAATTGTTTTATGGTTTTGAATCTTATTTCGAAAATTTAAAATCATCCGCCTATAAAGAAAACATAATAACTGGTGAAACAAGCGGTATTGATACACGCTATCCAAACGGTGACAACTCAATGTTTAGAAACGATACATACTTTTCTTATAACGAGAAATCAAATCAAAAAACAGCTTGGAGTGCAGGATTTAGAATTGGCTATACAACACTAAAAAGCACTATTGCAGATGACACCTATTTCCCTCTACCTTTTTCAAAAATCAATCAAGGTAACTTTACATATAGTGGCTCTTTAGGAATAGTGCAAAACACTTCAAAAAACGTAGCTCTAAAAGCAAATATATCTTCTGGTTTTAGAGTTCCTAATATTGACGATTTTGGAAAAGTTTTTGAATCTGGAGATGGCTTTATTATCGTTCCTAACGAAGATTTAACACCTGAAAAAACAATAACAGGAGATATTGGCTTTGTAGTTCAATCAGATTCTAAACGTTTTAAATTGGAGCACACCTATTTTTATACCCGCATGTATGACGCCATAGTAACAGATTCATTTGAATACGAAGGTCAATCAACAATCTTCTATAATGGCTCTAACAGTCAAGTTCTTGCAAATCAAAACAAAGGAAAAGCATATATAACAGGAATATCAACAAATATAAGAGGTTATATTATTGATGCTTTACAATTTAATGCTAGTTTTAATTACACTTATGGTCGCATTGTTGAAAAAGACAAAGAAAGCCCATTGGACCATATTTCCCCATATTTTGGTAAGCTAGGTTTGAGTTACGCAAAAAGAAAATTTGCATTCGATTTATACATGCTATACAATGGCAAAAAAGATATTAGCGATTACTTTCCAAATGGAGAGGATAACGAACAATATGCTCCAGAAGGAGGAATGCCAGCATGGGAAACCTACAACATAAAAGGAAGTTACGATGTTTTTAAAAACGCAAAACTTTTTGCTGGTATTGAAAATATTTTAGATACTCAATATAGAGTTTTTGCTTCAGGCATAAACGCTCCTGGAAGAAATATCTATGGCGGACTGAAATATACTTTTTAAAAAAAATTAAACACCCTACTAAGGTACATTCACAAATAAAATTTATCAATAAAATAAAAACTTAAAGCTTCCTTACTTCTGAATTAAACCCCGTTTTTTTGAGCAAAAGCCTTAAAAACGGGGTTTACTATTTTTTTGAGATAATTTGATAGGTACTATATCAAACATTAAAAAACAAATTTAAACTTCACTTTCCATTGGGTATTTGAAAACTTATACTTGAAATTATCTTTCATTGAAGTATAAAGGTTTCATTGGGATACTTCTAAAGTTGTTTTTTATACCAGTAATAAAACGATAGAATTTCTTAAAAAAAAAACATTTACAACTTTTTGATTACAAGTCTTAAAAAAATTAGCTTAAACTTCTTCTCTAGATTCTTCATGATTCTAAACATATAAATTTAAATTTACCAGAATAAAACAAAAAACTACACACTAACCTTATATGTTATTGGTGAGAAATATTCGATATATTATTTTTAAAACAAGGCATAAAAAAATCTCAAGAATTTACTTGAGATTTTTTTTAAAAAACTTTATTATTTTAATTTTTTCTTCACTTCAATTTCATGGAAACATTCAATAACGTCGTACTCTTTAAGGTCATTATATCCTTTAATTTGCATTCCACAATCGTATCCTTTAGACACCTCTTTAACATCATCTTTAAAACGTCTAAGAGCTACCAATTCTCCTGTATATATTACAACTCCATCTCTAATTAATCGAATTTGACCATTTCTTAAGATCTTACCATCAGTAACCATACAACCCGCAATTGTACCTACCTTAGAAATTTTGAATAATTCGCGAATTTCTGCAGAACCTGTAATCTCTTCTTTTAATTCTGGAGACAACATTCCTTCCATTGCGTCTTTCAAATCGTCTATAGCAGCGTAAATAATTGAATAATTACGGATATCGATTTCTTCTTTTTCTGCCAATTGTTTTGCATTTCCTTGCGGACGAACATTAAAACCAATAATAATCGCATCTGAAGCAGAAGCTAACAACACATCAGATTCAGTAATTGCTCCAACTCCTTTATGTATAATATTGATTTGAATCTCTTCTGTTGATAATTTAGAAAACGAATCTGACAACGCTTCAACAGAACCATCAACATCTCCTTTAAGAATAATATTCAATTCTTTAAACTGTCCTAAAGCAATACGCCTTCCAATTTCGGCAAGTGTAATATGCTTTTGAGTTCTTACAGATTGCTCACGTTGCAACTGAGTACGTTTTGCCGCAATTTGCTTAGCTTCTCTTTCGTCATCATACACATTAAACTTATCACCAGCTGTAGGTGCTCCATCTAAACCTAATATTGAAACTGGAGTTGAAGGCCCTGCCTCCGTGATATTATGTCCTCTTTCATCAAACATGGCTTTAATTTTTCCATGATTTTTTCCAGCCAACATATAATCTCCAATTTTTAAAGTTCCTGCTTGAACTAGGATTGTAGACACATACCCTCTTCCTTTATCCAACTGAGCTTCTACAACTGTACCAACTGCATTCTTATTTGAATTTGCAGTAAGTTCTAAAATTTCTGCTTCTAATAATACTTTTTCTAATAACTCCTTAACACCTAAACCAGTTTTAGCTGAAATGTCATGAGATTGATATTTACCACCCCAATCTTCAACCAATAAATTCATTCCTGCTAATTTTTCCTTAATTTTTTCAGGGTTGGCAGTAGGTTTATCAACTTTATTAATTGCAAAAATCATTGGAACACCAGCTGCTTGAGCGTGATTAATAGCCTCTTTTGTTTGAGGCATGATATCATCATCCGCTGCTATAACAATTATAGCAATATCTGTCACTTTAGCACCACGGGCACGCATTGCAGTAAATGCTTCGTGACCTGGCGTATCTAAAAATGCAATTTTTTGACCGTTATCTAACTCCACACCATATGCTCCAATATGCTGAGTAATTCCTCCAGATTCACCAGCAATAACATTAGCACTACGAATATAATCCAACAAAGATGTCTTACCGTGATCCACATGTCCCATTACAGTAACAATAGGTGCTCTAGGAGTTAAATCCTCTGGTCTATCTTCAATTACCTCTGCTGCTTCTTCAATATCTGTTGTTATAAAATCAACTTCATATCCGAATTCATCCGCTACTATCGATAACGTTTCTGCATCCAAACGTTGATTCATCGTAACCATGATACCCAACATCATACAAGTACCAATAACCTTTGTAATAGGCACGTCCATCATTGTAGCAACTTCTCCAACAGTAACAAATTCTGTTACTTTTAATATTTTGCTTTCTAATTCTTGTTGTTGTTGCTCATCATCAACACGTTGACGATGACTATCTCTCTTATCTTTACGATATTTAGCCGATTTAGCTCCTTTTTTACCTTTACCTTGAAGCCTTTCAAGCGTTTCTTTAATTTGATTTTTTACTTCTTCCTCAGTAGGTTCTGTTTTTTGTACAACAACTTTTTTACCTTTATTAAATCTACTATTATCTTTAGTAAATACTTTTTTGGCCCCTCCAGTACTATTTGGAGCTGTATTATTATTGCTTCCCGCTGCAGGTTTAGTAATTCTCTTACGCTTATTTTTATTTGGATCAGAATCTTTTTTGTTTTGATTTCCTTGACCCGCTTTTTTAAATTCCTTTTTATCGTCTGGCTTTTTCTTTGCCTTTTCGAACTGAGACAGATCAATTTTCTGTCCTGTAAAAGTTGTCCCTGTAAGCTTTTGATAGTTGGTTTTCAACTTTATTTCTTCTTCTTGAACCTCTTCAACTTTTTTAACTTCAGCTTTTTTAACTTCAGCTTTCACAACAGTCTTAACCTCAATTGCTTTCTTTTGAATTTCAACTTTCGGCTGTATTTTAACTGCTTCAACCTTTTCTACTTTCAAAGATTCTGCCTTTGGCACTTCAACTTTCGACACCTCTTTTTCTGTAACTTCTGGTCTTGAAGTTGCAACAATCTCAGGCTTTTCTACTTTGTCTTCAGCTATCACTTTAGCTTTTTCTTCAACAACTGGAGGAGTCTCAAGTTTTGGTTGTTGTTTTCTAGGATTAAGGTCAATTTTACCAACTGCCTTTGGACCAGCCAAAGAAGCTTTTGCTTTGATTACTTCTTGTTTCTGAATTTCTTCCTGCTGACGTTTCAATTCAACTTCTTTTTCCAGCTCTCTCTTAAGTGCTTCTTTCTCTTTCTTTTTCTCTTCACTTACCTCAAGAGAAGCTTCTTTCTTTCCTTTATCAGCAGAAAATTGATTGCATAAGACATCATACTCTTCTTGAGATATTTTAGCATTTGGACTGGCTTCAATTTCATGATGCTTTTCTTTTAAAAAGTCCACTGCTCTATCTAGAGAAATGTTTAACTCCCTTAAAACTTTGTTGATTCTTATAACTCTTTTATCAGACATATAATCTTTTTTCTAATTCTTTTTATTTTGCAGTGTTGTCTATTTTTTAAAAAAAAAATTAGTCTTCTAATTCTTCTTTCAAAATACGAACAACGTCTAATATTGTTTCCTCCTCTAAATCAGTCCTTCTCACTAAATCTTCAACATCCTGATCTAGTACACTTCTTGCGGTATCTAAACCAATTTTTTCAAACTCTTCGATAATCCAAGCTTCAATTTCGTCTGAAAACTCTCTTAATTCAACATCATCAACTTCAACAACCCCTTCTCTTATAACATCTAATTCATATCCAGTTAACAAACTTGCTAATTTAATATTATAACCACTCCTACCAATTGCTTTAGAAACTTCTTCAATTTTCAGAAACACTTCAGCTTTTTTGTTTTCTTCGTCAATTTTAACCGACGATACTTTTGCAGGACTTAAAGCTCTTGTTATGTATAATTGAACATTATTAGTATAATTGATAACATCAATATTCTCATTTCCTAATTCTCGAACAATCCCATGAATTCTTGATCCTTTCATACCCACACAAGCACCAACTGGATCTATCCTATCATCATAAGAATCGACAGCAACTTTCGCTTTTTCTCCTGGGATCCTCACTACTTTTTTAACATTAATTAAACCATCAAAAACCTCAGGTATTTCTTGTTCAAAAAGCTTCTCCAAAAATTCTGGAGCAGTTCTTGACATAATAATTTGAGGCTTATTCCCTTTTAATTCAACATTTTCAATAATTCCTCTGACATTATCTCCTTTTTTGAAATAATCACTAGGAATTTGTTTTTCCTTTGGCAACACAATTTCATTCCCTTCATCATCCATCAAAACCACCATTCTTGGTCTAACATGATGCACTTCTGCAGTATAAATATCACCTATTAAATCTTTAAATTGTTTATAAAGATTCGTATTATCGTGTTCATGAATTTTAGAAATCAAATTTTGACGCAACGCTAAAATAGCTCTTCTACCTAATTGAAATAATTTCACTTCTTCCGAAACATCTTCTCCAACTTCAAAATCTGGTTCTATTTTTCTGGCCTCTGACAATGAAATTTCAGAATTCTCATCTTCTACCTCTCCATCCTCAACAACAGTCCTATTTCTCCAAATTTCCATATCTCCTTTATCAGGATTTATAATGATATCAAAATTATCGTCTGAACCGTATTTTTTCTTCAATGCATTTCTAAACACATCTTCTAAAATTGCCATTAAGGTAACTCTATCAATGAGTTTATCGTCTTTAAATTCTGAAAACGATTCAATTAACGCAATATTCTCCATGTCAACTCTTTATTTAAAATAATACTACTACTATCGCTTCTTTTATATCAGAATAAGGCAAATTTACAGATTTTTCTACTGTTTCTTTCCCTTTTCCTATTTTTTTTGGCTCTCTCGCTTTCCATTCCAAACTTATCCCTAATTCATCAGCTAAAACAAGCTCTCCTTCTATTACTTCTGATGTAATTGTTTTAACCTTTAACTTCCTTCCAATATTCTTTTTATATTGACGAACTAACTTTAATGGCGATGATAATCCTGCCGAAGCAACTTCTAATGAAAAATCATTCTCTTCTCTATCAAGATTCTGCTCAACAAATCTACTTATATCAACACAATCTTGCAAACACACCCCATTATCTCCATCTAAAATAACATTAATTTTGTTAGCCTCATCTATTTTCAAATCAATTAAAAATAAATGATTATGCTCCAATATAGCTACATCTAACAACTTTTCTACTTTCTCTTTAAATGTCATATTTTTATAAAAAGAGGCACGCGTTGCGTGCCTCATTATTTAAATCCGAACTAAATAATCGATGCAAATATACATAATATTTTTAAATTAAAAAAAAATGTGTATTTCTTAATATAATTTAGTAACTTTATGATATATAACTTCTAACCCAAAACAAAATATTATGAAGAAAATTTTAGTTCCAACCGATTTTTCAAAACATGCCGAATACGCACTAAAAGTAGCAGCACAAATAGCAAAGAAAGACGGTAGCGAAATAATCCTTATTCACATGTTGGAATTACCAACAACAGGAAGTGACGCCATAACAACTTCTCACGAAATCCCCGAATTAATGTTGTTTAAAAATGCTGCAATAGCAAAATTAGACAGTATAATGAACGCTCCTTACCTTAACGGCATTAAAACTTCTAAAATTATCCAATTCGAACTTGCCTTTGAAGGAATAATGAGCAGTGGAAAAAGCCAGAATGCAGATTTAATTGTAATGGGATCTCATGGAGCGAGTGGCTTCCAAGAAATGTTCATTGGATCCAATACTGAAAAAGTTGTTAGAAACTCTGAAGTTCCGGTTTTGGTAATCAAAAGAGAAGAAGAAAATTTTAATGGAGAAAAATTTGTTTTCGCTTCTGATTTTTCTGATGAGATAAAAAAACCTTTTGAAAAAGTAGTAGATTTTGCAAACAAATTTAATTCACACCTTTATCTTGTTAACATAAACACTCCAAACAATTTCAAATCAACAAGCGTTGCTCAAAAAATAATGGATAAGTTTACTGCCGAATTTAAAATAAACAATTTCTCAACACATATATACAATGACATAAACGTTGAAAAAGGAATTTTACATTTTGCAAAAAGCATTGATGCAGATTTAATAGGAATGAGCACACATGGAAGAAAAGGACTAGCTCATTTTTTTAACGGAAGCATCAGCGAAGACCTCGTTAATCACGCAAAAAGACCTGTTGTTACTTTCAAGATATAAAGAACAAATTAGTATAAAAAAAACTCTCAAAGTAATTTTGAGAGTTTTTTTATACTTGTTGTCCCACAAGGACTCGAACCTTGAATGACGGTACCAAAAACCGGAGTGTTACCATTACACCATGGGACATATTTCTTAAATGCGAGTGCAAATTTAAAACATTTTTTTAACTGAAAAAGAATCTCTTCATTTTTTTTCAATAAAAAACAAAAAAACAAAATCTCAAAACCATAAACAACTGTCAATCAAACAAGAATAAACAAAAAAAGCTTCTCAAAAATAGAGAAGCTTTTTTTCTAGTTGTCCCACAAGGACTCGAACCTTGAATGACGGTACCAAAAACCGGAGTGTTACCATTACACCATGGGACATATTTCCTTAATGCGAGTGCAAATTTAAAACATTTTTTTTAGCTCGCAAGTTTTTCTAAAAAAAATATTAAAATTATTTTTTATCTGTTACTAATTGCAAAAAAGTAGTTTCTTTGTAAGACAAATAGAAAAATGACAAAATAGTAAATATGAAAGCATTTAATTTCAAAAAATGGAATACCATTATAGGCTGGATCGTTTTTTCAGTAGCCTTAATAACTTATTCATTAACCGTTGAACCTACAATGAGCTTTTGGGATTGTGGAGAATATATTGCTACATCTGCCAATCTTGAAGTAGGACACCCTCCAGGTGCCCCTTTATATCAAATGTTAGGTGCTTTTTTTGCTATGTTCGCAACTAGTGCGAACAAAATAGCCTTAATGGTTAACATGATGTCGGTTTTTTCAAGCGCTTTCACTATCCTTTTCATGTTTTGGTCATTAACACTTCTAATGAAACGCATCATCGGAAATTCTGAAAAAGACATTTTTCACAACCAAATAATGGTTTTAGGAAGTGCTGCAATTGCTTCATTAGCCTTCACATTTTCAGACAGCTTTTGGTTTAATGCTGTTGAAGCAGAAGTTTACGCCATGGCTTCACTTCTAATTGCCTTACTTTTTTGGTTAGGATTGCGATGGGAACAAGATTTAAACACTCCAAAAGGAAATAAATGGTTATTAATAATTTCATTAGTTATAGGATTGTCTTTTGGCGTCCACTTCATGGCTTTATTAGCTTTCCCTGCTATATGTTTTTTGTATTTTTTTAAAAAATATGAAAACATCACTATTAAAAGCTTTATAATTGCAAATGTGGTTATTGTTGCCATTTTATTATTCATCTTTAAGCTACTACTTCCATACTCTCTTGCTTTTTTTGGTAAAACTGAAATATTTTTAGTAAATACTTTTGGACTTCCATTTAACTCTGGTACTATTTTAGCCTTTTTAATTTTAATTACAGGTTTTTACTTCGGCCTACAATATACTAAGAAGAAAGGTCATGTTTTTTACAACACCATTATCCTTTCTGTATTATTTATTCTAATTGGTTTTTCTTCATGGTTGATGCTACCTATTAGAGCAAATGCCAATCCTCCAATTAATGAAAACAAACCTTCAGATGCGGCAGAAGTTTTAGCATACTACAACAGAGAACAATACGGAGAACAGCATTTGTTTTTTGGCCCTCAATTTTCTGAAGCCTATTCAGGATTAGATGAAAACAATCCCTATACTGATGGAAAACCAAACTACGAAAGAGATTACAACAGTGGTAAATATGTAATTACAAATAATTACAAAAACGCAAATCAAAACACAGACGACAACCACAAAGCTTTGTTACCTAGAATGTGGAGCACCGATCATAGTGAAAATTACATGCAACTAACCGAACCTCTTGATTTTAGAATTAAACCTGAATTAGCTGACGAACCTGAACTTATTAATATCGTTTCTAACTTCAGAACAGCTTTTAGTTCTGGAAGACTGGATTTAGATGATTATAACAAATTTTTAAAAGCTTATGGCGACTACTTGATTGTTGACAAACCAACTTTCGGAAACAACATTAAATTTATGTTTGAATATCAATTTGGTTACATGTACTGGAGGTATTTAATGTGGAATTTCACTGGTCGCCAAAATGACAATCAAGGAAAATATGACATTTTAGATGGAAACTGGATAAGTGGTATTAAATTTATTGATGAAATTAGATTAGGTAGTCAAGAGAATTTAACTACCGATATGAAAAACAACAAAGGAAGAAATACTTACTTTTTCTTGCCTTTTATTTTAGCAGTAATTGGAATGATTTTTCACGCTAAGAAAGACATTAAAAGTTTTTATGTATTACTTGTTCTTTTTCTATTTACTGGTTTAGCATTAAAAATATATCTTAACGAAAGACCCTTTGAACCAAGAGAAAGAGATTATGCTCTTGTTGGCTCTTTCTATGCTTTTGCAATGTGGATTGCCTTTGGTGTCTATTCGCTATATGAAGGAGCGAAAAAATACCTAAAACCAAAAGTATCTATACCGGCAATTCTTGTCCTAACACTTTTAGCTGCCCCAATATTAATGGCAAATCAAAACTGGGACGATCATAGCAGAGCAAATAAATATACCGCATTAGCAAATGCTAAGGCTTATCTTGACTCCTGTGAAAAAAATGCAATTTTGTTCACCATTGGAGACAATGACACTTTCCCTCTTTGGTATGCACAAGAAATTGAAGGCTACAGAACCGATATTAGGATTGTAAATACAAGTCTATTTATGACTGATTGGTATATTGACCAAATGAGACGTAAAGCGTATGAATCTGACCCTATTCCTATTTCTATGTCAAGAGACTTATACAAAGGAAGCAATAGAGATTATAGCTTCTTTGAAGAAAGAACAAAAGATTCTATCACTCTTGATGAATTAATCCGATTCTTGTCATTAGAAGACGAAAGAGCAAAAATGACACTACGTAGCGGGCAATCTGTAAATTATTTCCCAACAAATAAAATAGTTATACCTATTGATAAAGAAAACATTATCAAAAACAAAGTAGTTTCACCTAAATATTATGATTCTATTGTTCCTACTATTGAATTTACAATTAAAGGGAACGCACTTTACAAAAATAGATTAATGATGCTTGACATTATCAACACTAATAACTGGAAAAGACCTATCTATTTCACTGGAGGAAGTTTTGGTGAAGACGATTATTTATGGATGAAAGACTATCTTGAATTGGATGGAATGTGCTTTAAATTAATCCCTGTAAAAAGTAAAAATGGTAAAGGCGGACCAAATCCTCAAGAAATGGGATTAATTGATTCTGACAAAATGTATGATATTGTGACAAAATGGGATTGGGGTAATAGTGGCAACCCTACTATTTATCATGACCCAGAAACTCGTAAAAACAGTATTACATATAGAACGAATCTTTCAAGACTAATGGAAACATTAATTAATGAAGGTAAAAATGACAAAGCAGAAAAAATCATTGAGTTAGCGATGACAAAAATGCCAATTGATGAATTTGGTTTCTATACCTTTATTGAACCTTTTGCAGAAGGATATTATGAATTAGGTAAAAATAACAAAGCAAGAAACATCCTTAACCAATTAAGCAAAAAATGCAACGAGGAGCTACTCTATTTCTTAAAGCTACACCCTAGCGAACAAAACAGTCTTAATAGAGAAATCTACACCGCATTAGTTCGTTATAGACGTTTAATTGATATTGCTGAAAGAGCTAATGATAATGCGTTTTTTAATACCGAAAAAGAAAAATTCAATAATTTCAATAAAATATTTCCTCAATATGGAATAGATATGATAAAATAATAAAACAAGAATAATCAAGCACAAAATGTGGCAATTTCAATTGTCACATTTTTTATTTTTATATTTTTACTAAATGAAATTTTTCTGGACAAAGACTCCTTTTTTAATACAAAAGTTATTTTCTAATTACTTTTGGACAATTCCAAATACTGAAAATGGAATATACTTAACATTCGATGACGGACCAATTCCAGATGTTACAGAATGGGTTTTAGACATCCTTAAGAAAGAAACAATAAAGGCCACTTTTTTTTGCATTGGAGACAATATTAGAAAACACCCTCATATTTTCAAACGAATTCTAGATGAAGGTCATACCGTAGGAAACCACACTTTTAATCATTTAAATGGATGGAAAACGAATAATACAAAATATTTTGACAATATTGAATTATTCGAAAATGAGCATCTTAAAAACACTAAAACCAAATCAAAGCTTTTCAGACCTCCCTATGGTAAAATAAAACCAAGCCAAGCTAACATTTTAAGAAAAAAAGGATATAAAATAATAATGTGGGATATTATTAGCTATGATTTTAATGAAAAAATAAAAAAAGAAGAATGCCTAGAAAATATAATAAAGAAATGCACATCAGGAAGTATAATTGTTTTTCACGACAGTTTAAAAGCTGAAAAAAATCTTAAATTTGTACTACCTAGAGTTATACAAATTTTAAAGAAAAAAGGTTATGCTTTTAAACCAATAAAAAACTAAGCTTGCTCTTTCACTAAAGAAATTAAGGTATTGGCATCCATTTCTCCACTTTGCCTCCAAATCATTTGTCCATTCTTATAAATCATTAAAGTAGGCAATCCTTTAACCCTAAGTGCTTCGGCTAATTCTCTGTTTTTATCCACATCAATTTTAATCACTCTGGCTTTATCTCCAAGTGCAGCAGCAACATCACGAATAACTTCGTTCATTGCCACAGAAGGCTCGTTCCATTCAGTAAAAAAATCTATCAATACTGGTACTTGAGCATCAATAAGTTCTCCAAATTTTGACATACTATTGAGTTTTTTTTATAAAAAAACATTCTCTATAAAGAAATTTATATACAAATTTAGCATTTTTGGGGAATTATGCTACATTTTCTCCTTTTTTTAGTTCTATGACTGTAATTTCAGGCATAATTCCCACTCTTCCAGGGTAGGCATGAAAACCAAAACCTCTATTTATATAAATATACCTCCCTAAATTCTCATACAACCCCGCCCATTGCTTATATACATATTGCACTGGACTCCATTTAATCCAACCAGGTATTTCTATTCCAAATTGCAAACCATGTGTATGTCCTGAAAGTGTTAAATGATAATGATTACTATCATGTTGCACCTCAGCATCCCAATGACTTGGATCATGACTCATGAGTATCTTGAAATCTTCTCTTTTTACTCCTTTAGAAGCTATTGCTAAATCACCAGCCTTTTTAAAATGTTTTCCCCAGTTTTCAACCCCTATCAATATTAATTCACCCTCACCTTTTCTTAATCTTACATTTTGATTTAACAGCAATTTAAATCCAATTTTCTCGTGTATTCCTTTAATTGCTTCAAAGTTAGCCTGCTTTTCTTCCTTAGAATTCCATTTAAAATACTCTCCATAATCGTGATTTCCCAACACAGAATACTTTCCTAAACCATTGCTTTCTATACGTTTAAAACTATCTATCCAAGGATCCATTTCTTTTGCATGTGTGTTCACAATATCGCCTGTAAACAATACTAATTCCGATTTTTGCTCATTTATTAAATCAATAGCATATTCAATTTTTTCAGGATTATCAAAACTACCACTATGTATATCTGAAATATGCGTGATTCTTGTTCCATCGAAATCACTCGGTAGATCTGGAAAAAACAAAGTTTGCTTAATTACTTTATAATTATATTTCCCAATTGTCATTCCATACAACAACGAAGAAAAAGGAATTGCTGCCAAACCTAACGCTACTTGACTAACAAATTTTCTTCTTTCAGGCAAAAGAGAATCACCCTCACTATTCCCATTTGAAAAATATGCGATCGCACCAGAAAAAAAACGAAAAACATCTTCTCCAAAAAGCAAAACTGTTATAACAATTTTTGGCAACACAGTAATCAACAGCAACCCAATTGTAAACAATGATTCTTTATTTTGTCCGTCACCTCTGTTGTGCGAAAAGATAAAAAACAATACATATGCAATTATCAATAACGATAGCAATAAGTAAGCCCCGATTATCCATTTCGATTTAACAATGGTTTTCACAGCTTGATAAGAATAAAATTCTATTAACAGAATAATACAAAAAAGTATTAACCAACGAAACATGCTATATTTTTTCGACAAATAAACAAATAATAATTAAAAGCAATATAGTAATTATTAAAACTTTAACGCCTTAAACACGAAAGACCAATAAAATAAAGCGTAATAGGTATTATTTTATATGTGATTTTAAAAATCTAGTTCATAATTAGATTCATTGATACAGTTAAAATATTTCCTGAACCGCTAAATCTTTGTGCAAAAACCTCGATATAATCATTGGGTGACAATTCCACAATAGTCTGAATTGGAACCGCTAAAATATCTGTTGTTGAATTGGAATTAACATATACTTTGGATTGATTGATTACTGTACCATTTTTAGCTACAAAGAAGATATAAATAGTATTTGTAGCAGATGCTTGAAAAGAAGCTGCCCCACTCACTCTAAAAAATCTTTTCTTATTTCCTAGATATTGAATCCTATTATCTACACCTCCTCGGGACGCTCTGTATAAATTATTTGAAGTAGTTGTTCCCGATAATTTAACTGGAGTTCCCGAAAGTGTTGTGAGCGCACCAAATCCAACAGCATAATCATAATTAATATCACCCACAGCATAACTATCTCCCTCAAAAGGGATACCTGAACAATTAACATCCCATTTATTATTAAAATTAAACCCTGTATAAGAACCAACAGTGTATCTTTTTACAAAAAAACCTGTAGTTGGAGCTCCTGTAAAATTAACTCCATCTACCGTACCATCTACTGTGATTGTAGGATTAGAAGACACATCCATACCAATACTTGCGCCTACTACTTCTGTAAAACCTCCTTGTTTCTGCAAAGAAGAAAATGTTCCTTCAAACTTTTCATAAGTCCCACTATTGTTTCCAAACCAACCTTGATTATTTAAAAGTAGCTTTGAAATATCCCTATAAATAATACCATTAGTATTACCCACAAATTGAATAATACTTGCAAAAACCAACCCAAAATCCTGTAATACACCAACATTTGCAGAGCTTGCAATAATCAAATCTCTAAAAATTAGATTCTGAGTCCCACCTCCGTTTATATTAAAAACATTTCCACTGGAAGCTACTAAAGTAATTACTTTAATTGCTCCTCCTGTTGTTCCTGTAAATAAATCGCCTGTAGTTTTAATTAATTTATCTTCTCCAGAATCTAATCCAACAAGGTAGGCATTATTCAGTTCTATAGGAAAATCAACCATCACTGCCCCATTAATCTCGTAGTAAGTTTGAGTATCTAACAAATATTTAGACCCTCCTCCAGCAGCCAATTCTGAGGCTAAAACAGTAGCTAATACATCTGTAGACTTAATTCTTTTAAACTTTGATCTTCCTTGCGCTATATTAACCCAAGAAGTTGAGAGCAAATCATAATAACTGTATCCTTTTAAATCTGTATCATAAACCATCAAACCATTCGCAGGAGAAACAATGGCTAACTTTTGTGCGGTTGTCATTCTTGGAGCCAACATTCCTTTTGTTGTAGAAGACATCTCTAATATAGCACTAGCATCTGGTGTGGTTGTATTAATTCCAACTTGACCATTAATACTTTGAACAAAGAAAACTATAATGAACACCCAATGTGGTGCATTCAAAATAAGAGCGTATTTTTTTTTCATAATCTGGGGCTTTTTAACTAATATAATCAAATTTACAAAAAAAACAAAGTATATATTCAAAAATAATATTAAATAATAATACAAAATAAAATATTTTAACACAATTAAAATCTTAAACAGGAGTTTAAAATATTTTTTTTCATAATAGACAGAGTAAAACCTGAGAAGAATTGTATTTTTACATCTTAAATTTAAAAAACATCTCATGTCTCAAAAACGATTATTTCTATTAGATGCTTATGCTTTAATATTTAGAGGTTATTATGCATTTATCAAAAACCCTAGAATTAACTCAAAAGGAATGAATACATCTGCCATTATGGGTTTTATGAATTCTTTAATGGATGTAATTAAACGAGAGAAACCAGACCATTTAGCGGTTGCTTTTGACAAAGGAGGAAGTACTTTCCGATTAGAAATGTTTGAAGAATACAAAGCGAACAGAGACGAAACTCCTGAGGCAATAAAAATTGCCGTTCCCTATATTCAGGAACTTCTAAAAGCAATGCATATCCCTATTATAGAAGAAGCTGGTTTTGAAGCAGATGATTTAATCGGAACACTTGCAAAACAAGCAGAAAAAGAAGGCTATCAAGTATTTATGGTAACTCCAGATAAAGATTTTGCACAATTAGTTTCGGAAAATATTTTCATGTATCGTCCTGCTCGAATGGGTAATGATATTGAGATTTGGGGAATTCCAGAAGTACAAGCTAAATTTGAAGTAGAAACTCCTTCACAAGTTATTGACTTTTTAGGTATGATGGGAGATGCTGTAGATAATATTCCTGGACTACCAGGTGTTGGTGAAAAAACGGCTAAGAAATTTTTAGCTCAATATGGCACCTTAGAAAACCTGTTGGCACACACACACGAACTAAAAGGAAAAATGAAAGAAAATATTGAAGCTAATAAAGAGAAAGGATTACTTTCTAAAAAATTAGCAACAATTCTTTTAGACTGTCCAGTCACTTTTAATGAAAAAGATTTCGAACTTTCTCAACCAGATATAGAAAAGACCGATGAAATATTTATGGAATTAGAGTTTCGCCAAATGAAGGCACAATTCGATAAAATATTTAGTAATTCTAACACTACCGAGGATTCCACGGCTAATCTTGCAAAGAAAACACCTCCAAAAGATGAAAATCAATTTGATTTATTTGGATTTAATGATAGTGAAAGTACCGAAACCGTTTCAAGCTCTTACTATGCTACATTAGAAAACACAGAACATTTCTATCAAATTATTCAAGGAGATTTAGCTACAAAATTATTACTTCAAAATTTAGAAAAACAATCGTCTGTATGTTTTGACACAGAAACTACCGGTCTAGATGCTCTTAATGCCGAATTAGTTGGCATAGCTTTCTCTTGGGAAAAAGGTAAAGGGTTTTATGTTCCATTTCCAGAAAACCAAGAAGAAGCATTTCTGTTAGCACAAAAATTTATTCCATTTTTCGAGAATGAGACTATTGAAAAAATTGGTCAAAATCTAAAATACGATCTAAAAATTTTGGGAAATTATGGCATTCAAGTGAAAGGGAATTTTTTTGACACAATGATTGCACACTATCTCATTAATCCAGATATGCGTCACAATATGGATATTTTAAGTGAAACTTACTTAAAATATTCACCAAAACCAATTGAAACATTAATTGGAAAAAAAGGGAAAAATCAAAAATCGATGCGAGACATCAGTATTGAAGATGTGAAAGAATATGCTGTTGAAGATGCCGATATCACTTTACAACTGAAAGAACATTTTTCCCCAATACTTGAGAAAGTTGGAACAAAAAAATTGTTTGATGAAATTGAAATTCCTTTAGTAAAAGTACTTGCTTCCATGGAAAGTGAAGGAATACAATTAGATGTTGATTTTTTAAAATCAATGTCAACAGAAATGCAAAGTGAAATTAACTCATTTGAACAAAAAATATATGAAATTGCAGGTGAAACTTTTAATTTAGCATCGCCAAAGCAACTGGGAGACATCTTATTTGAAAAACTCAAAATTGGTGGCCCAAAACAGAAAAAAACCAAAACTGGACAATATGCAACGGGTGAAGAAATATTAAGCTATTTAGCGAAAGATAATGAAATTGTTCGTCATATATTAGAGTGGAGACAATTAGTGAAGCTTCAAAATACCTATATAGATGCACTTCCGAATCAAGTGGACCCAAAAACAAAGCGTGTTCATACAGATTATATGCAAACTGTCGCTGCAACAGGAAGGTTAAGCTCAAACAACCCTAATCTTCAAAATATTCCTATACGCACAGAGCGCGGAAGGCAAATTCGAAAAGCATTTATCGCAAGAGATGAAAATTACACCCTCTTAGCAGCCGATTACTCTCAAATAGAATTGCGTATTATTGCTGCTTTGTCTGGAGAAACAACAATGATAGACGCGTTCAAAAATGGAGAAGATATTCATAAAAGTACTGCCTCAAAAGTTTTCAATGTTCCTTTAGAAGAAGTAACCAAAGAACAAAGAAGCAATGCAAAAACTGTAAACTTCGGAATTATATATGGTGTTTCTGCATTTGGACTGAGTAATCAAACAGATTTATCAAGAAGCGAAAGTGCCGATTTGATTGATGCCTATTACAAGACCTATCCTAAATTAAAATCTTACATTCAAGAACAAATTGATTTTGCAAGAGAAAATGGTTATGTTCAGACAGTACTTGGCAGAAGACGCTATTTAAAAGATATTAATTCTGCAAATGCAGTTGTTAGAAGTGCAGCAGAAAGAAATGCTGTTAATGCACCAATTCAAGGAAGTGCTGCTGATATTATTAAAATTGCGATGATTAACATTCACAATCGTTTGAACAATGAAAATTGGCAATCAAAAATGCTTTTACAAGTACATGATGAGCTTGTCTTTGATGTTCACAACAGCGAATTAGATAAAATAAAAATAATGATTAAACAAGAAATGGAAAATGCATTTCAGTTAGAAGTGCCGCTTATTGTAGATCTAGGCACTGGTAAAAATTGGCTAGAAGCTCACTAAATTTTAGAATTTTAACAAACATAAAAAAACTTAAACACAATTAGTGTTTAAGTTTTCCTTGGTTAATGCAATAAATTAATCTCAAAAACTGTCTATTTAATTCATCTCATAAAATTAAATAGCATATACTATAAACATAAATTCCAAATCAACATCAACTTTCCCTACATTTCCATTGTCACTATCTCCAATATTTATATTAAATCCTGAAACATTTTGATTGTAATAACTTATACCCGGATCATCATAACTCGCATTTCCATTACAATTTCCTCCACAATCTTTTATTGACAACATTACAATGTAATTTGAATCTGACATTGCTGAACTAAAATTGACTCTGTAGTGCCCTCTATCTAATCTTGAAACTGTAGCCCCTGTAGCTTTATAAATTGTCCCATTAGGGTGAACTTTTCCGGCCGCCATAACTTTAAATGGAACACTTGCAAGGTTACCCATTTCATCAGAAACCATGGTCCCTCCATTTAAACTTCTAATTCTAACATCCCCATTAACATCTAACGTTGTAGAAGGTGATGTAGTATTTATACCAACTTGCCCAAAACCCATTAATGAATAAAAAAACAACACAAAAAATACGCCTTTCTTCATAAATATTTGTTTTTAAATTAATTACCAATCTATTTTCTTCTAAATAATTTCAAAAATTAAATTTAAAACTCACAATAAAAGAACGTGTCTCTATTAATTAGTCAGTTTAACCGAAAACCTTGATTCAAAGTTATAACATGCTCGCTTTTTTCATCTAAACAAGAATTTTTAAAATCTTATAATCGATGAAAAGCTGTAAAAAATCGACAAAATGCAGTTTTTTTAATATAATGAAGAGTAATAAAAAATAAAATTAACAGTAATTATATTTTTTATGTAATAAAATAAAAAAACTTAAACACATTTGTGTTTAAGTTTTTAGTTTGGTTAATACAATAAATTTATCTAAAACTGTTGTTCGCTATTCTTATTCTAATTAGATAGCATAAACAACAAACATAAATTCTAAATCAACATCTGTTTTTACACTTGTCCCATTATCACTATCTCCAATATTCACGTAAAATCCAGTATTTGTTTGGTTATAATAAGTAATCCCTGGATCGTCATAATTATTATTACCATCACAATTTCCCCCACAATCTTTAATTGATAACATAATAATATAATGACTATCTGGCACAGATGAAGAAAAAGAGACTTTATAATCTCCTCTATCAACTCTAGTTATTGTAGCACCTGTAATTTTTATTGGAGATCCATTAGGATGAATTTTTCCAGCCGCTATTATTTTGAATGGTGCAGCTGATAAATTACCACTATTATCTGAGACTAAAGTCCCTCCTCCAAGCGTTCTTACCCTTAAACTTCCATTAACATCCAAATCTGCTGTTGGAGATGTTGTATTTACACCCACTTGACTGAATGCCAAAGAAATACTAAAAAAAACAACTTTTAAAAAGAAAAATCTCATATCTAATAATTTTGGCGGCAAATATAATTAACATTTACTATATGTTTTCTATTAAAAATGTTAAAATTTGTTTTTTTACAACTTTTACAAAACTTTATACTCCTTTAAGAGAGATACTTACAACAAAAAACACATATATCTTCTTAAAAACAATATTCTTGATTCTGTTAATTTTTTAGGTTAAAATAAACTTGCTTTAAACATTCCAAAATACTTTTAATATATTTGAATAAAACAAAACAATTCAATTACATTGAAAATATTAAAACCACTATTCTACTTTTCAATTTTTAATCATCCATTAAAGAAGGAAGAAATATTTCAATATTCACTTCATTCAAAAATGGAAAATCTTGATGAAGAAATCAGACTCGCAATAGATAAGAAAATAATAACACAAACAAACGAATATTATCATACCAACTTATCCAAAACGAGTATAACAAAGAGAACAGATGGTAATAAAAATGCGGAAAAAGCATTGATTAAAGCATATAAAAAAGCAACCTTTATCAAAAAACATTTTCCTTTTGTAGAAGGAATAGCTGTTTCAGGATCATTATCAAAAGGTTATTTTGATAATGATAGTGATGTAGATTATTTCATCATTACTAAACCAAATCATTTATGGACTTGTAGAACAATTTTGATATTCTATAAAAAACTATTCTTGCTAAACTCTAGGAAATATTTTTGTCTTAACTATTTTATTACTTCTGATAATTTAGAAATCCAAGAAAAGAATATTTTTACTGCTACTGAAATTGCCACTTTATTACCAATACACGGAGCTGTTTTTGAAACTTTTTTCATAAAAAACAACTGGTACAAAACCTTTTTACCCAATAAAAACAATAATAAAGTCAACGAAGTAACAATAAACCCAAGCTGGACAGCAACGTTATTAGAGACTATTTTTCAAAAGAGAGCTGGGATCCAATTTGAAAAATTTTGTTATAGGCTTACCTATGCAATTTGGAGAAAAAAATTTAGAGATAAAATGAATCCTGAAGATTTCGAACTTGCCTTTAAATCATCTAATAAAGTCTCCAAACATCATCCGTCAAACTTTCAAAAAAAAGTAATTGATAATTTAAATTTAAAATATTCAGAGTTACGACAAAAACACAATATTGATATCCCTGAAGAACATGTCTAAAATACTTTTTTCACATTCTTACTACTATAAATTAGATCCAAAACAGTGGAAAAACAAAACACCTTATCCACCATTAGGAACATTATATGCCGCTTCATTGATGAGAAAAAAAGGTTTTGAAGTAGATTTATTTGACACAAACTTAATAGATTCACCAAATTCAATTATTCCAATTCTAGAAGCATCAAAGCCAAACTATTTAGTAATTTATGATGACGGCTTTAATTATCTAACGAAAATGTGTCTAACAAACATGCGAGCAGCTTGCTATAAGATGATACAAATGGGAAAAGAATGTAATTGTATCGTAATTATATCTAGTTCTGATTCAACCGATCATTATACTGAATATTTAGAAAAAGGAGCTGATTACGCAATTAAAGGTGAAGGAGAGATTACACTTTCTGAACTTATAGAAGCTATAGAAAATAATAGTACTATCTCCGAAATTAACGGAATAGCATATCGGGAAAAAGATGTAATAAAAGTGAATAAGCCAAGAGCTGTGTTACAAAATTTAGACGAATTACCTTTACCAGCTTGGGATTTAATTGACATTAATTCTTATCGAAATATTTGGAAACAAAGTGGTCAAGAATTTACTTTGAACTTAGCTACAACAAGAGGTTGTCCTTACAAATGCAATTGGTGTGCAAAACCTATTTATGGAAATCGCTATAATGCACATTCTCCAGAATATATTGTAAATGAAATTGCTTATTTGCAACAAGAATTTGGCGTAAAACGTTTTTGGATGTGTGATGACATATTTGGATTAAAACCCAATTGGGTTCAAGAATTTAATACAGAGCTAAAGAAAAAAAATATTTCGATTAAGTATTTCATTCAAAGTCGGGTAGATTTATTATTGAAAGAAGATACTATTGATGCTTTAGCCGAATCCGGATTAGAGGAAGTTTGGGTTGGTGCAGAAAGTGCTTCTCAAAAAATTTTAGATGCTATGGACAAAGGAACTCAAGTATCTGAAATTTACGAAGCTACACACCTTTTAAAACAAAAGCACATAAAAGTAGCTTTCTTTCTACAATTTGGCTACCTAACAGAGACCAAAGAAGACATAGACATGACGATTACTATGGTAAAAGAACTATTACCAGATAATATTGGCATTTCGGTATCTTATCCTCTACCAGGAACGAAATTCTATGAGAAAGTAAAAGATGATTTGCAATTAAAAGCAAATTGGAAAGATTCTGACGACTTAGACATGATGTTTCAAGGTACTTATTCGTCAAATTATTATAGAAAATTACAACGGTTTGTTCATAAAGAATATCGAAAAAGTCAGGGATTTTATAATTTAAAAAACTTCTCTTTTTCAATACAAAAAATAAAATCTATTGTAAAATTAGGCTATTATATTCCTAGTGCATATTTGGATAAATTTGCTTTGAAAAAACATCAAAATGAAAGCTAGTTTTGATACCGCAGCAAATACGTACGACCAATCTTTTACAGACACATTGATTGGAAAAGCACAACGAAGTTTGGTTTACAAAATCCTTACCAAACATTTAAGTAATTGTAAAGATATACTAGAAATCAACTGTGGAACTGGCGAGGATGCTATTTGGTTAGCGAAACAAAATTTTAATGTGTTGGCAACCGACATTTCTGAAAATATGATTGCAATTGGACAAGCAAAAAATCAATATAAAAACCTAGATTTTGCTCAACTAGATATTAATTTAATTAGTAAAACAAAAGATTTTGGAACATTTGACTTAGTCTTTTCAAATTTTGGCGGATTAAATTGTTTGTCTAAAAATGAAATAGAGCATTTCTTTAACACTATTTCCAATGCACTAAATAAAAAGGGAAAGTTATCATTAGTAATTATGCCAAAAAATACGATTTGGGAACAACTCTATTTCATATTGAAGGGTAAGTTTGCAACAGCTCTTAGGCGAAAAAAAGAAGTAGCAATTGCAAATGTAGATGGAGAAAATGTATCCACTTATTATTATAATCCAAAAGATATTGTAAATTTAGCAAAAGAATATTTTAAGTTAGTAGAATACAAACCAATTGGTTTTTTTGTACCTCCTTCTTATTTGGAACCATTTTTCAAGAATAAAAGAAAAACATTTAACTTTTTGTTTTTTTTGGAAAAGACAATTTCTAATTGGTCGTTCCTTTCTAAATATTCAGATCATTACATTATAACTTTAGAAAAACGATGAGCATTTTATTTACACATGCCTACTATGTCTCTGACGATCCAAAAGAACAGAAGATAATGAAGCCCTACCCTCCTTTGGGTTTGTTGTATGTGTCTGCCTATTTAGTAAATAAAAACATTCCTAACGATGTATTTGATAGTACTTTTTCAACTCAAGATGAACAATTACATTTCATTTCATCTAAAAAACCACAAGTAATATGCATATATACCAATTTAATGACTAAAATTGAAGTTATTAAATTGATAAAAATCATAAAAACCGACAAATACAATTATCCAAAAATTGTGCTTGGCGGACCAGATGTTTCCTATAATATAGAAAACTACCTAAAGGCAGGTGCTGACTTCTTGGTTGTTGGTGAAGGTGAAGAAACAACTTTCGAATTATATGAAGCCATTCTCTCTAAGGCTGATTTTAAAACTATAAATGGTCTTGCTTTTTTAGAAAATGATAGTGTCATAAAAACACCTGCAAGAGTAAAAATCAAAGAATTAGATGAATTGCCATTACCAAATAGAGAAGCTATAAATATGCAAAACTATTTAGATACATGGAAAAAAAATCATGGTAAAAGTTCTATGACAATTTCTACACAAAGAGGTTGTCCATATACTTGCAAATGGTGTAGTACTGCTGTTTACGGGCAGAGTTATAGAAGAAGACCAGCGGATCAAGTTGTTGCGGAAATGAAAATGCTTAAAGAAACTTATAATCCAGATGCTATTTGGTTTGTTGATGATGTTTTCACAGTGAGTCACAAATGGCTGACTGCCTTTCATAATGAGGTTATTAAACAAGATACAATTATACCGTTTGAATGTATTACACGTGCTGAACGCTTAAATGATGAAATATTACAATTATTAAAAGAATCAGGTTGTTTTAGAATTTGGATAGGAGCAGAAAGTGGTTCGCAAAAAATAATTGATTTAATGGACAGACGAGTTGATGTTAATGTTGTAAAAGAAGCCATTCAAAAAACCAATCAATTAGGAATTGAAACAGGAACATTTATCATGCTCGGTTACCCTGGCGAAACTGAAGAAGACATCCATGAAACTATTCAGTATCTAAAAGAAGCTAATCCAACACATTATACCATAACGATAGCCTATCCTATAAAAGGAACTTCCCTTTATAATGAAATTGAAGACCAAATAACAATTGCTCCTGACTGGGAAACCTCTACAGATAGAGATATTGATTTTAAACGAACCTATTCTCGAAAATATTATGATTATGCTGTTAGTAAAGTAGTAAACGAAGTAGAGTTTTACAAAAAGAAAAGTACGAATATAACCCAAGCTTTAAAACATAAGACAAAAGCTGTTTTAGCAAGTGGGTTGATGATGTTAAATAGATGAAAGTGAACATTAAACAAACATATTTAAATCTTAAAAGCGTAATTCCTGCTAATAAGAGACTTAAAATAAAATACTTTATATATAAAAGTATCCTATTCGCTTTTTTAGATTTAATCTCAATTTCCTTATTAATACCTGTAATTATTTTACTTTTTAATCCTGAAAAAATTAAAGAATTAGGTGTTAAATATTTTGCTTTTAATTTAGACATATCTTCTTTACAAGTTCAATTATTTCTAGGATTACTACTTGTTTTTTACTTAGCTAAAATTATTTTACAAACTAAGTTCAATACTTCTCTATATATCTTCTTTTATAATTTAGCTACAGTGATAACCATTGAAAGCACTAACAACTTTGTTTTCCAAAGTTATACGAAACATCAGTATTTAAACAAAGGTAAAATCATTCAAGACATTAATACAATACCAGAAGATTTTAGTTGTAAATTCTTATTGTCATTTGTAAATCTAATTACAGAAACAATTGTCTTGTTTGCAATATTAATCGTCCTTTTAATTGCTTATTTTAAACTTACTTTAATTGCAGTTTTCGTTCTTTTTCTTTTAGCGACATTAATGTATCTAAACAAAAAAAAACAATTAAACTTAATTAATTCAATTTATCAAGAATCGCAAGCAAAATCAAACTCAGAATTATTAAATATCTTAAATGGTTATTTAGAAATTAGAAACTCTGGTAATTATGCAGTATTTTTAGAACGCTTTAAAAAAGAAAAAAAAATCCTTAACGAAGTTACAGGGAAATTAATATCTTTCAATTCAAATTATAGCAAGTACCTTGAATTTGCTATAATTATATCGTTAGTTTTGTTTACATTAATAAATTTTGGGAATAAAAATATCATTGTACTCTTAACAATTTTTGGAACTTCGAGCTTAAGATTAATTCCTTCAATTAGTAAAATATTAAATGCATTAACGTTAATAAAAACATACAAGTATTCTTTAGATATTTTATTAAGTCATGAACAAAAAAATATAATCACCAATCCAAAAATAGATTATAAAAGTCAATTAAAATTAGAGAGTATCTCTTTTGATTATAATGGAAATTCAATTCTAAAAAACAGTAATTTAACTATTAACAAAGGTGACTTCATTGGCATAAAAGGGAATTCTGGAATAGGAAAAACAACACTTCTATATATTTTATTAGGAATAATAAAGCCTACAAAAGGAAAGTGTTATATCGATAAAATCGAAATTCAGAACTATGATTTCTTACCTTTTGCAAATTATGTTCCGCAACAACCTTTCCTTTTCAACGGAACCATTATTGAAAACATTGTTTTAGGTCAAAAACCTAATAAAATAGACTATAATTATATTTATTATTTATGTAAAAAGTTAGAGTTACATGAAATTATTGAAAAAATGGATAATAAATATAAAACAGAAATTACGCTTGAAAGCTCTCGTCTTTCTGGTGGACAAAAACAACGTTTAGCATTAGTAAGAGCTTTGTACACAAAACCATCATTATTGATTTTAGATGAAGCTACAAACCAACAAGATAAGTATTTAGAGAAAATCATTTTTGAGTTTTTAAATGAATTAAATCAGAAAGAAAATCTAACTATAGTAGCTGTGTCTCATGACAGCAATAATGATATTTTTTATAAAAATATCTACAAAATTGAGAACAAGAATATAACACTTTTGTAAATGACTAAAAAATTATTATTTATTGCTCCAATGTTTCCACAAAACTCAGAAGAAGATGGAGTTGTGCCATTTATCAATCAATTTTCAACTGCTTTTATTGAAAACACCAACATAGAGATAGATCTAATTAGTTTGTTTTTTCCGAAATCGAAACCCTATAAGTATAATAATATAAATGTATATCCAATTGGTAGTGGCTTTAAAAGATATTATTTATTTTTCCCTTATTTAATTAAGGCTATATATAAAGGTTTTTGGCTTTGTAGAAAAAATAAATATGATGGTATTTTATGCTTTTGGTATAGAGAAACTAGCTTACTTGGAAAAATATTGTCATTTGCCTTTAATGTTAAACTAAGAGTCTGGATGCTCGGTCAAGATGCAAAATCAACTAATAAATATCCAAAACTATTAAAACTATCAGGTGAAGAAATAATAATGATCTCTAAACACCAAAAATTGATATTTTTAAAAGAGCATAATATTGAAGCTAATCGTATTGCTAATGTATCTATTGACAGAAAAAGATTCCCTCCTTTAAATACCTCTTATAGAGAAATTACAATTTTAGGTGTTGGCAACTTGAGTGATTTAAAAAATTATTCGCTCTTTATTGAAATCCTATCTACTGTAAAAAAAGATTTTAAAAATATTAAAGCAGTTATTTGTGGGGCTGACACTGGAGATAAAACCAATCTTGAAAAAAAAATAACTGATTTAGATTTAGATAACAATATTACATTTACTGGAAGTATAGCGCAAAAAGAAGTTTTAAGCTATATGAATAATGCTACTCTATTTTTACATACATCAAAATTTGAAGGTAGTGGTACTGTTTTACATGAAGCCCTTTACTCAGGTTGTAAAGTTATAAGCACTATTCCAATAGAAAACCCAATAGATATAGAGGATTCATTTTTTTATTCTACCAAGAGAAAAGATATAGAGAATAAAATTTTAGCACTTCTGAAAAGTGATTTTGAAGCTAAAAGAGTTGAGAAATTCAAAATGGAAGACACAGTAAAAAATATTTACGACTCATTTTATGACTAACGTAGTTTATTAATAGCTACTATTCTTTTTCGCTTTAAGAGTTTAAAAATTTGATTCGATAAATTCCACCCTAGAAGTCGATACATTGCTAAAAATTGTAATTGTAACTTATCCTTAATTGAAAAGCTTATCTTTTCTTTTAAAATCATTCTTTTAAAAGTTAATAAAACCTCATTAAAAACTTTTCTAACATTTACTAAATTTACAATATAATTAACGTCAATTATTTGAATAATATAAGTATCTAATAATGAATTGAAATAATGTTTTGCTACTTTATTTTTCAATTCTATATCATTAGAGTATTTTTTCATAATCTCTAATTCAATTTCAAATATTCTATGGCAATCTAAAATCCTTTTCTCTTCAAGAATCCTCCTCGTTATTGATGTATCTCTTTTATGTATTTTTAAAAGACTATCTTTTACTAAACAAACATTATTAGATAAAAATAAATATTCGAATAAATAAGGGCTATCTTCAAACCATATTCCCTTAACAAATTTAATCTTCTTTGCAATATCTGATTTATATATTTTCCCCCAAACCGTCTCTGAAATTCCGTATGAAAACATTTGAGGAATTAATTCACTTGTCTTTTTAATATCCTTCAAGTTATCTTTCCAACCTGAAACAAGCTCAATATTTCCCTTTTTATTTATAATCGAAAACTTACACAAAACCAAATCTGACCTTTCTTCTGTTATTTTATTGATACAAATACCAATCATTTCCTTTTCTAACTCATCATCAGCATCCAAAAAAGTCACGTATTCCCCTTCCACGATATCTAAACCAGTATTCCTTGCTTCACTTAATCCACTATTTTTAATAGTACAAATTTTAACGTTTTTAAAAAAGAGAGTAAAACTTTCAACTATCTTTAAAGAATTATCTGTTGAACCATCATTAATTAAAATGACTTCTAAATTTTTATAGGTTTGATTTTTAACTGATTCTAAACATCTTTCCAAATATTCTTCTTCATTATAAAAGGCAATAATTATGGATACTAATGGCTCATTATGTTTCATAATTCAAGTCAATTATTTTCTTAATCGTTTTTTTTAAAGCTAAATTAATTTCTCCTTTATCTTTCGGAGGATTCCAAGTAAGATTTAATAGCGAATCTGCTGAAACAACTACACAAAGCGCATTTAATTTATAGAATTCAGCAAAAGCATAAATAGCAGCACATTCCATATCAACATGCTTGACCTCTTTTTTTTGATAAAATGAAACCAACGATTCCGTTTCTCTAAACGGTGCATCTGTGCTCCAACATATTGTTTCTTTATAGTTTAATTCTTTTGCAAAAAACTCAAACCACTTCTCCTTTTTAGGTTGAAAACAATCTTTATCGGAATATAAATAAGTTGTCCCTGTAGTAGAAAATGTAGTATTCACAATAAATGCTTTTTTATCAACAGTTTCATTTAATACTCCTGCTAAACCAATAAAAATAAAATTTTCTACTCCAAATACTCTCAATTCTTCCATTATCCCTATTATGGCTGGTGCTCCATTTCCAAACTCCGAACAATAAACATAATTCTCATCTAAAACATAATTTTGACCGAACAATCCTTTTAGTTTTTTATTAAAAATTCGTTGCTTTCTACTCAAAAGAAAACGACTTAACGATAAAATTGCTGTTTTAGGTAAGGTTTCAAAGTTATAACTCTTTTTGCTTTTTTTCCATGCAACAATATCTACTATATCAAGTATTGATTTTTCTTTATAAAATGTGCTATTCTCTTTTAAGTTTAATAGATTCATTATGGATTCTCTATTTTTTCAAATATAAACTTTATATCATTTGCAATTGCTTCAAAAGACAATCTATTTTCAAATTGCTCTAATACCTTTTTTTGCATAACTAATAAATCACAATCATTTAATTTTATTAGTTGAGAAAACAATTCTTCTTCATTATTTGGTGTAAATAGAAAAGCACATTCTCCTTCATTGGTCATGTACCTAAATGGAGCTATATTTGTTATTATCGGAATACAACCACAAGCCATTGCCTCAACTAAAGCATATCCGCTGCCTTCATAATGCGAACCTAATATGAAAAACTCATTTTCATTATACATTTTTTCTAATAAATGATGTACTACATATCCTTTTATTATAACTGCATTTTTAAGCTTTTCACTATTCAAAACCAAATCTTTTACTTCCTTTAATAAATGATTCTCATGAAAAACCATCGTTAAAATTGCATCCTCTTGAATAATAAGAAAACGTTCAAATACTTTTAGTATTGTTAATGGATCTTTATTCGTATCTAATCTTCCTACCCAAAGAAACGTATTTGGCTTACGGTTTTCATTTCCAGTAAACTTAAAATAAGTAGAGCCTTCCATTACAGAAAAAATTTTATTTTTTGTAAGGATTTTATTTTCATACCAAGGCTTTGCATTTTCAATACCCGTAAACAAATAACCATCAATAAATGCATCTGAAACTTTATAAATGTATTTTTTAATCCCCTTAGGTTTTGGAGCAAAACCATTGCTTTGTAAGACGATTTTAGTTTTCGGAAGTATTATTTTTAAAAAAATTAAATAATGTACAAACCCAAAACCATGCGCCAAAATATAATCAGGTTGCAAAGACTTTATAAACCAATTAAAACGAAAAGGAATCATCCACTTTTTTAATTCTTTTCCTTTAAATAGCTCTGTTTTTATCAACCTTTGTTTTTGCGATAAAGCTTTCTCAGTTGTTCTTGTAACAAAGTATAAATTAAAAGTACTTGCCAGCTTTTCGAGATAGCCCACAGTACTATAACATCGTTCCAAAACCTCATCAGTATGTTTTAGAGAGAATGTAACATAAAATAAATCAACAAAAATTTTATTCTTATTCATATAATAAGGCTAAAATAAGAATTTGTTTTATATGTATTACCAACTTCAAAAGACATTGATCAATTTGTTTGTTCAAAAAAGAACATCACTCGTAACAAATAATCAATTTCATTGTCTAATATATTCAAAACAAGTAATTTTAAACCATGAAAAAACTTTTTTTACTTTCATTTCTTTATTTTGGAATTACAGTTTCTGCCCAAGTAGAACCAAGGCTACAAAGAATTGATAGCCTTTTAAGTCATTTAGAAAAAAACAATAAATTCATGGGGTCGTTGGCGATTCAAGAAGGAAACAAAATTGTTTTTTCTAAAGCCTATGGTTATAGCGACACGAAGAGCAAGACTAAAGCAAATAGTGAAACCAAATATAAAATTGGATCTATTACAAAAACATTTACTGCGGTAATAATTATGCAACTTATAGAAGAAAAGAAACTGTCGTTAGCCACTAAACTAACTTCTTATTTTCCTAATGTAAAAAATGCAGACAAAATAACTATAGACCATTTATTACACCAAAGAACTGGTATTCCTGATTATATCAACCAGGATTCTATTACAAAAGCAGAATTGAATGCTCCAGATTTGAAAGAAGCTATTTATACTAAAATAAGCAATTATGAATCTAATTTTGAACCAAATTCAAAATATGCGTATAGTAATTCTAATTATTATCTCCTTGGTGGAATTATTGAACAAATCACTAAAAAATCTTTTGCTGAAAATATAGAAAAAAGAATTGTTTCAAAAATTGGATTGAAAAACACGTTTTATCCTTCAAATGGAGTACAGATTTCCAATAACGAAAGCTATTCTTTTCTTTTTAATGATAACCAATGGAAAAAAACGGAAGAATGGAAAAACGAGATTGCATATTCTGCTGGTGCGTTAGTTTCTACTCCCTCTGATTTAACAAAATTCATCTATGCCTTATTTGATGGAGAGCTAATTAAGCAAAGCTCTCTAGAAGCTATGAAAACACTAAAAGACAGCTATGGTAAAGCTTTGATTCAATTTCCGTTTGGAGAAAGACGGTTTTATGGACATAATGGAGGAATAGAGAGTTTCAGATCTAACATAGGCTATTATCCGACAGAAAAACTTGGTATTTCTCTTATTGTTAATGGCGATAACTACAATACAAACGACATTATGATTGGCATTTTAAGTATTTATTATAAAATTCCTTTTCCTTTTCCAAACTTCAAAAAAATAGATAAAGCATTAATTTCTAAACACATTGGAACCTATTCTTCCAATGACATTGCTTTAAAAATAACTATTTTTGAAAAAGAAGGTAATTTTTTCGCGCAAGCAACAGGACAAAGTGCATTTCCACTAACTTTTAAAGACGAGAAAACTTTTATATATTCTCCTGCTGGAATTCAAATCGTCTTTCAAGAAAAAAGTCTAATTTTGCATCAAGGTGGGGCAAAATTTAACTTTACTAAGGAATAATGATTTTTAAACTGAAAATTTCCAATGCGCTTACAACACAAATTAAATCAATAACAAATAGTACTTATCTAGATATTATTGGTTTAATCATAGTAATAACAGCTTCTATAGTCCTAGGGTATCATAAAACAGTTTATAATTTTTCTTTCAATGGAAAAAATTATTCTTTCTTACTGGGCTACGTATCTATTATAAATACTGGATTTTCAATGATTGGAAACAGACTGGTAACAAAGAAAAATAATATTGGAAACTTCATAACTACTTGCAATACTTTCTTGAGTGGTTCAATAGATTATTTACTCGGAAATGCTGGAGCATTACTAACTTATCCAGTTTCTTTTATAGGTAATTATCTTGTTTTTAACTCTTGGAAAAAAAGTAAAACATTAAGAAAAATAGATTTAATTTTTTACCGAAACATTATTCTTGGCTTCTTCTTTTCTTTTCTCCTTAATTATATTGCTTTTAAATATCTATCTAATAATGTAATTGATTGGAAACTTTATCTTGCTATTTCAATACCTGCAGGACTAACATTTGGTGGTACTTTTAATACTGCTAGAATGTATCCTGATAATTGGTTCTTGTGGCAATTTTATAATCTTACGAAAATTATTCAAAACCTGTTACTATTAAATATAGCTAATACAGCCAAATACATTTTCTACTTCTTTAATGCTATATTTGGTTATATTACATGGAATGACGACCAAAAACAACAATTATAATTTCTTGGTAGATTCTCTTTGTCTCAATTCCGTTTTAATCACAATAGTTTTGTAGTCTAAAGCTTTTTCTTTGTCTGTATTCAACAACCTATCAATTAATAAATTAGCCGACTTCTCTCCAATTTCAGGAGCGTGTTGACTAACTGTAGAAATACTTGGAGACATTCTTCTAGACCAAACTCCATCTGCAAATCCCAAAATATTGATTTCATCAGGAATTTTTATCCCTTCCTGAATTGCAATTTTATGCACTTTTGTTAATCCGTGCTCGTCTAAAGCGAATACACCATCTACCAATCTATTTTGCAACATTTGTTTCAATTTATCATCAAAGGAATCCACGTCATTATCAATAATAATTAAACCCTCATCAATTGCTATACTATTATTATCTAATGCCTTTTTGTATCCTTCAAAACGTAATTTCCCAACACTCAAATTATTAATTGTAGAAATTAATGCAATTTTTTTACACCCAATATTAATTAAATGCTGTGTAGCATCGACAGCCGAATCTAAATCATCTACAATTACTTTATCTGCTTTCATTAAATCTACAACTCTATCAAATAAAACAATTGGGGTGCCACTTCTAATAATTGCATTATAATGATCCAGATTCTTCGTTAATTGTGTTTCTTCAGCAACCGACAAGATAAAACCATCTACTGCTCCGTTATTAAGCATTTCCATCAATTGCTTTTCTCTTTCAAGAGACTCATTCGAAATAGCAGTAACAAGATTATAACCTCGCTTTCTAGCTACATTTTCAATACCACTAAACACTTTTGCGAAAAAAGAATTCAAAATATTAGGCAACACTACCCCAATCGTATTTGTTTTTTGGTACTTGAGATTCTTTGCCATTAAATTTGGCTTGTAGTTTTTCAATTCCGCAAACTCTTTAATCTTATCTTTTGTTGCTTTGCTAATTTCGGAACTATCATTTAATGCTTTAGAAACAGTTGAAATAGAAACTCCCAATTCCTTCGCAATTTGTTTTAATGTCGCTTTAGACTTCATGTAGAAAATTTAAACCATAAAAATAATAATTTAAGATTAATTTCAAGATTAATTCTCACAAAACACAGAAACTATTTAATTTCAAAACATAACAACAAACTATAAAAAAAGTAAAAACAATAAATATTCTCGCGTACCACTTGTATTTATGATAAATATTTGTACTTTTGCACTCCCTTAATTGGGAATGGAATGTTTAATTTAAATTAATTATTGTGAACACATTAAGCTACAAGACTGTATCTGCAAACAAAGCAACCGTTTCGAAAGAATGGATTGTTGTAGATGCTGAAGGTCATAACTTAGGTCGTTTTGCTTCAAAAGTAGCTATGCTATTAAGAGGTAAGTATAAGACTAGTTATACACCACACGTTGACTGTGGAGACAACGTAATCGTTATCAACGCAGAAAAAATCAACCTTACTGGTAACAAACTTGACGACAAAATCTATATGCGTCATACTGGTTACCCAGGAGGTCAAAGAACTTTAACTGCAAAAGTACAGCAACAAAAAAACCCAGCTGTATTAGTAGAAAAAGCTGTAAAAGGAATGTTACCTAAAAACAAATTAGGTGCTGAATTATTCCGCAATTTAAATGTATTTGTAGGTACTGAGCACACTCATGGAGCTCAAAAACCTAAAACCGTAAACCTAAACGATCTTAAGTAATGGGAGTTATTCACAAAATCGGTAGAAGAAAATGTGCAGTGGCACGTGTTTATGTTACTGAAGGAACAGGTAAAATTACCGTAAACAAAAGAGAATTTACAACTTACTTCCCTACTGCTACTCTACAGTACAAAGTAATGCAACCGTTAGCAATGACAGATAATGCAGAAAACTTTGACGTAAAAGTAAACGTTTATGGAGGTGGTTCAACAGGACAAGCAGAAGCTGTAAGAATGGCTTTAGCTAGAGTAATGTGTGAAGTAGAAGCTGAAAACAGAGCTATTTTAAAACCAGAAGGATTACTAACAAGAGATCCAAGAATGGTAGAACGTAAGAAATTTGGTCAGAAGAAAGCACGTAAGAGATTCCAATTCTCGAAACGTTAATATTCGATTATTATCCGAATATATTTTCAAACAAATTTTTACTATTAAAATTGAATTAAAAACAAAGTTGTCGATATTCCTTGTAAAAAGGGGATTAGTTTAGCATCTAAATTTTCAAGACTAACGCAAGTGACTACTTGATTATTGCTATAACACGGAACGTAAACTATTACATAATGGCAAACAAAATTGACGTTAAAGAGTTATTAGAGGCTGGTGTACATTTTGGACACATGACTCGCAAGTGGGATCCAAACATGGCTCCTTACATTTATATGGAGCGTAATGGTATCCATATTATAAATTTATACAAAACTGCTGCTAAAATTGAAGAAGCTAACGAAGCTTTGAAAAAAATTGCTGCATCAGGTAGAAAAGTACTTTTCGTTGCTACTAAAAAACAAGCTAAAGATATCGTTGCTGAAAAAGCAGCTGCTTGTAACATGCCTTACATCACTGAAAGATGGCCAGGTGGTATGCTAACAAACTTCATCACTATCCGTAAAGCTGTTAAAAAAATGGCTTCTATTGATAGAATGAAAAAAGATGGTACTTTCAACACACTTTCTAAAAAAGAAAAATTACAAGTAGATCGTCTACGTGCAAAATTAGAGAAGAATTTAGGTTCTATAGCAGATATGACTAGATTACCTGCTGCTCTTTTTGTAGTTGACGTTAAAGCTGAACATATCGCAATAAAAGAAGCTCAAAAATTAAACATTCCAGTTTTTGCAATGGTTGATACAAACTCGGACCCACGTCCAATTGATTTTGTTATTCCATCAAATGATGATGCTTCTAAATCAATCGATAAAGTTTTAGGATTAGTATCTGCTGCTATCATTGAAGGTCTTTCAGATAGAAAAGCTGAAAAAGATGAGCAACCAGACGCACCTGCCTCTAAAGAAGCAGAAGCTACAACAGAAGCTACAACTTCTAACGAATAATAATAGAATAATAATTCCAAAAACAATTTTTCAAATTCCTATTCTATTAGAAACATAATGTTGATAATAATTTAAAATAGGAATTTGAATTTTGAATTTTGGAATTTTTACATTTAAAAAATAAAAAGACAAAGTTATGGCAAATATTACTGCTGCAGACGTAAACAAATTAAGAACAGCAACTGGTGCTGGTATGATGGACTGCAAAAAAGCTTTAGTTGAAGCAGATGGAGATTTTGATTTAGCAATTGAAAACCTACGTAAAAAAGGTCAAAAAGTAGCGGCTAACCGTTCTGATAGAGAATCTACAGAAGGTGCTGCAATTACTGTTGTTAACGCTGACAAAACTGCTGGTGTAGCAATCACATTAAACTGTGAAACTGATTTCGTAGGTAAAAACGAAGCTTTCGTTAAATTAGCTACAGATTTAGCTAACCAAGCTTTAAACTATACTACTAAAGAAGAATTATTAGCTTCAGACTTCAACGGAATAACTGTTGCTGAAAAATTAATCGAACAAACTGGAGTAATTGGAGAAAAAATCGAAATCGGTTCTTTTGAAAGATTAGAAGGTGCTTTCGTAGGCTCATACATTCACGCTGGAAACAAAATTGCTGTTTTAACTTCTTTATCTGCAAATGTAGATGGAGCTGAAGAAGCATCAAGAAATGTTGCTATGCAAGCTGCTGCAATGAACCCTATCGCGTTAAACGAAGATGGTGTTGATGCTGCAATCATTGAAAAAGAAATTGAAATCGCTAAAGAACAATTACGTGCTGAAGGAAAACCTGAAGCTATGTTAGATAACATTTCTAAAGGTAAAATTCAACGTTTCTACAAAGACAATACTTTAGTTAACCAAGACTATATTAAAGACGGTTCTATGAATGTTGCTGGATATGTTAAAACAGTTAATGCTGATTTAACAGTTACTGGATTCAAAAGAGTTTCTTTAGGATAATTTAAAATAAATTTTCGAGTTTATTTTTCACAAAAACCTTAATTTGATCAATCAAATTAAGGTTTTTTGTTTTATATTTGAAATATTACCTAAATCATAATAAACTTGAAAAAATTACTCTTCTTAACACTATTATCTTCTTATTTTATATTCGGACAACAAGAAAATAATTTACTCTGGGAAATTTCTAAAAACAACTCAGAAAAGAAATCATACGTTTACGGAACTATGCACGTAAATGACAAAATATCCTACCATCTTTCTGATGCTTTTTTTGACGCACTTTTAAACGTAGAGGTTGTTGCGAATGAAAGCAACCCCGAAACTTGGGGAGACCTAACAAATCTTATGTATTCTAGAGGACTAGACAATGCCTACAAGCTATATACCGAATTTTATCTAGATCCAATTTCTAAAGATGAAGTAAAAGCACTTTTTAATACAAATACTACCTATTTCGATAATGTTATTTCTGGAAACAATAACAGTAGTGCAGACTATCAAGAGGACACCGTACTAGACATGTTTATTTTTCAAACTGGAAAAAAATACAATAAAACAATAATGGGACTAGAAGATGCAAAAACTTCTCTAATTCCAATCTACAAATTAACCGAAGAAGAAGCAAAGCCAAAAGAAGAAAACAAATCAATTCTTCTTAAAATGCTAAAAAATAAAAACCTTAATGAATTTATTAAAGAATCTTACAGAGAAAAAAACATTGTCATTTTAGATTCTTTATACAAATTAATGATTTCTCCCAAAGCACATGATGCCTTAATTGTTAGTCGAAATATTATTATGGCAAACAGCATGGAAAAAATCATGGAGGAAAAATCCCTTTTTGCTGCCATTGGAGCGGCACACTTAGCTGGAAAAGAAGGCGTAATTCAACTCTTAAGAGATAAAGGCTATACAGTTAAACCAGTTAGTACAGAATTCTCTGAAGTTGGAAAAGACCTAAAAAAAACTATAGAAACTAACTTTCCAAAACCAATTTTACACAAACATAGTACATCTGACAAAATGATTTCATTAGCAATGAATGAATATGTTGTGACAGACAAATACTCAATAGGCTCTCCAGATTATACTAATGGTGGTGTTATCAAAATCAACAGAAAACCAACAAATGACTTTTTAAATAAAAAAGGAAACTACAATTACAAATCATTAGACAGTTTATTTTTTGAAAACATTCCTGGAATAATTCATTCTAAAAAGTTAACGGAAGAACCAAATTTTACTCGTTTTGAGATTGATAACGAAACCAAAACGGGAAACAGCCAACACTTCAATTTCTACATTACTCCTTTAGAAATTATTTCAATTTCATTGACAGGTGCTAAAAATTATGCAAAACTATATACTAAGGATATTTTTGAATCTATTCAATTGAAAAAATTTTCTAACGAATGGGAAAAATATTCTCCTAGCAGAGGTGGATTTAGTGTAGAAATCCCTTCATACTTTATTGTTTATGGAGAAAACACTACAACTCCTGAAAACATAGAACTTCAAGCTTATAAAAATGAAACCAAAAGTTACTTTTTTGTAACGGAACGCAACTTAAACACACTACAATTACTAGAAAACAAAGCATTTGAAGAGAAACAAATACAAGAGGAATTCTTTATTCAACACGAAATTAAACCAACTTATTCCCTAAATTCTAAAAAGAAAACACAAGGAAAAGGAATCATAAATGACAAAGAAATTATTTTAGAATCATTCATTTTTGGTAACAAATATTATTTGCTTGGAGCTGTTAACGCAAACGAAAAGGACAAAGCGACTTTCTTTAATTCGTTTTTAGAAAAACCATTCATTTATAATGAAATAATGGAAACCTATACAGACACTATTAGTAAGTTTTCTGTAAAAATACCTAAAAAACAGAACGAAAAACTATTTTATGGTATTGGTGAACAAAAAAATGAAAACAAAAACATATTCAACGTTAACAACAAATATTTATTTATAAATGCAGAGAACGGAAAAAAAATAAACTTAGAATATTACAAGTTCCACAAATATGATTACTTCGAGAATCTAGATTCTATAAAATCTAACTTGAGAAATTACTTCACTAAATTTTATACTCCTTCGGACGATGATCTCTATGAAAACGAATATGACTATGTGAATAGCAATTCTATCTTAAGTTATTCAATTTATGACAAAAAAGGATTTAGAAAAAGTAACTGGTATGCGACCTTATTTAAAAACGAAGAAAAAGAATATACCATAATTAAAGAAACTAGTACCGAAAACAAAGAAAACAATACTTTTACAATAGATTATTTGGTAAGCAAAGAAGGAAGTAACCAAGCAATTAAAAGTAATATTCTTTTTAGGGAAGATGCATATATCGTAACTCAAACTTTAGTCCCCAGAGAGTATAAAAATGATGATTTGTTCATAGAAACCGTTTTTTCTAGTTTAACTTTCAATGACGAACCTGAAACCAATATTTTTAAAGGAAAAATTGACGAATACATAAAGGATGCCTATAGTGAAAAAGACACCATTCGCTATTCTGCATTAAATTGTACTTATGAACTTAAAATTTTACAAAAAGATATTCCAAAAGTAATTCAATTTTTAAATGAATTTAATTTTAAAGCAACAGAAATAACTGCGCAAAACAGCCTGTTAAACAAACTTGCTTCTATTAATGATGAAAAAATTATTCCCTTCTTAGAAAATTATTACAAAAGAGAAAATGTACCCGCAGAAATTCAATTGAACATTCTAAAAGCATTAACCTTACAAAAGTCTAAAAAAGCATACCAAAAGATAATGGACTTACTAGAATATGACCTTCCATTAAGCAATAGTGAATATGACATTAGCGGGTTATTCTATACTTTTTTAGAAGACAAAGAAAACAGTAAAGAGTTATTTCCTAAAATTTTTCAATTCTATAGTATTCCTGAATACAATGAACCTTTAGTGAATTTTTGCAATGAATTAATAGAAAACAAATATGCTTCTGCTTCTAAACTTAAATCGTTTAGAAAAATGATATTAACCAATGCAAAACTAGAATATAAACGTGTACTAAGTTGGAAAATAGAAAACACAGAATATAATGAAGACGATCAAGACGAATATTTAGCAGATCAACAATATGCTCCTGTAGATGATTTAATTGGTTATTTAAACCTTCTTGAACACTTTAAAAACAACAATGAAACACAAGAATTTATAACCAAATTAAAAAAATTAGACATCTTAGCATTAAACATTGAAATAATGCGTTTAGGAAGCCTAAATAACACATTAACAGAAAAAGACAAACAAGAAATTTTATCTGATCCGAAAAGAGCTTTCCTTTTAATGCAATTAGAAAACAACACGTTTGATTTACCCGAAACCGAAGTGGCAAACTTTGCATTAAATAATTTCTATGATGTTGAAAAAAATGATAGCATTGTTTTTCTACAAAAAAAACTGGTTGATTATAATAACCGTGAAATTTCATTTTTCTTTTATAAAATAACAGAAAAAGAGCCGAAAGATTATGAAGACAAACTTTGTTCATTTGCATTTGTTACAAAAAACAATAAATTTGAGCTTTACACTTATAGATACCTAGGTAGTTCAGTAATTAGAGATGAAGACAAGATTGAAAAGGAAATCGAAACAATAATCAATGAAACAATAAACGAACATCATCTTAGGGCAAGTTTTAAAAAACGAGAACGAAATACAAACATAAACTATTTATATGATGACTACTAAAAATAGATGTGGTTGGTGTGAAAAGGACGACTTATACAGAAACTATCATGACAATGAATGGGGAAAACCTGTATATGATGATCCCACACTATTTGAATTCTTAATTTTAGAAACTTTTCAAGCTGGCTTAAGTTGGTACACTATTTTAGCCAAAAGAGAAAATTTCAGAAAAGCATTTGATAATTTTGATTTAAAAAAAGTTTCAGAGTATAATGAATCTAAAATAGAAGAGCTACTTCAAAATGAAGGTATCATAAGAAACAAACTAAAAGTTAGAGCCACTGTTACAAATGCTCAAGCATTTATAGAAATACAAAAAGAATTTGGTAGTTTTTCAAAATATATTTGGTCTTTTGTGGATGGCAAACCAATAGACAATAACCCAAAAACCTTGAAAGACGTTCCTGCTACTACTCCAATCTCAGATGCTTTAAGCAAAGATCTTAAAAAACGTGGGTTTAAATTTGTAGGATCTACAGTTGTATATGCGCACATGCAAGCGACTGGTATGGTTAATGATCATATTGAAGAATGCTTTACACGAAAATAATTTAATCCAATTTGTATTTAGAAAATGAATTTAATTTATCCAGATGTAAAATCGTCTTGGTTTTAGATTCATTTTCTTCATACATAATATTAAATTTTGCACCATAAACAATTTCATTAAACAAATAGGAAGTTTGTGCAGAAACAACTGTGCTAAACATGTCATCAAATGTTTTCACAAAAACAATTATTTCTCCTTCTCCATTATTATAATCCTCTTCTAATAAATTATAAAGCGGACTTTCTGGTGTAATTGGATGCACCAATGTCCAACTTAATGTTAATGTATTAATCTTTGTCATTTCCAAATCTAATGAAAAGAACTTGTTTATTTTCTTCCCATTCTCTTCTACAATCATGCCCAAAGTAATCTTTGCTTCAGCATCTGTAAAATTAGTATTTTTATAAGGCGACAGCCTAAGCATTAGCGCTTTACCATCTTTATATGGAGCAATAATAGCATTTTGAGAAAATTTTATATAAGCTCGTGGCATACTAAATCTTCCAAAAAACAACCCTGTTACAATCCCGAAACTAAGCAAACCAATCAAAGCCTCTACTGAGGCAATAGTACTTGTTAAAAAACCGACAGGACTAATATGACCATATCCAACAGTCGTAAACGTTTGTGTACTAAAAAAGAAAGCATTCCCAAAATTAACTAACTCTGAGGCAGACACTTCAATTCCTTTTAAATATTCAATACCAATACAATAATAAACACAAGCAAACAAAATGTTAATTCCAAAATAAAACAGAAAAATAATTAGAAAAAAGTTAACATGAGAAAGGTCTAACATAATATGATACCAACTTGTTCTAGAAAAGAAATGCAACCCTCTTTTCTCTATATTTGCTGTTCCATTTTTATTAATAAAACGCCCTCCATAAATAGAAGGATTTGTTCCAAAACCAGTATGCTCATCCGTTCGTGCATTTTTATTAAATTTGTAAAAAGCCATTATATTATTAAATGATTTCAATTAATTTAGTAGTGGTTAAAATTAGTTAAATAATTTCACATTTAACCATTTCCATTTTTCATTAACCAAAACACTTTTAACATAAACAACATGTCTAACGATCCATTACACGGCAAAACCTTAAAAGTAATTGTAGAACAATTAGTCGATTACTATGGCTTCGATACTTTAGTAGAACTAATAAATATTAGATGTTTTAATGATAACCCTTCCGTAAAATCGAG
This sequence comes from Flavobacterium sp. KY-23415, assembly GCF_055384985.1. NCBI lineage: Bacteria > Pseudomonadati > Bacteroidota > Flavobacteriia > Flavobacteriales > Flavobacteriaceae > Flavobacterium > Flavobacterium sp. KY-23415. The sequence continues at coordinate 2,035,113 of NZ_AP044001.1, read as the reverse complement.
TTTAACATTCCTACGAAAAACTGATTGGGCAAGAAAAAAAGTAGAAGAACTGTATATTAGAACTATACCTAAATTTTAAGCAATTTTAAACCTGAAACTTTTAAACCTGAAACTTTTTTTACTACATTTGCTTCACACTTTAGGGGTGTCTGTAATTTTACAGGCTGAGATTTTACCCTCTGAACCTGATCTAGTTCATACTAGCGTAGGGAAAAGTAAGATGACTTCTTTGTACGCACAAGTACCATTATAGCCATTCCTAAAGTATAACTATATACTAAATTCAGTAAAAGGAATGGAATTAAAAATCAACAACACACTCAAAAAAATTGATTGTAAATCCCTTACAATCCAAGAACTTCTCGATTTCGAACTTCCCGAAAAACAAAACGGAATTGCCGTTGCTGTAAACCAAACTGTGGTTTCTAAAAACCAATGGGCAACTTTTCTTCTTTCTCCTTCCGATGATATTTTAATCATTACCGCGACACAAGGCGGTTAATTTAGTATGCAGTTTAAAATAACAAACATTTTCAACTTTTTGACTTTACAACTTTAAGACTAAAAATATGACAAACGAAGAGAAAATATCAAGAGAACCCTTTCCAAATTCGAGAAAAGTATATATCGATGGAGATATTCATCCTATCAAAGTGGCTATGCGTGAAATCGTATTATCCGATACTAAATTGGCAAAAGGTGGTGTCGAAAAAAATCCACCTGTAACAGTTTATGATACTTCTGGGCCATATACTGATCCAAATATAACAATAGATGTTAGAAAAGGATTACCGCGTTTACGCGAACAATGGATTCTAGATCGTGGTGATGTAGAAGAGCTAAAAGAAATCTCGTCAAACTACGGCAAAGAACGTTTACATAATCCAGATTTAGATCATTTGCGTTTTGAATATTTACACAAACCGAAGCGTGCTAAAAAAGGATCCAATGTTACCCAATTGTATTATGCAAAGCAAGGTATAATCACTCCAGAAATGGAATACATTGCCATTCGCGAAAACCAACGTATTGAACAACTGGAGAATCAAACAAAAGCAATGCAATGCCAACACGCAGGAGAAAGTTTTGGAGCCAATACACCAAAAAGCAAAATCACACCCGAATTTGTTCGTAGCGAAGTAGCTGCGGGTCGTGCGATAATCCCAAACAACATCAACCATCCAGAAAGTGAGCCTATGATTGTTGGTAGAAACTTCTTGGTAAAAATTAATGCTAATATTGGAAACAGTGCGGTAACCTCTAGTATTGAAGAAGAAGTGGAAAAAGCCGTTTGGGCTTGTCGCTGGGGAGCAGATACCATCATGGATTTATCTACTGGTAAAAACATTCATGAAACTAGAGAATGGATAATCCGTAACTCTCCTGTCCCGATAGGAACAGTTCCAATTTATCAAGCGTTGGAAAAAGTAAAAGGAATTGCAGAAGATTTAACTTGGGAAATTTTTAGAGATACTTTAATAGAACAAGCGGAACAAGGAGTTTCTTATTTTACTATTCACGCTGGAGTACTTTTACGTTATATTCATTTAACTGCTAATCGTGTCACTGGAATTGTTTCTCGTGGTGGTTCTATTATGGCAAAATGGTGTTTGTTCCATCACAAAGAAAACTTTTTATACACTCATTTCGAAGAAATTTGCGAAATAATGAAACAATATGATGTAGCGTTTTCTCTTGGAGATGGATTGCGTCCTGGATCTATTGCAGATGCCAATGATGCCGCACAATTTGCTGAGTTAGAAACCTTGGGCGAATTAACCAAAATTGCTTGGAAACATGACGTACAAGTGTTCATTGAAGGTCCTGGTCACGTGCCTATGCACATGATTAAAGAAAACATGGAAAAACAATTAGAGCATTGTTCGGAAGCTCCTTTCTATACGTTAGGTCCTTTAACTACAGACATTGCTCCAGGTTACGATCACATTACTTCTGCTATTGGAGCAGCCATGATTGGTTGGTATGGTTGTGCAATGCTTTGTTATGTTACACCAAAAGAACATTTGGGCTTACCTAATAAAAAAGATGTGAAAGATGGAGTAATTACCTATAAAATTGCTGCTCATGCTGCCGATTTAGCCAAAGGACATCCAGGAGCACAATATCGTGACAATGCCCTAAGTAAAGCACGTTTTGAATTTAGATGGGAAGACCAATTCAATTTGGCTCTCGATCCAGACACTGCAAGAGAATTTCATGATGAAACACTACCAGCAGATGGTGCTAAAGTAGCACATTTTTGTTCAATGTGCGGCCCAAAATTCTGCTCGATGAAAATCTCACAGGAAATTAGAGACACAGCTGCTGCAGAGGAAGGCATGAAAGCGATGTCGGAAGAATTTATTGAAAACGGAAAAGAAATTTATTTGTAAAAATTGTCAGTTCGAGTGTTTTTTTATGGAGAGAAACGGCATAAAAAATATATCGAGAACTTAGATTTCATAAAAGAAAAATCATGATAGTAATTTCTAATCCAACGAAAATAGCGAACGAAGAGAACATTATTCAAACTCTTTTTGAAGAAGGCTTGGAATTGTTTCATGTTCGAAAGCCAAATTATTCGAAAGAGAGATTACGTACTTTTTTACTAGCAATAAATCCGAGATATTATTCTAAATTGGTATTGCATCAACATCATGATTTGGCAGAAGAATTTGAGATAGATCGTATTCATTTTACTGAAAAAGATAGACTTACTATATCTGACAGGTTTCAAAAATCTGTCAGATATTTTTCAACTTCAGTACATTCAATTGAAGATTTCAACAATTTGCACAATGGCTTTGATTATGCCTTTTTAAGTCCGATTTATCCAAGTATTTCAAAACAGAATTATGTTCCAATTAAAAATGCTTTTGAGGTGATAAAAAAACGAACCAATCGTCATACAAAATTGATTGCTTTAGGAGGTATTTCAATTGAAAACATAGAGGAAGTAATACAAAATGGCTTTGATGATTTTGCTTTGCTTGGAACCATTTGGAACACTGAAAAATCAATAGAAAACTTTAAAAAATGTCAAAAAATCGTCCATTTGTTTTAAGTATTGCTGGTTTTGATCCTTCTGGAGGAGCTGGTGTTTTAGCCGATGTAAAAACATTCGAGCAACATCAAGTTTATGGCTTAGCAGTTATAACAGGAAACACTATTCAAACGGAAAATGATTTTATAAAAATAGAATGGGTTGCAATTGATTTTGTACTTGAATCAATCACTATTCTTTTTAATCAATATAATATCAAAGCTGTAAAAATTGGCATTGTTCCTTCATTAGATTATTTAGAACAAATTGTTTACCAAATAAAAAAACTTTCACAAAAGACAAAAATCATTTGGGACACCGTTTTAAAATCGAGTACAACATTCGATTTTTTAGAGATTGAAAACCAAACTAAATTAGCATCGATTCTCAAAGAAATTGATTTAATCACACCCAATTATAAAGAAATTTTTCAATTATCTACGAGAGGAATTAATGCAGAAACAAATGCAATACTTCTCTCTAATTATTGTAATGTCTTATTAAAAGGAGGTCATAATACAGAAGAAAAAGGAGTTGACTACTTATTTTTTAAAAATAAATTTATAAAACTTGCTCCAACTATAACTTTGGTTAACGAGAAACATGGTTCAGGTTGCGTTTTGTCATCAGCAATCACAGCAAATTTAGCTTTAGGCTTTGATACTACTTCCTCTTGCCAAAATGCTAAAACTTATATCGAAAAATACCTAAATTCTAACCACACATCATTAGGATATCATCATGATTAGCAAATTACACTATATCTCACAAGGAAATACAGTTGACGAACAATTGTATAACATTCAAAAAACATTAGATAACGGTTGTGACTGGATTCAATTGCGTTTTAAAAACGGAAATTATAATGATCTTTTGACTGTTTCCGAAAAAACCAAACAACTTTGTTTGCAATACAAAGCCACTTTTATAATTAATGACAAAGTAGATTTGGCATACCAAATGGAAGCTGATGGTGTTCATTTAGGCTTAGACGACATGCAAATTAAAGATGCACGATCTATTTTAGGCAACCAAAAAATTATTGGAGGAACAGCAAATACTATAGAACATGTTTTGCAAAGACACAATGAAAATTGTGACTATATAGGTCTTGGACCTTTTCGTTTCACCACCACCAAAGAAAAATTAAGTCCAATTTTAGGCTTAGAAGGGTATAAAATCATTCTAAATCAAATGGCTGAACAAGACATAAAAATACCGCTTATTGCCATTGGAGGCATTACCTTAGAAGATGTTGATTCACTAATTGCAACAGGCATTCATGGTATAGCCATTTCTGGTTTACTCACAAAAACCCCAAAAATAACAACAACACTCAACGAAAAATTATATGTCAACATTTAAAATTTCAGACACAACTTTCCACTCTCGATTATTTTTAGGAACTGGAAAATTTGGTTCTAATCAACAAATGGAAGAAGCTATTTTGGCTTCCGAAAGTGAATTAGTGACCGTTGCCTTAAAACGAGTAGATTTTACAACCGAAACCGATGCTATTCTTTCACATTTAAACCATCCCAATATTAATTTATTACCAAATACATCAGGAGCTAGAAATGCTAAAGAAGCTGTTTTTGCAGCCCAATTAGCTAGAGAAGCTTTTGAAACGAACTTCTTAAAATTAGAAATTCATCCCGATCCAAAATATTTATTACCTGATCCTATCGAAACTTTAAAAGCAACGGAAGAATTAGCCAAACTTGACTTCATTGTATTGCCTTACATTCATGCAGATCCTGTTTTATGCAAACTATTGGAAAGCGCAGGAACAGCAGCGGTAATGCCATTGGGTTCTCCCATAGGAAGTAATAAAGGTTTAAAAACGATTGACTTTTTAGAGATTATAATCGAACAAAGTAGAGTACCTGTTATAGTTGATGCAGGGATTGGTGCTCCTTCTGATGCTGCTAAAGCCATGGAAATAGGCGCAGATGCTGTTTTAGTAAATACCGCAATTGCAGTAGCAAAAAAACCAAAACTAATGGCAGAAGCGTTTAAAGAAGCGGTAATTGCAGGCAGAAAAGCGTATGAAGCACAATTGGGTTCTGTTTCAAATTTTGCACAAGCATCAAGCCCATTAACGGCTTTCTTGAATGAGTAACTCATGAGTGGTTTTTAGTAAATAATTAAAATTTTAGCACGCAGATTTTACAGATTTCCGCAGATAAAAATGACTTAGATACATAAAAAAATCTGCTAAAATTAGCGTAATCTGTGTGCTGAAAATTAAAATTACATAGATTTATATAAGTAAAAGCAGTTAAATCAAAGTGCAACTATAATTCATAATAATTTTAAAATCTGAAAATATGACCGAAAATGAAATATCTTACAAAATAAGAGGAGCAATTTTCAAAGTTCACAACACACTTGGGCCTGGTTTATTTGAATCAGTATATGAAAGTGCTTTATATTATGAATTGAATAAATTAAATTTAAAAGTTGAGAGACAAATTGAAATTACAATACCTTATGAAGAAATTGTACTAGATATTGCTTTTAAAATAGATTTATTGGTTGAAGACAAAGTCATTATCGAATTAAAATCGGTTGAAGACTTAGCCCCTATTCACTATAAACAAACAACCAATTACTTAAAACTCACAGATAAAAAACTAGGAATTCTAGTCAATTTCAATTCAACTACAATTCTAGATGATATAAAACGAATAGTAAACAAATTGCAGCAATAGAAAAGCATTCCATACAAAATTAAAAATCTGCCAAAATCTGCGAAATCTGCGTGCTACAAAAAACACAACATGAACACATTCAACGAAATATTCAAAAAATACGATTGGGATTCCATTCAAGAAAGAATCTATTCTGTTACCGCTAAAGAAGTAGAACAAAGTCTTTCTAAAAACAAATGTACTATAGATGATTTTTTAAATTTTATCTCTCCAGCTGCACAAAGTTATTTAGAAATTATGGCACAAAAAAGCCATGTACTAACTAAGCAACGTTTTGGAAAAACCATTCAAATGTATGCACCTATGTATTTGAGCAACGAATGCCAAAACATTTGCACCTATTGTGGATTTAGTTTAGATAATAAAATTAAACGAAAAACCTTAAATGATAGTGAAATTAAACAAGAAATTAAAGTATTAAAAGAAGCAGGTTTCGACCATATTCTATTAGTTACAGGTGAAGCAAATTATACAGTCAACATCAATTACTTCCTAAATGCAATTACAATTATACAAAAGCATTTTGCTAATATTTCAGTCGAAGTACAACCTCTAGATGAAGAGGAGTATATAGCGTTACACCAAGCGGGAGTACATACTGTTTTAGTATATCAAGAAACCTATCATGAAGAAGTTTATAAAAAATACCACCCAAAAGGGAAAAAATCCAATTTTGAATACCGTTTAAACACACCAGATCGTGTTGGGAAAGCTGGCATTCACAAAATTGGTTTAGGTGTTTTACTAGGTTTAGAAAACTGGAGAACCGATAGTTTTTTCAATGCACTTCATTTAGATTATTTACAAAAAACCTATTGGCAAAGTAAATATTCGGTTTCTTTTCCTAGACTTCGACCTGCTGAAGGTATTATTGAACCCAATTTTATTATGGACGACAAGGATTTAACACAATTAATTTGTGCCTACCGCATTTGGAATCCAGATTTAGAAATTTCAATTTCAACCCGAGAAAACGAAAAATTTAGAGACAATATTATTCCTATTGGAACAACAACCATGAGTGCAGGTTCTAAAACGAATCCAGGAGGCTATAGTGTAGATAAGCAATCTTTGGAACAATTTGAAACAAGCGATGAACGTTCAGCCGTTGAAATTGCAAGTATTATTCGTCAAAAAGGATACGAACCCGTTTGGAAAGATTGGGATAGAAGTTATTCAGTTAAAAATTATTAATTTTTGTTGGGCGTGTCCCTCCGTAAACTGTGGGTCGGGCTATTCGCTCTATCTTTTGTTCCGCTAAAGCTACACAAAAGGATGCCGCTTCTATCCCTAACGCAAACAAACGAAACTAGATTTGACAACTTTTTAAAAGTTGTCAAATCTCTAACTAAAAACACATATAGCATTTAAAATGAACAAAATATACGAAATTTTAAGATACCAAAAACAAACCTTGTTACCAGAAATAGGCGATATTGGACAAGAAAAGCTAAAAAATGCCAAAGTTTTAGTAATTGGAGCTGGTGGTTTAGGTTGCCCAATTCTTCAATATTTAGCTACTTCAGGTGTGGGAACAATTGGTATGGTTGATTTTGATCAAGTAGAATTATCTAATTTACACCGACAAATTTTATATTCTGAAAATACTATTGGTTTACCCAAAGTAAAAATAGCAAAGGAAGTTTTAAAAGGATTAAATCCAAATAGTAATTATATTTCTTTTGAAGAAAAAATAACGGTTGAAAACTGCGAAAAAATCTTGTCTCAATTTGATATAATTGTTGATGGTTGTGACAATTTTGCAACTCGCTATTTGGTTAACGATACTTGCGTATATTTGGGCAAAGCCTTAGTTTACGGAAGTATTTTAAAATTTGAAGGACAAATAGCTGTTTTCAATAATAATGGTAGTAAAAACCTTCGCGATTTATTCCCAGAACCACCCAATCCAGAAGATGTACCAAATTGTAGTTTGAATGGTGTTTTAGGTACATTACCCGGAATTATCGGGACAATGATGGCTCACGAAACCTTAAAAATAATTACTAATTTACCTTGTTTAACCAATGAGCTTATCATTTTCAATACACTAGAATGGAGTTTTGTTAAATTGAAGTTTTAAGGGTAATTCAACACCATCATAAAATCATCTCTATCTATTTCAACACAGCCAAGAGATGCTAGATGATCATTATAGACTTGACAGTCTAAAATTCTATAGTTATTTTTCTCTAAATGTCGCACTAAATAAATAAAAGCAACTTTACTGGCATTGGAAACCTTAGAAAACATACTTTCACCACAAAAAACCGTTTCCATATCTACTCCATACAACCCACCTACTAATTCATCTTCTTGCCAAACTTCTACGCTTTTTGCAATACCAATTTCATGCAACTTGCAATAAGCTTCTACCATTTCATTAGTAATCCACGTTCCTGGTTGGTCTTTTCTACTAATTTTTTTACAATTTGTAATTACTTCTTTAAAAGCAGTATTAAATGTAACCTTAAATTTCTTTTGATTGAGTACATTCCGCATACTCTTAGAAATTTTTAAATCCTCAAAGAACAACACCATACGTTCTTCTGGTGCCCACCACATAATGGGTTCATCCTCTTCGAACCATGGAAAGATTCCACTTTTATAAGCTAAAATTAGTCTCTCAATTGACAAATCGCCACCAATAGCTAGAATGCCTTCTGGTGTAGCTTCTTCCACAGGTGGAAAATATAAATCTTTAGTTAGAAAATACATTTTAAAATTGTCAAAAATCAAAAATCAAAAATCAAAAGTCTTAAAGCGAAAAGTCAAAATTTCAATGAAAAATGACTTTATACTTTAAGACTTTATACTTTATGACGTAATTTATTAGAAAGGTAAATCGTCGTGTTCTTCTTCGTTAAAATTAGTTGCTGGTTCAAAAGCATCTGCTGCAGGCATAGGAGGTACTTGTCCTACTGGAGCTTCTGCTTGTACTTTTTCTATTCTCCACCCTTGAATAGAATTGAAGTATTTCGTTTCTCCTTGAGGATTAACCCACTCTCTACCCCTAAGATTAATAGACACTTTTACTTGTTCACCTTGATTATAATTATTTAATAAATCAGTTTTGTCCTGTGTAAACTCAATCATTATATGTTGAGGATATTGCTCTTCTGTTGTTACAACTAATTCTCTTTTCTTAAACGTTGCACTAATTTGCTGTACTGGGTTAATTACCTTTACTCTTCCTGTTACTTCCATCTCTTAAAAAATTTATTTTTTTGCTAAAAGCACTAACCAAGCGCTTTTAGTTTCGTTCTTATCTAAATATTTTTTTGCTAACTGCATTTTTTTTACTTCATCATCTGAACTTAAAACTCCTTTCACTTCAAAATTATCTTTTGCAAAGATACTAATTTCTTCTTCAGAAGGAAATGCCTCAATATTTCCCAACTTCCCCAAATCATTACCATTAAAAACAGCACTCTCTTTAATATAGACTGGGATAGCATCAACTCCTATTCCTAATGTTGAAATTGGTTTTTCTACTTCAAACATTCCCATATTAGCTCTGCTATACCAATTTCCTCCCATTCTTGAAACTAAATCAATTTTATGCTGATCAATAGTCCCATTTTCATCTAAAACCGACTCATTAATATGAATCTTAACAACTTCGCACACAACCAAATTACCAGCTCCTCCTTGATCTCCTAATGCTATTATTTCATTAACTACACACTCAAATTGCACAGGACTTTCGGCAACTCTAAAAGGTTTTACTAAATCCGATTTAACCATCGTTAGTCCTGATTTCACAAACTCATTTACTCCATCAGGATATTCTGTGCTTGATAAAGACATTTGTTGCACAATATCATAATTAACCACATTAATAACAACTTCCTTAGTGTTTTTAGAATTAATTAAAGTATGTTTAATAGAATTATCCCTTACTCTCCTTGCTGGTGAAAAAATTAATATTGGAGGATTAGAGCTAAAAACATTAAAAAAACTAAAAGGAGACAAATTAGGAATTCCGTTTTCATCGAGTGTACTTGCAAAAGCAATAGGTCTCGGTGCAACAGCTCCTTGAAGGTATCCTTGTAATTTTGCTGGTGCTATTTCTTTTGGATCAATTGATATCATTTTGAAAAGATTTTTACAAAATTACACAATTTTAATATGAACCCAAATTGAAAAGTCATTTATATAAAAAAGTTATATTTTCTAGCAAAAATAAAATAAGTTATCAAAAATAACGTTCTAGCACGAATTGACTCTTACTATTTATCTACTTTTTTTAGTATTTTTACTAACAAATATTTTCTATGCAATTTTCTGAAAAACGTAATATTACCCGTTGGTTTATTATTTTGGCTTCTTTTCTAATTGTCATTGTTATTCTTTGGAATACTTATAACTTTTTTCAAATTTTAATTGTAAATATATTTTCTTTATACTTATCTAAATATTTTCGTTTTTTTTGTAAAAAAACTTATATTTGATGTAAGTTAATTTAATAAATTTAATTTATGAAAACATTAGACAACTTTAAAGAAAATCAAATCTGTTTAAAATCAGTTTATGGTGGAGAAAAAATCTATAGTAAAGAAGTCGGCACTATGCATCACCTCAACGGTAAAGAGTTTTATGGAGTATATATATCTGTTTATGATACAACCACTAAGACATACTCTTATTATTCTCATTTAGGGCAACCTTTGGTTTGTTAATAAAGAAAGGGTTGTGAATATTAATATTCACAACCCTTTTATTTTGAGATACTTTAAATAATTTTCTAAAACTTTAACTTAAAAAAAGTTGACTTTAATTAAGAAAAATATAAATCTAGTCTAAAAAATTATTTTTTTATAGTTTAAAAAAAATGCTTATTTTTTATGATTATTATATTTAAACAATAAACAAAGAAAATTAAAAATATTTCATAAAAAACACTTTATTTTATTTCATATAGTATTTTACTATCTAGAATGTAAATTTTCTATAAAAACATTAATAAAATCTATATGGTTAATATGTTTTTTTTAACTATCTCCAATGTTAATTTATTTAGAATAAAAAAATTAACAATACCATATTTATAATTGAAAAATATAATCAAACTAAAATATGCATTAAAAAAACTACATTTATATTTTACATACTAAATATGCAATTCTCGGAAAAAAGAAACATTATACGCTGGTTAATTGTAATAAGCTCATTTTTTATTGTTTCAATAATACTTTGGAATACTTATAAATTTTTCCAAATTTTCAAACAGGACGAACGAAATAAAATGGAACTTTGGGCTAAAGCCCAAAGTAACTTATTATCTGCAGACCTAGAAAATTTTAATCCAGATTTAAATCTATATATTTTAGAAAACAATAAAACAATCCCTTTAATTCTTACTGAAAACGAAAAAATTATTGGAATAAACAATATTAACTTTCTAAAAGTTAGGGACACATTGGAATTAAAAGAACAAATAAAAAAATTCAGAAAACAAAATAGCCCAATTGAAATTGAATATAGTAAAGGAAAAATACAATATTTATATTATGGCAATTCAAATCTTATAAATAAATTAAAATACTACCCTATTGCATTAGTCCTAATTTTCATTTTATTTAGTGCAGTCGTTTACAACTTTTATAGAGCAACTAAAATTGCAACTCAAAACAAACTATGGTCGGGAATGGCAAAAGAAACAGCTCATCAAATTGGCACACCTTTGTCATCGTTAATCGGTTGGTTGGAAATTTTAAAATTAGACAATGTTGAAGAAAGCACCTTAGAGGAGATTGAAAAAGATATTAATAGACTACAAACTATTACCGATAGATTTTCTAAAATTGGTAGTGAACCTGCTTTAGAAAGCAAAGATATTGTTGAAGAAACCAAAAACTCTTTTGAATATCTTAAAACTAGAACTTCTAAACATGTTGAATTTTCTTTTTCAGGCCCAGATCATCCTATATTAATACCAATAAATCCAATTTTACATAGTTGGACCATTGAAAACTTAGTAAAAAATGCTATTGATGCCATGAAAGGAAAAGGCAAGTTAGACGTTACTATTATTGATGAATCTAATACTCTTAAAATTAAAATATCAGACACTGGAAAAGGAATACCAAAAAATCAATTTAATAAAATATTTGAACCTGGATTTACCACAAAAAAAAGAGGCTGGGGGCTAGGTCTTTCTTTAACCAAAAGAATTGTGCAAGAATACCACAAAGGAAGAATTAAGGTTGTAGCTTCAGAAATTGGAAAAGGGACAACTATTCAAGTGAGCTACCCTAAGAACTCATAAAAAACATGTAACATCAATTTTTTAAAACGGAAGGTGTTTTGGTTCTCTATTCGTATTTATACCGAATTATAATAGTTTGTAATTATTAAAGTTCTAAAGTAAATTTAACATAAAAAGCTTATTTATGAACAAAAAAAGGGGCTGTCCGAAAAGGACAGCTTTTTTTATGTAGCTATTTTTAAGCTATTTTGTTTTGAAGAAAAAATAATAGCAAAATAACTTTGAGTTACTTTAACAAGGCAAATTTTAGTTTTAAAATAGGCTAGATAAGTGTGAATTTTGGTTTTGAAAACAAATTTTGGCAAGTCTGTCTTGAATGCATTCATTTTTCTAAAGTTGTGTCCAAGGGCCATTAGTAAAAACTCTAATGTTACTTTTTTTAAACCCTTCATTGTGAATCGATTGAATTTATTATTGCTTTTAAGTTGACCAAAAACTGCTTCTACCTCTATTGGACGTTTACTTCGATGTTTTAGTCCTTTTTCACTCATTAGTAGCTTTCTTGCTTTTTCTTTTAATTCATTTAATCGATGATTGACTGATAAAATTCTATTACCTTTTGCTTGATGACATTGACTTCGTAAAGGACATCCTTGGCATCTTTTGGCTTGATAATATGTAATTTGTGATTCATATCCAGTACTGGTTTCACGTTTTCCTACTCCTGTTTTTTGCATAATTTGCCCCATTGGACAAACATAAAAATCGTGTTCTTCGTTGTAGAATAAGTTTTGAACAAGAAAAGGATTGTTTTTTATCTTTCTTTTTTGTTCTTGATGAAAATAGTTGTATTTAACATAAGCATCAGCCTTTTTTTCTTCAAGCATTTGATAATTTTCTTCACTGCCATAACCTGCATCTGCAACGATTTCCTTGCTCTGTTTTTGATAGGCTTTTTCAAAACCTTCAAGATGAGAACTTAAGGTTGTAGTGTCATTTGTTGTTTGATGAATAGAAACATGTGTAATAAATTGGTTTTCAGTAGATATTTGTGGATTGTAAGCAGGTTTTAATTGACCGTTTTTCATATGATCTTCTTTCATTCTCATAAAGGTAGCTTCGGGATCTGTTTTACTATAGGAGTTCCTGTTTCCCATTGTAACCAAGTCTTTTTCATATTTTTCAAGCTTTGGAAGATGTTCCTCTTGAAGTTTTTGCAATTCTCTTGCCTGTTTTTTGGTAGGTTCTTTGAGTTTTTTATTAAGAATCGAAAGCTTTTCTTTTAAACTTTCTGAATCAATCGATTTTGGTAATTCTTCTATATTTAGTTCTTGATTATCAGATTGAATACTGTTTTCAATAGTTGATAGAATATGATTAATTTTAATTTCTAGTTTTTCTTTATATTTCTCAACGGAACCTCTCCATACAAAAGTATATTTATTAGCTTTGGATTCTATTTTTGTACCATCAATATACTGAATGTCTAAGCTAACATATCCCATTTTTACAAGCATTTTTACTACTTCTGCAAAAAGAGTTTGGATATGATTTTTTAAAACTTTACCCCTAAAATCGTTTATCGTTCTAAAATCAGGAGTCGAGTTGCCCGAAATATACATAAAATGAATGTTCTCCTGAAGTGCTTTTGCAATTTTTCTGCAAGAATATACATTAGATAAATAACTGTAAAACAAAACCTTAATCATCATTCTTGGATGGTAAGCTGAAGTACCACCTCCTTTATATTTTTTCAATATTTCACTTATATCTAACTGATTAACAACTTGTTCCACTAAGTGAACTGGATGGTTTTGCGGTATTCTATCGAAAATATTGATAGGAAATAACTCTGGAGAATTGCCTGTTTGATTTTTAAAAACTATCTTAGCCATTGTGTATTTTTGTCTCAACTCTAAGATACTAATTTTAGAGAAAAAATACAAATAAAAAAGGCTGTCCTTACTTTTTGGACAGCCTCTTCTAAGGAATATTTGTGAATTTTACAATTCTTTAGTTTTTAACTAAAGTTTCGCTAGACCATTTTTTAACTTCTACAATTCTACTATTTGAGAAATCTACTTCACTTAACTTATCAGTATTCCAAAAGAACCACTTTCCTACTTTGTTTCCTTTGTTATATTCACCAATAGTTTGTTTCATACCTCTATCATTATATGACACCCATTCTCCATGTAGTTTTCCATCCAAATAAAAACCTTCTTGTTTAACCTGTCCATTATCATGATAGTATGTTGCTTTAACCATATTATCTACAACTTCAAATTTTGGTTCTACTTTTTGAGCAAACATTAAACTTGACATTAATAAAGCTCCCGTGATGATTATATTTTTCATATGCTTATTTTTTAATAGGTTAAGAAATTACTATAAACAAATATAATAATTTATTTTACAATAAAAAAACATTTTGTTAACAATTTCGTAACATTGAAAAAATAAAAAAAGGTCAATGGCTTAACACTGACCTTTAAAATATACACAAACCTTTATTTTCTCTTAGTTTAACATCTCAGATAAAATGTTATTAAACTCTTCAGAAGATGGTCTTGGAGCATCTGGCATCATAATATTACCTTCAACATCTACCAAAACAAATCTTGGAATTCCACTAATTTTTAATTCTTTTACTAAATCGGAATTCCAATCTTTCTCAGCTATCAATTGCACCCCTCCTAAATTTTTATCAGAAACAAATTTTTTCCATTTGTCATAATCTTTTTTAGAATCTATAGAAATACTTACAAATTCTATATTCTTTCCTTTATATTTTTCTTCGGCTTTTTTCAAAAAAGGAATTTCAGCTCTACAAGGTGCGCACCAAGTTGCCCAAACATCTATATAGACCAATTTACCTTTAAAATCACTAATCTTAGAAACTCCTCCATTATGATTCTCAAAGCTCAATGCTGGAAAAGGGAACCCTATCATTTTATTAGCTTCCATTTTCTCCTTAAAAAACTGAGCAAGCATTGCTGCATTTTGCTCAATCATAGGTTTTAAAGTATTAACAAAATCTACATCTAAACCAGCACTAGCTAAATCCGCAAAGTCATTATCTTTTTTCTTATTCAATCCTCTTGTAAAACCAGCTTCATCTTCTTTCATTAGATCTTCTATAACTACTCCAAAAGCCTCATCAGATAATGCTTTTTTTGCCAAATAATTATTCTCTTTTGCACCATTTCCTTCATAAACAATAGACTCGTCAAATTCTTTTGCATCCATTGTTAATTTTAAATTATATCCATTTTTTAAGAATAACAGTGTACCCTCAGTTCCATCAAATAATTGAAACATACCTTTTGATGGAATTTCAAATGCATCTTTAAATTCTCCTTTTTTATCCAGTTTAATTGTTTTTTTAAAACTTCTTCCTGAAGAAACAACAATTGAATCTGAATTGCGATTTGCTATTTTCCCTTCAAAAGACACCATTTCTCTATTGTTTTGAGCATATGTAGATATTATAGCAAATAAAAATAATAAGATTCTTTTTTTCATAACACTTAAAATTGAGTTTAAAATAAAAACCAAATCTAATAAATTTAAGCGATAAAATTAATATTTGTTATTACTTTTGCATAAATTTTAAGAAAATGTATAGAAGTCATACTTGTGGAGAACTAAATGCTTCCCACATTAATACAGAAGTAACATTAGCTGGTTGGGTACAAAGGTCTAAAGATTTAGGTTTTGTAATTTGGGTTAATTTACGAGATCGATATGGAATTACCCAATTGATTTTTGATGAAAATAGAACTCCTAAAGAAATTTTAGATAAAGCGAAATCATTAGGAAGAGAGTTTGTTATTCAGGTTAAAGGTAAGGTAATTGAAAGAGAATCTAAAAACCCAAACATGCCAACAGGCGAAATTGAAATTTTAGTTTCAGAATTAACAATCTTAAATCAGGCTATGGTTCCTCCTTTTACTATTGAAGACGAAACCGATGGTGGTGAAGATTTAAGAATGAAATATAGATACTTAGATATTCGTAGAAACCCAGTAAAAAATAATCTTTTATTCCGTCACAAAGTAAGTATGGAAGTTCGTAAATTCCTTTCAGACAAAGGTTTTTGCGAAGTTGAAACACCTTATTTAATTAAATCAACACCAGAAGGAGCGCGAGACTTTGTTGTCCCAAGCAGAATGAACGAAGGTCAATTTTATGCCTTACCACAGTCTCCACAAACGTTCAAACAATTATTAATGGTTGGTGGCATGGATAAATATTTCCAAATTGTGAAATGTTTCCGTGATGAAGATTTAAGAGCTGACAGACAACCAGAATTCACACAAATTGACTGTGAAATGGCATTTGTTGAGCAAGAAGATATTTTAGATATGTTTGAAGGTCTAACAAGACACTTATTAAAAGAAATAAAAGGAGTTGAAGTAGCAAAATTCCCAAGAATTACCTACGATTATGCTATGAAAACCTATGGTAATGACAAACCAGACATTCGTTTCGATATGAAATTTGGCGAGTTAAATACTGTTGCCCAACATAAAGAATTTCCTGTTTTCAACACAGCAGAGTTAGTAGTAGGTATCGCAGCTCCAGGTTGTGCTTCCTATTCTAGAAAAGAAATAGATGCTCTTATTGAATGGGTGAAACGTCCTCAAATTGGAGCATTAGGAATGGTTTATGTAAAATGTGAAGCTGACGGAACATTTAAATCTTCTGTTGATAAATTTTACGACCAAGAAGATTTAAAAAAGTGGGCTGAAGCTACTAACGCAAAAGCTGGAGATTTAATTTTAGTACTTTCTGGTAATGCAGACAAAACTAGATCACAACTTTCAGCTTTACGCATGGAATTAGCAACTCGTTTAGGACTACGTAAATCAAATGAATTTGCTCCACTTTGGGTTGTAGATTTTCCACTTTTAGAATGGGATGAAGAAAGCGAGCGCTATCATGCCATGCACCATCCTTTTACTTCTCCAAAACCAGAAGATATTAAACTAATAGAAACAGAGCCAGGAAAAGTGAGAGCCAATGCCTATGACATGGTCTTGAATGGAAATGAAATTGGTGGTGGATCAATTCGTATTCATGACAAAAACCTACAATCTAGAATGTTTGATCTATTAGGTTTTAGCAAAGAAGAAGCAGAAGCTCAATTTGGCTTCTTAATGAATGCCTTTGAATTTGGAGCACCTCCTCACGGTGGATTGGCTTTTGGACTAGACAGACTAGTTTCTATTTTAGGTGGCCAAGAAACAATACGCGATTTTATTGCTTTCCCAAAAAACAACTCAGGTAGAGACGTAATGATTGATGCACCTGCCAAAATTGACAATAAGCAACTAGACGAATTACATATAAAATTGAAACAAACAGGGAATTAAATCCCTGTTTTCTTTTTTTTCAGAACAAAAAAGATTTATACTTCTTAACTAAAATAACATTATATTCAGATGAAACACGTTTTAAGACTTTTACTATTAACTTTTTTTGGATTAATTACTTATGGTTACTTTCTTAAAAGTGAGATAAATCCTGAAGGAGATAAATGGATTGGACTTGGTGTTTTACTACTATCCTTAGTTTTAATGCCTTTATTTATTTTTCATCGTTACAGAAAGAAAAACATTAAGGATTATGTTTTAAAAAAAGACACTTTAGAAAAGGAAAAGTCTGAAAATCAATAATTTTTTCACATAAAAACGTGTTTGTTTCACAAATAAGTATATCTTTGAATATTATTAATTATTTTATATTACAACATGCGAACAGGCACAGTTAAATTCTTCAATGAAGAAAAAGGTTACGGTTTCATCACTGATGAAGAAACAGGAAAAGACATTTTCGTACACGCAAGCGGAATGAGAGTTGAGTCATTAACTCAAGGAGAAAGAGTACATTACGAAGAAGAAGAAGGAAGAAAAGGTAAAGTAGCTGCTCAAGTAGTAGTTATCGAAGACTAATATATATTTTACATCATTATTATTTTTTGATTACCTAGAAAGATTAAAAGTTCTGCAAATGCGGAACTTTTTTTATGACACTAAACTAAAATATTTATGACTATATTTATAAAAAAAACCTACTAGAAGTAGGCTTTATATTTATATATTTTTTGTTATTTGTTTAGCCAAGGCCTCAAATTCTTCTTTTTCTAAATTAACTTTTCTTTGAAAACGCATATCATCCATATCTTGTAACGGAATTAAATGCACATGAACATGAGGAACTTCCAATCCAACAACAGCTACCCCTACTCTCTTACATTCAATAGTTCTCTCTAAAGCTTTAGCAATTTTTTTTGAAAACGACATTAGACCTAGATACAAATCATCTTCCATATCGAAAATTTTGTTTATTTCTTTTTTAGGAATACACAACGTATGACCTTTAGCATTTGGATTAACATCTAGAAAAGCTAAAAAGTTATCATCTTCAGCGATTTTATAGCACGGAATTTCACCGTTGACTATTTTAGTAAAGATAGAAGCCATATTACTCTCTAGTTATTTCAATAATTTCAAACTTTAAAATTCCATTAGGAACATTTATTTCAGCAACTTCACCTACTTTTTTACCTAATAAACCTTTACCAATAGGAGATGTAACCGAAATTTTTCCAGATTTCAAATCTGCTTCACTTTCAGCAACTAAGGTATATCGCATTTCCATACCATTAGTTTGGTTTTTTATTTTAACAGTAGACAACACTAATACTTTTGATAAATCTAACTGAGATTCATCAATTAAACGAGCATTTGCCAGAATTTCTTCCATTTTAGAAATCTTCATTTCAAGTAACCCTTGCGCTTCTTTTGCCGCATCATATTCTGCATTTTCAGATAAATCACCTTTATCCCTTGCTTCAGCAATAGCTTGCGATGCTTTTGGCCTCTCTATGCTCTTTAAATGCTCAACTTCATCTCTTAGTTTTTTCAAACCTTCTGCTGTGTAATAAGATACTGTACTCATAAGTTCATTCTTTATATAAATAGAAAAAATCCCACCGAAATGGGATTCCTTTCTACAAAGGTAATAATTATTTTTTAATTTTAATTTATGACTGATTTTTAGCTAGTCAAATTTAAATAAATTAAATTTGATATTTAAAATTTATAGCATGAAAATAAGAAAAAGTATATTATTTTTTATTCTAGTTGGCTTTTCACTAAGCTGCTCTAAAGATGATAAAATAAATAACAGCAACCCCTATTTACCTAATTACCCTGTTGACATTACGCTAAACCTAAATTTACCTCAATATAACCAATTACTTTATGATACCAATGCGGTATATGTAAATATTGGAGCTGCTGGAATTCGGGGCGTCTTTGTGTTTAACGCTGGAAGTGGAAACTACAGAGCCTATGATGCGGCCTGTCCTAACCAAGCGTTGTCAACTTGCTCTACTATGACTCTAAACGGAATAAAAGCTAAATGCCCTTGCGATGAGACAGAATATAGCTTATTTACAGGTTTAGCACCAGGGAAAGAATACCCAATGAAACAATATAGGGTACAGCAAGTAAATGCCACAACATTAAAAATTTATAATTAAAAAAATCCGTTGATAGTTTTCAACGGATTTTTTAGTATTAGTAAAGAACTCTTTAAATTAAAATTTAGCTCTATTATCTTTTATCTCTGCTTTCTCTTTAATTGCTTGGTAAGCTCTAGATTGAGAAGAAGATGCTTGTTGCGATTTTTCTTGAGTGATTAATGCTGAATAATCCTTAAGACTAGTTGCTGGATTAATCTTCTTCGATTTAATCATAAACACGCCTGAATTTCCAACAATTAACTTAGAAGTTTTACCCTCTGCTAAACTAAATGCCGTACCTACTACTTTTGGCTCTAAACCAATATTAGGCACTAATGGACTACCAACAGAAACTCCTGTAGCATTTAAAACAGAACCTCCAGATGCTTTTGCAACATCTTCTAAAGTAGCTCCAGACATTTTCTTTTTAATTTCTTCTGCTTTTTTCTCATTTCTTAAAATAACACCTATTGACTCTCTAGCGACATCCATAGATAATAAACCTGTATCATTTTTATCTTTTAACTTCGCTACAACAAAACCAGTTGGTGTTTCAAAACGTCTCACATCTCCTAACTCTGTATCATCATTAAAAGTCCAACGTACAATTTCTCTTTGTGCTCCTAAACTTTGAATATATTCATCAGAAGATTTAATATTTGAAGCTGGCATCACTGTAAAATTAGATGTCTTTGCTACTTCATTAAAATCTTTACCTTTTACACTTGCTTCAAAATTACTTGCCTTTCTATAAAGCTCATCAATAGTTGTATTTGAAGGCTCTACTTTCTTAGCAATAGTAGCTAAACGAATAGCATCATATTTACCAGAAACTTTAATTACGTGGAAACCGTAATCTGTCTCAACCACTCCAATTGATCCAACTGGATTATTGAATACGAAATCGTTAAAAGTAGGAACCATTTGACCAGGTGTAATATTATCATATTCACCACCATTATTTTTTGATCCAGGATCATCAGAATTAGCCATAGCTAAAGCTGAGAAACCTTCCGGATTAGATTTCGCTTGAGCTAACAACGAATTCGCTAAAGCTTTCGCTTCTTCTTTTGTTCTGTCAGAACTTGAGCTTTGCGCTCCACTATAAGATAATAAAATATGACTTGCTTTTGCTCCTGCGTTAGATTTTCTTCCAACTAACCTTGATAGAGACTGATTCCCAGCATTCATATATGGTCCAAAAACTTCTCCTTCCGATAAATTAAACAACTGTTCTTGAAACTCAACAGGTAAATTTTGCTTTAAAACATAAGTAGAATCGTAAGGTATTTGAGAATTTTTATTAATAAAAGCTACTAATTTATCTTTTTCAATATCTTTAAATGCTGGAGACGCTTCACTTCCGTTGATATAGTTATAAAACTCAGTTTCTAACTCTTTTTCATCTTTAGCTGAAGGCTTTTTTTCTAAAAATATAAAATCAATACTTCTTGTTTCATCTGATTTATATTTCTTAGCATTCTTTTTCATATAT
Source organism: Flavobacterium sp. KY-23415 (assembly GCF_055384985.1). Lineage (NCBI taxonomy): Bacteria > Pseudomonadati > Bacteroidota > Flavobacteriia > Flavobacteriales > Flavobacteriaceae > Flavobacterium > Flavobacterium sp. KY-23415. Next base: position 2,014,116 of record NZ_AP044001.1, on the reverse strand, counting down.
GCCATTACTTCATCGTCTGAAACTTTAATTTTATCATCATTAATTGTAGAAAAACCAACTGTTACATAATCAAAGTCAGCTTTTTTAGTATCTATTTCATTTTTGAATTTCGCTTCAGCTTTAGTAGTATACACACCGCCTTTAACCATATTATAATATAGTTGTTCTACAGCAGATTTTTCAACATCAGCTTCAAATTGCTTCCATTGTATCCAACGATCTTGATTTTGATCATTTTTAATTGACTTCACAAATTCTTTAAATTTACTTTCGTCAAATTTTCCAGCTTCATTTAAAAACTGTGGATTTTGAGAAAAATATGGATTTGCTTTGATTACGTTAATAATTTGCTCATTTCCGATACCTAAACCAATTTTCTCAATTTCTGCTCCAATCAAAATACTTCTCACTTCTTGTTCCCAAACCGTATTCATTGCTTGTGTAGAACTCATGTTTTGCCCTTGTTGTGCTTGCTGCTCAACCTGAGCTACTTTCTTCATGAAATCCTGTGATACGATATTAGTCCCATCTACAGATCCAATATTGTTTGAGTTTGAACCAAAGCTTCCAGATTTAATAACATCGGCCAAAACAAATGAAAACAATGCTAAAGCGATAATTACAATTAGAAAGAATGAACGTTGTCTAATTTTAGATAAAACTGCCATTTTGTATTAATTTAATTTTATTCAGTGGGCGAAAATACAATTATCTATTTAATAATAAAACAGAAAAGTTATAATTTCTATTAATTTTTTGTCTTTTTCTTATTGTTTCTCTTCTAAGATTGAAAGTCTAACCAATTCTATCTTTTTATTTGATGCTGAATGTATGGTTATTTCAAAATTTTCGATTCTAATTTTCTTTTCATTTTGAGGAATTTCTTTTGTATTATGAACAATAAATCCTCCTAAAGTACTATACGAATCATTTTCTGGAATTGCTAAATTATATTTTTGATTGATAAACTCAACATCTAGCCTAGCTGAGAAAAGAAAAACATTATCTTCAATTTTTTCATCAATTAACTCTTCGTCCAAATCGTGTTCATCTTCAATTTCTCCAAACAATTCTTCTATTATATCTTCAACAGTTATTATTCCAGATGTTCCACCATATTCATCTAATATAACTGCCATACTTTTTCTTTTCTTAGTCAAGATATCTAACAAATCTTTTACAAAAATTGTTTCTGGAACATATTCAATTGGCATCATTACCGATTTGATCGTTTCAGGTTTCTTGAACAATTCAAACGAATGAACATAGCCAAGAATATCGTCTATTGAATTTTGATATACAATTATCTTTGAATAACCTGTATTAATAAACAAATTGCGTAATTCTGAAACGCTGTCTAATATTTCTACCCCTGAAATCTCCGTTCTAGGTGTCATTATATCTCTTGCTTTTAAGTCTGAAAACTCTAAAGCATTTTGAAAAATCTGAATTTCTGAATCGATTTCATGATCTTCAGAAATCGCACTCATTTGTTCTGTAATATAGTTTCCTAATTCTACTTTACTAAAATAATCTTGAACTTGATCTCCATCTGTTTTGAAAAACTTTTTCAATATTAAATCTGAAATCCAAATTATAAATTTAGAAACCCAGAAAAATAGTTGATAAAAAATATAAGCAGGTGCAGCAAATAATTTAACAAACGAGTTAGCATAGATTTGAAAAAAAACTTTGGGTAAGAATTCTGCTGTCATTAAAATTATTGCTGTTGAAAGCAATGTTTGAATGAGTAGTTCTACAAAAGGAGAAAAAACATACCCAAAAGACCTTATCAATTCATTCAATAAATCTCCTGAACAAATACCATAAATTACCAAAACAACGTTATTCCCAACCAACATAGCGGTAATAAACTGAGAAGGTTTCTCTGTTAGTTTTGATAAAATTCTCGCATTAAAATTTTGCTGTTTTTTTTCTATGGAAAGATATACTTTATTAGAAGAAACATAAGCAATTTCCATACCCGAAAAAAAGGCTGAAAGTAATAAACAAATAACAATAATGGCTATTTCCATAAATTACTTCTGACCTCTTTTGTATTTATTAAAAAAATGTCTTCTAAAGAAAAACATTCCTATTGCAACTACTGCAATTGCAATATTTAAAATATAACTTTCGTTATTTTGATACCTTCTAAAAGCCTCATACAGAAAGAAAACTCCAAAAAGTAAATAAAAATATTGTATAAATCTTAAATAGTTCATTTTTCAAATTTTCATCAAAAATAAGGAAATTAATTGACAAAAAAGAAATTGTTTACTCAACACTATTGATTTCTCCATTGCTAGTTTGCATATTGAAGATTTTAAAGTCTTTACTAAAATCTACACCAGGTCCTTGAAGAAAACCTCCGGCATTGTCTGTATATTTGAAAAACTTCTCGGTAAAAAACCATTCGTTCTTTTGATCAAAATACAACTGAGATGTTTCTAATTTTTTCCCATCACTAGACGTTATTGTTACATTTCCTTGCAAATCTATAATATCTGTGCGTTTGTATGAAATCGCATAATCAGATTTTATTATTGTTGTTTTTTCGTTCTCATCGAACATTGTTACAACTACCCCTTTTGGAAATTCTGTAAATGCATTTGGAATATTACTATAATCCAACATTTTTTGACTTTTAAGGATAGACTTCACCCTTCCAGAGTCTGTATATTTCAAATTAACAGAATCTGCTTCACCTGCTGGCAAAAAAGAAGATTTATTAAACTTCTGAACATCTTTTAAAGACCCTTCGCATGAAAAAAATATAGCCACAGTAATAATAACTGTGACTATATTAAATATTATATTTTTATTCTTTTTTCTCATATTAAAGAGAAGGAACCGTTACACTTTCTCCAACCCAACAGTCAAAAGAAATTCTTTTTCCAGACATATTCCCTTCTTTATAACCAAAGATCTCTGCTTTTGATGGTGCAGAAGCTCTATATTTCGCAGCAGTACTTGATGCCGTCCCTCTTACAGAAGAATCTACAGAAGCTGCTTTATCATAATATTGTGCCACTAACCAATATATCGCTCTTTTCTTAAATGGATCTGAGCCACATTCGTTCATACTGTTAGCATATAAATCTCCAATCAACATATAAGCCCTTCCGTTTGACGGCTTAACCTCTAATGCTTTTCTAGCATAAGTTCTTGATTGACTTCTACTAGAATTTTTATAAATGTAAGCCATTTTCAAATAAACTCCAGATTTTTTACCACTATCTGTATATAAATTTGCTGCTTGATTGAAATATTCCATTGCTTTGGTAATATTTTTCTTTTGATGCTCAACAACACCTAATTTATAGGCTGCATCTGCACTTGGATCTAACTTATAAAGCGCTTCTGATATTTTAGAAAACAATGGATCTCCATCACATTCTTTAGCTTCTAAACGATCCGCAGCCCTTAACAACCATTGTTTGTTTGTTTTATTTTCTTCGAATGATTTTTGGTAAAAAGGTATTAATTTATCACAAGTAGATAATTGAACAATTACAGCATCCATACTTGAAGTTACGGTTGCAATATCCTCTAAATTTGCCTCATATTTACTTTTAGCTTTCGCCTCTTTAGCATCTAGTTCTTGACCTGCTTCTTCTTTTTGAATTAAAAGATCATTTGCATCTGAGTCTTCTTTTTGTAAAATGACTAATTTTTCGTTTATATCATCATACTTATCAAAAACTTGTTGCAATGTTATTCCTTTTTTTTCTGCTTTATAATCATTTACAAAAAGCTCAAAATATTTGTACAACGCTCTTGTAGAATCAAAATTTTGAAGATCCGTTTTAAAAGCTTTGTCAAAAAAAGCATACATTTCATCATTCGTTCCCACTTCATAATTAAATAATGCCAAACCTTTTTTCATATTAACATTACCAGCTGTTTCTGGAAAATATTTTAAGTTTTCATCATAAAAACTTATTAAGTCACGAACATATTTTTCTTTTTCTTCTTTTGTTGTAACCTTTTCTATTTTTTGTTTAATAGCAAATTCTCCATAAGAATAAACTCTTCTGTCATAAGAAGGACAATCCTTTCTTAATGTTGTCAAGTAATCATATCCTGATGGATCATTAGCTCTAACAGAAGATCCCATTAAACTTAAAGTTTCTGTACAAGCATCATTTCCTTGCGCATTTGCAAAAAATCCTAAAGCTGATACAAATAATAAAGATAATTTAGTTTTCATATATCCTAATTATAAAATTTATTAATCTATTTTACGTTTTTTAAACCATTTATCACTCAATGACAATCCAACACTCAAGTTAAAATAGTTTTCTCTTACTAAGTTATAATATGTAGTTCCTCTAACACCGAATTCGAAACCTACATCTATTTTTGAATATCCTAGTGGTAATCCTAATCCAAAATTCATGCCATAATCATTAATACCTTTGTTTTTGAGCACCAATCCAGTATTTTCATATCTAAATCCTGCCCTATAAACCACTCTACTTAAATAACTTGTAAAAGAGTCAAACTTAGGAATATAATATCCTCCAATCACATATCTCTGTCCATTTTTATAGCTTACCTCTGAAGATTCATCATTAAATCTATTTGTTATTTGACTTGACGATTGGAGTGAAACTTCTGTCCCTATTAACCATTTGTTCTTCTCCCCTAACCCAAGTCCAAATGTTAATTTAGTGGGAATTGACAAATTAGAATTAGGAACCGAAACATTCTCACTATCGTTTACAATTTCCGCTCCATTACTTGTAAAAGTAACTGTTGCTAAATTACGTTCATTTGTAGATTTTAATTTTGCTTCTGGTGAAAACACAAAGCTTGAATAAATATCATATTTATCATTCCATTTCCTATTATAGAGTGCCCCAACATTAAAAGACCCCCCTGATAATCTAGATGTATTTCTTTCTCTAGCTGACAAAGTAATTCCTGGCATATATTTTACACTTTCATTTTGAATGTTCCCAAAATTGTATTGAAAATCGAATCCGAAACTAAAATTTTTATTTACATTATATGCCAAACCAAAAAATACTTTATTAATATTTCCTTCTCCTAAAAAACTCTTTTCTACTAACTGATTGTCATTATTAATAGAAGTAGTTTTCAATTTATAACCTACAGAACTATATGGCAAAACCCCTAAAGCGGCACCAAACTTACCCATTGGAATTCCGACAGCCAAGTAATCTAATCCTGTCCTTTTGGCTTTTCCTGTTTCCGATTCATTTTTTAAGTTGGTAAAAGTTGATGTTCCCCCAACTGCCAATGTTGTTAATCTTAAATGAGAATAAGACGCTGGATTTAATAAATTTAAAGAAATACTATCTCCTTGAATTCCTAAACCGCCCATTGCTCTAGAGCTCTGCGTTCCTCTAAACCTCACTTCGCCTAACCCATAATATGAATACGGAGAAGAAGTTCCTTCCTGCGAATAACCAATAACACAAAATAAAAGTGTTACGAAAACAATAATTTTTTTAGTCATTTTTTCTTTGTACATATGTAAATAATAAATTCAAACTCTCTAGTAAAAAATTTGAATTGGCAAATATGGTGCTTTTTAATCTTTTAGCCAAAAAATCCGCATCTCCACCTGTTAAAATTACTGTTAAATCTTTATATTTATGAGAATATTGTGAAACAAAACCTTCTATTTCATTAATTATTCCATTAATTATTCCCGAATGAATTGACTCATTTGTTGAATTCCCAACAAAATCATTTGGGATTGTTTTTTCTAGTAACGGTAATTTTGCCGTGTAATTGTGCAAACTACCATATCGAAGTTTAATTCCTGGAGAGATTGCCCCTCCCCAATAGTTTTTTTCTGAGTCTACAAAATCATAGGTAATACAGGTTCCTAAGTCTATAATTAAGCAATTACTATTTGAATATTTCATTACAGCACCAGCTGTCAAAACCATTCTATCGACGCCTAATGTATTAGGTGTACTATATTTATTTTCGAATGGCATTTTTGTTTGACTTGAAACTATAACTAAATTTGATTTTGATTTAATATACAAAAGTGCTTCTGAATCTAAATTTCCGACTGAAGAAGCTATTGAATTTGCTATTTTTGGGTACTCTTCAAAAATTTCTTTTATCTTTTTTTCGGCTTCTTCTTTTTCAAAATTAGCTTTGTATAAAATTTTATCACACTCAAAGACAGCACATTTAATTCTTGTATTTCCAACATCTATGGTTAAAAGCATTTTTGATATTTTGAGTTTGCAAATATACAAAATGATTTTTTTAAAAAAATGCTTTGGATATTTAAAAAAGCGTTCTATATTTGCACTCGCTAAAACAAAGCAATGGTACCTTAGCTCAGTTGGTAGAGCAATGGACTGAAAATCCATGTGTCCCTGGTTCGATTCCTGGAGGTACCACAAAAACCACTTAACAAAATGGTTTTTTCATGATTAAAATTACAACTTTTTTTGTTGTTCAAACAAAAAGGTACCTTAGCTCAGTTGGTAGAGCAATGGACTGAAAATCCATGTGTCCCTGGTTCGATTCCTGGAGGTACCACAAAAACCACTCATTGAGTGGTTTTTTTATTTATAATTTCTACCATTACAACACCATTTCATCGTAGCTTAGAATTGTAGTATATCCTTTTTCTATAAAATATTTTTTAGGATTCTCTTTAGAAAGCACCATTACAAAATCGCCTCCCCAAGCTCCTAAACTTTTTACCACTCCTTTAAAATCTGGAAAAAGCATTTCCTTAACGGTTTCGGTTTCTAGAACATTACTCATAATTACTTGATGTTTCTCCATTAATAAAGCAAACCCCCTTCCTTCTTTAGCTGCTAATGCTTCTTTAGTGATTTGATTTATTTCCGACACAATTTTATTAACCCTATGTCTTTTGGTAATATAGTTCGAAATTGCAGATTTACTACTTTGCTTCTTGTTTAAGTAAACAAAATGAACATTCTCTTTAAATAATGGATCAAAATTTACAATTTCAATTTTGGGTTGATTATTCTCTATAGAATAAATTATTGGTTGATTTTTTTGCGCACAGGCTACATCATATCCACTACCTCCAAAACTTTTCTGAAGCAATTCGAAAGCGTCTATTTGAAGCCATTGCCCTAGGTTATTTATCAGTGTTGAGGAGGTTCCTAATCCCCATAATCTAGGAAAAGTTAAATGTGTTTCTATATTATACCCCTGATATAAGTTTATGAAATCTGGATTTTGAGTATAGGCTTGGTGCAAAATTTCAAGAAGTGTGTTTTTAATTTTTGAATTAGTCTCTTCTATCTTTTTATACTTAATTTCGTCGAATGTTAACACATCTTGAAACCAAATTGCATTATCTGAATCATAACTTATCCAGTTGATTTGTTTATTATCTCCTTTCTTGATAATTAAGTTTTGACCAAATTTTGTAGGCACCGCTAAAGCTTTCGCTCCATCAAGCACTACATATTCACCTGTTAATAACAACTTCCCGTTACTATAAAAAATTTGCTCTTGCATATTGATATTTTTTAGCCCTGATGGCAGCGACATCCTACCATTGCGCGAGACAGTTTCCTATATTATGGTATTCTGTTTTCGCAATGGTAGATATAGCAGACAGCAGGAAATAGCTCCTTATTAAAAAAATTACTTTCTAAGACTCTCTAAATAGTCTACTACCAAGCTATGAGAAATTGTAATATTTTTAAAATAGTCTAAAACTTGTATTTTTTCTTCTTTAGTGGCTTTATGCTGATTGAGAATATTATTAATATGCATTTTCATGTGTCCCTGCTGAATTCCTGTTGTTGTTAACGAACGAACTGCAGCAAAATTTTGTGCCAATCCTGTAACTGCTACTATTTTCATTAGTTCTTCTGCACTTGGATTCCCTAACATTTCTAAAGAAAATTTAACTAACGGATGCAAAGACGTTAATCCTCCAATTGTGCCCAGCGCTAAAGGTATTTCTATCCAAAAAGTGAATATGTCATTTTCTATTTTGGCATGAGAAAGACTACTATACTGACCTGTTTTGCTTGCATAGGCATGAATTCCTGCTTCCACCGCTCTAAAATCGTTTCCAGTAGCTAGTACTACAGCATCTATCCCATTCATGATTCCTTTATTATGTGTTACAGCTCTATATGGCTCGATTTCTGCTATTTTAACTGCGTTTACAAATTTTTCTGCAAACTCTTTGGAATCGATTGATGGTGTTTCGCTCATTTGAGAAACAGGACATGACACTTCTGCTCTCACTATACAATTTGGCACATAGTTACTCAAAATACTCATTATTATTTGAATATTTTTTTCTTGTTCATTAAATTCTTGGTAGTCTTGAGCTTCGTTCTCTAATGTTTTTGCAAATTGCTCTAAACAAGTATTAATGAAATTTGCACCCATACTATCTTTTGTATTAAAAGTAGCATGTAGTTGATAATAATTTTTTAGTTCTTTGGTTTTGTTTTTTAATTCTATATCTAAAATTCCTCCACCTCTTTGTTGCATGTTCTTTGTGAAACTTGCTGTTTCTGTGAAAAATTTTGATTTAATATTCTTAAAAAATGATTCCAATTTTTCTGGCTCACCATTAAAAAAGAAATGCACTTGTCCTATTTTTTCGGTGTTAATTACCGATGCTTTAAACCCTCCTCTTTCACTCCAAAATTTAGCAGCTTTTGAAGCGGCAGCAACAACAGAACTCTCTTCTATTGCCATTGGGATTGTATAACTTTTATCATTAATTAAAAAGTTTGGAGCCACCCCAAAAGGCAAATAGAAATTTGTTATTGTGTTTTCTATAAACTCATCATGTAGTTTTTGCAAACTTTCATTGGTATTCCAATATTGATTTACTATTTCCTTCGCAGCTATTGGATTAGAAAAATAGGCATTGGTTATCCATTCTACTTTCTCTTCTTTTGATAATTTAGAGAAACCTTTAATGTTTTGAATCATAAATTCTACTTTCTTAATAAGTTTGCAAAGATACTAAACAGATATTTTTCGAACTGCATTAATCCATTTTATTAATGCAATTTCGAAATGTTGTTTATCTATGGGTTTTAAAATAAAGTCGTTCATGCCTAAATCTAAACACTTTTCTTTTTCACCAGTTATAACCCCAGCAGTCAAAGCTATTATTATAATTTCTGAATTTATGTTTCTAATCGCTTCTGTTGCTTCATAACCATTCATTACTGGCATTTGAATATCCATTAGAATAATATCTGGATTCACATTTTTAAAAATCTCAACAGCTTCGAGTCCATTTGTAGCCTCATAGATTGTTGTGTTTTGAAAGTTTTTGGCAACCAAAGTTTTTGTTAACAACATATTTACTTTATTGTCTTCAACTATTAATATTTTTACTTTTTGAGTTTTATCATTTGGTTGCAAAAGAGTTTCTTTCACGTTTTTCTTTGTTGGATTATTGATTTTGTTTAAGTAATTCTGAAGAACCTGAATTTTTAATGGCTTTATAATATTTTGAACATTTGCTAAACTTTTATTTGCAATAAAGTCTGACGTTGAATTTTGCATTATTAATAAATGTGTTTTTTTTCTAACACTAACAATTTCGATAATTTCCAAAACTACTCTTTTAGATAAAAATTCATAGTCAACTAAAATTAAATCATATTCTTTTTCTTCTTTTATTAACTCAACTATTTTATTTTTAGATGTTATTTTAACACTTGGCACTTTTAAACTTAAAAACATTCTTTCTATAACATCGCACACTAATTCATTATCTTCTACAATTAATGCTTTTGTAAATTTGTTATTATATAAAACTGCATGACTCTCACATGGTGATGTTTTCATTTCAATTTCAAATTCAAAAGTACTTCCTCTCTTGATTTCACTTTCTATTTTTAACTGACTATTCATTAGCTTCAGCAAACTATTCGTTATAGAAAGCCCTAATCCTGTTCCTCCGAAATTTCTAGTTGTTGAACTATCTTCTTGCGAGAATGCTTCTAAAATCTTATCTCTATTTTCAGATTTTATTCCTATTCCTGTATCTCTCACTTGAAAATTGATTACAGATCTTCCTTCCTCTGTTTTTCTAGCAGACACATTAAATACTATTTGTCCTTTTAAAGTAAATTTAACTGCATTACTCAATAGGTTTTGCAAAATTTGTTTCAATCTTACTTCATCTGCCCATATAGTACATTCGATACCGTCTTGAACATCTACAATAATCTCGATATTCTTCTGATGTGCAGTATATTTAACCATATCGACAGATTGATTAATTATATTATGTAAATTTGTTTTACTTTCATGTAAAGAAAGTTTTCCAGCTTCAATTTTAGACAAGTCTAAAACATCGTTTACAACATCTAAAAGCGATTCTGCAGACTGATTTACCGTTTGTAAATATTGTTGTTGAATTTCTGTGATACTTGTGTTTAACAACAACTTACTAAAACCAATAATTCCATTTAAAGGTGTTCGAATTTCATGACTCATATTTGCCAAAAATTCTGATTTTGCTTTGTTTGACGTTTCTGCTAATTCTCTTGCTAAAATTGCCCCCTCTACTTTTTTCTTTTCAGTAACATCTATTAAAACACCTTCCAAGTACTCCGTTTTACCGTCTACTAATATCCCTTCACCGTGTTCTTCTACCCAAATTATTGTTCCATCTTTTTTAACTAACCTTGAGGTTAACAAAAATGGTTTCTGATTTTTTATGGCTTCCTGAACTTCCTGCATGGCTTTAAACTTATCTTCAGGGTGATACAAATCGACTAACCCTACACGACCTTCAAAAAAATCGGACATTGAATAACCCGTAAGTTTTTCTATCTCATTATTCAGAAATATTTTTGTTCTTTTTTCATCATATTTTACCAAATAAACAGCTCCTGGTATATTATTTGCCAACAACTTAAATTTCTCTTCGCTTTCTTGTAGCGCTTTTTCGTTTCTTATTCTTATTATTGATGTTGCAATGTTATTAGCTAATGTTTCTAAAATTATTATTTCTTCTTTATCCCATTCTCTTAACTTATTAAAACTATCAAATTCTAGATATCCAATTAATTTATCTATATGATAGACTGGAACTAAAAGCATAGATCTAGTGCCTCTTTCCTTGATTAACTCTTTAAAATTTGTCTCTAAAATATTTTCTATATCCATACAAAAAGACTCGTTTTTTAAAACTGCCTCAAACATTTCTGGACATGAATTAATATCTATGTTTTGAAAACTAGGATTATTCACGATTAACTTTTCTTCTTTGGCAAACCATTCAAATTTTTGATTAACTACATTATTTTTAGCGTCAAAATCATTAAAAGAAACTCTATCTGCTTGAATAGCTTTGGTTAAATTTCCCAACGTACTATCAAATATATCATCAATATTTTCTTTCTGAATTAATATATTAGTATATTTTGACAATTGTGTCAAAATGTTGTTTTTATATATTATTTGCTCTTCCAGTTTTTTAGTACTGGTTATATCTCTTAAAATACAAGACAAGCCTGAAACATTATTTTCCAAATCATATTTTACCCTAACTTTTAAAGAAAACCATAATGAATCTCCGTTCTTGTGATTCATTGGAACTATATATGTAGAATAATCTATTGGATTTTCACCTTTTTTATAAAAAAAGGCAGTCGCTCTTTCTTTTTCCTCAGCTGTTAAGAAGTCTGTGAAGTGCTTCCCTATCACTTCGTGCTGTTCATACCCTAAAATTCTTTTAACAGCATCGTTTATTAATGTTATAATCCCATCACTATTTGCATCATAAATAATATCGGGTGCATTTTGAATTAAAGTTTGATACTCTTTTTCTGCAATGATTTTTTGTGTTACATCATGACCTGTAGCAATAAATAAATTGTCTGAGTATTTAAAATCACTCCATTGCACAAATTTATTATCTCCAGAGCTTGTTTTTAGTTTTCTTACATGAACTGTGTTAGGTTTAAACTTATTGTTATAATCGATTTTCTCAAACTCACTGTCTTCTGTTAATTTCCAAAAGCCATCGCCCATAACTTCTTCTACATTAAAACCTAGTACTCTTTGAACAGAATCACTACAAAAAACCACATTTCCATATCTATCACAAGCAATTGTAATGGAGTTCGATTGATTAATAATATTATTGGTAAAAACTAATCTGTCATGTGTATTTAAAAAATTGATTCTTCTTGAAAAATTAATTATGAGAATAACAAACGTTGCACTTATTAATTGTATAAACAGCCCTTTATTTTCCGCTTGAATTACGAAAAAATAAAGTAACGCAGCAATTACAATTAAAGTATAAATAATATAATTACTAAATTTTTTAAAAACATTGTAGGAGAAAAAAATCAATAATAAAAATTCTGAAAAATTGATAAAGGTTATTTCTGAATATATTAAATTGGTAAAAACGATAATAGTAATTATAACAAAGAAAACTGTAAATATTTTTTCTAGATTTAGTCTTATTTGTTTAACATAGGATAGAAAATATAAAAACAAAGAACAAAAACCTAATATCGTTTTCACAATCAACTCATTTTCATTATAAATCTCAAAAATAAAGTAAGCCAATTGTGTAAATATTATAATTATTCCTATGTAGAGAAAATAACTTTTTAAATCGGATTGCATTTCATTTTCTGAAATGTTTTTTACAAAATCCTTATTGTATTTAGACGAATCTCTAACCAAATAATTAAATGCTATTACAATCAAAGAACACAATAGAAAAACGAACCACCAAGAAGCATAGAAAGGTGGATTTATACTAAATGAATAACTCGTCGAATTTCCCAATTCATTTCCTAACACATCCACCTCTTTAACCAAAAAAGTATAACTACCAGGAGGAAGGTTATGATAACTTATCTCTTTATTTTTGGAGGGTTTTGTCCATAAATTATTTAATCCTTTTAACTTACAGGAATAATAATTATTTTGAAGTAAAGAATTATTTATTTGTCCAATTTGAAATGTTAAAGTATTCTCATTGTGCCCAAAAGAAGTGTTCTCTTCTGGAACATTAAAATATTTATTCCCTTTAGTTTCCCAGTCCTTATTATTTACTAATAACTTAGTTATAAAAATAGGTCCTTCTCTTTTTGTACTTTTATTTTTAAAATAAAACTTATAGAGCCCTTTAACTGTTCCAAAATAAATATTACCACTTTTATCTATAAAATCCGATTTATAATTAGTCTCTACACCATCGAACATATTAGTCGCATTCAAACTCTCTATGTTAAAAATATTTCCACTTTTATCTGAAGTTATCTTTTCTAGTCCAAAATTTGACCCAATTAAAACTGTATTCCCAATACCAGTTAAAGTATAAACCAAAGTAGAAGACAAACCGTCTTTAGTTCCAAAAATCTTTACTTTTCCTTCATTTATGGAATAAATCATGTTTGTTCCAGAATACCAAATAGTATTATATTTATCTTTTGTCGCTAAAAACAATAAATCATCAATTAATTTATCTCTTGCAATAAAAACTCCTCCTTTTTCCTCAACCTCAATAAGCCCAGAAGAAGTGGCAACATACCAAAGATGATCATTAACTTGCATTGAATTGTAACAAAGTCTAGTTCCTTCATTAGCAAAAAGACGATATTCTATTTTAAAACTAGAATTTGTAATTAAAAGTCCATTCTCTTTTGTGCATATCCAGAACCGCTGTTGATCGTCTTGTTTTATATCTACAACCTTTATATTTGGAATTACATTTTCTAAAACATCATCAACAAAAGTATAAAGCCCTATATCTGAACCTATTAACACTTCACCTTTATTTGTTTTTTTTAATGTATTTATCCTTTCATTAAAAGGCACTTTTTTTACAAACTTCAATGCAAAAAAACCTTCTTTTCTAAATTGAGACAATCCATAATCTACACTGTAAACAAATAAATCTTCATCCTTTTCTAAAACAGCACTAATTGATTTTGAACTTAACTCTGGTGATTCATTATAATTAACAAAACTTTGGTCGTTAAATTGGATTACCCCTAAAGAATTTGAACCAATAAGTAACCTATTATTATCTACAAAAATTGTATTTATTTCTGTTCTAGGAAAGCCATTTTTTTTATCAATAACCAAGTGATTACCATTTTTATAGACAACACCAATACCCTCAAAACCTCTACTAGTAACCCAAATATCACCCGAACTTACTCTATAAATGTTATTAATATCGAAAGCCTCATTACCATCCTTTCGAAGTGTAGTAACAAGCCTCTTATAGGCATATCTATTCTTACTAAATTGAATTATATAAATATTACCTTTTTTATCACCAACATAGTAGAAACTCTGATTATTATCAGACAAACAAATTTCATCACCTGCAAAATCTATCTGTAAAAACTCACCTTTCCAGTATTGAAATAACCCATCATCTGTTGCAACAATAAAACTATCAGTCCCAACTGATGCGATTGAATTTATGTTTTGGATATTCTTATTAAAAATAGTAAGAACTGGAGTAATAGTCATGTTATCATTTACAACGTAAATTCTATTCTGAGACACTCCATAAATCTTATCCCCAACCTTCACCATTTTTTGAACAATATCAAATTGATTATTGTACGTTTGATAAGGAATACTTTTTATTATTTTCTTCCCATCAAAAACAAACATACCTTTATATCTTGTGGTTAGAATAAGGTTATGATTCTTATCTTCAATGATATCGGTGATAAAAAGATTTTCAGAATTTCCAAAGCTATTATAATGGGTGAAACTATTACCATCATAACGAACTAATCCTGCTCCATTTGTTCCATACCAAAGCAACCCGTCAAAATTCTTAAAAATCTTGTTGACAGATGATGACGGAAAACCTCTTTCTTGATTAATTATTTCAAAATTATACTGCTGCCCTTGAATTAGGGAAGTACTCAGAAATAATAAAAAAAGAATTAAATTGTAAAATTTAACCATATAAGATAATAGCAGGTAGTTTATTCTATAAATGTATAAAAAAAATATATAGCGACCAAAATAAGTTAAAGTTGATGGATATGTCGCAAAAAATTCATATTATTGGGGGTTTTTAATTAAAAAAACCAACTATGTTATTAAAGAATTTTACCGCATTTTTCTTGTTAGTAACTTCTTTTTCAGTTACTGCGCAAAAAAAAATCACCCTTGAAGAGATTTGGTCTGGAGCTTTTAGAACCTCCGAAATGGACGAACTTCATGCCATGAAAAACACAAATCAATATACAATCTTAAATTCAGATTGGCAAACTAGAACAATGCAAATTGATTTATTCGATTTCAAAACCCTTGAAAAAGTTAGTAATTTAATTGACACAAAAAATCATCCTCAATTACAAACGATCGACAGTTATACTTTTAACAAAGCGGAAAACAAAATACTACTTGCTACCAATTCTAAACCTATTTTTAGACATTCTTTCACTGCAGATTATTTTGTATATGATATAACATCAAAAGAGTTAAACAAATTTACAGACAAACAAATTCAAGAGCCTACATTTTCTGCTGACGGCTCAAAAATAGCATATGCCTTTGAAAACAATTTATATGTATATGATGTGCTTTCAAAAACCCATTTACAAATTACTAATGACGGCAGAAAAAATGCAATCATTAACGGAATAACTGATTGGGTTTATGAAGAAGAATTTGCGTTTGTAAAAGCTTATGATTGGAACAGTACTGGCGATAAAATTGCTTTCATTCGTTTTGATGAAACTGAAGTTCCAGAATTTTCAATGGACATGTATAATGAAGGATTATATCCTTCTCAATATGTTTTTAAATATCCCAAAGCTGGAGAAAAAAATGCTATTGTATCGTTACATATTTATGACTTAAAAACAAACGTTACTAAAAAAATTAATCTTGGGAACTACAACGATTTCTATATCCCAAGAATCAAATGGACTAATGACGCAAACGTTCTTAGTGCGCAAGTAATGAATCGTCATCAAAACAATTTAGATTTACATTTTATAGATGCAAATTCTGGAGTAGCTCAAATTGTTTTAAATGAAAAAGACAATGCATATATTGATGTTACTGATAACCTTACATTCTTAGATGATAATAGTTTCATTTGGACTTCAGAAAAAGATGGTTATAACCATATCTACCATTATGAAAAAACAGGTAAACTAAAAAAACAAATTACTTCTGGAAACTGGGAAGTAACAAACTATTATGGTTTTGATGAAAAAAACAAAACTATTTATTATCAATCTACAGAAAATGGTTCTATAAATAGAGATGTTTATTCTATTAAAATTAATGGAAAATCAAAAACGAGACTATCTACTAAAACAGGAACTAACAACGCAATTTTTAGTCCGAATTTCCAATATTTTATCAATAATTTCTCTAGCGCTATAAATGCTCCACACTACACCTTAAACGAATCAAGTACTGGAAAAACTATTAAAGAAATTGTTACTAACGAAGCTGCTGAAGAAAAATTAGCAAAATATAATGTAGCTCCAAAAGAATTTTTCACTCTCACTACTGAAAAAGGACACGATTTAAACGCATGGATGATAAAACCAAAAAATTTCGATCCTTCTAAAAAATATCCTGTCTTCATGTATCAATATTCTGGACCAGGTTCGCAATCTGTCGCAAACAATTGGAATTCATACAACGATTATTGGTATTACATGTTAGCACAAAAAGATTATATCGTAGTTTGTGTTGACGGAAGAGGTACTGGATTTAAAGGGGCAAAATTTAAAAAATGCACCTACAAAGAATTAGGTAAATATGAAGTAGAAGATCAAATTGACGCTGCAAAGGTAATTGGTAACTACCCTTATGTTGACGCTTCTAGAATTGGAATTTTTGGTTGGAGCTATGGTGGTTTTATGTCTTCTAACTGCATTTTTCAAGGAGCAGATATTTTTAAAACCGCTATTGCTGTTGCTCCTGTTACTAGCTGGAGATTTTATGACAGTATTTATACTGAAAGATATATGCAAACACCACAAGAAAACCCTAGCGGCTATGACCAAAATTCACCAATAAATCATGTTGAAAAATTAAAAGGAAACTATCTTTTAATTCACGGAACTGCCGATGACAATGTACATGTTCAAAACACAATGAAAATGGTAGAAGCACTTGTTCAAGCAAACAAACAATTTGACTGGGCTATTTATCCTGATAAAAACCATGGTATTTATGGTGGAAAAACAAGGCTTCAATTGTACACAAAAATGACAAACTTCATTTTAGAAAAACTATAATATGAATTCTACAGCAACACAACAACAAGAACTTTTTGGGCATCCTAAAGGATTGTTTTATTTATTCTTTGCAGAATTATGGGAGCGATTTAGTTTCTATGGTATGAGAGCATTATTAATGCTTTACATGGTTAATGAAATTTTTAAAGCACTAGCCGAAAAAGACGTGGCTGCTGCTGCTGTCTATGCATCCTATGGATCTCTTGTATATGCTTCTACTGTTATTGGAGGTCGAATTTCAGATAAAATATTAGGAATGCGCAGTTCCATTTTCTTAGGAGGTGCATTAATGTCATTAGGGCATTTCGTACTAGCTATTGAAAATGAAATTGCTTTTTTTCTTGCATTAGCTTTTATAGTCGTAGGTAATGGTTTTTTCAAACCTAATATTTCAACATTTGTTGGGTCTCTTTACGAAAACGGAGATAAAAGAAAAGACTCTGGATTTACCATTTTCTATATGGGAATTAACATTGGTGGGTTTGCAGCACCTTTACTTTGTGGTTGGCTTGGTCAAAGCTATGGTTGGCATTATGGTTTTGGACTAGCTGGAATAGGTATGTTAGCTGGTTTACTTTTCTTTTGGAGTGGAATAAAGAAAAATGTGTTTGGCGATAAAGGATTGCCTCCAAACTTGGCTGTTTATGAAAAGAAAATCATCGGAATTCCGCAAAAAACGTTCATCCCTATAGTCGCTTTTTTATGTGCTCCCGTAATTGCCTTTCTTTTAGCTAGCTATAAATCTATTGGCTCAGAAGATTCATTCCTTGGTAACCAAAATATAGTTAATGTTTTGTTCAAAGTGATAGGTGTTCTAATTTTTATCTACTTGGCCACAATTCTTAAAAACGCTACTTCAGATGAAAGAAAAAAACTAATAATGGCTATACTAATCACTTTTTTCATGACTCTATTTTGGGGTTTCCATGAATTATCTGGAAGTGTAATCACCTTATTTGCAGACAGAAATGTTAACTTAAATGGAATAATGAATGCGAGTCAAACGAACGCTTTAAACTCATTAGTCATCATTATATTATCCATCCCTATTTCTTTACTTTGGGCATATTTATCAAAGAAAAAATTAAACCCAAGAACTCCTTATAAATTTGGTTTTGGATTGGTTCTTGCTGGATTAAGTTTTTATGTCCTTTCTTTAAGTGGTGGAAGTGCAGACGAGAATGGTATGGTTCCTTTTACTTACCTTTTGGTTATGTATTTTATTATATCTATTGGAGAATTATTCATGTCACCTGTTGGATTATCAAAAATAACCGATTTATCTCCGAAACGTATTGTAGCTTTTATGATGGGGATTTGGTTTCTTTCCTCTGCCTATGCGTTTCAAATTGTTGGTTTTATATCGGAACAATTAGCTGTCGAAAGTACAGATACTAACGTTGGTGGACTTCAAACATTATCAATTTATACAAACGGATTTGATTTAATCTCAAAATATGCAATCGGAGCTGGACTAATTGTGCTAATTTTTTCTCCCTTGATGAAAAAATTGATGGGTAATGTTCATTAATTTAAAAATAAAATTATAAAAACATGAATAACAAATTAATTGAAGAGAAAACTTTTTTTGGTCACCCAAGAGGGCTATTCATTTTATTTTTTACCGAAATGTGGGAGCGCTTCTCGTTTTATGGGATGAAAGCTTTATTAATTTTTTATTTAACACAATATCACTTATTTACTGATAGTGTTGGCAATTTAACCATTGGGAGTTATGCAGCATTAGTATATGCAGTACCAGTTATAGGTGGCTTTATTGCCGATAAATATTTAGGCTTTAGAAAAGCAATTGTTTTTGGAGGCATCATGTTGGTATTAGGCCATTTAGGAATGGCTTTTGAAGGAAATGCAGCAACAAAATCAATGACAGGAGAAATCACTCGTGATGAATTTGCTTTACAAATATTTTATTTCTCTTTAGCATTAATAATATTAGGAGTTGGATTTTTAAAAGCCAACATATCATCATTAGTAGGAGAACTTTATAATGTAGGAGATAAACGTCGTGATTCTGGATTTACCTTGTTCTATATGGGAATTAATTTAGGATCCTTTATTTCAACAATTTTGTGTGCTTGGTTAGGAGAAACTTATGGTTGGAGCTACGGTTTTGGAGCTGCTGGAATTGGTATGGTTTTAGGACTTTCTACATTCATCTACGGAAAAAAACTTTTAATGGGTAAAGGTGAGTCTTCAAATCCTGAGTTTTTAGAAAAAAAATCATTTGGTTTGAAAAATGAGTGGCTCATTTATTTTTTTAGCATCACTTCAACTGTTTTGTTTTGGTTAATGGTTCAAAATCATGAAGCAGTTTCTTGGTCGCTTAAAATTGCAGGAGCAGCATCCTTTATCTATATTGCTTATTATGCTATAACAAAGTTAGATGGAAAATCACGCGATCAATTAATCGCATTAACAATACTTATTATTTTCACTATCGTTTTTTGGGCTCTTTTTGAACAAGCTTATACTTCGATGAATTTATTTGCTGCCAGAGCACTTGATAGATCTATTTTTGGTTTTGAATTATCCGCAGGACAATTCTTAAGTTTTAATGCGCTTTTTATTATTCTTTTAGCACCAGTCTTTGCTTGGTTATGGGTAAAAATGGGAAAATACAATCCTAATACAGCTGTAAAGTTTTCCATAGCATTACTATTAGTAGGTTTAGGCTTTGGAGCTTTAGTTTATGGAATTAATATTTCTGGAACAGGTAAAGTAGCTGCTTTTTGGTTAATATTTGCCTACTTACTTCATTCAAGTGGAGAATTATGTTTATCTCCAGTAGGTTTATCTGCCGTAACCAAATTATCACCGAAAAAAATAGTCGGATTCATGATGGGAGTTTGGTTCCTAGCAACAGCAAGTTCAGAGTTTATTGCTTCAGTTTTAGCCAATATTGCTTCTATAGATACATCAAACGGATTAGCTCCTGATTTGAACATTGCAAAGGCAAGTTATTTGAAATTATTTGAATATTTATTTTATACTGGAATTATCTTTGGAACAATTTTATTAGTATTGTCACCTGTAATTAAGAAATTAATGCACGGAGTAGATAAAGAATTAAACAATTAATTATTATGAGTCAAAATTCAACAGATCAATTTTTTAAAAATCCTGTTTTAGGTCACCCAGCGGGGTTGTTTGTATTGTTTTTCACTGAAATGTGGGAACGTTTTTCATTTTACGGAATGCGTTCATTGTTAATTTTATTCTTAACCGCTTCTTTTACCGATGGAGGTTGGGAATGGACAAGAGAAAATGCATCAGCTCTTTTCGGTTCTTATGTAGGTTTAGTATATTTATCTACAATGCTAGGGGGATATTTTGCTGATAAAATAATTGGTTTTAGATGGGCAGTTGTTGTTGGTGCTGTATTAATGACATTAGGGCACGCATCCATGGCGGTTGAAACCGAGTTTTCTATTTACTTAGGGTTAATTTTGTTAGTTTTTGGTAATGGGTTCTTTAAACCAAACATGACATCGATAATTTCTGAAATGTACAAAGACAGACCTGAGAAAAAAGATGGGGCTTATACACTTTTTTATATGGGAGTAAATGCTGGAGCATTCTTTGGGATTTTACTTTGCGGTTATTTAGGTGAAAAAGTAGGATGGAGTTATGGTTTTGGGTTAGCAGGAATTTTCATGTTCTTCGGAATGTTACAATTTTGGTTATCTCAAAATATATTTGGAGATATTGGACTAAAACCAACAGCAGAAAGTAAAGCTAAAGCAGCAAGTGGAGATACCGACAAAAGAAATCCGTTTACAACTGTTGATTTAGTTTTAATTGGTGTTTCTTCACTTTTAGGCTTGTTATGGATTATTAATGATCCAGCTTCAAAAATTTCAGGAGGAACAGTTGATATTTTTAGCTTTTTAGGTGAAAACGGAAATAATATTGCCATTTTATCAGCACTTGCTTTATTTGTTGTATTATTAGTTAGTCGTTTGTTTCGTTATTCTCAAATAACAAGAGAGAAAATGATTGCAGTAACATTCTTTGCATTTTTAACAATCTTCTTTTGGGCTATTTTTGAACAATCACCAAACTCTTTAACAATATTTGCAAGTGATTATACCGATAGAGTATTAGAAGGTAGCTGGAGTACTTTTTTCTTAATTGTAAATTCACTTATAACAGTAGTTCCTTTAGCAATAATTACTTGGGTTTTATATTTATTATTCAAACAAACTTTCAAAAACTATGCAGTAGCAAACCTTATTTTGGCAACTAGTTTTGTGATTATTTGGAGTATTGCAATTTGGATGTTACTTAAAGATTTCTATACTGCTGGATTTATTAATCTATCTGACGCAACTTTAGAAATGCTTAAAATTGAAAAAGTTACTGAAGGTGTAACAGAAGTACCTGCAACATGGTTCTCTACTTTAAATTCATTATTCATTATCGCACTCGCTCCATTATTTTCTAAATGGTGGGAAAGTAAATACAATCCAAATGCAAACATGAAATATGGAATTGGAATGGGATTATTAGCTCTAGGAATGGCTTGCGTTGCAATTGGAGCTACAGGAATTGAACCAGGTGCAAAAACAGCTTCTGTGAGTATGATTTGGTTAGTACTTGTTTATTTATTCCACACAATGGGTGAATTATGTATCTCTCCAGTTGGATTATCCTATGTGAGTAAGTTAGTTCCTGCAAGAATGATTGCTTTTATGTTTGGAGTTTGGTACTTGGCTGTTGCAATCGGAATGAAAGGAGCTGGTAAATTTGGAGAAAACATTGATAAAATTGCTAACGAACATGGTCTAAGTTACTTCTTTTGGATGTTAACAATTGTTTCTGTTATTGTTGGACTATTCTCAATCTTAATGACTCCAGTTATTAAAAAACTAATGCATGGTGTTAGATAACAAACAAATAATGGCACTCTTTTTGCCTAAATTTGTAACAACATTTAATTATTAAAGAAAAATGAAAAAACTATTTTTATTTCTATTTCTAATCAGTTTTGGTATAAGTAATGCTCAGGAACTTACTTGGCACACCGACATGAGTAAAGCTTCAGATCTAGCCATAAAAGAGAAAAAACCTATGTTACTGTTCTTTACTGGCTCAGACTGGTGCGGCTGGTGTATTCGTTTACAAAAAGAAGTTTTAAAAACGACTGAATTTGAGAAATGGGCAAATGACAATGTTATTCTTGTTGAATTAGATTTCCCTAGAAGAACAGCACAAGACCCCAATATAAAAGCGCAAAATGCACAATTACAAAATATGTTTCAAGTGAGAGGATATCCTACAGTTTGGTTTGTTTCTCCAGAAAAAGGAAAAGAAGGAAAAATGAATCTTAATGGATTAGGCAGTACTGGTTATGTAGCTGGTGGTTCTGAAAAATGGATAGCAGTTGCAGACCAAATTGTTTCAAAAAAGAAGTAAAATTATTTTAGTCTATAAAATCCCTTTTCTGCTGTTGCATGGAAAGGGATTTTTTCTTGTCTACAAGTTGCTTTCCACTCATTAATCTTATAAAAAGGATTACTGTTATCTGCTACTATAATATCTGGATTATTTTCTTTAATAAGTCGTTCTAAATTAATCTTTGGACTTTGTGTTAAAACAATTATATCTGGTTTTTTACTAATTTTATATATAGCACTACTATCAACTATTAGAATTCTTTTTTTATGAAAAAAAATGGTGTTTTGCAAAGGTTCAATATTTACAGAATCTATAAAAGTGTTTTGAATATAATCATCCATTAGAATCCTATTTTTCTGTTCTTCATCTGTTAAGAATATAACCTCATTTTTTTGTTTTATTACGATAATACTTTTTTTGCTGTTAAACACCAAAAATTCATCATAACCATTTTCATTTTTTTTGATAATTACATATGCTATTTGAAACAATAATAAACTTAAAATAGTATTACGAAAAGCATACCATTCTCTATTATAGACCCAAAAGATAAAAGCAACAATGAGTAAATACAGAAAAAGAACCAAACTCTCAGTAAAGGCAATATTCGTTACAATACCTCCTTCAATTTTAGACACATAGGCAACATAATTGTTCATTAAACCAACAAGAACTACTAAAAATTTCCCTATCAATATTGCTACGGGTTGAAAGACAAAATTAAAAATCAGCGTAATTACACCAAGTACTAAAACAGAACTAGACAACGGAATTACAAGTAGGTTAGCAAACAAAAAAAGTAATGGCAATTGGTTAAAATAGTACAAACTTAAAGGTAGCACACCAATTTGAGCCGCTAAAGAAACTAAAACAATATCTACAAAATATACTGCTATTTTATTTTTTGAGAAGTAAAATCTCTCGTAAAAAGGTTGAAATAATAAAATTGACAATACTGCTGCATAGCTTAACTGAAAACCAATATCAAATATGAAATTAGGCTGAATCATTAATAAAATTAAAGCAGAAACAGCAACTCCGTTATAAATATCTTGCTGTTGATTAAAATATTTACCAATACTTATAAAGGTAAACAATGTAACAGCTCTAGCTACTGAGGCTGAGAAACCAGTAATGATAGCAAAAAACCAAAGAAAAGTAATAATGATTACTAATTTAAAGATACTTCCATACTTTTTTTTATCAAGTGGATTTAATAAACTCGATGAAATAACAAAAAGAATACCTATATGAAGCCCAGAAATAGCCAAAATATGAATAACACCAGCTTTAGCATAGTTATTCATCGTTTCTTTATCCATGTCGCTTCTATTGCCTAGTAATAAAGCTTCTAAAATTGCTCTTGTTTTTGGTGTGAATTGATGGATTGAAAAACTGGTTTTTAACTTTTTTCTTAATTCATAGAAGAAATGACCTATGTTATTTTTAACTTCTACTTTTTTAATATCTCCTTTGTGACAAAAAACCTGATGATAGATATTCTGTTTCTCTAAATATTTAGAATAATCAAACTGATTGGGATTAAATGCTTTTGGTATTGCATGCAACTTTTTATAAAAAAAAAGCCTTTGACCTACAGGCAAAACAATAGAATCTTCCTTAGAATAATATAAAAGTATTTTCCCTATCACACCATTGTCATCACATTTTTCTAAATCGAGAACATATTTATTGTATTTTTCATTTGGCTTAACAATTGATGATATTGTTCCCAAAAATACATTTTTCTCATTCATCATTACTTTTGAATAATGATTTTCATAATTCAAATCAATATGAAAATAATGAGTCAATATACCTAAAGTAATAACTAAAAAATACCCAACTATACCAAAAAAAACATCCTGAAAAAGTTTTTTTCTAGCCCTAAAAAAAGCAAAAACAAAAACACTCAAAATGAGTACTATCGAGATTATAATATATCTAAATGATGGTTTAAAGAAATAATTTGCTAAAATACCCAAAACAAAACCTATTGTAATTGTGATTATAGGGTATTTTAAAACATTCATTGTAGTTAGAGTGATAGATTAATTTGTCAGAACACGATTAACTTGAGCAAATGTTTTAGAATAATAATGATCTGCTGTTGAAGAAATTATCACTCCTTGTTTAGTTGATGAATGGATAAATTCAATTTCGCCATCTTCTCTAATTTGAGTAATTATTCCGACATGGTTTATGACACTACGCCCGTTTGTCTTGAAAAATATCAAATCGCCTGGTTGTGCTTCATCTCTTTTAATTTCTTCTCCATGCCTTGACATGTCTATTGAAGTTCTAGGCAAAGAAATATCATAATTCCCAAAAGTACTGAAAACTAAACCTGAACAATCCATTCCTTTCCTTGTAGTTCCTCCAGTTCTATATTTAACACCTAAATTTTCTCGAGCTGAATCAACAATATCTAACGCAAGATTATTAGAACTATTTGGATAGATTTTTTTTTCTGCTCTTTTATTTTCTGTTTCAAGTGAAACAGTGTTATTCGTTTTTTTTATTCTTTCTGCCTTAACAACCTTAACTTTGTCATTTGTAGTGTAACTATAAATCCCCTTTGCTTTTGCTTCTTTTTTTGAAGTTACAATGTTGGATTGAGTTTTACAACTTACAATACTTATTACAATTATAAAGAATAGTATTTTTTTCAAACCTATTATAATATTAATCTTTTAATTTTTACGAATCTTTTCTTAAAATAAGCTTCCTCTAACGAAGAAATCATTACTCCCTTACTCGATGATGCATGAATGAACTTAATATCACCACTATGATTTTCTACAACTATTCCAACATGAGATATTCTTTTTCTTCTGGTTGTTCTGAAAAAAATTAAATCTCCAATATCGGCTTTTTTAGGTTTTACTTTTTCTCCTAATTCGCTCTGTGCAATTGAAGTCCTAGGAACTGAAAAATCATTTTTTTGAAAAACTCTATATATTAAAGCAGAGCAATCAATTCCATTTTTACTCATCCCACCATAATGATAGGGTGTTCCCACGTAGGTTTTAGCGCTATCAATAATTTTAGCACGTATTAAAAATTCGTCAATATCCTCAACAATAGCATTAAAGCGTGCTTTCTCTTTTTCTTTCAATCGTTTTTTTAAAAAAACTGTCTTTTCTTGTTTGGGTTGTGTTTTTTTCACTTTAGAAATACTATCTCTATAAGCAACATCAAGATTAATTTCATAATCTCCAGCTGCTTCGTCCTGTATTTCTTCATTATTCTGAATCATAATTGCGCTCGTTTTACAACTTACAAAAAAGAAAGCTATTAAGACGATAAATATAATTTTTCTCATAACAAAAATGATTAATTGCGAAAATAAGATTATTTTTTTAATGATGACACAATTAATTGTGCCGTTTTCTCACTCGCTCCACTTCCTCCTAATTTTTGTTCTAATGCTTCATAGTGATGCAACATTATGCTCCTATCTTCACCATTAAGAATTTTTTGAAGTTCATTTTTTATATTTTTTGTATTAAATTTATCTTGAATAAGTTCCGTAACTACTTCTTTATCCATTATCAAATTAACTAAAGAAATGTATTTAAGGGTAATGATTCGTTTCGCAATTTGGTAAGAAAGCCAACTTCCTTTATAGCAAACTACTTCTGGGACTTTGAACAAGGCTGTCTCAAGAGTTGCTGTTCCAGATGTAACTAATGCTGCATGAGAAACACTTAGTAAATCATAGGTTCTATTAGAAATAAAGTGTACATTTTTTTTACTCAAAAAAGGTTCATAAAAAGAATATTCTTGACTTGGCGCACCTGCAATTACAAATTGATATTCTGGAAAATATTCCACAACTGATAACATTCCAGAAAGCATTTTATTAATTTCTTGTTTCCTACTTCCTGGTAAAAGGGCAATAATTGGTTTTTCGTCTAATTGATATTCTTTTCTAAAAACAGTTTCATCGACGTTTTTTCTATCATGAATAGCATCAATTAATGGATGTCCGACAAATTTGACAGGGAAATTATGCTTCTTCTCATAAAAATCCTTTTCAAAAGGAAGAATTACATACATATGGTCAACATCTCGTTTAATTGCTTTAATCCTATTTTCTTTCCAAGCCCAAATTTGAGGAGAAATGTAGTAATGCGTTGGAATTCCTCGTTCTTTTGCCCAAGTAGCAATTCTCATATTAAATCCTGGATAATCTATAAAAACAATCAAATCAGGTTGAAAAACTTCAATGTCCTTTTTACAAATTTTAATATTATTTAAAATTGTTTTCAAATTCATTGCAACTTCTAAGAAGCCCATGAATGCTAAATCACGATAATGTTTAATCAAAACACCACCCACATTTTGCATTAAATCGCCACCCCAAAACCTTATATCGGCATTTGGATCATTTTTAAAAATACCTTTCATTAAATTGGCACCATGCAAATCGCCCGAAGCCTCTCCTGCTATTATATAATACTTCATTTTTATATTCTAAAAATTAAACAAACTACAGTCCACCAATTCTTCATTTAAAAAAGTCAAAACCCATAGTTTTCCATATTCGTTTTCAGGCAAATCAGTATATTTATCTTTTCCTATTAATACGTTTACAAGCTTTGGGATTGTATTTGAATGACCAACAATTATAACTGTTTTACCTAATTCATTTTTCACTAAATTCTTTGCAAAATCCGTTTCTTTTGGGTTGTAGTTTGTAATTGATATATTTTTTTTCTCAGAAATTATACCTAACGTTTTTTTAGTTCTTATATAATTTGTGGCATATAATTTATCTATAGCAAAATCAGACAACATTAAACTTAATCTTTCTGCTCTGATCAAGCCTTCTTCAGACAATTCAGGATCTTTACTTCCGTCTTTTACCTTTTCAGCATGACGCAATAAAACAATCTTTGTTATTTTATTATTGTTATTTGTTGTCTCTTGTGCGCTACAAAATAGTACGCAAAAAAAGAAAAACAAAACAGTTTTTTTCATATTTTTAAAAGTTATTTTTAAGTCAATTTATCACATTATTTGTATTGATTTCATTAACTTTAATTTGTTCTTCTCAAACGTATTTTTAATTGCAATTTTATATTATAGAACTAATGTTATTATTGTCAAAAGAAACATAGACAAAACAATTCCTCGAGCCATTAAATCTTTGTTCTTCTTTAAAAGTATAAAAAAAACAATCAAATTAGGTATTGCTCCCAAAGTAATTACTTTCCCAATTGTCCCTTCTTGCTTCATCAATTTAAAACCCTCAAGAAAACCTTGTTCTGTTAAAAATTGCAAAGCAAAAAAAGTACCCAAAAAAGCTCCTAATAACCCTATTAGAAAACCAATTAACAAATCTGTTTTTTTCATTTTAAATCCCAAGAATTAAGTGTTTGAATTGCATGATGCGCAGTTAAGTCAAATTGAACTGGAACAACAGAAACATAGTTGTTTTTCAAGGCCCATTCGTCTGTGTCTTGCCCTTTATCTAAATTAACAAATTCACCCGATAACCAGTAATATTCTTTACCTTGAGGATTTGTTCTTTTATCAAATTTTTCAACCCAGGTAGCCTTCGCTTGACGACAGACTTGTATCCCCTTTATCGGCTCCGAATCTGTTTTCGGAAAATTAACATTTAAAACAACCCCTTCTGGGAGTCCGTGTTCTAAAACTTCTAACGCTATTTTTTTAATATATTTTTTTATTGGTTCAAAATCGGTTCCCCAACCATAATCTAAATGAGAAAAACCAATAGCAGGTATCCCTTCAATTCCGGCTTCAACAGCCGCACTCATAGTACCTGAATAGATTACATTTATGGAAGAATTTGAACCATGATTAATACCCGAAACACATAAATCTGGTTTACGTCCTAAAATTTCATGAACTGCCATCTTCACACAATCTACTGGAGTCCCCGAACAACTGTATTCATGCTCTAAATCTTTATCTAAATTTACTCTGTCAATATGCAACGTATTATTAATTGTTATAGCATGTCCCATAGCACTTTGTGGACTATCCGGAGCAACTACAACTACCTCCCCAATTTCCTTCATAATACTAATTAAAAAACGAATTCCTGGAGCTACAATACTATCATCATTTGTTACCAAAATGAGTGGTTTATTCATGAATTTTTTTTTGCTAATTTAAATAATTTAAATGGAACGAAAAATCTTCCTTATCAAATAAAAAAAATTATGATTTCAAAAAAATATATTGTACATTGCATAATATTGGCATGATATTTTATGTACCTTAGTTAAAAAATTTTTTAATGACCCAAATTGTTGATTTTATGAGAAGAAATTATAAGGTTATTTTGCTAGTAACTGCCTTATCTGCAGTTCTATGGAGCTTTGTTCCAACTACCAAAACCGAAGATCCGGAAAAAGACAAATTGCTATTAGAGTTGCTGACCTACGTCTTAGAAAAAGGACATTATAGTCCCGTTGAAATTAACGACAACTTCTCTAAACGAGTTTACAACAAATATCTTAACGGGATTGATCCTACAAAAAGATTTTTCCTAGAATCAGATATTAAAGAATTTGATCAATATAAATTTGTAATTGATGATATGATAAAAAATAAAGATTTATCATTCTTCTATCTAACAAACACCCGTTTAATAAAACGCGTGAACGAGTCAAAATCTATATACAAATCTATACTCTCAAAACCATTCGATTTTACTATTGACGAGTCTATTAGTACAGATTATGAAAACCAACCTTATGCTAAAAATGACAAGGATTTAAAGAATAGATGGAGACGTCAATTAAAATTATCTGTACTTTCTACAATTATCGACAAAGAAAAATTAGAGAAAGACAAGAAAAAGAATGACAGCTCATACAAAGAGAGATCTTTTACTGAAATTGAAAAAGAAGCACGAGAAAGCTCTCTTAAATCTTTAGATGATTATTTTGATTTTATTGAAAAAGAATTAGACAGCAATGACTGGTACTCTATATTCATCAACTCTGTAGTTGAACAATTTGACCCACATACATTCTATTTTTCTCCTGAAGAAAAAGACAAGTTCGACATTAGCATGAGTGGCAAATTTGAAGGAATTGGTGCTCGTTTACAAAAGAAAAATGATGCAGTTGAAATTTCTGAATTAATTTCAGGTGGTCCAGCTTGGAGAGGAAAAGAATTAGAATCTGGCGATGTAATTTTAAAAGTAGGACAAGCTAAAGAAGACCCAATAGATATAGCTGGAATGAGACTTGATGATGTCGTTAAAAAAATTAAAGGACCAAAAGGCACTGAAGTTCGTTTAACAGTTAAAAAAGTTGATGGTTCAATAAAAGTAATATCAATTATTCGTGATGAAGTAGAAACAGAGGAAACTTTTGCAAAATCTACTGTTGTTGATAAAGATGGAAAAAAGTTTGGTGTAATTTATTTACCAAAATTCTATATCAGTTTTGACAACAAAGACAAAAGAGATGCTTACAAAGATGTTGCTATAGAAATTGAAAAATTGAAGAAAGAAAACATAGAAGGCATCATCATGGATCTTAGAGGTAATGGTGGTGGCTCTTTGGAAACTGTGGTTAACATGACTGGTTTATTTATTGAACAAGGTCCAATAGTGCAAGTAAAATCTTCAGGAAGTAAAAAAGATATACTTTCAGACAAAGACCCTAGCGTTCAATGGACAGGTCCACTTGTTGTAATGGTAGATAATTTCTCTGCTTCTGCTTCAGAAATTTTTGCAGCAGCTATTCAAGATTATAAAAGAGGTCTAGTTGTTGGTAGTAAACACACCTACGGAAAAGGTACTGTTCAAAATCTTGTAGACTTAAATCAATTCGTTAGAAGTAATTCTTATGGAGATTTGGGAGCTTTAAAAACGACCACTCAGAAGTTTTATAGAATTAACGGAGGATCTACACAAAGAGAAGGCGTTTTGAGCGATATTGTTTTCCCTGATCGTTTTGCTTATTTAGACATGGGAGAAAGAGATGAAGAAAATTCATTACCATGGGACAAAATTGATGCTGCACCATACAAACCAATCTTTTCTGGATTTGAGTCTGTGATTTCAAACAGTATTGAAAGAATAAAGAACAATGAAAACTTCAAATTAATTGATGAAAATGCGAGATGGATTTTTGAAAGAAAAGACGATAACAACTTTGAATTGAGTTTAGAAAAATTCGAAATTAAGATGGAGATAATCGATAATAAATTGAGAAAATTTAAGTCTTTAGCCGATTATAACAATCATTTAGTTTTTAATTCGCTTCCTTCTGAAGTTGAGTTATTCAAAAATGACCCTCTTTTAAAAGAAAAAAGAGATCGTTGGCATGAAGAGCTTCAAAAAGACATCTATATAGACGAAGCTTTGAATGTATTAAATGATATTGAAAAAATTGATTTTAAAAGTGTAGTTTACACAAAAAACAAAAAAGGAATTTTTGAAAAATTAAATTAATCAAAAAAAGCAAATACAATAAAAAAGGAGGCTGTCATAAAAACAGCTTCCTTTTTTTGTCTCCTTATGCAAAAAAACTACCACCCCAAATAATAATCCGGATTTAACCAAGTTGGTCGTTCCATTTCAAAATATTCTTGAAGCATTTTTTCTGCTTCACAAAATGCTCCTTCAACCCAACCCTGTTGATCCGAGTATGCTTCTCCAATTATATGAATAGTTTCATCTTCCAAAGGCTTTCTCATATAAGGCATTACATGTTTTACCGAAAAACCTGCTTTCCATGCATGATAACCTGCTCCAAAAGGAGCATCTGTCCAATCCTTGAACCAAGTAACATATGGATCAGGGATAACAACATCTGGACCATGCAACTCCCTCAATTGATTCATTAATTCATTAACCATCATTTCAGTTGCTTGAACATCATTTAGCTCTTCCAATTCCAAGAGTGATGCAGATTTTGTGGGTCTCACCTCAAAAAGAACTTTATCATCTGATAATGCTTTCCAAAAAGTTTCTGTCTCCATATCTCCATAGCTTCCTAAAAGCATAGAATGATTATTATTTTCATCGGTACCAAAATAATAACATTGTCGCATTGGCAAATCGGTAATAGAATGTCCAGAATCTATATCTAATGCTTTTTTCCACCAAGGATATTCAAAACCCATAAGAATCTTAAATGCAGGCTCTTTAATTACAGAGCGAATATTTTCATCTAATTTTTCTCTTTCATTAGAATTGAAAAAGAAATTATTTTGATCTAACAACTCTAAAGATTGTCGAGGCATTCCCAAAATAATAGTATTAGCATATACATTCCAAACTTGATTTGTAGGTAGATTTAAAAAAACTAATTCATATTTATGTGTTGCACTATTAGCATGCTCTCTATTAAATGTGAGTAATTTATTTTCTGTCCAAATACAAGCTCCATCATTTTCTAAATACTGACTTGCTAAAGCATAGGCAATACTATCATAACCTTCTTTTATCGTTTTATATGTTGGATTGCTAGAAAAGTCGCCAACCATATAAGGAAAGGCTTCTGCTGAATTCCAATTAATTGTATTAGAATAATAACCTCCTGCATTTGCTAAAAACTCATATCCTTCTTGAGAAACTTGATCTTTAATTAAATTCCAAAAACCGATATCGTTAACTTTTCTATTATTATAGGGTGAATTCTTAAAATAGTATTTCAATTTTGGTTTCACTTCATCCCAATCTCTGCTTGTTAATTGAAATTCATATCTATATGTTGTATATTTAAATACTTTATGTCCAAAATTTTCAACAAACCAAGAATCTGCCATTAACACATCATAAATAATTTTATTAAACAATTGATCTGCACTAAATCCGTAATCGTCATCATTTAAATAATAACGTGTTAAGAGTTTTTCCCCTTTTTGCTGTGCAACATCCCAAGCATCTTGCTTAAATCTTTCCTTTCTAAGATACATCAATAACTCTGATGGATCACCCATTGGAAAAGGAATTGGCGTCATTGGATAATTTAAAACAGCTGTTCTTTTTTCCAAATCAGGCTCTGTTAATGGATAGCCTTCAATCAACGTAGTAACAATTTCTTGGGAAGTAAGGTATCTCATTCCTCCTAGTTCTCCCCAAAAATCCATACCTGGCATTTTAACCGATTCCAATCTACCTGCAATTTTAGAATTCATGTCAAAAATTTGCAAGTCTTTAGCTAAATATTTTTTATCCTGTACTAAACGAAAAGCGCTATACAAGCCTGATGTTCCTGCACCAACTATTGCTACTTCTATCTTCATACCTGACATCATTCCATTATTCAAGGGTATGTTTTTTTTATCTTCCATTATATTTTTTTGTTAGTTTATATTTTTTTTAAAATAATCTCCGCCTAATTTAAAAGGTGTAATATCAAAATCGGTTTTTCCGTCTATAGCTAAATCAGCAAGTATTTTTCCTAAATAGGGAGTAAACTTTGCAGCCCAACCTGTAGCATAAATCACAATACTTTTGTGATTAGGGACATACTCTGGAGCAAAATCTATAATTAATTCTTTATTGGGAATGGTACTTAGCGCTACTAAACAAGTTGAAGTATAATAAGGTTTTGAATCTAATCCTTTCATGTGTTTTTCAACCCATTGAGAAGTAAATTCGAGTTCTTCTTCATTTGGAATCAATGTCCTTTCGTTTGGGTTATCTAAAGCTTTCATAACAAAATCGGGTGCAACTCTAATATAATCAGGATTATCCCAATCTACTTCTGGAAAACCATAAAATTGGTTTCCATTTTTCCCTTCTGCTTCTTGAAACACAAACCAAGTGGGATATTGAATGTATGGGTCAGTTTTTTTAAAATAAGCAGAAGACATGTTCCAATAGGTAGCTTCTACATCAAACCCTAGAAAATTAGTAACACTATTCATATAAGGACCCGGAGTTATAATAATTTTTTTAGCAATATTTACTCCATTTGGTGTGGTTATCTTAAATAATTCGCCTAATTCTTCAATTGCTATTACTGGTGATTGCTCTTGCAATCTTACAAAATGATTCTTTTTACACAAATCATACAAAGTTTCAATAGTTGCTCTAAAGTCGATACTTGCTCCATCCTTTTGAAACAAACCTGTATAAGTTTCCGGAAGCGCTTTAAAATGAAAACGTTCTTCAATCTCTTTTGATGTTAACGATTCATAAGGCACATTTAATTCTTGCAATGCCTTCTCAGC
Organism: Flavobacterium sp. KY-23415; assembly: GCF_055384985.1. Taxonomy (NCBI): domain Bacteria; kingdom Pseudomonadati; phylum Bacteroidota; class Flavobacteriia; order Flavobacteriales; family Flavobacteriaceae; genus Flavobacterium; species Flavobacterium sp. KY-23415. The sequence goes on along the minus strand of NZ_AP044001.1, from coordinate 1,980,280 downwards.
TTGGGCAATATTTCCTTCTGTAGATTGCACACTGGGATCTCCAAACCATAATGTACCCACTTTATCTAAAAGAGTTTTATGTGTGTGAGATTGAAGTTCTTCCCAATATTTCTTAGAATCTAAAGCCATTTGAACCATATAGGCATCTGGATAAGGAATTCTAAATTGACGAGAAACACCAGCTGAGCTTCCTAGTTGATTTTTAAAAGTAAATTGCTCTAAAACGAGAGTTTTTACTTCTCGCTTACTCAATTGATAAGCAGACGCTAACCCCATTGCTCCACCACCAATTACAATAACTTCGTAATGATTTTCATTTTTTTGCATATTGTTTGTTGTTTTAGTAATTAATCTAAGTTGCTAGTTAATAGATTTATTTGAATTATTTGATCTATTCCCAGGTTTTATTTGTTTTATTCCTTTCAAAATTACCTAAATAAAAAAACAAAAAAACAGGTACAAATACCTGTTTTAGACGTTAATTTATTATAAATTTTACATTTAACTTGGTTTGTTATATTTTTAAAACTGTGTCATAAATTCTTCTATTTTTTATTATTTTATTCATCATTACATTTTAATCAAAAAAACTTCATAAAAAAAGACTACCCTGAGGCAGTCTTTCAATTTATTTCTAAAATTCAACCGATTAGCAAATATAATTATTATCTGCAGGTATATAGCAACATACTTTTTTCCCTCCTACATAGATAAAACTACCATCTCCTCCACAAATTTTTGGTTCAAATGGAGGAAAAGGAATTTTTACCCCTCCACTAATATTTTTTTGCTCTTTTTTATTTAATTCTTGAGCTCCCTCTAATTTTAAAATTTTTTTTAACATATTGTTTGATTTTAATTTAATTACTACTAAACTTAAAAAAAATATTCATTCCCATTACCCTAATAAATAGGGTTTAATTTATAGTATTTAAAACATATAATAACAAGAATATAAACAATATACATCTTATTACAGTTCATAAAAACTCGATACCGACTTCATAAATGTATTTATAAAGCCCTTTAAAGGTTTTGAACTAATGGAAAGATTATTAATTGTGGTTAGCAGTAATAAAATCTACATCAAAATATTTACAAACACAGACACAATATTTTATATCTGAAATAGTTTCACTAATGTAGTAATAAAACAAATGCAAAAACAAAAATTACATTTTTTTTAACACAAACAAGATAAAAAATGTAAACAAAATATAATAGAAATAAAGATTTACTCTCTATATTTAACAAATAGAAGTGTTTTTCTTTTAAAAGTTAAAAAAACACTTTTTTTTATTTAATTACAAAAATTATAACATTTGCTCATTGATTTGTTAAAAATCTTTAATTACTTTTGTTTTAAATATATAACCAAATGCATCGTTCAACAACTTTGCTACCAACGACATAATTATGAAACCAGATTTATTTCAATCACCTGATTATTACCTTTTAGACGACTTACTGTCTGATGAACATAAATTAGTTCGTGACGCTGCACGCGCATGGGTTAAAAAAGAAGTATCTCCAATTATTGAAGAATATGCTCAAAAAGCCGAATTCCCAAAACAAATAGTGAAAGGTTTGGGTGAAATTGGAGGTTTTGGACCATATATCCCTGTAGAATATGGCGGTGCTGGTTTGGATCAAATTTCGTATGGCTTAATCATGCAAGAAATAGAAAGAGGAGATTCTGGAGTTCGCTCTACTTCTTCTGTACAGTCTTCATTAGTAATGTATCCTATTTGGAAATATGGAAACGAAGAGCAACGTATGAAATATTTACCAAAACTTGCAACTGGAGAATTTATTGGTTGCTTTGGTTTAACAGAACCAGATCACGGTTCAAATCCAGGTGGAATGACTACCAATTATAAAGACATGGGAGATCACTATCTTTTAAATGGTGCTAAAATGTGGATTTCTAATGCTCCTTTTGCAGATATTGCAGTTGTTTGGGCTAAAAATGAAGAAGGAAGAATTCATGGCCTAATTGTTGAAAGAGGTATGGAAGGTTTTTCTACTCCAGAGACACATAATAAATGGTCACTCCGTGCTTCTGCTACTGGTGAATTAATTTTCGACAATGTTAAAGTACCAAAGGAAAATTTATTACCAAATAAATCTGGTCTTGGTGCTCCACTAGGATGCTTAGATTCTGCAAGATATGGTATTGCTTGGGGAGCAATTGGAGCAGCTATGGATTGCTATGATACTGCTTTAAGATACTCGAAAGAGCGCATTCAATTTGACAAACCAATTGGAGCTACTCAATTGCAACAAAAGAAATTAGCTGAAATGATCACAGAAATCACAAAAGCACAATTATTAACGTGGAGATTAGGAGTACTAAGAAATGAAGGTAGAGCTACTTCAGCACAAATTTCTATGGCAAAAAGAAACAATGTTGATATGGCATTAACTATTGCTAGAGATGCTCGCCAAATGCTTGGAGGAATGGGGATTACTGGAGAATATTCCATCATGAGACATATGATGAATTTAGAATCTGTTGTTACTTATGAAGGAACGCATGACATTCATTTATTAATAACTGGAATGGACATTACTGGTTTTCCTGCATTTAAGTAATTAAACAATAAATAAATTTTATATAAAATGCTTCGCTTTTTAGTGAAGCATTTTTAATTTTGGAACATTATTTGCAATCTATGACTTAAATAGCATTTGTATAATATATTAAAATGTAAAATTATGGATACCCAAACTATTAACCGTAGCATTCAACCGTATAGAGAACAACTATTAAAACATTCTTTATATAATAAAATAAAAAACATTGAAGACCTGCATAGTTTTCTTGAAAGTCATGTTTTTGCAGTATGGGACTTTATGTCACTTCTAAAAGCATTACAAAATAAATTAACTTGCACAACTACACCATGGCTTCCTATTGGAAATCCAGAAATCCGCTATTTAATCAATGAGATTGTGGTGGCAGAAGAAACTGACATTGACCAAGAAGGAAATAGAAAAAGCCACTATGAACTCTACCTAGAAGCAATGGACGCTTGCGGAGCTAATACTTCTATAATGAAAACCTTTTTAGAAGATGTAGTGAGTACAAGAAATATTTTTGTAAGCATTAAACAAAGTAATCTCCATGAAAATATAAAAGAGTTTTTAGATTTTACATTTAGGATTATTGAGGAAGGTCGTCCTCATCAAATTGCAGCAGCGTTTACATTTGGGCGAGAAGATTTAATTCCTGAGATGTTTACTGCTATTTTAAATAAATTTGAACAAAATCTTCCTGAAATAGATCTATCAAAATTAATTTATTATTTTGAGCGTCATATTGAACTTGATGCAGATGAACACGGGCCAATGGCCATGAAAATGATAGAAGAATTATGCGAAGATGATGCTAAAAAATGGCAAGAAGTGGAACAAGTTTCTATTTTAGCACTTCAAAAAAGAGTTGGTCTTTGGAATGCAATTGAGGAAAACATACTAAAAAAAGAACTTGTATAATTTATTTTAATATTGAAAAACCGGCTGTTTTCACAACCGGTTTTTACATACTAAACAAATTGAAACATTTTTGTCGAGACCGACAAAGGTTTCTCAGAAATAATCTCTGCAACTATTTTACCAGTTGCTGGAGCCAAACTAAGCCCCATCATAGCATGCCCAGTGGCAAAAACTATATTTTTAATATTTTTATCTCTTGCTATAATTGGCATACCTGAAGGTGTGCAAGGTCTAAAACCATACCAAACATCCTCTTCTTTTGGATTTTTTATATTTAAATTAGGATAGAATTGATTTACTGTATTTACAATTCCTTGTAATCGATTTTGTTTTATCTTGATATCATTTGTATGCGTGATTTCCATTGTTCCACCATACCGAATAGCATCTCCCATAGGTGTTACCGCAACTTTTCCTTCACATAAAATAGACGGGATAGAAGGTTTTTCTTTTTCATTAAAAAGCGTGAAACTGTATCCTTTTCCTGGCAATAATGACAAATTAGTCCCAATTTTTTTAGCTATTTCAGGACTCCAAGCTCCTGTAGCCACCACAACCTCATCAGTCATGAAATTTCCTTGAGATGTAATTATTTCTGAAACTTTCCCATTTGTAATTACCAAATCATTTACGCTACTATTTTTCTTGATTTCACCACCTAACTTTATAACTTCATCTATTAAAAAAGCTATTAATTTTTGTGGTTGCAAATGAGCGTCACTTTTATAATGAACAGCACCAATAGCGTCAACTTTTGTTCCTTTTTCAAGACGAGACAATTCAGCTTTCGACAAAAAATCGACTTTAAGACCTAGATTTTCTGCCAATTCCCCTTCATAAACAACTTCTTCGCCAACCTTCTCACTTTTGTATAACATTAACAGCCCTTTTTCTTCATATAGAAAAGAATCACTAATTTTATTTAGTTCTCTATACAAATCCTTACTCAATAAAGACAAGTCTCTTAATGCAGGCATTGCATTTTCAACATGTCTTTTATTTGCATGTTTATAAAACTTCCACCCCCATTGCATCAAATCTTTATCCAATCTTGGTTTCACATAAAAAGGACTTTTATTGTCGAACATCCATTTTATTCCTTGCTTTATCATACCCGGTTGTGCTAAAGGGATAACATGAGAGGGGACTATCATTCCTGCATTTCCATGAGAACAACCATCCGTCAAATCGGAACTATCAAAAAGTGTAACAGAAAAACCTTCTTTGGATAAATAATAAGCAGAACATAGTCCAATAATTCCTCCTCCAATAATACTTACTTTCTTCATTTTTATATTACCTGAAATCCATATGCATAAGGATCATCCTTATCATCAATAATAATTGTATTATACCCATAGACTTTTGCCCATCCTTGAATACTTGGAATTATAGCATCAAAGTCACCTAGTTTTGTTACTTCTTCTACTTTCCCAACAAATTTGCTTCCAATGTAGCTTTCGTGTATGAAATTTTCATTTTGTTTCAATTTTCCTTTTGCATACAATTGAGCCATTCTTGCAGAAGTCCCTGTTCCACAAGGAGAGCGATCTATTGCTTTATCTCCATAGAAAACTGCATTTCTTCCAGAAGAAGTTGCATCTAGAGGAGTTCCTGTCCAAAGCATATGACTGACATCTCTAATTGTATCATTCTCGGGATGTATAAAAAAATCAGGATATTTTTCATTGATTCTTTTACGAACTTCTTGACTATACTGTATAATTTTACTTGCTGTAAAATCTTGAATGCCAGCAAAATTCTTCTGTGGATCTACGATAGCATAATAATTTCCTCCATAGGCTACATCAAAAATTATTTCTCCTAATTCTGGACAATCAATTGTTAAATTTTCCGCTGCTAAGTAGGACTTAACATTAGTTAATTTTACCCATTCCACTTTATTTCCTTCTTGTTTATATTCAATTTGAACTAAACCTGCTGGTGCTTCCATCTTAATTTTACCAGGAATCTTTGGAATAATTAATCCTTCTTCAATAGCAATCGTAATTGTACCAATTGTACCATGACCACACATTGGCAAACATCCTGATGTTTCTATAAAAAGAATACCAAAGTCATTTTCAGGATTACTTGGCGGATATAAAATACTTCCACTCATCATGTCGTGCCCCCTCGGTTCAAACATTAATCCTTTTCTAATCCAATCATACTCCTTCAAAAAATGCTGCCTTTTTTCACTCATGTTATCCCCAATTAAATTTGGACCTCCTCCAGCCACTACACGAACCGGATTTCCACATGTGTGAGCATCTACGCAAAAAAATGTTTTTTTAGCCATTATTCTATAGATGAATTTGTAATTATATTGTTAACCATTCTAGAAATACCTAATTGATTTTCGTTTTGAAGTTCTTTTGGTAATAATTCATTAGGCCAGTCTTGATAACTTACGGGGCGTACCCAACGTTTAACAGCATTAATCCCCACTGCTGTAAATCTTGAATCTGACGAAGCTGGATAAGGACCACCATGCAACATCGCAGGGCAAACTTCTACTCCAGTTGGAACTCCATTAAAAATAAGCCTTCCTACTCTATTCTGCAATTCTGATATTATATTTGTATATTGAGTAATTTCATTATTCTCACTCAAAATTGTTCCTGTTAATTGCCCATCAAGTCCTCTTATTACTGAAAGTAATTCTTCTTCATTTTCACATTGAACAATGATTGAGAAAGGGCCGAACACTTCTTCTCTTAAAGTCTTATTTTCTAAAAACACTTTCCCTGATACAGTTAAAACTGTTTGTGCAGCATAATTAGGTCTTATTTCATTATTATATTCTGCTACAACTTCTACATTTGGTTGAGACGATAATAACTTTTTACCTTCATCAAAATTTGTTTTAATAGAACTATGTAACATACATGTCGGGTTAATTTTTTTTATCTCATGAGATAATTCTTCTGAAAAATGTTTCAACCCATCACTTTTCATTCCAATAATCAAACCAGGATTTGTACAAAACTGTCCTGTACCCATTGTTATGGAACTTGCATAAGCTTTAGCCCATTTTTCATTACTCAATTCAGCTGCTTTTGGCAAAATTACAACAGGATTTATACTACCCATTTCTGCAAAAACAGGAATTGGTTCTGGTCTTTGAGCCGCTAGATTAAAAAGAGCTCTTCCTCCACTAATACTACCTGTAAAACCAACAGCTTTCACTTTTGGGTGCTTTACCAAAGCTGTACCTAGCGTTCTACCATTACCTATTAAATTAGAAAACACACCTTCTGGCATATTAGTTTTTTTTGCTGCCTTAATAACAGCAGAAGCAACCATTTCTCCTGTTCCATTATGCATTGAATGGCTTTTAACAATTACTGGACAGCCTGCTGCTAATGCTGATGCTGTATCTCCACCAGCCGTTGAAAATGCAAATGGAAAATTACTTGATCCAAAAACAACAACTGGACCAAGTGGCACATTCATTTTTCTCAAATCTACTCTTGGCAAAGGTTGTCTTTCTGGTTGTGCAGTATCAATAACTGCTTCAACCCAGCTACCCTCTTCTAGCATTGTAGCAAAAGCTCTCAATTGCCCGATTGTTCTTCCTCTCTCTCCTTCCGCTCTGCCTTTTGGCAAACCAGATTCCTTTGTATAAACTTCTAATAACTGATCTCCTAAAGCTACTATTTCATCAGCTATCGCATTTAAAAAAGTTGCCTTTTGTTGTCCTGAATATTCCCTGTATATTTTGAAAGCTTCCTCTGCCAAAACAACTGCTTTTTCAATTTCTTCTTCGGTTGCTTCTGTAAATACCCATGGATTGTATTCATTTAATTCTGGGTTAAATGATTTTACTTTTTTATCTCCTTCAGCTATTAATTGACTTCCTATATAACTTTTTCCTACAATCATTTTATTATTTTTTAAAAACATAAATAGCAAACCTACAAGTATAAAAGTCCTGCAGGAAAGCTATTTAATAAACAAACTATAATACTTAATGTGAACCTACAAATTTTTATAATCAGGTAGTTTTGGTCTATTTTTTAATCCTTCATTAATTATGTTTAAAACTCTCTCTCTTTCAGCACCCATTAACTGTAATCTAGGAGCTCTAACATATTCTGTACCAATACCCGTCGCTACTTCTGCTAATTTTATATTTTGTACTAATTGTGCATTAATATCTAATTCTAATAATGGCAAAAACCATCTATATATTTTTAATGCTTCCTCTATTCTTCCTGCTTTAGCTAATTTATATATCGCAACAGTTTCTGCTGGAAAAGCATCAACTAATCCTGCAACCCATCCATCAGAACCCATTAAAATACTTTCCAAAGCTAAAGTATCTACACCTGATAAGATTTTTAATCTATCTCCGAAACGATTCTTTATTCTTGTAACGTTTGATATGTCCCTTGTAGATTCTTTAACTGCCTGAATGTTATCAAATTTTAATAATTCTTCAAACATATCTAAGGTTACCTCAATTTTATAATCAACTGGGTTGTTATATACCATAATTGGTAATGATGTGTTTTTCGCTACCTCAGAAAAATAAACAACTGTTTCATAATCTGTTGCCTTGTATCTCATTGGAGGAAGCATCATCAAGCCTTTTGCACCATCTTGTTCTGCTTTGTTAGCTGCTTCAATGGCTCCACGAGTGGTTTGCTCTGCAATATTCATGATTACAGGAACTTTCCCATTTACCATTCGAACCGTTTCTTTAACAAGTTCCCTTTTTTCATTTTCCAAAAGTGTACTAGCTTCTCCAAGTGTTCCACCAAGAATAATGCCTTCTACTCCAGCTTCTAATTGTGCATTAATATTTACTTGAAACATTTCAAAATCTAATTGATCTTTCTCTGTAAATTTTGTGGTAACTGCTGGCATTACCCCTTTCCATTTAACGTTCATATGATTTGTTTTATGCAAATATATCCTGATTAAAACAGCCTCACTTTGATTATATTAACCCAAACTGATACTATATTACCCTATTTTGGCTCATAAAGCATATTTATTGATGAATATTTAATTATTCTTTTATATTTGAATAGATTTTTTTCAATATGAAAGTATTTCCATTTAAAATTCCTAAAACAAAAGAAGAGACTCTTATTTATCAAAGAGATGAAGAAATCATTCTATATGATAAACTTCACCAACATGAAGAAATTCAAATTAGCTATATTGAACGTGGAGAAGGTACCATTATAGTAGGGGATACAATTTCCGAATATAAAGACGGTGATATATTAATATTGGGGAGCTACTTACCACATGTGTTAAAAAGCGAACCTCGAAACCCTGATGAAAACCCTTATAGTTTAGTACATTCTATTTTTTTTACACCAGAATCTTTTGGAGAATCTTTCTTTAATTTATCTGAATTTAAATTAATTAAGCCATTGTTTGAAGAAATGAAAAACGGTTGTAAAATAAATACTAATGCAACCAAGATAAAAAAACTCATTTTAAAATTTGCAAAAGAAGACAATTACAATCGATTTATTATTTTCTTTAAAATAATAAAACTTCTTTCTAAATCTAGAAAACAGCCATTATCTAATTTCAGATATAACAAAAACATGACAGATATAGAAGGAAAAAGAATGCAAATAGTCTTTGAATATGTAATGAATAATTATGGAAAGAATATCTCTTTAGATGAAATATCTAGTTTAGCAAATATGTCTAAAAATGCTTTTTGCAGGTATTTTAAAACCCGAACGAACAAGACTTTTTTTCAATTTTTGATAGAATTAAGAATTGAAAAAGCAGCAAAACTACTTGTTAAACAAAAAGAGCTACCTGTTATTGAAATTGCTGAACTATCTGGTTTTAATAATATCTCTAACTTCAATAGAAAATTTAAAGAAATAAAAGGAGCTTCTCCAGTGTCCTACAGAAAAGAACAAGTACCCGATGAAGAATAAATTAACTCAATAACAAAATGAAAATTTTACAATCCTTATTTATTGCCCTATTATTGGCATTTACTACAATTACGTTTGGACAAACCGCAGAAAATGAAAAGCTAAAATCTAGCCTTGAACAGTTATTTCCAAGTGCAACAATTACCGCGATTGACAACCTCGAAGGTTATACTACATCATTTGAAATTACAATTAACCAATTACTAGATCATTCCAATCCTAATAATGGAACATTTGAACATCATATTTTTTTATCTCATTTAGACTATAACAAACCCATGGTTATTGAAACCGAAGGTTATGCAGCTCGTTATGTAAAAAATGAAGTAAGTACTCTTTTAAATGCAAATCAAGTTATTGTTGAATATCGTTTTTATGGAAAGTCTAGACCTAATCCTATTCCTTGGGAATTCTTGACCAATGACCAAGCTATGGAAGATTATCATTATATATCCAATCAGCTAAAAAAACTATATAAAGGCAAATGGATTTCTACTGGAATTAGCAAAGGTGGTGAAACTACTTTAATCTATAAATCTAAATATCCGAATGATGTTGCTATAGCAATTCCTTATGTAGCTCCGCTAATTAACACTCAAGAAGATAGTAGAACCACAAATCACATTAATTCTGTTGGCACAAAAAAATGCAGAAAAAAAGTAACGCAATTTCAAAGAGCATTATTATTAAATAGAGAGGCTATTATTTCAGAAATAGAAAAATATGCAAGTGAACAAAAAATGACTTTCAATGAAGTTCCGATTCCTGAAGCACTAGAATATGCCGCTTTAGAGTTCTCCTTTTCTTTTTGGCAATGGTCTGGAAAGTGTGATGAAATTCCAAATAAAAATGCTTCAGCAAAAGAATTATTTGATTATATGAATAAGATTGTAGGAATCAGTTTTTATAGTGACAAAACATATTATGATTTATTACCATCTTATTATCAACATACAAGAGAACTTGGTTATTATGGTTTTGATTTTACACCTGTTAAAGATTTATTACAAGTAGTAAAAAGCACGTCCAACACACGATTTGCTCCAAAAGAAATCGATTTAACTTACAATCCTGAATACATTAAAGAAGTAAGAGAATTTGTAGAAACTAAAGGAGATAAAATTCTTTATATTTATGGTGGTTATGATACTTGGGGGGCTTGTGCTCCAACTCCAAAGAAAAATGTAGATGCCCTCAAGATGGTTTTTCCAACAGGAACGCATAGCACACGAATCAAACATTTTTCGAAACAAGACCAAGAAAAAATCATGACTACTCTCAACAGGTGGCTAAAAAATAATTAATTAACAAAAACTAAAAGCTCTGAATAAAATTTACCATTTAGAGCTTTTAGTTTTTATAAAGAAAATAATGTATTTTTGAAAATAGATCATTACACCTATTTTGACCATTATGTCTTCTCAAAATCGATTAACCAAAGCATACAATGAAGCTAAAAGAATATCTTTCACCAATGAAGACAAGTTCATTTTATTTAGCGATTGCCATCGCGGGGACAGTAGTTTTGCAGATGATTTTGCCAATAATAGAAACATTTATTTTCATGCACTAAATCACTATTATAAAGAAGGCTTTACATATATTGAACTTGGTGATGGAGATGAATTATGGGAAAACATTTTTTTTAAAGATATTTTTGAAGCTAATAAAAATGTTTACCTCCTGCTTCAACAATTTTTCAACTCCAAACGATTACATATGATATATGGCAATCATGACATGGTGTATCGCAATGAAAACATTATAAAGAAAAATTTAACCCATTATTTCGATCAAAGAAAAGGAGAAAAGGTGTCGTTATTTCCAAATATAAAATACCACGAAGCCTTAGTTTTAATTAACAAGAACAACCATGACCAAGAACTATTTTTAACTCATGGACACCAAGCCGATTTTATGAACTATGTAGGTTGGAAAATTAATCGTTTTCTAGTTAGAGTACTTTGGAAACCTTTACAAGTCTGGGGCATAAAAGACCCTACAAGCCCTGCAAAGAATTATATTGAACTAATAAAAGTTGAAAAAAACATAAAAGAATGGATTGCTAATAACAATAATAAAATCACCATTACAGGCCATACTCATAGACCTCGTTTTCCTAGCCCAATAGAAAATGCTTTACATTATTTTAACGATGGAAGTTGTGTGCACCCAAGAAGCATTACGGGAATTGAAATTGTTAATGGTACAATTGCACTTATTAAATGGTTTATTGATACTAAAGAAGATGGAACACTTCAGATTGTAAAAGATTTTTTAGAAGGACCTTGCCCATTAGAGGATTATAATACTTAATAACTTCCCCATTCTTTATTAAAATAAGCAACCAACTTTTGATTATTCAACTTATTCACTTCAACATCTGTAGTTATCATGTCTTTTGAAAACTGTGTATGTTTCTCAAACAAATAGTCATAGAATTTTAAATTCTCTATTCTTCTATACACTTTTTTATCAAAGCTGAAATTGGTTGTTAAACAAAACCCCCATTCCCCAAATGAAGGTAAATAAACATGGTAAGGATGAACATTTTTAAATTCGGATTGAATGGTTTTATTAACACACCAAAAAGATTTTGGAGCAAAAAAGGGAGACGTAGATTGCACAACAACAATTGCTTTCTGACTTAAAATTGCTCTTAAACTATTATAAAAACTTGTCGTATATAATTTACCCAGACTAAAATTTGATGGATCTGGGAAATCAACAATTACTACGTCATATTTTTTCTTCTCATTTTTATTTACCCAAACAAATGCGTCTTGGTTAATAATTTCAACTTTTTTGTTTTGCAAAGCATTAGCATTCATCTTTGTAAACAAATTATTTTCTTTAAATAAGTTAGTCATTTCAGCATCTAAATCAACTAATGTTATTGTTTTGACTTCACTGTATTTTAAAATCTCTCTTGCAGCTAATCCGTCTCCACCTCCTAAAATTAATACATTATCAACTTTTTCTGCGAATGACATTGCTGGATGCACTAGCATTTCATGATAACGATATTCATCGAATGTGCTAAATTGAAGATTGTTGTTCAAGTAGAGATTGAAATTTTTTCGTTCATGTGTTAGCACAATTCTTTGATGCTTTGTTGTTGTTGAAAAAACAATATTTTCACCATACAGACTCTTCTCTGAAAACGATAATATTTTGGAGGAAAAAAACAAGGTCACTATTAAAAAACTCAATGAAAAAAAACCTTTTACTTTAAGAAATCTAGCATTTTTTATTTCTTTTTGCAAAATAAAACACATTAACAAACCTGTTCCAATGTTTACAATTCCAAAAACAATGGAGGTCTCAATAAGTCCTAAATAAGGAATAAAAAATACAGGAAACAAAATTGAGGCTAACAAAGCACCAATATAATCGAATGTAAAAACATTAGAAACTAATGTGCTAAACTTAAATTTATCTTTAAGAATAATCATTAAAATAGGTATTTCTAAACCTACTAAACATCCAATTATAAAAACAATCAAGTACAAATAGAATTCAAAAAAATCTACTTTATTAAAAATCAAAAAAAGTAGCGGAGCACTCAATCCACCAATTAGTCCAATTAGAATTTCTATTTCTACAAATCGACTGATGAGATTATTACTATTAAAAAATTTTGAGACATAGGAGCCAATTCCCATAGAAAATAAGTAAATACCTATTATCAATGAAAACTGTGTGACCGAATCGCCTAACAAATAACTAGCCAATGTCCCTGCAATTAATTCATAGATTAATCCACAAGTAGATATTATAAAAATTGTTACAAGAAAAAGATATTCGTATTTTATTTTAACCATGAATTGCCATTCCAATGATAAAAGAAATCCCTAAAATAAAAGCTCCCAAAACAATCGCTAAGGCTGTGTTTTTATTTTCTACAATCTCTTTCCATGATTTTTCTGGTGTAATTTTTTCAATTACAAAATAACACAATAACAAAATAATGAAGCCAAGCAAAGAATATATGACTGAAGCAATTACTGGTTTAAAAAAGAATTCTCCCATTTTTAAAATTATTTATGATTATAACTATTTGAATTATAGACTCTACTTGAACGTGTTCGTTTCTCTTTTTCAGTTTTTTCACAATTGCATATCCTATTTCCTGACATTGTAGAAAATAAATAGATTGCAATTACAAACATTGCCAAAACGACGGGCAATTTATTATTAAAAAGATATTGTTTTAAGGTATCCATCTACTCTTTTTTATAAGGTGAATAGTAACTATCTTCCCATCTTCGGCTTTCAAAACTATTTTTAATAAAATATAACAAAGCTCCAATTGCAAAGAAAATAAAAATAGTGACATATAAATTCCAATTATCTGGTTTTCCCCAGTATATCCTTAGGTGCAGAAAACTATTTTTACCATCTGTTTCATCTTTATTTGGTAAAATCATAATCTTGTAGGAACCTTCACTAACTCCACAAATATTAAATTCATCATTATTACTTCCTTCTGTCCAATTCTCTCCTTCAGAATAACCATGATAATATTCTAAATCTTTAGTAAAATATACTGTTTCTTCTGTTTCTTGATTTATTAATGCAAAATCGGTTGTTATCCAAGAATTATCTACCTCCGAAACGATATCGATACTTAAAGGAGCTATTGGTCCTTTTAATTGAAAAACATCTGTATAAAGCTCTTTGTTATTAACTTCATTTAGATTAAAATTTTCTTCATAAACTAACTGTTCTTTGCTTTGTGAATAAAAGAAAATATGCAATCCTGTTATTATTAAAATAGCAATTATAAAAAGGGTGTAAACATGAGTTAAATTATAATAGAAAGGTTGCACCATTCCTATTCCTTCTCTTGTTCTTAAATTATCTATATCAAATATTTTTTTAACTCTGTCTCTACTTATATGCTCTCCATGATAATATGTTTTTTTATCATCATGTTCAATTGATAGACAAAAAGGAGGGTTTATATATTCTTGATAAGTACATGCTCTAGATTCAAACCTATGATTGAAAAATCCACAACGATAGGAATCAAAAGAATGTCCTGTTTCATATTTTCTATACTCAATACCTTTATAAGTCAAGCTAGCACTTTTAGTAATTTCTTTGCTATCTATCTCTTTTTCAAGAATCCAATGCCCTTTGTCTTCAATTAGAAAAAGTCTTTTATTTGAAGGTGATATTAAGTGATATTCAAACCAAATCTCATTATTCTTATTTTTTCTTATCGTATAGCTAACAACAGTAAACTCTTCTTCATTAAAAACACCTTTTGCACCAATTTTTATAAGCAAAGGAAACGCTGTATTAGATTGCTTATCGAAGAAACTATTTACTCCATTATCGAACTTATAATTACTATGACATGAAAAACAAGTATAGTATTTATAAATAAGGTTAAAATCAGTGGTTACTTTAGTATTACAATTGGTACAAACTACTTCCATACTATCTAAAAATTTCGTTTGATGAAACAATAGAAGCTTCAAAGAAAGTTACCATTTGTTTTGAAATAGCACGTACTTTTTCTGTGTTATCACCAGAATAATTACAAAGATAAACATCCATAGTTATCCTATTAATCTCTGGCCAAGTATGAATACAAATATGAGATTCTTTTAAACAGATAGCCGTAGTATAACTATTATTGTCAAAAACAAAGTGAGACTCGCCAACCTTTTCAAGATTATACTCTAACAATAATCCATTAATAAAATGAATACAAGCTGTATAATTTAATAATCGTTCTTCGTTCCTAGATTGAAGTGTTTGTAAAATATGTAACCCTAAAACAGACTCTTTTTGTAGCATTTATCATGTTTGTATATTTCTTATACGTACATTCCTTAAAAAAGTTACAAAAATTTTATTGCTCTGGTGCTATTTCTATTTCTAGTCCGTCTAAATCTTCTGTAAGATGAATTTGACAACCTAACCTACTATTCTCTTTGACATGATAAGCCTCAGAAAGCATTGCTTCTTCGTCATCATTGCGTTCCGTTTTTAAAACATCGTTTAAAAGGTAACATTGACAAGAAGCACACATTGCCATTCCCCCACACACACCAATAGTTCCTTCTTCTGCTAATTCATAGGAACGAATAAGCTCCATTACATTCATGTTCATATCGGTTGGAGCTTGTACCTCATGTAAAACTCCGTTCCTATCTGTTATTTTGATGGTAATATCTTGTGGCATATTATTTCTAATTTAGATTTGTCAACTTTTTAAAAGTTGACAAATCTATAAAATCTTTAAGTAAACTAATCTATTGCTTTAACAACTGCTTTTTCTGCTTCTTTTCGTGTTCCATCAAAACCATCAACACCTGAAACTGTTGTATATTTTAAAACATACCTTTTCCCAGGATTCAATTTATTATATACACTCTGACACATTAAAGTAGCTTCGTGAAAACCACAAAGGATTAATTTTAATTTACCTGGATAGATATTAACATCTCCAATAGCATAAATTCCTTCAATGTTTGTTTGATAATCTAAAGCATTATTAACTTTAATTGCGTTTTTTTCAATCTCAAGTCCCCAATTTGCAATTGGTCCTAATTTTGGTGTTAATCCGAAAAGCGGAATAAAATAATCGGTTGCTACATTCATTCGAGCACCATTAATTTCAATATCTAACGATTCTATACGCTCACTTCCTTTAAAACCAACTACTTCTGCAGGAGTAATTAATTTTATTTTTCCTTCCGATTTTAACTCTTGTACTTTCTCTACAGAATCTAGTGCTCCTCTAAACTCATTTCTTCTGTGCACTAATGTAACTGATTTTGCTACATTTGCCAAGAAAACACTCCAATCTAAAGCAGAATCTCCACCACCAGCAATTACAATGTTTTTATCACGATATTTTTCTGGATCTTTTACGAAATAATCGACACCTCTATCTTCTTTTTCATAAAACTCAATATCTTTTAACAAAGGTTTTCTAGGTTCAAATGTGCCCAATCCGCCTGCAATTGCAATAGCTTTTGCTTTATGTTCGGTTCCTTCTCTAGTGGTAACAATAAAAGTTCCGTCTTCTAATTTATTAATGGTTTCTGCTGTTTCACCAAGGGTAAAACCAGGTTCAAATTGTTTAATTTGTTCCATTAAATTAGTTACTAAGTCTCCTGCCAACACTTCAGGATAACCTGGAATGTCGAAAATAGGTTTTTTTGGATATAATTCAGCCAATTGACCACCAGGTTGTGGTAGCGCATCAATTATATGACATTTTAATTTTAACAATCCAGCTTCAAAAACTGTGAAAAGGCCAGTAGGACCTGCACCAATTATTAATATATCAGTTTCAATCATTTTTTATAAGTTCGAAGTATTACGGTCATAAAATTGCAAAGTTTTTTTAGCTTTACACATGACTTTTATCATATTGATTTTTTAGGCAATATTTTCAACTGTTTCAATTTGTGGAACATATTTTTTTATGGTCGTTTCTACACCCGCTTTCATTGTGCTAACACTTAAACTACAACTTGTACATGCTCCCTCTAAACGAACTTTTACGTGCTTATCATCTATTACCTCAACAAGTGAAATATCTCCACCGTCAGAATTTAAAAAAGGTCTTATTTCATCTAAGGCTTTTTCAATATTTACTAAAATTTCTTCTTTGTTCATCTTATTTTCCTTTAACAGCAGCACAACCTGCCATTGTAGTTATTTTAATTGCTTCAGTTGCAGGTAACGTTTCGTTGCGACTAACTGTTTCCCTAACTACGTTTCTAGCTAATTCTTCAAATGCTGTTTCTAAAGGAGAACCTGTTTGCATTGCTGCTGGTCTTCCATAATCTCCTGCTTCTCTGATGCTTTGAACCAAAGGTATTTCTCCTAAAAATGGTACACTCAAATCTTCTGCTAGATTTTTTGCTCCTTCTTTACCAAAGATATAATATTTATTGTTAGGAAGTTCTTCTGGTGTAAAATAAGACATATTCTCAATGATCCCTAAAACAGGCACATTAATACTTTCATTTGCAAACATAGAAACTCCTTTCTTAGCGTCTGCTAATGCAACTGCTTGAGGAGTACTCACAACAACTGCTCCTGTTATTGGTAAAGATTGCATGATTGACAAATGAATATCTCCAGTTCCTGGTGGTAAATCGATCAACATAAAATCAATTTCTCCCCAGTTGGCATCAAAAATCATTTGATTTAATGCTTTTGCTGCCATCGGTCCTCTCCAAATAACTGCTTGATCTGGTTTTGTAAAAAACCCAATTGAAAGAATTTCTACACCATAACTTAGTACTGGTTGCATTTTTGATTTACCTTCAATCTCAACCGAAGTAGGTTTGGCGTTTTCAACATCAAACATTATTGGCATAGAAGGTCCATAAATATCGGCATCTAGAACTCCTACCTTAAAGCCCATATTAGATAATGATACTGCTAAATTTGCAGTAATTGTAGATTTTCCGACACCTCCTTTTCCAGAAGAAACGGCAATAATATTGCTTATTCCTGGAATTTGTTTCCCTTTAATAAGGTTAGGATTATCTTCTTTTGCTGGTGCTTCTACTTTTATATTTACTTTTATTTTCGCTTTTTCATACACCTTATCGTGTATTACTTTCATAATATCTACTTCAGCTCTTTTCTTAATATGTAAGGCTGGTGTAGCTAAAACCACATCTACAACTACTTCATCTCCAAAAGTGATTACATTTTTAATTGCACCACTTTCTACCATATTTTTACCTTCTCCTGCAACTGTAATTGTTTCTAAAGCACTAAGTATTTCTTTTCTATCTAACTTCATTATATTTTATAATTAAAGTTTAAAGTTTAAAAGCTATTAAGAACAACTTTTATTTAAACTGAATATGAATTGCAAAGATAGGCAGAAGTTTAAAAGTTTAAAAGTTTCTCGGTTTAAAGTTTTTAAATAAAGGAATAGAAAAAACTTATTATTTGTTTTTAGAGCTCATTGAACTGTATGAGATTCATTTTTAATTGAGTAAATTGAATTTGTAATTGGTTTTTTAGGACATCATATACTGATGAAAGCAAATTATTTTTGGAAGATGCATAACTGAATGCATCTGCTTTTCCTGACGCAAATTTCGCTTGGGTTGTGTTAAAAGATTGATTTGCAAAATCTTCAACCTTACTTAATTTTTCTTGCAGTTGGTAAAAATTGCTTAAATTATTCCTCTCTATTTCAATTTGTTGTTTCACTTTTTGAGTTTCTTGAGTTATCAATAAATTCGATTTTTCACTTTCTAACTTAGCAACGCTTACTCTTTTATTATTTTTAAACCCATTGAAGATAGGAACGTTTAATTGTAGGCCAATTTGTTGGTTCTTATTGTTTCCTATTTGATTATTAAACGATTCTACCATTACGCCTTGTTGGTTTAATGGTTTATAATAGAATGATGATATTTGATAAAATGCTGAAAGCGTGGGTAGTGCTAAACCTCTTTGCACTTTAATTTCTCTGTTGTTTTTATCATAGTTTAGCTTTGCAACTGCTATTTTGGGGTTATTGATGTCCTCTAAATTAGTTTCATATTCAGTTTTTATAATATTCTTGTCTAAAATTATTTTTTCCATTGAAAGATTGGTGAAATTAATTAACTGAAATAATTCGGTTTTTTGTATGGTATATAATTGTTCCGTTTCTATCATTTGTTTTTCTTCCTTTGCAAAAAGAAACTGAATATCGTATAAATCGCTTTTAGGTTTACTTCCTAAACTTACTTCCTTTCGTATTCTTTCTAGATTGTTTTTTGAGTTTTCTACTTGTTGTTTTTGAATTTCTAATAATTCTTGCGTGAATAATGCTTGATAATAGCTTTCTAATATTTGAAGTTTATATTCATTTTCTATTACTTCTTTTTCTGCTTTTGCGATCTCGATATTTATTTTATCTCTTTGAATATTGGCTATTTTATTAAAATCTAGCAAATTCATTTGAGCGTTCAAATAGAAGTTATCATATTGAATATTAGAACTAACTCTTCCATTAGTTGAAGGATCAATAGTCGAACCAAAATTATAAGTCTGATTCCCAAACAGGTTTATCGTCGGTAAAATTTCATTAGCAAAACTATTCTTTGCTTTCTGTGTCTTTTTTATTTCTAGTAAATTGATTTTTATTTGAATATTGTTCTCTAATCCAATACCTACACATTTTTGTAAAGACCAAGAATTTTCTTGGCCTTTTACAAAAAAACTAAATAATAAAAACATTGAAGCTATAATTACTCTACTCATATTTTAAATATTTTAAAACATCTACTCTTGTTGCTTTGTAAGCTCTAGAAAGCACAACAATTAGCGTTAAGCTTAATAAAATTAAGAAACTAACCAAGAAAGGCACAAATGAGATGTTTATTCGGTAAGCAAAATCTTCTAGCCATAGTTGCAACAAATAATAGGCAGGCAATAAAGCTACCATAAAACCAACAACACAAAATACAATATATTGTTTTGAGAGTTCTTTAAGAAGTATATTGGTTTCTGCTCCAAGAGTCTTTCTAATGGCAATTTCTTTCATTCTCCTTTGAATAGAATAACTTGCTAATGCAAAAAGCCCGAACAAAGCTATCAGTACCACAACAATATTTAGTAATGAAAATAGATTTTTCATTTTTATAAACTTTTCGAAAGTTCTAGCATAACTTTTATCTACAAAATCATAACTAAAAGGATACTCTGCATCTACTTTTTTAGTCCAAAATTCCTCAATATTACTAATGGTTTCCTCTAGGTTTTCTGGTTCTACTTTTACGTAAATGGTATTCACATTTTGAAGCATCCAATCGATTGTTTTAAAATGAAAGAATGACATTGGTGGAATTTCAGCTTGTGGTCCATATAAATGAAAATCTTTCACTACTCCAATAATTTTCAATTTATTCCCATTCCATTCAACCGTTTTACCAATTGGTTTTTTTTCATTCATCATTTTTAATGTTGTCTCATTAATCATCATCGAGTTTATAGTGTCTGAAGCGAATTTTTCACTAAAAAACCTTCCTTCTATAACATTAGTCTTCATCATTTCAAGCATTCCAAAATCTACTGCCATATTTTGACCTTGTATATTTGTTCCTTTATAAACATAACTCGAAGATGATGTTGCTCCGTTTCCAAATTTAAATGCACCTGTCGAAACTTGTTTCACTCCTTTAATCTTAGCAACTTCTTGCTTTATAGCATTATAGCGAGAAATTAATTTTTGCCTATAGTTTTCTTCTTTATAATCATAAGGGTTTCTGTAGGAGATTTCTAAAACTTGCTCTCCTTGAAATCCTAAGTCTTTATTTAACATAAACTGTACTTGTTCATAAACAATATAAGATCCAACTATAAAAAATGTAGCAATTGCAAATTGAATAATTAGCATTCCGTTTCTTAACCATACTCCGCTTTTGCTTCTTCCAAAATTTCCTTTTAAAACTTTCAATGTTTCAAAATTAGACACATAAATTGCAGGAAATATCCCTGCTACGATTACCGTTATAATAAAAATTGAAAAAATCTGTATATAAAATTGACTTCCGTGAATGATTAACTCTTTTTCTAAAAAAACATTATAATAGGGCAATGATAGTTCAACTATTACTAAAGATATTACTACTGCAAACAAAACTATTATTATAGTTTCAAATACGAATTGGTGAATAATATTGTTCTTTGTGGCACCCATTATCTTTCGAACACCCACTTCTTTAGCTCTTTTTATTGCATTTGCTGTTGCTAAATTGACATAATTAACTACAGAAAGTAATAGGATTAAAAAAGACAATCCCACCAGTATCATTAACGTCTGATAGTTCCCATTTCCTTCTGGATAACCATGTGTCTTAGAATGTAATCGGGCAGAAGCTAAAGGTTCTAGAATGTTATTTATTGTCCCATACAACTTTACATATTCTTCTGTGGAGATACCTTCATTTTCTGCTTCTCTTGACATTTTATATTTGAAAAACAATCTATTTAAAGCTTCCTCAACTTTTGTTTTTTGTGAGGTATCTTTTAATTTTAGTAATAATCCAAAATTAAAATTACCCCATTGCTCCCTATTTTCTTCTAATTGTTTATCAATAATATTCGTTACCGCTTCTGGAGCAATTGATGATTTTTTATTGATTTTATAAATACCTCTAACGACTAATGTCCTACCCGAATATTGCACTTGTTTCCCCATTGCTTCTTCTTTTCCAAAGAGTCGTTGTGCAACTTCTTCTGAAAGCGCAATACTTGTATTGTCTTGAATGGCAACTTTACCGTTTCCTTTAATGAATTCGAAAGGAAAAAAATCAAAGAAATTATTTTGTGCATCAAATATTTTTTCAATTAATTCCTTTTTCCCTTTGTAGGTTATTATTTCATTATAATACCACGTATTAAAATAGCAATGCGACTCTATTTCGGGAATTTCTCCTAAATATTTACCTAACGGGCTTGCTGTATATCCCCAAACTAAATCGTTTCCTAAATCGCTAACAACTTGATGTACTTTTTCTTTTTCAGGATTCCAATTATTATAGCTTTGTTCGTCGTTCCAATATAGTGTAGCAAATATTAGTCCTGCAATTCCAATACTTAATCCTAAAATATTAAGAAATGTAAAGAGTTTATTGTTTTTAATATGAAATAAAAATATACGTGTCCAATTTTTTAACATAGCTGTTCGATTTTTGATTTTTTATACTACTCCTGGAATTCTGTTTTAACATATACAGATACTTTAATGCGTTTTTTGAATAACAGAACCCGATGAACTTTCTTTTTTTGTTACTGATGGGTTACCATAATAATGAATGGAACCACTTGACGTTGCTTTTGCCATTAATACACTTGAAACATTAACTTTTACACTTGATGAGCTTGTTGCTTCAATCGTTGCTTCTTGAACCTCAAAGTCGTTTAATTTACAACTTGCCGAACTACTAGATTTTATAGTGCCTTTTTTTGCTTTTCCTTTTAAAACAACTAACCCTGAACTACTTGCATCTATAGAGATAGTACTTGTATGTATTGATGCATTTATTAAACCACTTGATGAAATTGCAATCTGTGCATTATCACATTCAAACATTCCTGTAATACTTCCGGATGCATTTGTTTTTATTTCAAGATTTGATGATTTATTTGTGTTTTGAAATTTTAGGTTTGATGAAGTACTTACTTTAATCGCATTTAAATTAGGGCCAAAAACAGTAATTCTTAATAATGTAAATTCTACTCCATTTACCCATCGTACGCCTTTTCCCTTTGAACGTTTTCTATTATTACCTTCCTTTTTATATTTTTTTGCATCAACATATAATTTCAAAGTTCCATCTTCGATTTCAGTTTTTATGCATTCTAATTTTTCTTTTTCGTCTGTTTCAATTTTAATACTTCTTGTATCTGAAACAGTGTAAAAAACCTCAATTGCATTTGAAACATCTAATTTTGAAAAATTGGCAATAGCTCTATTTTCTGAAACCTGTGCAAATGTGATTAGTGATACTAAAAATGTTGTTAGAGTTAAAATTATCTTAGTCATGATTCCTTATTTTTTTATGAAATTAATACATCTACTTTTTTAGAATTATTTCTTTCTGAAAGCACCATTCCGTCTTTCATTACAATTGTTTTTTGCGAAAAAGAAGCATCATAATCAGAATGGGTCACCATTAAAATAGTGGCTCCTTGAGCATGCAAATCGGTTAATAATTCCATTACTTCATTTCCGTTTTTAGAATCTAAATTACCAGTTGGTTCATCGGCTAAAATGATTTTTGGGTCGTTTATCAATGCTCTTGCAACAGCTACACGTTGTTGTTGTCCTCCAGACAATTGCTGTGGATAATGTTTTAAACGATGAGAAATTCCCAAACGTTCTGCAATTATTTCTACTTTTTTCTTTCTTTCTGAAACTGCAACATTATTATAAATTAAAGGCAATTCAATATTATCATACACTGAAAGTTCATCGATGAGATTAAAGTTTTGAAAAACAAACCCAATGTTTTGTTTCCTAACTTTAGCTCTTTCCTGTTCTTTTAGTCCTAACATTTCCTGACCTAATAGTTGATAGCTTCCTGTTGAAGCACTATCTAAAAGACCAACAATGTTTAAAAGTGTCGATTTTCCGCTTCCCGATGGCCCCATAATGGTTACAAATTCGCCTTGTTTGATTGTGATTGAAACCTCATTTAATGCTTTTGTTTCTACTTCTTCTGTTTGAAACACTTTAGACAGTTTGTTGATGTTTATCATAATTTTGTTATTAGTAATTAGTATTTTCTACTCTTCTATATTTAATTCTTCTATATTTTCATAATCTTTATAGGACGATGTTATCACTTTATCTCCAGATTCTAGTCCTTCTAAAACTTCATAATATAAAGGATTCTCTCTACCTAGTTTTATGTTTCTTCTTTCGGCTTTGTTTCCTTTTATTACAAAGATCCATTTGCCTGCTGTTTCCTGATAAAAGCTTCCTTTTGAAAGCACTAAGGTTTTTGTTTTCTCAGATAAATTGATTCGAACTCCAAAAGAAATACCTTGATTCAATTCTAAATCATCGTTCTCCATAAAAATAAGTTCTACAATGAACCTTCCGTTTTTTACTTCAGAAATTACTTTTGAAATTTGAACTTTTATTGTTTTCCCATTAAAATCTATTGAACCAGTTTGCCCTTCTGAAACTTTATTCAAATAGAACTCATCTACATCGGCTACTAATTTGTATCCCTTCATTACGTCTATTGTTCCTATGCTATTTCCTTGAGTAAATGTTTTACCCAAAATAGGCTCAAATGAAGACAGTCTTCCTGAAAGTGGTGCAATAATTAAAAAATTATTTTTATTCTTTCTTAAGATAGACAAACTCTGATTCATAATTCCTATTGATTGATTCAGTTGACCAATCTGAATTTGATTTGCCTGTTTTTCCTTGGTTACACTTTGTTTTATAATATCCATTCGTTCTTTTTGAAAACGATAATTCTCTTGCGTAACAGTCCATTCGTTTCTAGCAATTATTTCTTGCTCAAAAAGTTTTTTATTTAAGTCGTATAAATTCTTAGCATCTAAAAAATCATGCTCAATAGCAATTATGTCTTTTGCTAAATTTAATTCTTGATTTCGCAGGTCTAATTTGGCTTTATTTAAATTATTTATTTGCTCAATAATTGATGTTTCTTGCTGCATATATGTTAACTCTGTATTTGGGTTATACAAACGAACTAACGGCTGTCCTTTGGTTACCAAATCTCCATTCTCTACATATATTTCTTGAACAGCACCACCTTCAATCACATTAACTAACATTGAATGCAAAGGAGTAACTTTGGCTTGAAACAATATAAAATCTTCAAAAAAATCAGTAGAAACCGCTTTTACAGTAATTTCTGCCTTCTTCACATTGAAACTCCTCTTCTTGGTTACAGAAACAAATATCAAATAGCCTAAAACTATGAATATTGGTACTATTAAAAGTAACTTCTTTTTACTATTTTTACGTTTTATGACAGTGTCCATGTTTTAAATTTTCTAGATATAGTAGCAATTTCATGCCAAGAATTTAAAATTCACAAAACACTATATAACAATTACTTACATTTAAAAAACAAAAACCAATGTTCATTTTCGAACACCATTTGTACACAACTGAACAGTAAATGAAAAAAACACAAGCCAACATATTAATTATCGACGATCAAGAAGACATCCTTTTCTCGGCAAAAATGCTTCTTAAAAAACATTTTGAAACAATTCATACTTTAAACAATCCGAAAAATGTTGTGCAATTATTGGCTGAAAACACAGTTGATGTTGTTTTATTAGACATGAATTATCGTATAGGTTTTGAAGATGGTAAAGAGGGACTCTATTTTTTAAAAGAAATAAAGAAATTATCTCCAAAAACTGCTGTCATTCTAATGACTGCTTTTGGAAAAGTAGAAACCGCTGTCGAAGGTCTAAAATCGGGTGCTTTTGATTATGTCTTGAAACCTTGGGACAACGACAAGCTACTAGAATCTGTTAAAAAAGGAGTCGACGAATCTCGAAAACACCAAAAGAAAACCACTGCAAAAGATAGTATTAACACCTATTTTGTTGGTACATCTCCTGCTATTAAAAAAGCCTATACCCTTGCTGAAAAAGTTGCAAAAACAGATGCTAATGTTTTAATTCTAGGCGAAAATGGAACAGGAAAATATGTGTTGGCTCATTACATTCATTCCGTTTCTAATCGAAAAGAAAACGCTTTTGTTCATGTGGATTTAGGCGCTCTAAATGAAAATATTTTTGAAAGTGAATTATTCGGCTATGCGAAAGGTGCTTTTACCGATGCAAAAACAGATACTCCAGGCCGTTTTGAATCAGCACAAAATGGCACCATTTTCCTAGATGAAATTGGTAATATTCCCCTTCATCTTCAAGCAAAATTATTACAAATTATTCAAACTAAAACGGTGACTCGTCTTGGAGAATCAAAAAAAAGACCACTTAACGTTCGAATTATTACAGCTACCAATTTAGATTTAAAACAAGAAGTTGCTATTAAAAATTTCCGAGAAGACTTGTTCTATAGAATCAACACCATGGAAATAACGCTACCTCCTTTAAGAGAACGCTTAGAAGATAAGATTCCATTAGCAGATTTTTTACTAAACAAGATGATCCTAAAATATGAAAAAGGAGAAATAACTTTCGATGAAAAAGCAATTCATCAAATTGAAGAACATGCTTGGAATGGAAACATTCGCGAAATGGAAAACCGAATAGAACGCGCTATTATTCTTTGTGAAAATGGAACGATTAAAGTTGCTGATTTAGATTTAGAAATTATAACTCGTTATGAAGGCAATTCGGAAGACTTACAGCTTTCTGATATTGAAAAAGTAACCATTGAAAAGGCTTTAGTTAAAAACGAATACAACATTAGCAAATCGGCAGAAGAATTAGGTTTGTCTAGAGCTGCTTTATACAGAAGAATTGAAAAATATAACATTATAACTTCATAACATGATTGCTTCTCTCAAAATTTACAATCAATTATTTCTTCGATTACTCCTTGTATTGATTGCATTAGGTATACTGCTATTTCTAATACACATTGAATTAATTTATACAGCAATTTTTATAGGGTTTCTAATGTTTTTTTTAGTCATTGAATTATATGTTTTCTTGAAAAATGCTTTTCAATTTTATGACAAAACGATTCAAGCTATTCTACAAAATGATTTTTCTGCAGATTTTTCTAAACATAAATCACATGCAAATTACAAAAGCCTTTTTAAATTGTATGACACTTTAAAAAACAAACAGAATGAACATATTTCTAAAGACATTATTTATCGCTCCATATTAAACAATATTGAAACTGGCATTTTAATTCTACAAAAAGAGAAAAACGACTGGAATATTTTTTTAATGAATGATTATTTTTCATCTCATTTTGAAGTTCCAAAAGTAAGCAAATGGCATTATCTTAAAAATCAATTTCCTTCACTTTGCACATTAATTGAAGAACAAAATTTTAGTGAAATTAAAACTTCTTTACAAATTAGAGTAAACCAACAAGATACGCAAACATTTGTAATGCAATCTTCTAGAACAAAAACGTACGATCAAGAATACTATGTTGTGCTGCTCGACTCAATTCAAAAGGTAGTTGAAAAAAAAGAAAAAGAAGCTTGGATAAATTTAATGAAAGTCATTTCCCATGAACTTCTAAACTCCTTAACACCTATTCGTTCGCTTTCACAAAACCTAAAGGAACTCGTTGAACAAGAAACTTTTTCTATTGAAGATTTGGACGACATGAAACAAAGTGTGCAAACCATGCTAAACCGTAGTAATCATTTACAGCAATTTGTTGAAAGCTACCGAAAACTAGCTATGTTACCAACACCTAAAAAGGAAAAAGTTGAACTCACAGAAATCGTAAATAATGGCTTAGAAATAATGCATCCATTATTTAAGAAAGAGAAAATTGAAGTCCAAAACACTATTGATTTTAAACATTGGCTTAATGCTGACAAATTACAATTGGAACAAGTTTTAATTAATATATTAACAAATAGTATTTATGCTTTAGCAGGCAAAACCGCTAAAAAAATTATTTTGGCAGCTGAAACTAAAAACAAAAGGCTATTCCTCTCTATTACCGATACTGGAGATGGAGTAAATCCTGAAATTGAAGATAAAATATTTTTACCTTTCTTCACTACAAGAAAAGAAGGTGCTGGAATTGGCTTAACTTTATCTAAAAATATTATAGAAGCTCATGGCGGTTACTTGTCCTATCAAAACAAAGATGATAAAACTACATTTATGATTTGTTTGATGGATTAATTTTGAAGAAATTGAAAATTAAGAAAATAATAGTTTTTTGACAAAGATATTAAATGAACACAATAAACCGATTACTCAATACTTAATAGAGGTTCCCAAAAGTGCTTTTCAAAATCTACTATTTTATTTTCAACAACTTTAATCCCTTCATTTTCTAGAAGTTGTTGCATTAGGTTAGTCCCTTCAAAGTGAAATTTCCCAGTAAGTAAACCTTTTCTATTCACAACTCTGTGTGCTGGGATATCTTCTCTGTCATGACTAGCATTCATTGCATAACCAACCATTCTTGCTGAGCGGGCTGCCCCAATTGCTTTTGCAATTGCTCCATAGGAAGTTACTTTTCCTTCTGGAATTTGCTTCACAACGTCAAAAACACGTTCGAAAAAATTTTCTCTATTGTCCTCTTTCTTTTCCAAAATTAAATAACAACCATTTTATAAAGTGAAGAAACTGCTACAATCCCAGTAATTGCAGCAATAATAAAATTTATATTTCGAATTAAAAAACCAACCTTATGCTCTATTCGCTTGAATAATAGTGCATAAATATAGAAAACCAAAAGCGTTCCTAGACCTGCACCCAATATGAAAAGCAAATTGGAAATAGTAGAAAAATCATAGATATTCTTGGAAGACAACGTTAAACTTGAAAAAACATAATAAGGAATAGCAAACATGTTTAAGGAAGACAACATTATTCCATAAAAAAAACGATTCTTCTTGCTTTTAATTTCTACCTCCTTTTTTGGTCTTTTTGCTTTTATACCGCTATAAATAAAAAACACTGTTAATATTATAAAAATAAAAACGGCAAATTTCTTTAAACTCTCACTAACTCCAGGGTGACTTTCTAAAAATTTTGCAAAATATAACCCTACAAAACATTGCACTAAAACAATCAATCCAGCACCATAACCAAATAATAAACCCGCTTTTTTACTCTCATTTACACTAAGTTTTGCTACCATCATATTTAACATTCCAGGAGGAATAATACCTATAAACGCAATGAAAAACCCTAATAGTAACGGAAGTAAATAGGCCATGAATTATTTAATTTTGAATTGAATATAAGTAATTGCTTTATTAATTTCTAAATATTGACTTTCATAAAAAGTTTGAATTTTTACAACCTCGTCCGGTGCTCCTTCATTATGATATACATTATGATTAGCATACAAAACTTCATGTCCCTCACCATGTAATAAGCCAAGAGTATACCCATGCATAAATTCGCTATCCGTTTTTAAATGCATCAATCCTTCAGGTTTCAAAATCTTTTTATAACGTTGCAAAAACTCCGAATTTGTCATTCTGTGCTTTGTGCGTTTATATTTAATCTGAGGATCTGGAAAAGTAATCCAAATCTCATCTACTTCATTTTCTTCAAAACAATGCGTTATTAACTCAATTTGTGTTCTAACGAAAGCCACATTACTCATTCCATTTTCTTGAGCTGTTTTCGCTCCTCTCCAAAAACGAGCTCCTTTAATATCGATACCAATAAAATTTTTATTTGGGTAACGTTCTGCTAATCCAACAGAATATTCTCCTTTACCACAGCCTAATTCTAATACAATTGGATTATTGTTTTTAAAAAAATCGCTATTCCATTTCCCTTTCAATTGAAAACTTTCTGAAACAACTTCTTCTCTTGTTGGTTGAAAAACATTTGCAAACGTTTCGTTTTCTTTAAATCTTTTAAGTTTATTCTTACTTCCCACGATGTATAATAATTTTTTGTAAAATTAATGAAATAAAGTTTTAATAATCTTGGATTAACTTTAATTAAATATAAATTTTCTTTTTTTGTAAAAACAAATATTTTGAAAAGAAGAAAAGTAGAGGTCGTTGTCATTTCAGACGTTCATTTAGGAACCTATGGTTGTCATGCAAAAGAGTTGCTTGCTTATTTATCATCTATTAAACCTAAGACTTTAATTCTTAATGGAGACATTATAGATATTTGGCAATTTAGAAAATCTTATTTCCCTGCTAGTCATCTAAAAATAATAAAAAAAATTATTTCCTTAAGTTCCAAAGGAACAAAAGTATATTATTTAACAGGAAATCATGATGAATTTCTAAGAAAGTTTAGCGATTTACATTTAGGAAACCTAAGCTTGTTGGACAAACTAGTACTCGAACTAGACGGTAAAAAAGCATGGTTTTTTCATGGAGATGTTTTCGACTCTTCTATTACACACGCAAAATGGTTAGCAAAATTAGGTGGTTGGGGCTATGACATGCTAATTTTAATAAATAGATTCTTAAATTGGGTTTTAGCAAAAATGAAAAAGGAACCTTATTCACTTTCAAAAAAAATAAAAAACAACGTAAAATCTGCTGTTAAATTTATCACTAACTTTGAAAACGTTTGTACAGAGTTAGCTATTGAAAATGAATACAACTATGTTATCTGTGGACACATTCACGAACCAAAAATAGAACATATTAAAACTTCTAAAGGTGAGACTATCTATTTAAATTCTGGAGACTGGATTGAAAACCTAACAGCACTTGAATATAACAACAAGAAATGGAAACTTTATAAACACAAAACAACTGAAGAAATAATAAACGAAGAATCCTTTTTTGAATATGAAGATAAACTAGCAGAACAGTTTATCGCAGCCATAAAAACCCCTTAGTAAGACTTAATAAATGAAAGAAAGAATATTAATTGCACCATTGAATTGGGGTTTAGGTCACGCAACGAGATGCATTCCAATTATAAAAGCTCTTGAAAAAAACAATTTCGAACCCATAATAGCTTCAGACGGAGTTGCCTTGGAGTTACTAGAAAAAGAGTTCCCTCATTTAATTGCAATAGAACTTCCTTCATACAAAATCAAATATGCCGAAAAAGGAAAAAATTTTAAACTAAAATTATTCTCGCAAATTCCAACTATAATTAAAGCCATAAATTCTGAAAGAAAAGCTACACAAAGAATCATAAAACAATATCAAATTAATGGTTTAATTTCAGACAACAGATTAGGAGTGTTTTCCAACAAAATCCCTTCCGTATTTATTACACATCAATTAAACGTTTTAACAGGAAACACAACTTGGTTCACCACAAAACTACATCAATTTTACATTAAAAAATATACCGAATGCTGGATTCCAGACATGGAGAAAAAGCCTAATTTATCAGGAAAATTAGGTCATTTAGAAGAATCTTTTGATACTTTAAAATATATTGGTCCATTAAGCAGATTACACAAAAAAGTTACAGAAAACAAATATGAACTATTGATTGTCCTGTCTGGTCCGGAACCGCAACGAACTTTACTTGAAGAACAGATAATTTCTGAATTAAAGAATTACCCTCACAAAACACTTTTTGTTAAAGGAATAATAGAAGGAGAGCAAAATATTCGTGTAGAAAAAAATATTACCTATTACAATTTCATGAAAAGTGAGCAACTTGAAATAGCTTTCAACGAAAGTAACAAAGTTTTATGCAGGTCTGGCTATACTACTATAATGGATTTGGCACATCTAGGCAAAAAAGCTTTTTTCATCCCAACTCCTGGACAATACGAACAAGTCTATCTTGCGAAAAAATTTAAAAAAGAAGGCATTGCTCCCTATTGCAATCAGGAAGATTTTAAAATTGAAAAATTAGATGAAATTGCGCTATACAGTGGTTTTGTTAATCATTCAGCTAAAATAAGCTGGAAAAAACTATTAGGTCTTTTCCAAAGTAAATGAAAACTCAGAACCTACTCCATACTGGCTTTCTACATATATTTTTTCATCATGTCCTTCGATAATGTGTTTCACTATAGCAAGACCCAAACCTGAACCTCCTTCACTTCTTGCCCCACTTTTATCTACTCGATAAAATCTCTCAAAAAGCCTTGAGATGTGTTGCTTTTCAATACCTTCTCCATTATCTGTAACACGCACAATGATTTTATTATTTACTAAGTCTTCAATACTAATTTCAGTTGTTCCACCTTGTTTCCCATATTTAATAGAATTCATTACAAGATTTGTTATGACCTGTTGAATTTTTTCTTGATCGGCAATAACCCTTATTGGTTTGTATTTAACATCAAAAGTTAAGGATATATTTTTCTTAGAAGCTCTCATTTCTAACAAATCAAAAACACTTTGAATAACTTCAACAATATTAAATTCTGAAAGAGCCAAATTAATATCTCCTGCCTCCAGTTTGGTAATTAAATCTAAATCTTTGACAATATAGATCAATCTTTCTACTCCTTTTTCAGCTCTTTGTAAATATTTTTTACGAATTGTTTTGTCATCCATTGCCCCATCAAGTAGTGTGAGCAAATACCCTTGCACTGTAAACAAGGGTGTTTTTAACTCATGAGAGATATTTCCAAGAAATTCTCTCCTATATTCTTCTCTAATTTTTAAGGTTTCAATTTCTACTTTTTTATCTCTTGCAAATTTTTGTACTTCGCGAGTTAAAGTAGCCATATCTGTAGTAACTGGTTGATTTCTAAAAGAAGCATTTTCTAACAAAGAAACATCATCATAAATTTTCTTTACTCTTCTATAAATAAATCGTTCAACTCTATATTGTAGAACAAAAAAACAAAATGCAAATAATGAAACTCCGAAAAAAAAAACGATCCAAGAACTTTCTTTCAGATAAAAATAATTTAATAGATACAATAATCCTGAAGCAAAAATGGTAATATAGCTAGCAGATTTAACAGCGAACTTATATGATTTTTTAAAGTTTACCCCCATTAAATTTCTAATTTATACCCAACCCCTTTAATGGTTTTAAAATAATCATCACCAATTTTTTCTCTAAGTTTTCTTATATGAACATCAATAGTCCTTCCTCCAACAACAACTTCATTACCCCAAACTTTATCTAGAATTTCTTCTCTAGTAAACACTTTTCCTGGTTTGGTTGCTAAAAGATAAAACAATTCAAATTCTTTTCTAGGTAAGATTATTTCTTCTTCTTTACGAATAATTTTATATTCTTCTCTGTTAATTTCAATATCACCCACCATTAAAGTATCTGTAGCAACTTCTTCTTCTTTTAATCTTCTTAAAAGTGCTTTCACTTTACTAACTAACACTTTAGGTTTTATAGGTTTCGCAATATAATCATCTGCACCAGCATCAAAACCTGCAACTTGCGAATAATCTTCAGAGCGTGCGGTTAAAAAAGTGATTATTGTATTCTCAAAATCTGGCAATTTCCTAATATTTTCACAAGCTTCAATCCCATCCATTTCAGGCATCATAACATCCATAATTATTAGGTTAGGATGCTCCTTTTTTGCTTTAGAAATAGCTTCTTTCCCATTAGAAGCAGTAACTATCTGATACCCTTCTTGCGATAGATTATAGCCAATTATTTCTAATATATCTGGCTCATCGTCAACTAATAAAATCTTAATATCTCTTTTTTTCATAATAATAAAGTTCTCTTTATCGATTGTAAAGGTAAATATAATATGAAATTTTTCAAGTAGTTAACAATTATTTAATCACTTTACAATTAGTTAACATATATAAAACTTTTTTATAACATCGGAGTAACACTATAATAACCTTGCAGGAGTTCCTTTGCACCAAAATTCAACAACACAAAATGAGACTACAATTTTTATTTAGCTTTTTATTTATTAGCCTATACTCTTTCTGTCAAACAGGAACTGTATCAGGAGTTATTTTAGATAAAGAATTCAACAATGAACCATTACCTTTTGCTAACGTATTAATAAAAGGAACTACAATTGGTACATCTACAGATGATCTTGGAAAATATTCATTATCTGTAAAACCGGGAAGCTATGTTTTAGAAATCGGATACCTTGGTTATGAAACGAAAGAAATTCCCTTTACTATCAAGGCAGGAGAGAAAAAAGTAATCAACCACACCTTAGAAGCTAGTGGCGTGCAACTTGCCGATGTAGTTGTAACGCATACAGTTACAAAAGAAAGTGAAACTGCTTTATTACAAGAACAACAAAAAGCTGTAGAAATTAAGCAAGCTA
The DNA here is from genome assembly GCF_055384985.1 of Flavobacterium sp. KY-23415. Lineage (NCBI taxonomy): Bacteria > Pseudomonadati > Bacteroidota > Flavobacteriia > Flavobacteriales > Flavobacteriaceae > Flavobacterium > Flavobacterium sp. KY-23415. The sequence goes on along the minus strand of NZ_AP044001.1, from coordinate 1,946,521 downwards.
TTGGGGCAGAAGAAATTTCTAAAAAAGGTATTAGTGATGTTGCTGCTGCTGTAGCTAAAACTACAGGTATTTCAAAACAAGAAGGTTCTGGAAGTATTTATGTAAGAGGTCTTGGTGACAGATATAATTCTACTACCATGAATGGATTACCTTTGCCTTCAAATAATCCATCTAAAAAGAATATCAGTTTAGACATATTCTCTACTGATATTGTAGAATATATTGGTATTGATAAAACATTCAATTACAAAAACTATGGAGATTTCGCAGGAGCAAATATTGATATTGTGTCAAAAAATTATAAAGGAAGTGGTGATTTAGAAATAGGAACAGGTTTTGGCATAAACTCTAACGCAATATCAGAAGATAAATTCTTCTTGCAAGACGGACCAACATTCCTTGGTTTTAGCAACGAACCTATTCCAAACAATGCTCTTACTGGTTATAATTTCAATACAAGTTGGGACAAACAATCAGCAACACCAGTAAACAGTTCTCTATATGTTAGAGGCGGAAAGTCATTCAAAACTGGCGAAAACAGCAAACTAAGTATCTTTTTAAATGCTTCTTTCGACAACGGATATACTTTTAAACAAGGAATAAGAAGAGGAGGCGTTAACACGCAAGCAATTGCAGTAAAAGACCTTTATAGAAAATCATATGACTACCAAACTAATTCTAATCTTTTAGGAAATATTAATTACAAAATTAATAACAATCATAATATTAGATTCAATTCAATGTTTATTAATTCTTCTTCACAAAATCATGAAGAATTTAGTGGTATTCTTGATGCTTATGGAGTTGCAGAAAATGGCGGTGGCTTTATTCGTCGTTCAACTTTCGACAAAACATCACTAATAGTAAATCAATTATTAGGTGAACATAAGTTTAATGAAAGAACAGTGTTTGACTGGGGGATTTCATACAATACCTTAACAAATGTAATCCCAGATCGAATGCAAAATACTTTCAGACCAAGCATAAACGATGATCCAACTAGCCCGTTAATCGCTTCTGATAATAACCAAGCTGATAACAATAGGTATTTTCAAGAAATGACAGATGATGAAGTAGCTGGAAATTTTACTCTATCTTATAAATTTGGCAAAAAAGAAGATGACACCTATAAAGGAAAATTTATAGGCGGATATAGTGTTCGTTACAAAAAAATCAATTTTGACGCTACACAATTCAACTTAGCAGTAAACAGAAATACACCACAACCAACTGTTGATTTAAATTATATTGACAATTATTTCAACCAGAATAATCTTAATGCAGGACTTTTCTCTATTAGAACATTTAGAGGTGATTTTTCAAATCCAAATGCATTAATTCCACAAAACTTTAATGGTGAACAAGTAATTTCTGCTGGTTTTGGTGCTGTAGAATATCAATTTTCAGAAAAACTATTCGTTATTGGGGCTTTCCGCTCAGAATACATTATCCAAGATATTGTATTTGATACTTCTTTAAAACAAGGGAAAAAGAATTTTGATACCATGGAATACTTACCTTCTATAACAGCAAAATATGAGTTAAATGAAAAACAAAATTTAAAATTTGCTGCAAGTAAAACTTATACTTTACCTCAATTTAAAGAAAGAGCTCCTTTCCTTTATGAAGAAGTAGGACAAAGTTACTTTGGAAATCCGTTTCTATATAGTTCATCTGATTATAATTTTGACCTTAAATGGGAATATTTCCCAAAAAATGGAGAAGTTATCTCTGTAACAGGTTTTGGAAAATACATTTTAAATCCAATAAACGAAGCTACAGTTGCTTCTGCTACAAATGATATTTCTTGGGTAAATTCAGGAGAAAAAGCAATTGGTATAGGTGCAGAATTTGAATTAAGAAAAAACATAATCAACATAGAAAACTCTACAAATGAACAAAAAACAAACCTTTCAGGTGGTTTAAACATCTCCTATTTACACACAAATCAGGACTTAGATACTGAAAAAGTTTTAAGAGAAACAGAAAGAGCAATCACAGTAGCTTTTACAAACAAAGAATCTAGATTAACAGGTGCTTCTGATTTATTAGTTAATGCTGATTTAAGTTTCAACAAAGACTTTTCTTCTGAAAAATCTTTGACGGCTACCTTAGCAGGAACCTATTTTTCAGACAGAATATATGCATTAGGAGTAACAGGAAAAGGTGATTTAGTTGATAGCGATGTAATTGCTTTAGATTTTGTACTTAAGTATAAATTCAATAAAAATCTTGGTGTTGGGTTTAGCGCAAAAAACATTACCGACCCAACAATTGAAAGAAAACAAGACATTCAAAACGTAGTAGTAGATTCTTATAAAAAAGGTAGAAACTTTAGTATCTCTATGAAATACACATTCTAAACGATAAATTAACAATTTTTAAATATAGCGAGTGATTTTATTAAAAAATCACTCGCTTTTTTAATATATAGATAACATTTAGATAAAACCTTAATTAACTACACAAACTACATTTGTAGTGTTAAAATTAAACAACAAAACAATGAAAAAACTACTATTATCTACTTTAGCTATTGGAGTATTAGCTTTAACTTCATGTTCAAGAAGTGATGATTCTACAACTACTGACGGAACTGTATCTATCAATCCAAATGATTTTAAAGGAGAATTATTACCTGGCCAATCAGTAACTTTAAACGCATCTCAAGTTTATAAATTAACTGGAGCCTTTATAGTTAAAGGTGGAGCAACTTTAACAATTCCAGCTGGCACAAGAATTGAAGCTACAGGAGGAACAGCTTCATACATAGCTGTTGCACAGGACGGCTTAATATATGTAAATGGTACTGCAACAAACCCAGTTGTTATGACAAGTGGAAACGCAAATCCAGCAACTGGTAACTGGGGAGGTTTAGTTATTTGTGGAAGAGCAAAAACAAACAAAGGAGGATCTAATGGCGAAACTGCAACTGCAGAAGTTTCAGATCTAATATATGGTGGGAACGAAAATGACGACAGCTCTGGGGTTATCCGTTATTTAAGAGTAGAATATACTGGAGCAGCTTTTAACGCTGACAAAGAATTTAATGGTATTTCACTATTTGGTGTAGGCTCTGGTACAGTGTTTGAATATATTCAAGCTTACAAAAGTGGCGATGATGGAATTGAATTCTTTGGTGGTGCAGTTAATGGAAAATATCTAATTGCATTGCATAGTGAAGATGATGCGATTGATTTCGCAGATGGTTTCTCTGGAACTTTAGAAAATGTTTATATTAAAGATGTTGCTAAAGCTGGAGTTGAAGGTTCTAACAATGGAGATAATGGAAATGCACTTCCAACTACAAACGCAACTTTAAAAAACTTCACAATTCTAAAAGGAGCTTTAAACGGAGACGAGTATGGAATGTATTTAAAAGAAGGTGCGGGTCACTGGACGTGTCAAAACATCTATATTAATGGTTTTGCAAAAGGTCTTAAAATTAAAAATGCTACATCTGATCCAGCAGCTAATGCAAATGTAGACAATGGGAACATTACTTTCAACCCAATCTATTTTGGAAATACTATTGCAACTAAATCGGAGTATGCAGGTGCAAACACAACATATATTACAGAAGGAACTAATACTGGTGCTGGAAACAGCGAAGCAACTCCTTCTTGGGCACAAGGATGGACTGTAGGTATGTAATATAATTCTATATAAAAAGTTAAAAATCCCTCAAAAGAGGGATTTTTTTATTTGGCATTGTTATTGCTATTTATATTTTAATTATATTTACACCTCAAATAGTTATGTTAGTGATAAAAAAATACTTTTATATTATTCTTATCGGTGCTTTGATGTCTTCTGTGAATCTTTATTCTCAGGAGCCTAAAGGAAGTAACTCGAATAAAACTCAAGAAACCATTGAGGGATTAACTATTTATCCTAATCCTGTAAATACTGGGAAGATATATATTACTTCAAAATCTGCTTTAGAAAAGAAAGTTGAAATTTTTGACGTTTTGGGCAAAAAAGTATTTGAAACAATTTCTACAAATAAAGAAATTAACATTAGCGCACTAAATACTGGCGTTTATATTGTAAAAATTAAAGAAGGAGACGCTTCTGCTACTCGAAAACTAATAATCAATTAGTCATAACCTCCCTATTTTTAAAAGCTTAACTTTTTTTTCACATCACTATTTTCTGCTAACCAAAAAATAGTTATTATATTTGTATCTAAACACAAATTTAAAAAAATGAAAAAAATTTACTTTTTATCTTTATTATTAGGTTCATTTATTTTTGGACAAAACCTATTAACCAATGGTGATTTTGAGAATTGGGATACACCTACAACACCTACGTCTTGGACATTAGTTGAAAATATAGCACAGGAAACAACATCTATTCATGGAGGTACATATTCTGCAAAGCATACAGGTGGTACGAAAAAACTAGCACAAACCATTCTAGGAATAATGCCAGGAAAAACTTACACTATTTCATTATGGTATCTAGCATCGGGAGATGGTACAGACGCAAGAATTTGGTCATATTGGAGAAGTGGCGGAGATGCTACAACTAATAACATAACGGACGCAGCAACGGATGGAGCATTAAGAGGACCTAACAACTCTTATTTTGACAATAATAGTGGTGCATGGACGCAGTACACCACAAACGTAGTAGCTCCAGCAACAACAGATAGACTTTATTTTGAATTAAGAACATATTCTGGAGGAATTGTATACTGGGACGACATGTCTGTTGTTTGTACAGATTGCGGATCAGACCCTACATTAGCTGTAACTTCTCCTGCACCTGCAGCTGTATTAGCACCTAATACAACTAGTACAAATGTTAGTTTAAACATATCAAACTTCAATGTTGCAAATGGTACTGGAGACGGACATATTGTTTATAAAATTAATAACGGCACTCCTTTTGATAAGTTTGACACAGCAGATATCACTGTACCAACTACAGCAGGCCAATCTTATACTGTAGATTTAGAATTAGTTGACAACATGGGAGCTCCTCTTTCAACTCCTGTTACAGCAACAGTAAGTTTTTCTGTAGCCAATTTTACATCTGTTTCTAACATCGCTGCTTTGAGAGCTGGAACACAAGGTGATTATTACGAATTAACAGGTGAAGCTGTGGTAACATATACTAGACCTGGGGCTGCTACAAGAAATCAAAAGTATATTCAAGACGCTACTGCTGCTATTCTAATTGACGATGCAAGCGAAACAATCACTAATACTTTTTCTATTGGACAAGCAATGACTGGCTTAAAAGGAAGATTATCTTCATTTAATGGAGTGTTACAAATTGTTCCTTTGGAAGATATTACTCCAGCAACAGCAACTTTTACTATTACCCCTGAAGTAGTAACCATTGCCAACATTACTGGTGACGTTAATGCTTATGAAAGTGAGTTGGTTCAAATTAATGGAGTAACTTTTAGTGACGGAAACGGAACTACAACTTTTGCTGCAAACACAAATTATAATATTTCTGATGGAACAACGATGGTTTTTAGATCAATGTTTGCTGAAGCAAACTATGTTGTAAATACAGATTTAGTTCCTTCTGGTACAAACAATATAACAGTTTTGGTTGCAGAATTTAACGGAACACCTCAAGTTGTTGCTCGTTCTTTAGCAGATGTAACTCTATCTACAAATTCTTTCAATGCTATTGAAGGATTAACAATGTATCCTAATCCAGTTGCTGGAAATGTGTTGCATTTTTCTTCTGCAGCGAATGCAGACATGACAGTTCAAATTTTTGACATCGTAGGAAAACAAGTAATCAATACTAAAGTAATCAACAATACTATAAACACTACAAACCTTAACGCAGGTATGTATATTGTTAAAATTACTGAAGAAGGAAAAACAGCCACTAGAAAATTAGTCGTTAAATAATTTTTCTTAAAAAATACATTCTTTAAAGCACCAACCTAGCGTTGGTGCTTTTTTTATTTTATACTTTTGCAGAACACAAGAACAAGTAATAAATAATATCATAATGACAACGGAAAACCTATTCACTATTTCAAACAAAAGAGATTTTGAGAAAATGACCTTAAAAGTTTTCAGATATCAATATGACAACAATAGTGTTTATCGTGATTTTTGTGGTTTTCTAAAAAAAGACAAATCCAATGTAAAATCTATTCTCGATATTCCTTTTTTACCCATTCAGTTCTTTAAAAGTCACGAAATACTTAGTTCAACCGAAACAATACAAGAAACATTTACAAGTAGTGGCACAACAGGAATACAAACGAGCAGGCATTTTGTTACTAATATTTCAATCTATGAGCAAAGTTATCGCAATGCCTTCTCTGAATTCTATGGCAACATTGAAAATTACTGTGTTTTAGCTTTACTTCCATCCTATTTAGAGCGTGATGGTTCTTCACTAATTTATATGGTTGATGATTTAATTAAAAGCAGCAATCACAAAGATTCCGGCTTTTATTTAAACAATTTGGACGAATTAGCAACAAAACTAAATGAACTAGACAATTCGGGGCAAAACGTGCTATTAATTGGTGTCACTTATGCCTTATTAGACATTATTGAAAAGTATCAATTTCAGCTAAAAAACACCATCATTATGGAAACAGGTGGAATGAAAGGTAAACGAAAAGAAATTATTCGTGAAGAATTACACACTATCCTGTGTAAAGGATTTGGCGTACCAGCCATTCATTCAGAATATGGCATGACCGAATTATTGTCGCAAGCTTATTCGTTAGGAAATGGTCTTTTTGAATGCCCTCCTTGGATGCAAATTCTAGTTAGAGATACCGAGGACGCTTTAGCTTATGTAGATTATGGAAAAACAGGAGGCATAAACGTTATCGATTTAGCCAATATTAACTCCTGTTCGTTTATAGCGACACAAGATTTGGGTAAAAAATATCCCAACCATTCTTTCGAAGTGTTGGGACGTTTTGATAATTCTGATATTCGAGGCTGTAATTTGATGGTTTTATAAACTAAACCACTTTTGCTACAAAATAATTTTTCTTTCCTCTTTGCAATAAAACGAATTTATTACTGATTAAATCATTAGAAGCGAGCACAAAATCTTCTGTAACCTTTTCTTTATTTACAGAGATTGAATTTTCTTTCAAAGCTCTTCTTACTTCTCCATTTGATGCTAAAAATCCTGTTTTTTCGTTTAACAGTGACACAATATCAATTCCATTACCTACATCTTCCTTCGAAAGCTCAGCTTGTGGAATCCCTTCAAAAATTTCTGCTAATTGCTTTTCATTTAAGGTTCTCAAATCTGTCATGTCTTTACTAAAAAAAGCTCCCGATGCAAAAATAGCACTCTCTAAATCTTCTTGTGTATGCACTAACAAGGTCAATTCTTCTGCTAACCTTTTTTGCAACACTCTTAAATGTGGTGCCTCTTTATGTTCTGCAATTAATTTTTCCACTGTTTCCTGATCTAAGAACGTGAATATTTTAATATATTTTTCAGCATCCACATCGGTCGTGTTCAACCAAAATTGATAGAATTTGTAAGGTGATGTTTTCTCTGCATCTAACCACACATTACCTCCCTCCGATTTCCCGAATTTTGAACCATCCGCTTTTGTTATCAACGGGCAAGTCATAGCGAATGCCTTTGCTCTTTCTTCATTATCTACATTCATTCTACGCACCAACTCGGTTCCTGTTGTAATATTTCCCCATTGATCGCTTCCACCCATCTGCAACAAACAATTATACTCTTTGTTCAAATGATAGAAATCATAACCCTGTATTAATTGATATGTAAACTCTGTAAAACTCATTCCTTCACCACCTTCTTCTCCACTTAAACGTTTTTTGACAGAATCTTTTGCCATCATATAATTAACAGTAATACGTTTCCCTACCTCACGCGCGAAATTGATAAAAGAAAAATCTTTCATCCAATCGTAATTGTTTACTAACACTGGAGCAGTGGCATCTGTTGCGTCAAAATCTAAAAAGCGAGACAAAACCTTTTTTATTCCATTTACATTATGATTCAATGTAGCCTCATCTAACAAATTTCTTTCATTTGATTTCCCAGAAGGATCTCCAATCATTCCTGTAGCACCACCAACCAATGCAATAGGTCTATGACCAAATTTTCTTAAATGCATTAATAAAATTATTGGCACTAAACTTCCAATATGTAGCGAATCTGAAGTAGGGTCAAAACCAATATAAACCGATGTTGGTTCTTTTAATAATTGCTCTTCTGTTCCTGGCATCATATCATGAATAAGCCCTCTCCAACGTAATTCTTCTACTAGATTTTTCATTTTTATTAAACTTTGCACAAATATAGTTTTTAGTTTAAAAGTTTAAAAGCTAAGCCTAAAATAAATTCAAGGTTTTAAAAATGGCAAAATAGCTGATTGATAAAATTTCATATATTTGTGAAACTGCATTTTTAAACCAAATAAAAAGAAATGCTTTTCAAAAAAAAACAGTCATGAATAAAATAGTTATTCTTTTTTTATCTTTTATATCAACAATTACTTTTTCTCAAATAAACATTTCAGGCAAAATTCTCTTAAAAGACACAAAAAAAGACACCCTAAACCTCTTTAATGGCACACTTAGTAACGATTATTATGAAAACCCATCTATTATTGTTCCAATAGAAAACAATGAATTTAAAATTAAAGAAGTATTTAGTTACCCTCAACTATATGTAACTCAATTAAAAAGCATTAAAGATTCGATCTATTTTAAAATTGTCAATTTATTTCTGGATAATAGCACTACAAAACTAACTATAGACAAGAACTTAGCACCATCCGAACATAATGGAACAACCCAAAAAGAATTTCAAAACATATTCGTCCCATTTATTACTAATAATGACGAGGACTTAAAAAAACACTTTTTTAAATATACAAAGTCAAAATCAATTAACTTTGACGAACGATTACTAAAATATATAGAAAAACACCCAGATTCTTATGTTGCACTATGGTTTGTTGCTCAACGAAACAAAACAAACGGAAACAATGTGATTCACAAGAATTCGATGAATCTGTTTTCAAGTGAAGTAAAAAAATCTAAATTATGGAAAAACCTTAGCAAAGATCTTAACGCCATTACCATTTTTCTAAACAAAACCTTTCCTAGCTTAACATTAAAGAATGAAAAATTAATAGACATTAAATTAGAAATCAAAAAAAATGAATTCACATTAATTGATTTTTGGTTTAGTAGTTGTAAGCCTTGTATCGCTATTATGCCAGAAATAAAATCTTTATATGAAAAATATAAAGACAAAGGTTTTAACGTAATCTCCATCTCAACAGACAAAGAAAAACACATTGATTTATGGAAAAAGCAAATACATAAATCAGACATGAATTGGGAAAACTATCTCGATTTAAACGGAGAAATAGCAAAGCAAAACAGTATTTCTATATTTCCAACTATTTTTTTAATTGATAAAAATGGTATTTTAATTAATAAAGGTGTAGAATTAAATGAATTAGAAGCATTTTTAGAACAAAACTTAGGACATTAACACTAAATAAATACATCTCACATTCTCATGATTTTAATTACAGGTGCAACCGGATTAGTAGGCTCTCACTTACTAATACAATTATTACAAGAAAACGAAACTGTTTCTGCATTATACAGAAATAAGCATAAAATTGAAGAAGTGAGAAATGTTTTTCGACACAAAAATCTTTTAGAATTATTTGAAAATATTATTTGGGTTGAAGGAGACATTAATAACATTCCTTCCCTAAACAACGCATTCAAGAATATTAAAACGGTATATCATTGTGCAGCGTTAATTTCTTTTGACCCAAAAGATGAAGAAAAACTAAGAAAAACTAACATAGAAGGCACTGCTAATATTGTTAATTGCTGCATCGACTTTAATGTCGAAAAATTATGTTATGTGAGCTCTATTGCTGCACTTGGTGATGCAAAAGAGAACGAAATTATCATCACCGAAGAAACTGAATGGAATCCGGAAAAACTCCATGGTGACTATGCAATTTCAAAATATGGTGCAGAACTTGAAGTATGGAGAGGTTTTCAAGAAGGCTTACAAGTTGTCATCATAAACCCTGGTGTTATTTTTGGTAATGGATTTCCAAAACAAGGAAGTAGTGTATTGTTTAACTCTATTAAAAAAGGACTTTCTTTTTACACCAAAGGAAAAGTGGGTATTGTTACAGTTGAAGATGTCGCAAATTGCGCAATCTTGTTAACTAATGCTAATGCTAATGGAGAGCGTTATACTATTGTTGCAGAAAACTTGCCACTAGATGAAATTTTATTTTGTATTGCCGATGCAATGAAAACAAAAAGACCTTTCATTTATGCAAACAAAACTGCTACAAAAATTGCTTGGAAAATTGATTGGTTATTATCCAAATTAACTGGAAGAAGAAGAAAACTAACTAAAGCGACAGCAATTTCTTCTCATTCTATTACAGAATATGACAATTCTAAAATTGTGAAAAAATTAAATTATAAATTCACAAATATGAGCGAATACATCTCTAAGCTCACCAAAGAGTATCTGTAATTTACTTAAGAGACTCTTTACCACCTATTTTTTCTTGTTTTAACAACGTGTCCGTTTCCGTTTTTTGTAATTCTAAACGCTTCATTACCTCTGTATGCATGTCTCTATATTTTCTTGAATCTGAAGCGTAATAGCGTTGATTTTGGTAATAAGTAATGCTATCTATTTTGTATTTGGAATAAATATAATTTTTTATTTTAATATTATTGGTAGTTAATTTATCTGGCAAATAGGCTTCTACAGCTTGAAGAATTGCGGTGTCATATAAAATATCTACCATTACTTCTTCTTCTAAAAGCGTGTCTGGTTCTGGAACAGGTTTCTCTGAACAAGAAAACAGCACCATACTTACTATTAAAAAAACTACTTTTTTCATCTCATTTCTTTTATTTATCTCAACTACAAAATAGATAATATTACCTAAAAGTAAAAAGAAAACTATTCTCTTTCAAACAATAATCGTTTTCCTGCTTTTACTTCTTTAACTTTACCATTCGTAAACACTAATTTACCATTTATAAAAGTATGTGTTACTCTTGATTTGAAATTAGTTCCTTCAAATGGAGACCAGCCACACTGGTATAATATATTTTCCTTTTTTACATTCCAAGGCAAATGTGGGTTTACAATAACCAAATCGGCATAATATCCTACTTTTATAAAGCCTCTTTTCTCTATCTTAAAAATTTTAGCAGGATTATGACACATTTTTTCCACTACCTTTTCAACTGATATCTTTTCTTTATGAACCGCTTCAAACATTGCAACAACAGCATGCTGAACTAAAGGCCCACCAGAAGGACAATTAGTATATGAATTAGTTTTTTCTTCTAAAGTATGTGGAGCATGATCGGTTGCAATCACATCTATTCTATCGTCTAGCAAAGCTTCCCATAAAGCGCTTCTATCTGCTTCTGTTTTAACAGCAGGGTTCCATTTTATTAACGCCCCTTTTGTGTCATAATCTTTATCTGAAAACCAAAGATGATGCACACAAACTTCTGCTGTAATTTGTTTATCTTCTAAAGGAATTTTATTTGTAAACAGACTCATTTCTTTGGCTGTAGACAAATGAAAAACATGTAATCTAGCTCCCGTTTTCTTGGCTAATTCAATAGCTTTTGAAGAAGATAAATAGCAAGCTTCAGTACTACGAATTAAATGATGGTATTTCATTGGAATATCATCACCAAATTCTTCTTTATATTTTGCTAAATTAGCTTTGATTGTTCCTTCATCTTCACAATGTACAGCAATCAGCATTTTAGTTGAGGAAAAAATCTTTTCTAACACTTCCTGATTATCAACTAACATATTACCCGTTGAAGAACCTAAGAACAATTTAATTCCTGCAACATTACGGGGATTAGTTTTTAAAACTTCTTCCAAATTATCATTAGTTCCACCCATCATAAACGAATAATTCGCATAGGATGTTTCAGCTGCAATTTGGTATTTTTGCTCTAGCAATTCTTGCGTAACAGCGTTAGGAACAGTATTTGGTTGCTCTATAAAAGAAGTTATCCCTCCAGCAATAGCTGCTCTACTTTCGGAAGCGATATTCCCTTTATGTGTTAATCCTGGCTCTCTAAAATGAACTTGATCATCTATTGCTCCAGGAATTAAATAACTTCCTTCTGCATCAATAATGACACATTCAGAAGATTTCGGACTTATTTTGTCGGCAATTTCTTTAATGAACTCGTCTTCAATTAATACATCACCTTCAAAAACAACTCCTTCATTTACAATTTTTGCATTCCTAATTAAAAAGGTACTCATTATAATTTATTAAATAATTTTCTAATACGTAACATTATCACTCCAAAAACGGCCTCTCTAATAATTGAACTACTCATCTTAGAAACACCTTTTGTTCTATCTGTAAAAATGATTGGCACTTCTACAATATTATATTTTTTCACATAGGCTCTATATTTCATTTCTATTTGAAACGCATAACCTATGAACTTTATTCTATCTAATTTAATATTTTCTAAAACTTGGCTTCTATAACAAATAAAACCTGCTGTAGCATCATGAATTTTCATTCCTGTTATTATCTTAACATAAACAGAAGCAAAATATGACATTAATACTCTATTTAAAGGCCAATTTACAACATTAACCCCAGTTGAATATCGAGACCCGATAGCTACATCTGCTTTGTCATGTTGGCATGCGCGCAACAATCGTTCCAAATCTTTAGGATTATGTGAAAAATCGGCATCCATTTCAAAAATATATTCATATCCCTTTGATAAAGACCACTTAAATCCATGAACATAAGCTGTGCCTAATCCTGACTTTTTGTTTCTTACCTCGATAAATAAACTGTCACTATATTTTTTTTGCAACTCTTGCACTTTAGCAGAAGTACCGTCAGGAGAATTATCGTCAACAATTAAAATATGAAAAGGGGTTTCCAAAGAAAATACGGCACTTATTATGCTTTCAATATTTTCAATCTCATTATAGGTAGGTATTACTACTATCGATTTAGTCATTACACATCACTTTTTCGAATGCAAAAATAAACTATTTCTTAAGTTTATCTCTTAATAATTTTATAATAATATTGATATTAATTTTTGTAATTTTGCAGAACATGTTAGCAATACAGTTTCAGGAAAGAATAATCGAATATAAAGATTGGGCAACACTATTGTTCTTGCTCTGTTTTATCATTATCATCATTAACAAGAATATTTTTGAAGCTCGTTTTAATGAGTTTATCAAACTTGCCTTCTCAGACAAGTACACTAAAATATATAAAGACAATAGTAATATTAGAAGCGGTTTTACTTTATCTATGTTTTTTATACAAGTTTTTTCTTTTTCTTTTTTTATTTTATTATTCCTAAAACACCTACCAAACTACAAAAGCAATGACAAAATTGTTTTCTTACAGATATTTACATTCCTTGGAGTATTTATTCTTTCAAAATATTTAATCGAAAAAATCATAGCAAACACATTTAAAATAGAAGAATTTACAGAACAATTCAACCTCTTAAAAGTAAGCTACAGATCCTACTTTAGTTTTCTATTGCTTCCTGTGAACATTATATTATATTACAATTCTAGCTTCAACACAAATTGGATTTTTCTATTAATATCTATCACAATAGTACTTGCAAATTTTATAACCTATTTGATAGCCTTAAAAATACATCAAAATTTAGTAATTCGTAAGATATTTTATTTTATTTTATATCTTTGCACCCTTGAAATAGCACCTTACTATCTTATGTATTATTTTATTACAAAAAATTAGAACAAACGTATGTCAAATTTAAAAGTGAAAACGATATTGGTTTCACAACCAGAGCCTAAGGTAGAAAATTCTCCTTATTTTGAACTACAAAACAAACTCAAAGTTAAAGTTGACTTTAGAACTTTTATTCACGTGGAAGGTGTACCTGCGAAAGAAGTGAGAGCTCAAAAAATAGACTTAAATAACTTTACCGCAATTATATTAACAAGTAGAAATTCTGTTGATCATTTTTTTAGAGTTGCAGAAGAAATGCGCTACAAAGTACCAGAAGATATGAAATATTTCTGTCAATCTGAAGCAGTCGCTTTCTACCTTCAACGCTATGTAGTTTACAGAAAACGCAAAATTTATGTTGGGCAAAAAGATTTTGTTGATCTAGCCCCTCTTATTAAAAAATATAAAGATGAAAAATTCTTATTACCTGCATCTGATCAATTAAACTATGATATTCCTCAAACTTTAGACAATCTAAAAGTAGCATGGACTCCTGGTATTTTTTATAGAACTATCATGAGTGATTTATCTGATTTGAAAGATGTTTATTATGATATTTTGGCTTTCTTTAGTCCTACTGGAATAAAATCACTGTTTAAAAACTTTCCAGATTTCAAACAGAATAATACAAGAATTGCCGTTTTCGGAACAACCACACAAAAAGAAGCTCTTGACAGAGGACTTAGAGTAGATATTATGGCTCCAGCACCTGGAACACCATCTATGACTGGAGCTCTAGAAAAATATATATTAGAAGTAAATAAAGGAAAATAAATTTTTCTTTATTTTATTACTTCAACACAAAAAGAGGCTGTCCAAAAAGTAAGGACAGCCTTTTTTATTTGTATTTTTTCTCTAAAATTAGTATCTTAGAGTTGAGACAAAAATACACAATGGCTAAGATAGTTTTTAAAAATCAAACAGGCAATTCTCCAGAGTTATTTCCTATCAATATTTTCGATAGAATACCGCAAAACCATCCAGTTCACTTAGTGGAACAAGTTGTTAATCAGTTAGATATAAGTGAAATATTGAAAAAATATAAAGGAGGTGGTACTTCAGCTTACCATCCAAGAATGATGATTAAGGTTTTGTTTTACAGTTATTTATCTAATGTATATTCTTGCAGAAAAATTGCAAAAGCACTTCAGGAGAACATTCATTTTATGTATATTTCGGGCAACTCGACTCCTGATTTTAGAACGATAAACGATTTTAGGGGTAAAGTTTTAAAAAATCATATCCAAACTCTTTTTGCAGAAGTAGTAAAAATGCTTGTAAAAATGGGATATGTTAGCTTAGACATTCAGTATATTGATGGTACAAAAATAGAATCCAAAGCTAATAAATATACTTTTGTATGGAGAGGTTCCGTTGAGAAATATAAAGAAAAACTAGAAATTAAAATTAATCATATTCTATCAACTATTGAAAACAGTATTCAATCTGATAATCAAGAACTAAATATAGAAGAATTACCAAAATCGATTGATTCAGAAAGTTTAAAAGAAAAGCTTTCGATTCTTAATAAAAAACTCAAAGAACCTACCAAAAAACAGGCAAGAGAATTGCAAAAACTTCAAGAGGAACATCTTCCAAAGCTTGAAAAATATGAAAAAGACTTGGTTACAATGGGAAACAGGAACTCCTATAGTAAAACAGATCCCGAAGCTACCTTTATGAGAATGAAAGAAGATCATATGAAAAACGGTCAATTAAAACCTGCTTACAATCCACAAATATCTACTGAAAACCAATTTATTACACATGTTTCTATTCATCAAACAACAAATGACACTACAACCTTAAGTTCTCATCTTGAAGGTTTTGAAAAAGCCTATCAAAAACAGAGCAAGGAAATCGTTGCAGATGCAGGTTATGGCAGTGAAGAAAATTATCAAATGCTTGAAGAAAAAAAGGCTGATGCTTATGTTAAATACAACTATTTTCATCAAGAACAAAAAAGAAAGATAAAAAACAATCCTTTTCTTGTTCAAAACTTATTCTACAACGAAGAACACGATTTTTATGTTTGTCCAATGGGGCAAATTATGCAAAAAACAGGAGTAGGAAAACGTGAAACCAGTACTGGATATGAATCACAAATTACATATTATCAAGCCAAAAGATGCCAAGGATGTCCTTTACGAAGTCAATGTCATCAAGCAAAAGGTAATAGAATTTTATCAGTCAATCATCGATTAAATGAATTAAAAGAAAAAGCAAGAAAGCTACTAATGAGTGAAAAAGGACTAAAACATCGAAGTAAACGTCCAATAGAGGTAGAAGCAGTTTTTGGTCAACTTAAAAGCAATAATAAATTCAATCGATTCACAATGAAGGGTTTAAAAAAAGTAACATTAGAGTTTTTACTAATGGCCCTTGGACACAACTTTAGAAAAATGAATGCATTCAAGACAGACTTGCCAAAATTTGTTTTCAAAACCAAAATTCACACTTATCTAGCCTATTTTAAAACTAAAATTTGCCTTGTTAAAGTAACTCAAAGTTATTTTGCTATTATTTTTTCTTCAAAACAAAATAGCTTAAAAATAGCTACATAAAAAAAGCTGTCCTTTTCGGACAGCCCCTTTTTGTGTTGAAGTAATAAAAAATTACTACATTATAATTGCGGACCAGCTTTTACTAAATTTAGTCCTTCTGAGTTATCAGTATATTGTTCAAAGTTTTTCACAAAACGTGCAGCAAGATCTTTTGCTTTCACTTCCCACTGAGAAGCTTCCTCATAAGTGTCTCTTGGATCTAAAATATTAGAATTAACATCGTTTAAAGAAACAGGCACTTCAAAATTAAAAATTGGAACCATTTTAGACTCTACTTTCTCAATAGACCCGTCTAAAATAGCATCAATAATTGCCCTAGTATCTTTTATAGAAATACGTTTTCCAGTTCCATTCCAACCCGTGTTTACCATATAGGCAGTAGCCTTATGCTCTTCCATTTTTTTCACTAATTCTTCCCCATACTTTGTTGGATGTAAAGACAAGAATGCTTTACCAAAACAAGCTGAAAAAGTTGGTTGTGGTTCTGTAACACCCCTTTCAGTCCCTGCTAATTTAGCCGTAAAGCCAGACAAGAAATAATATTTAGTTTGCTCTGGTGTCAATTTAGAAACTGGCGGCATTACTCCAAAAGCATCTGCTGTTAAGAAAATCACTTTTGTTGCATGTCCCGCTTTCGAAACTGGCTTAACAATATTATCTATATGGTTTATTGGATATGAAACACGAGTGTTTTGAGTTACTGAACCATCTGTAAAATCTATTTTTCCATTAGCATCAACGGTTACGTTTTCCAACAAAGCGTCTTTACGAATTGCTCTATAAATATCTGGCTCATTTTCTGCACTTAAATCAATAGTTTTCGCATAGCAACCGCCTTCAAAATTAAATACACCATCATTATCCCAACCATGCTCATCATCACCTATTAATTCTCTTTTAGGATCTGTAGAAAGTGTCGTTTTTCCTGTTCCTGAAAGCCCAAAGAAAACAGCTACATCTCCATCTTTACCTTTGTTTGCAGAACAATGCATCGATGCAATTCCCTGTAAAGGTAAATAATAATTCATCATAGAAAACATACCTTTCTTCATCTCTCCACCATACCAAGTACCCCCAATTAACTGAATTTTTTCAGTTAAATTAAAAGCAACATATACTTCTGAATTTAAACCATGTTTTTCATAGTCTTTAAACGAAGTTTTAGAAGCATTCATTACCACAAAATCTGGCTCACCAAAATTCTCTAGTTCTTCTTCTGTAGGCCTAATAAACATATTTTTAACAAAATGTGCTTGCCATGCTACTTCCATTACAAAACGAACTTTTAAACGTGTATTTTCATTTGCTCCACAAAAAGCATCTATTACATATAATTTTTTTCCAGACAATTGAGAAACTGTCGTTTCTTTTAACGCGTTCCAAGTATCAGTAGAAATTGGCTTATTATCATTTACCGCTTTATCTGATGTCCACCAAATAGTATCTTTAGTTGTATCATCTTCAACAATATATTTATCCTTAGGAGAGCGTCCTGTAAATTCTCCCGTCATTACATTCACAGCTCCTAATTCTGATAATTGCCCCTTCTCAAAGCCATTTAAATCTTCTGCAAGCTCTTCCTGATATAAAAATTCATACGAAGGATTATAAATAACTTGTGATACATTTTTAATTCCATATTTCTCTAACGAAATCGATTTCGTAGTTTGACTGTAACTGTTCATAAAAAATGAGTTATGTTGTGTTTGTTTTAAAGGTGTAAAATTATAAATTTAATTTTAGAATCAAGTATTAAATACTATTTTTTACTAAAACACTATAAAACATATAGCCCCAAGAAGCAATTAAAAACAAACCACCTATTGGTGTTATTGGTCCTAAGAATTTTGTTTTAATTGAAGTTACACTACTTGTTGACAACAAATATATAGACCCCGAAAACAACAAAACACCAATAATTACTAAATAAAATACTACTGTTTTTTCTTTTAAACTCAAAAAATTAGTCGTTGCTATAAATAACAAAAACAAAGCATGATACATTTGATAACGTACTCCTACTTCAAATGTAGACAATTGATCGGTTGTTAAAAATTTTTTTAATCCATGTGCCCCAAAAGCACCTAAAACAATTGAAACCAAGCCCAATATTGCCGCTCCTAATATGATTTTTCTTTCCATTTTTTATATTTTCCAAAAATAATTGTAAAGATAAAACATATAACAGAATCTAAAAATTTATATTCTTATTAAAAGCAAACACTTTATTTAACAAACTTTAACTGTATCAGATATAATTTCCTGTTACGTTTTTTTATAAATTGCCAAGCTAAAAATGTATTAATAACCTAATAATGAAAACGCACACAATAAACAAAAGCATTTTAGCTAGTTTTTTAATTTGCTTATTTTTGTTTCAAACACAAACTATTGAAGCTCAAAGCAGAAAAAAAAGAAAAGAAAAAGAAGCTGCAGAAGCTTTAGCTGCCAAAACAAAGAAAACAGAAAAAAAAAGCATTGAAGAATTAGTAAAACAAAGTAAAAAAACAGAAGGTCTATTTACTATTTACCAAGATACTGTTAGCGGCTCTATTCAAATGTTAATTGAAGAAAACCAAATTGGAAAAGAATTCATCTACTTCAATCAAATTGCAGACGGAGCTTCCGATGTTGGTCAACTTAGAGGTTCTTACGGGCAATCATTCGTTTTTAAAATTGAAAAATATTTTGATAAAATCGAATTTGTAACCCAAAACACTTCTTTTTACTTTGACCCAAACAATCCCATTTCTAAATCTCAGGATGCAAATTTAAGTAAAGGTGTCATGTCTAGCGAAAAAGTTTTAGCACATGATGAAACTAAAAAAACTTATTTAATTTCTGCAAACGATATTTTTTTAAAAGAAACACTTTCTCAAATTAAACCATCAAAATCTCCTACTTCTTCTCCTTTTTCATTTTCGTTAGGAAACTTAGATAAAGACAAAACAAAAATAAATGCTATTCGAAACTATCCTGAAAACACAGATATTGCTGTCGAGTATGTATATTCTAGTCCTTCGGTTTTAAATAGCGGCTCTAGTGCTTTATCTGACGGAAGAAATGTAAGCATAAAAGTGTATCATAGCTTAATTGCTATGCCAGAAAATGATTTTGAAATACGTTTTGACGATCCTAGAGTGGGCTACTTTACAACACAAGTTAATGATCAAACTTCTACTTCTTCAACTCCATACAGAGATCTGATTCATCGATGGAATCTTGTTAAAAAGGATCCAGATGCTATCATTTCAGAACCTGTAACACCTATAACTTGGTGGATTGAAAACACCACTCCTTTAGAATGGAGAGAAACAATCACCCAAGGTGTTTTAGAATGGAACAAAGCTTTTGAAAAAGCTGGTTTTAAAAATGCAATAGTTGTTAAAGTTCAACCCGATGATGCCACATGGGATGCAGGAGATATTCGATATAATGTTTTACGCTGGACATCTTCACCTAATCCAGCTTTTGGTGGTTATGGCCCTAGTTTTGTTAACCCAAAAACTGGCGAAATTATGGGTGCTGACATTATGTTAGAATTTGTTCATTTCACAAATAGAGTATTCTTTGACAAAGTTTTCAATCTATCTGCTGCTACAATTGAAAACACCCCAAACTCCCTAAATGATAATCATAAATTATGCTCTCTTGGACATATTATACAGGAAAGCACTATGTTTGGACAATCTTTCTTAACTTCTAATGCCGCTTCAGATTTAGAAATGGTTAGAATGAAGAAGGAATCTATGCTAGCATTAATCATGCACGAAGTTGGACACACATTAGGACTAAACCACAACATGAAAGCTAGTCATGTTTACTCGCCAGAACAATTAAAAGATGCTAGTTTTATTAAAGGAAAAGCACTTACTGGATCTGTAATGGATTATGCAGATATTAACATTACACTTGACAGAACAAAACAAGGACAATATTATGATACTTCTGTTGGCCCTTATGATATTTGGGCTATAGAATTTGGTTATACACCATTTAAATCAGAAACTGAGAAAACTAATCTACTAAACAAATCTACCCAACCAGAACTCATTTTTGGTAATGATGCAGATGATATGCGCACACCTGGAAAAGCAATCGATCCAAGAGTCATGATTGGTGACTTATCTAATGACCCTATTAGCTATTCTATTGATCGTTTCAAATTAGTAGATAAAATGATGCTAGATGCAAAATCGAAATTCACTAAAACAGGAGAGTCTTATCAGGAACTAAGAAGAATTTATTACGTTTTAAGTAACCAAAAAAATATTGCTTCTGGTGTTATTTCTAGATTTATTGGAGGTGTTTATGTTGACAGAGCAATGGTAGGACAAGAAAACACCACTCAGCCTTTTACTCCAGTTAGCCTTAAAGATCAAAAAAGAGCAATGAATGCTTTAGAAACCTATGTTTTTGCTCCAAATGCTTTCAATGCTCCAAATGACCTTTATAACTTTTTAGCGATGCAAAGAAGAGGTTATAATTTTTTCTATGGAACCGAAGATCCAAAAATTCACAATCAAATATTAAGTTACCAAAAAAATATTTTAGACCACATTCTTCATTACAACACTTTACAAAGAATTGTTGACAGTGAATTATATGGAAATGAATACAAACTTTCTGCTTTTATGACCGATTTGAATAATGCTATTTTTAAAGCAGATGCATTTAGCAACATTAACACCTTTAGACAAAATCTACAAGCGGAATACACTAACAGATTAATTTCTATCATTAAGAATGATCCTAAAAACAGAAATTCTAATGTTGTAAAATCTATGGCTTTATACAATTTAAAGAACATTAGAAAAATGATGGCTACTTCTACAAATGCAGATATAGCTACAAAAGCACATAAAGAGTATCTAGTTACTTTAATCGACAATAGTTTAAAAGAAATTAAATAACTATAACAAGTTGATTTTCTTAAAAGAGAGCGGTTATTTGTTTGAAAATAATCGCTCTCTACATATATCAAATAATTCATATTATTTATCACTTGAATTTATCAGAATAAAACGTCCTTTTTCACCGTAATTTCTATACAAAGCAAAAACATCGCTATGCTATCTTCTATTTCTATTTCATATCCAAAAGAAACATAAAAGGGATTTCCTTAACAAAGAAACAGAAATAAAGTTAAAAATTTTTTATAAATATAACATTTTATTACATTTGTGTGATATTTTTATAAAATCCTTTTATGAGAAACATATTGGTAATTGGAGCAGGAAGGTCTGCTTCCTCCTTAATAAAATACTTATTAGACAAATCTAAAAATGAGCAATTACAAATTACAATTGCCGATTTGTCGTTAGAACTTGCACAGAAAAAAACAAATAATCATCCGAATGCTAGAGCAATTGCTTTTGATATATTTAATGAACAACAACGTCATGAAGAAATTCAAAATGCAGATATTGTTATATCAATGCTACCAGCACATATGCATATAGAAGTTGCTAAAGACTGTATTACCTTCAAAAAGCATATGGTAACCGCTTCATACATAAGTCCTGCAATGCAAGAACTTGATAAAGCTGCCAAAGAAAATGGTTTAATTTTCATGAACGAAATTGGTCTTGACCCTGGAATAGATCATATGAGTGCTATGAAAGTTCTAGATGAAATTAGAGAACAAGGCGGAAAAACAATCCTTTTTGAATCTTTCTGTGGTGGCCTTGTAGCACCAGAAAGCGACACAAATCTTTGGAACTACAAATTCACTTGGAACCCAAGGAATGTAGTACTTGCTGGGCAAGGTGGAGCTGCAAAATTCATTCAAGAAGGTACTTACAAATATATTCCCTATAATAAATTATTTAGAAGAACTGAATTTCTAGAAGTTGAAGGTTATGGCCGTTTTGAAGGTTACGCAAATAGAGATTCCTTAAAATACAGAAGCGTTTATGGCTTGGACGATGCCTTAACTTGCTACAGAGGAACAATTAGAAGAGTAGGTTATTCAAGAGCGTGGGATATTTTAGTACAATTAGGGATGACAGACGATTCATATACTATCGAAAACTCTGAAGACATGACCTACCGTGAATTTACCAATTCTTTCCTTCCTTATCACCCAACCGATACTGTAGAAATCAAACTGAGACATGCTCAAAAAATTGACCAAGATGATGTTATTTGGGACAAGTTGTTAGAATTAGATATTTTTAATGGTGAGAAAAAAGTAGCATTAAAAAATGCAACTCCAGCACAAATTTTAGAAAAAATATTATCTGAAAAATGGACTCTTGAGCCTGAAGACAAAGATATGATTGTAATGTATCATAAATTTGGTTATGAATTAAAAGGAGAAAAAAAACAAATTGATGCAACAATGGTTTGCATTGGTGACGATCAAACATATACTGCAATGGCAAAAACAGTAGGACTTCCTGTTGCTATTGCAGCTATTAAGATTTTAAATGGAGAAATTAAGACCCCTGGTGTTCAACTCCCTATTGCAAAAGAAGTCTATACTCCTATCTTAAAAGAGTTAGAAGAATATGGTGTGATATTTAAAGAAGACCATGTTGAATACCTTGGCTACAATCCTTTGAATGTGAGTAGCTAGAAAAAATAGTTCTATAAAAAACAAAAGTCCGATAAACAATTAATCTCGGACTTTTGTTTTACAAAAAGCATATTTTTATTAGTTTTACTTTATATTTAAAACAAAATGAAAATAAATCAATTACAAATTGAAATTGACGGAATTGACAAAGAAATTTTGAGAGATTTAATGAATGACGCTAGAATGCCTATTCTACAAATCGCAAATAAGATTGGAATTTCTGGAGCCGCTGTTCACCAAAGATTAAGAAAGCTAGAACAAGCTGGTGTTATTTCTGGTTCTAAATTCACTGTAGATGTTAAAGTCCTTGGCTATTCTACCATGGCTTTCGTTGGAGTATATCTTGACAAAGCATCTAGCAATGCTGAAGCAGTTAGAGAATTAAAAAAAATACCCGAAGTACTAGAATGTCATTATACCACTGGAAACTGGAGTGTCCTTATTAAGATAATTTGCAAGGACAATGAAAACCTAATGCAATTATTAAATAAAAAAATCCAAGCTATTAAAGGTGTTTCCAGAACTGAAACTTTTATTTCTCTAGACCAACAAATTGACAGACAAATCCAAATATAAATTAGACGTTAGAAAATTGTACCATTCAAATAAAAGGGGCTGTCCGAAAAGGACAGCTTTTTTTATGTAGCTATTTTTAAGCTATTTTGTTTTGAAGAAAAAATAATAGCAAAATAACTTTGAGTTACTTTAACAAGGCAAATTTTAGTTTTAAAATAGGCTAGATAAGTGTGAATTTTGGTTTTGAAAACAAATTTTGGCAAGTCTGTCTTGAATGCATTCATTTTTCTAAAGTTGTGTCCAAGGGCCATTAGTAAAAACTCTAATGTTACTTTTTTTAAACCCTTCATTGTGAATCGATTGAATTTATTATTGCTTTTAAGTTGACCAAAAACTGCTTCTACCTCTATTGGACGTTTACTTCGATGTTTTAGTCCTTTTTCACTCATTAGTAGCTTTCTTGCTTTTTCTTTTAATTCATTTAATCGATGATTGACTGATAAAATTCTATTACCTTTTGCTTGATGACATTGACTTCGTAAAGGACATCCTTGGCATCTTTTGGCTTGATAATATGTAATTTGTGATTCATATCCAGTACTGGTTTCACGTTTTCCTACTCCTGTTTTTTGCATAATTTGCCCCATTGGACAAACATAAAAATCGTGTTCTTCGTTGTAGAATAAGTTTTGAACAAGAAAAGGATTGTTTTTTATCTTTCTTTTTTGTTCTTGATGAAAATAGTTGTATTTAACATAAGCATCAGCCTTTTTTTCTTCAAGCATTTGATAATTTTCTTCACTGCCATAACCTGCATCTGCAACGATTTCCTTGCTCTGTTTTTGATAGGCTTTTTCAAAACCTTCAAGATGAGAACTTAAGGTTGTAGTGTCATTTGTTGTTTGATGAATAGAAACATGTGTAATAAATTGGTTTTCAGTAGATATTTGTGGATTGTAAGCAGGTTTTAATTGACCGTTTTTCATATGATCTTCTTTCATTCTCATAAAGGTAGCTTCGGGATCTGTTTTACTATAGGAGTTCCTGTTTCCCATTGTAACCAAGTCTTTTTCATATTTTTCAAGCTTTGGAAGATGTTCCTCTTGAAGTTTTTGCAATTCTCTTGCCTGTTTTTTGGTAGGTTCTTTGAGTTTTTTATTAAGAATCGAAAGCTTTTCTTTTAAACTTTCTGAATCAATCGATTTTGGTAATTCTTCTATATTTAGTTCTTGATTATCAGATTGAATACTGTTTTCAATAGTTGATAGAATATGATTAATTTTAATTTCTAGTTTTTCTTTATATTTCTCAACGGAACCTCTCCATACAAAAGTATATTTATTAGCTTTGGATTCTATTTTTGTACCATCAATATACTGAATGTCTAAGCTAACATATCCCATTTTTACAAGCATTTTTACTACTTCTGCAAAAAGAGTTTGGATATGATTTTTTAAAACTTTACCCCTAAAATCGTTTATCGTTCTAAAATCAGGAGTCGAGTTGCCCGAAATATACATAAAATGAATGTTCTCCTGAAGTGCTTTTGCAATTTTTCTGCAAGAATATACATTAGATAAATAACTGTAAAACAAAACCTTAATCATCATTCTTGGATGGTAAGCTGAAGTACCACCTCCTTTATATTTTTTCAATATTTCACTTATATCTAACTGATTAACAACTTGTTCCACTAAGTGAACTGGATGGTTTTGCGGTATTCTATCGAAAATATTGATAGGAAATAACTCTGGAGAATTGCCTGTTTGATTTTTAAAAACTATCTTAGCCATTGTGTATTTTTGTCTCAACTCTAAGATACTAATTTTAGAGAAAAAATACAAATAAAAAAGGCTGTCCTTACTTTTTGGACAGCCTCTTTATTATCTGTACTTTAAAGCCAATTAATCTCTAGAGCCTAAAATCCTAAATGCCCAATACAACAAAGAAGCCAATGCTCCTAGAGCCGCTACAACATAGGTTCTTGCCGCCCATTTCAAGGAATCTTCTGCACCTGCAAATTCTTCTTGACTTAACATGTTTTTATTTTTTAACCATGCTAAAGCTCTATTACTTGCATCATATTCTACAGGTAATGTAATAAAACTAAAAGCAGTAGCAATTGCCATTAAAATCAATCCTGCGACTGCAATATAGAATCCTATACTTGATTTTGAAGCGAATCCTAAGATTAAACCACCCATAATTAGCCATTGAGACATACTTGATGAAACATTGACCATTGGCACCATTTTAGAACGCATAGTCAACCAACTATATGCCTGCGCATGTTGCACAGCATGTCCAACTTCATGAGCAGCAACTGCTGCAGCTGCAGCGTTTCTTTGATTATAAACTGCTTCTGACAGATTTACTGTTTTATCCATTGGGTTGTAATGATCGGTTAATCTTCCTGGTGTGGAAATAACCCTAACATCTCGAATTCCATTATCCGCTAACATTTTTTCAGCAATTTCTGCACCACTCATTCTATTTCTTAAATGCACTTTCGAATAATGTGCAAACTTACTTTTTAATCTAGCACTAACCAACCAACTAAATAGAGCTATTCCTCCTATTAATATTAAATATGTGAAATCCATAATTTTTATTTTAATTACTAAAGTTACAAAATAAATAGCAAAAAATATTCCATTTCACTAAAATGTCAATTTGTCATTTTTTATTTTCATAAAGCAATCAATAACATTATTCAAAAAATACAATTCATGTTCTTTAGGAATTTATTTTAACTGCAATATTACTTATTTGAAATTGCGTTTGAAGTTTTATTAACATCCATTACAGGCAATAATCCGTTTGATGGAACATAAATGATTTGAGGCAAATCTCCTTTGTCTGCTAATTTCTCTAGTGTACGAATAAATAAATACTGATTATAGGTTTCGCTTAAAGTTCCGTTTTCTACCTTCATTGCTTCAGCCATTCCCTTTGCGCGTTCAATTTCTGCCTGAGCATTTAACTTTTCCGCTTCTAGTTTTGCTTTTGCTTCTTCTACTAAAATTCTTCTGTTTTGTTCTGCCTTAGCCATTTCTGCTTTTCCAGCCATTTCTTGTTGCCAAACATTATAACGAGGTAAACCAAACATTAGAGCAGTTATCGCTACAACAATTAAAAACCCCACTAATAAAATTACTTTTCCTAAATTATTTCTTTCCATTTTTAAAAAATTTTGATTTATTATTATACGCAAAATTTTTAAAATGTTACATAAATCTTCTTTTTTATTAGGAGATAAAACTATCTTTATAATATTTCACCAACTAAATCACTATCAAAATTCTTTTGAATATATTCAGATTAATTTATTCTTAATCACATAATTAATTAGTTCAGCAACATTTTTTACTTCATATTTATTCAAGATATTTCTTCTATGTGTTTGAACTGTTAAAAAACTAATATATAATTCATCTGCAATCTCTTTTGTAGATTTCCCTTCAGTTAACAATCTCACTATGTCTTTTTCTCTCCTACTTAGTAAAGGAATATTCTTAAAATCACTTTCTTTAGGCGAATGAATACTTTTCTTTACTTCCTCACTAAAAACAATTTCCCCATCCATTGCTCTATACAAACATTTCCCTAATTCTTCCATTGATATACTTTTTAGAAAAAATCCATTACCTCCATTTTGAATAAATTGCATTATTATGCTTCTTTCCGATTGACTACTCATTCCCAAAACTACAATATCAGGAAAATTAACTTTTAAATGTTTACATAGATCTATCCCATTATTTTCTTGCAAAAAAATATCTGTAATTATCAAATCTGTTTTGTTTTTTTCTAACCAGACCAACAAATCATCACTTTTTGTGAAACTTGCTTCCATTTTAAAATCTGAAAAACTCAAAATCAAATTACTAATCCCTGAAATTACCATAGGATGATCGTCCAAAACCACTACTCTATATGGCATATTTTATTTTAATTTATTATCAAATTCAATATAGACAGATGTCCCTATTTCTTCTTTTGAATCAATTTCATATTTCCCTCCTAAAAACTTAACTCTATTCTTCACATTGGTCAATCCCATCCCTTTTTTAACATTATCCATATTAAAACCTATACCATTATCTTCTACTGTTATATAAAAGAACGAATCATTAGAAGTGCAAGAAACTAAAATTTTTGTTGCTTTCGAATATTTCAATGCATTATTCAACAGCTCTTGAATGATTCTATAAACCACAATTTTCTTATTTTTTGTTAAGCTAAATTCATTAGCAAGAAATTCAAAATCAATGATCAAATCAGAATTATTAAAAGAACCACATAAATCTCTTAAAGCAGATTCTAATCCTAAATTTAACAATGCGCTAGGCATTAAATCATGAGAAATACTTTTCAACTCTGCGATAGATTCGTCTAGGACAGAAAATATCTGATTGTTTTGGAATTCATGATTTTGAACTTCTCGTTGTAAATTCATTTTCAATGCAGACAACAAACTCCCCAGCCCATCATGTAACTCTCTTGCAACTCGCTCTCTCTCCAACTCTTGGCCCTCTAAAAGCGCATTAGAAACCACTAACTGTTGCTTGTTTTCTAAATGTTCTAATTCCTGTTTATAATTAATTTCTTTCTGTAAGCTCAATTTTTTTTGATACCTATAAAATATTAAAACCAACAATAATACTATTAAAAGTAAAAAGGAAATTACTCCAAAAAATATCATTCTCACCCTACTATTTTTTAATTCCGCATTACTTCTTTCTTTTTGAGCCTCTAAGAGTTTTATTTTACCTTCGTTTTCTACTTTGTTAAATTTTGCTTCCAATTGAATGATTTCTTCTTGGTACATTGATTTATTCAAGCTATCATTAAGAATTGCATAACTATTCATATATTCATATGCTTTCTTAAACTCTCCTTCTTTTTTATAAATCTCAGCTAAATTTGTTAATAATTGTTTTTTTTCAACAGGATAGGGCGTTAATGGAAGAATTTTTTCCATCATTACTTTTGCTTTTTTGAAGTTTCCTTTTTTTAAATAAACATCACTTAAATAAAATTCAACTCTTGAAGTCCAAAAAGCATTGTTATTTTTTTTTGACGACAATAGTGCTTTATTAAAAAAATCTAATGCCTCATTATATCTCTTTTCTTTATATTTAACTAAACCATTAATATGAAAAAACAACATCTCATAATTTGAGACAGGAAAGTTTTTTTTAATTTCTTCTGCTTTTTTTAATTTGCTTTTACCCTCTTCTATTCTACCTGCTTCTAACAAATTATCTGCATAAAAAAGATATGTCTCTATTTGAGATTCTATAGCAGTAGGAGTTTGCTCACGATCAATCTTATCTACATAATATTCTGCTTGTTTATAATATTCATTTGCTTTCTCTAATTCATGATTATTCCCTAATGCAGTTGCCACACCTCTATACAAACCTCCAATTATCTCATAATCGTTAGTTTTCTTTGCTAAAGGAATGGCTTGATTAATAAGTATATCCATAAAATCATTTTCCTTACCTTTCCATTGCTGGATTAACCCATAATTTTGAAGAATAATAGCTCTTAAACGATAAGCTTCTTTGTTTTTGTATTTTTTCAAAGCTTTATTCGCTTTGTCTAACTCACTTTCAAATTTATCAATGTCTGTATTAATATGTTCATATGAATGATAGTAAATTGATACATCATTTATGAAAGGGATTGTCTTTTTATATACATCTCCTTTTGCTAAATGATAATTATATTTTTCAATATCCGATTTTTTAAGATACAATAAAGAAACACGATAATTCAAAATAGCTCTAACACTATCGGACTTTGTCGAATCTATTCTTGTTAAAACTTTATTTATGTAATCGTTGTTATCATCTACAGAATAAAGTTTTTGGCTATAGACAGGAAGATAAGTTAATAGAGTAAAAATCAATAATAAAATTCTAATTCTCATTCATTTGTTTTTTTAGTTAATTCGATATAGCTCATCAATAATTATTCCAATATATTTCAAAATTTGTAGGGTAAATTTCATTTCCTAATTTGTTTTTATTGTACTCTTTAAAAGAACCAACTACCCCAGTATTCATTAAAAAACAACACTCAAATGTATATATATATTTTCTAAAAAAAATATTAAATCTACAAAATGTACCTGATTTCAGGTAAAAGAAAACACTCCTTTTCAGGTATTGATATCCTTTACCCAATAAGCTAATTTTGAAAATGAAAAAAAAACAAATACTCATGAAAAAATTATTTCTATTATTCCTAACAACACCATTCTTAATAATGGCACAAGCACCTTTAGAAAAAGGTAAATTTCAACTTAATGCTGGCTTAGGAAACTCAGGATGGGGCATTCCTATATATTTTGGTGCAGATTATGGAATTGGTAATCAAATTACTATTGGTGCAGAAGGCTCCTATCGTTCCTATTCTAGTTATGGTTATAAAAGTTCAATCGTAGGACTACAGGCAAATGCCAATTATCACTTTAATGAATTGCTCAAAATCCCTAACCAATGGGACGTTTATGCTGGAGCAAGTGCAAATTATTATTCGTGGCACTATGATAATGATTATGCAGATCGTTATTTTGACAGCTCAAACTTTGGGATTGGGATTCAAGTTGGTGGTCGATACTTCTTTACACCAAAATTTGGGATAAATGTTGAACTGGGTGGAGGAAATGCTACTAGTGGTGGAAAAGCAGGAATTACATATAAACTATAACTCTTTTAATTTAAATTCTTTATAACAAAAAACAATCAAAAGTCTCAATTGATTGCAAAAAATGTTTGAGACATGAACAAATCTAATTAATTATGAAAAAATCAATTTTAAAATTGAGTGGCACAAAAGTGCTAACTTCAAATCAACAAAAAGAAATTAAAGGTGGTGTTGCAAAAGACTGGGACAAATGTTGCCTAAAATCAGATTCTCCACCACTACCTCCATTAGGATGTGAATCATGGGTTATTTGTGGTCCAGATTTCGACCTATAGATTTACAATTTGGGATAAAATGGTATTTACAAACAAGAAATAATTATGAAACATTCAATTTCAAAACTAAAACACTCTTTTTCTATTTCTCGTGAAGAATTGAAAAGAATTAATGGAGGAGCAGCATGTTACAGCGTAATTTGTGGGCTAACACAAGCGCAATGCTATGCTTATCCTTTAATGATTAATTACAACGCTAGTAAAGGTTGTTGTTCCATAGAAAACCCTGGTTGCTAAATATAACTTTCTAAAAAACAGTAATCAATAGGACTAAATTTAAGGCATAATTTATAGCATCATACTATAAATTATAAGCTAAAATTTGTAGTGTATTTTCTGCTATTAACCATTTTTTTAGACGAAACCTGTGTTTCAAACATATTTTCTTGGTCTTATCAAATAATTGAATAATCAATAAAAAGTCAAAATCCCAATTGACGTTAAATGCTTGGGTAAAACAACAAACAATTAAATATTTTTAAATTATGACAAAATCAATTTTAAATTTAGAAGGTGTAAAAACACTAACAACGAAGGAAAAAGCGAAAGTAAACGGTGCAGGTGGTATTCAAGAAGGTTATTGTGGTACACGAGGATGGCCTCCATGTAAAGAGAAATAAAAAAGAAAAGGTTTGGTTCACTTTCCATAGTGGAGCCAAACCTTTTTAATTAATCGTTTTTAAGTAAAAAATAGAACTTCAATTTGAAATTTAAAAAAATGAAGAAGATTATACTTCTTTTTGTATTATTAACAAACATCTCTTTTGCACAAGAAAAAATGAACGAAAACTTACCAATGGAAGTCAATGACTTTATAAACGCTCTTTCTAGCTTGAAAGGTGTTAAAAAAGTAAATACCTCACTACAAAACATAAGCAAAATCACCGTTGAGGATTTAAAACTTCCTTCCTCTTATGCACTACTTCCTCATTTAGCAATTCGAAGAACAGGAGGAGGAAAGCCAAACGAAGCATTGGCAACTTTCGAATTTGAATTAAAAAAAGAAAAAAAATCATGGATTTCCTTAGAATTTTTAGCATGGTGGATAAGAGATTTAAATAGGTCGGGACATGAAATTCAACTAAGACCTTTAGCTTTCCCTCCTATTGAAGATACCGACCAATTAGGAAACTCACTTTCTTTCCTAATAGAAATTTTCATAGTAGAACCTGAAGATGATATCAATAAAATTTTAGAATATGTAGGCACTCTTGCAAAATCTTTAAATGAGGAAGCAAATCAATCCTATAAAGAGGAATTACAAAAAGCTTATTCAAAATAACAAAATTGTAAGAACTAGATAAATGTAAAAAGCTGTTAATTGTAGACAGCTTTTTTTATGCTAAAATGGCTAAACACTTATCAAAATTATTTTTGTATAAATGATTCTTGGAAAGGCAATTTGACTTCTTCGACAATCTCTTATTTTTTTAAAGATTCTATTATAAAACTTTTGCTCTTTATTGTTGTTAAAACAACAAATCAAAACAGCCTGAT
The DNA here is from genome assembly GCF_055384985.1 of Flavobacterium sp. KY-23415. Classification (NCBI taxonomy): domain Bacteria; kingdom Pseudomonadati; phylum Bacteroidota; class Flavobacteriia; order Flavobacteriales; family Flavobacteriaceae; genus Flavobacterium; species Flavobacterium sp. KY-23415. The sequence goes on along the minus strand of NZ_AP044001.1, from coordinate 1,914,571 downwards.
TTAAAATCACGCGTTAAGAAACGTTTTTTAATTCTTTAAACTTTTTAGCTTCTTCAAATAATTGCCTTCTTAAACCTTGTTCTCTTTCAATACAAACTCTTCTGTATGATTCATATTCTTCTTCTAAATCTTTTAATACTGATTTAGAATGGGTCGTTATTTTATTTGCTGATTTAAATTTAAAAAACAAAATTAAAGCCGCCATCAACGCTCCTAGAAACAACGTCCACATTATAACCGTAAATTTTTTCTTATCTATAGAAAAACCTAAGAAACCAATACTTGCTTTTTCATTCAAAAGCGCATCATTAGAGTTTTTATATTCGTCTATTTGATTTTGTAAACCTAAAATTGTGTTTTCATTTTTCTTTACTTCTTCCCTAAGCAAAGCTTGAACGTTCTGTTCGTTTTGAATATAATCTTTTAGGGTAGCTTCAAAAGCATTAATACCTTTTTTTTCTACTACTTTATAGTTTTCATAGCTGTTTGATGCTTCAATTAATGTTGTTAAATCATTTAATACTTTCTTACTCTTTTCTTGTGCAAGTAACGATATGAAGCTAGTGCAAAAAATGCACACTGCTACAAATGAAATTTTCGTTATTTTCATTTTTAATTTTTGTTTAGGGAAATTAATAAAAATTACAAACTGGTTTAATAATTTGTAAATAGATTTACTTGTTTTGTTTTATTTGTATAAGAAGGAAAATGAAAAAAACACGTTTTTATTGTGTTAAATAGCTTTTTTAACTTTTTTATAAGACTTTTTCATGCAAAAGCTAACTGTTTTGAATAAAAAAAAGCCCAAACAATACCATGAAGTACTATTTGGACTTTGTATTTTATATTAAAAATATTACCCTACCAAATTAATTACTCTACCAGGAACAATAATTACTTTTTTAGGCGTATTTCCTGCCAATTGAGCAATGGTTCTTTCGTCTTTCATTACAATTTCCTCAATTTGCGCTTCTGTTAAATCTAAAGGTAAATTGATTTTGAAACGCATTTTCCCATTAAATGAAACTGGATATTCTTTTTCTGATTCTACAAGATATAATGCTTCAAAAATTGGAAAAGCAACCGTTGCAATAGAACCTTCATGTCCTAATTGTTTCCATAATTCTTCAGCAATATGAGGAGCATAAGGAGACATTACAATTGCCAATGGTTCTAAAATGGCTCTATGGTGACATTTTAAAGTTGCCAATTCATTCACACAAATCATGAATTGAGAAACCGAAGTGTTGAAAGAGAAATTCTCTATATCTTCTGTAACTTTTTTGATGGTTTTGTGTAGCGATTTATACATTTCTTTTGTAGGTTCTTCATTGGTTACAATTAAACCATTATCATCAAAATACAAACGCCATAGTTTTTTTAGGAAACCAAAAACACCTGTAATTCCAGCGGTGTTCCAAGGTTTTGCTTGTTCTAATGGACCCAAAAACATTTCATACAAACGTAAAGTGTCAGCTCCATATTCAACACAAATTTCATCTGGATTGACTACGTTGTATTTAGATTTAGACATTTTTTCTACTTCACGATAACAATAAAATTTATTATCTGATTTTTTTATAAACTTTATTTCATTAAAACCATTTACATTAGAAATAAATTCTTCTATATTTAATTCACCAGTTACGTCATTAATTAAATTAACAGGAACTGGATAAGGCCTTTTTGAAACAACAAAATCTAAATTTAGATTAAATTTCTTATGATTGACTCTTAATGTCTCTATCGAGATTTTTTCTTTAATAAAATTAAACTTATATAATCTGTCTAGTATTTTATTTAAAATTTCATCTGAATAATTTATCTCTAAATTCAATTGATTAATATCATAAAATAATTTACCTGAACCAATAACAATAACTTTTTTAATTGAAGAAAACTCCTCCTCATTGTATTCAAATTCAATCTCCCAAATGAAATATTTATCATTAATATTATTTATATTTTGAAAAATATCTCTAAGAAAAGCTTCACTATCTTCATAATTATCTTTCTGCTTAATTATATTGTCTTTTATATCCTGAAATATTGTCTCAGAAAAATCATCAGCTCCTATAGATATTGGAAATTCAATTTTTATTGAGTCTATTATTATATTATTATATGGATCAATAATAGGAAAACTAAAATTATAACTTTCAATATCAAAATATGCAGAATTACCCAAAATCATCCCTTGATTGATCAATTTCTTAAAAGGTTCTTCTGTGGGTGCGAAACCTCTATCTTTTAAGAATTTGTTCCAAAAACGAGAATACAACAAATGTCCGGTTGCATGTTCGCTACCACCAATATATAAATCTACATTTTGCCAATAGTCTAAAGCTTCCTTACTTGCAAAATCGTCTTCATTGTGTGCATCCATATAACGCATCCAATACCAAGAAGAACCAGCCCAACCTGGCATTGTATTTAATTCTAATGGAAAAACTTTAACGTTATCTATTAACTCACAGCTGACAACTGACAACTTTTCTGTATCCCAAGCCCAAACTGCTGCATTGCCCAAAGGTGGTTGCCCGTCTTCTGTTGGCAAATACTTTTCTACTTCTGGCAAAGCAATTGGCAAATGTTTTTTGTCAATCATTTGTGGCAAACCATTCACATAATACACAGGAAAAGGTTCTCCCCAATATCTTTGTCTCGAAAAAACAGCATCGCGCAAACGATAATTTATTTTTCCATAACCTTGTTTTATATTTTCTAAAGCTTCAATCGCTTTTTTAGTCCCTTCTTTATACCCTAGACCATTTAAAAAATCAGAATTCACTAATTTAAATCCTTCTTTAGCTCCAAAAGCTGCTTCCGAAATATCTTGATCAAAAATATTTTTAATTTCAGGCATTCCGTTTGTTCCTTTAAAGAAATTCGCGAAAGCATAATCACGTTCATCACCACAAGGAACTGCCATAACTGCACCAGTTCCGTAACCAGCTAGAACATAATCTCCAATCCAAACTGGAACGGGTTCTTTGGTGAAAGGATGTTCAGCATAAGCTCCTGTGAAAACTCCAGAAATGGTTTTCACGTCTGCCATTCTTTCTCTTTCAGAACGTTTTGCAGTGGCTTCAATATAAGCTTCAACAACTTCTTTTTGTTCTGGAGTTGTAATTTTAGCTACCAAATCGTGTTCTGGTGCTAAAGTCATAAAAGTAACACCAAAAATAGTATCTGGACGCGTTGTAAACACATCAATTACTTCGTCATGATTTTTCACGTTGAAAGAAACCATTGCTCCAACAGATTTTCCAATCCAGTTTCTTTGACTTTCTTTCAATGATTCTGACCAATCAATATCGTTCAAACCTTCCAACAATCGCTCAGCATAAGCAGAAATTCGCATGGACCATTGTGTCATTTTTTTACGAATCACAGGATGACCACCTCGTTCTGAAACACCATTTACAATTTCGTCATTAGCCAAAACCGTTCCCAAAGCTGGACACCAATTTACTTCTGTTTCTGCTAAATAGGTTAAACGATATTGCAATAATATTTTTTGTTGTTCTTCTGATGAAAAGGCATTCCATTCTTCTGCTGTAAAAGAAACAATAGTATCATCACAAACCGCATTTACAGTAGTGTTTCCTTCTTTTTCAAAAATGGAAACTAAAGTCGCAATGTCTTCTGCCTTATTCGAATCATTATTATACCATGAATTGAACAATTGAATGAAAATCCATTGTGTATGTTTATAATAATCGGCATTAGATGTGCGTACTTCTCTACTCCAATCGAATGAAAATCCGATTTTATCTAGTTGTTCGCGGTAACGAGTAATATTCTCTTTAGTAGTTTTATCTGGATGTTGTCCTGTTTGTATAGCGTATTGTTCTGCTGGCAAACCAAAAGAATCATAGCCTTGCGGATGTAATACGTTAAATCCTTTATGACGTTTGTATCGAGCTACAATATCGGAAGCAATATATCCTAGAGGATGTCCCACGTGTAATCCTGCTCCAGAAGGATAAGGAAACATATCTAGAACATAGTATTTCGGTTTTTCAGAATTATTTGAGGCTGCAAAAGTTTGATTTTCTGCCCAATAGTTTTGCCAATTGGCTTCGATTTCGTTTGGATTGTATTTCATTCGTCTTTATTATTTTGCCTAAGGACTCATGCTGTCGCAAGCTCAAGTCATTCGTCTTTATTATTTTGCCTAAGGACTCATGCTGTCGCAAGCTCAAGTCATTCGTCTTTATTATTTTGCCTAAGGACTCATGCTGTCGCAAGCTCAAGTCATTCGTCTTTATTATTTTACCTAAGGACTCATGCTCTCATAAGCTCAAGTCGTCTCTTATAGTTTAGCGTTTTCTGTTTTTGCTTTAAAAATAAAAGCAAAAATGAGATTATAAACTTGAAAAAATCAAGTGCAAAAATACGTTTATTGTACGAAAGTCAAAACTTTGAACGTTATATTCTATATTTAACAAAATTCTTTTTTATTTTTACAGCATAATTTATAAATTTAATATGGCATCTTCATTTGAGACCTATCAAAAACGACGTTTAATTTCTTCTTATTTTTCGGTAATTGTAAGTATTTTTCTAGTACTCTTTTTATTAGGAGCTTTAGGTTTGTTTGTAATTAATTCTAAAAAAATTACGAATGACTTTAAGGAGAACATTCCAATGACTGTCTTTTTCAAGAATGAAGCTAAAGATAGTGTATTGAATCATTTTGATGCCGAAATGAAAAATGCGCGTTATATTAAAGAATTTGCTTTTGTGCATAAAGATAGTGCTGCTAAAAACAATGTCGATATTGTTGGTAAAGATTTTATGGAGTTTTTAGGGTTTAATCCGTTACAAAATTCTTTTGATATTAATTTAAAAGGAGATTATGTTGTTGCGGACAGCATTAAGAAAATTGAACATGATATTAAAAAAAATGAGATGGTTTCGGAAATCATCTATGATAAACAATTGGTTGATTTGGTCAATGATAATGTGAAGAAAATTAGTTTCTGGATGCTTATTATTAGTGCCTTCTTGGCCATTGTAGCTATGTTATTAATTAATAGCTCCTTGCGTCTTTCTATTTATTCTCATCGTTTTACTATTAAAACAATGCAAATGGTTGGTGCAACAAAATCGTTCATTAGAAGACCTTTCATTTGGAGAAGCATTAAACTTGGACTAATTGGTTCTTTATTAGCTATTTTTGCGCTAATGGGAGCTGTTTATTATATTGATGGTCTTTTACCTTCATTGCATTTGTCGAAAGATTATATGTCTTTAGGGATTGTTTTTGGTAGTGTATTGCTTATAGGGATAATTATTACTTGGATTAGTACCTTTTTTGCTACTCAACGTTTCTTGAATTTAAGAACAGATGATTTATATTAACATAGGGATATTAAAAAAAACATAATAATAATTATACAATTGTTGTTTAAGGAACAAGTTTACCAGTATAAACTTTAATATTTAAAGGCATTGATAATAAAATTTTAAACTACATGAAAAACTTCAAAGAAAATAACGAACCAGAATTTTTATTCAACAAATCGAATTATACTTTTCTTCTAATTGGTCTTGGAGTTATTGCTCTTGGCTTTATACTTATGAGTGGTGGTGGTAGTGATGACCCAAATGTTTATAGTGATGCCATTTTTAATTTTAGAAGAATTCGTTTAGCTCCAACAACGGTTTTAACTGGTTTTGGGATTGTTATTTATGCAATCTTCAAAAAATAGAACGTTTAAAAAAATGACAATACCCTTATTTAAATTTAAATAAGGGTATTGCGTTTTGATAGTTAAATGTGGAAAGCAGCAATTATTGATGCAATGTTTTAATGCAACAGTAACTTCTTATTTAGCAAAATGCCATTGATTTCCAGTCTTATTATATAGAGCCCTTTTATAAAGAACTTATATTTTTTTTTCGAAAATATAAACACCTCTCTTGTGTTTTGTTAAATCTAGCTTCCCAAAACCTAGAAAAACATAATTAATGTAGACTAGAATTTCTCTTAATTTTATTTCTTTCTAATTGAAGCCCAATTCTCTGAGTAAGAAGAATAACATGCTAAGACAATCGGGCTATCAAATTGATTTGCTTGTGAAAAATACTATTTACATAAAAATAAAATGATAATAATAGATATTTTTCTCATGCTTGTTTATTTATTCATGCAAATTAAGCACATATTTTTTTTATTACACCCCCCGAAAAAAGGGGTCTATTATTTTATATCAAATTTATCTTGATTGCATATTTAATTAGACCTACTACATTAGATGCTCCAGTTTTTAATAATAGGTTTTTGCGATAACCTTCTACAGTGTAAGTTGATAGTTTCAAGATGGCTGCAATTTCGCTTGTTGTCTTTTCTTCAATTATTAATTGCAAAACCTCTAATTCTCTTGGTGTTATGGTTTGTGTCTCTTCAGATTTTGATTTGTAATTCTCTAAATAATCATTATAGATATCGGGTTGAAAGTAATTTTCTCCTTCCATAATTTTTTGAATAGCGTTTAACAAATCTAGGCTCGATATGTTCTTATTTAAAAAACCATTTACTTCAAATTGTATCAGTTTATGAATTGTAGCATGATTGGTCATACTACTCAACACTAAAATTTTCAATGCATCATCATTTTCTCGTATTTTTTTAATCAAATATAATCCGTCTTTATCTGGCAATTGCAAATCTGTTACTATCAAATTTGGCTTGTATGTATCTTTAATTTGCAATGCCTTGTCAACAGTAACAACTTCTCTTACTTCATACTTGCTTCTAAGGATTGATGCAATACTTTCTGCAAACACCTTATGATCATCTACAATTAATATTTTTAGTGACATTTTTTATAATGGTAATTTTATTTCCAACAATACTCCTTCTCTAGATGAATTTATTTCAAATTCTCCTTTTAATAATTCAACTCTTTTTTCAATATTTTTTAAACCTATACCTGTAGAGTTGTTCTTAGAAAAACCTACTCCATTGTCTTTTATTTGCAATAACAATTCACTCTCTAATTCTATAATATCTAATTGAACTTGGGTTGCAGAAGCATGTTTCACAATATTATTTATTGTTTCTTGTAATATCCTATAAATACTTAAAAGAACGCTATCTTCCAATGTATTTACTTTTTTACTAATTAGCACATTTTTTATAACTGATATTCCTTTTTTTTCAACCATTAAACATAGACTATTTACTAGTTGTGCAAACTCAATATCTAAAATTCTTTCTGGATTTAATTCATGAGATAAGTCTCTCACTTCATTATACAAATTATCGATTTTATCAACAATCGAATTAATATTCTTTTTATCAAATAGCTCTTCCGATGTTATTGCTACTTTTAAAGCTCCAATTTCGTTTGCTATTCCATCATGCAGTTCTAACGATATTTTTTCTCTTTCTTCAAATTTAGCCTTTATCTTCTCTTTTATTATTTCGGATTTCTGACGTTCCAATGTTGCTTTTAGTTGCTCTTCATGGAGCAAATTTTGATTATCGCGTAGCTTTTTTTGTGTTTTTGTCTTGTGATAATATACAATCATTAATACAATTAACAAAAAAAACAAAATAATAAAACTAACGAGATAAAGTGTTTTAATCCGTGTTTCTTTCTGTATAATTTTCTCTTTTAAAGCGAGTTCTTTTTTATTCTCTCTTAATCGAAATCGAGATTCTAAATCTGTTCCTAATTTTGCCTTTTCGATATTAAAAATACTATCGTTAATTTGATTAAATTTTGCTAAACTTTCATTTTCGTTAAAGAAATCGCCTTGCTTTGAGTAATAATCTTTATAAGCTAAATAAATATCTTTTAAAATATAAATATCTCCTTGATTTAATTCTAATGCTTTATCTAGATTAAACTTTTCTAAACGTTCATTTTTTTGAATCTTTGACAAATAATACAGATTTAAATATGTACTTGAAGATAAATTGTGAAAACCATGTTTTTTTTGATAATGCAATGACTCATATAAATGTTGACTAGAATTTTCAACATCTTCAAGTAAAAGAAAAACATAGCCTAATTTATTTAGGTATAATGAATATTCATAAATTTCTTTTTCCTCAAAAGAATCCAAACCTTTTAGCAGGTTCTCTTTTGCAGATGAATAATCTCGCCTTTTTAGTGCTACTTCACTTTTTCTCAAAAAATAATCTGGAACTACATTATTTCCTGTTATTAAATTAAAAGATTTATCAAAATAATCATTTGCTTTATCAAGATGATTTTCTCTCAATTGCAAATCTCCCATTAACATATACATTACTCCTTTTTCTTGAGGGTTAGCACTTTCGTTTATGGTTAGTAATGCTTGAGTCAACTCCGTCATTAAAACATTACCATCTACATAGTTTTTCCCCCAATTTACATAGTCTATTACAGCTTGATAATAGCGTTTTGTATTTAAAAAATATTTTTTAGAAATAATTAACTCTTTCTGGAAATAATATCTAGCTGAATCTGCATTTCCTGTTAAATTATGCATATTCCCCAAATATTGATATGCTGTAATAATATCCTCTCTTGTCTTTGCTGTTTTTTTAAGCAAATAGACTTGTTTTTTTGCTTCTTTTGGAGCACTATAAAGCACCTTATCTACGCTTTCTTTTACTTCCTGAAATGGAGAAAGTCCTTGAGAGAAAAGTATGAATACGGAAAATAGGTTAAAATATAGTATATGAATAACTTTCATTTATAAGATTTGTGCATTTTAAAATAAAAAGTTAAAAGTATAAAAAAATATTAAACTCAAATTATGCATTAGAATACTAATAGGAAAAATGACTATGCTATTTTTATCTTAGGCATCAATTTTGTCTAGATTTATCTCGCTACAAAGTCATAATGTATAACCAAATTTAAACTTCAAAAATTATTAAAATGAAAAGGACGAATCTCTGCAGATTCGCCCTTTTTCCATCTTAACAAACAAATAATTACAAAGCCCCCAAAGAATCTTTCTGCTATGCCAAGATGCGCTCTAATCTAAAATGGAACATAATATATGAAATCTGATTTTCATTTCTGGTTACTATCATACATTTACCAGAAACATACTAACTAATTCTGATTTTGGGCAAAAAGGTTTTTTTATAATAGTTCATGTTTTTATTCCGTTAGACATTTTATATACTCAAAGATATTTTTTTGCTTTACTTATAGTACAATGGTTTTCAGGGGGTAAAACATTTTTATTTAATAATTTTACTGATTAACAATTTTAGTTCAGCTATTTCTTTTTTCTGATTGTTCAATTCTTCCTGTTGTTGCTCAATTTGTTCTTGTTGTTCTTGGATGGCTTTTGTTAATGGAACTACAAATTCTGCATATCTTAATCCATAAAAATCGTCGTTATTCTTTGGTTTATCTACCCCTGAAAAATCATAACCAATTTCCGTAGCTACAATTGCAACTTCTTGAGCAATAAATCCAGTTTGCACTATTTCATTTTTAGTATCCGTATTTAAATTGTTCTTTGGCAATTTTAAAAATGTGTTTATATTTTCTAAATCCAAATTATAAACTACTGGTTTCAACTTTAAAATAAAATCTAAACCAGGCACTTTTTTATAATCTATATTTTTTTTAAATCTTTTATCTGATACATTTGTCCAACTAGCAAAACCACCAATACTAGTTGTAGCATTATTCCCAATCCTCACTTGATTATCTGCTGACACATTTGCATTATTCCCAATTGCTATCGAATTACTATAATTACCATTATAAAAAGCATTGTGCCCAATCGCTATATTATCACTTCCATAGGAGTTTATATAGAGTGCCCTTACTCCTAGTGTAGTGTTTCGTTCTCCCGACAAATTATTTAATTGTGATTCATGTCCTATACTTATATTATTAGAAGTAGCTTGATTATTATAAAGACTAGATGTCCCTATTGCAATATTATTGCTCCCATTAATATTTCTTTCTAATGCCGATTTTCCTAAAGCTATATTATCTTGTCCTGTTTGATTGTTGAATAAACTATATGAACCTCCAGCTACATTATTATTCCCAGAAATATTTCGTTCTAAAGCACTTTTACCAATTGCTGTATTACTTCTTCCGTTTAGATTGTTATATAAACTAGAATGTCCAATCGCTGTGTTCAATATTCCAGTGGTATTTCTTTCTAGGCAACTATAGCCAATAGCCACATTATAACCTCCCGAACTATTTGTCATTAAACTAGATACTCCTATTGCTGTATTCTGACTTCCTGTAGTGTTATTTTCTAATGCACTATAACCAATAGCTGTGTTGTCGTTTCCGCTAGCATTTAATTTAAGTGCATTTACTCCAATAGCTACCGATCGGGTTGCTGTGGTTGATGAATTTGAAAAGGTGTTTACTCCAAAAGAAGTATTTGTTGATGTTAGTTTTCCCGAAACAATATTATTTCTTCTAAAAACCAAATCGTTGTCATCTAGTGTCCCTAAAAAATTAATGCTCGGATTTGTGTTTGAATTTCCATATAATGACCAACTTGATTCGGTATTTAAACGAATCCATTTACTCCCGTCCCAATAATAATATCCAGGTGTAACAGCTGTTGTTGATGTTCCTGCTGTAGCATTGTTATATACTAATGTACTTGTCAATGGAGCTCCTAATGTGCTTGGGTTAACAACAGGTGCTGCAACATTTGTTGACAATAATGAAACTCGTGGAATAAGAATTCCTTGGGTAGAAGAAGTAATATCTAGTGCTCCTTCTGGGTTAGTAGTTCCAATTCCTACTTGGGCTTGAAAAGAAACTGTAAAGAACAGTAATAATAGTTTAATTTTTCTCATGGTTAATAGTATTTATAATTCAAATTTCCGAATCTAATACTACAATCAACCAATGGTTTTCAGGGGGTTACTCAAAACAAGTTATTCATTAAAGTATATTTTATTAACCCGACCACGTTTTTTGAATTCGTTTTTTGCATTAAATTTTTTCGATGTCCTTCAACGGTAAAAGGAGAAATATTCAACTCATCAGCAATTTCAGCAGTAGTTTTCTCTTCAAGTATAAGTTGTAATACATCTAACTCTCTTGCTGTAAATTCTACTTTAGTTGTAATAAAATCAGAATTTATATAGGCATCATAAATAGATTTCTCAAAATATTTTTCCCCGTTTAAAACCTTGTTTAAAACATTAATCAATTCTAATTGAGACACATTTTTACTTAAATAAGCATCTATTCCTAGATTATAAAATTGCTTAAAGACTTTAATTTTTGAAAAACTAGTTAAGATTACATATTTTGGTGTTTTATGTAATTCTTTTTCAATTAGTTTTATGTTTTTAATAAAATCAAATCCGCTAATTTCAGGCATTTCAACATCGGTAATAACCACATCAAATTCTTCTGATTTTAAATATTTCAATGCCAAATCAGCACTTACAAGATTTGTAACATGATATTCATGTGACTCTAATACCATCTTTAAGCTTTCCGAAAAAACTTTATGATCATCTACTATTACTATTTTTTTTCGAGACATTATTATTGATTAACAAAACACTAGAAGCTATAAACAATTAGCCTCTAGTGTTTTAAGATTATTTTTTTATCCAATTAAAAACTGCTTTTGAAGATTCACTCTCAATATGAATTAGATATACTCCAGCGGCAAAATTTGACACATTCATTCTACAATTCAATTCATTAGGTTTAATTTGCATAATCATTTGCCCCATCACATTATAAACCTCAACGTTTGAAATAGGTTTTTCATATTCAATGAATAAATCTTCATCTCCAGGATTAGGGAAAATAGAAACTGCTTTCAAATTAAAACTACTACTAGCAAGCGTACTCACATTGCAATTCACATAGTTTTCCATAGCATTAGTTGTACTTTCATAGCATAATGTTGAATAATCTCCAGAATCCTCCGAAGCAATATCTTGAGTACTAAACCCTAAAATAGAAAGATAATATTTATACAATTCAGAACGTAAAACGACTTTCTGAGTAAAAGCTGCAGAAGATGTATTTCTACATTCTAAGCCTCCATTAATAATATTATTTGTGTGTGCAAATCCCTTTTTATACATTTTAGCAGCCGAATAATCTCCCGTTTGAGGCGTCCATAGTTCATGCATTGCCTGATGACAAGAAGGTTTTGGGCATTGAGGCATCATCCAGAACCAAATAGCAGATTTAAAAGCCAAAACACCATCTTGTTGAACCAAATCGGGATCATTAAGTAAGATACTAGAGTCATTATATAAAAATTTACTAAATTGACCATAATTATAATTCCATGACAACTGTATTGGGCCTCTTCCATAGTAACCTTTAGTTGGATTTGGTGGAAAATCAGCATTTGCTTGAGAATAGGTTCCTGCTGAATTTGCACTTGTATATCCAACCTCATGCACAAAATAAAGTCCCCAAACAGCATAGTCCCCTGCTGCACCTCCACCAACTGGCAATTGCCATCCACCAGTGGTTTCTTTTGAAATATTCGCTAAAAAAGCAGCCAATTCTCTTTTATTATTTAAAATTGATGACGTATTTAAAAAGTCTTCGAAATCTACATTTATAACAGTTTCAGGAGTTGTGTTTGTATGCCACCATGAATCAACATCTGAATAAATATAACTTTGATTTGTGGATTTTTTTGTAATTGTAACTAATTCTCCCCATACCCCTTGTTTTTTTCTTATCTCGACCAAATAATCTGCCATTTCAGCAACCGCTTGGCTAAAGTTTTCAAAAGAATAAAAATCAGTGACATAGCCTTGTGGGTGTGTTCCAAATGTTCCTGCTCTTTTAGGGAACAAAGTGTTCCATTGGGTTGCATCTAATAAGTCTTCCGCACTACTATCAGTTGAATTTTGCGCAAAAAGACAAGTCTCAAACAAAAAGACTATAGTTAAAAAAATGTATTTTAGTAAGTTTGCTCTCATATTATTATTTTTAGTTAATAGTTTACTTTGAGACAAATTTGAGAAAACTATTTAAAATTGAGACCATGGTTTTCAGGGGGTAATCCGTTCCATTGGAATAGTAATTTTAACATCGGTTCCATTATTATTACTTGAAATTTCTAGCTTTCCTCCAACATTTTTAACTCTTTTTTCAATATTTTTTAATCCAATTCCTTTTTTTGCATCATTCAAATTATAGCCAATTCCATTATCATTAATATGAATATATAAACTTTCCATGCTCTCCACAACATCAAAAACTACTTTTGTGGCAAGAGCATGTTTAAGTATATTAGCAGTCACCTCTTGAATAATTCGATATACATTAACTAACACTTCTGCATCTAGGCCATCAATTCTCTTTGTGATATATAACTCTTTAATCGTTTCTAATCCATTTTTTTCAATTTGCATGCACAAGTTTTCTACAAATTGAGAAAATTCAACACAATCAATGTTATCTGGATCTAAATCATGTGACAAATTTCGAACTTCATTATACAGCTTATCGATTTTATTTACAACCGATTCTATTTCTAATTTATCTAGCGTAGATTCTTTAGAAATAGTCAACTTTAATGCGCCAATTTCGCTAGCTATTCCATCATGAAGTTCTAATGACAAACGTCCTCTCTCTTCAACTTTTGCCTTAATTTTTTCTTTAATAATCTCTACTCTTTGATTTTCAAGCATTAATTTTAATTGCTCTTCATGAAGTGTTTTCTGATTTTCTCTTAATCTTTTTTGAATTCTTAATTTCAATAAATAGAAAATTATTAGTGCAATGACAAAAATTAACAACACAACAACTCCAATTGAATATAGTAATTTAATTCTTTTATCTTTTTTAATAACACTCTCTTTTAACGCAATCTCTTTCTTACTTTCATTTAACTGATACCTTGATTCAATATCTGTTTTAACTTTTACTTTTTCTATATTGAAAATACTATCATTTAATTTTTTAAATTTATTGAGAAACTCATTTTCTTTTACCAAATTATTCTCTCTTGAATAATAATCTTTATATCCTAAATAAATATCTTTCAATACCGAAATATCTCCACCATTATAGGCTAAAGCTTGGTCCAAATATTTTTTTTCCAAAGTTTTATTCACTTGATTTTCTTTTTCTAAATTATATAGATTTAAATAGGTTTGAGAAGATAAATTATTAAATCCATTTTTATTTTGATACAATAATGATTCTTCCAAATATTGTTTTGCCTTTTTATATTCGCCAAGTAATAATGACACATGTCCTAATTTATTCAAATATAAAGGATAAGTATATATGTTTTTTTCCTTGAAAGACGCTAACCCTTTTAACAGATCTTCTTTAGCCTTTGTATATTCTGTTTTTAAGATGTCTATATCTGCTTTCCTCATAAAGTAATCTGTTTTCACATATTTCCCTTTGATTAAGCTAAACGATTTGTCATAATATTTTTCTGCTTTTTCATATTCAAAATCTTTCAAAAAGATGTCGCCCATTAGCATAAACATTAATCCTTTTTCTTGTGAAAATTTTTTTTCATCAATATCAGACAACGCACTTATTAATTCCTTTACCAAAACATTTCCATCTACATAGCTCGTTCCCCAATTACAAAAATCGATTACAGATTGATAATACAAGTTTGTTTTTAAAAAATTTCTTTTGGTATAATCGAGTCTTTTTAAAAAATAATAACGTGCAGAATCTGAATTTCCTGATAAATCATATATATACCCTAAATATTGATATGAAATCACCTTTTCTTCTTTTGTTTTGGCTATTCTTGAAAGCAAATATGCATCTTTTCTGGCTTCTAAAGGAGCATTAAAAAACACCTTTGAAACTCTCTTTTTCACGGTTTCAAAACTTTCTTTATCACTATTTTGAGCCAATACAAGTACTTGAAAAAAACAACAAAAGAAGACATAAAAGTAACTTTTCATGTTCATAGAATTTATTTTTAAAATTATATCGATTATCATTCTTTGTCAATTTGTAAGTATTTCACGAACGGAATCTCATCTTTTGATATATAATTAAAATAGTTTTATGACGATTGTTTTACAAAAATCTGCATACTAACAATCTGACTATAAAAGATTAACAAGTAATTATCTAATCTACAAAAAAACTATGAAACTATTATTAAAAAAAAACATATTTTTGCTAACTATGAATACACTACAAGCGATTATCCTTGCTATAATTGAAGGAATTACCGAATTTTTACCTGTTTCATCTACAGGACACATGATTATTGCCTCTTCTTTTTTTGGAATTGCAGGCGACGATTTTACAAAACTTTTTACAATTGTAATACAATTAGGAACGATACTTTCTGTTGTGGTGCTCTATTTTAAACGTTTTTTTCAAAGTTTAGATTTTTACTTCAAACTATTTGTCGCTTTTATTCCAGCTGTAATTTTTGGTTTATTACTTAATGATTTTATTGACAGCATGCTCGAAAGTCCAATTGTTGTTGCAATATCTCTAATCGTTGGTGGTTTTCTATTGTTAAAAGTAGATCAATGGTTTGGAAACTCAGAAAACACCGAAATTTCCTATTTAACAGCCTTAAAAATTGGTTTGTTTCAATGTTTAGCTATGATACCCGGAGTATCTAGAAGTGGTGCGAGTATCGTTGGTGGTATGAGTCAAAAATTATCTAGAACAGCAGCCGCAGAGTTCTCATTTTTTCTGGCCATTCCAACTATGCTTGGTGCAACAGTTAAAAAACTTTATGATTATAACAAGGCTGGTTTTGAGATTACCGACCAACAAATAAACTTACTTGTTATTGGTAATATTGTTGGATTTATCGTTGCATTAATTGCGATTAAATCATTTATTGGTTTCTTAACAAAACATGGTTTTAAACTGTTTGGCTATTATAGAATTATAGCGGGTATTGCTATACTATTAATTCACTTTTTTGTTCAAAAATTAACAATTATCTAATGCAAGCAGACGATTTTTTAGCAGGCAAAGTAATACTAATTGACAAACCCTTGAACTGGTCTTCGTTTCAAGCTGTGAATAAATTAAAATATATATTAAAAAACAATTTTGATTTACCTAAGAAATTTAAAATTGGACATGCTGGCACTTTAGACCCTTTAGCAACTGGATTATTAATTATTTGTACAGGAAAATTCACTAAGACCATTTCCGAAATTCAAAGTCAGACGAAAGAGTACACAGGTACCATTTGCCTTGGAGCAACTACTCCTTCCTATGATTTAGAAACCAAAATAGATGCTACTTTTCCTATAGAACATATCACGGAAACACTACTAAAGGAAACAACACTTCAATTTTTGGGAGAAATTGACCAAAAACCGCCTGTTTTTTCTGCCATTAAAAAAGATGGAAAAAGACTCTACGAACATGCTCGTGTAGGAGAAGAAGTTGAAATTAAAGCACGTAAAACCACAATTCATGAATTTGAAATTACCCGAATCGCTTTACCTGAAATAGATTTCAGGATTGTTTGTAGTAAAGGAACCTATATTCGTTCTATCGCCTATGATTTTGGAAAAGCGTTACATTCTGGAGGTCATTTAACTGTTTTAAGAAGAACCAAAATAGGAGAACATAATGTTGAAAACGCTATTACCCCAGATGAGTTTGAAAGAAAAGTTAAAGAACAAGTTTCTTAACTTTTTAGAATAACTCAAAATTCTTTTTTTATCTAAAAAGTGTATAATTAACAGAACAGTTGTTTCGTTTTTTCACACTATTTAACTTTGTTGTTTTTCTAAATACTTTTTTTGTTAACTTTACGTTCAAGCCCTGTTTTACAACACCTTAAGAACACTTAACAAATGAATAAAAGTACATTAACTAGAAGAACGCTTCTTAGAAAGATTTTCTCAAATTATAGAGAGCACTCAAGAACAACCGATCCATTATTTGAAAAATATTCACGGAAAGTTTATAATGGCAGAAAATATTTAACTAAAGAAAGAAAAAACAAAAATCAAGAAGTTAACGATAATGATTCGTTAGAAAGAGTAAACCCTATCACCTCTGGATTGAATGTTTATACTGGACCTTGGACAGACAGACAAGCCATTCATTTACTTAAAAGAACTGGTTTTGGTTTTAAAAAAACCGATCTAGACACCATTACTGCGATGTCTATTACACAAGCTGTAGATTTAATCTTAACAATAGATCCCGCCATTCCTTCTCCCCCCATTAACAATTATGAAATAGAAGAACCAGATGAAAACAATTTACCTTATGGAGATGATTGGACAACAAATCCTTTCACCAACCTAGGAACAGGAAATATTACCGATAGAAAACGCATTCAAAGTTTAACAGCATGGATGACTAATTTAGCCATTAATCAAGACATTTCAATTCGAGAAAAAATGGTCCTATTTTGGTATCATTTCATACCTATTGATTTCGAATTTATTAAAGCGAGTTCAAATCAATATATCTCAGGAAATTCAGCACGAGTAAGCTATCAATATATAAAAAACTTAAGAGCTTATTCGGGTGGCAATTTTAAAGCTCTAATTCGAGAAATTGCAACCCAACCTGCCATGATGTATTATTTAAACAACCAGGCAAATACTAAAAATGCTCCCGATGAAAATTTTGCAAGAGAAATAATGGAGTTATTTACACTTGGTAAAGGGTCAAATAGCCAATATTCTCAACCAGATGTTATTCAAGCTGCAAAAGTATTAACAGGTTGGAGGGTTCAAAACTTAAACACACCAAACCCAACTACTGATTTTGTAAGCAACAAACACGATGAAAGTAGCAAACAATTTTCTCCTTTTTTCAACAATACAATAATTCCTTTTACAGGTGCAACAGAATTGGATGCTTTTATAGATATGATTTTTTCAAAAACCGAAGTAGTTTCACAATATATCTGTAGAAGATTATATCGTTTCTTTGTTTACTATGATATTGACCAACATATAGAAGATAATGTTATCATCCCTTTAGCACAACATTTTGTAGCCAACAACTGGGAAATACTACCTGTTTTAGAAAAACTATTCAAAAGTGAACATTTTTATGACATGGCGAATAGAGGTGTTTATATAAAATCGCCAATTGACCTGTTTATCGGATTCATTAGAACTTTTAATATTGAAACAACTATTCCAGACCCAACAAATCATGACACGCAATATTATATTTGGAAAAGAATAAATGATCTATTATATGATATGGGACAGAGCATGGGAAGCATTCCAAATGTAGCAGGTTGGCAAGCTTTCTACCAAAACCCTTCCTTTCATGAATATTGGATAAATTCTAACACTATACAAAAACGCTTTGCCTTCATTGCCTATGCTTTTTATGGTATCCCGTTAAGTAGAAATGGATATACTACAACTATAAAAGCTGACACCTTAACTTTTGTATTGCAATTCTCAGACACTATTTGTCAAGATCCAAATCTGTTAGTAGCAGAATGCATTAAATATCTTTTACCTATTGATTTAAGTATTGAACAGAAAAACATACTAAAAACACAAAACTTACTCTCTGATCAAGCAAGTGATTATTATTGGACAAGCGCTTGGGTTGCCTATACGCAAAACCCTACAGACGAAAACTACAAACAAATAGTAAAAAGTCGTTTAGACAGTCTGTTTTTAACACTAATTCAATTGGCAGAATTTCAATTAATGTAAAATCGAAGAAAATGAAAAGAAGAAAATTTATACAGTCAACCGCTTTAGTGTCTGCACCTTTATTGTTTAATAAGATTCCAGTGTTAGCCTCCTCACAATTAGAAAGTAGCAATTTGCAAACACTAGCTAATGCAGCCATGAATTGTGGCAAAATCTTAGTCATTATACAAATGAATGGTGGAAATGACGGTTTAAATACTGTCTTTCCAAGAGACAAATGGTCTGAATTGTCAAATGCACGTTCTAATATATTAATAGCGGAAACAGAGGTATTATCATTAAATCACAACCCAACTACAGGTCTGCATCCTGCAATGCAACAAATGCAACAAATGTACAACACAGGAGAACTAATGATTGTTCAAGGTGTTTCTTATCCTAACCCAAGTTACAGTCACTTTAGAGCTACCGACATTTGGTTTACTGGCTCAAAAAGCGATGAAACTTTAAATACAGGTTGGATTGGTAGGGCTTTAGATGAGATCTATCCTGGTTTTCCAGAAAATTATCCCAATTCTAACATGCCAGACCCCTTAGCAATTCAAATTGGTTCAACATTACCTTTTTCATTACAGGGTCCTAATATAAACATGGGATATAGTGCTCCAGACCCTAATGATTTATTGAACGTAATTAACGAAACAACCGACCCTGCACCTAATACAGATTATGGTTTAGAACTTACTTTCCTTAGACTAATGAAAGATCAAAGTAATGCATATCGACAAACAATTCAATCGGCATATAATGTAACAAACCCTCCTTCTATTGAATATCCAGACAATAAATTAGCTGCTCAGTTAAAAATTGTAGCTCGATTAATTAATGGAGGCCTTCAAACTCCAATTTATATTGTAAACCATCATAAAAATTTTGATTCACATGAGAATCAAGTGCTCGATACAGATAGAAAATTAGGGAAACAACCTGAAAATCTAAGTATATTATCACAATCTGTCAGTGCGTTTCAAGCCGATTTAAAGCAAATGGGTAAAGACAAAAAAGTGACTGGAATGACCTTTAGTGAGTTTGGAAGAAGAGTAAAAAGTAATGGTAGTTTTGGTACAGATCATGGATCCAGTGCTCCCGTGCTTTTTTTTGGTACCTCTTTAAATACAGGTGTTGCAAATGTTGAAGGAACAGCACATCCTGTTTCTGGCATGATAGGAACATCTCCAAATTTACCACAAAATGCAACAGTAAATGACCAAGTACCAATGCAATTTGATTTTAGACAGATTTATGCTACCATAATGGAAGATTGGCTTTGCATGACCAAAGAGCAAGCCACTACTGTTCTTGGAGAGACATTTGAAAAATTGCCCATTTTTAAGAAAGATTTTTCTAAAGTCGTCCTTAATGATAATTTCATGTATATATATCCAAACCCAATAGTAAACAATCAGATAAACATTGCTTTTAGAGATTTCATAAATGCTAATGTCGTCGTGACTGTTTACTCAATATTGGGTTCTTTACTCTATACCAATAAACATTTTGTACTTGGAGACATAGTAACGTTCACCTTACCAACAGTACTGTCTAAAGGAACATATATTTTACAAGTGAATTATAACAAAACAATACTTCAAAAGAAATTTTTAGTCTAAAACTATTTCATTTTGTTTCTTTGAATGAGCTTCCAAAAGGGCTAGTAATTCACTTTGAGTTGTTAGCCCTTTATCATGAAGATACCATTTTTGTAGTTCAACCTTTATGGGCTCATCAACAACTCCATGTGTAGCTTTATAATCTGCAATTAGCTTTCTTGCTGATTCTGGCCTTGGTCCCCAATCTGCAATTACTTCGTTTGTCTCCGCTTCAAGAATAATTAATTTTGGAATCGCTTTTCCTCCATTAGTCAAAAATTGACTCATTAAATCCTCATTATCGTCTCTTAAAACAATTTTTAAATCAATATTATCTGAAGCTTCTGCAACTTTATTAATTATAGGCAATAACTGAGCTGCATCTCCACACCAGCCTTCAGAGATAACTAACCAAGTATATTTTTTATTTAAATTGGCAATTTTTGATAAATTCTCATCACTAACAACGATTGTTTTATCTAATCTTTTTAATCTTGTTTCATTTAACTCTGAATAGTGCAACAGATCATCTGATTGAATATGTCCTGTAGATTTTCCTTCACTAATTAATTGACTTACTAATTTTCTATATTCCGAATAAGTATAAGCATTCAAAAGTGCATTTTCTATTATATTTTTCATACTAAAACATTTATTTGACAAATTTAAGACTAAATTTGAACATTAAATGTTAGTTTAGTTACAAATGGATTTAAAATCTAAAAACATTGGGATTGCTCTTTCAGGTGGAGGCTCAAAAGGTATTGCACATGCAGGTGCGCTTCAATTTCTCAATGAACAAAATATAAAACCCACTATTATATCTGGCACAAGTGCTGGTGCTATTATTGCGGCTATGTATTCTTTTGGAAAAACCCCTAATGAGATATTAAACTTTTTTCAGTCCATTTATTTCTTTAATTGGAAACATTTCACACTAAAAAAACCTGGAATAATTGATTCCGATTCCTTTAAAACCTATTTCAATGCCATATTCAAAGATGCAAGAATTGGAGATTTACCCATACCTGTAAAAATAACAGCTACTGACTTAGTGAAAGGTAAATTGAAAATTTTTAATGACGAAACAAAAGTTACCGATGCGATACTTGCTTCTGCTTCGTTCCCTGGAGTTCTGACTCCTTATAAAATAGATAACAATCTATATAGTGACGGTGGCATTTTAAATCATTTTCCAACCGATTTATTACTCGGTAATTGTGAAAACATCATTGGTATCTATGTTAGTCCAATTCAAAATATAGAAAGTAAAGATTTAAATTCTATAAAATCAATCACTTCAAGAGCTTTCGACTTACTTTCTGCTCAAGGAAATTATCAAAAATTCAGTTTGTGCGATACTATCATTGAACCAAAAGAATTAGCAAACTTTAGTACTTTTGAAACCAGTAAGTCTAAAATGAAAACAATTTTTGAAATTGGGTATGATGAAGCGAAAAACACTTTTATAGAATTAAGCTCATAATATAATTCAACATTTTTTTTCTATAGATATATAATTATATTTGCATCAGAAAATAAATAGAACCAATCCAATGAAATATAAAAGAATTCTTCTAAAATTGAGTGGTGAAGCCCTAATGGGTGACAGACAATATGGTATTGACCCTAAGCGTTTAGCAGAATATGCGCAGGAAATAAAAGAAATTCATGACAAAGGAATTGAAATTGCCATTGTCATTGGCGGTGGAAATATCTTTAGAGGAGTTGCTGGTGCAAGTAATGGAATGGACAGAGTTCAGGGAGACTATATGGGAATGCTTGCAACAGTTATTAATGGAATGGCACTACAAGGAGCATTGGAAGAAGCAGGAATGCAAACACGTTTGCAAACCGCTTTAAAAATTGAAGCTATTGCCGAACCTTATATTAAAAGAAAAGCAACAAGACACTTAGAAAAAGGAAGAATTGTTATTTTTGGTGCAGGAACTGGAAATCCATATTTCACAACTGATACTGCTGCAGTACTAAGAGGTGTTGAAGTAGATGCTGATGTGATTTTGAAAGGTACACGTGTTGATGGTGTTTACACATCAGACCCAGAAAAGAATGCAGATGCAGTAAAATTTGACTATATTTCATTTGAAGATGTATTAGCAAAAGGATTAAATGTTATGGACACAACAGCGTTTACTCTTAGTCAAGAAAACAAGTTACCTATTATTGTATTCGACATGAACAAAGAAGGTAATTTATTAAAAGTTTGTGAAGGGCAAACTATTGGAACAACTGTTACCATATAAATGAACACCAAGTAGTAATACTTAGACATATTTTTGAAATAAAAACTTAAGAAAATGACAGAAGAAATTAATTTCATAATAGACAGTGCCAGAGAATCAATGGAAGGTTCTGTAGCACATTTAGAAAAAGAATTTTTAAATATTAGAGCTGGTAAAGCTTCACCGCAAATGCTTGGTGGTGTTTTTGTTGAGTATTATGGATCACAAACACCATTATCTCAAGTAGCAAATATTAATGCTCCTGACGCAAGAACATTAACTGTTACTCCTTGGGAAAAACCAATGCTTCAACCTATCGAAAAAGCAATTATGATTGCAAATTTAGGCTTAAACCCAATGAATAACGGAGAAAACATTATTATTAATATTCCTGCATTAACAGAAGAAAGAAGACGCGAGCTAGTTAAACAAGCTAAAGCTGAATCTGAAGATGCAAAAATTGGTGTTCGTAATGCCCGTAAAGATGCAAACACAGATATTAAAAAAGAAGAAAAAAACGGAACTTCAGAAGATATTTGTAAAAAAGCAGAAGAAGATGTTCAAAAATTGACTGATGCATTTATTAAAAAAATTGATGAACACTTAGTAATAAAAGAAGCTGAAATAATGAAAGTTTAGTTGCTTCTTCTAAAGATACATAAAAAAAATCCAACTTTTATTTTTTTGAGTTGGATTTTTTTTATAGAAACCCTGAAGCTTTAATTAGCCCTTGTTTATTTAAAACCTTAATCTTGGATTTATCTACTTCAATTAAATTCTCTATTTTAAAATCATGAAGAACTCTTACCAAAGACTCTACAGAAGTCCCCACAATATTACTATGATTTTCTCTAGACAATTCTATATAACCATTTGAACAGGATAGCTTCGTGAAAAAATCTTGAAGATTAAGCAACGACAAAGCTGTTCGCTCTCTCACAGAATAATTTGCGATTATGTGTGCATTATGAGTAAGTGCAATCAAACTTCTAATTAAATTAGAATTCATTCTTTTTAAAAAATGAGAATCACTTTCAAAAAGAGAATGAAAAAAATCTTTATTAATAACCACTATTTCGCAATTTGTAATGGCTGTAATAGAATATAGATAGGACGTATTAGACATTAATGTAGAATAACCTATAATATTATTTTCCTTAACCAAACTAAAAATATACTCTTTCCCATTTCTGTCAATGGTAAAAACTTTCAAGATGCCTTTTTTAACAATAAAAACGCAACTTGGAAATACACCTTGATGGAATAATACTTGATTTTTCTTTAATTTAATTAAAGTTTCCACATCTTGTGTCTTACTTGAATAAAATTCATATAAATACTCTGCTAATTCTTCATTTTCTTCTAAAAAATTATCTTTTGGAAACAACATTTTATTTTTTTTTTTAAACCAAACAAGAACATTCTTCTTGACTAAAACAAACCTATGTATTACAAAAAAGTCAGTTTTTAATTAAAAACCGACTTTAAATTTTTCTTCAAAATCACTTTAGAAGTCTATATAATAAACGCTACATGATTATTTTTATTATAATCTAAGATTCTGGTACAAAAACATTTCTACCTCCCAATAATTGTATTGGTCTATTATTCTTTTGCATTAGCAATTCAAACTTTTGTAATTGTGTTCTAGAAATTTTTATCCTGTTTTTCACCACAAACCAACTCACTATTGGAGAACAAGGAGGTGTTGTTAATGAACCCGAGTAATTATAATATTCTTCTATTTCGTCTTCATAATCTAAAAATCCTAAAGCATTATAACAAAAATTACTATTATACACATCTCCTTCATTCAATGGCAGATTATTCATAAAATTAGATAACAACGGATTATCAGTATTGGACAGTTCAAAAAAGACCCCCACAACAGCAAGTAAACCTGTAGTATTATCTCGATGCACTAAATGCACTTCCATGGGATAACTAACTCCATTTACTGTGTGTTCACTACTAGTATGAAAGTGAAACTGCTTTAACTCATAGGTTTTATCATTTACAGAAAGAGTACTTCCAGAGCCATAATCAAATTGTATGGTATGCCCATTATTAATAATTTTCGTAAAAGAATTAGAATAATTAAATTCCAAATCCTCTAAATTATCATTTTCAACCACATTACTAGTTTGTATATTTATTGGAGATTGAGAATGTCCTCCACAATCTTGCCATTCATTTCCGCAGATAGAACTCCAATTATCAGGACCATTTGAACCTTCATATTCAAAATGACAATCTGAGTTCGCTGTTTTTCCATAAAATAAGTTTGCTAATGATTGTTCATCGTTGCTTCCTGAATATTCTTCTCGATTATTATTTGATTCTTGTTGACATGATAAAATCATAAAAACGATAGCGAAACTAAGTGTTACTTTTTTCATTTGTTAATTTGTTTGTTTGTTAATTTATTTATTTGCACAAACATATTTAAAATCAACAATTAAAAAACTACGGTTTTATCAATAAAAAACTTGATTTTTATCAATTTTTTAACATAAAATAATTAAATCATCTACTTATTATGAAATAAATTTCCCAAAATCTAACATTTTTTTGTTTTAAAAAAAATTGCAAACTCATTAAAAATAATTTGTCAAACAATTTAATTAAACATACATTTAAACCATCTATTTATGTAGTTTTCATATTTATAAATTTTCATCAATTCTGTTACTTAATGAGATACATTACGTTATTAATTTTTCTTTTTCTTTCAATACATAGCAAAAGTCAAAACAAAATTAAAGGTCAGATTATCGATATAGACAGTAGAGTTCCACTTTCTTTTTGCAAAATAGAATACCTAGACAAAACTTTCACCACTAACTGGGAAGGAAAATTCACTATAGACATTACTGCTTATGACAAACCACTAATTATAACCTATAAAGGTTATCATAGAAAAAATGTTTATATTTCTAAAAACGAAGAGTTTATAGTCATAAAAATGACTATTGACCTAGATACTTATAAAAAAGTAGAGATCTATACAGACAACACAGTAAACAAGATTATTCGGAATGTAATTAATAACAAAAAAAAGAACCAACCAGAAAACATTCTAAACAGTTTTCAATACAAGAATTACGAAAATATTATTATCACCGCTAATCCAGATTCTATCTCTAGCAAAATAGATACTATATTCAAAAAACGCCTTTTTGGAAAAAACAAGATAAAACTAGATTCTTCAAACTACAAGTTTAAAAAAATTGTTGAGAAACATCATTTATATCAAACTGAAAAAGTAAATCTTATCCAACACAACAAAAAGAAGCAAAAAGAAACTATTTTAGCTTCTAGAATGGCTGGCTTCAAAGAACCTCTATATGAATATTTAGGATTAAACCTAGTTTCCTACTCTGTATATGAAAATCCTTTTGAAATACTAGAAACACCTTTACAGAATCCTATTTCTAGTTATGGAAGACGTTTATACAACTTTTACCTTGTTGATTCTCTTAAAATACAAAACAGGAAAACATATAAAGTATTTTTCCAACCCAAAAAACTTCAATCCAGTCGATTAAGAGGACTACTCTATGTTGATGCTGAAACTTTTGCTATTGCAAAAGCATATTATAGAATCTATGGAATTGTAAACATCAATGCAGATTACACTTTTGACTACAAAGAAAAAGAAAAGTTATGGTTTCCAAAGAAAAGAAAATTTACAGTCTTGAAAGGGAACAATGAAGACGACATCAAAATTTTAGGAAGAAAAATTGAGTTTAGTTCTGCTCTTGAACCTAGTCAAAATTCAAATACCACAGATCAAGTTTATTTAATTATTGAATCGACTCCTTTTGATATCGAGTTTAATAAAGAAATTAACTTTAAAAACGACGGTATTAAAATAGAAATTGCAAAAGACGGGTTAGACAAACCTGAAAAATATTGGGCAACTTTCTCAAAAGACACTTTGGACACACGCAAATCTGGAACCTATTTTGTTATTGATAGTTTATCTAAATCAAGAAAAATCGAAAAAAAAATCTATGTTGGAAAAAAATTATTAAATGGATATTACCCTATTCATTACTTTGATTTAGATTTAAGAAGCATCATAAAATACAATAATTTCGAAGGTTTTAGACTAGGCTTGGGAGGAGTAACCAATGAAAAAATGTCTGAAAAATACAAAATTGGAGCCTACGGGGCCTATGGCATAAAAGACAAAAAATTCAAATATAACATTACACCTTCAATCTTAATACACAAAGAAAGTGAGACTTGGGTAAGCGCTTCCTATGAAGATGATTTAGACGAAATCTCAAAAATAACTTTTGCAACAGATAGTCGAAGATTCAAACTATACGACCCAAGACCCATAAATATTTCTACATTCTATGAACACAAAACAGCTTCTGTTTTCATAGAAACACGCTACTTTGCCAACTCTGACGCATATTTTTCTGTTTCAAGAAGTGAAATTATACCACAGTTTGATTACACTTTCATTAACAAAGAAATCGCCTATAACAAATATAATGTTACTGCCGCTCAATTTGCCTTGCAATGGAATCCTTTCAGCAGTTTCATGCTCACTCCAAAAAACCGAATAGAATATGAAAAAAGACATCCAAAATTCTCGTTTCAAGTAACACAAACACTACCTGATGTATTAGAAAATAATTTCAATTTTACAAAAATAGATTTCAAAACTTTCTATGAACTTCCATTTATTTCTGGCCATAAAAGTTCTTTACTTTTCCAAACTGGAATTGCTTTTGGAGATGTTCCTCTTACTCATCTATATAGTTTACAACCCAACAACCTTAATAGAGATGCGCTCCTACAAAGAATAACATTTGCAGGTAAAGACAGTTATGAAACCATGTATTTTAATGAATTTTTCTCCGATAAATATGTCTCTCTTCAATTAAAACACACCTTCAATAAAATTAGATTAGGATATAGAATAAATCCTGAATTTTCAATTGCAACAAGAATGGCATGGGGTGAAATCAATAAATCTAATAGCCATAATGGATTAAATTTTAAATCTTTAGAACAAGGATTCTTTGAAAGCGGAATCGAATGCAATAAAATTTACAAAGGGCTTGGAGCAACCGTTTTTTATAGATATGGTCCAAATCAACTTCCAATTTTTGAAGATAATTTATCTTTAAAAATATCCTATTTCATAGATTTAGGAATTTAAACAATCTGACATTCTTTTTTTTGTTGGTAACTAAGTATTTAAGCAAGAATCGTTACCTTTGCGCTTCAAAATTTTGGCAATGTTTAAATGGTTATCCACTAGTTTTTGGGATTTTATAGCAAGTAAAATTTTACGTAATCGTATCTTTTTACTAATTACTCTCGTGCTTTTCACAATTTTCATGGCATTTCAATGGAAGAATATGCGTTTCACTTATACAGAAGCAAATCTCTTACCAGATGAACATGAAATAAATGTTCAATACCGTTCTTTCTTAGATAAATTTGGAGAAGAAGGTAACCTAATTGTAATTGGCTTTAAAGATTCTACTTTTTTTAATACTAAAAATCTAAAACTTTGGGAAGATTTTATTGGAGAAATTAAAAAAGACAAAGCTGTAGAATTATCGCTTTCTATTGAGGATTTAAGAGTGTTAAAAAAAGATACTTCTGCAAAAAAATTCAAACTAATTCCTTTCATAAACAATGAAGAAATTAGTGACAGTTATCTTAAAAAGAAAGAAAGTGAATTTTTCAATGACCTACCTTTCTACGAAGGAATGCTTTTCAATAAAGAGTCTGGTGCTGTTCGATTTGCAATTTATATTGATAAAAAAATTGTAAACACGGCTGCTCGAAAAGACTTCGTCCTAAAATACTTAAATAAAGAAAAAGTCAAAGCTTTTGAAAAAGAAACTGGAATTGATTTAAAAATTTCAGGCATGCCCTACATAAGAACACTAAACTCACAAAGCATTATTGATGAAATTGGTCTTTTTGTAGGTGCAGCTTTACTAATAACATCTTTATTATTTTTCTTTTTCTTTAGAAGTTTTAGAGCCACTTTTATCTCAATGATTATTGTTATTATCGGTGTAATGTGGTCGTTTGGAACTTTAGGACTACTAAACTATGAAATTACTGTTCTAACTGCTATTATTCCACCTCTAATTATTGTAATAGGCATTCCAAATTGTATTTTCTTAATTAATAAATACCAACAGGAAATTAAAAAACATGGTAACAAAGCAAAATCACTCCAAAGAGTCATCTCTAAAGTAGGAAATGCTACATTAATGACTAACCTTACAACCGCTGCTGGATTTGCCACTTTCATTATAACAGATAGTGAGTTACTTAAAGAGTTTGGTATTGTTGCCTCTTTAAACATCTTGTTTTTATTCCTACTCTGCTTGATTATTATACCTATAATATATAGCTATATGCCTCTTCCAAAAGAGAAACATTTAGCACACTTAGGAAAAAATTACACCAATACTTTTATAAAATGGATAGAGAACAGTATTCGCAGACATCCTGTAATTATCTATTCTTCTGCAATTGGACTTTTAGTTTTTGGAATTATTGGCATTTTCCAAATTAAAATTTCTGGAAGCATCATTGAGGACATGCCAAAGAAAACAGGTTTTTTTGAAGACATCCTTTTCTATGAAAAAGAATTTGATGGAGTTATGCCCTTAGAAATAATGATCGACACAAAAAAACCCAAAAGAGCTTTAAAATCGACAACTCTAAAAAGAATAAATGAACTTCAGGAAACAATTGAAGAAATACCTGAATTATCAAAACCAGTTTCTGTAGTTAACCTTGTAAAATATGCAAAACAATCATTTTATAATGGAAACCCAGAATATTATGAACTCCCAACAAAACAAGAAGAAGCTTTTATCTTGTCCTATATAAAAAACTCCACTCAAAAAGGAAATGAAAACATGCTAAAAAGCTATGTTGACAGCACTGGGCAATATGCACGTGTTACTACATTTATGAGAGATATTGGTACCGATAAAATGAAAAAAATCGAAGATCGATTACAAGAAAAAATAGATAAATTATTCCCTAAAGAACGCTACACCGTTACGATGACAGGGAAAGCATATGTATTTGAAAAAGGGACACATTATCTTGTTAAAAATTTAGTTTTATCTCTTTTGTTTGCCATATTTTTAATTTCGTTATTAATGGCATATCTATTCAGATCCTTCAAAATGATAATTATATCATTATTACCCAACATCTTACCACTAATCATAACCGCTGGTCTAATGGGCTTTTTAGGTGTACCTATCAAACCATCTACTATATTAGTATTTAGTATCGCTTTTGGTATTTCTGTAGATGACACGATTCATTTTCTTGCCAAATACCGCCAAGAATTAAAAGCAAACAATTGGAAAATTAAAAAATCAGTTTTCAATACTGTCAAGGAAGCAGGTATTAGCATGTTTTACACCTCTGTAGTGCTATTTTTTGGCTTTTCAGTCTTCACACTATCAAGCTTTGGAGGTACTGTAGCACTAGGAAGTTTAGTTGCTGCAACTCTTTTGTTTGCGATGCTTTCTAATTTAATCTTATTGCCAGCTTTATTATTATCATTAGAAAAATCAATCGCAAATGAACACGAATTTATAGAACCTACTATCGATATCTTAGCCGAAGATAAAGAAGAAGAAAATAAAAACGAATAATTATATTTGCATTATAAAAAGTTTACAAAATGAAACATATAAAAGTCAACGATCTTTTAAACAACACGAAAACACTTCAAGAAGTAACCGCTAAAGGTTGGGTAAGAAGTTTCAGAAACAATCAATTCATAGCTTTAAATGATGGTTCAACTATAAATAATATTCAATGTGTGATCGATTTTGAGAATACACCAGAAGAAACATTAAAAAGAATCACAACAAGTGCTGCAATTTCTGTAACAGGAACACTAAATGAAAGTCAAGGCAAAGGACAAAAAGTAGAAATTCAAGTATCAAAAATAGAAATTCTTGGTGATAGTGATGCTGAAAAATATCCAATACAATTAAGGAACAAACCGAGTTTAGATTTCTTAAGAGAACAAGCACATTTAAGAGTGCGTACAAATACATTCAGTGCAGTAATGCGTGTGCGTTCTACGCTTTCATTTGCAGTTCATCAATATTTTCAAGAGAATGGTTTTTTCTATGTTAACACTCCAATAATTACAGGTAGTGATGCTGAAGGAGCAGGAGAAATGTTTAAAGTAACCTCACTCCCTTTTGATGGCACACCAAGAAACGAAGATGGAAAAGTAAACTACAAAGAAGATTTCTTCGGAAAAGAAACAAATCTTACCGTTTCAGGGCAATTAGAAGCTGAAACTTATGCTATGGCACTAGGCCAAGTTTATACATTTGGACCAACATTCCGTGCAGAAAACTCAAACACATCTCGTCATTTAGCAGAATTCTGGATGATTGAGCCGGAAGTTGCTTTTAATGATTTAGATGCTAATATGGATTTAGCGGAAGACTTCATTAAATATGTAATCAAATACACATTAGAAAAATGTGAAGACGATTTAAAATTCCTTGAAGGACGTTTATTAGAAGAGGAAAAAGCAAAACCACAAGCAGATCGAAGTGAAATGAGTTTATTAGAAAAACTTAACTTTATCTTAGACAATAATTTCAAAAGAGTTTCATATACAGAAGCAATTGACATCTTAAAAAATTCTACCCCAAATAAAAAGAAAAAATTCAACTATATCATTGATGAATGGGGAGCAGATTTACAAAGTGAACACGAAAGATTCCTTGTAGAAAAACATTTTAAATGCCCAGTGATTTTGTTTGATTATCCAGCTAAAATTAAAGCATTCTACATGCGTTTAAATGAAGACGGACAAACAGTAAGAGCAATGGACATTCTATTTCCAGGAATTGGAGAGATTGTTGGAGGTTCTCAAAGAGAAGAACGTCTAGATGTACTTGTTGAAAAAATGAAAGCATTAGGAATCGAAGAAGAAGAATTATGGTGGTATTTAGACACCAGAAGATTTGGTTCTGCTGTGCATTCAGGATTCGGATTAGGTTTTGAACGTTTAGTACTTTTCGTAACAGGAATGACAAACATTAGAGATGTAATCCCTTTCCCAAGAACCCCACAAAACGCAGAATTTTAATTAAATATTTAATCGTTTAATCGTATATTTGTTTAATCAAAAATCGATTAAACGATTAACTGTTATACGAACCTAAATAATGTTAAGACAAAGCCTACAATTTAAATTATCTCAAAAATTATCTCCTCAGCAAATTCAATTAATGAAATTGATTCAATTGCCTACACAAGCATTTGAGCAAAGATTACAAGAAGAATTAGTTGAAAACCCAGCATTGGAAAATGGAAAGGAAGAAAGTTCCGAATATGATGATGACTATGACAACACAAATGATGAATATGATGATTTTGAAGGCGAAAGAATTGAAGCAGAAGACATTAATATTGATGAATATTTAAGTAATGACGAAACGCCTGATTATAAATATCAAGCAAATAATTATAGCGATGATGATGAAGACAACAGTATGCCATTTATTGCAGGAGTTACCTTTCATCAAGACCTATTAAACCAATTAAACACTTTCATTCTTAGTGACGAAGAAAGAGAAATTGCAGAGTTTTTAGTCGGTAGTATTGATGATGTAGGATATATCAGAAGAAGCATCCAAGACATTGTTGACGACATGGCTTTTACACAAGGAATATATACTAATGAAGAGACCACAACAAGAATACTTGGTATTATTCAAGAGCTAGAACCTGCTGGTGTAGCTGCCCGTGATCTTCAAGAATGCTTACTATTACAACTTAAACACAAAACACCAACAGAAAGTATAGGTTTGGCAATTGATATTGTAAAAAATCAATTCGATGCTTTTTCCAAAAAACACTATGACAAATTACTTCAGAAATATGAAATTTCTAAAGAACAACTAAGAAAAGCAATTGATGAAATTGAAAAATTAAACCCTAAGCCAGGTGGAGCATATGATGGCAATCAAAAACCTATAGAACATATTGTTCCCGATTTCACTATTAAAATTATAGATGGAGAATTAGAGTTACTTCTTAATGGCAGAAACGCTCCTGAGCTACATGTTTCTAAAGAATATCAAGAAATGCTTCAAAGCTATAAAGACACTAACGAAAAATCTAATTCACAAAAAGATGCTGTACAATTCATAAAGCAAAAATTAGATTCTGCAAAATGGTTTATTGACGCTATAAAACAACGCCAAGAAACTCTTTATGTAACGATGAATGCAATAATGCATTATCAAGAAGAATATTTTCTAGAAGGAGACGAAACAAAACTAAAACCAATGATATTGAAAGATATTGCGGATTTAATCGGTTTAGACATTTCTACTGTTTCTAGAGTAGCCAACAGCAAATATGTTGAAACACCCTATGGCACAAGGTTAATCAAAGACTACTTTAGCGAGGCAATGAAAAACGATCAAGGCGAAGACGTTTCAACAATAGAAATAAAAAAAATACTTGAAGTTGTGATAAACGAAGAAGACAAAAAGAAACCTCTTCCTGATGATAAATTAGCCGAAATTTTAAAAGAAAAAGGCTACCCAATTGCTAGAAGAACAGTTGCAAAATACAGAGAGCAATTAGACATTCCTGTTGCAAGACTTAGAAAAAAAATATAATTATTGAAAAAGTTTGAATTTTAAACTACAATAAAATAAAGTTCAAACTTTTTCAGTTTACAAGATATATTAAGCATGAAACCTATGAAGTTTAAAAAAATATTACCATTATTTTCATATGTGTTTCATCCTATTTTTATTTCAATATATGGTACACTTTTCTTTTTTTTCACAACACAGACATACCAATATAAATCGCAATTCTATTTAACATTATTACAAGTAGGCATACTAACCCTATTACTCCCAATATCATTATATTATCTTTTCATGTCTTTGGGATTAATTTCTTCCTTCACTGAAGCAACAATAAAAGAAAGAAAACTACCATTACTAATTCAAGCAACATTACTGTTAATTTTAATCAAATTAAGCGCATCTTTAGACAATTTACCAGAACTCTACTATTTTTTCATGGGAGGACTGTTAAGCTCTATAATTGCTTATGCTTCTTTATATATAAAAACAAAAGTAAGCCTACACATGATAGGAATATGTTCTTTAGCAACTTTTATATATGCCTTATCAATACACTTTCAAATTCAACTAATCAATACGATTTCATTATCAACAATAATGATTGGTTTAGTTGCTTCATCAAGACTCTATATGAAATCGCACACACCTTTTGAACTAATAATTGGAAGCTTAATCGGAATTGGTTCCCAAATTACATTTTGGAATATTTGGCTATAAAATATAAAATATAAAACCAACATTGAAGGAGTTCAATTCTAAATCTTCATCTCCTATTTTTGTATTCTTAAAATGAGAATTTAAACCATAATAAGCATACAAATTAACAGTATTATAACCAACACTAAGATAAGGACCATATAATATTTCTGACAAGTCTTTATTATTTCTCAACTTAAAATCTATTGATTTAGAATCAAAAATACTAGTATCTGAAAACAAATAGCTCAATTTAAAACCAGCATAAACCCTCCAAAATTTATGACTTTCATACGTAGCGTTTCGCCATCTAATTTCTAAAGGCAGTTCTACATAATGCAACCTTAGTTTACTCCTGTCATAGGAATTATCTATACTATATTCATTTTGTACTGAAGGTACAACCTTAAGATTATGCTTAATATCACTATAAGAATATCCTAGACCAGCTCCTATTGACCATTTCCTATCTTTACTAAATGGCATATCTCTTAAAAAACCT
Source organism: Flavobacterium sp. KY-23415 (assembly GCF_055384985.1). NCBI lineage: Bacteria > Pseudomonadati > Bacteroidota > Flavobacteriia > Flavobacteriales > Flavobacteriaceae > Flavobacterium > Flavobacterium sp. KY-23415. Next base: position 1,880,276 of record NZ_AP044001.1, on the reverse strand, counting down.
AATGTAACGCCAGAAGAAAATGAATATTGCGAATAACCCTTTGGACTATTTCTAAGCAAGTTATAACTTACAGATACGTAAAATTGATCCTCTCTAAAAAGTGAATCTACAGGCAAACTATATTCTTTTTCTTGAGGAAAAAGAACAGAAAAATTTAAACAAAAAATAACAAAAAAAAGATATTTCATTTAGGATAGAAGAATTAAGGTATAAAAATAACAAAAAAAAGACACGCTTATTGCGTGTCTTTTATATAATTTAAATGAAAAGATAAATTATCTGTCTAGTGCACTTCCTTGATTGGTAGTATAGTTTACTTTTAACTGATCAATTTTACGCAATTCAGTTTTAATATCCTGCACTAATCCCATTTTAACATCTTTATCAATTTTTAATGAAGCTGTTAAATATTTTTCATCTTCAGAATTCCTCTCTGCTCTTTCAGTGATTACAAAACTTCTCAAGTCGGCTACAGTTGAAATCTTATCATTTAACTGTATACGATCTGAAGCCCCTAAAGATTTATACCCATCTTTAGGTTTACCTGCATAAATATACATAATGTATTGTTTTTTATGCAATTTTGCTGTTTGATCAGCTTTTGGTAATCTATTTTCAATCATCAAATCGCTATCCTTCATGGTTGTTGCAGTCATAAAGAAGAACAAAAGCATAAATACAATATCTGGTAAAGATGCCGTAGAAATTGCAGGAATTGCACCTGATTTTTTCTTTTTAAATTTAGACATAATTTCTAAAACTTAAAGGGTTATTAGTTCTTTTTAGATTCTGCTTCAGAAAGTCGCATTGGGAACATATCTTGAATTTGCTTTACCTTAGGTTCTAATTCTTCCACTAAACCTTCAACCGCTTTAGATGCTGGATCATTAGCAACATATTCAAGCTCTGTATATTTTTTTCCAAAACGCTTCATACTTTCTCTATCTCTTAAAAAATAATAGGCAGCAACCAACTCATTTTGAACCGTTACATAGGTTTGATAAGTCGTTTCTCCATCATTCATTAAAGAGATTACAGCCTCATCTGGATTATCAGATGACGTTGGGCTCTTTTTTCCTTCACAATAAGAACAATCTCCTTTTCCATTGTTTTCCAAGAAATCAATAGCAGCTTGTCTTAGATCTTTAACATCCATTACCGCTTCATTAACCAATAATTGATTGTCTTTATTTACCAAGACTCTCAAGATATTTCTTTCATTAATTGGTGGAACGGGAGGATTTTCCTCATACCTTGGCAGCAATCTATTGATTCCTTGATCAACTCCAATGGTAGTTGTGACCAAGAAGAAGATTAAAAGAAGGAAGGCAATATCTGCCATGGAACCAGCATTTACTTCTGGTGCTTCTCTTTTTGCCATAGTTATTTTTTAATTTTAGTAAATAAAGACCATACCATTGTACCAATTGCTACTAGGAAAAGTGCATAAAATGCATTCAATCCTGCTCCAGATAATTTTGAAGTAGAACCAGAATATTTAATTCCATTTGCTACTACCTCTCCATCGCTAGCAAAAACATATGATAATAACAATACTACCAAGAATAGCGCAACGCTAATTATTGTCTTTTTAAAATTTTCTTTATTTGAAACAAGATTTTTCAATACATATACCAAAACTACACCAACACATACAATAAGTGCAAGGTATGATAAATAAATCAAGTATCCAATCCAAATATTATCTGCTGGCTCATCATTTGAAGCCAAAATTCCAGACAAGAAAATAACACTTAAAATGGCAATGACAATGGCTGCAAATTTAGTTAACTTGTGTAATTTCATGACAATTGTCTTTTAAGGGTTATTATTTTTTATAGTCAGATAAGATGTCAATTAAGCTAATTGAAGCATCTTCCATATCATTAACGATAGAATCGATCTTTGCAATAATGTAATTATAGAAAACTTGTAAAATAATTGCAACTACAAGTCCAAATACAGTTGTTAATAAGGCAACTTTAATACCTCCAGCAACTAAAGATGGCTCCATTGATCCTGCTGATTGAATTTGGTCAAACGCTTCAATCATACCAATTACCGTTCCCATGAATCCTAACATCGGTGCTAATGCGATGAATAATGAAATCCAAGAAACATTTTTCTCTAATTGTCCCATTTGCACACCACCGTAAGCAACTACTGCTTTTTCAGCTGATTCAATACCGTGAGAATGTCTATCTAAACCTTGGTAAAAGATTGACGCAACTGGACCTGCAGTATTTCTACATACTTCTTTTGCTGCTTCAACTCCACCCGATTTTAATGCGTCTTCTACATTAGAAATCAATTTTTTAGAGTTTGTTGAAGAAAGATTTAAATAAATAATTCTTTCAATAGCAATTGCTAATCCTAAAATCAAACAGATTAATACAATTCCCATAAAACCAGGACCACCTTCAATAAAACGTTTTTTCATTTCTTGTGTAAAGGTTGCTTCTTCTTCAGTAGACTCTTCTACAACTGCTGCTGCTTCATCAGTTGCTTCTTCTTGAACGTCTTGTACTTCTTCAGTTACAGGAGTTTCAGTTGCTGTAGAATCTTGAGCTTGAATGTTACCAAAAGTCATAAGCCCTGTGATTGCTAAAATAGAAAATAATCTTTTCATCGCTTTTGTTCTTAATTTTAATTAGTTAATTTGGTTAAAAGTATAAAATAATTTATGAAATTAAAAATATTTCTTTTGCGGAGAGGAAGGGATTCGAACCCTCGATGCTCTTTTGGAGCATACATACTTTCCAGGCATGCTCCTTCGACCTCTCGGACACCTCTCCATTGTTCCATATCAATTTCAAGGGCGCTAAATAACGTAAAAATTCTCAGGAATAAAAATTTTAACACCTTTTTTTACGTTTATTCCCCTCTAAGACTTGTCTCAAAAATAGTTTTAAAGACTGTAAAGGCAACTTTTTGCCCCAACAAATACATTAATTTGGTTATCGCTGCTTCAGTAGTAATATCAAAACCAGAAATCACACCAATATCTCTAAGTTGTGTACTCGTTTCATATTGCCCCATAGCCACTGCTCCACCAGTACATTGCGTCACATTTACCACATGAATTTTCTTCTCAATTGCTTGCTTCAATTTCTCAACAAACCAAGCTTCTGTAGGAGCATTTCCAGAACCATAGGTTTCTAAAATAATTCCTTTTAATCCAGGAATATTTATAATAGCCTCTACAACTTTTTCATTTATTCCTGGAAAAACTTTTAAAATAACTACATTTTGATCAAATTCCTTGTTAATTTTTAGCGGTTTTCCTGCAATTTTCTTCAACAAAACATCTTTATTTACTTTTAAGTGCACTCCAGATTCGGCTAATTCAGGAAAATTTGGTGAAGAAAAAGCATTAAAATGCTCTGCGCTTATCTTGGTTGTTCGATTACCTCTATACAATTTATATTCAAAATAGAGTCCAACTTCTTGTATTATTGCCTCTCCTTTCTCTCTCAATGAAGCAATTTGTATTGCTGTAATTAAATTCTCCTTTGCATCTGTCCTTAAATCTCCTATTGGCAATTGGGAACCTGTAAAAATTATTGGTTTGGAAAGGTTTTCAAACATAAAACTCAAAGCAGATGCACTATATGACATTGTATCAGAACCATGCAAAACAACAAAACCATCAAAACGTTGATAATTTTCATCAATAATATTAGCAATTTGTTGCCAATATTTGATATTCATATTTGAAGAATCTATTGGCTCATCAAAAGAAATAGTATCAATTTCACAATCTAATAACTTTAATTCTGGTATTTTGTTTAATAGTTTTTTAAAATTAAAAGCTTTTAACGCTCCTGTACTTGCATCTTTTATCATTCCGATTGTTCCACCGGTATAAATTAATAGTATTTGTGCTTTATTCTGCATTAGTGTACTTCATTTTATTAACTACTGGATTCGCATACATTGCTAAAAAGCCTTCTCTCAACGTATTATTATCGGTATCTATCCTCATTTCGAATCTTCTTTGAAACAATTGTTTTTCATCTGAAGTATATAAATGTGAAAAACGATCAGTATTATTCAAAATATCATAGGCAATATAGTTCGTTGGCCAGAGTTTATAATGCTGCAAAATAGAATCATCAATAACATTAGCTAAAGCTTGAATTTGCTTATTAGCATTATCATTATTAGATCTGATTTCGTCTAATTCTGTATCAATAACACGACCAACATGAATATGAATTCGCTTCTTTTGACCAATTATTCCACTTAAAAGTGTAATGAAATCTTCATTTTTATCTTTAATATACACTTCATCTCTTGCTTGTGCTAACAATTGAGGCATTTTTAAAGCATCGGTTGGATCATACTCATATGAAATTGAAACAGGAACTATTTTTAATTTTTTAAAATAGTCCGTCACTTCTTTTACGTCAGAAGCCATTCCTAACATTTTCAACACTCCTTGATGTGTTGCATCGTTACCGTCTTTTGTTCTTCCTTCTCGTTGTGCAATCCAAACAGAACGGTTTTCTTTAGAAACTAAATGATTAATATATTCAGACATTAACTTAGAACTTTGCAATAGCTCTCTAGGTGTTAAACCACGTTGGACTAAAAAATTCCTATTTAATTTTGACAACTTTAAAACAAAATCTTTCTTTACTAAATTATCTCCAATAGCTGAAGCTGTCATAACCAACCCATGATCAAACAATGAAACATTAAGCAAAGATGTGTCTAAAATAATATCTCTATGATTAGATATAAAAAGATAGGAAGTATTCGGTTCTAGCGTTTCAAATCCAGAGGTGGTTAAACCATCTGAACTATTTTCCAATACTTTCTTTATAGATTGGTACACAAAATTAATTTGGAAATCTCTAATAGAATGGGTTTTTCTTAATTGATCTTTCCAAACCTCTTCTTTTACATCAGGAAAAGTGAAGTTCATCATTGCTTTCATCATAGGATGATTTAATGACGAACATAAGGCTTCGTTAACCTCAGAATCATAAAACGGACGAATGGAATCAAATTTCTGCATAGGGATTTTTAAAAAATCTGTACGCAAAAGAACAAAAAAAATAATAAATTAAGGCTAATTCTGCGTTAAATTCCAAAAATCGATTTTGAATTTTCTGTTGTAACCCTTGCGATTTCGGACAATGGCAATTGATATATTTCGGCTAATTTCTGAGCTACCAGCAATGTATAACTGCTTTCATTTCGTTTTCCTCTATTGGGAACTGGAGCTAAATAAGGAGCGTCTGTTTCAAGAACAATGTGGTTTAAATCAATCTCATTAAGAAACTGATCTATCTTACCATTTTTAAAAGTAGCAACCCCACCTATTCCTAATTTCATATTTAATTCTATTGCTTTATGAGCTTGTTTAAAATCACCAGTGAAACAGTGAAAGATTCCAAACAAATCATCTGATTTTTCTGCCTCTAAAACTTCAAAAACTTCATCAAAAGCATCTCTACAATGAATATTTATTGCTAATTTATATTTTTTAGCCAATTGAATTTGATATTGAAATGCTCGTTGCTGTTCTTTCAAAAATGTTTTGTCCCAATATAGATCAATGCCAATTTCACCTACAGCATAAAATTTTTTTTTAGCTAATTCTTGTTCTACATGCTCTAATTCTTCTAAATAATTTTCTTTAACATAAGTTGGATGAAGCCCCATCATTAAAAAAATATTCGAAGGATAATCTTTTTCTAAATCATACATCTTTTGTGTATAACTAGAATCTATCGATGGAATAAAAAATCTCGAAACTCCTGCTTTTAAAGCTCTTTGAATAATTTCATCTCTATCTTCATCGAACTCTTCAGAATATAAATGCGTATGTGTATCGGTAAGTATCAATTGTGTTTTTTCGGCAAATTTAATCTAAATCATTTAAAAAGACCTTGAGCCGAATTAAATCTTTTAGAACTTGTCTTTATTAATTTTAAACACACAATTTTTTCAATATACTTTTTTTATTTTAAAGACAAAAATCCTAAATACCAATAGTCCGTTTTTTGAAAACCGAACTGCCGATTACTGCAAGAACTTTTCAATATGTGAGAACAAAAACAATTTATTCAGTCTTTGTAAAAAATATTTTTGCTAGCATTTGATTAATTAACTCATTTTTATAGTAATTATTCAAAAAATCATTCTCTTTTTAAGTAAAACCATAATAGCAAAACAGATTACTCAAAAGCTGATTCTATTACTAATGCAAAAAAACTATTATTAAAGAGTATTTGCATATTATAGAAGCTTTAACATATTACCTAGAAGTACCATTATCATCCACTTTTCGGAATTTGTCATTTTTTTTGATTGTGTATAAAATTCACAAAAAACGAAGTTTCTTAAAGTTAAAAGAAGGCAAAACTTTCGCATATTTGTACTAATAATGGCAAATATCGAAAAAACAAGAGCTACATAAATGGAAGACTTACAAGATTTCTTAAAAGAAAAAAAATATAAAAAAATTAAATTTACAATTCTAAAAACACAACATCTATTAATTAAAGGAGCAATTAATGGCATAAAAGGGACTTTCATTTTAGACACAGGAGCAAGTAATAGCTGTGTAGGAATTGAAGGAATTGAAAAATTTAAATTATTTGCTGAAAATTCTGAAACGAAAGCAGCTGGTGCTGGTGCTACCGGAATGGAAACGCAATTATCCAAAAGAAACAATCTAAAACTAAGCCATTGGAAAACCAACAACTTCAATATTGTTATTTTCGATATGAGCCATGTGAATGAAGCCTTACAACATTACAAAACAAAAGCCGTAGATGGTATTATTGGTGCTGATATTTTACTAAAAGGGAAAGCGATAATAGACTATTCAAATCATTATTTGTATTTAAAGTAAACTAAATATCATTTCAAAAAGCCTAATTCCTTAATATCCTTATGAATTTGAACTAAATTATCTGGGATTTCAGGAATCAACAACCAATTTACATCTAATCCATTTTTTATATTTCAATCAAGTACATATAAAAAAGTACTTCCTGAAAATTCCAACAATCATGTTGAATTTCAGCAATTAATTTTAACATCTAAGTGCCAAAAAAATCAACTTCTCTTAAAAATATTGCAGGCTGAGCTTGATTTTCATACACTTTAATGACACTATATTTTTTAATATTAAATATATCAATATCAAACGCCTCACTTTTTTAGCAAAGTCAACTATATAGAGATCATTTATTATAGCATTTTTCATTTCTGCATAAAAGTAAAAATGAAATAAATTTATTAATTGAAAATGATTACTTCTTCATTTTGTAAACAAAAAATCCCAGACTCCTTTTCATGAGAGTTTGGGATTTTATATTTAGATTCTTTTTCGTCAGAACGACAAAGTCTATTTATAGTTCTAAAGCTTTCTTAGGATTGTTATCCATTAATAATTCCACTGGGTTTTCTAACGCTTCTTTTACTGCAACTAGGAAACCTACAGACTCACGACCATCAATAATTCTGTGGTCATAAGATAATGCTACATACATCATTGGATGAATTTCAACCTTTCCATTTACAGCAATTGGACGCTCAATAATATTATGCATTCCTAAAATTCCTGATTGTGGAGGATTAATAATTGGAGTAGATAACATACTTCCAAAAACACCACCATTTGTAATAGTAAATGTTCCACCTGTCATATCATCAACTGTAATTTGTCCGTCACGAGCTCTAAGTGCTAACCTTTTAATTTCAGCTTCAATTCCTCTAAAAGTTAAATTTTCTGCATTACGAACTACAGGAACCATTAATCCTTTTGGTCCAGAAACTGCAATTGAAATATCTGCAAAATCATAAGCCACTTTATAATCACCATCCATCATAGAATTTACATCTGGATATAATTCTAAAGCTCTTGTAACTGCTTTTGTGAAGAAAGACATATATCCTAAGCTAATACCATTATGTTTTGCTTTGAACTCATCTTTATATTGATTACGTATTGTATTAATTGGCGTCATGTTAACTTCATTAAAAGTTGTTAACATTGCTGTTTCATTTTTAGCAGCAACTAAACGCTCTGATACTTTTCTACGCAACATTGAAAGTTTTGTTCTTTCAGTACCACGAGACCCACCCGTTGGAGTTCCCATTGACGGTACAGCATTGATTGCATCTTCAGTAGTTATTCTTCCTCCTTTACCCGTACCTACAATTGCAGAAGGCTCAATATTTTTTTCGTCTAATATTTTTCTAGCTGCTGGAGAAGGTGTTCCAGTTGCATACGTTGTCGCTTGAACAGGTGCTGCTTTTGGAGCTTCTTCTTTTTTCTCTTCTACTTTTGTTTCTGCTTTCACTGGTGCTGCTCCTCCTTCTGGTTTTGCTGCGGCTGTGTCAATATGACAAACTACTTGTCCTACTGCTACTGCATCACCCTCTTCTGCTTTTAGTGTAATAATTCCACTTGCTTCAGCAGGTAATTCTAACGTTGCTTTGTCTGAATCTACCTCAGCAATAGCTTGATCTTTTTCTACATAATCACCATCTTGCACTAACCAAGTTGCAATTTCTACTTCTGTAATTGATTCCCCTGGAGAAGGAACTTTCATTTCTAAAATCATATCTTAATAATTTTGATCTTTTAGGACTATTTTATTTTGTGTTGTTTGGCTATTGATTAAATAGCACTTTAATTCTATTGTGATATTGTTTTATCGAATACCATTTCAATTGCTTTTTTCTGACGCTTCTTAGAACGCTCATAACTTCCCGCTGCTGGTGCACTATAGGCTTTTGGTGATGCTAATCTTAATTTTACAAGATCAAAATTCATCAACATAAAACTATAAGCTCCCATGTTTTTAGGCTCTTCTTGTGCCCAAACATAATCATCTGCATTTGGATAACTATCAATAATAGCTTTTATCTGTTCTGTGGCTAATGGGAATAATTGCTCCAAACGAACTACAGCAACATCATTCCTTTCTAGTTCTTCACGTTTCTTAATAATATCATAATATACTTTACCAGTACAGAAAACCAATGTCTTAATTGCTTTTTTATCTGTAATATTTGGGTCGTCTATTACTTCTTGAAATTGTCCATTTACAAACTCCTCAACTGTTGAAACCGCCATAGGATAACGCAATAATAACTTAGGAGTGAATACTACTAATGGCTTACGAAAATTTGTTTTCATTTGCCTTCTTAACAAATGAAAGAAGTTCGCTGGTGTAGTACAATCAGCTATATACATATTGTGTTTTGCACACAACTGTAAATAACGTTCCATACGAGCCGAAGAGTGTTCTGCTCCTTGGTTTTCATAACCATGCGGCAACAACATTACTAAACCATTTTGATTATTCCATTTATCTTCTCCTGCAGAAATATATTGGTCGATCATGATTTGCGCCCCATTTGAAAAATCTCCAAATTGCGCTTCCCAAATTGTTAACGTATTAGGAGAGGCTAACGCATATCCATATTCAAAACCTAATACTCCGTATTCAGATAAGTGTGAATTATAGATATAGAAATTACCTTTTTTATCTTTAATATCATTTAGTAATACTATTTCCTCTTCAGAATTTTCAACTTTTACAACAGCATGCCTATGAGAAAATGTTCCTCTCTCAACATCCTGACCAGAAACTCTAATATCATATCCTTCAGATAGCAAAGAACCATACGCAAGAAGCTCTCCCATTTCCCAATATAATTCGTCTTTTTCGAAGAACATTTCTCTTCTTGCATCAATAATTTTTGCTATTTTATTGATGAACTTTTTATCTTTAGGCAATTCAGAAATTGTTTTTGCTATTTCTGACAATTTTTCTTTATCAAAAGTAGTATCAACTTTTTGTAACATTCCATCATCAGATACTTGCTCAAAACCTGTCCATTCATTTTGCATAAATGGAGTAATCACAGTCAAGTCTTTTTTACGAGACTCTTCTAAGTTTTCATCTAAATCTGATTTGTATTTTTCTTCTAATTCTTTTACATAATTTGCATCAATCACTCCTGCTGCTTTTAATTTTTCAGCATAAATATCTCTTGCATTTTTATGTTTAGCAATTGTCTTATATAAAATTGGTTGTGTAAACTTCGGTTCATCTCCTTCATTGTGTCCGTATTTTCTATATCCCAAAAGATCAATAAAAACATCACTTCCAAACTCCATTCTATAATCTAATGCGAACAACATTGCATGTACTACTGCCTCTGCATCATCTGCGTTAACATGTAATACAGGAGACAAAGTTACTTTCGCTACATCTGTACAATAAGTAGAAGAACGAGCGTCTAAATAGTTTGTTGTGAAACCAACCTGGTTGTTTATTACTAAATGTATAGTACCACCAGTTTTATAACCGTCTAACTTAGCCATTTGTATAATTTCATATACAATTCCTTGTCCAGCAACAGCAGCATCTCCATGTACTGCGATAGGTAAAACTTTAGAAAAATCGTTTGGATAATCTCTATCTTGTTTTGCTCTTGCTATACCTTCAATTACCGCTCCAACTGTCTCTAAGTGAGATGGATTAGGTGCTAAATTCAAATTTATTTTTTTCCCAGATGCAGTTGTTCTGTCGGATGTTAATCCTAAATGGTATTTCACATCTCCATCAAAATACATATCGTCATCATAATCTTTTCCATCAAATTCTGAGAATATGTTTTGAGTATTTTTTCCAAAAATATTAGCTAACACATTCAACCTTCCTCTATGCGCCATTCCCATCACGAATTGCTCTACTCCTTTTTCTGCTGCTCCTTCAATCAAAGCATCTAATGCAGGAATAGCAGATTCACAGCCTTCTAAAGAGAAACGTTTTTGTCCAACATATTTAGTATGTAAAAATGTTTCAAAAGAAACTGCTTCGTTTAATTTTTTTAGAATGTTTTTCTTTTTGTCTGCCGAAAATTGTGGTTGATTGTCATTAACATCTAACCTGTTTTTAATCCATTCTTGAACTTTTGGGTCACGAATATACATATATTCAATCCCGATTGAAGAACAATAAACACTTTCTAAATGTTTAATAATGTCTGCCAAGGTGCTTGGCTGCATGTTTACCAATTTTGCAGCATCAAATACAGTAGTTAAATCAGATTGTGATAATCCAAAGTTTTCTATTGCTAAGGTTGGAGAATATGTTCTTCGCTCTCGAACTGGATTTGTTTTTGTAAACAAATGTCCTCTTGTTCTGTATCCTTCAATTAACTTTAAAACATTAAACTCTTTTTGAAGCTTTTCAGCATTTTCGTTTACAGTAGCTCCTCCACTAGCAATAGCAGACAACTGTTCTACTGGACTTGAAAATTCGCTAGCAAAGTCAAAACCTTGAAAAAAACTTCTCCAACTTGGTTCAACTGTATCAGGATTTTGTAAATATTGATCGTATAAATCTGCGAAAAAAGCAGTGTGTGCAGCATTTAAAAAGGAAAACCTATCCATATATCTTGTCTAAATGACGATTTGGTTAAAAAATATTATGCAAAAATAAAACATTTGTAATAATCTTTTAAAGAAATTTGTACTTTTATAACATAATTTTTTTCAAAACTTGCTTATGAAAAAGAATACGTCTATTTATTTAACAAAATTTCTTGTTTTTACGTTTTTACTAACATATAGTTTAAAAGGTAACGCACAAGATAATGAAGAGATTAGAACAAAAAGTCCTTTTTGGGAAAAAGTTCAAATTGGTGGTGGTCTAGGGTTAGGTTTTGGTAATAATTTTACTAATATTACAGTAGCTCCAAGTGCGATTTATAACATTAACGAATACATTTCTGCTGGTGCAGGATTGCAATATAGCTATGTTAGTCAAAAAGGGTTTTATAATTCTAATATCTACGGAGGTAGTCTTATTGCATTAGTTAATCCGATACAACAAATTCAAGTTTCCGCAGAATTAGAACAATTAAGAGTAAACACATCTTTTAGTTCATTTTACGGAGGAGCATCTGACAATTTCTGGAACACAGCTTTGTTTTTGGGCACTGGTTATAGAACAAATAACGTGACTATTGGAATACGTTACAATGTATTGTACAAAGAAAATCAAGGTGTTTATGCAGATCCTTTTATCCCTTTTATTAGAGTTTATTTTTAATATTCGATCTGCAAAATGAAAAAAAACATTTCTTTTTACATTTGCTTTTAGTGCGATAAGCTTTTCGCAAACAAAACAGGCTGAAAATATTTTACCTGATTTAAAAAAACCAACAATTAAAGATTCATTTCATTTTAATCCTATTCGTTTTAAAACTGAAACACCTTTTACTTTCTATACCTACAACAAAGATTTAAACACTCAAACACATTATTTAATAACTAAAACAGACTATTCTTTAAACAACCTCTATCATGTTAACAACCTTTGTATTATGAATAATACAAAAACCGATTCTTTTAACCCAACTGGAACTAATAATATGGAAACTGCACTGATTTTTGGTGTGCTAAACTACATTTTCAAATAAAAAAACATATAGCTAACCTAAAGAATATTTGTCAATATAATTCTCAATATTGAGTTAAAAACTTATCAAAAACAAAAAAACTACCTCTTCTTAAATGGTAGTTTTTTTGTTTTTAATAAAAATTACAGATGAGAATCAATTAAACATCATCAAAATCCACAAAAACTATATCTGTTGTTGGCACTGCCTGACATGCTAAAACTAGCCCTTCTTCTATTTCACCATCAGTTAAAATAGCATTTTTCTTCATCACTGCTTTTCCTTCTGTAACACGACAAATACAGCTACTACAAACACCTCCTTGACAAGAATAAGGAGCATCAATTCCTTGTTTTAGTGCTGCTTCTAAAATGGTTTGTTTTTGACTCATTTCAAAAGAAGTCTCTTCATCATCAACCACAACTGTTATTTTTGTATGCCCTCCTAAAGCAATACTTTCTACACCTTCATTCGAAGAAGCAGTAAACAATTCAAATTTAATATCTTTCTCCGAAACATTATTTTCTTTTAATACAGCAGAAACAGTATCTATCATTTCTTCTGGACCACACAAATAGAATTTGTCAAATGATTTTTCACTATGCTTGTTGTTTATCACAAAGTTAACTACCGACTTGTCTATCCTTCCAAATAATTCTCCTTCAATATTTACTTTACTATACACATAATGCACAAAAAAACGTCCAACATACTTTAGATGTAACGCTTGCAATTCATCATGAAAAATAGTTTCTTCTGGATTCTTATTCCCATAGACCAAAATAAACGTGCTTTTTGGTTCTTCTTCCAAAACTGATTTAATAATTGAAGTAATAGGTGTAATTCCACTTCCCGCTGCAAAAGCAGCATAATTTCTTTGCCTATCTACCTGAGGTTCAAAAATAAATTTCCCTTCTGGCAAACCTACTTCAACTAAATTACCTACGCTTAATTTCTCATTAGCAAATGTTGAAAAAAATCCGTTTTTAATTGCTTTAACAGCTACTCTCAATTCTCCACTTTTTGGAGAAGAACAAATCGAGTACGCCCTTCTTACCTCTTGCCCGTCTAAAGTAACTTTCAAGGAAACATATTGACCTGAAACAAATTTATAGAATGCTTTTAACTCCTCTGGAACATTAAAAAGAATTGAGACACAAGAAGCAGTCTCTCTTTTTATTTCTTTTATTACTAATTTATAGAATGTTGACATTAACTTAATATTTTCTACAAAAATAAGAAACCTAATTAATAAAAAGTGAAAAAATATATACATAAGAATGTTATGCATAAGTTTTTTATGTATATATTTGTAATGATAAAAAAAAACAATAATGAAGAACTCACAATTATACAAAGGAAGCTTAAACACTATTATAATGAAACTTTTAGAGGAAAAAGGGAGAATGTATGGTTATGAAATTACTCAAATGGTTAAAGAAATTACAAAAGGAGAGTTGAATATTACCGAAGGTGCACTCTATCCAGCTTTGCACAAACTAGAAGCAGAAGGCATTCTTGAAGTTGAAGTTGAGAGAGTTGACAATAGACTACGTAAATATTATAAACTCACAGAAAAAGGCACAACTGAAACAGTTAACCGATTAGCCGAATTAGAAGAGTTTATTAAAAACATGCAAACCATTGTTAATCCTAAACTAAGTTATTAAGATGACACTTACATCAGAACAAATACAAACTATAGATGCCATTTTAGAAAAAAAAGGCATTAAATATATCGACATTAAATTAGAATTAGTAGACCATATTGCAACTCAAATTGAGCAAGAAATGATTACAAAAGGAGCAGATTTTGAAAGCGCTTTGTGCTTAGTTCTAGATAAATGGAAGCGTCAATTTGTCTATAGCAGCAATTTTTTCGTAGGTATTATTCATTCATTTCCAAAAATAATTTTAAACAGATTAGCATCAAAAGCTAAAAAATACTTTTTTATGTCTTCTATAATCTCAGCTATATGGATTTTGTCTATCAATTATTATAAAAATAATATAATTGAAATTTTAAAACCTTTTTCTACAATAATTTCAATGAGTAGCATTGTTTTCTCTACTATAATGGTTGTTTTAATTGCATTGGTTAACTATAAATCAAAACCAACTACATATCGTTTTCTTGTTAATCAATCCTCACCAATCTTAATTTTGAGCTTAATAGTAATAGCTTTTGACGAAACAATGGTTCACTTTCAATTATTCTATTGTTCTTTATTCTTAATTTATACATTCTTTATGATCAAGAATTATATATCACATAAAATATTCATTAAATCTATTAAAGTCATCAAATAAAAAAACAAAACTGTATAAATGAAACTAACTGAGGAACAAATCACACACATTGAAAACTTCATCAATAAAAGCAATATAAAATATTATGAAGTCTATATGGAAATTCTTGATCATATGATTTTAAGTGTGGAAGACATTTTAGACCAAGAAGATATTACTTTTGAAGAAGCTATTTTAAAGGCAAAAAAAGAAGGTTTTGGCAAAAAAAGCTTTAATACATTAATGAACGAAAAACAAAAACTAGCTCAACAAAAAGCATCAAAAAACAACCTAATAAAAGTTAAAGAATACTTTACGTTTCCTAAAATAACATTTACAGCATGTGTATTTGTTGCATATTATATTTTTTCGTCTTTCTTTGAAAACCCAGCAAAAGTTGGCTTAACGGCTGTAATATTGATTAGTTTCGCAAGTGTTTTTCAACTTTTATATTCTTGGAAATTTAGGAAAATTAATAATTTCCATATATTAAAAACGCATACACTATTTAATCTCTTTAGCTTTCCCCTTATAGGAGTACATATCACACAAGCAATTATAAATTTAGGGAAAGATTCAATTGACTTCAACCATATTATAATGCGATTTTTCATGAGTTTTGTGTTTACTTTCTCATTCATCTCATTGTTAGTCTTAATAAAAGTTCGTAAAAAAACTATCTCAGAATTAAAAAAAGAAATTTTTATATAAAATGAAAATAACAAAAGAACAAATAGATCAACTATATCAATTTACACGTCAGCATTTTGTTGAATTTTATGATTTACAAAGCGAGTTAGTCGATCATCTAGCCAACGCAATTGAAGAAAAATGGCAAGAAAATCCAAAAATTACTTTTGAAGAAGCTCTAGAAATTGAATTTAAAAAATTTGGGGTGTTTGGATTTATGGATGTAGTTGAAAAAAGACAAACTGCACTAGGAAAAAGATACAATAAAATTGTTTGGCACCATTTTAAAGCATTTTTCACTGTCCCTAAAATTATCCTTACACTATTTTTATTCCTATTATTTTTCAATTTAATCAAACATTTGTATCAGTTCCAAATTGTCCCTATACTCTTTGGGCTACTCCTTCTCTTGTCAATCCCAGCTTTGTACAAAAACAACAGGAAAAAAAAGCAGCGTAATCTAAAAACAGGAAAAATTTGGCTCCTAGAAGACATTATCTCAGGTTACGGAACTTTCTCAGGAATAATAATGCTACCCATTCAATTTACTAATATTTTCATTACTCATTCCAAATCTGCACCTAATGATTCAATCATTTTTCTCATTACCCTACTCACTGTATCAACTTATTTAGTTTCTTACATCATGATTAAAACAATCCCATCAAAATCGGAAAGCTACCTAAAAGAAACCTATCCTGAATATGAATTAGTTAATTCTTCTAACTAATATTTCAACATCCATAAAGCAACAAAAAAAGTACAAATCTTGTTAATAAAATTTCATTGCTAAAAAGGAAAATTTAGGTATTTTTACCAAAAATAAAGAAAATGAGTTCAGATAAAGAAGCAAAATTAAAAGCCTTACAATTAACCTTAGATAAATTAGATAAAACCTACGGAAAAGGTACAGTAATGAAAATGGGAGATTCTGCTGTTGAAGAAGTAGAAACAATATCTTCTGGTTCTTTAGGGTTAGATTTAGCTTTAGGTGTAAATGGATATCCAAAAGGACGAATAGTAGAAATCTATGGTCCAGAATCTTCAGGAAAAACTACCTTAACACTTCATGCCATTGCAGAAGCTCAAAAAGCAGGAGGAATTGCTGCATTTATAGATGCAGAACATGCTTTTGATCGTTTCTATGCTGAAAAACTAGGTATTGATATTGATAATTTAATTATTTCACAGCCAGATAATGGAGAACAAGCACTTGAAATTGCTGAAAGCTTAATTCGTTCAGGTGCTGTAGATATTGTTGTGATTGATTCTGTTGCGGCCTTAACACCCAAAAGTGAAATTGAAGGAGATATGGGGGATTCAAAAATGGGATTACACGCTCGTTTAATGTCTCAAGCTTTACGAAAGCTAACCGGAACAATTCACAAAACAAAGTGTACCGTGTTTTTCATTAACCAATTAAGAGATAAAATTGGTGTTATGTTTGGTAATCCCGAAACAACAACTGGTGGTAACGCATTAAAATTTTATGCTTCTATTAGAGTTGATATTAGAAAATCATCACAAATAAAAGATGGCGATAATGTTATTGGAAATAGAACTAAAGTTAAAATTGTAAAAAACAAAGTAGCACCTCCATTTAAAACTGCAGAATTCGATATCATGTATGGTGAAGGAGTGTCTAAAGTTGGAGAAGTATTAGATTTAGCAGTAGAGTTTGAAATAGTTAAGAAAAGTGGCTCTTGGTTTAGTTATGGCGAAACCAAATTAGGTCAAGGTCGAGACGCAGTTAAAAGCCTTATAAAAGACAATCCAGAACTAATGGAAGAACTTGAACAAAAAATAAAAGAAACAATAAAAGCAAACAATGCTTAGAAAAATAAAAAATCACGAAATATTCGTGATTTTTTATTTTTAAGACGCAACCTTTTTTAAAAATAAACATCTTAACAAAAAAAAAAGAATTTATGAAACGATTATTATTTATTTTCAGTCTATTTATAATACTAAATTCATGTAGTGTTGATGAAGGTGAAAAATACCATCTTGCCTTATTGCCAATTGAAGATGTTGTAGTACCCGATTC
Source organism: Flavobacterium sp. KY-23415 (assembly GCF_055384985.1). Taxonomy (NCBI): domain Bacteria; kingdom Pseudomonadati; phylum Bacteroidota; class Flavobacteriia; order Flavobacteriales; family Flavobacteriaceae; genus Flavobacterium; species Flavobacterium sp. KY-23415. The sequence goes on along the minus strand of NZ_AP044001.1, from coordinate 1,862,806 downwards.
TTTTCAATTAGACCATACTTACAATATAAAAGTAAAGTATAAAAAACCAACAACATGTCATGTCTATGATGGTATTTACTATGACAGAAATGAAAATACTAGAACTTTTGCAGTACAAAATGTTGTCTATGAAAGAAACGATTGTCAAAACATTACAACTTCTACATTAACAGAAGCAACTTTTGATTTTCGTGTTTTAAACACAGGATCATATATTTTCAAATTTTGGCAAGGAACAAATGCAAGTGGAGAAAACATTTACTATGAAGTTGAAATCCCAGTTGTTGACTAAATTTTAAAAAACTTTGATACTTGATAACCTCATAAATGAATGTAAGCAAGGAAATACTAAAGCTTTTGAGCAAATTTACCGACTTTTAAGTCCGAAGATTTTTGCCGTTTGCCTTAAGTATTCAAGAAGCTATGAGGAGGCTCAAGACAATTTACAAGAAGGTTTTTTAATATTGTTTGAGAAAATAAATCTATTTAACTTTAAAGGCTCGTTTGAAGGTTGGGCAAAAAGAGTTGTTATTAATTATATCCTTCAACAATATCGAAAACAAAATATTCTTGAAATTGTTTCAGAAAATTTTGCCGAAGTTGAAGAAGTTGAAATTGAAGAAGAAAATGTTTCTTTAGATTTTTTAACTAAAATAATACAAGAACTACCTGACAGGTATAGGCTTGTATTTAATTTATATGTAATGGACGGCTATTCTCACAAAGAAATAGCTGAAATGCTAGATATTAACATTGGAACTTCTAAATCTAATTTAGCAAGAGCCAAATCCATATTGAAAAATAAAATTGAAAATCAAGAAGTTGCTTCAATTCCTAAGATTAAATGAAAGAGAATAAAAATATAGAGCGCTTATTTCAAGAAAAGTTTAAAGACTTTGAAGCCACACCTCCAAGTATGGCATGGGATGCTATTGCTTCTAAATTAGAAGAAAAAAAGGAAGTCAAAAAAGTTATCCCAACTTGGTTTAAAATAACAGGCATTGCTGCTTCACTGTTATTAATTTCTTATGGCATTTTAGAATTTTATAGTGGCGAGACAAAAGAAACAGATACTATTGTCACTCAAGATAAAATAAAAGATTCCAATACCAAAGAATCTGTTATAGATAAAAAATTAATTCTAAATACTAACGAGACAAATGAAAGTATTGCCAATGACACTAAAAATGAAACATTAAAAAAAGACAATACTATAAACACCCCAATTGTTATTAAAGAAAATAACACATCAATTCTAATAGAGAAGGATAACAACGAGAAATCAAGTAAAGAAACAGACAACAATTTACGTTTTAAAAACAAAACAAATAAAAATGATTTGCTAGTTGAACAAAATAAAAATGAGATAAAATCTGAAAAAAAATCAACCAAAAGATTAATTATAACCAATAAAAGAACAGAAGAAATTGTTAGTCTTACTAATTTAAAGACAGAAAAAAACACAAACAACGATTTAATAATAGATAATAGCGACAATAATAAAGAAATTGTTGAAAACACCAACAACAAAAACAATCTTACAGCGAATAAGACATTAGTAACCATTTATTCTGATGTTAAATCTACCGAAAAAAAATCTGCTCAAAAAAAATCTAATCTAGCAACACAGTCTGAAGAAACAAATTCGAATACAGAAAAAAGATTAGCACTGAACAATAATTCAGAAAACAGTATTATTGCTAAAGAAGACAATACAAATGCAAGTATAAATTCGATAAATGACAAAATAAATACTACTATTACTACAGTCATTACAAATGAGAAAACTATACACAAAAACTTAGTTGCAAATACTAGTTCTAATAAACTAAAAACAAAAAATGAAACAGAAGTTGCTAAAGAAACAATTGAATATAATAAAGAAATAACTACTATCAAAGAAAAGCCAACAAACGGAAAATATTTAGATGTCATTAAAGATAGTACTAGTGTGGTTGCTGATGTAAATACTGAGGCAAATGCATTAGAACAATTGCTAAAAGAAAAGGAAGAGGGAAAGAATGCTGATGAAAAAGAAAAAGAGATGAGAAATAAATGGGTTGTTAGCAGTAATGCTGCACCTGTTTATTTCAATTCAATTTCTGAAGGCTCTCCAATTGATGAGCAATTTACAAATAACTCAAAAAGCTATGCTACATCATTAAGCTATGGTATAGGAATTCAATATGCAATTAGTAAAAAATTAGACATTCGCGCTGGTATTAATACTATTTCTCTTAATTATAATACTAATAATGTCTATTATTCTAAGTCATTAGAAGAAGGAACTCCATCTTCATTAAACATTACAGCAAATGAAAATGCACAATTTCTTATATTAAAAAATAAAGAGACTGATGTTGTTTCTTCATTAAGTATGGAAGTAAACAACATTAAATATGAAAATGAAGGAAATTTAAAACAAGAAATGGGCTACATAGAAGTCCCTCTAGAACTTAGTTATAAAATAGTGGATAAAAAACTTGGAATTGAGTTGATTGGAGGTATGAGCACTCTATTCTTAAACAAAAATTCGGTTTCATTAATTACGAAAGATTCTGAAATGACAATAGGAAAGGCAAATAATCTAAACAACATACATTTTAGTAGTAATGTCGGTTTGGGTTTTAAATATAGTTTTTGGAAATCATTCCACGCAAACATTCAACCTATGTTTAAATACCAAATCAATACTTTTAACAATGACTCTGGAAATTTTAGACCCTATTTTATAGGGTTGTATTCAGGAGTTAGTTTTAGTTTTTAAGCTTTTGGTTAGGCTTAAATTTTAGTTAGATGTTTCATTCTTTTCCCATAAAAAAGTCTGAAACCGAAAAAGTCTCTTTTAAAGGAGACTTTTTTGTTGGTAATTTCTATGGCAACCATTTTCTCTCTTGCCCTGTAGCATCTAAAATATCAATATTTAATGCTAATCTAAAATGATCTGCTACCCTAAATGCATCTTCTTTATTCGTTGTTTTATAGAATGTGATATTTTTATTCCCATCATAGAAAAGGTTAATTAGGATAATATCATAGGAATTTGTTGTTTCTGCTGTTACAACCCTTACAATTTGACTTTCCTTAGTTTTAAAAACAGAAATATACTCAAAATCTGGAATGGGCTTCCAAGACCCTATTTTAAAACCAAAAAGATCATGAAAAGTTCTGAACTTCTTCTCTGTAATATCTATCTCCGATCCTTCTGCCACATTAAGTCCTAACCCAATTACAACAAACATTAATGGTATAAAACTTCCTGTTGACAGTATCGCAAATAAACCCAATAAAACAAAAGCAATACCGAAAAAACGTTTTGCTATGGAAATGTCTTTTTTATAACTAATTATATTATTTTTATTTTGAAATTAGGATACTCACTGCATTACCACCGAATCCAACTGCATTTACAAGAATTTTTTTAATTGGTCTATCGCTTTTTTCTTGTTCATAAAAAGGAATACCTATCAATTCTTGATTTTGCAACATCAGTACAGCTAATTCTACACTTAACAAACCAGATGCTCCAAAAGTGTGTCCTATTTTCCATTTATTCGTCGTTAAGAATGGTACTTGACGACCAAATATCTTTCTAATAGCATTCAATTCGGAAGTATCTCCTTTAATTGTTCCTGGAGCATGCATCACTATTGCATCTACCTCTTCAATAGGCGTGTTTTTCAAAGCCATTTTCATTGATTTTTGAAAGCATTCTGCATCTGTAGAAATAGATATATTATGCTGAAGTACTTCGGTTGCGTAGCCAACCCCTTCTACATAGGCTAATGCATTATCTTTTTGTCCAATTTCTAAGGCTATAACACTTGCTCCTTCACCAATTACCATTGTATTTTCTTTCTTACCCAAATCAAAAGCCTTACAAGGATAATCATCTTCTTGTCGAGAATAGATGCTCAATGCTTGCATTTGGGCAATTGTAAAAGGTGTTAAAGGTGCTTCAGAACCACCAACAAGGAACTTATTTGTCATTCCAGATTGTAACCATGCTACTCCATTTAATAAAGAATGTAATGATGTGGAACAGGTAATAGAATGTGAAATTTCTGGACCAGTACTTTGCAAATCGTTAGCTACCCAACTAGAAATATTTCCCAAAGTCGTTGTAGGTGAAGCTAGTGTACTGACTCTTTGTGTTTTTATAAACTCTTCATGATATCTTTCAAATAGCTCAGTAGCTCCTCTTGAAGAACCAATATTAATTCCGAAAATATCTTTTGTTGACCAATTTGCTTGTTGCATTGCCTGTCTTGAAACATAAACTGCATAAAGAACCGAATTATCTAAGCCTTTATATTTTATGTCGGATTGCTGAAGTTTTTGAATTTCTTCTTTCAATTCTTCAGAAATTGAAGCAGCCCAAACTGACTTGCTCCCTATTTGCTTTTTTGTGATAAGGGTTTTAGAGGTTAAATAGTTTTCCCAAATTTCTTTTTTAGAATTACCTAAGGCAGAAAAGGAAGCTAAAGCGGTTATGGCTATTTTTTGATTCAAGAGGTTTATGATTTACTTTTTAGCCCTGATGGAAACGACATCCAGACATTGCAAGGAACGAAGCAATGACTGATATAGTGAACAGCAGGAAAATGGTTTGCAAATATACCTAGAGATTCGCTCCTATCAAAATTATATAATAGCTAATGCTTTTTCTATGGTTGCATATATTTTCTCTAAATGCTCTTTTGAGATAATATAAGGCGGCAAAATATAGATTACATTACCAACAGGCCTAAGAATGACTCCATTTTCTATAAAAAAACGATATAGTTTGTTACGCAATGCTCCATAATAATCTTGCTGACTATCTACATGAATTTCCAGAGCAAAAATAACTCCAAGCACTCTTGTTGTTTTAACTTTAGGGTGTGTTGCTATCTTTTTTTGAAATACTAAATGCTGTTTATTCACTTCTTGAATATTTGCTTGCATCTCACTCGATTCTAGTAATTCAATTGCTGCTAGTGCTGCTGCACAACCTGTTGGGTTTGCGGTGAAAGTATGTCCATGAAACAATGCTTTTGACGTATCATCATCATAAAAGGCTTCATAAATTTCATTTGTAAAACTAGTAACAGCCATTGGAATTGTTCCTCCAGTAAGCGCTTTTGAAAGACACATCATGTCGGGTTGTTCGTGAAGATAATTGCAAGCAAAGTTCTTTCCAGTTTTTCCAAACCCTGTCATTACTTCGTCTGCAATAGTAAATACTTTATATTCTTTAGCGACATGAATAAGCTGATCTAAAACTTTTGGTGCATACATGACCATTCCTGCAGCTCCTTGTACTAAAGGTTCGAAAAGAAATGCTGCATATTCATTTGTTTTTAACAACTCTTCAAAAGTCTCCAATGACTTTTCCTCATTCCCTTTGGTTGGAACAGGAATTCGAACAACTTCTAACAATGAACCTTGAAAAGCTTCTGTAAAAAAAGAAATACCACTTGCTGCCATTGCTCCAAAAGTATCGCCATGAAAAGCATTTTCAAAAGCAATAATCTTTGTCTTTTTTTCTCCCTTATTATAAAAATACTGTAACGCTACTTTTATAGCAACTTCTACAGCTGTAGAACCATTATCGGAATAGAAAAATTTCTTTTGATTTGAAGGTAATATTTCAGCTAATTTTTCTGATAACGCAATTGCTTTTTTATGTGTAAACCCTCCAAAAAGAACATGTTCTAGAGTGGTTAATTGCTTATAAATAGCATCTGCCATGAAACGATTGCTATGTCCAAATGGATTTACCCACCAAGACGCTATAGCATCAATATATTCTTTTTCATTTTCATCCCAAAGTAATGCTCCTTCTCCTTTTGTAATAACTGGATGTGGAAATGCCGTTTTATGTTGCGTATAAGGATGCCAATTATATAGTGTATCTTTTTCTGAAAGTGTCATTTTGAAATTAGATTTTAGAAATCTGAAGTTAGAATTGCTCTTTACACAAAGTTGGAAGTCTATTTTCCTTTCTCTTTGTTTTTTATTTAATTTTTAAAAGATTATCTCTGAATATATCTGCATAATAACGAATCACATTTTTATCAAAATAGGGTTCGTTATCAATTCTACCAATCATTTTCAAACCTGATTTAGAAAGAATGATCGATTCTGTTGCTTTATTCACATCGCCATTAAAAATTATCCCAGCTATTGCAATACCTCTATTTTGCAAGGCTTCAATAGTGAGAAGTGTGTGATTAATACTTCCTAAATAGTGTCTTGAAACTACTATAACCTTATAATCGGGTTGAATTAAATCTGCAATAGTATCTTTATCATTCAAAGGAACAAAAATACCTCCTGCTCCTTCAACAACTAAATTATTATCTGTTTTTGGTTCTTTAATAGTATTCAAATCAATGATTACATTGTCTAATTCTGCCGCATAATGAGGACTTGCAGGAGTCTTTAAGGCATAGCTATTTTCATGATAAACTGTTGTTGTATTCGAAACATATTTTGCTATTTTATGTGTATCTGAATTCTCTAAATCTCCAGCTTGAACTGGTTTCCAATAATCAGCTTCTAGTGCTTCCGTTATAATTGCAGCGGCTATGGTTTTTCCAACATCGGTTCCTATACCTGTTACGAATATTTTCATTTTCTATTTTTTATTTTCGAATTCAAATCCACAAGAATCACATTTGTATTTTCTTTTTACATAGAAAGGTAAAACAATAAAAAGTAGCGCTATAAGCATAGACAGGAATGATTTTGCATCATCTACAACAGAAACTAACATTGCTTTTTTCTCTTTGCAACTAGGACAAGTTATTCCTTCTCCTTGATTGTCAACTTCATATTTTGAAATAGTTTCTAAAACAGCAGTTGCCTTAGTAAAATCTTCTTCTTTAACAAACAACTTCACACCACCAATAGCATTACTAACCAAAGGGTCTGTATCAATAGTATGATTATCCCTCATAAAAACCTGAATCCCCTCAGATTCTAATTTTCCTTTAAAAATCAGCGCTTCAGATGAATATTGATAGCTCGCTACTTTCTTAAATTTTACTTCCTCCATAGTGTGCAAAGGTCGCAAACTATACACAAAAAACACAATTAAAATAGTTTATATTATCTATAAATGTTTTGTAGCAATTGAAGAACATGTTCTATCTGCTTATCTGAATTATAGGAATGTAGGCAAAAACGAAGTCGTTCTTCCCCTTGAGGTACCGTTGGAGAGACAATTGGTTTTACATCAAATCCTTTTTCTTTTAAAAGCCAAGCTGTATTTTTTACTTTTTCATTACCCGAAATAACTATTGATTTTATAGAAGAGTTGTAAAGAGTGGTTGTGTAAAAATTAGACGCTACTTTGTTAAAAAAATCAGCGTTATATTGAAGCTTTTCGATTAACTCCTTACTTTTTTCTAACTCTTGATAAGCTATCAAAATAGTAGCTACGGCATGTGGAGACAGTGCTGTAGTGTATATAAAACTTCTTGAAAAATTCACCAAATAATCCTTTAATAACTTACTTCCTAAAATTGCAGCCCCATGACAACCTAGTCCTTTTCCAAATGTCATGATTCTTGCAAAGATTTTCTCGTGCAATTGCAAGCTTTGTACTAAACCTTCTCCTTTGCTTCCAAAAACGCCTAATGCATGCGCTTCATCAACAATTAATAAGGCATCATAATGTTCTGTCAACTTTACTAATTGCAAAATATGGGGAGAATCTCCATCCATAGAAAAGACAGATTCTGTAACAATATAAATTTCATTACATATAGTCTTATTCTTTTGTATAATTTTCTCCAAATCTTCAAGGTTATTGTGTTTGAATTTATACGCTTTTGCTAAACTCATTTGAATGCCGTCTCTAATAGATGCGTGTATCAGCTCATCATATAAAATAACATCATTTCTTTGTGGTACAGCACTAAAAAAACCAACATTAGCATCATAGCCAGAGTTAAAAATCAAAGCTTCTTCCGATTCATGAAAATTAGCGATATGTTCTTCTACTTCAAAATATAATTCGTGGTTTCCTGAAAGTAATCGAGAGCCTGTTGCTCCATTTTGAATTATTTTTCTATCTACTAATAATTGATGTGTTTTTTGAAAAACAGCTTCATTCCTAGAAAAACCCAAATAATCATTTGAAGCAAAATCAATTAAATTGCTTGTTAGAGGAAGTGAACGTAATAAGCTATTCTCCTTTCTATTCTCTAATTTATTGTGTAATGATTCTGGAAATTTCATAGTTCAAAAATAAACAAAGTCCTGCAATTGCAGGACTTTGTTTATTTTTATTATTTAAAAAAAACTAAAAAATATACTTCTTATATACTGTTTTATTATTCTCTAACGTAATCTTTATGAATAGTCCTGTATTTGATTTCGTTAAGGTATTAATCTCATATTTATCAGTATTGATGTTTTTCATATCTAATAACCTTCTTCCTAAAACATCATAGACTGAAATATCTTTAATATTGTCTGTTTTTGATACTACATCAATTTGATCAACTCCACTTATAATAATATCGTTAGGATTTAAAGTAAAATCATCATTTGATAATGCAGACTCTTTAAATTTTAAAATAAATCTATCGTTTATCTCACCAGCATCTGCATAAAAAGTATAAGGCTGCAAAGAAATTTCTGCTTGAGTACCTAGATTAGTATCCTCTACAAATATATCTTGATTTGCAAAAAGACCATCAACGGCATGAACAGATATTGTATAATTCCCATTTGATGGCACATTAACCCCTAGAGGAATTGTATCTTCATCTGAAAATGGCAGTCCTAAGCCTTGAATAATCATTTTATCACTTTCAGCAAAAGTATAGATTCGTTGCTGGTTTGGTTCCACTTTAGTAAAAGCATCAAACAACCAATCTTTAGCATTTGTAGCACCAGTAACATATCCAATAAGGGTTCTATCTGAACTCGCATCTTCATTTGACAAATCTAACCAAATTCTACTCCTTTCAATTTCTGAATTATTGCTCTTATAAAATTGATTATTTAAATAGGTTTCACTTCTCAATGCGTTATTAAATGTTACATTATCTGTAGTAGCTGCTCCATCATTCATTAAAACCATGAAACCCTGACCACCTGCAATATACCCGTTAAATCCAGCTGGACCACTCACTGTTCCTGTCCCATTATGAACAATAAAATCTGTAACCGAATAATTTGAATTATAATTACCATAATAAGGATTTGGATTACTACTACTTGGTAAATTTCCATGTGTCCAAATTCTAACTGCCCCTTCAATTTTTGTATTATTTAGTGTTAAGAAATCCATTACACTTATTGACGAAGGATAAGGATTACCTATTAAGTTCCAATTATCATCGAATCGTGTAATTGTAACAGAATTGGTTCCAGAATAATCACTTCCAGTATAGCCTCCTCTAGAAATTGGCACTTGAATTAATCCATTATTAGGAGCTCCATTATTAAATAATGCAGTATAGTTTTGTGGAGTTGCCGTAAATGTTGTTGGTCCTTTAACAATATAACCAACTCCTTCTGCCATAATTTCTGAGGGAGTATTTATCCAGTACCCAAGTGCTCCATTCGGATTTGCAAAGGTTGGATTCCATTTAAAAATTTTACCTGAAGGTGTTAAAGGAGAAACGTCTGCAACATTAAAATTTTTAATTGGTGAGGACCAAAATACATAATCTTGCTGTCTTATATTCGCTATTCTTTCATAGGAAATAACCCCCACATTTGTATCGGTATCATTAATTTGAATTAACGAACCGTTATTTTTTACATTTAATGATCCATTATTAGTAATTCCATTTTCAACTACCACATAATTAGAATCATTAATATTTAATTCATAACCAGAATTAATCACTAAACTACAACATTTAAAACTTGAACTTACGGATGTATTATAATCACCATTTATAACTACAGGCGTACTTATTGTTGGCACTCCATTAGACCAAGCCGATCCGTTCCAAGTTGTAGTTCCTGAACATTTAGACACCAATTGAATATCATCAATAGCAATATCAGATTCAAAATCACTTCCTGTTATCCCCCTAATTCTTATCTTTATTGTTTTACCAATATATGGAGATAAATCTACTACTGCAATATTCCAAACATTACCTTTATTTCCAGAAATTGCAGTAATTACATCTTCTTGCCACAAACCATCAACAAAAAGATCTGTATGCAAGGTTCCCATTGTAGTTCCAAACATATGATAAGCATATTTAAAGTCATAACCTTGATCTATTATCATGCATTGACTTTCGAGAATTGCTGTCTGATTCACACATCCTCCAGAAGCTTCTAAATATACATAATTCCCTGTAGCTGTTCCTGGATTATAATCTACACTTGGACCTGTTCCTGCAGAAGGTGTTCCCCCTTCATCTACTCTCCAATCAATATTATCTTCAGTTCCATTAACTAAATTAGACCATAAGCCACTCAAGCCACAAACTGTTACTCCACAATCTGTTGCAACACTACATAATGCATCTCCTTCAAAATCTTCATTAAATCCAGAAGCAATAGTTCCTGCAACAACTTCAATATAAGACACTCTTGTTTGTGAATCTGACCCATATGCATTTGTAGCTGTTAATTCTACCGTATAAAAACCAGGATTTGAAAATCTCATTTCTGGATTTTGAGAAGTTGATGAAGTCCCATTAACAAATGTTACCGTTGCTGGTGTAATAGTCCACAACCAAGACGTTGGAGTAAAATCTGAATTATCTGTAAACACAAAATCAGAACCCACACAACCATTTGTTGGACTAGCTTCAAAACATGCTGTTGGTGCTACATTTCCTGGGTCTTTTAAATCACTAATCCATAGTCCTTGACCATAAGTAGCAGCATATAGTTTGCTTTTACAATCTGCTGCATTAGAATAAATTTCTAATTCAGAAATCTCAATATTCGCCAACCCAGCAGAATATGATACCCAGTCTGTTAAATTATTGTCTTTATAATACACTCCAACATCCATCCCAACATACATCGCATCTACAGCGCTAGAATGATCAATTACAATTGTATTTAAAGAAATATTTGGTAAAGTACCCGAAACATTAGTCCAACTTGTTCCTGAATTAGTTGATTCATAAATATCATTCCCTATTGCAATAAATAGATGTGTTGGATCTGTTGGATCTATTTCAATATCTTTAGGAGTAGATGCAAATGGTAAATTTGCTGTTAAATTTGTCCAAGTTGGCGAACCTGCTAATGCATTTGTTGTTGAATAGAATCTATCAGAAGCATTTCGAGAAACATACATGACATTACTATTTGAAGGAGCAATCGCTAAATCTACAATGTCAGATGTTCCTGAAAAATTTGATATTTTAGTCCATGTTGCACCTGTTTTAACTGCTGTATTTCTCCAAACGTTATCAAACCCTGCAAACATGGTATTTACATTGTTTGGGTCTAACTTATAAGGTGTTACCCATGCTCCTGTTTCACCAATTGTTCCTGCAATATTCCCTGAAAACGTATTACCGCCATTCGTAGATCTTCGAATATCTCCATAATAAAGAGCGCCATACATATAGTTAGCATCGGTTGGATCAACAATACACTCCATTCCATCTCCTCCAATCTCGGTTGAAAAAGTAGTTCCGTTACTAACAGCTGTCCCGTTATCTTGATACCCATTGATAACAACTTCTGGAACAGTTTGCGCAACTCCAATTTTATAAACTTGTGCAATGGCTAAACCACTACTAATATCATTCCAATTCAAACCGTTATCAGTAGAAAAATAAATCCCACCATCATTCCCATTATATATATTGTTAGTATGCGGAGAAAACTCCAATGCATGTTGGTCTGCATGAACCCCATCAATCGTACCACTCGTTCCTACCCAATAGGAAGCACAGGTCATTGTTGCTCCACCATCAACAGATTTCCAAAGATTAACGCCACCAGTGTAAATTATATTTGCATTGGTTGGATCGGCAGCAATAACAAGATCATACCAAGCTTGACTAGCTGTATCTGAACCGTTAGTAACATATCCTAAGATATTGGGAGTAGTTGTTCTTGTTGCAAAATTATTCCCACTATCTGTAGAACGATAAATCCCTATCAAGCCACTTCCTCCTCCCGCAAGAAGATAAACCCAGTCTGGTTGATTTGCAGAAACTGCAAGTGCAATTCTTTGAGAACCTGCTGGAACACCACTCGTTATCTGAGTAAAAGTGGCACCCCCATTTGTTGACTTATGAAATGTTGTCCCAGATGCGTAAACTATATTTGAATTTGTAGGATGAAAAGCAATATCTTTTGGATTAGAAGCTAATGCAGCAGATCCAGTCCAAGTAGCTCCTGCATCTGTTGTTCTATAAATTACTCCATTAGAACCTGCTGCCACCATAATATTCGAATTGGTAGGATCCATCAATAATTCATTAATAGTTCTGTTTCCCATTCCTGTATTACGAGCAGTCCAAGTTACTCCTCCGTTTATACTTCTCCAAACACCATAACCAGGAACATCACCACCATCTCTATCACCGGTTCCAATATAAATGATATTTGGATCTATTGGGTCTATGACAATACTCGAAACCCCTAAACGAACTAATCCATTAGAAAATTCTGTCCAAGTTGTTCCCCCATCTGATGTTTTCCAAAACCCTCCAGAAGGAGCTCCTACATAAATAATATTTGGATCTGTAGGATGAAACGCAATCGAACTTACTCGTCCATTACCATTCATCTGTCCAGTTCCATTACTAGGTGAAGAAATAGGTCCTACAATAGACCAATTACCAGAACCTGTCGTATATTTATTAGTATGTAAATTTCTATATTTTATAATTTCTTCAAGAACACTTCCTTCTTCAGGGAAATTTCCATTCTCATCTACACGGTTTTGCCAATAATATTTCCATCTTTCAAATTGTTTCACCCCTCTTCCTTTTGGAAGTTTCTTTGCATTAGAAACATTTAAATCATAGTACTTCTCGAAATCTTTTTTAATTACATTAAAGTTAGCATTTTTATTATGCATTAGCTCTTGCCAATTATCCTGGGAAAAAGTATTGCATGTAAAAATTGTCAAGGTTAATAATAACAGTTTTTTCATGATAAATTGATAGTTAATATACAAATATTATGAAAAAAAATAAGTCTTGCAAATTGCAAGACTTATTTTAGATTTATTTTTATTGTTTTAATCAGCTAAAACAATAACTTTATTTTCATTCATTTCGATAGTACCTGAATCAATTGGTAACCAAAACGTTTGCTCATTAATTTTACTAAATTTAGAAATAAATTCTTTTTCTATTTTAATATTTTGAGCGTTTATCTTCACGTTTCCTTTTGTTAACAATGAAACAATTGGTGCGTGATTATTTAACATTTGAAATTCTCCATTAACTCCTGGAACTGCTACCGAAATAACTTCTCCTTTAAATAATGTAGCTTCTGGCGATACTATTTCTAAAATCATATTTTCTAGTAATTAGTGATTAGTAATAGTGATTAGCTAACATATTAAATGCTGCAACTAAACACTGAATACTAAATTAAGCTTCTGATAACATTTTTTCTCCAGCCTCAATAGCCTCTTCAATTGTCCCTTTAAGGTTAAAAGCTGCCTCTGGAAGATGATCTAACTCACCATCCATAATCATATTAAAACCTTTGATAGTATCTTTGATATCTACCAAAACTCCTTTTAATCCTGTAAATTGTTCTGCTACATGGAAAGGTTGAGATAAGAAACGTTGCACACGACGCGCTCTTGACACAACTAATTTATCTTCTTCTGATAATTCTTCCATACCAAGAATTGCGATAATATCTTGTAATTCTTTATAGCGCTGTAAAATCTCTTTTACTCTTTGAGCACAAGCATAATGCTCATTTCCTAAAATTGTTGGTGTTAAAATACGAGAAGTTGAGTCTAATGGATCAACCGCAGGATAAATACCTAATTCTGCAATTTTACGAGACAATACTGTAGTAGCATCCAAGTGAGCAAATGTTGTTGCCGGTGCAGGGTCAGTTAAGTCATCCGCAGGTACATAAACCGCTTGTACAGATGTAATAGATCCTGTTTTTGTTGATGTAATACGCTCTTGCATAGCTCCCATCTCTGTAGCCAATGTTGGTTGGTAACCTACCGCAGATGGCATACGTCCTAAAAGAGCTGACACTTCAGAACCAGCTTGAGTAAAACGGAAAATGTTATCAACGAAGAAAAGTACATCTTTTCCTTGTCCATCTCCTGCTCCATCACGGAAATACTCAGCAATAGTTAAACCAGATAAAGCAACACGCGCACGTGCTCCTGGTGGTTCATTCATTTGACCAAACACGAAAGTAGCTTTAGATCCCTTCATAGTATTTTTATCTACTTTAGATAAATCCCAACCACCTTCTTCCATAGAATGCATGAAATCATCACCATACTTGATAATTCCAGATTCTAACATTTCTCTTAAAAGGTCATTCCCTTCACGTGTTCTTTCACCTACTCCAGCGAATACAGAAAGACCACCGTGACCTTTTGCAATATTATTAATCAACTCTTGAATTAATACTGTTTTACCTACTCCAGCACCACCGAAAAGACCAATTTTACCTCCTTTTGCATAAGGCTCAATTAAATCAATAACTTTAATCCCTGTAAACAAAACTTCAGTAGAAGTTGATAAATCTTCAAATTTTGGAGCTGGTCTGTGAATTGGCAAACCATTTGAACCTTCTTTAGGTAAATCACCTAAACCGTCAATTGCATCACCAATTACATTAAATAAACGACCAAACACTTCAGAACCAATTGGCATTTGAATAGGAGTACCAAGACTTGCAACTTCTTGCCCTCTTGATAGACCGTCTGTAGAATCCATAGAGATTGTACGAACAGTATCTTCACCAATGTGAGATTGTACTTCTAATACTAATTTTGTTCCGTCTGCTTTAGTGATTTCTAATGAATCATAAATTTTAGGAAGCTCAGCATTTTCCGTGTTAAATACCACGTCAACAACTGGTCCGATAATTTTTGCAACTTTTCCTGTAACTTTAGACATTGCTTATGTATTTATTTAATAGCTATTTAGTATTGAAAAACCGATACATTTTTCAGATTGCAAAGATAGTTTTTTTGTTAACAATTTTGCAATAATTTCTTTGAGTTTTTTGAAATAAAAAAGCGAAAACATCAAATTCGCTTTTTTATATATATTATTCTACAGTAACCGATTTGGCTAAATTTCTTGGCTGATCCACGTTACACCCTCTCATTACTGCAATATGATAAGACAGTAATTGCAAAGGAATTGTTGTTAATAATGGTGTTAACGCTTCTGAAACTTCAGGAATCTCTATTACATGATCTGCTAAGGCTCTAACCTGAGTATCTCCTTTTGTTACTACAGCAATAATTTTTCCACTTCTTGATTTAATTTCTTGAATATTACTCACTACTTTATCATAATGCCCTTTATTTGGAGCAATCACCACAACAGGCATTGATTCATCAATCAAGGCAATAGGCCCATGTTTCATTTCTGCAGCAGGATACCCTTCTGCATGTATATATGATATTTCTTTCAACTTTAACGCTCCTTCTAATGCCACTGGAAAATTGTATCCTCTTCCAAGATACAAACAATTTGGTGCATCTTTGTAACTTACAGCAATTTCTTTTGCTACTTCATTACTCTTTAATGCCTCAGTTACTTTTTCTGGAATCAATTCTAATTCGAACAAATATCTTTGATAATCTGAATTTGTCATTTTCCCATTAGCCTTAGCTAAACGCAATGCTAACATTGTTAAAACAGTGATTTGTGTTGTAAACGCTTTTGTAGAAGCTACACCAATTTCTGGTCCAGCATGCGTATATGCTCCTGCATGAGTTTCTCTCGAAATAGATGACCCCACAACATTACACACTCCAAAAACAAAAGCTCCATTTTCTTTTGCTAATTTTATAGCCGCTAAAGTATCTGCAGTTTCTCCCGACTGAGAAATTGCTATTACAACATCATCTTTATTTATAATTGGATTTCTATACCTAAATTCTGAAGCATATTCAACCTCAACAGAAATTCTAGCGAATTCTTCAATAATATATTCCGCAACTAAACCAGCATGCCATGAAGTACCACAAGCAATAATTATTATTCTCTTTGCATTAAGGAATTTTTCAATATTATCCTCTACCCCTGCCATTTGAATAATCCCTTTATTAGCTAACAACCTACCTCTATAAGTATCTTTTATAACATTTGGCTGCTCATAAATTTCTTTCAACATAAAATGATCATATCCTCCTTTTTCAATTTGCTCCAAATTCATTTGAAGCTCTTGAATGTAAGGATCAACCAAAGAATCATCTTTAATTTTACGCACTTTCATTGGCTTGTGCAGACGCACAATTGCCATTTCTTCATCTTCTAAATATATAGCATTTGAAGTATATTCTATAAAAGGTGTTGCATCTGAGGCAATAAAAAACTCATCTTCTCCAATTCCAATTGCTAATGGACTTCCTAGTCGAGCTACAACTATTTCATTTGGTTTTTCTTTATCAAAAACAGCAATTGCATAAGCACCAACGACTTGATTCAAAGCAATCTGAACCGCCTTTCCTAAACCAACATTTTCTTTCTTTTTCACATCTTCAATCAAATTGACCAATACCTCTGTATCAGTATCTGATTGAAAAGAATAACCTCTATTTATAAGCTCCTTCTTTATTGGTTCATAATTCTCAATAATACCGTTATGAATAATAACAATATTACCAGAATTTGAATAATGAGGATGCGAATTTATATCGTTAGGAACTCCATGAGTTGCCCAACGCGTATGCCCCATACCAATTTTTCCAAATTTAGTATTCTCTTCTGCTGCTCTAATTTCTAAATCCGAAACCTTCCCTTTGGTTTTTGATAATTTTAGATCATTACCATCAAACAACACTACTCCTGCACTATCATATCCTCTATATTCAAGTCTTTTTAAACCTTTAATTAGAACTGGATATGCATCTCTATGACCTATATAACCAACAATACCACACATAAATTAATTTTAATTAGCTTTAGTATAATAAATTTCAAACTTCAATCTTTTTGCTTCAGGAACCTGTGGTAAATTACCATATAAAACTGTTCCTAACGGATTCATGATCGATCCAATTGGAACATTTTGATTAGTAGTCCCCACAAAGGCATTTTTAATCCCGTATCTATTACCGTTATTTATATTTTGTGTAACCGAAAGCCCTAATCTAACATTTTTATTAGTATTAGAATCTGTTCCTCTAATTAATCTATTAATATGACTACTCAATTTAATTTTATATTTCGTATCAACATCGTCTTCTTTTACTAAAATACCACCATAGAAAAATTTATTATTTTCTGGATCTGTAGCTGTTGAACTATCAAAGATATAATCCAAAATAGGAATATTATTAGTAGCATCATATAAAAAGATTCTAGTTGAATTACGTTCTTGCTGTTCGTTTTTTATATAAAAAGTTAAAAACGCATCATTAATCAATATTTTTTCATCTCTCAATTGCTGCAACTCATCTGGCGTTGAATCTCCATTGGCATCTTCACCAAATAAATCTATAAAAACAACAGAACCGTCTCCTCCTTTAGGATAAAGAAACTCATCTCCAATAGTTTCATTTGGAGAACCTATAGCATTTACATAATTCACATTTGATGTATTCTCAAAGAAATTAACTGTATTTCCTTTTAAATTCAATCTAAAATTCTTCTTCTTCAATTCATCTGTTGTTAAAACAGCTTTTGAATGGTATTGTATATTAATATAAGCTTTTGAAAAATCTAACATTGCCATAACGTTTGAATTTCCGTTATCATTTACTTGAAAATACAATCCTTTTAAATACTCTTTAAAAACATTATTATTTACCAAATCAGCATCCGATGCATTTAAAATTCTATCTTTAAAAAAAGTTTTATTCAAATTAATCCACATTCCTGGAGCTATTCTTTCCTTAACCACTCTTTTCGTTAAATCTGTAGTTACAGCACCGTCACTATCTAACCACGCACCTGTACTATTTGTTTTATAAATAATAATTTCATCATCTTTAAACTGAAATGCAGTGTTTTCAGCAGCATTTGCACCATCATTCAAATGAGGATTAGCCCCAATAAGATTTTCAACAAGACTTTTCTGGTCTGAATAATATTTCTGACTAACAGAAGGATCTGCTGCATCAAAACTTCTCAAATAATATTTATTTTCAAATATTTTCAAATCTAATGAAGCCGTCTCAACATTACCAAAAACAGTAGACTTTAAAAACTCATAAGTATTTGGCTCTATTCCAGAACCTGTTGCATTCTGCTTTGTGTAATAAGGAACATACAAATATACTGAATCGTTCGCTTGAATGTCAATTTCAATTCCAAAATCAGGAGCCACACTACCCAACTCTAACTGAGTTACAAAAGTAGATTTACTCCCTCCAAAAAAACCATCTGAATAAAAACCTAGTGTATTTACTGGTAAATTATTTGACTGCACAGCACCTGTTGCTTTAGTATAAGCAACTAAAGACACGTCTTTTTTTACAGAAAGTTCAAAATGACCATCTCCAATAACATCCGATCCAATTGTATTATAATCTTTATCACAAGAAACAACACTAAAGACACTTAGTACTAATACTATTTTTAAAGCAATTTTTTTCATTTAATTCTACCGTAATTTATAAAATATGTTTTTTAATGAAATTTGTATATATTTCATTCATTTCGTCTTTCGGAGCGAAAGGTAAAAAAGGTTTTTCGGAAGTTTCTATATATTTTGTTAAAGTTGGATTCAATCCTTCAGACCCTACAACGATTCCATCTGAATGATCGATTGTCAACTTCATTAAGTTCTCATAGGTTGGCGATTTGATTCCAGATAAAACTTTAGCATCAATATTATCAAAACTCATTTTATTGATTAGCTCAACATCTAACTCTCCTTCAAAACCTAAATTATAAACCGAAGTTATAATTTTTGTATCTGCAAAAATACCTTCGTTTTTATAATAATGTTTCAAATAAACAGGAAGTAATGACGCCATCCACCCTTGAACATGAATTACATCGGGAACCCAATTTAATTTTTTCACAGTTTCAACGACACCTTTAGCAAAGAAAATAGCTCTTTCGTCATTATCGGGATAAAGATTCCCGTCTTCATCTGAAAAAGTAGCTTTTCTTTTAAAATACTCATCATTATCTATAAAATAAACCTGAATCCTCTCTTTTGGGATGGAAGCTACTTTTATAATTAAAGGCATATCCATATCATTAACTACTAAATTCATTCCTGACAAACGAATAACTTCATGTAGTTGATGTCTTCTTTCATTTATATTTCCATAACGAGGCATAAAAATTCTAATTTGCCCCCCGATATCATTTATCATTTTAGGAAATTCATACGATTGTAACGAAACTTCGTTTTCCGCTAAATAAGGCACCACTTCAGATGATACGTACAATATCCTCTTATCTTCCATAATTATTTTTGTTTAACATTTGTTTTTAAAAAACACGCAAAATTACAAAAATTTATGGATTTATCTAGTAAAATAGTAAGTTTGCATACTAATTAACATAAAACAAGATGCTCATTTTTACAGAAAACGAAACTTTAACACCCTACTTATCTTCTCTAAAAGCCCCTGAGAAATCCATAGGTTTTGTTCCAACAATGGGAGCACTACACGAAGGTCACTTATCTTTAATTAAAAAATCTTTGCAAGAAAATGACATTACTGTAATGAGTATTTTTGTTAACCCAACACAGTTCAACAACAAGGAAGATTTGGAAAAATATCCTAGAACTCTAGAGGTTGATATTGAAAAAATAAAGAAAACAAGTAACCATGTTATTGTATATGCCCCAACTGTTAAAGACATATATAATGATACTATCATTTCTCAAAATTTCGAATATGACAACCTAGAGTATCAAATGGAAGGCAAACATAGACAAGGTCATTTCAACGGTGTTGGAACAATTGTGAAAAGACTTTTTGAAATTATTAAACCTACAAATGCTTATTTTGGAGAAAAAGATTTTCAACAATTACAAATAGTAAAAAAACTAGTCTCTAAATTTGAAATCCCTGTAAATATAATAGGTTGCCCAATTTACAGAGAAGAAAACGGTTTAGCAATGAGTTCTAGAAACGAAAGACTAACTAAATCTTCCAGAGAAAAAGCTGGAATTATTTTTGAAACTCTAAAAAAAGCAAAAGAAATGTTCAAAAAAAAATCTGCTAACGAAGTTACTTTATTTGTAGTCAATACTTTTAAAACAATACCCGATTTTCAATTAGAATATTTTGAGATTGCAGACGAAACAACATTATTAAATAGCAACAGAAAAGAAAAGAAGAAAAAATACAGAGCCTTTATTGCAGTTTACGTTGAAAATATTAGATTAATCGATAATATTGCATTGCAATAAAAAAATCAAATTAAATTTAAAATTAAGAAAAACATATTTACAGGAAAAATATATTTATTTTATTCAAAATAATTAACTTTGTACCATGCATATTCAAGTAGTAAAATCAAAAATTCATAGAGTAACAGTAACTGGTGCCGATTTGAATTACATAGGAAGTATAACCATTGACGAAACGTTAATGCAGGCTTCTAATATTATTGAGGGTGAAAAAGTCCAAATTGTTAACATAAACAACGGCGAACGTTTAGAAACATACGCTATAAAAGGACCAAAAAACACAGGTGAAATTACTTTAAACGGACCAGCAGCTAGAAAAGTTCACAGAGGAGATATTATTATTATTATCTCTTATGCTTCAATGGAGTTTGAAGAAGCCAAAAACTTTAAACCTACTCTTGTTTTTCCAAACGAAAAAGACAACTCGCTAACCTAATTTTGAGTTCTCCATTAAAAAAAACATTAAAGATTACAATCCCTTTATTATTAGGGATTGGTCTTATATATTATCAATATACCAGTTTTAGTAGCGAACAATTAGAAGTTATAAAATCCTATTTTAGGAATGCTAATTATTTTTATGTATTTTTATCTATTATCATCTCTCTTTTAGGGTATTGGTCAAGAGCATACAGATGGAAATATTCATTACAACATCTAGGATATATGCCAAAATTCCATAATTCTTTTTTTGCTGTTTCAATTTCATATTTAATGAATCTCACCATACCAAGGTCTGGTGAAGTAACTAGAGCTGTAATTTTAAAGAAATATGAACACATTCCTTTTGATAAAGGTTTCGGTACAATTGTTGCGGAAAGAGTTGTAGATTTTATCATATTCCTATTGTTTGTTATTACAGCTTTTTTTTTACAATTCAACAAACTCAGTGAATTCATTTTCTCCAATATCTCACCTAACAAAATACTCTGGTTAACCCTGTTTGGGTTTCTCTCGTTATGTGTTTTTCTGTTTGTATGGAGATGGGCTAAATGGTCAATTATAATAAAAATAAAAGCTAAATTTAAGGGTTTAATAGAAGGAATGACCAGTATTTTTAAAATGAAGAAAAAATGGAAATATCTTTTTCATTCATTTTTTATTTGGTTTTGCTACTTAATGATGTTTTATATTTGTATTTTTTCACTAGAAGAAACAGCTACATTATCCTTTGAAATTGTCATAATGGGATTTATTTTTGGTAGTTTAGCTGTTGGATTTACAAACGGTGGGATTGGAGCTTTTCCTATATCTATAGCTAAAGTATTGCTTCTCTATGGTATTTCCGAAGATATTGGAACCGCACTAGGATGGATTATTTGGACTTCTCAAACCTTATTAACTATTATTCTAGGTATTTTATCCTATATTTTTTTAAATATTTTCAATAAAAATTAATTAGTATCTTGCTATTTCATTTTAACACCTAAACACAATCATGAAAACTAAATTATTCCTACTAATTACTCTGATTGCCAATACTATATTCTCGCAAAGAGTAAACGAAACCATTCAATCTGAAAAACTTCAAGAAACAAGAGCCTTCACAATCTCTTTACCTCCAAATTATGAATTTGATGTAGATAAAAAATATCCTGTACTTGTATTGTTAGATGGAGAATACTTATTAAACCCTTTTGAAGGAACATTGAAATATGGAAATTACTGGGACGATTTACCCGAAATGATTATTGTTGCCATCAATCAAAATTATGGGGAAACTCGTTTTAACGATAGCGAATATGATTATACGGGTTTACCTTCAGAAAAAGGAGCAGCATTTTTTGAATTTATAGGTTTTGAATTATTACCTTTTGTAGAAAAAAAATATAGAACTCAACCTTTTAGAATTATTGCAGGTCATGATACAACTGCTGGTTTTTTAAACTTTTATTTATACAAAGACGACCCTATTTTTAACGCCTATATCTCCTTAGCTCCTGAGTTAGCACCTGCAATGGAAAAAAGAATAGCTGAAAGATTAAGCCTTATTACCAAACCACTTTTTTATTACCAAGCAATTGGCTCTGGAGACATTAATGAGATTAACAATAATGCAAAAATATTACATGGTAACATCAATGCAATTCCTAATAAAAAATTCAAATATAGATTTGATGAAATAAAAGATGCATCTCATTATTCTGTAGTTCCACAAGCAATACCCCAAGCGATCTATTTTATTTTTAATGGTTTCCAGCCAATATCCATGGTAGAGTTTCAAGAAAAAATTGCAACCCTTGATAAAGGATATACACAATATCTAATTGATAAATATACTAATCTTGAACAAACAATAGGCATTAGCGTAAAGCCTAGGTTAACTGATTTTAAAGCAATTGAAGCTGCAATTCTTAAAAACAAAGCTTATCCAGAATTACAAGAATTATCAAAATATGCAGACAAACATTACCCAAAAACCACACTTGGTGTGTATCACCAAGCATTATATTATGAAAAAATGGGTGAATTTAAGAAAGCATTAAAAGAATACAGAAGAGCTTTCGTTAAAGAAGAAATAAAAGAAATTAGAGAGCTAACTAAAGATTACATGATCACTCGTGCTGAAGGTTTAAAAAACAAAGAAGACGAATCTAAGGTAGAAGAATATGTAGAGCCAGAGCCAGCACAGGAAGATAAAAAAGAATAATATTTAAAACATGAGCAAAGTCAAAATTTCTTTTTTTTGTCAAAATTGTGGCACATCATTTTCAAAATGGCAAGGACAATGCCATGCTTGCAAAGAATGGAATACTATTGCAGAAGAAATCATACAAAAAGAAGAAAAGAAAGCTTGGAAAGCAGATTCAAACATCGTTACTAAAGCAGCAAAGCCTTTACTTATTAAAGAAATTGACAGTACTCAAGAAATTAGATTAAACACTACCGACAATGAACTAAATCGAGTTCTTGGTGGAGGTCTTGTTCCTGGTTCACTAACACTTCTGGGAGGTGAACCTGGAATAGGGAAAAGTACTCTTTTACTTCAAATTTCCCTAAAATTACCTTTTAAAACACTTTACGTTTCCGGAGAAGAAAGTCAGAAACAAATAAAAATGCGTGCCGAACGCATTCTTCCTAGTAGTGAAAACTGCTATATTTTAACTGAAACAAAAACACAAAACATATTTAAACAAATTCAGGAAATGCAACCTGAAATTGTTATTATAGATTCAATACAAACACTACACACAGACTATATTGAATCTTCTGCTGGAAGCATTTCTCAAATTAGAGAATGCACTGCAGAACTTATAAAATTTGCTAAAGAAACAAATGTTCCTGTCATTCTAATTGGTCATATTACAAAAGACGGCACAATTGCAGGCCCAAAGATACTAGAACACATGGTAGATACTGTCCTTCAATTTGAAGGTGACAGAAACCATGTTTACAGAATACTTAGATCTTTAAAAAATCGTTTTGGATCCACAGCAGAATTAGGCATTTATGAAATGCTAGGTAATGGTTTAAGAGAAGTAGACAACCCATCAGAAATATTAATATCTCATAAAGAAGAATCACTTTCTGGAACTGCAATTGCATGCACACTTGAAGGAATGAGGCCGTTAATGATTGAAATCCAATCGTTAGTAAGTACTGCAGTATACGGTACACCGCAACGGAGTACAACAGGCTATAATGCCAAACGGTTGAACATGATTTTAGCTGTTTTAGAAAAAAGAGCTGGATTTCGACTAGGAATGAAAGATGTATTTCTCAATATTACTGGAGGAATCTCTGTAGACGATACAGCAATAGATCTAGCGGTTGTAGCTGCTATTTTATCATCTAATGAAGACATTGGTATAGAAGAAGGCTTTTGTTTTGCAGGAGAAGTAGGTTTATCTGGTGAAATTAGACCCGTAAACCGAATTGACCAACGTATTCAAGAAGCTGAAAAATTAGGCTTTACTACTATTTTAGTTTCTAAACACAATAAAATATCCATCAAGAATACTATAATTAAAGTAGTTCTTGTTTCTAAAATTGAAGACGTTGTTAGTGAATTGTTTGGGTAGCTTGAACGAAATAATTATTTATATTTACTCGCCCTTAAAAAATCAAAAAGTATATATAATTTTTTACAACCTCAATTGTATTAATTTTTCTACTTTTGTATAAAGAAACAAAAAATGAAACAAAAAAAATTAAAATCATTTAATCTACAAGAAATGCTTATTGTTTTGGCAATAATAGGGATATTATTATTACTTGCATTACCTAACCTAATGCCTTTAATAACTAAAGCAAAAAGTGTAGAAGCTCAAACTCAACTTAAATTTATTTATAATTCTCAAAAGCAATACCATTTTATGTATTCTAAATATAGTAATGATTTGAATGAAATTGATTTTGAAAGACCAAAAACTGTAAAAGAAAATGGTAGCGCAAATTATCAATATGAAATAATTGAATCTTCTAATTCTACATTTAAAGTACGAGCTACTTCAGTTACAGATTTTGATAATGATGGAATAATAAACATTTGGGAAGTAGATCAAAATGGAATCCCTAAAGAGACTGTAAAAGATTAGTGTTTATTTTCCTAAAAATATTAATTCTACTTGTCTTTGTTATCATTTTCTACCAAGATTCAAAAGAAAGGTTGGTACATTGGTTTCTTTATCCTTTATTGGGTATTATAGGTTTTTCATTACAATTTAAATTTAACGAATGTAGCACTATCTTGATTTATTCATTAATCAACTTGATTTTAATATTTATCTTACTTCTAGTCACTTACATTTATTTTGTTTTATTTCTTAAAAAACAATTTATTGATAAAAGTATCGGATTAGGGGATATTGTAATGTTTATTTCTATATCTTTTATTTTTCCGACTATTACATTTTGGATTCTTTTTACTATTTCTTTATTATTTTCACTAGCTTTATATCTAATTTTAAAATCCATGAAAATTCAAGATAAAACAGTTCCTCTTGCAGGAAATATGTCAATATTTTTTGGATTTATATATTTTGTAACATTTTTTATAGATGAAAAAATCCTATATATATATTGACCATGAAAGATCATTTAATCCCTATTGATGTTCAGCAGCAAATATCTGCTGATATAGCCTACAGATATAGAGTAGTTCCTTTCGCAATAAATAATGGAAAAATATTTTTTTTTACAGATTCAAAAAAACTTAAAGAAACAGCAAATGAATTAGAAATTGTCCTTGATAAAAAAATAGAACTTGAATTCAAAGAAAGTTCATTAATAGATCAGTATCTATCCATTAATTATAGAAAAAACTCAAACGACAAAATTTCTAGCATTGAATTTTCAAATGATTTCTTAGAAAGAATCGTATTAACAGCAAAGGAAATTGGCAGTAGTGATATTCATTTTGAGCCTTATGAAAATAGAGCTCGAATAAGATATCGTCTTGATGGTAAACTAAAAGAACAATTCTACATTGCTAACGAAGAATACCCTATAATAATTAATAAAATTAAGATTCGCGCTCAATTAGACATTTCTGAAAAAAGATTACCTCAAGATGGCAGAATAACCATTTCAACACAACATGATGATTTTGACATTAGGGTATCGATACTACCTACATTACATGGAGAAAAAGTAGTTCTACGATTACTAAGTAAAGATACTTCTCATGTTAATATTGAATCACTAGGGTTTAATGATAACGAACTAAAGATTTACTTAGAGAGTATAAAAAAACCGAATGGAATAGTTCTAATTTCTGGACCTACAGGTTCTGGAAAAACCACAACGCTATATGCAACATTAAAATTATTAAACCAAATAAATACAAACATACTAACAGTTGAAGACCCAATTGAATATACATTAGAAGGAATTAATCAAGTACAATTAAAAGAAAATATAGGTTTAGATTTCGCGACTACTTTACGAACATTCCTAAGACAAGATCCTGATATAATAATGGTTGGAGAAATAAGAGATGTAGCTACTGCAAATATGGCAGTTAGAGCTGCTCTAACTGGACATTTAGTTCTTTCAACAATACACACAAACTCTTCATGGGCTACGATTTCAAGATTAGTAGACATGGGTGTTCCTTCTTTTTTAATAGCTGGAACATTGAACTGTAGTATCGCACAAAGACTTGTCCGAAAATTATGCAAATCATGTAAAAAAGAAGAAAAAATTGATGTAAGTGTCTTTCCTTCAGGATTTGAAGTTCCAGAAAATTTAAAATCTCATTTTACAGCAACTGGATGTAATAATTGCTTCCATACTGGATATAGTGGAAGAAAAGCAATTTATGAAATCTTACCAATTACTTCAGAGCTTACTGAATATATTAAAAACGGCAGAACATCTATAGACGAATATCTCACAAAGAATAATATCTCAACATTAAAAACAAATGCATTAAAAATGATTATAGACGGTGAAACTTCGGTGGAGGAAGTATTTTCGTTATTAATGATTTAAATCTTATATATTTGACAAAAAATTCAATTAAAATAATGAAACAATTCCTTTTAGTTTTTATTCTACTTTTATCTTTTACAATTAAAGCTCAAGATGCTAGAATTCAACAAATTAAAAACAACATAGAAACTATAACACCAGACTCTCCAGGACTTGGACAAAAAGTGAATGTCAATATTAGACAAGCAGCTCTTTCTGAGTTCTTATTAGCTGTTTCAGAAATACATAAAGTAAATATTAGCGTAGCTCCTTCTTTGGAGCAAATTATGATTGTAAATAATTTTTCTGACGTTACTGTTGCAGATTTACTTATTTTTCTATGCAAAGAACATAACTTAATTATAGATTTTACTGGTAATATTTTAGCAATTAAACCCTATCAAAAACCTGTTGAAATTCCTCAAGAAAAAATAATAGATGTTGTTTATAGACATAATGACAACTTATTGAGCTTAAATCTTAAAGAAGATAAGTTATATGATTCTTTTAAAAAAATAACTAATGAAAGTGGAAAAAACATCGTTTTTGAACCTGGTTTAGAAAACAAGTTATTAACAGCATACATAGTAGACACTCCTTTTGATGATGCTCTAAATAAATTAGCATATGCAAACAACCTTGAACTAAAAAAAACAAAAGACAATTTTTACTTATTTAATAGCTTAGAATCAAATTATGAAAACTCTACAAGTGATAAAATAAATTCAAAAAGACCTTCAAAACCTATCAGGTCTAGGAAATCAAATTTCTATTTTGAAATATTAGATTTAGATAAAAAATTGTTAAATGTCGATTTTGAGAATACCCCTATTTCAAGTATAATTTATGATATTGGGAATGACTTAAATTTAGATGTATTTATTTCTAGTCCTTTAGAAAATGCGGGTAACGCTACATTAAAAGCCAAGCAAATTACTTTCGACGATTTATTAAACAAAATATTTGAATCTAAAAACAATGTAAATTCTAATAATAGTTCTAGTTTTCAAACTCAAAATAATTCTCAGGGATTAGGCGAACAAAATACATCGTCAGATAGTTATACCTATTCTAAAAAAGACAACATATATATCTTCGGGTTAAAAAGCCAATTAATCGTTAGAAACATAAAACTAATAGCACTAATGCATCGTTCAATTGAGATATTAAGCGACCCAAATAAAGAAACAGGTCGCTCGGCAGGAAGACTCAATAATACAAATAATACCGTTACGAATTTCAGTTCGAACAACGATAATACTAGAGGAGTTTCTAATTATCCATCAAGTATTAATAATACACCAACTCAAGAAAAAACAGGAGGCAGTATTTTAGATATTTTCCCAAGAGAGATTTTAAGTGGAATTGACGTAAAGGTTGATACCGAATTAAACAGCTTTATTGTAAGTGGTCCAACAGAAAATATTTCAAGATTTGAAGAATTTGTAAAATATATTGACAAACCTGTACCAGTAGTTCTAATTGAAGTAATGCTTTTAGAAGTAAATAAGAGTGCAACAATTGAAACTGGAATTTCGGCTGGAATTGGAGATAAACCAAAAGCAACAACTGGGACAGTATTTCCTAGTGCAGACATCACTTTAGGAGCGCAAACTTTAAACAAAATTATTAATCGATTTGATGGTTTTGGTTCATTAAATATAGGAAGCGTTATCCCGAATTTCTATTTAAGTTTAAAAGCATTAGAAAGTAACGGCTCTGTCAATATACGATCCACCCCAAGACTCTCTACTTTAAATGGACATAGAGCTTCACTTTCAATAGGTGAAACAACATATTATGTTGTTACAAATCAAAACTTCTATGGCTCACAAATTCCTCAAACATCAGAAATAAAAAATTATCAACCGATTGATGCTGAATTATCACTATCTATTCGCCCTCTAATTTCTGGAGATGGCCAAATAACAATGGATATAAAAGTAGTTCAATCTAGTTTCAACGGGCAAAAAGTAGATAAAGATGCTCCTCCTGGAATTAATTCAAGAGAATTTACTTCTATAATAAGAGTTAAAGACCAAGATCTAATTGTTTTAGGAGGTTTAGAAGAAAAAGTAAAAAATGACACAGGTTCAGGAGTACCTCTTCTGTCGAGAATACCAATCATAAAATGGCTTTTTAGCTCAAGAAAAAGAGAAGATAATAAGAAAAAATTAACTGTAATAATAAAACCAACAGTAATTTATTAATGATTAGTACAAAAATTGAAAATAAAATTATTGGTAAACAATATTTAGGAATTGAAATTTTTTCTACTGAAGATATAGAAAAGATTAACTGTGTTTTGACAAAAAAACACGCAGATGAGCTTTTAATATCAGATTATTTCAAATTTATTTCAATTAAAAATATTTCTTTAGACAAATTCAGCGAAATACCTGTTATTTTAACTATTAACACCAATAAAGTATTAATTAAAGAGTTTGATTCTGTTGAAAAAAATGATTCCCTTTTAGTAAAAAAAGCA
The DNA here is from genome assembly GCF_055384985.1 of Flavobacterium sp. KY-23415. NCBI lineage: Bacteria > Pseudomonadati > Bacteroidota > Flavobacteriia > Flavobacteriales > Flavobacteriaceae > Flavobacterium > Flavobacterium sp. KY-23415. Next base: position 1,833,414 of record NZ_AP044001.1, on the reverse strand, counting down.
TTTTCGAATCTAAATTTAGATGATTTTTATTATGATATTTGGAGATTTGATGATAAAAGCATCATTTCATTAGTTCGAAAAAATTATATTGATGAAATAATAAACTCACTACAAAATGAACATAAATTAGCGATTGGATCTGTTTTTATAGGGATATCTCAAATAAAAAACACACTAGATTATATAAATCAGGATATAATAATTCTTAATGGGAAAAAATTTGACAAAAAAAATAGCTGCGTTGAATTTGGTTTTTCACAAAAGGAACAAAATATCTACGAAATAAGCGGCATGAAAATTAAAGGGGAAGATTTAACTTCTTTCTCAGGTATAATTTCTTTCCTTTCTTCAAATCTTGGTAATGGATCAATCAATGAATTAAACACCAAAATAAAATTTACATTTCTACAAGGAAAGCTTTTTAAATTCCTTTCGCGAATTACAATCTTTGGTTTACTTTTTATATTATTAGTTAATTATTTGTTTTTTACACGTTATTTTGATAAATATCAGGAGTTGACAATAAAAAACCAACAAGAAATAATGAACCTAACCAAAATTGAAAAATTAAAAAAAAATGTTTTAGAGAAAGAGAAAAAATTAAAAGAAATTGCTTTATCAAGTTCTGAAAAAATTACAGTTAAAGTAAATGAAATATCAAAATCAATCCCAAAAACGATACTTCTTGAAAAATTCAATTTTCAGCCTATAGAAAAAAAAGGGAATCATGAAACCTTAGCGTTATTCAAAGAAAATATAATTGAAATTAAAGGGATTACAGTTAACAGCGATGATTTTACAAATTGGATTGAACTTCTTTCTAAAAAAAAATTTATCAAAGAAGTTACAATAGTTGATTTTGGGAAAGATGAAAATAAAGATTTATTATTTACCATTAGTATTAGTCTAAATGAAATTAAATAAAAAAAATAAAATACTTGTTATTGCAATATTTACCTCAATTATATTAGTTTATAAATTGGCTATTTCAAAAACAATACATTATTATGGATTATTGAATAATCTAAACCAAAAAATTGAAAGCTTTGAAAATCAAAATAATGCTGCAAACATGTTAGCTGCAAAAAATAAAAAATTAAATACAATTCTCGAAAAGTTAAATTACAATAGTGAAATAAAAAACCACCAAAACAGCCTCTTAAGAGCGATTAATGAACATGCCCTGCAATATAACCTTATTGTTGCTGAGTTTCAAGAGCCTAAAACTATTAGTGACTTAAACACTAAAATTACACATTATTATTTTAGAATAATAGGAGATTATAATAAAACATTACTCCTTCTTAACTATTTAGAAAACAATGCAACTTTTGGAAAGATAAAACATTTTAACACTATAAAAAAGATAAATTACAAAGAAAACAACAAATTCATAACAACCGAGATTATCTTAGAAAAGAAAACCTATTTAGACACCAAAAACTAGCCAATTGCATTACTTAATTGAAACATTGGCAAATACATAGCGACCAACAAAACAGCAACAATTAAACCAACAATTAGAATGATAAAAGGCTCCAATAATGTTGACAATATTTTTGATTGTTGTGTTACTTCTTGATTATATTGATCATTTAATTGTTTAAAAACATAATCTGTTTGATTCGTTTCCTCTGAAACCTTTACTAATGATACCATTTTATTGTCAAAAAAACGACAATCCTTCAGACTTTCATGAAGTGAATTTCCTTTTAGAATGCCTTCTTCAACTTTCGCTAAATCTTCTTGCAAAGGGATAAAGTCAATCATTTTACTAACCAGTTGTATGCTATTTAAAATTGGAATTTTTGAACTCGTTAACAAACTTACTGCTTGTGTAAACTGAGCTAGATATACTTTTTTAATAAAAGAGCCAAAAACAGGTGTTTTTATGACTAAACTTTGAGTGACTTTTTTAAAAAATAAATTCTTGTTAAAAAATTTAACCCCAATTAAAAACAACACAAAGAAAATTAAAAAATAAACGCCATAACTCTTCATAAAATCAGACAGACCAATAATCCTTTTTGTTATCCAAGGTAATTCGATGTTGTTTTGCTGGAAGATCCCTTGAAACATTGGAACAACATAATTTAACATAAAAACAATGACTAACAAAGCTGTGCTTAAAATGATGGCAGGATATGTTAATGCAGCTACTACAACTCTCTTTTGTTCATTCTTTCTTTCAAAAAAATTACCTAACTGCTCCGTAACTTTAGCTGTATTACCAGTTTCCTCTCCAATTTTAAGAGAAAAATATTCATATTCTGAAAAAGATTTAGTTTCATACATGCTTTCAGAAAAAGATTTTCCATTAATTACATCGTTTAATATTCTTTCAAAAAGCAATTTATCTTTCTTGCTTTTTTGGTTTTCAACAACTAATACCAAAGCTTCTTTTAAAGTTATTCCTGCTTTAAGTAAAACACTCATCTCCAAATAGAATGAATATTTCTTTTTATTAGAGAATTTGCTTTTAAAAAGTATAATTTCTGTTTCAAGTAATTCTTGAATTGATTTTTTTTTGTTTTCCTTATTTGCGGATTTATTGTCTAATTTGAAAGCCATCTAAATTAATTTCATTGAGTTCTGTAGCATCATTTTTTCTATACACAAATATAGCTCTATAAACACCTTTCTTAGGTTCCAAAACAATTTTTAAAGCATCAATTCTTCCTATAGTAATAATTTTATTTTTATAATAAAAATCAATTTTATTCATTTTTTTTGCTATTGTATCATTATTTGTAATTATAAAATTATCTTTTATAGTATAAAAAGTAGAGTCTAATTCATTTTTGAATTTAATCAAATTCTCATCATTGATAGAAATCTCTGAGTATTTATTAAAATCAATTATAAATTTACTTTCTAATAATTCTCTTTTTGTTGTCTCTTCTGCATTTGTTTGTAATATTCGAATTTGTTTTCTTACTAAAGTTAAAATCGAAAATGCCAAACCAACTACTATTGCCGTAATTACTAATACTACAAGCATTTCAGAAAGGGTAAATGACTTTACTTTATTATTCATTGATTATAATTGTTCGTCTTATCTCTTTTTTTGTAACTTTATTGGAAGCAACAATTAAAACATAAGGTTTTACTCCTGTTTCTTTTGTAATAAAAATATCCCAATTTTGTACTTCTTCATAATAAGGTAGTACTATTTCCTGTTGAATATATAAGTATTCCAGTTCATTTAATCGTGTTTCGGCAACTTCTTTTTTTTGATGAAAAGTATTAAAAAATAAATTATTTATAACTAAACTAGCAAGTAAAAAAACAACTACAATTAGGATTGTCGCTACTAAAGTCTCAATAAGAGTAGCCGATTTTACTTTTTTTAATACAACCATTTCATGACACTTTTAGGCTGATTTTCAAAAAGCAAACCACTATAATAATCTGGAAGCATTTCTGAAGATAAAAACGCATTATAAAGATGATTAACAAACAAAGTTCCTGATGTATTTGAGATAAATTGGTGTGTATAAACAGAACCGATTACACTCCCTTTTAATTCAAAGTTCCCTTCACAGTATATTTCACCCAGAAGCACTGTGTTTTTATTGCAAAACAAATCAACAGCAAAATTGTTCGATAAATTGGAAGCGAAACAACATATAATGCCTCTGACAATTGCATATTCATCTATAAAAAGAAGATTTTCATAGTTATTATCTTTATGCTCTTTCTTTAATGTGAGAGATGAAGGATAGTCCAAGGTTACATTTTTTCCAACCTTTATGCTTTTTGATGCAACTACTTGAAAAATACCTTTAACATTATCTTCAATTATTACATTTGGAGCTATTAAAACTACATCTTTTAATTTGGATTGCTTCGTTACTCTTATCAATGTATCCGATTTAATTATAATATTTCCAGTAAATTCCTCTTGTATTGATATCAAATCTTGACTATAATACCATTTTGTGTCTTCAAAAAAAGAATTTCTATTGTTAGAATCCACTATTAGAAAGTCATCGTCCTTTCTTGGTATAGCAGTTGTCAAAAGCTTATTTATGTTTTTCTGAAAAGTTGTGTTTAAACTTGGCAATTGATCCGAACTTCTTTGAATAGTTCCATAAATTAATTGATCACCATAATAACTGTTTCCTTGAATATTTCCTGGTTTCACTCCTTGGCTTGACAGTAAAGTTGTCCCTTCAATTTTAGTATCTCCAACAACCGCAAGAGGTTTAAATAAATCTTTAAGATAAAGAACACTCCGCGTGTTTGAGTCAAAATGTGAACCAATTAAGGCTATTTTTTCAAACCTATTAGTTCTATTTAATGTTTTAATTTTTGTTATTTGAAAAATACCCCAATAATCACTTATTGCTTTTGTTTCTTGAAATGAATCTTCAATATTAGTAATTGATAATGTGTCTCCGTTAACTCTATTCTCATTCAAAACAGTAGCAAAACCATTATTTATGGCTTTAATATTGCAATTATTGACATTTAGTTGCTGCCCAAAAAACAAAAAAGTATATAAATATAAAATTAGCCCAAAAAGAAGTAGAGCAACTATTGCAGCTGTATATATAGCAAATTGAAGTGCTCCTGAAAAAATTCTTTTATTATATCGTTTATTCTTCAATTAGAATGGTTTTTAATTCTCCTTTATGCTTGATTGTTAATGTTTTTCTGTCGCCTTTAATTAGCTTAACATCTTTTTCTTCCTCTCCTTGCTTCATCAAATATGTATTGCCATCAATAATCATCATGAAAATTTTAACTTTATCATTCAAATCTGACACGATTCCTTTATACTTAATTATTGGCTCTTTAATTTCTTCTTTCTCTTTATAATAATTAGTACTATTCCCAGAATTATCAACTAATTCCTTTTCAACTACAACATTCAACTCGCCAGAAAAAGGGTCTCTGTATTCGGTATCTATTAAAGTAGTATCAGGTTCTCTATAATCAACCTCTGCAATTAACAAAGTGTTTTGAGAGGCTACATTATCGTTTGAGTTATTTGAAAAATTAAAAAATTGATACCCTATCATTCCCCAAATCCCTAAAACAAGAGCTAATAACAAATAGGTATTTTTTTTACTCTTCATTACTGCAACATTAAATTAATTAATAGTAAATTTAAAAGTAGTACTTTGATTACTAACGTTTCCAGCTTCGTCAAATGCTTTCATTTTCCAATAATAAGTACCTGCATTTGAAATGGTTTCAGAATGTGGGTTTGTAACTCTCTTTTTTAACAGCAAACTTGTTAAACCGCTATCATTATAAATATACAAACTATCAAATTCAATACTTCCTGTAATTGGAGTTCTTGTCCAGCTAAATGATACCGCATTATTTGTTAAAGATGAATTATTAGCAGGGTTAGTTAAAACAGGAACATTCGGATTGGTTGTGTCAACTATTAAGTTTCTAGAACTATAAAGAGTAAAATCACTGCCGTTAGTTGCCCTCACTTTCCATGTAAAAACACCCTCTGAAAATGTATAATTATATGATGATACCGTTACATTTTGATTGGCAACTAAAGTATTAGATGCATCAAATATTTGTAACTGATAACTTGTTGCTCCTATAATAGGGGACCAAGATAGCGTTTGTGCAGTTACATTTGTTTTAATATTATTTGTCGGTGTGTTTAAAACAACAATATTATTATTAAAATCTGCATTACTCACAATAGATAAACTTCTTGAAACAAACTCAGTGCTATAGGAATTATTTAATGCTTTCACTCTCCATTCATATTCTCCTATGTTTAGCTGTTTCGTGAATGACGTCTCTGTTGTTTCTGTATCTAAAACAATTTCATTAGCAGTAGCAAAATTTGGTTTTGCAATTTGGATGCGATATTTGGTAGCGTCTTCTAAAGCTTCCCAAGTAAAAGTAACACTTGTGGAATTAAATTGAGCATTGTTTGCTGGTGCTAACAACTGCATATTTTTATCAGAAATATTGGTTTCTAAAATTATTTCTTCACAATTCGTAAAGAATAAAAGTAAACATAAGCTAAAAAAATATTTTTTCATTTTGTATTTTTTATTGTTTTGAAAGAATTACATCTTATATAAGCTTTTTTCTTTCTTCTTTTTTATTTTTTTATAAGTTAATCCTTTACACGATTTTCCTTTAGAAACAATATCTCCAATTTCCCATCTATTTCTATTATTTTCAATCCAACAAAAAGAACTTATTTGATAGCCTAAAATATCGCTTGATATAACATCTAATAAATCAATCCTTTTATTATTGCTATATAATGCAATTTTATATTTTGCATCATCTGTTTGAATGAGGTAATGCGTGTCTGATTCCCTAATTTTTTCAATTAAAACCGAAGGTAAATTAACTAACACACCTGTAACTAAAGATAAATTATTATTCTTTTGAGCAAGTGTCACTATTTGTTCATTATGTATTCCGTTTAACTCATTTATAAACTGTCCTCTGTCTGCTATTTGTATACTTACAACTTCTGGTTTTATAACTAAACTATCAACATAATTAACTACTGATTGCTTTTGATTGTATTTTGCTTTTGTAAGATTAATATTATTTAAACGTTTTGTGAATGGAACAACTGCTATTTGGATTTTTATTTTTTCATTAAGTTGAGGATATGTAGTCACTTGAAACTCATTTTTCAAACCTACTATAGACTTAGCCTTCCCAATTGCCCCTAACTCGATAGTTGAATTAGAAATAGTATAAAACTTGTCTTTTACTTTTACAGATTGACAAGAATATAGAATAGAAACAAAGACAAGTAACACTACTTTTTTCATGTAATTAATTTTATTTTTCGAAAGAATTAGTTAAGATTAACTTTTGTAAAAGTAGTTATTTTTTTAAAACACTCAAATGCTTATCGCTTCAAAGTAAAATGACCCTTTACAGTTTTACCATTTTCTAAGGTTATTGCATACCAATAGTCTGAAGAAGGTAAAGGTTTGTCATTGAAAAAACCATCCCAACCTGTCCCAAGTGGACTTATTTGTTTTAATAATTTTCCATAACGATCAAAAATATAAATAATTGTTTTGGCATTCAATTGTTCATTTACACCTTGAATATTCCAAGTATCATTATAACCATCACCATTGGGAGTGAAAAATTTTGGCACCCCTAAAACACTAATCTCTTTTGTAGCAATACCACAACCATAAATATCATTCACATAAACTGTATAAATCCCAGCGGGTAAGTTAGTAAACGCATTAGAAGTTTGGTAAACGTTATTATCTAAACTATACTCATAAATACCTTCTCCAGATACTAAAACAAGTATAGAATTATTATCTGATAAATCGGAAACCACAATATCATCTATAGTTGCAATATCCGAAGCGGTAACAGCAATAGTTCTGGTTCTAGAACAATTCGTTGCATTAGTAACTACAACTGAGTAAACACCTTCGTTATTTACCACGAGATTATAATTCGTTTCATTAGGTAAAAGTAAATTATCTAAATACCATTGATAGCTATAATCGTTTTGTGCACTAGGGTCTATTAAACCTGCATCTATATCAAGTGTAAAAACAGCATTGTCACTACACACCAAACCATCACCTTGTAATTCTATTTCTGGAACGGGATAAATTACAAAAGGAATCGTAGTTGTAGCAACACAAGTTGTGTTTATAGGATTAATAACTTCAACCGTCACATTTTGTGTTCTTGTAATAAAAGGATTTGGCAACGGACTTGACAAAACGATTCCATTTTCATCATAATATCTAACTTGCATTCCTGTTTGTGCACCTAAAATAGTATTTTGAAAACCACTAGTGTCAAAAGCATATAAACCATCTTGTAAGTTTGGGTTTGCTTCATCATCACAAACTGTTGTTAAACTTATTGGTAGAGCAAAAGCTTCTGGTAAATCATCTACTGTAAAAGTAACTGTTGTTTCATAATAACAAGCTGTTGGAGTGCTATTGTTTACTCTTGCAGTTAATACTTGTGAAGCAGTTATAAAAGGATTAGTCACGGTTACGGGATTACCCAAAGCATCAAAATAAGCAACAGTAACATTAGTTAACCCATTCAATAAATCACTTTCTAAATTGGTCGTGCTAAAAGCATACAATCCATCTTGGTCATCATCACAATGATTGTAACTTTGGGGTTGCACAATAGGAATAGGTTCAACATGTAATGTAATATGATGGCCTAGACCTAAACAATCATTATTGAGCTGACTATCGACTCTAACATAAATATCTTGTGTGTTTGGATAACCAATATTCGTATAATTAGAGATATCTACAATCGCATTTTGCTCCGCTAAAGCATCTGCAATATTACGATAATAGGTAACATCTAGTAATTGTCCACTAGGATATTGTGCTAAAATTTGCGCATTGGCACTACTAAAATTAAAAGTAGCAATACCATCTGTATTAGAACCCGAAGCCATATCATCACAAACAGTAAACATTTCCTGAATGGTACTTGAAATTTGCGTAGTCGAAACTACTAAGTTTAATTCTGTAATAGTATAACAAGCATTGGTATTAGTTACTTTCACATAAACAATATCCGTACTTACCGTTTGATTCGTATAGACTGTAGTATTAGGAATAGGGTTGTTATTGTTTTGTGCATCAACAAAAGACTCAAAATAAGCAATGGTCAATCCTGTTGTATTCCCGATAATTAAATTTTCAGCTTCTGTGAGGTTAAAAGCACTAAAACCGTCATTGTCATCATCACATTGTTTTAGAGTAACAGGCGAATTGATTATAGGATTGGCATACACCTCAATTTCGAATGATGTTGTAGCTAGACAATTTGGATTGAAATTATTAATAACCTGAACATAAATCGTTTCAACTGCATTAGTGTTTACATAGTTGTTTGGATTTACAATCAAGTTTGCATAGCTCGCATCGGTATAATAATTAACTGTAAAAGCAGTAGTCGATTGCCCATTTAAAATAATACTTTCGTTTTGAGTCAAATCAAACACAATACGATTATCATGGGTTGTACCAAAACTGGAATCGTCACAGGCTCTGATGGTAGGGATATTTGTTGCTGGAGTAGGTGTTTCAAATACTTGAATATCAAAAGTAGTAGTTGCAGTACAATTACTATTTTCCAAGTTATACACTTCTGCTATTATAGTTTCAGATTGGTATGCTACTAAATTTTGATGTGCACTTGGGTTTGCTATAACAATCTTGTTTGCATAATCCGTAGCATTGGCATAATAACGCACACCGAACTCAGTTGTCAATTGTCCATTCAAAATGGCTGTTGTGTTTTGTGTTAAATCGAAAGTATAAAAACCATCGTTGTCATCGTCACAGGCTAATAAGTTATTAGGTTGTGTAGCCGTTGGAACTGCTGAGATGGTGATGTCTTTCGTTTGAGTAATGGTTTCAGATAAAGTAGTTACTGTGGCTGTAATAGTATAATCTCCTGTAAGTGCATAAGTGTGATTTGGATTTAACCCTGAACCTGAATTGCCATCACCAAAATCCCAGTTTACAGCAATTACACTATCAGTATTTGTTAACGAAAAAGAAGTGGCATTGCCTAAACAAAGATTTTTAGCAATAATGCCAGTTGAAAAATAGGACTGTATAAATTGAGGAAGCCCCGCTTTACACAAACGACCGTTAAGATTGACACCATTAGCAACAAAATTACACCCTACGCCTAACGTATTAGGATTGTTTATTACAGATAAATAATCACGATCAAAATTAGCACAATATAATTTTCCATCTGGACCTAATTGCAAGGCACCTATTTGATGATTAATATCATTTGTAACTTCATGAATTAATGTGGCTGTAGCAGGAATATTGGCATTGGTTAAATCAAATTGTAATAGTTTGAAAGTTCCCGCTGTTGTACCTGTAGTAAGATAAGCAAGGTTTCCAGAAGGTGAAAATTCAACTCCATAGTTTCGAAAAAAGGGAATGTCGTAAACAATTTTTTGATTGGATATAGTTCCTGTACTTGCATCAAAATCAAACAACTCTACAAGTCCATAAAAAACAGAGTTAATTATTTTATCACCATTAGGAGATACTTTTAAATAACCGACAGAATGAACAGCAGCTGAAAAATTAAGCAAAGGAATAGGTGTTCCTACACTGCTAATTACAGGAGTAGAACTTACTCCAGCGCCCGACACAAGATAGGCTCTAAAATTATTGGTAGTAGTAGTAGTATCATATATTTCATGAAAAATAACCCAATAATCAATGCCATTTTCATGTTTTACTGCTGTAACCTTTTCACAAGAAGGAGTAAAAAGCTGTATGTTTTTCGTTGCCGTAATATCTCCTAAGCCGCCATTTAAATTCATGTCTATTTCAGAATAATTCGCACCATCAGTACCTGCATCAGAATCTGTGGTGAATAGATAATAAATAGAAGTACTACCTGGTTTTGGAATAGCAATAGCAGACTGCGTACTTGAACTACTGCCTAACAAGCCATTGCCATTTGGCATTACTTGATGATTGGCATTCCATACTTGTAAACCATTGCTATAAAATAGAACTTGACCTAGACTATTAGAAATAGTAGTACAACCTTCATCAATTTGCATTTGGCTATCAGTTAAAGCTACAGGAGGCCCTCCATTAAAATCGATACCCGCTTTACCACCAAAATACCAAATATTTGCTTCTCCTTGCGAAAAAGCAAAACTAGTACATAATAGTGCAAGTATAAAAATACAATATTTCATGGTGTTTGTTTGAAAGGCAAAAATAGTATTGTTTTTTTAATGGATTTTGTTAATCATACTATTCTCTTTTATTCTAACTAATCAAGACTATAAAAATGTTTAAAATAGACATTATAACTAAAAAAAGATTTTGGTTCTATGTCTTCTGAATTATAATCTAATGTAAAAAAACATTTTTCTAATTGATAATTATAGCTACCATAAATTTCTTCTGTTTTACCAATTGCAATTACAATTCTTATTATATTATCCCACAAAAGATGTGTAGTATAGCCAATTATAGTATAGTCATCTTTTAATAAATTTATATTGAATTGTTTTTCTTCATTAGTATAATATTCATTTGCAGTAATTGTGAATGTTTGTGAAATGTCATTTAATTGATATTCTTCACAAAGAGTATCAATTAAATGACATTTCACTAAATCTAATGGATATTGTTTTTTTAATATTTTTAATAGAATTGTCCCGATATTTTTCATTTTATTTTTTAATTAGTTTTTACCAGCTACAAATTCAGTAAAATAAATAATTTTACCATGTATAGGATGCATCGCTTCATTACCGTAAATTCTAGTTGACCCTGTAGTTTTACCATTTAACTTAATTTCATAATTAAAACTTTTGCCTTTATATGTAAAACCAGATATATCTTTAATCCCAGCTTCCTTTTTTGCTAAAGCAAACCTCCCTTTTTTAAAAGCAGCTATAATTTCATCTTTTAATCCTGCATATCGATTAAATTTTCTCCAATGTTTAGGGTCGACAAGAAAACCAGTAAATGAATCAAAAGTTTTTTGTGTCCCTCCAGTAATTGAAAAGCTTGGTCCAAAAGAAGGGTTTGTGTAATCATCATAAAAATACCAATCAGGTAATACCAAAGCGGGTCCAAGATATTTGTCAATTATTACTTCTAGAATGAATTCAGAAGTAATATCACCTACAGCTTTATAATCAACTTCAGAACTGGTAAATGTATTTTCAATCATAACTTGCCATGATAAACCATATTTATTAGTGTAATTATAAGTTCCAAATGAAGTTGCAAATCCATAATCTTCAAATTTAGAGACTGAAGACCATTTTACATCTTTTCCATATCCTTCATTTATTGATTCCCACCAATCTACTAAGTATCCTTTTCCTTGAACTCGATACCATAATTTTTTCCACCATCCACAATCTGAATCAGGTTGATCACATCCTCCATCTGGGTCCCATCTACTTATAGGATTATTACCCATGCCAAGATAAGGAGACGCATATTGTCTGTAAGGATCAGGGTTTAACCATCTGCCTATTCTACCGTCCCATAAACGCAGTTTAAAGGCTTCCATTCCTGTTTCTGGGTCTAGTTCTTGTCCTTGAAAAGCATAACGATAATTGTCAAAAGCATTCCTACCGGGTAACACTTCCCCAAAAGGATAATAATCGGCATAGCTAGCAATAAGGTTAGGACTGCCTCCTGTAGGTTCTTTTATAACCGCTCTAATATTCCCTAGATGATCGCTAATTTCATACTGGTAGTAACTACTAGATGCTGTAGGACCTACAGTATAAACGCCTAAACGATCTGCTCCATAAACAGGAAGTTCTGCTAATGCTAGTGAATTCCCAACTGGTTTTCTATAAATAGCCATAGTTACTCCAGAAGCATCCGTTACATAGTATTCCGTGTAACTTTCTATAAAAGGATCAGAAGTAATATAGGCTATTTTTTTATAGCGTTCCCCTCTTTCATTGTAAAAAAATTGTACTACCGTATGCCCGTTTTTTTTAACCTCTGTTACTTGCCCAGAAGCATTGTACTCATAAGTTAAATTTTCTTGTGCATTCGTTTCTAGTTGTCCTATCGCATTATAGGTATAATTATTAACAGGTTGGTTTTTAATATCAGGGTCACTTGCAGGCGTTATAGCGGTATCGCTTACTCTATTTAACTGGTTTTGATTGTTGTTGTAACTGTAATTTAAATTGTCAGTAATGTTTCCTGTATCATTGGTTCTCTTTAATCGAATAATATTACCATTCCTGTCATACACTATATTGCCTTCTTGGTAGGCGTTATTAGCATTTAAAGTAATGGCACCGTTTCCATCAGCATTTTGTAGCGTTCCAAAGGAAGCATTTTTTAACCAATTTTTATTGTTATACTCATAAGTAAAGGCTTTAGGTTGCACGGCTCCTCCTACAACATCTAATTGTTTGTTGGCATAGCGAATGGCTTTAATGTTTCCATTAAAATTATCTGTATTACCTCCTGCATTTGGTGATGTTGTTATGTTGGTGTTTGCTCTACTATAATCACCTTCATAATAATCTAAGGTAATACCAAAAACATCATTACTGTCTCCTCCAGGATCATTTGAAGCTAATAAAGAAGGGTGATTGATGCTTTTTAACATCCCACCAAGGGTATATACATAATCCAATCCTTGAAGCCCATTTGCTAAATTGGTTCGTTTTAAAGAGCCGTCTATATTATAACTGTATTCCGCGTTAGTAGTTAATGGACCATTATTAAAACTAGTCTCCACTTTAATCATTTCGCCATTAAAGTTGTAGGTATAATAATGTTCAAATTTATCTGTTGTAGACTCTTTTTGATAAATTACCTTTTTAACCTGTCCTTTAGCATCATATTCATAATGGATAGTTTTCAAGCCTAGACCTGTTATGTTTTGTACAGTCCATTCTACTCGCCCATATAAGTCATAACTATACCAAGACGAAGTTTCGTTATTATAAGTAGTTACTACATTTCCGGCCAAGTTGTTTTGTTTATAGGTAGTTGGGTTTAACCCAAAACTATCAAAATCATTTGTAGGAGGAGTAATACCTTGGTAATTGTTATTATAGTCATAAACAATAAAATTTTGTTCCAGTCTAATAATTCCTGTCCCTGAAGGTAAATCTGTATTATCTACAGCTGCTTGAGCGGTTGACCATGTGATTCCAGATAAAATACCATTTTCAATAATTCTACCCAAATTATCGTATTGAATATAAGAAACTTTGTTTTGTTGTGATTGTAAGGCGTTTTGAGAAAAACGAATTTGCCCATCTTTTCTGTAGGCAAATTTTGAAATACCTTCATCAGGGCTTTCACTTTCTAGTAATTGTCCCAAAGTATTGTAAGTGTATGTTGTTGCCATGAGATACATTGGTAATGCTTCTACGAAACCACTTTCTATTGGGTGAGCATCATATCCTTTAGGTTGTATTGTTTTTACAAGTCTACTTGTTTTATCATAATAGTTTACAGAAAAATCAGCATAATTTACTTCATATTTTATACCTAAAGCAGATGGATTATTCGTCTGAACTGATCCGTTTGTTAAATTAATATAAGTGTCAAAATTCTCTACTGGTGTTGTTATAGCCTCTATACGATAAACATTGCCAGGAGAAACAGTTGTAACTAAATTACCTGTTCTTAAATCATAAACTTTATACAATGACTGTCCTTGAAGAAAAACTATAGAAGCCGTATCTATTCCTGAAGGTATATGAATATCAACAAATCCTTGTTTACCAATAGTTGAAATTACTGGATAAGTATCAACGTTTACATCAACAATTCCTTGCGCTAATAATTTGCCTTCTCCATCAGTAAAAGTAACACTTTCAACTCCGTGAGGATCAACAGTAATTGTCTTAAAAAATTTTGTCTCAACCTTTTCTAAAGAACCATCAATAGCCCCATTAAAATAGTCATAACCAAACAAGTAATACATTTCTTGCGCAGCTGGTATTGTAAAGGAATAACCTGTTTTCCATTCACCTCCAATCTGATTTCCTCCATAGGAACGAATTACATTTCCTGGATTAAGTTTGTCATATTCGGTTTCCGAAAAAGGATGTGTAGCTGTTGCTTGAAACGGACTTAAAGTGTTTGTATCTCCATAATAATAATCCAAATAGGTCGATTTAGCAACAGGGTTAGATAATACATTAATTTTTTCAAAATTATTTGGTGTAATGGTTGGAAATGAAGACTGAGAAATTCTTCCAAAATTATCATAAATAACTTCACATCTCCATGTTTTGTTATTCATTACGTCCTTAGATAGAGAAACATTTGGAGCCCCTAAATCATCGAAATATGTTCTACTTATGTTAGTTATATTTCCTTGTACATCATATGAAACACTATGAGACCAATTAAAGTTGCTTACTAGTAAATAGGAAGAAGGAGGTGTGCATCCTTGAAAAGAAGTTTCAACTCCTTCTTCATATAGACCATCACCATTTGCATCTAGAAACCAAATACTATTAGGATGTATACTTGCATTATTATCATCACAATCTGTATTATCTACAACATAACCATAAGGAGCGTGACATGAATTATAAAAAGTACTTAATATTATGTTATTTGGATCTCCAAAAGAATCTCCATCTGCATCAAAGTACCAAGTTAAAATATTGATATTTGGATCATTATCATTACAGTCATCTTGATTATCGGCATAACCTTGAGGTTGCGTACATGCTAAAATAAAATTATCAGTTGTGGTATCTGCTCCATTTGGGTCTATAAACGGATCTGTAGGATCAGTAATTTCATGTATTCCTCCTTCTCTCCCCCCATAGCCGTCACCATCTTTATCTAGATACCATTTTATGGGTATTGTTACATTTGGATCATTATCATTACAGTCGTCTTTGTTACTTACAAAACCTAATGGAGCAACATTTGTTGCAGTTGATGTTAATACATATTTATTTCCATAACCATCTGCATCCAAATCTCTATACCAAACAAAAGTAGTAGTCGGAATACCCCCATTATCTCCTGGATCTAGTATTTCTTCTGCACCTCCAATCCCTATACCTCCTTGTGAATAAGTGTAGTTCAAAGCCGTTAGCATGAAAAACAGTATGAATTTTATATATTTCGTCATTTTACAGTATTTTTAAAGTATATAACATTTTAAATTAGCATTTACATCAAAAGACTAATTCATATGTCTATAATTAATTTTGCTCTTAGTACTCAATTTAAACCCACCTGTGACTCCATTTGCAGGATCATCTAAAATTTCTGTATAAGTTTTAATTAAACGACCAGCCGCATCATATTCGAAACGAGTAGCTAAACCGTTGTTGTTTATAATGTGTGTTAATTCATCATATTCGTTATACACATATCCTGTAATGGCTGAAGCGATTGGGCGAATCATTAAGTCATCAAAATATACTGTTGTGCTATCTATAGAGTTAACATACCAATAAGCGGCAGTATTATTTAGGTCCATATAATTAGCATCCACATAATGATTTAACAATACCCAATCTCCTGCAAAATATTTTTCTCCATTGAATTCAAAGGTATTCCCAACATCATTATTAAACCAACGCAATCTTGTTTTTTGGTAATTATTTTTATGTGCCCATACTGAAATTTTGTATTTCCCACGACGATGGCCTGCATACATAAACACTCCAAACTGTGTAGCATCTGTTGCTGCTACAGAATTCTTACCCGTATGTGCGTAATTTGAGGTAATTGAAGTATTTGCATTAGTAAGTCTAACTTATTGACCAACATAAAAATCGTGAATACTTTCCTCTGCGCCCGAATAATACATTTCATTATAGCCTGCATTACCCGTTGCTTGCACTTTTTCATTAAAAATATCCATTTTAGTAGCTGCTTTATTACCATTTATATCTTTAACCTCCAATGGCTTAGAATAATGATCATATAAAGTAACCTCAGAAGTTTGTTTCCATTGAGAAGGCTGCACCGTACCAACCCCTACTGTCCAAATAAATCCATCATCAGTATTGTTTGTAGCATCATAATTTTCAAAAATTCCATTAGTGTCAGTTACGCCATTCCAAATATAGGATTTATGCTTTCTCCAAATTTTTTCTTTTGGGTTAGTAGGACTTGTAGTATTTGCGTTTAAATCTTGATATACCCATTCATTATTCCAAGTCGTAATTCCAACACCCGTTTCTTTCCAAACTCCATTATCTTGTATATAAGAATAGGAAGCAGCAGTTTGTAATAGCATATTTCTATTATTAATATTATCTACTTTACTTCCCATACTAGCGTATTTTGTATAGGCAGGAACAATCTTTGTCTTATAAGTTTTTCCATCACTTGAAGTCGTTTTGGTTTCTAAAGGTTCACCTGTAAAAAAATCATATTTATCGTAGGATATTTTATTATTAAAACCATTTGAATTGAACTCTAAACTTTCTAATTTAGATGGATAAAAAGTTTTACTAATTGAACTTACATTCAGTTTGCCACCGTGAAATCCGCTTCTGGAGATAAAAGCCTCTTGTTTTACCCCTGTTTCTCCATGATTATCAAGATCAGCTTTATAACTTAATATCTGACTACTCAATAATTGCCCTTTTTCATTAAAATATTTAATAGAATTTAATCTTCCTAGGTCATTAAATTTATTTTTTATTTCAAATTTAGAAAAATTTAATTGTGGATTTATTACTTCATTTTGGGTTTCTTTTACGGATAATTTATCACCCAATGAATATAAAAAATTGGGGTCTTGACTGAAATTATTTAAAGTTTCAAAAGTATAATCAGTTTTTGATAACATATTTGAAGAATTTTGTCCATAAATCTCTACACTTACATTTTTATACAATACAACTGGCGGAGGCAATTCAGAAGCATATGGAAGAACAACAGGTTCCTTATATGGCACAAAAGAAGTAGATCCAGATGACTTATAACCTATACCATTTGGTTCTTTACTATAATTAGGGTTATTATAAAAATATTTTTGTAAGCTATTCATTTTTCCATCTTGATGCATACTAATTGTTTTTACCCTCACACCTCCTCCTTTTCCTTTAATAGGGGTTGAAGAAGATGCTAACTTGTAATGAACATTAATATCGTCCCTGCTATAAGAACTCCTCCATTCAGGGCAATTTTGATAACCAGCATCTCTCATAATATAACTATCATGAGAGCCGTCAGAATGCCTAACTGAAGTCAAAGAAAAATCTCTATTGACAATCCAACCTTCACTTTGGTCATCAAAATGCCAATCAACCGAATTATTAGGAATTTTAAAAATTACTGAATTCTGATCTACATTTGTTATTTGCCCCTTAACGCCATCTACATTTAGTTTAGCTTCTCTAAAATGCCCTCCGTATTTGCTTCTTCTACAAATAAATAGATCTAAAGATATTTTTTCATTGATCTTGAAGTAATCTAAAAAGGTAGTAAAGTTCGTTAATGTACTATTTGCCTCTCCTGGATTCCTTGTTACTTTAAAATATAATTCATCTGTAGAATAATTTTTAGTGATAAAAAAAGATAATCCTTTACTAAAAATTCTAGATGATAAAGAGGCGACTGAATTATAGTCATCTGTTTCATAGAAAACCCTTAATTGACCTCCTGTTGGAGTGGTTATTTCATTTAAACTCCAAGCCGTTGGATTGGACTTGTGGTATCCCCAAGCATCTTCTTCATTCACATCAAATGCAATTGAAGGTAGATTATATGAGAATTTATACTTCGGCATAAATGAAACGCCTTTTTTCCCTTTAAAATCGATACTACATAATGTTAATTTCCCTTTATTACTTGCAGAAGAACTAGGAGAGTTTGGCATTAAAGGATAATTAATATCATATTCAAAATCTATAACTTTTAAAGCTTTTTCATTAATATCTATTCCATTTAAGTCGCCCTGATCAATAATATTTGAACTAGTATGAATATCAATAACTTTTAGAGGATTTATATTTTGTGTATAAGTGCCATTCATCCCTGAATCATTTGTTAAATTTGCGCCATTTTCCCTTACAATTCCTGTTATTTCAAATGCTCTATTCTTTGAATAATATGCTTGTGTTGATGGAAGTAGATTTGATCCGCTCGCCTTGTTAATTAAAACATTACTTGTGTTTTTCAAGAGAACAATCTTATCCAATTTTAATGAATAATGACTTGGAAAATCTGCATAGACATAATTTTTTTTATAACCATATATTTTATCAATTAAGTGCCCTTGATAATGTGTCGGAATGTTATATAACGAGAGTGGTACAGGGATTCTTGGTGACTTACCCGTAATATATGACCATTCATCATAATGTACTGATGAATAGCTTGATGAATTTGAAAAAAGATTAAATAAAGATGGATTATTAGCTCTGCTTGTATATTGAATTACTTTTTTACCTTGTGCATCTTTCCTTAAACTCTTAATAAAATAAGCTGTATGCGTTCTTGTTCTTACAGCGTCTAAATAATATACCTGTTTTCTTCCTCTATAAAACTCATATCGGTTATTATCTCTAAAATCACCCTGCACTAAATCACTTTCACCAGAAGATGACTGCCAAATATAACCATCTGTCCATTTACCATAGTCAAATTCTATCCAATATCCATAATCTTCATTATCTAAAATATTATTATTGTTACTATCTACATAATCTGGACCTGTGACAGCAGTTAATAACCAATCTGTTGCATAAGGATTATTACTTTCACTTAAATAAAATTCACTATTTTCATTATTAGAAATTCCAAAATTTTTATACCAAGTTTGAAAATTTATTACAGGCAAAGAGTAATGATATGTTTTACCATCATTATCTGTTATTCGAAATGCACCAATCGATTCAGGATTATAAGTATTAACATCTGTTCTATTTAAATTTTTAGCTTCAACAAAATTTATATTGCCTGCTGAAATTTGAGAATTAGTAAAAGATTCAATATATTTTCCAGTTCTTTTTCTATCCCCAGTTTTAATTGCAATACCTTCCGCTGTAATTGTTTCATTATAAAGAAATGAATTTGTAGTATTCGCACAAATAAACTGTTTATAATCTATAGAATTATTTGACCCCGACAAATCAGCTTCTGCTGCTGTATTTCTAATTATATTAGCACGGTTAATTCTCAGAAAAGAAGCATTTGTGTTATTAAATTCAAAAAAAAGTTTTGAATTTAATTTTAAATTATAATCTAATAAATTCTCATTGTTTTTAAAAAAATAATATTTTACCACCTTGCTACTTTGAGGAGATAGTAAATCATGATTATTTCTACTATATAATTCTACTTCACTATTAAAACTTGGCGAAAAATAACCACTGATACCCTGAGAACTAACAGAGTAACTATCATAATTTGGTAATAACGTTCTTTTATAATCCGCTAGTTTAGATACGTCATTTATACTAATAATATTATCTATATTTCCATCATACATTATTAATCGTTTTGTGTCAGAATTTTTCTTTAGATAATAATTGACATTATTAGTCCCAAAAAGACTATACGGGTATAATATCCCAAAATAAATATCAAATGATTCTTTATATAGACTATACTTTATTTGTGTATGTCCATAATAAAAAAAGAAAGCATTAAAACCTTTTGAAGAAACACTAATATCATAATCTCCAGAAGAAATATTTGAAGCGCTAGTTGAAATACCTGTTCCATTTGAAGAAAAACCAGAGCCTTGCCTTTTAAAAGTTCTAAAAGAAACACCATTAGAAATATTACTTGATAAATTTTCCGCTGTATCTGAATACCCAAAACCAACATTGGTTCCAGAAGTACCTGTAGCTACAGACCCAACAGTAGGTCCAACTCCAAATGTTATACTTCCTCCAAAAGTTTTATTAGAACCCCAATATGCGCCAACACCCACAGTTATCCCATTAAAATTTCCTCCAATCCCAACATTATAATAATTACTTTGACTTCCTTCATCGTAGATAAAAGTTTCGTTACTCCCATCAGAGATATCATCCGCAAAACCATTTACACTCCTATTAATCGCGCCTGGGTTTAAAGACCAACCAAGACCAACCCAAGAAGCTTCTTGGTCCATAGCTACACCAGCTTTATAAGACAAAGTCAAAGGGTATCCCCCTTCAGGACTAGGAATGTTTAGTAATGGCATAGTATAAGACATATCACCAGTAGCTAAATTAACCATATCAACTGCATCTACAGGTTCAAATGTTGCGGCCTCAAATGCATTAGGCCCATTATTACTTGCATACAACAAGTTAACAGGTAATAATGATGGTAAAAAAATGGCTAACAAGACAATAGCGATTCTTCGGTGAAAGGGTCTCGGATTATTCATATTTATTATTCTATACTTAACTTATAAATTCAATTTCGGTTCGTTTTTTAAAGGTTTGGTTTGTACCTTGAATCTTACTTCTCCTGTATCTAAACCCAAATCTTCTATCGTAAAATTTAGATAGCCTTCTTGCATTTTTTTTTCATCTCTAGGATAAACTATTAAAATAGTAGTTGCATTAGTTGCCCCATACATTCTTGGATATACAAAATCCGCCATGGTTAAAGTATCTTTTTCAGGAGTAAAAAAGTGCACTTTTTCATCCATATTAAAAGCCAAATCGTTAACCATTTGTCCAAATTGAGCTTTATCACGAACTACATTACTAAGCAATTCTTTCCCGCTCAAAGACATGGAAAGATTAAAGTAAAGATATTTGCTATACTTTTTTCTCAACAACTCCACTTGTTCTTTCGATCTATCTACACCCAATTCTTGTTGCACCATTACATCAGTAGGACGATATTGTAGTGTATAATTCACACCATTTATTTCTTTACTATACCCGTATTCTTCTTCTGTTATAAACGAAAAAATTTCTTCTGTAGTATCAAAAGTTTTGGTACTACAAGAAGAAAAGAAACAAAAGAAAAAGGCTATTTCTTTTTTTCATATTCTGCATTTAAACCTTTTAATACTTCCGTTGTCAAATCGGTAGCATCATCTGCATACATAATGTTTCCTCCTCCACTAGCTCCAAAAATAATCTTATATCCTTTGTTCTTTCCAAACTCTTTAATATAATCATTAATATCATTGATAACTGTTTGTGTCGTTTTTTTATCTTCTTCTTGTATTTGCTTTTGAATAGCTTCTTGGTAACCATTAATTTGCTGCTGCTTGTTTCCCAAAAGTTCTTGTTTCAACTCTAATTCTTTAGGTGACAATGACGCTCTTTCTTTTTCATAAGCTTGCAATTCTTTTTGCCAACCTGTAACTAATGAATCAACATTAGCTTTTAAAGTTGTTGCTTTTTTGTCAAATTCAGCTTTAGCAATTTTTGTTCTTGAATATCCATCAATCAATTTATTCACGTCTACATAGACTAATTCAGAACTCGACTTTGCAAAATAAACAGCTAGCAGACTTAATAATAAAGCTACAAAACTAACAATTAATACTGCTTTAGGTGTATTTAACTTTTTGATGTTTAATGATTTCATTATTTTTTTTATAAATTCCTTGAAAAAGTAAGAAAAATAATAATATAACTTATACTGAAAAACATTCTTTTTTTGCAAATATCTAATTTAAAGATTGTTAATCTAACTTTTAATTTAATTTCTAAAAACTAATAACAAATTCATTAAATTTGCTTTTTAAAATTAAAAAAATATGTTACAGGTAGCTTACATTAGAGAAAACAAGGAAGAAGTTATCAAGAAATTAGCTAAAAAAAACATGGATGCTAAAGACTTGATAGAATTGGTTGTAGAATTAGATGAAAAAAGAAGAACAACTCAAGTTGAATTAGACAATCTACTTGCAGATTCTAACAAGCTATCCAAAGATATTGGTGCTTTAATGAAAAGTGGTGAGAAAGCAAAAGCCGATATTTTAAAAGAAAAAGTAACGCAATCTAAAAGTCGCGTTGAAGAATTGAAGCATGTATTGAATTCTACTTCTTTACAATTACAAGATGAGCTTTACAAATTACCTAATTTACCCGCAAATATTGTTCCCGAAGGAAAAACTCCTGAGGAAAATTTGAATGTGTTTGAAGAAGGAGAAATTCCAAAATTGCATGAAGGGGCTTTACCTCATTGGGAATTGGTAAAAAAATATGACATTATTGATTTTGATTTAGGAGCTAAAATTACTGGTGCTGGTTTCCCTGTTTACAAAGGGAAGGGAGCAAAATTACAACGTGCTTTAATCACTTATTTCTTAGATAAAAACACAGATGCAGGCTATCAAGAATACCAAGTACCGCATTTGGTAAATGAGGCATCTGGATATGGAACGGGTCAGTTGCCTGATAAGGAAGGACAAATGTATCATGCAACAGAAGATAATTTATACCTAATTCCAACGGCAGAAGTTCCTGTTACAAATCTATTTAGAGATGTCTTATTAAACGAAAGTGATTTACCTATTCTTTGCACGGCCTACACTCCTTGTTTTAGAAGAGAAGCTGGGTCTTATGGTGCACATGTTAGAGGTTTAAATCGTTTGCATCAGTTTGATAAAGTTGAGATTGTTCGCATTGAACATCCAGATAATTCATACAAAGCTCTTGATGGCATGGTGGAACATGTTAAAGCGATTTTAAAAGAATTAAAATTACCTTATCGTGTTTTGAGGCTTTGTGGTGGAGATATGGGATTTGCTTCTGCTTTAACTTATGATTTTGAAGTATTTTCTACAGCTCAAGATCGTTGGTTAGAGATTTCTTCTGTATCTAATTTTGAAACTTTTCAATCAAATAGACTTAAATTACGCTTTAAAGACAAAGAAGGTAAAAATCAATTAGCACATACTTTGAACGGAAGTTCTTTGGCATTACCAAGGGTTTTAGCTGGAATCATAGAAAATTATCAAACACCTGAAGGTATTGTAATTCCTGAAGTTTTAAGAAAATATACTGGTTTTGATATTATAGATTAATCATTAATCTTACTAATATAATGTACTAATTTGACGCAAAATGTGTTACTTTAGTACATTATTTGTTTCTAAATGAAGATGAAAAAATATTTAACATTATTATTCTCGTTTTTCTGCCTACTTGCTTTTTCTCAAAATGAGCAATTAGCAATGGATTATTATGAAAAAGGAGAGTTTGAAAAAGCACTCACTTTGTTAGAACAAATCGCATCAAAGCAACCTTCAAATTATTTCTATTTTCAAAAAGTAATAGATTGTTATCAACAATTGCAACAGTTTGATAAAGTGGAAAAAGCAATTGAAGAACGAAAGGGAAGTTATTATCGTCCATTGCTTTTCGTGGATTTAGGCTATAATTATCACCTTCAAAACCAAGAAGAGAATGCCAAAAAACAATTTGAGTTAGCTATAAAAGCTATTGAAGAACAACCTAATTATGCCTATCAAATTGGTGATAGTTTTGAAAAAAAAGTTCTTGTTGATTGGGCTTTGAAAGCCTATGAAACAGGAACGAAAAGCAACCCAAGCCTTAATTTTGATTACCAAATTGCTTTGCTACAAGGACAATTGGGAAATATTGAATTAATGACCGATAAATTACTCGATTTTGCTTATCAAAGACAAGAAAACACGCCTATTGTTAAAAATTATTTAACACGATTTATTAGTGATGAAGCGAATGAAACATTTTTGACTTATTTAAAAAAAGCGTTATTAATTAGAACACAAAAAAATCAAGATATTTATTGGAATCAGTTTTTGAGTTGGCTATATGTTCAACAAAAAGAATTTGGGAAAGCTTTTATTCAAGAAAGGGCAATCTATAAAAGAAATCCAGAAAGCTTTGATAATATTATTGCATTGGCAAACCTTGCTATAGATGATAAACAAAATGAAGATGCAATTTTAATATTAGACTTTATCATTGCTAATGCAACCGATTTAGAATGGAAAGTTACAGCACATACACTTTTAATGAAAATTAAAGTAGCGCAAGCCCAAAAAGAAGATTATCCTAAAATAAGAGAAGAGCTCAATGAATTATTAACGCAATTTAATTTCAATCCTTATACTTTAGATTTAATCAAACTTGCGGCTCATTTTGATGCTTTTTATTGTAACGATACAAAGGCAGCTGTTGTATTGTTAAACAAAGTATTAGAGCTTCCTTTTGATTCTAGAGAAAAGGCAAAATTCAAAATGGAATTGGCAGACATTTTGGTTTATGATGAAAAGTTTAATCAAGCAATATTGTATTATGCTCAAGTGGAAGATAATATGAAGAACGATGTTTTAGCACATGATGCAAGTATGAAAATGGCGAAAGCGAACTATTATAAACAAGATTTTGATTGGACATTGCAACAAGTAAAAGTGCTAAAACAATCCTCTAGCTTGTTAATAGCAAATGATGCTGTTGAATTGTTTTTACTTATTAAAGATAACTCCTACGAGGATAGCACAAGAGTTGCGCTTACCGCATTTTCAAAAGCTGATTTGTTATTGTATCAAAATAAGGAATTTGAAGCACTACAAGCCTTTCTTAAAATTCTAGAGCTAAACAAGGGTAATAGCATTGAAGATGAAACATTATTAAAAATTGCTACCATATATTCAAGACAAAAAGAATATCACAAAGCATTAGAATATTATAAATCTATTTTAGACAATCACTCAGACGGTATTTATGTTGATGAAGCACTATTTTTTTCTGCTGAAATTTATAGAAGAGAATTGAATGATAACGAAAGTGCCAAACCACTTTATGAAAAAATGATATTTGAACATTCAGATAGTATTTATTTCATTGAAGCAAGAAAACAGTTCAGAATACTAAGGGGAGATAGCACTTCATAATTTTATATTCTAAAAAACAATATCTAATTCTATTAAAAATAAATTATACAAAGATGATTATATATAACGTTACTATAAATATTGACGAAAGCGTACATGACCAATGGTTACAATGGATGAGAAACAAACATATAGATGATGTTTTATCTACTGGTTTATTCACTAGTGCTAGAATGGTAAAAGTGCTAATTGACGAAGAAATGGGAGGTCAAACCTATTCTGTTCAATACTTCACAGATTCAAGACAAAAATTAGAAGATTATTATAAAAACCATGCTTCAAGACTAAGAAATGAAGGATTAAGCCTTTTTGCAGATAAAATGGTAGCTTTCAGAACAGAGTTGGAAGTAATGAGTGAACATTACGGAAAAGAAAATTAATTCTTAAATTTGCAACCTAAACAAGACTATACTTAATTATAATTAAGGAAAATTAGATGTGCTATTAAAACCATAATATACGCAATTCTTGTTTTTAAAGAAAACGAAAAATTGCAATAGGTTCTACCAAACAACACTATCAATACATAAGTAGAAATATTTCCAAGATCTTTTTAAGGAAATTAAAGCAAAAAAAATGTCAGTAAAAGCAAAAAAACACCTAGGCCAGCACTTCCTTACAGATGAAAATATTGCCAAAAGCATAGCAGATACTTTATCATTAAACGGATATCAAAAGGTATTGGAAATTGGCCCAGGAATGGGTGTTTTAACAAAATACCTTCTTGAAAAGCCTATTGAAACATTTGTAGTCGAAATTGACACAGAGTCTGTGGCCTATTTAGAAGAAAATTACAAAAAGCTAGAGCATCATATTATTTCTAAAGACTTTTTAAAATATAATTTAAATGAAATCTTTAATAATGATCAATTTGCTATAATCGGAAATTATCCTTATAATATATCAACGCAAATAGTTTTTAAAACACTTGAAATGCGAAACCAAATCCCAGAATTTTCTGGAATGTTTCAAAAAGAAGTAGCACAACGCATTTGCGAAAAGAAAGGAAGTAAAGTATACGGAATACTTTCTGTACTTACACAAGCATTCTATGAAGCTGAATATTTATTCACGGTTGACGAACATGTTTTTGATCCACCTCCAAAAGTAAAATCTGGAGTATTAAGATTAACTAGAAAGGAAAACTATCAATTGCCTTGCGATGAAAAATTATTCTTTTCCGTTGTAAAACAAGCCTTCAATCAGAGGAGAAAAACAATGCGAAACAGTTTGAAAAGCATGATTCAATCCGATACTTTAAAAGAAGACAATATTTTCAACCTTCGCCCAGAACAACTATCAGTAGAACAATTCATAGAACTAACTCAAAAAATAGCAGCCGATGGAGTTTAAAATCAGTAAAGAACTTTTAGAAAAATTAGAATTTCTTATTCAAGAAGATAAGGAACAGGAAGTCTTAGAACTACTAGAAGAAGTACACTTTGCTGATATAGCCGAAGTCATGGGTGAAATGGAAACCCATGAAGCTATTTATATTTTTAACACATTAGACTCTGAAAAAACAGCAGAAATTCTTCTAGAATTAGATGAAGAAGTAAGGGTGAAAATTCTAAGGTCACTATCTGCCAAAGAAATTGCAGAAGAGATTGATGAGCTTAGTACAGATGATGCTGCCGATATTATTGCGGAACTGCCTCAATCTCGTAAAGAAGAAGTAATTTCTGAACTAGAAGATGTAGAACACGCTAAAGACATTGTGGAACTATTACGCTACGATGAAGACTCTGCAGGTGGGTTAATGGGTAAAGAACTCGTAAAAGTAAATGAAAACTGGAACGTATTAACTTGCGTAAAAGAAATGCGTGCCCAAGCTGAAAATGTAACAAGAGTGCACTCTATATATGTAGTTGATGATGAAAATAGACTAAAAGGAAGACTTTCTTTAAAAGACCTATTAACAACATCAACCAAAACGCCAATTAGAGACGTATATATTCCAAAAGTAGATTCTGTAAAAGTAGATGCCGAAAATGTAGAAGTAGCAAGAATAATGCAGAAATATGATTTGGAAGCCATTCCTGTAGTTGATGAATTAGGAAGATTAGTTGGTCGAATAACAATTGATGATGTTGTAGATGTAATAAAAGAAGAAGCTGACAAAGATTATCAATTAGCAGCAGGTATCTCTCAAGACGTAGAAGCAGACGATAGTGTTATAGAGTTAACAAAAGCAAGATTACCTTGGTTAGTGTTAGCGTTATTTGGAGGATTTATTTCTGTAAGAGTGTTAGGTATCTATGAGCCCGCCATGAAAATTCATCCCGAGTTATTCTTTTTCACACCTTTAATTGCCGCTATGGCAGGAAATGTTGGAGTACAATCTTCAGCCATTATCGTTCAAGGTTTAGCAAATGATGCACTTTCCGGTTCGTTAGTTCATCGATTGTTAAAAGAACTCTCGTTAAGTTTGTTAAATGGAACCATATTAGCATTATTACTTATAATGGGAAGCCACTTCCTTTTAAATATAGATACAAATACAGGAATTATAGTATCATTAGCTTTACTATCTGTTATTATCATGGCATCACTTGTTGGAACATTCATACCTATCGTTCTAGATAAATATGGAATAGATCCTGCACTTGCAACAGGTCCATTTATAACAACTAGTAATGATATTATGGGGATCATCATCTTTTTTTCCATTGCAAAAATCTTTTTAGGATTTTAAAATAAAAATTCAAAAAGTGGTGTCGTTCAAAAAAACAATTTAAACGACACCACTTTTCGCAAAAAACACAAACCCCACAAACCCAAACAACTTTCAAATCACAAAAAAAGGACTAAAGAAAAGCAGACTACTTAAAAAAATCCCTATATTTGAGATAACAAAACGTTCTTAAAAATAGCCTAAAAAAACACCAAAAAAGAGTGCCAAAAATGTCAAAAAGTGCCGAAAAGTGCATTTTTTTGAGGTTTTAGACAGCTGTTAAGTATTGTAAATAATATCAGTATAGCAATTTTGACTACTATCCTTTTGGTCAGTTACTGCCTAATAGGCATGGTAGTAGCAATAGCTACCGCTACGGGTTTAATGGGAAGGAAAAAGATGATGAGTTGAAGGGTATTGGGAATAGTTATGATTTTGGAGCGAGGATGTATGATAACAGAATAGGGAGATGGTTTGCTAGAGACCCTAAAGAAAGTAAATACCCATACGAATCTACATATGCATTTGTAGGAAATTCACCGCTCATATATGTTGACCCTGATGGAAAAGAAAAAATAGTCGTAACAGGTGGAGAGTTTGATGGGGATAGATATAAGTATAATTTTATTGAGCCTTCAATCAAGCAATTAAAGGATTATAAAGCAAAAGCGGGGACTGAACAAGTTACTTGGGCAATAATGAATGTAGGATACAGTGAAGAAGATATTGTAAAGTTCAAAAGTACAGCACAAGAATTAGGAGTTAATTTAGTACTAATCAATTCTGATAAGGAACTTACAAGTTATTTAAATCAAAAAGAAACAGAAACTGGAATTAAAGAAACCATTATTGATGGAGAAAAAGTAAAATACAAAGACAGTCCTTCATTAGTTTCTTTAGAAAGAATGGCAGATAAAATTACAGACGTATCAATTTTTGCACATGGATTAAAAGGAAAATTAGCTTTTGGTTATCATCAAGAAGAATTTGCTAAATTTGAATATGGAATAGATGATGTTAAAGATTTGAGTTTTGTTGCATTTAATAAATGTACTTTTGATATTTTTACTTGTAATTCTGCAACTCCTGTAGATGGTAGTAATAGTTTGTGGAGTTCTTTTGCAGGAGAACTTGCATCAAATACCGCAACTAAAGTAAATGGTTATTTTGGAAAATCAGAATATGCTTTTATAAATAAAGGTGAATCATTTAGTGATAAAGTTAAACGTAAATTAAATGGGTTTAACCCGTCAGGTAGTGAAAATTTACCTAGTGCTGGAAATCAAGACAAGCCAAATAACAATAAAAAGTCTGTTAAATATTCTTTTGATAAAACAAGAAATTGATTATGAAATTTAAAACAATAATTATCTCCATTTACTTACTCACATTTCTATATTCTTGTTCTAAAAAAATAGACACAAATGAATTAAATAATGGTTTTTATTTTTCTAAAGTGAATACATCTAATTATAATAATAAAAGAGAAATCTTATTTAATCAAAATAGTAAAGAAGATAATTTTCAGACTATAAAATTAATATTAGCTAAATCTGATTTTGAAGTAAATAATAATTTTAAGATTGCTTTTTATTTAGATGATTACCTAGTTTTTTATGGTGATTTCTCAAACGAAATACCTCTTCAAATTCCTAAAAACAAGATAAACAAAACTGTTCACCCTCGAATTGAAATTTTAGACGTTGATAAGTTATATATTTTTGAAAATAAAAATTCTTTTGTTTGGAAATCAGAATATAATTTTTTGTTTTTTGTTATTTCAAATAATATGGAAGTTGAAAAACAAATATTTTTTTTCCCTCAAAATGAATATATGATTGATTAATACCCAGATAGCTATGGTTTTACCAAAAAAAAAAATGTTAAAATTTTCAGTTATTTTTTGCGAATAATTCAATAACTTTATGTTGGAAAAACACAAATAAGTCTTGCGAAGGGGAAGAAGTTTTTTACTTCTTTCCTTTCAAAAGAAAATTTATTTGTTTCTTTTTTAAGCTACTTTTCTTTCATATAGTTTATTATCTCTTATACAAGCACAAACTCTATGGATTAGCTTATTTCTAATATTGTTTATTACTAACATTTTGTTTTTTCCTTCAGCTACTTTTCTTTCAAAGTAGTCTTTCAACTCTCCTTTTGCAGTGATAGAAGAAAGTGCACACATATGCAATTGTTTTTTAAGTGTTTTATTAGCTCTCCGAAGAGTTCTAAATAAAACTTGCACGCTCTACGAGGTCTCCTGACCTCGTAGTACAATATAAAAAGACAAAGCCACTTAGTCATTGCGAGAAGCAATCAAGTGGCTTTTGTTGTTTAAAAAGGAGAAACATTTTCATCAACCATGAATAATAATTACCTTTAAACTTTTATTATTAAAATGGAAACAAATCAAATTAAAATACTACACATAGACAGTAATCATCCTTTATTATGGAACCAACTTGAAGCAGTAGGGTTTCAGAATGAAGCAGATTATAGTTCGTCAAAAGAAGGTATAGAAGCTAAAATACACGAATATCATGGTATTGTTATTCGGAGTCGTTTTAAAATAGACAAAATGTTTCTCGACAAAGCAACACAGCTTCAGTTCATTGCAAGAGTGGGTGCTGGACTTGAAAGCATTGATTGCAATTATGCCGAAAGCAAAAACGTAAAACTCATTGCTGCACCAGAAGGCAATCGCAACGCAGTGGGCGAACATGCTTTAGGTATGCTTTTGTCACTATTCAATAATTTAAACAAAGCCAATGCAGAAGTAAGACAAGGGCAATGGAATAGAGAAGCGAATCGTGGTCATGAACTCGATGGAAAAACGGTTGGAAT
The DNA here is from genome assembly GCF_055384985.1 of Flavobacterium sp. KY-23415. Lineage (NCBI taxonomy): Bacteria > Pseudomonadati > Bacteroidota > Flavobacteriia > Flavobacteriales > Flavobacteriaceae > Flavobacterium > Flavobacterium sp. KY-23415. Next base: position 1,802,600 of record NZ_AP044001.1, on the reverse strand, counting down.
TATAGGCTATGGAAACATGGGGAAAGCTTTTGCAAAAAAGTTAAAAGGTTTTGATGTTGAAGTCCTTTGTTTTGACATTCAAGAAGGAGTGGCAGATAGTAACGCAAAACAAGTGTCTTTAGATGAATTGCAACAAAAAGTAGATGTGCTAAGTTTGCACACACCATGGACACCTTTAACCGATAAAATGGTAAACGCTTCCTTTATAGATGGTTTTAAAAAACCATTTTGGTTGCTCAATACAGCTAGAGGAAAAAGTGTAGTAACAGCCGATTTAGTAAGAGCATTGCAATCTGGCAAAATATTAGGAGCAGGATTAGATGTGTTAGAATATGAAAAGTTATCGTTTGAACACCTTTTTGATGAAGAGTCTAAAAATGAAGATTTTGAATATTTAAGACAAGCAAATAATGTATTGTTAACACCACATGTTGCAGGATGGACATTTGAAAGTCATGAAAAATTGGCGCAAACAATTGTAGATAAAATCAAGGCAATCTATATTGAGTCGCAACCAGAAATCAAAGAAGACATTCGCGTGACAGGTTTTGGTGGACTATTTTTCAAAGCCGAAAACCCAATTGCGCTTAAAGACTGGTATAGAAAACATTTAGGTCTAAATACCGACGATTATGGTTGTACTTTTTGGTGGAATGATAAAAAAGGAAACGATTGTAGCACACAATGGAGTGTTTTTAAAAATGACACAAACTACTTTGAACCTTCGGAAAAACAGTTCATGCAGAACTTTAGAGTGCAAGATTTAGAAGGCTTATTGAAAAAAATTACAGCAGAAGGTGTAACAATTATAGGTGAAATGCAGTCTTATGAATACGGAAAGTTTGCTTGGGTGTTGGATCTAGAAGGAAATAAAATTGAACTTTGGGAACCCATCGATAGTGCTTTCAAATAGAAAACAAATAAACTAAATTATAAAGAATGGAAACAGCAAAAATTGAAAAATGGAATAGACCAAATAATATTCCAGAATTTAAAGTAGATCCAATTGTGGTATTATTATTAAGCTTTGTAACCTGTGGACTGTATTTGATCTATTGGAATATAAAAGTAGCCGAAGTAATCAATGCTGTTACCAATAAAGAATTAATATCAACACCAATTGCTGTGTTTTCAGGTTGTTGTTTACCCGTAAATATCTATTTCTACTATATTTTAGGGAAAGAAGGGATGCCTTCTGTTTATAAAATTACTGGAGAAATTGAAAAAGATCAATCTACATTGTTAATTGTTTTAGGTTTATGTTTTCCTTTCGCAGCTGCAATGATTGTTCAAGGTGATATAAACAGGCTGTACAATTAATACTTTTGTAAAAAATAGAATATATGGAATAATCGGAGCAGTTTTGACTCTGGTTATTCCTTTTTTTATTGGCCTAAACAACCCTGAGAATTCCCTTGAAGAAAAGCAATCCTTTTGTCCGTTGAAAATGGCAACTGGCTTTCCGTGCCCTTCATGTGGAATTACAAAATCTTTAGTATATTCTTATAAAGGTAATTTTGAAAAGGCAATAGGTTTTCATGCTTATGGCCCTTTAGTAATTGTTTTTTGCCTGTTTATAATTGTTGTATTTTCGTTAGAATTAAAAACAAAAAAAAGTTATTTTAAATCATATTTCTACAACAAAAAAATCGCTTATTTTTTAGCCATTACTCTAATGATGTACCACACAGTGCGACTTATTCATTTTGTAAAAGATCACTCTTGGGAAGAAATAAAGAAAGAGTCAATTTGGGAATGAATATTAAAACTGAAGCAAAAAAAAGACTCAATATGAGTCTTTTACTATTTTAACAACTTTTTTCTTTTCGTTCTAGTTCTGCCTGAAACTCTTCCATAACTGGTTTTACTGTGCTTTCTGGTAAATCAGCTATACGAATATACATTAACCCATCAATTGCATTGTTAAACAATGGATCAACGTTAAAAGCGACAACACGTGCATTTTGCTTGATATATTTTTTAATCAGAACAGGTAAGCGTAAATTACCAGGTTCAATTTCATCAATAATCTTATCAAACTTGTTTAAATCGGCTTCTGTTTCATTGAATACAAAATCTTTATCGGCATCTTTAAGTTTTACTTTAAACTCTTTCTTAGGATGAATATATTGTGCGATATAAGGGTCATAGTAATGCGATTTCATAAACTCAATCATCAAAGATTTAGAAAAATCAGAAAATTGATTACTAATACTCACTCCGCCAATTAGAAATTTATGCTCTGGATAACGCAAAGTGGTGTGAACAATTCCCTTCCAAAGTAGGAATAAAGGCATAGGTTTCAACTGATACTCACTAATAATAAATGCACGCCCCATTTCTATAGATTTGTTCAACATATCGAACAATTCAGGTTCAAAACGGAACAAATCATGCAAATAAAATCCTTCAATTCCATGTTTTGGATAAATATGAGAACCTAGTCCCATTCTGTAAGCACCTGCAATCATTTGAGCTTCTTCGTCCCATAAAAACATGTGATGATAATAAGTGTCATACTTATCTAAATCGATAGATTCATTGGTTCCTTCTCCAACTTCTCTAAAGGTAATCTCCCTTAAACGACCAATCTCATGAAGAATATTAGGTATTTTGTCTGCAGTTACAAGGAAAACTTCATAGTTTTTACTTTGTAATAAGCGACAATCGTCTTCTCTTAAAGAATAAACTTCTTCTAAAATCTGATCATGATTAGCAGGTTTTACAATCTGCTTTGGACTTCTAGGGATTTTTAACGAAGGAGTTGTAATTAGTTTGCTTTCTTTTTCAAAAGCATTTGAAAGCATGTATGTTTTTTTTCTTAAAAACTCACCATAAGTTTCTGTAGTAGTATATTCATTTTGTTCTGCAACAGAAATTGGCTTCCCAATACGCACTTTAATCACTCTGTTCTTTTGAGATAGTAATTCACTGGGCAGCTTTGCAGTTCTCAAAGTCCCGTTTAGTTTAGATAAGAAATAGAAAAGCTTACTATTCTTAGCATGAAAATAAATTGGAACAACTGGAACACTAGCCTTCTTAATAATTTTTATTGCTCCTTCTTCCCAAGGTTTGTCAACAACAATTTTACCATCTTTATAAGTAGAAACTTCTCCTGCAGGAAACATTCCTAAAGGCTTTCCGTCAGATAAATGACGAAGCGTTTCTTTAATGCCAATTACACTAGACTTTGCATCCTTATGATCTTCAAAAGGATTTACAGGCATTATATAAGGCTTCATTGGTTCAATTCTATGCAACAAGAAATTGGCAATAATTTTAAAATCAGGTTCTTTTTCAAGCATCAATTTTAAAAGTAAAATACCATCAATACCTCCTAGAGGATGATTTGAAATGGTTATATAGGCACCTTCTTTAGGTAACCTTTTTAAATCTTCCTCTGGAATCTCAAATTTAATTTGAAATTCATCTAATATAGCATTTAAAAAATCTAACTTCTCTAAATGTTTGTTTCTATCATAAATTTTGTTGAGAGTAGATATTTTGAGAACTTTCATCAGTAACCATCCTGAAAAAGTTCCTAGAAAACCGTATTTATCAGCATTTATAGCCTTGGCTACTTCTTTGGCGTTTACTAATCCCATTTATATCTTTTTTGAGCGAAAAGCAAAGATAACAATTCTTGTGGATTATGTAAAAAAAACTAACTGATTGACAAAAAAAACTATTTTGAATAGAATGTTAATGTCTTATGAAATTGTTTTAATATGCAATAGCTTTTTAGTACTTTTGGTTTCTATTAAAAAAAAGGAAATGAAAATAATTTCATATAATGTAAACGGGATAAGAGCCGCAATAACTAAAGGATTTTTAGATTGGTTACAACAAGCAAATCCAGATGTTATTTGTTTGCAAGAAATAAAAGCCAATGAAGATCAAATCCCTAGAATAGAAATTGAAGCCGCAGGGTATCCTTATCAATATTATTTTTCAGCGACAAAAAAAGGATATAGTGGTGTTGCTATTTTGTCTAAAATTGAACCAAAAAATATTGTTTTTGGTACAGGAATAGAACATATGGATTTTGAAGGTAGAAATGTAAGAGTAGATTTCGATTCGGTTTCAATAATGAGTTTGTATTTGCCTTCGGGAACAAACATTGAAAGACTAGAACATAAGTTTTTGTTCATGGACGATTTTCGTAATTATATAGACAACTTGAAAAAAGAAATCCCTAATCTTGTTATTTGTGGCGATTATAACATATGTCATGAAGCTATAGATATTCACGATCCAATTCGCAATGCAAAAGTTTCTGGTTTTTTACCAGAAGAAAGAGCTTGGCTTGACAGTTTTATGAATAGTGGTTTTATTGATACTTTTCGTCATTTGAATAAAGAACCACACAATTATAGTTGGTGGAGCTACAGAGCCAATGCAAGAAATAACAATAAAGGTTGGAGAATAGATTATTGTTTGGCGGCAGAGCCATTAAGAAATAAAATTCAGAGAGCCTATATTTTACCTGAAGCAAAGCATTCTGACCATTGTCCCGTTGTGGTTGAAATTGATTAAATTTTTAAAAAAAACTAACCTATTAAAAAGAGAATATAATAACAATTTATAATTATGATAAAAAAAGCTGCCCTTGCCATGATTGTTTTAGGACTAACAACATCATGTGTTTCTAAAAAAATCTATCAAGATTTAGAAAGTAAATATGCCGATTTAAAAAAAGAACGCAATGCACTTGCAGATGAAAAAGAAAATTTAGCAACAGCTAAAAACCAATTAGAATTAGACAAGAACAGTTTGCAAACCGAATTAAACAAAGTAAAAGCAGAGAGAGACAAACTAGCTGCAGAATACGCAGCAACTAAGAAAAGTTTAGATAACTTAAATGCTTCATATAGCGCTTTAGAAAAAAACAGCAACGATGCATTAGAAAGCAATATGAAGAAAAACCGTGAATTGTTAGCAGAATTAGAAGCCAAGCAAAAAGCATTAACAGCAGAACAAGAAAGATTAGACAAACTTAAAGCCGATTTAGAAAAATCATCTACTCGTTTGGCAGAATTAGAAAAAATGATGGCAGACAAAGATGCTGCCATGAGAAAACTAAAAGAATCTTTATCTAAAGCGTTAAATGCCTTTGAAGGAAAAGGACTAACTGTAGAGCAAAGAAACGGAAAAGTATATGTTTCTATGGAAAATAAATTATTATTTGAATCTGGAAGTTGGACAGTAGGCTCTGAAGGGAAAAAAGCAGTGAAAGCATTGGGAGATGTTTTAGGACAAAACCCTGAGATTTCAGTACTAATTGAAGGCCATACAGATAACGATAAGATAGTAGGAAGTATTGGTGGAGGAGTTGAAAGCAACTGGGATTTATCTACTAAAAGAGCAACTGCCATTGTTACAATTTTGTCTGAAAACAAAGCGATAGATAAGAAAAATTTAACCGCAGCAGGAAGAGGTGAATTTGCTCCAATTGGTTCAAATGACACAACAGAAGGAAAAGCTAAAAACAGAAGAATTGAAATTATTTTAACACCTAAGCTAGATGAAATTTCTAAACTAATGAATGAGTTGTAGAGAAAAGGCATAAACTTAAAAAAGAGAGTTTTGAATTTATTCAGAGCTCTTTTTTTTATCCACGAGTCGTTCAAAAAAACAATTTAAACGACACCACTTTTCGCAAAAAAAAAACACAAACCCCACAAACCCAAACAACTTTCAAATCACAAAAAAAGGACTAAAGAAAAGCAGACTACTTAAAAAAATCCCTATATTTGAGATAACAAAACGTTCTTAAAAATAGCCTAAAAAAACACCAAAAAAGAGTGCGAAAAATGTCAAAAAGTGCCGAAAAGTGCATTTTTTTGAGGTTTTAGGCAGCTGTTAAGTATTGTAAATAGTATCAGTATAGCAATTTTGACTACTATCCTTTTGGAATGACCTTGCCAGACCGCACCAGCTCTAGCACAGCCTACCGTTACGGCTTCCAAGGACAAGAAAAAGATGATGAATTAAAAGGAGAAGGGAATTCTTTAAATTATAAATACAGAATGCATGATCCAAGAGTGGGTAGGTTTTTTGCAAGAGATCCATTATCGAGTAGTTTTCCATGGAATAGTGATTATGCTTTTAGTGAGAATAGAGTTATAGATTCTAAAGAATTAGAAGGAATGGAGAGAGTTCAATTCAATGATATTGTTGGCGATTTATCTCCTGTTTCTGTCGACTTCACTTTAATGAGTAATGATCAAATTATTGAAAATCTAAAGGCTACTCATAAAGCTCATCAATACAACTTAACAATTCAGGATATTAAGAGGATGGATAAAAATTTAGATTGGGTAGTAACTAATCTACAGAATCCATATGGGTTTAGTTCTGGTACACTTATTGAAGGATACAATGCTAAAGAAAGCGCTTCACCTAAATTAGTAGATTCACAAATCATAAGGGATATTAGTCAAGAGTTAGTTAACTTTGATAGTTCAATTAATAATAGTAAACCTCTTGAGTCTGTTAACTTTGGGTTTCAAATTGATGTGAAGAAGGGAGGGTTCTTTTACAGAAATAAATTACAATTTGACGAGTCAAATTATTCATCTCAAAAATTAGATATGACAACAATTCGTGAAACTGGTTACGCAAAAGATATGTCAGTTTGGGACAGATTAAAAACAGATTTAAAAGCTAGTGCAAAATTTTATATGAATTTTGTAGTAAATAAACCAACTGAAGCTGTTAAAGATTTACCTAAAGTTAAATATTATATACCTTTTGGTGTTGGGGGTATCGAAATTAAGAATACTGCAGATGGAAAACTTGAGCAAATTCAAATTAACATTGGGTTACATTCTACTTCTAAGAAACCAGATGCTGAAAATGTTAAAGTAGAAGAAGTAATTGAAAAGGATAAAGTTAAAATTTTTTAGTATGTTTTTATCAATAATTTCTGTTATTGCGTGGGGTATAATTATATATAAACTAATATATCCTTTACTGAAAAAGTATAGATGCGAAAAATGTAAAGGACAGATGAAAAAAAAAATTGATTCAGATAATAGAATTATTTTGATTTGTTCTAACTGTGGAAATTCAAAAAAATTAAATTTATATATAAGCGGAAGTGATAGTTAATATGAAAAATGTTTTATTATTATTTTTAACACTAAACCTTTTTGCGCAAGAGTCTATTGATTATGGGAAAAGGTTTTTTGTTGAAATTTCAAAAAATAAAGATCAAAAAATTTTAAAAAGTATTATTGATGAATCAAAAATATCAGAATTAAAATTTAATGATGGAGTATCAGAATTAGAAAAAAATAATTTCATTAAAACTCTAACAGGTAAGACAGTAAATCTTAAAACTAATCTTCAAAATGATTTGAATCAAATTAAATTAGAAAAAAATTTACAAAAAAGTAAATATCTTTTTACTGAATATGATTTATTCAAATTAAGAAATATTGATGTTTCTGTAGGTAAATTAAAAATCCACTTTCTCAGAGGTGAAATAGAAAAAATTTTATTAATTGATGTTTTAAAATTAAATGAAGAATATTTATTAATTGGTAGAATTATAATTATAGAAAATAATATTAAACAATAAGTAACCCAGCTACCCCAGATAACTATGGTTTTACCAAATAATAATTGTTAAAATTTGGAACTATTTTTTGCGAATAATTCAATATCTTTATGTTGGAAAAGACAATAGATCTTGCGAAGGGGAAGAAGAATTTATCTTCTTTCCTTTCAAAAGAAAATATGTTTTTTTTATGTTTATTATGCTATTTGTCTTTTTTCATACATTTTATCTTCTCTAATACAAGCGCATACTCGGTGAATTAATTTGTTTCTAACATTATTTATTACAAGCATTTTACTTTTTCCTTCTGCAACTTTTCTTTGATAATATTCTTTTATTTCAGGATCATAAGTCGCAGCACAGAGAGCACACATATGTAATTGTTTTTTTAATTTTTTATTTGCCATATAATGAACTTTAGGTTTTGCTCTTACTGATTTTCCTGAGGTGTATTCAAATGGAACAACACCTGCATAACAAGCTAATTGCCTTGGAGTTGAATACAAAGTAAATTCATTAGTAAAACATATTAAAAATAAAGCTGTTATCTTACCTATTCCAGGAACTGATGTTGCTTGATTGAAAATTTTATTAAGATTTTCCCCTGCTAGTCCGAGCGTCTCTAAATAATCGATATTGCTAACGCGAGCTTCTAGCTCGTGGACACAAAGAATATAAAAAGCAACTTTTAAACGAGTTGCTTTTGTTGTTTTGTAGTGCTGATATAAAAATTAAGAATATACTTTTTTTGTATTTTAATCACGAATTACTATATTAATAAAATTAAAGGGCATTTCTTGAGTACTAGTGTTAAGTTTTTGAATACCTTATATTACTTTTTTGAAAATGGAAGATAATCTACACAAAAATAGCCTTGTCTTCAAAAACAAGGCTCTGTAGTATTATAGATTTTCGATTGTTTAATCTTTCGGATATTTCACTTTGTAACTTATTCGGAATTTCTTGGTTTCATTGGGTTTTAAATCAATTTTCCAAGTTAAAACACCCGTCTCTTCATTGGCAATTGCCTTGTCTTTGTCTATAAGTTCAATCGTGATATCTTTATCTGTACTAATTGGATATTGATCTTTTAATATCATATTAATACTTTCTTTTTTATTGTTTCTTACGATAAGATCATACGTAAATACTTGTTCTTTATAGGAAGATAAAAATTTGGTACCCGATTTATCTACTACTTTTTCACGTTTAATAGAAATCTTCTTGTCTCTACCCATGCTTAGGTTTAAGGTGTCTGCTGTAGCATTGGCATTAATGTAGGTCTTCCCAACATAGGTGCCTTCAAAAATGATATTTGCTTCGCCTGGTAATAGATTAAACTTTGAATAATCGTTTATTTCTGCTAATAAGAATGCTTCTTTTTCCATTTTTGGCACAGCATAATATTTGTAGGAAGCAGGTAATTTAATTTCTTTTAAAACAACACTATGCGCTTTCCCATTAGATGCAATGTCGTAAGCAATGTCAATATCGAAAGTAACATTCAATTGGTTTTCTGAAATAGTGGTGTAGCTAGATATTGATGCTGCTTCTTTTGCTAACCTATTTTTTTCTCTTAATTCATTAGGGCTAGATTTAGATTGTATAGAATTTAAAGCCAAATTTTCTAGCTTATAGCTGTCATAGGCTTTATCATAACCAAAACGCAAGAACCACGCTCTTAAAATTGGAGTCACATTACTTTCGTTTGGATTGCCACTAGACAAGGTTAGTTTTATTTTTTTCCAATCAATTCCAGTGTTTTGTGTCACTTGTCCTTTGTATAACATGTCTATTGGACTGCTAATATTTTCGGCTCTTAAATCATAGAACGGTTGCCAAGAAGCACCTTGTGTTAGATAATTAATGTCTAAATCTACATGTCCAGCTAATTCATTCATAACTTGAAGAATCAATTTTCCTTTTGAGGTTTTTTCTTCATTTTTAGTATTAATTTCTAATCGAGCTTTAAGTTTTTCTAATTTTTCTGTTAATAGGCTCTGCTTTTCTGTATAAGTGTTTACTAAGTTGCTTAACTCTGTTCTTTTTGCGTTATAATAATCAACAAGTTTCATTAATTCGGTAACACTTAAACTTGCGTTTCCTCCAGAAATTTGTTGGTTTTTGTCTAATAATTCAATCGTTTTTGAATAGGATGTGCGTTGGTTGTATATTTTATTAATTTCTTTGGTAACCAAATCAATACTATCTCTCACTTTTTTAATAGCTGGATTGCTTTGGTCTATTTCATATTCTGAAATGTAATTTTTGGTAAATTGAACCGATAATACTGTAATGTTTTTTGGTGCATTAATTTGAATCGTACTTTCGTTTACATAATCGGCAACGTTCTTAATAACGATTTCACTTGTTCCTTTTGGAAGGTTAACCGATGTGGATTGAAATAATTCAGCACTATTAACATAGACTGTGGCAGCATTTACTTTTGCAGTGGTAAAAATAGGTTTTTGTGCAAAAAGTGAAGCGCTAATGAATAGTGAGAATCCTACTGTTATTTTTTTCATGATGAGCAATTTTAGATATAGCTTATGAATTTTGTATAAAGGTTGGAATATAATTCGTCAATTTGAATAGTTTTTAAATTGACGAATTAATAAATATAGACATTATTTTTCTACGGTGTATCCTTTGTTTTTTCCTAATGCAATAATTGAAGAAGCAATTGCGTTTCCTAAATCGTCTTGTGTCTTTTGTTTTTTCATTTCGTTGTCAATATATTCTTGGCGTTTTTTGGCTAAATCGCTTATTTCTTTCTGAATTTTTTCTCTTTCAGCCGATTTTTGAGCAACATAAGCCTTAATTTCTGTTTTATTTTTATCCTTTAACTCCGTAGGCAATTCTTCTTTTGCAATGTCGTCTAAGGCTGCTTCGTTTTCACTTATTTTATCTACTAAATCCCAACTATCATTTTTATATACTTGTTTTGATTTACTTACAGAACGTTCTACATAATTGGCTTTAGAGACACTTTCTGCATTAGCATCTTGTATAGCTTGATTCATTTTCTTTTCTGCTCCTTTTCTACCATAACTAATATAGGTAGTGTTTATTTTTTCATTGCACTTTGTAATTTGGTCATCATAAGGCGTGCTGATATATTGCACACGTTGGTTAGAATCAATATTGAAATATTTTCCATTTCCTGTAATAGCTCCATCTTGCCAAAACGTACGAATGCCTTCTTCGTTATTACCACAAAAAATAGTGTTCACATAGATGTCATTATTTAGAGCGTTTTTTACAGCTACTTTATAATCAATACTTCCTTGATTGAAAGGTTCATTACCAGCAATATAAACCAATTTCATGTTTTTGTTTCCGTCTTTCCATTTTAATTGGGTAACAGCATCTTGAATAACAGCTCCACAATATTCTTCACCACCATTCGTTCTAAGTGAGAAAAGATTCTCTGAAATTAAATCCAAATCTGTTGATAGCGGTGAAATTTGTCTAATAAAATTTGATTCAGATGATAAACCTGAATTTCCATATTCATATAAACTGATTTCAATTTCAGGTGTTTTGCCTTCATATTTTAAAGTTGTTAAGGTATTCACGATGTTCCATAAACGTGATTTTGCTTGCTCGATTAAACCGTTCATACTACCCGATGTGTCTAAAAGTATAGCCACCTGAATTGTATTTGTTGTAGTAGGTTTTTCTGTTAAAGTAGTAACAGTCGTTTTTGGGTTAGTGGTTCTTTCTGTCTTCGAATTATTGCAGCTTCCAAAAGTTAATGTAGTTACTAATAATGTACTGATGTAAAATAGTTTCGTTTTCATAATTTATGTTTTTAATTTTAGTATCATTTTTTATGTTCTGTTTATTTCTTATTTCAAAAGTAGCTTGATAATTTACTCGTTTTTTGGAGACTTGGTGAAACGAGTCTTTCACTTGGTGAACTTGTTTAAAAATGAATTTTAAAAAAAGTATCTTTACAGTACATAATTAAAGAATAGAAATGCGAGAAAATAAAGTCCTATATGTCACTTTTTTAATGTTTCTTCTGGCTTTGTCTGTAAGAGGACAAGATTCTATTAAAAAGAAAACAACTAAAGCAGTTTTTTCTAATTCTGTAAAGAAATTAGAACAATCGATAGATGCTAATGATGCTTATAAAACAGCAAAAAACTATGAAGAATTAGCACTAGTATATGAAAAGAAAGGCGATTTAGCCAAAGCCGAGGAGTTTTATAAAAAGGCAGAACAAGGTTTTGTGAAATTAAATAAAGTTGAAGATAAAATTAGAGTAACACGTTCAATTGCTCAAGTGCAAGAGAAACAAAATAAAACTATTCCTGCCATTCAAAACTATGATAAAGCGGGACGAATTGCAGACGATGCTGTTTCTCAGCAATTAAATTATAATGACGCCAATCGCTTGCGAAACAAAAGCAATCCAAAAGCACAATCCGACTATATTAATTCGAATATTCAACTCCTAGAAGAAAAATCGAATGATAAATTGGCTAAAGAATATAGAAATGATGAAGTAAAAGAAGAAGTTGCAAAAGCCTATGTTCAAAGAGCAGAAATTAATTTATCAAATGATGATGCTGAAGAAGCCATTGAAAGTTATAAAAATGCTTTAGACAATATAGCTACCAAACCAGAAAAAATAGCCATAAAAAACAAAATAGCCGAAGTATATAAAGAGGAAAAACAGTTAGACAAAGCTTTAATTATCAATTTAAATCTCCTAGAAGAAGCAAAAAACAGTAACGATTTTGAAACGGAAATAAAGCAACTACAACAAGTTGCTGAGATTTATTTTAAAACAAACCAACCTGAAACTGCGATTGCTTCTTTAAAAAAAGCCTATGCGTTGGCTAGCGAAAAAGGCGTTTCTAAAGAAGTGAAAACAAGTTTGAAATTACTTTTAGAACATTACAAATCCAGTGGAAATGATAAAGAAAGTATGTTGCTGTATGATGATTTTTTAACAAACTTCGACAAGATAATTGCAGCAGACAGTTCCTTAATAGATGAGAAAGTATTTCAAATTTCAGAAAAGAAAATTCTACAATTGGAAAAAGAAAAGGCATTAAAAGACGAATTAATAACGAAGAAAAACAGATTTAATTTTTTCTTGATGGGTTCATTGGTCTTGCTTTTTATCTTTCTTGCATTAATTGTAAAAGCCTTATATTCTATCAAAACAAAAAACAAGAAAATCGCATTGCAATCTTTACGAAGAGAAATGAATCCGCATTTCATTTTTAATAGTTTGAATAGTGTGAACCAATTTATTTCCGAAAACAAAGAATTAGAAGCAAACAAATATTTAGCTTCCTATTCTAATTTAATGCGGAACATGATGGAAAATTCGAATAAAGATTTCATTAGTTTGAGTAATGAAATGGAGCAGTTAAAGAAGTATTTGGACTTAGAACATTTGCGTTTTCAAGATAAGTTTGATTATGAAATTGTTTTAGATGAAGCAATAGATAGTGAAGTTGTTTTTATTCCGAATATGATTCTGCAACCACATTTAGAAAATGCCATCTGGCACGGATTGCGCTATAAAGAAGAGAAAGGGAGTTTGATTTTAAAGTTCGAATTGCAGCATAAAAAAATTCAAATTACAATAGATGATAACGGTATTGGTTTAACGCAAAGTAAAGCTTTGAAAACCGTCAATCAAAAAGTGCATCAATCAAGAGGTACAACCAATACATTAGAAAGAATAAAGCTATTGAACGATTTGTACAAATTGAATATAACCTTTTCTATAGTAGAGAAAGAAAAACCACAAACAGGAACTATTGTTGAAATTACGATTCCTTTATTAGATAAAATATGACAGGATTGCAAAAAATTAGAAGTGTCATTGTAGAAGATGAAACAGCAGCAAGAGAAGTACTGAAAAACTATCTTAGAAAATATTGTCCACAAGTTGACGTAATAGGAGAAGCAGCCAATATTAAAGAAGCTGTGCCCTTATTGCATGGTGTGACCCCTCAATTGGTTTTTCTAGATGTCGAAATGCCTTTTGGAAACGCTTTCGATGTATTAGAAGCTTGTAAAGACCTAGAATTCGAAACTATTTTTGTGACTGCTTTCTCAGAATATTCTTTGAAAGCCCTAAATCAAAGTGCAGCCTATTATTTATTGAAACCAATAAGTATAGAAGAGTTGATTATTGCAGTAAATAAAGTACAACAGCAATTGGCGAATCATGATTTGTTGAATAGAAATAAAATAATTGTAGAAAACTTTAGAGAGCCCAAACCCGAAAAACAACAAGTTATTCTACCTACATTAGAAGGGTTTGAAGTGGTCCTAATGAAAGATATTGTACGACTGAAAGGGAATGGAAACTTCACCGACATCTTCTTGGTTGATGGAACAAAGAAAATGGTGTGTCGATTTTTAAAACATTTTTCAGAAATTCTACCTTTTCCTTTTATGCGTGTTCACAAGTCACATATAATTAATGTAAACTTTGTAAAAGCCTATAATAAAGGGGGCTTTGTTACCCTACAAGACGCTACAGAAATTGAAGTTTCAAGTAGCTATAAAGAAGATTTTCTGAATAAGTTTAAATGATGAGTTTTTTATAGTACGTTTGACGTTAAGAAACTCATTTTAATAATTGTCCTTCATTTTCATAATAGGCATCGATTGAAAGTTTCTCTTGCTGAGATGCCATAACTGCCAATGCATCACATCTTTCGTTTTGAGGGTGGTTGTTGTGTCCTTTTACCCATTTAAAATCAACCTGATGCTTACGGTATGATTTTAGGAATCTAAGCCATAAATCAGGATTTTTTTTGTTTTTAAATCCAATTTTTTCCCATTGAAAAACCCAACGTTTTTCTACTGCGTCAACAACATATTTAGAATCGGAGACCACAAGGACTTTAGTTTTAGGGTTTCTTAATTTTTCGAGCCCAACTATAACAGCAAGTAATTCCATTCTGTTATTGGTAGATAGCCGAAAGCCTTCATAGAATTCTTTTTTATAGGGAGTTCCAACCATTTCCATAACTACTCCATATCCTGCTGGACCAGGATTTCCTTTTGCTGCTCCGTCAGTATATATATGTACTTCGTGTGACATAGTTATTTATAGTTTTCGCTAAAATTATTTATTTAGATAATAAATCCTCAATAACTTCTGGGAAATATTGATGTTCTAGTTTTTGGATTTCTAAAGCAATATCTTCTGCTGTGATGCAATTTTCTATTCCTACAGCTTTTTGAAAAATATAAGCACCTTCATCATAATTCTCATTAACATAATGAATGGTTATTCCTGTTTCTTTTTCGTTATTGTCTAAAACAGCATTGTGCACATGCATTCCATACATTCCTTTGCCTCCATATTTAGGAAGTAATGCAGGATGAATGTTAATTACTTTATTAGGATAGCTATCAATTATAGACTCAGGGAATTTCAACAAAAAACCAGCCAATACAATTAAATCGGGCTGAATAGTGTTCAATTTATTAAGAACTTCTCCTTCAATTAGTTCTGATTTTGTAAATGTAAACGACTCAACGTCATTATTTTGTGCTCGCTGAATAACTTTGGCATGAGGATTGTTTGTAAACACTGCGACTACGTTTGCGAGACTAGATTTTTTGAAATGTAATATTATCTTTTCGGCATTCGAACCATTGCCAGAAGCGAATAGTACTATTTTTTTCATTACCCTGTAATTTTTATTACACAAAAAAAAGAATAATAATTGGTAAAAAATAGAAAAAAGCAGTCTTTGTTAATTATTTTTTTTAATTTCGTAGTCTTATTTAGTAACAAAAATGTTGTTTTAAAATAAAGTTTTTTATTTTTGCCAACAAATTAAATTAAAAATTAAAGATTATGTCAGACATTGCATCAAGAGTAAAAGCGATTATCGTAGACAAATTAGGTGTTGACGAAAATGAAGTTGTAACTGAAGCTAGCTTCACAAACGATTTAGGAGCTGATTCATTAGACACTGTTGAGTTAATTATGGAGTTTGAAAAAGAATTTGATATTCAAATTCCAGACGATCAAGCTGAAAACATTGCTACTGTAGGTCAAGCTATTTCTTACATCGAAGAAGCTAAGAAATAATATTTTAAAACACCCGTAAGCTTTTCTTATGGGTGTTTTTATTATTTTTTTAATTCTTGTTTTTAGAATCTTTTACTTGATTTTCTCTTGTGATATTTTATAATATTTTAAAGAAGTAAAATGTTAGAATAAAGGATGTAATTATATTTGTTTATATTTATATCGAATTTTGTTCTTTTTGTAGAAAACATTGATTGTATTACAATCATAAAATAAAAACTATGTAATACCCATTGTTTCTTTTAGTTTTCATTAAAAGCACTGTGGGTTTTTTTATATAATTAAAATTTTTTTATATGCAATTAAAGCGTGTTGTTGTAACTGGTCTAGGTGCATTAACCCCGATTGGGAATAATGTGGAAGAATACTGGAATAGTTTAATCGAAGGAAAAAGTGGAGCAGCTCCTATTACCTATTACGATACTGAGAAACATAAAACCAAATTTGCTTGTGAGGTTAAAAACTTCAATATTGAAGATTTTATAGACAGAAAAGAGTCTAGACGTTTAGACAAGTTTGCTCAATACGCAGTTGTGGCAAGTGATGAAGCTATTAAAGATTCAGGTCTGGATACCGCTGATATAAACAAACAACGTGTTGGTGTAATTTGGGGAGCAGGTATTGGTGGTTTAGAAACTTTCCAAGAAGAAGTTTTATATTATGCAAAAGGCGATGGGACTCCTAAGTTTAATCCTTTTTTTATACCCAAAATGATTGCCGATATAGCACCAGCTCATATTTCTATGAGAAATGGTTATATGGGGCCAAATTATACAACGGTTTCTGCATGTGCTTCGTCTGCTAATGCAATGATTGATGCATTCAATTATATTAGATTAGGAATGTGTGATGTAATTATTTCTGGTGGTTCTGAAGCAGCTGTTACCATTGCAGGTATGGGTGGATTTAATTCAATGCATGCTTTGTCAACAAGAAATGAAAGTCCTGAAACAGCTTCAAGACCGTTTGATGCTACTAGAGATGGATTTGTTCTTGGTGAAGGTGCAGGAGCATTAGTTTTAGAAGAATATGAGCACGCTAAAGCTCGCGGTGCTAAAATTTACTGCGAAATTGGAGGTGGTGGTATGTCTTCAGATGCCTATCATCTAACAGCTCCTCATCCAGAAGGATTGGGTGTTATTGCTGTAATGCAAAATTGTTTAAATGATGCTGGAATGAAACCAGAGGAAGTAGATCATATCAACACACATGGTACTTCTACACCGCTAGGGGATGTTGCAGAATTGAAGGCAATTAGTGCAGTGTTTGGTAGTCACGCAAAAAATATAAATATCAATTCAACAAAATCTATGACAGGTCACTTGTTAGGTGCTGCTGGTGGGATTGAAGCTATTGCGTCTATTTTGGCAATAAAGAATGGAATTGTTCCTCCTACTATTAACCATACAACTGTAGATGAAAAGATTAATCCAGAACTTAATTTAACTTTAAATAAAGCTCAAAAAAGAGAAATTAAAGTGGCAATGAGTAATACTTTTGGATTTGGAGGTCATAATGCATGTGTGTTATTTAAAAAATTAGAAGAATAAGCTGAAATGCGTAGATTTTTGAAAAAAATACTAAGAAACTCCCGTTCTCATGAAGACGGGATTTTTTTTGATAAACTTTCTAAAATATTAGGTTTCAAACCTCTAAATTTAAGATACTATAGAAAAGCCTTTACACATCGGTCAACAAATAAGGTAGATGATAAGGGAAATCCATTTAATTATGAAAGGTTAGAATTTCTAGGAGATGCAATGCTAGGTAGTGTTATTGCAGCTCATCTTTATGATGAAGTGCCAACAGGAGACGAGGGATACCTTACAAAAATGCGTTCGAAAATTGTGAGTAGAGAACATTTAAATGAACTGGGAAGAGATTTAAACCTTATACAATTTATTGAAAGCAAGGCGAACCCGCTTCATTTTGGTGAAAACATACATGGAAATATTTTTGAAGCCTTTATTGGAGCTATATATTTAGACCAAGGTTATGTTTATTGTGAAAAATTCATTCATAATAAAGTAATAGAATCTTATGTTGATATTCCAAAATTAGAAGGAAAAGTAATAAGCTATAAAAGTTTAATTATTGAATGGTGTCAGAAAGAAAAAAAACAATTTGTTTTTGAAGTATTCGACGATACAGGTATAGAAGAGCAAAAGTATTTTGGAGTAAAATTAATTATTGACCAAAAAATAATTGGAAAAGGAAGAGCTACTTCAAAGAAAAAAGCAGAAGAAAAAGCTGCAAAAAGAGCATATTTTGCACTACAAGAAAAAATAGACAAGAAATAATTTTAAAAAAGTTATAAACTAAAACGTTTTCGTTGTAAAGTATTTGTTAAGATCTTTATAAACTATAAAGTTTGTATCATATAAATAGTATATTTACGATATATTTATTAAAAATATGGCAATTCATAAAATTCAAATAAATGATTTTATTTCGACGGATTATGAGCTTATTGCCATTCATGCTGCTATTGAAGATTATCGTTTGGCTTATTTAATTAATAATGAGTTAAAAATTCGATTGAGTAAAAACAGTTTAAATATCGAAATTGAAAACAAAGAAGGAAAAAGTGAGTTTAGTCACTTCGTTTTTGATGATGAAATAAATGATATTGTCTGGAATTTAATCGAAAACAGAACAACATTAATTCCGTTTGAGACAACAAACACAGGTATTTTCGATTCAATAGATGTTAGAATGTATGTTATTCCCGAGTTTAAAAAAGCAGATTTTATATTGAAAATAGAGAATATAGAAGGGACTTTAGAAATAGAAGACATTCTTAATGCTATTACAAATATCAAACAAATCTCAATGGCTTACATAATAGATCAAGTCAAATTGAAATCAAAACATAATTTAATTTTTTAATTAAAATGCCAACAAATAAAAAAACTAAAATTGTAGCTACATTAGGTCCAGCTTGTAGCACTAAAGAGACTATAAAGGATATGATTGATGCAGGTGTAAATGTTTTTAGAGTAAACTTTTCACATGCAGATTATGATGACGTTGCAGAGAGGATTAAAATTATTAGGGACTTAAATCAAGAGTTTAATTATACTACTTCAATTCTTGCCGATTTGCAAGGTCCAAAATTGAGAGTAGGAGTAATGAAAGAAGATGTAGTTGTTTCGAAAGGAGATAAAATTACTTTTACAACAGCGGAAGATATTTTGGGAACTGCTGAGAAAGTTTATATGAATTATAAAGAATTCCCGAAAGATGTAAATCCTGGAGAAAGAATCCTTTTAGATGATGGTAAACTTATTTTTGAAGTTATTAAAACAGACAAAAACACAGAAGTTGAAGCTTTAGTTATTCAAGGAGGTCCGTTGAAATCTAAAAAAGGCGTGAATTTGCCAAATACAAAAGTATCGTTGCCAGCTTTAACAAAGAAAGATATAAAAGACGCTATTTTTGCTATTGAAAATAAATTAGATTGGATTGCACTATCTTTTGTGCGAACAGATAAAGATTTAGAAGAGTTGCAAGATTTGATTGCGAAACATTCGGATCATAAAATTCCAATTGTTGCAAAAATTGAAAAGCCAGAAGCGGTTGAAAATATTGATAGAATAGTTGCTTTTTGCGATGGCTTGATGGTGGCTCGTGGAGATCTGGGAGTTGAAATTCCAGCAGAGCAAGTGCCATTAATTCAGAAAAAATTAATTCATAGGGCCAAAACAGCTCGAATTCCAGTGATAGTGGCAACACAAATGATGGAAACAATGATTACGAGTTTAACACCTACTCGTGCCGAAGTTAATGACGTTGCCAATTCTGTAATGGACGGTGCAGATGCCGTTATGCTTTCTGGAGAAACGTCTGTGGGTAATTATCCTGTTCAGGTAATAGAAACCATGACCCGTATTATTGAGAGCGTAGAAGATTCACCGTTAATTAAAGTGCCATTAACGCCTCCACACGTTAGAACAAATCGTTTTATAACAAAATCAATTTGTTATCATGCGGCAATTATGGCCGATGATATTAACGCAAAAGCAATAACAACGTTGACTAATAGCGGTTATACCGCTTTCCAAATTTCTGCATGGCGACCAAAATCACATATATTGGTTTTTACATCTAATAGACGAATTTTAACGCAGTTGAATTTACTTTGGGGAGTTCGTGCTTACTATTATGACAAATTCGTGAGTACAGACGATACAATTGATGATGTGAATCAAATTTGTAAAGAAAGAGGCTATGTAAAAGCTAACGACATGGTTATTAACCTCGCTGCTATGCCGATTGTAGAAAAAGGAATGGTGAATACGCTTCGTGTTTCGGAAATTGTATAATTTTTTATTTTTGTAAAGATATAATAATATGAATTTAAAATCTAATAATCCTTTTTTAGGGTCTAAAACATTTAATAATACTTCAAGAAGATCAGAAACTACTGTTCTTGACTCTAATGAGATAATGACTATTGATGGTGCAATTAATAAAAGTTTTATTTTATTAATTACTTTATTAACTTCAGCATGTATTAGCTGGTGGTTAACAGCAAGTGGATATAATCCAATGGTTTTAATTATTGGAGGTGGTATAATTGGTTTCATTCTTGTATTGGTTGCTGTGTTTAAGCCAACAACTTCTTCTTGGGTTGCTCCAGGTTATGCATTATTTAAAGGTTTGTTTATTGGCGGTGTTTCAGCATTGTTTGAAGCAATGTATCCTGGGATAGTTATTCAAGCAGTGAGTTGTACTTTCGTTACTTTTATTGTTTGTTTTACACTATATAAGTATAAAATTGTAAAAGTCACAGAAAGATTTAAATCTGTAGTAGTTGCTGCTACTTTAGCAATATTTACATATTACATTTTGTCGTTTATTTTGTCTTTGTTTGTTGATTTTAAGCCAATGCATCAAGAAAACTCTTTAATGAGTATCGGAATAAGTGTATTTGTAATTATAATTGCAGCTTTGAATTTATTTTTAGACTTTGATCAAATTGAAGAAGGTGCTAGAAAACAAATGCCAAAGTATATGGAATGGTTTAGTGCAATGGGATTAATGATCACATTAGTTTGGCTATATATTGAATTTCTTCGCTTGCTTTCAAAATTATCAAGTAGAGATTAATTTTTTCTAAGAAAAATGCACTGCCCCCAAAAAGTTAGACACTATTTGGGGGTATTTTTATGGGATGAAAAGTCAAGTATAATTATACGTTTTGATTAGAATATGTAAAATTAGTTTTAAAATCTCATTATTCATGTAAATGGGTTTCAAAAGAGAAAGGTCCAAACAAGGCTAACATTCGTAAATGGGCTGGGTTTTACAGTCGATTTGGTAAAACAGGTTTTTTGCCAAGGAAAAATCAAAATTATTCAACGGATTTTAAATTAAAAGTTTTTAAATATATTGATAATAATTATTTGTCATTGAAAGAAACTTGTTTAAAATTTAACATTACTTCAGCTGTCCGAAGAGTTCTAAATAAAGCGCACACGCTCTACGAGGTCTCCTGACCTCGTAGCACAATAAAAAGACAAAGCCACTTTTATTGCTAGAAGCAATCAAGTGGTTTTTGTTGTTTTTTATATTGTATTGTTTTACAAATGAATGAATTGACGAATTATCAAAAAATTATTCACAATTCTTTAGCAAAAGTTATTCTGCTTTTTATTAATTAGTAATGTATTTTTGTAATTCTATTAATTATTTTGAATATGAAATATACAACACTACCTAATACAACCATCAAAATAAGTGAAATTTGTCTTGGAACAATGACTTTTGGAAATCAAAACACAGAAGCAGAAGCACATTCACAACTTGATTTTGCAACAGAAAACGGGATTAATTTTATTGATACAGCAGAAATGTATCCCATAGGAGGCAACGAACATATATTTGGAAGTACAGAAAGACATATTGGTAGTTGGATTAATAAAATTGGGAATGCAAAAAGAGAGAAATTGGTTATTGCTACCAAAATTGCAGGGCCAAATAGAGGGATGGCATATATTCGAGAACCACTAGATTTTTCAAAAAAAAGTATTACTGAAGCGGTAGAGTTAAGTCTTAAAAATTTACAAACAGACTATATAGACCTTTATCAAATGCATTGGCCAGAAAGAGTTATGAATATGTTTCAAAAAAGAGGGGTACAAGAAATTGATTCTAACTGGCAGTACAATATTTTAGAAATATTGCATGTTTTTGATGGACTAATAAAAGAAGGAAAAATTAAACATATAGGTGTTTCTAATGAAAATCCCTATGGAGTGATGCGCTTTTTGGTCGAAAGCGAAAAATACAATCTCCCAAGGATTGCAACCATTCAAAATCCATATTCCTTATTGAATAGATTATATGAAGTAGGATTAAGTGAAATGTGTATGAGAGAAAATGTAGGTCTTCTTGCCTATTCTCCATTAGGGTTCGGTGTTTTAACAGGTAAATATCTAGAAAACATAGCTCCTAATTATCGAATGGCAATGTTTCCTCAGTTTAAAAGATACACAAATGAAAATTCAACTAAAGCTACAAAAATGTATAAAGAAATAGCAGAATCTAATGGACTTTCATTGACTCAAATGGCTCTTGCTTTTGTGAAACAACAAAAATTTGTTTCTTCAACAATTATTGGAGCGACAACGATGAGTCAATTAAAGGAAAATATACATTCTTTTTCTATCGAATTGTCTGGTAGTATATTAGAAGAAATTGAGAAAATACAAGAGCAAATGCCTAATCCAGCACCATAACTCTGAAATATACATATAAAATATTTAATAACAAACTTAAAAACAGGTAATTATACCTGTTTTTTTTATTATTAAAGAATTAAATTTGAAAGAACCTTAAAACAATATAGTATATGAAAAAAATTTTGACGTTATTCTTTTTAATCTCTTTATCTTCTGTTTTTAGTCAAGAAGGATTTGTTTTTTCTGGCGGAGACGCAACAGGCTCTGGTGGATCTGTAAGTTATTCTTACGGACAGGTCTTTTATGAGACTCTTAATGGGGTAAGTGGAGAGTTATCTCAAGGAGTGCAACAAGCAATTGAAATTTACTCACTATCGACCCCGAGTAACTCAATTGATATTAACTTAGCTATGTACCCTAATCCAGCAATTTCTCAAGTAACGCTGGATTTGAATTTTGCTCATTTTCAAGATGTAATGAAATATGAGTTATTTAATGTAAACGGTAAATTGCTTAAAACTGGTGCAATTATATCTAATCAAACAAACATAGATATAGATATATTGCCAAAAGCAACTTATGTTCTAAATGTAATTACATCAAACAAATTATTAAAGTCATTTAAACTTATTAAAAACAACTAAAACATTATTATATGAAAAATAGAATTCTACTTTTTGCATTTTTACTAATAGGTATGGTTACCTATTCACAATCGCCAAATGGATTTACATATCAAGCAGTTATTAGAGACGCTGGTGATGCAATAGTCGCAAATGCTCCTATTGGAATGAAAATAAGTATATTACAAACAAGTGCTAGTGGTACAGTTGTTTATGAAGAAACACAAACACCAACATCTAATGCAAACGGATTGGTAACACTAACTGTCGGTACAGGAACAGTTGTGACTGGCTCTATAGCAACCATAGACTGGTCAGCTGGCCCTTATTATATTAAAACAGAGACAGACCCAACAGGAGGAACTAGCTACACAATATCTGGAACAAGTCAGATGATGAGTGTGCCTTTTGCTCTGTATGCAGCAAATTCTGCACCTGGACCACAAGGTCCTGCTGGAGCAGATGGCACGGATGGATTAGATGGAGCAAACGGAGCAGATGGAGCAAATGGATTAGATGGTGTAGACGGATTAAAATCATTAGTTGTTTCAACAGTTGAAGCAGCTGGATTAAATTGTGCCTCTGGAGGAATAAAAGTGGAAGTTGGTTTGGATGATAATGCTGACGGAATTTTACAAGCTGGTGAAATTGATGCTACGTCTTTCGTTTGCAATGGAACTGATGGCGCTGATGGTGCTGATGGAACAAATGGTGTAGATGGTGTAGATGGCGCTGTTGGGCCAGCAGGGCCAGTAGGAGGTGCAGATACTCAAGTTATTTTCAACAATGCTGGTGCAGCTGCGGGTAGTGCTAATTTAACTTGGAATAACACTACAAATAGATTAACAACTGCCAATGCATCAGTAACAGCTTTAGGTGGTTCAGGAACAAGAAATGTTCAAGTGGATAATGCAGGAAACCTTACAGCTGTAGCCGTTCCTATGACTGGAGTTACTGGGACTGGAACTAATAATTATCATGTAAAATGGACTACTGCAGGAAGTGTATTAGGAAATTCTTTAATCCAAGATGATGGTACTGGGCTTAGTGTAAACGGAACTATTCAAGCTAGTAACCAATTGTATGTAGCTCGCACGCAAATAACTACAAATGGAGATGGACAACATACTTTAATGGGTTATCGAACACGCGATTCAAGAAATGATGGTACGGCTTATTCTCAAGCAGCTTCTAATACAGGTGCAACAGGACATTCATTTTGGGGAGATTCATACTCTTTCGGATCAGGTGGTTGGAATTATAATGACTTTAATAGATGTGGTGGAACAATAGGAGCTGAAATTTCTGGTACATATTGGGGGTCTTTAGGCTATAAAAACAGTGGAAATGTTACATTTGGTGCTTACGGCTCAAATGCTTATGGAACTGGTACTGGGTTTTTGCCTAATAGTGAAATCTCTGGTTTTGGAGGAGGTTTCTTCGGTGTTATTGGTTCTGCATCAAAAGGAAGCGTTGTAGGGCAATTAAATTCAGGAGAGTTGTTTGCTACTTATAATTCTGGAAATGTATATACTTTAGGTAAAAACGTAGAATTAGTAGAGACTACAAATAATACTAAAACGCCTGTTTATGCAGTAACAAGTATAGAATCTACAATATATGCTAAAGGAAGTGCTCAATTAGTAAATGGGCAAGCATACATAGCGTTTAATGATTCTTATAGAGCATTATTAGGAGAAAATCCAGAGGTAACGGTGACTCCAAAAGGAAACTGTAATGGAGTTTATATTGCTTCTGTAGATAAAAACGGATTTACAATTAAAGAAATGAACAATGGAACAAGCAATGTTGTAATTTCTTGGATTTCTGTTGGAAATAGATTAGATAATAGAATGGATAAAGCTACTGAAATGGTTGCTAATCCTAATTTTGATAGAAATGTACAACAAGTATTATTTAACGATGCCAACCTTGATGGAAAAGGAATGGGTATTTGGTGGGACGGATCAGCAATTCGCTTTGGTAATATGCCAGCAAGTTTATCTGTTGTTAAAAGACCTACTGATCAAAAATAATTGTAATAACATTAACGCGTTTAAAAAGACCCTTTTTTTAGGGTCTTTTTTTATTAATTATATTTGGATAATAAAATCACAATAAATGAAAATGTTTTTTCTTTTTTTATTCGTCCCTTTTCAAAGTATTGGGCAAGTTGAGAATGACACTTTGATTAAAAAGCTCATAAATGAAGTTGTTTATACTTTAGCAGATGATAATTTACATGGAAGAATGCCTGGAACTGTTGATGAAGTTAATTCGTTAAAGTATATCGAACGGAAAATGGATAGCATAGGTTGTAACCCGTTTTTTAAACAAGAATTTTCATTTAAAAAATTTGGCTTTCCAATGATAAAAGCTACAAATGGATATGTTTTTATAAATAACAAATCAAAAAAAACAGTCTTAATATCTGCTCACTACGATCATATAGGATACGGAAACGGTTTATCAACCAAATTTAAAGAAAATGATATTCATAACGGAGCAGATGATAATGCTTCTGGCGTAGCTTTAATTATTGCATTGTATGATGAATTACTAGTCAAAGGAAGAAAAGATATTAATTATTTATTTGTCTTTTATTCTGGGCATGAAATGGGTCTGTTTGGCTCTGAAAATTTTTCCAAATTAATTAATAAAAATAAAAAATTTAAAGAAATCAAAGCGGTCTTAAATTTTGATATGGTTGGAAGAATGGATAATGATTTGAAATTATTGAAATGCTTTTCAAACGAAGAAGCAAGATTAATTTTAGAAAAACAGAATGATCATGATTTAAATTTGAAAATCGAAAATGAAGATCAATTGCAACTTTTAGATACTAATCCTTTTCTAAACAAAAACAAAGCCTGTTTTAGTTTTACGACAGGAATTCATTTAGATTATCATTCACCAGATGACGATGCTAAATATATAAACGTATTGGGAATTTATAGAATTCATAAGTTTTGTTTCACTTTAATAAATAGCGCTCAATTTTAGAAGATAAAAAACTTTTTATTTTGATAGTCAGCGTTTTGTGAGTAAAAAGTGTTTTTTTTAGAAAAATGTTATATTTTTTCTAAAATTTACATAATTATTAAAAATAGTGTCTATTTGTGTTTGAATTTATGTTCTATACACTTTAAATGTGATAATTACATAAATAATGTATTTTTTTAACAAATTATTCAACAACAAACAAATTACATTATGAAGAAAATTAAAAGTCAACTATGCTATCTCCTAGCATTTGGTTTACTGTCCTCAATTGGCTATGCGCAATTCAATGAGGATGCACCATGGATGAACCCATTGAAGAACAAAACAAACAAAAGTGAAGTTACAATTGATGAAATGGTGGGAGCATTTAATCAATATTGGTCAACACATGACAAAAATCAAAAAGGTTCGGGTTATAAGCCATTTATGAGATGGGAGTATCATTGGAGAAACAACACACACCCAAACGGAACATTAATTAGTCCTTCAGAGATAAATGCTGCTTGGCAAAGCAAAAAAAATCAAACCAATAACAAAAACAGTCTTTTAGCTAAAGTGAGCAATTGGCAACCAGTCGGTCCATTTAATCATACGAATACAGGTTCTTGGTCTTCTGGACAAGGAAGAGTTAACGTTGTTTATGTTGACCCTAATAATGCTAATACTATTTATGTGGGAACACCTGCTGGTGGAATTTGGAAAAGCCAAAACGCTGGTTCAACTTGGATTCCACTTTCAGATGATTTGCCACAAATAGGTGTTTCAGGGATAGTAGTAGATCATTCAAATTCTAATGTTGTTTATATTGCAACTGGAGACAAGGATGCAGGAGACACTTATTCAATTGGTGTATTAAAATCTACTAATGGAGGAACAACTTGGAACACAACAGGTCTATCTTTTACTAATACTTCTACAAAAGCAGGAGACATTTATATGCACCCTTCTAATTCAAATATCCTTTGGGTAGCTACTAGTGTTGGAGTCTATAAAACAATTAATGGAGGAACTTCGTGGACAAATGTTTTATCTGGAAATATAAAAGATATAAAAATTAAACCAGGAGATCCAAATACAATTTATGCGGTAACAACAAACGCTTTTTATAAATCAACAAATTCAGGAGATTCCTTTTCACAGGTTACTTCAGGATTACCTTCTAGTTCAGGTCGTTTAATAATCGATGTAACACCTGCTAATTCAAATTATGTATATTTATTAAGTGCAACTACAGGGTATGGTTTTCAAGGATTGTATAGATCAACAAATAGTGGTGGTTCTTTTACAAAAACTGCAGCAACTACAAATATTTTTGAAAGCACACAAGCATGGTATGATCTTGCACTAGCAGTCTCTCCTACAAACGCAGATTTAGTTTTTACGGGCTGTTTAAACATCTGGAAAACAACAAATGGAGGAGCTTCGTTTACAAAAGTTAACAACTGGAGTAGTCCAACCGCAGCAACATACACTCATGCAGACATTCATTTTCTAAGATATTATGGAAATGTGTTATATTGTGGAAGTGATGGTGGAATTTATGAATCTACAAACAATGGGAGTTCTTTCACAGACAAAACAAGCGGTTTGCAAATTAGTCAGTTCTATAAGATTGCAGTTTCAAAACAATCTTCTGATAAGATGGTTGGAGGCTTGCAAGATAATGGAGGCTATGCTTACAGCAGTAACCAATGGAAGAATTATTACGGTGCAGACGGAATGGATACAGGGGTAGATCCAACAAATAGTAATAAATTCTACGGGTTTATTCAAAATGGAGGAAGCTTATATGTTTCTACAAATGCGGGAAGTAGCCTTAGTTCTACAATTAATAAACCAAGCGGTGAAAGTGGAAATTGGGTAACTCCTTTAGTTATTAATTCAACTGGAGAAGTTTTTGCGGGTTATAAAAAAGTATATAGATTAAATGGTACATCATGGGTTGGTAGCACAACAAGCTTTACTAGTAATGTAGAAAACGTAATTGTAGATCCTTCGAATGATAATATAATGTATGTCTCAGATGGTAGTACATTATATAAAAGTACTAACAAAGGGGTAAATTTCTCTTCTGTTTATACTTTCCCAACAACAGTAAAAGATATTCGTGTTCATTCATCAAATAGCTCAATAGTTTATGCAGTAACTCAAGGAACAAGTGGGCAGGTTTATCAATCTACCAATGGAGGTTCATCTTTTACGAGTATTAGCTCGGGTTTACCATCGATTGGAAAAAATGTAATTGTGCATCAAGCTCAAGATCCAACAAACACACTTTATTTAGGAACAACTTTAGGCGTTTATTACAAAGACGATTCTATGTCCTCGTGGGCAATTTTCGACACTAATTTACCAAACGTTTCTGTCACAGATTTAGAAATTAATTATGTAGATAATAATCTAACAGCGGCAACTTATGGAAGAGGAATTTGGAGAACAGGATTAACAGCTTCATCAGACACTTCAGCACCAACTGCACCAACAAATTTAGCTGCTTCTGGAACAACTCAAAGCTCAACTAATTTATCGTGGACAGCTTCTACAGATAACGTTGGGGTTACAGGCTATGATGTATTCCAAGGAAGCACAAAAATTGGAACAGCTACTTCAACTTCATTTGCAGTTACAGGGTTAACACCGGCGACAACATATAGTTTTACAGTTAAAGCAAAAGACGCAGCTGGGAATATTTCCACTACGAGTAATACTGCAACAGTCACTACACAAAACGGAACTTCAGACCCTACTTATTGCAACAGCAAAGGGAATAGCGTTACAGATGAGTATATTGGAAAAGTAGAATTTAACACAATCAATAACTCTTCAAACGGGAATAATGGTTACACTAATTTTACTAACATCTCTACAACGGTTAGTAAAGGAACAAATTATACTATAACTGTGACACCTACTTGGACAGGAACTGTTTATAGTGAAGGTTATGCTGTTTGGATTGATTATAATAAAAACGGCAGTTTTGAAGATGCAGGAGAATTAGTATGGAGTAAAGCAGCAAGTACGGCTACACCTGCAACAGGAAGCTTTACTATTTTAAGTTCTGCAGTAAATGGAGCAACTAGAATGAGAGTCTCAATGAAATATAATGGAGTCCCAACTTCTTGTGAAGCATTTTCATATGGAGAAGTTGAAGATTATACAGTAGTTATTGAAGCAGGTACCTCAGACACGACAGCTCCAACAGCTCCAACAGTTTCCGCAGCTGGAACTACACAGACAGCTACTAATTTAACGTGGTCAGGTGCAACAGATAATATTGGTGTAACGAGTTATGAAGTTTATAAAGATGGAGCCATATTAGGAAACACTTCTTCTACCTCTTATGCAGTAACAGGATTGTCACCAGCAACAAATTATGTTTTTACAGTTAGAGCAAAAGATGCAGCAGGAAACACTTCGGTAGCAAGCAATATATTGAACATAACAACTCTAGCAAACACAGTATCTTATTGTACTTCACAAGGAAACAATACTAATGATGAAAGAATTGCAAGAGTAGTTTATGGAAATATAGATAATTCTTCTACAGGAACAGCTGGTTATGAGAACTTCACTACTCAGGTTACAACAGTTACTAGAGGGGCTTCACAAACGATTACCATTACACCCTTATGGACAGGAACTGTTTATGACGAAGCTTATGCGGTTTGGATCGATTTTAATCAAGATGGTGATTTTTTAGATTCAGGAGAACAGGTAATTACAATTGGTGCATCAAAAAACACACCAGTAAGCGGAACAATTTCTATACCTGCCAATGCAAATCTAGGAACAACAAGAATGAGAGTTTCAATGAAATACAATGGAGTTCCAACTTCATGTGAAGCATTCACATATGGTCAAGTGGAAGATTATACGGTAAACATTGCTGCATCTGCAACAGTTAAAGAAGATAACACTTTGAGTGATGCATCTCTTTTAATAATTTATCCAAATCCAGTTGAAAATTATTTGAATATTAATGATTCAAAAATCAAATTAAATGAAGCTCCTTTTGAAATTATTGATTACTCAGGTAAAATAGTTAAAAAAGGAAAACTAAATGGATCAAGCATAGATGTAAGTGATTTAAAAAGCGGAGTCTTTTTCTTAAAACTGATTAATAATAATATTGTTCAAACACAACAGTTCATTAAAAAATAATATTTTTTAATACTTTATAAAAAAGGTCGCTCGATGAAAAATTGAGCGACCTTTTATCTATTAAGAAATGCTAATTAAATTTTCGAATATTTCATAAGAAGTTTCAAACCCCACAAACCCAAACAACTTTCAAATCACAAAAAAAGGACTAAAGAAAAGCAGACTACTTAAAAAAATCCCTATATTTGAGATAACAAAACGTTCTTAAAAATAGCCTAAAAAAACACCAAAAAAGAGTGCGAAAAATGTCGAAAAGTGCCGAAAAGTGCATTTTTTTGAGGTTTTAGACAGCTGTTAAGTATTGTAAATAGTATCAGTATAGCAATTTTGACTACTATCCTTTTGGAATGACCTTGCCAGGACGCACCAGCACTGGAAATGACTACCGTTACGGCTTCCAAGGACAAGAAAAAGATGACGAGTTAAAAGGACCAGGAAATTCTTTAAATTATACGTTTAGAATGCACGACCCACGAGTGGGTAAGTGGGTAGGTTTTTTGCAAGAGATCCGTTGACAGGAGAATATCCATTTTATTCACCATATCAATTTAGTGGAAATCGTGTTATAGATATGATTGAATTAGAGGGGGCAGAAACTGGAGAACTAAAGAATGTTGGTTTGATTCAAGTAATTTTCCCAACAAATTTTAAAGATATTTCTATGAAAGATTTTACATATAAAGCACTTTACGTACATACCACTGAGAATTTTAGTGCTGGGTTTAATGCTATTTATACTCAAAAGGGTGGGTTTAAATTTAATGCAGCTGCAAACCCTACATTATCTTATACTCATACTGTTAATTTAGATCTTAAAATCTCAGGCAAATTTGCGGGAGTTGATTTATTTAATTCACGTATGTCAAATCCTTTAAATATTTTAAACGAAACATCTGTGCCAAATCATGGTAGCATTAAGAATTTAGGGTTAGGTGCAAGTTATAATGTTAATGATAACCAGCTTATAATAGGACTTATTAATCGTAAGATTGGAGTTACATTAGTTGATCCTCTTCCTTTTAGCTACATAACAGATACAGGTAAATTCATTAGTTCAACTCCAAATTTAATATCAACTAATTTTGATTCTTTTGATGTTTCTGAGTCTCTTTTATTAAAAAAACCAATTTGGCTTTTTGGTCTTAAAATACCTTTTTCATCAGTGATTTCATTCGACAAACCAGAAACACCGTTACCATAAGATCTTAAGATACCATTACCTTTTCCAGTTGACACTCCCAAGTCCTGAAAGTAATTGTGAATTGTCAATTTTTGAAAAAACAGCTAATAGTGCAATGATAAAACTTACTAAACCGACAAAGCCTACTCTTTTAGATAAAGCATTAAAAATAGGAGTGTCTCAATATAAGTCGTCAGTAATCAGGAAAAACAAAAAGGAATTTGATGAAAATAAAAAGAATAATGAAACAAATAATTAATCTATTAGTAATTGTCCTTTTTTGCTTACCAACAAAGGCTCAAGACTATCTTAAAGCAGAGAAGTTTTTTTACAATCAAAAAAATTTATGAGTGAAAAATTATATGACAAAGCAATAGAGTCTATTGATTTTGCTATACAAATTGACAGTTTAAATGAGAACTATTATCTTCAAAAAGTCGATTTGTATCTTCAAAAATCAGACTGTGTTGGTGTTGAACAAACACTAGAGATTTACTCCGAAAGGATAAATCCTAAAACAGAAAACTTTTTTTATGCGCATCGAAATTATGTATGGAATGTTTTGACAAAAGAGAAGTATGCCTTAAAATTTTAAAAACAGCGCTAGAAGGTGATTTTGGCAATTCTAAAAAAATAATTTTACAAATTGTTTTTTATTATAGTCAACTTAATGACAATGATAATGTTATATTTTATTTAAAAAAATATCTTGAGTTAGCTCGGAATGATGTTGAAAAATATCATCTTCTCTTCGATTTGTTGTTTGTTTCAGATAGATTTGATGAGGCAGAAAACATATTATTACTAGGTATAAATGAGAACAAGCAGGATATAACGTTACTTATTCGCTTATCTAAATATTACTACAATAGAAAAAAGTATGAATCTTGTATATCTGTTTTAGACAAAATTATTAAAAAGGAATATACAATTGAGAATATTAAAAATAGGATTATTGTTTTTGAAGACAATAATCAATTAGAAGATGCTTATAATGATTATAAAAAAATTATTGAAATAGAGAAATGCAATTCTGAATATTATAGTAAAGTATTGGAGTACGAATATAATAATAGAATGTATAAACAAGTCATCAGTAATTCCTTAAAAGCGATTAAATGTAATGCTGCTTATGAAGACATGGTAATAGATGGTCTTTATACTTCTTTATTTTTTTGCAATGATTTTAAAAAAGGAACTGAATACTTAGACAAACGGTTATTGTCAAAACCTGACAAATATTTACCCTATTTCTTAAAAGCAATAGTTTTATTTAATCAAAAATCATTTAATCAAGCTTTAGATTACATTGATTTAGCACTTAATTGCAAAGATTTAAAAACTGAAGATATTACAAGTATTAATCTTTTCAAATATGGAATATATTTAATTAAAGAAGATTATGAACAATTTTCACTATTAATCAAAAACGCAGATTATGAAAATTTTAAAAATAATTTAACCATCAGTAAAGAGGATAATAACATAAAAAAATCAGTACTAAAAATTGAATTTGATAAAAAATCAGGTTTAATAAAGACGAGTTTAATTGTTCCAAATGAAATAGTTGTTTTTTTACAAGAAAAATATAGAATAATGATGAATTAAAGAATTAATTTGGCAAATGCTCTCCGAAGAGTTCTAAATAAAACGCACACGCTCTGCGAGGTCTCCTGACTCCAGATTCTTGTGGGTGTTTTGTAGCTGGCACACAGGTTTATACAGAAAAAGTCTATAAAAACAAAAAAACTGCGGCTTTGTATTTTTTATATATTTTGCGGGCACAGAATGCAATTCTGCGCTAACGTTTGTGCATATCTGCGAGATAGGGTTTCACTTAGCTCAGGAATTTGCCTACCTACATTCAAAACAAGATTTATTTTTCAATACAGTTAAACTATGGTTCAAAGAATCATAATTTAAACCAAAAAAACGATAATAGTTTAAAGAAGATTGAAAGTCTATATTTTTTTTTATTAATTATAATTTTTAATTTTGATTCTCACTATTTTCATGTAACTCTTTAAATAATGTGAAACGAGGCATATATTTTAAAAAAAATATTAGTTTTTTCTTCTTTTTTATAGCAAGATAGATAAATATTAATACATTCATTATTGCCACTTAATGCAATCAATTTTGATTTAGAAATATTATTAGGAAATGTATTCTTATTGATTACAAACTGAACTGTATCTCTCTTAAAACCACCTTGTAAATGAATGTGCCAAATAACACTATCTCCACAGATTGGATCAAAATCATCTATTTTAGTAAAATTTGATTCATTTGTAGCGTTTTGTCTTTGTATAGTTTTGTTACATGAAACTATTGTTAATAATAAAACAAAACAGGAAAGTCTTCATATATTTATCTTTTTTGAATTAATTGTTGAGCTTTTAATAAAGGTAAATATTTAAAATAATATGACGGAGTATCTGTTTCTAAATCGCCCCATTTAGTGTTGCCACCAACAATATTTTCTCTATTCAATTTGCCATTTTGATAGTCACTTCTAATATGCAATATTTGAGATTCAATAATCTTAGCCCCTTGCAAACGATAAGGAAACGGCCCTGGCATGATTAAATTTTTTGATAAAAGATTATCGTCCCTAATCAAATCTGGATTAGGAACCATATATACTATTTTCGGAGCTAGAAGCTCGCGGTAGCATTACCAATTATTTAGAGACGCTCGGACCAGCCTTTAGATTTGTTCTTTGATAATTTCGTAAATTTAATAACAACCAAAACTGACAAAGTAAACCATTCGCGCCGCAAAGTTTTAAGACTTATCCCCAGATCAGGACTTTGTCAGTTTATATTGAATCAGCATCAAATAGTTATTCAGTCTTAAAGGACTATTATTAAGGCTTCGATAGAAGATTCAATAGTTTGGTTGCTAACATTAAAATCTTTTTCTATGAGTAAATTTAGTAATTTTCTAGGAATCGATGTGTCAAAAGAATATTTTGATGCAGTAGTAATTTTGAATAGTGATAGAAATAACACTATTCATAATCAGTTTACCAATGATAGCAAAGGTTTAAAAGAGTTGATTAATTGGTTAAAATCCTATCAGTCTAATGCAGAAAACACCTTAGCTTGTATGGAGCACACAGGTTTGTATGGTAAAATCATCACTCAACATTTACTTGCAAAAGAATTCACTGTTTGGGTTGAGATGTCATTAAAAATCATTCGCAGTTTAGGTGTTCAAAGAGGGAAGAATGATAAAGTGGATGCTCATAGAATTGCTTATTATGCAATGAAAAACCATGAGGAAGCACAGTTTTATCAATCTCATAGAAAAATAGTTGATAAAATACGTAAACTGCTTACTCTTAGAGATCATTTGGTAAAGACAAAAGCATTGCTAATCAAAAACACTAATGAGTTGAAAGAGTTTGAACCAGAATTGGCTAAATTAAGTCAAAAGTATTCCAAATCAACAATTCAAGGTATAGAAAAAGATTTGAAAAACATTGAAAAAGAATTAGATAAAGTCATCGAAGATGATGAAAAACTTTCTAATTTATTTGAAAAAGCAACCTCAGTTATAGGAATTGGAAAAGTAACCGCTTTGTTGCTAATTTATTTTACAAATGAATTCACAATGTATGAGAACCCAAGGCAATTAGCTTGTTATTGTGGTGTAGTTCCATTTGAATACAGCTCTGGAAAGAGTGTAAGAGCCAAACCAAAAGTCCATTATATGACTAATAAAACACTTAAAAAACAATTGCATATGTGTGCACTTTCTTCTATCACTGCAAAAGGAGAGTTGAAAGACTACTTTGAAAGAAAAGTAGCTGAAGGAAAAAACAAAATGTTAGTAATAAACAATATTAGAAATAAGCTAATCCATAGAGTTTGTGCTTGTTTAAGAGATAATAAACTATATGAAAGAAAAGTAGCTTAAAAAAGAAACAAATAAATTTTCTTTTGAAAAAGACTTATTTGTATTTTTCCAACATAAAGTTATTGAATTATTCGCAAAAAATAACTAAAAACTTTAACATTTTTTATTTGGTAAAACCATAGTTATCGGGGGATAAAGCCACATTAGAACAACTCCAACTTATTAATGAACTTGATTTAGAAGAAAAAACAATACTTCTTAAACTTATTGAAACTTTTGTTTCTAAAAAACGCTTTAAAGATTATCTGCAAAACAATATAGCTAACCTATAAAACAACAAAGAAGCAGTCCTAAAAGTCAGTAATCTTGTCATCTCGACCAAAGGGAAAAATCACATAACACTGATTATGATACTCTTCCTAATGTCCAAGTGACAAATATGTGTCGATTTTTTACTTTTAGGACAACCTCTTGTTTTTA
Organism: Flavobacterium sp. KY-23415; assembly: GCF_055384985.1. Classification (NCBI taxonomy): domain Bacteria; kingdom Pseudomonadati; phylum Bacteroidota; class Flavobacteriia; order Flavobacteriales; family Flavobacteriaceae; genus Flavobacterium; species Flavobacterium sp. KY-23415. The sequence goes on along the minus strand of NZ_AP044001.1, from coordinate 1,766,953 downwards.
TATTGTGCTACGAGGTCGGGAGACCATCGTAGAGCGTGTGCGTTTTATTAGAACTCTTCGGAGAGGGGTGGTCACAAGCTGATTTAGCTAACAAAACTGGTATCTCTCAAGTAATGGTAGGTAAATATGAAAGAGGTGATGCCTCTCCATCTATTGACGTAGCTAAAAAGATAGCCGATGCTTTTGAAGTAAGCCTAGATTTTTTAGTGGGTGAAGGTGTTAACGCTACTTTTGATAAAAAAGCAATACAAAGAATACTGGATATTCAAAAACTAGATACTACTATTCAAGATATGCTCTTTAATCTTATTGATACCGTAATTCGTGATTATAATGCTAAAAAAGCATATTCTTAATTTTTACAGCTACGCTATAAAACAACAAAAGCCACAGTAAAGTGGCTTTGTTTTTTTTATATTCTTTATGGGCACAGAATGCAATTCTGCGCTAACGTTTGTGCATATCTGCGCGATCGGGTTTGTTTTTAGTCATAGAATGCGGGAGCGGTAATTGCAAAGAAGGATACTTTTTAATTATTTTTTTATAGTCTTCAATACTTATCTTTTTATCATTAACTCCCAAAGAATCTATATGTATATTATCCGAAATATCATTACTAAAGTGACCATAATCAACCCTTAGACACTTTGTACTATCGAGAATAAATGTAAAAAATTCGCCTTGACTTCTACAAATGAATACTGACTCGTATAAATAACTATTTTTTGTATTGTTTTTATTTTTCAATATAACTTTCCAATCTTCACTTTCTTCTTGTACAAAGCCATCTAATACTGGTAGATTCATTTTTTTTCGATAATTAACATTATAAAGCTTTTCCATATCACATTCCATAACACTAGGTTTGCAACTAATAATTAATAGAATTATTACTATTTTAAGAATTATATATTTCATTTTCATTCTGTATTTCCCCATTCTGGAGTTCTAGTTAAACTTGTTTTATTAAGTGAATGATTTTTGTACATTTGATCTTTAAGAACAAAAGTAATATCATCAGGCTTAACACCTGCAACTGTCCATGTCGCAGCAACAGTTGCTAGCCCTATAATAGTAGAAGCTGTTGAAATACCAACTATAATTGGGTTGCCATTAGTTCTAGAAGCTACGAATCCAGACACCCCACCAATAATTGTAGCTGCCTCTCCAATATTAGATATAGGGCCTTCTACAGCATCATGAAACGCTTCGGCCGGTGAGATACCACTAGTCTTAACATGTTTTCCCGCAGCATATGAAATTATTCTATGATCTTCGGGAGCATTATAAAAACTTATTTCTTCAATCTTATTAGTAAAAATGTCATTTGAAATAACCTTTCCATTTGCGTCTGTAGTTGTTTCGCCAATAAAACTTGTTTTATAGGTTTTACCTATAAGTCCTTTAATATTTATAACAGTACTGGTTGAATAAAGCTCTCTTCTATATACTGTACCTTCACTACCATCATCATTAGTTATTTTGTACCTAGTTGCTTTATCAACATGAGAAGTAACTGTTTGTTGACCATATCTTTGTTTTACTCCTTCTGAAGTTTTTGCAAACTGAAAACTAACCAAAATAGATTTAAAGCCTGTACTTGAAATAAATTTCTTTTTTGGATCACCATTTTCAATTGGCTCTAATCCATCTGGGTCAATAAAATAAAGTGGATTATTAAAAGCATAGTTAAATGGTGAGTGGCTACTCATTTTTCTAGCCAACGGATCCACCGAAAACCATCTTCCAACCCTAGGATCTAGCATTCTAGCAGACATGTCATAACTATTCCCAATACCCTTAATTTCATCATCTTTTTCCATTCCATTAAACCCGTAACGGTATTCTTTGCTGTTTCCATGCCTTCCAGGCAGTAACTGACCAAAAGGATAGTAGTCAAAATTGCTATACTGATACTATTTACAATACTTAACAGCTGTCTAAAACCTCAAAAAAATGCACTTTTTGGCACTTTTTGACATTTTTCGCACTCTTTTTTGGTGTTTTTTCAGGCTATTTTTAAGAACGTTTTGTTATCTCAAATATAGGTAAAAAATTACACAAAATAATTACTTTTCTTTAAAATCAAATTGCAATTGTACTGAAATACTTTTCTGAATGGGTTCGCTAGTTTTCTTTTTTTCTCGATTGTTTAAATTATTCAATGATAATCCTAACAATCGTACAGAATTTTTTAATCGCTCTTGATATAATAATTCTTTTGCAATGTCAATTATTAAGTTTTTATCAGAAATATAATAGGGTAAGGTTTTGCTTCGGGTTTGCAATGAAAAATCGGAATATTTCAATTTAAGTGTTATTGTTTTTCCAGCTATTTTACTTTTTTTTAATCGCTTTTCTAATTCGTTAGCAATACTAATTATTTTATCCTCCAAAAACACCTCGGAAGATAGATTTTCGAAAAATGTACGCTCAGCTCCTACTGATTTTATGGTTCTATTTGGTTTCACCTGACTATTATGAATGCCTCTACATATTAAATAATAATAGCTTCCACTATTACTAAAATGCTTTTCTAAAAACTCAAGTGATTTTTGCTTTAAATCGAAACCTGTAAAAATACCTAATTGATACATTTTTTCTGCTGTTACTTTGCCAACTCCATAAAATTTTTTAATATCTAATTTTTCTAAAAATGCTTCAACTTCATCTGGGTTTACTGTTTTTTGCCCGTTGGGTTTGTTGTAATCTGAAGCTATTTTTGCTACAAATTTATTAATCGATATTCCTGCTGAGGCTGTTAATCCTACTTCTTCGTAGATTTTTCTTCTTATTTCTTGAGCAATTAATGATGCACTTGGATTGTTTTTTTTATTTACTGTTACATCGAGATAGGCTTCATCTAATGATAATGGTTCAACTAAATCTGTATATTCTAAAAAAATTTTTCTTATTTTTCTTGAGATTTCTTTGTATCTGTCAAAACGAGGTGGTACAAAAAGTAATTCTGGACAATAACGTTTTGCTTGCACTCCACTCATTGCACTACGCACTCCAAATTTACGTGCTTCATAACTAGCAGCACTTACAACTCCTCTTAGTTCGTTCCCTCCCACTGCTAATGGCTTCCCTCTTAGTTCGGGATTATCAAGTTGCTCTACAGAGGCATAAAAGGCGTCCATATCTATATGGATAATTTTTCGATATTGAACAACATCACTCATAATCACAAAATTATAAGATATTTATACAGAATAACTAATTTTTGTCTTTTAATGGAAAGAAAAAATTAAGTGGCGCTTTCTTAAAATAACTCCAAATAGATTTGTTGAGCAAATTGAGTTCAGATAAGGGTATATTTCTAGATCGAAATGCAAGCAACAGTGACAAGGTAAAACTCACCATAAAATTAATGAACCCAATACCAAACACTCCAATGACAGCTATTACAACCGTACAAAAATCGATATTAAATCCCGCTCCATATAATGCTAAAGCAAGGTTTCCACTAGCAAAAGTAATGTGTCTAATATCAATATTCAACCCTAAGAAAACACCTAAAGAGCCAACACTACCTAAAAAAATACCAAACCACATGTTGGATATTACTCCTGCCCAGTTTTTATCGACCCAATTTGAAATTTTTTGTGTTTTTAAAATCCCAAAAGTTTGCTTTAAAAACGGATTTTCTTGAATTCTATAGGCTACTTGAAAATGTTTATTTCTATTTGAAACACTTCCTGAAATGATTCCAGAGAAAAATAAAAAAACTCCTGCAATGGCAGCATGAAAGAGAGCTAATGAATGAATTGGATTTAAATCGCTGATTAATTTCTCTGATTTAGAGGCCGCTATATTTTGTCCTGATAAAAAATCAAAAAACCAGACTATTAACAAGGCGACTGGAAAAACAATTAAAACATTACCTACGAATGCAATAAACTGAGTTCGGAAAATTCGAGCAAATAATTTAGCGAAGCTTTTGTGTTTATCAACTACGTTAAATTGCTTTTTCATTCCTTCTTCTAAGGCTTGTGCAATCGTTGCTGCGGTCATTGCTGGTTGCTTTGTAGCCAGAGTGTACCCTAATAGAAATATTATAACGAAACCAAATGCATAATTAAAACTATATAGAAAAGCATGACTAAAAGCTGATACTTGAAGTTTTGAAAACAATAATTTAAAAACACAAAGAAAACCCACGATTACCCCACCACCCAAAGCTGCATAGAACATTTTAAAGTATTCTTTATACCCATCTGTTATGTACTTTTGTCCCGATTTTGCAGTATGTTGTGTGATTTCATATGAAACTAACTGTGTACTCTCTGCTAGTAATCTTCTTATGTTATTTTTATAGCAATTGTACTTTATTAACATTTGTAATATTGAAATGCTGTTTTTCAATTTATCCTTTTCATTATCCACAATGATCAAAATGATTAACTCCTTCAATCGCTCTAATTGCTGACGAATACGCAACAAACTTTGATTGACAGATAGTGTAATCCCATATTTAGAGCTATTAAAAAAGGCTTTGTCTATATAACCATTACATTGTTTATGAAACATAAAAAATTGTTTTATAAACAAATCATTGCTTTCTACAAAATGGTGTTTTGAGTTCCTTACATTTGTTTCTAATTGGTTTAACTCATTCTCCAACGCTAAAAATGGACTGTCAAGGTTAGAATATTCAGGCACCATTTTAATCACTTCATTTTCCAATGCTCTCCCGCTCATTCGCTGGGCTAATAGTTGCATTGCAACAATGATTTCAGACAAGGCAGTTTCGTTTTTTACAGTTCTATAAATATCTTCAAAGCCTAATAGATTAAACAAGAAAACAATTTCATCATAGGGAATTGCATCAATCCAAATTGGATCGGAACTAAGATAAAAAACCTGATTTAAAACATATTGTAAAGTATCTTTTTCTGGTTGAAAAGGCAAAAATTTATCAAAGAGACGTGTTCTAACTTCTTTAAAAAATTGATTATCACTTATGATTCCAGAATCTGATAATAGTCGAGAGAATTTATTTTTCTTAATAAGCGTTTTAAGATACTTTTTAAGCAAAAAAACATACTCAGGATATTCCTCAAGGAAGATAATTAATTGCTGTATTGAAACAGGCGTATTTAAGTTCTTTCTCTTAGGTCTAAAAACATGCACTAAATCAATTAGAAAAAGTAACTCATTGTCTGCATATAAATTACTTTTAAAATGATTTTCAAACAACTCATTTACAGTTAAACTTTTTTGAAATTGATGCCTTACATTCATAAATTGAATGAATTAGTTATTTTAAAAAATCATTTCTTATTTTAGTCGAAATTATAAAATTTAAGAACACAAATGATCGAAATAGAAAGAAAGTTTTTAGTAAATTCTGATGCTTTTTTAAAAGAGGCAATCAAGTCAAACAGAATCGTTCAAGGCTATTTGTCAAGTCACCCAGAAAGAACCGTTCGCATTAGAATTAAAGGAGATTGTGGCTATCTAACTATTAAAGGAATAAGTAATACATCTGGGATGAGCAGATTGGAATGGGAAAAAGAAATTTCAATTGAAGATGCCGAAGAGTTATTACAACTTTCTGAAAAAGGGAAAATTGATAAAATTAGACATGAAGTCATTATTGGTTCACATGTTTTTGAGATAGACGTCTTTAATGATGAAAATGAAGGTTTAATAATTGCCGAAATTGAACTTACAAGCGAAGATGAAGTTTTTGAAAAACCAGTATGGCTTGGAAAAGAAGTTACTGGTGACGAACGCTACTATAATGCCTATTTAAGCAAAAATCCATATAAGTATTGGAGCTCACTTTAACCAAATTAAGATTTGTTGTAGTCTGAAGAATAAAAATCGGCTATTGTTGGTTTTTATTCTTTAACAATTTCCACATCCACATTCAAAAAACCTCTGTTTTTGTTCTTGGCAATTTCCATAAATGCTTTCTTAGACAAATCTAACTCTCTCCCTTTTACAAATGGTCCTCTATCATTGACTGTAACAATAACAGATGCTCCATTTACAACGTTAGTTACTCTTAACTTTGTTCCGAATTTTAATTTTTTATGCGCAGCTGTATAAAGATTGTTATTAAACTTTTGTCCACTAGCGGTTCTCCTACCATTGAATTTGTCATGATAATAAGAAGCGTGAACATTTTTTTTGAAAGGTTCATATTTTACTTCTAACGAGTCTTTTACAAGAGTATCTTGAACAACAGTATCTGGCACAATAGAATCTTTTCTTATTGTATCAAAAAGAATAGTTTTACTAACTAATCGTTTTGAACGATCATTAGTAAAACTACTTATAAAAATAAGAAGAAATAAAACACTTATAATTTTAGTAGATAATTTCATGCTTTTTTGGTTTTCTTCTCATATAACAAATAACATACCAAATTAATTAAACCAATTTGCCCAAGGGATTCTTGACATAATTAAAAGGAAACCTAACGTATAAAAAACAGCAATTTTCTTGAATTTACCATTATTACTCTCCTCTTTTTTGTGTTTAGACCATCCAATAGTAATTAGAGCAAGTGCAATGATATTAATTAACGGATGCTCCAAAGAGGTTAATCTTAAAGCCGAATCTTTCATTTGTCCCAAGGAACCTGAACCTAATGGAGAAATGAAATATAAAATTAATCCAATTAATAATTGCATATGAGCTAAAATCATTGCAAAAAGAGAAATTCTCAAATCTTTATCGGAAAATCTTTTTTTAGCTGTTATTCCTATGATTGCATTTAGAGAAGCGAAGAATAGGACTGCTAAAACAATGTAAGCAAAAAAAGAATGTGCTGGTTGTAATACTTTATACATGGTTGTAAATTTATAATGTGTGTGAGACAAAGATACTAAATAAAAAAAACCGTTTAACAAATTTTGCTAAACGGTTTTATAAATATTTTAATTCTGATTAATTAAAATTATATCTTAAAGTAAAATTCCAAGTTCTTCCTAAACCGAAATAACCTTGATTAGTAGTCTTTATTCCTTTAAAAGTATCGTCACCATCTACTGCTTTTTGATTACTATTTAATTCTGAAAGATATACTCTATCAAAAACGTTATTCATATTTAATCTAAAATTAACAGAATTTTTCTTTTCTTTACCTGTATATAATTTATATGAAATTCCGGCATCAACTAAATCATAACTAGGTAATTCTAAATTTTCTTTTACTGCTCCAACATTAGCATATAAGTTATAGTAATTTCTCCAGTCTGCATCGATAGAAAATCTCTCAAAGATTTCATATTTTGCACCAAGTCCCCAAGTTGTTTGTGCAGCATCTCCAACTTTTCCACCATCTACATCTGTATTCGTAATTCTCAATACATTTAAACTTTCATCCGTTTCAGTTCTTAATGAAGTTCCCTGATATAACCAGTTACCATAAGAAGCAAAACCTTTAATATCTAGCTTAGACGTTGGTCTTAAAACGAAATCTAATTCAGCACCAGTATGAAATTGCTCTACACCTTGATCTGTAAATAAGATTAATGATCCATTAGGTAATATGTCATTATTATTTCTAACTGTTCTTGAATTTTGAACTACACGATCTTTCCAAGATGTAGCATATAAATTCAAATTTGCAGAAAATACACTAGATTGAAAACCATATCCTGCTTCTAAACCTAAAATCTTTTCATTTTTAGTATTTGGATTAACAGCATTAGTAAAATTTAGATAAATATTATCATGATATGGTTGACGTGAATAGTAACCAGCATTTGCATAGATTGAATGAGCATCACCTATTTTATAGCTACCTCCCCCTTTAACATTATATCCAATATTATTTACTTTATCAGACGTTTTAAACTCCGTCAAATAGTCGTATCTATCAACTCTTTGATGAGATTGATTTGAAATAGATCCTTGAAAGAATGCTGAAAAACTATCATTTGCATATTCAAGTTGACCGAAAAGCCCACCATAAGAAATAGTTTCGCTATAATCATAATCAATTCTTTGGTTCTCTCCTAATGAATCGAACATTGCAACCCATGCATCTGGTCTTAAAGACTCAGTTACTGTATTAGTTACAGTCGTAGCTGTTAATAAATGATTCTGTCCTCTTAAAGATCTTGTTTCTGTCCAGTTACTTAATCCTAGGAAATTACCTACTTGTCTGTAATGAGTACCTTCATATGTTCTCAAGTCTAAACCTAAATTTAAAGATAAATTATCACTTAAATCATGCTTTAAATTTGTCACTAAACCATACCATGAATGGTTATTCATTGAAGAACGAATTAAATAAGTACTATTCCCGAACATCCCTTGTCCATTAGCAGCTTGATTATTAGCATAAATAGCATCAAAATCTACCTGACCATCAGCGGTTCTCTGTCTAGTCCCATAATTACCAGTTCCTCCACCTCTTCCCCAAGACGCATATAGAACAGTTGACAATTGTGTTCTATCACTAATATCAAAATCCCAGTTTAAATTAGCTACCGGTTTATGATAAAAGTTTCTTCTTTCTGTTTTATAACTACCATCAAGAGTCCCCCAATTATCATTATATTTTCTGCCTTTTGCTAAATAAGTAGCTATAGATTTAGAAAAGTTTTGATCGTGGAATTGTGGTGCACCTGTAATTAAAAAGTTAAAATTATGTTTCTCATTTAATTTATAACCAAATGATATAAAGTAATTTTGTCCTTGTCCTTTTGTTCCAAAGTTATATCCATCACCTTGCCAATGAGACAACATAATACTTGCTCCGAAACCATTTTCCATTACTCCAGTATTATATCCAACTAAAGTCTTTAAATAGTCATTATTTGCTACCCCTAAAGAAGCAAAACCACCTTGCTTCTTATCTGTAGCCTTTGTTACAAAGTTAACCGTACCTCCTACTGAAGAAATTGCTAATTTAGAAGACCCTAAACCTCTTTGGATTTGGATAACATTTGCAATATCAGCCATTCCAGACCAGTTAGACCAGTACATTTTACCATCTTCCATTCCATTTATTGGTTGACCATTTAAAAGGAAAGCTGTATTGTCTTGTTGGAAACCACGAACAGAAATTCTTGAATCTCCAAAACCACCAGATTGACCTGCAACATAAACAGAAGGTGTGTTTACCAATGCTTGTGTAATATCAGCAGTACCTACTTTAGCTTGTATTTCAGCTGCTTTAATTGTAGAAACAGCTATAGGTGTTTTTCTATCAGAAGCTAAATCGACAATTCCCGTACCCACTAAAACTACTCCTTCTAATTGATTTTCATCACTAGATAATAATATGTTCCCTAAGTTTATACTTCCTCCAGTTATGGTAAAAGGTATTACTTTGGTTTTAAAACCTAAATAAGAAACAACTACTTCACCTGATGCAAGAGTAGTTGAAATTGTGAATTTACCATCAAAACCAGTTGTTGAACCGTCTTTTGTTCCTTTAACAACTACATTTGCTCCTGGTAATGGCTCATTGAAACTATCATCAATAACCATTCCTGTAATTCTCGATTGAGAAAAAGCGGTTAGGGTTATTAGAAAAAAGAACCCAAAAAATGTTACTTTATTAAAAATTTTCATCTGTTATGTGATTTTTTTGCAAATTTCATACTAAATGCGTTTTTCAATGTTAATTTAATGTTAACTTTTAAGATGCTCTTAACATTTGCCATTTCTCTAAATTTAACTTCAAATAACAAACAATACTTTATATTTTGTTAAAAAAGTTATAGATTGTTTGCACTTTTTAAGAAATATACTTATTTAATAAGAATTCTGTAGAACTATCGTGTTGGTTAAATTTTAAACTATTTATTTCCGACAAGATAGAATTAGCTAATTGTTTGCCTAATTCTACTCCAAAACAAATTAAATTCCATCTTTTCCTTATTATCTTAGGGTACCACAAGTATGGAGTGTCATCGAGGTTACTACTAAGTATATACGGAGTAAAGAAAGAAGACCAGTATATTTTACTTTAACTCCCTTGCGTAAATGTTTATAATTGTTGCTAATTTTCAAAATATGGCTTTTTAATTAAGCCACACACAATTGGATTCGTACTGTAGTGGTGTTGGGTTTTTATTTATACAAATAACTTGTTGGCTTATACTCAACTTATGTACGGCTTTGATACGGCTTTGATACGGCTTTGATACGACTTTGATACGGCTTTGATACGGCTTTGATACGGCTTTGATACGGCTTTGATACGGCTTTGATACGGCTTTGTAATTTTGTATAACAGTAAGTATTTTTGACTTACATTGTGAGTACTGATTACAAATTCTAGCTATCGGGTCTGGGGTTAATAATGTTAAACTTAAAGTAATTTAAGTATATGATTTGTTTATTAACAAATCATAATGGCTATCTAATATCGAAGCAAAAAAAGGTTTTAATGGGCTTTCAAAAAATATAAATGCTTCGTTAAATATTGTATATTCTAATTCTAACTTTTGTTCTATTTCATAGTTAAACAAATCGAAAAAAACATCCTAAAAGTTCTTTTTTTTAAACTTAAAATTTTAGCCCTAGCTGCAAAGTTGGTAGACAAATAGCATAAACATAAAAAACATATTTTCTTTTGAAAGGAAAGAAGACAAATTCTTCTTCCCCTTCGCAAGATCTATTGTTTTTTCTAAGATAAAGATATTGAATTATTCATAAAAAATAGTTCAAAATTTTAACAATTATTATTTGCTTAAACCATAGTTATCTGGGGGAGCTGGGGAAACCATAGTTATCTAGGGGGACTCGATCTTTATTATTCCGTTATCTATAATTACTTCTATAGGTTCATCAATTGCATTATTAACTATTTGGATTTCATTAGTGTACTTTAATAGATACTTATTTCTTGATGTTTTTGATATTAATAAATACCTATAATCAAAAGCTTTTTCAGCCTTAATTTTAATTTTTTGACCGTTTATGATTATCATTATAGGGCTGCCACTATTTATTTTATACCAATTTTCAGTCTTTAAGATACCTTTTTGATAAAAATAATCTCTTCCAATTTTTTCATTATGTCTTTGATAATTGAGTATAATAATGTTTTTGCCTACCATAGTCTGATCAAAATTAATAAATAACATCGTCCAATCTCCGTTTATTGAGTGTCGCTCATTTTCTTCATTTGTCTCTTTACCTGTCTCCTCAATAATAATATATTGTTGTTTACACGAAATAAGAAATATCAAAACCGCAAGCATTATTAGTGTTTTTTTCATTTTATTTTAAGTCTTTTTCTTTTAAAACGTCATCTTGATTTACTGGTATATCATTTTCTTTATTTCTATCTGGATTTAATTTATCTGCTTCTAAGCTTTTTTTAAGATTCATATCAATTCGTGATAATTGTTCTGCTGCCAAAACTGAAGTTTGTTTTGAGGATGCATTTGGATTAAATAAATTATTAAGCAAATCTGGTAATGTAAGTTTTACTCCTTTTTGAGATATATTATTTTCTATAGGAATTCCTTCTCCATCATTCTCACTTATTAATGAGATTAAATGTACAAATAACTCATGAGCTATACTACGAGCTCCATTACCATACGCATTGTTTTTTGGCCCAAATTCTCTCGCAGTTGATGCAGAGCCTGTTTTTATATAGACAGAACCACTTACTACATCTCCTTTCTGACTTTCAGGCGTAAAACCAAAAGCAGTCTGTAGAGTTTTTTGTTCTGATTTTGTGCTATTAGTAGTGGTTTCTGATTCGTTTGGTAATACATCTACGAACCTAGCATTAATAGTGGCTGTTGAACTATATTCTGCGCTTATTGAAATATGATTACCCTCTGTATCATATCCAGATAAATTTTCAACATATGACTCAAACTACTTAGTTAAATGCTTGTAATTCAACCAGTTATCCCCTTCTTTTACAACTCTAAAAAGAAGTTTAATTGTTATATCTTTTTTTCCCGTTTGAGGATTTATTTTTTCTACTCTATAAAATTCTCTACCCTCTAATTCAATACCGTCCATAATTCTATTTTCCGAAAACGCATACGGTGAATTATGTGCATATGAACGTGCCAACGGATCCACCGCAAAAAACCTATCCCGCTGCGCAAAGTCTCCCGACCAAGACTGTAAGGAACTTTCTTTTTCAAGTTTTTAAACTAATTAATTTATTAGGATCTCCACCACAGTGTATTATCATTTGATTAATAATGTCATTTTGCATTTGATTGCAAAATGACATTTTAGGGATTTTATATCCTTTTAATTTATTAAGTTTTATATATGCTAAAAGTAATATTGACGCTATCAAAATTATATAAATCATCACTTGGATTCCATTCCATTGTCTTGAAAAATAATGCTTGAAATTTAATTCTTGTTTTATAAACCTAAAAAATCTTTCTATATCCCAACGTCTTTTATAAATTTCTATTATCTGCTCTGCATTAAATTCATTTTCAGGCAGATTACTTAAAAAAAGTATTTTTTCTCCATCTGACTTTAATATTCCTTCAACTAATCGGAAAATTGTTTCAGTTTTTTTACCATTGCAATAGAGATGTACTTTGCTGTGTTTTGTGAGACTAATTATTTCATTTTCAAAATTTAAAATAGTTTCTATACTGTCTTTTTCAACTTCATATTTTGATGCTTTATAGATTCTAGTTACAAAATATTTTTGCTGATTTGAGAGTTCGACCATTTTCTTTCTCTCTTTCATTCCTCTGTCAAAAACAGCAATATCTTCCTTATTAGCAATATGATCCTTAAGAATATCACCTAAAGCTAAATCCTCGCTAATCATCTTCTGATCTTTATGAATTTTTACATTAAATGGTAACTCATTAAATCCAACTGTAAACTTTATACTATTTCTACCTTGTTCTCCTTTTTTGTTTTTACACCCATTCTGCATTCCAAAATGTAACAATGAAGCTGATAAACTAGTAATCGTTGAATCATACAAACTTAATCTTAATTTGTCTTTTTCATTGAGTTTGTCTTGAAAAACAGCAACAGTGTGATTGTATAATTTTTTAAAATATTCAACATTTATACTGCCAATTCTATCAGCAATACTGCTATGACTAACAGTTTTATCTTTTGGAATTTGAGCATACTTGCAAAAGAAATGATTTTCATAAAAATTTTCAAAGACCCTTGAACTAGCTCTGTTTTCATTCAAAATGCCAAAAACACAAAGTTTAAACAACTCTTTCCCTTTTAGTTTTTTTGCATTCCAATCAACCATTGTTTCTTGAGCAAAAAAATCAAGCTTATCCTCAGAAATATATCCCAATATTTCATTTACTCCAGTATTGATCTTCATTTTCTATATACGTTATTGATATGTAGAAAAGTAAAAATAACACTTTTTTATTACATATGTAAAAGTTCCTTACAGTCTTGGTCTCCCGACTTTGAGCTAAAATATAAAAAACCGTAAACTTAACTACTATATAAATTAAAATTCTTCTTTTATAGCAAATTAATTAAAAGCAGTTCTTACTAGACCTCAAAGTCGGGAGACTTTGCGGAGTTAAATCATTCCTCCATTATCTTATTCAAGACACCTTGTTCTTTCAAATAATCAATAAATGCCCATTCAAACTCATCTACAGTCATTATATAACCTGTTTGCTTTTCTCGTTCTTCTATAATTTTATAAAAATTTAACCTTTGATTTCTATAGAAAGTATCTGATAAAATATTTTCAACTTTACATTTAGCGTAAACTTTTGCCCAATCAATTTTATCTAAATTTATTTTTTTTGTTTCATTTAACATATAAATCATAGATTCTGTATAATTTTCAGTAGATATAGCATCTGAATAAAACCGACTATGAATCATTTGAAATAAAGTTTCTCTTATATAATTAGAAAAAGTTTTATTTTCACCTAAGTAATATTCCTTTTGAAATAAATAGTAAATATGAGGATTTTCATCAGAACAATCAATAAAACCAATCCCGTCTCTAAAATCTTGTTGATTTATAAAAATGATTTTTTCTATGTCAACAATTTTATATATTAATTTAATATCGCCATCATCTCCATAATAATCTTGCAAACCATCTTTTCGTTGCAAAATACTTTTATAATTTCCATTTTCTGCAGTATCCATTGCATGCTTCACATTTTTTAATGTAAAAAATTGTTCAGTTTCTACATTTCTTAAGTTTATCTTTTTCCCAAAGTATAATAAATATGCATAAATTGATACTGGAAATTTTATTTGATACTCTTTTTCAAATTGAGATATAGCATCAATATTTTCACCTTCAATAGTGTCATCCAAAGATAAATTACAGTCAAATAAAAATTGTTTAACTGATTTGTAAAATTTTATATATTTTTCAATCATATTCAAAATTAAGGATAAATTACACCACTTTTATATAAAGCTTCTGCTCCTGTTATTGCTTTATAACTATTAAATTTCACAATAATTGTAGCACATGATGAACAAGGGCTCATTTCAGTGATAATATTAATTTTCACTTTTGAGCTGCTTAAAATTTGTTCAACATACTCCTTTCTATCTGCGCAAAGTCTCCCGACTTTGCGCTAAATTATAAAAAATCATTAACTTAAATACTTAATAAATGAAGATTCTTTTGAAGCATCTACTTTAGGCATTTCTGCTAATTCTACCTCAACCAATCCTTCGTTGTTTATGTAATTACTTGCACTAGAATAAATATAATCTTCTATTTTTTTAACTAATCCTGATCGTACAGGATTCATGTGTATGTAATCTATTTTTGACCATAAGAATTTTTCTGAATACACTTCTTCTGGATGATTACCATATTGCCAAAACTGATAGTTCTTGTTTCTTGTGTGTGTTTCTGTAGCTTTTTGAAATCGTTCGAGCATCCATTCTCTTCTGCTCTCGGATTCCTTTTGAATTTTATCTAATATTGTTTTTGCTGTAAATTTCTTAAAATCACGAATTAAATCTGATAATTCACCTTCATTTGATTGCACTACCATGTGAATGTGATTACTCATTATTACATAAGCATAAACTATCATTCCTTTGTTTTTTATGCAGAAATTTAAACATTCTACAACACTATCTCTATAATTTTGTCTTGTAAAAACATCTATCCAATCTACAACTGTAGTTGTTATAAAATGTGCTTTTTCTTGGTCTCTTATTACATAACTCTCTTTCATATTCTAATGTTTGCTTTGAAATTAAAGATAAGAAAATATACAATTATTATAAATTTACTTTAATCTTAAACTTAAGTTAGAAAACTATATTAAAATGAATTAATTAGACCAAATATTTAGACCTCAAAGTCGGGAGACCAAGACTGTAAGGAACTTTTACATATGTAATAAAAAAGTGTTATTTTTACTTTTCTACATATCAATAACGTATATAGAAAATGAAGATCAATACTGGAGTAAATGAAATATTGGGATATATTTCTGAGGATAAGCTTGATTTTTTTGCTCAAGAAACAATGGTTGATTGGAATGCAAAAAAACTAAAAGGGAAAGAGTTGTTTAAACTTTGTGTTTTTGGCATTTTGAATGAAAACAGAGCTAGTTCAAGGGTCTTTGAAAATTTTTATGAAAATCATTTCTTTTGCAAGTATGCTCAAATTCCAAAAGATAAAACTGTTAGTCATAGCAGTATTGCTGATAGAATTGGCAGTATAAATGTTGAATATTTTAAAAAATTATACAATCACACTGTTGCTGTTTTTCAAGACAAACTCAATGAAAAAGACAAATTAAGATTAAGTTTGTATGATTCAACGATTACTAGTTTATCAGCTTCATTGTTACATTTTGGAATGCAGAATGGGTGTAAAAACAAAAAAGGAGAACAAGGTAGAAATAGTATAAAGTTTACAGTTGGATTTAATGAGTTACCATTTAATGTAAAAATTCATAAAGATCAGAAGATGATTAGCGAGGATTTAGCTTTAGGTGATATTCTTAAGGATCATATTGCTAATAAGGAAGATATTGCTGTTTTTGACAGAGGAATGAAAGAGAGAAAGAAAATGGTCGAACTCTCAAATCAGCAAAAATATTTTGTAACTAGAATCTATAAAGCATCAAAATATGAAGGCAAATTCAGAAGTAACAAGATTTTTTGAAAAATACTTTAAATAAAAACCTCAATTCATATTAATATAATTGAGGTTTTTTATTTTGTAGTAAAAATTATATGTTTTTATGATTTTTAAATTTGATATTTCTCAACAAGACGCACTTTTCCTATAAAGTATTTTTTTGAATACTTTACGCTGCTAGTTGTGTTTGATTTTTGTAAATTCTTCTTCCTATTTCTTTAGCATTAGCTGTATGTATTCCGAAAAAAATCCAAAGCATTTCACTTTTCTTGGTTCTAGCTTTTATCTTTCGTAAATTATAGTGCTCTTTTTCTTTGCCAAAACTACCTTCTAATCGAGTAGCTCTTTCTTTTTTAATTTCTGAGGCTAGCTTCTTTCTATGCTCTTCGTGTTTTCCAGCTTTTCCTTTTCTAACAAAGTCTGTTTGTATGTTATTTGTGGACGAAAAAGTTCTGTTTTTATTTGTGGCATAAATAGCATCAGCTCCAGTAATTCTTACTTTAGTTTTAGTTAGATTTTGTGCGCAAAATATACTGTTTTGAAATCGAGTTCCTTCGTTAAAGGCACGGTATTCTATATGTTCTATAAAATTGATTCCATCAATTTGAATTTTATTTACTTTTGCTCCAAATTCTACTTGTTTTACTTCTTTACCACGCACAATTGGGCGAATATAACTTTTATTTATGCTAACAATTCTATCGGGAACGCTTTTTCCTGTTGCAAAAATTTTTGATTGTTGTTGGTAAATAAGACGGATTATTCTGCGTTGTTTGCTGTATTTTGTGGTTGGCTCAAAGGAATATTGATTTTCAATTTTACTCAATTCTCCATTAAGTTTATATAATAATTTCAGAAGACCACGAGTCATTTTTGTTCGTTGCTTTGCTGTTTTTTTTCTTTTTCTAGAATACTCATTGTAGCGTTTACACCAATCAATATATTTGGTTCTTGGAAGTTTTATTTTTAAAATTCCACATAATGATTTCATTTGATTGTAATTCCACACAATACATTCCCAAAGTAGTTTCTCATTGGTAGGAAAACGCAACTCACTCTCATAACAAGTGGCATCTATCAAGACTTTGTCTAAATCATTCATATAAGGTAGCCAGCTTTTAGCTAATGTTTCTTGAACTTTTCGAACATCTAATTTTTTGGCTAATTCCATTCTTATTTGGCTAACTATTTTAAAATTTGTAAGCGGGGAATCTAGAGGTAATACAATATCACAAAAGTATTGCATGTAAACATTTCCGTTTAACAACTCGATTAGTTTAGCATCAGAACAACCATAATAGTTTTTTAGCATCATCAAGGCAATCTTACCTTTAGTACTAAAAATGCAATCTGGACCTTTTTTGCACGCTTTCAATTTAAAACTTTGAGAAAGTTCTGAAAAAGGTGTAGCTAGATGAATTTTACCTAAATCAGACTTTAGAAATTGCTCATAAAAAACATTAAAATCTTCATTGATAATATTTAAAGGCAATTTGTGCTGAAATTCACTTATTCGTATTATTTTTGACATACATATTTAAAAGAAAACCCCGTTTTTGACTCTTTTTGAGCATTCTCGGGGTTTATTTCTTCTAAAATACAAATTAAATAACTGATAAGCAAGTATTTATTTAATTGTGAATGTGCCTATGAAGTTGAAAAAGACAGTATAGAAACTATTTTAAATTTTGAAAATGAAATAATTAGTCTCACAAAACACAGCAAAGTACATCTCTATTGCAATGGTAAAAAAACTGAAACAATTTTCCGATTAGGCACATTCACAATTAAATAAATACTTGCTTATCAGTTATTTAATTTGTATTTTAGAAGAAACAAACCCCGAGAATGCTCAAAAAGAGTCAAAAACGGGGTTTTCTTTTAAATATGTATGTCAAAAATAATACGAATAAGTGAATTTCAGCACAAATTGCCTTTAAATATTATCAATGAAGATTTTAATGTTTTTTATGAGCAATTTCTAAAGTCTGATTTAGGTAAAATTCATCTAGCTACACCTTTTTCAGAACTTTCTCAAAGTTTTAAATTGAAAGCGTGCAAAAAAGGTCCAGATTGCATTTTTAGTACTAAAGGTAAGATTGCCTTGATGATGCTAAAAAACTATTATGGTTGTTCTGATGCTAAACTAATCGAGTTGTTAAACGGAAATGTTTACATGCAATACTTTTGTGATATTGTATTACCTCTAGATTCCCCGCTTACAAATTTTAAAATAGTTAGCCAAATAAGAATGGAATTAGCCAAAAAATTAGATGTTCGAAAAGTTCAAGAAACATTAGCTAAAAGCTGGCTACCTTATATGAATGATTTAGACAAAGTCTTGATAGATGCCACTTGTTATGAGAGTGAGTTGCGTTTTCCTACCAATGAGAAACTACTTTGGGAATGTATTGTGTGGAATTACAATCAAATGAAATCATTATGTGGAATTTTAAAAATAAAACTTCCAAGAACCAAATATATTGATTGGTGTAAACGCTACAATGAGTATTCTAGAAAAAGAAAAAAAACAGCAAAGCAACGAACAAAAATGACTCGTGGTCTTCTGAAATTATTATATAAACTTAATGGAGAATTGAGTAAAATTGAAAATCAATATTCCTTTGAGCCAACCACAAAATACAGCAAACAACGCAGAATAATCCGTCTTATTTACCAACAACAATCAAAAATTTTTGCAACAGGAAAAAGCGTTCCCGATAGAATTGTTAGCATAAATAAAAGTTATATTCGCCCAATTGTGCGTGGTAAAGAAGTAAAACAAGTAGAATTTGGAGCAAAAGTAAATAAAATTCAAATTGATGGAATCAATTTTATAGAACATATAGAATACCGTGCCTTTAACGAAGGAACTCGATTTCAAAACAGTATATTTTGCGCACAAAATCTAACTAAAACTAAAGTAAGAATTACTGGAGCTGATGCTATTTATGCCACAAATAAAAACAGAACTTTTTCGTCCACAAATAACATACAAACAGACTTTGTTAGAAAAGGAAAAGCTGGAAAACACGAAGAGCATAGAAAGAAGCTAGCCTCAGAAATTAAAAAAGAAAGAGCTACTCGATTAGAAGGTAGTTTTGGCAAAGAAAAAGAGCACTATAATTTACGAAAGATAAAAGCTAGAACCAAGAAAAGTGAAATGCTTTGGATTTTTTTCGGAATACATACAGCTAATGCTAAAGAAATAGGAAGAAGAATTTACAAAAATCAAACACAACTAGCAGCGTAAAGTATTCAAAAAAATACTTTATAGGAAAAGTGCGTCTTGTTGAGAAATATCAAATTTAAAAATCATAAAAACATATAATTTTTACTACAAAATAAAAAACCTCAATTATATTAATATGAATTGAGGTTTTTATTTAAAGTATTTTTCAAAAAATCTTGTTACTTCTGAATTTGCCCGATTAGTTGAAGGAATATTAAAGTCAGATGGAGAAAAAATACTTTTTTTAAGTAATCTGCCTGAAAATGAATTTAATGCAGAGCAGATAATAGAAATTTATAAAAGACGTTGGGATATAGAAAGATTTTTTAGGTTTATAAAACAAGAATTAAATTTCAAGCATTATTTTTCAAGACAATGGAATGGAATCCAAGTGATGATTTATATAATTTTGATAGCGTCAATATTACTTTTAGCATATATAAAACTTAATAAATTAAAAGGATATAAAATCCCTAAAGGGGCTGTCCGAAAAGGACAGCTTTTTTTTATGTAGCTATTTTTAAGCTATTTTGTTTTGAAGAAAAAATAATAGCAAAATAACTTTGAGTTACTTTAACAAGGCAAATTTTAGTTTTAAAATAGGCTAGATAAGTGTGAATTTTGGTTTTGAAAACAAATTTTAGCAAGTCTGCCTTGAATGCATTCATTTTTCTAAAGTTGTGTCCAAGGGCCATTAGTAAAAACTCTAATGTTACTTTTTCTAATCCCTTCATTGTGAATCGATTGAATTTATTATTGCTTTTAAGTTGACCAAAAACCGCTTCTACCTCTATTGGACGTTTACTTCGATGTTCTAGTCCTTTTTCACTCATTAGTAGCTTTCTTGCTTTTTCTTTTAATTCATTTAATCGATGATTGACTGATAAAATTCTATTACCTTTTGATTGATGGCATTGACTTCGTAAAGGACATCCTTGGCATCTTTTGGCTTGATAATATGTAATTTGTGATTCATATCCAGTACTGGTTTCACGTTTTCCTACTCCTGTTTTTTGCATGATTTGACCCATTGGACAAACATAAAAATCGTGTTCTTTGTTGTAAAATAAATTTTGAACAAGAAAAGGATTGTTTTTTATCTTTCTTTTTTGTTCTTGATGAAAATAGTTATATTTCACATAAGCATCAGCTTGTTTTTCTTCCAGCATTTCATAGTTTTCTTCACTTCCATAACCTGCATCTGCAACGATTTCTTTGCTCTGTTTTTGATAGGCTTTTTCAAAACCTTCAAGATGAGAACTTAAGGTTGTAGTGTCATTTGTTGTTTGATGAATAGAAACATGTGTAATAAATTGGTTTTCAGTAGATATTTGCGGATTGTAAGCAGGTTTTAATTGACCGTTTTTCATATGATCTTCTTTCATTCTCATAAAGGTAGCTTCGGGATCTGTTTTACTATAGGAGTTCCTGTTTCCCATTGTAACCAAGTCTTTTTCATATTTTTCAAGCTTTGGAAGATGTTCCTCTTGAAGTTTTTGCAATTCTCTTGCCTGTTTTTTGGTAGGTTCTTTGAGTTTTTTATTAAGAATCGAAAGCTTTTCTTTTAAACTTTCTGAATCAATCGACTTTGGTAATTCTTCTATATTTAGTTCTTGATTATCAGATTGAATACTGTTTTCAATAGTCGATAAAATATGACTAATTTTAATTTCTAGTTTTTCTTTATATTTCTCAACGGAGCCTCTCCATACAAAAGTATATTTATTAGCTTTAGATTCTATCTTTGTACCATCAATATACTGAACATCTAGGCTTACATATTTCATTTCAACCAACATTTTTACCACTTCTGCAAAAAGAGTTTGAATGTGATTTTTTAGAACTTTACCCCTAAAATCGTTTATCGTTCTAAAATCGGGAGTTGAATTACCCGAAATATACATAAAATGAATGTTTTCCTGAAGTGCTTTTGCAATTTTTCTGCAAGAATATACATTAGATAAATAACTATAAAACAATACTTTAACCATCATTCTTGGATGATAAGCAGAAGTACCTCCACCTTTATAGTGTTTTAAAATTTCACTTATATCTAACTGATTAACAACTTGTTCCACTAAGCGAACTGGATGGTTTTGCGGTATTCTATCGAAAATATTGATAGGAAATAACTCTGGAGAATTGCCTGTTTGATTTTTAAAAACTATCTTAGCCATTGTGTATTTTTGTGTCAACTCTAAGATACTAATTTTAGAGATAAAATACAACAAAAAAAGGCTGTCATTACTTTTTGGACAGCCTCTATTAATCAAATGATAATACACTGTGGTGGAGATCCTAATAAATTAATTAGTTTAAAAACTTGAAAAAGAAAGTTCCTTACAGTCTTGGTCGGGAGACTTTGCGGAGGAGGGTTGATCAAGTTTGGAAGACAATGAGAGCTTTTCGAGCTGAGCTAAGTAAACGTTCATTCTTCAGTCCTTTCAAGGTCTTCAACATGGTATCGCCTACTTTTTTTTCCCCCATTTACTGAAAGAAAATAGATGTGTCTGTTCTCATTATTGTGCCAGCTAATACCTACAACTATCCCGAACTCTAACTTACCTTTAGAAGAAATATACTTTACTTTTTCAAGTGGTTTAAAATATGGCTGTATAGGCATTACTTCAAACTCTCCTTTTTTTAATCTAAAAGAAATTTCTGTAGATTTCACAAGAAGATAATCATCTCCAAGTGCCTCCAAACATTTAAAAACCGAATCATGAAAGTTATGATTTTTGACCCTTTCTAAATCTTCGGGATGAATAATTTTTTCAAAATATTTATCTTTAATTTGATGAATAGCAATCCAACCAAATTTATCTTCTAATTCCTTATAGTCCATCAATAAAACCTTTAAAATTAGGATCAAATGAATTTTGTGGAAATTTCTCAGTAAAAACCCTTTTGGCTTCTTGAAGCGCTTCAGGACTTGGCTTAAAGTGTCCCGAGTTTCTATTTACTTCAAATATCCTTCCATCTTTAAATTGAATCATTCCAGCAACTTTAACATTTGGATTCTCACCTCCAATTAAAGTCGGATGAGGATAACTTATAGTTCCTCCTCTACCACCAATATGAATATTATCGAATTCATCAATCACATACATAAGCCCTTCACCATTGACAATGTCTGTTGCAATGACATTACCTTTTGCATCTCGAATTTTACCAGATTGAAGATTTACACCCCCAGTACCACTTCCGTCATCTATTCGATGAAGGTTAGCATACTTATCTCTAGTTTCATTCTTTACATAGTTTGTTGTTCCAGGTTCAAAAATTCTTTGTTCAACAGTTCTTGTTCTATCGACAGCATACATGTCAAGATCAACTGCTTTTAAATTACCAGATTTATTTTTGATTATAGGAGCACCTTCTGCAAAAAAGTCCAAAATCTCAGGATTTTTCTGAATGTCCTTGCCTAAAGGATTATCAAAAAATTTAGGATTTCTTTGTTTAACTTTACCAAGCTTAATGAATAAATCATTACTCCAGTTCTCGATTTTACTAAGTAAAACTGGATTTTTTCTTATCGCATCTGGGATAGCATTCCCCAAATCGTCAAGTTTCTTCCAACTATTAATCAACCCCCCATTATTAGCCGCTAATTTATTTAAATCAGCGACATCAGCGTTTTTAAAATCAGCTACAAAAGATTTTAGTTTGGTATCATCGAGTTTTTGAATTAATTGTGTACCAAATGCATCTAAATTACTATTTGTTAATTTTTTGTAAAATTGTAAAACATTTAAATCTGTTCTTACACTTTTACTAGCTGTTGATAAACTTGCATAAATATATAATGCATCTGGATCTGAGCCAACAAAATTTTTAAAATCTTGTGTTGCATCTGCAGCTTTAAAGTCATTTTTTAAAACTTCAAAACACGTTTGTCCATGTACCCATAAGGATAAATGCAACAATAGAAATAAAATTATATTTTTCATCTTCTTCATCTGTATAAATTTAGTTACAAAATGCTTTGTTTGGATATTTATTTCTAAAATTCTTCCATGTATTAAACAATTGCTCGTTATTCATAATATCTTCTAATAGACTTTCACTTGCATTTGCAAAATCTTGTTTAAAGACATTTTCTAATCCACTATTTTGTAATTTAGTCCTTAATGTTGCAAATCTAGGTTTTGCTAATAAAGTAGTTATACTTACACTTTCTAAATTTTTCAATATTCTTTTGGCATCTGCTATATCATTTGCTATATCATCAATATTACCTAATTTAACCTCAGCTTCTAAATGAGCAATCCACACTTTTGCTTCTTTAATTTTATCCGCAGGAATACTCCCTAAATCATTTTCAGCATTTTTTAATTTCTGTAAAAATAATTTAACTTGGTTTTTTGATGGCAAAGGCTTGTTTAATGTCTTTGCTCTTGAAAAAATAGTCCTAAGGTTTACAGCTGATGCCAAATCAGTAATTGCAATACCCGCAGTTAAAATATTCAAAGCGTCAACAAAAGCTTTAGCTGAAGGACTTAAATTTTCATAACCTACAATATTAGTAGTTAAACTAACTCCAGAACCGACCATGTCAGCTATAATAAAAGCTTTTCTAGCTAGACTAGGACCTTTAACTAATGCGCCATAACCTGAAGCTAGACTTGCCACATCAACAGTAGCTTGAATACCATCAACAACGAGTTTTGTGTTACCAATATCACTAGCATAAAAAGCTACTATAGCTGGACTAAGCAAAGGCTTGTCAGTATTATATTCACTCAACATACTTAATCCAGATTTATTAGTAAAATAAATTGGTGAGAATGCATCCAATCTTAATGGAGTTGAAGAGTCTATAATATCATTGCCTAAATAAGTATTTGTATAAATAGATATGTCAGAATTATCATCACTATTTGAATACCATTCTGCTTTTGTATCATAAGAATATAGACTTTCGCCATTCATAAAACTCAAAAGTAAAGTTAAATCTCCTCCGACTAAGTTCCAAAAAGACTTATAGTAATATTTTATATTTCTTTCAATTAATTCATCAACAGAAAGATTGTTTAATTTGGATTTGAAAGTATTGGATTTATTAACATTTAATTCTGCTAACACATTAATTAAATGTTTATAGTTGTCTTCATGAAAATAAGTATGATCATTGTCCGTTTTATAAACAAGTCTTCTTAGAAGATTATAATCTACTGAAGAAATTTTTGATTTACTATTTAGTCCTATTAATAAATCATCAACTTCATTATCTTTGGTAAACTTAATTAATCTAATTAATTGAGTTTCTTGTTTATCTGTTACAGTCCAGTTTTCTAGCATTATACTAATTGCTAATAATTTCTTTTCTATGGGAATGTTTTTGATTTCTAAATCCGATAATAAAGTTACACATGTTTCAATTTGTGTATCTATACTATTTTCAGTTAGATTATCCATAATTGAAGCACAATTATCTTTAATTTGTTTAACTCCATTTAAAAAAGCCAAATATTTTAAAATCAATTCTTGACTCGTTAATGTTTTTAGAGCACCTGAAGCGACATCAGACGGTACAGAAGATAAATTTTGAGGAACTATTATTTTCATTAATTCTGGATATGCACTATTTAAAACAGCTATTTTAGAACTAATAAGATATGATGAATTCCAATTAATATTTTGCCCCAAAATATCAGCAATTCTATCTTGATTCAGTTGAAAAGTTTCAGGGAATGGTGATATGGCATTGTAAGCATAATCCACTTTTTTCAAAATTTCTCCATTATAAAATTTTCCATATCTATTATAATTAGATAAAATATTTACTGATATTTGCTCATCCCAAGATAAATTTTCAATTTTAAATGCTACCAATCTTCTAGAAGTAGATGTAGGCATCATTAAAATTACTCTTCCAAAATATTCTTTATTAGTGTTCTCTAAAATAAATTTTTCTCCTGTGTCTGTTTCAAAACCAAAATAAGAAAAAGAAAAATCATTAGTTGTAATTGTATTATTAATCTGATTATGCTCAATTTTTGCTTTATACTTTTTATTATTTAGTTCAAAGCCAAAAATTGCTCCTGTTGGATACTTTATTTGGTTTTCAAAATTAGCTAAACCAGTTATAAAATCAATATTTTTAATATTGGAAGGAAGGGTCAAGTAGTTTCCATCAACTGTTAAAAAGGTAAATGTCCCATTGCTATTTTCAAAACCATAAGGAATACCTGAAATAGAAGTTCCTTGCCCACTCTCATCACTCTGAAACAAATACAACTTCGTTTTTGGGTGGCTGATTTGTTGCCAGTGCCTATAGGGTAATTTTGTACCGTTTGCATAGTCCATTAACCAATTGGTTGCATAAGCATTTTTATCGTAATCGTATTTTTCCCATGGGTGTTCTAGTTCGAAAGCACCGTGTCCTAGTTCGTGTGCAATTACTGTTGCTAAACCTGAACCGTTAGTTTGTTTGATTTCTCCAGTTCCTGTTTGCCCTGTGAAGACAAAACCAAATTGACGGTGCAATGGCATGAACCCTGATAATGGTCTTGAAGGGGTAATATTTTTGGTGACAAAAAGATAATAGGCATTATTATTTATTGTTGTTGTTGCTTTAAACCTATCTATAAAAGCATTTTGTTCGTTGGTGTAATTGGCAATCCAACCACTGGTGCCACATTCTAGAGTTGTAATCCCATCGGTATGGGCTGGAAGTGTGGTTATATTTAAAGTAACTCCTGCTCCGCCATATATATTCTTTATCTCTTGGATGTCTGCTTGTGTAATGGTTGCTCCATTTACAGGTACTAGGTTTACGTTTACCGTACCGATGTCTTTTATAGGTACTACCATCATGGCACCCACTACTTTTTGTTTTAAGGAATCGGTTTTTACTAAGGCTAACAATTCATTTTCTCCCTCTGTTGTAAACGCAGGTACTTTTAAAGTTTTAGTGACTACATTACCAACTGTAGTACTGTCTATTGCATTTACTTTTATCCCTTTAACATTAAAAACAATGTTTTTTGCCTTTATTAAAGTATCAGTAATGGTGATTTGTGCAGTTACATAATCATAGCTTACTTTTCCGTCTTCTTTGTTAATGATTCCTTTGTAGTAGAAAGGATAATCGTTTCCTGAACCGTCTTTAATTGTTTTGTATTCTGCTGCCAATTTGTTTGGAGCACCCGAATAGTTAGCACTCGAATCGTCAAAAGCAACACTTTGATCGTTGCGACTAAAAACCACTTTTGCTCCTACGTTTGATAGTGCTATAACTTCTCCTTTACTATTTAGGTTTTCTGTATTAGAAGCATTTGCAATTCCTACACCTTGTCCTTGAAACGATACATTCCCATTTGGATCTACAGTGTACACGCTTCCTTCGCTATCTGTAATAGTCGTTGTTTCTCCTTGATCGAAATCGAAAATATTAGACACCAATCCTGTGTCTGGATTGGTAACCATTATTTTTCCATCTTCTACTACAATATTGCTTACATCTCCAATTACATAATTTACGGTATGGTTGTGTGTATCATTCGACTCTTGAAAGTTATCTAAAACGTTTTCAACCACATCGATTACTTCGTTAACATCTAAAATATTACTCCACTCAGGGTCATACTGTGCTCTTACTTCTCCATCGACTAATTGCAATTCGGAATTTAGTTTGATGTTTTCAAACTCCACCGCTATTTTAATATTGCTCAAATAGGGCAATCGTGTCCATCCTTTCCCTGTATAGGTTCCTACTCCTTCAATTTCATTAATATGTACTGCAAAATCGGCTGCCATGAAAACCATGTCTTCTGCTAATGCTTCAGAATAGAGTGTAACATTCGCTAAATCGATTGTGGGTGCTATACCACAATCAATTACAGCCACATTCGTTTCTGGTTGTGTAAATTGATTAATGGCAGAAAAAGTAGTTACATCGCCTAAGCAAGTACCTCCTACTTGAAATTCATAGGTAGTACTCGGCTCTAAATCGAATAGTTGCGCTTCATTATTGGCTACTGGTGCATTGAACCAAATTTCTGTTCCAAGTTTTCTATATTGCACGATATAGGACAGATGATTTGGATTGTTCTGCCACATAATTTTGGCTTGTCTGGCAGAAACAGACTGTGCTATTACAAATTCTGGTGCATTACAATTTCCTGCATATACAAAATCGAATATTTCGCTATAGCCATTGTTATTGAAAACAGCGTCTTCTCCAAAACCCGGTTGGCTTAGTGCTTTTACTCGCCAAGCATATTTTTTACCTAAGGTTAATTGCGGTAAGGTGAAATCATAATGAAGAATAGTGTTATTCGTAATTGTCTGCCAAATAGGAGCACCCACCATAAAAGCATAGTTTGACGGGGCTTGGTTGTCTAATAGTTCAATTAAAACGAACTCATACTCTATATTTGTGGCATTGATGTGTCTTGGTGTCCAAGTGAAAATGATGTTTTGCGGGTCTTGAAAATGTATAACTTCATGATTGAAAGGAAGGTTTAAGAAGGGTGGATCATTATAAATGAAATAGAAAAACGTACATGATTTTTGAGAAATAGGTTGATTGGTTATAAAATCATAGACTTCTATACAGAAACTATAATTGCCTTGCGGTAGAACGCCACTATATTGCAATGGATTGATGCCTTGCAGGTTTTGCAATTCAAAATAGGGCGCTAAGTCTAAATTATTTAATTGTAACGATTCTCCTCCGTTTATGAATAAAGGTGCAGCACCAACAACAACAGGTGTGGATTGCGCTTGGATGCCGTTTCCTTGAATGTATAGTTTCAATCGGACTTGCCTGTTTACGACATTCAAATCGCTTGTGAAAATATTGACTAAATATTTTTGATCGGTTGTTGTGCTGTATTTTGCTACAGATGATAAATAGGGAGGAATTACATTACTGTTAACCTGAACAGGATAAATTTGTGCCCAACCTAATTGCACTAAACATACTAACACTAAAGTATAGAATAGTCGATTTGCTTTTTTGTATGTACTATTTATCATTTGATCTGGAATTTTGTTTGGTACTTTTGAATAAAGCTTTGTGCTAATTTTAATTCTAAATTATCAATAATTTTATTTTCTTTTTCTTTATTTATCCATTGAATATAGCAATTTTGCTTTTCATTGTCTATGCTGCTTTGGTATTTCTCTTTTACCTCATCGACAGATTCATTTTCTTCTAAAAACAATACTAATTTGAGATGAGAGATTGCGAAAGCATCTTTTTTATCGAGTGGAATATTCTCTTTTAGGATGGCTTGTTCTATTTGTTCGAGTTGTTCTTTCCTGTTTCTTGTTACTTCTGTATTACTTAAATTGTACTTTTTTACGAAATAATTCTTATTAAACAAATTCGTGTCGCGTGTGTTGAAAAGAAGTTGCTTGATTGCATTTTCTGCTATTTTATTATATTCTATATTAAATTGTTTTATCTCTTGGATTTGTTCATTCAATATTGCTATACTATTTTTTAAGTCTTTTTCTTTTTCTTTCAATGTCTTCTTATCGGTAATAGTATCAAACGCTTCTAGTTGTTGAAAAACTGCTGCTTTTCTATTATTTATACTTTGCTTTAATGAATCTAATTTTTTAAAATCTAACGTTGTAATTTGTTTTTCGATAGCTTTTTTTATTTTTAAAGCATCGCTTTCTATATAGGCATCGTCTATTTTTACTTTTAAACTGTTTTTTTCAACTTTTTGAACGGTTTCTGTTTCTTTGTCTTTTTTCTTTCCTCCACCAAAATTATAATTATAACCAAAAGTTACAGTCACTTCATTGATACTTGGTCTTGGATTTGTTCCTGAAGCGTTACTAAAAACTTGTGATGCGGAAAGATTAAAATTGTGTTGCTCAAACAATTTGTAACTCGATGTGAGTCTAAAGTTGAGATTTCGAACAGCAGATGTTTCACTATTGCTTTGATTAATAGCTGTACTGAACTGTGTTGTTAATTTGTCTTTTAAAAATTTCTTATTGACACCTAAAACAGTTCCGTAGGTTGAAGTTTCCATAATTCCTATAGTACTATAGGTAAAATTTAATGAAGATGAAAATGCCCATTTCGACTTCAATAAAGCATGTGAATAATTGGTGCTAAAATTATGAAAAGATGACAGTTGTCCTACACGAATAATGCCTCCTTGTTCGTTTGCTACTTGATTAAAAGAATAATTGAAAACAATATTTTTTTTATTCTTTTTTGTAGCTTCAAAATTGTAATTGGTATTGATATTAGCACTTCTTGATAATTGTCTATAATTAATCTGATCTACATTGTTCAACTCTGGGTTTACTTGATTGATCTGCGCAAACTGATCTGGATTCGCATTTGTGGTCGTTGTTTGATTGGTTATTGTGATATTAGATATTAATTTTTCGGAAAAACGCGCAGATGCATTTAATGTTCCAACTAATCTATTAGTAGTGGTAACTTTTTTATTGTCTAAATTATCTTCTTGCACTCCTACATTTAATTGCAACATCACTTTGTCGCTAAAAAAAGGTCGAGAAAGATTAACCATTATGTTTTGCAAATCGTTAGCAAAAAAATAGGCTCCCAAAGTTTGATAGTTTGGATCTACTCTTTCAAAACTAGTTCCTAATGTTGTTTTTTGTATTTTATAATCCAATCCTACCTTGTAGGCATTGAAATTTTGAGTAGAGGTTCTATTGTTAAAGAAAAGGCTTGCTATTCCTTTTTTTTCATTGGTATCTTCTGCTCTTGTATCTTGTGTTAAAGAAGAGTTAGAAATATCTGTGTATAATTTTAGGTCTTCATTTATTTTTGCCTCTGCAGAAATACTTACTACTAAATTTTCTTTTGGGGTGATGTCTTTAGCATCTGGAATGATTTGTAATGAATTGATTATATCTTTAGCATAAAAACCAATTACCCCTACTTTAAATTTATCTTTTACATATTCAACTTTGCTACCATATCCTATCCTTTTAAAAGCTGGTAAGGTATTTGGATTATCATCATCTTCTACAGCCTTTAGAAATCGACCGTACATGGCAGAGAATTTGAGTGGTCCATCTGGTGTTAGTTCTACTCCTGCTCCACTAAACTGATGCCCCGCTAATGAATAGGGAGAAAATGTCATACTTACATCTCCAATATGTGCCGTAATCCATTTGTATTTTGGACTAATGCTTAATCTGTTAAAATTGAATGGTATCTTATAGTCTAATTGCCCTCCTAGGTTGGTGAAATTATAAGAAATAGGCATTGAAAAGGAATAGAACGAAAGGTTAACGTTTCCTGTAAAATTATATACGAAAGGTTCTCTTGCATTTCTATTAGAATTAAAATAGGTTGCTCCTGCTGAGATTCCTCCTCCAATTTTAAAAGCTTGCCCTGAAAATGATCCTAAATCGATAGATTGGGATTGGGATGGTTGACTGATTAATGCCAAAAATAGCATTAACAAAGAGGGTTTTAGTAGATTTTGGATACTTTTTTTGTATCTTTTGAGTTCACAAAAAGCATTTGAACTGCTATTTGAAAAGAGTTGTTTAAAAAAATTGGCAAACAAAATTATATAAGTAATTATATTAGGGTTCACAGGGAAATTTTAAAAATTATAGGCTTTTTTGAACTTTAATATCGACCAACACATAGGAATTGGCTCCGTCATTCACAAATGATTTCACTTTGAGTAGTCCTTTTCTTCCATCGGCTGTTGCAAAGGGAATAATTCTAGGTAATACTCCATTATTAAAAGAAGTTGTTTCATTTGTAATTGATAATGTTTGTAGAAAAGCATCACTTGTCATGGTATTAAATTGATTTTCTGTGACCACTGTACAACTACAATTTTCTTGTTTATTTGTATAGGTAGTTGCTGTAGCATTAGGAATTGTTGCTAAACCAAAAGCATTTGTATTGGTTGGAGATACAAACACGTTTGAAGAAAAAGTGCTTCCTAAACCAAAGAAGACAATATCTATTAAAGGTCCGTTATTAGAATCTATTTGATTGCTCTTATACATTGTTTTTTCTACAGTAGAATAATAACATCCAAGCGTGTTTTGAGCAGTATTGATTCCGAATTTTACATCATTTTGAATACTTAGGTTCGTATATGCTAAAACTTGAATGTTCTTTATAACTGTTTGCGTTTGTTTGCCATTTGTAGCTGTTAATTTGATTTGGTAGTTTCCTTGACTATTGAAAACAAAGCTAGGATTTTCTGCTGTTGTATTTGAAGGATTGGCTCCAATTACTTCCCATGAGTAGGAAGTTGCACTTATCGAATTGTTTTGAATAAAAACTTTAACGGGTGCATTATAATCATTGTCTATTGGAAGGACAGTATAATCAAAATCGGCATTCAATTCTGGTAATACATCAAATGTTATTGTTTTTTGCCCCACTTCATTGTTTGTGCCAACAGTGTTTAAAGTTATTGTATGTTGACCTGGCGTACTAAAAATTACATTGTCAGGTTGTGCATCGGTACTATTTGCAGGCACACCTGATGTGAACGACCAATTATAGGACGCTATATTTTGCGATAAATTTGTTAATTGTATTTCTGCTGGTGCATAATTATTGATTAAGATTTCATAATTAAAATCGGTAGTAGGGCTTGTTTCTATAACAATTTGCTTTTCAATTGTTGAAACCGAACCATCTTTGTTTGATACTTTTAATTGTATTGTATGTGTTCCTGATTGCATAAAGCTCACTTCTCCTGGATTAAAATCGTTCGATGTTGCTGGCGAACCATTTTCAAATGTCCATTCAAAGGCCTCTCCTCCTGTTGATAGGTTGATGAACTTTGCTATTTTACCGTTTGGCGTTATTGTTTCCTCTATAACAAAATCTGCCTTTGCAACTAGCATTTCTTCTTTTAAGCAACTACAAAGAAGAATTAGAATGAAGAAAGAAATATGTCTTATTTTATTTTTTAACATTATGAATTTCGTTAATACGTTACAATTATTTCCTTAAAATTACTGAATGCTCCATCTTTGAACACTGCTCTAATGGCATATTCGTAAACATTCCCTGGGTTGATATTTGTATCTATATAGCTCATTTTATCTTTTTTAGGCTGAATAATTTTGAATAGAATATATTCACCGTCTTTTTTCCTTTTATAGAGCTGATATTCGTAGAGTTCTTTTTCTTTGGTTGACCAAAACAGCTCGATCCTTTTATTATTTCTGTCTACATGAAAATCAAATGATCTTATTGCTGGTTTTACTAAAGGCATCATTGGCGATGCGATTAAAGGTTCTGAAGGGTCACTTTCATTTCCAGCATCGTCAATGGCAACTATAGTATAATAATACTCTACTTTGGTTTCCAAATCTGTATCTGTAAAATCGGTAATCTTTCTAGAATCTATCTCTTTTATAACCATCCAGTCTTGTTCTTTTTCTGATCTTCTGTAGATTTTATGTTTTACTACATCATCGGAACTACTTTGAATGAACGTTATTTTTATACTCTTCTCTTCAAATAAATAATCTTTAATAACTGGTGAAGATGGTGGAATTAAAT
This sequence comes from Flavobacterium sp. KY-23415, assembly GCF_055384985.1. NCBI lineage: Bacteria > Pseudomonadati > Bacteroidota > Flavobacteriia > Flavobacteriales > Flavobacteriaceae > Flavobacterium > Flavobacterium sp. KY-23415. The sequence goes on along the minus strand of NZ_AP044001.1, from coordinate 1,734,181 downwards.
CTATTTTCTTTATTTCTACTATTTCCGAAAATCCTGATTCATTGTATCTATTATCTATTGCAATAACTTTATAGTATACTTTTTTGTTTAACGCTTTCGCATTAATAGAATCTCTATAAGAGTTATTCATCCAAACTGCTCTTGTTACTTGTGAGAACTCTTCTGTTGGAGTATAACCTCTAAATACTTTATAACCTTGTAGATCAATTTCGCTATTTTGTTTCCATTTTAATGAGACTACTCCTAATGAATCTATTTTTCCTTCTAATTGAATTGGAGGAAGCGGAGGTATTGAGTCAACCGGTTGCACTAATACTGGAAAAGAATCTCTGTATCCTCCTTCTTTTGCAACTGCTTGAATTTTAAAATAATTTGACGGTTTTAATTTAGTCTTTACAATATCTTTTCTAGATTGTGGTAATATATTTTGTTTTACCACTTGAAATTGTCCGTCTTCAGTATCTCCTTGCAAAACATTAAAACCAGAAATTTTAGATTCTCCTTCTTCTAAAAAATTCCATTCAATATTAACTTCCTCTTCTGCAATAACTCCTTTAGCAGTAATTTGAGGAGAAAATTCTAAAATATTAATTCCTTTTCCAGAAATAACCTCAGAAGGTGCACTTACCTCTCCAAAGGTATCTATACCTAAAATACGATAATAATACAGTTTTCCGTTTTCTTCTAAATTATCAGTATAGGAAATGAGTTTACTTTTACTTTCCCAAGAAAAAATGGGTGCTTTATTTAATCTTTTGAAATTTTTCCCATCTGTTGCTCTTTCCAAATGATAAGAAGAATATAAATTTTGTTGTGCTTCAAAATCCCAAATAATCATCACTGTATTGTTTCCAAAAATAGCTTCGGGTTTCAACGGAGGTGTCGTATCTGTTTTATCTTGTAATCCAATATATACAGATGCGTGTAAATCTCCAACTACTCCAAGCAAGGTTATAGTATAAACATATTTTTCATTGGGTTTTGCAGTGGTATCTTCTAAACCCCAACCCGCAGTTTTCGCCGCTAGAAAAGATTGTTCAGTACCCATTATTGCAAAAGCAAAACGTTGATTATTCTCATCATTTAACAACATCATTGTTTCAAGGTTAGTCCCTTTTCTTTCCACCTCGAAATCTTCTCCATAAATCGCTTGAGCAACAATTAACACAGTACTGTCTTTTTCTGCAATTTTTTCCCATTGTGCTAAAGGCAAAGGCAATAATTTTTCATGAAGTATAACTGTTTCATCTTTCATTATTGGATTGCCATCTCTTAAAACCGTTGTGCGCTGTACCCTATATCCTGTCTTTAACGATTTTTTCCACAAAACTGGATCATCTACAGACCATTTCAATAAAATTTTATTATTGCTCACTTTTCCTTTAGCATATACGTTTGGAGCACGATAAATAGTATCTACTTGTGAGTAACTATATACCCCTAAAAAGAGGAAAATGATTGTATATATTTTTAAAAATTTCATTCGGATTAATTAATAATTATTTTTTTTGTTTGAACATTTCCTGGTGTCCTTAATACAATATAATATACTCCACTACTCACATTTAAATTATATTGTTTGGTATGAATTTTACTCGCAGGGAAGTTCGTAATGTTTACTAATGTCCCTAATGAAACTTCATAAATAGCTATTGAAATGGGTAAGGAATGTGCCAAATCTACTAGCACATTAAAACTGTCATTTTGATTAATTGGATTTGGAAAAACTTTAAATTCTTTAATGAGTATCGAGTTTGAATCATCCGCTGGTAATCCAGGATTTTCTTCCACAATTAATTGATTATAATCATACAACACACAACCAGAGCTATTGGTTGCTTTCAATCCTATTTCATATACGCCAACATCAGAAAATTTAACGATAGCGGTTTGTGAATTTTGCGAAAGAATCTCAGCTTGTGAAGGAAAAATCCATTCATAATTTTCATTTGTACTTTCACTTACATTAATTAGTATTATTTCTTGATCTTTATAGGTCTGTGAAGCAACCAAATATTCGGACTCAATTGATTCTGAAAGTATATCTATTGTCACTGTATCTGTATAACTGCAACCGTTTGAAGATGTTACCACTAAAGTATAATCTCCCGATTGATTTATAGTTATAATAGGGCTTGAGGACGTGAAACCATTTGTACTTGTCCAAGAATAGGTTAAATTTACTCCAGTAGCACTTCCGTCTATTGTAGCTGATTGGTTTTGACACAGCGTTATTGTATCCTCTAAATCAAAGAAAACAGGTGTTTGTTGAGCAACTGTATAACTAAATGGAATGATACAATTACTTACTAGATCTGTAATTGTTCCCGTATATAGCCCTCCACTTAAACCAGTAACTGAAAACCCACTTAGTGTTGTATTATCCCATTGAATTGCAAAAGAACCACTACCTCCTGTGACTTGCAAATCAATACTTCCTGAATTGAGCGCAACACAATCTACATCTTGAATTGTTTCTTGAATTACAATTCCTCCAGATGCTTGCACTTCCCCACCTGTGAATAATTTTTCACATCCATTTGAATCGGTTACCAATACTACATAGTTTCCAACAGAAACGTTTGTGATAGTTTGTGTTGTTTCTCCATTATTCCATAAATAGGTATAACTACCTGTACCTCCTATAGGCTGGATTGTTATGGTTCCATCAGTGGCACCACCACATGAAACGGGTGTGCTTACAAAACTTCCTGCTAAAGAATTTGGCGCGACAAGAGCTATTGACAGTGTAACTGTTGCATTATTTTGATCACTAACCGTTAGGGTGTAATTTCCTTCTGACAAATTAGAGATTGTTGCTTGATTACTTATTGTTCCGTTTGGATAGTTCCATGTATAAAAATAGGGAGGAACCGCTCCAGAAACATTTGCTGTGATTTGACCGTTATTTCCTCCATAGCAACTTATATTTTGAAGTGTACTTGTAGTTACTACTAATGGACTTGGTTCGGTTATAACAATATTATTGATTGTTTTTTGACACCCTAGCCCATCTGTAACTATCACACTATAAGTACCCGCTGGTATATTAGAAAGATCTTGGCTTGTATTTCCATTGTTCCAAAGATAAGTATAGGAACCATTTCCTCCTGTAACATTTATATCTATATTTCCTGTTGCTTGCCCATTAATTAAAACATTTGTTGTGCTAACAAGTGTTGCAATTAATTCTGGACTGGTTGTGATTGGAATACTTGCTGTTGTTATTGTACAATTATTTACATCTCTTATTGTACAACTATAATTACCTACTCCTAATGCACTTATATTTTGACTATTAGAAATAACTGTATTGGCTGCATTTCTCCATTCATAAGTATATGGTGTTGTTCCACCTGAAACATCTATGCTTATACTTCCAGAATTGGTTCCGAAACAAATTATATTAGTAGTGTTAACCATATCAATGATTAAAGGTGTCGGTTCTGTTAAATTATAACTTATAGAAAATGTCCCTTGAGGGATATTTGAATCTGTAATAATAACGGAATATGTTCCAGCTCCTAATCCTGAGACTATAGGTGTATTTCCTCCATTACTCCAGTTTATTGTATAGGGCGGCAAACCTCCTGTAGGGCTAACTTTTAAACTTCCTACTAGATCTCCATTACAGTTTATAGGTGTTAGTACACTTATTGCGGCTTCTAATGGCTGAATAACTCCAACTGTGTAGGTATTTGTAATGCTACAACCTTTACTATCTGTAATTATTACAGTATATGTTCCTACTCCAATATTGCTCAATGTTGCATTATTTGATCCTATTGGACTAGCATTCATAGACCAAGAGTAACTATAGGGCAATGTTCCACCTGCAACTACAATAGTAATACTCCCATCTGTTCCTATAGCTGTTGAAACTGGGACTACTGTTTCTGAAATGAAAGCCAATTGTGATGGTTCAATTATTTGAATATTATTTATTGTAATAGTACATCCTTTTGAATCGGTAATTGAACAGGTATATATACCAGATGCTAAATTGCTAACATCTTCTGTTGTGGCTATTATTTGATTTTGTTGGTTTTTCCACTCATAAGTATAATTTGGAGTTCCTCCTGAAGTTGATATATTTATAGTTCCATCATTAGCTCCAAAACAGCTTATATCATTCTTTATAAAACTTGCCGTTAACACTTGAGGTTGTTGAACTGTAAAAGTCTGTGTTCTAATAATGTTATTCGCATCTCTAACTTCCACAGTGTAAGTTCCTGCTGGTAGATTTGATATTGATGCTAGATCTGTTGGTTCTGAAAAAGGAATATTTGACCCTGACCAGAAATATTGATACGCATTTCCTGATGAATATGGTGTTCCACCAGACACTATTGCCTCTAAACTAGCGGTACTGTCTCCAAAGCAATTTATTTCACTATTTTGCTGAATCGTTAACAGGTATGGTGGAGGTGCTGTTATTGTATAATTTTGAGTTGCGGAACAACCATTTGAATCTGTAACTGTAAAGCTATAATTCCCCGCAGTAACATTGTTTAAGTTTAAAGTTGTATTTCCAGTATTCCATAAATATGTATACGAACCCGTACCACCAGATACATTATGGTTAATTGCTCCGTTATTTATGGCAGGGTCTAGAAGATTAGTTATATAATTTAAAGAGATCGCTATTGGAGGGTTTTCATTAATAACGAGATTATTTATACTTTGACTACACCCGTTTTGATCGATAACGGTACAACTATAGTTTCCTGCTCCTTGACTACTAATTGTTGCTGTTGTTTCTGAAATTGACACTCCATTTTTTTTCCATGAAAAAGTATAGGGTGCTGTTCCTCCAATGGTTGTTAATTCAATTTCACCATCTGTTCCACCGTTACAACTTACATTGGTTATTGTATTTGTTACTTGAAGAACATTGGGTTGTGTCAATGTATAAAAAATCTCTTTTGTACCACCAGCACCATCAGCATCTGTTACTACAAGCTTATAATCCCCAGCTGACAAATTAATAATTTGTGTATTTGATGATAAAAATATAAGTGCTGGGTTACTTTTAAACCATTGATAAGTATATCCAGGTCTTCCTCCTGTAGCACTAGCGCTTAATTTACCATTATTTGCTCCATTACAAGTTATATTTTGATCTATTGTTATTTCAGGTACTAATAATGGTGGGTTTTGTAGCGTATAGGTTTCTGTATCTGTACAGCCATTGGCATCTGTTACCAACACTGTATAAGCACCTGCGTAAAGGTTTGAAATATCTTCCGAACTCGTAGTAGCAAAAGTTGCACCTGATATATTATAAATATTATCAAACGACCAAGAAAAAGTATAGGGAGGTGCTCCATTGTTTATTGTAATGTCTATATTTCCTGAATTCTCATTGTTTAACAATGGTTCAACAATAACTGGGTTTGAGGCAACTGTAACTCTCGTATTAGGCTCTATAACAGTAACCGTCTGTGAACCATCTGGAGCTATACAATTATTTCCATCTCTAACAAGCATATTATAATTTCCCGCTGTTAGGTTTACAAATTCATTACTCAATTGCCAATTTACTCCTCCATCTTTACTATATTCATAAGGTGCTGTTCCTCCAGTTGCGGTAACTGTAATACTTCCTGTAGCCTCATCTTTACAGATAATATCTGTTTTTATTGTTGAGAATTCTACTTTTGATGGAGCTGTTATGGTGAAAGGATCGCTATTTTCATCACTCGCAAAAGTATTACCTCCGTTTAAATACGATTGGTATCTAATAAAATAAGTTCCTGGCCCTAAACCTCCAATAATGTATTGTTGATTAGTAAACTGAGCTGCTGTGACTTGTTCATCACTTACAAAAATATCATTGGTACCATCATTCTCATATAAGGTCATGATAAAATAATCTCCTTGTGATAAACCATCATTAAATGTAAAAGTCGCACTACCACTATCACTATCGCTACATACATTTTGAACTAATACTGGAGAGCCTACTATTTGAGGAGAGCAGGGAATAACTTCGTAAAGGATTGTGTTGGTTTCAAAAACTTGTGATAATGCATTTAGAGGATTAGTAGAAAGTCCTTTTATATTTAGAGAACCATAATAATTTGCTAAGTCTGGTATATCAGAAGGAGAAAAACTTAATACATCTCCAGATTGATAAGAATTTGGAATATCAACCCAAACTCCAGGGTTATCTTGTCTATTATACTGATATTTAGAAATTAATTTTTTGTTAATAACTATATTATCACAAATACCAATAGAATTGTCTTGTAATTGTAAAAGATTAAAAGAATAAAAATTAGCTTCTGAAGCACAAACTGAAAAATTAATTTCTCTATCAATATTGATATCATCAAAAAAATATGTGTCATTTAATGATTGATTACATTCTCCACCAGAAGTATCAATAAAATCACCACTTACTTGTAAAGTTAAAGGAAATCCACTATCTAAAACTTCCACATAAAAAAATCTATGGCAATTAGAATTACCGCCACATGAATTTTGAAAAAAAATTTGAGAATTTGAATTAATCCCATTAAATTCTATTCCACTGGGATGATATCCTGAAGGAGAATGAAGTTCAACAACAAATTTTTTAGTTTGAGAAAATAGTATTTCACAAATAAAGAATAAAAACAGGATAAATTGATATAATATTTTCTTATTCATAATAATTAAAATCTAAGATGTTTTTTTTATTAATTATAACTAAATGATTCCTCTATAAGCATTTAATACTTTCTATTAAATACTTTATCACTTTCACTTCTAAATTCCTCATTATTTAAAGAATAGATTAATTTAAACTTATATGCCCCAATAGGCAATATCGGAAAACTACTATCAATCAAATATTTATATTGCTCATATTTCTCCCAATTAATAGGCGCATTCATATACCTGTTTACCACTTGATATCTTAGGTTAACGTAGTCCGTTTTATAAGTTAATGGCAAGTTGTATTTAAAAGGCAATCTTTGATTGACTAATAAAGATGTAGAATTCGATTGCAAATAACTTTGGTAATATCCTGGAATATCTATTGCACGAGTAGCTGGCAAACCTAGTTCGTTAACATATCTATTAGTAATAATAATATTTCCATCCAGTGGATAATTTTGGTAAACCAATGGATAAATCGAATCATTATAATAAGAATCATCCAAAATTGCTTCTACAGTAATTAAAGGTTGACCATCTGTATATTGAGAGCCATATAATTCTGCTTCATTAAATACTTCATATGGGACAGTTTTATAATACAAAGCATGAACATCAGCATAAATAATTTCTAATAAATCCCCTGTTTTTTGAATGGACTCCATTTTACTCGTAAATGTTGGATGCTTACTCGCTATGAAATTATATTCCAGTATTATTTTGTTTGTATTTGTATTATTCTGAGCTTTTGCCATATTATTTGTAACCGTTACTTCATTTACCTCTGTAGTATTATTTGCAGAACTTGAAACGTCTCCAGTAACAACATTTTCGGTTAAATGGGTAATGGTTTCAGCATTTGCTTCTGGATATGCTATGATTTGCAAATGATTTGTAGTACTTAAACCAATATTATCATATGGGAAAGTAATTTTATTTTCGGTAGTATTATAGATTATGTCATTCTTGCTTTTTAAATTCTCTCCTTGTTTAATTTCTCCTTTTATATTCCAATTGGAAATTGTTCCATCAAATAAATAATCTTGACCACGTTTCAATTTTAAATAAACATTCTTATGCTCTTCGGGATAAAAGTTATTACTCTCTATCACAGGATATGAATAGGCTATATTCTCTAATGGTACATATTCAGGAGCGCTTCCTGTGGTAAATGAAAATGTTCGTACTTCTTTACCAGATCCATCTCCACTGGTCAATACTCCCCAGGTAGATCCGTTTTTTTGTTCTAATCCAACTTCTACTGTTGCTTGTATAGTCGTATTAGGTGGTAATACATCGTCTGAAACAAAATTAACTTTTGTGTTATTATCTATCCATTCTAATGTTCCAACTATATTTTGCCCCTCATGCATCAATTCGAATTTTTTAAGACTAATTCGCACCGTTTTGGTTGTTCCACTTGTGTCTTCAATTGAGAATGGTGTTAACATTGCATAATTAAAAGCAACTTGTGGTTTTTTAAAGACATCTACTTCATTATCATTATCTGGGCTTACATCTGATATTACAGGTACTCCTAATGGATTAGACATTCCTATAAACTCACATTTTTCTCCAACTTCAAACTTAAAGCGTAATCTTCCTTTTATTAATCCTCCTAAAACTTTATAATAGATCCCTAGATACCCTTCCATATGTGTTGGGTTCGGAAATTCTCCTCTTAGCATTGCGGCTACCCCAGCTTCTAAAATTGAGAATCTTCTTGTTTTTCCAAAAAGTTTTACTTTTATTCCAACTTCTCCATAAATATAGGCATATACTTGTCCCATTGAATACCACCCGTCATTCCCTACTGGTCCTTCCATTCCAGCACATGAAACACCGTTTAATTTTCGGTGTAAAATATCAAATCCTCCACCAGCTTCTAGAAAAGCATAGAAAAAACCATAATCACCACCTAATTGTACCGAAAAATTCAATCCAAAAGCAAATCCTTTTCCATCATTCAGTAAACTTAAATCTCTATTATCATTTAAAATATCGGGGCCTAAAATTTGTAATACTCTTGGGTGTGGAGGTGTTTGTGTTGGAAGTACATCACCTGTCATAAAATAGGCTTGAACATTAACATCATAAACACCTATTTTAAATATTGCACCCAACTTATCTAAAGGAGTTCCAACATGCAAATAGGATTTCGCTGGGCTTGAATACATATGCACCATTCCAAACTTATTATTTGCACCCGAACCTTTAATACCTTCTAATTTTAAGTACAGCTCAAATAATCCATCAAACGAATTATTTAGGAAGTCTTTTTCAATACTTACAAAGACTCCAATTTTCCCATCTTTAGCCACCTCAGAAACTGGATGCCCTGTTTTAGCTATTTCTAACAGATTTCCTTGTGCCAAATATCCATTCATTTCTTCGGCTTCATCTCCTTCAAAAATTGAATCATAGCTTGCCCACGTACTACTTAATGATCCTTCTGTTTCTCCATCACCAGCCATCATTGCACCTTCTCCTAAGAAATATAATCGGTTTAATCCTCCATATTGATTGTATTCTAACTCTATAAATGCTTTAGCCTTAAATGAAGTTGTTTTTCCAAATTTAATTTTTGCACCAGCCCTTAATCCTAACCCGTATTCTTCATTTGGTAAATATCTTGAAGTCTCATACGTCCACATCATGTTACCATCAGAACGTTTCATTCGATAAGACAATCCTCCTTCAATTTTTTCAATTCCAAATTTATTATTTGAAGAGGTGTTAACAATTTGAAAATCGGCAAACCAGTATCTGAAATCTTTTTTAGCAAACATTGCTTTTGCCTTTCCTTCTATTTTTATTTGTTTTAAATTAATTTCTAATTCTCCTTTAAAACCTTTTCCATAAATTGAATCGTTCTTAAAAATATCAATATGCCCATATAAACGAAACGAGCTTTTCTCAATATCTATAGTAATAGATTCTACATCTACTCTATCAAATTTATAACTTTGGAATTCTTCTTCCTTAAACTTTCCAAGTATTTTAACTTCTGTATCAGCATAGATCCCTGAATTTTCCATCAAATTTAGTTTAATTTTCAAACCAATTCCAACAGTAGTTGCATCTGGTGTTACCAAATGAATGTTTTCAAAACTTACAGGGAAATTACCAAACTTTGCTTCACTTGGGTAACCAAAATAGGATGCTTGGATATAAGGTTGTTCATAGGATTTCAATCTAAGATTTTGGAAAACAATCCCTTTAAACTGATAAAAATCTTCTTCATTTTGTGTTACTTGACCATCATTATTAGTCAATGGAGCATCACCTACATCACCTCCTAAATTCATCCAACCATTTAAAAAAGCTTCTCCTCTGAATTCTCTAGTATTATTATCTAATTCCATTTTAATCCAAGAGTTTTCAAGAAAAACCATTTTTCCTTTAAACATCTTACAGTCTGCACTATCTACCTTGACAATTAATCGATATATATCTTTATTAAAAGTTCCAGAGTATTTTAGATTAGAATCTAATGCTGCTGGTTTTATATTTCCTGAGAGTTTTGCTCCTGTTAACCTATTTGTAACTAAATTAACACTTAATGTATCAATAGTAAATTGCCAACCAGATGCATTACCTTTATCTAATATGTTATAACCTGCAAACTTTCCAGAAACTCCGAAATTATCAATTAATAAATTTGTAGATTCAAACTTAGTTCTTTCTTTAGTACTCTTATTCTTAAACTCTTTTGGCAAGGTTATACTCAACTCATTAGCATAGAAACCTCGCCATGCATTTGTATCTCCTCCTGGAAAGAGTTGATTTGCAACATAGATTTCAGGAAAAACGACCGAGCTTGAATTTTTCGTATCGCTCATGTCGAAAACCATTTCTTTTAGATTAAAAACCCAACCTTCCAAATCATTTATTTCAAAATTTGGTAAATTTAATTGAATTAACATATCGCTCCAGCCAGTGGCAGACATTTCAATTTTAGCACCTACATATTTTGGATTATCAATTGCGTTAATTCCATCATCACTTAAATCTTTATTATGATTAATTCTTTCTCCATTGCTATCTACTGGTACAACTAAAGACCTTGCTAATCTTATGTCCATATCGAAAGTAAAGGATTTAAAACCATCACAATCGAACTCGACAAATGACTTGCTATTAATTTCTCCTGATTCTTTATTAAAATCACCTCCAATAATACTTAAAAGCATTTTACCGCCAAATTGAGGGAGCGTTTGGTTACCAATTAAATAAAGCTTCCAATCACCAATAACTCCACCGTCATGAGAAAGTTTTAATTTATCAGCAGCAAAATAAAGGTAGACATTTTCATATTTTGTTTCAATTCTTGCAAAAGCTGTAAGTTCTAAATAAGCAGGCGTAACTTTCGCTTTTACTATTGCCATTTCTGCTTTAAAAGCATCTTTGGTATAACCTGAAAGACCAATTGGCAATTGTACTTCTTCAAAACCCGTTAATTTTTCAACAAATTTCAAATTTTTTTTAGTGAACAACTCATCTGCAAATGCTTTTAAAGAATCCCCTACAAATGTTGAACTACTAACAGGCGACAACTTAAGATTCTCATTGTTTTTAAAAGCTTTCTTAAGTGCTATTTTGGCATCAAGCTTAGAAAATTTTGAAACTTCAATTTTCTTATGACTTAATGTATCTGATAATGGATTATTTTCTATTGCATATAGACAAGAAGTAGATAATAATAAAAAAGCTAAAAACCTAGAAATCATGGACTGTTTTTTTTGCAAAAGTACTTTTTTAGAATGATTTACTGTAAGGTTTTTAAAAAATAAAAAAGCAGTTCATCACAAAATATTGTAATGAACTGCTTAATTCCTTTAATAAATTCTTTTTAAACTCTTATTTATTCTATATATTTATGTAATAAGAAATTTGTTGAGCTATCATGAGTGTTAATTTTTTTGTCATTCAACTCGGTTAGAATAGAATTAGCCAATTGTTTCCCTAATTCTACTCCCCATTGGTCATAACTAAAAATATTCCAAACAATACCTTGCACGAATATTTTATGTTCATATAATGCCACTAATGCCCCTAATGTTTCTGGTGTAAGTTTTTCAATCAATAACGTATTTGTGGGTTTATTGCCATGAAAAACTTTAAATGGCAATAAAAAATTAGCTTGATCAGGTGATATTCCTGTTTTATTAAACTCCTGCTTTACTTGCGCTTCACTTTTTCCCATTAATAAAGCTTCTGTTTGTGCAAAGAAATTAGACATTAATTTATTATGATGTTCTTTATTTCCGTGTAATGATTTTTTAAATCCAATAAAATCTGTTGGAATTAATTTTGTCCCTTGGTGAATTAATTGAAAAAAGGCGTGTTGGGAATTTGTACCTGGTTCTCCCCAAATTATTGTTCCTGTTTGGTAATTAACTACTTTACCATCTCTTCCTATGCTTTTACCATTACTTTCCATAATTCCTTGTTGCAAATAGGGCGCAAGTTTTTGCAAGTATTGTGTGTAAGGAATTAATGCTTCTGTTTCGGCTTTAAAAAAATTATTATACCAAATGCTTAACATTGCTAAAATAACTGGAATGTTTTCTTCAAAAGGGACTTCTCTAAAATGCTTGTCCATTGCATTGGCCCCTTTCAATAATCTATTAAAATTTTCAAAACCTACCGATAAACTAATACTTAATCCAACAGCACTCCAAAGCGAAAAACGTCCTCCTACCCAATCCCACATTGGGAAAATGTTTTCTTGTGAAATGCCAAATTCTGTTACATTTTTCACATTTGTTGATACCGCTACAAAATGCTTTGCCACATCATCAATATTAGCAGATTTTAAGAACCATTCTCTAATTGTTTGTGCATTTGATAATGTTTCTTGCGTCGTGAATGTTTTGGACACAACTACAAATAGTGTTGTTTCTGGATTTATTTTTTTTAGAATTTCATTCACATGATCTCCATCTACATTAGACACAAAATGAAGGTTTAAATGATTTTTATAATACTCTAAGCCTTCAACTACCATTGCAGGACCTAGATCTGAACCACCTATTCCAATATTAACAACATCTGTGAAAGATTTATTTGTATATCCTTTACGAATACCACTAAGGATGTCATTTGTAAAAATTTCAATTTTTTTCTTTACCTCAAAAATCTCTGGAATAATATTTTTACCCTCCACATAAACTTCATCATTAACATTTGCCCTTAGCGCAGTATGCAATACAGCTCTATTTTCGGTTTTATTTATTATATCACCAGAAAAATAATCTTGAATAGCTTGTTTTAAACCTATTTCATTAGCTAAATCTATTAATAATCTTTTTGTCTCTTCAGTAATTATATTCTTTGAATAATCAACAACGAAATCTTTCCATTCAATATGAAATTTTTCCGTTCTTTTATTGTCTTGAAAGAACATTTCTTTCATAGAAATATTCTTTATTTCTTCAAAGTGCGCTTCTAGTTTTTTCCAAGCGACTGAATTAGTCGGATTATTAATTGCTAATGCCATTTAATTATTATTTAAATTTTACTTTCAATACACTATCAAGTTCTTTTTTAAGTGGCTCAATATATTTCAAATAAACTTCTTTATCTTTATCATTCATTGGTTCTGTATTTGGCAATTGCTGACGAAACGGATCTACTTGCACACCATTTTTCCAAAAACGATAACAAACGTGAGGTCCTGTTGCTAAACCTGTACTCCCTACTTTTCCAATAACTTGCCCTTGAGAAACATGCTGACCATTCTTAACTAATATTTTAGACATATGTAAATACTGTGTTGAATAGGTTGCATTATGCCTTATTTTCACATAATTACCATTCCCAGAAGTATAACCAGCTCTTTCTACAACTCCACTAGCTGTTGTTTTAATTGGTGTTCCGTGCGCTGCTGCATAATCTGTTCCGTTATGTGCTTTCCATTTTTTCTGAACTGGATGAAAACGTCTTCCAGAAAATCGAGATGATATTCTAAAATAATCTAATGGTGATTTTAAAAACATGCTTTTTAGGCCTTTACCTTTTTCATCGTAATAATCAAAAAAAGCCTGTTCTGCTTTTAACTTGTAGGGAAAGGCATAATAATCATTGCCTTTATGTTGAAAATAGGTAGATTCTACACTTTCAATTCCAACATATATGGAATCTTCAATATATCTTTCATTAATTGTAACCGCAAATTTATCTCCTTTTTGTATCTTAAAGAAATCTATTGAATACTCATATACCTTTGCTAATTTAGTAGCAAAACCCTGACTCACTCCTTCTTTTGAGAGTGTCTCTGACAATGAACCTTCAATTTCTGCTGCAATTGTTCTTCTCTTCAAAGATGTTGGTTTTTTCTTGTTGCTTACTTGTATTGAGTCTCTAAAATTAATTACTGTATATTCAATTTTATTTTTTACATAAACAAGTGCTTGAAGTTCATTTGGCTTTTTCTTGTCTAAAAACAACAAATAAGGTTTGCCAATTTTTATCATTCTTGGATTGAATGAATCTTTTACCTTTTCAACTGCTTCAAAAGTTTTTATACTATCTGGCAAATTGAACTTTCCAAATATTAAGCTTAAATTATCTCCCGTTCGGATAGTATCTTTTATTACTTTATAATCATTAAAAATAAAACCATATTCTTTAATAATTGGTTCTTTTTTTACTTTCTCTTTTGTTTTTTTTATCTCTTTTTCCTTAGTATCATTACATGAAACAAATAAAAGTAATGATAAAAACAATAATGGTAGGTATCTCAATGTAGCAGTATTTTTAATGTGTTCTTACAATTCTTCTCCCCAATTTTCTAATTCTTCTTTTGACCATAATTCTGGAAAGAAAATTCTTTTTTGGTATTTTGGTAACATGTATTTTTTCCAATCGCTACCTCCTGTTGCTTCATGATTACCAGGAACACTTTCAATATATTTTTTTGCAGTATTAAAATGCCCCATTACCCATGTAATATTAACTGTTTTATCTAGATGTCGCATTGCATTAACTAGACTTTCTTTTTTTTGAGATTCTTCTGGAAGTTGTTTGTATTTTCTCCATAGATTTATGGTATTGTATTCTTCTATAAAGTCTAAAAACTGTTTTTTGTATTTTTTTTCAAACTGTTGCAAAAGAAAAGATTTCTCGCCTGTTTTATAATCTTTGCCCGCTGCTTGCCAATACAAATGTTCGAAAGCAAACTCATAGGATGTATTTCTATCTATGGTTGCCCTAAATCGATAATCAATTAAATTAATCAAATCGGTTGATGCAAATTCTATTAATCTATATTGTGCACTTTGAAATCCGCTTGCAGGTGTTAAAGTATTTCTAAATTTCAGATACTGCTCTGGCTCCATTCCATCTGTCATTATTGTGAATGAAGTTGTCAACATATCGAAATATCTACTAATTCTTCCTAATCTTTCTTCAAAAAAAGATGTAGTTGGCTTTTCTGTATGAGACAATTGATCTATTTCCCAAAGAACCATCTTAAACAAAAGTTCATTTACTTGATGATACATAATGAAAACCATTTCGTCTGGCAATGTTGTTCTTTGAATTTGCAAATTCAACAAAGCATCTGTTTGAATATAGTCCCAATAGGTCATTGGTTTAGACCAAAGCAAACCTTCTAAATGCGTTTCTGTACTCTGATTAATTGCGTTATATTTTTTCTCAATCTGTTCTAATTGATGAATTCTTTCCGGTGTTATTTCCATTATTTAAATTTAATAGCGTGCTTTAAGTTATTATATCCATCCAAATCTGCTTTTAACGAACCAACAGCCAAACTCGCCTTTACACGAACTGGTATTTTATTGTCATCATTTGAAATCCAAACAGTTAAACTCTCTTCTTCTTTAAAAACTCTACCTGCTTGAACGTATGGTCTGAATATTTTACAAGAAATTTTTCCAAATTTAGTTTTTATATTTTCTTCACCAAGATATTTTAACTTAAACTTTGTTGTTTCATTATCAAAAAACATGTCTATAGCTATTGACTCTCCATTTTTTAAATTATCTATTTGTGGATGATTTCTTAAATAATAAAAAGCAGAAACAATATCCTGCACATTTTCAGGAACTGAAAAGGTATTCTCTGTATTGTTTTTATAATCTTTTACACGAACAGTACCATTACTTTGATTAAAGAAACCTTCTTGATATTTAGTATAACCACCTTCGTCTATTTTTCTTAAAAACTGATAAGGTTTTCCTGTTTCTTTATCAAAGAAACTCTGGTAATCATCTTTAACTTCAAAGAAAAACTTGGTCATTCCAACGGTCCATCCTTTTCCTTCTACATGATGCACTTTTCTATTATTACGTGTAGATTCTTTAACTTCTAAAGTAGCATAACCTGCATTAACTAGCCCATAATGAATTCTAAGCTTTATGAATTCTCCTGTTCCAAAAGAATCTTCTTTTTCTACAAATGAGTTTGTAGTAACGAAAACAACTAAAAGTAAAATAATTTTTTTCATAATCTGAGGTTTTTTTAGAAGATAAGTACAATATCTGTTCCAAAAATAAGAAACAAAAAAACCCAGTCAAAATTATGACTGAGTTTTTATGCTATTAACCAACCAAAAACTATAAATTATGAAAACTTACTAACAAATTTAGAGACTCTAACTATCTCTTTTTTTGCGAGTGCAAATGTATATAGTTTTTTAAACATTTCTTACCAAAATAACAACTTTAACCATTTTAACAGAAATATCTTTAACAAAATTGGTTATTTTTTAATAATATGAAAAAATATTGCTTTTTTATAATGTACCTCGCAATGCTTGCTCTCTCTCTATCGACTCAAAAAGTGCCTTAAAGTTTCCTGCTCCGAAGCCTCTAGCACCCATTCTTTGAATTATTTCAAAAAACAAGGTCGGTCTATCTTCGACTGGCTTAGTGAAAATTTGCAACAAATACCCTTCTTCATCTGCATCTACCATTATAGAAAGTTTTTGTAATTCTTTCAGGTCTTCCTTCATCATGTCTTTATGCTCACCTAATCTTTCAGGAATTGCATCATAATAGGCTTGTGGTGGTGGTGGTAAAAATTCAATTCCTCTTGCTTTTAATTCACTAACTGTTTTAATAATATCATCTGTAGCTACTGCAATGTGTTGCACACCTGGACCTTCATAAAAATCTAAATATTCTTCAATTTGAGAACGTTTGTTTCCTTTTGCTGGTTCATTAATAGGGAACTTTACTCTTCCATTGCCATTGCTCATTACTTTACTCATTAAAGCAGAATACTCTGTATGGATTTGTTTATCGTCGAAAGATAAGAAATTCTCAAATCCCATTACATCTTCATACCATTTTACCCAAGTATTCATTTCTCCCCAACCTACATTACCTACCATGTGGTCAATATACTTTAACCCAACACTTGTTGGATTATAATCTGATTTCCATTCTCTAAATCCTGGCATAAATGTTCCATTGTAGTTTTTACGCTCCACAAACATGTGCACTGTTTCTCCATAAGTATAGATTCCTGCTCTTACCACTTCTCCATGTTCGTCTTTTTCAACTACTGGCTCCATGAATGATTTTGCTCCTCTTTTTGTTGTTTCCTCATAGGCACTTCTTGCGTCTTCTACCCACAAAGCAACTACTTTAACACCATCTCCATGTTTAACAATATGCTCATTAATTGGAGAAGAACTGTTTAATGGAGTAGTTAGCACTAAACGTATTTTATCTTGTACTAACACATAACTTACAGAGTCCTTAGAACCCGTTTCCAAACCTCTATAAGCTAATGATTGAAACCCGAATGCCGTTTTGTAGAAATGAGCCGCTTGTTTTGCATTACCCACATAAAATTCTACATAATCTGTACCTAAAAGAGGAAGGAAATCTTGTGCTCCTTCAAATATTTTTTCTAAACCGTAGTTTACTGATTTTACTTCTTTACTCATAATAATATATTTTATGAACAATAAATGTTCTTAGTGTTGTGTTTATTAAATTAATCTAACCAAGATTGAAAATACTTTTCATCTGCAATTTTCATAGCTTCTTCTGTAACCTTCAAAGGTTTGAAAGTATCGACCATAACCGCTAACTCTTGAGTTTCAGTTTTGCCAATACTCCTTTCTGCAGCTCCAGGATGTGGCCCATGAGGAATCCCTGCAGGATGTAAAGAAATATGACCAGCTTCAATATCATTTCTGCTCATAAAATCTCCATCTACATAATACAACACCTCATCTGCATCTATATTACTATGGTTATAAGGTGCAGGTATTGATAATGGATGGTAATCATAAAGTCTTGGAACAAAAGAACAAATCACAAAAGCATTTGTTTCAAAAGTTTGATGAATAGGTGGTGGAAGATGAATTCTTCCTGTTATTGGTTCGAAATCATGAATTGACAATGCATATGGATAATTGAATCCATCATAACCAACCACATCAAATGGATGTGTTGCATATATCATATCGAAAATTTCATCTTTCTTTTTTACTTTAATTAGAAATTCTCCTTTTTCGTCGTTCGTTTCTAATTCGTACGGGCGACGAATATCTCTTTCACAATATGGAGAATGTTCTAATAATTGACCGAACCAATTTCTGTATTGTTTTGGAGTATAAATTGGCGAATGAGATTCTACAATAAAAAGACGATTATCTTCTGAATCAAAATCTATTTTATAAATAATTCCACGAGGTATAATTAGATAGTCACCATATTTAAAATCTAGATTACCATATATGGTTCTTAATTTACCTGTTCCGCGATGAATAAAAATCATCTCATCTGAATCGGTATTTTTATAAAAATATTCTGTAGTTGACTTTTTAGGTGCTGCCAAAGCGATGTGACAATCTGAATTAGTCAACACAATTTTTCTGCTTTCTAAATAATCATTTTCTGGTGGAACTTGAAAGCCTCTTAATCTATAGGATTGAATATTATTTTCTTTTGCAATTTTGGGAGCAATATTATATTGTCTTTTAATTTCTTTTACCTGAGTAGGCCTATATACATGGTATGAATTTGTTGACATACCATCAAAACCAACTGTTCCAAACAATTGCTCATAATATAAATCTCCATTTGATTTTCGAAATTGAGTATGACGTTTCGGTGGAATTTCTCCTAATTTATGATAAAATGGCATAATTTTTTAATTTAAAAATTTAACAATAAACGAATGCAATAATCCTTTAGATACCTGCATTTACTAAATTTATTCAATTATGCGACTCATTCAGGATTTCTCTTGATGAGGAATTTAAGGTGCGCTAATAAGTCTAACCAGTGTAGTTTCATAATGATACAAATATCGTAAATATTTTTTAATATTTAAAACCAAAAGCCAACTGCAAACCATGTATGATGTTCTCTTGTTTCTGGAGACCAAGAATGCTTTATTTCTAAAGGACCAATTAATGTTTCATAACCATAGCCTATAGCATAACCGCTATAGGTTGGCTTTGAAAACCATCCCTCTAAATTTTTGAAAATTTTATTTCCAATATTAGCATAGTTCCCGCTAAAGTTTATATGATGTTTTTTAAACAACTCATAATCTATCTCAAAAGTACCTTTTACATAACTATCTCCCAACAATCCAATAAAATTATAACCATAAAAAGGTCTAATGTTATTTATTGGAGCAAAACCATAACCTCCCAATGAAAAATCCAAATAATTATTTATATTTTCTCCCACAGAAAAACCTCCTTCTGAGAGTATTTTAAATGTTGCTTTATTAAAAAAAGTATAAACAACCCCCATATCGGCTTTTGCCATTATAAATTTTTCAAAATCGTTATTATAATCAGAAGAATAAATATATGATCTAACTTCTCCATTAAAAAACCATCCTTTTTTGGGAAAATATTTTTGATTAAATGAATCAAACTTCATATAACCAAACAATGAAACATAATCACTATTATCAAAAACAGGTCGAACCGATTCCAATGTGGGCGATTTAATTTTTAAATGCTTTAATTCAGCCCCAGCACCGATAGAAAACTTTTGAGCAAAAATAGTTTGTAAATAAATTTGATTACTAAAATCGGAATAATTAATATTCACAGATCGAAGTCCTAAACTTGATAATGTTACTCCATTATTAAAATCGTTAGGAACGTTTCTACTAAAATAATTATACTTAGATTTCACTCCAAAACTCCAATAAAAACCGTTATCAATATAATAGTCTAAATTATATCTAAAATTATCTCCCAAAATAACATCTAATGATAAAACATCATTTCTGGCTAACAATTTTCGTTTTGTAAAATTTACTAAAACCCCACTTTTGAATAAATCATCATAGTGTATTCCAAACTTTAGAAACATACTACTTCTTTTTTCTTTTAAATCAAAAATAACATCTTCCCCTGTCCCATTTTCGTGAAACGAATATGTAATTGATCTAAAATTTTGAGTGGCATTTAGGTTGTTTATCCCTTTTTCAAAAGTTTTAAAACTGATTTTAGAATCTGGTTTAAATTTCAACTTTCCCAAAACATACGCCCTTGTATAATTAGCTAACTCATTAATATTTATAGCTTTAATACTTATAGAATCATCTACTTTCTTAGTGATGTTTTCTTTTCTTTTTTGAAATTGCAATTTTTGTAGTTGAGGCATAAATTTCAATGCCTCTGTTACTCCTTTAGGAATTATTTCTTTCCCTTTATCAAAAGAAACAACAGTAAAACCTCTTATGTCAGGTTTAATATAGATATCTGTCAACTTTCTTTTTTCTTCCATCTTTTCAATCATAGAGAAATTAGTCACCTGAACCAATAGATCTGTAGCTTCTTTTAACTGCTCTCTTTTTTTTAGCCCGTCTTGAACATCTACTCCAATCACAACATCTGCTCCCATTTCTCTAACCAATTCAACAGGATAATTATTAACAACACCTCCATCTACTAAAACTTTTCCATCAATCTCTATTGGACTATACAAAGTTGGAATTGCCCCACTTGCAATCATTGCTTGAGGCAAAATACCTTTATTTAAAATCACTTCCTTCCCTGTTTCTATATCTGTTGCGACACAAAAAAAAGGAATTGGCAACTCACTAAAATCGTGAATATCATTTACAGACATGGTTAATCTAGAGAGTAAATTGTAATTATAAAGTCCTTTAGACAAACCAGAAGGAAGCCCCAATTTAAAATTATCGAAAGGGAGAGAAACAGCATAAATTTCATCGTTCCTTTTCTCATAAAAACTTTTAGAATCTCTTGGAGTAAAATCTTGTAGTAGTGCATCTACATCTACCATCGTGAAAATAGAATCTAGTTCTTTTGCAGAATAACCGGAAGCATATAGCCCTCCAATAATTGCTCCCATGCTAGTTCCTCCAACATAATCAACTTTTATCCCCAATGAATCAATTACTTTTAAAACACCAATATGAGCCAAGCCTTTTGCCCCCCCACCACTAAGCACAAGCCCTACTTTTGGCCTAAAAACTTGAATAGAATCTTCCTGAGATAAGCAGATTTGAAACGTTATAAATAGGCTTATTAACAAGAACATTTTTTTCATTATTGTATTTTTTTTAGATTTTACTGAATTGTCTTGTAAAAGTCGGTAATTTTTTTGGCTTTTGAAGCACCAACAACATCAGAAATTTCATTCTCAGTTGCATTTTGCAATCTTTTAACACTTTTAAAGTGTTTTAATAACGTTACCATTGTTTTTTCTCCAATTCCTGGAATAGATTCTAATGAATTTTTCAAAGCCGACTTACTTCTTTTATCTCGATGGTGTGTAATACCAAATCGGTGCGCTTCATTTCTTAATTGTTGAATAATTTTCAAGGTTTCTGATTTCTTATCGAGATATAAAGGAATTGGATCATCTGGATAAAAAAGTTCTTCTAATCGTTTTGCAATTCCAATTATTGCAATTTTGCCTCTTAATCCTAAACTTTCTAAACTCTTTAAAGCCGACGACAATTGTCCTTTACCTCCATCAATAATAATTAATTGAGGTAATGATTCGTTTTCTTCTAACAAGCGTTTATATCTTCTATACACCACCTCTTCCATCGATGCAAAATCATCAGGACCTTCAACCGTTTTTATATTAAAGTGTCGATAATCTTGCTTACTAGCTTTTCCATTTTTAAAAACCACACAAGCTGCAACAGGATTTGTTCCTTGAATATTTGAATTATCAAAACATTCAATATGCCTTGGCTCAACAGAGAGTCGTAAATCTTTTTTCATTTGAGCCATTATTCTGTTCGCATGTCTATCTGGATCTACAATTTTAATTTGCTTTAATTGATCCATTCTGTAAAATTTAGCATTTCTAACGGACAAATCTAATATTTGTTTTTTATCGCCTAATTTAGGAACAGTTACTTTCACATTCTCTCCTAAATCAAGTTCAAAAGGAACAACTATTTCTCTAGTTAATAAATGAAAACGTTCTCTTAGTTCTACAATTGCCAATTCTAGTAATTCTTCGTCTGTTTCTTCTAATTTTTTCTTTATTTCCATAGTATGAGAACGTATAATTGCTCCATGGGAAATTTGCAAAAAATTCACATAGGCCATACTTTCATCTGACACAATTGAAAAAACATCTATATTCGATATTTTAGGGTTTAAAATTGTTGAACGGGATTGATAATTTTCTAAAACTTCTATTTTTTCTTTAATTTTTTGAGCCTCTTCAAATTTCATTTCTGAAGCCAAAGTAGTCATTAAAGTTTTAAACTCTTTTAAACTCTCTTTAAAATTTCCTTTTAAGATTTCGCGGATTGCATTAACTTGTTTTTGATATTCTTCTAAAGATTCATACCCTTCACAAGGTCCTTTGCAGTTCCCTATATGATATTCTAAACACACTTTGTATTTTCCTGAATCTATATTCCCTTTAGATAAATCGTAGCTGCACGTTCGAAGAGGATATAATTCTTTTATTAAATCAAGAAGTGTATTAACGGTTTTAAAACTTGTATATGGTCCGAAATATTCTGAACCATCTTTAACCATGTTCCGAGTGGAAAAAATTCTCGAAAATGGTTCTCTCTTAATACAAATCCAAGGATAACTTTTATCATCCTTTAGAAGAACATTATAGCGCGGTTGTAATTTTTTAATTAAGTTATTCTCTAATAAAAGGGCATCAGTTTCTGTTGGAACAACGATATGTTTAATGGAAACAATCTTCTTTACTAGAACCGACGTTTTATAATTGTCGTGATTCTTAGTAAAATAGGACTGCACACGCTTCTTTAAATTTTTAGCTTTACCTACATATAATATCTTATCATCTTTGTCAAAATATTGATAAACTCCAGGGTTATCTGGCAATGTTTGTATTTGAAGTTCGAGTGGTGTTTGCATTGAACAAATTTACAAAATCCGAATTTAATTCCTATTTTTACTACTTCACAATTTAATGAGATGAAAAACAAAGCAATTGAATTACTGGGAGAACGTATCTTACCTGGACAAGGCAAAACTATCGATGTAGAAATTGCCAAACTTCATACTACTACTAAACTTAAAATACCAATAATAATTGAACGTTCCAAGATAGATGGACCCGTTGTTTTGTTTAGCGCTGGATTGCATGGCGATGAGATTAATGGTACTGAAATTGTGAGACAACTCATTATTCGAAAAATAAACAAACCGAAACGAGGCACTATAATTTGTATTCCTATTATTAATATTTTTGGATTCGTAAACCAAAGTAGGCAATTCCCCGATGGTCGCGATTTAAACAGAGTATTTCCTGGAAGTAAGACTGGTTCTTTAGCAAGCCGTTTTGCTCATTTTCTCGTAAAAGAAATAATCCCTATAATTGATTATGCTATCGATTTTCATGCTGGTGGAGCCAGTCGCTTTAATGCTGCTCAAATTCGGATTATACCAAATGACATTGAATTAAAAAAACTTGCAACGATTTTTAATGCTCCTTTCACACTCTACTCAAAGAACATTCAAGGATCTTTCAGAAATGCTTGCACAAAATTAAACGTAAAGATGCTCCTTTTTGAAGGTGGAAAATCATTAGACTTAAATACTGACATTACTAAAGAAGGAGTAGAAGGCTCAAAAAGGTTTCTTTTCTACTTAGACATGCTAAATCCTAAAAAAAACGCCAATCTAAACCCTAAAAAAACAATTTACATTGAAAAATCTAATTGGGTTAGAGCACATTTTTCAGGCATGTTTATTGGCCATGTTAAAATTGGTGATTTCGTAAACAAAGGAGATGTTCTCGCTACAATTTCAGATCCTTTTGGAAAAACAGAAAATAAAGTGAAAGCACCAAATGATGGCTATTTAATCAATATAAACGATGCTCCAATAGTTTATCAAGGAGATGCTATTTTCCATCTATCAACTCATCTAGAGCAAGAAAACTAACAAATATCATCTTTTTGTTCGTTTAGTATGCCTTAACTTTGCAAAAAATTACTAGACAAATGATATTTTGGAAAAAATTAAAACAAGAACAACTTAAAGCTAGAATTCAACAAGCACTGCAAGAGAATGTAAATTTTTCTAATGATGCTTCTTTAGGCTATCCAGCCTCTAAATTAGACGGACAAGTTTTTTATGACGATGCTCCTTTTCTAAAAGATGCTCCAACGTTACAAACATATGTCGCGAACCCTAATAACATTGGCTGCCATACATTTGGCACCTCAGAAAAAGCCTTTAGCGGAACTCAAGAAATTGAAAGAGAAGTTCTTAACGTATTAGCTGTAGATGTTTTCAAAGCAAAGGAAAATGAATTTGATGGCTACATTGCTCCTGGAGGAACGGAAGCTAACATTCAAGCTGTTTGGGTTTTCAGAAACTACTTCATGAACCATTTGAATGCTAAATCTGATGAAATAGCAATTCTTGCCTCTGAAGACACACATTACTCAATCCCCAAAGCTGCAAATTTATTACAAATTGACTGGATTAGAGTTGCAGTTAACTTCAACACTAGAGCTATTGAAATTGAAAACCTAGACAAAGTCATTTCTGAAGCCAAATCTAATGGGAAAAAATATTTTATTGCAGTAGCAAACATGGGAACTACAATGTTTGGGTCTGTAGACAATCCTAACGACTATATTAGCATTCTAGAAAAACATAATTTAGAATACAAACTGCATATTGATGGTGCCTATGGAGGATTTGTTTACCCTTTTAGCAATGAAGATTCGTCAATAAATTTCAGCAATCCAAAGATTAGTTCTATAACAATAGACGCTCATAAAATGCTACAAGCTCCATATGGAACAGGTGTTTTTATTTGCCGAAAAGGACTAATAGAAAATGTATTAACAAAAGAAGCAGAATATGTTGAAGGAATGGATTTAACACTTTGTGGGAGTCGTTCTGGAGCAAATGCTGTAGCAGTTTGGATGATTCTGTTTACCTACGGTCCTTTTGGTTGGTTTGAAAAAATTAGTATCTTACAAATGAGAACAAAATTCCTTTGTAGCGAATTAGACAAACTAGGTATTGCTTATTTTCGTGAACCAAAAATGAATATTGTTACTATTCATGCTGAAAACATTCCTCATCATTTGGCAGAAAAATACGATTTAGTACCTCAACAACATAATGAAGACAACAAATGGTATAAAATTGTATTGATGTATCATGTAGAAATAGAACATTTAACTACTTTTATAGACGAATTAAAACTGTCTATAAATGATAAAAAATGAACTAAGGAAAAAGTATAAAGCAGAAAGAGAAAAATTAACTTTTGAAGAAATTGAAGACAAAAGTCTTGCAATTGCAAATCAATTACTTAGTTTGGATATTTGGGAAAAAATATATTATCATATTTTCTTACCCATAGAAGAACAAAAAGAAGTTAATACAGAATATATACTACAGATTCTAGCAGGAAAAGACAAAGAAGTTATCGTTTCAAAATCTAATTTTGAAACGATAACTATGACACATTTCCTACTAACCGACAATACGCGTATTAAAAAAAACAACTACAACATTCCTGAACCCGTTGACGGAATAGAAGTTCCTCCAAATAAAATCGATGTTGTTTTCATTCCATTATTAGCCTACGACAATCAAGGAAATCGTGTTGGATACGGCAAAGGTTTCTATGATAATTTCTTAAGCCAATGTAATCCAGAAACCATAAAAATAGGATTGTCTTTTTTTGAACCCGAAGAATGTATTGAAGATGTTAATCAAAACGATATTAAATTAGATTTTTGTGTTACACATGAAAAAACATTCAATTTTTAGAATCGCTTTTTTTATTTATGCCATAAATTCAATACATTAGCTAAAAAAAATGAAAAAAACACTACTATCACTTTTATTAATTTCATCTTTTTTCATCTTTGCTCAAGTAGAAAATAATGATTTTGACCAAATGGTTGAAGCAGAAATGAAATCTGCTTCCTCATTAAGCACTTTTCAAGCCAATCCCAATACGTTAAATTATGACGTAACACATCAAGAATTACGATTTACGGTTAACCCTGCTGTTTTTAACATTGAAGGACAAGTTACAACTACATTTACAGCATTGGAAAACATGAATACTGTTGTTTTTGATTTTTACAAAAAAACCACCAATCCTTTTACTATTACTTCAGTAAAAAAAAATGGAACGAACCTTAGCTTTTCTCATAATAGTACCCACGAATTAGTAATAACACTCCCAACAACTTTAACAACTGGGAATAGTGCAACAATAGAAATTATATACAGCGGAGCACCTTCTACTGCCGAACAAGCATTTACTGCAGGAACACATGCAGGAACACCCATAATTTATACATTATCAGAACCCTATGGGGCAAGAGATTGGTGGCCCTGTAAACAAGACTTAAATGATAAAATTGAAAGTATCGATGTCTATATAACTGCCCCATCACAATATATTAGTGTTTCAAATGGACTAGAACAAAGTGCAAATGATAATGGAAATG
This sequence comes from Flavobacterium sp. KY-23415, assembly GCF_055384985.1. Lineage (NCBI taxonomy): Bacteria > Pseudomonadati > Bacteroidota > Flavobacteriia > Flavobacteriales > Flavobacteriaceae > Flavobacterium > Flavobacterium sp. KY-23415. Next base: position 1,707,616 of record NZ_AP044001.1, on the reverse strand, counting down.
GCACTAAAACAACCCACTATCATCATAGCTATCCTATACCCGCCTATTTAGTTGCAATTGCAGTTACAAACTACGAAATCTATAATCAACAAGGAGGACTAGGAACTACTGCAAGTCCATTTTTTCCAATAGTAAATTATATTTATCCAGAAACAGCAACAACAACTCAAAACAGTCTAGCGGTTACGCCAACAATAATGAATTTATTTGAAACCTTAATTGGAGACTATCCCTTTAGAAATGAAAAATATGGCCATGCTCAATTTGGATGGGGAGGCGGCATGGAACACACAACTGTTTCCTTCATGGGAGGATGGTCTAGAGGATTAATTGCTCATGAAATGGCACACCAATGGTTTGGTGATAAAATTACTTGTGGAACTTGGAAAGATATTTGGCTCAATGAAGGAATCACAGAATACATGTCTGGAATAGTTGTAGAAAACTTAGACGGTAATGCTTCATTTATAAATTGGAAAGATTTAAAAACAAGTAATATCACTTCTCAACCAACTGGAAATTTATACTTAACCGATTCTCAAATAACCGATGTAAACAGAATTTTCAGTAGTAGAATAACCTATAATAAAGGGGCTATGGTTACTAATATGATTCGTTATAAAATGGGAGATACTAATTTCTTTCAAGCGCTAAGAAACTATTTAGCTGATCCTAATTTAGCCTATAAATATGCAGTAACCCCACAGTTTCAAAGCCATCTAGAAACTGCTTCTGGATTAGACTTTACTGAATTTTTTAACGATTGGGTCTATAATGAGGGTTACCCAACCTACACAATTACTGCCCAAAACTGGGGAGCAGGTCAAGCCAAAATAACAGTTAATCAAACTCAATCCGACCCTTCCGTAAGTTATTTCGAAATGCCATTAGTAATACGCTTATTTGGAAACGGTGGACAATCGCAAGACTTTACAGTCGACAATACTGTAAATAATGAAGAATTTATTGTTAATGTACCCTTTCAAATAACGAATGTAGCGTTTGATCCCAATAAAGACATCATATCAAGGAACAACTCGGCTACTTTATCAAACGATGAATTCACTTTAGAACAAACCGTTTCAATTTATCCTAATCCGAGTGCGAATACCATTCACATTACTATTCCAAATGATATTACTTTAGAAAAAGTGGAATTTTATAATACTTTAGGGCAATTAGTACTCACTCAAAATAAGAAAGAAATAACAATCAATCACCTTTCAAACGGAATGCATATCATAAAGTTAACCACTAACAAAGGTGTGATTCATAAAAATTTTATAAAAAACTAGTACCAACTAAAAATAATGATAAAAAGTAAGGTGAAAACCTTACTTTTGTCTTTTAAATTAAAAAGCATACTTAAAAAATGATTCAATTAGCACAAATATTATTCATCCTTTCTGTATTAGTAATTCTTCATGAATTCGGACATTATTTAACTGCAAAAATGTTTAAAGTTAGAGTTGAAAAATTCTACTTATTCATGGACGCAGGTTTTTCTATTATAAAGAAAAAAATCGGAGAAACAGAATGGGGAATTGGGTGGCTTCCAATTGGAGGTTATGTAAAACTTTCAGGAATGATGGATGAAAGCATGGATAAAGAACAGCTAAAAGGAGAACCGCAACCATGGGAATTTCGTTCCAAACCAGCTTGGCAACGATTAATCATTATGCTAGGTGGTATTATCGTTAATATTCTGTTAGCATGGTTAATTTTTACTATAATGTATGTTACTGTTGGAAAAAAAATCATTTCAACTGACGAACTACAAAAAAATGGTTTAGCATTTGGGGAAATAGGTCAAAGTGTAGGGTTCAAAAATGGAGATAAGATAGTTAGCATCGATGGGAAACATCACGATGATTTTAAATTCATGAATATGGGCGTTCTTTTTGGCGATAAAGTAGAAATTGAAAGAGATGGAAAAAAAATAGAACTGCTTTTAACAGACGAACAAAAAGGAGAAATTATCAAAAAAGAAGGAAAAGGTTTTGTGCATGCAAGAGGTGCAATTTCTGATGCTTATATTGATTCTGTTACTAAAAGTACTTCGGTTTTTAAACGCTTTGACGAAATTATAGGAATGAACAACAAGCGTTTTGTTTATTTTGATGAATTCTCAGATGCAATTAAAGCTCATAAAAACGATTCTGTAACCCTACTTGTTAAAAGAAACAACCAAGAAGTAGCATTAAAAATCAAAATAGATACAACAGGTGCCAATGCCTTTAACAAGAATATTTTTTTAAGACCAAACATTAATTTAAAAAATGCTTTTGTAAGTGGTATTGAAGAAAACTCAGTTGCTGAAAAATCTGGGATTGAATTTAAAGACGAAATCATTGGTATTAACGGAATAAAAACAGAATCAGAGAAAGATTTAAAGAGACTACTTTCCGAAAATAAAGGAAAAGAGATCACAATCAACATACAAAGAAAAGGGAAAGCATTAGACCTGAAAGGTAAATTGAATCAAAAAGGTAAATTAGGAATTGGTTTTGACGAAAAAGAAGATAAAAAATATACCATTACAGAAAAACTAAGCTTTGGAGAGGCTTTCCCAGAAGCTGTGAGTCAATCTTGGGCATTATTTAAATATAACGTTCAAAGTTTAAAATTAATTGCACGTCCAAAAACCGGAGCCTATACTCAAATTCAAAGCCCTGTTGGAATTGCAAGACGATTACCAGATACTTGGAACTGGGAGTTCATTTGGAACTTTACTGCTCTTTTTTCAATTGGTTTAGCCTTCATGAATTTACTTCCTATTCCTGGATTAGATGGTGGTCATGCGCTATTTACCATTGCAGAAATGATTACTGGTCGCACTTTAAGCGATAAAGCTATGGGATATGTTCAAACTGCCGGAATGATTATCTTACTGACTTTGATGGCATTAACCTTTGGAAAAGATATTTATCAATTAGTTGCCGATAAATTTTTCTAATTTTTTTCATATTTTGTTTGTGAAAATAAATATTCGGCTTATATTTGCACCGCAATAAAGGTAAAACACCTTCCTCCTTAGCTCAGTTGGTTAGAGCATCTGACTGTTAATCAGAGGGTCCTTGGTTCGAGCCCAAGAGGGGGAGCAATTTAAAAGCCATTCTAAAGAGTGGCTTTTAATATCTTAAAATTGCAAAATATTGGTTATTCCTTCTTAGCTCAGTTGGTTAGAGCATCTGACTGTTAATCAGAGGGTCCTTGGTTCGAGCCCAAGAGAGGGAGCTAATTTTAAAAAGACTTTACAAAAATGTAAGGTCTTTTTCTTTTTGTAAAAAAACAAAAATATACTTTTCAAAAGCTTACAACCTTTCTTGAATCAAGTCCACTTTCTTTTACTACTTATTTTAGGAATTAACGCAACAATATTCAAAAAACAATATCTCAAAAAACAATATCACTTTTTTAGAACTCTTCATTTTAAAAGATTAATTTTCATTTTATAACAAAAATACACCCTAGACTACTGTTTTTCAAAAGATTAATTCTATTAAATTCTATTTTTATAACCAATAACCTTAAAACTTATACTTATGAAAATTGAAAAAAGATGGATCGTTTCTTTTGTATTAATCACAACAATAGCATTAGTAAGTTTGTTTTGGAAAAGCACAAATGATCTTGAAAATGATTTTTTACCCAGCGAAACCACAAATTATGCAGACATTGCTTGGTTATTAACCTCATCTTCTTTTGTATTATTAATGACTCCTGGATTGTCTTTTTTCTATGGAGGAATGGTAGGAAAGAAAAATGTTATTTCTACAATGCTACAAAGTTTTATCTCTTTAGGCATTGTTTCTTTACTATGGGTCATTGTTGGCTTTAGCTTATCCTTTGGATCATCTATTGGTGTTGAAATAAACGGAGTCGCTTATGGCTTGTTTGGCAATCCTTTTGATTTTATGTTCTTCAATAATGTTTCAACGCTACCTCATAAATATATTGGGAACACCATTCCTTTTATCCTTTTTGCGCTTTTTCAAATGAAATTTGCAGTAATAACTCCAGCCATTATTACAGGATCCTTTGCAGAAAGAGTGCGCTTCATCTCCTACCTCCTATTCATCTGTCTTTTTACGCTCTTCATTTATGCTCCACTTTGCCACATGGTTTGGCACCCTAATGGGCTTTTAGGGGCTTATTTTGGCATTAAAGACTTTGCCGGCGGAACTGTTGTGCACATGAGTGCCGGATTTGCTGCTTTGGCTGGGGTAATGGTTCTTGGGAAAAGAAAAGACAAAGATCATATTCCTACTAATATTCCTTTTGTAATATTAGGCACCGGAATGCTTTGGTTTGGCTGGTTTGGCTTTAATGCTGGTTCTGCAATGGCCGCTAATAGTACCGCAGCAATGGCATTTGCAACCACTACAATTGCTTCTGCTTCTGCCATGATGACTTGGATTTTCTTTGATAGAATAAACGGCAGAAAGGTCTCTGCCTTAGGAGCCTGTATTGGAGCTGTTGTTGGCTTGGTGGTTATTACTCCCGCAGCAGGCTTCATTTCCATTCCTAAAAGTATTTTCTTTGGTTTTATTGCGGCAATTGTTTCCAACATTGTTCTAAACTGGAAAAAATTAAAAACAATAGACGACACATTAGATGTCTTTGCTTGTCATGGTGTTGGAGGCATTATGGGAATGTTACTCACAGCACTATTTGCCGAAGGAGAAAACGCAAGTCTATTACATGGTGGATGGAGCGTTTTTTTACATCATATGATCGCTTTAGTTCTAGTCGCTGTATTTACTTTTTTTGGTGCATTAATTCTCTATAAAATTACCAACAAAATCATTCCCTTAAGAGTATCATCTGACTCCGAAAGCATTGGATTAGATTTGTCGCAACATGATGAAAAATTATAATATCTTTACACATCATTCTTTTAAACACATCATTATGACTCGATATTATTCTATTTTGTTATTATTTCTATTTTTAAATTGCACTACTAATAAAGAAGTAGCAGCCCCTTCTAAAATAGAAATAAACACTTTACTAGATCAATGGCATAAAAATGCTGCAGAGACAAATTTTAAAGGCTATTTTGATGCAATGGCCGATGAATCCATCTTTATTGGTACCGATGCAACAGAAAACTGGAACAAGAAAGCATTCATGGCTTTTGCAAAACCCTATTTCGACAAAGGAAAAGCATGGAATTTTACCGCACTAGAAAGAAATGTTTATTTCTCTTCTGATGGCAAAATGGCTTGGTTTGATGAATTATTGAACACCCAAATGAAAATTTGCAGAGGCAGTGGTGTTTTAATAAAAGAAAATGAGACTTGGAAGATCAAACACTATGTCTTGTCTATGACCATACCCAATGACAACACAGCCGAAGTTATTAAAATTAAAACTCCTATTGAAGAGGCGTTGATAGAAAAGTTTTAAACAACAATAAAACACAAAAAATAGTTCTCATTTAATAGTCCAAATGAGAACTGTTTTTTTCTAAAACCGAATAATAGTAACTTGTTTTTATTCTTTATTTTTTAATTGTTCCTTTAACTTTTCATTTTCTTCCTCTAATCTTTTATTCTCTTTCTTAATTAACTCTAAATGCTCTAAAACAAAATCCGGAACATTAAAATAATGAATTGTTCCCGAATTGTTTACTGAACTATTCCCTTTGTTTTTATACGTAATATTAGGCTCATTTTCTTCATAGATTTCTTCCACATCACAATTTAAAAAATCGGCAATTTTTTGCCATTCCTTTGGCGTAATTTTTACTTCTCCATTTTCTTTCCTACTATAGTTTGAAGTATCTGTTGCTATATGTCTAGCAATTTCTTCTTGAGTAAATCCTTTTTTCTTACGAACAGTTTTTAATTTCTCCTTAATCATGTTGTATTACTTTATACAAAAGTGCAAAAAAATAAATGATGTACATAATAATTGCAAAATAATCGCAATATGAATCTTCCCTTTTTTAAAAAATAGTAACGACATTCGTCATAGAAATAATAGGAAAGATATAAAAACTAGAATCAACCTTAAACTTTAACAATTTTTACAGATTTTCTGTATTTAGTAAAGTGAAGTTTTTACTTACATTTACGAATGCATTATTCTGATTATAAAAAAATTAAAAATATTGTTGCAACGATAGTCAAAAACTACAATTGACTTTAAATGCTTGTAGTAGTATAATAAATAAATTTACAATTATGAAATTAGAAAGTTTAAAATCTGAAAAATTCAGAAAATTAGAAAGCAATGAATTAGGCAAAATTAATGGTGGAAACAATATTAATTTGGCTCAAGACACAGGCACTGGTGTTACCGTTACTTGGACAGTAGCAGAAAGAAGGACTGATGACATTTGTAGTGACTGTTAATTAAAAATGTTTTAATTTAAAGAGGTTGTGAATTGCAACCTCTTTTACTAGATATAAAAATTATGAAAAAAAACATATTAGTAGTATTACTATTGGTTGCAAGTTATACTATTGCCCAAAACGCTGAAAAGATAAACTTTAGATATAGTTATGATGGCAAATTGGTAACAGCTGTGGCTACTATTCCCTATGATTTTTTATTTAAAGGTGTCGAAAAATCCAGTTTTACAAATAAAAAACCATATTTAAAAACTCAAAGCAAAGCAAAAGACAAGTATCTGTTTAGCCAAGTAAATAGCGAAAAAAAAGAGTATATCGATTTTTTTATTACTACTGCTAATTTTAAGGAAAATAGTTTTTATAAAAAAAATAATTTGCAATTATTCTATCAGCATCAAACCAAAGAAGATTCTGTAAAAGGATATAGCGTTTCATATCACTACAAAAAAAATAAAACAAACGAGTTGTTTTTTGAAATAAACAATCACGAATATTTACGATTAGTAACTAATGACACTTCTTTATTTAAAAATATAAAAGACAGATTATTTGTAGGGTTTGAAAAATTTTTATTAACAAATAAAACGCAACCCTATCTGTTTTTAAAAGTTCTCGATAAGTTTTTATACAAAGACTATTATGCACAAGTCGATTTAATAAAAACTTTTGATAAAAATGTATATTCTAATGAATCCCTTTATGGTTCCATTTTGGTAAGTTTACACACAAATAATGGGGCTTTCGATGATATCAAACATTTTGTAAAACCTTATAAAAGAAGAGAGATTGATACTACCCTCTTAAGAGATTTAGATGCTTATTTAGATGCATTGCCTAAAGATTTAGATGCCGTAATGTTTAACGAGTTTCATACTTTTCCACACACCAGATACAATTTCATGTATGTTCTGAAAAATTTAAAAGAAAAAGGCTATAATTACCTAGCGCTAGAAGCACTTACACCTCCAGAAGAAGAAGGTAGTGTATTTGTTGCTCCAGAAAACATATCGGGTTATTATGTAGAAGAGCCTACTTGTTCTTTAATGATTAACTATGCCATTAGTCTAGGATTTAAAATTGTGGCTTATGAAGAAGCAGAACAATGTGCTAATGCAAAAAATGAAGGAATGATAGGAGTTGGTAATTGCCGCGATAGCATACAAGCTTTAAATATTGCTAAAATTTATCAACAAGATAAAAAGGCAAAAGTAGTTGTTTTTGGAGGTCACGCACACATAGAAAAAAAAGAACGATTTGACTGGAAATTTATGCGGGTAAGGCTTCAGGAACTATATCCTGAAAAGAAATTCTTTTCAGTAGACCAAACAAAAATCATAAATATTAATTTATATGAAAATGAAATTAACAATAACCAACCCTTAATTTATGATGAAGACGACGGACAATTTGATGCTAGAATAGTAAGTCCCTATTATGAAAAATATTATGAATGGTATTATAAGCCTAATGCTTTTATGAATCATAAAATTACCTTACCGAGAGAGAAAGAATTTTACAGTGTAGAAGTTATCCCTATCTATACTAATAAAGAAATATATTTTCCCATATTCAAATGTAAGAAAGAAGATTTACAAGGCTATGAAATTTACATACCAGAAAATATTCCGTATAAAATAATTTATAAGGATAAAAACAATAAACGAGTATGATTATTTTACTAACATTAGGTTATGAAAGAACTTCAGACGAAATTGTAGATTATTTTTTATTTCATAAAAAGGATTTTATACGTATTAATTGTGATAATTTAAAGGATAGTGATTTTTTTTCATTTAGATATAAATTAAATGAAAATGCTACTACAATGAAGATTGATAATGTTGAAATTAATTTAGATGCAAAGAAAGTGATTTGGAATAGGAGAATATCAAAAAGAACAAATATTGATCGATTTATAGATAAAAAATTTGATTTTGATAATCTAAGGCTCTTTTCACATTTTGTTTTTAAAGAATGGGAGGCCTTTCTTAAAATTTTTGTAAATAGTTTGTCAAAAAATACATTTTGGTTTGACTATCCTTTTGTAAAAGAAGATAAAATAGACGTTTTATTACTCGCCAAAAATAATGGATTAACAATTCCAGAAACTATTATCTCAAATTCCCATGCTGAAATAAATAGCAATTATATCACTAAACCGTTATCTCAAACTGTAGGCTTTAAACATGGAAATATGTTTTACTCTACCTACACAACAATCGTAAAGAAAGTAAAACATAAATTTTTACCTTCTTTGTTTCAAAAAAAAATTGACAAAAGGTATGAAATAAGAACATTTTATTTAGATGGTGAATGTTATAGTATGGCTATTTTTTCTCAAAGTGATAAACAAACGGCTGTAGATTTTAGACAATATAATTATAAAAAACCTAATAGAACTGTTCCTTATAAATTACCAAATGATGTTGAAGATAGTTTAAGGGGATTAATGAAAGACATGAATTTAAAAACGGGTTCTATTGATATTATTAAAGGGAAAGATGACAAATACTATTTTTTAGAAGTTAATCCTGTTGGACAATTTGGTATGACATCTAAACCTTGTAATTATAATTTAGAAAAAAAAGTTTTTGAAAAATTAATTGAATATGAACAAAATTTTTAAAAATATCATTTCTCCATTAACATTACTTTTAACTAAAGGAGAAAGTTTTGAAGAGAAAAAATTGAGTGCTGAGATTTATATTGCAAAAGGATCAAAAAAAACAGGCAGCACAGAAATGGTTGTTATACCTCACTATAAACCAATTGTAAAATTTGAATTATGACCTATAAACTTTTCGCAAATTGTATTCCTGTAAAAGGATCAAGTAAAAGTATCATAATGGATATTCAAAGGAATAACTATAAAAACATTCCAAATTCTTTATTTGAAATCTTATCTCAAAATGAAATTTTAGATTTTGAAAAGTTGAAAATTGAATTTAATAATACCAATATTATAAATGAATATAAAAATTTTCTAATCAAAAATGAATTTTTATTTGAATGTTCAATTAATGAAGTCCAAAAATTTCCTAGAATAGCTACTACATTTGAAAAACCATACAAAATCACTAATGCAGTTATAGAATACTCTGAAATAGTATTCTATAACTTAACTAAAATAAAAGAGAGCTTCGATAAATTAGGAATTCAAGATTGTTTTTTAATATTCTATGAAAGTAAAAAAGAAGAACTATTACGTTTTTTAGAAGAATTCAACGAAAGTAGATTAATGTCAATTCAACTTTTAAATGAATATGACAATAATATTGATTTTATAAAAATTAGAAAAAAATACCAGCGACTAAGTAAAGTTATTCTACATTCCTCTCCAAAAACTAATAGTAAAGATTTTATTACCTATACAACAACTAAGATAAAAAACATCAATTTTTGCGGTGCAATTAATGGATATTTTGTTGCAAATATTGACGTTTATTTAGAATCCCTAAACCACAACTCCTGCTTAAACAAAAAAATCGCTATAGACAAAGACGGAAACATTAAAAACTGCCCCTCTATGGTGCAAAGTTTTGGCAACATTAAAGACACCACATTAGAAGAAGCCTTGCAGCAGAGGGATTTTAAAAAATATTGGAACATTACCAAAGACCAAATAGAGGTTTGCAAAGATTGTGAATTCCGTTATATGTGCACCGATTGTCGTGCCTATATTGAAGACCCAGAAAACCAATATTCCAAACCTTTAAAATGTGGCTACAGTCCCTATACCAACGAATGGGAAGAATGGAGCACTAACCCATTAAAACAAAAAGCAATCGATTATTATGGTATGCAAGATTTAGTTCAAACAAAAAACGGATAAATAACTTTATTTTACAATCCCAATTTTTCTTTCTACTAATCAATTATGACTTATTATGTGGTTAATTATGCTTATTATAAATCTAATTGGGTTTAATACTAACATAATTCTACTTAATACAAATTAAATGTTACTTCTAGTAAATTAAGTTTTGTTTAAGCTTAATTAAATTATGCTTATTATGAATCTAGTTTGGCTTATTATGAATTTAATCTCATTTAATGCTAATTAATATTTGTTTAATAGTTACTTAATTGGGTTTAATGCTCATTAAATTGGACTTATTGCTTTCAAATTAAGACAACAAGAAAATGTGCTTTTTGTAATAAAAAAGTAGCTAACAATGCTTTTTTGTAGATTTTTACTTCAATTTGGCACATAATTTGTTTTATCATTTTTAACGAATAAAATAAATAATAATTAAAAATTGAAAATCATGGCAAGAAGAAAATTGACCAGAGTATTAGATCTTGAGAAGGCAAATACTCGTTTAGCAGCTGTAAAAAGTATTAGCAGCACATTAGATTTAGGGAACGATATTACAGTTCCAAATTATGAAGCAGCAATTACTGCTCTTTCAACAAAACTAAGTGTTTACAATACTGCCTTAAGTACAATTGATGATTTATACAATGAATGTATTAGTCAAATTGAAATGATAAAAGATTGGAACGAACGCATCTTAACTGGAGTAGCCACAAAATATGGAAAAAACAGCTCGCAATATGAAATGGCAGGAGGAAAGAAAAAAAGCGAACGAAAAAAACCAACTCCTAAGAAATAAGAAAAACAAATAACAAAAAAAACCACATCTAAAAAATGTGGTTTTTCTAGTTATCAACTATTTTAAAAACAATCGTGTACTAATCATTAAGTATTATAAACGTGTTTCTTTAAATTTTCAAACATAGCTACCGTCATGTTTTCCATTTCATAATCATTTTTCCAATTCCAATCTTCTCTTGCAAAAGTATCGTCTATACTTGCTGGCCAACTGTCTGCTATTTTTTGTCTAAAGTCTGGATTGTAGTCAATGGTAAAATTAGGATAGTGTTTTTTAATTTCTTCTGCAATCTCTTTTGGTGTAAAACTCATTGCCGATAAATTATATGAAGAACGTATTTTTATCTGCTCTTCTGGTGCTTGCATAATACCAATGGTTGCTTTTATTGCATCGTCCATATACATCATTGGTAAGCCTGTGTTCTCAGATAAAAAGCTAGTAAATTTTCCTTCTGTGATGGCTTTGTGGTAAATATCAACTGCATAATCGGTAGTTCCACCTCCTGGCTCTGTACTCCAGCTTATCAGCCCAGGATAACGAATACTTCTAACATCTACACCATATTGTTTATTATAATATTCACACCATCTTTCTCCTGCTTGTTTAGAAATTCCATACACTGTTGTTGGCTCCATGATGGTATATTGAGGAGTATTTTGCGAAGGTGTTGTTGGTCCAAAAACAGCAATACTTGAAGGCCAAAATATTTTTTTTATTTTTCCTGCCTTTGCTAAATTTAACACATGAAAAAGGGAATTCATATTTAAGTCCCACGCAAAAGCAGGATTCTTTTCTGCTGTTGCAGATAAAAGTGCAGCCATTAAATAAACATCTGTAATCTTATATTTTTCAAGCAAATGCTCAATTTGATTATAATCTAATGCATTAACAACTTCAAATATTCCATCATTTACAACATCATTTTCTAATTTTCTAATATCAGAAGCTACTACATTTTCTACTCCGTAAGTTGCTCTTAATTTAGCGGTTAGTTCGGTTCCTATTTGCCCACAAGCACCGATAATTAAAACTTTTGTATCCATTTTACTAGGTGTAATTAATACGCAAATATAATGCTTTCAGCTGCATCATTTAATGATTTTTTAAGTTTTATTTTACTATCAAATGTTAAGAAAACACATAAATAATCTAACTTTCAATAAACATTATTACTTTTGCTAGAATAAGTTATCAAAATGAAATATTTAATTCCTATATTTTTTCTGTTCCTAACATTATTGTCTTGCGAAGACAATGAAAAACAGAACGAAGAATCTGTTAAAATAGCACAAAAAAACGAGATTATTTTTAAGGCAATCTCAAAAAAATGGCAATTTACATTTCCCGATTCCAAGCCCGAAGTAAAAACAACTATTGCAGATTGGAACGAATGGCAACAAATTAAACGAGAATTAGAAGAAAAACCAAAAACATCTCTATTAGCTTTTCAACTAAAAGTTAAGAATGTATCTAAAAGATCAGATAGTTTAAGTTTAACTGTACCCGAAGCTTTCAATATTCCACAAGTAAGAAGCAGACTTGTTACACTAAACACCAAAATTAAATCGCTGGATACTTATATTCATCTTGAAGATATTCCCCAAAAAAAAATAATTTCATTAATTAGTGAAATCAACGAAGAAATAAAAGGTGTCTATAACCAAATGGATGAAGTTGTAATTAAAAAAGCTATCCCAAAAGAAATTGGTGAAGAAATTATGATTCGTGCGTTAGACACAACTCGTTTGGCAAGAAAAAAACTTCAGGACGAAATTATAGAAAATAAAGATCAACAAAAAGCTGAAGAAAAGAAAGAATAACTTTTATTTCTTCAGGTTCAAATTACACAATAACTTGAAAGCTTCCGAAATAGTAAAAAAATACGAGCAACAACCAAAGATCGCTCAAATTAGTGAATACATTAATAATCGAAAAAAAATAAATATTTCTGGACTTATTGGGTCTTCGCTATCGTTTGTTACTGATTCACTTTTTAAAAAAAACGAACTTCCATTCTTGCTTCTCTTTAATGATAAAGAAGAAGCTGCATACTATTTAAACGATTTAGAACAATTAATTAACGACCAAGATGTTTTGTTCTATCCTGGGTCTTACAGAAGACCCTATCAAATTGAAGAAACAGATAATGCAAATATTCTTTTAAGAGCAGAAGTTCTAAATCGAATTAATTCAAGAAAGAAACCTGCAATCATTGTTTCCTATATCGATGCTATTTTTGAAAAAGTTGTAACACGAAGAGAGCTCGAAAAAAACACATTAAAGTTAAGTGTTAACGACAAAGTTTCTATAGATTTTATTAATGAAACCCTTTTTGAATATAACTTTAAAAGAGCCGATTTTGTAACTGAACCTGGTGAGTTCTCTGTTCGTGGCGGTATTGTTGATGTTTTTTCTTTTTCCAACGACCATCCTTATCGAATTGAATTTTTCGGTAATGAAGTAGATAGTATTCGCACATTCGATGTAGAAACACAACTTTCTGTTGAAAAACTAAAAAAAATAAGCATTATCCCTAATGTAGAAAACAAACTCCTAGAAGAAAATAGGGAAAGTTTTTTAGATTATATCAATGAGAGAACTGTTCTTTTCATTCAAAACACGGAACTTTTAGGAACCCAATTAGATAAACTATTTGAAAAAGCAAATGAAGCTTTTGGCAAACTTTCTCCAGACATTAAACATGCAACACCCGAAGAACTTTTTGTCAATCAAAAACAATTTTTAAAAAAAGCATTAGATTTTTCGGTTGTTGAGCTACACAATAAACCCGTTTTTAAAATGGAGAAGGCATTTGAATTTCATATTCAACCGCAACCTTCTTTTAACAAACAATTCGACCTACTTTTAAATAACTTGGGAGATAATCATTTCAACAACATCACCAATTATTTATTCTGTTCCAATGAAAATCAAGCAGAACGTTTTCATGATATCTTCGAAGACATTGATTCTGAAAAACATGAAAGTACAAGAAAACAATACAAAACACTAGTCTTTCCGCTTTTTCAAGGTTTCATAGATGAAGAACTTCAAATAGCATGCTATACCGATCATCAAATTTTTGAACGCTACCATAAATTTAGTATTAAAAATGGGTATTCAAAAAAGCAAACTATAACTTTAAAAGAACTCACTTCGCTGTCTGTAGGCGATTATGTTACCCACATTGATCATGGAATTGGAAAATTTGGCGGTTTGCAGAAGATTGATGTGGAAGGAAAAAAACAAGAAGCGATAAAACTTGTCTATGCAGACAATGACATTGTTTATGTTAGCATTCACTCTTTACATAAAATTTCAAAATACAATGGTAAAGACGGTACTCCTCCTAAAATTTACAAACTGGGTAGTAACGCTTGGAAAGTCTTAAAACAGAAAACAAAAGCAAGAGTTAAACACATAGCTTTCAACCTAATTCAGCTCTATGCAAAACGTCGATTAGAAAAAGGGCATGCATGTGCTCCAGACAGCTATTTACAAAAAGAATTGGAAAGTTCCTTTATTTATGAAGATACTCCAGATCAAATTACTGCAACTCACGACGTAAAATTAGACATGGAAAGTGAGAGACCTATGGATAGGTTAGTCTGTGGAGATGTTGGTTTTGGTAAAACAGAAGTGGCTATTAGAGCTGCTTTCAAAGCTGTTGATAATAACAAACAAGTTGCTGTTTTGGTCCCTACAACAATTTTAGCCTATCAACATTACAGAACTTTTTCTGAACGTCTAAAAGAAATGCCTGTAACGGTTAGCTATCTTAATCGGTTTAGATCGGCTAAAGAGAAAAAGGAGACATTAGAACAACTAGAATCTGGAAAATTAGACATTGTTATTGGAACACACCAATTGGTTAATAAGAATGTAAAATTTAAAGACTTAGGATTATTAATTATTGATGAAGAGCAAAAATTTGGTGTCAATGTAAAAGATAAATTAAAAACCATCTCAGAAACGGTTGATACTTTAACTTTAACAGCAACTCCAATTCCTAGAACGCTTCAATTTTCTTTAATGGCAGCGAGAGATTTATCGGTAATAACCACTCCTCCACCCAATCGCTACCCAATTGAGACAAATGTGGTGAGTTTTAATGAAGAAACCATTCGTGATGCCATTTCCTATGAAATTGAACGTGGCGGACAAGTTTTCTTCATTAACAACAGAATTGAAAACATAAAAGAAGTTGCTGGAATGATTCAACGATTAATACCTCATGCTAAAGTAGGTATTGGACATGGTCAAATGGATGGAAAAAAACTAGAAGAGTTAATGCTCTCTTTCATTGAAGGTGAGTTTGATGTTCTTGTTGCCACAACAATTATTGAAAGCGGATTAGATGTTCCAAATGCAAATACTATTTTCATTAACAATGCCAACAACTTTGGCTTGTCTGATTTGCACCAAATGCGAGGGCGCGTAGGACGAAGCAACAAGAAAGCTTTTTGCTATTTTATTACTCCTCCATACTCTGCCATGACAGAAGATGCTAGAAAACGTATTCAAGCGTTAGAGCAATTTAGCGAACTTGGAAGTGGTTTTAATATTGCCATGAAAGATTTAGAAATCCGTGGTGCAGGAGATTTATTAGGTGGTGAACAAAGTGGTTTCATTAATGAAATTGGTTTTGATACTTATCAAAAAATAATGAATGAAGCAATTGAAGAGCTTAAAGAAAATGAGTTTGCAGATTTATATGTAGAAGAAAACAACATTGAAACTAAAGAATTTGTAAAAGATATTCAAATAGATACCGATTTTGAAATACTTTTCCCAGATGAATACATCAACAATATTACAGAACGTTTAAACCTCTATAACGAATTAAACCTTATAAAAGACGAAACCAAATTAGAAGCTTTTGAACAAAAATTGATAGATCGTTTTGGAGCGCTTCCAAAACCTGCTATAGCACTTTTAAACAGTGTTCGTTTAAAATGGAAAGCTTCTGCTCTTGGTCTTGAAAAAGTACTTATTAAACAAGGAAAAATGATTGGTTATTTTATTAGTGATCAACAAAGTAATTTCTACCAAAGTAATCGTTTTATGAAAGTGGTACAATTTGTTCAACAAAACGGAAACATTTGTAAAATGAAAGAAAAACAAACTAAAAACGGGTTACGATTACTTTTAACATTTGACAATGTAAAAACAATACATAAAGCTCTTGATTTGATTTCTAAGATATAGAATTAAAAAGGTCGAAGTTCTCACTTCGACCCTTAAACCTTTTCTTGAGTAGAAAAAATTACTGCTATTAACCGAGACAAATATAAGGCAGATTATTCTAAAGTTAAATACAACAAAATTGCCGAATTTGTTAAAATTATTTTGTTCCTATAATTTTTCATAAAAAAAGGACAATATTCCTACTGCCCTTTTTTTTTACTTTACCTTATTAACTAATTTGGATAATATACCCTTATTAACCAATGCAAAACTACTTAATATCCATTATAAATTAAATACAGAATAAATGCCTATTTTGTTAAACTTGTCAAAGCATTAATCCTGAAAGATAATAGAAAAAATAATGGGCGCATCTATTGTATTCTGAAAGATTAAGATTATGTTGTTTATGTACAACATTTTATTTTTCCTTGGTTTTAATAGCATAAAAAAAGGCCGAAGAGAACACTTCGACCTTTAAACTTTTTCTTGAGTAGAAAAAATTACTGCTATTAACCGAGACAAAGATATGGAATGATTATGTTAAACTGGTTACAGAAAAAATGCCGAATTTGTTAAATGTTTAAAATTGGATTTTTAAATTTATTCACACAAAAAAAGGTCGGTATGAGAAAACGACCTTTTGATTTTACCCTTCCCTTTTGAGGAAAAAATTTACTACTATTAACTAACACCAAAGATAAGTAGTATTTCTATATAAATAAATACAACATATCTGCCTTTCTTGTTAAACTTTTTAGTATAAATTATTTAATACCTTTATCAATTGAATTTAGTGGAATAATACACTCTTTTTTCCTCGTTATTTCAATATAAAATAAAAATGTAGCGATGCTATGCTTTAATTTACTATTTTATGTGTAGATAATTATTTGTTTTTAATTGGTCATATGGAATCGCATATTTTCATTGGTGTTTGCAAGCAAACGCTTTTCTTATGGCAATTTCATTTCAAGAAAAAAAAATCATTTTCTTTTACAGTAAATTCAAATCTCAAATGGTATTGTTTAATTTAAAAAAAAAGGCCGAAGTGAACACCTCGACCTTTAAACTTTTTCTTGAGTAGAAAAAATTACTGCTATTAACCGAGACAAATATAAGGCAGATTATTCTAAAGTTAAATACAACATAATTGCCGAATTTGTTAAAACTTATCTTTCTTACTATTCAAACTCCATAAAATACTGAGATACTATAATCCTAGATTATGCATTAGACTTTGTTATGATAGAAATGAACACAAAATAGTTGCGAAGCAAAAAAAATTGAACTCAACCTTTTTTAAATTTCTAATTTTTAAATTGATTTTCAAAAAAAGGTAACAAAACATAATGTACAAAAAAAGGTCGAAATGAGATGTTCGACCTTTCTTAATTTTCACCCTTTCCTGTTATGGAAAAAATTTACTGCTATTAACTATTTCAAAGATAAACAATTATATGTTAACTTGTATGCGTGAATACTACCTTTTTTGTTAAATTTTTTATCTACATATTTGATAACCAGATTTCTGGGTTCAGTGTGTTTGCATTTTGAGAAACCATAAACTTTAAAATAGCCTTCCCAGATGGATCTGTCTGAATTCTACCAAGATTTTGCTTTCTTGTTACTTTATCTCCCTCTTTAACGTTTACGCTCTCTAAGTTTTGATAAATTGTTATAAAATCACCATGTTGAATTAATACTACTTTTTTATTACTCCCTTTTATTAATTGTATCTGTAACACTTCACCATCAAAAACAGCTCTTGCAATGGCACCAGGCTCTGTTGCTATCTCCACACCACTATTATGTACTGTTAAATTACTATGAACAGGATGTGGTTGGTCTCCATATTTCAAATAAACATATCCTTTTTCTACTGGCCAAGGCAATTTTCCTTTATTAGTTTTAAAATTGTCTGAAACCAATTTCGCTTCTGGTGTTAAATCAAATTTTGAAGACGACCCTGACGATTTTGTTCCTGTTTTTACTGCATTTTTCTTATTTGCTTCTGCAATTGCATCTGCAATTATTTTTTTGATTTGTCTGTCAATTTCTTTTCGTTCTTTCTCTTTCTTATCAATTTCAGCAGCATATTTCTTTTTGTTTTTCTGAAATTCTTTTGCTAATTGTTCTTGTTCTTTTTTTTGATTTTCTAATTCTATTTTTTCTGCTTTATTTTCTTCTAGTGCTTTTTCTTTGCTTTTCTTACTTGCTTCTTGCTTAACTTTTGCTTGTGCAAGTTTGTCTTGTTTTTCTGCAATTTCATCTCCTTGCATTTTTCTAAAACTTGCATATTGCTTCATATACTGAATACGCTTATAGGCTTGTAAAAAATTCTGAGAAGACAAGACAAACATTACTCTACTTTGATCATTTCTGCTTTTGTATGATTTTACAATCATCTTTGCATAATCTTCTTTGAGTACTTTTAATTCCCTATTTAGTTTGTTAATCTCTAATTGTTTTAAATATATATCATCTTCCAACAAACGCATTTGTTTAGAAGTTGTACTTATTAACTTTTCACTTAATCTAATTCTTGCTTTTTGTTCCGCAATTTGGCTAAGAACCGATTTTTCTTTACTCTTTTCACTTTGCAACAAGGCTTTAAAAGCTGCAATTTCTTTATTAATTTGCTCTTTTCGTGCTTCTAATTTTTCTTGCTCTGAAGAAGTTTGTGCAAACATCATGCTCGATAATAAAAGTGAACAGATAAAAAGGAATATGCGATTCATTATTGTTTTTTTTTTACAAAGATAATTTTTGTTTTGATTTATTTGATTTAGAAGTCGTATAAACACTTACTTATTCTACTTTGATACTGTCATATCCACTTGGAATTGAAAACGAAAAATTTAAATCCTCATTAAATGTCACTGATTTATAGAATAAGTCAATAAATATTTGAGTATCCTGAATTGCTTTTATATTAATTTCGTCGGGTAAAAAAACAGCATCATGCTTTATGTGTGTAGGATAAGCAATCTCTAACTTTCTATTTTTATCTGTTTGATTAATACTTTCTCTCTTTAGTAAAAAATTTGCGGCTTCAAAATAAAATTCTTTTTCTGTTGTGGTCTTCTTTTTAGATACTAGTTTATACAAGCCTTCTTCTATAGAGGTTGTATAATTTTGCTTTGTTAAGTCATCTATTGCATCTCCTAAAAACAAATTCTGCACTTTTTGAAAATCTAAATCTGTTCCTAACCAATTACTTAATAAAGTGAAATCCCCTTCAAAATAAGTATTGTTTATTTTTTCATAATAACTCACTTTATCTGGAGTAATTAAAGCTTTTGCAATGGGTAATCCAAAAACCTTCACATTAATCCAAATAATTTCATCTTTTTTTATACGAATGTCTGCATTGATAGAGTGTGATTGTTTTTCATCTTTATATTTTGCATTAGCCCTAATATTAACTGTTGAGAAATCTTTCAGATTTTTATAGTGCCCTTGAATCACTTTAATTGTTGCTAGCTCTTTATTTGCACTTGCTTCTCCAACTGATTTCTTTGTTTTACAAGCACACAAAAGTGCAACTAATAAAATAGGGAAGATTTTATTCATTATTTATTTCTTTTTATCTAAAGTTTGAAGTTTTACTGTGTAATACTCTTCTTTAATCTTGTTTCCTGTATTTTTATAAGATAGTATCAATTGATTATATACTTGTTTTTCTAATTCTGGATCTTCAATTATAAACTCTAACCCAGTTTCTAAATAATCTATTGCTTTCTTATAATTTGTTAATTTATTATTAGATAATCCAGCATAAAAATAGAGTGATGATTGTGAAGGATAGCGTTCTAAGTAATCCTCAGCTAATTTTGCTAAACTTTCATAATTTTGAGTGGCAATATAACTTTGCATTAAAAGCATTACAGTTTCAAAATCTTCTGCATCATTTTTCAATCCTTTTTCTAAATAATAAACCGTTTTAACCATGTCTTTTCTATTATAGAAAAATTTACCTACTTCTTTAGCGGTATTTATTTTTGAATCAGACTGTAAATAATCAATGGCTTTTGTGAGTTCTTCATTGAATGTATTTGTGTTTGCAACATAAATTAAAAACTCATTTAACATTCTTTGCTTTATTTTCATGTCAATTTTTTGACTCTTGAAAACTTTAAACATTGACTCTGAAGCTTCTTGTCCTTTTTTATCTACTAAATAAAACTTGAATAAACTTACATTTGCCCATTCTGAATTAGGAATTTCTTTAGCTAATTTTTTAGCAACTTCAAAGGCTTTTTCTTCCTGATTACTATCTGAATAAAGCAACATCAAATCAATATAATTCTGTTCTTCTAACGGATTCTCTTCTATAGCTTTTTCTAAATTACTTTTCTCTGGTTTTGCGTATGCATTTGATTCTTGAATTTTTAACTTATAGAATTCCATTGTTTTACTCAAAACCATTTCTTTCTCCATTTCTTTTAGGAGAGTCAATGCTTTATCTCGTTGATTAGTGTACATATAGAGAGATACCAAATCCTCTTTCATATTTTTATCGAATGTGACTAACTTCTGGACAACAGGTATTGATTTTTGATAATCTTTTGATTGATAATATACATCATATAATCCGTTCCAATACCAACGCTCCTTCGGATTCAAATCAATAGCTTTTTGAAATGCTAATTCTGCATCTGGATAGCGCTTTAAGTCCAATAAATTCTTTCCTAATTCATGATAAAAAACAGGATTCTTATCTGATTTTAAAATACATTTTTCAATTGCCACAATTGCCTTGTCATAATTTTCAATGGCCCTTTGCTTCAATGATTCATAAAATTCATTTTCTACCTCATCATCTACCAAAGCAATATCTTCAGGATTCTCTTGAGCCCATAGCATTTGCTGACAACCGAATGTGAGCAAAGTGGTCAAAAAAACATACTTTATAAATCTACTCATTCTTTATTTTTTATTCTAATACGGAATAATCTCCTATACTTATGTTTGTGAAATTCCCATCAAAGCTAGCATAATTACCGATCATTGCATTATCTAATGTAGCATTTTTTATGGTAGCATTAGTTTGCACCAAACTATTTTTAATCTGTGCATTTTCAACATGAGAACCATTTCCTAAAGAAACGTTTGGTCCAACTGTTGCGTTTATTAAGACTACATCTTCACCAATAAAACAAGGTGGAATAATGGTTGCGTTTTCAAGCTTAACATTTTTAGCCACTAAATTTTCTCCATCTTGTTGAAGAAAATTCAACATTCTCGCATTTGTTTCGACAGTAACATTTTTGTTTCCACAATCCATCCATTCATCTACTTTCCCCGGAACAAACTTCATGCCATTTTGCATCATCTGTTTAATTCCATCATTAATTTGATATTCTCCTCCATGAATAATGTTATTGTCCAACACAGATTGTAGCTCATTTTTTAAAACTGCAATATCTTTAAAATAATAAATCCCTATGACAGCTAAGTCTGAAACAAACTCTTTTGGTTTTTCTACTAATTCAATGATCTCTCCATTAGCATTCAAGTTAACCACTCCAAATGCCTCTGGACTATCTACTTGTTTTACCCATATTACACTGTCAGCAGAAGTATCAAGATCAAAATCGGCACGAATTAACGTGTCTGCATAAGCAATAACTGCTGGTCCGCTTAACGATTCTTTGGCACACATAATTGCATGACCTGTCCCTAATGCTTCATTTTGATAATAAATTGTTCCTTTTGCTCCAAGTTTTTCTGCAATTGCAACTAAATCATTCTCTACTTGTTTCCCGAAGCTTTCATGAATTACAAACGCAACTTCTTCAATAGGTTGATTTAAAACTCCTGCAATATCTTCTACTAACCTGTGAACGATTGGTTTTCCTGCAACAGGTATTAATGGTTTTGGTACTGTTAATGTGTGTGGGCGAAGTCTTGATCCACGACCTGCCATTGGTACTATTATTTTCATTTTTCATGCCCGCGAATGCGGGTATCTTTTTAGTTAAACGTTATTCTCTTATTTTACTGAAATTGAAATTCCAATTTATACTAATATCCATCCAAGATGGATTCATATCTTCAATTAATTTAATCTTCCAATCTCTTTTCCATTTTTTAAATTGTTTTTCTCTTTTAGTGGCTTCAAATCCATCATACCACTCTTCGAAATAAACTAATTTAACACAATTATATTTTGCTGGATAATGAGTTTGGATAAATTTTCAATCTATGTTCTTTAACTCGTTCTTGTAAATTATCGGTAACACCAATATAAATAACCCCTTGAGGTTTGTTCGTCATGATATAAATATACCATAAATTCTTATTCCTGAGAAGGCAGGAATCTTATTTATAATATTTATTACTACTCAAAAAAAAATCAATTCACGAGATTCCTGCCTCAGCAGGAATTTTATTTCACTCCTGTACTCCCAAACCCGCCTTCTCCTCGGGTTGTTTCAGATAATTCTTCCACTTCTATCCATTCTGCGCGTTCATGCTTTGCAATTATTAGCTGCGCAATTCTTTCACCGTTTTCTATAGTAAAATTTTCATTAGATAAGTTAATCAAAATCACACCAATTTCGCCTCTATAATCAGCATCTATAGTTCCAGGAGCATTTAAAACAGTAATCCCATTCTTTGCAGCTAAACCGCTACGTGGACGCACTTGTGCTTCATAACCAATAGGCAACTCAATAAAAAGTCCTGTTTTAACAATAACTCTTTCTAAAGGTTTTAAGATAATTGATTGAGAAATATTGGCTCTAATATCCATTCCAGCCGAAGCAATAGTCTCGTAGTTGGGTAAATCGTGTTGTGATTTATTGATGATTTTAATATTCATTTTGATAACTTTGACAGTAAATTATACTAATTTATATAGGGTTTAAATTAATTTAATCACCAAAGTTAAAAAAAATAAAGACATATTAACTGTTTTCGATTTTTGTTAACCATTTTGCATAAAAAAATGATAGGCTAATTACCAAAAACCTTCTTTTCAAGCAATTCAATTCGTTGTAATATTGTTTTTTGTTCAGCATAGCATTGGCTTCCTAAAACACCAACAATAGCATAATTTTGAACTTCTGAAATTAATGTGTTTGAAATGCTAGCTACACCTTTTTGCAATGTAAAATAATTAGTAAACTTATTTGACTCTTTTTCAATTGCTTTCAAAAACAATAGAGATTCTTTATCAAAAACACTTCTATTCGCTAAACTTTCATCTACAGAAAACACAAAATCAAACTGTGCAAATATTTTTTGCAACTCAATATTTTCACTTGTACCATCAAGATTTAGTTCTTGAATATTTATCTCATTCTGCTCTTCTAAACTTGAAATGCTATTTTCAATAAGTGTAAAGTTAGACAACTGGTTTACTGTAAGTGGCTTTGAAATGATATCATCTGTAGAAATGCCAAAATAAGTAGCAATTCGCAAAAGTGTTTCTATCTTTGGTTCGGCTCTTCCTTCTTCATAAGAACTAATCACACCTCTATTCAAATCAATAAGCTCTGCAAAAGCCTGTTGACTCAGTCCTTTTATTTGTCTTATTTTCTTTAAATTGGTTCCAAAATATGTCATTTCGCTATTCTTTTTTGCAAATATACAAAGTAAACTTTATTTTTTTGCTAAAAATATTTGCAAAATTATTTTTTTTACATAAATTTGCTTAATCAATAAACTAATCTGTCAATTTATGGATCATTCAAAATTGTTTTCAAAAGTTAAAAATTGGTTACTCGAACTTGAATATAATATTAATTTAGAAAGTGAAGAGCATCAATCGTTCATCATTGAAAAAGAGAGCGAAGGAATAAAAAACATGATGATTGTAATTGCTCCTCAAATTTTAATTATTGAGCAATTTTTATTCCGTTGCAAAAATAATCAGCAAAATGTTTACAAACAATTACTGATTAAAAACAGAGACATTGTGCACGGTGCCTTCGTTTTAGATGAAACTGGAGAAAAAGTGATTTTTAGAGACACACTACAAGCAGAGAACTTAAATCAAAATGAATTGATTGCAACTATCAACTCTTTAAGTTTACTCATTAGTGAATATTCTTCGGAAATGATTTCATTTAGTAAATAAAGAACTAAGATTAGCAATAAAAAACTCAAAATCAATATGGTATATCTCATTTTTCATATCGTTTGTTTTTTAACTAAAATATTATATCTAATTTTTAGATAATTCGAAAAAAAAACGTAGTATTAACACTATAATTCATTTAGTATTATGAACATTATAAAAAGACTTTTTAGAATAGGAAAAGCCGAAGCACATTCGGCAATCAACAGCCTTGAAGATCCTATTAAGATGACGGAGCAAGGCATTAGAGAAATGAAAGAGCAGCTAGACAAAAGCATTCAAGCCTTAGCACAAGTGAAAGCCTTATCTATAAGAAGAAAAAACGAACAAGAAGCTTTAATAAATCAATCAAAAGATTACCAAACCAAAGCGATGCTTTTAGTTCAAAAAGGAATTAAAGAAGAAATGCCAATTGAAGATGCAGACAGATTGGCTAAAGAAGCTTTAAAAAAGAAAGAACAATCCTTATTAGACGCACAAATAGCTGATAAAGAACGTGAAAAACTAGAAAGTGATGTTGAAAAAATGCAAATTAACATCAACACTCTAAAATCGAGTATTTCCAAATGGGAAAGCGAATTGAAAACGCTTAGAGCTCGTGTGCAAGTGAGTCAGGCGACACAAGATATTAATAAAAAAATGACACAGATAGATTCTGATAGTACTATATCGATGTTAGAAAAAATGAAAGACAAAGTACTACAACAAGAAGCGCTTGCTGATGCCTATGGACATATTGCAGATCATTCTAAAAGTATTGATCAAGAAATTAATGCTGCAGTTGATACTTCCGATGCACATGCAGAAAATGAATTATTAAAATTAAAAGAACAATTCAATAATAAAGGCTAATGAGTTATGATGAGTTAATAGAGGTTTCATTCAACCCTGCTAATAGTATACTTTCTATTTTGTTAATCTTAAGTGTGCTCTATTGGATTTTTACAATTCTTTCAGGTGTTGGAGAATTTGACATCGATTTTGATGCCAACTTAGACGCTGATATAGATACACCAGATGGAATGATTGAAGTTCCACAAGATCCATCTTCATTTATTCAGTTTTTGAAGTTTTTAAATTTAGATATTATACCGATAACCTTTTTTTTAACTCTAGTCTTGTTATTCACTTGGCTCATTAATGTAAATATTAGTTATTTAATACCTTTGCCTTTTTGGATGTATTTTATAACTATTATTCCAGCGTTTATTATTAGCCTTTTTGTTACCAAATATATTAGCATGCCCTTAAAACCTATTTTTAAAGAAATTAATCATAAAGGAGAAATTGCCTATGATTATTTAGGAAGAATAGGGAAACTAAAATCAACCATTGAAAAAGATAAATTAGGCATGTTAGAATTAATCATAAATAAAGACCCGATAAAACTTTTAGTAAAAAGCAAAGATGGTTCTTTATTAAAAGAAGGGGAAAATGTTTGCATCGTTGATGAAAACCCAGACAAAAAATTCTACTTTGTAGAGAAATCATATGAAATTTAAAAAATTAAATATTAAAATAAAACAATCAAAATAGCTTTATGACTACATTTTATATTACTATTGCAATAATAGTTATTGCCTTTTTAGGATTAATTTTTTGGGTTCTATCCATGTATAAAAAAACCGTTCAAGGAGTAGTACTTCTTAGAACAGGATATGGTGGTGCCAAAGTCTTTTTTAATGCAGGTGTTGTAATTCCAGTAATTCACAGATTGGAATATATGGATATTTCTGTAAAAAAATTAGAAATATCGAGAGAAGGAAAAGACGGACTAATTTGTAAAGACAACATGCGTGCTGACATTCAAGTAGCATTCTTTGTTCGTGTAAACAAATCGGTTGATGATATTGTGAATGTAGGACAAACCATTGGATGTCAAAGAGCTTCAGATATCGCTACCTTGAGAGAATTGTTTGAAGCTAAATTCTCTGAAGCTTTGAAAACAGTGGGTAAAAAATTCGATTTTATTGAATTATATGAAGCACGTAGTGAATTTCGTCAGGAAATCTTAAACATTATT
Organism: Flavobacterium sp. KY-23415; assembly: GCF_055384985.1. Taxonomy (NCBI): domain Bacteria; kingdom Pseudomonadati; phylum Bacteroidota; class Flavobacteriia; order Flavobacteriales; family Flavobacteriaceae; genus Flavobacterium; species Flavobacterium sp. KY-23415. The sequence goes on along the minus strand of NZ_AP044001.1, from coordinate 1,681,339 downwards.
GGTACCGATTTAAATGGATATGTTTTAGATGATTGTGCTATCGATTATTTAGAACAAACCTCTTTACAACATTTAAACAAAGACAATATTTTAGACTCTGAAGGTATTAAGAAAATTACTGAATTAACAGCTAATCAAAACATAAAAGCAAATTTAGTACGCAGAGACGAAGAAAAAACAATAAAAAAACAAGATGTTGAAGCAAGAGAAACCATTCTTGAATTAGAAAAACAATTAGCTGAAAAAGAAGAACAACAAAGAAGAGAAATAGCTAATATTCAAGCTAGAGAAAATGCTGAAATTTTAAAAGTTGCAGAAGAAGAAAGATTAAAGTCGGAAACTGTTCGAATTGCTACAGAAGAGACACTACAAGTTGCTGAAGAAAACAAACTAAGACAAGTAGTTATTGCAGCTAAAAACAAAGAAAGGGCAGAATTAGTAGAAACAGAAAGAGTCCAAAAAGATCGTTTATTAGAAGCAACAGAAAGAGAAAGAGTAGTTGCTCTAGCTGATATTGAAAAGGATAAAGCTGTCGAAGTAGAAAAGAAAAACATTCAAGATGTTATTCGTGAAAGGTTAGTAAAAGAAAAAACAGTTGTTGAAGAACAACAAAACATTTATGACGTTGAAGCTTTAAAAGCAGCAGAAAGAGAAAAACAAGTACAATTAATTATAGCCGCTAGAGAAGCCGAAGAAAACTTAATAGCACAAACTCGTGCAGCTGAAGCACGAAAACAAGCAGCAGAAAAAGACGCTCAAAAATATGTAATTGAAGCACAAGCAAAAAGAGATGCTGCTGAAAAAGAAGCAGACGCACGAAAGATTATTGCAGAGGCAAAAGCAAAAGAAGAAGCTACTGTTGGTTTGTCTGAAGCACAAGTAATGCATGCTAAAGCAGAAGCAATGGAAAAACAAGGTTTCATTGAAGCTAATGTAATTGAAAAGAAAGCTAATGCAAACAAACAAGAAGGTTTGGCACAAGCAGAAGTAATCAAAGAAAAAGCATTTGCTGAAGCAGCTGGAATTACTGAAAAAGCGGAAGCAATGAAAAAACTGAACGATGCTGGTAAAGAACATGAAGAATTTAGATTAAAATTAGCCAAAGAAAAAGAAGTAGAATTGGCCCAAATTTCTATCCAAAAAGACATTGCTCAAGCACAAGCACAAGTATTGGCAGAAGCTTTCAAAACTGCAAATATTGACATTGTTGGTGGAGATAATTCATTCTTTGACAATGTGGTTAGACAAATTTCTGCTGGAAAAGGAATTGATAAATTCATTCAACATAGTGAAAATGCTCAAATAGTCAAAGATGCATTACTAAGCAATGATGGTGATGAAAACCTTATTGGAAAAGTAATGACAATGGTAGAAAAATATAAAATTTCATCAGAGGATATCAAAAATTTAAGTGTAGCATCATTAATCTTCCAATTAAAAGGAGTTGCTAACGATAAAGAACAGGGTATTTTAGCTAAGGCTATGGATATGGCTAAACACTTAGGCATCGACAACAAACCTTTAAAGTAACATTTAACCAAATACTATACTAAGAATAATTCTCTACTCTCTTGTAGAGGATTGTTCTAGTTTTACATTTACTCTCTCTTCCTTTTAAGCAAATTATAAAGTATTGCATTAAAAACTTTCACCAAAAATTAATGAGCAACGAAAAATTAAATACGGGTACATACGAAATCATTCAAAATAGACTGAATGAACAAAAAGAAGATTTAATTCAACGCATTCAATCTTTAAATGAAGACCGAAAAAAAGTTTTTGGAGGTGTTGACTTCTCGCTAATTGCCAATGAACGTATTTCAACGGATCAAAACTGCAACATAAAAGACATTTTTTCTTTAGGGAGATTGTGCTTAGTTGGATACAATACACATCTAGGGCTACGCACAGAAATTAATTTAAGCGATGTTTTTTCTGCTTATTTATTAAAAGACAATCGTTTTGAGCCACAACCTATACAGTTCATAGAAGATGCTACTTTCCTAGAAGAGTTTAGAAATTTATATAAATATTACCGAAACACCATTTTTGTTCGTTTTCACATAACACAGAACTATTTATATTTTGTGTTTCAATTATCGAACAGTCCTTCAGATATAAAAGCATTTAAATGGTTAATTAAAGACGATACACTTACTTTTGTGGATGCTAGAAGTGCGGCAGAAGTAAAATATCCAAATCAACAAGAGTTTTCTTGGACAAAAGCAACTCGCGACATGCAGCGTAAAGGAAGCCATCCTCACGTTTCATTAGCCGATAAAGTTTTCGTTGAAGCTATTGGTGGCGATATTACCATTAAAATTGAAGACAATACAAGTACTGGAAAAGGAATTTATAGCGAAGATGTTACACACAAAGATCAAACGCTTGATGATGCTGAAATTCATTATTTTGATTACAATAATTTAGTAATTTTTAAGATTAAACCGTATCAAGAAAAAGAACGTTTTTTTATCTACAATCATAAAGAAAAGAGAGTAGCAAGAGTAGATTCTTTACAATATTCTATTATCCTTTTACCCGAGAATCAAGGTGTTATTTATCCAAATGGCTATGCATTACAAACCGGAGAAATAAAGGTGATTGCCACAGAAGACAAACCTGTTTATTTCAATCGAAGAATTATTGGTGTCAATGGAGAGAATTTCATGTTTGTTTTCTACGACGAACAATCGCATGATTATCTATTAATTCCTTATAATATCATTAAACAAACAATAGAAACCCCTATCAATTGTAATGGTTTTACGTTGTTTGATAATGGAAAATTAGCCTATTTCAAATCAAATGAAGAAACGAAACATCATCTGGTTCAAATTTGGCAAACACCCTTTACTAAAGAAGTTTCAATTGATGACACATTAAAAAACAATCTATTATATAAAATTGGGAATAAAGATTTAGTGCGTGTAATGGCAGAATGTCAAGAACTCAATATCTTATTATCTAAAAAAGATTCCTATTCTGGTTTGTATAATGACATTGTGAAACAAGCTACTATCATCTTAGATAGTTATTATTTCTTAGGCGAAAAGGAAATTCATAAACTCAATGAACCTTTAATCGAAATTAGAAAAATTGCACATGCTGCGATTAATGAGTTTGAGAAAGCACAAGAAATTAAAAACAAAACCGCACAAACTATTGCAGATTTAGAAGAAAAATGTGAAAAAATACTCACCGACACTAGTATTATTTCCTATCAATCTTTAGATCAATTTATTGCAGTCTTAGCACAAATTAGAGCATTGCGTGGTGAATTAATTAGTGCCAAAGAATTAAAATATGCTGACATTGCTTTAATTGAAACCTTAGAAAAACAACTACACGACAGAGCAGAAGAGCTTTCCAATGCTTGTGTTTCTTTTCTTTTGCAAGACAATGCTTTAATTCCTTATCAAGAGAAAGTAACGTTGATTAACCAACAAATTACCGATCTTAAAAAGACTATTGATGCCAAAACACTCGAAAAAGACATTGATGAATTGGCTTTGCAATTAGAATTATTGGTAGATATTGTTAATAATTTAAAGATTGAAGATGCGTCTCATTCAACCCAAATAATTGAAAATATTTCTTTGATTTTTGCTCAAATCAATCAACAACGTATTGAATTGAACAATAAGAAAAGACAAATTTCAGGCAAAGAACTTTCTGCCGATTTTAAAGCACAAATTACACTTTTCGATCAAACAGTTATCAACTTTTTAGAATTAGCCAATACTGCCGAAAAATGTGACGATTTTCTAAATAAATTGTCCATTCAATTGGAGGAAATGGAAGCTAAATTTGTTGATTTTGACGATTTTATACAGCAAATTGGTGAAAAACGGGAAGAAGTTTATGGGCATTTTCAAACCAAGAGTGTACAATTGACCGAAGCTAAAAACAAGCGAACAACAATGTTGTTTCAATCGGCTGAACGTATTTTGAAGAGTGTTAAAAACAAGGCAACTTCATTTGCAACAGAAACCGAAATTAACGGTTATTTTGCTTCAGATTTAATGATCGAAAAGGTGCGTGATATCGCAAATCAGCTAAAAAATCTCAACGATAGCAATAAAGCAGAAGAAGTAAATACGTTACTAAAAACAGCTCAACAAGAATCGGTTAGAAAATTAAAAGATAAGAATGAAATTTATGAAGATGGTGATACTGTAATTGCTTTTGGTGATTATAAATTTGCGGTTAACAAACAAAAATTAGATTTAACATTAGTTTTAAAAGACCAACAGTATTTCTATCATTTAACAGGAACTAATTTTTACCAAGCTGTTGAATTTTCAGCAATTGAACAATACAAAGAAGTTTGGGATCAAGAATATATTTCGGAAAACCAAAAGGTAAAACGTTTTGAATACATGGCTTGGGAAGTCTTCTTGCAACAAGAAAATATTGTTCCTGAATCTGTGAATTTACAAAGAGTGCAAGAGTTCATGGCTGCACATTTTGGAGAAGGCCTAGTAAAAGGAGTACATGATATAGATGCTTTATTAATTTTACAAAATCTACAACAACTTAATAACGAATTAGGTGTTTTAAAATATACGCCTTCTGAAAGAGCTTTAGCACAATTGTTTTGGTTTTTCTTAAACGAAGAAGACAAAGAATTCTATGAAAAACAGTTTAGTGCTGTTAGCCTATTAAAGGAAACATTTACAAACGCTGAACAATTCAAATATTTAAATAAACGTTTATCGCAAAAAGTTGAAGAATTCAATGTTACTTTCGATGGCTTTGATCATGTTTCTGCCTATCGTGCTGCTGTTTATTTGAAAAAAGAAAACCGTAAAGCATTTTCCATTTCAAAAATTGCAGCTGATGCTTATGAACGTTTCTTCAAAGGGTTGAAAGAAAAAGGAAAAGACGTTGTTTTTGTTAACCAAGTGAAAGATTTGTATAATTATCCTTCCGCTTGTTATGACATTGTTGAAAATGCTTTAAAAACATTTTTTATAGAAGAAAATACGACTATTTCTCAAGGGTTTATTGAAGAAATCGCTGCTTTTATAGTAACGCAGAATTATCATAAAAACCAAATCATAAATGTTAATTCATCAATTGAAATTACAGGTTTAAAATCTATAGAGAGTAACCTAACGTATACTTTAGATTATTACGAATTTTCAGCTCGTTTGGATTATTTTCATTCTAAATTAAAACCTGCTTTCTTAGAATTACAACAACTTAAAAAACAATGGGTTGACGTTAAAAAGAAAGAAATAAAATTACACACCTTTTCCAGTCAGGTGTTAACTTCCTTTGTGCGAAATAAATTAATTAATGATGTTTATTTTCCATTAATTGGAGCCAATTTGGCGAAACAATTAGGAGCTATTGGAGACAATAAAAGAACCGATAGAATGGGCATGTTATTATTGGTTTCTCCTCCTGGTTATGGAAAAACAACTTTAATGGAATATTTAGCCGACAGAATGGGATTGGTTTTTATGAAGATTAATGGCCCTTCTATTGGTCACGAAATTACGTCAACCGATCCAAGTGAAGCTAAAAATGCTGGAGCAAGGCAAGAATTAGAAAAATTAAATCTAGCTTTTGAAATGGGTGATAATGTGATGTTATATTTAGATGACATTCAACATTGCAATCCAGAGTTTTTACAGAAATTCATTTCTTTAGCAGATGGACAACGAAAAATTGAAGGGATTTATAATGGAGAAGCCAAAACCTACGATTTACGTTCCAAACGTTTCTGCTTAGTGATGGCAGGTAATCCATACACCGAAAGTGGTGACAAGTTCCAGATTCCAGATATGTTGGCCAACAGAGCAGATACTTATAACTTAGGAGATATTTCTGGTTCAAGAGGAGACTTGTTTGAACTGAGTTTAATTGAAAATGCTTTAATGTCGAATGAATATATGGTTCGTTTAACGCAACCATCTTATCAAAACTTGTATAAATTGTATGATGCTATCAATCAAAATGACACAAATTTTGATTTAGAAGGAAACTTCTCTTCCCAAGAAATAGAAGACTTTAAACAAGTTCTGTTAAAAATCATTCAAGTGAGAGATACTGTTCTTAAAGCAAATGCACTTTATATCAAATCGGCTGCCATGTCTGATGATTATCGTAATGAGCCTAATTTTAAATTACAAGGTTCGTATCGTGATATGAATAAGTTAGTAGCAAAAATCCAACCTATTTTAACAGAAAAAGAAGTAGAAACTATTGTTTTAAATCATTATCAAAATGAATCACAAACATTGACGAATGGTGCAGAAGCTAATTTGTTAAAGTTAAAAGAATTGATGCAAATTCAAACGGAAGACGAACAAAAACGTTGGGAAGAAATCAAAACCACTTTTATGAAAAACAAACTTTTAAAAGGAGTTGGTGGAGACGATAGAATGGCTCAAGTTATTGCTTTGCTATCTGAATTTTCAGAAGGTTTAAACGGAATTAAAGATGTGCTAAGAAAGTAGCAACATACTATTATTTAAAATCCTCATTTATATAATTTGATTCATGAAATCTGATTGTGTGAATGAGGATTTTTTATTTCCTTTTCACAATTTTCATTATCACTTCTTTCTCATTTTTATAAACAAAATAAGCAAAAAACAAAATGGCTACAATTCCAAAAACAAAGGTTTCTCTTAAAATAGGAACATAAAAAGAGAACCCACTCAACACAGTTGAAAGTGCTAAATAAAGTCCGATTTTGTTTTTATCATAAGGAATAGGATATTTTTTTTGTCCTAGTTTATAAGAAATAAGCATCATTGTACCGTAGGCTAAAATCGTTGCAATTGCAGAACCAACAAACCCAATAAACGGAATTAAAATGAAATTTAATATCAAGGTAACAATAGCTCCAACAATAGAAATATATGCTCCAATTTTAGTTTTGTCAATTAATTTATACCAAACGGAAAGATTCGTATATATCCCAAGAAAGAAATTGGCTATCACAATTAAAGGAACAATATTCATTGCAATCCAATATTCGGGCTTAGGTACTAAAAATAATTTGAGTACGTCTGCAAAAACAATAACATTTAATGAGATGAAAGAACCAAAAATGACAAAATATTTGGTGATTTCTGCATAGGTTTTGGGGGCATTCTTATTATTAGCATGGCTAAAGAAAAAAGGTTCAATACCTAAAGTATAAGCGGTTCTAAAAAGCACCATAAACATTCCTATTTTATAACAAGCAGAATATGCCCCTATATCTGACAAAGAAACGTCCATCCATTCCAGCAAAATTTTATCAAAATGTTCGTTAATAGCAAAGGCAATTCCTGCAATTAAAATTGGAAAACCATAATGCATCATTTTTTTCCAAAGGGCAGTATCAAATTTCCAATCTAGTTTGAAGTAATCAGGAAGTAGCACAACCAGTGTGAATAAGCTCGCTATTAAATTAGACAGAAATATATAGCCAATTTGAAAATCAGCAATATAAATAGTTTCTAAAATAGAACTTTCCGAATACCATACTGGTAAAAAGACTATAAAAAAAACATTTAATCCTAAATTAATAACAACATTTGTAATTTTTATAACAGCATATTTTAAAGAACGTCCTTCTGCTCTTAATTTTGAAAAAGGAATAATGACTAAAGCATCTAAGGCTAAAATTAGTACTGTATAGAAAATGTAATCTACTTTAATATCGCTCAACAAAGCAATGTTTCCTTTAAAAAATAAACCTAAAAACAAGAATAGTAATGTTGAAACTAAAAGTGAAATTGTAGTAGTTGAAACTACTTTTTTCTTATCTAATTCGGTATTATAAAAACGGAAAAACGAAGTTTCCATTCCATAAGACAAAACAACATTGAAAAAAGTTAAATAGGCAAAAATAACAGAAACAGCTCCATATTCTCCCGTAGGCATATAATCTGTATATAATCTTACCAAAAGAAAACTCAGCATTCTTGGCAAAACAGTTGCTATACCATAAATGGCAGTCTGATTCAGTAATTTTTTATATAGATTCAAAGGAAATTAATTTTCTAATTTATTAGGCAAAAGTAACTAATTCTTTTGTTTATTCCTCATTGGTTTGTGGCTTCATAGTAGGATAGGCCAACATTGGTTTCTCCTGTACATTTGCTATGGTTTTAAAGAATTCTTTTTCGTTTTTCGCAAAATAAATCCTTACTTCTCCTTCTTTTAAGTTGATTTTCTTTTTTTCTGGTGCTTCATTCCCATACTCTTTTTCAGGATTCGCATCTAAATTTAGTTGATTTAGTTTCGTTTTAAATCGAGCTGCATATTTCAAATCGTCTATTTTTTGAATTACAGTTGTTTCAATGTCCTTCATTTGAATTTTATTTAAACTAACTCCTTCTTCTAATGGCTTTTCAAGATTTATATATACATCTATCCCGCTTCCTCCTCCTTGTATTCCCGCTACCCATTTTTGAAAATAGACTTCTTGTATTTTCATCATACTCGTATCTTGTTTTATTTCTTTAACAGTTGAACACGAAAATAAACTGACTAATAATAAATTCATTATAAATTTCATCTTTTCTATTTTTTTAAATGTTTTACAAAATGAAAACCTTGCGGTACAAAACCTTGATTAAAGAAAAACTTTTGTGCTCTATAATTAGAGGTATATGCATCTAAAACAACAACATTGCAATTCGTTGCCATTGCTTTTTCATTCAAATACTTAACAATTTGTTCTCCTACTCCTTTTGAACGATGTGCGGTGTGCACTATTACATTGTCTAATTCAAGATACTTGCCCGACCATAATTTAGTAGCTATCCAAAATCCTGCCAAACCAATGCAAACTTCATTATCAATAACTAAAACTTGTTTATATTGTAAAGGTAACATTTCATTTAACAATGCTTCATATTTTTCCAAAGTATAATGAGGATACATTTGTTGGATGAGCTCCATTTGTTGCAACATTTCTACTTTTGTAGTTATTTCTTTTACCTGAATCATTTTTCTTTTTGTAATAAGTTCTCGTTAAATAAATTCAATATTCTCCTGTATTCGTCAATCCAAGAATACGTTTCTTTAAAACCATGTTCTTCTACTGGAAAAATAGCAATGTCCCAATTTTTCTTCCCTAATTCTATGAAACGCTGCGATAAACGAACAACATCTTGAAATTGAACATTATCATCTACCATTCCATGCAACATCAATAACCGATCTTGAAGGTTCTCTGCAAAATAAATTGGGGAACTTTGTTTATAGGCAATACTATCTGTTTCTGGAAAATTTAGAATATTAGCAGTATAACCTTGATTATAATGTGCCCAATCGGTCACAGAACGCAAAGCTGCACCTGCTTTAAATTCGTTGGGTTTGGTTAACAAAGCCATTAAAGTAATAAATCCACCATATGAACCTCCATAAATCCCTACTCTATTCTCATCTATTCCTAAATTTTCTATTAAATATTTTTTCCCATCTAATTGATCTGATAAATCCAAACCTCCCATATGACGGTAAATTCCTGTTCGAACCTCTCTACCGTAACCATCACTTCCTCTATAATCAATATCTAAAACAGTATAACCTAAATCAGACAAAAGATTATGAAACATGAATTCACGATGATAGGAACTCCAAAAATTATGTGCATTTTGAAGGTATCCTGCACCATGTACAAATATAATTGCGGCTTTGTTTTTTGTTTCTTCTTTTGGCTTATAGAGTCTTGCATTTACATTTGTACCATCTGCAGCTTTAAAAGTAATAACGTCTGGATTTCTCCAATTATAGGCTTCGAATTCTGGTGTAGTTGAATGTGTTATTTTCTTTAACGTTGTGTTTGGTTTGTTGTCTGCAATATATAATTCCCACGGTTTATTTTTATAGGAATATCGAACGGCTAATTGCTTCTCGTCTGGAGATAATACAACTTCATGTGCTCCATCAGTATTTAAAATTGCTGTCATTTTTTTTGAAGCAATATCTAATTTATGAAACTCTCTGTTTCCAGGGTGATTAGTATTGGTAGTCAAATAGAACGATTTCCCATCTCTTGAAAGTGTCGCATTTCTCACTTCCCAATTTCCAGTAGTTAACTGTCTTTTCTTTTTTGTTTTTAAATTAATGGTATATAGATGGGAATAACCAGAAGCTTCAGATTGAAAATAAATCGTTTCATTATCGTTTAAAAAACCTAAATTTCCTCCCCAAAAAGAATAATTTGGTATTCCTGGCCCACCAATCCATGCTTCATCATGTTGGTGGTCTAGCTCTGTTATTTCACCTGAATCCAAATTTAATTGAACAATCCATCTGTCTTTGTTATCCTGACTTCTAATTTCGAAAACAGATTTACTACCATCTTTATTATAGATTGGACTTAACATTACGATTGCTTTTTCTGTTTTTTCTTTTTCTTTCAGTTCTTGATATTCCTCATAATATGTTGGATATTCTTTTATGCCTGATAAATTAGAGAATGAAACATAATATACAGTATCTTTTTCTACATTAAAAACACCCATTTTATGATTACTCAAGTTATCTATTGAAACTTTTGGACGTGCTGTTTCATTTTTAGTATAACCTTCTGCGGTAATAAAATGTTCTACTTTTGTATGTGTTTGTGAAGGATAAGTAGAAAGCCTAAAGGTTACAAATTTACCATTTGGAGAGGCCTGAATTTGTTCTAAAGATTCACTGCCATAATAAATTGCTTTTGGTAAATCACTTTTACTGTTTTCATATTTTTTATCGTACCAATCTTGTTTTGCCTTAGTATCTTTGACAAATTGAAAGAGCTCTTTTTGTTGCTTTTCTAAATAATTATCTGTTTTAGCTTTCTTTGTTGATTCATTACCGTTTTTAAAATTTGTTAATTGTTTTATAGCAAAGTCTTTCACATTCAATTGAAATAAATTACGGTTTTGCTGATAAAATATCACATCTGGATTATTACTTCTTTCAATTCCGTAGATTTTATCTGAAGATATATATAGTTTTTTAATTTCTTTTGTTTTTCGAACATAAGCATACAGATTACCTTTCTTTGAATAATAAACAATGTCATATTCCTTTTGAACTTCTGCATTTATTTCTGAAAATTCTTTTTGAGCTTCATCTAATAATTGCACTTTCTGTAACTTTTCATCCCAATAATAAGTACTTTCTCCAATATCATTTTTTGGGTTCCATTCAAAATATACCACACTCCCATCTACAGCCCAACGCTGATTCTCTGGTTGATTTCCTATAAAACCATCTCCTTTCATTATTTGCTCTAATTGGAGTGATTGAGAATTTGAAAATGATGAGGCAATAATAAACAGGTAGAAAAATACTTTTTTCATTTTAGACTAATTGATTTCAACAAATATAAAAATAAAAAAGAGCCGAATTCCTTCAGCTCTTTCAAGTAATAATAAAAATTTGTTAAATCTAAAACATTGAACATTCAGTTGTAAAATATAATTAAGTTTGCCCCCAAAATAATTATCTAATAAACATTACCTATGAACCTGAATTAAAAAACCATTTTTTTATTTACTATAGATCCGTCTTGTAGTTTTATTTGTAATAGTAGTGTTGTATTGTTTTTGGTTAAGCTGTCCAATGTAAATTCTTTCAAATTAATTTCCCTATAATTAGCCAGTTGCCTTCCTAATACATCATAAACCACAATTGAATCTAATAGCTCAATATTTGATATAACCTTAATATCATTATTACTATATGTTACAAAAACTTCATTATCTCTATCAAAATCTGTTAAACTTAATGTTGATTTTATATATACAATTTTAAATCTATTTGTAATTTTTCCTTTATTTGATGAAAATTGATATGGACTTTGTTTTACATCGTGAATTCTATTTAATTCCATATCTACTAAATAAATATTTTGTTGTTGAAAAAGTCCATCTAATGAACCTATTCCGATAGAATAATTCCCTGGAGTAACTATATCCATTCCTAAAGGCACTTCATCATTTTCATTAAAAGGGAATGTTCGTCCTTGAATTGTGAATGCGTTATTTCCAATTATACTATAAAAAGTCATGGCATCGCTACTTGGAATAACCCTACTATCGAAGAAACTATCTTCGTCCATTGTTGCATTTTGAATATACCCTAAAAGAGTTCTGTCAAATTGATTATTGGACAAGTTTGTTAAATCTAACCAAACTCTATGACGTTCTAAATTTTCAAAAGAGTTCGTGTTTGCTCCTTTATAGAAAAGACTATTACTATAACTTGCATTTCTCATTTGATTTTCAAAAGTAACTGTATCTGTTCCCGTTGGACCATCAATCATTTGAACAAAAAATCCTTGTCCAGATCCAATTAATAAATCCGAGCCTATTGCTGGACAGCAGTTTGCTCCTAATAAATTATAGGTCAAATAATCGTTTGGATTGTAGTTTGAACCATAACTTCCATAGAACGGATTTTGAACCGCTGATGAAGGCAAACTTTCATGCTTCCACAATCTTACATTACCTAATATTTTTGATGTATTATTGTATAGAAAATGATTTGCTCTTATTGAAGATGGATATGGATTTCCAATTAAATTTAAATTATCACTTAAGTTCGTAATTTGAATTCCATTTAGACCAAAATGTGGATTTGTATTAGTATCATTCCCTCTCATAATAGTCGCGTCTATTGTTCCATTATTAGGTACACCAATAAAACTACCACCTAAAGTTGTTGGAACTGATGGACTGAAAGAGTCGGGTGCTCTAACGATATATCCTTTTGCAATTTCCATTATATTACCCGATGCATTTAACCAATATCCTTGTCCTCCATTTGGATTGGCATAGATTGGATCCCACTTATAGATTGGTCCCAATGTCAACGGGCTTGCTATATTACTAACATTGAAGTTAGCAACTGGTGAAGTCCAAAACGTATAATCTAAATTTCTAACAATTGTATTTCTCTTATAAATTATTTCACCAGAGTTGACCACATCATTAATCTGAACTAAACTTCCTGCATTTTCTATTTCAAAAACTCCTCCAGTTTCTACTGTAACTTTATCTGTAACAGCAATTGTGTTTGAAGATTTCACTGTTAACACTCCTCCCGATAATACTTTCAGTGTTCCTGCAAAACCAACATAATTTGTACCCGAAATAACAGGTTCATTTACAGCGGGTGGAATGACTACACAATCTGTATTGTTTGGTATAGCACCATTAGGTACCCAGTTTGCAGGATTATCCCAATTACCATCTACCACTCCACTCCATCTTTTGCTACCAATATCTACCATTTTATCAATAATAATTGGTTTAACATTTCCGAAAAATGTTACTTTTAGTTTATATAGTCCCGTATTAGTACTATTTATTGAAGGAATAGTATAGTTTCTAGTATTTGCTATAATATTCCCTTGAGGATCTTCCCATTGGTAACTTATACGTGTATCTGTATCTAAATAGGTAGGGAAATTATTTTTAGCCATTAAGTTAACCGATTCTCCTTCACAACTTGCAGTTGTTGACTCTGCTGTAAAAACAATTTCCTTTAATTCATCAACATTAAACAAAAACATTTGAGTACCACTTAATCCTGCACCATAAGCTATATTTCTAAATCCGATTTTCTTAACACTTCTATCTTCCGGAATATTTGGATCTGCTGCTGTTGGATCTTCACTAATATAAATAGCATGTACTTTTCCTAACTTTGAATATCTTCTATCTGTTCTTCCCGCTTGACGAATTACATTTGTTTCTGGGACAGAACCCCATATTCTAGAGGCTAATACAGTTCCATTTACAATCGGAATTGCAGGCTCTTCATCTGCTGTTGCAGCCACAGCATCATTTTTTTGTTCAATATACATTCTCCCTGTTACAGGTGTATCGTTATTATTTCTAATTCCTGCATAGACTCCGTCATTACTAATAAAATCATTTCCATGAAGTCGATAATATTTCCCTGTTATCTGCTGACCTTGGTCGGTGAACGAAATATTATATGAGTACAAACCTCTAGCTTGAATCTTATAAATATTTCTTGCAGAAGCTTGAGCTCCCATATTTGTATACCAAGTTCCGTCATTAATACCCCCGTTATTTATAGCTGGATCAGCAGAGGTTGAATAGAAAGTATATTGACTAATTCCAGTTGGAAAACAAGCACCCGGTCCGTTTATGTTTGGTGGCAGACAAGGGCCTTGGTGAGGTCCTCCGTTTCCGTTTACAGTTCCGTAAGCATCTAGATTATTATTAATATTTCGTGTTGCAAAAGTAGTTCCATCATATCTTCTTATTGTAATTGTACCAGACAAGTTGTTAAGTTGTTGATACCATCTTTGAGATAGGTTTCCTGCATTATAGACATCCCAAGACCATTCATTTCCTCCAGGTAAATTTTGGGTTTCTATCACCTGAATTCTATTATCATGTCCCATATCTCTAACACCATCTGCTCCTTGAAAACTCAACATATGAATTTTTTTACCAGGTACTACGGTACAATCAAAAATTCTTTGATTATTAATCCAAGTTAACGTTTCTTCTTCTTCTACTTTTGGTAAAACAGTCGCTAAAATATCAACTATTAAAGCTCTTGAGGTTAATAACGAATGATCATTATTCATTCGTTTATAATATTCTGCATTGAAATTTTTAAACACATTATTGTCTTCAATATACATTTTGTAGAATGCTGCAGAAGCTGTTCCATAACGCTCCCAATGCACTCCAGTTCCTTGATCGCTAGACCAAAAATCTGTTCCTGTTATTTGTTGATGATTTTGAAAATCGTAATCCCAATCAAAAGCGTAACCTGGTTCTGCTCCCCATCGAATATTAAATCTCGGATCATTAAAATAGTTTGGGTATTGTTCAATAAATTTATCCATAACTATCACGGCAACTGCTTCTGCCATTCCTTCTTCAAAACCTGAAAGAGTTGGGTCATAATGCCATAAATTATTTGAGGACAACCCAACATTATCTCTCCATCCATGAATTAATTCGTGGATTAACAATCGTGGCTGATCTAAATCACCAGAAGCATTAACAAAATAAGATGATGTAATCCAATTTGGTCCATTATAGAATGTATTAATCCCCACTGAGTTTCCATCATTAATTACATTTAAAGTCTGGTTTAATGAAGGTGGACCATATACTGCTTTAATTATAGGGATAACCTTGTTATAAAAGTCCAATATTTTAGTTTGCTGCCAATTTGCAAAAGGACCTACTCCATTTATTCCAAATTGAGTTTCAACATTTACTGTTACATTATTTGCAGCATCACCTAAATTTTCCCAATTAAACTGAAAAGGGCCATAAACATCATCTATACCTCCATTATATAAATGCAAATAAAAATTTTGACCTAAGTTAAAAGTGGTTGATCCTAAAGGATTTGACAATGCAGCTAATCTAAGTTCTTCATAACTGTAACCATAAATAGTCTTATCTGTAATATATAACCCTTGCGTATATCTAATATTTTGACGATTAGGGCCATTTGGTGTTCCTCCTGTTCCAATTGAAAAAGAATCATATCCCCCCGATACCCAAGTCGCCGCAAAACTATGAATACTTTCTACCCATGCATTTACTCCTACTGCTTTGGCAACATTAGCTTTATTTAATTTATTGAACATTATAATCTCGTTTTCATCTCTAATATGTTCCTTAGGAGATGTACAGGTATGAGATTTATGATTTTGAGACCGAACAGAACTCACAATGACAAATAAAGAAAAAACCAAAAAAAAGTGTATTTTTTTCATAATATTAACAATTTTAATACGGTTAATAAACTTTAATGCCAAAAATAGTAGTTTACAAAAAGGTAAAATGGTAGAATATTACCTCAAGATTGTAGAATATTACCCTATTTTAAGAAAAAGTAGAGATTTTCACTATTTCTATAAAAAAAATGAGGCTGTCCAAAAAGTAAGGACAGCCTTTTTTTGTTGTATTTTATCTCTAAAATTAGTATCTTAGAGTTGACACAAAAATACACAATGGCTAAGATAGTTTTTAAAAATCAAACAGGCAATTCTCCAGAGTTATTTCCTATCAATATTTTCGATAGAATACCGCAAAACCATCCAGTTCACTTAGTGGAACAAGTTGTTAATCAGTTAGATATAAGTGAAATTTTAAAACACTATAAAGGTGGAGGTACTTCTGCTTATCATCCAAGAATGATGGTTAAAGTATTGTTTTATAGTTATTTATCTAATGTATATTCTTGCAGAAAAATTGCAAAAGCACTTCAGGAAAACATTCATTTTATGTATATTTCGGGTAATTCAACTCCCGATTTTAGAACGATAAACGATTTTAGGGGTAAAGTTCTAAAAAATCACATTCAAACTCTTTTTGCAGAAGTGGTAAAAATGTTGGTTGAAATGAAATATGTAAGCCTAGATGTTCAGTATATTGATGGTACAAAGATAGAATCTAAAGCTAATAAATATACTTTTGTATGGAGAGGCTCCGTTGAGAAATATAAAGAAAAACTAGAAATTAAAATTAGTCATATTTTATCGACTATTGAAAACAGTATTCAATCTGATAATCAAGAACTAAATATAGAAGAATTACCAAAGTCGATTGATTCAGAAAGTTTAAAAGAAAAGCTTTCGATTCTTAATAAAAAACTCAAAGAACCTACCAAAAAACAGGCAAGAGAATTGCAAAAACTTCAAGAGGAACATCTTCCAAAGCTTGAAAAATATGAAAAAGACTTGGTTACAATGGGAAACAGGAACTCCTATAGTAAAACAGATCCCGAAGCTACCTTTATGAGAATGAAAGAAGATCATATGAAAAACGGTCAATTAAAACCTGCTTACAATCCGCAAATATCTACTGAAAACCAATTTATTACACATGTTTCTATTCATCAAACAACAAATGACACTACAACCTTAAGTTCTCATCTTGAAGGTTTTGAAAAAGCCTATCAAAAACAGAGCAAAGAAATCGTTGCAGATGCAGGTTATGGAAGTGAAGAAAACTATGAAATGCTGGAAGAAAAACAAGCTGATGCTTATGTGAAATATAACTATTTTCATCAAGAACAAAAAAGAAAGATAAAAAACAATCCTTTTCTTGTTCAAAATTTATTTTACAACAAAGAACACGATTTTTATGTTTGTCCAATGGGTCAAATCATGCAAAAAACAGGAGTAGGAAAACGTGAAACCAGTACTGGATATGAATCACAAATTACATATTATCAAGCCAAAAGATGCCAAGGATGTCCTTTACGAAGTCAATGCCATCAATCAAAAGGTAATAGAATTTTATCAGTCAATCATCGATTAAATGAATTAAAAGAAAAAGCAAGAAAGCTACTAATGAGTGAAAAAGGACTAGAACATCGAAGTAAACGTCCAATAGAGGTAGAAGCGGTTTTTGGTCAACTTAAAAGCAATAATAAATTCAATCGATTCACAATGAAGGGATTAGAAAAAGTAACATTAGAGTTTTTACTAATGGCCCTTGGACACAACTTTAGAAAAATGAATGCATTCAAGGCAGACTTGCTAAAATTTGTTTTCAAAACCAAAATTCACACTTATCTAGCCTATTTTAAAACTAAAATTTGCCTTGTTAAAGTAACTCAAAGTTATTTTGCTATTATTTTTTCTTCAAAACAAAATAGCTTAAAAATAGCTACATAAAAAAAGCTGTCCTTTTCGGACAGCCCCTTTTTTTGAAAATTGGATCCATTTAAAACTCAAATGCTAATGATGTTACTAAGAAAAAATTTGAATTTGTCATACCTGTTTCCTTATTAAATATTGGTTCTTTAGCATCAAACCATTTGGCCTCTGTTCTTAACTTCAATTTTGAATTCGGTATGAAATCTACATTCAAAGATGCTCCAAAAACTTCTACTGGCGAAATTGCTCCGATAATGACATTCTCTTTATCTTCAAAATACTCTGCTCTAGCTGCTAAATTCCATTTTTTAGAAACTGCATATTGAGTAATTAAAGTGACCGTTTTCCAATCTTGAAAAGCATCATCAACTATGCTTTTTTGGAAACCCATATCAAATCCTAAAATAGTTCTCCATTTCTCGTTCCAACCGTGATCTACAAATAAATTATTAAAATATCTAGTTCTCAAAACATCTGTATCTACTGGCTCATCTCCAATAAAAGTACTCCAATTTACTGTTGTTTTATCTGTTGGAGTATATACTATTTGCGACCCAAATGTTGGTAGTGCTTTATTATTTGGTTTTTCTATTCTCTGCCAACCGTTTGTTGTTATAAAAGCTAAACTCCACTTATCGTTCGGGACATAATTATACTTTACTGCTGTAAAATAAAACGGTGAGCTTTCAGCCATTATAGAACGTGTTAATGTTAAGTTGGAATAGGATGATGACGTTTCAAACCCTATATAGGAAGGCATAATTCCCGCTTCAACTACATGTTTTTGATCTTTATCTAAATAGACTCCAATAAAAGCTTCATGAAATAACTTCATACTTTCTGCACTATAATTATCATCTACATTTGTTCCTGCTTGAATTGCAATATTGGCATATACATTCTCATAGGTTAAACTTGTGCGTAACATTCCCATGTTGATACTAAACTCATTATGTCTGCTATGATTATATATCCAATCTAATCTTTTATCTGATGTTGGTTTATTAAAATCATATCCATAAAAAGCTTCAAGATACCCAGAAAAATCTATTTTTAATTTACTCTCTTCTTTTACTTCTTCTTGTGAAAACACCGTTGCTGTTATTAATAAAGCAGCTGTTTTTAAAAAATTTCTATTCATTGTTATTGTGCTTATAAAATACTTGTTCTATTATTTCTTTTGGCTCTGGAATGTCTTCCTCTGTCAATGTTTTTAATGCTTTTTTTGATATTCTCTTAATTGATACAATTCTGTTAGCTTGTCTTTGAATGCATTTTTCAAAAATATTTCTTATCACTCTCGCATTACCAAAACTATCATCTCTTTTTTCATAGAGTAATTCAAAAGCATCTTTTAATTTTTCTTTTGCTTCTTCTGTTAAAATAAAATCTCCTTTTTTACAATTTAATTCAAAAATGGCAAATAATTCTGAAGGGCTAAAATGATCAAAATGAAAATAACGATTAAAACGAGAACGCAATCCTGGATTGGAATCTATAAATAGTTGCATTGGTTCATCATATCCTGCAACAACAACCGCAAAATCGTCTCTAAAATCTTCCATTCTTTTTAATAGTGTGTTCACAGCTTCTCCTCCATAATCATTTCCTAGAGCATTTTGACTTAAAGCGTAGGCTTCATCTATAAACAAAACACCTCCTTTTGCTTCAGCTATTATAGCATCTACTTTTGTAGCGGTTTGACCAACATATCCAGCCACCATTCCCTCTCTATCGGTTTCAACCAATTGTCCTTTCGATAAAAATTCCAAATGCTTAAAAATTCTGCCTAATAATCTTGCTACCGTTGTTTTTCCTGTGCCTGGAGGCCCTAAAAAAACTGTATGAAGTGTGATTTCTATGTTTTTCAGACCTTCTTTTGTGCGTTTTTGTTGCACTTTTAAAAGATTAACTAATTCGGCAACATCTTTCTTTACATTTTCTAAACCTATTAACCCATTGAGCTCTTCTAAAACTTTTTCTAAAGTATCGTCTTCTATTTCTGTAATATTATTTATTGTAAAATCAATTCCTAAAACTTCGTCTTTTGCTACATTATTTTGATTTTCTATTTCGCAAACCAATTCTAAAAAAACATTAAAAATTCCAAGTGTTTCTTTAAATTTTGGATGCTTATTTTCTTTTAAATAATTAAGCAAGTACGTTTTGCTTTTCTCTAAATCAAATAAAATATTATTTTGAATTATTGTATTAAAATGACTTTTAAAGGTGTTGGTTCCTACCAATTTATTTAAACTTTCTACTTCATTTTCATCTGCGAAATGTTGGTTTCGTATTGCATCATAATAATAGGCTAGCCCAAATTGAGATGTTACTGAAAGGTTCTTAACTTTACTGTACACAAAAATGAAATCAGATATAAAAAAGTGCTCTGCTTTTAATAACTGTTTTGTTGTTCCTTTTTGTGGTAAAAGATCATTCAATGCTGTAATACATTTTATGTCAGAATTTAAAGACTCTCCTACTTGTAAAACAGTAGTAGTTGTTGTTTTAAGTTTCTGAATAAATTCTTTAGTAAATACTCCTTTCATTTTTTTAATTCCTATTGTATTTTTCTGACCAATGAATTCCCATTGGCAAATCTAAATTAGAAAATTCTATATGAATAACTCTTCGTCTGGATTTATTAATTGTTTTATTGGATGCGTGAAATACTAACGGTTTCATTATCATAATACCTCCTTTGGGAACACAACAAATTTTTTCTTCCTCACTATCAAAATCCATATCTTCTAATCGAACAATTCCTTTATTATGTGACTTTGGTATTACTTTTAAAGCCCCATTCTTTTCATTAGTATCATCTAAATGAATTCTAATTGTAAAAATATTTTCTAAAATTTCAACTTTTGGCTGTACTGAAAACTGATTTTGCTTTACAGTCCAATTCACAAAACCTTCATGAGCCACTTTCTTATTTACAGAAATTGTTAAATCTTGGTGATAAGCTACAAACCAATTGGACTGTTCGGGTTTATCAAAATAAATAGACTTTATTACAAAATAGTTTCCCCCTAGTAGCTCTTCTAGAATATTTTTTATAGTATCATTAAACAACAAACTTGCTATTGAAGGAATTTCTTTTAGAAATTGTCTTATTGCAAATAGATCTTTTGACTTTCGGAAACTTTTACTTTCTATAGTGCAAATTTTCTCAATTTCGTGAATAATTAATTCTATTTCTTTAGTGGTAAAAACAGTATCAACTATTGCATAACCTTTATCTTCTACTTCTTGTTTGTAGTTCAATCGAATATTGTTACTCATTTTAAAATTTTACGAAAGCATCATTTGATTAATGATTTCTCTTGTTAGTTTCAAATGTGCTTCTCCAAATTCTTGCCAAGCCAAACCCAATTCTCGTAAATCGAATTTTGCAACTATAGAACCATAGGATTGTTTTTCTCCATTAACGGTTGGATAACCAATTACATAAATGACTTGTGCTAATGAAACAGCCAATTCTATATCGTGTGAAGAAAAAATCACAGTATTATATTCTGACGTAGAATTTAACAAATCAAATGATTTTTTTACTTCTTGAATATTCCCAACATCTAAACCTGAAAAAGGCTCATCCATTACAATAAACTGATCTGAAGAAAATAACTGTTCAATAATTGCTGTTCTTTGCCTTTGTCCGCCTGAAAGCTCATTTGGATATTTAGATTCGCAAGTGTCTAATCCCCATTTATGCAAATAATCTTTTATTTTTTCTTCTTTTTCTTCTTCTGTTAAGGTAGATTTTCTTAAGGCGAATTTTAACGTTTGAGCCACTGTTTTATGTCTAAACAGTGTGTATTTTTGATCTACAAAACCAATGTCTCCTTCTTTAATATCTTTAGCAGCACCTTCTTCATTACTTTTAAAATCTTTAATTAAAATTTTTCCAGTTTTTGGTGCTACCAAACCCGTTAAGGCTTTAAAAAAAGTTGATTTCCCTCTACCTGATCGTCCAACTACTGCAATAACTTGAGAAGTACTATTATGGTTTTTTCGAACCACATCTTTTTCAATTAAATTTATATCTTTAATAATAACAGTGTCATCATAGGCAACACTAAGATTTTCCACATATAAAAGCGTTTCTTTAAATTCGAAATCCATATTTTTATATTTTAGAGTATCTGAAAACAGCTCTTCTTAAGTAATTTATAAACCAATCTAATAACAAACCAATTCCTAAGATGATTATTTGCAATGCAATAATTCGCCCGTGATTCATGAATTTATCTGAATTTTTGATTAGAAAACCTAACCCTCCAGATGCAACTACTATTGATTCGATGGTTACCAACATCATCCAAGTAATCGCTAAATTTTGACGAATAACATCGATCACATAATCTAATCTTCCTAAAACTATTACTTGCCATAACACTTCAAAACGGTTGCATTTCAATGTTTTTGCATGATCAAATTCTTCTTGAGGAATATCTTTCACTACCGAAATTAATGAAGTGGTTAAAAATGTAGTTAGAAATATCACCATTATCCAAATTTGCATATTTCTAGCATCGTGAACAACAAGAGTTACATAGAAAGACAAACCCGTAAAAGGAAGAAAACGAAATTTAGTTATAAACTCTGCAACAGGTTTCATTAATGGAATTGGCCAACTATAGGCAAAAAACAATGAAATTACCGTGGCAAGAAATATAGACAAAAAACACAATTTCAAAGAATTGAAAATATGCACCACTAAACCTTCATTGTATAATTCTGTGAAACCTTGAAATACTTGTTTTGGATTTGGAAACAAATGTTTCTCTCCAGAAGTACCTATAATCCAAATAAGGACTAAGATTGCAATCCAAGCAAAAAGAATTATCATCTTTTTTGATTTGGAAATTTTCTCAAATGGTGTTACTAGTTTTATCATGGATTGAATTAAAAGAGCTATCTTGTTGGATAGCTCTTTTGCTTTAATTTATTATTTCAACAAAGTAATTACTACTCTTCTGTTTTTTGCTTTTCCATCTGCAGTGTTATTATCTGCAGTTGGTTCGTTTGATCCTTTCCCATCAATCATTTGGAAACGATTTAAAGGAATTCCTTTTTTTCTTAAATAATCTACTACAGATTCAGCTCTGTTTTTAGATAAAACTAAGTTAGAATTTGGATTACCAACATTATCTGTATGTCCAACAATCGTCAATTTTGTATTCTCTGCTTGAATTAAAAGATTGTAAATTTTTTCTAACTCACTTGTTGAACTATTTGAAATTTGAGCGCTTCCAGTATTAAAATTAATTCTCCACTCTCCAGAAGCCATTACTTCTGTAGCTTGTTCTGTATAATCTGCTTTTTCTGGAGCAGTAGATTGAATATCATTAATATTTTTTAAATAGAATAAATTTACTGCATCTTCATAAGATGATACTTTACCCACATTTTCATTAAACCCAAATGGATTTAATTCTGTCAAATAATTCGACACTTGGTTGTAAACTGATTTATATCTATTCACACCATCTGATAATCCAAAATATTGCATAGCATCTAGATAATTAAACACTTTAGAACCTCCCATATTATAAGTTAATCCGTTTTTAGTGCCTTGTTGTCCTTTAAACATATCATACCAATATTTAGGAGATTCCATTTGGTAGGTATCTGTTACTGCTTCTGATGCTCTTACTCTCCAATCGTCATAATTTTTCATTTGATTCGATGCTGTTAAAGCCGATTTCAAAATATTTGAAACAATTGCAGGGTTTTGAGAAGCCCATTCTTTTAACCCAATTAAAACCGTTGGCATTTGGTTGTTAAATTCTTTAGTTGACACAATATCTACAAATCCAGATAATTTATCAAAAACTAATTTATCTCCTGGCGTCCAAGTTGCACAACCATCAATTTTTCTATTTACTGTCTTACCTGTTAATTTTCCATTAGACACTTCTTTCAAAGATACTGTCCATCCCGTTGTTTGCGATTTAATCAATTCTTCTGCAGATTTAATATAATCATCATTCTCAGAAGCATAAATATTCACCGCATCTGCATCATAAGTAGAAGGGTCTGGATTTACTTTTAAACCATTCGCAAAACAATAATTTACTGTGGTTACCCAGTCTCCATCTCCTAATACAGCAGATATAACAGAACCCTTCATTGTTTGAGGATCAGATTTCCAGCTTGGTGGTCCGATTAATTTATCTTCTCCATAACTCATTCCAACAGCTCCCATTACTTGAAGATGGTATTTATCTTTCCCATATTTATCGTCTAATGATTTTTGAACAGAACTAATATAGAATGGAGCACCATCTCCCATAATCATAACTGCGAAAGCCGACTTATCTGAAGTTGGATATTTTGTTCCTTGATCAAATTCTTCAATAAATTTCATTTGCATATTGCGTAATTCTGACAACCAGTCTTGACGAATAATTTCAAGATTCACCCCGTTTTTTTCCATTAATGAACCTTTCGTTGTCTTTGGCCCTCCATTAGAAACAATTATTCCAGATTGAGCATTCCAAGCATATCCAGCAATTCTAATTTTAGGTGCATTAGCCACTTCTGAAGAAATATCTTTAGATGGCAATTCAATTTTATCTGCATTTACGACATTATCAACAACCGCCTTATCTAAAGTCATTCCTTCTAATTGTTTGGATGGCGGTGTGAGTATTCCTGGAGCCAAATAATAGATTGCTCCTAAAATTCCTCCTATACCAAAAATCACAATAAGTAATTCAGATAATGTAGTTAATTTTTTTGTTCTAAGAATTTTTCCCATGTTTATATAAATATTTTAGTTTTAGTAATTTTAAAAAATATCTCCAAATCCACCCGCATTCTGTTTGTCTTCTTTAGACATTTTATAATTTGGATTAGAATATCTAGTAGAATCTGGAATAGTATTATCTCCTGTTTTAATTTTATCTGCTAAAGAATCTAATCTTGAATATAGTTCATCGTTATCTACAGAATATTGAGATGTTAACGTATCGATATCTAAGAGGTTTTCAGATGTTCTAGCAATATCTTGAGCAATAGTTGAAGTTACTACTTCTAAGGCATATTCTAACTCCCAATCTTTGGTAAACATCATTGCATTTTTAGCACTTTCTGTTGCTGCTTTAGCATTTTTAGCAAATTCATACTCCTTTCTAAGCATTGTAATCGTAGCATCAAAATCGGCAATCTTAATATCGATTGCAGTTCCAGCAAGGGTTAATTTACGATCCATCTTCCCTAAAACATTTGCTCTTACACCATATTTCTGAATAAAACTCTTGCTCTGCTCGTACTGATTTGATATTCTTTGTGAGTTACTCAGCTTTTTAGCTAATTCACTTTGCAATGCAACATACTCATCTGTATCTTTGGCTCCCAAACCATTAATTCTTACCATTTCATCCATTGCCGATTTTAATCTTTCCGATTGACGTTGTAAACTTAATAGTTCTTCTTGATAATCTTTAGCCTCTTTTTCAGATTTTGCCGCTTCCATTTCCATTTCGTTTTTTAACCCTTTAAGCTTCGCTTTGGTGTTTTTAAAAATTTCACGGTTTTTAACCATTTTCTGCTTTTGTTCTTCTAACTCATTGAATGGGTTACTTTGTATTAAAGCTTTGTGCAAATTCTTAGTAGCGAAACGAAGTGCTTTCATAATTACTGGAAACATCATTACCAAAAAAATCAAGAAAATTGCAGTTGCAGAAAGCGCAATTACTTGTCCAAGCATCGTAAATAATGGTGGAATAATATAGGTCCATGTTAAATAACCTCCAATTCCTAATAAACCAAGAGCAATTGCCCAAAATATATATTTTTCACCTTTTTTTAATGTTTGAGTGTTTAATGCTATTTCGCCTTTAGACTCGTCAAAATGTTTTAAAATAGGTAGCTCTAATAGTGTGCTTTTTTCCTGTTCAAATTTATTCATATTTGTTCTTGAATTGCTTTTTATCTTTTCTATAGTCTTAATTCCAAAAAACTATCTTAAAGATTATAAATATTGATTAATTCCGCTTATAACTAAATTAATTGAGTCTAGTATTTTCTGCTTTGCAAAATTATTAGCCTCAATTTTTAATTGAAGTTCTTTTAATTCTTTTTCATTTTTACTATCTACATTAACTAACAACAATTTTTTCTGTTGTAATTCTTCTTGCATTTGAGCAATTCTAGTTTCTAAATCTGAAATTGAAGCTGTTAATGACTCTTTTTCCTTATGAACCAAGTTATTTAAATCCTGGCTTTTAGCATTTCCTGTTGCGTCATATTTAGTATGGACTTTATTAATTTCGTCAATATAAAATTTAGCTTTTTCAAGAAGAAATTGTTTGGTTAAATCTGATTTTATTGATTTCCCCATTGTAAAAGCCATTTGATAACTCTGTGGATTTGTAATTCCAACAGCTACTACAGATTTATACATCTCAAAAAAATCAAAATCTTCTAAATTCAATGAATCAAAACCTTTTTCATATACTTCCAAAATTTCAGCAACAAACGGGTTGTTTGATGAATCAATATTAGTAGTACTGCTTACTACTTTCTCATCTGGGAATTTTTTTGTTTCCACAGAAGATGAATTGTTTTCTAGAGATTTAGATGGTTTCTCTTCTTTTTTTGGAGAATTACCTTCGTCATTAACAAATAGACTTTTCCAATTAAAACTTTCTTTCGACATTGATTAATTATTTCGTTGTTTTTAATTATACGCAAAAACTTTGTTAAAGTTACATTTTAAAAAAAAAATAATCTTTACTTTCTCAAATATATGAAATTTAGAATTTCAAGTAGAAATAAAAAAACGAATTAAAGTATAAAAAAAACTCTTACTATCTAATAAGATAATAAGAGCTTAATTAAATATTCTTAAAATTATGATTAACTATTCAAAGCCTCTGCACCACCAACAATTTCAAGTATTTCTCCAGTAATTGCAGCCTGTCTCGCTTTATTATATGTTAATTTTAATTGATTTCTTAATGCGGTTGCATTATCAGTAGCTTTATGCATTGCCGTCATACGTGCTCCATGCTCTGAAGCAAAAGAATCACGGATAGCTTTATACAACTGAGTTTTAAGAGATTTCGGTATTAAAGTTGATACTATCTCTTCTTTTGATGGCTCAAAAAGGTAGTCAGACGCAATTACTTCTCCACCAGTTATTGGTTCTAAAGGTAAAAATTGTTCTGTTTTTACAATTTGAGTTGCTGCATTTTTGAAATGATTATATACAATTTCAATTTTATCATACTCTCCTTCAACAAATTTTTTCATCAATGTTTCAGCAATTTCAGATACGTTATCAAATGTTAAATCATCAAAGATTGTGCTCTTATTTTCAATAACAGTATTCGTTTTACGTAAAACATCATTTCCTTTTTTACCTATTGCAAAAACATCAACTGTTTTTCCAGCATAAAATTCTGTTCTGCTTTTAACACTTTTAATTACATTCGAATTAAAAGCACCACACAAACCTCTGTTAGAAGTTACAACAACAATCAAAACTTTATTAACTTCTCTTTGCTCAGCAAAAGCTCCTCCAGAATTTCCATCTAGAGTTGCACTTAAATTTTGCAATAATTCAGTTAATTTCTCTGCATAAGGGCGCATGGCAGTAATTGCGTCTTGTGCCTTTTTTAATTTTGCAGCAGAAACCATTTTCATTGCCGATGTTATTTGCATCGTAGATGAAATTGAACCAATTCTATTTCTAATTTCCTTTAAGTTTGCCATTTTTTTAAGTAATTAGCGGTTAGTAATTAGTGATTAGTTGCCCTTTTGGGTAAGTTACTATTCACTAATTACTCTTCACTCAATAAATTAATATTTTGATGAAATTTCTTTAGCTACCTTAGCCAATACGTCTGTGATATTATCATCAAACTTTCCAGCTTTTAAAGCATCTAAAGTATCTCTATGCTTAGCATTCAAGAAAGCTAAATAATCTTTTTCGAATTCTTTTACTTTTTCTACTGGTACATTTCTTAACAAGTTTTTAGAACCTGCATAAATAATTGCAACCTGATCTTCAACAGTAGATGGGTCATTTACCGCTTGCTTCAAGATTTCAACGTTACGCTTTCCTTTTTCGATAACACTTAATGTAACAGCATCTAAATCTGAACCAAATTTAGCAAAAGCCTCTAATTCACGATATTGAGCTTGATCAAGTTTTAAAGTACCCGCAACTTTCTTCATTGATTTAATCTGAGCATTACCTCCAACACGAGATACGGAAATACCTACGTTAATTGCTGGACGCACACCAGAGTTAAACAAATCTCCATCTAAGAAAATCTGACCATCAGTAATCGAAATTACATTTGTTGGAATATAAGCCGATACGTCACCCGCTTGTGTTTCAATAATTGGCAATGCAGTTAATGAACCTCCACCTTTAACGATAGATTTTAATGAATCTGGCAAATCGTTCATATTTCTAGCAATATCATCATTAGCAATAACTTTTGCAGCTCTTTCTAATAACCTTGAGTGAAGATAGAATACGTCTCCAGGATAAGCCTCACGTCCCGGTGGTCTTCTTAACAATAAAGACACCTCACGATATGCAACTGCTTGCTTTGACAAATCATCATAAATAATCAATGCAGGACGACCTGTATCACGGAAATATTCACCGATTGATGCACCAGCAAATGGAGCGTAAACTTGCATTGCAGCAGGATCAGATGCATTTGCAGCAACAATAACAGTATAAGCCATTGCTCCTCTTTCTTCTAATGTTTTTGCAATTGCAGCAACGGTAGATGCCTTTTGACCAACAGCAACATATATACAATATACTGGTTTACCAGCATCGTAGAATTCTTTTTGATTTAAGATCGTATCAATACAAACTGAAGTTTTTCCTGTTTGACGGTCACCAATCACCAACTCACGTTGTCCTCTTCCTACTGGAATCATAGCATCAACCGCCTTAATACCTGTTTGTAATGGTTCTGTTACTGGTTGACGGTAAATAACTCCAGGAGCTTTTCTTTCTAATGGCATTTCGTATAACTCACCACCAATAGGTCCTTTACCATCGATAGGGTTTCCTAATGTATCTACAACACGTCCAACAATTTGCTCTCCAACTTTTAAAGAAGCGATTCGTTGTGTTCTTTTCACAGTAGAACCTTCTCTAATACCAGTTGAAGGACCCAATAATACTACACCAACATTATCTTCTTCTAAGTTCAAAACGATTGCTTCTAATCCGTTTTCGAATTGTACTAATTCTCCATATTGAGCATTAGATAACCCATAAACACGAGCAATCCCATCTCCTACTTGAAGAACTGTTCCCACCTCTTCTAATGTAGCACCAGATTGAAAACCTGATAATTGTTTTTTTAATATTGCTGATATTTCAGCAGGTTTAATTTCAGCCATCTTAATTTATAATTTTAACACCAATTAAGTGCGATCTATATTATTAATTACTAAACTCTCTTTTTAATTGTTGCAATCTGTTCACTACAGACGCATTATATTGTTTGTCTCCCATTCTTATAATAAATCCTCCAATTATTGATGAATCCACTATATTATTAATGGTAACTTTATTATTTGAAAATTCTTTGATTTTCGCTAACACTTTTGATTCTAGATCTGAAGTTAAAGGCACTGCTGTTGTTACAACAACTGTTTCTAAACCATTAGCTTCATCAAATAATTTATTATATTCTGAAGCTATTGCTGGTAATATTTCAAACCTTTTATTTTCTAAAAGTAACTGAAATAATCCTTTCATTTCATTTTGAGCTGTAGCAAAAATTTCTGATAAAGCAGCAAATTTTGATGGTCCTGAGATTACAGGACTATTTAAAAATTCTTTTAACTCATCACTCTCTTTAACAGCTGCAAGCACCGCATTCATGTCGGTATTTACATTTGTTTCATTGTTGTTTGCTTTAGCCATATCCAGAATAGCTTTTGCATATCGTATAGCTGCTCTAGTCCCTGCCATAATTAATTTAATTTAGCATCTCCTAACATTTTCTCAACCAATTTTGTTTGAGCTTCTTTGTTAGAAAGTTCATCTCTTAATATTTTTTCTGCAATTTCTAATGAAAGTGAAGAAACTTGATTTTTCAATTCTGCCATAGCTGAATTTTTCTCGTTTTCAATGGCTGCTTTTGCTTGAGCAATCATTTTGTTTCCTTGCTCTGTTGCTTCTTCTTTAGCCTCTGCAATCATAGCCTCTTTCATTTCACGTGCTTCTTTAAGCATTGCATCTCTTTCTGCTCTCGCTTCAACTAGTAACTTTTCATTATCTGCTTTTAAATTTGCTAAATCTTTTTTAGCATTTTCTGCAGCCATCAAAGCATTAGAAATACCTTCTTCACGAGCTGACAAAGAAGCTATGATTGGCTTCCACGCAAATTTAGCTAATAATATAATTAAAATTACAAGTATAATAGCTTGCCAAAAAAACAAACCGTATGAAAAATCATTAATTAATTTATCCATTATATAAACTTTAAAATATGTTTCAAAAAAAATTGTTTAATAGAACAACACCTTCAGCCAACCGCTAAAGGTGTAGTTTTTCTCTTTAATTAGTTTTTCCCTAAGATTAAAGCACCGAATGCTAAACCTTCCAATAATGCACCGATGATAATCATCGCAGTTTGAATTTTACCAGCAGCTTCTGGTTGGCGAGCAATAGCGTCCATAGCTGAACCACCAATTTTACCTAAACCTAAACCAGCTCCGATTACGATTAAACCTGCACCTACTAAACCTGGAATTTCCATAATAATTGATATATATAATTAAACAAAATTTATTTTTCTCTTTTTTTTACATTTTAATGATGATCATCATCATGATGATGCTCTTGTACTGCCATACCGATAAACAAAGACGATAACATTGTGAAGATATAGGCTTGCAAAAATGCAACTAAAATTTCAATTACAGAAATAAACAATGTCAAAGCCAAAGAAACTGTTGTTGCTCCAACTGTTGTTAATTGTTCTTTCATTACAAAAACAATTGCAATTAATCCCATAACTACCGTGTGACCTGCTGTTATATTAGCAAACAAACGAATCATTAAAGAAAATGGTTTTGTGAACATACCTAAAACTTCTATTGGAGCCAAGATGATTTTCATTGGAACCGGAACTCCAGGCATCCAGAAAATATGTCCCCAATAGTCTTTGTTTGCACTAAACTGAGTAACAAGAAACGTAAATATTGCCAAACACATAGTTACTGCAATATTTCCGGTAACATTAATTCCTAAAGGCGTTAAACCAATAAGGTTTAATAACCATATTAAGAAAAACACAGTTAATAGATATGGCATGAATTTTTTATATTTTGCCTCACCAATATTAGGCCTTGCTATTTCATCTCTCACATAGATTACTAAAGGCTCTAAAACTCTATTAAACCCTTTTGGTAAATTATTATGACTTGTTTTATATGTTTTTGCCAAACCATAAAACAAGAAGAAGATAATTATAGCAGTTACAAACAAAGAAAAAACATTTTTTGTAATTGAAAAATTCAATGGCTTTTCGTTTGTTGGATGATGATGCTCATCGAATTTTAGCGTTCCTTCTGCATCTGTTTTATAAATTTTATTATGAAACAATTTGTAATGTTGACCATCAACTTCGGCAACTGTTTCTCCATGATGAAATTTAGATGCAGAAAACATTTTAAGCCCATTATCAATTAAGATAACTGGCAATGAAAAACCATAATGTTTTCCTTCTGCTTCATCTGAAAAGAAAATAAAATCATAAGAATCTTGTAAGTGATGCGCAATATGAGCATCTACTTTTTCTTTTTGCGACAAACCTTCATGGCCAGAATGATCTTCTCCATGAGATTCGTGAGCATGTTCAACAGCAACTGATGTGCTATCCGATGTCGTGTTAGCTGTACTAAAGAATGGTAGTATCGAAAATGCGATAGCTACAATTAAACTAAGTGGTTTTCTTGAAATCACCATATCGTTATAAAATATAATTTTTACGGTCGTTAAAATTTTTTGCAAAAGTACAATATTAATTAACACTGTCTTATTTTATACAAACTTTTTTTTGCGACCTGTTATTTTTTTTTAATTCCAATTATTTTTATTCAACAATTTTACTGTAAAAAACACATCTATAAACAAAAATTCAACAAAAAGAACAAAAAAACAAATTTTCTCTAATTCACCCAAAACATCTGACTGTTTTATTGATGCGATGAACACATAGGAAAAAATCATTTTTATCGTTAATGTTACCAAAAATGCATACCCTAAAATGTCTTTTTTTTCTTTGTTAATATAAACATGTACTAATAACATTAGCAAACTTGTAAAAAGGAAAAAAGCTATCATTTTAAACAATTGCACATTTTCCGCTTCTATTTTTACATTCCACCCGAAACCATATAGCATTCCAAGATTAACAAACAAAATTACCGCGCATAATAACAAAAACCTTATGTATATATTCTCTTTCACTATTTTTTATCTTTCTTATTAATAAAATTCACTTGTTGTATTACTTGATACATTGCAATAAACACCCCTAATAAAGTAATTATTTTAGCATAGTTAACCGTTTTATATTGTTCGTCAATATAAACCCCTAATCTATTCGCAATAAAAATAATAAATCCCATTTGAAATGGGATTGTTATGAGCGACAACCATTTATTTGGTTTGTTATTCATTTCCTTTTTTAGTTAGGCGTAAATATAAAAAAAAGGAGCTGCAAAAGCAACTCCTTTTCTAGACTATAATCTTAAATGATTAGAATTCGTATCTAACTGTAAAGTTCCACGTTCTTCCAAAACCGAAGAATGCATTATTACCACCAGCAATTCCTCTATATACATTTCCGTTATCTCTAAAAGTTGGATTGGTAGCATTATTAATATCGAATGTAGAAGGGTCTGCACTATCTACTTCATAACTTGAATTAGATTCTGAAATATATTTTCTATTGAAGAAATTATCAATATTTAAACGTAAATCAATAGCATCATTAACATTTACTTTAAATCTATAAGACGCATGCACATCTACTACTGTAAAGTCTGGTAATTCAATTGGATTTGTAAAGTATGTAGCTGATGCTCTATAAAATTCCGGATCATATCTTTCCAAAGAAGGAGAAGCATACATTTTATCGTTATATCTCGCTTTAGAACCAAAAATAAAGTTATTAAAAACCTCATAATTAAAACCTAACGATGCCATCAATTGTGGAGCTCCTCCAATTTTGTGATCTTTAATATATAATGTAGAAACAGGTGTAGTACTTCCAGGTAACAAATCATAAAATATAGCGTTAGAACTATATTTCCAATCTCCCATAGATAAAGCACCATCAAAAATTAATTTTCTAATTGGAGCAACAGTCATAGCCAACTCAACACCTCTGTTGATTCTATTGATTCCTGAAGTAGTACCAAAGTTACCTAATTCTGGAGAATAATATGGTGTCTCAGCATCTTTATGATCCGATGAATAGGCACTCAAGTTTAAACTAATATGTTTAGATCTAAATCCATAACCTACCTCAATAGATTTAAATTTTTCATTTTTAAAGTATGGATTAATATCATTATTCAAACCACTATATACAGTAACGAATACAGGAGGACGAGATACAAAACCTGCATTTGCCCAAATATTATGTTTGTTAGTAATATTATAGTTCACTCCAAATTTAGCATTATAACCATCGATTGGTAATTCAGATGTTTTATCTTGAGAACCATCAATTAGAGAATAATCTGTTCTTTGAATAAACTGTCTGTTAAAACCACCTTGTGCTAATAAATTTAAGTTCCAAATATCATATTCAATTTGCGCATAAGATCCTAAATAGGCAATATTCGCATCATAGTTATAATCTACTGGAGTTGCTCCTAAGTTTTTCTTAGTAAAATCAATATTCGCTTCAGGCAAAGCTGTGTTGTTAGTATTTAACGAATATCTAATACCCGGAACACCAGCACTTATCGCACCTGTATAATCAATAGAGTAGCCATCAGCACCAAACAAATCATTTACAATTCTTGTTTTATTATAAACTGTTTTACGAGCATCTAAACCATAGTTTAGCTTTAAATTTTTTGCCAATTCTGTACTTAAATTCAAAATACCTCCATAAAAAGTCTGGTTTGTAATTTCTGACAACAAACTTATCCCAGAATTATAAGTGTACCCTTGAAAATTCCCATTAGAATCATACACTGCTCCATTAAAAGGAGAATTTATATATTGTCCATTATAATTAGGATCTCTAAAATAGATACTATTAGGATCAGCAGTAAATGTATTAGAATTATATTGATTTATAAAATCTAATGCAATTTGTTCATTTCCGTCAATCCAATTCATTGCACTTCTTCCTAAAATTCCTCCAGAGAAATTAGTATTTCCACTAGTTCCTTTAGAAGTATATAATTTTGTAGATAACTGTGTTTTATCAGTAAAGTTTAAATCCCATTGAAAAATCCCTAATGGTTTGTGCCCAAAACTTACTTTCGTCGCATATTCTTTATTATTCAAATACCCCCAATCACGATTGTATTTATAATTTGGCTCATCTACTCCGTTTCCTCTTCTAATATAATCAGACAATCTAATATCTGATATTCTTTGGTTACGTGTTTCTGGTGCTCCAAAAACTTTAAATTGGAAATCGTTTTTCCCTTTTTTATATCCTAAAGCTAAATAATATGAATATGCTTCAAAATTTGTAGATTTTACATAACCATCTCCAGAAGTAGCACTTAACAAGATATTTGCAGAAAATCCGTTTTTCAACAATCCTGTTGCATAAGATCCTGCAAATTTTCTATAACTATCGTTACCTGTAGAATTATAAACAAATCCTCCTTTATCGTGGTTTGCATTTCTCAAGATCATATTCATTGTCCCTGCTACAGATGAGTTCACAAGCTTCGAAGCTCCTAATCCTCTTTGCAACTGAATGGATGTTGCAACATCATTAATAGATGTTATGTTTGCCCAGTCAACAATACCTGCTTCTAAATCATACACAGGAATACCATCAATCATAGGCGAAATATTATTTTGCTCAAAACCTCTAACATTAATTCTTGTATCTCCAAAACCACCACCTACTCTAGACGTATAAACACCTGGCATTTCGTTAGTTAATTCAATAAAGTCTTTGTTAGAAACTTTTTCACGCATTTCATAATTTCTCATTGTAGAAGACGATATTGGTGTCTTTCTATCTTTAATAACGTCAATACTAGAAGTAGTTACGACAACATCTCTTTCAACTACTAAATTTTCTTCTAAATAAATAGTACCTAAATCGACTGTTTCGTCTTGCGTTTTGTAGAATGGAATTTCCTTGGTTATGTAACCGTTCATAGAGATCTCAATTGTACCAAAAGCTTTAACAGAGCTAATTTTAAATGTTCCATCAAAATCCACAGCAGTTTTTTCTTCTAAATTACTACCTGGAGATACTACTCTTACAGTCGCACCGTAAAGACTAAGTCTTTCTTGATTATCCTTAACAATACCTTTAAATTTACTTTGTGCATTGGTTTGAAATACACATAAAATGGAAAAGACCATTAATAAGTAAAAAAAATTCTTCTTCATAAAATTGTACTTTGTATTAAAGTGCAAAGATTTTAGAAAAAAAATGTATTAAGCAAACTAAGCTACTCGATAAAGTGCACAATAACATCTTTTAACGGTAACTCGCGATTTTAGAATGTATTTTTTTTGTTAAAAAAATATTGAATTTTTACAAATTACAAGACTTAAAATGATAATAGTTAAATTTTAAATTACTTTTGATGTATTATTGTCAAAAATAACAGCAAATGACAAAATCACAGTAAATAGATTGATTCTAAATAATCAATTATCCTCGTAAAAAAGAATTCTATTAAAACAAGAAAAGCCTGTTAATTTGACAGGCTTTTCTTGTTTTAAATTTAAAATTATCATTTCTGATGTTTTTCTACTTCTCTAGACTTAGATTTCATAGCACAGCTAGCTTCAAAAAGAGCTCCTGGCTCTACAGATAGCTTTCCAATAACAACATCACCTTTTATATGTGCAGTAGATTTTATTGTTAATAATTCATCTACTTCTAGTTTTCCAATAAACTTCCCCTCAATATCTAAATTTTTACATTTGATATCTCCTTGCACTTCTCCAGTATTTCCTATTACTAATTTGCCAGGCGAATTATAATTACCGATAAGAACCCCATCTAATCTAAAATCATCTTTAGATTCTATATCTCCTTTGATTATAGTTCCTTGAACAATTCTGTTGGTTTTTCCAAGTGGGTTTTCTTTTTCTTTAGTTTTTTCAAACATGTCTCTAAGTATTTTTTTGGGGTTGTTGTTTTATTTTATTTTTTCATCAAATTTTTTCTTAATTTGAATTACTCTATAATCTTCTACTCCTATAATATAGGCTATGTCTTTTATTTTATAATCCTTATATTCTTGCAAGACACTTAATGTTGCTTTTGCAACTTCCTCTGTTATTAAACCATGAACAACTATAAAGTCTTGATTTAGATTGTAAATATCTGTAGATAAAAAAAGATCTTCATTGTTTCGAGCTTTTAAATATTTAGTGATTTTTTCAATCAATATTTTTGTTTCTTCTTTTTCTTCAACATTTTTTGGAAAAATTATTTTCCAAGATGTTGGGTCTGATATTCCAAAATCAACTAGTTCTAACTTTGGTATATCTGTCTGTAATAATTGTTCTGCTTGTTTACCTTCTTCTATATCTGGATAGGTTAATGCTATATAGTTTAAAGCTTTTTTATATTCTTCCACTCCTTCTAATCGTCCAACAAGGTTCGCTTTTAACATTTCAAATTTTGGCAAAATTTCTTCTCCAAAATATTGATCTACTCTTTCATTTACTTCAACAAACGCCTCTCTAAGTAAATTTTCATCGTATTTTTTATATAATTTATTATATATATTTTCTGGATTTGTTTCGTCTTCAAGTGTTATTGAAGGGTTTGCGATAATTTGTGCATAGCGACTTGTAGGGTATTCTGTTAAAATTTGATTTTTATATTGCGCTGCTTTTGATGCATCAATTATTTCATAAATTTTAAACAAATTATATTTTGCTGGCAATATTAATCTTTCTTCTGGATTATTATCCAAAAGCTTTTCCAATCTTGATGCTGCCAATTCATATTCTTTAAACTTCTCCTTGTATATAATCCCTAATTGATAATAGGCAAAATTTCTATCTTTATGAATACTATCCAGAACTTTCTTTTCTGTTGGCAATTTAGAAGTATAGAAATCTATTTCATATTCTGGTTTGAATACGGTTTCGTTCAATGAATCTTCATCTGCTGAATCTGTTTCTTGATTTTCTAATGTTTCAATTTTATTATCTGAAACAGCACTAGACAGTTTCCAGTTTTCTTTATGCGCTCTATTTCCCCACTTACTTTTAAATTCTTTTTTTCCAAACGCAACTGTAACTGGATTATAAAAATAAAATGTACTTTGCTCATCATTAGCAGAAGAATTAGGCATTCCTTTTGGTGAAAACACAGATAGATTTCCGTTTTGATTTCCTTTTGGCAAATTTGTTTGCGATAAGGTTGCATTGTTTGCCAATTTATTGGCTTCGCGTTCTGCTTGTTCTGCTTCTCTTTTAGCTTTTAATTCGTCTTCTTTTTTTATTTTATCAATGTGCTTTTGATAATATGCGTTTCGCTCCACATTGGACATTGCAACTACAGAAAGAATACTGTCATTTTCTCTAGCAATATCTTCATATTTAATTACATCATCTAGATTATCTCTTTTTTTCTTAATTTTTCTATACTCTTTTGTAGCATTATCTAGACGCAATAAAGTACTATCATAATATTTTCCAGCAATTTTGTATTCGGCATTTTTAAAATACATTTCCCCCAAATTTCTATAATTTGAAGCTATTAAGTATTTATCTTGCGAAATTGATTTGAGAGACTTATTATAGAATTTCTTTGCTGTACTGTCTATTTTTTGTTTGTCATAGAAAACTGCCATTTGATGATACAAAACATCTAGGAAAGGTCGGTTCTCTCTATCTTCAATTAATTTGTTGAATTTCTCTGTAAAAACTAAAGTATCTCCATTTTTATAATCAAACTGTAATGCTTGTTTTGCATGTGCTTGAATAACATATCTTCTTGGAGATTTTCTATTCATATCTATCACTTCTTGAAAAGAAGCAAAAGCACTATCATTATATTCAAATGATTCATATAATTGACCTAAAATAAATGAATATCTGGCTCTTTCTTCGTTGCTTCTTGTTTCTAATTTAGCTATTTTTATTGTTGCTATAGCACTATCATTAGCCCCAACATTCATATAGGCTTGCGTTAGCATTGCATTAGCATCTGCCAGATCTTGACCATCAATTTTCTTATCTTCTAAAAGTTTTTTTAAATTTTTAATTGCTGTTTCTTCATTATCTAAGCGAATATTTACTTTTTCTCGCCAAACTTTTGCATGATAAATTTTATCACTTTTAGGATATTTATATAGAATGTAATTGAGTGCTTCTAATGATGGAAGGAATCTGTTGTCAAAATACCTTGCTTTTGCCAAAAGCAAATAGGCTTCATCCATTTGTGGATTTCTTTCAGAACCATCAATATTCATGGAATGCTTTTGAATTGCTTTTACCGCTTTTTCTTCTGCTCTTTCAAAATTTGGATTTTTTGCTTGCCCTGGAAGTATTTCCTCTTCTTTATCTGCAATTCTTTCAACTGGTAATATTTCCCAAAAATTATCTTTATAAGTTTGAATCAAGTCGACCTTGCCCGCTTCGAGTGCAATATTTCCATTGTACAAAACATTATATTCTGTTGTTACGGCATGAAAATTTCGATTGACGAACTTATCCTTCTTGACAGAACATGCTATCAAAAAAAAGAATAAGCCAAGAGTGCATGAATAATTTACTATGTTGTTTTTCAAGATAAAAAGCTTTATTTCTTTAACTTCAATTTTCTATTTTTAGTATAATAGATTGGTAAAAATACACTTCTTTTTTTGATGTAAAAAAAAACAAGACCTTTTTTACTAGTCTTGTATCGTTTTCAAATCTTTAATTACTTTAAATGCAATATCTATCTGGCTATCGCTAACAATAATGGTAAACTCGTTTGTTGTTGAAATAACTTCATGAATAATGATACCTTCCCAAGCTAATCTTTGAAAAATATAATAATAAACACCAGGGACAGAAATATTTTCTTGAGGTAATTTGACAGTAATTGAAGATAAATTCTCTATTTTATGAGTAATTTTCTCCATCTTTAACAAATCGGCAACTAAATAGGACATTGAAGTACTAATAATAATATTTGATTCATTTACACCTCTAGATGAAGTATAAAAAACATCTGCCTCTTTATTTATTTCAGATAGTAATCTAGCTTGATTATCTAATAGGGTTTCTGAGATTACAAAAGCGTAGTCTGTTAAAGAAGAACGCACAGTAATTTCTCCTGTATTTTTTAATACCCTAGATATTTTATGATTAATTTTAAAATCTAATTCTTCAGAAAGCCTTTTCAAAGACATTACTACTGCTCCTTGCTTAATATCTTTTCCTAATTCTTTCTCTAAATAAGGCATCATTACTCTTGCTAAAGAAGTTAAATTTATTATTCCTTGCGATAAGGAATTTAATAGAAATGGTTTCGATTTAATGTACTGTTCAACAACAGAAGAAATAGTTTTCATTGTGTATCTTTTTTACAAATGTAGTAAAAAAACACAAAATGTTATATTTATAACTAAAAATAATAAAAAGCTTCTTCTATGTGTTCTATGTTAAATTTATTTTTTTCATTGTGAATCGCAATAATATCAAAACGAACATCAACATCTAGGTCTTTAGAAATAACATATTCATTTACAGCTTTTAGTAATAACTGAATTTTTTTAGGTTTAACAAAATCCTGAGGCAAACCAAAATCTAAACTTGAACGTGTTTTTACCTCTACGACCGCTAAAACATTAGCTTTTTGTGCTATAATATCGATTTCTGCTTTATCAAAAACCCAATTTGTCTCTAAAATATCATATCCTTTCTCTTGAAGAAAAGCGACTGCTTTCTCTTCACCAATTCTTCCTAAATCATTGTGTTCTGCCATTTTTGAATTATTAGTTTTTAAAAACTAATTTGGTTTCATTTTCGTTAACTTCAAATTCGACTTGACTTCCTAAAATTAAAGTGCGATTGTCTTTTTGATGACCTGCACAAAAATCGAAAGCTATTGGTATGTTGTAATCTTTAGCAATTGCTGATATAATTTGCACTGCATTTTGTCCAAAAGGTATTTCGTTATCATGCATATCTGATAAACTCCCAACAATGATTCCTTTTACATTTTCGAAATAGCCATTTCTTTTAATATTATACATCATTCTATCCAAGTGATATAAATATTCGTCCAAATCTTCAATAAAAAGAATTTTATTTTTTGTATCTATAGCTGATTTTGAGCCTAAAAGACTGTACAAAATAGAAATGTTACCTCCAACTAATTCGCCCTTTGTTTTACCTTTTAAATTATAATCTTTAGAAGGAATTACATAGTCTAATTTTTCACCAAAAATTGCTTTTCTAAAAGTTTCTTTAACCAACTCTGGGGCTTTTGGTACAGTAAAGGGCATTATAGAGTGCAAAGAAGCCACTCTCAGAGTATTTAAATGACTATGCAAAACAGTAACGTCACTAA
The DNA here is from genome assembly GCF_055384985.1 of Flavobacterium sp. KY-23415. NCBI lineage: Bacteria > Pseudomonadati > Bacteroidota > Flavobacteriia > Flavobacteriales > Flavobacteriaceae > Flavobacterium > Flavobacterium sp. KY-23415. The sequence goes on along the minus strand of NZ_AP044001.1, from coordinate 1,640,968 downwards.
AACCCATGATCCATTTTGGATTTTCTACAAATTTTGCAAAATCTAATAAATCAATAATTCGAACAGTACCATATCCTCCTCGGGCACACCAAATTGCTTTAACATTTTCATCGTCCATCTGTTCTTGCAAATCAGCCGCACGTTCTGCATCGGTTCCTCCTAATTGACAACTATCCAAACCAATAGTTCTTCCTATCTTCGTTTTTAATCCCCAAGATTCTAACAATTCAATCGCTGGTTTAGCCTCTTCAGGCATAAATTTTCGAGCTGTACATACAATAGCAATAGTATCGCCTTTTTTTAGAAATGGTGGAATTTTCATTTTAGTTTGAGCGTAATTTGTATTTGAAATTAAAAAAAGTAAAATTAATAATCTTATCATTTAGCAGAAGTTAAATTAATACTTTCTTTCAAAAATAAACAAATTCGTTTTAAAATTCGCTTATTCACAATCAATGATTTATTTTTGCATCAATTCTGAAGAAATTTCAGCAACTCAAATTTTTATAAAAACATGTTAGAGAATCCAAAAAGATACACAATTACCGCTGCTTTACCTTATACTAATGGTCCAATTCATATTGGACATTTAGCAGGTGTTTACGTTCCAAGTGATATTTATGCAAGATATTTACGTTTGCAAGGAAAAGACGTTGCTTTTATGTGTGGAAGTGATGAACATGGAGTTGCAATTTCGATGAAGGCTAAAAAAGAAGGGATTACACCACAAGAAGTTATTGATAAATATGACGGAATTATTCGTCAGTCTTTTAAAGATTTTGGCATTTCATTTGATAATTACTCAAGAACTTCTGCAAAAATCCATCATGATACTGCTCAAGAGTTTTTTAGAAAATTATATGAAAATGGTAAATTTATAGAACAAACTACAGAACAATTATATGACGCCAAAGCAGATCAATTTTTAGCCGATCGTTTTGTGACAGGTACTTGTCCCAAATGTGGAAATGAAGAAGCTTATGGTGATCAATGCGAAAAATGTGGTTCATCATTGAATGCCACTGATTTAATTAATCCAAAATCGACCATAACTGGAGAAACTCCTGTTTTAAAAGAAACAAAACATTGGTTTTTACCATTAAATGAATATGATGCCTTTTTACGTGAATGGGTTTTAGAGGGACATAAAAATGACTGGAAATCTAATGTTTACGGTCAGGTAAAATCATGGGTTGATGCTGGTTTAGAGCCAAGAGCTGTAACTCGTGATTTAGATTGGGGGATTGATGTTCCTGTTGAAGGTGCTGAAGGTAAAAAACTATATGTATGGTTTGATGCTCCAATTGGCTATATCTCTGCTACTAAAGAATGGGCTGCAAAACAAGGAAAAGATTGGGAACCGTATTGGAAAGATCAAGACACTAAATTAGTTCACTTTATTGGGAAAGATAATATTGTTTTTCATTGTATCATTTTCCCTGCGATGTTAAAAGCGGAAGGAAGCTATATTTTGCCAGATAATGTTCCTGCTAATGAATTTTTAAATTTAGAAGGTAATAAATTATCTACTTCTAAAAATTGGGCGGTTTGGTTGCACGAATATTTACAAGACTTTCCAGATAAACAAGATGCATTACGCTATACTTTAACTGCAAATGCTCCAGAAACAAAAGACAATGACTTTACTTGGAAAGATTTTCAAGCAAGAAATAATAATGAATTGGCGGCTATCTATGGTAACTTCATCAATCGTGTGGTGGTGCTTACCAATAAATACTATAATGGGATTGTTCCAACTCCTAACGAATTTACCGCAATTGATGAACAAACTTTGACTGAATTAAAAGCGTATCCAGCAGTTATTGCCTCTTCAATTGAGCGTTATCGTTTTAGAGAAGCTTTAGGAGAAGTTATGAATGTGGCTCGTTTAGGGAATAAATATTTAGCAGATGAAGAACCATGGAAAGTGGTTAAAGAGAATCCAGAGAGAGTGAAGACACAAATGTATGTTGCGCTACAAATTGCAACGGCTTTAAGTGTTTTATGTGAACCATTTTTACCATTTACTTCAACTAAATTAAAATCAATATTAAAACAAAATGATTCTAAAATAAACTGGAATGACATTTCTAAGAAAACAGATTTAATTCCTTCCGATCATCAAATTGGACAAGCAGAAATTTTATTTGCTCAAATAGATGATGCTGAAATTCAAAAACAAATGGATAAACTAGAAGCCACAAAAACTGCCAATAAGATAGAAAATACTAAAGCAGAACCACAAAAAGAGATTGCTACGTTTGACGACTTTACGAAATTAGATATTCGTGTAGGTACAATTCTTGAAGCTGAAAAAATGCCAAAAGCGAATAAACTTTTAGTTTTAAAAGTAGATACAGGAATTGATGTTAGAACTATAGTTTCAGGAATTGCTGAGCATTTTTCTCCAGAAGAAGTAGTTGGTAAAAGAGTAACCGTTTTAGTAAACTTAGCACCAAGAGCTTTGCGAGGTGTAGAAAGTGCAGGAATGATTTTAATGACCAATAATGCTGAAGGAAAACTAGTATTTGTTAATCCAGATACGGATGGAGTTATGAATGGTGCTTTGATTAGTTAAGTCAAGCTATTAAATAGTAGAACAAAAAATCCCCAAATGACTTTTAGTTATTTGGGGATTTTTTATACTCTTCAATAATTTCTTCTAACCATTTTTGTGGATTTCCCCAAAATCTCGAATAACTAGAAGCATATTCTACCATATTAACCTCATTAAATTTTTCATTAGCTTTCGCTAAAGTACTCAAGGATAAACTATCTAGAGTGTAATTACCGTTACTAAACCTCCCCATCCTAAATTGTAAGGATGTAAAACGGGTATATTTTTTTCTTGACAAACTTTGTCAAATACTAATGGAACATCCGAAGTGAAGTCTAAAGCATTAATTGCAATTTTATGCCCGCTAATATATTCTTCTACATTTTCTACCGTTAGAAAACAATTATAACATGTAATCTTTGCGTTTTTGTTAATTTGTTTCAATCTTTTGAAAAGTGCTTCTGCCTTATCTACATCTACATCTTCTTCTGTATAGTTCTGCCTGTTCAAATTGGTTAACTCTACTTGGTCCCCATCTATAATAGTTATGTTTTCGAATCCAAAACGTAATGCGCATTCTGCAATCACACTGCCAATTCCACTACCTCCAAGCAAAATAGAATAATCTTTTATTAACGCCTGTTCTTGCTTGGTTATGTAAATTCTATTCCTACTATATCGCTTTTCCATTCTATTAATTTTATTACAAAAATAACATATTGACTAACATACCATTTTACACAAAAGTGTAGTTTTCTTCAAATGAATAATTTACCTGCTATATTCTTTCTTTATCCTCTCAAAAATAGTAATTTTGAATGTCCACTATCTTAAAAAAAATATATATAATGACTTTTTCACCTAAAACTATAGCCTTTGATGCAGACGATACGCTTTGGCATAATGAACCTTATTTTGATGAAGCTCAAGAACGATTCTGTGAATTATTTCAAGATTATGCTTCTAGTCAAGAAATCTTACTAACTATTTTAAATCATCAGGTTAAAAATTTACCCTTATATGGTTTTGGTATAAAGGCATTTACTCTTTCTATGATTGAGGCAGCATTACAATTAACCAATCATAAAATTTCTGGTAATGGTATTGATAAGATTATTACAATTGGTAAAGATTTATTAGAAAAACCTGTAGAATTACTTCCAGATGTTATAGAAGTACTAGATATATTAAAAGGAAAATACAAACTAATTGTGGCTACAAAAGGAGACTTGAAAGATCAACACAGAAAACTTCATGATTCTGGTTTAGGTCATTATTTTCATCATATTGAAGTATTAAGCGATAAAACAGAATTAGACTATAAAAAAATGCTTGGTCGTTTAGATATTGAGGCAAAAGATTTTTTGATGATTGGAAACTCTCTAAAATCTGATGTCTTGCCTATTCTAAATATTGGTGGCTATGGCATACATGTGCCTTATCATACTACTTGGGAATATGAAAAAATTGATTTTAAAATTGAACACGAGAATTTTATTGCTTTAAAAAGTATTAAAGATATTATGAGCATTTTAAAAACTTAATCTTTTTTTGGTTATAGTTTTACAAAACATTTAACGCATATTAAACTCTTTTTCCTTTATATTTGATTACTAATTGATTCTTATTAAAATGAAAAAGAGTTTACTATTATTTTTTTATTTCCTTATTAATTTGCTTCATTGTCAAGTACGACTAACCGATGTGAATTTTGAATTCAAAAAGAATAACGAATACCATCAATTAATATCTACCGTCAATCCTATTACTTCAGAAATTTTCACTTTTGCATCAGACAAACAATCTGTTTTTGGTGCAAAATTTAATAGTTTCATCTTTTTTTCAGATAGTTTAACCATTAAAAAACCTAATGATTTTAACTATTTAATAGGTTGTGGCTTCGTAAACAACAATAATCCTGTTTCCTATTGGACAACAAAAAATTATGAACGTTTTTTAGGAATTGAATTTGATTTCAATAATAGAATAACGAAAACAATCGAATATAATTTAAATTTAAAAGAAGAACAAGTTTTTGCAGAATTCTCCGATAAAGGAGTTTTATATTTCTTGGTAGGAAATAAAGAATCTAAATCACTAGAATTAATAACATTAAACGGCAATTCGATTAAAAGAAATACTTTAGACTTTTCAAAATGTAACTTTGAAGACGAAAGACAAAATGAAACTACCTTTTTAAAACTAATTGAAAAATTTGGTTTATCAAAAATGGAAAAAAAAGGATTTAATTCTTTTGAAGTAGGAACAAGTAAATTGAAATACTATTTACACAACGACATGCTTATTTTTACTTTAGATCATGTTACTACTAAAACCCAATTATTAGAATTAAATTTATCTACTTTAGAATGTAATGAATCTGTTTTTTTACAAAATATTTCCGAAAAAAACATAAAACAATCCAACTCACTGTTAATTAACAATCATTTGTTTCAATTAAAATCTAGTAAAGATATATTCGAAATACAAATACAAGATTATATAAATAAAAACCTTATTAAGACTTATACAATTGATAAAATCAACCCTTCTCCTTTTAAAAACAGCACATTTTATAGTCAAACATCAAATAATGCTCCTCGAAAATTAAAAGACACTAAAAAATTTATTAATAGAATTTTCGATACATCTATTGGCGGTTTAATCTATAATTATAACGGGAATTATATTGCTAATTTTGGTGGCTCAAAAAACATTAGAAGCAATGGAGACTTACTTCTTGGCATTGGACTAGCAATGACTTCTGTAGCTGCTGGATATAACAACTTTGATTATGATACTTTTGGTGGTGATTATATTGTGCAAAACACAACTTTTGAAGTTGTGTTAAACTCTAACTTCGAGGAAACTAAAATTAATGACCCTTTATTTATTGATAAAATAAATCAATTTACAACCCAAACTAAAAATATCAAATACGAACATTATTTTCCGTTTGAAGACTATTACATTTTATGCTATTATGACAAAAAAAATAAAGAAATAGTCTTAGCAAAGTTTAAAGACGGATTTGAATAGTTAGTCTCTATGTTTTCAATTGCTTATCATCCAATATATAAACATCCTTTACCCGAAGGGCATCGCTTCCCTATGTTAAAATATGAATTGTTACCACAACAATTACTACATGAAGGAACTGCTTTAAAATCTGATTTTTTTGAACCCAAAAAATGTGCATTGGAACATGTTTTAGCTGTGCACAATCAAGAATATGTAAATCATCTATTAAATCTAACATTAAACCCCAGAGCTGCTCGAAAAATTGGTTTTCCTCTTTCCGCTGCATTAGTCGAGCGAGAATTAAGAATTGCGGAAGGAACAATTATAGGTGCTCAAAAAGCACTAACTACTAAAGTTGCATTTAATATTGCTGGAGGAACACATCATGCCTATTCTACTCATGGTGAAGCATTTTGTTTATTAAACGACCAAGCCATTGCAGCACAATTTCTTCTCAACAAAAAATTAGCTACTAAAATTCTAATTTTAGATTTAGATGTGCACCAAGGCAACGGAACAGCCGAAATTTTTCAAAACAATCCAAATGTATTCACCTTTTCCACACATGGGAAAACGAATTATCCTTTCAAAAAAGAAAAATCAGACTTAGATATTGCTTTTGAAAATAATACAACTGATGATGAATTTATATCAACAATACAAAGCATAATTCCAAAACTTATTAATGAACAAAAACCCGATTTTATCTTCTATTTATCTGGTGTTGATATTTTAGCAACCGATAAATTAGGCAATTTAGGGTGCACTTTAGAAGGTTGCAAAAAACGAGATGAGATTGTCTTTGAATTGTGTGCAAAATACCAAATTCCGATACAAGTTTCAATGGGTGGTGGTTATTCTCCAGACATTAAAACCATAATTGAAGCACATGCAAATACTTATAGAGTGGCAAAAAATATTTTTTAATAATGAAGCTATCCTAAAAGCCTGTAATCTTATCATTTCTACACAAGGAGAAACCACATAACACTGATTATAAGACTCCTCCTTGCGTCGGAGTGACAAAAAGTGTCGATTTTTTACTTTTAGGATAGCCTCTTTTCATAATTACTTCCCTAAAAGCAACACTTCATTTGCAACAATTTCTGTAATATAGCGTTTAACTCCATCTTTATCATCATAACTCCTAGTTGATAACCTTCCTTCAACACCTATTTCTTTACCTTTAGTAACATATTTTTCAATAATTTCTGCTGTTTTTCCCCAGGCTGTAACACGATGCCATTCTGTTTTTTCAACTTTATCTCCGTTGTCACGATAATATACTTCGTTTGTAGCTATAGATAAATTCGCTAATTTTTTTCCTAATTCTAATGTTTTAATTTCAGGTTCTTGACCTACGTGTCCAATTATTTGTACTCTATTTTTCATGGCTTGTAAAAATTTAAATGGTTTATATATTCTTTCATTTCGACAGTGCAAAGATTATTTAACTTTTAAAAATTATTCGGTAATTACCTACTTACTTTCGGTTGTAAATAATTGTAACCGTTTGTAAACGGATAATATTTTTACTATCTTTGGTTACAAACCAATAATTTATATGTCAAACGCAATTAAAAAAGTAGAATTAAGAAATCTACAGATTGAAGATTACAAAGAATTAAAAAAATCTATGATTGAAGCTTATCCAGAAATGGCAGGCTCCTACTGGAAAGAAGATCATATAAAAAAACTCCTAAATGTTTTCCCAGAAGGGCAACTCGTTATTGTTGCAGATGGTGTTGTTGTTGGCTCTGCTTTGTCCATTTTAGTTACAGAAGGCTTTGCTTTCAAAACAAAAACATATAAAGATATTACTGGTAACTATACATTTTCGACTCATAATGAATTTGGAGATGTATTATATGGTATTGATGTTTTTATAAATCCAAATTATAGAGGCTTACGTTTAGGAAGAAGACTTTATGACGCAAGAAAAGAACTGTGTGAACAATTAAATTTGCGTTCCATCATTTTTGCAGGAAGAATCCCTAACTACGGAAAATATGCAAATGAAATTACTCCGAAAGTTTATATCGATAAAGTAAAAAGAAAAGAAATATATGACCCTGTTTTATCTTTTCAATTGAGTAACGATTTTCACGAAGTTCGTGTATTAAAAAATTATTTAGCTGGCGATTCAGAATCTTTAGAATATGCAGTGCTTTTAGAATGGAACAATATCTATTATGAAGACACTAAAAAACTAATCAATGTAGATAAAAGTATTGTTCGTTTGGGACTCATTCAATGGCAAATGCGTTCCTTGTCTAATCTAGATGCACTTTATGAACAAGTAGAATTCTTTATTGATGCTGTTTCGGGTTATGAAAGTGATTTTGCATTATTCCCAGAATTATTCACAGCTCCTTTAATGGCAGATTACAACCACCTTTCTGAAGCTGAAGCCATAAAAGAATTAGCTAAATATACCGATCCTATTCGTAAAAAATTTCAAGAATATGCCATCGCCTACAATATTAATATTATTAGTGGTAGCATGCCCTATATAGAAGACGGACATGTTTACAATGTTGGGTTCCTATGCAGAAGAGATGGAACGTATGAAATGTATCGAAAAATTCACATTACGCCTAATGAAGTTTTCCATTGGGGCATGACTGGTGGAGATGTTATCCAGACATTCGATACTGACTGTGGAAAAATTGGAATTGTAATTTGTTATGATGTTGAATTCCCAGAATTATCGCGTTTAATGGCAGATGAGGGTATGAATATTTTATTTGTTCCTTTCCTTACCGATACTCAAAACGGGTACACCCGCGTGAAACATTGTGCACAAGCAAGAGCCATTGAAAATGAATGTTATGTTGCCATTGCTGGCTGTGTGGGTAATTTACCAAAAGTAAATAATATGGATATTCAGTATGCGCAGGCAGCTGTGTTTACACCTTCTGATTTTGCTTTCCCGAGTAACGGAATCAAAGCTGAAGCAACTCCAAACACAGAAATGACTTTAGTTGTTGATGTCGATATTAATTTATTGAAAGAACTACATGTTCACGGAAGTGTGAAAATCATGAAAGATAGAAGACACGATTTATATAGCTTAAAGAAATTAAAATAGTCCTTAATAAATAATTTATAATACAAACCCTTTACTAGATGTTTAACAACTTTTGCAAAGGGTTTTACTAAATAAAAAAACGAGCAAAATGAAACCATTATTTTTGATTCTTTGTTTTTCAACATTTTGTTTTGCACAAAACACCTTACATTATAATGATGAAAAAGGTTCAGAAAAGGCAACGCTCGAAGACATTAAATGGCTTGCTGGAAACTGGAGAGGAGAAGCATTTGGAGGACAATTTGAAGAAAATTGGAGTACACCTTCTGCTGGTTCAATGCTTTTCAACTTCAAATTAGTAGCTAATGGTAAAATCGTTTTCTATGAATTAGGTCATATTATAGAGAAAGACAAAACATTATTATATCAAATTAAACATTTTGATGAGGACTTAAAAGGATGGGAAGAAAAAGATAAATCTGAAGATTTTAGATTCATTAAAAAAGAGAAAAACAGAATGTATTTTGACCATTTCACGTTTGAAAAAGTATCCGATAATGAAGTGAATGTCTATGCTTATTTTGAAGATAGTAAAAAAGAAGTTGTGTTTAATTTTAAGAAATAATATGAATCTACAAAAACTAAAATTTCCAATTGGAGAATTTGAAACGCCAAGCAACATTTCTACAAAAGAATTAGAAAATTGGATAGCTACAATTACTAATTTCCCAAAAGAAGTAGAAACGATAACGACTAACTTAACTATTGAAGAATTAAATTGGATGTATCGCCCAAAGGGTTGGAACATCAAACAAGTAATACACCATTGTTCAGATAGTCACATCAATGCTTTTATGCGATTCAAATTGGCTCTCACAGAAGAGCATCCAACTATAAAGCCCTATGCAGAAGATGTCTGGGCAAATTTAGTTGATGGTTCAAACGATGATATTTCTCATTCTATGATGATTTTAAAAGCCATTCATCACAAGTGGTCTTTAATCTTAAATGCAATGACAAATGAAGATTGGGAAAGAACCTATTTTCATCCGGAATCTAAAAAATCCTTTCAATTAAAAGAAGTTGCGAGTTTATATGCATGGCATTGCAATCATCATTTGGCACATATTAAACAAGCTTTAGTCTATAAAAATCAGTTTGAAGAATGAATGAAATTAAATTAGTAACTGAAAGAACGAAATTAAGATTGATTCAGCATACGGATTTAGATTTTATTCATAATTTACATTCGTTAGCAGAAACAGACGAATACAATACCTTAGGAATTCCAGATGATATTGAAGAAACAAAAGCTATCATAACACCATGGATTAAAGAAAATCAACGAACTGAAATAGCAAATTACACTTTTATAATTGAACAACAAAGTGATAATAACAGTATTGGTTTGTTTGGAATAAAAATCGGAAATAAGAAATACAAAAGTGCAGAAATATGGTACAAAATTCATTCCAATTTTTGGAATAAAGGATATGCTACTGAAGTTTTAAATAGTATCATAACATTTTGCTTCAATGAATTAAAATTACACCGCATTCAAGCAGGTTGTGCTGTGGAAAATTTGGGTTCGATTAAAGTATTAGAAAAAGTTGGAATGATAAGAGAAGGACGTTGCCGACAAATTTTACCTTTAAAATCGGGTTGGTCGGATAATTTTGAATATGCTATTCTAGAAAGTGATTCTAGAAAGAATAAAAATTAAAACCCTTTGAAAAAGTAAATAATACCAAAATGGAATGATTAGATTGCTTCGTTCCTTACAATGAATAATTATGAGTAGAAACTGCTTAGAATGTAATGAAAAAATTATTGGAAGAGAAGATAAAAAATTCTGTTCTGATGGTTGTAGAAATTCTTACAATAATAGACAAAATAAAGATCAAACTAATTTAATGCGCAATATTAATAACAAATTGCGTAAAAATTATCGTATTCTTTCTGAATTAAACCCTGAAAATAAAACTAAAACTACGAAAACAAAATTGGTAAGCAAAGGTTTTGATTTTGAATTTTTCACATCTATTTATCAAACTAAAACTGGCAACATGTATTACTTTTTATACGACCAAGGGTATATGGCAATTGAAAATGATGGTTTTGTTTTGGTGAAAAAAGATAGTTAGATTTCAGAAAAAAGATGAAAGAAAAAAGAAAAAAAATACTTTCAAGACAATCCCTTCCAATTTCAAAATTTAGATTTTGGGCTGGTTTTATAGTGAGTGTTTTATTAAGTTTATTTTTGTACCAATTCTTTATTCTGGGTAGAGATTTGCTACGTGTTTTGACTTTTAGTGATCATTTCAATTATTTGGAATTTTCTAAAAACGAATTACTTTTCTATAATTTATTCTATGCTTTTTTAGCTTTAATCATTGGGCAAAGTTTTTTTCTAAAAATTATTTTCGATACCAATAAAAAATTTGGAGAAAAGCGAATTCAATTCAAACGGAAAAAAATAGTGCACAACCAAAATATCTGGATTTGGTTTTTCTTGTTGTGGATTTTTAGATTCGCAACCATGTATAGCTTTTTAAACATGGTTAGTTTTGGACATAAAGTAAATTATGCTCCTGTTTTTTATGAGTATTTTAGTTTTTATGAAGAATATCCTTATTTGTTTGTGTTAATTATACTTGTTTTATTTCTTCAATCGTGGCAAGGGTTAGGTTTAACCATTCGCAATTATTTCAAATACTTAATGGGCTCTTTTCTATTAATTTCAGTTTTAGCATTTAGTTTTTCTAAAATTAATCTTTGGGATGTTGAAAAATATTTCAAAGAAAAGCATTCTCAAAATCCTTATATAAAAGGAAATATTCGCTTACCAAAAGTTCCTTTTGCAGAATCACTTTCGTTAAGACACAAAAAGAAAGAGTTCTTTATTACAAAAGATTTAAAAATTAGCTATAACAACAAAGAATTAGATTCTATTGAATTTTTGATGAATATTTTGGAAAAAGATAAATACCCTCAGTATAGTGTTTTCAAACCTTTTGTGCAATTGAATGTAGATGAAAATGTCCCTCTGAAAAAAGTATATGATATTGAAAAAATAATTTATGCCAACTCTGATTATGAAATTGCTTTTGCTGCATATCCAAAAGAAATAAAATTAAAAGAGGCTATTTACCAAGAACATTCTGTTGGTCTATTTGAAAATAATTCTTTTAAGCTTAACTATGAAAATCTTATTACTTTACATTTAACAAATGAAAATAAAATTCTCTTAAACAACAATCCTATTTCTTGTACTGAAATTGCAAATACTATTGCCAGAAAAATAATTGAAAATGAAAATTATTTAATTTCAATAGAACTCCCTGAGAAACCATTGTTTTTGCACTATATGCAACTTCTTTCTTATTCAAAAGAAGGTTATTTTAAAGCTTGTCAAATTATTGGTAAAGAAAAAGAAATAGATGAATTTACAATAGAATATTTTCCGTATGAAATTTTAAAGTTTAATATGATTGAAGCAAAACAATTAGAGTTAATATCAAAAATAGATTTTAATAATTTACCAATACCAACATTAGAATTCGAAGATGAAGAAGTATATGAATAAACAAATTTCCATACTGGGTTGTGGTTGGTTAGGATTGCCATTAGCTAAAACATTAATTGAAAACGGTTTTTCGATTAAAGGTTCAACTACTTCAGAAGACAAACTTTCACTATTAGAAACCAATAAAATTCAACCGTATTTAGTTTCTCTATTCGAAAACAAGATAGAAGGAAATATAACTGATTTTTTTAATGATTCTGAAATTTTAATTATCGATATTCCACCTGGGTTGAGGAGGGATACTTCTATTTCATTCGTTAATAAAATAAAATTATTAATTACTGAAATTGAAAAGTCTGGTGTAAAAAAAATAATTTTCATTAGTTCCACTTCTGTTTATAGTGATACCTTTCCGATTCAAGAAATTACAGAAGAAACACCAACAAATCCAGACACTGAAAGTGGCAGACAATTGGTTGAAGTTGAAAAATTATTAGTAAAAAACACTCATTTTGACTCAACTATAATCCGATTTGGTGGATTAATAGGTGAAAATCGACATCCTATTAACTATCTTGCTGGAAAAGAAAATGTTGAAAATCCAGATGCTCCTATTAATTTTGTTCATCAAGAAGATTGTATTGGAATTATTGAAGCTGTTATTGAGAAAAAACTCGAACTAAATCCATCCGACAAAATGCAAAATAATCAAGTCTTTAATGCCGTTGCACCTCAACACCCAAAGAGACAAGATTATTATCACAAAAAAGCTGTAAAAATGAATTTGGCTTTACCTACATTTGTAAAAAATACTACAAGTAAAGGTAAAATTATTTCAAGCAAAAAAATTGAATCTTTTTTATCTTATACTTTCAAAAAAGAGATTTAAAAATGGCTTATTTTAGTGTTTTTCACGACTATATAAAAAAGAAAAAAAATGCAATTGGTCTTCCTTTTTTTGCACTTTGCTGGATTAGTTTTTTTTGGGGAACAACTTGGATTGCTTCAAAAGAAGGGGTGAAATATATGAATGCTATGCAACTTGTAGCACTTAGACAACTGTTTGGAGGCATTATCTATTTAATCTATTTCTTAATTAAAAAAGCTCCTTGGCCAACACAGCGGCAATGGAGGAATATCCTAGTGTTAAGCATCTTAAATTTTATGCTTAGTAATGGTTTGAGTACTTGGGGAGTGAAATATATTTCTAGTGGCTTGGGTGCAATTATTGGTTCAATATTTCCATTATGGATTGTAATTATTAGTTTTTTTAGAGGTGAGAAAATTTCTTGGAGAGCTACTGTTGGGCTTGTTATTTGTTTCCTAGGCATATGTGTAATTTTCTATGATTATTTAAATGATTTTCTTAACCCTCAATTTCGATTTGGAATCCTACTATCTGTAATTGCTACTTTTACTTGGGCTTTATCTTCTATTTATATTCGAGAAAATAGAACCAACTTTAATCCCTATTTTAGTTTAGGACTGCAAATGCTAATCTCTAGTGCGGTTCTTTTAAGTGTAACAAATATAAATGGCAGTGCTATTCCATTATCTGAAATCCCTGCTGTATCTTGGTTATCTATTGCATATCTCGTTGTTTTTGGCTCTGTATTAACATTTATTGCTTTTATTTATACGTTAGAAAATTTACCAAAAGAAATAAGTAGTTTATATGCCTATATAAATCCAATTGTAGCTCTTTTTTTTGGATATGTTTTATTTAATGAACCTTTAACAATAGCTATAGCTATAGGGGGCTTCATTACTTTAACAGGCTTATTTATGGTAAATAAAGCACTAAAAAAGACATAAAAAAATCCTAAGCTTTCACTTAGGATTTTAACTATATCATACTATTTTATTACCAAATTTTGACTCTTTTTTCTGGAGCTATATACATTCCGTCTCCTTCTTTAATATCAAACGCTTCATAGAAGGCATCCACATTTTGTAAAGGTACATAAGCTCTATACATTCCAGGTGAATGAGGGTCTGTTTTTACTTGGTTTTTAATTGCTTCATCACGCATTTTACTTCTCCAAATAGTTGACCAAGAAATAAAGAAACGTTGCTCTGGCGTAAATCCATCAATTAAACCTGGGTTACCATTTTCATTTAAATAAATCTGTAATCCATCATAGGCTGCATTAACACCTCCTAAATCACCAATATTTTCACCTAATGTAAATTTACCATCTACAAAAATACCTGGTAAAGGCTGTAAACTTGAGTATTGATCTGCTAAAGCAGTTCCTAAACCTGTAAATTGAGATAGATCTTGCTCACTCCACCAATTTACTAAATTACCGTCTGCATCATATCTTGATCCTGAATCATCAAATCCATGAGAAATTTCATGTCCAATTACAGCACCAATTCCTCCATAATTTACAGCTTCATCTGCTTTATAATCATAAAATGGAGGCTGTAGAATTGCTGCTGGAAAAACAATTTCATTATAAGAAGGATTGAAATAAGCGTTTACCGTCTGCGGAGACATTCCCCATTCTTCTTTGTCAACTGGTTTCCCTAATTTTTTAAAATTTTCTCTTGTACCCCAAATAGAAGCATTTCTCATGTTTTCAAAATAAGTACCTCCATCTTTAGGTGATTTAATTTCTAATTCCGAATAGTCTTTCCATTTATCTGGGTAACCAATTTTGACTCTTGATTTGCGTAATTTTAATTTTGCATTTTCCTTAGTTTCCTTAGTCATCCACGGTAAATTGTCTATTCTATTTTCAAATGCTTTAAAAACATTTGCAATCATTGCTTGTGCTTTTTCTTTTGCTTCAGCAGGGAATTTTTCAGCAACATATAATTTTCCTAAAGCCTCTCCAAGTGTACCGTTAACAGTTTGCAACGCTCTTTCATCTTCGGGACGTTGTCTTACAGCACCTGTTAATGTTTTTCCATAAAATTCCCAATTTGCATCACCAATTTCTGTACTTAATAAGCTCGAAGTTCGGCGAAGTAATGTCCACTTCATATATTCTTTCCAAGTGGCAACATCGTTCTTTTTAATAATGTCTTGTACTGTTGCCAAATATTTAGGTTGAGAGACAATAATTGTATCTAATTTTCCAATACCAATTTCTTCAAAATATTTTTCCCATTCAACCGCTGGAACCAATTTATTCAGTTCTTTCATTGTCATTGGATTATAGGACTTTCTCCTATCTCTTCTTTCAACTCTGTCAAATGTAGATTCAGACATTTTTGTTTCTAATGCTAAAATATCTTTCGCATTTGCTTTGGCTTGTTCTTCTGTTTCTCCCAAAAACAATAACATTTTTGCAATATGCTCTTGGTATTTTTCTCTTTTTTCTTTATTGTCTGCTGCATCTGATGTATAATAATCTCTATCTGGCAATCCTAAACTTCCTGTACCTAAATAAACTACATTTCTAGTACTATTCTTTGCATCGGTTCCAACGTAAGTTCCCAAAAAACCTAATCCTCCTTCTTTTTCCATTTCTGTAATAAGAGTAATTAAATCCTTTGAATTTTTAACAGCTTCAATTTTTTCTAAGTAAGGTTTTAAAGGAGTTATCCCTTGTTTGTTTCTCGTTTCTGTATCTAATATTGATTTATAAAGACTTATGGCTTTCCCTTGATCAGAATTTGGATCAATTGTTCTGTCTACTAATGCTTTTTTAAGAATTAGCATTACGTCTTCGTCTGTTTTTTTGCGAAGTTCATCAAAACTTCCCCATCTTGTTCTGTCTGCTGGAATTTCAGTATTATCTAACCATTTACCATTCACGAATCTAAAAAAATCATCTGCTGGTCGCACCGATTTATCCATATGATTCGTATTTATTCCAACCGAAGCCTTTTGAACTGGTTGACTTGGCTTACAGGAATTAAATAAAGATGCTAAAAAAAGGAAGCAAATACTTCCTTTAAAAATATAATTTCTCATTTTATTGTTTAGTTTTTTTAAAGTAGTCTTAACGACAAATATACTTTTTTTGAGCTAGGTACTAAAAACAAGCACTATTCTTTAACAATTCTTTTAGAAAAAATTCCATTTTCAGAACTCACTTTAATAAAATAAATTCCACTAGAAATGTTTCTTAAATCTACACTTGTTTCTAGTGTGCTTTCTAAATTTCTGTCTATACTGAATAAAAGTTTTCCACTTATATCAAAAACTTCAATTGCATTTAATTTAATATTGTTTGAAGAAACACTAAAAACTCCTTTTGAGGGATTAGGATAAATTTTAATAATATTCTGTTCAAAATTCACACTTGATAAAGTTCCGTTTATAACAAAATCATCAATATTAACTCCTAATTTATTTACTGCTTGATCTGAATGAAAAACAATTCTAAAAACAACATTTGTTTGCGAACTTAAACTACTTAACGGATAAGAGTATGTGGTCATATTAATTTCTGATCCTGTCCATTGTGCTCCTTTGCAGTTATTACAGTCTGATCCTGTAGTTTGTGAGGTTCTATCACTATTATACCAGTTCGATGCCATTTCTCCAAGCACTGTCCAATTAGCTCCAAAGTCTGTTGAATACTCAACATAAACAAGATCCCAGTTTTCTTCTAAATCATATTGCATCGAAAAACTAATTTCAGGATTTGTGACAGCAGATAAATTATAACATTGGGAAACCAGATAGGTTTTTATATTATTGGGGTAATTTCCCGTTACATTTGTAGAATACACCATATTTCCAGGGGTTTCCAAGGCATCTCCAGTTCTTTCTGTTCTTATCCATTGCGAAGATAATCCACTCGAATTGTATGAAACTAAAGCATCTGATATGTCTGTAAATGGATTAATTTGATTAATAACACCTTCATCATTTATTAAAAGTAAAATGGTTTTAGTGTTGTTTTCTGCTCTTCCGTCATTAAGAATTGATGTGGTTACTTCTAACGTGTGGGCTCCTCTTGTTAATCCGTTTATAGTTATAGGATAAACCATTTGAGAACAAGGTTCTAAATTTCCATTCCATGTTGATACTATTGCTGGATCTCCATCTAAAACATAAGAAATGGTTGCAGTTGATATAGCATTTAGACCTTGATTACTTAATGTTATTTCTCTTGTTATCGTTGAAGAACTGCAAGAGATATTGTTTGAGTTTTCAATAGAAAACAAAGCTATATCATCTGTAACAGCTACATACTGTTCCCCTACATTAACAGCATACCAAGCATTGGTAACCGCTATTACTTCGCTACTATTAGCACAATAAATTGAACTAGCTACTTCGATAGTTGCATTTCTGGCGTCTTCGAAAGTAGCATTTGGGGTTAAATAATCTCTTTCTGCTAAATAAGCGATTTCTGAAGCTTTTTCCATTCCAATACCTACAACATTATATGTGTCTGGATCTGGAGCATTATTGGTTCCTGATTCTCCTACTGTTAAAATATAAAACCAATGATTAAGAACACTTGAATTGGTATGAACACCGCCATTATCTGCAGCTCCAGAATACCAGTTTGTTCCTAAGTATGTATCTGGATGATTAACCGAATTCGGGTTACTCATGGAACGTAAAGGTGTGCTTGAAATATCTTCTCCTATTTGCCAAACCGAATTAGCAATTGGATTTTGGATACTCCCTGTTCTTCCATAATGTTCAATACATGCTCCCCAAATATCCGAAAAACCTTCGTTCAAAGCTCCAGACTCATTTTGATAAACTAAATTAGCTGTATAAGTACATACCGCATGTCCAATTTCATGTCCACAAACGTCTATAGAAGTCAATATATCAAAACTGTTTCCGTCACCATAAGTCATAAAAGATCCATTCCAACTAGCATTATTATAATTATTCCCAAAATGGACATAACTTCTAATACTTGCTCCATTATCATCAAAACTATTTCTTCCAAAAATATCTAACCAAAAATCATAAGTTGTTGCTGCACCCCAATGTGCATCTAAAGCACCATTATCTTTCGCAACATTATCGTGCTCAGCTGCAGACCAATTATTATCATCATCTGTAAAATCAACATTCTGATAATTAAATGTACTCTCACAATTAAATGTGACTATTCCTTGACCTCTTGTTTGATCTTTCAGTATATAATTTGTACCATCAAATGTAGTTTCAATTTCCTTTGTTCCACTATATCTAGTGTCAGCAGAACCTGTTACCAACAAAATAGTGTTTTCTACCTCTTTTTTTCGTTTCAAAATATCATTATCAGAAATTAATGAATTAGCATGTTTAATAATTTTATTCGAAAATAACACCTCTCCTGTTTTTGCATCTATATATATTTCTTCCCTAGAAATGGGACTAGTTGCATAAATATCAAACTTATATGCTAAATTAACTTCTCTTTTCTTAATATCTGGAACTAGGACCAACTCTCCTTTTGGTTTTTTATATTCCATTAATACAGATTGCATCTCATTTTCCCACAAATAAGAATTCGCGTTTATTTTTTGAATAGCAATTTGAAAACAATCATTTGCACTTTTCTTTGGACTTGTGCTAATTGTATTGGTATTGTATAATTCCCCATTAATTAAAAACACTTGATCTTCTCTTGAATGAGTAATTAAAATTCCGAATTCTACTTTAATCCCTTTATAATATTGTTGAAATTTTTTATGCTCGATACCTCTTCTGTCTATGTTTGAGTATAATAGTCGGAAATCATAATCTCCATTTAATTTATATTCTTTCAAAAAGACAGCAATTGCTTCTTGTGCGGACATTTTTTCAGTAGAAAAATACATTTTTTTCTGGATTGCTTTATCTTGAGAGAATAATGCAATACTTATAAATAAAAAAAATAGAAGTTTGATTTTATATTTCATAAGCACAAGGTTAAATTATGAATGGAGTACAAAAAAATAGAGTTGACTTTTTGTCAACTCTATTTAAAAAATTTATTCTTTAATAATTTTTTTTGTTGTTGTTCCTGTATCAGAATCTATTTTAACAAAATATATTCCTTTTGAAGCAGAAGTTAAATCTAAATTCGTTTCGAAATTTGTAATAACACTTTTTGTTTTAGAGAGAATAATTTTTCCTGTTACATCATATACTTCTATTAATTTTGGTTGCACATTGCCAAGAGCAATAGTAAACACCCCTCTAGATGGATTAGGATAAATACTAATTTTTGTTAATTTAAAATCTTCACTAGATAATGAACCTTGAGGTATGTCTGTTTGCCAAATACCTCTACCATAAGTAGCAGCTATTAATTTAGAATCTACTAAATTAATCTCTAAATCTCTTACAGAAACGTTCGGTAAATTAGTGTCAAACGGTTCCCATTGCGACATACTATCATCTCTATAGTAAACACCTAAACTAGTTCCTACATATAAAGGATTGTTATTGTTTTGCCCTTGATGAACAATTACATTCTTAGCAATATTTGGTAATCCTGTAGAAAAATCTGTAAAATTAATACCACCATCTGTAGATTTTAAAACCTGACCTCCTGTTCCACTAGTTGTTAAATATACAATATTTACATCCGAATGATGTGCTTCTATTGAAGTAATAGCGCTAGATGCGGTATAAAACAAGAAATTAGCTATTCCTTTATTAAAACTTTTATACAATTGACCTCCATTCGCAACATACATAGTATTATCATTAGATGGAGCAACTTCAATATAGTCAATATCTCCTGTCCCAATAGCAGCATTACTTTGTTGTACCCAACTGTTGCCACTTAATCTATATAATCTTTCATACCCTGCAAAAACTTCTCCTAAACCATTTGCTTTCAAAGGTGTAATCCAGTTTCCTCCTCTATCATTTGCTCCTGTTTCTGCAGATGGGGCTCCAACTTGACTCGATAAATTATCTCCTGCTGTATTTGAAATGTTTAAAGACGACCCATACTGAGTGAAACCATAATATTTATTTTGATTTGTAGGATCCACAGCAGTATCCATCCCATCTGCACCATAATAATTTTTCCAAAGACCATTACTAAAACCATAGCCTCCATTATCTTGCAAACCTCCTACCATATTCGCAGAGGTTTGGCTTGAAACTGCTATTTTATAGAATTGACCTATTTGTGCTGTTGCGGTTAAATCGGTAAAATTACCTGCATTGTCAGAAGAAACATATACTCCTCCGTCACTACCACAATATAATTTATTTCCATGATATCCTAAATAATGAATATCTGCGTGTGTATATTGATTTGATGTTGGTTGATCCCAATTGTTTATTTTTGTAAAAGCTGTTCCACCTGTTGTAGATTTCCAAATATTTAAACAGCCTGTATATACTTCTTCTGCATTCGTTGGAGACACAGCTAATGCTAAATCAAACCAACCTTGACGTGACTCTAAAATATCTGTTGGGTTTGGACTAGCTGTATTTGTTCTTAAAGAAAAACTTAGACCTGCATTTGTAGATCTATACAAACCTAAAAGACCACTAACTTCTCCTTTATCTCCTGAATATGCAAGAATATAAATATAACCAATATCCGCAGGTGTTACTTCCATTATCATTCTTGAAGGAGGAACTAAGGGATCAGTAGCTAAAGGTAAACCAGTTGCAGTGCTTGTAAATGTGGATCCCGTATCAGTAGATTTATAAAACCTATTGTTTGATACTGCATAAACGTGAGCGCTAACTAAAGGTCTAAATCTAATTGATCCTTGAGCAAAATTTCCAGATTGCACATTAGTCCAAGTTGCACCTGCATCTGTAGTTTTAAAAATTCCTTGACTAGTAGCACACAATAATATCTGATTATTTGTAGGGTGCATAATAATATCACCAGCTCTTGAACTGGTATTTGCAAAAGACAACCCCGTTGTATTCCAAGTTACTCCACCATCAATAGATTTCATAACACCAATTGAATAAGTATCTCCCGCATCTTTATCACCTGTTGCAATATAAATTACATTTGAATTTGAGTGATCTACTGCAATTCCTGAAACCCCAATTTGAGGTAAATTATCAGAAAGCGGAGTCCAGTTAACTCCAGCATCGGTAGATTTCCAAATACCGCCTGCTGGAGTACCAATATACACTGTATTTGGATTAGAAGGGTCAACATAGACAATATTCACTCTTCCTTGTCCAGAAGACCAAGAACCTGTATTGGTATGGGTGAACGGTCCTACTGGCTGCCAATTACTTGGTGGTAATGAAGCACTTTTATTTAATTTTGCTTGTTGTTTTTGTTGAAACGCAGTACTAATCTCTTGAGGTGTAATCAAATACCCTTGAGCATTTGTATTATTTCTCCAATAATTTTCCCATCTCATAAAAGGCTTATGTCCAGAGCCTTTAACATTTTTATCTTTATTTGACCAATATTGATTAAATAAAGTAACCTCTTCATCAATAGTCATCTGACCTTTTTTTGCTGTTTCACTGTTTATATTCCACGGTGCAGAAGAATTAAATTGAGCAAAACCACAAAATGATGTTAATAATAGTAAAATGTAGGTTTTTTTCATTATTTATGATTTTTATTTAGTAACTGACAAATATAATCAGAATTTTTATAGAATAATTTGATTATTATAACATTAACAATTGTTTTGTTAGAAATCGAACATAAAATTTTAATTTTGTAGCTACTATGAAAATAAACAACAAAAAACATTTTGGTTTTATAGTTGCATTTTGTGCCATTTTAATAAGCATATTTGTTGGTATTTATACACTTTTAAAACCTCAGAAAAAATTACAAATTTACAATCCAAGAGATGTAAATCCTGAATTAGTTGACACAACAGTACAACATATTGGTTACAATCATATTATTCCCGATTTTGAGTTTACCAATCAAAACGGGAAACTTATTTCTCAAAAAGATTATGAAGGTAAAGTTTATGTAGCCGATTTTTTCTTTACAACTTGTCCTTCTATTTGTCCAAAAATGACAGACAATATGGTTTGGCTTCAAGATAAAATAAAAAATAATCCTAAAGTAATGCTGCTTTCCCACTCTGTAACTCCAGATATTGATAGTGTTTCGGTGCTAAAAAAATATGCCATTGAAAAAGGAGTTATTGATTCTAAGTGGAACTTAGTTACTGGAAACAAAAAAGACATTTATTACATTGCTCGAAAATCGTATTTAGCAGTTAAAACAGGTAAACCAGAAGAATTGTATGATATGGTTCATACTGAAAATTTTATTTTAATTGACCAAAAAAGACGAATTAGAGGATTCTATGATGGCACAAATCAAGAAGATGTAAAAAAACTCTACGAAGACATTCTATACCTTTGTGATAAGGAATAATTTTTTTTATTCCTATTTTATGATTCCTTTTCTAATTATTGAGTACCTTTGTATTTTAATTCAATCTAAATAAGCTTGAAAAAAATATTATCTGATTTAAAAATTGGTGAAAAGGGATTAATCGATGAAATTAACATTGATGAAATCCCGCTAAAATTATTAGAAATGGGTTGTTTACCTGGCAATTTAATAGAACTAATTCAAATTGCTCCTTTAGGCGATCCTTATTATTTTAATATTAATGATTCTCATGTTGCTATTCGCAAAGAAACAGCAAAAGAGATTATAATAATTACCGAAAACGCTATTTAACCTAATGCAAAATTCTACCATAAAAGTTGCTTTAATAGGAAATCCTAACGTGGGTAAAACGTCCGTATTCAATCAACTTACAGGCTTAAATCAACAAGTTGGGAATTACCCTGGTATTACTGTTGAAAAAAAACAAGGAATTTGTAAATTATCAGAAAACATAAAAGCTAAGATAATAGATCTACCAGGAACTTATAGTTTAAACGCTAGTTCTATTGATGAGAATGTAGTTATTGAACTTCTTCTTAATAAAAAAGATGAAGATTTCCCAGATGTAGCGATTGTAGTAACTGAAGTAGAAAATTTAAAACGTAATTTACTTTTATTCACCCAAATAAAAGATTTAGAGATTCCAACTATCCTTGTCATTAATATGGCAGATAGAATGCAGTTAAAAGGGATTGAACTGGATATTCCAACACTAGAAAGAGAGTTAAACACTAAAATTGCATTGGTTAGTTCTAGAAAAAAAACAGGGATAGACGAACTTAAATCTTTAATAGTCAATTATAGCTCTTTATCAACCGAGCCTTGTTTGAATGCTTCTGTTATAGACCCCGAATATTTCGACAACTTGAGAAGGGCTTTTCCTAACCAACTATTATACAAACTTTGGTTGGTTATTACACAAGATGTTAATTTCTTAAACTTAGAACGTAATGAAATTAAAAACTCTTTTACCAAATCGCATAGTGATTTAAAAAGGCTACAACAGAAAGAGACTATAAAGCGTTATCAGTTTATTAACGATACGCTTAAAATTGGTCAGAAGATTGATAAAACTAAAGCAACAGATATTAGAGCCAAACTAGATCGAGTACTAACACACAAAGTCTTTGGGTATCTAATATTTTTTGGTATTCTGATGCTTATTTTCCAATCTATTTTTGATTGGAGCACTATACCAATGGATTTTATTGATGAAACATTTACATCGTTAAGTACCTATACAAAAAACCATTTACCTGCAGGAGAATTTACAAACTTATTAAGCGAAGGAATTATTCCTGGAATAAGCGGCATTGTGATTTTCATTCCTCAAATCGCATTTTTATTCTTATTTATATCTGTCTTAGAAGAAAGTGGCTATATGAGTCGTGTGGTTTTTCTAATGGATAAAATAATGCGTAAATTCGGATTATCTGGAAAAAGCATTGTTCCTTTAATTTCCGGTACTGCTTGTGCTATCCCTGCAATTATGGGGGCAAGAAACATTGAGAATTGGAAAGAGCGATTAATTACCATATTGGTTACTCCTTTCACGACTTGTTCTGCAAGACTTCCTGTTTATGCCATTCTTATCTCATTAATTATTCCCAAAGAAAAAGTTTTTGGTTTTTTAAGTTTACAAGGGTTAACTTTAATGTTATTATATCTTCTTGGTTTCGGTATGGCAATAGTTTCTGCAATGATTTTAAACTATTTTCTAAAATTAAATTGTAAGTCGTATTTTGTAATCGAGATGCCCTCTTATAAAATTCCAATGTTTAGAAATGTAGCTTTAAATGTTATAGAAAAAACAAAATCATTTGTAACTGGTGCTGGAAAAATTATCTTGGCCTTATCTATAATATTATGGTTCTTAGGTTCTCATGGACCAACTTCAAACTTTAAAAATGCAGAAAAAATAGTCCTTCAAGAAATGGCTAAAAACAAAGAGGAACTTTCTTCTGAAACTATTGAAAACAAAACAATTAGTTATAAATTAGAAAACTCTTATATAGGAATTATGGGTAAAACCATCGAACCAATAATTAAACCACTAGGCTATGATTGGAAAATAGGCATTGCAGTTGTGAGTTCCTTTGCTGCAAGAGAAGTTTTTGTGGGTACTTTAGCAACGATTTATAACGTTGGGAATCATGGTGAAGAAGAAGTGACCATTAGAAAAAGAATGGCTGCTGAAGTACATGCTGCAACTGGTGAAAAAATATTCAATTTTGCTTCGGGTGTTTCGTTATTACTCTTTTATGCATTTGCAATGCAGTGCATGTCCACGATTGCTATTGTTAAAAAGGAAACCAATTCTTGGAAATGGCCTTTGATTCAATTTGTTTTTATGAGTGGTTTTGCCTATTTAACAGCATTAATAGCTTATCAAATTTTAAAATAAAATGGCTTAGTTTTTGTTGCATTAATTGAAAATCTTCTTATGAAAAATCAATTGTTACTCTTTTTTGTCATTGTTTTTTTTGGATTTCATTCAAACATGAATAGTCAAAAAAAGATAGAAAAATCGAAAGAGGCCCTTACGGAAAGTTCTGGAGTAAACAATAATTCTTCAACAACATCGTCTTCAAGAAACAATTCGTCTTCATCCTCTTCCTCAAATAATTTATTTGCAGATATAATTATTGATGGTTTCATCTATATTACTTACGGTACAATTAAATATGGATTAATAGGCGATTACAGCAAAGAAGAACATCTTTACAACAAACTTTCTCCCTATCCGTTTAAAGAAGGAAGCTATGGCAATTTTGATAGTAATGATTCTCTTTACGGAAACAAAATGCGTCTGGATTTAGAGAATAGTTTTATATATAATAGTAACAATTTATTTGGTAATCATCTAAAAGCAAAAATAAGACCTTTTCAGTATTTTTATCTTCAAACCGATTTTCATCAACTTTACGAATTTGACAAAATCTATAATAAAAATTACAGGCTTTCAATTTTTCAATTTAACCTTTGCTATGATCGAATCAGATTTAATCGGTTTAATTTAGGTTGGAGCCTTGGAGCAACTTATATTGGTAATGAAGTAAAGAAAGCGGGGTTTGCCTACGGATTGAATGCTGATTATTTCTTAAGTAGAAACATTAGTTTTACTGGAACTGCAAAATGGAGTACTATTAATACACATCCTGTAAATTCTTTTGAATTACAAAGTAAGTTTCATAAGAAAAGTTATTTTTTCTCTTTAGGATTTGAACACTTAAAAATTGCTGAACCTACTTATAATTTTGTAACTTTAGGTGCAGGGATTTATTTTTAAAAAAAAATTATGGACATTCAAAAAATATTAGTTTACATAACACTTGCTGTTGCAATAGGATTTTTAATTCGAAAATTCCTTTGGAAAAAGAAATCTAAAAAATCAAGTTCTTGCGGAGATGATTGTGCTTGCCATTAATTACTAGTTATTTACTTAAAATTTCAAGTAAATACTCGTTTTCTTTAATCGCTATATCTTTTACTCTATTTGGTTTTACTTCAATGGATATAATTGATTTATTATTGCCTAAAATATATTTAGCAAACCACTTTTTATTCTCTTCAAAAGTAGTAGAAGTAACCAAGATTACTTTTTCTTCTATCAGTTTTTTAGATTTATAAACCCCAATATTCATCTCAACCTGACCAATCCAAACACAATTTACACCCTCAGGGCATCGAGAATCTGAAACTAATTTGGTAATTTTCATTTCATAGTCGTTTCCAATAGCCACAGCTTCTTTTGTGTTCAAAAGTATCGTGCTTGAAAGCTTTTCTTTGTTATCGGCCATCACTTCATCTGTATGCTTAGATGCACATTGTGATAAAAAAATGGTTAGAAAAATAAAAACTGTTTTCATAGTATAAAATTTTATACTAATGTAACCATTTTATCCCAAAGCAACATCTAAACTCATCATAACTATAAATCCTCCTATAAATCCGAGTGTTGCAATATCTGTGTTTTTATCCTGTTGTGTTTCTGGAATTACTTCTTCAACCACTACAAATATCATTGCCCCAGCTGCAAAAGCCAACGCATATGGCAAAACTGGTGTAAAAAAAGTGACTGCTACTGCTCCAATTACTCCTGCAATTGGCTCTACAATTGCTGAAGCCTGACCATACATAAAACTTTTTCTTCTGCTCATTCCCATTCTTCTCAATGGCATTGAAACTGCAATCCCTTCAGGAAAATTTTGAATA
The DNA here is from genome assembly GCF_055384985.1 of Flavobacterium sp. KY-23415. NCBI lineage: Bacteria > Pseudomonadati > Bacteroidota > Flavobacteriia > Flavobacteriales > Flavobacteriaceae > Flavobacterium > Flavobacterium sp. KY-23415. The sequence goes on along the minus strand of NZ_AP044001.1, from coordinate 1,614,353 downwards.
CCAATACCAATAGCTAAAGTCACTGCTCCAGCTATTGAAGCTTCTGGAATTCCTGCTGCAACTCCTCCAAATAGTACACCAACAGCCAATCCTTCTGGAATATTATGAAGCGTAATCGCTAAAACTAACAACGTTGTTCGCTGCCAAGGTGATTTAATACCTTCGCTTTCTTTAAAGTTAATATGTAAATGAGGCAGTGTTTTATCTAATGCAAACAAAAACAATGCTCCCATTAAAAAACCAATAGCTGCTGGCATTACTTTAACAAACCCTTCCCCTTCACTCATTTCAATTGCTGGAGAAAGCAGACTCCAATAACTCGCTGCAACCATCACTCCCCCTGTAAAACCAAGCATTCCATCTAAAATGGTGCGGTTCATCGTTTTAAAGAAAAACACAAAAGAAGCTCCCAATGCTGTAACAAACCAAGTAAACATGGTAGCATAAAAAGCAGCCATAATCGGGTCTATGCTTTCTAAATAATGAATTAAATCTTCATACATAATTATTGAACGTATAAGTTATTTGCTATTTTATTTGATATCGTAATCGTTTTGCTATTCACTTCAATTTTTAATGTTTCATCAAAAGCTTCCTTTTCTAGAATAGTAATAAAAGTTCCAAGGGCAATATTTTTCTTGTCTAGAAATTGTAAAAACTCAACAGAAGTATCTTTAACTCCTACACATTGAAATTTTACTTGTAAAGCTACTTCTGAAAGTAATTTCTTTTGCACTTTTTTTATTTCTCCATCAGCATTTGGAATTGGGTCTCCGTGTGGGTCAAAATCAGGAAACTCTAAGAATTCGTCTAACTTATTAATTAGCTTTTCCGATTTAATATGCTCTAATTCTTCTGCAATTTCATGAACCTCATCCCAAGAAAAATGTAACTTTTCTACAAGAAAAACTTCCCATAAGCGATGTTTTCTAACAATCATTTTGGCAGAATACAATCCTTTCTCTGTTAATGAAACTCCTTGATATTTAATATAACTTACCAAATCTTTTTCGGCTAATTTCTTAATCATATCTGTTACAGATGATGCCTTGGTGTCTAACATTCCAGCAATAGCATTCGTGTTAACTCCCTTTGGAGAAACAAATGAAAGATGATAAATTACTTTAAGATAATTCTCTTCTGAAACCGTCATAGGTTATTTTTTAACAAATATAAATAAATTATTTTTGTTGAACGAAATAATATTTTTAGTTTTGTCTAAAATTATATTTATATATTAATGAAAAAAATATTTATATCAACCATATTGCTTTCTTCGTTCACTTTTGCACAAACAACAATTAAAGGAAAAATTGTTTCTAAAGATGAACCATTAGCTTTCGCCTCTGTATTTATACCAAAACTTAATTTAGGAATTAATGCAGATGAAAATGGTTATTATATTTTAAAAGATATTCCAAATGGAGAGCATACAATCAATTTTTCATTCATTGGTTTTCAAACTCTGAAAAAGAAAATTAAGGTTACGAATGAACAACAGCTCACTATTAATATTGATCTTAAAGAAAATCATACTCTCGATGAAGTGGTGGTTACTGGAACTTTGAAAGCCGTTTCTAGATTAGAAACACCTGTTCCTGTAGAAGTCTATACTGCTACTTTCTTAAAGAAAAACCCAACTCCGAACATTTTTGAAGCCTTACAAAATGTGAACGGTGTTCGTCCTCAATTAAACTGTAACATTTGTAATACTGGGGATATTCATATTAATGGTCTAGAAGGGCCTTATACTATGGTTACGATAGACGGAATGCCAATTGTTAGTGGCTTATCAACCGTTTATGGTTTATCTGGAATTCCTAATTCATTAATAGACAGAATTGAAATTGTTAAAGGCCCAGCTTCGTCTTTATATGGTAGTGAAGCCGTTGGTGGTTTAATAAATATTATTACAAAGAACCCAGAAACAGCTCCATTAATTTATGCTGATGTCTTTACTACTTCTTGGTTAGAAAACAATATTGATTTGGGAGCAAAATATAAAATCGGGAAAAAGGTAAATTCGCTCATGGGAATAAATTATTTCAATTACAACAATCCAATCGACAATAACAACGATAATTTTACAGATGTTACTCTACAGGATAGAGTTTCTATTTTTAATAAATTTACATTTAATAGAAAAAGTGAGAAAGAACTAAGCGTTGCTGGTAGGTTTTTCTATGAAGATCGTTGGGGTGGTGAAATGCAATGGAATAAAAGTTTTAGAGGTGGTAATCAAATATATGGTGAAAGCATCTATACTAAACGTTACGAACTATTAGGAAAGTATCAATTACCTTTTACAGAGAATATATATGCTGCTTTTTCCTATACTAATCACAACCAAAATTCTGTATATGGAGACATCTCCTTCTTAGCGGAACAAGAAATAGCCTATGGGCAATTAACATGGGATAAAGAAATCAAGAATCATGACTTACTCCTTGGTATTGCGTATCGCTATCAATATTATAATGATAATACAACAGCCACAATTCAATCGGAAAAAAGTAAAATTAATAGTTTTTTCATTCAAGACGAAATAAAATTAGCAAAGAAACACAGTGTTCTTTTAGGAGCTCGTTATGATTATAATTCTGTTCATGGATCCATTTTTACTCCCAGAATAGCATACAAATGGAAACCTTCTGAAAATGATGTTTTCAGAATTAATGCAGGAACTGGTTTTAGAGTTGTTAATTTATTCACCGAAGAGCATGCTGCTTTAACTGGATCTAGAGACGTTATCATTACAGAAAACTTAAATCCAGAAACTTCTTATAATGTTAATTTAAATTACTTAAAGAAATTTCAATTTGAGAATGGAGTTCATTCTGTAATTGAATTTTCTAGTTGGTACACTCATTTTGAAAATCAAATTCTACCCGATTATGACACAAATCCAAATCAAATTATATATTCTAATTTGAATGGCTATTCTAAAACCTATGGTGTTACAGGAAACTTAGAATTAATTTTCCCTTTTGGTTTAAAAACACTATTTGGTTTTACCCTTTTGGAATCTAAAAACAAAAGAAATGGAATAACATCTACTCCAATTTTAACTGAAAAATTTAGTGCAACTTGGGGAATTTCTTATGATATTCCTAAATGGTATTTATCAATCGATTATTCGGGTAATTTATATGGACCAATGCGTTTGCCTTTATTAGGTTCATTAGACCCTAGAAGTGAGTATTCTCCAGTTTGGAGTATTCAAAACATTCAATTTACCTATAAAAAAATGAGACGTTTAGAGTTATATGGTGGCGTTAAAAACTTATTGAATTGGACACCCAACAAAAGTAACCCTTTTTTAATTGCAAGAGCTAATGATCCATTTGACAGCGATGTGGATTTTGATGCTAGTGGAAATGCAACTGCCACACCTACTAACCCTTATGCTTTAACTTTTGACCCTAGTTATGTATATGGACCAAACCAAGGTATTCGAGCGTTTTTAGGGCTTCGATATAATTTAAATTAAATCTAAAATAATATTGTTTTCACCTAGATATGTCTTATTTTTGAGTTTTAAATCTCTCAGGAATTTTAGTACAAAATAAATGAGATAATTTACATTTTATGAGCTTAGAAACAAGAATAGAAAATTCAATTACAAGAGTATTTAAAGCTGTTTTTCCTAACACAACCAATCATTACGACACACTTTTTGGAGGAACTGCAATGCAGTTAATGGATGAAGTTGCTTTTATTACAGCAACTCGTTTTAGCAGACAAAAAATGGTAACTGTGAGTAGTGATAAAATTGACTTTAAAAAGCCTATTCCACATGGAACCATAGTGGAATTAATTGGAAAAGTGACCTATCTTGGAAACACAAGTATAAAAGTTAGAGTGGAAATTTTTATAGAGGAGATGTATAATGATACTCGGGAAAAAGCTGTAACAGGAGAATTCACTTTTGTTGCCCTAGATGAAAATAAAAAAGCAGTAAAAATAATTACAGATTAAAACCATATAAAAAAATCCCAGGATTGGGATTTTTTTATGCTGCTTGTTCAAAAGCTATATAATTAAGAAAATTTCCGCTTTTATCAAATTTAGGATGAGCTTCAATTTGGCAAAAATAGATTTCTCCATTTTTTTTGTAATTTAAGATCACTTCTTTAAATGGTTTCTTATTTTTTATAGCGAGACGTATTTTTTCTTTTGTTTCTTCTGACGTTTTTCTACCTTGAAACATCTTTGGAGATTTTCCTTTTATTTCCTGATAATTATATCCTGTCATTTCTGAAATTGAGCTTGAAGCAAAAATAATTTTAAAATCAGCGTCTGTTATTACTATTGTTTTTTTCTCTTTAGTTATAACCTTATTGTAATCCACTTTTTCATTCCACAAAAATTGAATCGCATTAAACTCCTTTTGCTCTGCTCTTGGTAAATTATAGAATTCCCAACTAATTAATGGCAAAGACACTATTTCTGAACTTTCTCTATATTTTGACCATGCTTTGTCATATTCTTCAAACATAATATATTCTATTTATACCAAAACAAAAATACTCATTTACAAAAACAAATAATAAGATACTTGTGCTTTTAACTTTTGTTCAACCTGCCTAAAAACAACAAAGAGCCTCAATTTGTTTTTGAGACTCTCTGTGACCAACCCTACACAAAGCACAACTTAATTTAAAATTAATTTATAATCTATATCACCAAGAGATAAAAATCCTTTTTTATTCTTCAATCCCATTAAACTTCTCAATTCTTTAATTTCAAAGACATCTATCATTATCATTAAATTTTTTTGAGTTGTAGGTATGGGAACTTTCTTTTCATAGATTGAATTTTCATATTCTTTTTCCCAATACTGTTCGTCTATTTTTTCAATATAATCTTTAAAGGTTTCTAATTCAAATTCTGTTAAATTCAATAATATATTATTAAAAGACAATTGAAACATGTTTGCATTTGGACAAAATAACAAAAGTCCATTTGTCGTTCTTTTTATTATTTTTAATCTACACATATTATTTTTTTACAAATGATTCTATGATTTTGTCTGTCTCTGCCTTTGGAGTATCTCCTTTTAAATCGAACAAATGCATGAAAAGAGGTTTGTTATCAACACTTTTTTCAAGATGGATAGTCTGATTTTTTTGAAAAAAAGTTTCCCATTTATCTCTAACGTTTTTCCACATGTTTTTATGCTCTTTCCAATAATTTTGTGCTGCAACACATTTAGAATCTTCTACCTTAACATAGAGATCTAATCCTTTCTCTTGTGCAACCTCAATATCTTTACCATTATCGTCTCTTGCAATTTTTCTATTATCTTGTTCATGCAACCAACCATAATTAGTAATTTCATGAATGTTTCTTCTCTCCAAAACATTATAATCATTTCTAATGGTATGTTCTCTTCTTGGTAAAGGAGCATCTGTTGTGTTCATCCAATAATGTTTTCCATCAACATGCACCCAAGAAGCAGTTCCTTCATATCTAGGACTATCATCTACTTGATATACTTTTTGTGTCCACTGTCCTTTTACTTGCTTTGGTTCTAATTGTTCAAATTTCCATGTTTTGTTCTTAAAAAATTGATAAAAGTTTGTGTTTTCATATATCCAATCTTGTCTCCAATGTTTCACAATAGTTTCGTCTCCTACAATTAATAGATGCTGTAAAACCAATTTATTGGCCGAATCTTCAACTAATTCTACCCATTCAAGACCATAGTCTTTCTTTACTGGTGATGCTTTATAGGTTGAATCTTTCTCATTTTGAAAAGTTTCTGCAAAGTTGAATTTCACTTCATAACAGCCACACATTGCTTTTATGGCTTTTATATCTTCTTGTTTGTTTCCTTTTTGAGCAACTAGAATTAAATTACTAAATAAGGTTGCTACAATAATTATTTTCAATGTAATTTTCATGGTGTGTTTTTTAAAATTTTCTTCGAAGCAAATATATTATATTTATTTGGAATAAATAAAAATAAGATATACTTTTGACGAAAATTTATTAAGAACCTTTCTAAATAATGAAAAACAAACTACTTAACATATTTCTAATTTTCCTTTGTTTTAATGGGTTTACACAAGATTTATTAAAAGACAGTATAATTACTAAACCACTAAATGAAGTTGTTGTTACAGCGCAATTTGAACCACAATCACTAAAAAAATCTGTTCATAATGTTCGTGTGATTACAAAAAATGATCTAAAAAAATTAGCTGCAAATAATTTATCCGATGTTTTAAACCAGTACCTGAATATTACCATTGTTCCAAGCTCAGGAACAGGTCGTTCAACTGTTTCTATGTTTGGTTTAGATAGTAGTTATTTTAAAATTCTTGTAGATAATGTTCCTATAGTTAGCGATAATAGCTTAGGAAATAGTATCGATTTAACCCAGATTAACTTAGATGATATTGAGCAAATTGAAATCATTGAAGGTTCCATGGGTGTAACTCATGGTGCTGGAGCTGTTACAGGCATGTTAAACATAATAACAAAGAAAAATTCACAAAACAAATGGGAAATTTCAGCAAGCATTCAAGAAGAAACTGTTGGAAAAGAATATGCCATTTTTAATAAAGGAAAACATATTCAAACCGTTAAAGTTTCCAATAAAATAAATGAGAATTGGTTTGCCTCAATAGGAATAAATAGAAATGATTTTAAAGGCTATTTAGATGCTAAAAAAGGAGAAAATCATACAGAATCTGATGGAAGAAGAGGTTATACTTGGCTTCCAAAATTGCAATATTTCACTAACGGAGTACTTTCTTATAAAAAAAACGCATTTAGAGCTTTTTATAAGTTCGATTATTTAAATGAAAATATAGATTATTACAATCCAAACCTATTAACTATTGCCAATCCGCCTTTTGGAACCAATACATTCGCAAAAGATAGAAGGTATAAAACATCTCGCTTTTATCATCATTTGAATGGTGTTGGAACATTATTTGCTTTAAAATACAATGTTTCCGTCTCACATCAAAAACAAAGCAGAGCAACAGAAGATTTTGTATATAATTTCCAAAACAATAATGAGGAAGGCAACAATACCACAACTAACCAATCTGCTGAAGTTGTATATTCTACAGGAACCATTAGTAACTTTTTTAAAAATAAGAAAGCCGATTTACAAATTGGATACGAACTTGTAAATAATCTTGGATATGCTTTAGTAGATGGAGAAAATCAATCCTTAGTATTAGTAAGAAAACGATTTGAAAATTATGATTTCTTTATCGCATCAGAAATTAAAGCCACTAAAAAATTATTAGTTAGAACAGGGATTAGAGCTTCAATTCAATCAAAATTCGAGAATCAAACAGCTAGCTCAATAGGTTTACGTTATTTATTTGACAATGAATTTGAAGTACGCTCATCTATGGGAAAATCTTTCAGAGTACCTACTTTTGAAGAATTATATTCTAAAATAAAATTTTCTGGTCATCAATTCTATGGTAATGAAAATTTAGTTCCAGAACAAAGTACGTCATACGATTTTAACATAAAAAAAACAGCATTAATTTCTTCAAATTTAAAAATGTTGAACCAAATATCAGCTGCGTTTTTGAATGTTGATGATCGCATTGATATGGCTTTTGTTGGTTTCGAAACTGGAACAACAGATCCAATATATCAATACATTAATATTAATTCCTATAAAATGTGGAATATTGCAACCACACATCAATTGCACTATAAAAATTGGAATTTCTCTACTGGATTAATATATGTTGGAATTTCTCAGCTTATAGATAATGGAGAAGCAAAGTCTGATGATCGATTCTTATATAATCTACAATTAAACGGAAGTCTTTCCTATGAAATTCAGAAAAACAACATTCAATTTTCTGCTTATTATAAATTCAATGGTAAACAACAACAATTTATCAGTAGCGTAGAAAACAATCAAACTGTTTATAAACTTTCTGAAATTGACAATTACTCTTTCCTAGATGCTTCCGTTAGAAAGTTATTATATAAAAAACAACTAGAAGTTACACTTGGAGCACGAAATTTATTAAACGTAACCAATGTAAATCAAGGAACGATTACAGGAGCACATGGAAATTCGTCAACCATTCTTCTCGGATATGGTCGTTCCTACTTTATTAAAATCGCATACAATTTAAATTATTAACTAAATATATTTTACCATGAAAAAAAGTGTCCTATTATTTTTATCTATAATCACTATAACCATTTTTAGTTGTAGTAAAGACGATGATTCAGAAACATTAGCAACTATTCAAGCAGCCTTTATGAATCAAAGCATTAACTTATCCTCTACAGAAACTACTGTAACTATTGCTTTTTCTAGTCCTACAAATTCTGCTGGAACAATGATACTAAATGTAACTCCAACCAATGTAACTCATGGAACCGATTTTAGTACTAACCCAGATATTTCTGGAACAACAATTTCAGTACCTTTTGCAGCAAATGCTAGCAATACAACGTTTATATTTACCAAATTAATTGATGCAATAGAAGGAGAAACAAAGAATGTTACATTCACAATCCTTTCTAGTTCTCTTTCCAACATTGAGATTCCGACCGCAACAAAAAGCACACAACTAAATTTCAATGAAACGCCTATAACATCAAATACATCTGTAGTAGAAAACGGGGGAAATACACTTCCAAATCAAGTCTATATTGATTTAAGTTCTGGCAAAAAAACATCTATTTCAAGAACCTCTTGGGAATTAGGTTTTCATTCTGGTGCTGAATTTAGAGTAGTATTGAATCCAGCTATTAATAAATTTGCTGTAAAACAACTTTCAACAACTAATATTGATGAAATTCAAACAGCAGATCTAAATGTTACCACAGGAAACTATGACCCAGCAGGTGCAGCCTTTATAGATGATCCTTCTGGTAATTTATTTGGAACTGCAATTGCTGAAATCTCTGCAACTGCAAGTGAAAACAAAGTTTATTTAGTCAATTTAGGTCAAGATGTTGCTACTACAAATGCATCAGGGACAGGAACGGCTTTAACTGGAAACGACAGAGGCTGGAAAAAAATTAGAATCCTAAGAGATGGAAATAACTATAAATTACAATATGCAGCTATAGACGCAACTACTCACAATGAAATAATCATTTCTAAAAATGACAATTTCAATCACGTATTTTTTAGTTTAACAACAAATAAACTGGTTAATGTAGAACCAGAAAAAGGTAAATGGGATTTGAACCTTACTCCTTTTATGAATTATACGCAATATGGAGGTCAAAATGTGACTTACTTTTTTAGTGATGTTGTAATCACAAATGCATTATCTGGCACGACTGCATATAGTGTTGTAACAACAGATTTTGAATTCGATGCATTTATATTAAACAATGTTATAGATTCAAATTTTAACACAACCAACGCAAAAGACAAAAGAGTAATTGGTTCGAATTGGAGATCTACTTTTCCTTCGCCTTCTGTAAAAACAGATCGTTTCTATGTAATCAAAGATACTGCAGGAAATATCTATAAATTAAAGTTCACATCTATGCTCAGTTCAGCTAGTGAAAGAGGAACAACTACTTTTGAATATATTAAATTAAACTAATATGAAATTGTTAAAAATCATAATAATAGTGATAAATCTGTTTGTTGGCGGATTTATGATTTATGGCGGAATTGGAAAATTTAGAGGAGAAACACCACGTCCAGATAAAATTATTGAACAAGTGAAAAATGGAGAAGAGATTGCTCCAAATGAAACCGTTCTAGTTATAAAAAATTATATTTTTGGAATGAAACAAACTGGATATTTCTGGCCATTCTTAGGGATTATGGAACTACTCGCAGGATTCCTTTTGGTAAGTCAAGTTTTTGCAAAAATTGGATCCTTAGTAACTTTTCCATTAACCATTAATATTTTTTTATTTCATCTTTATCTCGAACCTCATGAAATTGGAGAATTAGTACTCGTTACTGCACTTTTAGTTGCAAATATATATTTACTATCTGCACATTATAAAGATTGGAAATCATTACTATTCAACAAATCTATACTTAATTAAAAAAAATCTTTTTTAACCTTATAAATAAATCTTGGATTTTTTTTCAAGATTTATTTGTATTAAGTCTAAATAAATTTATAGGTTTGCAAAATAAAATACAAAACATGAAAAAATTATCCATATTAAAATTATCAACCTTAGTTTTGATAACAGGTTTAACATTCAATTCTTGTCAAAAAGATGACGAAACTATAGATAATAGTAGAGAAATTCTAGAAGATAAAGTCATTAATAATTATGTCAATTTAGTACATGAAAACTATCTGCAATCTTATAATGATGCTGTAAACTTAGAAAGAGCAATTAACGACTTTATTGCTAATCCAAGTCAAACACTTTTTGATAATGCTAAAAACGCATGGAAAACAGCTCGCGAAAGTTATGGTACTACTGAAGCTTTTCGTTTCATAGATGGACCAATTGACGATGCGAACGGACCAGAAGCATTATTAAACGCTTGGCCATTAGATGAAAACTTTGTGGACTATGTAGAGGGTAATCCAAATTCTGGAATTATAAATAACTTGGTAACCTATCCAACATTAAGTAAAGCACTTTTAGAAAGTTTAAATGAAAATGGAGGGGAAAAAAATATTAGCATCGGTTATCATGCTATCGAATTCTTACTTTGGGGTCAAGATTTAACAATACCTAGTGCAAATCTTGCCGGCCAAAGACCTTATACTGATTATCTTGATGGTGGAACTGCTACAAATCAAAATAGAAGAAGACAATATTTAAGCATTTGTGCCGATTTATTAACAGATCATTTAAACTATTTAGTTGAACAATGGAAACCTAACGGAACCTATAGAAATCATTTTGTTGGTTTAAATAATAAAGTAGCTATAGAGAAAATTTTTACAGGAGCTATCGTGCTAGCTAATGCAGAATTGCCTGTTGAAAGAATGAGAACAGCTTTATATGCCCAAGATCAAGAAGATGAACATTCTTGTTTTAGCGACAATACACACAGAGATATTATTTTAAACCTTCAAGGTGTAATTAATGTGTATAAAGGAACCTATGGAACGGTTAGTGGTGAATCTTTAGAAGATTTAGTTAATTCTGTAAACACAAGTGTTGCAAACGATACATCAAATGCTATTACAGATGCAGTAGCAAAAACAAATGCCATATTAACTCCTTTCGATCTAGCTATATCAGAAGGGGCAACTTCTGTAGAAGGTGCAAAAGTGAAAGCTTCTTTAGATGCAATACAACTTTTAAGTTCTAACCTTAAAGCAGGTGCCGAAAAATTAGGTATCATAATTCAATAATAAACATGAAGTTAAACTGCAAACAATATTACTCTTTATTCATAAGTATTATTCTCTTGGGTTGTAGTTCTAATGATGACTCCGATTATCAATTAATTCCAGAAGTGGAAGAACAATATTCTGGAGGTCTAAATGGAACCATTTTTAATACTTCGGCTGAAGCTTTTGGGTTCTTTAGTTTCAGCTTAACTTCTGAACAGCAAACCGATTTTGGAATTGGAAATTCTTTCTTTAGACAAAGTTGGGTTGCTGCCCCTGCCACTACCACTGCTAGAGATGGTCTAGGCCCTTTTTATAATGCCATTTCTTGTGCAGGTTGTCATTTTAAAGATGGAAGAGGAAGACCTCCTGCTTTTGATGGTGATTTAGCAAGAGGGTTATTATTACGTTTAAATATTCCACAAACAGATGCACATGGTGGTTATTTGCCAGATCCTGTTTATGGTGGACAATTACAAGATATTGCAATTGCAGGTCTAACGACACAAGGGAGTTACACAATAACCTATCAGTATTTTAATGAAATCTATGCAGACGGAACAAGTGTTGAGCTTCGCAAACCAATATATACTATTGGACAATTAGGATATGGACCTTTATCTGCTTCAACACAAGTTTCCCCAAGAATTGCAAATCAAATGATAGGTATGGGATTGTTAGAAGCCATTCCAGAAGCAACCTTATTAAGTTTACAAGACATAAACGATACTGATGGCGATGGAATTTCTGGGAAAGCTAATTATGTTTTCGATGTTGAAAGTCAATCAACAAAAATGGGACGTTTCGGTTGGAAAGCAAACCAACCAAGCATTAAACAACAAGTTGCTGGAGCCTTTGCTGGAGATATTGGTATAACATCTTCAATTTTTCCTAACGAAAACTATCCTAGTAATTTCAGTGGAACACCTGTTCCAAATGGAGGAAATCCAGAAATATCCGATGAAACTTTAAATAAAGTAGTCTTATATTCCAGTTCGCTTTCTGTGCCTGCAAGAAGAAATTATGACAATCAAAATATTCTAGCTGGTAAAAAAATATTTGAAGAATTACAATGTGTAAAATGTCATATTCCTAAACATACAACAAGTAATAACTATGCTATCGCAGCATTTAGAAATCAAGTAATTCGACCTTACACCGATTTATTATTACACGATATGGGTGATGGATTAGCAGACAATGCCCCTGACTATTTAGCCACAGGAAAGGAATGGAGAACACCTCCTTTATGGGGAATTGGTCTCATTCCAACGGTTAATAATCATACTTTTCTTCTTCATGATGGAAGAGCAAGAAGTATTGAAGAAGCTATTTTATGGCATGGTGGAGAAGCTTTACAAGCTAAAAATAGATTTAAAAATTTATCACAAGCAGATAGAACAAAAGTAATTGAATTTCTAAAAACACTTTAAAAAATTTGCACGTTATAATTAATTAGAAAGTCAATCTTAATAAAAGATTGGCTTTTGTTTTTTGTCTTACTTCAATATCTTTGAAAAATGCAACACTATGATTATATCTTCACTGGTTCAGGTCTTTCTACTTTAATGACCGTCTATGAAATGATCCTTTCTGGAAAATTTCAGGATAAATCTATCCTGCTAATCGATCAAAACCAAAAGACAAATAATGATAGAACTTGGTGTTTTTGGGATAATTCAGCTCTTTATGAAACAATAATTTCTAAAACTTGGGACAAAGCTCTTTTCTCAAACACAACAACAAAGACACAATTAAATTTTGCTCCTTATCAATACAAAATGATTAAGGCAATTGATTATTACAATTATGTTTTTAAAACAATTTTAAAACAAAAAAACATAACTTTCATCAATGAAAAAGTAATTCATTTCGAAGATTTGCATAATCATTGCATCGTACGTACAGAAAAAAATCATTTTGAATGCTCCAAAATTTTCAATTCTATCCTAGATCTTGAAGTTGTTAAATCGCAAACAAAATATCCTTTACTACAACAACATTTTGTCGGTTGGTTTATCCAATCTAAAGAACCAGTTTTTGATTCAGGTTGCGCTACATTTATGGATTTTTCTGTTTCACAGAAAGGAAACACACGTTTCATGTATGTTTTACCAACCTCTCCAACTGAAGCTCTAATTGAGTATACTTTATTTTCAAAAAATTTACTTCCGAAAAAAGAATATGAAGATGAAATTGTCAATTATATTAAAAATCTAGGGATAAAAGACTATCATGTCATTGAGAAAGAACAAGGGAATATCCCAATGACATGCTATAAATTTTGGAAACACAACACAAAAAATATTATAAATATAGGTTCTGCTGGTGGTTGGACAAAAGCAAGTACAGGTTTTACATTCAAAAATGTAACAAAAAAATCCAGAGCACTAACCCAATTTTTAACCCAAGAGATTGATTTTAGAAAATTTCATAAAAAAGATAAATTTTGGTTGTATGACCAATTGTTTATAGAAGTTCTCTTTAAAGAAAATCATTTAGGATCGCGAATTTTTTCTTCTCTTTTTAAAAAAGGAAATCCAAACCTTATTTTTAAATTTTTAGATGAAGAAACTAGTTATTGGGAAGATCTAAAAGTTATCCTAAAATGTCCAAAAATACCTTTTATAAAAGCATTGATTAGCGCGGTTATCAGATTTTAAATCTGTTTATACCATTATAATAAATCTTTATGATTTCTTTAATTCTTAAAATTATAATTCTCATTATCTTTGTAGCAGATTTTATGAAATCTAAATCTCTAATAAGAAATTTAAAATAAAAAATATGTACCCAGAAGAAATGGTAAAACCAATGAGAGCCGAGCTAACAGAAGCTGGTTTTCAAGAACTACATAATGCAAAAGAAGTTGATACAGTATTAGCAAAAGAAGGAACAACTTTAGTGGTTATAAATTCAGTTTGTGGATGCGCTGCTAGAAACGCAAGACCAGGAGCAAAAATGAGTTTAGAGAATGCTAAAAAACCAGATCATATTGTTACTGTTTTCGCAGGTGTAGATAAAGAAGCTGTTGATAAAGCAAGAGAACACATGTTTCCTTTTCCTCCTTCTTCACCTTGTATGGCATTGTTCAAAAACGGTGAATTAGTTCACATGTTAGAGCGTCATCATATTGAAGGAAGACCAGCAGAATTAATTGCTGAAAATTTAAAAGATGCCTATAGCGAGTATTGCTAAGCTTTAAAAAGAATAAAAAGAAGACCCTTTCAAAATTTATTTTGAAAGGGTCTTCTTTTTTACGCAACCAAAAAGAGAAACGTGCATCTTATATGAAAAATTGCTATGAAAATTATTTTACGAGTTTTAATGCTTGCATTGCTTTTGCAGAGTTTTCAATGTGAAGACGATGTTTTACCAACAACCATAACACCTGAACAACTCGATGCTAAAAAAACTGAAATCACAAACTATATCAATAGTTTTTCATGTGATAATTCTTCTGGTTGCAACAGCATTGCTTTTGGAGCAAAACCTTGTGGTGGTCCTAGAGAATATTTGGTTTTTTCTAATGAAGTAGATTTACCCACTTTACAGCAAATGGTAGATGATTACAATAGTTTAGATGATGCGTATAATATTCAAACTGGTGCTGTTTCAGATTGTGAAGTTGTAACTGCACCCACAAATATTGGTTGCATAGATGGTGTTTGTACTATCATGGATTAACCAATTTATTTTACTTTTAATTTTAAAAACCATTATATTCTCTAATGGTTTTTTTGTTTTTAATATAGTACCTTTGTCTAAATTTTAGACAGCTATGCAAAAGATTATTTCTTACCCAATTTCTATATTGTATACTTTTTTATTTTTATTTTGGTTGTGTCTCTTTCATCCAATACAATGGGTCTGTTTCAATTTGTTTGGATATACAGCACATAAAAAATGCGTAGCCATAATGAATCTACTCTTGGTAAGAAGTACACTTGTTCTTGGAACAACACATTCTTTTAAAGGAATTGAAAAACTTCCTAAAAACGTTCCTTTAATCATCATTGCAAATCATCAAAGTCTATATGATATTCCTCCTATGATTTGGTTTCTTCGTGATTGGCATCCTAAATTTATAAGTAAAAAAGAATTAGGTAAAGGAATCCCAAGTGTTTCCTATAATTTAAGACATGGAGGTTCTGCCTTAATTGACCGAAAAGATGGAAAACAATCATTAGCAGAAATAAAAAAATGTGCTGAATTTATTAACAAAAATAATTATTCTGTTGTCATTTTTCCAGAAGGAACTAGAAGTAAAACAGGTGAACCAAAACCTTTTTCTATTAATGGATTAAAGATGTTATATAAATTTGCTCCAGATGCCTATTTTGCACCTATAACCATTAACAATTCTTGGAAAATGACACGATTTGGAAAATTCCCACTAGGATTAGGTAATACGTTAGAATTTCAAGTGCACGAACCTTTAAAAATTTCAGAATATTCTTTTGATGAAATTTTTGAAAAGACAGAAAACACAATAACACAACACATAAAAAAACAATAAAATGTCAATAAAAAACGTACGCCTAGAAGTAATGCAGTTTTTGGAAAAAAAAATTGATTCCTTTGTTGAAGAATTTTTAATTCCAGTTGAGAAAATTTGGCAACCTACCGATTTACTACCTAACTCTCAAAATGAGAAGTTTTTTGATGAAGTTACAGAATTGAGAGAAATTGCAAAAGATTTACCCTATGATTTTTGGGTAGTTATGGTAGGAGATACCATTACAGAAGAAGCTTTGCCAACTTATGAATCTTGGTTGATGCAGGTTGAAGGTATCGATCAAGAAAATGGTGGGAATGGTTGGAGCAAATGGGTTAGACAATGGACAGGAGAGGAAAATCGTCATGGTGATACTTTAAACAAATATTTATATTTATCTGGTCGTGTAGATATGCGCGAAATTGAAATGACAACTCAACATTTAATTAATGATGGATTCGATATTGGCACAAGTAATGATCCCTACAAAAATTTTGTATATACTAGTTTTCAGGAATTAGCAACTTATATTTCTCACAATAGAGTGGCACAAATTGCAAAGAAATTTGGCGACAAAAAATTATCAAAAATGTGTCGTTTAATTGCTGGAGATGAAATGCGTCATCATCAGGCTTACAGTACGTTTGTGAGTAAAATTTTTGAGGTTGACCCAAGTGAAATGATGTTGGCTTTTCAGCACATGATGAAACATAAAATTACAATGCCTGCACATTTCCTAAGAGAATCAGGTCAAAAAATTAGTACTGCTTTTGAACAATTTTCAGATTCTGCACAAAGAATTGGTGTCTACACTGCAAATGATTATGTAGATATTATGCAAAAATTAATTGATAAATGGGAAATTGATAAAATTGTAAATTTAACAGATGAAGCTGAAAAAGCACGCGATTTCTTAATGAAACTTCCTGCCCGTATGGCAAAAATTTCTGAAAGATTAGTCATTCCTGAAACAGGACATGTATTCAAATGGGTGCAACCTGCATTAATAAAATAGATTTTCAATAAGACAAAAGATGTTGTTTTATTAATTATAACAACATCTTTTTTTAACACTCCCAAATTTATGTCTTTAATAGACAACACCATACTGTTTGTAAAAGAAAAACTCCAACATGCCGAAGGAGGTCATGACTGGTTTCACATTGAACGTGTTTATAAAAATGCACTTTTAATTGCTAAAGAAGAAGACTGTAATCTTGAAATTGTAAAATTAGGTGCTTTACTTCATGATATTGCAGATAGTAAATTTCATAATGGAGACGAAACCGTAGGTCCAATAGTAGCCACTGCATTTTTAGAAAGTCAAAATGTAAATGCGGCTACGATTAATCATGTTGTAGCGATTATTGAGAACATCTCATTTAAAGGTGGCAATTTCGATAAAAAATTTACTTCTAAAGAATTAGACATTGTTCAAGATGCAGACCGACTAGATGCGCTTGGTGCAATAGGAATTGCCAGGACTTTTAATTATGGTGGTTTCAAAAATAGAGCATTATACAATCCATCAATTCAACCTCAGTTAAATATGAGTAGAGAAGAATATAAAAACAGTAATGCTCCAACACTGAATCATTTCTATGAAAAACTTCTTCTTCTTAAAGATAAAATGAATACCGAAACTGGAAAAAAAATCGCAAAAGAAAGACATGTTTTCATGGAGAAATTTTTATCGCAATTCTATGCAGAATGGGAAGGCGAAAAATAGCTTTTTTTATTTTTTCCTATCATTTAATATTAAAATGACATATTCTTATTCTTTTCTTTAACAACTGCTTTTTTTAACTCTTTTGAGGCATATTCGTTGCAGTTTACTATTTGCTCGTTGCAGCTTACTATTTACTCGTTGCAGTTTACTATTTACTCGTTGCAGTTTACTATTTACTCGTTGCAGTTTGCTATTTACTCGTTGCAGTTTACTATTTGCTCGTTGCAGCTTACTATTTACTCGTTGCAGTTTACTATTTACTCGTTGCAGTTTGCTATTTACTCGTTGCAGTTTGCTAATTACTAATTATCTTCGGGTTTAACCAATCGTCCATTTTATCAAACAGTAAATCATATAAACTTCTACGCGTAATGATATACCGAGTTGTTAGCGTCATGCCTTTGGTAATAGTTGTTTTATAACCCGATTTTAATTGTAGGGTATTGTTTTTTACACTACATCTCACCCTGAAAAAAGCTTGATTTTCTTGTATGGTTACATTTTTATCAATATCGATAATTTTGCCCTCTAATAAACCCCACTGGTTATAATTAAAAGCGTCTATCTGGAATTTAACCGATTGATTTTGCTTTAACAAACCAATATCGTTGGGCGAAACAGTGCTTTCTACAATTAAGTTATCTTCTGGAGACAATACAGCAATTGTTTGAGAGGCATTGATAAACGAACCCACTTGAAGCCCTATGAAATTTTCTACACTTCCTGAAACTGGTGCTAAAACAGCATAATTTTTCTCTTCGATTTTGATTTTTTCTATACCTCCGTGCAAGTTTTTAATTCTTTCTTCTAATTCTTGCTTTTGCTTTTGCCAAGCAGCTCTTTGTTGGTTAACAAAACTTTGCAGTGTTTCTTTTGCAAAGCGCAATTCGTATAAATATTTTTCATATTCTACTTGTGCTACTACTTTTTTGTCATATAAGGCTTTATAGCGATTGAAATTAACTTGAGCTTGTGAAATTTTACCTTGTAACTCAATTTTCTGTGCCTGATATTTATCAAAATCTTCTCTAAAAGTTGGAGTTTTTAATAAACCTGATTTATTATTGATGCAATGAGTTACATCTTCTAATAATGCAATTACAGAAGAAGTTATAGTATCTTGTAATTCCTTTTCTGCTTCAAGGTTTTCTTTAGAAACCGTAAACAAAGTATCTCCTTTGCTAACAAAAACATTGTTTTTTATATAGAGATGGGTAATTTTTCCATTAACCAAGGAAGTAATGGGTACATTATCTGTTTTACTTCTAACAATACCTCTACTTTGGCTACTAATATCTATTTTTATAACAGGTAATAAGGCTAAAACGACTATAATAGCAAGAATAACCATTAAGTAAATGGAAACACTTTTTATTTTGTTTTTAGCAATAAGATATTCGGTAGTGTTTATAGGATCTGAACTAAAGTTCATGGTTTATTTTTTTTGTACAAAAAAAATAGAAAACTAGTTGTTTTGCAATAACTTTTAAAAAAGAATCATAACTTTTACACTAAAAAAAGTATAAAGAGCACGCCCCTTGGCTTTACCTTCATCATAAACAAATACTAATAAAAACAGGAATGCTATACTCGCAATAAGAATGTACAATGCTTTTTTTTCATCTCTAATGATTCTGATGTTTATTAATTTTATAAAATGTTATAAAATTTTCTTATCATTTTTTCTATAGCTATCCAATTTGAAAAAATAGTTAAAGAAATTACAAAAATTATAACTCTTGTTGTTAATTTTTTTTTTTGTTTTTTGCTATTTTCCATAAAAACTATTTTGTAATTTCCTTTTTTGAAGCATCACTCCAACCTTCATTAAACCCATTTTTAATTTCATTTGTAGTATGGCTCCAATTAAAAATTAAATCTAATATGAGTTTGAATATAAGTACAAAAAAAATGAATTTTATAAATTGATTAGCTTTCATAATTGATATTATTTTGATTAATATTTCATGCTAAAGTAATTAGCACACTATTTAATTATCTCTTTATCTTGTTTTGCTAAATGTTCTCCATATTTATAGCCTTTTTCAAATGTATACATAGAAAAAATGGCACAAAGTACTTTTGCAAACAAGGTATAGTATAATTTTTTAGTTTTTTAAATAATGGTCATTCATCTAAATTATCATTATTAGGGTTGCCAATAGCATAGTAAATGATATATAACCAGCCACATAAACCATGAAAAATTGCCCAAAATAAAGATTTATTTAGACTCCAAGAAATGGTTACAGCTAAAACTGTTCCTAAGCCTATTGATGATTTAACTATTTCAATCTTCTCCATTTTACTACCTTTTATTTAAAAATAACATTAACAAAGATAATATCACAGAGGGAGAATTAAAGAATACATGCATAAAAAAAACCCACCAAAAACCGTTTTTTAATCTTATGTAGCTGGTAAAAATACCCAAAATAAATTGAGGCAAGATTAATAGTGGTATTAGCCATATATATTTATCTGGTAATATACTATCATAATTGGAAATGTGATAAAAAGCAAAAGCAATTGACAAAAAATAAAAAAAAATAGTATAATATTTTGTGACTACTTTATCAATCAGAGATTGCTTAATCCAGAAAAAAAACAAAAAAACACACAGAATTGTTCCTGTCTTTATTAAAGCTGTTCTCCATGAGTAAAATGTTGAATAAAATTCCCCACCTAAAAACAAGAGTGTTAATATGGAAAAAGAAATAATAAAGTTTATTTTCTTATATTTAAGTGGAAGTCTAAATATTAACTCTTCTAAAAGTGGTCCTAAAAAAAGAATATAGAAATAATTAAACAAAGAATAGTCATTAAACAATTTAGCACTTAGCTGTTGAAATGTTTTTGTCGAAACATTATCATCTATAATACTAAAAACAAGCTGGTTAAAAATAGTAATTGTTACCGACAACACATAAACAATTACAAACAATATTGTAAAAATCAATGTCTTTTCTTTTATTGTAGTAGCTTGTGCAGATAAATATCTGGGGGATTTTAGAAAATAATAAAAATCTGAAATATTCATAACTATTACCCTATTTATAACCAACAATTTCAATAACATTTAATTCTATTAAAATATAGAATAGAACCCTGAAGTTAATTAAAAAACATTAATGATTTATGAAACCCAAAAAAATAATACTTCACTTTTCTTGATTTAGCCATCGTTTTTAAGTATAAAAATTATAAAAGGGATTAAGTTAGAAAACATGTGTGCATTAATAGACCAAATTTTAATCTTGTATATAGTAAATCAAACCTAAAAAATTATTTTGTACAATATATTTTTTGTTAAAAAAACTAATCAATTATTTTATACTCTTTCAATAACCTTATAGCATTCATTGTTTGCGTTACACCAGATACTAATTTATAATCAGGAACCAATTCTCCGTTTTCTTGGTGCAATTCAAAGCACAAATTTTGAATATTATCAGGATAAATTTCAACCATTTTTGTTAAATCAATATCATGTGTAGCAATAATACCTGTTATTTTTGCCTTTGTTTTGATAATTTTTTCAATAAAAAGTTTTGAACCGTTTAGTTTATCTATTGAATTAGTGCCTTTTAAAATTTCATCTAAAATGATAAATTGAGGTTCTTCTCTATTTAATTTTTCAATTAATTGCCTTAATCTTTTTATCTCTGCATTAAAATAAGAACTCCCATCTGTCAATGAGTCGTTCGTCCTCATACTACTAAAAATATTTGAAGGGAAGAAAGTGAATTTATCTGCGCAAACTGGGGCTCCATTCATAGCTAATACAAGATTAACTCCAATACTTCTTAAAAAAGTACTTTTACCAGTCATATTAGCTCCTGTTATTATTGAAATATTATTATTTTTATCAACTCTAAAATCATTTAAAACTCTTGTGTTTTTTTCTAAAAGTGGATGTGAAAAATTTTTAAAATCATAAAACCCTGGTTGTAGAGAGATAACAGGATAAACAAACTCTGGGTTTTTTTGAGCATAAATACTAAAACTTATTAAAGATTCAAATTCTCCCATCATTTCTAACCAAACAGGAAACTTACTCTTTATCTCTTTAAGATGGTTTTCAATTCTATAAGCAAATTGTAAATCCCATAAAACAAAAATATTTAAAAGAATTCCAACAATTGGTATCTTCCTGTTTTCATAATAATTAAGAAGCTTAAATAGTTTTTCTATCGACTTGGAAGCAATTAAACCATCATTGAACTTATCTTTTAAATTATTATTTTTCTTTGCATTAAACTTTTTTTCTTCGATTGACTTAAACAATAAAGAATAAATATTTATTTCATTTGCCTTAAGATTTGCATTTGTATATTGTTTTTTTATTTTTCTTCCATAAAGTCTATTAACCAATAAATAAGATAGTATTGGAAACAATAAAATAGTAACACTAAATATAGAGATATTTAAAAATAGGAATATGAATAAAATTAAAACATTGATTATAGGTATAGCTATAGACAATAATGTTTTTCTTGTATTTCCTAAATAAAATTTAAAGGAAGTATCAATGTATTCTCTTTCATTTGCTTCCTTGGCTTTGGCAAGAAATAAAATATTCCATTCAATATCATTTGATAATTCTTTTATTGCTTCTTGCTTTTGAAGAATAGTTTCAGGTTCTAAAATTGGATAAAGCAAGGAATGTTTTAATGCATTATAACCGTAATATGTTTGAGTAATATTGAGAAAAGAAAAAATAGAATTGGTTCCCAGTATATCAAGATCCTTATCATAAGGATGGTCACTAAACTCCTGAATTTCATTTATTTTTTTTCCTTCTTCAATATCTACACATACCATTATTACATTTTTGTAAAACTTCATTTTTTCTGAAATAGAACTTGCATAAAAGAGTAAAAAAATAAAAGAAAAAAAAGAAAGTGTTAAAAAAAATTGGTAATAATAATTATCTACGTTATTTGCCAAACTATAAAAAAAGAATATCATTATAAAAAAAAGAACAAGCCTTAGGAAACTTATTTTTCTGTCTTTCATTCTTTGTTTTTGCAAGTTATCTGTAAAAACCTTCTTGATTTCTTTTATTTTATCCATTTTTATAAATTGCAAAACTTAGCAAAATATTTTGCTAAGTTTTTTTTAGGTTTTTTAAGTTTTTAACTATACAGTATGGGGTCCTTGCAAAAATAGCTCATTACTATAATCAAATGAAGGTATCGAAGGGCTACCTACATTTATTAACCAATCAACCCACCAAAAACCACCCTCAGTTTCTTGTACTTCTTGAGCATTTAGCTCTACTAAATTTAAATTTTCTAAATTCATTTTCTTAGATTTTAAAATTATACATTTTTTTATAGTTACAAAAGTTTATCTGCAGATATATTTTGTTTTACAAATTTGAATAAAAATCACACAGGTTTCAATAACTTTAAAAATATTTTCATTACTTTTGATGTGTTATTAATAAGTGTAGGTTATGGAAAATGTAATAGAAAAAATAAAAGATATTCGTAAAGAGAAAGGCTATTCGCATGAATATATGGCACACATGCTCGATATTAGTCAAGTTGCCTATTCTAAAATAGAAAAACAAGAAACTAAACTTTCTGTAGAACGTTTGTTTAAGATTGCTGAGATATTAGAAACGCCAGTGAAAGATATTCTAGAAGTAGCTCCTAATATCATTTATAACCAAAATAACAATCACGACAATAGCACTTTAATTGGTCATCAAGAAGTTCAAAATCTATATCAAGAAAGCAAAGAACAAACTGCAAAAATCATTGAATTGTATGAAGCCCGTTTAAAAGACAAAGATGTTTTAATTGCCCAGTTGCAGAAAATGGTAGAGTAGTTTTTAGAAGATTGTTTTTTTGTACATTTATTTTATAAATTTATTTAGCATGAGTGTTCAATCAGAAAAAAATATACTTATCGATTTGCTTCAAAATATTAATGATCTTTCATTAGTATAAAAAAAGGTAAGTAAATTGTTTTACTATAATTATTTATACTACATTATCTAAAAAAACAAAAAGGCTGTTTGGAAAATTTCAAATAGCCTTTTTTAAAATATAGTCTTCTTTCTATTTAAAATTAGCTTTCCTTTTTTCTAAAAAAGCAGTTGTTCCTTCTTTAAAGTCCTCGGTTCCAAAACAAGCTCCAAAATTCTCAATTTCAACTTCAAAACCGTTTACACCGTCTTTAAAATTTGCATTTACCGCTTGAATGGCTTTAGAAATAGCTGTACTAGAATTTCTAACAATCTTAGAGGCTATCCCTTTTGTAAATTCTATTAATTCTGCTTGTGCAACAACATGATTAACAAGGCCACTTTCTTTTGCTGCAACTGCGTCTATCATTCCTGCTGTCATTATCATTTCCATTGCTCTTCCTTTGCCTACTAATTGCGATAAACGCTGTGTACCTCCATATCCTGGAATTACACCTAATGTTACTTCTGGTAATCCCATTTTTGCATTTTCGGAAGCTACTCTAAAATGACAAGCCATTGCTAACTCTAAACCTCCTCCTAACGCAAAACCGTTTACAGCAGCTATAACTGGTGTACTTAAATTTTCTACAAAATCGAACAATAATTCTTGTCCTTTCGCTGCTAATTTTCCTCCATCTTCTTCCGAAAAATGAGCAAATTCTGATATATCTGCTCCTGCAACAAATGCTTTTTCACCACTACCAGTAATAATGATTGCTTTTATTGTTGCATCTTCATTTAGCATTTTAAAGCTTTCATGCAATTCAAAAATTGTTGCTTTATTTAAAGCATTTAACTTTTCTGGTCTATTAATGGTTACAATTGCAATGTTTTCTTGTTTTTCAATTAAAATATTCTCCATTTTTATTCTATTTATGATGTTATTGGAAAGCAAACTAGGAAAGTGGTTCCTACTCCTTCTTGGCTTTCAAAGGTTATTCTTCCGTTATAGTTTTCAATTATTTTTTTAATGATGGCAAGTCCTAGCCCCATTCCACTGGATTTTGTAGTAAATTTTGGCTCGAAAATTCTTGCTTTATTTTCTTCTGAAATACCCTTTCCATTGTCTCTCACTTCTATTTTAACTTCATTATCTTCTTTAAAAATGCGAACCAAGACCGATTTGTTTTCTTGTTCTTCTGGTAAAGATTGTATCGCATTTTTAACCAAATTAGTGATGACTCTAATTAATTGTGTTCTATCTAATCTAGCAATTATTTCTTCTTCTACATAAGAATATTTAATAAAATCTTCATTAAATATTTCCAGTGCCAATTGCACAATTTTAACAACATTTAATGTTTCATTTTGTTGTGCTGGCATGGAAGCAAAATTTGAAAATGCACTTGCAACGGAACTCATCGTATCGATTTGTTGTATTAAGGTTTTTGAAAAATCATCTAACTTTTCTTTAATTTTAGGATCGGTTTCATCAAAACGCCTTTGAAAACTTTGCACGGTTAAACGCATTGGTGTTAATGGGTTCTTAATTTCGTGTGCAACTTGTTTTGCCATTTCTCTCCAAGCTTGTTCTCTCTCACTTTGTGCTAACTTTGTGGCACTATCTTCTAATTTATCAACCATACTATTATAGGATTCTATTAAAAGATTAATTTCTCTACTGCCTTCTTCTAACTCAATTTTTTGATTTTGTTGATTAAAGTTTGTTTCCTGTATTTTGTCTGATATTATTTTAAGTGACTTTGTAATATAGCTTGATAAAAAATAGGATAGAAAAATAGCTATTAGAAACATTAAGAAATAGACCTGACTAAAGCGAATTAAAAAGTTTCGAATTTCATTGTCATAAAATTCAGTGTCTTCTTCATAAGGAAGGTTTAAAATAGCTAATGGTTTAAACTTATTGTCTTTTATATAACTGTAAGAAGATCGATAAGGAAGTCCGTCAATTTTTGTAAATTCAACATATCTTTTCTCTATTGTTCCTCTTAATATTTTTAAAGTTGATGAATTAATTTTTGGTTTAATACTATCCATTTTAAAAACAGGTTTGGACGATATTAATAGATTTCCGTCTAAATCGAAAAAATTAATTTCTAAACTATGAATATCTGCCAATTCGTGAATTTTCTCTTTAAAAATATACTGAATATTTTCGGTAGTCAAGAGATAGGTCGTATTGTTTAGAACATAATTAATATTCTCAATAATCGCATTTTCTTTACGCTCTAATCTGTCTTGATGGTATTCTCTAGCTTCTTTTTTAAATTGATAATAGGATACCAATGCAATTAAAATAGATGCAATTAGGGTTAAGAATATCATTGATAAAAATATTCTTACTCGAAGTGATAATTTTTTTATTTTTAACGTAAACACGATATATACTATTCTTTATTTTTTTCTCTAACTCGTTTATAAAATTTAAATCCTAGCATTATCAAAACAGAAAAAGTAATGATACCCACTACACCAAAAACCCAATTTATTGCACTTTTTAAAATTACTAAAAAAACAACCGCAAATAAGATAATTGTAGCTCCCTCATTCCAGATTCTAAAGAAATTAGAACTGTGTTTAACTTCATCTCTTTGCAATTGTTTAAATATTTGATGACATTTTAAATGATAAATATAGAGTAGCAAAACAAATGCCAATTTAACATGCATCCATGATTGAGATAGCCAATTTGGGTTTAAATACAATAAATAAAAAGCAAATAGACTCGCTAACACGGCACTTGGCCAAGTAATAATATACCACAATCTATATTGCATTAATTGATATTGTTTTATTAAAATATCTTGTTCTAGTTGAGCTTTTAGTTTCGCTTCTGCATGATAAACAAACAAACGAACAATATAAAAAAGTCCAGCAAACCATGTTATAACAAAAATTAGATGAAGTGATTTTATATAATTATATTCCATTGTATTTATTTTATAGATTTTTTCTCTATATCTTTTATCAGCTTTTTATATGCCCCGATTAAAAGTGAACGGGAAGATTTTGAGAAATGTACATCTTGTTTGTCCTGAGATAATTCTGTTGATCCGATTACTCTTTGTGAGTAGATAATTTGAGCAAGATTTAAATCATAAATTTCTAAAAGTACTTCACTTTGATTCGTTCCTCCATTATTAAATCTACTTGGAGTTAAATCTACCGAGCCAAAATCTTCTTTAATTTTTGAAGCTTTTATAGTAATGAAAAAATCAAAATTTGTTCCTTTTTTTAAATCTTCTAATGCTTTTTTATCGGGATTAACATCTATTTTTCTTGGCAGCAATAATCCTTTTGCTTCATTAACAAGTACTAATCTATCATTGAGAAAGCCTTTAAAATCTTTAAGAGCCAATGCTGTTAATTGATCTTCTACATTTGAAGGAGCATCTATTTCGTTTAATAACCATTTTCCTGTTCTAAAATCGACACCTGTAGATTGTCCTTTATTATCAAAAATATATTTTGGCATTGTACAAGAAATCAAAAAAGCAGAAACAATAAAAAGTATAAAATATTTTTTCATTTATATATAAATTTATTTGTTAAGAGTCTAAAAAATTGATTCCCTTTTGTCTTTCACTTAATATTGCTTTTTGTAATATTAACACCCTTTTCGTTTTGAAATCTCTCCACTATTAAACTAATTTCCTCTTCATTTCACTTCGTAAAAAGAAGGCTGTAACTAATGTTGCTAGAACATCTGCAATTGGAAAAGAAATCCATACTCCAAAAATACCATAATAATTTGGTAAAACAAGAACTAATGGAATTAAGAAAAAGCCTTGTTTAGTAAGTGTTAGCAAGAGTGCTGGAATGGCTTTTCCTGCAGCTTGAAAATAGGCCGCTCCAATTAATTGAATCGCAATAATTGGAGAAGCTGCAAAAACAATACGCAAAGCATTTGGCGTTTCTGCAATTATTTTTGCGTCTTTTGTAAAAATTGCTACGATAGGACTAGCTAATACAAGTATGAATACAAAAATTATGGTTGCTAAAAAAGCTGCCCATTTTATAGATGTTGAAATGGTTTCGCTCACTCTAGCATATTGTTTGGCTCCATAATTATATCCTGCGATTGGTAAAAAACCCTGTGTTACTCCTAAAATTGGGAATAATGCAAACATTAACATTCTACTAATAATACCATAGATAGCTACAGAATCTTCTCCGCCATGAACGAACAAAGTATGATTTAAAATTATTGACAAGACTGCTACAACACCTTGTCTTGAAAAAGTTACAAACCCTAAAGAAGTAATTTCTGAAATAATTTTTTGTTGCAGTAAAAAATGTTTGAATTTTGGTTTTAACTCACTTTTATAGATAAAAAACCAAAGAATAAATGCAAAACACATAAAATAAGAAATCGAGGTAGCCAATGCTGCTCCAAACATTCCTAATTTTAAAAATTTAATGAAGATGATATCTAGAATAATATTACTAAATGCAGGAATTATCATGGCAATCATTGCAAATTTAGGTTTGCCTTCTGCCCTAATTACCGCATTTCCCATCATGCAAAGTGCTAAAAAAGGCACCCCATAAAGTACAGGCATAAAAAACGCTTTTGCAGGTTCTTTTATTGCACCATTTGCTCCAAAAAGTAACAAAACTTCATCTGAATAGAAAAATCCAACGACTACAGATAACACCGCAAGAAAAACAGTCATCATTATTTGATTCCCAAATGTTTGTAGTGCTTTGTCTTTGTTTTCGGCTCCAAGAGCTCTTGAAATAATAGAACTTCCTCCAATGCCAAGTGCCATTCCTAAGGAAGAAATTAAAAAAGTAATTGGCAATACCACTGAAACAGCTGCTATTGCCAATGAACCTATCCACTGTCCAACGAAGATAGTGTCTATTAATATGTTAATCGACATAAACAATATACCTATTGAAGCAGGTACAGATTGTTTAATCAATAATTTTTTTATGTCTAATGATCCTAATTCTTTAGAAGAAACTGCCATTATACTTTTTGATCTTTATTTTGAAAAGCCCATTGATCAATCCAACGGCTCAATGTTTTGCACCAATCATCATCATCATTTAAACAAGGAATTGCTCTAAATTCTTCACCTCCATGTTCTTTAAATTGATGATTTGCTTCCATTGCAATCTCTTCTAATGTTTCTAAACAATCTGCAACAAAGGCAGGTGTAACTACGGCTAGTTTTTTTATCCCCTTTTCTGGCATTTTGTTAATTTCCACATCTGTATAGGGCATTAACCATTTGTCACCAGCTAAACGTGATTGAAAAGTTTCGCTATATTTACCCTCTTCAATGCCTAAAAATGCTACGACCTGTTTTGTTGTTTCAAAACATTGGTGTCGATAACAAAATTCATGAGCTGGTGATGGAGTGTTACAACAACTTCCATCTATTTTACAGTGGCTTTTTGTAACATCTGTTTTTCTAATATGACGCTCTGGAATTCCGTGATATGAAAACAATAAATGATCATAATCAAATCCTTCTAAATGCTTTTTAATTGAATTTGACAAATCTCTAATATAATCTTTTTGATTGTAAAATGCAGGAACAATGGTAAAACTCATGTGAGGAAATTTCTTTTTGCGGATTTCCTCTGCTAAAACCAAAATTGTGACAGTTGAAGCCATTGCGTGTTGCGGATATAATGGAAACAACAATACTTCTGTTACCCCTTTGTCATTCAATTCCTGTAAACCAGATTCTATACTAGGATTTCCATAACGCATGGCTAATGAAACAGGAACACTAACATCTTTTTCTACTTTTTCTTTCATTCTTTTTGAAAGAACAATAAGAGGAGAGCCTTCTTCCCACCATATTTTTTTATATGCTGCTGCAGATTTTTTTGGTCTTGTTTGCAAAATAATTCCTCTAACCAATAAAGCGCGCAATAAAAATGGAACATCTATTACATATTTATCCATTAAAAACTCATCCAAATAAGGTTTAACGTCTTTAGGTGTTGGACTTTCTGGTGAACCTAAGTTTACTAATAATACTCCTTTCATTATTATTTTCTTTTATTTTCTTTTTTTAAATCTTCGATAAAAGTAACTAATCTCTTTTTTAAAAATCGGTTACTTCATTTTTTTTTATCTATTGCTCTATTTAATAAATTGATATTAGACTAAACATTCAAATTCAGATTCATCAAATACTTTTTTGGTGTTATCCCAAATTTTTTCTTGAAGGCCGCTATAAAGTGACTTGAAGTGCTATACCCAACTTTCAAGCCTACTTCATTAACATTATAGGATCCTGAATCTAACATCTTTCGGGCAAACTCCATTTTATAATCGAACAAAAAACTATACACACTATCTCCATAGATTTGCTTAAAACCTACTTTTAATTTTTTCAATGTTAAACCAACTTTGTCTGCTAATTCTTGCAAGCCAGGTGGTTCTGCCATGTTCTCAATTACAATTTCCTTGGCTTTTTTTATTTTAAGTACGTTTTCTTCATCTATCAAGAACGGACAATGTTCTGCATTAGGGTCTTCATTCTGATTAAAATACAAACTCATCAACTCATATCCTTTCCCTTTAAGATAGAGATTTTTAATAGATGAATTTTGATTGTAATGAAATATTTGATTGAGAACTATTGCCATGGAAGGACTAATGTCTTCTTCTCCATAATATTTTTTATCTAAATTCTCTTGACTTAAAAAAGGAATAACTTCGGCTTCATTTGAAAATAAGGCATGGAATTTCTTGATTGAAATTAAAACAGAAATTACCCATGTTTTAGGGTTTACTTCCAAATGTAATGGTAATTCTTTTTGAGGGTTATAGAGTAATAAAGATTTTTCTTCATTTAAATCTAAAGCATAACTTCTCTGATTAAAAATAAATTTCGCTTTCCCTTTCAAGTTAAAATGAAATTGAATCAATCCTGTTTTAACTTGTTTTTCAATTCTTTCCATTATTTCTGTATCATTTTGAAAACGAAGTAATGTAAAATCTTGCTCTATTTTTATTTCTTCAAAAGAACTCATAGCGTTATTTTTTTAGAATGATTTTGAACCTTTAAATATTTGTTTATTTAGATTCGTTATAAATAAATAAATTCTCAACAGGCTATTATACTACAAAAATAGGTCAAAATATAAAACCACAACATAATTTTCATAAAAATTCTGCAATCGACACAAAAAGTACTTTGAGCGTTACTTTTATAAAAAGGTCTATGTTAATTTTGTTCTACTTTAAGCAAAGTACAATTTATGGATACTATTACAGGACTGAAACATACTACTTTTTATGCCGTTGGGCTAAGCTATAAAAAAGCTGATGCAGAAATGAGAGGAAAATTTAGTTTAGATGAAAAGAGTAAAGAAAGCTTACTTCTTCAAGCAAAAGAAGAAGGAATAGAATCTTTAATTTTAATTTCAACTTGTAATAGAACTGAAATATATGGTTTTTCTCAACACCCATTTCAGTTAATCAAATTATTATGCGAAAACAGTAATGGCACTGTAGAAGATTTTCAAAAAGTTGCCTATGTATATAAAAACAAAGAAGCCATTAATCATCTTTTTAGAGTTGGTACAGGCTTAGACAGTCAAATCCTAGGAGATTTTGAAATTATTTCGCAAATTAAATCTAGCTTTATTGAAAGCAAGAAACTTGGTCTAGCAAATTCCTATAAAGAACGTTTAGTAAATGCTGTAATTCAAGCGAGCAAAAGAGTTAAAAATGAAACAGAAATTAGTTCAGGAGCTACTTCAGTTTCTTTTGCTTCTGTGCAATATATCATGAATAATGTAGAAGATATTGGCAATAAAAATATCTTATTATTTGGCACAGGAAAAATAGGCAGGAATACTTGTGAAAACTTAGTAAAACATACAAAAAACGACCATATTGTTCTTATTAATAGAACAAAAGAAAAAGCCGAAAAAATTGCTGGAAAATTTAACCTTCGCGTTAAAGAATATGCCGATTTACAATTAGAAATACAAAAAGCTGATGTTCTCATTGTTGCTACAGGGGCACAAAACCCAACAATAGATGCAGAAGTTTTAAAATTAAAAAAACCGCTTTTAATTCTAGATTTGTCAATCCCAAAAAATGTAAACAGTAATGTCTCAAATAAAGAAGGGGTCACTTTAGTTCATTTGGATTATCTTTCACAAGTAACGGATGAAACAATAGAAAAGAGGAAATTGCACATCCCTGCTGCAGAATCAATTATAGAAGAAATAATTGAAGAATTTTTAAGTTGGACAAAAGCTAGAAAATTTGCACCAACGATACACTCGCTGAAAGAAAAATTAGCATTAATAAAACAATCAGAATTAAATTACCAACGTAAAAAGCTAGAAAATTTTAATGAAGAGCAAGCTGAAATAATAAGCAATCGAATCATTCAAAAGATCACTACACATTTTGCCAATCACTTAAAAGATGAAGACACTATGGTTGATGAAAGTATTGAATGGATTGAAAAAGTATTTCGCCTAAACAATTAAAATTATTCCATTTATATAGAATGTCAGAAAAAACAATACGCATAGGAACAAGAGATAGCGAATTAGCCCTTTGGCAAGCACATACTGTCCAAAAGAAATTAATCGAATTAGGGTATTCGACTGAAATAGTTGCCGTAAAATCTACTGGTGATTTAATCTTGGATAAACCCTTATATGAATTAGGCATTACAGGTATTTTCACAAAAACCTTAGACGTTGCCATGATTAAAGGAGAGGTTGATATAGCAGTGCATTCTATGAAAGATGTTCCTACCTCATTACCTACTGGAATTGTTCAAGCAGCCGTTTTAGAAAGAGCCAATACACTAGATATCCTTGTACACAAAGGAAATTTAGATTTTTTAAATACATCAGGTACTATAGCTTCTGGAAGTTTAAGAAGAAAAGCACAATGGTTGCACAAGTATCCTTCTCATCAGGTTGAAGATTTAAGAGGAAACGTGAATACCAGAATGCAAAAATTAAAGGACAACAATTGGAATGGAGCTATTTTTGCAGCTGCAGGATTAGAACGCATCAATTTAAAGCCAGAAACCTATATTAACCTAGACTGGATGGTTCCTGCTCCAGCTCAAGGTGCTATGTTGGTGGTTGCAATGGAAAACGATACCTATTCACAAAAAGCACTTGCTCAGTTAAATCATAAAGAAACTGAAATTTGCACATTCATCGAAAGACAGTTTTTAAGAACTTTAGAAGGTGGTTGTACGGCTCCAATTGGTGCTTTGGCGAAAACAAATGGAGACAAAATAGATTTTGAAGGGGTATTGCATTCTTTAGACGGAAAAGAAAACTATACAATCAAAAAAAGTTGTAATTTTGACGAGTATCATTTTTTTGGAAAAAACTGTGCTACAGAAATTTTAACTAAAGGAGGCAATCTCCTTATGGAGAAACTTCGAGCAACCCTAAAAGTGAAATAAATCACTATAACAATGGAAAGAGAATCTTTACTCAATTATATTTATCGCTTTTTTGACATCATTGTATTACTTTTTATTGTATTTGATTTCGGATATGATTTCGGAGAAAACCTGAATACGCCACATGTTGTTGGTCTATTAATACTTACTTTCTTTTTACTTGTATTTAATACTTTTAAATTTTTTGTTTACAAATACAAGAGTAATAAAAAAGTAGCTCTTGTAAATATGGTTCTCATTTCATTTTTGTTGATAACATCTGGGATAATAGCCTTGCTTAATAATGATTTTAGCTACCATTATATTCTCCAAGAAATAAAACCTTTCTTAGAAGGTGGTTTAATATTTTACTTTCTTTTAAGATTATTAGTCCTAGTTCGTCACATTTATGACATTTACTTTAATCCAGCCATAGTTTTTGTTGGAAGTTTCATAATTTTAGGTCTTTCTGGTGCTTTTCTATTAATGCTTCCAAGTGCAACTACAAACGGTATTAGTTTCACAAATGCTCTTTTCACTGCTACTAGTGCTGTATGTGTGACTGGTTTGGCAGTTGTAGATACTGGTAAAGATTTCACAACTGTTGGACAATCTATCATATTAGTCCTTATTCAATTAGGAGGAATTGGAATTTTAACGTTCACTTCTTTCTTTGCCTTCTTTTTTAGAGGAAGTTCTTCATTTAAAGAAGGGTTAAATACTAAAGATTTTATTGCAACAGAAGGGCTTAGAGATGTCTTTAGAGCTGCTTTAAATGTTGTTATCTTTACAGTCGGTGTGGAATTAGTTGGTGCGGGTTTTATCTACAGCTCTATCATAAATAATTATGCTATTGAAAATAAATTTTTCTTTTCAATTTTTCATTCCATTTCTGCATTTTGTAATGCAGGTTTTTCAATTTTTTCAAATGGGCTCTATGATGAATCTATTCGCTTTCATTATTTCTTCCAATGGATAATAATGATACTAATTATTTTCGGAGGTTTAGGACATAATATCGTTTTTAACTTCTTTAAGTATTTAAAAACACACCTATTAGAACTATTTGATAAAAGACTAATTCACAAACAAGTACCCGTAATAACAATCAACACCAAAATAGTTATTTATACTACTATAATTTTGTTGTTTTCTGGCTGGGTTTTTCTTTTTGTTTCAGAATTCAACAATACATTACTAGAACATAAAACTCTTTTTGGTAAAATAACAAATGCTGCATTTAATTCGGTTACTCCTAGAACAGCAGGGTTCAATACGGTCGATTTCACACAATGCACAGTACCTTCTTTATTGTTTATAATTTTTCTAATGTGGATAGGTGCTTCCCCAGCCTCAACTGGTGGAGGGGTTAAAACAAGTACGTTTGCACTTGCTACATTAAATATATTTTCGGTGGCAAGAGGAAAAAGTAGAATTCAAATTTTCGGAAGAAGAATTAGTAGCGAATCAACCTCAAGAGCTTTTGCAATTTTATGCATTTCATTAATCGTTATTGGAATATCTATAATGGCTATCCTTATTTTTGAGCCAAAAGAAACACCAATTCTGACAGTAGTTTTTGAGTGCTTTTCAGCATATAGTACCGTGGGTTTAAGTTTAAACTTCACACCAACATTATCTGAGCCCAGTAAATATGTTATTATTGGCGTAATGTTTATTGGAAGAATAGGAATGCTCAATTTAATGATTGGTTTATTACGTCAATTAAACCATCAATTTTATGAGTATCCAAAAGAAAATATTTTGATTAACTAAAAAAGTTTCAAATGAAAATAATCGTTTTTGGACTTGGAAATTTCGGTATGTCTTTGTCTTTAAGTTTAACCGAAACAGGAAATGAAGTTATAGGTATTGACAAACAAATGGATAAAATAAATCTTGTTAAAGATAAAATTTCTCATGCTATTTGTATGGATTCTACTAATGAACTTGCCTATGATGCTGTTCCATTGAAAGATGCAGACAAAGTTGTTGTAGCCATTGGTGAAAATGAAGGTGCTGCTATCATTACAACAGCAATTATTAAAAAGCTGAGTGATGTAAAGATTATAAGTCGTGCTTTATCCCCTATTCATGATACCGTTCTTGAAGCAATGGGAATTCACAGCATTATTCATCCTGAACAAGACTCTGCTGATCGTTTAACAAAACAAATTAATTTTAAATCCACATTAGAAAATTACCAATTAGATAATAATTATACCATTTCTGAAGTGAAAGCTAAAAAAGAGTTTTTTGGTAAAACTCTAGAAGAATTGGACTCTATCGATAAATATAGTTTAACACTCATCACTATTATTCGCAAAAAAGAAAAAAGAAATTTAATTGGTAAAAAAACAATTACTAGAGAAACTATTGGAAGAACAACTCCTGAAACAATAGTTGAAGAAGACGATATTTTAGTAGTATATGGTTATAATAAAGATATTGAAATGTATTGCATGGGGCAAGAAGAGTTGGATTTAAGAAACAAAAATATCTAAAATGACGACTATTTTAGCTACAAAAAAACTTACTAAACCTCAAAAAAAAATATTTGAAAATAATAAGATACAAATTGTAACTAAAAACTTCATCAAAACAAAAACTATTCCATTTGAAACGAATACAATAAATGACGTTTTGCTTTTCACAAGTAAAAATGCTGTAAAAAGTATTTTAAAAAACACTAGTTCAATTCGTCAAAAGAAATGTATTTGCGTAGGAAACAAAACAAAGAGATATTTAGAGAAAAAAGGATTTGCTATAATTGGGTATAGGGAAAATGCAGAAGAATTGGCAAATTTTATTGTTGAAAAACATAAAGACAAAACATTTACTTTTTTTTCTGGAAACCTAAGAAGAAACGATTTACCAAGAATACTAGATGATAATGACATTATTTATAATGAAATTACGGTTTATGAAACTATATTAAAACCACATAAACTAAAACTCAATTTTGATGGCATACTTTTCTTTAGTCCCTCTGGAGTTTTTAGTTATTTAAAAAAAAATGAATTAAAAAACGAAGTTTGTTTTTGTATTGGAAAAACTACTGCAAAAGCATTAGAAAACAAAACGACAAAAATAAAAATTACAAATCAACCATCTGTTGAAAATGTAATTGAAGAAGTACTAAAATATTATACATAAAAAAGCAATAAGAGTTTAAAATTCTTGCTAGTTTAAAATAACAAAATTATGATTAAAAACGACCTATTTTTAAAAGCCCTAAATAATGAATCTGTTGAACGACCTCCGGTATGGATGATGCGTCAAGCAGGTAGGTATTTGCCTGAATTTATGGCAATCAAAGAAAAATATGACTTTTTCACACGTTGTAAAACTCCAGAATTAGCCTCTGAAATTACTGTACAGCCAATACGTATTGTTAAGCCTGATGCTGCGATTTTATTCTCAGATATTTTAGTAATTCCTCAAGCTATGGGAATTCATGTAGAATTAGAAGATGGAATCGGACCTGTTTTACCCAACCCAATTCGTAAAGCAAGTGATGTTGACAATGTGTTTATTCCAGACATTAATGAAACATTAGGTTATGTGATGGATGCTATTGACATGACAAAAGAAAAGCTAGATAACGAAGTGCCTTTGATTGGTTTTGCAGGCTCCCCGTGGACAATTTTTTGTTATGCAGTTGAAGGAAAAGGTTCTAAAAGTTTTGACAAAGCAAAAGGTTTCTGCTTTACTAATCCAGTAGCTGCACACATATTACTACAAAAAATTACTGATACAACTATTCTTTATTTAAAAGAAAAGGTGAAGCATGGTGTAAATGCTGTACAAATTTTTGATTCATGGGGCGGAATGCTTTCCCCAACAGATTATACAGAGTTTTCTTGGAACTACATTAACCAAATTGTGGAAGCTCTTGCTCAAGAAACTAAAGTAATTGTCTTTGGAAAAGGCTGTTGGTTTGCTCTTGATGATATGGCAAAATCTAAAGCTTCTGCTATTGGTGTAGATTGGACTTGTTCACCAAGAAATGCAAGATATTTAACTGGTGGAAAGAAAACATTGCAAGGAAATTTTGACCCTTCAAGATTATTATCTCCAATACCAGTCATTAAGAAAATGGTTCATGAAATGATTGATGAATTTGGACCAGATAATTATATTGTGAATCTTGGTCATGGAATTTTACCAAACATTCCTGTAGATCATGCAAAAGCATTTGTAGAAGCAGTTAAAGAGTATAAAAGAAAATAGTGTTCAGGAATTAGTTAACGGTTAAATGAGAATTAAAATTTAAAATAGAATAAATATAATACCAATTACACTTTATTTAATTTGGTGTTTATATGTGTTATATTTCTTTTTATTCAAAATGAAATCATTTGCTAATGAAACTCCTTGTGGAGCAAGATATCTAACGATTGGACTGCCTATTTTTACGATCCTATTTTCTATAATTACTTCAATAATTCTCTTGATATTGAATAAAATTTATAAAAAAAAATATCATACAGATTATGAATACATTACAATTCCTTTTTTAGTTTTAGCTTTTCTAGGAATAATAAATATGATCTTCTAATATTAAGAAAAATAACCGCAATACTTTAAAAATTGTTAACTGATAACAGTAAACTATTATTTTAATGAAAGATAAATTTTACGCATACATACAAAACTTACAAGACCAAATTTGTAAAGGCTTAGAGGAAGTTGATGGGAAAACCAAATTTCGTGAAGATTTATGGGACAGACCTGAAGGTGGAGGTGGAAGAACTCGTGTTATAGAAAATGGGGCTGTTTTTGAAAAAGGTGGTGTTAATATCTCTGCTGTTCATGGAAAATTACCAGATTCTATGCAAAAATTGTTTAATGTTGGTGAAGCTGATTTCTTTGCTTGTGGATTAAGTTTGGTTTTACATCCTAAAAACCCAATGGTCCCTACGGTTCATGCCAATTGGAGGTATTTCGAAATGTATGATGCTAATGGAAACATAATCAACAGTTGGTTTGGTGGCGGTCAAGATTTAACACCTTATTATTTGTTTGAAGAAGATGCTAAGCATTTTCATCAAACATGTAAAACTGCTTGCGATAAACATAATCCTGAATTTTATCCAAAATACAAAAAACAATGCGATGATTATTTCTGGAATGCACACCGAAATGAAGCACGTGGCATTGGTGGTTTATTTTTCGATTATTGCAAAGCCACAGAATCAACTTCTATGGACGATTGGTATAACTTTGTGACCGAAGTTGGAAATAGTTTTTTAGACGCTTATTTGCCAATTGTAGAACGCAGAAAAGAACTTATTTTTTCTAATGAACAGCGCAAATGGCAAGAGATTCGTCGTGGAAGATACGTAGAGTTTAACCTTGTTCATGATAAAGGCACACTTTTTGGTCTAAAAACAAATGGAAGGATAGAGAGTATTTTAATGAGTTTACCACCACATGTTCAATGGGTGTATGATTATCATCCTGAGGACAATAGTGAAGAAGAAAAACTTATCAAAGTATTAAAAAATCCTATCAATTGGATTTAAATTTAAAGTTATTTGTTTTTCCTATGAAGTGCCTAGGACTGTTTTTTATGTTTTTTTTAAATATTGCTTTTGCTCAAGAAGAAGGAGAAATACTTCATGCTAAAAGACATAAATACGACCCTAGCTATAGAGTGAACTATTTCGATAAAATGATTTTTAAATTAGATCTGAATGGTGATGTCGACAACTATACTATTCCTAATTTAAATACAACTTCATATTCTGAGAGTAAATTTATCCCTAATCAAAAAACAAAACTACGTTTGTCTTTTGATTACAAGTTTTTAGGGCTTTTTGTTTCGTTCTCTCCCGATTTTTTTTCAAACAATGAAGCTACTTATGGAAAAACAAAAACATTGGATCTTAGTTTTAAATTTTTCTATAATGACAGATTGAGACAAGAAGTGGACTATAAGGTAATTAAAGGTTTTTATTTAGAACATCCAGATGAATTTACGCCTATTGATCTTTTTCCTAACTTAGAAATTAAAACTATTGGAGGTAAAACTTTCTATATTTTGAATAATAATTTTTCTTACCGTGCTTTTGAAAACATGACTGAAAGGCAGATAAGAAATGCAGGAAGTTTTATCCCATCAATAGGTTATTACTTTAACACACTTAAATCGAGGAGAATTGATGAAAATGAAAAATCTCTAATTCAAGTTAACTCATTCGACGCAATTTTACAGTATGGATATATGTATAATTTTGTGTTGGGAAAAAAATGGTTTACTACGCTTGGATTTCATCCAGGAATTGGTTTGAACAATTCTAAAAGCTATTTTTATGAAGAGCAGATAAAGAAACAAACTGCTTTAAAATCGACTAATCTAAATATTAATTTTGATGTCAATTTCTCATTAGGATATAATAATAAAAACTTATTTTCGGGAATAAAAATCAATTATAGAGACTATCAATATGACAGCGCTAAAACTGCGGAACTCATAAATTCAAAAGTATATCTCGATTTCTTTATCGGTTATCGATTTAATGAAAATAAAAAAATTAAAAAAGCCTTTGAGCTTTTTGAAAAAAAGATTTTTTAAGTATACATCTCCGTTTTTTACTATAAAAAAAGCAGTAATTCATTTGGAATTGCTGCTTTTTTTATAAGCTTATTTTAAATCATTAGTTGTTTAAAAAGTCAATTAAGTCTAATGTTTGTAAAATAATATTTTTATCTGAATTTGATGAATGCAAAATCATTTCTATACTTTGCTTATTGTCCTTCATTTTCTTAGATGATTTCATTGCAACTTTTTCAAACTGCTGACTCACTTTCAACATCTTAGTGGTGTCTTTTCCAAAGTCTTCATTCGATACATATTTAACTATTAAATCTTTTATGTTTAGACTTGCTGACATATAATTTTGCTTAGAATCTTTAATTATATTCTTAGAAAAATTAGAACCTTTTCCATTAATAAGGTACTCAAGACCATTTGTAATTACAATTACATCTCTATCTTTTATCAATTTTAAAGCGCCCATTTCACCAGAACCTTTCACCTCATAATATCCGTTTCTTTTAATCAACGCTCCTCTTCTAACTCCTAAATCAAAAAGCTTGTCACCCATTGTTTTGTGAGTAGATGTAAACAACATTGTGAAAACTGGAAGCGTTTTTTCGATTGTTTTTTCAACTTCAACCTCATCATAATTTTCGTCATATTCATAGGTGATATAGCTTGATTCATGTTTTTTAAAATCATGTAAAAACATACTTAAATCACCGTCAAAAAGAGTAGAAATAGCTTCTTCATCTATCATTGTTGATATTAAATCTGCAACAATATCCATCCCATCATGACCAAAGTATGGATTGCCACTATACATTTGTTCGGTCAATTTTGGAAAATTAGTTATTAATTCCTTTGAGTTAATATGATATGTCATGTATGCTAAAGGATCGTTACTCGGGAAATACTTATAAATATTTTTATTGATTTTTCGATTCGAAATCTTATTTGCTACTTCGGCTAATGAATTTGAATACTCAACCACTTCTTCAAGTCGAGCAGTGCCATTATCAAAATAAAAATCAAAATTCATTCCTTTAATATAATTCTCCATTGCACCTGCATCACTAAATGAAGCATTTCTTCCAAAAACATATCTCATAGAACTTGCTATTCCTTTTAACGAACTAAATGCCGATTTGTAATTAACCCAAGTAGAAATGTCTGCTTTTGAATTTATTTTCTCTGAAAAAGGAGCAACAAATCCATTACTAAAAAGGTATTTAATGTGTTCGTTTTGTAGCTCTTTTCTTTTCGCATTTTCCTCTTCTAATTGTTTCAAATACTCATTGTCTTCCTCTTCATAATCGTATTCATAATCATAGTCTTCTGTTGCCTCAACAACAGCTTCATCAGCTTCATATTCTTCTTCTTCATTCCAATCCTCATATCCAGCTGGAGGTGGCGGCGGTGGAAGTTCTTCTATACTATATTCAGCAGGGTCTTCAATTTCTTCCTCTTCAAACTCATACTCTTCTTCTACCTCTTCCACTTCATAAATTTCTTCATCATAGGCTGCTATTTCATAAGGATCATTATAATTAGAATTTGTTGGTTTAATGAACTCTAAAACAACCAAATATTCATTATTCCAAGCCATTGAAGCAGAGCTGTTTGTCGCATTAAAAACCGAATACGAATCATAATCTTCAATCTGAGTAGTTACTTCGTCTGAAATTTCTTCACTATTATTCTTGATTTTTTGCATTACAAATGCACTCACTTCTTCTCTGCTTTTAATAGGAATAGTAATTTGATAAAAAGGAATACTATCTGAAAAATTCCCATGAATAATAATATTCTTATCTTCTTTTATAAGGGCAGTATATTCTTCAATATTAAAATCTTTTTCTTTTTTTGCTATTTTTTTAATAGCATTATGATTCATAATTTCATTAAGTGTCACTTTCTTAGAAAACTGACTCCCATTAAATTGGACAAAGTAATCAAACTCTTTTGGTGCTACCTGACCAAAAATACAAGTACTGGCTAATAGTAATAAAACATTAAAACGTTTTTTCATAAATCGAGAATTAAAAATAAATGGAATTATTCATTATTGTGTTGTTTTTTAAAACATTATAAACATTATGCTTTAAAAAAACTGTGTGTTTGTTTTTCGAAATTTTACTGTTCGGGTTTCCAGTTTTAACAACTTCTTTATCAAAAGTATAAATAGATGTAATCTTTGCCTCTTGCAAATCCTCTTTTTTATTATCATCTTTTATTAAATTTTTCGGAATAGGATAAGCCGCAAATCTTTCAAACGTCGTTGCTGTCGTGCCACTAAAATGTGTCAATGCTTCTTGTTTGTTCATGCTATTCAACACCGCATTTAAAGCCGCAATATTCTTGTAATCGAATTTTAAAGTGAAAATATAATTATTAAAATCATACTTTGTAGTAATTCCAGAAACACCTTCTATTTTTGATGCTAACTGTCTAAAATTAGCTAATTTATCCTTTATATCTTGTTCACTTGGAATGCTTACACCATCAACTTCTTCTAGCCAGATTGCAGAACGTGTTCTTAACCAAGATTTTGAAAAATCTACGACAAGACTATAATTCCCGCTTTCATCGCTATTATGTTTAATTCTCTCGGTTATTTCAAAACAACTAGTTAAGAAAAAACATAAACATAAAACCATATACTTTTCCATTTTGCAAATTTAGAATTAATTATTGATTTTTATGTTTATACCATTAAATACTTACCCACTAAACTCCATCTTTTTAGGCTAAATTTAGTTAACTTTGTCAATCAAAATTTACACATCAAAGTTTAAAAATATATATTATGTTTCCACTTAGACGTAATCGAAGATTAAGAACAAACGAATCTATTAGAAGTTTAGTTCGTGAAACGATATTAACCCCAAATGATTTCCTTGTGCCGCTATTTGTTGTTGAGGGGAAAAATATTAAAGAAGAAATTCCATCAATGCCTAACTATTTTAGATATAGTTTAGATTTACTTGAAAAGGAAGTAAAAGAACTTTGGGTAATGGGATTAAAATCGGTTTTAATTTTTGTGAAAGTCCCAGATAATTTAAAAGATAACAAAGGTACAGAAGCACTAAACCCAAATGGCTTAATGCAACGTGCTATTAAAACAATCAAAAATGCAGTTCCAGAAATGATTGTTATGACAGATGTTGCTTTAGACCCTTATTCTATTTATGGACACGATGGAATTATTGAAAACGGACTTGTCGCTAATGATGCTTCGTCTAGTTTTTTAGCCGAAATGGCATTGTCTCATGCAAAAGCAGGTGCAGATTTTGTTGCACCAAGTGACATGATGGATGGAAGAATTTTAGAAATGAGAGAATTATTAGAAGAAGAAAACTTTATTAATATTGGGATAATGAGTTATTCTGCAAAATATGCCTCTGCTCTTTACGGTCCATTTAGAGATGCTTTAGATTCTGCCCCAGTTGATTTAATAAATATTCCAAAAGATAAAAAAACCTATCAAATGGATTTTCACAATCGTGACGAAGCTATTAGAGAAACCCGAATGGATATCGAAGAAGGTGCTGACATTGTAATGGTGAAGCCTGGTATTGCTTACTTAGATATTGTTAGAGATATTAAAAATATGAGTGAAGTTCCTGTAGCTGTGTATCAAGTTTCTGGAGAGTATGCCATGATAAAAGCTGCTGCAGAAAAAGGTTGGTTAGACCATGACGCTATAATGATTGAACAAACTACTGCTTTTAAAAGAGCGGGTGCAGATATTATTGCAAGCTATTTTGCAAAAGATATTGTGAAACTATTAAAATAAAATTGATCCTAGAGAGCCATAAATTGACTTAAAATTTATGGCTCTCTATTTTAAACAATTAATGCACCATGAAATATTTTATGATTATTCTATCCATAATTTCTTTTTCTACAGCATTGGCACAAGAAGACCCAATTAGTGCCTTTTTAGAAAAATGGGAAAACTCAAAAAAGTATTTGTTAGAAATCGCTGAAGCAATGCCAGAAGAGAAGTACACATTCAAACCTACTGAAAGAGAAATGTCTTTTGCTGAGCAATTATTACATATTAAGGGAAATATGGATTGGTTAAGTACTAGCTATTTTGGTGCAGAAAAAATAGAAAAGTCAAAAGAAGCATCTACCCTCACAAAAACTGAAATAATAAAACTTTTAGAAGCTTCCTTTAATGCTGTTTTAAATACAATTGAAACCATAAAACCTGAAGATTTAAAAGATAAGGTTGACTTTTTTGCAGGACAAAAAACTAAATTACAAATCTTGAATTTACTTCAAGATCATGTTACACATCATCGTGGACAAATTATTGTTTACCTCAACTTAAATGAAATTAAACCTCCCAAATATGTAGGCTGGTAATTCTTTTTACTTGCTTTCTCGATAATAATTAAGTATTTTAGAAATTTAAAAAATTATTAAATGACATTATTAATTATATATGCAGTAATTTCAATTTTCTTTTCTTTCCTATGTTCTATTCTTGAAGCTGTTTTATTAAGTGTCACTCACACTTTTATAACCGTTTCTAAAAAAGAAGGCAAAGCTTTTGCTTCAAAATTAGAAGCTATAAAAGCAGACATTGACAAACCACTAATTACAATATTAACACTCAATACTATTGCACATACTGTTGGTGCTATATTAGTTGGTGTTCAAGCGGAGAAAACATTCGGAAACGGAAATAATGCTGTAGCCATAGTTTCCTCCATAATGACATTTTTAATATTAATTCTATCTGAAATTATTCCTAAAACAATAGGTGCAAAATATTGGAAAGAATTAGCAAGTTTCACAACGAGTGCTTTGCAACTTTTAATTTTCCCTTTAAAGATTACAGGAATATTATGGCTACTTCAATTAACAACAAAACTAATTGGAGGAACAGGTCATGCTTCAATTTTAAGCAGAGATGATTTTTCTGCGATGGCAGATATTGCCGAAAAAGAAGGTGTCTTTAAAGAGTCTGAATCTAAAGTATTGAAAAATCTTTTAAGTCTAGATTCTGTTTTTGCTAAAGACATTATGACTCCTCGAACCGTTGTAAAAGTAGCAGATAGCGCAATGACAATTGAAACATTTTACCAAGCAAACAGAAAACTTCGTTTTTCTAGAATTCCTATCTATACCAAATCATCCGACAATATTATTGGCTTGGTTTTAAAAACAGATATTCTAGATGCCCTAATAAATAATAAAGGAAATGAAACTTTAGAATCTATTAAAAGAAATATTGTTTTAACTAAAAGAAACAAACCAATACCTCAACTTTTTGAAGAATTAATTCAAAACAGAAACCACATGGCAGTTGTTCTTGATGAATATGGCTCATT
Source organism: Flavobacterium sp. KY-23415 (assembly GCF_055384985.1). NCBI lineage: Bacteria > Pseudomonadati > Bacteroidota > Flavobacteriia > Flavobacteriales > Flavobacteriaceae > Flavobacterium > Flavobacterium sp. KY-23415. Next base: position 1,569,613 of record NZ_AP044001.1, on the reverse strand, counting down.
TAGTGGATTAGTAACTCAAGAAGATGTCATAGAAACCTTATTAGGATTGGAAATAATGGACGAAAGTGATTCTGTTGAAGATCTACAAAAATTAGCTAAAAAAAATTTAGAAAAACGTATTGAAGAATTGAAGAAGAATGATAATTTATAAATCTAAACTTCTAATCTATATATAATTAATACTATTTGCTAATTCCAAAATAAAAACTACATTTGTGTAATATATAAGCCAATTATTTTTATTACACGCCATGTTACAAAACGAATTATACTACACACTTGCATTGTTGCAAGTAGAAGGAGTAGGTGATATTATTGCCAAAAAGCTCATCCATCATTGTGGTTCTGCAGAAGAAGTCTTTAAGACTAAAAAATCTATTCTGTCGAAAATTGACGGTATTGGGAAATCTCTTTTATCCAATTTACAAGACAAGTCTATTTTTATTAAAACAGATCATGAACTTCAATTCATTGAAAAAGAAAACATTAATCTGCTATATTATCAAAACAGTAACTATCCAGAACGACTAAAACAATGCTTCGATAGTCCTGTCCTATTATTCCAATCGGGCAATGTGAACCTAGAAAATAAAAAAATAATTAGTATTGTTGGTACACGACAGGTTACTACTTATGGTATAGAATTCACCAAAAAATTAATTGAAGAACTAATCCCTTTAAACCCAATAATAATAAGTGGTTTTGCTTATGGTGTAGATATTGTAGCACATCAAACCGCAATGGATTTAGGCTTGCAAACTATAGGAGTCTTAGCACATGGTCTTAATCAAATTTATCCTAAAGCACATAAAAAACACATCATAAGAATGGAAGAAAACGGTGGCTTTCTTACCGAATTTTGGAGCCATTCTAAACCTGATAGAGAAAACTTTGTTCGACGAAATCGTATTGTTGCTGGAATGAGCGAAGCCACAATTGTTATTGAAAGTGCCGAAAAAGGAGGGTCATTAATTACCGCTCAAATTGCAAATGATTATAATCGAGATGTTTTTGCTGTTCCTGGTAGAACAACAGATAAATATAGTCATGGTTGCAATAACCTTATTAAAACACAACGTGCTCATGTTTTAACTTCTGCAGCAGATTTAGTTTACATCTTAAATTGGGAGTTAGTTTCTAAAAATACTGAAAAAGTAATTCAAAAGCAATTGTTCATTTCATTAACCGATGAAGAACAAAAAATATATGATTATCTTGAAACCAAAGAAAATGAATCTATAGATACTATTGCTTTAGAATGTGAAATACCTATTTTTAAAACTTCTTCTATATTATTGAATATGGAACTAAAAGGGGTTATTCGACCATTACCTGGAAAACTATTTGAAATTATTTAACTAAAAATCATAAATACTTACAAATCGTATTAATTTATAACATTATTAAGACAATGCTTTAGAGAATAAAATTGTAAATTAGTAACAAACTTTTTAAAAATGTATTCATTACCTAAATTAGAACGTTTTGAACAAAACGTTGCTTCAAAATTCAATATTTATAATAGTATTTTTATCACGTTGCCATTCAATGAAATCAATAACACTGGTGTTTTGTTGCCTTTGTTTTCAGATATTTGTGAACAAGGTTATAAAAACAATCAAAGTCCTGAGGAAATTTTCAATGTCTTTGCTTCAAAATATTTAGAAAAACCTACTGAAGAAGAAAAAATAGATCTAATGTTTCGTTTTATTCAATATGTTGAACGACAAGTGGTTTTGTTTGATGCTATTGAAGATGCTGCTTTCAATGTAGTGAATAATATGGAAGGAAGAGGTTCGTTAAGAAACATGAAAGAAAAAGCAGAACAACGGTTTAAAAAAGAAGAATTAATTGCCTTCTTAAATGATTTTAAAGTAAGACCTGTTTTAACTGCTCATCCAACACAATTTTATCCAGGACCCGTTTTAGGAATCATAACCGATTTAACACAAGCTATTAAGATAAATGATTTACATTCAATCAAAGAGTTATTAGCACAGCTAGGCAAAACACCTTTCATAAAAAAAGAAAAACCTACTCCTTTTGATGAAGCTGTGAGCTTAATTTGGTTTCTAGAAAATGTATTCTATCACACTATTGGAGATATGATGCAATATATTCAAAAAAATATTTTTAAAAACAAAGCAGAGCTTAACAACCCAATCTTTAATCTTGGTTTTTGGCCTGGTGGAGATAGAGATGGGAATCCGTTTGTAACTACTGAAATTACTTTAAAAGTTGCCAACAGATTACGCACTTCTATTTTAAAATCTTATTATTTAGATATACGAAAATTAAAACGAAAACTAACTTTCTCTGGTGTTGAAGAATTAATCAGTAGCATTGAAAACAAACTCTATCGTTCTGTTTTTTATTCGGAAGGTACATTGTTCATCTCTAAAGAAGAATTTGCTTCCGATTTGAAACTAATTAAAACATTGTTAATTGAGAAACATCAATCGCTCTACTTAAATGAAATTGATAATTTACTCAATAAACTTACTGTATTTGGTTATCATTTTGCTACATTAGATATTAGACAAAATAGTAAAATACACGAAAAAGTGTTTCAAGATATAATTGATAAAAATCCTAAACTATTTACAGCAAACTATAATTCATTAAATGAAGAAGAAAAAATAAAAATCGTTTCAAATGTCTCTGCCGATTTAAAAGAAGAGGATTTCGATAATTATGAAACCAAGATTACACTAAGTTCAATAAATGCTATAAAAACAATTCAAGAAAACAACGGAGAATTGGGTTGTAATCGCTATATTATTAGCAATAATGAAATGGCAATCCATGTAATGGAAGCACTTGCGTTATTTCGTCTAAGCAATTGGGAAAGGCCAACTGTAGATATAGTTCCACTTTTTGAAAGTGTAGAAGCACTTCAAAAAGCAGATGAAATTATGGAACAGTTATATACCAATCCTACCTATAAGAAACATTTAGAGAGCAGAAATAACGAACAAACTATAATGCTAGGTTTTTCAGATGGTACTAAAGATGGAGGCTATTTGATGGCCAATTGGGGAATTTACAACGCAAAAACTGCCATTTCTAATATGTCTAGAAAATACAATATTAAAGTAGTATTTTTCGATGGTCGTGGTGGACCACCTGCTCGTGGTGGTGGAAAAACACATCAGTTCTATGCCTCTTTAGGTCCAGAAATTGAAAACAAACAAATTCAATTAACGGTACAAGGACAAACTATCAGTTCTAACTTTGGCACAATGGATTCCTGCCATTATAACCTAGAAAATCTATTGAGTGCTGGAGCAAACAACCAAGTCTTTCATAAAGAAGAAAATCATTTAACGGATGATGAAAAAGCAGTAATGCAAAAACTTTCTGAAATTAGTTATCAAAAATATATTGATTTTAAAAGACATCCAAAATTTGTGCCTTATTTAGAGAATATGAGTACCTTAAATTATTATGCTAAAACGAATATTGGTAGTCGCCCCTCTAAAAGAAAACAATCTGCACAATTGAATTTAGATGATTTGAGAGCAATTCCGTTTGTGGGTTCTTGGAGCCAATTGAAGCAAAATGTACCTGGCTTTTTTGGAGTTGGAACCGCTTTAAAATATTTTGAAGAGAATGGAAAATGGGACGATGTTCAAAATCTATACGACAACTCTCTTTTCTTCAAAACACTATTAGAAAACAGTATGATGGCTTTGAGCAAATCGTTTTTTCCATTAACTGCCTACATGAAAAATGATCCGGAATTTGGACCATTTTGGACCATTATCCATACTGAGTATTTAGAAACAAAGCGTTTGTTATTAAAAATATCTGGTTTTACCGAGTTAATGGAGAACTATCCCGACGGAAAAGCTTCGGTTGCAATGCGTGAGAAAATTGTATTGCCTTTATTAACTATACAACAATATGCATTATTAAAAATTAAAGCATTAAAAGAAAATCCGATAGAAAATCAAAAACAAATAGCGGTTTATGAAAAAATTGTAATGCGTTCTCTATTTGGTAATATTAATGCCAGTCGAAATTCGGCTTAATTTTTGAAGCATCTTTTCTTAAATATTACTTTATGAGAAAAGGTGCTTTTATTTTATTCCTGTTCGTGTTTTTTATTAGTTGCCAACAAAAGACTAAAGAAACGCAAAAAACCTACGAGCAACTCGAAGCAGAAGTTTTGTGCGATGTTTTGCCTGAGGTCGCTAAATATGAACTTGAAAATTCTTTTTGGATAAGAATTCTTCCACCACCTCCAATTCCCGAAATTGACACATTAAAATTTAATTCATTTCAAACTGACAGTATTTTACATAAATCTAAAAATGACTGGGATAACTTCATCTCAGAAAATAGAAACGGAATAAATGAATCCATTTTAAAATTAAAAGAATTTAAAAAAATAGAATTTGGTGTTTTAGACACATTACGTTGGGTAAACAAATATGAAATAGATAAAACTGAATACTTATTTGATTCCTTAGACATTAGACCTTTGAGTAGTAGCGAATTCGAAAAATCTAATCTAAAAGTCACCTTAATCACATATAAAAACACATTTGAAGGAGGAATTAGAAATTCAGACATGCCACTTTTATTTCTAAGTAGAGTATTGCTATCTCAAGATTATAAAAAAGCTTATTTTTTTGTTTTTAAATACTACAGAGCCTATCATGTATTTTGTGAATTCTCTGAAAATAGATGGTTCATTAAAAAAATAATTGAAGAACAAAAATAATGAGATTCCGAAACGAGTTCGGAATGACAACGTATTATAACAATAAGTTTGTCATGCTGAACTTGTTTCAGCATCTAAATAAAAAAGCCTTGCGTTCTGAATTTAACTTCAGATTTCAAGGCTTTTCCTATTTTTAGTTTCTAACTTTCGTTTTCTTAATAACCTAATTTCTCTCTCACTCTTCCTAAAACACCATTAGCAACAATGCTCGCTTTTGCTGCTCCTTCTTTTAGTAAAGTGTCAACTTCTTCAAGATTATTAATGTAATAATTATACCTCTCTCTTACAGTTGCGAATTTTTCAACTATCAATTCAAAGAGTGCTTGTTTCGCATGACCATAGCCATAGTTTCCAGCTAAATAATTAGCGCGCATTTCTGCTGTTTGTTCTGGTGATGCTAATAATTTATACAATGCAAAGCAATTACAAGTATCTGGATTTTTTGGGTCTTCTAATGGAGTACTATCCGTTTGAATAGTCATTATTTGTTTGCGTAATGCTTTATCTTCTAAAAATATATTAATCGTATTATTTCTGGACTTACTCATTTTTTGTCCATCTGTTCCAGGAATCAACATTGTGCTATCGTCTATTTTAGCATCTGGTAACACAAAAGTTTCTCCCATTTGGTGATTAAAACGAGAGGCTACATCGCGAGTAATTTCTAAATGTTGTAACTGATCTTTTCCTACAGGAACCAATTCTGCATCATATAATAATATGTCTGCCGCCATCAACATTGGATAGGTAAACAACCCTGCATTAACATCTTCTAATCGATCGGCTTTGTCTTTGAACGAATGTGCTAATGTTAATCTTTGGAAAGGGAAAAAACAACTTAAATACCAAGATAACTCTGCGGTTTGAGGCACATCTGACTGACGGTAAAAAACAACCTTATTTACGTCTAGGCCACAAGCAAGCCAAGCTGCAGCTGTGCTATAAGTATTTGCTCTTAATGTTTTTCCGTCTTTTATTTGCGTAATTGAATGTAAATCGGCAATAAAAAGAAATGATTCATTAGAAGGGTTGTTTGCCATTTCGATTGCTGGCATAATTGCTCCTAATAAATTCCCTAAATGTGGTGTTCCTGTACTTTGAACGCCTGTTAATATTTTTGACATTTTTACTGTTGTTTGGAACAAAAATAGCACTTTTACAGAAATGGGAAAAGGTTATTATTAAAAGGTTGAATAATATTGTTATTTTTGGTGCATCATTTTAAAAATGCTTAACGTTTAGTTACTAAAATATGAAAATACTAAAATATGCTTTTTGGATTATATGGAGAATTTGGTTTTACTTATTAGTAATTATTCCAATAATAGTCTTATTTCCTTTTTTATTTCTTTCAATTCTAAGCGAAAAAACGTATCCTCAATTCTTTTTCTTTGCTAAGTTATGGGCGAAAATTATTTTGTTTGGAATGGGATTTTATTATAAAGTAGATTTTGAACAAAAATTAGAGAAAGGGAAAAGTTATATGTTAGTTGCCAATCATACATCAATGACAGATATTATGTTGATGCTCCTTGTGGTTAAAAAAAATCCTTTTGTTTTTGTTGGTAAAAAAGAACTATCAAAAATTCCTATCTTTGGATTCTTTTTCAAACGTGTTTGCATTATGGTTGATAGAAGTAGTAGCAAAAGTCGTTTTAAAGTTTTTGAATTAGCACAGAAAAGGTTACATCAAGGGTTGAGTATTTGTATTTTTCCTGAAGGTGGTGTTCCAGATGATGAAAGTATTGTTTTAGACGAATTTAAAGATGGTGCATTTCGTTTGGCAATAGAACATCAAATTCCTATTGTTCCAATGACATTTATCGATAATAAAAAACGTTTTCCTTTTCGTTTTTTTAGTGGAACAACAGGAAGAATGCGTGTAAAAGTGCATTCTTTTATTGAAACTAAAGGATTAACTCTCGAAAATCGTTTGGAAGTGAAACAAAAAACTAGAACTGTTATTTTAAACGAGTTGGAATCTTACATTAAGAAATAATCTCCTCAATTTTTGCAATAACTGTCTCTGGTAAAATAGTACGCATTACATTCTCATATCCTTCAATTTGCTTATTACCATATACTGATGTGGGTAACAATGGAAATTCCTCCCTATTTGAAGTAATACAAAATTCATCTGGTTGATTGAATGGCTTAAAACCAGCATAAGGGTGAGTTGCTCCCCAAAGTGTAATTACTTTTATTCCTAACATTGCTGCTATATGTGCATTGCCAGAGTCCATGGAAAGCATTACGTCTAAATTTGAAATAATTTCTAATTCTTCGTTTAGCGATAATTTACCTGCTAAAACAATTACATTTTCATGATTGTTTTTAAGCTGATTTAGTAATTTAATTTCTTTTTCACCACCTCCAAAAAGGTAAATCTTCTGCTTTAAATTTATTGCTAAACCATCTATTACTTTCTGCATTAAATCTAAAGGATATACTTTAGTATTGTATTGAGCAAAAGGTGCAATTCCTATATTTTTTCCATTAGAAAATGAAATTATATTCATTAATTCTTCGGATAAAATTGCTTTGTTTGGAAACTTTGGATTACTTAAATCTATTTCAAAACCGAGCTTAGCAAATGTTTCTACATGATTTTGAAACATAGATTTTACTGGTTTAAAAACCTTATTTTCAAGTCTAGTTAACTCTTTTTTAGCTTTTCTACCTTTGTTTGTTGCAGCATTTTTTTTACCCGTGAACCAAAACAATGTTCTAACTATTTTAGAACGAAGGACATTGTGTAAATCGACAACATAATCAACCTGTGTCTTTTTTAAATCTGAAAACAGTTTTAATAATCCAATAAAACCTTTATGCTTTTCCTTTAAATCAATGGGAAAAAATTCCACATTAGGAATTCCATCAAAAAAAGGTTTGAAAAAAGGTCTTGAAACTATTGTTATCCTAATTTCAGGATATTGCATCGAAAAAGCTCTCAACACAGGAACTGTCATAGCGACATCGCCCATAGCTGAGAGTCTTATTATTAGTATGTGTTTTCTGTTTTTAGACAACCTTTTTAATTTTAGAAAAAACCATTAAACTATTTAATAACATTTAGATATATCCAAAAGTTAAAATAATTTAATGGTTAAAATGATTCAAAGAAATTATTTCTTATTTTGATACAAAACTGGATTTAATTCTTCGTCATTATACATTTTCATTTGTTTGTAAACCTTCATATACTTATCACCATTCTCAATATCTTCAATTAGTTGACTAATGGAAGTAAACATATCATTTTTTTGGTCTAACAGTACATTTAATTTTTCTTGACATTTTGCTCTATGTTCTACCGAAGCTTCTGCTCTATTTGCTTCTTCACTCATGTGATAAATCTTTAAAGCCAAAATAGATAACCTATCGATTGCCCAAGCAGGACTTTCTGTATTGATTTTTGCTTCTGGTTTTACTTGAACATCTGAATATTTTTGAAGAAAATAACTGTCTATATATTCTACCATATCTGTTCTTACCTGATTAGAAGCATCAATTTTGCGCTTTAAATCCAATGCTGCTACAGGATCTATTTGTGGATCACGAATAATATCTTCATAATGCCACTGCACAGTATCTACCCAGTTTTTTGCAAATAGCAAATGTTCAATCGAACCTTTTTCATATGGATTCTGAGTTGGTTGGTACACGTCGTCAATAACGTGATATTCTTTTATAGAACGCTCAAATATTGGAAATGCAAATTCTGCAAACATGATAAATTTGTTTAAAATTTCTACAAAAATAACGTTTTTTTGTACTTTTAACCTGAAAAACAAAAACTAATCCTATGCATATTCATTATCTTTCTGAAGAAAACACTGTTTTAAATCATTTTTTAGCTCAAATTAGAGAAGTTACCATTCAGAAAGATAGCATGCGCTTCAGAAAAAACATCGAGAGAATTGGTGAAATAATGGCTTATGAATTGAGCAAAACTCTCGATTATGAAACGATAAACATTCAAACGCCACTTGGGATAAAAAAAACGACTCAGATTTCAGATAAAATTGTTTTATGTTCAATTTTAAGGGCTGGTCTTTCTTTACACACAGGTTTTATGGCTATTTTTGATGATGCCGACAATGGTTTTGTTTCAGCCTACAGATATCATCCTAATAATGATGACGAATTTGTAATAAAAGTAGAATATCAAGCAGCTCCAGACTTAGACGGTAAATCATTAATTCTTATTGACCCTATGTTAGCAACGGGTCAATCTATAGTGGCTGTTCTTGAAAAACTAAACGCTGAGGAAAAACCTAAACGCATTGATATTGCTGTAGCTATAGCTGCTCCAGAAGGCGTTCAGTACCTACAAGAAAAACTTCCTGAAAATATTCATCTATGGATTGCGGCTCTAGATGAAAAATTAAATGAAAAAAACTACATCATTCCTGGTCTTGGTGATGCTGGAGATTTAGCTTATGGAATAAAATTATAGTTGCATTAAAAAGAAAAATAAGCCAATAAAAACCAAAGAATATAATGATATTTCTTTAACCTTATTGTTTTCTATATTTTCAATTAAATTTGCTCCCATTATAGAAAGTGGTGCCAAGCAAAATAATAAACAACTATTATTTTTATTGGCAGACAAAACATAAATACCAACACCTAATAAAAAAGAGAATACAATTTTCTTATAGGAAGACTGCATGTTTATTGGCGTTGCGCTAATAGTCATTATCATGCTCACAAAAAATAACAAAGCTATCGATGAAAAAATTGCTAGTGCAATGTTTTGATAAATATTTTCAAAATAAGTAAAATTGAAACTTATATATGTTTTGTTCAATAAAATTTCAAGTGGTACACCTGCATTCATGAAATTGAATGTAAAAAACAAAATAGTCACACTGAACAAAGCTATAAAAGGAATCAACCAATTTTTATAATCTCTAGAAACATACAGCATAATTGAAATAAAGACCAAACCAATATAAAGAATACTCCAAAAATAAAACAAAGCAGAAAGAAAAATCCAAAAAGAAGCATCAAATAATTTTTCTTTTGTGTTTTTCATTGACTTTAAAGAGAGTAATCTTCTCAAGGAAAGTAATAATAAAAAATTAGAAATTAGTATATTTTTATTTTTAAAAATGGTTGGGAAAAACAATAAAAAAATAAAAAACAATAAAATAGCATAGTTATCATTTCTTGTTAAATTGTTTTTTAAAGCTATAAAATTAACCACAAAACAAGAGGCAACAATACTGATAAAGTATAAGCTTCCATATAAAAAGCCTTGCCAGCCTTTAAACAAAGAATGAGAAAATGAATAGGAAACAAAAGCAATGAGAAGTATTGTACCTATTATTACATAATTAAATGGTCTTGTTTTATTAAAAACACTTGCTATCATCAGGATATTTTATATTTTTGTGATGTAAATATAATACATTATTAAAATGAAATCATTTTTTGAAGGAATTGGCTCGCTTTTTTCAGATTTTTTATTCTTACCATTAGACTGGTTAAGAGAATTGGAATTGACTAATTGGTGGGCAGCAAACACATTAAACTGGGTATTTATTTTAATTTGTTGTGGAGCTATGGTATATTGGATTAAACAATTAAATATATTCAAAGCAAACAATGAAGATGAGCAAGATACAACTGCTCATTCATTCTTAAAATAAAATTCCTCATTTAAGAGGAACTTTATTTACAAATCAAAACCAATATCTTTACGATAATACATCTTATCAAATTGTAGTTTATCTATACTTTGATAAGATTTTTTTATGGCTTCTTGAAAATTATTTCCATAAGAAGTAATAGCCAAAACTCTACCGCCATTAGTAACAACTTTTCCGTTTTCTAATTTGGTACCAGCATGAAAAACAATAGAATCTTTTATAGTTTCAATTCCAGTAATTTCTTTACCTTTTTCATAATCTTCAGGATAACCTCCGGAAACAACCATAATAGTAGTTGCTGCTCGTTCGTCAATCTCAAGGGTTATTTTGTCTAATTCTTCCTTAGAAATTGCCTCAAATATTTCAACCAAATCACTATTTAATCTTGGCATTACAACTTCCGTTTCAGGATCACCCATTCTAACGTTATATTCAATAACCATTGGTTCACCTTTAACATTAATAAGTCCAATAAATACAAAACCTTTATATTCAATTCCATCTTTCTGTAAGCCGTCTATAGTTGGTTTCACTATCCTATTTTCAATTTTGTCTAAAAGAACTTGATCTGCAAAAGGAACTGGAGAAACGGCTCCCATTCCACCTGTATTTAAACCTGTATCACCCTCTCCTATTCTTTTGTAATCTTTTGCTGTAGGTAAAATTTTGTATGACTTTCCATCTGTCAATACAAAACAACTTAATTCTATTCCATCTAAAAACTCTTCAATAACAACTTTAGATGAAGCTTGACCAAATTTTGCATCTACTAACATGCTTCTTAATTCTTTTTTCGCTTCTTCTAAATCGTGGAGTATTAAAACTCCCTTTCCTGCAGCCAAACCATCGGCTTTCAATACGTATGGTGCTTCTAATGTCTCTAAAAATTGACAACCTTTTTCAACCGTTTCCGCTGTAAAACTTTCATATTTTGCCGTTGGAATATTATGTTTAACCAAAAACTCCTTTGCAAATTCTTTACTCCCTTCTAGTTGAGCACCTAGTTTAGAAGGTCCAATTACTGGAATAGTATTTATTAATGCGTCTTTTTTGAAAAAATCATAAATACCATTTACTAATGGATCTTCTGGTCCAACAACAACCATTTCTATTTTTTCAGTTAAAACAAAATTCTTTATCTCTTTAAAATCATTTGGATTAATAGCTACATTTTCTGCAATTGCTGCTGTTCCTGCATTTCCAGGTGCAACAAATAGAGAAGAACATTTAGAACTTTGAAGCATTTTCCATGCTAATGCATGTTCGCGTCCACCAGAACCTAATAATAAAATTTTCATTGTGTGTGTTGTTATATCCAAAACTGGATTCTATTTAGTATTTCGCAAAAATACTTTGTTTTCAATAGAAAAAAAAGTTTCAACAGAATAGTTTATCATTTCTCCTTTTTATATTTTTGAATATTAAATTTATTTCATGTTCAACTTATTTAATTTTACCTTAAAACTGAATGGCTTTCCAATTGAAAAAGCTATAGTTGAATTGGATACAATTTTAAAAATTCCAGAAGAACAATACCACGATTATATTGAGATTAAAAAAAAAGAAATTGCTACTTTTCACTTAGAAAACAACTCTTTTTATCAGAATTTAGTTGGCTCTGATTCTTTTAGAGATTGGAATGATTTACCTGTTTTGACAAAAAAAGATCTACAAAAACCTTTATTAGAAAGATTATCTAAAGGATATACTGAAAAAACAGTTTTTGTAAACAAAACATCTGGTTCTAGTGGAGATCCATTTGTTTTTGCCAAAGACAAAAAAGCCCATGCTTTGACTTGGGCATCGATAATCTATAGATTTGGTTGGTATGACATTGATTTTAATTCATCATATCAAGCACGTTTTTATGGAATTCCGTTAGATTTTATTGGTAATAAAAAAGAACGTCTAAAAGATTATCTTAGTAGACGTTTTCGTTTTCCTATTTTTGATTTATCTGATAAAATACTCGAAGGAATATTAAAAAAATTTAAAAGTTCAAAGTTCAATTATATTAATGGCTACACGAGTTCAATTGTCCTATTTGGAAAGTTTCTTAAAGAAAAAAACTTAATATTAACCGATATTTGTCCTACTTTAAAAGTTTGCATGGTGACTTCTGAAATGCTATTTAAAGAAGATAAAGAGCTATTAGAAAAACATTTAGGTGTTCCTATAATAAACGAATATGGAGCATCTGAACTCGATTTAATTGCTTTTCAAAATACTGCTGGTGATTGGCAAGTTAATGCCGAAACATTATTTATTGAAATTCTTGACAATAATAACCAACCTGTTCCACGTGGTACAGAAGGAAAAATAGTTATTACTTCTCTCTATAATAAAGCGCACCCTTTTATTCGTTATGAAATTGGCGACATTGGGGTTTTGGATGAAAAAAGTACTGCTAAAAAACCTATACTTAAAAACCTAACTGGAAGAACAAACGATATTGCTATTTTACCTAGTGGAAAAAAATCTCCTGGCTTAACTTTTTATTATGTTACTAAAAGTATTATTGAAGATGATGGTAATGTCAAAGAATTTATAATTCGACAAATAAAAATAGATACTTTCGAAATTGATTATGTAAGTACGTTTGAGTTAACCGCTTTGCAAATAGAAGAAATCGAAAAAGCAATTTCAAAATATTTAGAGCCCAATTTGCATTTTACCTATAACAGAAAAGAAATTCTTAAGCGAACAAAAAGAGGAAAATTAAAACAATTTGAATCCTTACTCTAACTTCTGTACTTCATAAAACCTCTATACATCCAATGTAACATATAATAGGTTGATAAGACTATATTTAAATGCTCAACATCTCTATAAAACTGCCATTGATATTTTATTAAATCTATCTTTTTCCTTGAAAGAGAGTTTTCTCTAATTCTATAAATTGCTTGCGTTTCTTGAATTCCAAAAGCATAAGGTGTTACTTTTAAATATTGCAACCATAACCCCATATCCTGACGTTTTCTAATTAATGGCATAAATTTTTTATCAAGTACCTTTATATCAATGAATGCCGTCAAACAACTAATAGAATTCGATTTCAAGATGTCTGTATAAGTAACTTTCTTTGGGACAATAAAATCAGTGAAAACAAATTCTAACTTTTCGTTAGCTCTTTTATAGGAAGAAAAAACAAAAGGAATATTTGTTTGTTTAATTACATCAATACTGTTTTTAATGAAATCAGGAAACCAAATATCATCAGCATCAATAAATGTCAAATATTTCCCTTTCGCTTTCCCAATAGCAGTATTTCTGGTAACTGCTGGTCCAGAATTATTTTCTAATTTATAAAATTGAATTCGATCGTCTTGCTTAATTATTTCCTCAATAATTTTAACAGTAGTATCAGTAGAGCCATCATCAACAATAATCATTTCCCAATTCGAATAGGTTTGACTCTGGACTGATAGAATCGTCTCCTCTATGAACTTAGCAGAATTATATGTTGGCGTTATTATAGATACCAATTCCTTCATTAATATGCTTTTTTATCACCTCTAACTGCATTAATGACAGTCATTAAAATAATTTTTATATCTAATAATAGAGACCAATTTTCTATATAAAAAATATCATATTTAACTCTGTTTCTAATATCTCTACTGTTTTCAACTTCTCCACGAAATCCATTTGTTTGTGCCAAACCGGTAATTCCAGGCTTTATAAAATGTCTTACCATAAATTTATCAACACTCTTAGCATACATTTCAGTATGACTTACCATATGTGGTCTTGGCCCTACTACAGACATATTCCCTAATAAAACATTAAAAAATTGCGGTAATTCATCAATACTAGTTCTTCTAATAAAAGCACCTATTTTGGTTACTCTTGGGTCATTCTTTTGCACTTGTTCTAAATCAGCAATTGGGTTTAATTGCATTGAACGAAATTTATAACAATAAAACTCTTCATAATTAAGACCATTTCTTTTCTGTTTAAAAAATACTGGCCCTTTAGATTCTATTTTTATTAAAATAGTTAATAAAGGTATTAACCAAGACAAAATACCCAAAATCACAATTATTGAAAATAAAATATCAAAAATTCTCTTAATTATTTTATTTGTTGATTCATCTAATGGAATATTTCTTAATGAAATTATTGGTATATACCCATAATAATCTAAAATTAAATTTCTAGCCAATATTTCTTTGTTATCAGGTAAAAATTTAATTTTTTTTAAATTGTTATCGCAAAAATCTACAAATCGATTAATTTCATCATTACTTAAACTTGATAGAGAACAATATATTTCATCTATTTTTTCTAATAAAATAAAGTCAAAAATAGTATCAATTTCTTTAGATTTATTTTTTTTTATATCAAATACTTGCTCTAATTTATATCCATAATCTAGGTTTCCATTAAAAAAATCTATTAATTGGTTAACCCTATTACCGCTACCTATTATTACAACTCTTCTAAAATTCCCTCCAAAAGTTGCCCTAAATCTTTTTAAAAAGATAAAAATTGAAAACTTAATTGTAGAAATTAAACCAATTGAAAATGTCATATATAAAACCATCTGAGATGGTTTTGAAAACTTATAAAAATACCCAAGATAAGCAAAGCCAAAAATTAAAAACAACACATATTGTTTTATTATCTTTCCTAATATTTGGATAATTTTTGTAAAGCGAAATACCTCATAAAAAGCAACATTCCAAGCTATAACCAACCAAAATAAAGACAAAAAAAGATGAAAACTTAAATTATTTAATTCTTTCGGTAAAAAAGTTACCACTAGTAAATTGATAATTAACAAATCAATTACATAAGAAAAAGGTCTTAAATACCCCGAATATCTTCCAGATTTTGGTGACAATTTAATAAATATATTTAGTAAAATCTTTATGCTCTTCTTTTGCTAACTCTTCAGGAGAAAGTGACCTAAAATAATCGTAAGTAATCTTCATTCCTTCAGCTCGTCCTATTTTGGGTTCCCAACCTAATATTTCTCTTGCTTTTGAAATATCTGGCTGACGCTGCAATGGGTCATTCATTGGCAAATCCTTATAGATTATTTTTTGAGTTGTTCCTGTCAACTTAATAATTTCTTCTGCAAAATCTTTTATAGTAATCTCATCTGGATTACCAATATTAACTGGTAAATGATAATCAGAATGTAATAACCTCCAAATTCCTTCAACCTGATCATCTACATAACAAAACGAACGTGTTTGACTTCCATCTCCAAAAACTGTCAAATCTTCACCTCTTAATGCTTGACCAATAAAAGCTGGAATAACTCTACCATCATTTAATCGCATACGTGGGCCGTAGGTATTAAATATACGAAGAATACGAGTCTCTACACCATGAAACGTGTGATAAGCCATTGTTATAGACTCTTGAAACCGTTTTGCTTCGTCATAAACCCCACGAGGACCAATAGTATTGACATTTCCATAATATTCCTCAGTTTGTGGATGAATTAATGGGTCTCCGTAAATTTCTGAAGTCGAAGCTATTAAAATACGTGCTTTTTTTACCCGAGCTAAACCTAATAAATTATGTGTTCCTAAAGAACCAACTTTTAATGTTTGAATTGGAATTTTTAAATAGTCAATTGGACTAGCTGGTGAAGCAAAATGCAAAATATAGTCTAATTTACCTGGCACATGAACGAATTTAGTAATATCGTGATGATAAAATTCAAAATTCTTTTCTTTAAAAAGATGTTCAATATTTTTTAAATCACCTGTAATTAAATTATCCATTCCTATAACAAAATACCCTTCCGCTATGAATCGATCGCAAAGATGCGAACCTAAAAAACCAGCTGCTCCTGTAATTAATATTCTTTTCATTTTATTTTTTTTCTAGTCGAAAATTTGATGTTACGTTATAGAGACAATAAAAAAGCATAAAAAACAATACCCCTCTTTGTCTCCACAAGAAAGATTCTGTCAAAAATAAGCTTATCATTAGAATTCCAAAAGCTATATGTATAAAATCTTTTGAAATTAATGCGTTTTTGAGGTTAGTAAACAAAATGATTACTAATAACAAAAACCCAATTACACCAAGCTCAGCAAAATTTTGCACATACTGGTTGTGGAAATTATAATCACCATACCCAGGATACAAATTATAAAACTTTTCTTTTTCTAATAATTTTTTTTGTGACGCATTTAATCCAAAGCCTTTAAAAAAAATAGATTCTTCTTTTAAAAATTCTACAAACATTCTAATTTGATATACTCTAAATGCTGTTCCTGGAAAATAATCATTATGTGTAAACTGTTCCTTATTCCAAGCATCATATATACTTATATTGTTTACTTCATCATTATTATTATTATTTAGTCCCACACTGTGAGTAATACTTTTTTCTGTGTTAGATCTAAATTCTATTAAAAATCGTTCTTTAATTTTACTAAAAGATAATAAAAGACCCAAAACTAAAAAAAGAAGGAAAAGATTTCTCAAACGAAAACGATTCGCTAGTTTAGAATAAAAAGATATCTGAACTAAGATTAATAGTATAAATATTATTATTATATTTTTGGAAGATAATAAGATTACAAAGATGAATAATAAAAGAGAAAAAAAATAATCTATTTTAGATTTATTCTCTTTAATAAAAAAATAAAAGAAAGCAATAGATACAAAAACTGAAACATGTATTGCATTTAATAATCTTGGAACTAAACCAATGTCTGTTTCATTATCTGGTCCATGATAAAAGAAAACAGTTGTTTCTTTTATTATAAAAAAACGAATACAAGCACGAATAAAAAAATACACAACATATCCCAACATAGTATAGCTATAGTACTTTAAAATCTTCTCCTTACCCTTTTTTGTGAAAGGTGGAACTAGCATAAACGCAATTGGAATAAGAAATAAAGCAATTTCTTTTGGGATAGCTATTAACGTTCTTTTTAAATCAATGGACCAAAAATAAGAAATACTCATCCAAAAAAATAAAAAAATAGGGGTGAAAAATGTAATAGACCAAACCAGCTTCTTTTTACCAACATAAAAAAGTGAAGAAACAAAGAAAACAACTAACAATACATTATTAACTGCCATCGAAATAGGCAAAGTTATCAATAATAATACAAAAGGGATAAATGCCTTATTTTGTTTATTTTCTTCTTGAATTTCTTTCCAAACATTGCTTAAAAAGCTGTAAATATTGTTCATTTATTTTTTCCCAATTAAAAACTGAAGCGATTTCGTCATAATTATTTTCAACGAAGTGCAAGTTATCATTTTTTTTAATTGAATTTAAGATTTTTTTAACTTCATCTGCTGAAGAAAAATAATATGCATTTTCTTGTAAAACGCCCTTATTAAAATCGTTATTATGGGCAATTACTAGCGCTTTTGAAGCCATAGCCTCTAATAAAGAAGGGTTAGTTCCTCCAACGGTATGTCCGTGGAAGTATAAATTTGAATAATAACGTAAATTATCAAGATGTTCTAAATTGTAAACAGCCCCTAAAAAACGAATATTTTCATAACTAGAAAATTTTTTTTTCAAGTAAGTTCCGTACTTTGTGTTGTGATTCCCTACTACTAAAATGGGTGTTTTTAAATCGGATTTACTAACTCCATCTAAAACCATTTCAATATTGTTCTCGGGTTCAAAACGAGCCATAATCATATTGAAATTTTCAGACTCAACATTATATTGCTTTAAAATTTCAGAGTTTGGTTTGTCAAAATTATGAGCTCCATAAGCAATATAAGTACTTTCTTTTTTGTATTTTTCTTTCAAGTATTTTTGAATACCTAACGAATCTGAAATTAAATAGTCGCTTTTTTTAACAGCTAATTGTTCTGCTATTTGAAGGGCTTTTTGCACTTTTTTAGAATATTTAGTTCGTTTCCATTCTAAACCATCCATATTCGTAATCACAATTGCATTTTTCGGATGCAGAGAAAACCATACCGAACTACTAGTATACCCCAATTGGAGAATAATATCAAAATTTCTTTTTCGAGCGTCTAAAATACAGTTTAAATCATAAACGAACTGACCTACTGTACCTATTTTATTTTCAGGATCGTAGCAATGTACAATTTTGACACCTTTAAATTCTGTTTCTTTGTAAGGATGACTGTGGGAATTGTACACGTATACTTCATGTCCCTGATTTGCGGCATAAGTTGCGAAAAATTCTGCAAACTGCTCAAAACCTCCATAATGATTAGGGATTCCGCGCGTTCCTAAAACTCCAATTTTCATTTAGATTTTTTTAACAAAAGCAAAAATAAGGGTTCTCTTTTGTTTATTAATCATTTAAGACCATTTTTTTGAGGTTTATGACAAATGTCATCTAATTTATCTAATTTATTTTCTATTTTTGCTCAATTACAAGAACATTATTATGATAAATTTCGAGTTTTTAGAAAGTAATCAAGAAGCACTTAGAACAAAATATTTAACCGCTCAACCATTTCCTCATCTAATAATTGACGGATTTTGCAATGAAGAAAAATTAAATAGAGCTTATGCTTCAATTCCAGAATTAGAAAACAAGAGTAGAGATTATGCTTTTGCAAATAATAAATTCGAAAAATCAAATTACAAAGTTTTATCACCTGAATTAGAAGAACTATATAACGATTTATCCTCAGATCGTTTTAATCAAATTTTATCATTTATTACAGCAAAAAAAATATTTGTTGATCCAAAAAATCACGGAGGTGGATTACATCAGGGTAAAAAGAATAGTTTTTTAGATATGCATCTTGATTTTAATTATCATCCTATCAATAAAAATTGGTACAGAGAATTAAACTTATTGCTTTATTTAAACAAAGATTGGAAACCGGAGTACAAAGGTGGGCTTAAGATTAGAGATTTAAGGACAGATGAAGAAGCAGAGTTAGATGTGCCTTTTAACAGATTAATCATTCAACAATGTGGACCATATACACTTCATGGATATGATATGACAAATTTTCCAGAAGGCAAATATAGAACATCTATTGCTACTTATGCTTATCAAATACACAATAGACATTTGGAGATCCCTAGAACAACCGATTGGTTCCCAAAAGATGATGCTTCTTTCTTTAAAAAGCAATTAGCTAAAAACTATAACTTTTTGGTTCAGACTAAGAATAAATTATTTGGAAGTGGTACTGCTAAGAACCAATAGCTTAATTATAATAATCTTTTAAAATACTTTCTTTTAAAACATACATAGATTTTGACCAATTATATTTTTCTCTAATTTTGTTTGAAAGCAATTTAAATTCTTCATTATAATCATTTTCAAGTATTTTTTTTAGAATAATTTTAAACTCTTCAAAATCGTAAGGATTGAATAAAAAATTATTCATAAATTCAAAATCCGACATAGCAGTTTTATTTGAAGAAATAGTAGGGATTTTTCCTGCAATTGATTCTAATGGAGGGATTCCAAATCCTTCTGCTAATGAAGGGTAAATAGATACCTTAGCTCCTCTTAGAAGCATAAGCATGTTTTCGAAATCTAATTTTTGCAAACAAATAATTTTATTTTTTATTTCATCACCAATATTATCATATATTTCAGAATAAGATTTATTTAATGTTGTTGTATCACCTATGAATAGTAGGTGGTTTGTTTCATAAAGCTTTAAATCAATAAATGCTTTGAGTATTAATTCGTGATTTTTTCTCGGTTCCCATCTGCTTACATAAATAATATAATCTTTTAAAGAATATTTTTCTTTCACTTTTTTTATTATTTCTGTTTTATTATACTCCTGAAAAAAAACTGAATCTACAGCATTTGGAGTTATTTGAATCTCTTTAACATCTATATTAAAATGTTCTACAATTCTTTGCTTAGAGTATTGAGAAACCGTTAACTTTATATCCGCTTTATTAATTGAATTTTTATATAGAAAAGTATTTTTTATCCTATTCAAGAAAGTAAAATAAATTGGAAAGTCTATAAATAAAATATCATGAGTCGTTACAATATATTTAGATTTTTTTATTGGAGGTACAATATATTGAAAATGAGCATAATCAATTTTTTCTTTTTTTAATATATTCGGAATATCAATTAAAAGTCTTAAAAATTTATTTTTAAACGAGTATTTAACATAAAATATATTTTTTGATACACCAAAAATGGTTTTCAAATTTTCTATATTATTTGCTGCAAAATAAAAATCAAAACTTTCATCTTTTATAAATTCTTTATATATTCCCTGAATATATGTTCTTGTCCCTTGAAAACCGTAATCAAAAACGTGACAGTCAACAAATATCCTAATATTTTTTTTCATCTTCATTACTTAATTTTAGAATACTATTTTCTCTTTGAACTATAATCTTAAGACAGATCAGATAGCCTATTAAAATTGATTTGTTATCTAACTTTAAATATAAACCAAGAAAAACCCAATTTGATAAAATCAAAAAAACACTAGTCCCTATTAATAAATTATTAATTTGATTATTAAGTGAAATTTCTGAACTCTTTTGTCTAAATAAAATAATTAAAAAATATAATAATATAATTACACCAATAATTCCTGATTTTAAAAAAACGGTCATATATCCATTATGTACAATAGGAATATGTCTAACATATTCTCCATCATTAGACAAAACTTTTCTACCTAAATCTAATGTTGCACCCAAACCCTCTCCAAATATAATTGCAAACATACCATTATTTGACACCTGCTTAACAGCTATAATATTTTCATAGGATCTGTAATTATCATTAAAATCTTTCCAGTCTGATTTATTTATTTTTGTTTTAAAAGGCTCGATTGGTGCTATTTTCACTTTATATAAAAAGGCTTCAAATCCTTTTCCTCCTCTTTTAGGATTTATGGACAAGATAATTGAATATCCAATTAAAACAACTAAAACTGTACTTAATAAAACCTTTATTGCTCTTATATTTAATTTATAATATCCTTTTAAACCTAAAAAAAGAATAAAAAATTGAATAAAATTTGTTCTTGCTAAGTAAAGAAAACTAGATAAACCAACAATTAAGATAAATATTCTAATTTTAGACTTTGAAATGTTTAACTGAAATTTTTTATAAAAGATAAGAATTAAAAGAGTGTAGACTTCATAATCACTAAAATATCCTCCAGCTTTTCTAATTAAATTAACAGTTAGCGTTTTATATTCAATAAAAGCTGAGATTATTATCACTAAGTGAATTATAGAAATTAAAAGTCCTGTGTAAACTATAAGATTTAAAGCTCGTTTACTATTAAATTTACATAATTGGTATCCTGCAAATAAACCTAATATTGGTTTTATTAGATACGTTAAATCTCTAATAATATTATATAATTGATTATTTCTAAAAATACTTACAATAGATGCAATTATTAAAATTGATAAAAAACAAATCGTATAATGAATCAAAGTAATGGAGTAAGTTTTTCTTACTGTTAAAACAATTGTAACAAACCAAACTGCAAATGTTAATTCATAATTATTTAGATATGTAACTGCAATACATAAAAAATAAAGAATTTGATATAAATTTTGATTTTTTTGAGCTAGCATGCTACAAATTTAAAGATTTTATCTGCTTAATTTGGCCCGTTGTTACATTATAAATTGGTAGATGATCAATAATTTTAATCCTCTGTGAGTGTCTTAGAAAAAGTAATTCTCCTTTTTTTCCTTTGGAATCTCTGTTATCTGATTCGTTAAATCCGTTTTCTGAAGAATATTTTTTGAATGGTGAAGACAAATCTTTTCTAACAAAATAAGCATTTACACCCGCAGATGTGGTTCCTATAAAATCATACCCCTTTTTATCAGCTAAATCACAAAATGCAGCTAATGATGCCCCAAAATATAATTCAGAATAATGCTCTCTACTTCTAATAAAATTTTCTTTATAAGGAACAGTTACCATTTCTTTAGAACCAAAAACAGAATTATATTCACAGATAACAACTCTTGGCTTTATTGTTTCTATAGCTTTCCAAACCCAATAATCATTTCCATCAATATCTACACTTAATAAACCTATATCTTCTATATTAGTATAATTAGAAATTAAATTATTAATATTATCTTTAGTTATAAAACTTTCAATTGCTGTTATATCATACTTCCAGTAAATAAAATCGTTTTTAATAAAATCTATGTTTTTTTTACTTCCGTCTATAACTAAACCTGACCAATTATTATTCATTAACAAAAACCTTGTATTTGATTCTGTATAAGTTTCCACTCCAAATTCAACAAAAATTTTATTAGGTATTTCAATTTTATTTATAATATATTGTATTACACCATCTTCTCCTCTTTGAGAAAAAACTTGAAATTCAACTTCATCCAAACTTGCAATATTTTCTTTTTTATTATTTAAAGAAGAAAGAATTTTTCCATTTAATAGAAGTGTTTTGTGCACATCATAATTCCATTTTTGATGTATTTTTTTATATAATAACTTCAGCCTACTAATCATTGATTATCTATTATTTGAGATTATTAACTATATTATTTGAAGATAAATTTAATGCTTTCAAATAAATAATAACTAATAAAATTTCTATACTTATTAATGTCATTAAAACACCATATAGTTTAAAATAATTCATTGCTATAAACAATGCTAAAAGATTTAGCATTGTAATAAAAATTGTTATTTTAATATATATTTTCTTTTTTTCTAAGCTAAAAAGCAATTGTTCCAATGGAAGTGTAATACCTATTAGCAAAGGGATTATTAATGCAATTTGCAAATATAGATTTAATTCATTTAATTCATTAAGATTTACTTTAAAGAATAGAAGAATTCTTTCTGAAAAAATAAATGATATTGACACAAAAAATAAGAGAATAATAAAATTACTTATATTAAATTTTTTCCATAACCTGAAACCTGTTTTAAAGCTTTTGTCCATTTCAAAAAAAACATAACTCAAAGAAAATTTAAAAAACATCTGTAAATAAGTTCTAAAAAGATTTATAACTTGTTCTATGATTTTAAACTGACCCGCTAAATAATCACCACCAATAAACCCAATAATTAATATAGATGAATAATTTCGTGTTGCAAGAAACAATTGTGAAACACAAAATGAAAAATCTGAAACAATATAATTTTTAATATCTGAAAAAGAAATAGCTGTAAATTTAAACTTAAATTTATTTGAAATCCATATTAAACCAATTGTGTTTGATATAATCAAGCCTAAACCAAGCCATAAATTTGCATATATAAAGTCTCCTTCCTTTTTTATAAAAAATAATATCCCTAAAACATATATCATTTTTGATAATACATTAATTATTGTAATCCATTTGAAGTTCTCAATTCCTTGAAAAAACCATGTAGGATTTAAGAATTGTCCTATAATTATTGATGTGCTAAAAATAAAGGCTAATTTTTCTTTATAAAAATATGGAATAAAATAAATCATTAAAGCTGCAAAAAATAGTATAAAAAACAGTAGAAATAATTTAGAGGAAAATATAATGGCATACGTTTTTTCTAATTCAGATTTATTATTTCTGTTAATAGAAATATCTTTTACACCAATTATATAGGAACTATAATCTACTACAACAATAAGTATATAAGCTATTGATTGACCAATGGCAATAATGCCTAATTTATCTAAATCACAAATAGCTACTAAATAAGGAGTTATTAATAACGGACTTACAATATTGACCGCTTGTCCAAAACCATAAACACTAAAGTTTTTTATAGTTCTGTTAAAAAATATTTTTTTAAAAAATGTATACAATTTTATGTAATTACTTTGCATTACAAATATATATTTAAAAATAAAGACTGGTTTGAAAACCAGCCTTTATTTTTAAATCTTTTTTGAATTATTTAATGATTTTTTGAAGTTTATCATTTAAAAGTTTCTCTGAATAAGACATTGGATCATAACCACCTCCATCAAAAATTATTGGTTTAATTAAATTATTGATAGTGTCTTTAACTAAAGTAGTTTCATTAAAAATAAAATGATTAAAAAATTCATTTGGTGTTAATTCTAAAGTTTTGTCCAAATAATTTATTTTAAAAGAATTTATTTTTATCGCTGTTTGCTCTTTATTTATACCATAATCTAATCTAATTTGAGCAGGATAAGCATCTTCTGGTAAATTAAATACAATATCTTGCGCTGTTTCGCTACCTTTTACGTCTATGTAAACAGATTTTGATTCCTCAAAAGGAACTTGATCATTATCAACGTCTTTAAAATAAACCTGAAAACTGTCGTCTTTTTGAACAACAGCATTTAAAGTTATTGTAAATATATTCTTAGTTGGGTTTGAAGTTACATCTGTATTTTCTTTAGATTCTTCCTTTTTACAACTAACAAGTGCTGATAGCATCAATAATGCTAAAAATAATTTATTTGTTTTCATTTTTTATTTTTTTTGCAAATCTACACTATTTTTTAATTCAATTATAAATTGTGAAAAATTTATCTTCCTCCAGTTATAAAATTATAAACTACTGGTAATGTTCGTTTTAGTACATAAGCGAAAAATACGCTTGCTAAAATAGTGATTATAGGAGCGGAGAAGTAATTAACCAATATTATTAAATTGCTTTTACCCAATAAAAAGAAAGTTATTTTTTTTATAAAAGTTAAAAAAGGTTCATGAAATGCATAAATAAAAAAAGTTATCCATGTGAATTTACTGAGTTTTCTTTCAAAAACGATATTCTTATTAAGAAAATCATACAAAACCCAAAAAGAAGGAACACCAATTAAAATTGAAAATTTAGAAAATGTTGCAGCAAGAATTTTATAATCATAAAACAAAAAAACAAGCTGTAAAATCAAAACTAGTAGCCATATTAATGGCAATCCTTTTGCTATAATTATTTGTTCGATTAATTGCTTGTAATCTTTACTAATAAGTATACCTATAATAAAGAACAAAAGTGCTTCTGATGTTAGAAATACTGAATTATAATTCAAAAACCATAAAACTAATGTTATTCCTAAAAAAATTAGTTTTATTCTCTTTATAAGAAATAGAATAATAGGTGATAAAACCACTAAAATCATTAAATCTCTCATAAACCAAAGTTGATATGGAATTGGTTTATAAATTAACGTATTTATAAAATCTATAAATGTATAATTTATAATTAGCTTATTGGTAAAGAACAATTGCGCTTTAGGAATTAGTTGTAAAATAAAATAAAAAATAATAGCTAATAATGACCAAATTAAAAAAGGAACTAAAACTGTCTTTATTCTCTTTCTAACTTTAACCCATAATTCATTTAATGATATTTTACTATCATAAACAAATAGAAACCCTGAAATGATAAAAAACAAAGGAACTGCAATTCTGGTTATTCCATATGAAATAAAATGTTGAATTATCCAATTGTAATTTTTGTTTATTACTAAAGTTTGAAATAAACCTTTTGTGTCTAAATTGTAACTGTGCAAAAAAACTACCATTATCATCAACAATAAAGATATTTTTTTAATTTTATTACTTAAATAAAGGTTCATTTTATTAGTCTTTTTTATAAATTTTAATTGATGATATTATTGCATTTCTGTCTTTATTATCAACCGTAATATCATTATCAAAAGTAAACTCTAAGTTAAAAGTTTTTTTATTTTTTAAACTAAATGAAATATAATTTTCTTTTTTATTAAAATCATTTGATAAATAAATTTCGTTTAAGATATCTCCTATTTTTATTTTAAAATGTGCATTTTCTCCATTTATTGGTGTCTCTGGATAACTCAATCCATTAATTACAAGCATATAATCTCCCTTTTCTAAACTAATATTTGAGGAAATTACCGAACTGTTTTCATAAAACAAAATTCCTTCTTTGGATTTGTTTTTTGTATCAAAAATATTTAAATTTAAATCTAATTCTATTTTAGAATTTGCTAAAAATTCGTTTTTTTTAGGAATTACTATTTTCTCATTTGTAATTTTAAAATGTAATGATTCATCATTCTTTTTTATAAGAATTCCTAATGAATATTCACCACTTTGAATATTTTTATTAGATAAGGTAATTTTAAAACCTGAATTATTAAGGTTCTCTTTTTTATATACTTCTGTGATATCTGGTCTAGGATACATTTTAGTAGATATCAAATACTGTTTAAAGTCATTTTTTAATACTATAAAAATTGAATCTTTGGAATTATTCTTTGTTGATTCAACAAAACCCCATCCCTCAATAAAGTATTTTAAATTTTCCTTTTTTAGTTTGTCAATATAGAATTTAATATCATTTGTTTCTTTAAAAACTTTGTTAATTTCTTTTGTCTTATAAATTAATTTAAATTGGGCTTTTAGAGAGTCTATGTATTTACGATCATCTTCTTCGAATAGAACATCAATTTTCTTTCTTGAATCATACATAAAAAAATATTTATCTCTTTTCTTTAAGGTCACACGACTATCACTCAATAAACTTGAAAAATCCTGTAAGTATTCAGCTGTCGTTACATACAATCTACTATTTGAAACTTGACTAGAATTAATATCATTACTAACACTTTCTATAAATTTATTTTTATCAATGATATTAGATCTTGCTACATATCCATTTGAGATAGGCTTTTTAGTTTTTAGTGCTATTAAACATAAATCTTGATAATCCATATTGTAATTCAAAGATGTCTCAAAAGGTGGATAAGTAATAATTTCTTCAAAATTTTCAAATATAGATACCCATTTCTTTTGATTTATTGGAGGGTTATATTCAGCATTTTCTAAATCCCTAAAAGTTATTAAGTGTTGTATATCATAAATTTGTATTATTGTTATTATGCTTATAATAATTATTTTTAATGAAAATTTTAATTTTGATTTAAAAAAAATAAAAATTGAAAAAATAAAAATTAAATAATAAAGTGGCCAAACAAATCTACCACTTGCTCTAAAAATAAACCCTAATTTTTCAATTAAACTTGGTATAGGAAAATCTAATAAAATTTTTTCATTAAAAGTTATTTGATTTGTAATAGCAAATAAAAATTGTATCAAGCAAATCAATAGAATTGGTATAATTTTTTTTAAATTAATAAAAAAACCTTTTCTTTTGTTAAATACAATTATTATTGTTGATACTATGATTAATAGAATAATTCCTATACCAAGGTAAGCAAAACCTTCATATTGTTTATCATTAACAAATCCATAATTAGGTAAAAATTTCGAAAAATACCCATAAGAGTTGTAAAAGGAGTTTAAGTTAAAACTGTATAAGTTAAAGCTATCTACAGAAGCTAAATCAGTAGAAGTTTTAAATTGTATCATTCCAAAAATAATCCAAAAAGAAACTACTGAAAATATAGATATAATTGGGAAAAAAATTAATTGTTTTAGATTTATAGATTTCTCAATCAGATAATGTTTTATTGGTAAAGCAACATTAAAACCAAATATCATTAATGTTAAATATGGGTTTATTGTCGAAGCAATAAATATAATGACTATCTGATAAATATTAATTTTGCGTGAATTGTCATAATTAGTTTTAATTAAGTAATAATAAATTGAAGCTAAAATCAAAAAATGAGAACTTAGTGCTGGATGAATTCCTCTAAAAATAAACACTGGGTTCAAAACAACTAAGATCACAGTAAAAATCGATAAAAAAAAATTAGTCTTTAATAGAGTACATATTTTAAAAGTGTAATATGCTAAAAAAAATATACAAATAAAAAGCCAAATTCCAAGATATTGAAAATTCTCTGGTAAAATTGCTGAAAACAATTTTGTTAAAAAAGCTAGTAATGGAATAGAATCTGTGAAGCCAACATTTGTACCTACTGGATAATATAAACTATTCATTTCACCTAGAGGGAATCCCCAAGGTTCATTTCTATAGAAAGCAGCTCCTAAATAATGAGTTCCCCAATCGTGATATGCAGACATTAACCAATTTATATTAGTTGGGTTTAATGCAACAAAACCATAAGTAATTTGAAAAACTATAATTGCAACAATAAATGAAATGAAATATTTATTATTTATTAAATTATTAATCATATTAACTATTTTTTTTCCAATTATATATTATTGAAACTCCAAAAGGCAGACTTATTTTTAAATTTATAAATTTACTTTCAAAATACATTATATTTAAAAGTACAGTATTTAAAAAACCTGGTTTAAATGCTTCAAAATCACTTCCTGATCCAATTCTTTTTTCTCCTAATTTAAGCATATTACTCACTTTTCTAAAGAAATAAATCGGAACAAATAAGAAAAAATTAAAATAAGAAGAAAATACTTCTTCACCGTTATTTATTTTTTTAAATAATGTTTTTATTTCATCTTTTTTATATCTTTTAAAATGATGATTAATTACATCATGATGACTCCATAAACTCATAAAAGCAGGAACGGTAATTAATACTAACCCTTCTTTTTTTATAACTCTTTTTAGTTCATTAACGGCTAATTGATCGTCTTCAACATGTTCTATAACATCAAAAGCACATACCAAATCAAAAGTCTCGCTTTCAAATGGTAATTCTGTAATTGACCCGTTTATAATTTCAAGATTTGTATGTTCTTTTACAAATCTACAGCAAAATTCATCATATTCAATAGATGTCACTTTTCCAAAATCAGATAAAAACTCAGATGTTCTTCCTGGTCCACATCCAACATTTAATATGTTTAACTCTTTTGAATTTAAATATCCTTTTTTAACTATTTTTTTTATATAATTAACTAATATCCTCTCTCTTGCTTTAAACCACCAGTGATTTCTCTCAAGTTCATAGTATTCTTTATAATATTCGTGTTTCATTACTATTTGCTTATTTCATTTCCTTCTTGAATTACAGTATCAACTATAAAAAGAGGCCTATTTCTAACTTGATTATAAATTCTTAAAACATACTCTCCTATTAACCCTAATGAAATTAATTGTACACCACTAAACAAAATAATAGCTAAAATAGTAGCACTAAACCCTTGTGGTACATCATTATAATATATTTTTCTATAGATATTATATCCAAAATAAATTAAAGAGAAAAGCACAGTCAAAAAACCCAATCTGGTTATTATTTTAACGGGAAAATCGCTGAAATTAAATATCCCATTGAAAGCTAATTCAAACAACTTAGACCAACTGTATTTAGTTTCTCCTGCTTGTCTTTCATCTCTGTCATATTCATAAGCAATTTGTTTAAAACCTACCCAAGCTCTCATTCCTCTCAAATAACGACTTTGCTCAGGCATATTGTTAATTGTATCAACAACTCTTCTGCTTAACATAGAAAAATCCCCACTATCAATAGGTATATTGAAACTAGATACTTTTTTTTGCAACCTATAGTAACTTAAATACGCTATTTTTTTTATAAAACTTTCTTTTCTGTTTTTACGAACTGCATAAATAACATCATATCCATTTTGCAACAATTCATAAAAGTCACTTATAAGTTCGGGGGGATCTTGTAAATCTCCATCAATAATCATTGTTCCTTTTTTTCCCCTTACATACTTTAAACCAGCAGAAACAGCTAATTGATGCCCGTGATTTCTAGAAAGTAAAACACCTGTAAATCTAATGTCATTAGTGCAAATTTCTTGTATTAGCTTATCGGTATTATCACTACTTCCATCATTAACTAAAATTACTTCACAAGAAAAATGTGTTGTATTAATTACAGAAACTAAGCGCTTAATTAATTTATTAAAAACTTCCTCTTCATTATATAAAGGAACTACTATTGAAATATCTATATTTTTACTATTAGTCATTTTAAATCTTAATAAAATTTCATACTAATTAATATATTAATCTACCTGTAAACAATTCTTCCACATTAACAACTGGTGGCACATTTTCTAAAACCACATTACCCGTAGCATGAATGGATCCATTTATGCTTTGAATTGGTTTTACAATCATGTCATTAGTTCCTCTGTGAAAAATGTTAATTTTTTCAACTATAAGATTTTCTCCATTGAAACGGCCATTACCAAAATAAAAATTTAATAACATCTCATCACAATTTCCATTTATATAAAAATTAGATATATTATTGCTTTCTATTACTAATTGCCCATTATTAACTAAAACGTAAAAATCTCCTGTTCCTGCTTCGTCTCCATCATCTCCTAAAGAAAATAAACGAATAATAGGTGAACGTAAACTTCCTTCTGATTGTATCTTCTGTTCTGTCTTAGAATGCAGTTCTAATTCTGTAATTAATGGTTTAATAGATCCATCTGGTATAGTTAAATATAACGTTGTTTGTCCATAATCTCTAGCAATATTGCAAGTAGATTTATCCTTAACAATCAACATATCATCAACTACCTTAGCATCTATATCATCAATTATGTTATCACTTGTTTCAATCCTTACGTCATAATTTGGTCCTTCTTTTATTACTAGACCAACCCCGCTATATACTTTAACTTTGGTAAAACCTTCTAATGGAAAATTTTGTGAAACTCTATTTCCATTTCCTTTAAAGCAATCTTCAGAAATACCACAGCTTGTGACTACAAACAGTAACAAAACACTAACTATTTTTATATAATTTTTCATTATAAACGTATTCCTAATGTTGCTTCAATTGCTTCTGCTCTTCCTCCATGTGTTTTTAATCCAACACCAGAAAATAATTCTTTAGTAATATAATACTTTACTCCTACACGTTGATAAATGTCCGTTTCATAATCGAAAGGTTTGTAAATATAATACCCTAATTGTGTTTCTATAGAGAGTTTATTAATGAATAATTCATGACCAATAAATAAACCTACTCTTTTATAATCTGTATTTGAATCTGTATAGCTCTTATGTTCCTTTGGAAAAGCAACAGAAACAAACTTAATATAATCTCGCAAATATCGTGAAAAGAAAACATCTGTTCCTAATTGCAAAGCACTTTTTCTGCCGATTCTTTTGTCTGCATATAATCCGATATGATAAAATTGTCGTTGTCCAAGATGTGGAACTGGTCCTTCAGAAACTCCTGTTCTGAAAGCTAAATTATACTTTATTTTTTCTATGTAGGTTTCCTTACTAGGTAATGTATCTCTAATAAATTCTTGAGGTTCATTAAAATTGTAATTTAAACCAAGATTCAATGCAATCGTATTAATTCCGCTATTAGGTGCCTTAAACCTTCCATTTGAAAAATGAGTTAACATAAAACCTGCTTGAAAACCTATTCTATCTATAATATTTTCTTTTTTGTATTGTAACATTAAGTAAGTATTATCCATTACTCTTGTTCCAAATGCGTTGTTTTTATTGTTTGTTTCTTTATTATATGGATTGGAAGTGACACCAATGCCTTGTGAGATACGTAATAATAAATTTCTATTTAAAAAATAAAAATTATAATGAAATCCCACTGCAAAATTATATCCTAAATATTTGTTTTTAAAATCTAAATAATGAAATGAAACCCCATAATCTGGATAATTATACACTTGTTCCCATTCCTTTTTACCAAACGTTTTCCAATTATAACTTAACATAAAACCATCTGGGTGACCTGTAATTAAATGTCCAATATCATCAGTATGTTTGTATATATTTCCTCTAAAAAGTTGAGCATCAAAATATGTTGTATTCTTCTTTGCTTGAGAACTAGCTAAGAATGAATATATGAAAAATAGAAACAAGCTTATTTTCTTAATCATATTTTTTATATTAAAGTATGTTTGAATAAACTTTCTTTCCAATCATTAATTTGAATACCAAATGTTGATTTTATTTTTGTTTTATCTAAAACACTATATTTTGGTCTTTCTGCAGGTGTTGGATATAATGATGTTGGTATGGGTTTTAAATCAATTCTAATATTATTTATCCTAAAAATTTCTTTAGCAAAATCAAACCATGAACAATGTCCTTCATTACTGAAATTATAAATTCCATATACATCATGTGTTGTATCCTTTGAGAAAAGAATAATTTTTATTAATGACGCACTTAAATCAATTGCATTTGTAGGCGTGCCAATTTGATCATTTACAACTGATAAAGTTTCTCGTTCGTTTCCTAAACGAATCATTGTTTTCATAAAATTATTTCCAAATTGAGAATATACCCATGACGTTCTTATAATAAAATATTTATCCCAAATCTTCTTAATTCTTAGCTCTCCATCTAATTTGGTACGCCCATAAACACTTTTTGGATTAGGAATGTCTTTTTCTGAATATGGTTTATTTGATTCACCGTCAAAAACAAAATCAGTAGAAATATGGATTAAAATAGTATTATATTCTTTACAAGCATTAGCAATATTTTCTGCTCCTTTAACATTAATTTCATAAGCCTCATCTGATGCTGTCTCTGCTTTATCAACCGCAGTGTATGCAGCAGCATTTATACAGTAATTTGGTTTTACTTCTTTGAATACAGAAAAACATTTTTCTGCATTTGTAATGTCTAATTCAGAAGAATTACAAAAGACAAATTGAATTTCGGGGAAATCTTTACTACGAGATTGTAATGCCTGCCCTAATTGTCCATTAGAACCTGTAACCAAGACTATCATATTTTCTTAGCTTTTTCTAGTCTTGGTAATAGACTATCTTTTTCAGAAATAATTAATTCTTCTTTGGAAAAATTCCAATCTATATTTATTGTAGGGTCATTAAAAATAATTCCTCCTTCACTCTCTTTATTATAATAATTATCACATTTATAAAAGAATAACGCCGATTCGCTTAGTACTAAAAAACCATGAGCAAATCCTCTAGGGATAAACAATTGTTTTTGATTCTCTGCCGTTAACTCTACTGCAATATATTGACCATATGTTTTTGAATTAGGACGAATATCTACTGCTACGTCTAATACTTCACCTTTTATTACTCTTACTAACTTAGCTTGTGCGTTTTCACCACATTGATAATGTAATCCTCGAAGCACGCCTCTTGAAGAATAGGATTGATTATCTTGAACAAAATTAACTTTTTGTCCTACACCTTCTTGAAAAACCAAATCATTAAAACTTTCCATGAAATATCCTCTTTCATCTTTAAAAACTTTTGGTTCAAGGATAAAACATCCTTTTAAATGTGTTTCTGTAAACTTCATCTACTCTTCTAATAAACTCATTAAGTGTGTTCCATAACCACTTTTAAGTAATGGTTCTGCTAATTTTTTTAATTGGATTTCATCAATAAAACCCATTCTATAAGCTGCTTCTTCTATTGCTCCAATCTTTAAACCTTGTCTTTCCTCAATAACTTGAACAAACTGACTTGCTTGCATTAATGAATTAAATGTTCCCGTGTCTAACCAAGCTGTTCCTCTATCTAAAATACTTACTTTAAGTTTGCCTTGTTTTAAATATTCTTTATTAACATCGGTTATTTCTAACTCTCCTCTAGGACTTGGTTTAATATTTTCAGCAATACTAACAACTGAATTGTCATAAAAATAAATTCCAGGAACTGCATAATGAGATTTTGGGTTTAAAGGTTTCTCTTCTATAGATAATACATTACCCTCTTTATCAAAATCAACTACACCATATCTTTCTGGGTCGTGAACATGATAAGCATAAACTATTCCTCCATTTGGGTTATTGTTTTCTTGTAACAGTTCTGCTAATCCTGTACCATAAAAAATATTATCTCCTAATATTAATGCAACTTTATCTTTTCCTATAAAATCTTTTCCTATAATAAAAGCTTCTGCTAATCCGTTTGGATTTTCTTGAACAGCATATTCAAATCGACAGCCTAAATTTTTTCCATCTCCTAATAATTTCTGAAATAAAGGCAAATCGTGTGGGGTTGAAATAATCAAAATTTCATTAATTCCTGCCCAAATTAAAGTTGAAAGCGGATAATATATCATCGGTTTATCATAAATAGGCATTAATTGCTTACTTACTGCTAAAGTTAATGGATGGAGTCTGGTTCCTGATCCTCCTGCTAATATTATTCCTTTCATATTTTAATGTTTTAAGCCGAAAGTTATTAAAAATTATTATTGGAACTTATTTAAATACCATTCCACTGTTTTTAAGATTCCTGTTTCAAAATTTTCATCTGCTTTCCAACCTAAATCATTTTCAATTTTAGAAGCATCAATTGCATATCTTTTATCATGACCCGGTCTGTCTTTTACAAAGGAAATTAAATCTTTATAATTGCCTTCTTTTCTAGGTATTTTAGTATTTAATATTTCACAAATTTTATCTACTATATATAGATTATTGCGTTCGTTTTTTCCTCCAATATTATAGGTTTCTCCAGATTTACCATTCTTAAACACTAGTTCTATTCCTTTACAATGATCAATCACATATAACCAATCCCGAATGTTTTTTCCGTCTCCATAAATAGGAATCTGTTGCCCTGCTAATGCTTTTCTTATAATTGTTGGAATCAGTTTTTCATTATGTTGCTTTGGCCCATAATTATTAGAACAATTTGTAGTTACTACATTCATTCCATAGGTATGGAAATAACTTCTAACAATCATATCTGATCCTGCTTTCGATGCAGAATAAGGACTATTTGGTGCATATGGTGTTGACTCTTCAAACAAACCTGTTTCTCCTAGTGTACCATATACTTCGTCTGTAGAAACATGATGAAAACGAGAATTTTTAAACTTTTCATTAAATACATTTGGACCAAGCATCCATAGATTTCTAGCTGTATCTAAAAGATTGAATGTGCCTAAAACATTTGTTTTAATAAATGCTTCAGGACCAGAAATAGAATTGTCAACATGACTTTCTGCTGCAAAATGTATCACATCATGAAATTGATATTTAACAAACAAATCTTCAATAAATTTTCGATCACAAATATCCCCTTTAATAAAAGTATATCTTAGATGATTCTGCACTTCTTTAAGATTCTCTAAATCTCCTGCATAAGTGAGTAAATCTAAATTAACTAAATGGTATTCTGTGTTATTTTCTAAAAAATAAGGAATAAAATTTGCACCAATAAAACCTGCTCCACCTGTTATTAAAATAGTCTTCATAAATTAAGTGGTCTGTCTTTTTTTTATCTGTTTTTTATAAAAACCAATGAATCTGTTTATAAAAAAGAATATCAAGATAAAGAAAAAAGGTAATATAAATTTAATTTTACCATGTAAACCTTCAATGTTTCTACTATTTATTGATATGTTAATATCCTTAATGATTTTGTCGCTATTAACTAAACTTATCTTATTATTCCCTTGTTCTCTAATTAAATTTTCTTTTGTTAAAATAACATCATTTAGTTGACTGTTTTCATTATAATAAACAAGCTTATCACTTTTTTGATTGCTTGAAGAAGTTTTTGCAAAATCATTAAGTAAATTATCAATTTGATTTACTGTAGTATCATTAGCTGCAATTTTAACTTTTAAATTTTCAATAATTTGTTTTTGAATAACTTTAAAATAATCTGAATCATTTAAATAACTTAGTATTGAAGCTTGTAACTTATCGTATGTTATTTTTTTTGTTGTCTTTATTTTAATAACATGATATGAATAATTTTTACTTGTAACATCGTCTTTTATAATTTCTTTCAAATCACCATCTTCTGCCATTAACTTGATTAAATCAAAATTAGTTTCTTTAGAATTAATGAATTGATAAATATCTATTATAGGCTCTATTTCAATTTTTTTAAAATCACTCTTATTTACAAAGCCTAACTTATTTAAAAAAGTAGTATCACTTTCTTTTCTTTTAGATTCAAGTAAATTTATTTTAGAATAAAGATAATCAGTACTTCCAAAATTAGGCAACACTATAATTTCATGATCATATACTTTAGATTCTTTATCAAGATAAAAACCCAGTCCAGCTCCTAAAAGAAATAATACTATAATTATGATGATATTCCTTTTTAAAAAAAGAATAAAATCAAAAAATTTATCAATTAAAGATTGATATAGCCCACCTATTTTTTTAAAAACCTGACCTAAATCAATTTCTTGATCTTGTGAATTTGTACTCATTTAAAAGTTATTTTACGTTAAAAATTTGTTCTAGAATCTTGATTGTTATTAAATAAGTCGGTTTAACTCCTGTTGTACCTAATCCTCCAGAAGCTAATGTACTTCCTGTTTCTAGTGGATTATCCGAAGCGTAATAAGCATATCGTACTTTTACGTTTGGATTGATACTTTTTCTTATTCTTGAAGCCGATTGAATAGCTTTTTGATAATACGCTCCCTCCATTTCTAATCCAATTGCTTTCCATGTAGATTCGTGAAAGAATTTTAATAAATCTCTATTTTGAAGAGAAGTTCCTAAAACAGAAATCATTGGTCCTTGAAAAACAGGGATGCCATTTCCTTCAAACATTTCTAAAGAAAGCATGTTATCAAATGGATAATTATCTGCAGTTCCTTCGTTAATATGTGCGGTTGGAATCATTATATCTCCTTTTCCTCCTTGAAGAATTCCTGCTTTCCCCATTATTGAAACCGATTCTACATTTAACAATAATGTTTCTCCTTCTTCTGTTTTGTAAGGTTTCAATAATTCATCAATCGTTTCATAGGCTTGTTCTCCAAAAGCATAATCCATTACAATTAAAACAGGAGTGTCTTTTTCAAGTTTTGAATTAGAAAAAATAGTCTTTTTAAAATCAATTTTTGATGTGTCAAATATTTGTACGTCTATATTGGTTCCTGATGTATCAGGCAAAGAAATCATACCATTTTGTAACGCATACTCTTCCACTTTTTTTCTGAGTACATCACTTCCTGACTTACTTAAATCTTCAAAAACTTGATATTCTGCTAAATCTTTATATTTTTTTCCTAAAACTGGCTCTGCAAAGATAGAATTCATGACACTGTGCATATTTGCACTTATTATGTGTATTGGTCTTGCAATTAAATTCTTTTTAAATAAAACATGCTTAATGTTGGTTGCCCAAATATCTCCATATATGTGATGTCCTAATCTTTCTCTCAAAATGGGGCTAAAAGTAATTGTTCTCTTGTTATTATCTACAATTTCTTCAATAGCTAACTTTCCTAGCCAATAAATTACATGTAAAAAACGATCTGGTGCATCAATTGTTGCAAAATCATCATAAATATCTTGAACTTCAGCAAACGTTCTTCCTAATACATTAGATGCATGAGATAATGCTTTTTCTCTTTCTATTAAAGTTAATTTTTTGGTTTGCTTTACTACTTGTTCTAATTTTTGCCAATCTCTAGAAACAGTTCCTTCATCATCTATTAAAACTCTATCTTTAATTTTATGAGATTCTATAAAAATGAATGTTAAATGGGTTAAAATATCATAGATGTCCGATCGACCTCTTGTAATTTCTACATTCATTTGTTCATCATCAATCCTATAACAATTTCTTCTTCGCTTTGGTGGAACAATTGCTCTAAAATGTGATTTTGAATATCCTTCATCTGATGTAAGATTTATATATCTACATTCTTCTATTCCTATTGGAAGTCGCTCTATTACATAAAGTAATCCGTTTAATTCTACTTTCTCTTCCGCAATACTACCATAAATTTCTGGTCTAAGTTGTAATAATGCTTCTCTTAAAGTATCTCCTGAAACACCCATTGGCTTATAAAAACCTCTATTAAATAAGTGTCTCATGGTAATGTACAGTCGTTCAATAGCTGCCGACGACTCTTGCGCTCTAGAACGCGAAATGTTTTTAATGTCTTTCATTAATATTATATTTATCTAACCAACAAAGGTAAGATTTTTATTCATTACTTAGTTAAATTAAGATTAATTGCCAATTAGAAACACTAATTATATCTTTTTTACTAATAAATCAGCTATATTTCGATTATCACTTAATCTAGGTAATTTATTTTGTCCTCCTAATTTTCCAATTGCTTTCATATATTCTTGAAAACCATTTTTTTGCACTTTAGTTATTACTAATGTGCGTAACACCTTTCCTACTATTAAATCATCGTAATATACATTTTGCTTTCGCAATGCATTATCAATTTTTATAGCAAAATCCTCTAGATTTTCTGGCTCATTATCAAATTCTATAAACCACTCATGATAAGGTAGTCCGTTAGTTGGGTTAATTTGTGGAGCTACTGTAAATTCATTTACACTAACATTAGTATTTTCCATGGCTTCCTGCAAAGCACTTTCTACTTCTTTGCCTATTACATGCTCACCAAAGGCAGAAATATAGTGCTTAATTCTTCCTGATACTATCACTCTGTAAGGTTTTAAACTAGTAAATTGAATTGTGTCTCCTATATTATAACCCCAAAGACCTGCATTAGTTGAAATTATTAATACATAATTAATACCTAGTTCAACCTCTCCAATTGTGTGTCTTTTTGGATTTTCAGAATGAAATTCTTCAACTTTAATAAATTCATAAAAGATTCCTGAATTTAATAGTAGAAGCATTCCTTTATTATTTTGAGTATCTTGATAAGCAAAAAAGCCTTCTGATGCTGGAAATAATTCTATTGCATCTACTTTTCTACCAATTAAACTTTCAAATTTTGCTCGATAAGGCTCATAATTTACACCTCCGTAAATGAATAAATTAAATTTCTTAAAAATTTCTCCAATTGGTTTGTTTGCTTTTTCTTTTAACTTTTCAAAATACATTTGTACCCAAGAAGGTATTCCAGAAATAACAGCCATATCCTCGTTAATAGTTTCTTTAACTATTGCATCTACTTTGGTCTCCCAATCTTCTATACAATTAGTTTTCCAAGTAGGCATTCTGTTTTTTTGCAAATATTTAGGAACATAATGTGCTACAATTCCTGAAAGTCTCCCTAATTTAATTCCATTTTTCTCTTCCATTATTGGGCTACCTTGAAGAAATATCATCTTTCCAGAAACAAATTCTGCATTTCCTGTTTCATGAATATATGATAATATAGCATTTCTTGCTGCCTGAATATGATAAGGCATTGACTCTTTTGTTAGAGGTATATATTTTGCACCAGAAGTAGTTCCAGAAGTTTTTGCAAAATAAATCGGTTTTCCTTTCCATAGAACATTTTCTTCACCTTGAACAACCCTATCTATATAGGGTTTCAATTGCTCATAATCTCTTACAGGTACATTTTTTATAAAATCTTCAACGTTTTTAATTGAAGAAAAATGATGATCCTTCCCAAATTGGGTTTCCTTCGCAGATTCAATTAATTGTTGAAATACCTTTTTTTGAGTTTCAATTGGATTATTGACCCATTTTTGAGTTTTTTTATATACTTGTTTTGCGAAAATTTTAGCTGCAAAAACTTTTATTGACATAGATTATTTAAAATTAATAAACTGAGTTGGATCTATTGGGGAACCGTCTTTCCACAATTCAAAATGTAAAAATATACTTGCTTCTTGATTTGAAGTATTTCCTGTTAATGCAATTACTTCACCTGATTTAACAGTATCTCCTTGCTTCTTTGTAACAGAACCTGCATTTTTATAAACAGATAAAAGCCCTTCTTGATGTCTTGCAATCACTACATAACCGTTAGAAGGTGTCCAATCTGCGAATATAATTGTTCCTGCTGCAACAGCTTTAATAGGAGTGTCTTTTGCTAATGCTATTTTTACTGCTAAATGATTGTTTTTTGCATTATATTTTTCAATTATAGCCCCTTGTGCTGGTGGAAATAATACAAAATTTACTTTAGGTTTTGCGGTTTCAAAAACATTAAACTTATCTTCTGCAATTACTTTTTCTCTCAATTCTTTTTCTGAACTTGAGGCTAAAAGTGTACTCTCATCGATAATTTGCTTTTCTATAGGTTTTAATGAATCTTTATTCAATTTAGCATATTCTAAATCTCCAGTTAACACTTTTTTTATTGAAGCAATATAAAAATTATTAACATCGACCTTTTTTTGAAGAGAATCAGACTGAATGGCTAAATTTAAAGCATCTTTTTTAAGCTGTGTAGATGCATATCCTGGAATATATTCTCGTAAAGGCGTAAAAGCAATAATATAGGTCGTTATACCTATTAGAAAAATTGCAGATAAAGTGACAACAACAAAGACATTCATTAA
The DNA here is from genome assembly GCF_055384985.1 of Flavobacterium sp. KY-23415. Taxonomy (NCBI): domain Bacteria; kingdom Pseudomonadati; phylum Bacteroidota; class Flavobacteriia; order Flavobacteriales; family Flavobacteriaceae; genus Flavobacterium; species Flavobacterium sp. KY-23415. The sequence continues at coordinate 1,529,284 of NZ_AP044001.1, read as the reverse complement.
ATTTAACTTTAATGAGAAAGTTTCTTCAAAAGTATCTTCATTAAGAATTACTAACCTTCTTTTGTTTAATAATTTTTTTAAAAGTATTTTTCTCTTTATACTTCTTTTTGCCATCTTATCTTTTAATTATTCTCACAAATATAGTAATTACAACGGTTTTTTAAGTTATTGAGTATAATTATTAGTTAAAAAATATAGGTTTGTATTTTTCTTATTATCTTTGTATCATTAATTACTGAAATCATGAATGCATTAACAATATTTTTAGGCGTTGTAGGAGCTCCACAAGTAATATTAATTGTGGTTATAATTTTATTACTTTTTGGTGGTAAAAAAATTCCTGAATTAATGAAAGGTCTTGGTGGTGGAGTTAAGGAATTTAAAAACGCAATGAAAGAAGAAGACCAAAAATTAACTTCAAAAAAAGAAGACGAAACTAAAGAATAGTTCTCGATATTTTATTTATAAACTATAAAACACTTTATTGAGCCGAGACTCAATAAAGTGTTTTGTTTTTTTACTTGATAGGCAAATTCAGAAGTAACAAGATTTTTTGAAAAATACTTTAAATAAAAACCTCAATTCATATTAATATAATTGAGGTTTTTTATTTTGTAGTAAAAATTATATGTTTTTATGATTTTTAAATTTGATATTTCTCAACAAGACGCACTTTTCCTATAAAGTATTTTTTTGAATACTTTACGCTGCTAGTTGTGTTTGATTTTTGTAAATTCTTCTTCCTATTTCTTTAGCATTAGCTGTATGTATTCCGAAAAAAATCCAAAGCATTTCACTTTTCTTGGTTCTAGCTTTTATCTTTCGTAAATTATAGTGCTCTTTTTCTTTGCCAAAACTACCTTCTAATCGAGTAGCTCTTTCTTTTTTAATTTCTGAGGCTAGCTTCTTTCTATGCTCTTCGTGTTTTCCAGCTTTTCCTTTTCTAACAAAGTCTGTTTGTATGTTATTTGTGGACGAAAAAGTTCTGTTTTTATTTGTGGCATAAATAGCATCAGCTCCAGTAATTCTTACTTTAGTTTTAGTTAGATTTTGTGCGCAAAATATACTGTTTTGAAATCGAGTTCCTTCGTTAAAGGCACGGTATTCTATATGTTCTATAAAATTGATTCCATCAATTTGAATTTTATTTACTTTTGCTCCAAATTCTACTTGTTTTACTTCTTTACCACGCACAATTGGGCGAATATAACTTTTATTTATGCTAACAATTCTATCGGGAACGCTTTTTCCTGTTGCAAAAATTTTTGATTGTTGTTGGTAAATAAGACGGATTATTCTGCGTTGTTTGCTGTATTTTGTGGTTGGCTCAAAGGAATATTGATTTTCAATTTTACTCAATTCTCCATTAAGTTTATATAATAATTTCAGAAGACCACGAGTCATTTTTGTTCGTTGCTTTGCTGTTTTTTTTCTTTTTCTAGAATACTCATTGTAGCGTTTACACCAATCAATATATTTGGTTCTTGGAAGTTTTATTTTTAAAATGCCACATAATGATTTCATTTGATTGTAATTCCACACAATACATTCCCAAAGTAGTTTCTCATTGGTAGGAAAACGCAACTCACTCTCATAACAAGTGGCATCTATCAAGACTTTGTCTAAATCATTCATATAAGGTAGCCAGCTTTTAGCTAATGTTTCTTGAACTTTTCGAACATCTAATTTTTTGGCTAATTCCATTCTTATTTGGCTAACTATTTTAAAATTTGTAAGCGGGGAATCTAGAGGTAATACAATATCACAAAAGTATTGCATGTAAACATTTCCGTTTAACAACTCGATTAGTTTAGCATCAGAACAACCATAATAGTTTTTTAGCATCATCAAGGCAATCTTACCTTTAGTACTAAAAATGCAATCTGGACCTTTTTTGCACGCTTTCAATTTAAAACTTTGAGAAAGTTCTGAAAAAGGTGTAGCTAGATGAATTTTACCTAAATCAGACTTTAGAAATTGCTCATAAAAAACATTAAAATCTTCATTGATAATATTTAAAGGCAATTTGTGCTGAAATTCACTTATTCGTATTATTTTTGACATACATATTTAAAAGAAAACCCCGTTTTTGACTCTTTTTGAGCATTCTCGGGGTTTATTTCTTCTAAAATACAAATTAAATAACTGATAAGCAAGTATTTATTTAATTGTGAATGTGCCTTGATAAACTTTTTTAGATCAAAAATGGTAATGTGGTCAAAAATAGTTGGTGATTTTTCAATTTATATTGATTACATTACACCATCAAATTGTAGAAGAACAGTTCTATGCTAAAATAAGTGCGCTTTATCCAAACTTAAAAGCGAAGAGCTAAACTAAAAAGATTCGAATATGAAATCCCAAATTCTGATTATAAAAATTAAGATTTGGGATTTTTATTAAAAAAATTAAAATCCTTTTTAACTGCACATCTTATCATTGAAGCCCATTCAGAATCTTTTTTTTGAGCATCTATAATTATTTGTTTAAGTAAATTCAATGTGTTTAAACCTTCTTCCTCTAACTCTATAGATTCTAATAACTTAATAGTTTGATAAATCGTTTCTTTTTCTCTATAAAACTTTTCTCTTTCTTCAACAAGTCTTTTTATTCTAGTATTGTGTTTTTTAGAATATTCTATACCTAATTTTTCTCCATGTTGAATTGAACCAAAACCTAAATAAGCAATAGTTATTGTTCCTTTTTCTGTTTTACCAATAGGTATACTTTCTCTATATTCTATTTCATCTTCTGGTTCATCATTTGAAGGATGAATAAAAAAGGGAATTTCATTGGTAATCGATAAATCATTTGATTGAGCTCTAGTTGTTTCTTCTTCTATTGGAAAAAAATCATTTTTAAAAATTTGATTACAAACTTGACAAGCTAAAAACAAATTATTCCAATCATAAGCTAGCCAAAAATAACCAGGATATAAACTCTCACCTTTAAATGTATTTGAATATGCCTTTTTAGGTCTAAAATGTTCAACATCAATATTGCTTCTTGTGCTTTTTGTTTCACAATAACAACATTTATTCTTTTGAATGTCTTCCAAAGTTTCTCTTACAATATCTGAATTATAAATTGAATCTTTCGCTTCAAATTTTAATTCTCCAGAAAAATATTTTTCTCTTTCCAAATTAAAATTTTCTATATCTAAATTTGTTTCAGCAGTTCCTCTATTTATTAAATGTGTTGGTGCTTCTTCTTTAATAATCCTAATCATACTGAAATTACTTTTTTAATATTTCTGCAGCCTTTTTTATTAACTCTTCAGCATCAATAGCTTCTTTACTCGAAAAAACAGGTATATTACTTAACTTTTGGTCTATTTCATTTAAACGCTTTTTATCATTTTTATTTAAAGATTTATTTAGTAAAAGATTTATTTTTTCAGATCTTAGTTTCTCTATTTCAATAGATTGAGAACTTCCAACTTCAAACAAATCAGAAGTTAAAATTTGATCTACTCTCCATCCTTTAACATTATCTGGATTATTATCAATCACTACTCTATCTCCTACTTTTCTACAAACTACAATATTTGCGTTTTTATCTTCTGCTGCTTGAACAATCAAAGGGCTATGAGCTGTAACAATAAATTGTGCTTTTGGAAAATGATGGGATAATTTATCAATTACAGTTCGTTGCCATTTTGGATGCAAGTGTAAATCGATTTCATCAATAAGAATAATAACAGGTTCAGATAATGGATATTTACTTTCCGGATATTTATCCATCATACTTGCAGCAATATCAACCGTTAATGCAGTTAAAGTTTGATAACCAAAACTTAAATCTCTAATATTAACCCAACCATATGAAGTTTTAACTTCAATTTTAGGTTTTGAATTGTTTTCATCAATTGTTTTTGATACTACATCTTCTACATCTGGTAGTATATCAAGCAAAATTTCTTTTACTAAATTAAATTCTCTTACAAATTTATCTTTTGTTTGTTTTTCTGACTTTAATACTGCCCATTCTTTTTGTAAAAACCATTCCTCAGCATTTATTAATTCAATTTCATCATCAAATAAAGAAGATGTATATCTTGATATACTTGTCTTTAAACTTTGACTTTTACTCATTCTTCTAGAAGCACCATATGAAAGAATAAACATGTTCTTTTGCATTTCATTATACAAAAAATTCTTTCCTTGAACAAAGCCACCAAAGTGAATCTCTTCTATTAAATTATTTCTTAAAATTTTTACTGATACAGGTGCTAGTTCTTTAAGTAGTTTATGTGTATAAGGTTTTCCGATTCCACTATATGAATAATTTGATAAAAAGTATTTTTGATTTATATTAATATTATGTTTTTTTAAGTCTATTTCATGTTCATCTGGTTGCACCCTATCCAAAATTTTCAATAAAGTAGTTTTCCCTGTTCCATTATCTCCTAAAATAATAGTCCATGGAGAATAATTACCTTCATCATCAGATAAATCTAAAGTTTGAATATCTTTAAAACAATTAATTCCTTCTAATTCTAATGAATAAAAATAGGAATGATTATTCTTCTCTATGTCCACTTTTTTCTTTGTCATTTTTATTTACTAATACACAAATTTACAAATAATTACAATATCATCGTCAATTGTATCCTTTTCCTTGCTTCATCTACTTCAACAACTTTAATTTGAACATGTTGGTGTAGTTTTACAACTTCATTTACATCGGAAACAAAACCTTCTTTTAGTTGCGAAATGTGAACTAATCCGCTTTCTTTTATTCCTATATCTACGAAACAACCAAAAGCAGTAATATTATTTACTATTCCTGGTAAAATCATACCTTGTTTTAAATCTTTTATTGTTCTAACATTTGGGTCAAATTCGAATACTTTTGCCGATTTTCTAGGGTCTAATCCTGGTTTTTCAAGCTCTTTTAAAATATCTTGTAAACCTAAAATACCTATCTCTTCTGTAATATATTTTTCTGGTCTAATTTGACTTATTTTTTCTTTATTAGCGACTAATTCATTCGTTTTTATACCTAGATCTTTTGCCATTTTTTCCACTATTTTATAGGCTTCTGGATGCACTGCAGAATTATCTAACGGATTTTTCCCGTCTCTAATTCTAATGAATGCTGCTGCTTGCTGGAAAGCTTTTTCTCCTAATCTTGGTACTTTCTTTAATTGTTTTCTGTCTTCAAAAGGTCCGTTTTCTGAGCGATAGGCAACAATATTTTCTACCATTTTTTCTCCAATTCCAGACACATAACTCAATAATGATTTACTTGCTGTATTAATATTTACACCAACAGAATTTACACAACGAATAACTGTATTATCTAGTTCTTCTTTTAATTTTACTTGATCTACATCGTGTTGGTATTGCCCTACTCCTATAGATTTTGCGTCTATTTTTACTAATTCTGCTAACGGATCTGATAGCCTTCTGCCTATGGATACAGAACCACGAACCGTTACATCATAGTTAGGAAATTCTTCTCTAGCAATTTTACTTGCAGAATATACTGATGCTCCTGCTTCTGATACCACAAATACTTGCACTGGTTTGTCGAATGCAATTTTTTTAATAAAAAATTCTGTTTCACGTGAGGCTGTCCCGTTTCCTATTGATATAGCTTCTATTCCATATGCATTTACCATAGAACGAATTTTTTTCATTGCCATTGCGCTCTCATTTTGTGGAGCATGCGGATAAATAGTTTCATTATTTAACAAATCTCCTTTTTCATCTAGGCAAACTACCTTACAACCCGTTCTATATCCTGGGTCAATTGCTAAAATTCGTTTTTCTCCTAATGGAGGTGCTAATAATAACTGACGCAGATTTTCTGAAAAGACGTCAATTGCTTTTATATCGGCTTTGTTTTTTGCTTCTTGCAAGGTTTCATTAGAAATGGTAGGTTCTAATAATCTTTTATAACTGTCTTTTATTGCAAGTTCAATTTGTTGAGTTGCCTCGTTATTGGATTTAATTATTGTTTCTTCAATAAAGGAAATCGCTTCCTCTTTGTCTATTTCTACCTTAAATTTAATAAATCCTTCTGCTTCTGCTCTTAGCATTGCTAATAATCGATGTGATGGTGCTTTAGATATGGGTTCTGACCATTCAAAATATTGAGAAAATTTTTGTGCTGCTTCTTCTTCTTTTTTAGACTTTACAACTTTTGTAGTAATTGCCGCCTGTCGTTGAAACATTCTCCTCAATGCTTTCCTTACATATATATTTTCATTCACCCATTCCGCAATAATGTCTCTAGCTCCTTGCAAGGCTTCGTCTTCATTAACTACTTTATCATTCAAATATTTCGAAGCCAAAAACTCAATATCATCATTGCGTTGCGACATGATTATCTTTGCCAATGGTTCTAATCCGTTTTCACGAGCAACATCTGCTTTTGTTTTCTTTTTCTTTTTATAGGGTAAATAGAAATCTTCAATTTCTTGCAGATCAAAACTTGTTTCAATTTTTTGTTTCAATTCTGGTGTTAATGCATTCTGCTCTTCTATGGCTTTTAAAATGCTTTCTTTTCGCTTACAAATTTCGTCATATTGTTTATTACATTTTGCAATATTTTCAATTTGTACCTCATCTAGATTACCTGTAGTGTCTTTTCTATAGCGTGCTATGAATGGAATTGTACAGTCTTCTGAAAGTAGTTTAAGGGTTGCCTCTATATTTTTTTCTGAAGTGTTTACTTCTTTTTTTATGAATTGTATGTTTGTCATTACTTAAATGAATAGGATGCTAATTTTGATTGTAAAAATAATTTTATTTGTCTAAATTTATATAAAGTTTATGCATCGAAATTTAAAATTATTTGCATTCCCATTTAAAATTTGATTTTTTTAAATGCAGAGTTGTTCGAAGCTCATAATGCCACCATTCTGTATTAATTGACCTAAAATTATGTTTTGAAAGTGTCTCTTTTAATAATTTTCTGTTTTGAAGTACTTCTTCTGTGTGGTTTGAATAACTATGGTGTGCTTCTTTTCCAAAATAATCAAATTTTGTTCCCATATCTAATTCTTTTCCCTTTTCATCTACCAAAGTTAAATCAACAGCTATTCCTCTATTGTGCTTAGAACCTCTTTTTGGGTTTGCTACATAGTTAGTATTAGGTAGTATATCCCACATTTTTTTTTGAATATCTAATGGTCGATAGCAATCAAAAATTTTTATTCTATATCCTTTGGTTATAAAGTCTTTATTAGCTGCAATTAGTGATAAAACAGTACTTTTTAGGAGATAACAATCAGAACAATCATATACTTTTTGTTTTAGAAAATTATCGGTTGTTGCATATTTCAAATCTAATATAAAATCGGAGCTATAATCTTTAATGTTAACAAAAGAAGTATCACTCACACTTTTTACGGATTTAGCATTCTCTTTTTCTTCAATTAGAATAGGCTTTAAAACTGCATCTTTTTTTATCGCTTTTGGTGCCTTTCTTTCTTTTATTTCATTTTTACATGATGAAACAAAAAGGATAAATATAATTAATATTAAATATTTCAATTTTCTTTAATTTTATACAATTATTGGTCAAAATCCTCATGCTTAAAGTTTCTTTTCATGAAGTTCAAAGCTACTTCTACAATTTCTCCCATAGAATTTGCTTTCTTAAAATCTAAATCTAATGTGAATTCATAGATTTCTTCTTGCAATTGAACTATATGCTCTAAAGGTGCTAATTCCGAAGATTTCATCGCTTCTAAAAGATCTAATAATCTAGTTTCGGAATCTAATAATCGTTTTACTAAAATAGAGCGTTCTTCTTTTTGATATTGTTCAATAGCATTCTTATTTAATTTATCGTGTACTAATCTATTAAATAGAAAATTCTCTTTAAATAAATGAGGTTTATAGAGTCTAAAATTTCCTTCATAGCATTGCTGATCAAAATCGATAGCTCTTATTTTAAAAACTATTTGATCGAAATCATAAATAGGCACTATAACAAAGTTATAGGATCGCATATCGCCTAATAATCCTATCATGCAACGTTCATTGAATTTTACAAACTCTTTTGCTATCTGTGCTTTTTCATGCTCGTTACAATCTTTTAGATTATTTTTTAAGAAAATATCTCCAGGAATTCCTAAAATATGTTCTTCAATTAAAGTGTCTCCAAATACTAAAAAGTTAATTCTATTGGGAGATAAAATATGCTCTAATTCTAAACCAAAAACACGAGAAGCATCGGCTTTTTTTATATAAAAATGTGTGTAATTATCATTTAGAATATTCCTTATTTTAATGCGAAAAGGTTGCGAATTTCCAAAAGTACAAAAATCAATATAATCTACATTTAGAAACTGAACGTTCTTAATATCACCATCTGAGTGTAAAAGTGTATATATTTTTTTTAAACTATTATCAATTTCTATTTTTTCAAATTCATTATAATAAACCCTAACCCACAAAGTGTCTTTTTCTTCTTTATCAAAAACAGAAATTGCCCCTTGAAATCGCAATAAATCATCATAAAAAATATTCGTTCGTGTTAGTCTTTTATATTTCTCTAAGTAACTTCTTAAATGATCATTTATTGGATAATTTTGCTTTTTAAATTGTGGTTTATTTTCGTTCATACAGATTATAAATGTTAGTCTAATGAATTAATATTTTATAATTTTTTTCTTGTTAAAAATAAAAAAGAAAAAGAAAAATTTAATCTTGAACAATAAAATCTTTAGGATCTTCTTTTTTAAATTCTGGTTGAATATTAATATGATTAATCCCAAATTTTTCTAAAAGTTCACATTCAATCTTATTGAGTAATATATTAAATTCACTCATTTTTATATCTTCTGCACAATCTAAATGTGCTTCTAGATGCAATTCCTCTTCGTTTAAATACCAAACATGAATATGATGTAATTTATTTACTCCTTCAATTTTGTGTACTTCCTTAACTATTTCTTTAATATTTATAGTGTCTGGGGTAAAAAGCATTAAAATTTTTGTGGCTTTTTTAAGTAAATCAAAACCAACAACAATTAGATAAATTGCTATTAATAATGTCATTACACTATCAATCCAATAAATTTTATAGAAAAGCATTAATAAACCACCAACTAAAACAGCTACAGAAGCCATCATATCGGTTAATAAGTGCAAATAGGCCGATTTCATGTTTAAATTCTTATCGGCATCCTTTTTAAGTAATAATACAGAAAAACCATTAACTACAATCCCTAATAGCGCTAACCAAATAACTAGTTTAGATTCTATTGCTTGAGGATTAAAAAAACGTTCTATTGCTCCATAAATTAAAATAAAGGCAACAATTATTAAAGTAGCTGCATTAACAAAAGCAGCTAAAATTTCAGCTCTTTTTAACCCAAATGTTTGATTTAAAGATGCTTTTCTTTTAGATAGTTTATGAGCTACGAAACTAAAAAATAAAGATAAAACATCTGAAAAATTATGAAGTGCATCTGAAATTAGTGCCAAACTTCCAGAAACTATTCCTCCTACAAGCTGAGCTAAAGTAATAACCACATTCAGTACAATAGAAAAAAGTAAATTTTTTCCTTGCACTTCATGACTATGATTGTGGTTATGAGACATTATTATAGAAATATGATATTAATAGAATATGTAAAATGAAATAAAATAATGGTATATAAAAAAAAACGTCTTTTTTTTCTTTTTTTATAAAACTAATTGTTAAAAAAAATAAAGAAGCAATTTCAAAGATAATTGCTAAAAAACTCAAAGTAGTTAACAGCCAATCCGCATCATTGTTAAATAGATTAATAAAATTAGCTATTTTATAAACCAAAACAAATTCTGAAATAAAACTATAAATAAAAAATCGAAATGACCATTTTTTATATACCATTCCTAACTATTTACATGCAATTTTATTTACTCTATTTGCGTGTCTTCCTCCTTCAAATGCTGTTGTTAAAAAAACATCAACCATTTGAATTGCTTGTTCAATAGAAGTATAACGAGCAGGAATACTTAAAATATTAGCATCATTATGCAAACGTGCTAATTCTGCAATTTCTTTTGTCCAACAAAGTGCTGCTCTAATATCTTGGTGTTTATTAACAGTCATTGCAATTCCATTTCCAGAACCACAAATTACAATACCAAAATTAGCTTTTTTACTTTCTACATCATAGGCTACAGCATGTCCAAAATCTGGATAATCTACACTATCAAAAGAATCTGTCCCATGGTTAATAATAGTATGTCCTTGTTGTTCTAAAAAATTAACAATTGCTTTTTTATAATCTGGACCAGCATGGTCATTACCTATAGAAATAATCATAATATATTATTGTGTTGTTATTTTTACAAAAATACAAATAGGATTTCATTTTTAAATAATAAACTACAGTTATGTTTATCTATTTTCATAATTTAAAAACACATACCTATATCATGTTAATAACTCCTAAATAGTATCAATTTATTAGTTATATAGTTATTAATATCAATTGTTAATAAGTTATAAAATACTGATTAATAAATGATTAAAAATTAATATTAAAAAAATTGACGATTCAATGAGCAATAATATAATTTTAAAAACCAATCAATAATTGTTAAGTTTTCACTGTAATTCACGACATTGTTAACATCACTTTACAATGTACTGATAATCAGATAACTTTAAATTAACATTAATTGTTAATAAGTAAAAATAGAAAAAGAAAGATTTTTTGAGAACCAAAGATTTTTTTTATAAGCAAAAATTGAAATGAATAATTGACTAATAGTTTTTAATATTTATTCTAAAGTTATCAGTACTTATTACAAGGTTATTAACACAAAAACAATACATAAGTTATTTACAAAATCATAGTAAAACTACAAATTAACAATTGTTGATAAGTCAAACACAAAAAACATCTTCTAGTTAAAAATCAGTATTTTACATAAATTTAACATTGTTGATAGAATTGTATAACTATCTAAAACTTAAAAAAAAGACAATTTTTAATAATTTTATACCCCTTATTAACAAGCTATAATAACCATCATTTTTTTTAAAATTTATTAAATCTTTTTTTTTTGTATTTAATATATGTTGAAAACTTTAAAATTTAAAATTTAAACAATTTTTAAATGATTGTCATTTTTGAAACTATCTAAGATTTGTTTTACTCTTTCTAAATCGTTCGAATGTACTTTTAATTTGATGCCTCCGTAAGCAATAGAAGCAAAAGGATCTATTGAAACTAAAGTTTCGTTTTCAAAAATGAATTTAATGCCTTCCTGTTCAAGAAGATTTTTAATTATAAAGGTTTCGTGTTGATAATTAAAAATAGCTACAGTGATATATTCTTTCATTGGAAAATTATTTATATAAATATAGTTATTGTTAGTTTTATATTAAAACTTAAATTTTTAGGTTGAAACTTATAACTATTTTGTAACTTTCAGCATTAATTGAAAAAGATACAATGAGTAAGAAACCAAGAAAATTGGGTAAAAAGAGTAAAGATTTTACCGCACAAATATTTAAAATATTATCTAAAGAACCTTCTAAAAGTTATAACTACAAACAAATTGCTGGAATTTTAGAATTAAAAGATACTAAAAGCAGAAATGAAATTATTAGAGATCTAAAAGTATTAAAGGCACAAGACAAAATTCACGAAACAGAAATAGGAAAATATCAAGTAATATCTAAAGCAGAATATTATGAAGGTTACTTAGATATGAACTCTAGAAAATCGGGTTATTTTGTTTGTGATGAATTAGAAGAAGATGTATATGTACCAAAGCAAAATTTAAACCATGCTTTAGATAAAGATAAAGTAAGAGTTTATATTTATAATCGTAGAAGTTCAAGAAAACCAGAAGCAGAAGTTTTAGAAATATTAGAAAGAGCTAAAACTGAGTTTGTTGGTGTCATAGATATTCAGAAAAATTTTGCTTTTGTCACTACTACAAATGCTAAAATGTACACAGATATTTTTATCCCTAAAAACAAATTAGGAAATGCTCAAAATGGAGATGTTGTCTTAGTTGCTATGGAAGATTGGCCTAAAAAAGCAGATTCACCTTTTGGTAATGTAATTAAAGTATTAGGAAAACCAGGTGAGCACAATACCGAAATTCACGCTATTTTAGCAGAATATGGTTTGCCATATGATTTCCCAATAGATGTTGAAGCCTATGCTAATAAAATAGATACTTCTATAACAGCAGAAGAGATTGCAAGACGTAGAGACATGAGAGATGTACTTACATTTACAATTGATCCAAAGGATGCTAAAGATTTTGATGATGCTCTTTCTTTTCAAGTTTTAGAAAATGGAAATTATGAAATAGGTGTTCATATTGCAGATGTTTCTCATTATTTAAAAGAAGGTACTATTTTAGATGATGAAGCTTATAATAGAGCGACATCAGTTTATTTAGTCGATAGAGTGGTTCCAATGCTTCCTGAGGTACTTTCTAACTTTGCTTGTTCACTACGTCCACATGAAGAAAAATATACCTTCTCAGCCGTTTTTCAGCTAAATAATAAAGCAGAAGTTATAGATTCATGGTTTGGAAGAACTGTTATTTATTCAGATCAGCGTTTTGCTTATGAAGAAGCTCAAAGTATTATAGAATCTAAATCGGATACTATTCCAGCGGAAGTTTCTTTAACAGGTAGCACCTATAAAGCACCTCAACCTATTGTTGATGCAACTTTAAAGCTAGATGAATTAGCTAAAATTCTTAGAAGAAAAAGAATGGCTTCTGGAGCAATTTCTTTTGATAAAGTTGAAGTTAAATTTAATTTAAACGAAGCAGCAGAACCAATAGGAGTTTACTTTAAACAAAGTAAAGATGCTAATCATTTAATTGAAGAATTTATGCTTTTAGCCAATAGAAAAGTTGCTGAATTTATTGGAAAACAGAAAAAAACGTTTGTATATAGAGTTCACGACGAACCTAATGAAGATAAACTATTTAGTCTTCAATCTTTGATTTCTAAGTTTGGATACAAATTAGATTTGAGAAATAAAAATGATATTTCTAAGTCTTTAAATCAATTAATGCAAGATGTTAATGGTAAAAAAGAACAAAATCTTGTAGATACATTAGCGATTAGAACGATGAGTAAAGCAGAATACTCCACAGAAAATATTGGTCATTATGGTTTAGCTTTTGATTATTATAGTCATTTTACTTCTCCAATTCGTCGTTATCCAGATGTTATGGCACACCGTTTGTTACAACATTATATAGATGGTGGAAAAAGTGTTAATGAAGAAGATTTTGAAATCAAATGTAGGCATTCTTCAGAAATGGAAAATTTAGCTGCTCAAGCAGAAAGAGATTCTATTAAATATATGCAAGTTAAATACATGCAAGACCATAAAGATGAAGAGTTTTTAGGTGTAATTTCTGGAGTGACAGAATGGGGAATCTATGTTGAAATTATTGAAAATAAGTGTGAAGGAATGTGTCGAATTAGAGAAATTAAAGACGATTATTACACATTTGATGATAAACAATATGCTTTAGTTGGAGAAGTTACAAAGAATATTCTTCAATTAGGTGATGAAGTTTTTGTTAAAGTTAAAAATGCAGATTTAGTTAAAAAACAATTAGATTTCAATTATTTAAGAAAAAATGATTAAAAAATAATCTTGATATCGTTTTAGATGGTTCTAGATTATTAAAACGATATAATAAAGATTATAAATACATTAAATTTTTACAAATATGAAGAAAATAGTTTTTAGCTTTTTACTAATTAGTTCTGTTGCTTTTTCGCAAATTGAAAAAACAGTAGGTGATTTTTATAAAGTAACCGCTTTTGATAAAATTGACGTACTTTTAATACATTCAGATGTTAATAAAGTAATTTTAAAAGGAGATAAAGCAGATGATGTTGAATTGGTCAATAAAAATGGAGAACTAAAAATAAAAATGAATTTTAGTAATTTATTAAAAGGCGATAATGTTTCAGCAACTGTTTATTATAAAAAAATTGAAGCAGTAGAAGCAAATGAAGGCTCTAGAGTAGCTTCTAATGATATTTTTAATGCCATAAATTTTAATATTATAGCTAAAGAATCTTCTTCTATAAAATTACATTTAGATGTAGATAGATTAAGTGCAAAATTATCTCAAGGCAGTGTTCTCGAACTAAATGGTAAAGTTGCTTATGCAGATATTTTAGTTAATTCAGGGGCTAAATATGAAGCAGAGAAGTTAATTACAAAGCAAACAATTATAACAGCTAATACAGGAGGAAAAGGAACTATTAATGCTACCGATTTTGTTAATGCTAAAGTGAGAGCTGGTGGTAGTATCTTAATCTATGGAAAACCTAAGCAAATAGACCAAAAAATAGTTGCTGGTGGTTCTATTGAACAAGCGAAGTAGTTTTTTTTTGTTAACTTCGTATTACTAACATTAATTTATTGCTTTTTCTATGTGGCAAGATTTATTAACAGCAATTCCTTGGGGGTTGCTTTTAGCTTTTTCTATAGGTCCTGGTTTTTTTGTTCTTTTAGAAACAAGTATTGTTAAAGGCTTTCGTGCAGCATTTACTTTAGATTTAGGAATTGTATTTGCCGATATTATTTTTATATTGATTGCTTATTTTAGTACAAATCAATTACTTGAACAAGTTAAAGATAACCCTTTCCTATTTATAATTGGTGGTTGTATTATGCTTGTTTATGGTATTGTTTCATTTGTATTATTAAAGAAGAATTTTAAAAAACAACAGGAAGATATTGTAGATGAAGATAATATTCAAAAGAATAATTATTTTGCCCTTTTTTTTAAAGGTTTTCTTTTAAACTTTATTAATATTGGTGTCTTAGGCTTTTGGTTAATGGTAATTATCAACTATGGTCCGCAAATGGAAATGAATACACAAAGGATTTTTATTTTCTTCACCGCGATTTTAGTTTTTTATTTACTTTTCGATATTGCTAAGATATTATTAGCGAAACAATTAAAACACAGATTAACTCCTTTAAATATTTATAAAATTAAAAGGATAATTAGTATTATTATTTTAATTTTTGGCTTCTTTTTTGTTTTACAAGGTTTTTTTCCTAAGGAAAAAGATAAAATAAAAGAAGTAATAGAAAATTTTAAGAATTAAAGTATGTATAGATTTTTATACATACTTTTTTTTTAAGAATTAAAAATTTATCATAAAAAAGAGCTACAGCCTTTTAACTCTTTTGAACTATCGTCCTGATTCAGTATATTTTAATTAATTTCTTCTAAAAATTTATCAAAAAAAAAGAGCTACATTGCTGTAACTCTTTTAGAGGCATCGTCCGGATTCGAACCGGAGTAGACGGTTTTGCAGACCGGTGCCTAGCCGCTCGGCCACGACGCCTTGTGATTGGATTGCAAATATATAAATATATTTTAAAAAATCTAGCGTCTTATCAATTTTTTGTAGTACAATTTTTTAGTTTCTATATTCTTCCATCTCAATAGTTACAGATGCTACATCACCTCCAATTGGTGGATTTAGTTTAGAAACTGCTAATTTTATCCTTGATACTTGTGGTAACTCTTTGAAAATGCGTACAATAATTCTGTGTGCTACATGCTCCAAGAGTTTTGCTCTAACACTCATTTCTTCCACTACTATCCTATTTAAATCTACATAATCTACAGTGTCGTGTAGATCATCAGTTTCAGCAGATTTTCTTAAATCTGTTTTAATTTCTAAATCTACAGAATAATCACTTCCAATTTTTCCTTCTTCTACTAAGCAACCATGATAGGAAAATGTTCGTATATTATTTAATTTTATGATTCCCATTTCTTCTAATTTATTGTAATGTCTTCAAAGTTAAGATGTTTTTTTAAATTAATTTGAACAACTTTAAACTTTAAACAATTAAACATTTTCTATCTTTGTAAAAAGAAAGAGAATTATTATGTCAACTGAAGAAAAATCATTGAATTTTATTGAACAAATCATTGAGGAAGATTTAAAAAATGGCTTATCTAAAGATAAATTACGTTTTCGTTTTCCTCCAGAGCCAAACGGCTATCTTCACGTGGGTCATGCTAGTGCTATTTGCTTAAATTTTGGTTTAGGTAATGACTATAATGCACCTGTTAATCTTCGTTTTGATGATACAAATCCTTCTAAAGAAGAGCAGGAATATGTAGATGCTATAAAGAAAGATGTTGAATGGCTAGGTTTTAAATGGGATAAAGAGTGTTATGCTTCTGATTATTTCCAACAATTATATGATTGGGCTGTTATTTTAATTAAAAAAGGAAAAGCCTATGTCGATAGTCAATCTTCTGAAGAAATGGCTTTACAGAAAGGAACTCCAACTCAAACAGGTACAAATTCACCTTTTAGAGATCGTTCTATAGAAGAGAATTTAGATCTATTTGAGCGTATGAAGAATGGTGAATTTGAAAAAGGAACTCATGTTCTTCGTGCTAAAATATCTATGAATGCTAATAATATGTTGATGCGTGATCCTATAATTTATAGAATTATGCATGCACATCATCATAGAACGGGTAATGATTGGTGTATTTACCCTATGTATGATTGGGCACATGGTGAAAGTGATTATTTAGAGCAAGTTTCACACTCATTTTGTACACTCGAATTTTTACCACATAGAGAATTATACGATTGGTTTTTGAATCAAATATATGATGAAACCAAAGTGCGTCCTAAGCAAAGAGAATTTGCACGTAGAAATCTTTCTCATACTGTTGTTTCTAAAAGAAAATTATTACAATTAGTTGAAGAAAAGTATGTTACAGGTTGGGATGATCCTCGAATGAGTACCATTTCTGGTATGAGAAGAAGAGGAATTACTGCTACTGCTATTCGTAATTTCGCTAAAACCATAGGTATTGCCAAACGTGATAATTTAATTGACGTTTCTTTATTAGACTTCTTTGTTCGTGAAGATTTAAATAAAGTAGCACCAAGAGTTATGGCTGTTTTAAATCCTGTTAAGTTGATTATTACTAATTATCCTGATGGCCAAGAAGAATGGTTAGATGCTGAAAATAATCCGGAAGACGAAGTAATGACTTATAGAAAATTGCCATTTTCTAAAGAATTATTTATAGAAAGAGAAGATTTTCAAGAAGAAGCTCATAAGAAGTTTTTTAGACTTACATTAGGTACAGAAGTGCGTTTAAAAAATGCATATATCATTAAAGGTGAGTCTGTTATAAAAGATGAATTTGGTAATATCACTGAGATTCATTGTACCTATGATGCTGATTCTAAATCTGGAAGTGGTTCAGAAGCAAGTAAAAGAAAAGTGAAAGGTACAATTCATTGGGTATCTACAAGTCATGCAATTGAAGCAGAAGTAAGAATATATGATAGATTGTTTACAAATGAAAATCCAGATGGTAATAAAGAAGTCGATTTCAAAGAATATATTAACCCTAATTCTTTAGAAGTTATTACTGGATATCTTGAACCTAGTTTACAATCTGCAAAAGAACTTGATCATTTTCAATTTCAACGTTTAGGATATTTTTGTGTAGATAAAGATTCAAGTGCTGAAAAATTAGTTTTTAACAAAACAGTTGGTTTGAGAGATACTTGGGCAAAAATTGAATCTAAATAGATAAAATAAATTATTTTTATTAAAGCACTGAAATTTCAGTGCTTTTTTTATTATAATTAAAAATTATTTTTATTGTAAATTAATAAATTTTTATTATAGTTATTTAGTCTTTTATTTAAGTTTTAATCAATTTAAAAAAATGAGACATATAATTTTATATTTTTTAATTTTAAAGTCTTTAAATAACCTTAAAATGATTTTTATTAATTTACTTATCTATTTATCAATTTTACTTATGTTTTTTAATATAAAATATAATTATATTTATTATTGATTTATATTATTGATTTGAAATTTAAAATAATTTTAATTTATTAATATTAAGTTCTATATCTCTTTTTAAATTAAATAATAAAAACGAATAATATATTTTTATATTTTATTATTTTAAGTCTTTAATATCGCTTTAAAATGGTTTTTTAGTTTTTTATTATTTTAATTGATAATTTTTACTTATATAATAATTTTTACTTATTAAAATAAACTTCATTATTTTCGTTTTAATAAGTTTTTAAAATTTTAATGATAAATTATATACTTATTATTAAGTTGTATCTTTAAAACTGTTTATTACGACTTTTTTATTTTTTGCAAAAAAAAACCACCAATTTTCAATTGATGGTTTTTAAAAAATTTAAATTTTTCTATTCTTCGTTTTTATTTTCTTCTGTTCCTCCGAAAATATCTTTTTTACCTCCATCTACTCTTTTAGTACTGTTGGCTTTTTTCATTGCTTCACCAACTTGATTACTTGCTGTAAAACTTGCCACCATGTTGTTTAACATTTCGCTACCAGCTTGAGGTGAATTTGGTAGGAGTATTAAATTACTGTTTGCATCTGCACCAATGGCTTGCAATGTATCATAATGTTGTGTTACTACAATTAGTGCAGAAGCTTCTTGAGAATTTATCCCTACTCTATTCAATACATCTACAGATTCTACTAATCCTCTTGCAATTTCTCTTCGTTGATCTGCAATTCCTTGTCCTTGTAATCTTTTGCTTTCTGCTTCTGCTTTTGCTTTTGCTACAATTCTAATTCTTCCTGCTTCTGCTTCATATTCTGCAGCTGTTTTTTCTCTATCTGCAGCATTAATTCTGTTCATTGCATTTTTTACCTGAATATCTGGATCAATATCTGTAATTAATGTATTGATGATATCATACCCATAGGTTGACATGGCTTCATTAAGCTCTCTTTTCACTGCT
The DNA here is from genome assembly GCF_055384985.1 of Flavobacterium sp. KY-23415. Classification (NCBI taxonomy): domain Bacteria; kingdom Pseudomonadati; phylum Bacteroidota; class Flavobacteriia; order Flavobacteriales; family Flavobacteriaceae; genus Flavobacterium; species Flavobacterium sp. KY-23415. The sequence goes on along the minus strand of NZ_AP044001.1, from coordinate 1,510,521 downwards.
ATAGCAATATCATCTTTTCTTTCAAAAACGTCATCTAATTTTAATTTAGGTACTTCTGCACGAACAACATCAAAAACATATGAAGTAATTTGATCATGTGGATATTCTAGTTTATAGAAAGCTTCATATACTTTTTCTTGTAAAACTTTAAATTGTACAGAAACTTTAAGTTTAACAAACACGTTATCTTTTGTTTTTGTTTCAATGATAACATCTAATTGTTGTATTCTTAAATTTACTTTTCCTGCAATTCTATCTACTATAGGAACTTTTAATTGCAATCCAGAGCTGCGTGTACTAGCATATTTCCCAAAGCGCTCAATAATTGCAGCAGTTTGTTGTTTGACAGTAAAGAAAGAACTTAAAAAAATAAATAACCCTAATACAAGGAATATTATTACTAATGGATTCATAATGTTGATTTAATTGGTTTATAGTTATTATACGCTTTTTATCGTAAAAAGTTACAAAATATAAATATTAAAACTATTTTTGAATTTATTTAAATACATCTCTTGTTATTGTTTACTATTTACTTAGACTTTAATAATATGTTTTTTAAAGTTTTTTTGACTATTAACTATAAAATTTAAATATATGAAAAGGATTGTTTGCTTGTTTTGTTTATTATTTGTGTTTTCCGTCAATGCGCAATACAATAGAAGAGATAGTAATAGAATTGGAATTTCTGGAGGTTTAACTCAAATGAGTGTTTTCTCTGATCAGTTTAATGCTAAACCTGGAAGTGGCTGGATAGGTGGTTTCTCTTTAAGAGGTAATTATTATAATAATTGGCAAATGGCTTTTGGTATGAATTTTACTGAAAGTAATTTTAGTCTTTCTCCTTTGTTAGGTTCTAAAGATATTAATTATAAATTATCTGCAGCTCAAATTTATTTAACAGGAAGTTATATGATTATTGAAAATCATTTAACTTTTGAAATTGGACCAGTACTTCAAATTAACGGAAAATTGGCTATTGATAAAGATGATGAATTGAAGATATTAAAAGATAGTCCTTTATTTGCTAAAGATATTGTTGATGTTACAAAGTTTAATGGTAATATTTATGCGGGTGTTACAGCCGGAATTAAAAATTTAAGATTACATGTTTCTTATCAATATGGAGTAAATAATTTTATGAATAACCTTAATAAAAAAGATGAATTAAAACTTTTAAATGGTGATAAGAAGTTTAAAGCCAATTATGGTATACTTAGCGGTATGATTACTGTATATCTTTAAATAAAAACCCAGCAATTTTGCTGGGTTTCTTGTTTTTTATAATGTTGCAATTGCTTTTTCTATTCTTTTTACTGTTTCTTCTTTTCCTATCATTTCAATAATATCGAACAAATGAGGCCCTTTTAAAGCACCCACAAGGCTCAATCGAAGTGGTTGCATCACTTTACCCATTCCTATTTCATTTTGTGTCATCCATTCTTTTAAAAGCGTTTCTATATTTAATGAAGTAAAATCTGAAATAGTTTCTAATTCTGTAATTACTTTTTGCATTAATTTTGGAGTTTCCTCTTTCCAGTTTTTACTTGCTTTTGCATCATATTCATTCGGAGCTACAAAGAAGTAATCTGATAATTCCCAAAATTCTGTTACAAAATTAGCTCGTTCTTTAACCAAGCTAACAATTTTTGTTATATCTAAGGAAGTTGTTACATTCTTTTTTTCCAATTCAATTTTAAATAATTCAGCTAATTTCCCATCTTCTTTCTTTTGAAGATATTTATGATTAAACCATTTGTTTTTCTCTGGATCAAATTTTGCTCCTGATTTATGAATTCTTGCTAAATCGAACTTTTCAATTAATTCTTCTATTGAAAATAATTCTTGTTCTGTTCCATCATTCCAACCTAATAACGCTAAAAAGTTAACAACTGCTTCTGGAAAAAATCCATTTTCTCTATATCCCATAGCTGTACCTTCTGCTGTTTTCCATTCTAATGGAAAAACAGGAAAGCCCATTTTATCGCCATCTCTTTTAGATAATTTTCCATTTCCCACTGGTTTTAGTATTAATGGTAAATGTGCAAAATCTGGTGCTTCCCATTCAAAAGCTTTATATAATAAATAATGTAAAGGTACACTTGGTAACCATTCTTCTCCTCTAATGACGTGTGAGGTTTCCATTAAATGATCATCAACAATATTTGCTAAATGATATGTTGGCATTCCATCACTTTTAAATAAGACTTTATCGTCTAAAAGATTAGTATCGAATTTTACTGTTCCACGAATAAGATCATTAATCTCTAATGTTTTATTAACAGGAGTTTTAAAACGAATCACATAATGTTCTCCATTTTCAATTCTTTTTTCTATTTCTTCTTTTGTTAATTTTAAAGAAGTATCTAATGTTTCTCTAATAGTGTGGTTATAGATGAATGTAGTTTTATTGTTTTCTGCTTCTTTTCTTAAGTCTTCTAATTTTTCACTTGAGTCAAAAGCATAATATGCCCAACCAGAATTTATTAATTGTTCAGCATATTGTTTATATATTTCTTTCCTTTCACTTTGTCTATAGGGTCCAAATTTTTCGTTTTTACCAATAGTTTCATCTGGTGAAATTCCTAACCATTCTAATGCTTCAAATATATAATCTTCGGCTTCTGCAACAAAACGAGTTTGGTCTGTATCTTCTATTCTAATATAGAAAGTACCACCGTTTTTTTTAGCAAATAAATAATTAAATAATGCGGTTCTAACACCACCAATGTGTAATGGTCCTGTTGGACTTGGAGCAAATCGTACTCTAACTGGTCTTGACATTTTTTCTATTTTTTCTATTGCAAAGATAGTTTATTGCATTTTTATAAAAAACTAGTAATGTCATTATCATTGTGTTTCTAATTGTTTCTTTTCTTTTAGTTCATTTTATATTTTTATGAATGTGTTTTTCTTTGATTAATTTAAAAATGAAAAAATCGTTTTTAATAAGTAATCAAATAGTAATTTTTCTGTCATTTAAAGTTACAATTTTTTTATAGCCTTTATATTCAATAAAATTGTAATTTTATCAGTTATAATTGAACGTCCTAAAATATACAAAATGAAGTCTGTTATTTATAGTAAGTTAGAATCATTTATTAAAAAATTTTATATCAATGAACTCATAAAAGGAGCTATACTTTTTTGTGGTTTGGGTTTGTTATATTTTATTTTTATACTTTTAGTTGAACATTTTTTATGGTTATCTACTTTAGGACGAACAATATTATTTTGGATGTTTGTTATAGTTGAAGTTTTTCTTTTGTTACGTTTTATAATTTTTCCTGTTTTTAAATTATTTAAACTTCAAAGAGGTTTAGATTATAAAGAAGCTTCCGTCATTATTGGAAACCATTTTTCGGAAGTTAAAGATTCATTATTAAACTTTTTACAATTATCTTCTAAAGAGTCTAAGTCAGAATTATTAATTGCTTCAATCGAACAAAAAGCTAAGAGTCTTCAACCAATTCCTTTTTCAAATGCAATTTCATTTTCAAAAAATAAACGTTTTTTACCTTATTTAATTTTTCCTGTTTTTCTTTTAATTTTATTTTTTGTTTCTGGTAATGCAAATATTATCTCTAATAGTTTAGACCGTGTTGTTCATTACCAAACATTATACTCACCTCCTGCTCCATTCCAGTTTTCAGTTTTAAATAAAAGTTTATCTATGCAACAGAATACTGATTTTGTTCTAGAGGTCCAAGCAATTGGAAAAATTATTCCTGATAATGCTTCTATTATTATTGGAGAAGAAGAATATTTTTTAGAAAATTTAGGAAATGGTTTATTTACTTATACTTTTAGCAATGTTTCTAAAAATACTAATTTTTATATTCAATCTAATAATATCATTTCCAAAGAATATTCTTTAAAAGTTTTAGATGTTCCTTCTATTGCTAATTTTGAAATGTTCCTACAATATCCATCCTATCTAAAGAAAAGTAATGAAACAATTTCAGGTTCTGGAAATGCAATCGTTCCTGAAGGAACAATAATTAAATGGAAAATTGATACGGAGTCAACTTCTAATATTGATTTTGTTTTTAACAATACAAAATCTCATTTTTTAAAAGATGAATCTTTATTTAATTATTCCTTAAAATTAAAAAGTGACTTAAATTATCAAATAATTACATCTAATAGTAATGTTTCAAATTTTGAAAAACTGAATTATCAAATTTCAATTATTAAAGATCAATATCCAACAATCAATGTACAGTTTGCTCCTGATAGTTTATCTATTAAAGAGAAAATTATTATTGGCCATATTGCGGATGACTATGGCTTAACTAAATTAAATGTTGTTTATTATGAAAAATCTAACCCAAATATTTTGTTTAAAAAAGCATTGTCTATCAAAAATGATGCAGTTGATCGTTTTATGTATGTTTTTCCTTCTGGTTTATCTTTAAAAGAAGGAAATAATTACGAATATTATTTTGAAGTATTTGATAATGATATAGTTAATAATTTTAAAAGTACAAAATCTAGTATTTTTAAGCACTATGAATTAACTTCTGAGCAAGTAGAAGACAAATTATTAAAAGATCAGAATGAAAATATAAATAGTCTTGAAAAATCGTTAGAAAATCAAGAAAAGCAAATCAATGAATTAGATAAACTTCAAAAACTAAATAAAGAAAAATCTAAACTTGATTTCAAAGATCAAAAAAAGATTGAAGATTTTATAAAAAAACAAAAGGAACAAGATCAAATGATGAAAGAATTCTCTAAAAAACTTTCTGATAATCTTGAAGATTTTAACCCAAAAGAACTTAATAAAGATAAAGAAGAACTTTTAAGGAGATTAGAAGAAACGCAAAAACAATCTCAAGAAAACGAAAAATTACTTAAAGAGTTAGAAGAACTTTCCGATAAACTAGATAAAGAAAAAATATTAGAAAAGTCTGATCAATTAAAACAAAATAGTAAGACCCAATCTAAGAATCTCGAACAATTAGTAGAACTTACAAAACGTTTTTATGTAGAAAAGAAGGCAGAACAAATTGCTGATAAACTTGATAAACTTGCTAATAAAGAAGAGAAATTAGCAGATGATAAATCTAATAATTTAGATAAACAGAAAGATTTAACAAAACAGTTTGATGATATAAAGAAAGAATTAGATGCTTTAGATAAAGATAATAAAGATTTAAAATCACCTCTCGATATTCCAGTAGATAAAAATGAACAAAAAGATATTCAAAATGATTTAAATAAAGCAGAAGAAGAATTACAGAAAGACAATAAATCTAGTGCAAAGGAAAAACAAAAAAAAGCCGCTAACAAAATGAAAGAAATGAGTCAGAAAATGTCTGCCTCAATGTCTAGTGGTTCTCAGGAACAATTAGAAGAAGATGCTAAAGTGCTTAGACAAATTCTAGACAATCTCCTTTCTTTTTCTTTTGATGAAGAAGAATTATTAGCCTTAACCAAGAAGTCTAATAATAGATCTGTTAATTTTAATAAGCTTCTTAAAGAACAGCAAGATTTAAAAAATCAATTTAAGCATATTGATGATAGCCTATTCGCTATTTCATTGCGTAATCCTATGATTAGTGAAAAGATATTAAATGAGGTAGGCGAAATTCATTATAATCTTGATAAATCTCTTTCTACTTTGGCAGAAAACCAAATTAACAAAGGTACCTCGCATCAGCATTATGTTTTAAGTGCAGCTAATAAATTAGCTGATTACCTTAGTAATGTTAGAGACGATATGCAAATGCAAGGAAGTGGTTCGGGTAAACCTAAAAACGGAAAAGGGATGCAATTGCCAGATATAATCATGCAACAACAAGGTTTAGGAGAAAAAATGAAAGAAGGTATGCAACAAGGAAAAAAGCCAGGTGAAAAAGAAGGAGAAAAGGAAGGTAATAAACCTGGTGGTAAAGATGGGAAAAAGGATGGTAAAGGTAATAAACAAGGTGAAGGTTCAGTTGGTGATTCACAAGGTGACAATGGTCAGGAAGGTAATGCAGGTAAAGTTTTAGAAATAATAAAGGAACAACAACAATTACGTGATGCTTTACAAAAAGCATTAGAAAAAGAAGGGATGTCAGGTATAGGACAAAACGCATTAAACCAAATGAAGAACATAGAAAAGCAACTCATTAATAAAGGTTTTAATAATCAAACACTTTCTAAGATTTTAAATTTGAAGCATGAATTATTAAAACTTGAAAATGCAATACAGCAACAAGGAGAAGACACTAAACGTAAATCTAAAACGAATAAGGATGAATTCAATGGTTCTATAGAAAATTTACCTAAAGAATTTAAAGAATATTTAAATAGTATAGAAATATTAAATAGACAAAGACTACCTTTACAACCGAATTTCAATCAGAAAGTTCAAAAATATTTTAAAACAAATGATTAATTTTAATTACGAAACAGATTTTATTTTAGATAACGAATCTGTTTATGAAGACTGGATTACAAGAAGTATTCTTTCAGAAAACAAACTACTCGGAGAACTTACTTATGTTTTTTGTGATGATAATTATTTACATAAGATTAATGTAGAATATCTAAACCATGATACTCTCACTGATATTATTAGTTTTGATTACACAGAAGGTGATATTATAAGTGGAGATATTTTTATTTCTATAGAAAGAGTTAAGGATAATGCTATAGACTTTAATACAACTTTTGAAGAAGAATTAAAACGAGTTATTATACATGGTGTTATGCATTATTGTGGTTATAAAGATAAATCTAGCACAGACGAACTTATAATGCGTAACAAGGAAAATGAAAAAATAAATATGTTCCACGTGAAACATTAGTATCATACAATTATTTTCCTTTTATATGTTCCACGTGAAACATATTTAGTAGTAGTAATAAATTATAAAATAACATGTTCCACGTGAAACATAATAAATTTTTTAAAATAAAAAAATAACATGTTCCACGTGAAACAATTTAATTAATTATAGTAAAACGATTGCTTTTTTTTTAAAAAAAAAAGCAATCGAAAATTTTTAAATTTTTACATGAGTTTATTTCAAGAAAAATATGATGTTATAGTTGTTGGTGGTGGTCATGCAGGTTGTGAGGCAGCAGCAGCAGCAGCGAATATGGGATGCTCTACCCTATTAGTAACAATGAGTTTGCAAAATATTGCTCAAATGTCTTGCAACCCAGCTATGGGCGGAATTGCAAAAGGACAAATAGTACGTGAAATTGATGCATTAGGAGGTTATTCTGGAATTGTTTCAGACAAAACTGCGATTCAATTTAAAATGTTGAATAAATCAAAAGGCCCTGCCATGTGGTCTCCTCGTGTTCAAAGTGATCGTATGCGTTTTGCTGAAGAATGGAGATTGATGCTAGAACAAACACCAAATCTTGATTTTTATCAGGAAATGGTTTCTGGTATTTTATCTGAAAATGGTAAATTAGTTGGGGTTAAAACTTCTTTAGGAATTGAGATTAAAAGTAAAACTGTTATTTTAACGAACGGTACTTTTTTAAATGGTTTAATCCATATTGGAGATAAACAGTTTGGTGGTGGTCGTGCTGGTGAAGGAGCTTCATTTGGAATAACTGAAGATTTATTGAAACTAGGTTTTGAATCAGGTAGAATGAAAACTGGTACACCTCCACGAGTTGATGGTCGCTCTTTAGATTATTCCAAAATGATAGAACAACCTGGTGATGTTATTCCAGATAAGTTTTCTTATTCGAATATCACAAAACCACTTTCTGTACAACGTTCTTGTTGGATGACATATACTTCTACGGAAGTACATGATTTATTACGTGAAGGTTTTGATCGCAGCCCTATGTTTAATGGACGAATTAAAAGTATAGGGCCACGTTATTGTCCTTCTATTGAAGACAAAATTAATCGTTTTGCAGATAAAGAACGTCATCAGTTATTTGTAGAACCTGAAGGATGGAATACTGTAGAAGTTTATGTTAATGGCTTTTCTACATCTTTACCTGAAGATGTACAATTCAAAGCAATACGCTCTGTAGCTGGGTTTGAAAATGTAAAATTCTTCAGAGCAGGATATGCAATTGAATATGACTACTTCCCTCCTACGCAGTTAAAACATACTCTTGAAACTAAACTTGTTGATGGATTATATTTTGCGGGTCAAATTAACGGTACAACAGGTTATGAAGAAGCTGCTTCTCAAGGTTTGATGGCTGGTATCAATGCAGCATTAAAAGTACAAGAGCGAGAACCTTTTATTTTAAAACGGAATGAAGCTTATATTGGTGTTTTAATTGATGATTTAATTACTAAAGGTACAGAAGAGCCTTATAGAATGTTTACTTCTAGAGCAGAATATCGCACATTGCTTCGTCAGGATAATGCTGACATCCGTTTAACACCTAAAGGATATGAAATTGGTTTAGCTAAAGAAGAACGATTAATTCGTATGGAAGAAAAATTCTCTAAATCTGAAGCTATGGTTACTTTTTTTAAGGAAACAAGTTTAAAACCAGAAGAAGCAAATTCTATTCTTGAAGAGAAAGGTTCTTCTCCTATGTCTCAACCTGATAAAATGTTTAAAGTTCTTTCTAGACCGCAATTATCACTTGATGATTTTTTAAAATTTAAAAAAGTCAAAGATTATGTTTTAGAGAATAATTTAGATAATGAAATTATAGAACAAGCAGAAATTCAAGTTAAATATTCAGGTTATATTGAAAAAGAAAAAAATCATGCAGATAAATTAAATCGTTTAGAAGATGTAATTATTCCTGATAATTTTAATTTCGATAAAATAAAATCAATTTCTATTGAAGCTAAACAAAAATTAAATAAAATACGTCCAAAAACAATTGCTCAAGCTTCAAGAATTAGTGGTGTATCGCCTAGTGACATTTCTGTATTGTTAATTTATATGGGACGATAATACGAGCAACTTTATTTTTGTTGTGAGATTGATTAAAAATATAAAATTAGAAATATGTTTCACGTGAAACATCATCGTTTAAAACTATTATTATTGAATTATTTAAAATTATAATGAATTTTACAAAAAACAATATTTACATCACAGTTAAAGATTTTTCCGTTTCGGGAGAATCTTTTTCTTTATTATTAAATGAAGAATATCAAATTCTCAAAACAGATCCACAACCATCTTTAGAACAGCTTCCCTCCTATTACGAAAGTGAAGACTATATTTCTCATACTGATGGTAAAAGAACACTATTCGAAAAAGTATATCACATAGTTAAAAAAAATGCAATTCGAAAAAAAGTAAACCTTTTGTCTAAATACAATGTAAAAGGATCTGTTCTTGATATAGGTGCTGGCACTGGAGATTTTTTAGTTGCTGCTAAAAAAGCAAATTGGATTTCTATTGGAATTGAACCAAGTGCAAGAGCTAGTGAAATAGCATCTGCCAAGGGCGTTACTCTTGCTGATGAATTAGTGAATTTAGAAAATGAGTCTTTTGATGTAATTACGATGTGGCATGTTTTAGAACATGTACCAAATTTAGATTTTCAAATTAATGAATTGAAGCGATTATTAAAACCAAATGGAACAATAATAATTGCAGTTCCAAACTATAAATCTTATGATGCGAATTACTATAAAAATTTTTGGGCTGCTTTTGATGTTCCTAGACATCTTTGGCATTTTTCAAAAAAGGGAATTGATTTGCTTTTTAAAAAATACAATATGAAGCTTATTAATGTAAAACCCATGTGGTTTGATAGTTTTTATGTTTCTCTTTTATCTGAAAAAAACAAAAAAGGTAAAATAAATTTTTTCGCTGGTTTTTTTATTGGTATTATTTCAAATTGTGTTGGAATTTTTAAAAATGAGTATTCTTCGCATATTTATATCATAAAAAAGAACTAATAATTAATTTAAGACGTTTTTAGCTTGTTTTAGTGTTTAAAACAAGCGTTTTATTTAGATATTTTTTTTCTTTTAAATAAAAGCTTTAAAACAAGATGTTTTTTATAAGGTTTACCTATGTTTGTGTAAATTTTACATAAGATTTTATTATAATTAATAAACGTGCATTATTTGTTACTTTAAAGGGATTTACTATTTTTACAAAAAATATTTTTTAATATACATAAGCAATAATAACAATAATTAAAAATGAAAAAAGCCTTATTGATTTTAGGAGTATCCTTAGCATTATTTTCTTGTAACAAAACTGAAAATAAAACAGAAAATTTTAAAACTGCTTACATTGATACTGTTGAACTTTTAAAAGAATATGACAAGTACAAAGATGAAGAAGAGAAGTTCAAAGTGAAATCTCAAGAATTAGGACGACCATTAGAAGCTAAAATGCAAGCTTTTCAAACAGAAGCCGCAGGTTTTCAAAGAAATGCTCAAATTAAAGGAATGGCTTGGGCACAGCAGAAAGGTGCTGAATTAAAACAGAGAGAACAACAATTATCTATGGAGGAAAATGCATTCTTAAGACAAATACAAATTGAAAGTGATAGTATTCGTAATTCAATTGTTACAGGTTTAAAAGATTATATCAAAGCTTATGGAAAAAAAGAAGGTTATGATTATATTTACGGAACAGGTGATGCACAAACTATTCTTTTTGCTAAAGATCCATATGATATCACAAAGGAAGTTCTAAAAAAACTTAATGAAGAGTTTGCCGCTAAAAGTGGTAAAACTGCAAAAAAAGAAGAAGAACCAGTAGATGAAAAAAAAGACGATAAGAAATAATTTTTCTACCAAGTTTTAAAAAGCTCCAATTTTGGAGCTTTTTTTTATTTTCCATTTCTTTATATTTGTATAATAAATATTTGCCATATGGAATTTCTATCAGCCGAAGCTAATTATACACTTCAATTTATTAATCAAACTAATAAATCTATTTTTCTTACTGGAAAAGCAGGAACAGGAAAAACTACTTTATTAAGACAGATTATAAAAACAACGCACAAAAATACTGTTGTTGTCGCACCAACAGGAATTGCAGCTTTAAACGCTGGTGGTGTTACAATTCATTCTATGTTCCAATTACCTTTTGGGGCTTTTTTACCTGAAAACAGAAATATTTCAATTTTTGAAGGAAATATTAAATTTGAAAGTCGTGCTACATTAGCAAGACATTTTAAAATGAATGGTTCAAAGAAATCGGTTGTGAGAAATATGGAATTATTAATCATAGATGAAGTATCTATGCTTAGAGCTGATATTTTAGATGCCATAGATTTCATGCTTCGAAAAATTAGAAAAACAGAAAAACCATTTGGTGGTGTACAAGTTTTATTTATTGGTGATTTATTACAACTTCCGCCTGTCGTTAAAAACGAAGAATGGCAATTACTTAAAAATTATTACAATGGAATGTTTTTTTTTCATTCACATGTAATCCAACAATATCCCCCACTCTATATAGAATTAGAAACTATTTATCGCCAAACTGATGATCAATTCATTCGCATTTTAAATAATCTACGACAAAATAAAATTACTTCGGATGATATTACAATTTTGAATCAGTTTGTACAACCAGATTTTGATTTCAAAAATAATCAAGGTTACATAACGTTAACTACACATAATTCAAAAGCAGATTCAATTAATGAACAATCATTAAATGAATTAAAAGGAAAATCCTATTTTTATAAAGCTGAAATTGTTGGTGATTTTCCAGATAAAATATATCCATTAGAAGAAAAACTAGAATTAAAAATTGGTGCACAAATCATGTTTGTAAAAAATGATTTAAGTTATGAGAAACAATATTTTAATGGAAAAATGGGAATTATTAGTGCACTAACCAATGAAGAAATTCGAGTACATTTTCCAGACGAAAATAAAACAATTGATGTAGAAAAATATGAATGGCAAAACATTAGATTCAAAATTAATGAAGATACAAAAGAAATTGAAGAAGAAGTAATTGGTACTTTTGTACACTACCCTATCAAATTAGCTTGGGCAATAACTGTTCATAAAAGTCAAGGATTAACGTTTGACAAAGCTGTTTTAGATGTGTCAAAAGTTTTTGCACCTGGGCAAGCTTATGTAGCTTTTTCTCGTTTACGGTCTTTAAAAGGGCTTATTTTGCTTTCAAAAATACAAATGAATGGTATTTCTAGCGATTCAACTGTACTTACATATGCAGAAAATAAATCCACCGAAGAGAATTTAAAAGATGCTTTAGAAATGGAGACACAATATTTTGTTTTTAATACTCTTTCTAATGCGTTTAATTTAAAAGAATTAATACAAGAATGGAGAAACCACTTTTATAGTTATAAAGCTGAAGCACCTAAATCTCATAAATCCAAACATGCAAATTGGGCAAAATTACAATATGATAAATTGGCTAATATTGAAATTTTTAGTGAAAAATTTTTAGCACAACTTCACACCCTTTTTTCCAAAGAGAGCATTGATAAAGAGTATATTAATGAAAGATGTATAGCCGCCTATGATTTTTTCTTTCAGATTTTAGATCACATTTCAGAAGATTTACTTTTAAAAATTGAAGAAATCAAACGTATAAAAAAAGTTAAAGCTTTTTTTGATGAATTATGCATTTTAGAAGAAATTCATATTAATACAATTTTAAAAATAAAAAAAGCGAAATTACTTACAAAAATAATTTCCGAAGGAAAAGAAATAACCAAAGAAAATTTATCTTCTCAAGATATGGCAACTTATAAAATTAATAAGTTAGTCATTGTTTCTGAACGTTTTAGAAAAGAATTTGGAACTTTAATAGAAGAAGAAAATGACTATAATAGTTATTATGAAGCAAAGCCTAAAAAGAAAAAATCCAAAGAACCAAAGAAATCTACAATAGAAGAAACTTTAGCACTTTGGAATCAAAATATTTCAATAGAAGAAATTGCGAATCGTAGAAAATTAACAACTCAAACTATATATAATCATTTTTCAAAATTAATTCAAATGGAAATCGTAGATATTTCTAATATTTTAACACAAGATAGGATTGATCTACTAAAAACAGTTTTTAAAGATTATTCCGATCAAAGCTTAAGCGAATTAAAAGAAAAACATGGAGAATCAATCACTTGGGATGAATTAAGATTATTTAAAGCAACAATAAAATAAATTAACTCAATAAATAAACGGCAATAATTGCAGGAATAAAATAGATTACTATAGTTCTAGCACCATCATAATCTTTAGCAATTCTTTGTCCAAATAAAAGAAAAATTAAAGTTAAACAGGATAGTATGGCACCGTAATAGGCTACTAAACTAGATGTTTTAGTAAATAATTCAATAATTCCAGATACGCAAAGCACTCCAGAAAATATTTCTAAAATCAAAATAATAAATAAAGCTATAGGTACTTGTTTTGCTAAAAAAGTTTGTGCAAAATGACTTTTAAGCCATGAAACATTTCCTTTCCAATCTTTAATTTTGTCGTAGCCAGATTGTAAAAAAGTTACACTTAGTAACATTAACAATAAAATAGGAGTTGCTTGTGTCATAATTTTATTTTTTATGGATTAAACGTGTTAGTTTTATAGATAAATCAGTAAGAATAATTTTGCTATTACCATTTCTTTCAATATGATAAATAGCAGTTTCTAATTCGTTAAAAATAGCATTAATATTAGTACCATCTACAAATGGTGCAAATTTTTCTAAACTAAAATTAGCTTCAGTTGGTTCAAAATAAACTAGTTTAGTTGCTTGATAATTAGAAAGTAAAGCTTGTCTAAAAAAATGAATACAATAATGTAAAAATTGTTTTTGCACTTCCCTACCCAATCCTGCAATAGTTTCACTCCAACTTATTAAATCTTGAATTGCAGCAGCATTGCCTTTAGCTTTGAAGGCACTCCTCACCCATTGAATAAACCAAGATTCAAAAGGAAATTCATTTTCATCATTTCTTAAAAGATGTAAAGCTTTATTATAATTTCCTTCACTTTGATGTGCAATCTTTAAAGCTGTTTTTTCATCACTGTTTTCTCTAGCTATTAAACCTTGAGCAATTTTATCTTCACTTAGTCCAATAAAATCAATAATTTGACATCTTGAAATTATGGTTTGTAGTATATCATCTAAAGATTCAGTAATAAGAATAAAAATTGTTTTAGAAGGGGGTTCTTCTAAAAGTTTTAGTAATTTATTCGATGCGGCAGTATTCATTCTTTCTGCCATCCAAATAATCATCACTTTATAGCCACCTTCATAGGCTTTTAAAGATAAGGCCTTATTAATTTCACTTGCTTCATCTACTCCTATTTGACCTTGCTTGTTTTGAATGCCAATATATTTATACCAATCAAATAAACTGCCATAGGGATTTTCTTTTAGAAAAGCTCTCCATTGTACAATAAAATTTGAACTAACAGGATGTGATTTTACGTTTTCATTAGTGGCAACAGGATAAACAAAATGCAAATCAGGATGAGAATAATTTTCAAATTTAAGATTGCATGCACTATTCCCATTGTCATTTTCACCATGACTATTGGAACATAAAATATATTGGGCATAGGCAATTGCTAAAGGAAGTGTTCCACAACCTTCTGGTCCTACAAATAATTGAGCATGAGGTATTCTACCTAAACTAACACTTTTTATAAAGTGGTTTTTAATATGTTCTTGTCCTAAAATGTTTTTAAAAAGCATGAGCAAATATACGACTCTTAATTAATTTAAAAATTAGATTAATTCCTATTCAGATATAATCCTGATAATAAAGTTATTAACAATTGAATTTTGAGAAAATATTTTTTTTAGAAAAAAAACAGATAAAATATACTGATGTTAAAATTGAAAAAAAATAGTAAAAACAAGAAAAATTTCGTAACTTTATGAAAATATAAAAATGACGATAATCTATTTTTTTTGCATTTAATCTATAAATAATTCATTGTAAACAACTTGTAATGTTAATTTTTTTTATTTTTTTTGGAATTAAAATGGTTAATTCATTACTGTTTTCAGAATATTAAATTTTTTGGCACGCATTTTGAATGTATATCAGTAAATCAATATATTGAGTATTAAAAGAGTGTTTTTGCAAACTAATTATAGAATTAAAAACAGAATTAAAAAAAGTTTTTTTAAAATTTTTATCAACATTTTTATTAAAAAGTTTTGTTAAAAGATTTTATTACATATATTTGTATTTGGTTTGCCTATTTACTGAAAATTAACAAATTTTATTATGAGAAAATTTTACGTATGCATTATTGCATTATTTATGCTATCATCAATTGATGGATTAGCACAAAAGGATCAGAAAGTTGTTATTGATATCAGGGGTATTGGAACTTACCATGATAGAAAAGAACTAGAATCTATGACAAAGGGACAATTGATGCCTTTGTATCTAGAAAGAGTGAAGATATTGTTCAGTGTTATTCAATATTTTGGAGTAACAAATAAATCAGGTGTTACATTCACAGATTTAGGTATACCAACTTCTAAGGAAAACGTTAAAGCATTAGAAGCTGAGGGAGAAAATAGAGAAAATTTTCTAAAGAATAATGAACAATTTTTAACAGGAATATTGCCGTACTCTGATACGAGTAATATTATAAAAGCAATTTTATTTTATGAAGAAGTATTAAAGCTTGTTCATAGAGTACAAGTAGAATAATGGTTGAATAAATAAAATTTTAAAGTTATGAAAAAAACTATCGTATTAATTGTATTAGTTCTTACAGGGCTAACTCTACAGGCTCAGCAAGATGACTGGGGAATTGTAGGGAGAAGTAATTGGTTAAATGGATGGTCTTCTTTCAATCCAGTAGGCAGAGAATATCCTCAAACAACAAAAATCTTAACAGGAAATATATCTTCAGATATCACATTAACGAATCTGGAAACTTATAATCTTGTAGGTGAAGTTTATGTAACCAATAATGCAAAATTAACAATTGAGCCTGGTACCATTATTAGAGCAAGCTCAAGTGAGTATAGTGCAATAATCATAACTAAAGGATCTAAAATAATTGCTGATGGTGAAGTGGTTAATCCTATTGTTTTTACATCGGATAAACCTGTAAATGAGAGAAAGGCTGGAGATTGGGGTGGAATTATTATTCTTGGAAATGCACCAATTAACACTTATGGAAATATAGCAAGAATTGAAAGCGAAATTCCAAGTAATTTTAGAGTGGGTGGTGGTGATGTGGCTACAGATAATTCAGGATCATTGAAAAATGTAAGAATTGAATTTGCAGGTAGAGGTAAAGACAGATATGCTGTATATGATGCACTTTCTTTAATTGGTGTTGGTAATGCAACAATAATTGAGTCTGTTCAAGTAAGTATGTCAAGTGGTAACTCTTTCAAAGTTGTGGGTGGTAATCCTAAAGCTAAAAAATTAGTTTCTTTCAGATCAAGTAGTAGTGATTTCTACTTTACTCAAGGGGCAGTTGCTAATCTTGAAAATGGACTTGTATTAAGAAATCCTTTCTTTTCTGGTAGCACAAACTTTAGAGCAGTTACTATTAAGTCATTCGATAACAAAGATATGACAGATTTAACTAAAGCTTCTACAAATGTTTCAATGAATAATTTTACAATTGTGAATGAAGTCGATGGAAAATCTACTACAGATGGATTAATTAAAGAGGCTATATATATAAATAAAGAATGTATGTTCTCTTTCAAAAACAGTATTGTTTCAGGTTTTGACTCAGCATTATTATTGAATTCAGATATAGAAATTTCAGATCCAAATTTATCTAAAATTAAATTACAAAGAATTTTTATAAATAACTGTAAAAAGAATATTGTTTCTGAAGTTGGTGGTGTTTCAAACGACGATTTAGAATTCTATTATGCACAACCAAGTTTTGCTAATAGATACGACAAAACAAAATCTGAAGACTTATTTGTAGATGCTAACAATCAAAGAACTCCTGATTTTAGACTTAAAATCGGAAGTATAAATTAAGCTACTAATATTGTATGATATTTTAACTGTTAATATTATAAACGTTATGTTTTAATATTAACAGTTTAGTTGTTATAAAGAAATTGCTAGAACCTAATAAGTTAATGGATTATGTTAAGTAGAATTTTAAAGAATTTAGTAGTACTATCATTAATTTTTCTACCTAAAATTAAGGCTGAGAATAACGACTTGGTGCTCAATGATAAAGCATCTAGTATAGTAATTGGTGTACCTACTTTTGATTTTACATACTTATGTCAGAGTCAAACAATTAACACTATCCATAATTTAGAATTTCAAGTTTTTTCACCCTCAGGTATACAGGCTGGAAATCAATTCATTTTAGAAATTTCTAATGATGATTTTGTTACACCTATTGTTTTAACAAGTAATACAACACAAGTAGGGACAACAAATGTTTTTAACATGACTTTTACACTTAATAGTGCAGTGGCTGGGACGGGTTATAAATTGAGAATAAGATCTACTGCACCAATGGCTACTAGTGCTAAATCTATAGCTTTTGATGCTTATTTTATGAGCCATAATCAAGAAATAAAATTGAATAATGCTGTTGGTGTAGATAATGTTTCTTATTGTACAGGGTCTAGTTATACGTTATCAATTTTTGATTCTGGAACAAATTCATCTCCTTTATTCTATCCAAATTTAACATATACATGGTTTAAAAAAGTAGGTGCAGTATTCCAACCTATTGCTACTGGTACATCTCTTTCGGTTTCGTCACCTGGAGAATATTATGTACAAACAGACTATGGTCAGTGTTCAGGATCTTCTTTTTCAAAATCAAGAATAGTCACAGTTACGGAAGCAGGGAATAATTCTGTTATTATAACAACAAATCCAGTCACAAATACAATTTGTGAAGGAAATGGCGTATTATTATCTTTGAATGTAACCAATAATCCTGCCTATACAATAGCTTGGTATTTAAACGGGGAATTAATTAATGGAGAAACATCAAATACTCATAATGCATTAGTTGCTGGTTCATACTATGCTTCAGTTGATAATGGTTCTTGTATCGCAGAATCGCAACCATATGTATTGAATGCAATATCCTTTAATGCATCTTTAGATCTCAATTCTCCTTATGAACTTCCTATAGGAGGTTCAGTAGTTGCTTCTGTAACAACAGATGCAAATACGCCTGCTTATCAATGGTTTTTAAATGATAATATATTAACAGGTGAAACAAATAGCACACTAACAATTACTCAAACAGGAGAGTATAAAGTCAAAGTTACTCAAACTGTAGGTTGTATTATTGTAAAAGAATTAATTCTTCAAGTTATAGGACCAGATGTCGATCAAATTCCCAATTTAATAAGCCCAAACGACGACGGTTTTAATGATAAATTCAAAGTCCCATTTGAATTAATAAGTTCAAATAATTTAAGTTTAGAAATTTATAATTCGGCTGGAAAACAAATTTATGTAACTGACAATTATCAGAATAATTGGCCAGAAGACACTAATGAAATTTTTCAATCAAAAGCATTTTTTTATTTTAAATTAACTAAAGAAAATCAATTAATTAAAGAGGGAATATTAACTATCATCAAATAAAACTATATTAACCAATTGAAAAATTTATACCTAGGACTAATTTTATCGATGTTATCAATTGTAGTGTTTTCACAGGAAAATGCTTACTCATCTTTTGATGTTTCATTGAATAACTCGATCAAATTAAATAGATTTCTGATTAACCCTGCCTTTAGTTACGCAAGAGAAATTGCACCTTCTATAAATTTAGCAAATAAAAGACAATGGGTAAAATTTGAGGATTCACCTGTATTATATTTTTTAAATTATCAAGGTCGATTAAGTAATGAATCTAGATTTGGAATTGGAGTTTATTCTCAATCAATAGGTTTATTAAAAAATAATGGAGGGTTATTGAATTATGCTTTGAATGTACCAATGGAAAATGAATCGAATTTAACATTTGGAGTAAATGCATATTTTTCAAGTAGTAATTTAGATACAAATAGAGCTATAACAGAAACTACTGAACCATTATTTAGTGATTTAACTGCAACTACATTAATTAGTGTAAAACCAGGAATAAATTTACAATTGAATAATTTTGATATTGGAATTTCTGCCAATAATATTATTTCATATAATTTAACTACAAGCGAGTCTGTACAAGAAAATAATTCAAGTTCATTTTCTGGTCATTTAATGTACACAAAAGAAATTAGTAGTTTTTATAATATTCTTGACGGTAGTAATCTTTCAACTATGATTCAATTAGATAATAGAAAAGATGGTACTGCTATTTCTGGAAATATTTTAATTGATCAAAGAGATTTAGGTTGGTTAGAAGTAGGTTATAATACTATTAGAGGAGCTAATGCAGGAGTTGGTATTGCTGTATCTAAGAAATTTTTTATTGGTTATTCATATAATTTGTCATTAAATAATTCATTATTTTTTGGGTCTAGTCATGAATTTTCTCTTTCATATAGTTTCAGAGAGTATAGTGATTCTTATAATTTTATTAAAAGAGCGCAAAAATTAAGAGAAAAAACAGCTACAAAAGCAAATGGTCAATCACCTAAAAAAGATAATTCAACTGATCTAGCAGATAAATTAGATAAAGAACAAGCAAGAAAGGATAGATTAGAAGAATTAAGATTACAAAGAGAAGAAGCAAAACTTGCTAAAGAAGAGAAAGTTAGATTAGCTAAAGAAGCGGCAGATGCTAAAGCTAAAGCTTTGTTAGATAATAAAACAAAAATTGAAGAGCAAAATAATGCAGACAAAGCTGAGAAAGATAGACTAGCGAAAGAAGCTGCAGAAAGAGCGCAGGCGGAGAAAGATAGATTAGCTAAGGAAGCTGCAGAAAGAGCGCAGGCGGAAAAAGATAGATTAGCAAAAGAGGCAGCTGAAGCAAAAGCACAAGCTGAAAGAGATAGATTAGCAATTGAAGCTGCAAAATCAAAAGCTGAGAAAGATAGATTGGCGAAAGAAGCAGCAGAAAGAGCACAAGCTGAGAAAGATAGATTAGCAAAAGAAGCAGCAGAAAGAGCTCAAGCTGAAAAAGACAGATTAGCAAAAGAAGCAGCAGAAAGAGCACAAGCTGAGAAAGATAGATTGGCAAAAGAAGCAGCAGAAAGAGCACAAGCTGAGAAAGATAGACTAGCGAAAGAAGCAGCAGAAAGAGCTCAAGCTGAAAAAGACAGATTAGCGAAAGAAGCAGCGGAAAGAGCTCAAGCTGAAAAAGACAGATTGGCAAAAGAAGCAGCGGAAAGAGCTCAAGCTGAAAAAGACAGATTGGCAAAAGAAGCAGCAGAAGCACAAGCTGAAAAAGACAGATTGGCAAAAGAAGCAGCGGAAAGAGCTCAAGCTGAAAAAGACAGATTGGCAAAAGAAGCTGCAGAAGCACAAGCTGAAAAAGATAGATTGGCTAGAGAAGCTGCATTGAAAGCACAGGCAGAGAAAGAGAGATTGGCAAAAGAAGCTGCAGAAGCACAAGCTGAAAAAGATAGATTGGCTAGAGAAGCTGCATTGAAAGCACAGGCAGAGAAAGAGAGATTAGCTAAAGAAGCTGCAGAAGCACAAGCTGAAAAAGATAGATTGGCTAGAGAAGCTGCATTGAAAGCACAGGCAGAGAAAGAGAGATTGGCAAAAGAAGCAGCAGAAGCACAAGCTGAAAAAGACAGATTGGCTAGAGAAGCTGCATTGAGAGCACAGGCGGAGAAAGAGAGATTAGCGAAAGAAGCTGCAGAAGCACAAGCTGAAAAAGACAGATTGGCTAGAGAAGCTGCATTGAAAGCACAGGCAGAGAAAGAGAGATTAGCTAAAGAAGCTGTAAAATCAAATCAATCAATTGAAGAAAAAGTATTAAGCATTGAGACTAAATTGAATGTATCCAATAAAGTTTTAGATAATTATAAAAGAGAGATAGCGCAAAAAACTAAAAACTCTGACAATTTAATAAAGAGACTAGATTCAATTGTGAAAGTTAGAGAGCTTGATCTACAAGCATATATTTCTGAAAATGATCCTAATTTTAAAGCTGGACCTCAAAAATTCGTGAGTACTTCACAACAAAATGCGCAATTGAATGCAATTAAGAACGAGATTGCTGCTAATAAGAAAGTATTTGATGATTTAATTGTCGATTTTGAAAGTGCAAATAGAAGAAGATTAGATGAATTGAAAAAGAATGGTGTTAGTGATGAAGATGCTAGAGAACTTAATAAATATTATGATACTGTAATTGCAGATCTTAAAAATAAGAAACAACAATATCTTCAATTTGAAAAAATTGCCGATGAAAGAATTAAAAAGGTAATTGCCGATAAAGAGGAAGAAAGGTTAAAACGAATTAAACGTGCTGAATACGTTAATGAAGTTGGAAGAATCGAAGAAGATCAAAGATCTTTAGAACAAATTAAAAACAGTACGAGTCAATCTACCAATACTTCAACTTCAAATGTAACAGGACAAGAAGAAGAAGTGTCAAATGATATTTCAATCATTAAAAAACTGAATGGAGTTGCCTCTGGTTTTTATCTAGTTTTAGGTAAATTTAAAAGTATTCCAGAAAGAGATGCTTTTGTAAGACAAGTTGTAGCAGGAGGAGGCACTAGTGTAACGCTATTCTATAATATTTATGACGCAACGTACTATGTATATATCGATAGATTCGATGAGTTACCTGCGGCAATGAAAGGATTACAAGCAAGAGGAACTAAATCGTATAACAAAAGAATGTCTATTGTAAAGGTTGAATAAATAAAAAGTGTTACTAATTAAATAAATTTTTATTACTTTTAAAGGTCTTAAAACACATTAGCTATGGAATATAAAAATACTCAACTAAAAAAATTACTATTTGCCGTCATTTGTATGGTAAGTATTAATCTATTTTCTCAAAATTATGTACCATTTAATTCTAGATATAATACTAAGATTAAAGGAGATATGCTTCTTATTGGGAATAACATTTTGAATCGAAGTACTTCGACTGATGGGCCAAATGTTCCATATAATGGTTCTGATGACAATGGTACTTCAGGTGTAGATATGCAAAATATTGATATAGATAGTGATGCTGCAACATTTAATTCTTCATCTGCAAATTTGACGATTCCTGTTGCAAATGCTTCATGTTATCAAATCAAATATGCAATGTTATATTGGGGCGGCTTGTATTATACCAATCAAGGATTTAGTAATTTTGGAAATGTAAAATTTAAACTACCCGGAAGTAGTACATATAGCGACTTAACTGGTACTGTTATTCAAGATACACCGTATCCAATTTCTGGGATAAGAAATTATGTAGCCTATTTTGATGTTACAACAATGCTCCAAGGATTAGCAGATGCAAATGGAACTTATACAGTAGCAGATGTAAAATGTGGATTAGGTTCTGCAGTTGCAGGTGGTTGGTCACTTTTTGTGGTCTATGAAGATCCGTTAGCTACAGCTAAAAATATTACTCTTTTTGATGGGTATTCATCAATTAGTGGTACTACTACATTAAATATTCCAATTTCTGGTTTTACTTCCATACCTGTTGGACCCGTTAGAGCACAATTAGCTTTTGCTGCAATTGAAGGTGATAGGGGGCTAACTGGCGATAGGCTAAGAATTAATGGGGTCAATATGTCTACTCCTTTAAGACCTGCTAGTAATTTTTTCAACAGTACGATTAATACTATTTCAGGTGCTTTCACTGATAGAGTACCTAATAGTAGTAATACTCTAGGTTACGATTCTGGAATAATTAATATTCCTAATCCTGGAAATTCTATTATAGGTAATAATGCAACTAGTGCGACAATAAGTCTACTTTCTACTGGTGATGCCTATTTATATTTTCTTAATGCTTTTTCTATTGAAGTTATTCAGCCTCAAATTAATTTAATTAAAATTGTACGTGATTTAGCAAATAATGATGTAGGTAATCAAACGATTGCTCTTGGTCAAGAATTATTCTATGAGCTAAACTTCCAAAACATTGGGAATGATGGGGCAACAAATTTCACAATTACCGATCAGTTGCCTTTAAATGTCACTTTTTTACCTTCAGATTTAGTATTACCTCCTGGGGTTACTTATACTTTTTCTGGGCTTCCTTCTAATACAATTACATTTAATATTCCAGATAACTTAGTAACGCAAGGTGGTGCTAATTATCAGATAAGAATAAAAGTTAAAGTTGTAGAATCGTGTAATGATCTAAGAGATGCTTGTTCAAATGAAATAACAAATCAAGCATATAAAACCTATAGTAGTTTAAATTCTGGAAACGTTGTCGAAAATCAACAGCCAAGTGCTTCTGGAATTAATTCTTGTTTAATTATATCTCCTGGAACAACAAACTTCATTGCAGATATTGATGATTGTATCTATCAAAGAGAAGAAGTATTGTGTGGTAGTAGTGTAACTTTAACTGCTGGTAATGGTTATACCTCATATCAGTGGCATAATGGTTCTCCTCCTACAGCAGCAAATGCTATTGCAGGGGCAACAAATCAATCTTATACAGTTACAGCAACTGGTACATATAGTGTTGTAAATACAGCACCTGCACCTTGTTTGTCAATTACTGAAATATTTAATGTTGTAGATTTTAATGGTGTTGTACCAAATCCAGTAATACCTTATGCAGATCAAGTAGATGTTTGTCCTAATGATGGTTCAGACCTTCCAAAGATTTATTTATGTGGAGCAAATGATTCTCAATTGATTCAGACAAATATTTTAAATGCTACTTCTATAATATGGGAAGTACTAGACGAAGGAAGTTGTACAGCAGTTACAAATACAAGTTGCCCGAATACATCTAATACTTGTACATGGAATTCAGCAGGTCCTAACGGTCCAAATTTTAATGCTGTAAATGCAGGTCAATATAGAGTAACAATTACATTCCAAAATGGATGTTTTAGAACATACTATTTTAATGTTTATAAAAATTTATTTACTCCTACAGTAACTGCTACAGATATTATTTGTTCAACACCAGGTACAATTACTGTAAATGGAGTGCCTGCAGGATATGAGTTTAGTTTAGATAATACATCAGATTGGCAATCTTCAAATTTCTTCAACAATGTTTCAGCTGGTTCTCATACAGTATATATTCAACAAATTGGAGGTGGAGTTGGAAATTGTATTTTTGATGTTCCTAACATCCAAATACTAGATAGAGATTTTAATGTCGATGTGATTGTAACTGACCCATTGTGTAATGGTGGTCAAGGTAGTATTAGAGTGCAAGTGAATAATGTTGAGCCTCAATATACATATCAATTGTTTCAAGGAGCTACCTTAGTGAATAGTGCAGGTCCAATTAATCCTAATGATTACACATTCCCTAATCTAAATGCTGGAACTTATAGAATTAATGTTTCAACAACTGATGGATGTTCTTATTCTGAAACTGTAACCATTATAGATCCTCCTTTATTAACGCTTACTGCTGCAGTAACTACACCTTTAACTTGTGAGGATGGTGAAATAACGGTTTATCCTTCGGGAGGAACTCTTCCTTATGTTTCTTATGAGATTAGTGGAACTCCTGGATTTCAATCATTACCAAATTTTACAATTACTACACCAGGTACATATACATTTACTGTAACCGATTCAAATAACTGTACAGCAACGACTTCTTTAACCATAAATAGTATTCCTCAACCAGTTTTTACTATTTCACAAACAAATATATTATGTTATGGTGAAGCTACAGGACAAATAGCATTTAATGTTACAAATACTAATGGTTATACCTTAGAATATAGTATAGATAATGGCGGTAACTTTAGTACAAATCCAATTTTTTCTAATTTAATTGCTGGAACATATCAAACTATTGTAAGATACACTTTAGGCACTGCTGTTTGTTCAACTTCAGTTCAGACTATAACTATAACAGAACCCGCCCAAGCATTAACAGCTTCAGCAGGAGTTTCTGAGTTAGCAGGTTGTGGCCCATCTGGAGAAGGAAAAGTGAGAATAACAAACCCTCAAGGTGGTGTACCAGGATATGAATATAGTTTTGATGGAGGTTCAACTTGGGTTGCAACAAATGAAGCCTATTTAATGCCAGGCACACACACAGTGTGTATAAAAGATTCAAATGATTGTACATTCTGTACTACAGTTACTATAGATCCTGCTCCTACAGATCCAACAATATCTGTAGCCGCTCCTGATTATAATTGTGATGGAACGGCAACAACTACTGTTACTGTTAATAATAATGGAGGTAATTTTGCTTATACTTATTTATTAAATGGAAATCTAAATACACCTCCAGATAATAACGTTTTTACTAATGTTCCTTGTGGTACTCACGAGATTACTGTTCAATATGAAAGCTTGGCAGTACCAACTTATAGTAATTTATTATTTGAAGATTTTGGTGAAGGTGCAAATACAACTTCTCCAGGAATTAATCCAGCATATTGTTTTGAAAGACAAGTTGTAGCAACACAATGTAATGGAAGTATTCAAATTAACGATGGTGATTATGCAGTAACAAGAAGAATTAATCCAAGGTTTGGAGCATGGGTAGATGCACGAGATCATACTTCAAACGGTACAAATCCAAATGGTAGATTTTTATGTGTTAACATTGGTGGTACAGCAGGTGTTGGAGGAATTTTATACAGCAAACAAATTAATGATATAATTCCAAACCAACCTGTTCAAGCATCAATTTGGGCAATGAATTTATTGGTTATTGGAAATACACAGTTTAATCCAAACCTAACTATTCAATTAGTAAAAGACTTAGGTTTAGCAACTGAAACCATAATAGCTTCTCAAGATACAGGTGATGTTCCAAAAACAGAAACTTGGCAAAATTATATTTTAACACTTAATCCAGGTGCAAATTCAAGTTTAGCATTTGTAATAAGATCAAATAATACTGCTACAAGTGGAAATGATGTAGTTATTGATGATTTAAATGTATTTCAAGAGCCAATTTCTTGTATTACTGAAGTGAAATATCCAATTCACGTAGATTGTAACGCCGCTTTTTCGGCTCAAGTAACAAGTAGTACCAATACTTCTTGTAATGGAAGTACTGATGGGAAAATAGTTATTGCAGCTCAAAATTATGCACCAACAGGATATTATTATTCATTAAATGGTGCAGCAGGCCCATTTAATTTAGTTACTACTTCTCCTTATACTATTACAGGTTTAGGAGCGGGTACATATAATTTAGTAATTGCTTATGATTTGAATGGAACAACATGTTCTTTCCCGATTACTAGAAATATTTTTCAACCTACCGCTGTAAATGCTAGTGCAGTTTTAACTTCTCCAGCTACATGTTTAAATGGAGGTGTAATTACAGCATCTGCTTCTGGTGGTACTCCAAATTATCAATATCAATTAGAGAATAATGCGGCGGTTATTTTAGTGCCTTATCAAGCAAATAATGTTTTTTCAAATTTAGCTCCAGGTAATTATATTGTTCGTGTTAGAGATGCTTTTAATTGTTCAGATCCAATTAATGTAGCAATTAATATCCCTACACCTACGGCACCTACGGCAGTAGTAACAAATGCATCAGATTTTTGTTATGACGGTATTGATGCTGCATCAATTGGAGTTACTACAAGTGGAGGCGTTGGTCCATATCAATATAGCCTTAATAATGGGGTTTTTGTTAATGGAAATTTTGCAACAAATCACATTTTTACAAATCTTACTCCTGGTAACTATACAATTGTTGTTAGAGATTCTTATGGTTGTACTTTTACAATGCCTACAGTAACAATTGCTCCATTCTTTACATGGGATGCTAATATTATAAAACAATTGGATTGTTCGTCTTCTCCAGAAGCTATAATAGATTTTACAATTAGTGGCGGTTACCCTCCATACACTTACCAAGTTCGTTATAATGGTGGTCCACTGTCTTCAGCAGTTAATATTACAGGTAATAATTTTAATTATATTACCTCGAATCCTGGAACATATATTTTCTATGTTAACGATGCAAATAATTGTCGTGCAGCAAGGGAAACACATGTTCCTATAGCTCCTTTACCTGTTTTAAATCCTCCAGTTTTAGTACAAACAGCTTTTAATAGATGTAATGGTGATAGTAATGCTGCTATTTCTGTAACTCCTTCTGGAGGTCAAGGACCATATGTTATAAACATTGTAAATACAACAACTGGAAATAATTACGGAACTCAGACTTCTGGGTTAACAGCAGGTGATTATACGGTTACAGTTACTGATGCAAATTCTTGTACTAATACTGCTAACATTACTTTATCTCAACCAGATCCAATTAGTTTTTTAAGCCCTGCAACAAATATTCAATGTGGTGCTTCTGGAACAGAACCTGGTACAATTACTGTAACAAATGTCACAGGAGGTACTCCTCCTTTTACTTATATAGTATCTAATAGTACTGGAACATTTACAACAAGTTATTCTGCTGTATCTAGTGAAGATCATGTATTTAATATTTTAAACTTTGGTGTATATACCGTAAAAATAGTTGACGCAAATGGTTGTGAGTCTATAAATTCAGATATAAGAATTGCTTCCCCACCAAATAGTTTAAATATTGATATTAGTGCTGCAACTACAGATTGTACTGCTGGTGGTACTGTTCGTGTATGTGTAAATACGTCTGTTATTGGTGGACCATATTATTTTGCAATTTATGAAGATTTATCACCTACTTTACCTGGTTATCCAACGTATCCTGGTCCAGAATATCAGGCAGCAGATGCTTCAGATCCAACAGGGTTATGCTCAACTTTTATTAATTTAATTCCTGGTGTAACATATAGTTTTATTGTTTACGATTCTGGTACAAATTGTTATTATTTTCAAACTGCACCTGGTCCAATACCAACTCCTTCTGTTATCACATCTACTATAGATCCAAATAACGTAACATGTACTGGAGCAAATGATGGAAGTGTTTCATTTACAGTAGATGGTTACTCTGGAACGAGTGTGTCATATCAAATATATGTAGCACTTAATGCAGTTCCTTTTGTACCAGTTACAACTGGTACTACTACTGGTTTAACTGGAACACCTTTTACAGTAAACAATTTTGGTTCTTTACCTCCGGGTGATTATTTCATATTATTTACAGAAAATGATGGACCAAATACTGCTTGTACGCAAACATCAGCAATATTTACAATTTCTGAATCAGCGGTTTTACTTTCAGTGAATGCTACAGTTGTTAAAAACGATAATTGTAATGTAAATGCGGGTCAAATTGCAGTAACGGGTTCAAATGGAACACCTCCATATTCATATCAAATTGTTACAGCTGGTGGTCCAGCACCAACTCAAGCTACTTGGGCTGGTCAATCTTCAAATGTATTTAATGTTGAAGGTGGTAATTATGATGTTTATATAATGGATGCCAATGGTTGTATTCAATCTGCAACTCCTGTTGTTGTACCAACAGATAGTAGCCCTAATATTTCATTAGCTTTAGACGCTACTACGTTATGTAATGCTACAGATGGAAATTATATTGTAACAGTAACAAGAGATAATACAGTAGGTATTGCTCCATTTACTTATAGTGTTGATGGTGCTGCTTTTACTTCTTATACTGAAAATGCTGCTTTTTCATTCCAATTGACTAATTTAAATGCAGGAACACATACAGTGATAATAAGAGATGTTAATGGTTGTACAGAGACTGAAACAATTACAATATTACCTCCTTTAAACAATACACTTTTATCTACATTAGCTGCAACGTTAGATTGTGGTGCAACAGATGGAGTAATAACAGTTAATGCTTCTGGTGGTTCTGGTTCAACTAATTACACATATACGATAACTCCAAATACTGGAATTACGCTAACTAATAATGTGTTTTCAAATGTTGCTGCAGGAACATACACAGTGACGGTAACTGATAACATAACAAATTGTTCAATAAATAGTTCAATAACATTAGTTCAGCCTTCGGCTCCAACATTCAATACTGCCGTTACTGATGCTACTTGTAATTTAGGTAGTGATGGTACAATTACAGTAAACTTAACAGGTACAAATACAGACCCAGTTTATATGTATGCTATTACTTCTGGTCCAGTAACATTTGTACCACAATCTTCAAATGTGTTTTCAGGATTATCTGCTGGAAGTTATGATGTTCAAGTTACATCTGGAAGAAATTGTGTCACTACACAAACAGTTATAGTTGGTGAAGCCACTCCAATTGTTATTCCAACACCAGTAGTTACGGAATTCGCTTGTAATGCTGGTTCAAATACTGTAAATAATGCAACGATAGAAGTGAATGGTGTAACAGGTGGATCAGGAACGTATGTTAACTATGAGTTTTTAGATGCATCAAACAACGTTCTTCAATCGGGTAGTAATAATACTTATACTGAAGCTAATGTACTTGGTGGAACTTATACAATAAATGTTTATGATAATAATGGATGTTTTGAAACAACAACTGTAACTATTAATCCGTTTATAAGTATTTCAAACCCTACAGTTACGGTGACAACACCAATTACTTGTACAAATACTGAAGATATTACAATTAATATTACAACAACGGGTGGAGTGCCAACTACATTAAATTATACTGTAGTAGGTATTGGAAATCCTTATAATGTAACACAAACAAATAATCCTAATTTTTCTGGATTAACAGTTGGGAACTACCAAATTACTGTTGAGAATGCAACTACAGGATGTAGTGTACAAACAATACACTATGTATTTAGCCCTAACACTTTTGTTGTTAACGCAACTGTTAATAATAATGTGACATGTTTTGGTGGTGCAGATGGAAGTGTAAGTTTTACTTTTGTAGATCAAAATATTGTACCAACTAATGATGCAGGTGCATTTAATTACACGATTATTAATACTGTAACGAATGCTGTTGTTAGTACAGGTTCAAGTTCAGATGCTGGACCATTCACAGTTAATGGCTTGGCAAGCGGAACCTATCAACTTCAAACAACTCTTGTTGGAAGTCCATTTTGTCCTGCAATAACTAACTTTACAATAATGCAACCAACTACAGCTCTTGCATTGGCTACAACTATTACACCAATTTCTTGTGTACCAGGAAATGATGGAAGTATCTCGGCAGTTGGAAGTCATGGATGGGGAGGACCTTATGAATACCAATTAGTTCAAGGTGCAATATTAGTAGATTGGTCTTCGCAAGCTACTTTTACAGATTTGGCTGCGGGTACTTATACTGTTAATGTTAGAGATATTAGAGGATGTATTGAAACAACAGATGTTACTCTTACTATACCAACTCCTATTTCTGCTACTATAAGTGCATCTACAACAATGTTAGATTGTATAGGAGATACAAATGCTACAATTACAGTAAACGGAACAACAGGTGGTTTTGGAAGTGGATATTTATATACTTTGACTAACACAATAAACAATGAATCATCCGGACCTCAAACAAGTAATATATTTACAAATGTTGGAGCT
Source organism: Flavobacterium sp. KY-23415 (assembly GCF_055384985.1). Lineage (NCBI taxonomy): Bacteria > Pseudomonadati > Bacteroidota > Flavobacteriia > Flavobacteriales > Flavobacteriaceae > Flavobacterium > Flavobacterium sp. KY-23415. The sequence continues at coordinate 1,480,160 of NZ_AP044001.1, read as the reverse complement.
GGAAACTATACGGTAAGTATTACTGATTCATTTAATTGTTCATTTACAACAACAAGTGTAATTATTGATGAGCCAACAGAAAATGTTCAGGCTGCGATAAATATGACTGTTACTCCAACTTGTACTACAGGTGCAACAATTGTATTATCTGCTTCTGGTGGTACTGGTCCATATTCTTATGGTACAACACCTGGAGGACCATATCCAAATACATTTGTTAATAATGTTACATTTACAAATGTTCCTGCTGGAACTTATAGTTACTATGTAATGGATGCTAACAATTGTTTTGAAGATTTTGTTCAAATTATTGTTGAGCCTGTTATTCCTGTCTCTGTAACTGTGGATACAACAGATGCAATGATATTATGTTCGGGTAATACTACAACTATTACTGCTACTGCAACAAACGGATTGGGTAATTATGTATATACATTAATCCCTAATAATGGTGCTATTCAAAATTCTGCTGGCGTTTTCACAAATGTTCCCGCAGGGACATATACGGTGCAAGTGACTAGTGGAGATTGCAGCAGTACTTCAACATCATTTACAATTACTAATCCTAATCCTTTAGTTTTAGTTAGTGCTACTTCTACAAACATTACATGTCCTAATGAGGCTGTTGATGGTAATATAACAGTTATTGCTTCTGGTGGAACTGGTACTATCCAGTATTCAATATCATCAGCACCGAATGAGACTGTTAATTCTGGAGTATTTAATAATTTAGGTGTAGGTACATATACAGTTTATGTTCAAGACGAAAATGGTTGTTCTTTAGCGCCATTAACGTTTTCAATTACGGCACCTCCAGTATTCGACTTAACTTTAAATGATGTAGAACATGAAGTTTGTTTAAATGATAATACTGCATTCATAGATTTCACAATTACAGGAGGAACAACAACACCTACTGTTGGTTATACTGCTACAAATGGGTTAACTACTTTGACATCTTTAAATGGTAATTTTGTATTTACTAATTTAGCTCACGGTTCATATGACTTTATGGCGACAGATGCAAATGGTTGTATTTTTGAATTCTCTTATGATTTCAATCCAGGTCAGGATATTCAAGGTAATGTGGTTATTGATTATGCTTGTTTGAATGATTTACCAAATGCAAACATAACAGTAAATTATAATACACTTATTCCGGCTACAGATTTAATGTTCAGTTTAGATGGTGGTGCAGATCAGTCAAGTAATCAATTCTTTAGTTTGTCAGAAGGTAATCATTTTGTAACCATTACACATGCAAATACTTGTCAACAAGTAATAAACTTTACTATTGATTTAGCCAATGAACTTGTTTTAACATTAGCAGGACCAGGAACGTTAAACACATTTACGATGTCAACTACAGGTGGACAACCTGCTTACGAATATCAAATCTGGAATAGTGCTGGAACACTTCTTTATACAGGTACAAATACTAGTTATTTAGTAAATCAAACTGATGTTTATACAGTAACAGTAACAGATGCACTGGGTTGTACAGACACTGCTCAAATACCAATGACGTTCTATGATATTGAAATTGATAATTTCTTTACTCCTGATGGTGATGGAACAAATGACGGTTGGAGCCCGCAATATTTAGATAATTTCCCTAAAGCGGTGACTTATATTTTCGATAGATATAGTAGAAAAATTAAAACGCTGCGTCCTGGAGAATCATGGGATGGTACCTATAATGGAAATGAATTACCATCTGGTGATTATTGGTATGTCTTGAAATTGAATGGTGAAACAGACGATAGAGAGTTTATCGGTAATATAACATTATATAGATAATAGTAAAAAATACTAAGCCTATATTTTATAGGCTTAGTATTAAATTATAAAAAAAATAAAATGAAAAAGGTAGCATTATTTTTAATACTTTGTTGTCTGGGTCAATTGCAAGCACAAGAGTTAACAATACCTCAACAAACACAGTATTTAGCTGATAATCCATTCTCAATGTCTCCAACCTTTGCCGGAATAGGTGATAACGCTAGAATTCGCTTAAATGGATTAACTCAATGGGTAGGTATTAAGGATTCACCAATTAACCAGTCACTTGCTGTAGATTTTAGGATTGCTGATAGATCGGGTGTTGGAGCCTATTTTTATAATGATAAAAATGGTAACACACGTCAATATGGTGCTAAATTTTCTTTTGCACAACATCTTATTCTAGACTATGATTCAGAACAATATTTATCTTTAGGTTTATCTTTCAATTTGAACCATTTTAGAATTGATATAGATAATTTTACGAATCAATTAGATCCATCTGTTGTAGATAATAGAGCTAATCAAAATTATAATTTCGACATAGGTTTTTTATATAGAAATAAAGATTTTTACTTGAGTTATAACGCTTCAAATATTCTAGACAAAAACATAAAAGAGGTAAATGTTCTTGAGCCGGATTTATTATTAAACCATCAGGTATATGTTGGAGGTAAGTTGAGAAATAGCGGATCTACTTTTGAAATTGAACCTTCTGCATTATTCCAATATTTTCAAAGTGATGGTCGTTCTACTACAGATTTAAACTTAAAGTTTAAAAAACATGTTTATGAAGATTATTACTGGATTGGAGCAACAGCTCGTTTTTTGAATGAACAATCAATGACTCCTGTTACTGTTGGTCCAATGGTTGGTTTGAGAAAAAGTAATTTCTATTTTGGATACTCATACCAAATTAATACTAATGAACTTTTAGGTTATAATTCAGGAACCCACATGATTACATTAGGTTTTGATTTCCTTCAAAGTTTGAGTAATTGTCCTTGTACTCAAAATAGAATAGTTTATTAACAATTTTTTATATATAACAAATACTATTAAAGTTTACTTTTACTGGTTAATATGCTGGTTGGAGTAAACTTTAATAATTAAAACAAGATTGATTTGATGAAAACACTAAATGACTTTAATTTTAATAATAAAAGAGCAATAATAAGAGTAGATTTCAATGTGCCATTAGATGAAAATTTTAATGTTACAGATACTACAAGAATTGAAGCAGCAAGACCTACTATTGATAAAATTCTCAATGATGGAGGTAGTGTTATATTAATGAGTCATTTAGGACGTCCGAAAGGAATTGAAAATAAATTTTCACTAAAACATATCGTTTCAGCTGTTGAAAACAAATTAAATAGGTCTGTAAAGTTTATTAATGATTCTATTGGTGTTGAGAACGAATTAGTGAACTTAAAAAATGGTGAGATATTACTATTAGAAAATTTACGTTTTTATACAGAAGAAGAAAAAGGAGATATTAACTTTGCTGAAAAATTAGCGAAATTAGGTGATATATATGTTAATGATGCATTTGGTACTGCTCATAGGGCACATGCTTCAACAACTATTATTGCACAATTTTTTCCAAATAATAAATGTTTTGGTTTCTTGTTAGCAAAAGAAATTGAAAGTATTAATAAAGTACTTTCTAATTCGGAGAAGCCAGTCACTGCAATTTTAGGCGGTAGTAAAGTTTCTTCAAAAATTACTGTAATCGAAAATATTCTTGACAAGGTTAATCATTTGATTATCGGTGGAGGTATGACATTTACTTTTACAAAGGCACTTGGAGGAAAAATTGGTAACTCAATATGTGAAGACGATAAGTTAGATTTAGCAATTGAAATTTTAAAGAAAGCTAAAGAAAAAGGGGTTCAAATTCACTTACCCGTTGATGTTATTGGTGCTGATTCATTTTCTAATGATGCTAATACTCAAGTTTTTGATGTGAATACAATTCCTGATGGTTGGCAAGGTTTAGATGCTGGTCCAAAATCTTTAGCTATTTTTGATACTTTGTTATGTAATTCTAAAACAATTCTTTGGAATGGTCCATTAGGAGTTTTTGAAATGGAATCTTTTGCTAAGGGAACAATAGCACTTGGTGAGTCTATTGCTAAGGCAACTAAAAATGGTGCTTTTTCTTTAGTTGGTGGCGGAGACAGTGTTGCAGCTGTTAAACAGTTTGGTTTAGAAGAGAAAATGAGTTATGTTTCAACAGGTGGTGGTGCTATGTTAGAAATGTTAGAAGGTAGAGTATTGCCTGGAATTGAAGCAATTTTGAATGACTAAAAAAAATGATTTGTTTATTAACCCATAGAGAATACAATGCATAAATTAAAAATAATAATCGCTTTTTTATCTTTTACTTGTCTTTTTGCTCAAGAAGAGGTAACTAATGTTGATTTATCTGAGAATAAAGTATCTTTCTTAGATTCAATAAAAGTTACTTTTACTGATCATAAGACTAGTAATTGTATAGATGAGCGTTGGTTGGCAGAGTTAGCAAACGAAGAAATATTCCAAGAAATATATGAAGATATAAGTGAAATTGATATTGATTCAACAGTTACTTATGAATTATCTACCGAATTACTTAAAGAGAGGCTAGAGATTTTAAATAGTAAATCACCGTTTCATATCGAATATAATCCTGTATTAGAAAATGTTATTAAATCTTTTTTGAAAAGAAGAAAAACTTCTTTCGAGAGGTTAATGGCTATATCTGAATATTATTTTCCAATGTTTGAGGAACATCTTGCTAAATATGATGTGCCTCTAGAAATTAAATATCTTGCAATTGTTGAATCTGCTTTAAATCCTAAAGCAAAATCTAGAGTTGGAGCATCTGGTTTATGGCAATTTATGTATCCTACAGGTAAGCAGTTTAACCTTGAAGTTAATTCTTATGTTGACGAAAGATATGACCCTTTAAAAGCGACTGAGGCTGCATGTCAATATTTATCTAGTTTATATAAAATTTTTGGCGATTGGAGCATGGTTTTAGCTTCATATAATGCGGGTCCTGGTAATGTATCTAAAGCCATAAGGAGATCTGGAGGAAGCCAAAATTATTGGAATATTAGAAAAAATCTTCCAAGAGAAACAGCTAATTATGTACCAGCTTTTTTAGCTACCATGTATATTTATGAATTTCAAAAAGAGCATAAATTAGAACCAAGAAAAGCTAATTTAACCTATTTCGAAACCGATACTATTGTTGTTAAAAAAAGAATGTCATTTAAGGATATTTCAGATTTGTTAGATGTTCCTGTTGATCAAATTGAGTTTTTAAATCCAATTTATAAGCTGAATATTATCCCTTACCAACAAGACAAAATGCATTTTCTTAGACTTCCAAAGGATAAAATTGGATTATTTGTTTCAAATGAAGAAAAAGTATATGCCTATATTGATTATTTAGATTCTAAAAAGGAAAAAACGAATTTTGAGGATAATCTTTCTACTCCAAGTTCCTATGTGGAAAATGTTAAATATCATAAGATTAGAAAAGGAGAAAGTCTTGGTTCGATAGCTCAAAAATATGGTGTATCTGTATCCAATTTAAGAAAATGGAATAGGATAAGAGGTAATAACATTATTGCAGGAAAAAAATTAAAAATTTATTACAATGTTAAAGTGTCCACTACATCAAGTAAATATAACGCTAAAAACGTTACTAATCAGGTGTATAAGGTGAAGAAGGGTGATTCATTATATACCATTGCTAAAAAATTTCCTGGAATTTCTGCTGAAGACATTAAAAAATGGAACGATATTAGTGGTAATAATATAAAACCAGGAATGACACTAAACATAAATGGATAAAAAATTATTTTTATGAAAAAAATATGTATTACTTTTTTTAGCTTACTGCTTCTTATTTCGTGTAAAGAGAATAGTGAAGAGAACAAAGCTGTTCTAACTGAATCTAATGGATTGATTAATAATGTTTCTATTATTATAGATGAAAATTTATGGAATGGTGAAATTGGAGATTCTATTAGAAAAAAATTTGCAGCCCCTGTAGATGGACTTTTAAATGAAGAGCCAATGTTTAATCTTAATCAATATCCTACAAAAATTTTTGATGGTATTGTTAGAAAAAGCAGGAATATTATTATTGTTCAAAAGTCTGATAAGTCTGGGTTCAGTTATAAAAAAGATGAATTTGCTAAACCTCAAAATGTGTTTTATGTAGTTGGCAAAAATCAAGAAGAAATTTTGTTAAGTTTAGAAAAACGCGCAAACGAAATTATTAAAACTATTAAAGATTCGGAAATCATTGAAAACCAAGTGCGTCTTAGGAAATCTGTAGTTGATGATAAGAAAGTTAAAGATAGATTTGGTATTGGTTTGACAATTGGGCATGGTTATAAATATGACATGGTTAAAGATAAATTCCTTTGGATTAGAAAAGAATTCTCAACTGGATATAATAGCATATTAATTTATGAAGTTCCAATGAATATCATCGAAAATGATTCTAATGTTGCTAGTAATGTTGTAAAATTAAGAGACTCTATTGGTAAACAGTTCATACACGGAACTTTAAATGACACTTGGATGGTAACAGAAGAAGCGTATTCTCCTTATTTCTTTAATTCTAAAATTGCTGGAAGAAAAGCCTACGAAACAAAAGGGAACTGGTACCTTAAAAATGATTTTATGGCAGGTCCGTTTATTAATTATGCTATTAAAGATGAAAAAAACAATAGATTTTTAATTTTAGAAGGTTTTACCTATAATCCAACTAAAGCAAAAAGAGACCTAGTTTTCGAGCTGGAGTCAATAATTAAATCAGTGAAATTTTATAAGTAAAAAATATTACAATTAAAAGATATCCCATTAGGTAGATTTGCTTAATGGGTTTTTTATTAAGTTTTAATTTTTTATTTATTTTTAACTTCTATTCTAGAACAAAATGATAACATTTCAAATAAAGCGTTTTAACGAATTTTCTCTATCAGAACTATATCAAGTACTTAAGCTTAGAGCAGAAGTCTTTGTAGTGGAACAAAACTGTGTTTATCAAGACTTAGATGGTAAAGATGAAAAGGCTGTGCATGTAATTGGCTATTTTAATGATGAAGTTGTTGCTTATACAAGAATATTTAATAAAGGTGATTATTTTGATGAAGCTTCCATAGGTAGAGTAGTGGTAGCTGAAAAATACAGAGATAGAAAATGGGGCTATGATTTAATGAAAGCTTCTATTAAAGCTGTTGAAGAGTTTTTTAATGAAAAAGCTATAACTATATCTGCTCAACAATATTTGACTAAATTCTATAACGCTTTAGGTTTTGTACAAACGAGTGAAATGTATTTAGAAGACAATATACCTCATATTCAGATGAAGATTTCTTAATTTACTTTTGTAATGACAATTTCAACACGTCTATCCAATGAAGGGCCTTTTCCAAGAGGTTGGCTGTTACCATAGCCCTTATAGGTCATTCTTTCTTTTTTAATTTTCTTAAGGTTTAAATATTTATAAACTTCTAATGCTCTATTAACAGAAAGCTCCCTTTTTTTAGTTCCTCTATCTATTGCTTCTTTATGAAATTTTGGCGTGCAACAAACATGTCCTTGAATTTCAAATTCGATATTTTTAAATTTATGAAGTTGTTTGGCAATTCGATCTAATTCTTTTTTTGCAGGATAAAGTAATTTACTACTTCCTCTATCGAATAATAATTTATCCAAGTAGATGCGATCACCTACAATTGGATTCTTTGGGATTGAACTATATACTCCTGGAATTTTTAATGTTTCTATAACTACAGGTTTATAGTTAATAACAATATCAACACGCCTATTTTTTGAACGAACTTCTGGAATATTGTCTAACAAATCATCATCAATTAAAATCCTACCTTTACCTTCAATGGTAATAATAATCTTGTTCTTTATTCCTTCAGAAACTAATTTTTCTTTCACAGTATTGGCTCTGTTGGTTGAAAGCTTATAATTATATTCGTCTTTTCCTCTATCATCACAATAGCCAAATATTTCAATAGTTTCAATGGTTGTAGTGTCTAATTTTTTTACAAAAGTAAAAAGAGCTAAAGTTTGAGCTTCTTTTAGTTCATATTTGTCGAATTCAAAATAAATAGAATGCACTTCTTCTTCTTGAGCTCTTAAGCAAAAAGGTGTTAAAGCAAATAGAAGAAGTGCAAACCATCTCATTTTTTATTTTTTAAGTAGCGAGGTATATTGTGCTGTATTGTTTAGTACTGCTTTCGCTTTGTTAATTTCTATATCATTTTTTGAATAGTATTCATACAAGCCTTCTTTATACTGATAACGTGTAATCAATTCTTCTTGTATTAGCTTCACAAATTCATTTTTATACTTCGTAATTTCCTGATCTTGAATTTTTTCTAAAGCAGTTTGCAATAGTTTGTACTCATTACTAATAGTAGTGTCAATTTTTTCTTTCTTAGCTTTTTCTAAGAACGTTTTTAGTGCCTTACCAGTTTCTGTGTCTAAGTTGTATTTTTCTTGTTTTATAAAGCTTTTAAACGTAGAAAAATCAGCATCTGTTACGTTTGGAATATTAGATAAAGAAGGATTTTTATAATATAATGTTGTTGCAAAATCAAATATTGCATCATTCTTAAGCAGAGCATCGGTAACAGTACTTGTTTTTGCTTCTGTTATTATTACATCTGGTAAAACTCCACCACCATCATAAACGGTTCTTCCTCCTTTAGTTTTAAAGGCATTAAAGTTTTCTTTGTCAATCTTTACAGCCTTACCATTTTCATCTTTGTGAGCATAATCTAATGCCTGAATGCACCTTCCTGAAGGGGTATAATATTTAGAAATAGTTACTTTTACTTGTGTTCCATAGGATAAGTTTATAGGTCTTTGCACAAGCCCTTTTCCAAAACTTCTGTTCCCAACAATAACAGCTCTGTCCAGATCTTGTAATGCTCCTGAAACAATCTCAGACGCGGAAGCACTTCTTTCGTTAATAATAACTACTAAAGGAATTTCCAAATCTAAGGGTTCAAATTTTGTTTTATAGATAGAATTGTGTTTTTCTGATTTTGATTTTGTTGTTACAATAGTTTCATCCTTAGGTACAAAGAAGTTACATATATTTACAGCTTCATGAAGTAACCCACCAGGATTGCCTCTCAAATCTAAAATAATTTTCGTTGCACCTTTTTCTTTTAATTCTAAAAAAGCAGCTTTAGTTTCACTACTTGATTTTTCTGTAAATTTTGAAAGCACAATATATCCAGAATTATCGGGCAGTAGTGCATAATATGGAACAGCTTTTACTTCTATTTCATCTAAGATAATCGTTGCGTTTTGTTTTTTTCCTTGTCTCTCAAATGCAATATTAACTTTTGTATTCTTAACTCCTTGTAATAATTGAGAGGCATCTTCTTTATATTCTTTCAGATTAATATCTCCAATTTGAATAATTTCATCTCCTGCTTTTAACCCTGCTTTGTCAGCCGGGAAACCTTTATAAATTTCTTTCAGAAAAACACGTCCTTCTTTTCTTTGAACCATAGCACCAATTCCTGTATATTCTCCGGTGTTGTTGATTTTGAATTTCAAAACATCTTGCTCATTAAAGAAAACAGTATAGGGGTCTAATTCGGCTAGCATGTTTTTAATTGCCACATTCATTAATTCACCTGGATTTGTCTCATCGACATAGTTTTGATTTATTGTTTTGAATGCTGATGTAAATATTTCTATTTGCTTTGCAATTTCAAAGAAATCGTTTTTAAAACTTACGGCTATGAAAAGAAAGGCAGTACTAAAAAAGGTTAAAATGTATTTTTTTTTAAATAATGATTTCATTAGGATGTCTTTTTATTTTTTAATTTTTTTCTTATAAAGAAAAACGATACAACGAAAATAAGGATTAATGGCCATATTTGTAGTATTCCTAAGAAGAAACTTGATAAACCGTTAAAACCCGAAGCAATAGCATTCCACATTTTGCTACCATAGGAAACTGTATTTTCTGATCCGGTTGGGTTTTCTGTATACATCTCTATACTAACAGTACTCATTCCCACTTTGTTTTCTAGATATTTCAATCTCCCTTCTTTAGCTTCTATTTCTTCACGAATTTTTGCGAGTTCATTTTCTATTTCTAATATTTCCGAAATTTTATTAGCTTTTTTTAATATTTCTAAATACCTGTTTTCCAAGGTGCGTTTTGCTTTTATACGTGCTTCTAAATCAACAAATTCTTCAGTTACATCTTGTGCTGAAATTTCTTTTCTATCAAAATGCTTTACACCTTTACTTATCTCATTTATAAAAGAATCAAAGTAATTGTTTGGAACACGAACAATTATGTTTCTATAAGTACTGCCATAGTTTTTTCCTGAGTTATCGTTTTGAATATAGGCTTTGTGTTTTTTTAACGCATTTTCAATTGTTGCAAAACTGGTAGATAAATTTGTAGTTTGAAATTCTAGATTTGCGGTTTTTATAATCTTTAACGTTGTAACTTGTTTTTCTTTTGAATTACTAGTATTAGATGGTTTATAATCGCTATCGGAAGATTTAAAATTGTAGGAACTAGAAGCGACACTTTCAACGGACTCTTCAGTTAAGTTGTTGCTTCTTTCAGCTTCTTTGCTACAAGATAACGAAAGACAAAGTAATAGAATACTGCTTGCTATTTTTTTCATGGGAATTTGTTTATTTAAACTTTCATTAATAAATATAACAAATCACAAAAATTTAGCCAAAAATTATTTTTTTATTTCGGAAATGAATTTTTCAAACAAAATAACGGTTTTTTCATGAATTTCATGATAGGAAAGTTTCTCTTTCGTTTGATAGAAAAACATTATGGCATAAGGTTTATCAATGTTTTCTAAAAGAATATGTTTATTCAAACGATAACATTCTCTAAGTAATCTTTTGAAGTAATTTCGATCAACTGCTTTTTTGAAATAACGCTTAGAAACAGAAACTCCAAATTTTAATAGCTCACTTTCTGTTGGGTTTTCTACAAAAACTAATCGTAATGGATATTTAGAAACCGATTTGCCCTCAGAAAAGAGTAAATCGATTGTGTTTTTGCTTTTTAGCTTTTCGTTTTTTGAATAGGTGAATAACATTAAGCAAATATATAAAAGGTATTTTATTAAATGTAAAAAAAGAATAGGATTGTATTTTGGAAAATGATTCTTTATTTAGTAAACCTGATTTTATTAGTGTTTAAAATTGCATTATATCGATAAGAATTGTGTTTTGTCGAAAATGACAACTCTTTGTTAGTTTTTTTTTCTGTATAAGATTATTTAGATATAATTTCGTCCAGCAAACAGGTAACAAACATTTATGAATAAAACAATACTTCTAGCTTTAGAAGGAACTTATCCTTTTCATGGAGGTGGAGTTTCAACTTGGGCACACATACTTTGTAATGAAATTACTGATTTTAAATTTAAGCTATATTCGGTTAATGCACTTTTGGAAAAAACACCAAAGTATGATTTAAGTGAATCTATTGAAAGTGTTGTTCAATTGCCAATGTGGTATGCATTGGAACCAAGAGATGTTTTGAGATATGAAGACAATTACTCAGGTTTTATTAAGAAAAAAGAAAATACAAATCAAACTGAAATTTCATTAATCTTTATCCCTTTATTAAAAAGATTACTTCATCTAATATATGTTGAAAAATTAGAGGTAAATGAGTTTGAAGAGGTAATTATTGAATTGTGGTATTTTTTTCAGGTTAATGATTATAAATTAACCATGAAAAATCATGCAGTTTGGGAATGTTTTAAAGAAGAAATTATTGAAATAGTTGAGCGAGAAGAAATTGATGATGTTGTTCTCTTAGATATAACTGTGGCAATGCGATGGATTTATCATTTTTTAATGCCCTTATCTATAGATTTTCCAAAATCATCAGTAATTCATTTAACCCTTTCTGGTTTTTTAATCCTGCCCGCTGTAATTCAGAAACATTTATATAGAACACCCATTGCATTAACAGAACACGGTGTTTTTATTAGAGAAAGACTTATTGCAATAAGCCAATCTGAAAGCTCCTATTTTTTAAAAGATTTTTTAATTCGTTTCTCAGAATGCATTTCTAAATTAGCCTATTCTAGATCCGATGTAATTCTTTCTGTGAATAAGTTTAACTTTAAATGGGAATTAATGTATGGTGCAAAGGAAGAACAATTAAGAGTTGTCTATAATGGTATAGATCATATGAGATTTGTTCCTTTAGAAAAACCAAAAGAATTGCAAGACATTCCTACTGTTGTTGCTATGGCAAGAATATTTGAGTTAAAAGATATTTTAACAATGATTGAATCCTGTAAGGTAGTTAAGGAAACTTTACCCAATGTTCAATATCGTGTCTATGGAGAAAACAACGCAGTTCCAGAATATACGAAGAAATGTATGCAACTAATTGAAAAATTAGACCTTCAAGAAAATTTTAAATTATTAGGACCTCATCGTTTTCCAGAAAAAGTGTTTTGCGAAGGCGATATATCTATTTTAACATCTATTTCTGAGGGGTTTCCATACACAATAATAGAATCTATGAGTTGTGGTGTTCCTGTGGTTTCAACAGATGTAGGTGGTGTTTACGAAGCTTTAAATGCTGATTGCGGTATTTTGTGTAAACCAAAAGACCCAATTGCAATTGGCAAAGCAGTTTTAAAATTATTGCAAGATAAAGACTTAAGGCAGGCGATGAGTAGAAACTCAAGAAAAAGAATAGAAGAAAATTTCACGATTGATAAGTTTATTAAGCAATATAATGATATTTATAAAGAACTATGTGACAAGAACATGCCTGTTGAAATTAATGAAGACTTAGTTGCGAGTGACGCTACCTACTAAAAGTTATGAGAATGGAATCTTTGGAAAAGAATCTTTTAACTTTAACTAAACAAGTAAAAGAAAGAGTTAATAAACCTGTAAATGTTAGTGTCACACAAGCCATTATAGAATCTTTTGGAATTAGACAAGTTGATGTACTTGATGATTTTGGGATTGATACTATAGAAATGCTTGCAAAACAAGTGCATGAAAGTATTATAAACCAAAATAAAAAAGAGAAAAAACATTCTTTTTCTAAAAAGAATGAAATGGTATTTAGTAGCGATTATTTTGTTGTGAAACTTAAAGTTTTTGTAACGCAATATTTTGTGGGTACTTTTCATTTATTGCCCATTTTTATACAAATTCTATCGATTATACTATTTGGTTATTCACTCTGGACGGCAAAAGAGTTTAATATTCTACAATCAACATCGGTGGTTGTTGGGGTAATAACATCTTTTGTTTTTACTGGAGGAATAGTATCAGTTATAAGTAAACAAATTTCATTCTATTGGAACCATAAAAATGATGAAATGGTTTTTAATACGACTGTTTATTTTATAAAAAGAGGATTACAGTTTTTATTCATCATTAACATCCTCATTTTAATATTTTCTTTTTTACTTGGTTTTTTTTCTTTTGAAATGATGCTGTTAAGTACAGTTTATTCGCTTTCCATAGGAACAATATTGTTATTTATTGCACCTTTACATGTTGTAAAAAGGAGATGGGCTATAACATGCGCAATTGTTTCAGGATCAACTATTTCACTTTTTTTACGGTTTTTTACATCATTACATGTTTATGTGACGCATTTTATAGGAATGTTTGTTGTAATTCTATTTTTGGTAATTACATTGATTATCTATTTCAAGGGGAAGAACCAATCGTTTAGTGGATTTTTAAATTCTAAAAATGTTTCTTCATCATTCATGGTCTATAACAATTATGTTTATTTTTTTTACGGATCTTTCTTCTACCTGTATATTTTTTTAGATAGAATTTTAGCTTGGTCTGTCCTTAAAAACGAAAGATTTTCTTATTTTATTTTTTTTGAAAAAGACTATGAAATTGGTATGGATTTAGCCATTTTGTCCTATATTTTTTCGGCTGGCGTTTTAGAATATAGTATTGGAAAATTCACATTGCAACTAGATAATTTACAAAATAAAGTGACGCTTGAAAACTATAAAGAATACAACCAGCTTTTTATAAAAGATTATTGGAAAAATATAGTCTTATTAATTGCTACAGGAATAGGTTCTTTTTTAATACAGTTTATTATGGTTTATTCTTCCTACGGCTACACTTTTCAATTTGACGAACAATTGAATAGCTTAAACATAGAGATTTGTATAATTGGTTCAATAGGTTATTTTTTCCTTTCATGGGCAGTATTGAATGTGCTGTATTTTTTCACATTAGGACAACCTAAAATAGCACTCAATAGTTTGTTAATTTCATTTTTTTGCAATTTGCTTATTGGTCTTTTATTAAGTCGTTTGTTCTTTTACCATTATAGTGTGTATGGATTTATGATTGGAAGTCTTGTTTTTATGTTGATTACTACTAAAAAGGTTTTACGTTTTTTTAACTCAATGGATTATCATTATTATGCGGCTTATTAATTTTTTTATGATGTCATTTATAGTTCCCTTTTTCTTTTCATCACCAAAACAAAAAGTTTTAGTTTGTTATGGTAAATTTGAAGTAGAAAAGGTTCAAGGTTATGATTTAGTAATCGTTGAATCGAGTTTTTTTAATTTTTATGAAGTAGCCCAATTGAAGAAAAACAATAAAAAAGTTGTGGCCTACATTAGTCTTGGAGAAGTAAACAAAAATGCAGTCGAGTATAATTTTTTTAAAAATAAAACATTAGGAAGTAACACAGATTGGGATAGTTATTATCTCGATCTCACTTCTGAAGAAACGGTTCAATTTCTAAATAATAAAATTGATGCTATTCTATTTATGGGATATGATGGTTTGTTCCTAGACAATATAGATAATTTTTGTGCTTTTGGTGCACAAAAAGAACAACAAAATGAGTTAATAACTTTTATAGATACCCTAAAAGTAAAGTACCCTAAAAGCTACATCGTTCAAAATGCTGGTTTAGAATTGGTGAGTAAAACAAGAAAAAATATCGATAGTATTCTCATTGAGTCGGTGATAACAAATTTTACTTTTGATGACAAAAAATACAAGTTAAGAGAAGAAAAAGAAACTCAGAAATATCTCAAAAAAATAGACTCAATTTGTGGACCAAGCAAACTCCCAGTAATTCTTTTAGAATACTCAGATTCAAAACGTCTAAATAGACAAGTTTTTAAAAAAGCCCAAAAAACAAAATTTTCATTTTTAATTAGCGATATAAACCTTCAAGAGCTCCCTTTTGATTAATAGTAATGTACAAATTAATTGCATTTAGTTTATTTAAGTTGATATTAATCTACCTCATCTTTCTATTTTTGAAATTTAGGTTTATTAAAAGACACAATGATTTTCACTCGCTTTTTGATGTAGCAATTAAAAAAGGAGTTCAGCATCTGTGCGTGTTAATTATACTTTTAGCAATCACTATTCAATTTGGCTTTTATGACGGAATTTTAGTGTCTTTCCTTTTTCTGTTGTATTTGTTTTTTGAGCATCACAGAACAACAAAGCTTGTTTTCATATTTCACAAAATAAAGAAAGAAACAAAAGTAACGTTGATTCAAATTATTGAAAATTTAGAGAAATATGGTAGTTTTATTAACATAAAAGAGCTTAGAAAAAACATGCTCTTTTCTAAGAGAAACAGAATAATTTTACTGTCAGTTTTGCTGCTAATTCTTTTAGTAATCTTTTGTTCTTTTTTCTATTTAAAGTATGATCATTATTTGTTTTCATCTACATGGTTTGAAACCCTAAAAATGGTAAATGCCAAAAATGAGCAGCATTTTTTTACAGAAATGGTATATCCAGAAGGACAATATGCATTTATTAATTATTTATCGAGAATAACAAATGCCTCTACAGAAATAACAATATATGTCTATTCTATATTTCAACTAGTTCTTTTGGTAATCATAATGTATTGGTTTGTTTTTAAAGTTACAAAATCACAAATAATTGTTCCATTATCTGTTGGCGTATTCTTTTTGTTAGGTTTTTCTTTTTTACCAGTATCTATAAATTCTTTTTTTCAAAGCAGTACAATCCATTTTTCGTTTATAATTGTTTTGCCTGTTTTTTATTATTTTATTAATCCTAAAAACCTAAAATTTTCTAAAAAAATACTTTTTGTTTGGTTCACAATATTATTCTCTGCTATTGCATTAATAAGCCTTTATACGTTAGTTTGTGTTTTCCCTTTATTCTTTTTGCTGGTTTGTATTTTTCTAAAGAAGCAAAACACAAAAGAAAGATTAATAATTCTGAGTGCTTATGTAGCTACTTTAGCAACCTCTTTTATTGGTTATTATTTACTAGTAAAATTGAGAGAAGAATGCTTTTATACTTTTTTAAGAAGAAACATTATAGACATTGATTTGTTTTTCTTTAATCCATATCTGAATCTAAATATCGATGAATTATTATTTAAATATCAGGTTTTTTTTCTAATTGGTTTCCTTTTTAATAGAATAATTGCTGTTTTTTATAGAATAAGATGGAAAAAAAGAAGTGTGTTATTTTTATTTGGTTTTAGCATTTACATTTTATCGCAAGTACATTTAAAATGGGTAGATATAGACATATTATATAGTATTATGCTATTGTTCCTGCCTATTCAGTTTGGGATTTTAATCTCAATATTCCTTGATTTTTTCAAAATAGTTTGTCGAAAACGAATCTATTTGAACTCAAGAGTAATTATTGTTTTCTTTGGGTTAGTGTCTTTTTTTGGCTTTGCTCAAACGAAATATTTGTTGATAGAAAAAGACAGAAATGATCTACTAAACGAGGAGCTTCTGTTGGCAAACGAAATGATTTTGAAAAATTATTTAGACAGGTCCTATATGGTAACAAACAAAAGCAATTTAAGCAGGCTTAGTAGTGGCAATCGTTTTTTTGCAGAATACTCCTATTTTCTTAGTGAAAAATACATGCGTAGCGATTCTTTGTTTGCCAAATATAAAGATAATCATGCATACTTATCTAATCATCCCGAGATTGTTGTGCCATCAAGCATGATAGTTTTTGTTTATAAAAAGCAAATCGATTCACCTTCTTATAGTAAAGAAGAAATAATAACCCGAATAAAGGAATTAAAAAATAAAGGAAGAGGAGTGAGAAAAATCTATAAATCAGGTTTTTTTGAAGTATATGAAATTATTAATAAAGCGAATGCGAGTAAAGTTTCTGAAATGGTTTTTTAATATGAAAAAGACAATAAAAGTTATGCTAATAATCACAATAATTGTTTTTATAGCAAGTTGCGATAAAATAGATTCACTATACAAAACAAAAAACGAATGGTTAGAGAGCGTTCAAAAAGAAACCTATTTAAAAAAGTATAAATTAGCAGAACTGAGTGATAAACCTGTAGTAGAATATTTGTTAGACCCCAATTCAAAACCTTCTATATCCTATTTAAATAATTGCAGAAAAGTATGCGATTATGCAAAAATTCCTTTCAACTTCAAAACTATTTCAAAATGGAATGACAGTTCAAAATTAGAAAAATCCACAAGAACCTTAGTGCTATTTGATACCAAACCAATTAAATCTAAAACAGTCGATAGCATTGTGAATTTTGTAGCCAAAGGAGGAACACTTTTTATTTTAAGTGCAATAGAAGACAAAAGGTTTAATTTCCTAATAGGTGTTAAGCCAGATGCTTCATTAGAGGTCGATATTGTTTCAAAAGGAGTTTATTTGGAAGGCACTTTCTTGCCTAAAACCAATAAAATTACAATCAAAGAAGAGCAAGGTAATTTTGCATTAAAAGGATCAAATTTTAACAATAAAATTAAAGTTCATGCTTGGGCAGATCAAACTAAAAAGTTGCCAGTCATTCTAACCAACACGATTGGCAATGGAAAAGTTGTCTATTTTAATACTGGCGTTTTTTTGGAGAAAGGAGATCGAGGATTGCTTTTTTCTGGGATTTTAAACGGACTCAATGGAATTCCCTATCCAATTGCAAACACAAATACTGTCTTTTTAGATGATTTTCCATCACCAGTATATTCCGAAATAAGCGAGCCAATAAAGTCCGAAATGAACCTGTCGAATGCAGATTTTGTGCATAAAGTTTGGTGGAAAGACATTGTAACCTTAGGAAAAAAATACAACATTAAATATACTGCTCTTTCAACTTTTGATTATGATAGTAATGTTACTGCTCCTTTTTTGTTTGAACAATGGGACGCTGAAAAAAGAGTATTTAGCAAACAAAAAGAAATTCTTCCCAATTGGTTAATGAAACAAGTTGCAGAAAACGGTTATGAAATAGGGTTTCATGGCTATAATCATGTGTCATTATTGCAACACGATTGGAAAGATACTACACAATTGCAACTATCATTCAACGCAGTTAAGAAAAAATGGTTGGTAAGTGATTTTGGAGATTTTCCAGTAACCTATGTTCCTCCTTCTAATAAAATAGATGCCTACGGCATTCATAATTTAAAGAAAAACATGCCTTCAATTCAATATTTGTGTAGCTTATACTTAGGAGACCGATCTGAAGGAGAAGATAGAGAATTTGATTTTGATCCTTATGATGACCAAATTTTTGACTATCCTAGAATTTCAAGTGGTTTTACGCTAGAAGATTATCACAGATACAACTTGCAATCTATGTATATCTATACAGGAATTTGGACCCATTTTATTCATCCAGACGACGTGTACCAAATTAAAAAAGGATTCATAAACAAAAATAGTGTTTACGGACTGAGAAATAAAGAAAACAGATTTTGGCATAAAGACGTTCCTGGGAAAAAGTCATTATATTCTATGTTTGATGAGTATCTGAACGACTTTAACACACTCTATCCACTTTCAAGATACTTAGCAGCAAAAGAAGCCGTTCCAATTGTAATGGATTGGAGAAAAAGCAAGTATGTTCATTCTCAAGACGAAAAGAAATATACAGTAGAGAAGCAAACCATTACCAAAACAAAGGCAAATTATTGGTTTGTTTATTTTGAAAAAGAAAATGTTGAAAAAGCAGAAACCGAAATAAAAGAACAAGCACTCAGGTATCATTCCATCGATTTTTTAGATGGAAAATTATTTCAAATCGAAAGTAAAAACCCACACCTGTCATTCAGTCTGTCGATTGTTAATGAAAAAGGTTCAAAACAAAAAGAAAATGCAGTTGCAGAAGCATACAAAACCTATAGAGTTCAGCAAGAAGCCTATTTTAAAGGAGGCAATAACGAAAAAGATTTTTTAGAAAAAATTGAAAAAGAAAAGAAAGAATTGTTAACTAAAATGCTAAATGAAAGTAAAATAAATTATCAAACATGGAATAAATATGCCAATTACTTATCGTGGAATAATGAAGGAGAACAAGTATGGACACTACTTTCAAAACACTGCAAAGTCAATCCTTCCAAACACAATATTAACTATTCCTTCGAATTAGAAAAAATATTAGGTTATCCTAATGATGAAATTCATAATTCTTGGATACTGCTACAATATCAATGGAATCCTGAACGATTAAGCATTTTAAAAGAATATTTAAATAGTATAATTACAACAGCAAATTTTGAAGAAATTGAAAAAATACTAAAGAAAATATACACACTAGAACCAACACAAAAAAACTATGAAAACTACGTTTCTCATTTAGTGCTATATAACAAAGAAGAAGCAATAAAAGAATTAAGAAACATAGAACCAAACAAACCTAATTTCTCTAAGGAACTAGTTGCAGATATTGCGTGGCTATATGCTAATTTAGAGGATTATCATGACGCACTTTATTGGTATGAATACACTTCTTTGTTGTCTTTTGAAACAAAATTAGAATGGCTCTATAAAACAAGGCAATTTAAAACCCTTTTTTATGCTTACAATGATTATATAGAACAACATCCAGAAGATTATAACACAATAGCTAAAATGGCAGAAATCTATCAAACATTAGGAAAACATAAAGAAGCATGGCAATTAGCGACAAGTCTGCCAGAAGGACCATTGAAAGAAACGCTAAAAAAAGGATTCAATACAGAAATAATTTATTTAGATGAGGTAGTCCAAGAAGAACTGTTAGCATCACATCCTGAATTTTTCACCGAAAATAGTAAAGCATATTTGCTAGATAGAAAAAGAAAAAAATATGGCAATTTCTTAGAATCAAAATCATCGCTTTCAACTTTTCTAAAAGACAAAATGAATTTTGAGAATGAAATTACTTTTAACAAATACGATTCTTTAAAAAATCTCCATTCGTTCAAAGTGAAGCACACAGAACTTTTTCCACTTCAAGAATTAGAAACTAGTTTGGATAATGATAATGTGTTTAAAAAAGTAAACGGGTTAGCCTATAAAATAAAGAAATACAAGAATAAGTACAACACAAAACTAGCATATTATGCTTCTTTTGGAGCAGAAGTAGATCAACATTCTAAATTGTATTATAACGTTGGAGTAGGAGCATCTTTAGATAAAAAAACCTCAACAACCTCAATAGATTTAGAATATTTACCTGTAAACACAAGTGCTAGTTATGAAAAAAACAACTATAATTTACAATTAAGAATATACAACACTTTTCCTTTAAGTGTTTTTCAACTAGAAAACTATTCCGAATCTAAATACTACACAGACCATGGAATTTTTTCTACTAGTTTAACCACACGATTAATGATGCAACAAAATAAAAAGAAATGGTTTAGAGCAATACCCTTTACAGAAGCATTCGTGTCTAAATCATCTGTAAAAGAGAATCGTTTTTATCCATATTTTATATTAAAAGAACAAGCTTTTATTGGCTTAGGAACTGGTTTCTTTTTAGGAAGGGAAGAAGATAAGTTCACATTCTCTAGTTACGGAGCCTATTATTTTGATACATTTTCAGACACCTTCATCAATTTAAGAGGAAATCTAGAGTATGAATTTTTAAAATATACTTTTGTAAAAGGATCCTATGATTTGTATTTTCAAGACAAATACTACTCGAATACCTTACAGCTAGGATTTAAATACATTTTCTAAATAAAAAAAGCACATCAAAATGTATGATGTGCTTTTTTGTAGTAAGATGATCTAAATTGCAATGAATGAATTATTCAACAATTAACTTGTATTTTGGAGTATTGTTCAACGGACAAAAATATACATATTCTCCTTTTTCTAGTGTTACAGGCATTTTTGAAGAAGCTGTTTCACCGTCTTTAATAGTTTGCGTTAACATGGCATCTGCAATAAAATCAGATTCTTGAAGGTTTTCCTTATTAGGAGCTAAAACAAAAGCCACTTCATGGTCAATTCCTTTGTTTGTTACTTCGAAAGAATAGCTACCTGGCTTCAATTTTAATTCTGTTGTCGTAAAAGCACCCTCCACTTCTTCTAGTTTTACAATTTCTGTTGCAGGAGTTTCCTCAACCATTACTTCTTCTGTAACAGGAGTTTCTTCTGCCATTACTTCTTCTGTTTTTTTCTCATTACAAGATGCGAAAAGCATTACTACGAATGCACTAATTGCTAAAATACTTTTTTTCATTTTTTTTATCTTAATAAATTATACTGCAAATGTAGCCCATGGCTTTTTTTTGAAATGTTGGCTAGATTACATAAGTGGTTTTTTTGTTATAGAAAGCAAAGAGGCTGTCCAAAAAGTAAGGACAGCCTTTTTTTGTTGTATTTTTCTCTAAAATTAGTATCTTAGAATTGAGACAAAAATACACAATGGCTAAGATAGTTTTTAAAAATCAAACAGGCAATTCTCCAGAGTTATTTCCTATCAATATTTTCGATAGAATACCGCAAAACCATCCAGTTCGCTTAGTGGAACAAGTTGTTAATCAGTTAGATATAAGTGAAATTTTAAAGCACTATAAAGGTGGAGGTACTTCAGCTTACCATCCAAGAATGATGATTAAGGTTTTGTTTTACAGTTATTTATCTAATGTATATTCTTGCAGAAAAATTGCAAAAGCACTTCAGGAGAACATTCATTTTATGTATATTTCGGGCAACTCGACTCCTGATTTTAGAACGATAAACGATTTTAGGGGTAAAGTTCTAAAAAATCACATTCAAACTCTTTTTGCAGAAGTGGTAAAAATGTTGGTTGAAATGAAATATGTAAGCCTAGATGTTCAGTATATTGATGGTACAAAGATAGAATCTAAAGCTAATAAATATACTTTTGTATGGAGAGGCTCCATTGAGAAATATAAAGAAAAACTAGAAATTAAAATTAGTCATATTTTATCAACTATTGAAAATAGTATTCAATCTGATAATCAAGAACTAAATATAGAAGAATTACCAAAATCAATAGATTCGGAAAGATTAAAAGAAAAGCTTTCGATTCTTAATAAAAAGCTCAAAATGCCTACCAAAAAGCAGGAAAAAGAGTTACAAAAACTTCAAGAGGAGCATCTTCCAAAGCTTGAAAAATATGAAAAAGACTTAGCTACAATGGAAAATAGGAACTCTTATAGTAAAACGGATCCCGAAGCTACCTTTATGAGAATGAAAGAAGATCATATGAAAAACGGTCAATTAAAACCCGCTTACAATCCGCAAATATCTACAGAAAATCAATTCATTACACATGTATCTGTTCATCAAACAACAAATGACACTACAACCTTAAGTTCTCATCTTGAAGGTTTTGAAAAAGCTTATCAAAAACAGAGCAAGGAAATCGTTGCAGATGCAGGTTATGGCAGTGAAGAAAATTATCAAATGCTTGAAGAAAAAAAGGCTGATGCTTATGTTAAATACAACTATTTTCATCAAGAACAAAAAAGAAAGATAAAAAACAATCCTTTTCTTGTTCAAAACTTATTCTACAACGAAGAACACGATTTTTATGTTTGTCCAATGGGGCAAATTATGCAAAAAACAGGAGTAGGAAAACGTGAAACCAGTACTGGATATGAATCACAAATTACATATTATCAAGCCAAAAGATGCCAAGGATGTCCTTTACGAAGTCAATGTCATCAAGCAAAAGGTAATAGAATTTTATCAGTCAATCATCGATTAAATGAATTAAAAGAAAAAGCAAGAAAGCTACTAATGAGTGAAAAAGGACTAAAACATCGAAGTAAACGTCCAATAGAGGTAGAAGCAGTTTTTGGTCAACTTAAAAGCAATAATAAATTCAATCGATTCACAATGAAGGGATTAGAAAAAGTAACATTAGAGTTTTTACTAATGGCCCTTGGACACAACTTTAGAAAAATGAATGCATTCAAGACAGACTTGCCAAAATTTGTTTTCAAAACCAAAATTCACACTTATCTAGCCTATTTTAAAACTAAAATTTGCCTTGTTAAAGTAACTCAAAGTTATTTTGCTATTATTTTTTCTTCAAAACAAAATAGCTTAAAAATAGCTACATAAAAAAAGCTGTCCTTTTCGGACAGCCCCCTAATGTTAATCTTCTATATCAATACAACCATGAGGTGTCATAATATATAATAACTCTCCTGTTTTAGCATCAACATGTACTCCCATGTATTTTTCTTCTTGAGTCCACATTGCTAAATAAGGATAAGTATACATATCTATAATTTCTCCTTTTCTTTTACCCCATAAGATTTCATCATTTTTCCAAAGAGTAATTTTATTAACATCAGTCGCTAATTTTGTGTATTGAATTTTTTTTTCTTTCAGATATTTCTCGACTTTTTCTTTTATTTTTTCTTTAGCTATCATTTCTTTTATTTTAAATTAAAAATGGATTTTATGTCTATCTCTTTTCTGACTTCAGGGATTTTATTTATATCAAAAGAAAAATCAATTGGATTTATTCCTCTTGGATTATAAATATATTTATTTAAATAAGCTAATGACCATTTTAGTTCATCTTTTGTCAATAAATCTTTGTATTCTATTAATCTATCAAAAACATGTTGCTCTTTTATTAACTCTCCTGCTGTATCAGCACCTCCTAAGTTATAATATTGTTTTAAGCCAATACTTTTAGAATGTTTAAAATGTATAAATTCATGTAAAGTCTCAAAAAGTGTTGCTTTATCACGCACAACAAATTTTGCTTCTTTTGCTGTATAAACATAAGCTGCTTGTTTTCCATTAGGTAATATTGCAGGTTTACCATCTGAGCCAAAAAAATCTTTTATTTCATAACTGCCTTTTTCTGGAAAAATTTCAAAATCAACTTTTTGTTTTTTTAAATAATTTGCTAACTCATTTAAACTTGACTTTGACCATATTTGACCTAATCTTCTTCCTCTTCCACTTACATTTGCTAAATAATCTATCTCAACAACCCTTTTACTCTCCTCAACCAATTCATCAACTTGTTTGGTTAGTTGAGGTTCGTTTTGCACCTGGGTTTTAAACTGTTTCCCATATTTTGCAATACCTTTGGCTAGATAATAAGAAATTGTTGCTAAACTTACACAAAAAAAAGAAGCTACTCGAAAGTAGCCTTATTTTATTTTTTATAAATATATTTTAATGGTTTGTCTGCTTTAAGATATGCCTCAACTAATTCTTTAAAACCTAAAGTTTTAATGATCAAACTATCAATATAAAATTCTCTACCTTTATGATATAAATAATAAGTAGTTCCTTTATGTTTAAACGGTTGACTTCCATATTGATTTGGAAATCGTTCTCTTAATTTTTCTTTAAAAGGATTAAAGTCGGGATGTTTTAAACAATCTTCTATTTTTTGGTCAAAAGTTTTTTCTATTTCTTTAAGTTCTTGAATTGTAACTTCAAAATCTTGTTCTGCATAAATTCTTTTTTTTAAACTTTCTTTCAAATTAGAATTAATTGCTAATTCTGAGTATCTTTTAAATGTCATCTCTAAATCTGTTCCAGAGATTAATTTACCTTTTGTATTAAATACTAAATAATATGGTTTCATTTTTTAATTATTTTGTTAAAATCACTATTATACTTTCTTGAGAGTCTACATGTTTTATATTATTAAATCCTTTTTTACTCATAGTTTCATAAAATCTAGTTGCTTTTGCTGCTTCATACATGTCATATGTATCTTCAAATACTTTATTAAACTGTTTGTAACCAAGAGACGTTCCTTCTGGATAATCAGGTAATTGCTTCCATTCAACTTTAACACTTTTAACTCTTTCTTTAAAAATCTCAAAGGCATCATCTGTCCATTTTTGACCTAACCCTTTTACGCCACTTATATTAAAATCAAATTCTAATTCTCCACCCCATAGTCTCGCAGAATTATCCCAATTGTTGTTTTTTGTTAATAAATTAAAACGTATTCTATCTTGAAATATTAATATTTCATATTTTATTCCATTATGTGATTTAACAATTTTATTTAATAGACCTATATTGTCAAAATCATCCGCAACTTTCTTACTCTCCTCAACCAATTCATCAACTTGTTTGGTTAGTTGAGGTTCGTTTTGCACTTGGGTTTTAAACTGTTTCCCATACTTTGCAATACCTTTGGCTAGATAATAGGAAATAGTTCCTAAACTTACACAAAAACTAATAATTCCCCAATGGCTCACAAACCATTTTCCTGTTTTAGATTTTGTTATAGAAAGCAAAAAAGCTACTCGAAAGTAGCTTTTTTGAAATTGTTTTATTTTTTTAGTTTTGTTTAATAAATTTGATGTTCAATCTTTCGTTTTCTGAGCTCAAACTTAGAAAATATACTCCATTTTTTAAATCATCAATTAATATACTTTCTGATGATACAATCCCTGATTTGATAACTTTTCCCATTATGTCATTTATTTGATAATTATAGTTATCATTTTTATTTTCAACTTCTATATTAAGAATATCAGATGCAGGATTTGGGTAAATAGAAAAATTAGTTTTACTATTTAATACAGTACTAAGCGGAGTAGTGTAATTTATATTAAAAGCCAAATCTTGTTGAACATCTGGAGATGAATAGGGAGATCCTGTATCTGATAAAGAACTAAAAGTATTCGAAATCACATTGTATTGATTTGCATTGCCATTCCCTCTTGAGTCTATTGTCGTAGTTGGTATAAATTTAAAACTAGCGTTGTTTACTGCTTTTCCTTGATATTCTATCCAATACCTTCCAGCAGTTAAACTTGCAGTTAGATTTCCTCTTATTTTCCAAATTCTTTTGTTTTCTGTAGGTGGAGTTCCAGGGTTTGGTATTTGTGTATTGCTAATTCTAAGTGTATAAGTGTCTTCACAATTTGCTAAATCAATTATGTTTGTTGTCATATTACCAGCAACTACCGTTGAAGTATTTAAATAAGGAAAACCACTCCAAATTCGAACTCTCAAAATATCTAATGGTGACGCACTCCCTAAAAAATCCAATTGATAACAAAAAACATCTACATTCTCAATATTCCAAGTTTGTCCAAACGGGACAGTGAAATCATCAAAAACCCTTAAATCAGTATTGCCACCATTAAAGTATCCATCATATCCAGAAATATTATTGGTTTGTGTTGTATTCCCACTATTGTTTTGCAGCTCACTCCATTGATGTTGTGCTGGTAAAGTTGGGGCTAAAACACCGCTTTTTGTGATCTGCCCTGTGGCTATTGATCCGTTTGTGTAAGTTGATTGAGCAAAGCCCAAACTAGATAATGTAATGCAAACAAAAATGTGTAATTTTTTTAATTTCATAATAATATTTTTTTGCAAAAGTAAGATTTTTTTTAGTATTTTATTTATACTTCACCAATTTCTTAGCAACTTCATTTAATGTTTTTCTGTTTTGATCCACAAAATACAAACCTGCTTGTATCAATTCAAAGATGTTTTTCTTTGAAGTATCGTCCATTTCGGGTGAAGCATTGTGTAATTGAGGCATCAGTCGATAGTAATTCTTTCTGTTTCTTGGGCCTAAAGATTCAAACATCTTTGAAAGATGATAATTAACCGTTTCAACATTGGCAGAAAGTAAAATATCTATCAAAGGAGAAATCCATTTAATTTTTCCTGCATTTTCAAATTTCTCAAACGTATAAGGTTTCAAAACTTCACCAGTTCCAATGGAAACAATCATCATGTCATTAATGTCTGGATAATCCACTTTTTCGGCATCTTTTAATATTTTCGAAAACGGAATTTTTCTCGCTTCAGCATAGGCACACAAAGCCGGATTATTGGCATAGACACCTCCGTCTATTAGGGTGAATTCTTGATCGTAGAGCGATTTAATTTTGGCTGGTTCAAAATAGGTTGGAGCAGCACTCGTGGCTCTGCAAACGTCTTTCACATAGAAATTTTCTAACGAAGAATTGGCTTCATGGCTACAAAAGAACTTTGCTTTCCTTTGGTTAATATCATAGGAGGTTATTAAGCATGGTTTTATTAAAGCTCTCAATTCGAGATTGCCAAACACTTCGTGCAATTGTCTTTCTAAATTGCGCTGCGATATTTTTTCATTAAACAACCCAAAAGGGTTTATTATTTCTTCCCAAAAGGAGACATTAAAAATAGTGTCACCTTTTTTTGCATAGAGATCTAAAGCGGCTTCAATAGAGAATTTTGCATTGTTGGTATTGTCTGGAAATAATAATATTGCAGTTAGCAAACCACCCGTGCTACTTCCAGCAATTAAATCAAAATAATCACCAATTTTTGCATTCGGATTGTCAATTTTTTGTAATTGCTCCTGAATATATTTCAGCACTACACAGCTAATAATTCCTCTAATTCCTCCACCATCTAGACTTAGTATTCTGATTTTTTTTGTCATATGTTTTGTTTGTTTATTGTTTGTTTATTATTTGATTATTGAAGTCAAAACAACATCAAAAGTTGTTTTGATAATGCTGTTTTTAATAGTATTCAATCTAATTTTTGAAACACCAGCACTATATAAGGCCTTGAGAAGCATAATGTCTTTCTGGCTTTTTAGTAGCCATTCAAATTCTTTTGCTGTTATGGCATTTTCTAAAACTAGTAGTGACCAACGTTCTAGTTTTTCTTTAGATTTATCTAAAAAATCATTAATATCTTCCCGAATTTCTGGTTTTAGTTCTGAATATTTTTTTTCAAGAAGACCTAAAAGTGCTTCTTTTAGTTCTTTTATTACAATTTCTGTATTCATGGTGCTATTTGTTTTTATTGGGTTAGTATTGCTAATAAATTGTCTTTGGATGTTTTGTCTTTTTTAATTTCATATTGAATGAGAACATCTAGCGCTTCTGTGATTTGTATTTTTGCTTCTTGCGTAAATTCTGGCGATAATGTTTGTTTTTCTTCCCAAAATTTAAAGTAGCCGCCTATTAAGTTTTTTTCTGTATCGGTCAATAGGTTCCACATTTCATAGGTAATTTCATTATTTGGTTTGTTCCTTTCATATTCCTTCAATTTTGCAATTTCTAATAATAATTGAGCAACATTCTCTTTTTGTAATTCATACGCAAAATCCGATTTATCCATTAATAAAAGCATTTCTGTTTTTATTGCTGTGGTTTTTTGGTAGGAATAATGATCAAAAAGAACTGTTTTTATTGACTGACAACTTGCCATAACCATCAATGTGAATAGAATGAGTTTTGTTTTTAGTGTTTTCATGGGTGTAAAATTTTATTTGTTATAGATAACCATGTGTTATCGCTTTATTTGTAGGAGTATCTTTTTTACTAAACGTTTGTTTATAGTGGATTTCTAGGAATATTTTGGCATATTCAAACTATTAGTATATGGAATTTCATGTTTTTATATTATTGTTTTTTTTCTATAATGACATAACCATTTTGGTCTTTTTCCATTTTTATGAGTTTTCTCCAATTGTTATAACCTCTTTTTTCGAAATGAGGAAGGTCTTTGAAAGTTTTCCAATTGCCACCCCATTCCCAATCATATTTTGAGAAAATTTTCACACATTCATACCAGTCTGCAACGGTGTCGTTATCCCAATCTTTTACCGTGTTCCAAGAGGCAATTTTGTCGTCTATAATGAGGCAAATATCTACTGCAAAACCATAATTGTGTATCGATTGTCCTGCTTTTGCATTGGTTACTTTTTTCCCTGGTGCAATTCTGCCTTTATTGTGCAAAAGCCTTTGTTCTTCAAAGGTTCGTAGCCCTTGTGTAATTCTTACTTTGGCATTCCCCGTCAAAGCTTCATTGCATTCGTTAATGATTTTTTCAACCTCATCTCTTACTAAAGGATGTAGTTTTTCAATTCTTCTTTTCGTGTGTGTGTCCATACTTTTTTTATTAAAATTATACACTACAAAGATAAAGAAAATAATCTTAATAATCAAATATAAAAAAGAAAATAGTCAATATAAATAGATTTATTTCTACTCTTTTTGATTTATTTCTGCGAATATAGTCTCTGCTATGGTTTTTTTGATGATTTTTGACTACTGTTTTATAATTTAAAAGTGTTTATATTTACTTTTTTTAAAAATTTGTATGTAATGCCTAAAAATATACCACAAGCTAATACCATAGATGAGGTAATCATTATTTTAAATACCATAATTGATGAAGCGATTAAAGAGCATAGTACTATGGGGTATTTTGCTGTTTTGTATTGCAAAGTAACCGAGAAAGTAAAAGAAGGAATTGCACAAGGAATGTTTGAAAACGGTCCTAGAATGGAGCAGTTAGATGTCATTTTTGCCAACAGATATATTAAAGCCTACTATCAATATAGCAACGGAGAAGCAGCTTCATCTTGCTGGGAAGTGGCTTTTAAACATGCAAACGATTTTTGGATGATTGTTTTGCAACATTTATTATTAGGGATGAATGCTCATATTAATTTAGACTTGGGTGTGGCTGCTGCTCAGGTGGCACCAGGCGATGCCATTGAAGATCTTAAAAACGATTTTGATACTATTAATACCATTTTATCTGGTTTAGTTGCAAATGTGGAAACTGCCTTATCTGATGTTTGGCCAATTTTGAAATGGATTTTAAAGAAAACCCAAAAAGTAGATACCTTTCTTATTGATTTTAGTATGCAAGAAGCACGAAACGGAGCGTGGAAGTTTGCAGTTTCATTAGCTCCACTAGATAGTGTAATATTAACACAAAAAATAAAAGAGCGCGATATTTCTATTACTAAAATTGCCGATTTGATTACTAATCCTGGTTATATTCCGTCTTTACTTTTTAAAATTTTGCGTTTGTTTGAAAGAGGAAGTGTTGTCTCTAAAATTGAGAAGTTAAGAAGTGTAATTTAGACTGCTCTTTTTTATTGCTTGTCGTTAATTTAAATTAGTATTTGTGCTATAAAGTTTAATAAATGCGCTATTTAATTTAATAACTGTGCTATAAAGTTTAGTAACTGTGCTATAAAGTTTAGTAACTGTGCTATTTAATTTAATAAATGTGCTATTTAATTTAATAAATGTGCTATTTAATTTAATAAATGTGCTATTTAATTTAATAAATGTGCTATTTAATTTAATAAATGTGCTATTTAATTTAATAACTGCGCTATAAAGTTTAATAACTGTGCTATAAAGTTTAATAACTGTGCTATAAAGTTTAATAACTGTGCTATAAAGTTTAATAACTGTGCTATAAAGTTTAATAACTGTGCTATAAAGTTTAATAACTGTGCTATAAAGTTTAATAACTGTGCTATAAAGTTTAATAACTGTGCTATTTAATTTAATAAATGTGCTATTTAATTTAATAACTGCACTATAAAGTTTAATAAATGTGCTATTAAGTTTCATAACTGCGCTATAAAGTTTAATAACTGCGCTATTTAATTTAATATTTAAGAAAAGCTTATTTAAACATTACCAAGAAAAAGGAGATACATATCTATTGCCAATAAATCTTCTTTGGCACTTTTGCGAAACCCTCCTTTTATGGCAGTAGATTATTCTGTTTCCAAAGATAGAATTACATAATTACCTTTTAAGCATAAAAAAACCACCTGAAGGTGGTTAAATTGTTAAATAGGCAAATTCAGAAGTAACAAGATTTTTTGAAAAATACTTTAAATAAAAACCTCAATTCATATTAATATAATTGAGGTTTTTTATTTTGTAGTAAAAATTATATGTTTTTATGATTTTTAAATTTGATATTTCTCAACAAGACGCACTTTTCCTATAAAGTATTTTTTTGAATACTTTACGCTGCTAGTTGTGTTTGATTTTTGTAAATTCTTCTTCCTATTTCTTTAGCATTAGCTGTATGTATTCCGAAAAAAATCCAAAGCATTTCACTTTTCTTGGTTCTAGCTTTTATCTTTCGTAAATTATAGTGCTCTTTTTCTTTGCCAAAACTACCTTCTAATCGAGTAGCTCTTTCTTTTTTAATTTCTGAGGCTAGCTTCTTTCTATGCTCTTCGTGTTTTCCAGCTTTTCCTTTTCTAACAAAGTCTGTTTGTATGTTATTTGTGGACGAAAAAGTTCTGTTTTTATTTGTGGCATAAATAGCATCAGCTCCAGTAATTCTTACTTTAGTTTTAGTTAGATTTTGTGCGCAAAATATACTGTTTTGAAATCGAGTTCCTTCGTTAAAGGCACGGTATTCTATATGTTCTATAAAATTGATTCCATCAATTTGAATTTTATTTACTTTTGCTCCAAATTCTACTTGTTTTACTTCTTTACCACGCACAATTGGGCGAATATAACTTTTATTTATGCTAACAATTCTATCGGGAACGCTTTTTCCTGTTGCAAAAATTTTTGATTGTTGTTGGTAAATAAGACGGATTATTCTGCGTTGTTTGCTGTATTTTGTGGTTGGCTCAAAGGAATATTGATTTTCAATTTTACTCAATTCTCCATTAAGTTTATATAATAATTTCAGAAGACCACGAGTCATTTTTGTTCGTTGCTTTGCTGTTTTTTTTCTTTTTCTAGAATACTCATTGTAGCGTTTACACCAATCAATATATTTGGTTCTTGGAAGTTTTATTTTTAAAATTCCACATAATGATTTCATTTGATTGTAATTCCACACAATACATTCCCAAAGTAGTTTCTCATTGGTAGGAAAACGCAACTCACTCTCATAACAAGTGGCATCTATCAAGACTTTGTCTAAATCATTCATATAAGGTAGCCAGCTTTTAGCTAATGTTTCTTGAACTTTTCGAACATCTAATTTTTTGGCTAATTCCATTCTTATTTGGCTAACTATTTTAAAATTTGTAAGCGGGGAATCTAGAGGTAATACAATATCACAAAAGTATTGCATGTAAACATTTCCGTTTAACAACTCGATTAGTTTAGCATCAGAACAACCATAATAGTTTTTTAGCATCATCAAGGCAATCTTACCTTTAGTACTAAAAATGCAATCTGGACCTTTTTTGCACGCTTTCAATTTAAAACTTTGAGAAAGTTCTGAAAAAGGTGTAGCTAGATGAATTTTACCTAAATCAGACTTTAGAAATTGCTCATAAAAAACATTAAAATCTTCATTGATAATATTTAAAGGCAATTTGTGCTGAAATTCACTTATTCGTATTATTTTTGACATACATATTTAAAAGAAAACCCCGTTTTTGACTCTTTTTGAGCATTCTCGGGGTTTATTTCTTCTAAAATACAAATTAAATAACTGATAAGCAAGTATTTATTTAATTGTGAATGTGCCTAAATAATTCTATTCTTTCCCCAAACATAATTCCCTTTTTCATCTAATTCTATTGCAGTAGGTACTGGTTTTTCTTCTCATAAAAATACCCCAAATAGTATTTAACTTTTTGGGAATGTTCATTACAAAGCTTTTTTAGATTAATCCTTTTTCTTTTTTAAGCTTTTTAACATAGCGATTAAATTCAGATTCTTTTTTCTCTTCAACATCTCCATTTGGGTCAAAATTAATTTGATGAAAATATCTTAAATTTTCTTCAAAAACCCCAGTTTCCATATTTAAAGCGAAATAATGGCTATAATCTTTATGAATTTCAACTATAGCAGGTCTTAATCCGCATATATAAAATTTTTTTCCATTTTTTATTTATCAACTTTTACAATGTATGCTTGCGTTCTAAATACCTATGAACCCAGGTGTAATCTTCTCCTGTAATAAAACCCATATGGTAAAACTGTAAGTTTTTCATATCGTTTCTTAGTGATTTACGTGTTTTGTCTTCTAAATCGGTATATGCAAGTTCTAAATCTAAATCGCTTGATGGAGAGTAATTATCAATGGAATCTAAAGCAACAACATCAGCATAGTCTGCGTTTAACTTTTTACCTGAATCATAGGTTAAAAAAGTTAAACTAATTCCGTCTTCTGGAACATCCAATAATTCAATTTCAGAAGTTGGAAATTTTATTAGAAAAATCCCAAACAGTTCATTTTTTTCTATTATTTTATACTTTACAGGCCAGTTAAATTCTGCCATTACTTCCTCAATCATCTTAACAGAAAGATACCCATCAGGAATATACAATTCATCATTTTCCATTTTTTATTTTTTTATTTTAATTGCTAATTCGTTTTCTATTTTATATCCGTTTTGTTTTAAATAGTCAACTTCTCTTCCAAAAATAGTTTGAACTTTTTTACGTTAGCATCTAAATCTATCCTTTAAATTATGAATTTACAAATGTTCTTTTAGTACAAAATTAAAAAAGCTGCCCGAAGACAGCTTTAAATTTTAAAAAGTTCTATACTTAAATTCGTAAGAATCAAAGTCTACTGTTTTATCTTTGGAGATATACCATAAACCCGAAGTTGGATCTGTTGCATCTAACTGTATTGAAGACCATTGATCAATACGAATAATACTTTCTAAACCTTGATAAATATTTTTACCTAAGCAATAACAATCTTGGCCTAAAAAATACACAGCACCATTAGCATCTACAGCAATATCAAAATTTTCAGGGGAATATAGTCCAATAACATAAAGTTTTCTTCCTAAATCTGTTGCCCAATCTTCTGCAACTGAATCTGAATCCATTCCATCTGAATCTAAAGGATTTAAACTAACCCTATACATCTCTTTCAAAATACCATCTCCCTGAAGTTTATTAAGTGTTTTCAACTTTAATCCTCCATATCCTCTAATAAATTCTCTAATAAATTCTGGATAATTGTACTTTTCCATAAATTCATCATAGGTCGTTATCTTTCTGTTTGGATACCATCCCATAGTTTTTAGATGATTTTCCATTTGTTTTGTAAAACTCATTTTTTATATTTTTAGTTCTGACTCATCGGTTTTTTAAAGTTTTTAGATTATTTGTTTAAATTAAAAAGAGATTGTCATCAATGAAATACAATCTCTTTTCAATATTTATCGAACGTTATTTTTTTAAGTAATTAGCGTTCTATTAATAAACCAAATTTTTTATCTTCCATAAAATTCTTAAATTTTGATAAGTAAATATAAATTTCTTCATTTGAAAATTTGATTTTTTCTTTATTTGGGATATTACTTATTATATCATCAAACTTAAACTCTTCACTTATTGAATTAATTACAGAATAAAGGTATTTTCTATCTTTGAGTTCATATTCACTAATATTATTAGCTAATACTGCATCAAATTTTATTTCATCAATTGATTCTACATTAAATAATAGCCATAATGGTATTGCCAAAACATTTTTATTTTTCATATTTTTATTTTATTAAAATTTTTTCAATTGAATTAGTATCAACTTTTGAATAATTTAAAAAGTCAAAAAACTGACTTAAAAACTCTTCTCCTGGTTGATAATGTCCGCTATTATTACTAATACTAAGAATAATGCCATCAATAACCTCAATCTCTCCTGCAAAAGAAACTGGTTTTCCTGCTAAAAAACTTGAATGGTGAAAAAAAGTAGGTTTGTTTTTTGTTGAAGCAAACATTCTACCATATTCGTCCATTACAAAAATGGCTTTACCATTATTAAATCTATTATCTAAATCGAGAGAATTAAAAGGTTTACCATTAACATCCAACAATTTTCCTTCTTTTATTAAAAGCTGATGTTTTAATTTTTCAGCTTCATCAAGATATTTAACTTTTAGTGGAGCAATCCAGCTATTAATGCCTTTATTTTCATTTAAATAAATATCTAATAATTCCTTTTTCTTAAAATTGAACAATTTAGCTTTTTTAGATAAGTCTTTCAGTTCATCCAAATACTTCCTTGCCACATCATCACTCATCCCTTTTAGCTTCTCCGCTATAGCATCGATCTCTTCTTTTGTACCTCGAAAAATCTCTTTTCCGTCTTTCATTAAAACATACTCTCCTTTTTCAAGAAGTGTTATTATGACTCCTTCTACTGAAGCAAGTACTGGACTTTTGGGAACTTCTCTAATTTCAAAACCATGCTTTTCAAAGATTTCTCTTATTGCTTTTGGGAAAGTAGCTAGTTTGTCTTTTGCCTTAACAAATAATTCTCTAATGAACGTTTAAAACTATGAATAAAATTTTAGCTTTTTATATTGTAAAAAAAGCTGCCCGAAGACAGCTTTAATTTGTTTTACCAAGGTTGTAACCCTCGTAATGCATAATCTACTAAACGATTGATGAGTTCACTAAAAGTTTTTTCTGGTATAGGATAAATTACTTCTCCGTTTTCGCCTCTATAATCAGGATGAACACCAAAATTATAAACTCTGGGATCATCGCCTTCATCCAAAAAAATAAACATAAAAGTTAATCCATCATAAGAATCTAAAATTGCATAAGGTCTATTTAATGAGGCTTTATATTTTGGCATTATATCTTCATAGTGGTCTTTTAGCGCAATATATTGCTCACCATTTTCATAATAACCTTCGTAGTCAAAGCCTAAAGCACTATAATCTCCCCCAATGAATAAGAATTCTGAAAAGGTTTTAGGAAATGATTTTCCATTATTCAATTTTTTTTCTAATTCTTTGATTCTTTCAATGGTTAACCCTTTTGCTTTTCTTGTTTTTAAAATAGGATTATCTCTATAGCTTTTTAAAAATTTAATTTCCATAATTGTATTTTTTTATGATATCTAATAAATCTGTAGAACCTTCAATTGCTTCATCTCCATAAATTGTAATCTTCATTTTTTTACCCATTTTAGTGACATATTCTTGTAGGATTAAAAACTCTCGTTGGCAACTACTACAAGCATAAAATATATTTTTTGTTTCTATTATAAATTCATCGGCTGTGTGTAGATGCTCTTTTAAAAAAATATACAAACATAATAGTACAAAAATAAAAAAGCTGCCCGAAGACAGCTTTATAGCTATTAACTTTTACAATGTATGCTTGCGTTCTAAATACCTATGAACCCATGTGTAATCCTCTCCTGTAATAAAACCCATATGGTAAAACTGTAAATTTTTAAATTTATTTCTTAAAATCTTACGTGTTCTATCCTCTAAATCGGTATATGCAAGTTCTAAATCTAAATCTATTGATGGAGAGTAATTATCAATGCAATCTAAAGCAACAACATCAGCATAGTCTGCGTTTAACTTTTTACCTGAATCATAGGTTAAAAAAGTTAAATTTGCCCCAGTTTCAGGAATATCTTGCAATTCAATTTCACAAGTTGGAAATTTTATTAAAAAAAGTGCAAACAGTTCGTTTTCTTCTATTACTGTATATTTTACTGGCCAATTAAACTCAGCCATTACTTCCTCAATCATCTTAACAGAAAGATGTCTTTCAGGAAAAAACATTTCATTTTTATTCATGTTCTATTTTTTTATTTTAATTGCTAATTCGTTTTCAATTTTATATCCGTTTTGTTTTAAATAGTCAACTTCTCTACCAAAAATGGTTTGAACTTTTTTACGTTTGCATCTACCTCAATCCTTTAAATTATGAATTTACAAATGTTCTTTTAGTACAAAATTAAAAAAGCTGCCCGAAGACAGCTTTATAGCTATTAAATTTTACAATGTATGCTTGCGTTCTAAATACCTATGAACCCAGGTGTAATCTTCTCCTGTAATAAAACCCATATGGTAAAACTGTAAGTTTTTAAATTTATTTCTTAAAATCTTACGTGTTCTATCCTCCAAATCGGTATACCCAAGTTCTAAATCTAAATCTCTAACAGGGTCATAATTTTCAATGCAATCTAAAGCAACAACATCAGCATAATCTACGTTTAACTTTTTACCTGAATCATAGGTTAAAAAAGTTAATTTTACTCCAGTTTCAGGAACATCTAGGAATTCAATTTCAGAAGTTGGAAATTGAATCTTAAAAAGACCTAAATCTTTACTTAGTTCTACTATTTTATACTTTACAGCCCAGTTAAATTCTGCCATTACTTCCTCAATCATCTTTACAGAAAGATATCCATCAGGAATATACAATTCATCATTTTCCATTTTTTATTTTAATTGCTAATTCGTTTTCTATTTTATATCCATTTTGTTTTAAATACTCAACTTCTCTACCAAAAATGGTTTGAACTTTTTTACCATCTAAGCCTGTAGCAAATGCATCTAAATCATCAAGATAAACATATTTAGATTTTTCTAAATTCGGGTTGGTTACAAAACGAACGTCATCGCCTCTTTTGATAACTTCATCTAACCAAGGCTTGTTCACAAGCTCCCAAAAGTCATCTGTACGGTTTTTCCAAAACAATTTCGGATTTTCAGTTAATAAATGTTTATATTTCACGCCTAAATCTTCCCATACTCTTGATGATAACAAATCTGTTCCACCGATGTTTACACCATTTTTCCACAAACCGGGCATTTTTCTACCCATTTTCTTTATTTTTAAAACATCATCTAACAAACCAGTTATGGCAATCGTTTCGTTTTCTTTAAGTATTATTTTAGAACCTCCAAAACTAATTTTAAAATTTTTATCTAATATTTCAATTTCTTTTCCTCTCGTAAATTTGCCTACAATTTTGCCATCTAAAATAACATTTAATGTTTTGCCAAATTGATCTGTAAAATCATCCAAATATTTTTTAACTTTCTTCTTCCCATTCCCTCCAGACTGTCGAATGTCGTCCAACTTTTTAACGAAATTTCCTAGAGCTTCTTCTGTTCCTTCAAAAATAGTTCTATCGTTGTAATTTGCTAAGTAACCTTCGGCAAAAACAGGAACTCTAACACCATGTAAGTTCTCATCAATTTTCCTATAAATAATTACTCCTAGTTCGTTTAAAAGATCTAGAGTAGCTTCCGAAACTTTATGTTGTCTAACCAACCAAGCTGCTATTTCTGCTTTTATTACGTTTACCTTAAAGAATAATTCTTCAATGAACTTATTAACCTCGTCTAAAAAAGGTTTGATATTTTTAGCTCCTTTTCTTATAGCGGTTACTACAGCAACAAAACTTTCAATAACGTTACCAGCAAATGTAAAACTTTTTTCTAAAACTTTTTTGCCCAAACGAAATAGGTCTTGCAATTGTTTTGCTATTACTCTAAAAACATCGGCTGAGGTTTTAATTCCTCCAGTAGCAATGGCTCCTAGAATAACGTCTATAAACATTCCTATAATATAGCCTGTATAATAACCAATGCGGTCTGCTGTTACTACTGTTTCATTATCGATAGCGAGCTTCGTTAGATAGACAGGTAGTTCGAAAAGGAATTTTTGTGTTTTAATTAAAAATTCAAAAAAAGCTTTTAGGTTCTCTATACTAAAAAGGTTGATAGCGGTGTCGATAATGTTTTCTAGTGTTTCGATAAAAAAACCTAAATAGGAACTCCAGTTTGCAATTAGGCTAATTCCTTTTTCTCTTACTGCTTTTAGACCTTGACAAAGCAAACTAATGATGTCGAAAATACATTTAAAAACATCAAAAATACTGTTTAGTAACCCTACCAAGAAAGCATTTAAGGCTATTAGTGTGTTTTTTGTAATTGCTATGGCTAATAACTCTGGATTTCTAATGTAGTCTTTTAATGTTTTTAATATTTTGGATGTTTTCTTTAGCGCTTTGGTTACATATTCGTTGAATTCGTTAAATTCTGTTTTTTGTTCACTTTGTTCTATTTTTTGAAAAAGTGCGGCTTCAAACAAGTCAACTTCGTCGAGTGCTTTTTTAACAATGTTTTTTCCTTCTTTTCTTTTTGCTTTCTCTTCTAGATTGTCAAAAACACTTGGGTCAAAAAACAGTAAATTGGCGTCTGGGTTTATGGTTCCGTCTGAGTTGTAGTATTGCCAACGATGCTCTTTGAATTTTAAATGTTCTTCAACACCTTCAGAAACTGTGTTCATATAGCCAATTACAGCATCAAAAGTGAAATTGACAGGGATTGAAATTAACCTGTCGGTTAGTATAAATCGTTGTTTTACAAAATGCATTAATCCGCTTTTGCTTGATATTTGCGTTTGAATAGCTTTTGTTAATGTTGCTACATCGATATCTATATTCATTTTAAACGCATTTACTACTTTTGCAATTGCTTTAGCTGGAATTTGATTAGCATCTGTAACATTATTTCCTGTTTTTACACGCAACAATGACCCGAAGATATTGCTTCCAAAATCGCTTTCTAAAAAGAGAATAACTTCGTTTTGATAGCATTCTATGTTTTGGTAGGCACGTTCTAATTTTGAACCATCATCTGATATGAATACAATTACACTATTATTTTTCTTGTTTAAGTCTTGGTTAAGTAAAAAAAGAGGTTTGTCTTTTTTCTTTTTCGATTGACCAAATACGTTAATACTGTCTAATGGGAATTGATTTTTGTTTAATTTTAAAAATACCTTGTTTTCAAATTCAATTGTTTTAGTGTTTAAATAATTGAATTCATTATTTGGGTCATATTCATCATTATATTCAAAGTTTTTTTCTAAGTAAGGAGTTATGCCGCTTAGTTTTATATAATTTATTGTGTCTTCAGATAGTATTTCTCCATCTAGAACATAATGAAATTTTGTTTGTTCATTATTTGTAAATTCAATTTCTTTGTAATAGACATTATTGTCTATTTCTTCGGTTTCATTTTTAAATTCATTACTATCATCATCTAATCGA
Organism: Flavobacterium sp. KY-23415; assembly: GCF_055384985.1. Taxonomy (NCBI): domain Bacteria; kingdom Pseudomonadati; phylum Bacteroidota; class Flavobacteriia; order Flavobacteriales; family Flavobacteriaceae; genus Flavobacterium; species Flavobacterium sp. KY-23415. Next base: position 1,440,536 of record NZ_AP044001.1, on the reverse strand, counting down.
ATATCTTCATTAAAAACATATATGTTAGATTTATTGTTGCTGTAGGAGTAATGTCCAAAATGTTGTATTCCATAGTCTATTGCTCTCATTATTACATTAGTTTAAAAACCCCAACAAATTGTTGGGGTTTTGGGTTATACAATACCATTAGGCAGCTCCTTCTTCTACAGGTCTAGCTCCTCCCACAAGACCATCTGGGTCGGTTGTTGTGGTGCTATTTTGACTGTTTCCTAATACTACATCGTTTCCGTTGGCATCTACATTTTGTTTAATGGGGTTTCCATCTGAACCAAATAGTAAATGATCGTCGCAATCGGTATTACAAGGTAATCCTTGCACGTTTAAACCAATACTTCCTGCTTGTATTACTGTTAAAGAGGTAGGTACTCGGCTTTCCCAAGTTTCTTCCACTTCTCCTTCCTTAACGCGAAGCTCTTCTATGATGGAGACGAATAGTTCATCGTCCATTGTTGGCACTTGTCCACCATTCCATACTTGTCCCGTTGCCATATACCAGTTAACTGCTTCTTCAAACCCTGGACGCACTGTAAGAATTACTCTTGCCATTCCACTTTGTAAAAAGGCTCTAAAAGTAGGGTCGTCTATGTCGTTAATATTATATAAACTCGCCCAGTTTTCTTTGCTTGCCCAATAGAATGGGTAGAAATTATAGCTCATTAAATCCCACTCAAAAGCTTGTTCAAAGAATTTCACTTTTCCTGCATAGGTTCCTAACAGTGGTGCATCATACTTCACATGTGTGTCTGTAACATGGCTTCCTGTAATTAATGATTCTTTTCCTAATGCTTCTTGACTAATTAAATATTCGATACAATTTTTTCTTAAAACCATGTTTTCTATCTGGCGATAAAAAGCAGGGTTTGTTTTCGCTTTTTCTGCTTGCACCGATTTTAATTCGGCTAATTTCCCATTGTATTCGGCTAATTTTTCTTCATATGCTTTAATAATAGCATTAAATGTTTCTAATTGCCATTGCTCATAGGTATAAGCATTTCTTTCGAATTTTAAATCTAGGGTAATATGTCCAGGTTTACCATCAATTAAATGCGCTCCAAAATGAATGGTGTCTTCATATAATCTTGAATCGACGGTGCCGTCCCATACTCTAGCATTATTTCCAGAAACATAATTATAGTTTCCTGCAATATTATAGCCTGCATTACTATAGCTTCCTCCAGAACTTACTTTATAATATACTAAATGGTAACCTTCTGGAACTTCTACTTTGTATGAATTTGTTGAAACATCTGTTATTATGGCTGCACTTTTCCATTTTTCTTTTACTGGCTCTGGTGCTACTGTTACGTTATAATGCGAAATCCAATTTTTGTATCTAAATATAAAAGTATCATCTAGTTTTAAGGCTACTTCATTATTGGCAGTTCTTGGATCAATTGGTTTTTCTAAAACCACTTCATAATCGTTCTTTTTTTCTTTGCTTGCTGCTACATTATGAAAATTAGCAGGCTCTGGAATCATGAACTCATACATTAGTCGTTTTCCATAATTCACAACTTTATTTTTGTAGATCTTGTCGATCCAACGATATACACCCGAAACATGACTGTCTCCTTTTCTGTTATCGAAACCATGTGTGTTTTCTTCTGAATATTCTTCAATAATCTTAGAAATACGTTCCTCTTTAGCCTTTTTAACAACTCGGTCTAATGCTCTTTCTGTAATTTCTTTAGCATGGGTAACCGCTTGCGAATTGGACTCTTCAGACGTGGTGTTGGTGGCAAAATCGGCACCAGCATTTAAAGAGTATCCTGCAGCTTGGTTTGAATAACCTGCGTTAACAAATACCCCTTGATGTGTGTCTTCAGCCAATAGAGAACTCACTTCTTGGTTCATTTCGAAACGATCGGTCGTTGAGGTATCTGTCAGTTTTTCAATTTCTTGTTCTTTGCTTGTTGTAGTTGTATCTTCAGACCTTCTTAAACGGCGGGTTGTTTTTTCTTTATATTCACGAGCCATTATGTTTTCTACATGCGATACTTCTCCAGGAACGTAGCAACACACTTCTTGTTCTACTTTTCTGTAGTCTGCAATTCCCAAACGGTTAATGCCATAACCAGAAGGAATATAGTCTAAACTATTGTTAGATTGGTTGCCATTATCGCCAATGTCAGTATTCCCTAATGTTAGTTCATAGGTGCCTTTGCCCGAAACGGTATAACTAATTAATTCTCTTGTGGCACTTCTAGTTATGCTTGCATTACCACTAAATACTATTTTGTCATCATTCTCCAAAATGAAAGTACCCGATAATTGGATGTTTTTGCTTGTTGACAGGTCAATTCCATCTGTGAAAATTTTAACAGCTAGTTTTCCATTATTAATTTCGCTTTGGAAGGAAATCGCTTCAACAGGAACAGAATTATTATCTATAATTAGTTTGTAATTTGAAGAAACGACATTTTCTAAATTTGGAATTCCACTAAATAATAATTGCAAAGAAGTGGTTCCATTAAAATTAAGACCAGTATTTGTTAACACAAAAACATTGGTAATGTTGGTTGTGTTAGCCACTGGAAGCAAAATGCCATTTGCGCTTACAATTGCTTGCGATAATTGATTGTTAGCAAATAACGTTTGGGTTGTTGTGCCCACTTCTTGTTTTAATTCATTGATTACTTCATCAAAAGAAGTATAACTGTTCTCTGCTACAATTTTTTCCACAACTTGTAAAGTAGTAGTAGAAACACGACTGCTAAGTGTTTCAGAATCTAGTTGCGCTGCTTTGTTAAAGCTGAAAGTAGGCAAGTTTAAGTTTTCATATTCAACAATTGTTTTTTCCGTATTTGTTACCGGATCTATAATTGTTTTTTCTACTTTAGTTGCTGCTGCATAGGCTTCTTCTACATTTTGTTGATGGCATTTGCAGGCTTCATCATAGGCAATTTGATTTTCCTTTTGATAGGTTTTTTCAGCCCTCTTTAATTCATCTATTGTGGCATTTAATTGAGCAATTTTTTCGTTTGCCTTAATCGTTTCTACTTCTTTTGTTAATTGATCTATAGTCGCTCCCGCTGCGCAAAGTCTCCTGACCAAGACTGTAAGGAACTTTCTTTTTCAAGTTTTTAAACTAATTAATTTATTAGGATCTCCACCACAGTGTATTATCATTTGATTAATAATGTCATTTTGCATTTGATTGCAAAATGACATTTTAGGGATTTTATATCCTTTTAATTTATTAAGTTTTATATATGCTAAAAGTAATATTGACGCTATCAAAATTATATAAATCATCACTTGGATTCCATTCCATTGTCTTGAAAAATAATGCTTGAAATTTAATTCTTGTTTTATAAACCTAAAAAATCTTTCTATATCCCAACGTCTTTTATAAATTTCTATTATCTGCTCTGCATTAAATTCATTTTCAGGCAGATTACTTAAAAAAAGTATTTTTTCTCCATCTGACTTTAATATTCCTTCAACTAATCGGAAAATTGTTTCAGTTTTTTTACCATTGCAATAGAGATGTACTTTGCTGTGTTTTGTGAGACTAATTATTTCATTTTCAAAATTTAAAATAGTTTCTATACTGTCTTTTTCAACTTCATATTTTGATGCTTTATAGATTCTAGTTACAAAATATTTTTGCTGATTTGAGAGTTCGACCATTTTCTTTCTCTCTTTCATTCCTCTGTCAAAAACAGCAATATCTTCCTTATTAGCAATATGATCCTTAAGAATATCACCTAAAGCTAAATCCTCGCTAATCATCTTCTGATCTTTATGAATTTTTACATTAAATGGTAACTCATTAAATCCAACTGTAAACTTTATACTATTTCTACCTTGTTCTCCTTTTTTGTTTTTACACCCATTCTGCATTCCAAAATGTAACAATGAAGCTGATAAACTAGTAATCGTTGAATCATACAAACTTAATCTTAATTTGTCTTTTTCATTGAGTTTGTCTTGAAAAACAGCAACAGTGTGATTGTATAATTTTTTAAAATATTCAACATTTATACTGCCAATTCTATCAGCAATACTGCTATGACTAACAGTTTTATCTTTTGGAATTTGAGCATACTTGCAAAAGAAATGATTTTCATAAAAATTTTCAAAGACCCTTGAACTAGCTCTGTTTTCATTCAAAATGCCAAAAACACAAAGTTTAAACAACTCTTTCCCTTTTAGTTTTTTTGCATTCCAATCAACCATTGTTTCTTGAGCAAAAAAATCAAGCTTATCCTCAGAAATATATCCCAATATTTCATTTACTCCAGTATTGATCTTCATTTTCTATATACGTTATTGATATGTAGAAAAGTAAAAATAACACTTTTTTATTACATATGTAAAAGTTCCTTACAGTCTTGGTCTCCTGACTTTGAGCTACTACAAATAAACATATTTTTCCAAAATGAACTTATTAGATTTCGAATAAAAATGCCACAATGTAAATACTGTGGCATTTAATTATCTTAATGCAAAGTCAGGAGATTTTGCCGCAGCGGGGTGGTTTTGTTAAACAAGAAGTATTTACTTTTGAGGTGAAATAGGTTTGTAATAATTTCCTCTTTCATGATCTCCGTAGTACTTTTCTTCATCTTCTTTAGTAGCAGGTACAAGATACAAGGGATAGTTATAATCATAAAATCGTTTAATTTTTTCATAAAACTCATAAAAATCAACCAACTCTCTATCATATTTATTTCTTGCATTCACTACAATTTCTTCTCCAAAAAAAGTAACTTTTTCATCATATCTATCAAGTTCGTGATCTAAGAACTCTTTAGGATTATCTTTTGATAATTCTTTAATTTTTAATTCCATCTCTTGTAATAACTGTAGAAATAAAGCACTTTTAGGTTCTAATACAATAGCTTCACTCCCGAACTTATTACCTAACACTTTTTCAAATGATACTCTTCTATAATTTGTGAGGTTATTAATGTTTGAATTCCCACCTGGATAATCTTCAACTACAATTAAATACCCTTTGTCTGTATGTAAAGTGTTCGAATAACCGTGTACTCTATAATCTTGTATTGCAATAATTACATATTTTAATCTTTTATCTTCCATAATTTGCTATTTTATAAATATTACTTCTAATTGTTTTAATAGATTTATATTATCATTAAGTTCTTCATAAATATCTGCTTTTGAAACCACTACTGCTTTCGTAAATCCTTTGCTTTTAGCCCAGCTTCCTGTAAATGTTTTAAATGCAGCTTCTTCTAGGTTTTCTTTGGTGATTTTTTTGCCTTTCATAGCTGTTTTTAAATCATATAGGTTAACAGATTCAGAATTAGGAAAATCTTTGTAAGCAGAAGATTTTAACCATTCCGCATAAATACCATCTAAATCTTTGCCTATTTCTTTTTTTAACATAACATAACCATCATCTAACATGGTTTTTCCTAAGCTTATGTCTTTAAAACCAGTTCCTTTATATGACGACATAAAATCCCCTAATTTTTTGGGTATAAATAAATCGGCATACAAAATATTTTTACCATCAGTATGATGTCCTTTTTCTGCAAATTTTATGGTACAATCAAATTTATCTGAAGGATCTTTAGCGCTTGCATTCCATTTTGGTTTGAAATCTTGAAATTCTTCTAATTCATAAATATATTTTTCTCCTTTTTTGTGTCTTACTAATGTTGCTAAATAATCTTCTCCAGTTTGTGAATGTAATCTTTTTCTAGTTAAAACAGAACCTGTATTTTCAAAAAACTCTTCTACTCCTTTTACCCCTTTGGTATTTAAAACCTTTGCTGCATCATCTAAAAAAACTTTTACTTTTGCTGGTGAATCTGTAAATATTTCAACTCCTTTATAAAATACCGTTTCTGTATTTGCTTTTGTTAGGTTTTTGAGATAGAAAAATATATTTTTTGATACATTTAATGCAGTATCTAATGCAGCTGCAGAAATACTATATAGTTTGTCAAATCGTAGTGGAATATAACTAATTTTTTCTACCTCATTTGCCACAATTTTTAAATGCTCAATTACCTCGTCTGCTTCTGATTTAGAAATCTGCTTTTGATCTACTAAATCGTCTAATTTTTTTTCTAATTTAGCTTTGTTTTTTGCATCTCCTACTAATTTCTTTGCCTTTTTTTTCAATCCAGCATGTAATGCAACAGTAATTTCTCCCGATAAGGAAATCATTTCTAAATAAAACAAATATTCGGCTATTTCTCTACCTAATTCGGTGTCGTTTACATCTAACAGCTTTAATAATGCATTACCCACACCACTACTAATTTCAACAACTCCAGCAAAGGCTTTTACACCTGTAATTACATTGGAGACAGCTTTAGACTTTCCTATTAGTGAATGTCCTGCTTTTAGTATTTTTGCTAAACGACCTACTTTTAAAATGTTTCCTACTCCAGAAAGTGTTGTTAGCACATCGATAGCATATTCACCACCCGTCATTATATTTTCCCAAAAAGCACTTTCTTTATTAGCATATAGCACAAAAGCGGGTAAATTTGTAAATTTACTATCTTCTTGTTGTTCTTCATCTTTGAGAATAAAAGTAGGATTGTCTGCCGCGATTATTGCTAGAGGAGATAGTGGGTGGTAATCATAATCATGCGTTATTTTCTCCTCAACAAATCGGATATCGTTTCCATCGGCAGTGCGTACATTAATTTCCTTATAAATACCTGTGCCAGAAACTACCCTTAGTGCTATGCTATTGCTGCTTAGTTTCCATTCTATAGCAGTGTTATCTGTGTGAAAACCTAGTTTTTTAGTTGAACGATAATCAATTAAAACAGGGTTTTTATCGGTTATATCAATGAACTTGTTTTTTTCTGGTATGAAAAAGAGACTGTCCAAGAAGTCAATTTGTCTTTCCGAGAAAATCGTTTATATGAAAATGTTTTCCGATAGCTATCCGTCTATTTTGGAATAAAAAAAGCGGTACATAATGCACCGCCCTCTTTGAATTAATATTTAATAGCTTTTGAAATGTCTAAATTTATTTTTAGTTCTGTATTAAAAACTTCTATACTTATTATTGGGCTATTTTTAACATAGTAACTATTATCTCTTTGTTCATAAATATTATTTGTTAGAACTTCTTCAATTGTAGATTTCAACAATTGAATTTCTTGAATTTCTTGAAAAGTAAAAACTACTTTTTCACAATCGTAGGTTTCTTGATTTGCAATCCATTCTATTTTAGTGTCTTTTCTTAAAGGATATAAAGGCTCTCTGAAATTATCATAAACTCTTGAAAAATAACTTGTTGGATATCTATCTTTATATGCTTTTATAATTACAAAAATTGCATCTTCTAATTTACAAGTGTTAATAAATTTTGATAATTCAACTTGATCTAAATAAAATTTATGCTGAATTTCCCATCCTTCTAACACATCTTCATATAATTGTCCTAATCCAAATTTTGCAGGATTATATAAATGGTCTATTTTTACTGTATGTTTATCCATAATTATTGATATTTTATATATTCGATTTGTTTTAAATAAATTAATTCTTCCACCAATTCATCTGTTAATACTTGAGCTAATTTTTTACTACTTGCTCTATGAATTGGCCTTCCTAAAATGTCTTTTCTTCCTCCTTTTTTAACTAATTTAGGGTACTTGTTTTTAACTCGTTGAGCTATTTTGTGCTTAAGAATATTTAAGCTCTTATCATTCATTTTCCCAATATTTAATAACAAATAATTTGACCCATCTTTTGCAATTGCTCTTATTCCACCTAATTTATTATCAATAACTAGACCTATATCGTCAATACTTATTCCAGTGGAAGTAGGATGGTTATGAGAAACTATTATTTTCTTAGAATCTTTTCCATATTTTTTTATGATATCATTTATTTCTAAAATTCCAAAACTAACTGAATTACTGCTTTTTTGAGTAATAGGCTTTGATAGAATAGAACCAATTTCATCAAAAAACATTGCAACTTCATAGTCTAAATTTCTTATCTCATTTTCAAATTTTAATACATCTTCAAACTTTCCAAATCTATCTAAAACCTTTTCTTTTATAAGATATTTTATTGATCCAAAACCTTCTGAAATTTCAGCCACCTCTTCCAAATGCTTAATAACTTCCTCTATTTCCTTAGCTTCATCTGTATTTTTTGCTGTTTTCTTTAAATCATCACTATGTTCTAGAACTTCTTTGGCACTTTTGCGTAAACCTCCTTTTATGGCTACCGTTATTTCTACATTCAAAGATAAGATTTGAAGTGCTATTTTTAAGCATAAAAAAAGGTACTCGAAAGTAGCTTTTTTGGTTTTTATCTAAAAACACCAATCTATTTTTCATAAGGTATATAAAAAGTAGCTTTTCTAGGGTTTTCTTTATAAAAATCTAATACAAATTGATAAATTTCTTGTATATCACTTTTACTAAGATTTGAGTTAAACTCTATATGTCTTTCCTTTAATACAAATATTTCTTTTAATTCTGGTAAATATTTAAACAACAGCACAAATTCATTGTAAATATTTTGTATAACATCTTCTGTCATAAATTCATCATCAAAATATACATATTTTTCTAAATCGGTATCTTTTAAATGGTCTACTGGGTCTATCCAACCTATTAAATCATTTAATCTAATACGTAATCTCTGCTTCCCTAATTTTTCAAATACTTTTTTTATGTATATATCACTTTTTTTTATTTCATATGTATATGAAAAAGACAGTATTTCTTGCAATATTTTTTTAATAATTGACTTCATAATTTGTTGACTTCATAATTTGTTAATATTCTCTGGCAATAAAACTAATCATTTCTGGAACCGATTGAAAATCTGGTTTTTGTTTAGCAGCTAACTGAAACTCTCTTTCCGCTATTCTTGCTCTTAGCTCAATTACCTGTTGGTTTGTCATTTTATCTACCGTACTTTTCATAGGATATTTATCATGAACAATTAATTTGGTTTCTTCCCTTAATTTTGCGATACTCACCCCGTCATCTAGCACATGTTTTCCTTCATGTACTATTTCTCCCGCTGCGCAAAGTCTCCTGACCAAGACTGTAAGGAACTTTTACATATGTAATAAAAAAGTGTTATTTTTACTTTTCTACATATCAATAACGTATATAGAAAATGAAGATCAATACTGGAGTAAATGAAATATTGGGATATATTTCTGAGGATAAGCTTGATTTTTTTGCTCAAGAAACAATGGTTGATTGGAATGCAAAAAAACTAAAAGGGAAAGAGTTGTTTAAACTTTGTGTTTTTGGCATTTTGAATGAAAACAGAGCTAGTTCAAGGGTCTTTGAAAATTTTTATGAAAATCATTTCTTTTGCAAGTATGCTCAAATTCCAAAAGATAAAACTGTTAGTCATAGCAGTATTGCTGATAGAATTGGCAGTATAAATGTTGAATATTTTAAAAAATTATACAATCACACTGTTGCTGTTTTTCAAGACAAACTCAATGAAAAAGACAAATTAAGATTAAGTTTGTATGATTCAACGATTACTAGTTTATCAGCTTCATTGTTACATTTTGGAATGCAGAATGGGTGTAAAAACAAAAAAGGAGAACAAGGTAGAAATAGTATAAAGTTTACAGTTGGATTTAATGAGTTACCATTTAATGTAAAAATTCATAAAGATCAGAAGATGATTAGCGAGGATTTAGCTTTAGGTGATATTCTTAAGGATCATATTGCTAATAAGGAAGATATTGCTGTTTTTGACAGAGGAATGAAAGAGAGAAAGAAAATGGTCGAACTCTCAAATCAGCAAAAATATTTTGTAACTAGAATCTATAAAGCATCAAAATATGAAGTTGAAAAAGACAGTATAGAAACTATTTTAAATTTTGAAAATGAAATAATTAGTCTCACAAAACACAGCAAAGTACATCTCTATTGCAATGGTAAAAAAACTGAAACAATTTTCCGATTAGTTGAAGGAATATTAAAGTCAGATGGAGAAAAAATACTTTTTTTAAGTAATCTGCCTGAAAATGAATTTAATGCAGAGCAGATAATAGAAATTTATAAAAGACGTTGGGATATAGAAAGATTTTTTAGGTTTATAAAACAAGAATTAAATTTCAAGCATTATTTTTCAAGACAATGGAATGGAATCCAAGTGATGATTTATATAATTTTGATAGCGTCAATATTACTTTTAGCATATATAAAACTTAATAAATTAAAAGGATATAAAATCCCTAAAATGTCATTTTGCAATCAAATGCAAAATGACATTATTAATCAAATGATAATACACTGTGGTGGAGATCCTAATAAATTAATTAGTTTAAAAACTTGAAAAAGAAAGTTCCTTACAGTCTTGGTCTCCTGACTTTGAGCTACTACAAATAAACATATTTTTCCAAAATGAACTTATTAGATTTCGAATAAAAATGCCACAATGTAAATACTGTGGCATTTAATTATCTTAATGCAAAGTCAGGAGATTTTGCCGCAGCGGGGTGGTTTTGTTAAACAAGAAGTATTTACTTTTGAGGTGAAATAGGTTTGTAATAATTTCCTCTTTCATGATCTCCGTAGTACTTTTCTTCATCTTCTTTAGTAGCAGGTACAAGATACAAGGGATAGTTATAATCATAAAATCGTTTAATTTTTTCATAAAACTCATAAAAATTAACCAACTCTCTATCATATTTATTTCTTGCATTCACTACAATTTCTTCTCCAAAAAAAGCAACTTTTTCATCATATCTATCAAGTTCGTGATCTAAGAACTCTTTAGGATTATCTTTTGATAATTCTTTAATTTTTAATTCCATCTCTTGTAATAACTGTAGAAATAAAGCACTTTTAGGTTCTAATACAATAGCTTCACTCCCGAACTTATTACCTAACACTTTTTCAAATGATACTCTTCTATAATTTGTGAGGTTATTAATGTTTGAATTCCCACCTGGATAATCTTCAACTACAATTAAATACCCTTTGTCTGTATGTAAAGTGTTCGAATAACCGTGTACTCTATAATCTTGTATTGCAATAATTACATATTTTAATCTTTTATCTTCCATAATTTGCTATTTTATAAATATTACTTCTAATTGTTTTAATAGATTTATATTATCATTAAGTTCTTCATAAATATCTGCTTTTGAAACCACTACTGCTTTCGTAAATCCTTTGCTTTTAGCCCAGCTTCCTGTAAATGTTTTAAATGCAGCTTCTTCTAGGTTTTCTTTGGTGATTTTTTTGCCTTTCATAGCTGTTTTTAAATCATATAGGTTAACAGATTCAGAATTAGGAAAATCTTTGTAAGCAGAAGATTTTAACCATTCCGCATAAATACCATCTAAATCTTTGCCTATTTCTTTTTTTAACATAACATAACCATCATCTAACATGGTTTTTCCTAAGCTTATGTCTTTAAAACCAGTTCCTTTATATGACGACATAAAATCCCCTAATTTTTTGGGTATAAATAAATCGGCATACAAAATATTTTTACCATCAGTATGATGTCCTTTTTCTGCAAATTTTATGGTACAATCAAATTTATCTGAAGGATCTTTAGCGCTTGCATTCCATTTTGGTTTGAAATCTTGAAATTCTTCTAATTCATAAATATATTTTTCTCCTTTTTTGTGTCTCCTACTAATTTCTTTGCCTTTTTTTTCAATCCAGCATGTAATGCAACAGTAATTTCTCCCGATAAGGAAATCATTTCTAAATAAAACAAATATTCGGTTATTTCCCTGCCTAATTCGGTTTACTCTAGTTTTAGGTATAAAAAAAAGCTACTCGAAAGTAGCTTATTATTACATGACTTTACATCATTTCAAAATTGTATTAAAATGACCCTAAACTTTTATCCCAATAATCTTTATTTACAGTTAATTTAAATTTAGAGGATGATAGTTCAATCTTTTTAATAGGAGAATTTAAAACCTCATAAATTGTTTCATCTCCTGTTTGTTTATTATAAGTCAATCCGTCTAATTCTTTTTCAATTGCGTTGGCTATTACTAAAACATTTTCAGGATTTTTAAAAATAAATTCTGTATACTCTAAATACAATAAGCCTGATTTTTCATCCCTTATTTGTTTAAAATATATAGAAGATATATCAGATCTACTATTCATTGCATCAGAAATAAAGAAATCCAATTCATCATCTACATAATCAGGATCTTTAACTATATATTTGCTAGAATATTTTATTAAAAACAAACCGAACCAATTATCAGTTAAAGGGTATTTTTTTGCATAAGTTCTAGTAAATAACCTAAAAACATTCCCTAATGATTCACCTGCAACAAAATCTATTGCATTACTAATCTGTGGATATAGTTTTTTCATATGTTGATCTTCATAATCCAACCCTATTTCTTCTCTATAGTAAAAGAAGTCTAATTCAAAATCTATATTCATAATTTTCTTTTTTTAATTTATATAATGTAAATATTCTATTTTATCTTTAATTAAATTATATATTTCATCAAATTCATCTTGTCGAGAACCACCTTTTTCAGCATAATCCAGATTTATTTTTTGAATATCTTTTGCAAAACTTCGCATTTCTTTACTACTTAATGATTTATTTTTTATGCTAAAGACACTACCGTTTGGTGTAACGGCTCTTATTTCATGTAAATTACCTTGTAAGAATGTTTCTATATCTGAAATACTTAATCCACTTCCTCCAGGGTGATTATGCGTTACCACAGCTTTACGCATTTTCATTATCAGTTTTTGTGGAAAATTAATCCTATCTGGTAAATTTGATGTCCAAAAATCGGCTAATTTTGTTTCTGGATTGTATATCAATGCATTTTCTAAACTTGAGTTAGAGTGAATTATTTCAAAATCTTTTATTTTTTGAGACGCATTATCTTTTAGTTTACTAACTTTAGTAGCATATTTCGAACTATTATATGCAGTGCCATGGTCATTCAACTTATATAAATGCTCAATAACATCTACTTTTTCAGCTTGCGTTAGTTTTCTTTTTACATTGTTCTCTTCAATAACAAGATTCTCTAACTCTTTCTTTACATCATCAGTATGTTCTAGAACTTCTTTGGCACTTTTGCATAAACCTCCTTTTATGGCTGCCGTTAACGCACCTCCCAAAGATAAGATTTGAAGGACTAATTATAAAGTATAAAAAAACCACCTGAAGGTGGTTTTTGAAAAGATTATTTTATTTCAAAATCAATTCTATTACTTTTCTTTCCTAAATAGTCAAATTGAACAAAATATTTTTTATTTAAATCTAAAACATATTCAGCTGACACTAATTTAATTAATGCTTTAGTGTTAAATATTTCTATTTTACCTAATATATCATATGTAAATGGTTTGTCTTTAGAAATCACTATACTTTCCTTTTCATATTTAACAGGATTAATTACTCTATAACCACTAGGTTCAATTATATTAAATTTTTCATCTAAAAATTCTAAATTTTTCCTTTCTAAACTTTTAGAAGAATTTCCAAATTCAAATTCGATATTTTCATTTCGTATTGGTTCAAAAACTAATTGAAGATTAAATTCTTTTTGTTTAATCTTATTTACTAATGTAACTCTAAAATTTTCCATAAATTCTTTTTAATAATTTCTATCTAAAACATCTTGAAGTTGGTCTTCAATGAATCGATATTCTTCATAAGTAATCCCATTTTTACTAGCTTCGTCAAGGATTCTTTTTTTTGCTAAATATTCCCAAGCATCAACATTTTCATAAATTTTTCCATTAATATAAATTGGCTCAATATACTTTGGTAAGCCTTCAATAGCTTGTACGGCATGATAACACTCTTCTAAAAAAGTTGATGTTGATGGGTTTTCATAAAGATAAATTGTTTGTTCAAATTCATTAGTTTCTGGATTGATGAATTTTCTTTCGTGAATTCCTAAAGCTCTTTCTTCTTTTAAAATTTTTTTAGCCTTTTCAGTTCCAATTTCAAATTTAACACCTTTTTTTTCAAGAAAATTCATCCAATACTTCATTACTTTAGGGTTGATAATTGAAAACCCTTTTGTTATTCCTCCATTTGGAATTATTTGTTTTTTCCTTTCAGCAACTTCATCCAAATGTTTTATAATCTCATCTTTTTCAGCTTGCGTTAGTTTTCTTTTTACATTGTTCTCTTCAATAACAAGATTGTCTAACTCTTTCTTTACATCATCAGTATGTTCTAGAACTTCTTTGGCACTTTTGCGTAAACCTCCTTTTATGGCAGCGGTTATTTCTCCTCCCAAAGATAATAATTACAATTACTATTTAATAAGCATAAAAAAACCACCCGAAGGTGGTTAATGTTCTCAAAATTCTGATAATTTTATTAAAAACTCCTTTTTATTATATTTATTGAGTTTAAAAATTAAAGTCTCATAATAAACTTTAAAATATTGAAGTAATTCTTCATTTTTATAACTATAACTTTCATTTTCTAAATAATAATTATCAAAAAGAGAATTAAAATCAAATTCAGGATGATCTAAGATCCATTCCAATACTTCTTTTTCTTCACTAATAATATTTATTTTTAAACCTGAAATATCCACATCAGATATTGCATCTTTATAGAAATCTTTAACTTCTTTATAATCTCGTATGTTTTTGCCAAAAATGGCACCATGGATTACCTCATTTAATCTTTTTGCTTCCATTACTAAAACTCTGTTTTAAAAATTATACTTTCTTTTTTATGGTCAGTAGCAGGGTAGAAATAATCTCTTTTGTCTAATTCTGTTAAAATATTTTTCTTAACAGTATCAATATTTGGAGTATAATGTCCACTACCGTTATTAATTAATTTAACAACCCCTTTTTCAATCACTATTTCTCCTGCAGCAGCCACTTTTTCACCAGCTAAAAAACTTGAATGATGAAATTTACCATATTCATTAGATTTAGAGATATAAATTTTTCCATTTTCAGACATTACAAAAATTGATTTATTTGTTAGCTTAATCTCACCGTCAATTCCCTTGTTTACTGATTTTGCTGTATCAAAAAGCTTACCATTTTTATCTACAATTTTATCAAACTGAACAAATATTTTCAAATTCTATTCTCTCTGTTTCATTTAAATATTTAACACCTCTTTCAAAATTAACTTTAGAACCTTCTGTATACATTTTCTCTAAAGTTCTTACTTCTTTGTAAATTGTACCACTTGCACCAGTAATGTCATAAAACTTATGAATTTCCTCCAAATGCTCAATTACCTCATCAATCTGTTTAGCTTCATCAGCATTTTTTGCGGTTTTCTTTAAATCATCAGTATGTTCTAGAACTTCTTTGGCACTTTTTTGCAAGCCATTTTTTACGGCAACGGTTAATTCTGTTCCCAAAGATAAGATTTGAAGGGATATTTTTTAAGCATAAAAAAACCACCCGAAGGTGGTTAAAAGCTATTTTCTCCTTCTTTTTCTTACAATAAGGGAGTGGTTATCATCTATATATTTTAATATTTCTTGTTTTTCTTCTTCTGATAGATTTTCATTAAACGTAATTTTATTAGTATGTAAAGTGTAGATTTCGCTTAACTCAGTACAATGGTTAAATAAATGAGGGTATCTTTTTTGGTCTGTATTATCAAGAATAAATTTATCTAGTTGAAATTCCTCTGTTGGTGGAAGATGCATAATTACTTTATGCCAAGTTAATATACTTTCAATTAAACTATTTAATTCTGTAAAACCTAAATTTTCATAAGCTTCCTTGAGAAGATGTTTTTCAAAAGATATTTTACCTAAATCTGTCATTTCTTTTAAAATCTCTTTTATTTTTTCTTTCATAATATTTTTTATTAATGTTTATTGTAATTAGTATAGATGTGGTCTAGCATTTCTTCAGTAGAATCATACTCTACTCTCATACCTGTAGCTTTTTGAAAAGCTCTTTCATGAAAATAGGCTCTTTTTTCACTGGACCAATTATTACCCATAATAACATCTATTTCTCTTTGTGATTTACCTAAATCTTTTAATTCTCTGATCTTCAAATTATCCAATGCATGTGTACCTTCATGTACTATTTCACTCATAAATTCATCTACAGGAGTTGAAGCTCTATAGTATGTTCTATCACCCATTGTAAATGCTGCAGTGTGTGTAGCTTCGTCAATTGTATCCCCTTCACTTATTAAATATCTTTCAAACTCTGCATCATCCCATACTGTAAACTTCATTTTACCATTTTCGATAATATCTGCTATTTTATTAGCCTGTTCAGTAGTACCTCTTAATGCTTTAGAAATTTCTATTTTGCTCAATCCTTTAATAGATTTACCTTTCCATTTATTTACAAAAGCTTGAAATTCTATAGCAGTTTTTCTTTGTATTCCAGAAACCTCCTCTAAATGCTTAATAACTTCCTCTATTTCCTTAGCTTCATCTGTATTTTTTGCTGTTTTCTTTAAATCATCACTATGTTCTAGAACTTCTTTGGCACTTTTGCGTAAACCTCCTTTTATGGCAACGGTTAATTCTGTTCCCAAAGATAATAAATGTAATTTTTTAGTTTTTAGGCATAAAAAAAAGCTGTTCGAAAGCAGCTTTTTTGGTTTTATCTGTTAAAATTTTATTTATAATCGAACCTATCCTCATCAGGATACCAATATAAATCTAAACTTTTGCCCATAGTCCCGTTTTCATAATCCTTGATATTATCCTCTAAACTAACTGAAGTTCCAAAAGTAACGACTCTTCCACTTTTGTTTTCTACTAAAAAAGGTCCGCCTCCTACTAAAGATTTATTAAATTCACCTGTTAATACATATTCTTTAGAATCAAAAAAATAAATATTGCCATAAGGTTTTTTAACTATATCTCTCTGATAAATCATAGGTTCAATATTTTGGTCTACAATCTTTCTTGTAAAACGCTCTGCTATTTCTAGCATTTCCTGATCTGTTAACATAATATTATTTTTTTATTTTACTTTTAAATATTGAAATTTAATATAATTTCTTTGTATAAAATTAGCATAGTTTCTGTCAGTTTGAGAAAAAATTACGTATTCACCTGTTTGTCCATCAAATAAATACAATTGGCTGTTTTTTTTCATTGCTACAAAATAATGTCCTTCAACTTTCCCACTTGGCAGATACTTTTTAGGTCCATAAATTATAGAAATTTCACCATCATTCAAAATTTCTTTTAGTCTAGGAATTGTGATATCACTAAAACTTCCTCCTCCAAACTTTGCTGAAACACCTTCAATACCTTGCATTAAAGAAGGCTCTGCTAATTTTATTTTTCCAGTTTTGAGGAAGTTTACAACAGATTCTACTGTATTTCCGCAATTTGTTTTACTTATTTGAATTATCTCACCATCAATCAATTTATGGTTAAAATATTTTATCGCTTCTTTTATATGTTCTAAGGGTTCAGTAATTTTTATTTTTTTAAGTTTTGCTAATCCTTCAATAAATTCCTGAACTTTTACAGGGTCTCTAGTTTCCACTATAGATCTTCCATAATTATTTCCGCCAACTACCTCATCCAAATGTTTTATAACCTCATCTTTTTCAGCTTGGGTTAGTTTTCTTTTTACATTATTTTCTTCAATAACCAGATTGTCTAACTCTTTCTTTACATCATCAGTATGTTCTAGAACTTCTTTGGCACTTTTGCGTAAGCCTCCTTTTATAGCAATGGTTAATTCTCCAGTCAAAGATAAGATTTGAATGGCTAATTATAAAGCATAAAAAACCACCCGAAGGTGGTTAAATTGTTAAATAATTCTATTCTTTCCCCAAACATAATTCCCTTTTTCATCTAATTCTATTGGAGTAGGTACTGGTTTTTCTTCTCATAAAAATACCTCAAATAGTATTTAACTTTTTGGGAATGTTCATTAGAAAGTTTTTTTAGATTAATCCTTTTTCTTTTTTAAGCTTTTCAACATAGCGATTAAATTCAGATTCTTTTTTCTCTTCAACATTTCCATTTGAGTCAAAATTAATTTGATGAAAATATCTTAAATTTTCTTCAAAAACCCCAGTTTCCATATTTAAAGAGAAATAATCGCTATAATCTTTATGAATTTCAACTATAACAGGTCTTAATCCACATATATAAAATTTTTTTCCATTTTTTATTTATCAACTTTTACAATGTATGCTTACGTTCTAAATACCTATGAACCAGGTGTAATCTTCTCCTGTAATAAAACCCATATGGTAAAACTGTAAGTTTTTAAATTTATTTCTTAAAATCTTACGTGTTCTATCCTCCAAATCGGTATACCCAAGTTCTAAATCTAAATCTCTAACAGGGTCATAATTTTCAATGCAATCTAAAGCAACAACATCAGCATAATCTACGTTTAACTTTTTACCTGAATCATAGGTTAAAAAAGTTAATTTTACTCCAGTTTCAGGAACATCTAGGAATTCAATTTCAGAAGTTGGAAATTGAATCTTAAAAAGACCTAAATCTTTACTTAGTTCTACTATTTTATACTTTACAGGCCAGTTAAATTCTGTCATTACTTCCTCAATCATCTTAACAGAAAGATACCCATCAGGAATATACAATTCATCATTTTCCATGTTCTATTTTTTTATTTTAATTGCTAATTCGTTTTCTATTTTATATCCGTTTTGTTTTAAATACTCAACTTCTCTTCCAAAAATAGTTTGAACTTTTTTACGTTAGCATCTAAATCTATCCTTTAAATTATGAATTTACAAATGCTCTTTTTGTACAAAATTAAAAAAGCTACTCGAAAGTAGCTTTTTTGGTTTTTATCTAAAAACACCAATCTATTTTTCATAAGGTTTTTTAAAAATGTGGTTAAATTTTCTAGGATTTGCTTCATAGTAATCTAGAACAAATTGATAAATTTCTTGTATATCACTTTTACTAAGATTTGAGTTAAACTCTATATGTCTTTCCTTTAATACAAATATTTCTTTTAATTCTGGTAAATATTTAAACAACAGCACAAATTCATTGTAAATATTTTGTATAACATCTTCTGACATAAATTCATCATCATAATATACGTATTTACCCAAACCTCTATCTTTATTATGACGTACAGGGTCTATCAAAGTTGATAAATCTAATAATCTGTCTAATACAATTTCATTTTCTAGTTTGTTGCACGCTTTTTTAACATAAATGTCACCATCGTTAAACTTTCTTGTATCTAAAAAAGTCAGGATTTCTAATATTAATTTTTTTGTTAAAGTATTCATTTTGTATTTTTTTTTTAATAGGTTATTAATATTCTCTGATAATAAAACTAATCATCTCTGGAACCGATTGAAAATCTGGTTTTTGTTTAGCAGCTAACTGAAACTCTCTTTCCGCTATTCTTGCTCTTAGCTCAATTACCTGTTTGTTTGTCATTTTATCTACCGTACTTTTCATGGGATATTTATCATGAACTATTAATTTAGTTTCTTCTCTTAATTTGGTAATGTCATCAAATAAACCATTTCTATGATCTAAAGCATGCTTTCCTTCATGTACTATCTCTCCAAAGGCTTTATCTACCGATGTATCTTCTAATATGTAGATTTCATCATTAAATTGCGTTGCTACTACCTCTTCAGGTTTTTTGCATTTAGGATCTATATCTTTTACTTTTGCTAATAAATCTTCTTTATTTAATTTAAATAACTTAATTTTTCTTTTACCAAGTGCTTCTGCAACTTCCGTTGCCGTTTTTGTTGCACCTCTTAATTCTTGAATTATTATTTTTTTACTAATTTCTTTAATTGCTTTTCCACCGTTTCTCAATATGAAATTATCTATTTTGAAGTTTCCAGAAACTTCATCCAAATGTTTTATAATCTCATCTTTTTCAGCTTGCGTTAGTTTTCTTTTTACATTGTTCTCTTCAATAACAAGATTGTCTAACTCTTTCTTCAACTCATCAGTATGTTCTAGAACTTCTTTGGTGCTTTTGCGTAAACCTCCTTTTATGGCAGCTGTTAATTCTGTTCCCAAAGATAGTAATTATCATTATTACCTATTGAGCATAAAAAAACCACCCGAAGGTGGTTAAATATTAAATCTCTGTTTTAAAATATTTGCCGTTTTTATCTTTTTCTACATTAAAACAAACCATACTGAAATTCATATAATATAATGGTTCTCCTGTTTCATCGGATATATGCAAAAAACACAACTGGTCAGCGATTGCTTTAATACTTATTAGCCAAGAGGGTATTTCTTTTCCTTTCATTTTACCCGCAAAAACTATTTCGTCTTTTTGAAAAATTGCTTTGTTAACACAATTTTCAAAATAATATTTGCCATTTAAGTCTTTCATTATTTGATGGGCTTTTTCTTTAATTTGCTCTTCGGTATATTTCATATTTTAT
Organism: Flavobacterium sp. KY-23415; assembly: GCF_055384985.1. Classification (NCBI taxonomy): domain Bacteria; kingdom Pseudomonadati; phylum Bacteroidota; class Flavobacteriia; order Flavobacteriales; family Flavobacteriaceae; genus Flavobacterium; species Flavobacterium sp. KY-23415. Next base: position 1,420,229 of record NZ_AP044001.1, on the reverse strand, counting down.
AATTTAATAGTTTTTGTCCTGCTTCTTTTCTATATAGATCAACATATTTTAAAGAGAATCCTAATTCTTCTTTAGTAAATAGATGTTTTTGTTTCCAAATTTCTAAAAAAACATATGTTTCTTTATCCCAAGAGGGTAAAGTATGATATTTTTCACCTATTTCTAAATAATGTTTTACGTGCATTTTTTCATGAAAAGACATTAATCCTGTTGGTTCCTTAGTTAAGAATAATTGTTTCGTTTTTGCGTGAAATACTCCTAAACCACCTTCTTGTTTCATATATGAATAGAAATCTTGCAATGTGTCAAATTGAATTCCATCACTCATAAAAGGTTTAAACTTATTTAAGGCTTCTTTATTTGTTATTTTTCCAAATTTATTAAGTATGAGGTCTTCTTCAAAGAAAGTTTCTACACCATTTCGCTTTAACCAACCTTTATATTTTCTAATTTGTGAAGCTGTTAATTTTCTACCTCCAAACCTTCCAATTTCTGCTGGTTTAGCCATAAAATCAATCTCTGCAACCTCCTCCAAATGTTCAATTACCTCATCAATCTGCTTAGCTTCATCAGCATTTTTTGCGGTTTTCTTTAGATCATCAGTATGTTCTAGAACTTCTTTGGCACTTTTACGTAAACCTCCTTTGATGGCTGCCATTAACTCACCTCCCAAAGATAAGATTTGAAGCGCTAATTATAAAGCATAAAAAACCACCCGAAGGTGGTTAAAAATTAATCTTTATTAGGTCTTATATAGCGAGTGATATGCTTTGGATTTATAACAAAATTATCCTTTACAAAATTATATAATTCTTGGATGTCACTTTTACTTAATGATGGATTAAATTCTATATGTTTCTCTTTTAAAACATATATTTCTTTTAATTCTGGTAAATGCTCGAATAATAATTTATACTCTTCGTAAACTTCTTTAAAGGTAGCATAACTCATATGTTCTTCGTGGATTTCTAATTTTTCTAAATTTGGAAATTCAAAATGATGGTATCTAGGGTCTAAAAAATTTAACAACAAATTATTAGCTCGTGTAATTATTATTTCATTGCCTAATTGTTCATAGGCTTTTTTAATGTAAATATCATCTTTTGTAAACTTTCTTGTATTGCTATATGACATCATTTCTAGCAACATTTTTTTAATAATTGGTTTCATTATTCATTATTTTTTAATATTTTTTAAAAATTTCACTTATCATTTCTGATACTGATTGAAAGTCTAAGGGTTGCTTCGCCTCTAATTGGAACTCTCTTTCCGCTATTCTTGCTCTTAATTCTACAACTTGTTTATCTGTCATCTTATCTACAAAGCTTTTCATAGGTATTTTGTCGTGTACTAAATGTATAGATTCTTCTCTTAGCAATTTAGGGTTTTCAAATAAACCTTGTTTATAATCTAATGCGTGTTTTCCTTCGTGAACTATTTCTCCAAATGCTTTATCTAAAGAAGTGCTATTTTTTATATAAATTTTATCCTTTATTTGTGATGCAACAACATCTTTAATGTCTTCTAATTTTTCAAAAGGATCTTTAATTGTATTGTAAAAGTCTGCATCGTTTAGCTTAACCAGTTTTATTTTTCCTTTATCTATAGCTCTTGCAACTTCTGTAGCTGTAGTAGTTACATTACGTAATTCTCTAACAATTATGTCTTTAGAAATATCACCTATCTTTTTGCCATTTTTAATCCCTCTCTCTATAAAATTATCAATTTTAAAGTTCCTTGAAGTTTCCTCCAAATGCTCAATTACCTCATCTGCTTCTGATTTAGAAATTTGCTTTTGATCTACTAAATCGTCTAATTTTTTTTCTAATTTAGCTTTGTTTTTTGCATCTCCTACTAATTTCTTTGCCTTTTTTTTCAATCCAGCATGTAATGCAACAGTAATTTCTCCCGATAAGGAAATCATTTCTAAATAAAACAAATATTCGGCTATTTCTCTACCTAATTCGGTGTCGTTTACATCTAATAGCTTTAATAATGCATTACCCACACCACTACTAATTTCAACAACTCCAGCAAAGGCTTTTACACCTGTAATTACATTGGAGACAGCTTTAGACTTTCCTATTAGTGAATGTCCTGCTTTTAGTATTTTTGCTAAACGACCTACTTTTAAAATGTTCCCTACTCCAGAAAGTGTTGTTAGCACATCGATAGCATATTCACCACCCGTCATTATATTTTCCCAAAAAGCACTTTCTTTATTAGCATATAGCACAAAAGCGGGTAAATTTGTAAATTTACTATCTTCTTGTTGTTCTTCATCTTTGAGAATAAAAGTAGGATTGTCTGCCGCGATTATTGCTAGAGGAGATAGTGGGTGGTAATCATAATCATGCGTTATTTTCTCCTCAACAAATCGGATATCGTTTCCATCGGCAGTACGTACAGTAATTTCCTTATAAATACCTGTGCCAGAAACAACCTTTAGCGCTATGCTATTGCTGCTTAATTTCCATTCTATAGCAGTGTTATCTGTGTGAAAACCTAGTTTTTTAGTTGAACGATAGTCAATTAAAACAGGGTTTTTATCGGTTATATCAATGAACTTGTTTTTTTCTGGATCTATTGTGCTAAAATCGGAATTTTTCCAGATATTCCATAAAAATTGTAGCATTTTTTTAAAATTATCGCCATCTATACTATGAATTAATTCATGGAGGAGTGATTTTTTACCTTTGGTTCTTTTGTTTACAACTTCTTGAAGAAAAATTGTGTCACTTTTTGAGCCTTCATAGATGCCTTCTAATATACGCAAAACAATGTCTTCTTTGTTTAAACCAATGTTTGTTACACTATATTCTAATGTCTTTTCTAAAACATACCATAGGAAGTTAGGATCTATTTTCTTAAAGAAGAAGATAGGTACAAAATAGAGTGTTTCTAGAATTTTAGTGCCACTAGAAAAATGGAGAAGGTTTTCTACAAAAACGGTGTAATCTTCTAAAAATAACTTTTTTGCGTTACTATTAAATGCGTCTAAATCGTCTAAGCCATAAAAAACAGTTTGGTTTAGATACTCCAAAAGGGCTCCAAAATAGTTGAACTCTAGCCGTATTGCGGTTTCGGTTATAAAACTGTTATAGGATATTCCTTTTTGGTAATAGGTATATTCTAAATAATATTTACCTCCTCTTTGACTTATTTTTGGTAAAAGAAACACAAAACCTGCTTTGTCGTTTTTGTGAAAACCGATGTTTCGTTTTGTTTCCGAACTCACTAAGTTATAACCGGTAGAAAGTAAAGCTCTTAATGCTAGGTCGCTATAATCGCTAGTGTAACCTTCTTCATCTTTGTAGTTAAAACGATAATCGCCATTTGTAATGTCTTGTAGGTCATTTGGGTGGTATACAAAATAATCTGGGAATACAAAAACACTATCGAGAGAGATTTCTACAATTCTATCTATAGCTTGACTGTAATAATAGTTTCCAGGTGTTTCAATTTCTACAAATTCTACTCCTTCTTTTTCTTCCCATGAATCATTAAAATATAATGGGATTCTTTTATATTTTGCAATGGTTTCATTATTAATTTGAAAATCTTTTTTAATATAATATTCAATTATTCCATTGGATTGTTGTTGAAGATATATTGTGTCTTCAATTTCATGATCTAAATAGACATATCCATTTTGGCTTTCTACAGCTTTTTTTTCTACAAAAATAAAATCGTCCTCGTGCGGTATTTCTTTGTGTTTATAACTTTCATCTACAATAATTGCTTCTTTATATTTGTTATTTAAAGCAGCGTCTTCTGATCGTCTAAAAAACTTTAAATAATTTATAATTTGTTTGAAATCGCTCATCATTCAATTAGTTTAAAAACCCCAACAATTTGTTGGGGTTTTGGGTTATACAATACCATTAGGCGGCTCCTTCTTCTACAGGTCTAGCTCCCCCCACAAGACCATCTGGGTCGGTTGTTGTGGTGCTATTTTGACTGTTTCCTAATACTACATCGTTTCCGTTGGTATCTACATTTTGTTTAATGGGGTTTCCATCTGAACCAAATAGTAAATGATCGTCGCAATCGGTATTGCAAGGCAATCCTTGCACGTTTAAACCAATGCTTCCTGCTTGTATTACTGTTAAAGAAGTAGGTACTCGGCTTTCCCAAGTTTCTTCCACTTCTCCTTCCTTAACGCGAAGCTCTTCTATGATGGAGACGAATAGTTCATCGTCCATTGTTGGCACTTGTCCACCATTCCATACTTGTCCCGTTGCCATATACCAGTTAACGGCTTCTTCAAACCCTGGACGCACTGTAAGAATTACTCTTGCCATTCCGCTTTGTAAAAAGGCTCTAAAAGTAGGGTCGTCTATATCGTTAATGTTATATAAACTTGCCCAGTTTTCTTTGCTTGCCCAATAGAATGGGTAGAAATTATAGCTCATTAAATCCCACTCAAAAGCTTGTTCAAAGAATTTCACTTTTCCTGCATAGGTTCCTAACAGTGGTGCATCATACTTCACATGCGTGTCTGTAACATGGCTTCCTGTAATTAATGATTCTTTTCCTAATGCTTCTTGACTAATTAAATATTCGATACAATTTTTTCTTAAAACCATGTTTTCTATCTGACGATAAAAAGCAGGGTTTGTTTTCGCTTTTTCTGCTTGCATCGATTTTAATTCGGCTAATTTTGCGTTGTATTCGGCTAATTTTTCTTCATATGCTCTAATAATCGTATTGAATGTTTCAATCTGCCAACTTTTATAGTATGAATCTTCCATTTCACAAATTAATGAAACTGAAATATTTGTTATATAAACATTTACATGTGAAAGAGAAACAGGAACTTCTTTTCGATAATCATTTATTGGGAAAAACTGACCGTCTGTATTAGAAAGCAAACTACTCTGATTAATATCTCTAAAAACATTACCAACAATTAAATAACTTCTTTTCCATCTGTTATCTATATGAGTTGGCGTTGGAGACATATAAGACTTATATACTACCTGAACCTCTTTTGAAACATATCCGTCTGGTATCTTAATACTGTCTGTTTCAGCTTTGGCAATATCAAGAGTGTGTTCACCATATGTAAATGATTTACCTACCTTTATTTTTGTTTCAGGTTTTGGACTAACATTCGCATTGTACTTAATTGCCCAATATTTATAGTTCTCGTCAAAACTGCTATCTAGTTTTAATACTGGGTTCTCTTTTGATTTTCTAGGATCAATAGGTTTTTCAAGTATGATGTTGTATTTTTCATTTTTAGAGTTTTCTGATGCTACATTATGAAAATTAGCAGGTTCAGGAATCATGAACTCATACATTAGTCGTTTTCCATAATTCACAACTTTATTTTTGTAGATCTTGTCGATCCAACGATATACACCCGAAACATGACTGTCTCCTTTTCTGTTATCGAAACCATGTGTGTTTTCTTCTGAATATTCTTCAATAATCTTAGAAATACGTTCCTCTTTAGCCTTTTTAACAACTCGGTCTAATGCTCTTTCTGTAATTTCTTTAGCATGGGTAACCGCTTGCGAATTGGACTCTTCAGACGTGGTGTTGGTGGCAAAATCGGCACCAGCATTTAAAGAGTATCCTGCAGCTTGGTTTGAATAACCTGCGTTAACAAATACCCCTTGATGTGTGTCTTCAGCCAATAGAGAACTCACTTCTTGGTTCATTTCGAAACGATCGGTCGTTGAGGTATCTGTCAGTTTTTCAATTTCTTGTTCTTTGCTTGTTGTAGTTGTATCTTCAGACCTTCTTAAACGGCGGGTTGTTTTTTCTTTATATTCACGAGCCATTATGTTTTCTACATGCGATACTTCTCCAGGAACGTAGCAACACACTTCTTGTTCTACTTTTCTGTAGTCTGCAATTCCCAAACGGTTAATGCCATAACCAGAAGGAATATAGTCTAAACTATTGTTAGATTGGTTGCCATTATCGCCAATGTCAGTATTCCCTAATGTTAGTTCATAGGTGCCTTTGCCCGAAACGGTATAACTAATTAATTCTCTTGTGGCACTTCTAGTTATGCTTGCATTACCACTAAATACTATTTTGTCATCATTCTCCAAAATGAAAGTACCCGATAATTGGATGTTTTTGCTTGTTGACAGGTCAATTCCATCTGTGAAAATTTTAACAGCTAGTTTTCCATTATTAATTTCGCTTTGGAAGGAAATCGCTTCAACAGGAACAGAATTATTATCTATAATTAGTTTGTAATTTGAAGAAACGACATTTTCTAAATTTGGAATTCCACTAAATAATAATTGCAAAGAAGTGGTTCCATTAAAATTAAGACCAGTATTTGTTAACACAAAAACATTGGTAATGTTGGTTGTGTTAGCCACTGGAAGCAAAATGCCATTTGCGCTTACAATTGCTTGCGATAATTGATTGTTAGCAAATAACGTTTGGGTTGTTGTGCCCACTTCTTGTTTTAATTCATTGATTACTTCATCAAAAGAAGTATAACTGTTCTCTGCTACAATTTTTTCCACAACTTGTAAAGTAGTAGTAGAAACACGACTGCTAAGTGTTTCAGAATCTAGTTGCGCTGCTTTGTTAAAGCTGAAAGTAGGCAAGTTTAAGTTTTCATATTCAACAATTGTTTTTTCCGTATTTGTTACCGGATCTATAATTGTTTTTTCTACTTTAGTTGCTGCTGCATAGGCTTCTTCTACATTTTGTTGATGGCATTTGCAGGCTTCATCATAGGCAATTTGATTTTCCTTTTGATAGGTTTTTTCAGCCCTCTTTAATTCATCTATTGTGGCATTTAATTGAGCAATTTTTTCGTTTGCCTTAATCGTTTCTACTTCTTTTGTTAATTGATCTATAGTCGCTCTGTTTGAAGTAGCGGTTTTAGCACTTACCGTTGAAGCGATTTCTGTTTTTCCAAATAGTATTTTTGGCATGATTACTCTAGCTTGTGCTAATTTTCTCAAGAGCGCTACTTCACCTTTTATGGATGTATAGTTTTGAAGAAAAAAATCGGCAACCAAAACAGAGAGTATTGCGTCTCTAAGATAGGCAGATTTAGATGTTACTATTTGAAAGAATAGATTGTCCCAAAGTTTGATTAGTGAATCGTTATCAATTTTTTCTGTCTCACCAAGTTCTGTAATTTTTTTGGAAAACGATTCTAATGTTAGCGTAGCTCTGTTTTTGGTTAACCAGATGGAAAAATCATAGATTTTTTGCGAAACCAAACCTTTTTCTACAAGTACTTCTTTTTTTAATAAAGCTACAGCTTCATATTCTTTTGAAACATCTTTTAATAATTGATTTTTATTCTTTTCTGGATTTCGAGCAATTTGTTCAAGAAAGCTACTTTGAAAAACTTCATTTGACGTTTTTTCAGCTTCAGGATGTTTTACAAAACCTGCTTCTACTTTTTCTTTTTCAATTAACTCGGGTGCTCTCATGGTTACAAATCTGAAGAGCGTGTTTTTAATTTGTGTACTCATTTTTTTATCTTTTATTTTAAAATTTGATAATAAGCTGCGCATCTTATTATTTTTAAAAGAATATATTCTAATTATTAAGCTTTAAATCATAATAACACTGCAAATGTAAAAGAAAATATTCAATATAACAAATAAAATACAGAAAATATTCTTAAATATGCCTAATTGTTTGATTATTTACGCATTTAAAAAGAAAATATTCTTTTTTAATTTGATTTTATTCTTTTTTTAAATTGATCTTGGTTAATGTTTTAGAAAAAGCAGTAATAATTACCAATATAATCTTTCTTAGATCTCCCTATTTTTTTTAGGATTAAGAAAAAAAGGATTTTTAGTATTGCTTGATTAGGGAAAAGGTCTTAGATAATGTCGTCGTAAAAGGGTTGATTCTAAATTTATTGGATTAGAATCTTAACTGTAAGATCTGGGGTTGAAATATTTTTTAAATGAAAAAAATCTGATATTTTTATTTATATTGAAAATTTTCATATTTTTGTTTAAATTTTAAAGACAAAAATCATGGTTTCAGAACGTTTAGGTCAATATATAGAAAAAAAAGGATTAAGTTTTTATGCTTTTGAAAACAGTTTAGGTGCTGGTAGAGGTAGCATTTCTAAAGCAGTTAAAGAAGGAAAAAGTATCGGTTCTAATGTTATAGAAAATATTCTATCGATCTATACTGATTTAAATCCGATATGGTTATTAACAGGCATGGGTACTATGTATAAAGAAGAAGAAGATTTTTTATTGAATAAAAAGATAGAAACCTATGGTCTTCGTACAGACAAAAGTATCGATGGTCAACAAATTCCTTTATATGATATTGAAGCAGTTGCTGGTTTGGTACCTTTGTTTCAAGACAGAACAACACAAACGCCTTTAGATTATATTTCGATACCTAGATTGCCAAAATGTGATGGGGCAGTTTATGTAACAGGAGACAGTATGTATCCTTTATTAAAAAGTGGTGATATTGTTCTTTACAAAGAAGTAAATGACATTAGAAATGAAATTTTTTGGGGAGAGATGTATTTGTTAAGTATGGACATGAGCGGAGAAGAGTATATAACTGTAAAGTACATACAAAAATCGGAACAGCCAGGATTTGTGAAATTAGTAAGTCAGAACAAACATCACCAAGATAAAGATGTTGAAATGACGAAAATAAAAGCATTAGCCCTAGTAAAAGCAAGCATAAGAATTAATTCTATGCATTAATATAATAGAGAAAAGGCTGTGCAATCTGCACAGTCTTTTCTCTATTATAATGTAAATAATCTAAGTTATTTTTTTAGAAAATAAACTAATTCATGTTTTTATATTAAACTAGCTTTTGTAATTTTTAGTAGTAGCTAAAATAGATTTATTTATGACTATAGGTTTCTATTTCGGGATACCAATAACCCCTTAAACAAGGCTCTAATGCATCATTTTCATATGCTCTTACATAGTGTTCTTCAGGGTAAGCTGTTCCAAAAATAACAATTCTACCTGTAGCTTTTTCTACTAAAAAAGGCCCATTAAAAACAAAAACAGTTCCATTGACTCTATCATAATCTTTTTTTGCAAAATAATGATAAATATTTCCATACGGTTTTTTGTCGAATCCGTCAAAAAACATTAATTCGGTTTTCATTTCATTCTCTAAAAATGACAAATATTTATTTGCAATTTGTTGTATTTGTTCATCTGTTAACATAATGGTTTCCTGCCTTTTTGTATTAATTTTTTTTAGAAATTATCTTAACTAAAACAATTTAATTTAATGGTGTATTTAATAGAGTGTAAGTGTCTTTCTGAGGAAAATTCAAAACTTGAGATTTATTAAATATAATACTATCTATTCCTTTAGTAGTTTCTTCATTGTATATTAAAATATTTGGTATTTCAGACATTATTTCCTTTAGAAAAGGAATGAGCATTTTATCTTCATAAGTATACTCAATGCTTATCATAATTCCATAATTATTAATTCCATAAAGATTGTTAAATGTATCGTTATAATCAGATTTACAGCTAATTCTAACGCTTAAATAATCATTTGAATTTTCCTTAAACAAACCAATATCAGTAATATCATATTCTTCAGAGTACGACTTTCCAGTTTGATAAATTAACTTCTTTGCAATTTTTTCAATTACGATAATTAATTCTGTCGTTTTTAAATATTCTTTACTTATGATGTTAATTGTATTTCCCATTATCTTAAATTTTTAATTTGTTGTAAATCTGTTATAATTACCACACCTTTTCTTTGAAGTGCTTTAAAAACTGGATGTGTAATATCAATTGCATTATCTTTAAATGATTTTATTGCCAAAACACATTTTCTGCCATTAAGATTTATATAAACCAGATCGCTCCGATTTACTCAACGCATTTCTCAACACAACAGTTAGCGCGGAAATGTTTTCCGAGCCCATTCCTATTGGCTTTTAAAACAAAGATAAAAGTATCACTTCTAAATCATTTTCTAATCCAGCATAATTTCTAGCAGAACTAAAATAATAATCTTCAGGCATTACTACAATTTGATCTTTTACAGGATTAAGATGAATATATTCCAATTTTTGTTTTAAAAATTTATTGCTAAAAATATGTTCTGCGTGATATCCATCTTGCCAAATTTTATACGTTTGATGTCTTTTTAAATGTTCACAAGATTTTTTAAAATAATCCAATATCCATTTGCGTCTGCTCTCGGGTTGGTCAATGATAGTTTGAATAATTTTCTTGGAAGTAAATTTTTTGAAATCACGAATAATATCACTTAGTATAAAACCTTCTGTGGCTTTACAAAGTATATGTATGTGATTTGACATAATGCAATAGGCATAAATCTCCAAACCTTTGTTTAATTGACAATATTGCAGTGCTTTGATGATGTTTTGCTTTTGACTTAATCGTGTAAAAACATCTATCCAACCTACAGTTGTAATGGTAATAAAATAACACTCTTCTGTTGTAGTGGCTTTGTATTTTGTCGACATGGCTTATATAAATATTTATTACAAAACTAAAAAAACACAATTATAATTGTGTTTTTTTAGTTTGTTTTCTTGTCTTTGAGGGCACGGAAAGCATTTCCGCGCTAACTGTTGCGTTGAAAACTAAACGCTTATATTCGGATTGTATAAATCCGAGCTATCGGGTTTGTTTATTATCTTCACCACCCACAAATTATCTTGAGCCAAACCTATCTTCATCAGGATACCAATAACGAGTTAATGTCCTTTCTATTGTACCATTTTCATAGTCTTTTAATTGATTTTCTATTGTGCCTAAAGTCCCAAATCTAACAACTCTTCCTGTCTTTTTTTCAACTAAAAACGGACCATTACCAACCAATTGTTTGTCTGGATTTGCTGTGAGAAGGTATTCTTTAGCATCAAATAAATAAATATTTCCATAAGGTTTTTTAATTATTTCATCAGGATAAATTAACATTTCTATATCATTATCTTTTTCTAATCTTTGTAAATAACGTTCTGCTATTTGTAGCATTTGTTCATCTGTTAACATATTATTTTTCAAAATTTTCATATGATTGAGGACCAATAATCTCGATTAGATTATGATTTTTTTCGTCGAAAGATGCATAAAAAATCCAATCTGAGTCATATTGTAAGTCTGAAACGGAAACCATATAGGAAACTATATGAAAATTTCTTATTGTACCATCAATATATCCCGATTCTCTTAAACCTTTATATCTAATAGAATCTTTGTAATATTCTCTATTATTATCTTTTAAAAAATTTCTTAATTTTTCTTCTAATTTCTGTTCTATCATAATTTTAAATTTTAGGTATTGGAATGTTTCTAGTCTCTAATTCTAAGACTACGAATCTATCAAAATATTGAAAAGCATGTCCATACGGCGGAGTTGATACTTCTTGTGGGTTCAAATTATATTTTTTTGCACTCTCAACTAACCTATCGTAGACATATTTTTCTCTTTTATAAAGCCTAATCCAATTTTCATTTGTCCATTGATCTTCTTTTATACCTTTTAAAGGTGCGTTTTTCACATATTCGGTAAAACCTATTTTATACATTTCTTCTGCATGAAAAGATTCATGAAGCATAAAATATTCTGTAACATCATCTTTGTATAGAATCGTATTGGTGTTTGAATCAAATTGTGCTAAAATACCTGGTTTATCAAAACTATCTACTTTTTCCAGTTTGGTACCATATTTTTTCAATAAAGTTTTTGCCCATACATCTAAATCTGCTTGTGATAAAATTTTTCCACCATATAATCCTTTACCTTTTATATTATCCAATGCAACTTCAAGAAGCTCATCTACATATTTTTCAAGCTTTTTAACATTCAGTTTATTTAATGCCGTTTGTAGTTTTTCTGTGATTTCATCTACCTTACCAGCCATCAAAGAAACACCCTTGTATATAACGGCTAAGGTACCCTCTGCTCCTTTTACAAATATAACACCTAATTTTTGAAGTTTTTCAGCATTTTTTAATTCGGCAAATTCCTTAATACCTATTTCTAGTATTTCCAAACCTGTTTTATTAAAATTGGGTATTTCTATACTGTATATAGCTTTGGTGGTAAGGTCTTTAATTTTCTTATAGACCTCAGGATTTGTAATAATCTTACCAGGTACTTGTAACAACCTTGCTCCAGATTTTAGCATTTTTGGCCCATAGGTGGTAACTGCTTTTATAGCAATAGGACTGAAAGTTGCTACACTACCAACGGTATATATTTTTTCCCAACTTTCTAAAAACGCTTTTCCTTCTTCACTTCGTTTTAAATTTTCTTTTTCGCCTTGCACAATAATATCTATATAGGCCAATCCTATATCTGCAATGGCAGCATAGAGCATCAATGAACCCACACTAGAGATTAGAGCAGCTGGTCCCAATACTAGCATAAGTATATTTGTTCCCTAACGAACACCTTCATTAACTTTTTCCCATTCCTTAACATCTGAAGCATATTTTACAAAAATTGCTGGGACATTCATTTCTATAGCTTCTCCCTTGTCATTATATCGTGTAAATTTTAACCAGATCGTTCCGATTTACTCAACGCATTTCTCAACACAACAGTTAGCGCGGAAATGCTTTCCGTGCCCATTCCTATTGGCTTTTAAAACATAGATAAAAGTATCACTTCTAAATCATTTTCTAATCCAGCATAATTTCTAGCAGAACTAAAATAATAATCTTCAGGCATTACTACAATTTGATCTTTTACAGGATTATGATGAATATATTCCAATTTTTGTTTTATAAATTTATTGCTGAAAATATGTTCTGCGTGATATCCATCTTGCCAAACTTTATACGTTTGATGTCTTTTTAAATGTTCACAATATTTTTTAAAATAATCCAACATCCATTCGCGTCTGCTCTCAGGTTGGTCAATGATAGTTTGAATAATTTTCTTGGAAGTAAATTTTTTGAAATCACGAATAATATCACTTAGTATAAAACCTTCTGTGGCTTTACAAAGTATATGTATGTGATTTGACATAATGCAATAGGCATAAATCTCCAAACTTTTATTTAATTGGCAGTATTGCAGTGCTTTGATGATGTTTTGCTTTTGATTTAATCGTGTAAAAACATCTATCCAACCTACAGTTGTAATGGTAATAAAATAACACTCTTCTGTTGTAGTGGCTTTGTATTTTGTCGACATGGCTTATATAAATATTTATTACAAAACTAAAAAAACACAATTATAATTGTGTTTTTTTAGTTTGTTTTCTCGTCTTTGAGGGCACGGAAAGCATTTCCGCACTAACTGTTGCGTTGAAAACTAAACGCTTATATTTGGATTGTATAAATCCGAGCTATCGGGTTTGTTTATTATCTTCACCACCCACAAATTATCTTGAGCCAAACCTATCTTCATCAGGTATTTTTCATAGCACCTCAAAAAAATGAATAACCGTATTTCATTATATTTCTTGTACTTTAACCAATATTTATATATTCATAATCATCAAAATTTATCAATTTTAATTCACTAAGAATAAATTTGGCTCTCTCTATTTCCCATTCACCATTTATGTAAGGAATTAATGAACTCAATTCATGAATTATATCTTTAATTTCCTCTTTCTCCAGATCATGAGAAAATCTAAAATTTGATAAATTTACCAAGCCCTGTTTTTCAAAAAGTGGTAGCCAATATTCATGAAATAAATCATAAGTTGAAATTGGAATCTCACTTATAATACCTTTCTTCGTTTTTTTTATGATGCAATATGCCATTTTTAATCTGTTTTTTAAAAGTTTATTTACCAAATTTAGATGTAAATTCCCAATTTGGAAACTCTTTCTCTAATAGTTTTATCTGATTTGAAACTGCTTTTTGAATTCCAATATCAGTTTCTAAGACGTGAAACATTAACTTTCTTATGTGTCTAATTTTTTCAATTTTAGGTGCAGAACCAATAGGTAATCTCGGGCGAGTAGATTTTGCTTTTTCCAGAGCTTTAATTCTATTATAAGTTTTCTCATAAATTTGTTTTTTAGCCCAATTTTCAAATGTAGACCAAGGTTTACCAGTTATAGGGTTTATATTTCTAAGTATTCCTTCAGCTGATTTATCTTCAACAAATAACCTTCGATTATGAAAAATCTCATCAAATTCCCCAATTGGCTTTCTAGTTTCATCCAAAATTTCGATTAGTTTATATGATTTATTTAACCAAATATTATCTAAAACCTCAATTAATTTACTTCCACTAGCTTTCCAAGCTTCTTTTAAAGTTTCTCGAACTTCCTTAGCTGTTCCACTCGCAATTTCTTCTCCTTTATAAATTACAGCATAACCTTTTACTTTTCCATCAAAACCAATTCCTTTTATAAAAGTTGTTCCAGCTTTTTGTAATCGGGTAATATTTGCAAATTCAATTCTAACTCCTTTGGAAATTATTGTTTCTTCTACAAAAAGAATTTCTTTAATTGTATTCTTTGTAAAATTAGCAATATTTTTTTCAATAATTATTTTAAATATAAAGGCTCTTACAAAATTTTTAAATTCTGCCTTCACTGTGCCATTCAATACTTTTATTCCTATTTTGAAAATTTTATCTAATAGTAATGGAGTTGCTGCTACAGCACCCCCTATTAAATAAATTTTACTCCATGTTTCTAGAAACTCTTGCGAAAGTTGGTCTTCTACCAACGCAATTATAGTATCGGTAGTAGCCAGCGCAATATCTACCCCTAGCATCAGGGCTACTAATGGACTAGCAGAACCAAAGGAAGCAACCGAAAGGGCTATAACAAATATATTTGCACCTATACGAACTGCTTTTAAAATCTCAGCCAATTCTTCTCTTGAGGCTAAATCATGCAAGAAAATAGCGGGTACAACCATAGGAATTGATTTTGAATGAGTTGAAGCCCCTTTTTTACCAAGATCATAAATGGTAACCATTTCTAGTGGATCATAATATTGACCTTCTTCTAAATCTTCATCATACATTAAAGGATAGTACGCAAAATTTGGCAATGGAATCATTGTTATCAATTTTGTTCTTTCCTGTTTTAAAAAATATTGGGTTTCATTAAAATCTAAAGCTCCTATGGCAGATGTATTGACCTTATAGCCATCACCAATAAAAAATGTTTTCGAAGCAAATTCTAACTTATCATAATTCGCATAACATAAACTTACTAGGAAAGAGGCAAAAATGGTTTTGTTGGCCATTTGAGTTCCTTCCCAAACGGAAGTTCCATCTAATGCATGATAGATTTTTTTTAATTTCTCAGGATTGTTTTTAAAAAAAGTATATAAATCGACACATTTTTCTTGTGTATTAAATCCTCTTAATGCATTGATAAATGCAGAACTTCCATCTACATAGCCGCTCCAAAAACCATCCACATCATAACTTAATATGAATTGCAAATAGTTTATTAACTCTTCGCTAGTGAAGTTTTCAGCAATCCAACTTGGAGCATTTTCAAACAGAAACACAATTTCTTCTTTATCTTTGGTAGCTTTTAATGCCGCCACCATTTTTTCTGTTATTTTCTCTTTTATATGATCAGAATAGTTTGAGTCAATTTCTTTTATTAAATAGGCAAAGTCGGTTAAGTTTTCCGTTTGAAAAATAATCGCTCTATATTTATCATTTATACTAAAATCATTCGGATTTGATGTTGATTCTACTTCTTTTCTAAATTTTTCAGTATTGACATAATAAAATGACAACTGTGCAAAAATCTTATTTCTTTTTGCATCTATGTCTATCTTATGACCCCATTGGGAATCGATGAAATCTATTCTTCTATTAAGTTTGGCTTGTAACGCTGTTTCTATTGTTTGACCAAATTCGTTTTTATAGGTAAATGGGATGTTGTTAGCGGTAATTTTCATTCTTTGAATTGTCCCACCTTCACCATCTCTTGTGTTATATGTGCGAATAGTTGGTTGTCTTTCAAAATCGTTCCATTTGAAAATGCATTTAGGATTTGTGTTTACTTTGTTTATTAGCTGTAACAAAGCAGGGAAGTCAACCCCATCTTTTTCGTTGTTTCCATAAAAGTCGTCTTTATAAGCATTTTTAGAAGCTTGAGGGTTAACAGATCCTAATGTGTTTTCAGGCAGTCTTAATGCTTTTATTTTTATTTTTTTAGGCTGATCCATATTTCTTTTTATTTCACTTAATTTTTTTAATGAAAATTTAGCGGTGATTGAAACACCGCTAAATTTTATGAAACATCCTAATTTTTAGGTAACGTACTTTCAGTTTTATCTGATCTTAACAAATTTGCTTCATCCAGTCTAAAGCTAGAATTATTTTCCAACTCGTTTGGATTTTCGCATTGTTCTGGGTCATTTTCTGGGAAAATAGGTAAAGGTCGTTCTACAGGTAAACCAGTGGACTTATCTTGTAGGATGGTTAATGTAGAAGGTAATTTGGTAATCCAGTATTTTCCTTGTGGTTCGCCTACTGGAGCTTTCATTTCATCTACAATACTCATGTATAATGGGTCGCCAATTACAGGTACTTCCCCTCCGTTCCATATTTTTCCAGTGGTCATGAAAAACTGTACGGCATCTTCAAAACCAGGTTTCACGGTTACAATCACTCTGGCTAATCCTGCTTGTAAAAAGCTTCTAAACAAAGGATCTACTGAATCTGAAATGTACATTTCTTTCCACATTGCTCTTTTTGCCCAATAGTAGGAGTAAAAAGTATAATCCATAACTTCCCATTCAAAGGCTTGTTCCATGAACTTGGCTAAAGCGGTATATTTGTCTAGGTCTTCTCCTAAAAGAACTTGAAAATCTTCCATTTTATCGCCTTGCGTAAAGCTTGTTCCTAAAATATTAGCATAATCTTGTAATAAGTAAGCAATACAATTGTGTTTTAACACATCGTGTTCCATGTAGCGATAAAATTGCCCCATTTTATCTTTTGCTTCTTGTTCTTTTTTCTTTTGCTCTTCGTCTAATTTTGCTTGTTCTTCTTTAAAGTTAGCATATGCTTCTTCATAGGCATTAATTATAGCATTGAAGTTTTCTTTTTTCCATTGTTCAACATATTGACTGCTCAATTCACAATTGACTGTTACAGAAATATTATAATTATCAACATTATGTCCTTTTACTCCAAAATCAACATTGCCACTTACATTCAAGCCAAAAATATCTTGTTCAAAATTAACACTCCCATATTTAAGTTTACTGATAAAACCTCCTTTAAGGTTACTATATTCCATTAGTGAATATCTAGATCCATATATTCCACCACCTTTATTTCTCTTTGAATTACAAATAAATTTTGCGTTTTTGCCTATATAATTTTCTGGAATTTCAAAACTTGTGTAATCTGGACCAAAACCATTATCTGTATCTGGACGACTAATTGCTTGATGTAGTACCTGTTTGGTGTTTGGTAAAATTGACGTTACCTCTACTTTATAAATTTGTGCCCAATATTCAAGCAATTCTTTTGTAGCTGTTTTAGCATCTATCATTTTTAGGCTATCTTCTGCTTTTCTTGGGTCGATTGGAGCGGTAAGAATTTGTGCTTTAGATGTTGCCAATGCAAGTCGATGTAATTTCGCTGGCTCTGGAATCATAAACTCAAACATGGTGCGTTTACCGTAGTTATAAATCTGATTTTTATATTTAATGTCAATCCAACGATAAACTCCTGAAATATGCTTTGGCTGTGCTGCTTCTGCATTGTCGGTTTCGGTTACTTTTCCTCTGTTGTCAAATTCATGTACGTTTGTTTCGGTATATTCTTTAATAATTTTTTGTACACGTTCTTCCGAAATTTTAGTCAACACTCTTTCCATTGCTTTTTCAGTAACTTCTTGCGATTTCATTACTGCTTGGCGGGTGCTATCATGTTGTGCTGTGTTATTGGCAAAACCACCTGATATTTCGAAATTATAAACCCCAGTATCATAGCTAAATCTTGTGTTGGCAGTTATGCTCTTTTGCTTGTCAATTTCCTTAGCAATTTCAGTTTGCATGTCGGTTCTTGAAGTCTTAGAGGTGTCTGAAAGTTTCTCGTTTTCTTGAAATTTTGAAGTGGTATCGGTTACTTCTGAATAATCTCTAGAAACTGAGGATTTGTGTCTTAGCTCACTAGCCATTACATTTTCTATGTTAGAAACTAAGCCTGGCACATAGGCATGAACGCTTTGAACTACCTTTAGATAATCTGCAATACCTAATCGTTTAATTCCAAAGTTTTTTCTTGTAGAATCAGCATTCTGTGATGTGTTTTTATCAATAGCTTTCAATAATAGCATTCCTGTTTTTACAGTGTTGTATGCAATAGTGTCTATTTGTGCAAAGACTTCTCTTTCGTTTGTGAAAACAATTTCGATTTTGAAACTTGGAGATGCTTTGAATTTTTTAACTAAAACAGGTGGGAAAACGATTCTGTTGTTTCTTACAAGTAGGTTGCTATAACTTTCTTCATAATGACCATAATCTGTATCGGCAATGATCTTCGCAGTGGCAACGTTCCAAGTAGTGTCTTCTACTTCAAATGAAAAACTTATAAAAGCTCCCGATCTGTCTAACCCAATTGTAGCAGCATAGGCAAGTGGTGTTCTTTCAATGTTTTGATTGACAGGGATAGTTGCTCCACCTAAGTTAATATAGTGTTCTTGTTCTAAAGGAGTATTGTTTAGCGTAACTTGTGTTAAACTAGAAATTTCCTCTTGAATTTTTGTTAATACATCGTCTATTGTTTCATAATCATCGTTAATTTGTATTAAGCTCTCGCCAACACGCATTTCTCTGTTAGATAGAATTTCTAAGTTTTCAGCTGTTTTTTGTTCTGAAATATTTTGTATTTCAGTGTTTACAACTGTTTCTATCATTACGTCAAATGATTTTGAGGATAGCCTAGTGTTAAATTCGGCAACATCAATTTCATTTTTATATGTAAATTCATGTGGAGCAATAGCTAGATTGTTTATTTTTTCATACAAAGGCAGTAATTCTTCTTCTGAAGCTTTTTGTTCTACTAGATGTTCAATTTCATTTGTTATTGTTTCATATTCATTTAATGCCGATTTGTTTTCTTCAAGATAGGTGTTATAAGATACTTTATATGCAGCTTCCTTTTGTTTAAAAAATGATTTTTGGAACGTTTTTAATTCGTTTTCTAATTTTTTAAGACTTTCTTTTTTTAGAATCGCACTTTGAACTTGTACAGTTGCTTGTGCTTCGTTGATTAATCGAAGTTCTGTAGTTTTTGATAATGTTGTAGTTGCACTTCCTTTTGCTGCTATTTGGTTGTTAGGAATTTCGTCTTCAACAAACAGTTCTTTTGGTAAAACAATTTTACCGTTTAATCCGTTTTCGAATGTTTTTTCTCCATTGACTCTTTTGAAATCCTCATCTATGGTCATGCTTTGTGCAAAACCTAAATGAATGGCTTTTAAAATATCTGTAACAGCTTCTTTAATGTAGAAATCTTTTTGAGAAATGGTTTGATAAATCAAGTTACTCCATAGCTTTTCAAATATCTTTATTCCTTCTTCTGTTATCTCCTTATTGGTATCAATAAGACTTTTATAAAAATCTTTTGCAAATTGCCAATCTGTGTCGGTTAGTTTTTCTTTTCGGCTTATTTTTCTCCCTATGATTAATAATTGACCAAATGGCCCTTCTTCTAATTCTTTTTCAGATTGGAAGGCTGTTTTTTGAAATTCTGATGTTTTAACATAAGCTTCCAAAGCGCTAATCTTACCACTATTAGCTGGTCGGTTTTTAATAACAACATCAAAAACACCAGTTGCTCCTTTTGGTCTTTGAATAAAACCTAAGTTTCTGCTTTTAATTTCGGTTAATTGTGGGTTTCTTAAACTCACCATTCTAAATAGCGTTTGTGACGCATCATTTTTTGTTGACATATTGATTTAATTTAAATTTATTTTTGTTAATTATTTTGGGGTAAATTCCTGTTTTATATGGTTTTACGTTTCTTTTCTGTAAAGCAATTAGGCATAGCGTTTCCTTGCTGAGTAATTCTTGTTTTTAAGAATAATTCAGTTTTTAAATTAATTGTGTAAAGAATTTATAATGGGTGAAGTCTTATGCTGTAGTGCTTATTGCATTCTTGGTATAATGATCTTTTTAATACACAGATGTATCGTCTTTCACTTTAATAGTCGGTATATTTTAAAGAATGAAAAAGATTTTTATGAATCGTTGTAATATTTTACATTTAAAAAACTTCTTTTTTTGACATTTTCTT
Organism: Flavobacterium sp. KY-23415; assembly: GCF_055384985.1. Taxonomy (NCBI): domain Bacteria; kingdom Pseudomonadati; phylum Bacteroidota; class Flavobacteriia; order Flavobacteriales; family Flavobacteriaceae; genus Flavobacterium; species Flavobacterium sp. KY-23415. The sequence goes on along the minus strand of NZ_AP044001.1, from coordinate 1,400,035 downwards.
CTTCTTGATGGTAATACATTGTTTTTTATTTGATTTTTTTCAACTTTTATTTGATTAATTGCTTAACCGAGTACAAATATAAAAGAAATAAATCTTAATAACAAATAAAACACAATATATTTTTGATTATTTTCTTAATTAGCTGATTATTTGATTAGTTTGGGTGATTTTTTTCAATTCGTAAGCGTTTTTGTAGATTTTTTTCTGCTTTTTGTCAGATTTTATAAGGAATTTAAGTAGAGAAAGTACTGATTTTATTGAGGAATATACTTTTTTTAGAAGTGCTATGTTTCTTGTGTTTTGAATGGTTCTGATGAGGTATATATTGCTATGAAAGGAACACAAAATCTGAAATTATTGAATTTGTGAAATTAGTTTAGAGAATACCAGCAAGAAAATGAAACGATGTAGATTGAATATGTTAACCTAAGTAAAAAACAAGTGTGAGAATTTATTCGATTGTATTTCTGTTTCTCTTTTGTAAGGTTAGCATGAGTTGAGAAACGTAAATGTGTCTTCCAAAAAAAAAGCGAGCCTAATTAGACTCACTTTTCTTAATGAAATAATGGATGATTATTCTTTTTCATAAACATTATTTCCTAACTCCACATCTGCCATTAACTCACTTGGATCAATAACAACAGCTTGGATGTCTGATTTTGATTTTTCTAGCTCAAAAGTATATGTTGGATATGCCCAGTCCCAGCCGTTTAAAATTGTTCTAGACAAACCTTGATAAGGATTTGGTTTTTCCCAACGCATTAATGTGTTTGGAATGTAAAATGTTTCTTGTGTGCCATCAGTATATACAACTAAAATATCTATTGGCATTGGCATTCTTCCAATTCTTTCTAGAGTAATTTTAGTTTTGTTGCTTTCTTCAGTAACTTCATTTATAGCATAGTCAATCGTGTTGGTAGTTTGCGTCCAATCTACTAAATACCAATCTAAATTTGCTCCAGAAATTTTTTCTGCTGTTCTTTTAATGTCATTAGGAGTTGGGTGAGTAAATTTATAATCGCTGTAATAGCGTTTTAATGTCTTCATTAAGTTTTCGATACCAATAACATAACCTAATTGTGCTAAAAACACTTCTCCTTTGCTATATGCAGAAATTCCATATGCCATATTAATGTCATATCTGTCTGCATGGGTTGATAGAGGTTGTTCTTTTCCAGTTTTCACAAGATACCTATAGTTGTTATAAGCATCTTTAAAAGGATTTTGTTCATCTTCCGATGAAGGAAGTACTGTTTGCATTGCTAAATCTGAAATGAAAGAAGTAAAACCTTCATCCATCCATTCATGTTTAGATTCGTTTGAAGCTAAAATGTGTTGGAACCACGAATGTGCAAATTCGTGAGCTGTTACACCAACTAAGCTTCCGAAACTTCTATTTCCTGTAATTAAGGTGCACATTGCATATTCCATTCCGCCATCTCCTCCTTGAATAACAGAATATTGTTTGTATGGATATTCGCCAACACTTTTATTTAAATAATCTAATATTTCTGCAGTTTTTGGCTGTAAGTTTTTCCAATTTTCTAAATTTTCTGCCTTATTCTTATAAAAGAAATGCAATTCGACATTGTTTGGTCCAATTGTGATATCATGAATGTAATTGTCGTCAGCTCCCCAAGCAAAATCATGAACGTTAGGCGCTATAAAATGCCAAGTTAATGTTTTCGTTTTCTTGGAGTGTTTTACTTCTACACCTTTATCTTGATAGCCATGGCCAATTTCGTTTTTGTTTTGTAGATATCCTGTACTACCAATAGTATAGTTTTTATCGATGTTGATTTTGACATCAAAATTTCCCCAAACACCGTGAAATTCTCTTCCAATATATGGGTCTGCATGCCATCCTTCAAAGTCATATTCCGCCATTTTAGGATACCATTGTGTCATAGATAATGCAACTCCTTCTTCAGAATTTCTTCCCGAACGTCTCACTTGCAAAGGTACTTGTCCTTCAAAATCGAGTGTAAATGTTGTTTTCTGTTTTGGTAAAATAGGTTGGTTTAATGTTACTTCCAAAATTGTTCCTATAACTTTTGTTCTAGCATCATTACCGTTCTGTTTAAAGTTTTTGATTTTTAAATAACCAATTTCTTCGGGTTTTAAAGTGCTAATTCTACTTTCTTTTACTTCTTTGTCTGCTACTTTAAATGTTTTAACCATTCTTTTGTCTGGATCTGCTATGGTTTTTAGACGGCTATCCATTTCGCTTCCTGGTTGAAAAGCATTAAAATAGAGATGGTAAAAAACTTTATGTAATGTGTCTGCTGAATTGTTTGTGTAAACTAATTCTTGCTTTCCATTGTATTGAAAATTTTTAACATTCATATCCAATTCCATTTTGTAATCAACATGTTGTTGCCAATAGCCTGGGTTTGGATTGTTTTGCCCAAAACTTAATGCGGAGAGCAAAGTTATTAATAGAAATTTTTTCATTGTTTTAAAATTAAAAACCACAAAGTTAACGCTTGTCTTCTTTGTGGTTTGTTTATTAATTATCGTGATTTATTATTTTGACATTTTTTCTGCCATTAATAATGCATTGTAGGCATTTACTATTTTTCCAGTTTTTGAAACAGTAGAAAAACTTGCTTGGTGTTTTTTGTCATCTGCACCAACAGTTACATTGTTTTTTAAAGGTGTTCCGCTATCCATAATTATTTGTTTCACTTGTTTAGCTGATAATTTAGGATAATAAGAACGAATTAAAGCAGCTACTCCAGCAACGTTAGGAGATGCCATAGATGTTCCTTGTAGGTATTTATAAGATTGGTTTGGTGTAGTAGCATAAATTTGAACTCCTGGTGCAAAAATGTCAACATTTTTTGAACCATAGTTAGAGAAGGAAGCTACCATTTTAGACCCATAACTAGGAGCTAAAGCACCAATAATTAACACGTTATCTGAAATTTCTTCTGCTCCATCATATGAATCACTTGGGTATTTATTGATTACATCTAAGTCTTTAGAATCGTTTCCAGCAGCAAAAATAACTAAAACGTCTTTTTTAGCAGCATATCTTAATGCATCTTGAACCCATTCTTTATTAGGAGAATAATATTTCCCGAAAGAACCATTAATTACTTTTGCTCCATTATCAACAGCATAACGAATTCCTAAAGCAATGTCTTTGTCATATTCATCTCCGTTAGGGACAGCTCTAATTGCCATGATTTTAACATTGTTAGCAACACCATCTCCACCTTTTTTATTGTTTCTTACTTGTGCAACAATACCAGCAACGTGAGTTCCGTGTAATGCGTCTTCTGGATTTAAACCAATAACATTATTGTTACCATATTTAGTATCGTTAATATCATTTGGATTGTCTCCAACTACTTTACGACCATCGAAATCAACATTAAAGTTATAGTTTAATTGATCATTAAAATGATTAATACCTCCTTTAACTTGTTCCATAAATTCTGCAACAGTTGATCTTGGAAATACTCTAGTTAAAAAGAAGTTTTTTGAGTTGTTTAATTCTTCATTATCAGTTTTCATTGCCTTTAAGTCTTCAGCAGTGAAATCTTCTTTCTTTAAAAAAGTTTGTAAATCTTTACCTCCTTTTAAAAGACTTTCATAGAACATTTTTTGCCCCATTGCTTCTTTTAATTCACCATCTAATTCGGCTTTTGCTTTGTCATAATCTGGTGTTCCAGGTCCTTTTTTAACAATACGAGTCATTTCTAATTGCTCGTTGTTGCTGTCTCCAAGGAAATTCCATCCGTTGATATCGTCAATATAGCCATTGTTGTCATCGTCTTTACCGTTTCCTGCAATTTCTTTTGGATTTACCCAAATTACACTTTTTAAATCTTCATGACGTGTATCTACTCCAGAATCTACAATTCCAACCACTACAGTTGTGCTTTTCTTTCCTTTTAAAAGTTCAGCATAGGCTTTGTCAACGCTCATTCCAGGAACTGTATCTTTAACTAGATCTAAATGACTCCATCTTTGTAAATCTTTTTCTGCTAAAGGAGTAACTTTTAAGGCTAAATTATCTACATTTTCTACAGGAGTAGAAATCATTTGTTTTGCACCACCACAACTAGCTAATGCTAAAGCAAAAGCTGCTGATAAATAGATTGGCTTTAAATTTCTCATGTATTTGGTTTTTTAATCTGATTATATTAATATTAATTTGACAAAAATCGACTTTATATGTTACATTTTATTGTATTGTTAACACTATTTTAAGATTTCATTACACTTAAAAACATCTTTTAAACGAATTCCTTTCTCAGTGTCTTGTAATGTTATAATTTCATTGTGAGCATCATGTTCAAGAAAAAGATAATAATTGTTTTCAACAGCTTTTCTTAGGAAAATATCTTTTTCGGTCATAGACAATAAAGGTCTAGTGTCATATCCAGTAACATAGGGTAATGGAATATGACCAGCAGTCGGTAATAAATCTGCCATAAAACAAATGGTCTTTCCTTTATAGTTAATCATAGGGATCATTTGTTTTTCAGTATGTCCATCCGCAAAGAATATACCGAAGTCTAAATCACTTTTTTCTAAAAATCCATTTTCTGCTCTATTGATGAAGTTCAATTGCCCACTTTCATGCATTGGCATAATGTTTTCTTTCAGGAAAGAAGCTTTTTCTCTAGGATTTGGTTCTGTTGCCCATTTCCAATGGTTTTCGTTCGTCCAAAATTTTGCGTTTTTAAAAGCTACTTCATAACCAGTTTTACTATTGTTCCAATTGACACTTCCACCGCAATGGTCAAAATGAAGATGTGTCATGAAAACATCGGTGATGTCATCTCTATGAAACCCTTTTTCTTTCAAAGAAGTATCAAGGTTGTGGTTTCCCCAAAGGGAATAATAACCAAAAAACTTTTCAGATTGTTTGTTTCCCATGCCTGTGTCAATTAAGATAAGTCGCTCTCCATCTTCAATCAATAAACAACGGGCTGCAATGTCAATAAGATTGTTAGCGTCGGCTGGATTAGTTCTATTCCAAATTGCTTTCGGTACAACTCCAAACATGGCTCCACCATCTAATTTGAAATTTCCAGATTCTATAGGGTAAAGATTCATTTTATTAAAATTTTTGCAATTTACAAAAAACGAAAGGAATTTGATGTTTATGCTTGTTATAAATAAAAATTATTGAACGATAAGTTATAAAAATGTTATGAAGTCTTGTATTAACTATTATATGAATTATATTTGCAGTTAATTTAGACAAAATCAAAATAGGTATGATTAAAGTTTCAGATACTGCTAGCAAAAAAATCATTGACATGATGAAAGAGGATGGCTTTGATGTTACTCAAGACTATGTAAGAGTAGGTGTTAAAAGTGGAGGATGCTCTGGTTTGTCTTATGAATTAAAATTCGACAAAGAATTAGGAGAAAATGATAAAGTTTTTGAAGATAATAATGTAAAAATTGCTGTTGAGAAAAAGAGTTTTCTTTATCTAGTGGGAACAACATTAGAATATTCAGGAGGATTAAACGGAAAAGGTTTTGTTTTTAACAATCCAAATGCGCAAAGAACTTGTGGCTGCGGAGAATCTTTTTCATTGTAGTCTAAAAAATAAAAGTATTGTTCACATAGATGCTTTTAAAAATTTAGACTTTTAAATTTTAAGACTAAAAAAATGAGTAAGTATACAGAAGACGACTTGAAAGTCGAATTAGAAAACAAAGAATACGAATACGGATTTTATACTGAACTAGATTCGGAAACTTTTCCGATAGGTTTAAATGAAGATATTGTTCGTGCTATTTCACACAAGAAAGGTGAGCCACAATGGATGACCGATTGGAGACTAGATGCTTTTAGAGTGTGGGAGGAAATGGTAGAACCAGAATGGGCAAATGTTCATTATGCAAAACCAGATTTTCAATCAATTTCCTATTATTCTGCACCAAAAAAAGCAGACCCTAATAAAACACTAGATGATGTGGATCCTGAGCTTTTAGAAATGTATAAAAAGTTAGGGATTTCTGTTGATGAGCAAAAGAAAATCAATAATGTAGCCATTGACATTGTGGTTGATTCTGTTTCTGTAGCAACTACATTCAAAAAAACACTAGCAGAAAAAGGAATTATTTTTATGAGTATTTCCGAAGCTATAAAAGAACATCCAGAATTAGTACGCAAGCATTTAGGGACTGTGGTTCCTACTAAAGATAATTTCTATGCCGCTTTAAATTCTGCTGTTTTTTCAGATGGGAGTTTTTGTTATATTCCAAAAGGAGTGAAATGTCCAATGGAACTTTCTACTTATTTTAGAATTAATCAAGCGGGGACAGGTCAGTTTGAAAGAACTTTGGTAATTGCAGATGAAGGAAGTTATGTTTCATATTTAGAAGGATGTACAGCACCCAGTCGTGATGAAAATCAATTGCATGCTGCAGTTGTAGAATTAATTGCAATGGACAATGCGGAAATAAAATATTCAACTGTTCAAAACTGGTTTCCTGGGAATAAAGAAGGAAAAGGTGGTGTTTATAATTTTGTAACAAAGAGAGGTTTGTGTGAAAAAAACGCAAAAATATCTTGGACACAAGTTGAAACTGGTTCTGCTGTAACTTGGAAGTATCCCTCTTGTGTTTTAAAGGGAGATAATTCGATAGGAGAGTTTTATTCAATTGCTGTAACCAACAATTTCCAGCAAGCCGATACAGGAACTAAAATGATTCATTTAGGTAAAAATACTAAATCAACCATTATATCAAAAGGTATATCTGCGGGAAAATCACAAAATAGTTATAGAGGTTTAGTGCAAATTTCTTCTAGAGCAGAAAATGCACGCAATTTTTCACAATGTGATAGCTTGTTAATGGGTAATGAATGTGGTGCACATACTTTCCCTTATATTGAAAGTAAAAATTCAACAGCAAAAATTGAACATGAAGCTACAACTTCAAAAATAGGTGAAGATCAAGTTTTTTATTGCAATCAAAGAGGTATTCCTACCGAAAAAGCGATTGCTTTAATAGTTAATGGATTTAGCAAGGAAGTATTGAATAAGCTTCCTATGGAATTTGCTGTAGAAGCTCAAAAATTATTAGAAATATCATTAGAGGGAAGTGTTGGATAGTTTAAAGAGAGATAAAGTAATTATAATAGGATCTTCACGCAAAAATGGAAATACTACTCGTATTGCCCAATATATTGCGGAAGAATACAATATGGATTTAATAAATTTAAGTGATTATAATTTTTCCTATTATGATTATGAAAACAAAAATCTGTCTGATGATTTCCTGCCTTTGATTAAAAAAATTATTGAAAATTACTCAACCTTACTTTTTGCTTCTCCAGTATATTGGTACAGTATGAGTGGAATAATGAAAGTTTTTTTCGATCGTTTTTCAAATTTATTGAGAGATGAAAAAGAATTAGGAAGAAAACTAAGAGGTAAGAATATGGGTATGGTATCAAATTCTCATGATAACGCATTAGATTATGATTATTATTTACCGTTTAGAAAATCGGCTGAATATCTAGGAATGAATTATTTAGGTAATGATCATTTCAATCCTGATAATATAGATCAAACAAAAAAAATAGAATTAGCATTTTTATAAAATAAAGACAATGTTACAAATTAAAAATTTACATGCTTCAGTTGAAGATAAAGAAATATTAAAAGGAATTAATCTTGAAGTAAAAGCAGGAGAAGTTCATGCTATAATGGGGCCTAACGGTGCTGGAAAGTCAACACTTTCTTCGATTATAGCTGGAAATGAAAACTACGAAGTTACTGAGGGTGAAATTATATTAGAAAATGAAGATATTTCTGAGTTAGCTCCTGAAGAAAGGGCTCATAAAGGGATTTTCTTATCATTTCAATATCCAGTTGAAATTCCAGGTGTTTCAGTAACAAACTTTATCAAAACTGCAATTAATGAAAGCAGAAAAGCTAAGGGTTTAGAAGATATGCCTGCTAATGAAATGTTGAAAAAAATTCGAGAAAAATCAGAACTATTAGAAATGGATAAAAAATTCCTTTCTCGTTCTTTAAATGAAGGTTTTTCTGGAGGAGAGAAAAAAAGAAATGAAATTTTTCAAATGGCAATGTTAGAACCTAAAGTAGCAATCCTTGATGAAACAGATTCTGGTTTAGATATTGATGCTTTGCGTATTGTTGCAAATGGCGTAAATAAATTAAAAAGTAAAGAGAACGCTGTTGTTGTGATAACACATTATCAACGCTTATTAGATTATATTGTTCCTGATTTTGTTCATGTGTTAATGGATGGGAAAATTGTTAAATCTGGTACAGCAGCACTAGCTTTAGAGCTTGAAGAAAAAGGATATGATTGGATAAAAGCTGAAATTCAATAATCAGTCATCTTATTCAACATTAACCTGTAAACTAAAAAAATAATGGATTTAAAAGATAAGTTACTTTCGTCATACATAGCATTAGAAGAAAAATTTGACATTGATTCTACGCTACATGATGTGCGAAATCAAGCTATAAAAAACTTTGAAACAAAGGGTTTTCCAAGTAAGAAAGAAGAAGCATGGAAATATACTTCACTTAATGCAATTTTAAAACATGATTTTTCTGTTTTTCCAAAGCATGAAAATGCTTTAGAATTTCCTGCAGTGAAAAAATATTTCCTACATGAAATTGATACCTATAAATTGGTTTTTATAGATGGAAAATTCAGTTCTTTTTTGTCTTCAACTACACATGAAGGAATAGATGTTTGTTTGCTTTCTTCAGTGTTAACAAAACCGAAATATAGACTTGTATTAGAAACTTACTTTAACCAAGTGGCTAAAAAAGATGAAAGTTTAACGTCCCTAAATACAGCTTTTGCTCAAGAAGGTGCTTTCATAAATATTCCAAAAGGTAAGGTGGCCGATAAGCCTATTGAGATGATTTATTTTTCGACAGGAAATGAAGCAGCTATAATGACGCAACCAAGAAATTTAATTGTGGTTGGTGAAAATGCACATGTGCAAATTATCGAACGTCATCAAAGTTTGAATGAAAATCCAGTATTAACAAATTCTGTTACTGAAATTTTTGCTCAAAAAAGAGCCAATGTAGATTATTACAAAATTCAGAATGACGTTCAGACCGCTAATTTGATCGATAATACTTATGTTTCTCAAAAACAAGAAAGTAGAGTTTCTGTGCACACTTTCTCTTTTGGAGGAAATATTACAAGAAATAATTTGAATTTCTATCATTTTGGAGAGCGTATAGATTCTACTTTGAAAGGGATTACAATTATTGGAGATAAACAACATGTAGATCATTATACTTTAGTGCATCATGCGCAACCAAACTGTGAAAGCCATCAAGATTATAAAGGGATTTTTGGAGATAGTGCTACAGGAGTCTTTAATGGTAAAATATATGTTGAGAAAGAAGCACAAAAAACAAATGCTTTTCAGCAAAACAATAATATTTTAATTAGTGAAAAAGCAACTATTAACGCAAAACCGCAATTGGAAATTTTTGCAGACGATGTTAAGTGTTCACATGGTTGTACAATTGGTCAATTAGATGAAAGTGCCATGTTTTATATGCAACAACGTGGAATCCCTAAAAAAGAAGCACGTGCATTATTAATGTATGCTTTTTCAAATGAAGTTATTTCAAGTATTAAGATCCCAGAATTAAAACAAAGAATTACAAAAATTATTGCTACCAAGTTAGGTGTAAAAATGGGTTTTGATTTGTAGAATTATAAGATAAATAACATATAATAAAAGCCCGTTTAAGGGCTTTTGTTGCATATTATATAATCAATGTTCTTAATTAAAGACAATATGATTTTTTAATGTTTTTTATATCCATTTTAACCTTTATTTATTCCAATTTTAAATAATCAAGTTGTAAATTTGTAGCCAAATTGATTTACAATGTTTGATATTCAAAAAGTAAGAGCCGATTTTCCTATTTTATCTCAAAAAGTAAATGGAAAACAACTAGTATATTTCGATAATGGAGCTACTTCTCAAAAACCACAAGTAGTAATTGATGCTATTGTTGATTATTATTCCAAATACAACGCTAATATTCATCGTGGAGTGCATACCTTAAGCCAGTTAGCAACAGATGCTTATGAAGAAGCGCGTTTGAAGATTCAAAAGCACTTTAATGCAAAGCAGAACTATGAGATAATTTTAACTTCGGGAACCACAGAAAGCATTAATTTAGTAGCTAATGGGTTTGCGTCAATTTTACAAAAAAATGATGAGGTTGTTGTTTCAGCATTAGAGCATCATAGTAATATTGTACCATGGCAAATGTTATGTGAACATACAGGTGCTGTTTTGAAAGTTATTCCAATGGATATTCATGGAGAATTAATAATGTCGGAATATGATAAATTGCTTTCAGATAAAACGAAATTGGTTTTTTGTAATCATATATCGAATGCATTAGGTACTTTAAATCCTATAGAATACATAATCGAAAAAGCACATGAAGTGGGTGCGGCCGTTTTAATTGATGGAGCACAAGCTTGCCCGCATTTAAAACCAGATGTACAAGCTTTAGATGTCGATTTCTATGTTACTTCTGCACACAAAATGTGTGGACCAACAGGTGTAGGTATGTTATATGGCAAAGAAGAATGGTTACGAAAATTACCGCCCTACAAAGGTGGAGGTGAAATGATTGCAACAGTAACTTTTGAAAAGACTACCTATGCAGATTTACCTCATAAATTTGAAGCGGGAACGCCAAACATATGTGGAGGAATCGCTTTTGGAGTAGCAATAGATTATATGAATGCTATTGGCTTTGATGCAATTGCAAAACAAGAAAGGGAATTATTAGAGTATGCTACTATAAGTCTTCAGGAAATAGAAAATTTAACAATCTATGGACCTGAAGATTTAAATAGAAAAGCTTCTGTAATATCTTTTAATGTTGAAGGTATTCATCCGTATGACATTGGCACGATTATAGATAAATTAGGAATAGCTGTACGAACTGGACATCATTGTGCACAGCCAATTATGGATTTCTTTAAAATTCCTGGGACAATAAGAGCAAGTTTTGCTTTTTATAATTCTAAAGAAGAAATTGATATATTTGTAGAAGCAGTTAAAAGAGCTATAACGATGTTGTCATAAATAATATTATGAAATCGCCATTAAAAATAATTGTTTGTTGCAAGCAAAATTCACCAAACACAAATTTAAAAGTATTTAGTGAAATAAACACAAAAGATTAAAAGCGATAACATATGTTACAAATAAAAACAAATTCTAAACATATGAAATTAATTACCATTTTATCAACGTTACTAATTACATTCGCTAGTTGTAATTGCCAAAAGAAAGCTACTGATACAGTTTTAGTGGGAGAAAATACTGAAAAAACTATTGTTTCTGAAAAACCAAGTACTATGAGTGAGAATCAAGAGTTACCTTTGATCGTTTATGAATCTTCATCTAGAGGGTTCTTTAGAATGATAACAATTGAAGGAAAAAGGATTTATGTCCAGAGCGCAAGAGAAGCTAAGCCTGTTTTTTGGGAATTAAAAGCAGAAGATTATGAAGCAATTCAGAATGATTATAAAGCAATTAATGTTGAAGAATTGCCAAATTTAAAAGCACCTTCTGAAAAACGTTTTTATGATGCTGCTCCAATTACGAGCTTAAAAATTACCAAAGGTGAAAAAGAATTTTTAACTCCAGATTTTGATGGAGGCACTCCACCAGCACATATTGAAAAGTTAGTTAATACTCTTTTGAGAATTGCCAAAAAATTAAATTAAAAAAATGAATATACAAGCCATACAAGAAGAAATTATTGAAGAGTTCTCTATGTTTGATGATTGGATGCAGCGCTATGAATATATCATAGAATTAGGGAAAACGCTACCTTTAATAGACGAAAGTCTCAAAACAGAAGATAATATTATTAAAGGTTGTCAATCTAAAGTTTGGGTTAACGGAGAAATGATTGAAGATAAAATAGTGTTTACTGCAGATAGTGATGCTATTTTAACAAAAGGAATTATTGCAATATTAATTCGTGCTTTTTCAAATCAATCTCCTCAAGCTATCTTAGATGCTAATACCGATTTTATTGATGAAATTGGTCTGAAAGAGCATTTGTCTCCAACAAGAGCCAATGGATTAGTTTCAATGATTAAAAAGATAAAAATGTATGCTTTAGCATTCCAAGCAAAGCAGTAAACTAAAATAATTAGATATTGCAATAGGCAAAACAAGAAAAATAATAATGGAAGAATTTAAAGACGAGATAAACTTAGGGGAAAATGTTGTAAAGGTTTTAAAAAGTATTTATGACCCAGAAATCCCTGTAGATATTTATGAATTAGGATTAATTTATGATGTTATGATTAATGAAGATAATGATGTTAAAATTTTAATGACATTAACTTCACCAAACTGTCCCGTAGCAGAATCATTACCTTTAGAAGTTGAAGAAAAAGTAAAATCTATAGATGAGGTAAAAACTTGTGAAGTAGAAATTACTTTCGATCCGCCTTGGAGTAAAGATTTAATGAGTGAAGAAGCAAAATTAGAATTAGGAATGCTTTAAAAAGTGTTACATTTTCAGTCACAATTATATGTGACTATAAATTGTGACTGAAAAATTTAAAAATGGTACGTTTTCAACCCAAATCATTGAGTGATAAAGAAAAAATAGGTTTAAAAGACACTTTTAAATCTCTTTTTTTTATACCAAGATTCTTTAAAGAAATCTGGAAAACAAATAAAAAGTTATTTCTTGTTTCTGCATTTTGTAGAATAATTGCAGCATTGTTACCGGTCGTTATACTTTGGATAGGAAAAGTAATAATAGACGAGATTATTCATATTACAACAACTGCTCAAACTGATTATAATTATTTATGGAAGTTAGTAGTTGTTGAATTTGCACTAGTAATTCTTTCCGATTTAGTAAGTAGAGCTATTTCTTTAACGGATGGTGTTCTTGGAGATCAATACAACATTCAAACGTCAATTCAAATCATTGAAAAAACGAATGAAATAGATATTAGTCTTCTTGAAAATCCTGAATTTTATGACAAACTAGAAAGAGCGAGAACACAAACCATGGGGAGAGTGGACTTAATGTCGAATGTTTTAGGGCAAGCACAAACAACAATATCTATTATTACTTTGGTTATTGGTTTGATTTATTTTGAACCTTATTTAATCATTTTATTAGTATTAAGTATTATTCCATCTTTTATTAATGAAATACGTTTTAGTCAACAACAATATTCTTTAGCAAGAAGTTGGACATCAGAAAGAAGAGAGTTAGATTATCTAAGATATATTGGGGCAAATGATAAAACAGCTAAAGAGATAAAACTATTTGGACTAACTGATTTTATTGTTCAACGTTTTAAAAACTTAGCCAATAAATATTTTAACTTGAATAAAAAACTAGTTGTAAAGCGTTCCGCTTATGGTTTTTTGTTTAATGTTTTAGGGTCTATAAGTTATTATGCAGCCTATGTGTTTATAATCTATCGTGTTTTGTCTGGGGTAATTACATTAGGAGAATTAACATTTCTATCTGGTAGTTTTAATAGATTAATGAAGAGTTTACAAGATTTCTTTGCAAGATTCACAAGAATTTCTGAAAGTGCTTTGTATTTGAAGGATTATTTTGATTTTATTGATATTATTTGCGAACCTAAAGTAAAAGAGAATATACCATTGCCTATTAAAATCGAAATTGGTTTTGAATTTAAAAATGTTTATTTTGCTTATCCTGAATCTGAACAACAGATACTCAAAGATGTAAGTTTTGTTATTAAAGCTGGTGAGAAAATTGCTTTTGTTGGACAAAATGGAGCAGGGAAAACGACACTTACAAAACTATTACTTCGTTTTTATGAGCCAACTTCTGGTGAAATTTTGCTTGAAGGCATCAATATTAATAAATATAATAAAAAAGAATATCAAGCCTATTTTGGGGTTTTATTTCAGGATTTCTTTCGCTATGAATTTTCGGTTAAAGAAAATATTGCTATTGGAAAGATAGATGAGATTAATAACCAAGAACGAATTGAAAAAGCAGCTCAATTAAGTTTAGCAGATGAGGTTGTGTCTGAATTAACTTTGGGCTATGAACAACAACTCGGAAAACGCTTTGTTAAAGGGCAAGAGTTGTCGGGCGGACAATGGCAAAAAATTGCATTAGCTAGAGCATATATGAAAAATGCTGAAGTAATGATATTAGATGAACCTACTTCTGCTTTAGACGCTAAGGCCGAAAGTGAAGTTTTTGAACGTTTCATACATTTAATCGAAAATAAAACAAGTATAATAATTTCTCATAGATTTAGTACGGTTCGTCAGGCAGATAGAATTATAGTTTTAGCTGATGGTAAGATTTTAGAAGCTGGAACACATGAAGAGTTGATGAATAATAAAAGTTTATATGCTGAATTATTTACCCTACAAGCTGAAGGATATCAATAAAAGAGATTATGGAAAAAGAAATTATAAATAAAGTTGCCAATAGTAAATTAGAAGTTTTTGATTTGGAAGATTATTTTCCAAAAGAAGAAATTATTTCATTAGATATTTCTCAATGGCTTCATGAAGGTTTTATTTTAAAAGAGAAAGATTTTAGAGAAAATCTAAAAACCTTCGATTGGAACCAGTACTCTAATAAAGGAGTAACACTTTTTTGTAGCACAGACGCAATTTTGCCCGCTTGGACATTTGCATTAATAGCTTCTTATCTATTTCCCTATGCTATACAAGTTGTACATGGCAATAGATTGGCTTATTTATTGGTTCATTATACTAAAGTTTTAAATTTAATCGATTATACTCTTTTTAAAGATAAACCTTTAATTTTGAAAGGTTGTTCTAAAAAAGATGTTCCACAAGAAATTTATACACTTGCTATTCAAAAAATTTGCCCATTTGCAAAAAGTATTATGTTTGGTGAAGCTTGTTCAGCTGTACCTTTATTTAAATCGAAATAACCGTTAATCGTTTATTTTTTACCGTTAATCGATGAATTTCTTTTGGTTTATCTATACACAAATCATTATTTATTTTATAATGCTAACTTTGTTTTATAAAAAAATAAACGATTACGAATGAAAAAAACATTATTATTTGCATTTATATTTGCTTCGGTAGGTATTTATGCTCAAAAGACAGAAGGCGAATTGATTAATGTTACAGCAGAAGCTGCAAAAAAAGCGGTGGATACAACGTATTCTGGTTGGAAAAGAGCAGGGAATTTTGTTTTCCTTTTTAATCAATCGGCCTTTAATAATGAATGGTTAGGAGGTGGGACTTCTAATATAGCAGGTAATGCTGGATTAAATTATGATTTTAATTATAAAACTTCTGATTTAATTTGGGATAATAAATTTATTGCGTCTTACGGTTTAACTAAAATTAAAGGGCAGGAAACTACTAAGTCTGATGACCGTTTAGAATTTACTTCTTTATTAGGAAAAAAAGCAAAGGGTTATTGGTTTTATTCTGCATTTTTAAATTTTAGAACTCAAATGGATGCTGGATTTAAAAAGGTTACAAATGATAATGGAACACCGGAATTAACAGATGATTTTGAGCAAAGAGTAACTATTTCTCATTTTTTCTCTCCTGCCTATCTTCAAGCAGGGCCAGGTTTATTATGGAAAAAAAGTGATAATTTGAAGTTTAATTTTGCTCCTGCAACTTCTCGTTTGATTTTTGTTCACAAACATTTCACAGAATTCGGTTCAGCTTTTGGAGTAGAACAAGGTAAAACTTCTCGATTCGAATTTGGAGCTGCTTTAAACGGATATTACAAGTTTAATATAATGAAGAATGTTTCCATGGAAAACATTTTGAATCTTTATTCTAATTATTTAGATAAACCACAAAATGTAGATATAGATTATCAAATGAATTTAGTGATGAAAATTAATAAATACATATCAACTAACTTAGCTTTCCAAGTTATAAAAGATGACAATGCTTCCAAATATGTTCAAATTAGAGAAGTATTTGGTTTAGGATTTAATTATGGATTTTAATTTAAGGATTTATTCACAAAGCAAAAAAGACCTCATTTTCGAGGTCTTTTTTTGTTATTCTGTGTCAAGTGCTTCATTATACTCTGGGTACAAGAATTTATTATAAGGAAATCGAGTAATGTGAATTTCTCTTACGGCTTCATATACTTTTTCTCTAAATTCTTCAAAGTTTAATTTATCAGTTGCAGAAATAAACAAGGTATTGGTTTCTCCCATCTTACTCATCCAAGTTTGTTTCCACTCTTCTAAAGTATAATGTTTAGATTCTTTTTCAATTTCTAAATTATCAATATCAAAATAAACAGGATTGTATGCGTCAATTTTATTAAAAACCATAATAGTGGGTTTATTGTCACTTTTAATATCTTTTAATATCTCGTTAACCGAAGCGATATGATCTTCAAAATCAGGATGAGAAATGTCAATCACATGAAGCAGTAAATCAGCCTCTCTAACTTCATCTAAGGTGCTTTTAAAGGATTCAACCAGTTGTGTTGGTAGTTTTCTAATAAAACCTACAGTATCGCTTAAAAGAAACGGTAAATTTCTAATTACTGTTTTTCTAACTGTTGTATCTAGAGTAGCGAATAATTTATTTTCTACAAATACATCACTTTTTCCAACAGCATTCATTAAAGTTGATTTACCAACGTTTGTATAACCAACTAGAGCAACTCGAACCATTGCTCCACGATTTCCGCGTTGTACAGACATTTGTTTGTCTATCGTTTTTATTTTTTCTTTTAATAATGAAATTCGATCTCTAACAATACGTCTGTCGGTCTCAATTTCTGTCTCACCAGGACCACGCATTCCAATCCCTCCACGTTGACGCTCAAGGTGCGTCCACATACCTGTAAGTCTTGGAAGTAAATATTGACATTGAGCTAATTCAACTTGTGTCCTAGCATAGGAGGTTTGTGCACGTTGTGCAAAAATATCTAAAATTAAATTGGTGCGGTCTAAAACCTTACAGTCTAATTCTTTTGTAATGTTTTTTAATTGTGAAGGTGTTAATTCATCATCAAAAATTACTGTTTTAACGTCATTGTCTTTAATATAGTAATTAATCTCTTCTAGCTTTCCAGTTCCTACAAATGTTTTAGGATTTGGTTTGTCCATTTTTTGAGAAAAACGTTTCACGACTTCACCTCCAGCAGTGAAAGTAAGGAATTCTAGCTCATCTAGATATTCTCTCAATTTTTCCTCATCTTGGTTTTGTGTTACAATACCAACAATGGCTGTTTTTTCAAATTGATGTTCTTTTTTTTCTAACATAGTCTTTCTTTATCAATGCAAAGGTAAGATTAAATTGAATAAAAAAGGTTGTCTAAAATTTAGACTGCACCCAAAAAGTTAGACACTTTAGTTTTAGTTAGATTTTGTGCGCTGAATATACTGTTTTGAAATCTAGTTCCTTTATTAAAGGCACGGTACTCTATATGTTCTATAAAATTGATTCCATCAATTTGAATTTTATTTACTTTTGCTCCAAATTCTACTTGTTTTACTTCTTTACCACGCACAATTGGGCGAATATAACTTTTACCTATGCTAACAATTCTATAGGGAACGCTTTTTCCTGTTGTAAAAATTTTTGATTGTTGTTGGTAAATAAGACGGATTGTTCCGCGTTGTTTAGTGTATTTTGTGGTTTGCTCAAAGGAATGTTGATTTTCAATTTTACTCAATTCTCCATTAAGTTTATATAATAATTTCAGAAGACCACGAGTCGTTTTTGTTCGTTGCTTTGCTGTTTTTTTTCTTTTTCTAGAATACTGATTGTAGCGTTTGCACCAATCAATATATTTGGTTCTTGGAAGTTTTATTTTTAAAATGCCACATAAGGATTTCATTTGATTATAGTTCCACACAATACATTCCCAAAGTAGTTTTTGATTGGTAGGAAAACGCAACTCACTCTCATAACAAGTGGCATCTATCAAAACTTTGTCTAAATCATCCATATAAGGTAGCCAGCTTTTAGCTAATGTTTCTTGAACTTTTCGAACATCTAATTTTTTGGCTAATTCCATTCTTATTTGGCTAACTATTTTAAAATTTGTAAGCGGGGAATCTAGAGGTAATACAATATCACAAAAGTATTGCATGTAAACATTTCCGTTTAACAACTCGATTAGTTTAGCATCAGAACAACCATAATAGTTTTTTAGCATCATCAAGGCAATCTTACCTTTAGTACTAAAAATGCAATCTGGACCTTTTTTGCACGCTTTCAATTTAAAACTTTGAGAAAGTTCTGAAAAAGGTGTAGCTAGATGAATTTTACCTAAATCAGACTTTAGAAATTGCTCATAAAAAACATTAAAATCTTCATTGATAATATTTAAAGGCAATTTGTGCTGAAATTCACTTATTCTTATTATTTTTGACATAGAAATTTAAAAGAAAACCCCGTTTTTGACTCTTTTTGAGCATTCTCGGGGTTTTTTCTTCTAAAATACAAAGGCAAATTCAGAAGTAACAAGATTTTTTGAAAAATACTTTAAATAAAAACCTCAATTCATATTAATATAATTGAGGTTTTTTATTTTGTAGTAAAAATTATATGTTTTTATGATTTTTAAATTTGATATTTCTCAACAAGACGCACTTTTCCTATAAAGTATTTTTTTGAATACTTTACGCTGCTAGTTGTGTTTGATTTTTGTAAATTCTTCTTCCTATTTCTTTAGCATTAGCTGTATGTATTCCGAAAAAAATCCAAAGCATTTCACTTTTCTTGGTTCTAGCTTTTATCTTTCGTAAATTATAGTGCTCTTTTTCTTTGCCAAAACTACCTTCTAATCGAGTAGCTCTTTCTTTTTTAATTTCTGAGGCTAGCTTCTTTCTATGCTCTTCGTGTTTTCCAGCTTTTCCTTTTCTAACAAAGTCTGTTTGTATGTTATTTGTGGACGAAAAAGTTCTGTTTTTATTTGTGGCATAAATAGCATCAGCTCCAGTAATTCTTACTTTAGTTTTAGTTAGATTTTGTGCGCAAAATATACTGTTTTGAAATCGAGTTCCTTCGTTAAAGGCACGGTATTCTATATGTTCTATAAAATTGATTCCATCAATTTGAATTTTATTTACTTTTGCTCCAAATTCTACTTGTTTTACTTCTTTACCACGCACAATTGGGCGAATATAACTTTTATTTATGCTAACAATTCTATCGGGAACGCTTTTTCCTGTTGCAAAAATTTTTGATTGTTGTTGGTAAATAAGACGGATTATTCTGCGTTGTTTGCTGTATTTTGTGGTTGGCTCAAAGGAATATTGATTTTCAATTTTACTCAATTCTCCATTAAGTTTATATAATAATTTCAGAAGACCACGAGTCATTTTTGTTCGTTGCTTTGCTGTTTTTTTTCTTTTTCTAGAATACTCATTGTAGCGTTTACACCAATCAATATATTTGGTTCTTGGAAGTTTTATTTTTAAAATGCCACATAATGATTTCATTTGATTATAATTCCACACAATACATTCCCAAAGTAGTTTCTCATTGGTAGGAAAACGCAACTCACTCTCATAACAAGTGGCATCTATCAAGACTTTGTCTAAATCATTCATATAAGGTAGCCAGCTTTTAGCTAATGTTTCTTGAACTTTTCGAACATCTAATTTTTTGGCTAATTCCATTCTTATTTGGCTAACTATTTTAAAATTTGTAAGCGGGGAATCTAGAGGTAATACAATATCACAAAAGTATTGCATGTAAACATTTCCGTTTAACAACTCGATTAGTTTAGCATCAGAACAACCATAATAGTTTTTTAGCATCATCAAGGCAATCTTACCTTTAGTACTAAAAATGCAATCTGGACCTTTTTTGCACGCTTTCAATTTAAAACTTTGAGAAAGTTCTGAAAAAGGTGTAGCTAGATGAATTTTACCTAAATCAGACTTTAGAAATTGCTCATAAAAAACATTAAAATCTTCATTGATAATATTTAAAGGCAATTTGTGCTGAAATTCACTTATTCGTATTATTTTTGACATACATATTTAAAAGAAAACCCCGTTTTTGACTCTTTTTGAGCATTCTCGGGGTTTATTTCTTCTAAAATACAAATTAAATAACTGATAAGCAAGTATTTATTTAATTGTGAATGTGCCTACAAATTAAACAACTGATAAGCACGTATTTAATTAATTATGAATGTGCCTCATTATAGTAAATTACCTTCTCTTTAACTTGTAACACTAAAACAGTATCTACATTACTCCTTTTTAATCCCTCTTTACCTTTTGAAAATACTGCATTAGTGTCATTGTAAGACAAGTAAAGAGTTGATAATAATAAAAATAATAACTTGTATAAAAAGTTTATGTGCATTATTTGGAAATAATAGAAGCTATATTACTCTCCCTTTTGCATCATCTTGTACTTCATTAAACGGAGTTTTAAATAGCATATTATTATATAATCTTAACTCTGTCCAATCTTCCAGCTTGTAAAAATCTTTAATTTCTTTTTCAGAACGATAAAGAACTTCCATAGATAATCTCATTTCAACATCCTTATGATCTAATGCAACATTACCTTCTAAATGCTTTACCTTATCATAAGTAGTTGCAATTCTTTTAAATGGCGAGCCTTTTTCAAAATAGTTCCAGTCAGTTGCTTCATCTTCAAAATAATGAAGCTTAAACACTGTAGATGTAAAACCTCTAAAAGCAGGCAACCTTTTTTCGTAGTCTTTTAAAGATACCTCACCTTTAATTTTGTAAATATCTTTTCGAATTGCCCATATTATATCATCAACAAAAAGAGGACCAGTTAAAGGTTCAGATTTTATAAAATCTTCTTCGGAATAATCTTTTTCATTTTTGACAATATAATTATAAGGATAAATAATTAAATGAAATGTAGTTGAAAGGTCATATTCAGAAAAATCACACATATTTACAACTTTTGCATAAATATACCCTAAATTATGATTTAGTTTTATTTGTAATACATTACCACTTTTTAATATTATTTTTTTCATAAAATTTTATTTATAATCCCATCCAACCAGGCACATTACTATCAAGAAAATCCATTGCTTCCTTCATTAAGTCTTTATCTTTTATCTGGTTTTTTAAAGACATTTGTAATCGTTTATTTCCTCCAAAACCATTACCATATTTTGTTGTACCATGAATAGAGATTAACTGTTGTTCTACTGCATTTGCTAACCTTTTAGGAACTTTAGTTAATATTTCTGGTGCTTTTGTAAATTCTTCTCTAAGTGCCTTTTTTGAATATCTTTTTGCTAAATTTACAGATTGCCCAAAGTAATTACCTGTATTCTTAACGCCTTTATAAATATCAACTAATTTATCAACATTTTTAGTTGCTTTAACAGCTGTCACAACACTTCCTTTTACAACAGAGCTACTTCCCAAAGTAACAATATCTAAGGCTAAAAAGCCAATGCCCATTGCTACTTGCCAGCCATCACCATCCCTTATTCCTTCATAAATATCTAAACTAGAACCCAATATAGGTATAAAATTAGAACCCATTCGTAATGCAGAAGACCCAAGATTCTCGTCACCATAGCTGCCTTCATAATCCTGATCTATGTCAATTCCTCCTAATAAATCATCGTCATATTCATCTCCTATTCCACGACCTCCATATTGACCATAACCGACATATTCATTAAGCATAGTGCCATCTGCTGGACCTTCACAACCATCCCAACCAGGACCTTCATAATTTAAATCTTCATCACTTTCCATACCTTCTAACTCCATTGCATGTATAGGTTGATTAGATGCAAACTGATATGTAGATTGATAACTGTATTTTTCAGCTAGTGGATCGATATTAAAAAATCTTCCTATTGCAGGGTCTTCATTTCTCCATTTGAATTGAACCCAATTTAAATCAAAATCTTCTTGATGTTCTTGTCCTTCAAAACCATATTTATAAGTAGTACTTCCTATTGGATTATAAACATTATTATACCCTTTATGTTTCATCCCAAAAGGATAATAATTATTCTCCTCTAAGATTTCTGTTGTAGTCACAACACCATCATGATTAGAATCAGTATAAGTTAAACGAATATTCCCTAAATGGTCAGTATGGTTGTAAACATAATTATGACTGCCATTATTATGAATTATATATCCTTCAGCCTGTTGAATGTATTCTAATGTTGTAGGATTTGAGTTTACTTTTTTATAGACACAACCATTGCCATATTCTGTAGTAGTTATATTTCCGTTATTATTCACCACTTTTTGAAGCTTCTTCCCAGATGCATCATATACATATTCTATAGTTTTTGTTGCGGTTCCTTCAAATGTAATTAGTACTGGTAAACTTAAATGGTTATAACTAATGTTAGTTATTTTTTTGTTTCTGTCCTTTGTTAAATCCCCATTTACATCATATTCATATTGCGGTGTTACATCTGAAGCTATAACTTCTGTAATATGCCCAAAATAACCATGACCTTCTTCTTTAACCCTTTTCAATTGATTCCCTTCATAAGAATATGTCATAAAATCCATCCATTCTAAATTAGCCTGATTCATTTTATCTCCTGCTCTATGTAAAAATGTTATATTTCCATTTTTATCGTAATTAACAGTATGCAAGTTAAAACTATCGTTTTGTAATGGATTATCTACATTATAAAACTTAGCGTTTTTAATTCTATTAATCTTATCATAACTATAATCGTAATAACGTAATTGATTATCATTTGCTGTTTTCCAATGTATTTGACTCACATTTCCATTATACAATGGTGTACCGGTTGTTGTTGGATTATTTCTTCTTATTTCTAAAGCAAATAAATCATCTCCAAGTGTATTAACATCGTTAATTTTTGTCAAGTCTCCTTGAATGTTATACTTATAATCTATTTTTTGCAAAGCAGAGATACTTTCATAGTCATAATCTTCAATTGAAAGATTGGAAACAGTACTGTTATTTATATAAAAATGCCCATCTGCATAAAGTTTATTAACACTTGTTATCGAAGAAGAATATATTTTTATTCCATTTCTTTTGTATATTATTTCATCGTTTTTTCTCTCAATTTCTAGCAAATCATTGGTATGATAATAAGTTGAAAGTTTAGTGGTACCATTTTCAACAACCCTTAATAAATCAGAGTTTGATAAATTAAAACTGTAATTAATTTGATTATAATTTGTAATTGATGGATTATAGGATAGTCCAATGCGAAGATAACCTGTCATTGATTTTGCAACAAAGCTAAGTTTCCCTTTTTTTATTCCATTCTGAGAATACAATGTCGCATTTGTCCATGAGTTTGTTGACCCTGACTTTAGAAGTAATCCATCATTATTTGAGATTCCATTTAAAATTAAATTTGTACTGCCACCAACTTTCTTTTCAATTAGCTTACCTAATTCATCGTATTTAAGTGCTGAAATAAGTTCTTTAGGTTTATTGTTTACATACTGTTGATGTTTAACAAGTCTGTCATTTTTATCATAGCTATATTCATCTGTTGATGTAAATGAATTCGTTACATTGGTTTTGTTTTGGATTGATTTAGTTTCTATTATTTTACCAGAAAAGTCTAACTTATAATCAATACTATTTAATGTTTCTAGTGTTTGGTTTTTTGATACAATTTTGATATTTCTTTCTTTTCGATCATAAAAAAAGACATTAGTTTCCCATTCTTCCCTTCCAAGAGTTCTTATTTTTTTTCCTGTAATAAGGTTTTTATTTAATGTTGTGATTTTTTCATTATAATAATTACCATTTGGTACAAAAATTAGATCTAAATCAAAATTGTAGTTGTCATAGTAATTAACTAGATTAACTGACAAATTAAATTGATTTAAATAGTGTGTGTAATAAAATGGTAAGTTTACATCGTAAGTTACATAAGTATCTAGCTGAGAAACTATATTTTGAGTAGCATCTCTTGTTAAAGCATTACTATCAATTAATTCGCCTTCATAGACTATTCTTCCATAAACATCATATTCGATGAAACTCCATTTATTTTCTAATCTTTGTTTTTGATTTTGAGTTAATGTTAGTCTATTTAATTTGTCATAAACAATATATACCCACCCTTTACCTGGTATTTTCTTTTCAATTAAACGATTTTTATAATCGTACTTATATTGAAAACAAAAATCTACAATAGTTTGTAAATAGCTTGAAGTTTGTGTATTATTACTATTGAATAAATCCGAATGGTCAACTTCAGGAGGAATCATGTAGGTTAGGTTTCCTAATGAATCATAAATATAGTAAGTATCATGAGCAATATCATTATTGTATAATCTTTTAAGAATTATCCTACCAAATAAGTCTTTAAATGTTTCTGTTGTGTTATTTTTATTATCTGTTGCAACCCAATTCTCATTTTTTGATATATATTTAATTAGTGTTTTTGGTAAATATGTATCATTGCTTGACAAAAATGGGTTGTTTTGATTATCAAATGCTACTGAATATTTGTATACAATATCCTCAGGACTATTATAATTGTAGATAGAATAATTTGACTTTAAAGTTCTACCATTTGAAATTTCCCAATCATTTCCTTCGTGTGCTATTTCTTGAGATGAAAAAATATTATATTCATCATATACTATTTCTTTGTATGGGTTTATAGTGTTTTCATACTTTGGAGTATTGTAAAAAGTTTGTTGTAGTGCGTTGATGTTTTCAACATAGGAACCATTTTCAGAATTTTTTACATAAGGTAAGAATTGTTTTAACTGTCTGTTTATATTGTCATATTCATTGTATAATATTATATCTTCATTATTACCTCCAGTTTTTATTAATGTAGTCTGTTTTTTTCTTCCTTTACCGTCTATATAAGTAACAACTTCGTCATAATCTTCATCATTTGTAGAGGTTGTTGCTTCATTAACTTGATTTTTATATGTTTTAATATATATATAATTTTTATCATTTGATAACTGAGAATACCCTATGTTAAAAATAAATCCTATGATTAGTATAAGTTTTAATTTCATATTATTATTCTTGAGTAAAATTATAAATTCTTTCATTGTTGATATTTCCGTCTTGATCTACTTGTTTAATAAGTCTACCATAGTCATCATATATGTTCTTAATAATAAAACCTTTATCATTTATAAAAGATGAAGTTTCAAAATATTTGTTATATATTTTACCTTCTAAGGAGCTGTATGATGGTCTTACCCATACCTCATCGATATAGTTAGCATTTGTAGGCATGTTTATTTTTACAACTCCTCCTTCGTGGATGTACTCATTGAAAATCCATTTAGATTCCCGATAAGACCAGAAAGAAACAATATAACCTTGTGGGTATTCGTTGTCTACAATAAATGTTTCTCCAACAAAAACTTTATCACCTGAATAAGCATTATTTGTCTCTAAATAATCTACTCCTATTGAGTTTTCAAAACTATTTCGATACATTTCAAATTCATTTTGAAGACTATTTCCTTCAAGTATTGAATTAATTAAGTTTGTATCAAAGTCATTATCTCTGTAAAATTTTTTAAATTTTTTTGTTTCATTATTTTTAATTAATGAAATTTTGCCATCATCGTTATATTGATATTCTATTTCATTATGTACTGGAACACCTGTTAAGGATCCGTTAAAATAATATGGGTTAAAATTAGATTCAGTAAAAAATGTATTGTTTACAGTTTTTGCTGTTGAAGCAGTGGTTTTTATTTTGCCATCATTGTAGTATTGATAAAAATCAGCCATAGATAATATCCATTGGGATCCATCATATGTCCATGTTGATTTATTAGATACTAACGTTTTACTTTCATTGTTGAAAGTGTTTAAATCCTGAAGCCCTGCATTTGGTATAAACTCTTCTAATAAATATTTATATTTTAGCTTTAAAACAGGTATGTCGTTTGTATATGTTATAATTTCTCTTGGTCTTAATACATTTAGTTGATAATTTGGATGATTCTCTCCAAAATATGTAATTTCTTTTTTTGATTTCTTTGTTTGAATTTCAAATCCATTATCAGTTTCAGCTTTTAAATAATCTTCGGTTAAAATTGATTTCAAAGGCATTTCTAACTTAAGAATTGGACTATTAGTTATAGAAATATTGTTATAGTAATAGTCTCCTTGGCATGTAGCTACGGCTCCTGTGTAAATTTTATTAGAATTTATAGAATAGGTATAGTTTACATTTTGTAAGTCAAATCCATAAATATAGTCTGTTTTACTTGTTGGTACTGAACCTCCTGATGTCTCATATATATAGTCATTAAAGACTTCCTTTTTTTGTATTAATGGAGTTCTTAATAATGTTTTATAATTAGGTCTATATGTATTTACTTTTTTTAAATATAATACTCCTACATCGCTTGTGCCTTGATCAATAAGGTTTTTAATAAATCTTGTAGAAATTATTTTCTCAAAATAATTTCCTGATTTTTGATAGTGCGAAACATAGTCAGCTTCTTGACAAAAATCATGTAACTCATTATTAATATAACTTTTGACTGGTTGTACTCCATTAAAAAAAGAACCCATCATGTCAACCTCTGGAATATTTAAACGTATTCCAAAGCCTGAGTAATTTTGATACTCAAAATTGGTTTCGATAGATGTGTTTATGTCAGGCTTATCTGTTATTTTAGATATTTTTAAACCTCCTCCATATAGAGCTATATTGTAATCAGCATTTGAATCAGCATTTAATTGATAATCATATTCTTTTATGCCACCTAAATTATTAATAACTTTTTTTAAAACACCTTGTTTTGTGAATAATAAATTTGGTTTTCTATCTGCTGCATTATATATTTTTGGGAGACTACCACAGATCTTAAAATTTACTGGGAATAGTGTATTGTTTTGTGCTCCATTGTAATATCCAAAAGAATCCATATTTTTAAAACTAAATGTTGGATCTGTATATTGTAAATCCAAATCTAATTGTGAATAATTAAAATATTCATATCCTTTTATTTTTATGCTATTGTTTATATAATCGTAATCAGAAGAATATTCTTTTTTTCCTTTATAAATACCTGTAAGTAATGGTTTCCCTCCTATTGATTCATTATATTCAAAAATATAACTAGTGATAATCTCGTTATTATTATTCTTTATGTAAATAGTATTTAAAATTGGAACGTTTATTGGAGAATAACTTTGATTATTTCCAATTGAATAGTTTGAGTATTCGAAATAAATTTTCTCTTTAGGAGTTGTAATTTCACTAATAACTAATTCATTTTCATCTTTTTGATAATAATCAGAAGATGTAATTACCGCTACTGTCCCAGAAGTAGTTTTGAATCCTTCTTCATTTACTATATATGCTGTATGATTTTTTGCCAAATAAGTAATATTAATTTCATCTGTATTATGATTTGACTTTATTTTTTTAGTATAATAATCTTTTGTATTTGTGTTATAAGAACTACCGTTTCTAAAATAAATTTGATTTGTTGGACCCCCAATAAAACTATATGTAAAACCATTCTCATCATTTATATCAAAAACAATATTTTGATAATCGTTTATTCCATACTGAAAATTATTAAAATTTGTATTTAAGGTATAATTCTCGTTTGAATCTAAGAATACAGGTATTAAATTGACATTATTATTGATTATTGTTTTGTCAAAAGTAAAAAGAGCATTTTTGCCTGTTGAAGTTGAAAAACTATAAAAATCGGGTCTAACGTCATAAGAATTACGAATTAGTTCTCCATTACTATTATTGCTAAAATTACCAACTATATTTAATTTACTATTGTCATTAAAAAGCCATCCACCATTATTTGGTAAAGATGAGGTACTTGAAGGAGGTAAATCATCGGGTAAATGGTTAACTGTTCTTTTTATTTTGCCTAAATCAAGGAATTGCCAGCCTAAACCTACAATACTTGGAATGTCTAAAGCTTTAAATCCATTGTGATTATAAACTATCTCTAATGGAATTGTTAAACCATCCATTTCAATGTTGTATAATAAAACCCGCTCTCCTATGTTTTCTATTTCATTGTCATTAGAAGTAAAAGGATTAGATTCTTCTTGTGAGAATAATAAGTTTGATATTAAAATCAAAACAAGAGAAATTTTTTTCATGAATTGTTTATGTTAAATTTTTTACTAAAATAACTTTTTTTATTTAATCATTATTATTTTTAATTGATTAATTTGGTTTAAATAAAAGACGCCCTGAAATTCAGGGCGTTTGGTTCTATAGAACTTTATTTTTTTAATTAACCACAATATCATCAATTTGCATTGTTGTTGTTGGACCTGTTGATCCGTTTCCAACATATTCAAAGATGAAATATCCATTTCCAGTTAAAGAAGCTGGAATGTTATAAGTACCACTGTTAATAAAGTTTGCTCCATAACCTGAAGTGTTTCCAGAGGAAATGGTGAAATTTGAAGTTATATCAACTAATGTTGCTGTTGAAATTTGATTTCCAGGAACGTAGTTTGTAGAATAATAAACTTTTAAAACATTTCCATTATTATAGCCGTCTTTTGTTTTGAATGAAAAAGTGTTTGCAGTAGTCATATTTACTGGAACTATGAATAATGCGCGATTAGCTTCAATGTTTCCGCCTCCAAAAGATGACATTTGAATATATCTGTTACCTGTATTTACTGGGTATTGTTTAACTTGCCAATATCTATTCCCTATAGATGCATCATTGATGTATGCTGGGAAATTTTGTTGATTTGAATTTGTGTAACTTGTGAAAGGTTCATTTAATGTACCACTATATACAAGTGATGACCCTACTAAAGGAGGGAAATAATCTATTTCTACTCTTGTATTGGTTAATTGTACGTCATTTAGTGTTCTAATTAATAATTGATAATCATTGTTATATTTTGTTAAAACACCTCTTATTTTTCCATTTCCGTTCGGTATTTGGCTGGAAGCAAATGATGCGTACTTACTTGCTCTTAAGTATATTGTATTGCCAAATTCGTCAGTTATGTTATGATTTGTACCAGTCCAAGTTGAAACTGCATTTAAATCGCTATCAAAATAAGTATGGTTTAAGGATGTTTCTGTAAATTGTACGTTATCAAATTCAATTAACATATTTAAATATTGATTGTCTTTTGCTTGTTGTATTGTAACGTTTTTAATTATGTCTTCTTCACTCACTTTTGTACAAGATCTTATTATTGCTGATTTGTACTTTACAGTTGGAATTCGTCCAACTTCATCATCTGAAAGATCTAAAGGAGTGTCATTATTATATAAATCTCCAACTTCTAGTGAAGATATTTGCGAATTATAGTGAAAGTATAATGAATCTAAGTGGACAAAAACTTTTCTTCCTGGTTCAAATTTAGTGTATAGATTGTAATCATCTATAGGTATTGTGAATGCTTTTGTGCCATCTGTTGAAATTAATGATATTGATTTATAAAAATTTCCACCTTCATCACTTGAAGTTATATATGCTTCTAAAACATCTTCTGTTGATGGATTCATATCATATAATTGAGGCGAGGAATTTGCTAAGTTTCTTACATCTTGAATTGAGGTGTTGACTGTGAGTTCAATACAATCATCATTTGGTCTTCCGTAATCATCGTCATTTACACAACTAAATAAAGTTGTGATAATCATTGTTGTAAAAATTATTTTTTTCATATTTTTTTAATTTTCATTATATAATATTACATCATCTACTTGAAATGCACCATCTAAGGTTGTGTTTGTTCCAGAACCTTTAAATTTAAAGGCAATGTGGATATTTCCATTAGTAGTTGGCAAAGCTACTGTTGATTTTATAAATTGATACCAATCAACTGTAGAGTTTGGAATGTTTGCATTTACAGGTGTCCAAGTGGCTGCTAAAACATCTGTTCCGTCATAATCTGTAGATATTAATACCTGTAAAGAGTTATCTGGTGAGTCAACATCTAAATGGTGTTGTGCTATACTAAATTTAAGAATAGGTGAAGCATAACTATTTAAATCTATTGCTGGAGAAACCAACCATGCTATATTTGAAGCTGAACCAGAATTATAGGGACTAAATTCTGTAAATCCTTTTGTTTGAACAACTCGTTCTCTCCAAAGCCAAGTTCCTTCTTCTGCAAAATTTGTCCAGCCGGTTATGTCTAAATTGGTGTTGTTTGTTGCTGTTTCAAAGTCTTCTTGGAAAAATGGAATTCTTAATTTTGGAATGTCAAAATCATCATTACTAACACAAGAGCTTGTTAGCACAATTGTTGATGTTAGAATAAGTATATTTTTTATAATTTTTTTCATAGTATATTTTTTAGAAATTAATATAGAAGTTTACAAAATACGTTCTTCCATAACCGTAAAAATATTTTGGTCCAAAGGCACGTGTACCACTTGCATAATCTTGTTGGAGATCTGTAAATGTTGCTTTTCTTGATTGTTCAAAACCACCAGTTTTATATTCTATATCAAGTACATTATTGATTGAGGCGAAAAAACCAAAGGTATTTCTGTTTTTTGAGCTAATTCTCCAAGATTTTCCACCAACTAAATTCAAGTGCATGAATGAATCAAATTTTTCCTGTTTTAATAAATCCCTTACACTACTTTCGTTTGCTCCTGGATAAGAGATGCCTGTTGCAGGATCTATTGTGAAATTGTTTGTTCTAACAATACTTGAAACATCTAAGTAGCTATCTGAAAGATAATTGATATTTGCTCCAACCCACCAATAATGTGGATCTCTATATTCTAGCCCAAAAGAATATGCTTGTTGTGGCATTCCTGGTTGATTATAATTTTTTAGATAAGCAGTTCCAAAGTTTCTGATAGAATTTAATCCTAATGCAGCTCTTCCGTCATCATTGGTTAATAATTTAGCGTTATCTGAATAAATATATTGACCATAAGAAGCTGCTACAGTTGCTTTAACAGTAGATGTAATTTGGTATTCTAATCCTAATTCGGTTCCTAGAGATTGTTTGTCTAAATTAGTTACAATTTCACTAATAAATGAGTCATCTGCTGCACCTGTACTTGCATCTACTTCTCCAATTCCTTCTCCATAGAAGAAAGATATTTCTGTTGCGTTTTTAATTTTGTTATAAAAACCAGTAAGTCTTGCTTTTAATTTAGGTGTTCTAATAATATAGCTTAAATCTGTACTTGTTATTGCTTCGCTTTCAAGATTTGGAGTAAAACTATTGTTTAAACGTGCATTAGAAAATGAATTTCTCAAATTTGGTGCAGCTGTCATATACATAGCATTAAAATCAACTAAATGACGACCATTGATTTTGTATGTCATTCCTCCTTTAAAGCCAAAGTTTTCAAATACTTTTGAGTTACTCATTCCGTATGAATTATTTGCATATATTCCGTTTTTATACAAACCTTCTCTTTTGTATTCTGATCTAGAGAATGATTGTGCCAAATAAAAATCAATTTTATCATATGCAAATTTAAATTGTGTAAATCCGTCAAAAATAGTAGCGAAAAGATTATAGTTATAACCATAAGTGTCTCCTTCTTTTACTTGTCTATTCGGATTGTTTAAATCTGATTGTATTGCATCACCAGTGAAAAATGGATCAATGTCTAAGAAATAACTACCTCCTAATAAATCTAATAAATTTTGATGGTTGTGTGATTTTAATCTTTTAAAATTTACAGCTGCATTCATTGAAATATTATCCGAAAGGCTTGTATTTAAAATAGAGTTTGCACTCCACAATTTGTCATCGGTTCTGTCTTCATATAAAACATACAAGCTTTTTCCTGAAGAAGCGCTGGTTTGGTTTGCTTGATACATTGCATTCCAATTAATTTGACTATTGTTTAAGAAATAATTTTTAGCAATATCAGCTTGTGCATTGTTAGGAGTCCATACACCATTATTGTCATGTGTATTTAGATAATAACTTGGTAGATTTCTGTAATAGGTAGGGTCTGGATTATTGGCTGTTTGATTGTCAATTCTAGTGTTTCCTATAGTACCTACTTGGTATGCAACATTGGTATTTAATGAAGTGTTTTCATTTATTTTCCAGTAATGAGATAACATATTTATTGGTTCAGCAATATCCTTGTCTCTAGAATTACGTTTTTTTCCATCTTGCCATCCCCAATAAGAGTTATATTTTACGCCCATTAAGTCAGTAACTTCTTTAGTATTTGGAGAGCTTTTACCTCTACTGTTTTGTGCATAAATAGATGTGAAATTAATACTATGGTTATCATTTATTTTTTTTTCAACACTTGCAAATAAAGAGTTTGCAGCATAATCTGTTCCTTCGAAATATCCTTCTTGAGCCCATCTTCTTGATCCAGATACAACAAATGCCCAGCCATTTTTATTTAATCCAGATGCGTGTGTTGCCATCGCTCTCCAGCTATAGTTTGTGTTTGTACCAGACATAGTAATTCTATTACCAGGTCTATAGAAAGAGGCTCTAGTGTTGATTTCTTGAGTTCCTAATGCACCACCAAATGTATAGTCAGAAGTACCTGAACCCATTGTGAATTCTTGATTACGAGTTGCATCGTTTAGACCACCCCAGTTGCTCCATTGTGGTCTTCCGTCATAAATTTTGTTCATAGAAATTCCATTAATCATAGTCTTCCCATAAGCATTGTCTAATCCACGAATTCTAAATCTAGCTTGTCCCCAATTAAATGCAGCTGCTTGTTGGTAGGTGTCTCTAGATGATTGTAATAAACCAGAAGTGCTTTCTGAACCAGAATTATCATCTCCTAAGTCGTTTTCTGTTATCGTAACAAGACTTAATTGAAGTTCTGTTGTGATATCTTCCTCAAGGGTAATTACTCCTAAATCTAGAGTTTCGCCTTTTGTTGGTTCTAATATAAATGTTTTCGTTTTGTATCCAGTAGAACTAATAAGTAAAATAGGTTCGCCAGTAGGCAGTGTTTGAAAGAAAAAACTACCTTCAAAATCAGTTGTTACAGACTGATTTGTACTTTGAATTGTTGCAACAACATTTTGTAGTGGTTTTTGATTTTTCGAATCAATGACTTTACCTTTCAGAGCTGGGTTTTGTTGTGCATGCATAGTAAACCCAAATAGGCACAGTAAGGCACTGAATAAAATTTTTTTCATAAATTTAATTAAAATTATAAATTATTTTAATGTTAAGATTTAAACTTAACAGCCTGTAAATGTACAAATTTTAATAATATTATCTACCTTTGGCACCCGTTTTGTAAAAAACTTGATGATAACGTAACATTTCATTTTATGAAAACCAAACAACTATTAGCCGTTTTTTTTGTGATTTTTCAAATAAATCACTCTTTTGCTCAAGAGAAGAAATTTAAAATTCATACTGTAGCTTTCTACAATTTTGAGAATCTATTCGACACAATTAATGATCCTAATACTTATGATGAGGAGTACACGCCAACTAATGGTTGGACGTATAAAAATTATAAAAAGAAATTGGATAATCTTTCTAGAGTAATTAGTGAAATTGGTACCGATGAAAATCCATCTAATTCTCCTGTGGTTATAGGAGCATGTGAAATTGAAAACAGACAAGTTTTAGAAGATTTGGTTAAAAACCCGAAAATAATTGATAAAGGATATAAAATTATTCATTTTGATTCACCAGATAAAAGGGGGATTGATGTAGCTTTATTGTATCAAGAGAAATTTTTCACTCCTACTAGTTATACCAATGTGCCTTTATATATCTATGAAAATGGAGATAAAAATAGCAAAAAAGAGAAGGAAGAAAATGAAGAAAAAACAGACGATAACGTTGAAATTGATTCTAAAACAAAGAGAATTTACACAAGAGATCAACTACTTGTTACGGGATATTTAGAAGGAGAGGAAATAAGTTTTATTGTGAATCACTGGCCATCACGTTCTGGCGGAGAAAAGAAGAGTAGCCCAAATCGTGAAGCTGCTGGTGCTTTGAACAGAACAATTATAGATTCATTGTATAAGATTAATCCAAATGCAAAGATTATTACTATGGGAGATTTAAATGATGATCCTACAAATAAAAGTGTTAAAAAAGGAGTAAAAGCAATTGGAAAAAAAGAAGATGTTAAGGAGTTTGATATGTATAATCCTATGGAAAAAATGCACAAACAAGGAATTGGCACTTTAGGTTATAGAGATTCATGGAATATTTTTGACCAAATGATTGTTTCTGAACCTTTATTAGGAAAGGACTATATGTCTTGGACCTATTGGAAAGCACAAGTGTTTAAAAAGCCATATTTAATTCAAAATGAAGGAAGATGGAAAGGTTATCCTAAAAGAAATTCTAATGGCGTTCCAGGATTTAGCGATCACCTTCCTGTTTATTTATATTTAATTAAACAAGTTAACTAGATTGTAATTTGAATAATGATAAAGGTTAATTAATAATTTTTCAATTGTTAATTAACCTTTTCTTTTTTTACTAATTTTATAGTTTAAAATTTTTTAATGATGAGTGTGCAAAAACCTTTTAATTTGACTAAGTGGATTGAAGATAACAGACATTTGTTAAAACCACCTGTGGCAAATAAGAATTTATATATAGAATCTGGAGATTATATTGTAATGATTGTTGGTGGTCCAAATTTCAGGAAAGATTATCATTATAATGA
This sequence comes from Flavobacterium sp. KY-23415, assembly GCF_055384985.1. Lineage (NCBI taxonomy): Bacteria > Pseudomonadati > Bacteroidota > Flavobacteriia > Flavobacteriales > Flavobacteriaceae > Flavobacterium > Flavobacterium sp. KY-23415. The sequence goes on along the minus strand of NZ_AP044001.1, from coordinate 1,365,473 downwards.
GACCGAAGAATTATTTTACCAGTTGGAGGGAGAGATAGAAATATTTATTCAGGAAAATGGAAAAAAGAAAACCATGAAACTTACTCCTGGAGACATGTATCTTCATCCTGCAAAGATTCCTCATTCTCCAAATAGAACTGAGGGATCTATTGGATTAGTAATAGAGAGAAAAAGAAATGAATTGCCAGGAAAAGACGGTCTGCTATGGTATTGTGATAATTGCAATCATAAATTACACGAAGTTTATTTTGAATTAAATGATATTGAGAAAGATTTCTTAAGTCATTTTAGAGATTTTTATACTTCTGAAGAAAAAAGAACCTGTGATAAATGTGATACAATTATGAAAGTAGATCCTAGGTTTTTATAAATTAACTAAGAAGTTATCAAAAGATAATAATTAAAATCAATTTCATACATTTGTAAAAATATAACAAAAACACGTAAAAAAGTTACAATGTCAACAATAGCACAACAATTCGGAATGCAAGAAGCATTGGAAATATTAGGAGTAAAAGCGACTAATGAAGGTACATCAACAGGAAGTGAATGGTTTTCAAATGGAGACGTTATTGAAAGTTACTCACCCGTAGATGGACAATTAATAGGAAAAGTAAAAACAACAACAAGAGAAGATTATGAAAGAGTAATGCAAAGTGCCACTACTGCTTTCAAAATTTTTAGAGCAATGCCAGCTCCACAAAGAGGAGAAATTGTTCGTCAGTTTGGTAATAAACTAAGAGAATTAAAAGAACCACTAGGGAAATTAGTTTCTTATGAAATGGGTAAATCTTTACAAGAAGGTTACGGAGAGGTTCAAGAAATGATCGATATCTGTGATTTTGCAGTTGGTTTGTCTCGTCAATTAAACGGACAAACAATTCCTTCCGAGCGACCTGGTCATGTAATGCGAGAACAATGGCATTCAATTGGCGTTGTTGGTATTATTTCGGCATTTAATTTTCCAGTTGCTGTTTGGGCATGGAATACTGCTTTAGCATGGATTTGTGGAGATGTTTGTGTGTGGAAAGGATCTGAGAAAGCTCCTCTATGTGCAGTAGCTTGTCAAAATATAATTGCACAAGTATTAAAAGATAATAATTTACCAGAGGGAATTTCTTGTATTATTAATGGTGATTATAAGGTTGGTGAGATGATGACTACTGATTCTAGAATTCCTTTAATATCTGCTACTGGTTCAACAAGAATGGGTAGAATTGTTGGAGCTACAGTTGCAGAACGTTTTGGTAAATCATTATTAGAATTAGGCGGTAATAATGCAATCATTATTACACCAACTGCCGATTTAAAAGTTGTTGTTCCAGGAGCTGTATTTGGAGCTGTAGGAACTTGTGGTCAAAGATGTACTTCTACAAGAAGATTAATTATTCATGAATCAGTTTATGATAAAGTGAGAGACGCTATTGTTGGTGCTTATGGTCAATTAACAATCGGGAACCCACTAGATCAAAAAAATCATATTGGACCGCTTATTGATAAAGATGCAGTAAATACTTATTTAGCAGCTATAGAATCTGCAAAAGCAGAAGGTGGTAAAGTATTAGTTGAAGGTGGGGTTCTTTCTGGAGAAGGATATGAATCAGGTTGTTATGTTAAACCTGCAATCATAGAAGCAGAAAATCATTTTAAAATAGTACAACACGAAACTTTTGCTCCTATATTATATATAATGAAATATTCTGGAGATGTTGAAAATGCTATAGAACTTCAAAATGGAGTTGCTCAAGGGTTGTCTTCGGCAATTATGACAAATGAAATGAAGGAAGCGGAAAAATTCTTGTCATTCGCTGGTTCTGACTGTGGAATTGCAAACGTTAATATTGGTACTTCTGGTGCCGAAATTGGTGGGGCATTTGGTGGTGAGAAAGAGACAGGAGGTGGACGTGAGTCTGGATCTGATGCTTGGAAAGTATATATGAGAAGACAAACTAACACAGTAAACTATTCTGATCAGTTGCCTTTAGCACAAGGGATTAAATTTGATTTATAATTTTTATCGCAAAATATATTAATCAAAAACCCCTGCAAGAATTGAACATTGCAGGGGTTTTCTTAATGAAAATGTTTTTAGATTAACTATTTCGTTTTCTTTACATATTGCGTTAAAATATAAATACTTTGATTTTCAACTCTACCTTCAATTAGGTTCGCATCGTCCCAAACTAATTTAATATTGTGTACAGCAGCTCCTCTTTTAGCGGTGAATGTTGCTCCTTTTACATCTAAATCTTTTATTAAGACCACCGAATCACCATCTTGTAGAATTACACCATTACTGTCTTTGTGTATAATTTTACCTTCTTCTTCGTCTCCTTCTCCAGTAGCTTTTGCCCATTCTAATGCTTCTTCATCAAGATACATCATGTCTAACATATCATGATTTTTTAAACGCGCATGCATTCTCCAAGAAATAATTTGTACAGGAAGATTTTCATTCCACATGCTATCGTTTAAACAATGCCAATGAGTGACATCAGTGTTTTCTGGATTCTCAATCTGATCTATACAAGTAGAACAGGCTAATATTGAGTGCTCTAAACTTTCTATTGTGTTTGGTGCAACATTAAAAACAAGTAAATCATGTTCGTTGCCACATAATTCACATTTAGACTGACTTCTGTCCTTTAATTTTTTTTCTATTACACTCATGTTTATAGATTAAAACTTGCTCCAATAGAGAAGTTAAATTGGTTGTTGTATTTTTCAAAAAAATTATCTGGACTGTTGTCATAGTATGCTATTGGGAATTGAACTTCAGAATAAAGCCCAAAAGCCTCAGTGAAATAGTAGCGACCTCCTAAATGAGCTCCAAAATTTTTAATCCCAACATTTAATCCTGGATAAATATCAAACTTGTCTTCTATGTTGAAAATATCTGCAATGTTTGCACTAAATCGTGCTCTAATATCGAAACGGTCATCAAAGTTTGGTTTCTCTCCTAATACTTCTTCAATGCCTAAAATATAGGATGAAGTTAATCCAAATGACATGTTTTGATTAATTCCTTTGTCAAATGTTGCAATTATTCCATTTCCTTTATTCTGAAAATTTGCCCCAATTTGAAATTTAGCATCACCTTTTCCAGAAAATACCTGTCCATTTGCAATACCTGTAAATAATATTGCTAATATTAAAATTTTTCTCATTACGTATATATTTTATACAAATATAGAAATATAACTTAATTTCTTCCTCTTTCACTAGGATATAAGATGGGTAAAGCATCGCTTTGCCAGAATTGTTTTGTATTAATATCCATAATGCTAAGTTTTCCTTCGAATGCTGCTCCTGTATCTATATTCCAAACATTTGCCGCTTGCTGTGGTATTTCTTTATTTATTCTTAAAACCGGTGTATGTCCAATGAAAATTTCTTTATACAGCCTTAGTCTTTCTGGATATTCTTTATCATCAATAGACAGTTTTGGGTTTAATGCAATTGCAGTTTCCCATAATGTTCTGTCCCAATAGAACATAGGTTTGAAGAATTCATGCATAACCCCTTTTTGATTTGTAAAACCGCCATGCACAAATAATCTATTCTCATTGTCAATATGATAGGGAAGTAGCGATTCTAGAAATTCAATATGCTGATTAATTGTTGACCGACTAGTATCTTTATAGGAATCAATGGTGGCTTTTCCTCCGTTTATTAACCATTCATTTCTAAAAGTGTTGGTTTTTAGGAAATCAAGAAATAAATCATCGTGATTTCCTTTAATAAAAATGCAATTGTGTGTTTGTTTTAATGTAATTAAATAATCAATAACTTCTAAAGACTGACTCCATCCATCTACATAATCACCTAAAAAAAGTAATTCATCATTTTTTGAAATTTGTGCTCTATTTATAATTTGTACCAGTGCTTTGAACCCTCCGTGAATGTCACCTATGACAAGTTTTCTGTTGTTTTTCATTTAATTTGTTGTATTTCAGTTGTTTGCATGTTTTAAAACTTTAACAAAATCGGCAGAAAAGTTGTAAAATTAAAATTTTGTAACACCTTATTTTTGAAATAACAAAAATAAGGTGTTACAAATCAAAATCTTGCAATTAATAAAAAATAGCAATAAAAAATAGCAATAAAAAACAATATAAGCAAACAAAAAAAATAAGACTATAAAAAAATGTTATTTGATTTTGAGATTTAATTTATTGTAAACCAGTTTAATGTGTTTTTTTTAGTTAAAATTTTAATTAATATAAGACATAAAAATGGGATTTTATTTTGTGGGTGAAATTTTTAAAATGCTTGGAAAGATATTTATGAGTTTGATTTTTTTTGAAATAATAATAGATAAATTAATAATAATTAAAAATTAAAGAAGATGAAAAAAGGTATAGCATATTTCGTAATGATTTTAGGTTTTTCAATAGGAATAACTTCATGTTCAACAGATGCGTATGATGTGGAAACTGAAAAAACAACCCAAGAAGTTGTAAGCCATCCAATAATGAATAAAGATGGAGATGGGACAGTTCAAGAAGATGGTAATAATGAAACAGAAGGAGATAGCACAGATCCTATTGTAAAGCCAAAGAAAGACTAAATACGTGAGATAAAAAATAGAATTACAATTAATTTTAAAAAACAAATAAGATGAAAAAAGGTATATTGTATTTTGGAATAATTTTAGGTTTTTCAATGGGGATTATCTCATGCTCAACAGATGCATATGATGTTCAAAATGAAAAAAGTACGTTAGAGGTTGTAAGTCCATTAGCGAATAAAGATGGAGATGGAGTAGTTGAAGAAGGTGACACTAATGAAGCAGAAGAAGAAGAAGAAAGCACAGATCCAATTGTAAAACCGAAGAAAGACTAAATTGAATAAAAAACAAATAAAAAAATTAAGAATTAAAAAATAAAAAGTTAGATGAAAAAAAGTATACTATATTTCGTAATGGTTTTAGGGTTTTCAATTGTAATGATTTCATGCTCAACAGATTCTTATGATGTGGAAAATCAAAGCAATGAACTTGAAGTTATAAGTCCATTGATGAATAAAGACGGAGATGGTACAGTTGAAGATGGTGGAACTGATGAGGCAGCTGGGGATAGTACAGACCCAATCGTAAAACCAAAGAAAGACTAGATTATATTTCTTTGAATGAAATAGAGCTATCTTGTAAAATGATTTTTAAAAATGTGAAAATATTACAAAATTAGAGTGTAATTTTATCTTAGTTTGATAAAATGCTGAATATGTGATGTTTTTTTAGCTTTTATTAGAATGCTTTATTGTTTTAAAGTCGAAAAGTAAAAAGTATTATAAAGGATATTATTAAATTTGGTTTTTTAAAGCTAAATTAAAACAGAGTAAATTGAAATATATTGCACAAATTGGAATACTTTTTTTCTTCATAAGTTGTTCTAATCAAAAAGAAGAACAAAAAATATCAGTTTCTGATCAAAAAATAAATAGCTATCTGTCAAGTGCCCAAGATGGGACTAATTCATATGAGAGTAGAATGAAGTATAGTGATTCTGCGTATGCAGAACTTCAACAAAAGAGTAATGATTCTACACTAAGAAGAAATTATTTTAAAGTTGCAAATCGATATTTTTCACTCTATGAATTAGAGAAATATAAGAAAGCTGCAAAGAAAGCTTTAGAACTTGGTAAAAACAGTAAAGATTCTGTAACTATTGCAAAATCGTTTTGTTATTTGGGAGATTATTTCTTTGAAAAAGCAAAAAATGACAGTGCTTATTGGTATTATAATAAATCTGAAAAAATTTATAGAAGTTTAAATGATAAAGAAAATTTATCGAGACTAATACTTTATAAAGCTTATGTTTTGTTATATGAAAAAGATTTTATGGGTAGCGAAACTGCTACTATAAGGGCACTAGACATTTCAAAAGAAATTCAGGAGGATGTTTTAATATACGAATGCTATGTGAATTTAGGTAGTTCGTTATTAGGGCTCGATAATTTTGATAGAGCACTTTATTATCACAGTAAATCATTAATTCAATTAGATAAACTTAAAACAAATCCTTCCTATGATGCTATGAAGGCACAAACGTTTAATAATCTTGGTTTGGTCTATCAAAAGAATAAGGAATATGAAAAGGCAATAGAAAATTTTCAAAAAGGGTTGGCAGTTAACAATCTTTTACGCATTCATCCAGTCGTTTATTCTGCCTTAATGGATAATTTAGCCTATTCAAAATTTAAGTTGAATAAAAATGAAGGTTATGAGGAGTTAAATCGTTCTCTTTTTATTAGAGATAGTATTGGAAATGTCGCGGGAATGATAAGAAGTAAAATGCATCTTTCAGAATACCATTTGTCTAAAGGAAACATTGCAAAAGCACTACAATTAAATGATGAAGCAAATGCACTTGCTCTAAAATCTAGCTATAATGATGATTTATTAAAGACATTGGATTTATATACCAAGATAATTCCAAAAAAGGGACTTTATTATGCTAAAAAATATATAAAACTAAGTGATAGTTTGTATGATCTTGAAAGAGCAACACGCAATAAATTAGCAAGAATTGAGTTTGAAACCGATGAAATCATGCATGAAAATGAAGCTATCTCAAGTGAAAATAAAAGAATAATTACTATTGCTGTGTTAACAGTATTATTTGTTGCACTACTATATATAATTCTATTTCAAAGATCAAAACAGAAAGAGCTGATTTTAATTCAAGAACAGCAACGGACGAATGAAGAAATTTATCAATTAATGCTTGATCAGCAAGTTAAATTGGACGAGGTGAAACATATAGAAAAAAATAGAATTGCAAGAGAATTACATGATGGGATCATGAACAAATTAGCAAGTACAAGACTTAATTTGTATATTTTGACACGAAGAACAGATGAAGAAACAATCAAAAAATGTATAGGACACATTAATGAAATTCAAAATATTGAAAAAGAAGTAAGAGCAATTGCGCATGAACTTAGTAATGAGGTTTTTTCAGAAAAAAGTAATTTTAAAAGCATTCTTACAGAATTATTAATAGAGCAACAAAATCTATATGCCCCAGAATGTGAGTATAATATCGATAAAGAAATTCAATGGGATATTTTTGATGTTGAAACAAAAATGCATATTTATAGAATACTTCAAGAAGCTTTAAACAACTGTAATAAATATGCAAATGCTAAAACTATAAGTGTGAGTATTGTAAAACGAGAAAAAATTGTAACTTTACAAATACAAGACGATGGAGAAGGATTTAATTTAAATAAAGCGAAAAAAGGTATAGGAATTAAAAATATGTTTCAAAGAACAACTGCTGTTAATGGAGAATTAAATATTGAATCTGAAATAGGGAAGGGAACAACTCTGTTTTTAAAAATACCAATTAAATAAAATTAATATTATGAGCTCAAAAACAATTAACATTTTCATGGTTGATGATCATCCTTCAATGATTGAAGGTTATAAAAGTATCCTTTCCTATAATGATCTAGGTTATAAAATCAATGTTACACCAGCGTTTGATTGTGAAACGGCATATAAAAGAATGTCACAATCTGAGGATATTTATGAGTTTGATATGATCTTTTTAGATCTTAGTTTGCCACCCTATGAAATAGCAAATATGAATTCTGGACAAGATCTTGCTTTATTTGCAAGGAAAAAATATCCGTTTGCAAAAATTGTTATGCTAACTTCTCATGCAGAAGCATTTATTTTATTTGATATCCAAAAAACAATAGATCCAGATGGTTTACTCGTAAAAAGTGATTTTACAGCAGACGAATTTTTAAAGGCATTCGAAGTGATTATTAACAAAGAAAAATATGTTAGCAAAACTGTGAATGAAAGTATTCAGGAAATGTTGGCTGTAAGAAATAACGTTTTTTTAGATGAGAACAATAGAACGATAATTTCTCTTTTGGCACAGGGTGTTTTGTCTAAAAACCTGCCAAATTATGTTAACCTTGCTCAGAGTTCTATAGACAAGAGAAAGGCACAAATAAAAGACTATTTTTGTGTTAAAGGAGGTTCTGATGAAGATATTGTTAGAGAAGCAAAAAAACATGGATTTGTGTAAGTAAACGTTTAACAAAATTTATAATAAACTTGTAAAATTGATTGCTTTGAAGTTTGTAAATTTATGTTGATTAATAACAACATTTATGCAATTCTTTAATAAACCATCATTTTTTTTAAAAATAATAATTTTACTACAGGTAATGAGTTTGTTATGGTTTTGTGCTGTTATGGAGTTAATGTATAATATACTATTTCAAGAGTTTGATTCTAAATTGTTAATCTTAGATTATAGTACGCAGTTAAAAATAGTTTATATATTGGGAGTAATTATTGTGACTTCCTATTCTGTATTGATACTTATAAAACACAACAATGAAAACAACCATCATTTTAATTAATTATATTTCATTTTTCTTAAAATTCTCATTGTTTCTTTAAAACTGTTATAAGCTTCTGGGGAATGGTGTTGTTTGAGAAGAGGTTTTGAGTTTATAAGCCTAAGTTTAGCATCTTCAAAACCATTCCAATAGCAAATCATTAAAGTTGAGGGGATGTTTTCTATGTCTTTTAACTCTCTTGAGTTTAGTGTAGTATTGTTTTCTAATTTTTTTATTAAACTAATTGTGGAATTATAGATATGATGAAGAATTCTTTTGTTGTATAATGGAGGTTTGAAAATCATTTCCGAATTAATTTTGTAATACCCATTATCAAAAAAAGAGATTACTACTTTTTCTAAAGGATAATAGCTCGTTTTATCATTGATTCCTAAAGCAATATATTCTGTAATTATAAATGAGTTTTCATTATAGTTAATTGTCACGTCATCCTGATTAGAGTAGAAAAGTTTAATTTGTTCGTTAATAAGTTCAATGTCAACTCTTGAATAAAAAGTTGTCTCACGCACCTTTTTCTGAATTCCAGCCCAGCAAACAATAAATAGCTCCTTGAAAACTTTATAGTTAGAATTCATATTCTTGTGTTTGTTGTTTATAAAGTCTAGAACTCCATCTAGTGTGTGTTCTATGCTGTTTCTCGAATTGTTTTCAATGCTAATTAGTGTTTCTATATTCGCTTTAGAAAATCTAACTTTTTCTTCGGTAGGGGTAGAATTACTTCCTCGCCTAATAAAAACGGTATTTGCTACTATAGTATGAATCCCTTTCTTAAATCGAGAAGTTTTACTTTTAGGCTTTATTGTAACTAATCCAACTACTTTATTTAAAGGTAAATTAGGAAAAGGAACATTTTCATATTGAATTTTTGGCGGGTTTTCTAAATAGGCATTTACCAAATTTTGAATTTTGCTATCATCAAAAAAATCATCACCCACAATTTCATTGTTATCATCTTCGACTCCAACAACTATATAAGAATTATTCGCTGGATTAGAATTTGATAGGGCACAAATATGTTTCAAAAATTTAGCTTTTCCTTCCTTGCTATGTAAGTTTAACTGACGCTTTTTGTCATAAAAACTATTCTCATCATTGTGAGCTAATAAATTTTTTATTAGTAATCTTTTATTTAGCATCCCTGGAAATATTTGCTACTAATTTACTGTTTTATTTATCCCGTTTCAAAATGTTTTAATATAAATTATAACATTGTTTTTGTAGTAGTTAAGTATTCTAACTATAAAGATTATTGAACTAAACTTTAACAACAAAGGCAAAAAATCTATATCCGAATTATTAGCTTCCTGTTGTAGTTTTACAATTATAAAAAATAGAAATTAATTAAACTAAACATTGAAAATCATGAAAACAAATTTTAGAAAAATTGCTTCATTATTAGCAATCTCTACTTTTTTCTTTTCTTGTAACAACGAACCAGTTGTAGAAAATGAAAATAATCAATCGAGTTATTTATCTTCAGATAAAATGGAGTTAGCAAAATATATAGCTAATTCTATAAAAAGTTCTAACGGGATAAATCTTTTTAGTGATAGTAAATTTAAAGACCAAGGAGAAGTATTGTTAACTGACGTTTTTAATTCTTTAAACATGAAGAATAGTGAAGAATTCATTTCTTCAGAAGTTAGAAATGAAGGAATTTTGGAATGCTTTGTCTATAACCAAGAGAAAATGAATTCTAAGTTTTTAAATGATCTGCAAATTTTATTTGTACCGATTGATGATAATGTGAAAAAATTAGAAGGAGTAGATATTAATGGAAATAAAATAATTGTAGATGCATTAAAGCCTTCAGACAAACCAATGCTTTTCATTGATCAGCATGGAAAATTTGAGTTTCAGAAAAACATGAAATTATTTAATGAAGAATTAAAGAGAAGAGGATATGATTATACTCTGACAAATAATGTTGCGAATAAATCTACACCTGTAGATTTTAATAAGATAGATTCAATAAAATTATCGGATGTACAAGAGCCATGGTTTAAAGGAAATCCAGAAATTTATGCAATAGTATTCAATTTTGATAAAAACTTTAATGATCCTTCAGTTCCACCGCTTAGAGTTTTACAAATGCCTTATATCAAGAAAAAAAATGTTTTATATACACCAGAGCAACCTTTCGTTTTTTGGAATGAACACACTAGAAATGCCGCTACAATGATAATAATGGAAGAAGATTCTGGCTTCGATTATTCAGCGGTAATTAATATTGTTGTTCAAGCAATAGGAACAGGAGTAACACTTGGAACAGGAGATGTGGTTTGGACTCCTTTCGTTGTGAATACTGTAACGGCTGTTCTAGATGCAATAAAAGGAAGTTGGTCTAAAGATTCAGATGATGAGATAGACCAATATTACATCATTAGAAAGCAAAACATTACAACATTAAAAAGTGGAGCGAGTAATAATGCTTCAATGACATATTCTTTTGAAACTTTGTAGAGAAGTAAAAAAAATAATTTTGAAAAGCACATTTTTTTAAATGTGCTTTTTCTTTTTTTAAAAAATAAAGTATTTGATTGTTAAATGTTTAGGGGATAAAGTGTAATGCTGATATTGGAAAATCTTAAAAAAATAAAAAGAAAATCATAAATAACTCTCAAAATAGTAGTTTTCCAATTTTTTTAACGGTATATTAACATCGTAGTCCTAAATTAATTTTCAATTTTGAATTGTTAATTTTTTTTTGAAAATTTGACACAAAATAATATGACAATGGAAGAAAATACAGCTGCTTTAGACATTCGCGCAATTAATGAAAAAATAGAAAGAGAGAGTGCATTTGTTGATTTACTAACGATGGAAATGAATAAGGTAATTGTTGGTCAGAAATATATGATCGAAAGATTACTTATTGGTCTTCTAGGACAAGGACATATTCTTCTGGAGGGAGTTCCTGGTTTAGCAAAAACATTGGCAATCAATACACTTTCTCAAGCTGTTCAAGGATCTTTTAGTAGAATTCAGTTCACTCCAGATCTTTTGCCAGCCGACGTTGTAGGTACTATGATTTACAATATAAAAGAAAACGATTTTACTATTAAAAAAGGACCAATATTTGCAAACTTTGTATTAGCAGATGAAATTAATCGTGCTCCAGCAAAAGTACAGTCTGCTTTGCTAGAAGCTATGCAAGAAAAGCAGGTGACTATTGGAGATGAAACATTTAAGTTAGACAAACCTTTTTTGGTTATGGCAACTCAAAATCCTGTGGAACAAGAAGGAACTTATCCTTTGCCAGAAGCTCAAATGGATCGTTTTATGCTAAAAACGGTTATAGATTACCCGAAAATGGAAGATGAAAGAATGGTAATTCGTCAAAACCTAGCTGGGGAATATACAAAAGTAAATCCTGTTGTTTCTGTAGAACAAATTAGTAGAGCTCAACAAGCTGTTAGGGAAGTATATATGGATGAAAAGATAGAAAAGTATATCTTAGATATTATTTTTGCAACACGTTATCCAGAAAAATATAAATTAGAAAATCTTAAACCTTTAATTAGTTTTGGTGCATCACCTCGTGGAAGTATTAATTTAGCAATAGCAGCCAAATGTTATGCTTTTATTAAGAGAAGAGGCTATGTAGTCCCAGAAGATGTTAGAGCTGTAGTTCATGATGTATTGCGTCATAGAATTGGAGTAACATATGAAGCAGAAGCAGAAAACGTTACTTCTGTAGATATAATTAATAAAATTGTTAACGAAGTAGAAGTACCATAGTAGTAACTAGTAACAGGAGATTAGTAATTAGCATTAATATCTATTGACTAATCACTAATGACTAACCACTAACTACTAAATAAAATGGATACTAAAGAAATTCTTAAAAAAGTTCGTAAAATTGAAATTAAAACCAAAAGGTTGAGTAATCATATCTTTTCGGGAGAATATCATACGTCATTTAAAGGAAGGGGAATGACCTTTTCAGAAGTGCGTCAATACCAATATGGAGATGATGTTAGGGCAATTGACTGGAATGTTACTGCACGCTATAATGAGCCCTATATTAAAGTTTTCGAAGAGGAAAGAGAGCTTACCATGATGTTAATGGTTGATTGTAGTGGTTCGGAAAGTTTTGGTACTACAAATCAGTTTAAAAGCGAAGTAATAACAGAAATAGCTGCAACCCTAGCATTTTCTTCAACACAGAATAATGATAAGGTGGGGTTGATACTTTTTTCAGATACTATTGAGTTATACATCCCTCCAAAAAAAGGAAAATCTCATGTTTTAAGAATAATTAGGGAGTTAATAGAATTTAAGCCTAAAAGCAAAAAAACAGATTTAGCTCAAGCATTAAAGTTTTTGTCAAGTATCATGAAAAAGAAAGCCATTGTTTTCTTAATTTCAGATTTCATGGTCAAAGATTATGAACATACTTTAAAAATAGCATCAAAGAAACATGATGTAACTGGGATTAGGGTCTATGATAAAAGAGAAGAATCAATTCCAAATTTGGGGATGGTAAGCATGTTAGATGCAGAAACAGGAGCTTCTTTTTTAGTAGATACCAATTCAAAAAGTGTACGTTTAAATTATGAAAAATATCATAACGAAAACGTGAAATATTTTACAGAAACTTTTTCAAAATGTGGCTCAGGAACTGTAAGTTCTAGAGTAGATGAGAATTACGTAAAAAAACTTTTAGGTTACTTTAAAGCAAGAAATTAAAATGTCGAAAAAAATATACATATTATTATATCTTTTCATTAGTTCGTTTGCTTTTTCACAATCGATACAATCAACTATAGATTCTACTCAGATAAAAATTGGATCACAATTTAATTTAATAATTAAAGCAAAAGTATCTAATAAAGATAAAGTGACTTTTCCAGAAGGACCATTTTTTGGGCAATTAGAGGTTCTAGAATCCTATCCGGTAGATTCAATAAAAAATAATGATGAATTAGAATTAATTAAAAAATACGGACTTACACAATTTGATTCAGGTCGATATGTCATTCCGCCATTGCAAGTAATAATTAACCAAAAAACTATTCGAACAGATTCATTTCCTATCGTTGTTAATAATATAGTTGTAGATACACTAAAACAACAAATGTATGATATTAAGGAAATTATATCTGTTGAGAAGCCTACAGATTATTTTTGGTTATATGTTTTACTAGGTATAATTGGAATATTTTTAATTGGAATAGTACTCTATTTTTTAATCAAAAAATATCAGGTTAAAAAAAATAAAGAAGAAGAAATTATTTATGCTTCTCCAATTGAAAAAGCATTAGCACATTTGGAAACATTAGAAGGGAGATCGCTTTGGCAAAAAGGAGAAACAAAAGCATACTATTCAGAATTGACAGATATTGCTAGGAATTATCTAGAAGAAGCCATAGAAATTCCAGCAATGGAAAGTACTTCAAATGAACTTTATGAAGCACTTAGAGTAACAGTTAAAGAAAGAAAGATTAAGCTAAGCCAAGAAGTTTTGGATAAGTTTAAACGTGTAATGTCTAATGCAGACTTAGTAAAATTTGCAAAATCAAAACCATTAGATTTCGAAATTGAAAATGATAAAAAAATGATCAATGCGTTCTTAATGTCTATGGATAAAGCAATTCCAAGAACAGAAGAAGAAACAGAAGGATTATTTACAGAAGAATTGAAACGAAAAAAAGGGCGTTCCCAAAAGGCAAAAAGAATTTTAATTCCACTATCAGTAGTATTATTTCTATTAGTTTTAGTTGGAGTATTTGTTGGGGTGAACAAAGGAACTGCATATGTGCGAGAAAATTGGTTAGGACATAATGCGAAATCTTTATTGGAAGAAGAATGGGTAACTTCGGAATATGGGGACCCAGCAATTATTGTCTCTACACCTAAAGTTTTAAAAAGAGTTACCGATGAGAGAGTTCAAAACAACTTACCAGAACATGTTAGAGCTACAGCAAAGTTTATGTATGGTAGTGTGTTAGATAACTTTTCAATTGTTTTGAATACTACTGCTTTTAAAGATACTACGGTTGTTGATTTAAACCTTGTCTTAGAAGAAGGGTTAAAACAACTAGAACAGTTTGGTGCAAAAAATACAGTAGTCAAAGAAGAAGACTATGAAGATGCCAATGGATTAACAGGGAAAAAAGCAGATGGATCATTCGAATTAGTTAACCCAGAAAACGGTGAAAAACAACTAATGAATTATGCTTTTATTGTGTTTGCTCAACCAGGTGGAGCTCAAGAATTACTCATGATTTATAGGGAAGAAGATGAATATGCGCAACAAATAATGGAAAGAGTAATGCATTCTGTTGAACTTAAAAAAACATCAAATTAATGAAAAATGTAACTTTTTTACATCCAGATTTTTTTTGGTTGTTTTTGCTATTACCATTTGCAATAGCTTGGTATTTTTTCACGAGAAAAAAAGATTCAGCTACAATAAAAATGAGCTCTTTAGCTCCTTTTTTACAAACTAAAACAGTATTGTCTAGATTGAAGCCTCTGCTGTTTATTTTTAGATTATTGGCTTTGTCTTCAATAATTATTGCATTAGCTAGACCCAGAAGCGTAGATGTAACAGCAAAATCAAGAACAACAAAAGGAATAGATATTGTAATGGCAATAGACGTTTCTGGAAGTATGTTGGCGAAAGATTTCAAACCGAATCGTCTTGATGCTCTAAAAAGGGTTGCTTCTACTTTTATTGAAGATAGGATAAATGATAGAATAGGGTTGGTTGTTTATGCAGGAGAAAGTTATACAAGAACTCCAATAACATCAGACAAGACTGTTATTTTACAATCTTTAAAAACTGTCGAATATGACGATTCTATTATAGCAGATGGGACAGGAATTGGAGTTGGTCTTGCAACAGCAATTAACAGAATAAAAGACAGTAAAGCAAAAAGTAGAGTAATTATTCTTTTAACAGATGGAGTTAATAACGCAGGAACTATAGACCCTAGAATGGCTGCAGATATTGCCAAACAATATGGTATAAAAGTATATACTATTGGTATTGGCACAAATGGTATGGCACTTTTTCCTTATGCAAAAGATGAAGAAACGGGTAAGTTTCTATTTAGAAATATGAAAGTGGAAATTGATGAAAAATTGATGAAAGAAATTGCTGAAATGACAGATGGAAAATATTTTAGAGCTACAGACGACAAGAAATTAAAAGCCATATATGCAGAAATTAATAAGTTAGAAACAACAGAAGTAGAAGAAAAAAAATATTTTAATTATGATGAGAAATTTAAACCATTTGTTTGGTTTGCCTTCGCATTATTATTAATTGAAATTACTTTACGAAATACTGTTTTTAGAGGATTTGTTTAAAAAAAGAAAAAATGTATCATAAACTAGAAGAACCAATATTATTATATCTATTACTATTAATTCCAATACTAATAGGACTGTTCTTGTTTCAGGTATATTGGAAAAAGAAAAAACAAAAAGAATTTGGAGATTTAGGTTTAATAAAACAATTATGCCCTACAAAATCTAGATTTAAACCTGTATTAAAATTTGTAACTCTAATTTTGGCATTAACAGCACTTATCGTTGCATTAGTTAACCCAAAAATAGGAACAAAAATAGAAACAGTAAAACGTCAAGGGATAGACATAGTTTTTGCATTAGATATTTCTAAAAGTATGTTAGCTGAAGATATTGCTCCAAATCGATTAGAAAAAGCTAAACAGTTAATCAGCCAAATAATAAACACTCTTGGAAATGATAGAGTTGGAATAGTTGGTTATGCAGGAAGTGCTTATCCTGTTTTACCGATGACAACGGATTATAGTATTGCAAAAATGTATCTTCAAAATATGAATACAAACATGTTGTCTTCGCAAGGAACAGCATTAAATGATGCAATAAATTTAGCAACAACCTATTTTGACGCAGTAGATACCAGCAAACTAATTATCCTAATTTCAGACGGAGAAGATCATGGAGATGGAGCAGAAGAAGCAACAGAATTAGCAAAAGAAAAAGGAATAAAAATCCTAACCATTGGAGTAGGGACAGAAAAAGGAGGCAATATACCGATTAGAGCAGATAATAACGTAATTGCAGAATATAAAAAAGATAGAAATGGAGAAATAGTTATAACCAAACTAAATTCTGAAATTCTACAAAATATAGCTAAAAGTACAAAAGGTACATATATTGAAGGGAATAATACCAAACAAGTTTTAGAGCAAACCAAAAATGTTTTAGATAATATTGAAAAAACTGAATTCGATTCTCAAGAAATTGCAGAATATCAAACTCAATTTCAATGGTTTATTGGTGTAGCATTTTTTCTTTTGTTACTCGATGTTTTCTTTTTAGAAAGAAAAACCTCATGGTTACAAAAATTAAACTTATTTAATGAAAAGTAGTATGAAAAGGATAGTAGTAGGAATAATTTCGGTTGTATCTTCAATGTCTTATTCTCAAAATAAAGACAAAAAATTATTTGAAGGCACTCAATCATTTGCGGAAAAAAAATATATTTCAGCAGAATCAGATTTTAGGGTTTCTCAGTCAAATAATGAACAGAAAAAAGCAGTTGCGAATTATAATTTAGGGAACAGTATTTACAGACAAAATCAACCAGGAGAAGCAAAATATAAATTCTTGAATGCGATTGAAATTGCGAAAACAAAAGAAGAAAAACATAAAGCATTTCATAATTTAGGGAATACTTTAATGTTAGAAAAAAATTATCAAGGAGCGGTAGAAGCCTATAAAAACGCATTGCGTAATAATCCTGCCGATGAAGAAACACGATATAATTATGCTTTAGCAAAACAAAAACTAAAAGAAAATCCACCTAAAGACGATAAGAATAAGGATAAAGACAAAGATAAAGACCAACAAAATCAAGACAAAAAAGATCAAGATAAAAAAGATCAAAACGACAAAAATCAGGACAAAAAAGATAAAGAAGATAACGGAAAAGATAAGGATAAAAAAGATTCTGATAAAGGTAAAGACGACGATAAAAACAAAGAAGGAGACAATAAAAAAGATAAGCAAGACGGAGACAAAAAAGAAGACGAAAATGGCAATCCAAAACCTTCAGGAGCAAACAAACAACAAATTGAAAATTTGTTAAACGCAGTGAATAATGCAGAAAAGAAAATTCAAGATAAAGTAAATGCTAAGAAAGTAAAAGCGAGATCTTCAACAAATGAAAAAGATTGGTAAAATGAAAAAGCTTTTTTTATTCGGATTCCTTTTTCTTCAGGCACTTCTTTTTTCTCAAGAAGTTCAGTTTGAAGCAGTCACACAAAAAACAACTTATCCTCTAAATGAAAAGATACGCTTAGTATTTACAATCAATTCTGGAGCAGATAATTTTAACCCGCCTTCTTTTGAGAATTTTATTGCAGAAGGACCTTTGTTTAGTAGTGGAGGGGGAACAACAACAACAATAATAAATGGACAAACTACGGTAAAACGTGTAGTTAACACTCAATATACTTATTTTTTAACAGCAAAAAAGCAAGGAACCTTTACAATTGGACCCGCTGAAATAGAATATAATGGGAAGATATATAGGTCTAATCCAGTAAAAGTGACAATTATTGCTCCAAGAGAAGTGCCAAAAGATCCTAATGATGTAGATTATATTGCTGGGGAAGGGGTGCATTTGGTTTCAGAAGTGTCAAAATCTAGTCCATTTATAAACGAACCAATTACTGTGGTTTATAAACTCTATTATAATCCTAATTTCAGATTGCACAATTTAACAGAGTTGGAGACGCCTAAGTATAACGGTTTTTGGAGTCAAAATATAGATATTAAAAATATTCAACATGAATTAGTGGAATATGATGGAAAGCAATATGGAATGGCTATTCTAAAAAAAGTGTTGTTATATCCCTTAGAAGCAGGAAATAAAGAGATAGAAGCGCTTTCAGTAGCGTTAGATATTAGTGTGCCTAAAAGAGAGCAAATAGGGCCTTTTATAAGGGCAGTTTATGTGCCAATAACAAAAAACCTTTCAACAGGAAACAAGAAAGTAACCGTAAAAGCATTTCCAGAACAAGGAAAACCGTTAGATTTTAATGGAGCTGTTGGAGCATTCAAGCTTTCAATGAAGGCTTCTAAGAAAGAATTAAAAAGTGGAGAAGCTCTAGATTTAGAAATTAGTGTTTCAGGAACTGGTAATTTAAAGTTGTTTACATTGCCAAAGCCAGAATTCCCAAGTGGATTTGAAGTATATGACCCAAAACATAATGAAAAAGTTGTAGTTCCTGTTACAGGTATGAATGGAACCATTTCAGATATTTATACAATAGTTCCACAATATAAAGGCAATTATAAATTAAAACCAATTTCTTTTTCTTATTTTGATTTGAATACAAAAAGCTACAAAACTATTAGTTCAGAAGAGATAGAAATTAATGTTTTAGATAATCCAGATTTTAAACCGACGGTAAGTCCTTTAGCTGAAAAAGGTAAGGAAAAAGACAAAATAGCTGAGGTTTTTCAGGATATAAAAACGAAAACAATATTTAAAAATAAAGAAAATAAACCTTTTTTTGGAACACGTTTGTTTTATACTTTTTTATTAATTCCTTTCTTGATTGTTCCACTAATTATTATAGTAAGAAAGAAAAAAGAAGCCATAGATGCCGATGAATTTGGGAACAGAATTAAAAGGAATAATAAATTAGCAAAAAAATATCTTTCAGAGGCTAAAAAACAAAAAGGCAATAAAATACCTTTTTATATGGCAATGGAAAGAGCTTTACATAATTTCTTAAAAGCCAAACTGCATATCGAAACTACCGAAATGAGTAAGGAAAATATTCAAGAATTATTAGAAAACAAACAAGCAAGCCAAGAAGTAATAGACCAGTTTATGATTTTAATGAACGATTGTGAGTTTGCACGTTATGCACCATCTACAAATGAGAGTATGCAACACGATTTTGAGAAAGCAGTCGAAATTATTTCAGAACTTGAAAAACAATTAGTTTAAATGCATATGAAAAAGATTGTTTATATAATTATGCTACTGTCAAATTTCATTTTTGCTCAAAATGAAGCCGATAAATTGTTTAAAGAAGCAAATGAGCTCTATAAAAATGAAAAATATAATGAAGCTATTAAAAAATATGAATTAATTGAAAAAAACAACAAGTTAGAATCATCAGAATTATATTTTAATTTAGGAAATTGCTATTACAAGCTTGGGAAAATAGCTCCTTCAATTTATAATTATGAAAAAGCTTTGCTAATAAATCCAACCGATTTAAGTATAAAAACAAATTTAGTTTTCGCTCAAAAAAAAGCTGTAGATGACATAAACGTTGTTCCAGATGTAGGTTTTTCAAATTTTATTTATAAGATAACTCTTTGGTTTCAATACGATGTTTGGGCTTGGATGGCTGTAATACTATCAATATTTTTTTTAATTTCATTTATAGTCTATTATTTCTCAGGAAAAACGATAATAAAAAGAGTATTTTTTTTAGGGATGTTTGTTTTTTTGGGTTGCATAGTAATAGCTTTAACATTCGGTTTTCTGCAAAAAAGATTTGAAAGAACCATTCGACCAGCCATTGTTTTTGAAGAACTAACAAATCTTAAAAGTGAAGCTAAGAACAGTTCTAAAAACATAAAATTACTGCATGAAGGAACCAAAGTATATGTGAAAGAAGTTTTAGGTAACTGGAAGCGGGTACAACTAACAGATAAAACCGAAGGTTGGATAAAATCCGAAGCAATTGTTGAGTTAAAAGAATAGGAAGTTTTTCCTATTTTTGAAATAAACGGAATCTTAAAAAAGATGGATAAAACACTTTGGAATGAAATCGAAAAATTCGATTTTGATTTTCCACTTTCAGAATATGGTTTTTCTACTCGTTTAGCTTATGAAAACGAATGGACTGAATTTTTTGCCAAACAAGCAATTCAAGAGTATAAGAAATTTATGTATTTGGCTGCAACTACAGACCAAATGGTTTCTCCTTCAGAAATCGTAGATATTGTTTGGCATCAACATTTAATTTTTACGCAATCTTACAAAGAATTTGGAGGCATCCTAGGCAAAAAAATAGAACATATTCCTTCTACACATAACAAAGCTGAAAAAGATAAGTTTTTTGTAGCTAAAAAACGTACTAAAGAATTATATGAAAGTGTTTTTGGGGTGCAACCTAAAGAGTTTTGGGAATATGATTCATTCAAGGCAGGTCTTGAAATAGAAAAATCGAAATATGAAATTCAAACGGTTATTATTTCAGGGGCGCTATTTCTTTTTTTCTTAGTGCCAGTATTCCAATTTCTTTTTAATGGACTTTTTATTAAGATAAATGGAGCGTTTTTTTTATTGTCCTATGCATTGTTAGGTTTCATCCTTTTTAAAATTTTAAATAGTTATAGTAAGAATAATATTCAAAACAAAACAAAATTAATTTTATCGAATACAATAATCAAAAAACTATCTGCAAGCGAATTAATCTGCTTAAAAACAAATCAAATAAAAGTAGTAGTTAACGGATATGTGAATAATTTAATAGTAGGGAAAAAATTAAAAATAAGAGATTCAAAAGAAATCTCTAAAGTAAATACTCAAAAGGAATTAAATAATAAAATAGATAAAGCCATTATAGATACTTTTGAAGGTAAAAATATATTAAAATATGGTGAATTGCTTACTACACTTATTAGTAAACCTGTTTTTAGAACAATTTTAAAAGCTACAGATGTAATTAAAAAAGAACTGATTTTTTCTAAAAACAATATGCAATTGTTTATTACTAATTATGTTTTTGTTGTCTTTTTTCTAGCTATTGGTTTAAGTAGGTTAATTGTAGGAATACAAAGAGGAAAAGCAGTTTTGTTTCTAATACTTTTACTGGCAATCGCATTTTATGTTTCTTTTCTTCATTTGAAAAAAACACTTTATAGGATCGTTCAAATAACAATTCCTGATCATTTTAAAAACGAAATTATTCCAAACACCGAAATAGAACACACAGGTTGGGAATGGAATTATTTTTTAAATGGAACAGCTTTATTGTCTGCTGCATTTATTCCTTTAGTAAATTCTTATACTAGTTCGAACTATTTTTCTGGCTGTGGAACTAGCTGTGGTAGCAGTTGTGGTTCAAGTTGTGGTAGTTCCTGCGGTGGTGGTTGTGGAGGCTGCGGTGGAGATTAGTTTGTTTTTTTAAAACAACTAATTATTTAACACTATTTTGTTCGTTATCATTCATTTCATAGCTCTCACCATGCTTTTTAGAAACGCTTTTTTCATACCATTCTTCAATCTTTGGATAAATTAAAGCTGAAATTTCTTTCGTAGGATTATAAAAAACTGAAGCATCCAATGTTTCTTGCTTTACTAATGTATTGTTCACATTCACTTTTTCAAATAATAAAATGACGATACTTAATAATAAAATAGTTTTTAAAGCACTAAAAACAGCTCCAGCTAATTTGTTAATCCAACCCAAATAAGCAAAATCAGCTATTTTAGTCAATAATTTAGCAGAAAGGTGAATGATTACAACAACTAGGATAAAAGTTAAAGCAAAAGCCATTATTTCAATATATTTAGGCTCCCAACTCACTTTGGTTTCTAAAATGTTTTTTATAAAAAAAGAGAATTTAATGGCTACAAATATCCCCGCAACTAAAGCTATTAAAGAAGCTAATTCAACAAAAAGACCATTCTTAATCCCTTTATACAAAGCATAACACAACAAAACAGCAAATACAATATCAATAAAACGCATATCAAATGATAATAGATTAAACAATAAAGATAATAGAAATTATTTAAAACCAAATTTCAGCTATATCTTTGCCAAAATTAAAATTAACACAAAGTGAAAGTTTTTTAGCTTTCATCTTTGTTCATTTATCTTAAAAAAAAATGTCAAGAGACGAGCAATTAAAAGAACGTTGGGAAAACGTTGTCAATATATTATCTACAAAATTTGCAGATGGAGAAGAACTCGATTTGGATGCCATTATTTATCTAATAGGTATTCAGGAGTTAGGTAAATTTAAACAAGAATTTAAAAAAGACGAAAAAGTAAATCTCATGCACATTGCTATTTGTCGTTTACTAGAACCTTATGGGTATTACGAATTCGAATATTTTGATAATGACGGCTGGCCACATTATAAAGTTAAAGAAGAATTACCGCCTTTAAAAGCTGGAGAGCAAACAATTCTAATGAAAGATGCTATTGTAAATTATTTTTTAGACAAAGAATTAATCAATTAATCTGTAACAAGAGAAATGAAAATAGATAAGTTTGTATTAGCTATTATAGCAATAGTTCTTTTAGCCTATCTTTTTCCACAGTTGGGTGCAAAAGACAGCGAGATTCCTTTAGATTTAATAGGAAGCATAGGTATTGCTTTGATTTTCTTCTTTTACGGATTAAAATTGCATCCTGATAAAATTAAAAGTGGACTAAAGAATTGGAAATTGCATGTTTTGGTTCAGTTGTCTACTTTTTTATTGTTCCCAATTCTAGTATTGGTTTATAAGCCCTTTATAACTTCAGAAAATCAAGAAATAATTTGGCTAGCTTTTTTATTTTTAGCAGCTTTGCCTTCAACCGTTTCTTCTTCAGTTGTAATGGTTTCAATGGCTAATGGTAATATTCCAGCAGCAATTTTCAATGCTAGTATTTCAGGATTAATTGGAATAGTAATTACACCACTTTGGATGGGATTGTTTTTACAACAAGCTTCAACCGATTTTGATTTAGGTGTAATCTATATCAAATTAGCAACAGAAATTCTTTTACCAGTTATTTTAGGTCTTAGTTTACAACGATTTTTCGGAAAATATGCTGCAAAATATAACAAGCAATTGACCTTGTTTGATAAGTCGATTATCTTATTAATTATTTATAAAAGTTTTGCAGAATCTTTTGAGGAAAATGTATTTACATCGGTTAAAATAGTAGATTTAGTATTGATTTTTACGATAGATATATTGCTCTTTTTTGTGGTGTATTCTTTAATTGGATTTTTTTCTAAAAAACTCCATTTTAACAAAGAAGACCAAATAACAGCAAAGTTTTGTGGAACCAAAAAATCATTGGTTCATGGAACAGTATTATCAAAAATTTTATTCCCTTCAACTATTTCTACAGGAATTATTCTTTTGCCATTAATGCTATTTCACGCTACTCAAATTTTCATTATTAGTGTCATAGCCTCCAAACTAGGAACAAGAGAATAAGACTAAATTTTTATAGATTTACTATAGAAACAGACAAACTTTAGAATTAAATCAAAACAAAAAAATTTAATTTGTAAATTTGCAGTCCATTTTAAGATTTGCAATGATAGACAAGATTAAAAGTCATATTGAAGAAGCTAAAGCTTTTCATACTGATAGTAAAGAGAAACTAGAAGAATTCCGCATCAAATATTTAGGTAGCAGAGGCTTACTAAGAGAGTTGTTTGCAGATATGAGAAATGTTCCAAATGAAATGCGAAAAGATTTTGGATTAATTGTCAATGAGTTAAAAAACACTGCAGAAGGAAAAGTTGCTTCTATACAAGAACAATTAGAAAGTAAAGAAGAAATAAAAGGAATTTATGGAGACCTAACACGTCCTGGTGAGTC
Organism: Flavobacterium sp. KY-23415; assembly: GCF_055384985.1. Taxonomy (NCBI): domain Bacteria; kingdom Pseudomonadati; phylum Bacteroidota; class Flavobacteriia; order Flavobacteriales; family Flavobacteriaceae; genus Flavobacterium; species Flavobacterium sp. KY-23415. The sequence continues at coordinate 1,341,499 of NZ_AP044001.1, read as the reverse complement.
AATAAACATTGGTTCTCGTCATCCTATTTCTATTGTTAAAAATCAAATTATCGATATTTTTTCTAATGTAGGTTTTAATGTTTCAGAAGGTCCAGAAATAGAAGACGATTGGCATAATTTTACCGCTTTAAATCTTCCAGAGTACCATCCTGCAAGAGACATGCAAGATACTTTCTTCATTCAAACCAATCCAGATATACTATTGCGTACACACACTTCATCGGTGCAAGTACGTTATATGGAAAACAACCAGCCACCTATTAGAACTATTTCTCCAGGGCGCGTTTTTCGTAATGAGGATATCTCTTCACGTTCACATTGTATCTTCCACCAAGTAGAGGGTTTATATATTGATAAAGACGTTTCCTTTGCCGATTTGAAGCAAACGTTGTTATATTTTACTAAAGAAATGTTCGGAAAATCTAAGATCAGATTAAGACCTTCTTATTTTCCTTTTACAGAACCAAGTGCAGAAATAGACATTTATTGGGGATTAAAGACAGAAACCGATTATAGAATTACTAAAGGAACAGGTTGGTTAGAAATTGGAGGTTGTGGAATGGTAGATCCAAATGTCTTGAAGAATTGTAATATAAATGCTGATGAATATACAGGATTTGCTTTCGGAATGGGAGTAGAACGTATTGCCATGTTGTTGTATCAAATTGGAGACATTCGCATGTTTTATGAAAACGACGTACGTTTCCTAGAACAATTTAAATCCTCAATTTAAAATAGTCATAAAGTTGAAAGTCGTAAAGTTGAGTGAGTAAATCACATTGGTTTTACGACTTTCGACTTTCAAACTTTAAGACCTAAACCTAGTAATGAAAGCAGACATTATAATCCCAAAAGTAGAAAACGTTCATATTGTAGCCATACAAGAATGGAGCGATGATTTTCAAGAAAATTGTTGGTATGCCTATTTGTTGAATGCTACTAACGAAACCCTAGAAATGGCAATGATAGTTTCTCGTGCCTATGGTTTAATTAATGGAGAAAATAGAAACACCATGCAATTGCGTCATGCATATGCTAAAGTAGAACCACAAACAGCGGTTAAAATAGAATTTTTAGAGAACAGCGTTTTGCAGTTGAATAATGAGTTCATGCTGTCCTATTTTATTGGGAATCAAATGTTCGATAAAAAATTCATGTTCAAAGTGAATAGTATCAATGAAAAAGCCCAATCCGATTTGCCAGTTATTCCTAAACGTGGTGTAATGGGAGTTTAAAATATATTTTTCAGTTCAAGCGGAGTCGAGAACCTTATGAAAACGAATAGCATCATTTTCAATTAAGACGAGAACACAAAATATTGCAATACTCATAAAAATTCCTCATTTTTATAGTCTAATTCAAGCTATAAAATGAGGAATTTTCTTTTATCATTGTTTTTTATCGCAAATTGTACATTTGCTCAGGATTTTGCACAATATGTTAACCCATTTATTGGTACTGGTGGACATGGCCATACTTTCCCTGGTGCAACCACTCCCTATGGAATGGTGCAATTGTCTCCAGACACAAGAATAGATGGTAGTTGGGATGGTTGTTCTGGCTATCATTATTCAGATAATGTCATTTACGGATTTTCTCATACGCATTTAAATGGAACAGGAGTTTCCGATTATGGAGATATTTTACTCATGCCAACCATGGGCGAACCTTCATTCGATAATAAAGTATATTCTTCACCCTTTTCTCATGCGAATGAGAAAGCTTCCGCTGGATTTTACAGCGTAAAATTAGAGAAACATAATATCAATGTTCGTCTGACAGCTTCCACTCGTGTAGGTTTTCATGAATATACTTTTAATAAAGCTGGTCAAGCTAATATTATTTTGGATTTGAATCACCGAGATAAATTATTAGAAGGGAAGGTTCGTATAATTGATGATAAAACAGTTGAGGTTTTACGAAGAAGTGAAGCTTGGGCTACCAATCAATATGTGTATGCTCGAATTGAATTCAATATGCCATTCAAATTAAGTAAAACTTCTGCTGATTCAACAAGTACTAAAAACGAATATTTCGGTCAAAATGTTGCTCTAAGTTTTTCTAAAAAAGTCAAAAAAGGAGAAAAAATATTGGTAAAAGTAGCGCTTTCTCCAACAGGATATGAAGGAGCTAAATTAAATAGTACAGAAATTCAACATTGGGACTTCGAAAAAGTGCATCAAGAGGCAGTGGCACTTTGGAACAAAGAATTGTCAAAGATTGAAGTGACTTCAGATGATAAAGATAAGTTAGCTATTTTCTACACGGCTTTGTATCATACCATGATGCAACCTAATATTGCACAAGATTTAGACGGAAAATATCGAGGTCGTGATCACCAAATTTACACAGCAGAAGGCTTCGATTATTATACCGTTTTTTCGCTTTGGGACACCTTTAGAGCAGCGCATCCATTATATACTCTAATAGATAAAAAACGTACTGCAGATTATATCAATACATTTATTAAGCAATATGAGCAAGGCGGACGATTACCCGTTTGGGAATTAGCATCTAATGAAACCGATTGCATGATTGGTTATCATTCGGTTTCTGTAATTGCAGATGCGATGGCAAAAGGCATTAAAGGTTTCGATTACGAAAAAGCGTACGAAGCGAGTAAAGCTTCTGCGATGCGAGATGTTTTAGGATTAGAAGCCTATAAGAAAAACGGATTCATTTCAATCGACGACGATCATGAAAGTGTTTCGAAAACAGTAGAATATGCTTATGACGATTGGTGCATTGCACAAATGGCTGCTATATTAGACAATCATGAAGACTATCAGTATTTCATGAAACGTTCTCAAAATTGGAAAAATTTGTTCGATTGGGAAACAGGGTTTATCAGGCCCAAGAAAAATGGTGGTTGGGACAATCCTTTCGATCCGCGTGAAGTGAATAATAATTTTACCGAAGGCAATGCGTGGCAATATACCTTTTTTGTGCCACAAGATATTAAAGGAATGATTGAAGCTTATGGTGGACCAGAAAAATTTGAAGCTAAATTAGATGAAATGTTTAACAGTGAAAGCAAAACCACAGGTCGAGAGCAAGTAGATGTTACGGGTTTAATGGGGCAATATGCACATGGAAACGAACCAAGTCATCACATGGCCTATTTGTATAATTATATTGGCAAACCCGAAAAAACAAATGAAAAAGTAAAATACATCTTGGATAATTTCTACAAAAACACCCCAGATGGTCTAATAGGTAACGAAGATTGCGGACAAATGAGTGCTTGGTATGTGTTGAGCTCTATGGGAATGTATCAAGTAACACCTGCTGGAAATTCTTGGAATAAGACTAAACCCTATTTTGAAAAAATTAAACTTAACTTAGAAAATAATACTTCAAAATCTATTTTGATAGATTCAGAAATTAAAAGTATCGAATATTTCGATTCAGTAGCCACGGAAATATTGGCATATGCAGCTGATCCAACTATTACTCAAGTGCCAGTAATTCAAGCAAAAAGTAAATCCTTTAAGAATGAATTACCAATTAATTTTAAAGCTTGGAATAAAAATGCGAAAATATTTTATAGTATTAATAATTCAAAATTTGAATTATTTAAAAAAGAGATTTTGTTAAAAGAATCAGGAGATATCCGTTTTTATTTATATGAAAATCAATATAATATCAGTGACACCATTTCCGCTCAATTCTTCAAAAAACCTAATAATTACTCAATTGACATCAAATCAAAATACAACCCTCAATATCATGCTGGTGGAGATGAAGGATTAATTGATGGTATTTATGGAGATGAAAACTGGAAAAAAGGAGAATGGCAAGGGTATCAATCACAAGATTTTGAAGCAATAGTAGATTTAAGAGAAAATAAAACAGTTGCTTATTTTAGTGCTAATTTCTTGCAAGATAGCCGCTCTTGGATTTTAATGCCAAAAGAAGTAGCTTTTTATACTTCGACAGACAATAAGAATTATACTTTGGTAAACACTCCTATTCTTAATGAAATTGGGCCATTAGATAATGAAATTAAAATTGCACCTTTTGTAACAAACAAAGAAGTAAAAAATGTTAGGTATGTTAAGATTATAGCAAAGAATTTCGGAAAACTTCCAGCAGGACATCAAGCATATCCTTTTGACGGGGATGCTTTTATCTTTATAGATGAAATAACGGTGAAATAACGGTGTTTTCTTAATTAAATTGAAATAGAATTGATGTTTTTTTGAAAGACTATATTTGTGTTTTTATAATATTTAAATGAATACAATTTCTAAATATACTTCGCTAAAACTTCTAACGAGTTATCTACTATTATTAGGGTTAATGGCTTTTTCTGTTTGGTATTTGTTTCAACAACAATCAAAACTCAATGAGCTATTGAAATCTGACGCTATCGATGAAAAACAAATAGCCTATACAGAATTAATAAAAGACCTCTATGAAGCTGATAATTTGTCGCAAGTTGCAATGCAAACCAAAACAAGAGACAATGTTATTGCTTTTCTAAAAGACAACGAAGACATAATCATAAAATTAGACACTTTAAAAAGCAATATACTAAAAGAAGATCGTGTGATTATTGATTCTCTTGAACAATGTTTGAAAGATAAAGAGTACAATGTTTTGATGCTGATAGATGTTCAAATGAAAGGGAATAACGCTCAAACCATCGATCAAGTTGTAAAGAAAATTGAAAATATTGAAGCAGAAAAAGGGAAATTAAAAATTAAAAATATTTTCAAAAACGCCAATAGCTTAACACCCTATCAAAGAAAAGTAGCGCAAGAATATGTTGATTATTTAAATAGTAATGTGCCAAAAGATAATACGAATTCAATTTCACATGAAGAAGCAGATTCTATATTAACAGCTTCAAAAATTATACTATTAGAGTCTCAAAAAAAGAGGAGTCAGCATTCCGTGGCTATTAAAAGTAAAGAAATAAAACTACTAGAGAATGAACTTGTTATAGCTAAAAAAATGGAAAACATTATTGCAAAGCTTCGTGCAACGAGCGATGTAGTACATGCTAAAAACAAAAAGCAAAAAATGGAGAGTCAAAAAAAATCTTTTCGACTTTTATCTATAGCTGCGATAATTTGTTTTCTAATTGTGGTTTTTTTCTTCTTTATATTGTCTTTAGATTTTCTTAAAAACAAAAAATACAGAGAAGAGCTTGAGTTGCAAAAACAAAAAACAGAAGTGATTTTAGAATCGAGAGAACAATTAATGGCAGCAGTAAGTCACGATGTAAAAACACCATTACAATCATTAATTGGTTATAGTGCTCAGTTGTTAGAGAATGAGGGTTCTTTCGAAAAAAGGGAAAAGTTATTAAAAATAAAGTCGGCAACACACTATATTGAGCAATTGGTGCTCGATTTGCTCGATTATGTCAGAATGGAAAAAGGCAAAATTAAAGTCCTCTTTCAAGAATTCGATTTGAATGAATTATTAGAGGAGACAGGTCAAAACATAGCCGATTTGCATCAAAAGGAAACAGTCGATTTATTATATGATATTGAAGAAACTGAAAATTTGGTCTATTTTGGTGATTATAACAAAACCAGACAAATCTTATATAACTTAATTAGTAATGCTTATAAATTTACCTTAAATGGAAGTATAACAATTAGTACGAGAATAGAACAAGAGCGCCTATTAATTGCAATAAAAGATACTGGAATAGGCATTCCTTCAGAATCATTCGAAAAAATATTTAATTCATTTACTCAAGAAAATGAAGAAATAGAACTTTTATATGGAGGAACTGGTTTGGGGCTCTCAATTTGTAAGCGATTAACCGACTTGCTAGAAGGAAGTATTGATCTAGAAAGTGAAGTGGACAGAGGTACTACTTTTACCGTAGATTTACCTTTTAGAATCAAAGAAAAAAATCTAAACATTAATGAAATAGAATTGAAGAGTTGTGTTATTTTAGATGATGACAATTCGCAAATTCAACTCGCCAAGGCTCTACTCACACCTCACTTTGAAGCCGTTTATACCTTTTCCGATGGAAATGAAGCGCTTGCTTTTTGTAAAAAGGAACTACCTTCTTTTGTCTTGACAGATATTCATATGCCTAAAATGAATGGCTATTCTTTTTTAACACAATTGCGAAAGATTCCTTCCGCAAACAATGTGCAAGTTATTGTTGTTAGTGGGCAAATGCCCTATGAAGAGGTAGTTAAATCATCATTTTCATTTGATGGATTTTTGCCTAAACCATACACATCAAATCAACTTCTAAATTGTATTGCTAATTTATCTGGAAAACAAATTGATAAAGTTGAAAAGAATGAAACAACCTTCAAAGCTATTCTAGAAACTTATTTGGGAAGTAATGAAGAAGACATCAGTCAATTTGTTAAAAATTATATTGAAGAGCTAAGCCTAGATATAGAAAATCTTAAAAAAGGAGTAAATGAGAAAGACGAGAAAATAATAATCTCAATTTGCCACAAGATGCAAACAATGGTTGGGCAATTAAAAGAAAAAGACCTTCTTTTTTTGTTAAACACAATAGAATCTGACTGTAAAACTAAAGGTATCAATAATGAGTTGATAAAATTAGTACAGTTACTTTTCAAAAAATTAAGTATTTTCAAGGAAAACCTTATGTTAATTCATACTGATTAATCTTATTATAAAGTGTTTTTCTAGAAATTCCTAAAAGTTCCGCTGCTCTCGATTTATTTCCTTTCGCAATAGACAAAGCATTCGCTATTGCCGCTTTTTCGGCAACATCTTTCAGCCCAAACTGAAAATTATTTTCTTGCTTTTCAGAAGTTGTTAATTCTTCTGGCAAACTCAAAACGTCAATAGTATCGCCACTACTCAACAATGTAGCTCTTTTAATATAATTTTGTAGCTCACGAAGGTTTCCAGGCCAATGATATTGATAGAAAACAGTTAGAACATCTTTTGATATCTTCGTTACTTTTTTTTCCAATTGAATAGCTGCTTTTTCTAAAAAAAGATAGGAAAACGATTCTAAATCTTCTTTTCGGTCTCTTAAAGCTGGAATGTGTATTGAAAATTCATTGAGTCTGTGGTATAAATCTTCTCTAAAAACGCCATTTTCTACTGCTTTTTTTAAATTTTCGTTAGTTGCAGTAACTAAACGGATACTAATGTCAATTTCTTTGTTAGAGCCAATTTTTTTAATTTTTCTTTCTTGAATCGCTCTTAAAAGTAAAATTTGATTTTCATAGGATAAATTCCCAATTTCATCTAAAAACAAAGTGCCACCATTTGCAGCTTCAAAACATCCCATTTTGTCATTAATAGCACCAGTAAAAGAACCTTTAATGTGTCCAAAAAATTCACTAGTAGCAATATCCTTAGGGATGGCTCCACAATCTACTGCCACAAAGGGACCATTATGTTTATTGCTTTTGTCATGTATTGTTTTTGCAGCTACTTCTTTGCCCGTTCCATTTTCTCCAGTTATTAAAACAGAAAGGGTAGTTGGGGCAACCAAATCAATATGTTTTTTTAAAGTAATTGATGCAATTCCATTTCCCCAATAATAATTAGAATGAGAAGATTCAATTTTATTTCTTTCAGGCCTATTGGCTAACGTTGTTTTATTTCTTGAATTAGAGAGTATTTTTTGCAAAACCAAAAGGGCTTCCTCAGGAACAAATGGTTTGGAAATATAATCGGAAGCACCAATTTTCATTGCCTTAACGGCTGTTTTTACATCAGCATAAGCAGTCATTAAGACAAAAGGTGTTTTTGTTTGTTTTTCTTTAAGAGTAGATAATAATGTCAACCCATCAATATCTGGTAATCGAAGGTCAGAAAGAATTATATCAAAGTTTTGAAGCGCTATTTGGTCTAATGCTTCATTTGCGGTAAACGTTTGCACAACGTCATAATCATGCCTTTTTAAAAAATGTAAAAGCATGTTGTTGAAAGTATTATCATCTTCAATGATTAATATCTTTGGCATTTGATTCTCTTTTAAATAATTATTTCAGATTAAAACCAAATTCCCCATTAGACTCAGTTTTGAGAGAAATAAATGCAAAATAGTTGCGAAGTATGGAAGTTACAACCCACAAATGTAGTATTAGCTACATTGAGAGCGTAAAACAGAGTACAGAAGCAAATATAAAGCAGTTTTTTCGTATTAGAATTCTAATGCGTTATTTGGGTTAAATATAATATAAAAAATGCTATCTCATTGAGATAGCATTTTTAAATAAAATAAATAATGAGAATTTATTCTTTTTCTAGCCAATATCCATTTTCATCAATAAACACAGTTTGACTCACAATGTCAAGTAATAGTTCAAGCTTAAATTCTTTGTCTTCGTTAATAAAAGCTTTAGTAATTATAGCTTTTTCAAAACCCTTTTTTACAGCTTCTTTTACAGCTGTTGGCAATTTATCGACAGGAAACTCTTTAAACTCTTCCTGTAGAACGTTGTTTTGGCTTCTTTCAGTTTGATTTTTTTCTACTGATAAAGCATTAATTGTGGCAAAACTCAACGCCACCAGTAAAATTATCTTTTTCATGGCAATTTTTTAGATAGGAATGAAAAAAACGTGCCAACTTTTAAAAAACAAAATAAAATGGTAATTTATTGATTAATAAAGCTTTATCTTTTTTGTCTTACTTATTAGAATGTGTAAAAAACACATAATAGTAACGGTATTGTATATTTTATACACAAGTGTAATTTGTTATTTTTTAATTGGTGATACTAAAGACCAAATCATTGAGATAATTAAAACACCACCAACCACACCTAATGAGGCTAAAGACGAGATGTGAAAAAACGGTGCGATAATCATTTTAACGCCAATGAAAGCCAGAATAATAGCCAATCCATAATGTAAACGGCTAAACATATACATAAAATTTGCCAATAGAAAATAGAGTGATCGAAGTCCTAAAATAGCGAAGATATTAGAAGTATATAGAATAAAAGGATCATCTGGAGCAATAGCAAAAATCGCAGGAATACTGTCAACAGCAAAAAGTAAATCGGTAAATTCTATTATGGTTACAACAACTAATAAAGGTGTAGCCATCTTTATCCCGTTTTCTACCGTGAAAAACTTATCGCCATCAAATTTTGGACTAACCTTAAAAAAACGATGTATTAATTTTGATCCTGGACTTTTAGAAAAATCCTTGTCTCCATCGTCACTTCCGTCACTAAACCAAGATTTAATACCTGCTACAATAAGTATAATTCCAAAAACAGTAAGCAGATAATTTATTTTGATAGTTTGACCAAATAACGACATTTCAGGTAAATAAGTGTAATTTAAAATCCAAACACCTGAAAAAATAAAAATAGCTCTAAAAAATAAAGCACCTAAAACACCCCAAAATAAAACTTTGTGTTGCAATTCTTTGGCAACATTAAAATAGCCAAAAACTAATATAAAAACGAATAAATTATCAATGGAAAGTGCTTTTTCTATCCAATAAGCCCCTTGAAATTGAGCGAATTTTTCAAAGCCCATGTAAACATATAAAATTCCACTAAAGCCCATAGCTAATGAAATCCACAGGATGGACCAGAAGGCTGCTTCTCTGTTAGAAATTACATGACTTTTTTTATTCAGAACACCTAAATCTAGTAATAACATTGCGATAATTACGATTGTAAATACCGTTATGATAACTGGATGATTAATTAATGAATCCATAACTTTTTTGTTTATTTTGCAAAATTAATATCTATTTTTTACACCAAGAGAATCGGTTGTAAGTAATTGTATTTCAATTTTTTAAAAAAATGAATTTCATTAAGTAATAAAGGTAACGCTTTGTCTTTTAGTTAGTTGTGTTTTTTTGCAGAAGAACCAAAAAAAAGCATTTTTTTAATTTAATTTTTCAGTAAGTTTTTTAAATTCTACTTTAGCCTCTTTTCCTTCATATAGAATGCGATATACTGCATTAATTATAGGAGTGTCCGCTTTGTATTCTTGGTTCAACTTATAAGCGCTTTTCGCAGCATAATAACCTTCTGCAACCATACTCATTTCCATTTGCGCAGATTTTACGGTATATCCTTTGCCAATCATGTTGCCAAACATTCTGTTTCGAGAAAATACAGAATATCCTGTTACTAACAAATCGCCTAAATAGGCAGAATTATTAATGTTTCTTTTCATTTTATGAACCTTTCGAATGAACTTCTTCATTTCACGAATAGCATTACTCATCAAAACGGCTTGAAAATTATCGCCATAACCTAAACCATGTGCAATACCAGCAGCAATTGAATAAATGTTTTTAAGCACTGCGGCATATTCTGTACCAATAATGTCATCAGTTGTTTTTGCTTTAATATAATAGGAACTCAAGTTTTTTGCAACATATTTAGCCTTTATTTTATCACTACATGCAATTGTTAAATAAGACAGACGCTCCATGGCTACCTCTTCTGCATGACAAGGACCAGTTAGAACACCTATATTGTCATAGGGGATATTATATTTTGAATGGAAATGTTCACCAACAATAAGACTAGTTTCTGGAACAATACCTTTAATTGCCGAAAAAATAATTTTGTCAGACAAATCTACAGTTAGTTTATCCAGTTCTCCTTTTAAGAAAGCAGAGGGTATGGCAAAAATAACATAATCAGCAAATAGTACCGCTTCATTAATGTCATTTGTTAGAATTAATTTATCATTATCAAACTGAACTGAACTTAAATAATTGGGATTGTGTTTTTGGTGTTTAATGCATTCTAATGCATAGGTGCTTCTCATGTACCAAGCTATTTTTTCTTGGTTTTCACATAACATTTTGGCAATCGCTGTAGCCCAACTTCCACCACCAATTACAGCAAACTTTGGTTTTTCCATTTTTTTTAAATTTTAGGAAATTCAAAGGTAAAGAAATAGTTTCAATATTCGAAATCGCTGTTTTTCTGAATTTGTTTTTCATGATTTGAATTTTAACATTTATTTAATGAATCAATAGGCAATTATTTGTTTTTGCATGCGTTAAAGCTATATATTTTAAATAGTTTGGGTTAATCTATTTAGTTTTGGTTGGTTAGTTAAAAGCGTTCATTTTTTTTTCTTGAACGCTTTTTTGTTTTACATTTGTTAGTACTATGAAACAAAATAAACAAGCAATTTTCTTCTGTTATATTTTCATGACCTATTTAGGTGTTTTTGCGCAAGTACCTAATATCACATATAATACACCTAATTTTTTTGTTAGTAATCAAGATGTCGTCTCGTTATTGCCAGTTAATTCTGGAGGAACTATTCCTCAAGAACCTATTGTTTCAACTCTTGCAGGTACAGGAACAATAGGTTCAAACGATGGATTAGCCAACGTGGCTTCATTCAATTATCCAACAGTGGTAACTTTCGATAATCAGAATAATTTACTTGTAGTAGATAGAAGTAATCATAAAATAAGAAAAATTACTACTCAAGGAAATGTAGAAACTATTGCTGGTACAGGAACTATTGGAAGCACTGATGGAAATACTAATGTAGCAACTTTTAAATTTCCAGATGGTGCCATAGTAGATTCGCAAGGAAATATTTTTATAACAGATCAAAGTAATCATAAAATTAGAAAAATAGATAACAATGGAGTAGTAACTACTTTTGCGGGTTCTGGAGTGGCTGGTTTTCAAGATGGTATTGGAACAAATACAAAATTTTATTATCCTGCCGCTATGGCAATAGACGGGAATGATAATCTTTATGTTGCCGACTATAGTAATCACCGTATTCGTAAAATTACTCCAAGTGGTGTGGTAACAACTTTTTCAGGAACTGGTGTTTCGGGTTTTCAAGATGGTACTACTGCAGTAGCACAATTTAAAGGGCCAACTGGGTTAGCCTTTGATTCTCAGGGTATATTGTATGTTGCAGATTATGGAAATCATAGAATACGTAAAATCAACACAAATGGTGTTGTTGAAACTTTTGCTGGTTCGGGAATTGCTGGAAACATAGACGGGATAGGCATATTAGCTTCTTTCAACCATCCTGCTGTTCTCGCGTTTGATAGTCATGATAAATGTTATGTGACAGATGAAGGAAACCATAAAATTAGAACGATAACGACTAACGGAGAAGTTGTTACTTTTGCAGGAACTGGTATTCAAGGTGCAAATGATGATGTTGTTTCATTAGCAACTTTTAATGGTTTAACAGGAATTGCAATCAATTCTAACGACGAGATTTTTATTGCAGATTATGGCAACCATAAGATTAGAAAAATAAAAAATTACAGATATTTAATAGTTCCTAATTTGCCAAATGGGTTGAATTTTAATGAGGTTACTGGAGAAATTAGTGGTGTGCCTATTGAAAATTCCCCATTGACAGAATATGTAGTCTCTGTATCAAATGAATATGGAAGCAGCTCTTTTGTTCTGAGTATTGAAGTTGGTGCTTTAGATGTAGATAGTTTTGAAAATGACGATTTTATTGTTTTCCCAAACCCAACCAAAACAACTTTAAAAATTGAAGCTAAAGAAATCATTACTTCTGTTTTAGTAACGAATACAATTGGAGTTGTTGTAGAAAAAATGATTCCAAATCAAGAAAACTTTCAAATGGATTTCTCAGCAATTGAGAAAGGAATATATTTTCTTAAATTGGAATCAAATTCTAAAATTAAATTAATAAAGATAATAAAAGACTAATAACTCATTTCAACGATTGTTCTCACTTTTTCTAGTGTAATGTTTTGTCTTTCTCCCATAGCTTTCCAACCTCTTTCATCAAATCGATTCACTATGAAATCTGCTGTGTTTTCATAATTATCTGTGTTTTCGGATATTTTAGTTTTCATTCCCATAGTATGGAAAAAAGCAACTGTTTTCTCGATGGCTTGTTCTGCAATGGCTTCTGTAGAATTTCCAGTAATATTCCAAACACGTTTCCCGTATTGTGCTAATTTGTCTTTTTTAGTTTCAAACATCACTTTATATAAGTTAGGCCCAATGATAGCTAATGTTCTAGCATGGTCAATTTCATACAAAGCAGTTAATTCATGGCCAATCATATGGGTTGCCCAATCCGAAGGAACTCCTTTTTGAATCAAACCATTCAAAGCCATTGTTGCACTCCAAACAAAGTTAGAAGCTAATCTATAATCAGAAGGGTTTTCAACCACATCGGGACCAATTTCAATTAAAGTTTGCAAAATACTTTCAGAAATTCTATCCTGTAAAAGTGCATCATGAGTATAGGTAAGGTATTGTTCCATTACATGGGTAAAAGCATCAACAACACCATTTTGCAATTGTCTTTTTGGTAAAGAAACAATAACGGTTGGGTCAACTATAGAAAAAACAGGAAACAAAGCACTACCTCCTAATGTTAACTTTTCTTGTGTAGCCTCAATAGTTACAACTGCACCAGAATTCATTTCAGAGCCTGTTGCAGGTAATGTTAAAACGGTTCCAAATGGAATAACCTTAGAGACATCTTTGAATAAGATTCGCTTTCTTAAAATTTCAGCAGCATCACCGTTATAATTCACAGCAGCAGAAATGAATTTAACACCATCAATAACACTACCACCACCAACAGCTAATATGAAACCAATCTTTTCTTCACGAATGATGTTGACAGCTTTCATTAATGTTTCATATCTTGGATTAGGCTCAATGCCGCCAAATTCAATAATGTTGTTTTTTTCAAACTGTTTTGATAGTGATGATTTTACCTGATCATAAACTCCGTTTTTAAAAATACTTCCACCACCATAAGCTATTAGAATTTTTGTATCGTTTGGCACCAAGTCTTTTAACTTTTCTATCTGCCCTTTTCCAAAAACATAGTTTACAGGGTTGTATAAATCAAAATTTAACATAGTTCTTATTTATTTAATTGTTTGAATAATTTTTGCGCAACCATTTTTGAAGAAGCAGGATTTTGACCAGTAATTAGCAAACCATCCTCAACGGCATAGGGTGACCAACTTTCGCCTTTACTATAAATGGCACCATTTGCCTGTAAAGCATCTTCTAATAAGAAAGGAACTATTTTAGTTAGACCAACAGCAGCTTCTTCTTCGTTTGTAAAACCTGTAAGTTTTTTTCCTTTCACTAAAAATTCTCCATTTACTTTTACGTCTTTTAAAACAGCAGGAGCATGACAAACGAAAGCAACTGGCTTGTTGTTAGTATAAAAAGAACTAATCAGGTTTTTTGAAGCTTCGCTAGAAGCTAAGTCCCATAACGGGCCATGACCACCCGGATAAAATACAGCATCATAATCGGCTTGATTTATAGTGGCTAGTTTTACTGTGTTTGCTAACTTTTCTTGCAAGTCTTTGTCATTGTCAAATCGTTTGGTGTCTTCTGTTGCAAATGCAGTATCTTCACTTTTTGGATCTATAGGAGGCTGTCCACCATTTGGAGAAGCAATGGTTATTTCTATTCCTTTATCGGCTAATTCATAATAAGGTGCTGCAAATTCTTCAATCCAAAAACCAGTTTTTTCTCCAGAATCACCAAGTTTATCATGACTGGTAACAACGAAAAGGACTTTCTTGATCTCTTTAGAAGTTTCTATCGCTGCTGCTTCTTTTGTAATAGTTTCTTCTTTTTTTTCTTCTTTACATCCTAATGTTAACACTAAGATTGATGCAATTGCTATTTTTTTCATGTTATAAATATTTAATTCAAAATTAAGATATTAATGGTATTAGTAAAAATAATTTAAATTATGTTTGTGATAAAAATATTTATATCATGGTCAATCTAGAATGGTACAGAACATTTAAATCGGTATATAAAAACGGTAATTTTTCCAATGCTGCCAAAGAACTTTTTATAAGTCAACCAGCCGTTAGTCAACAAATGGGCATGTTAGAAGCCCACATCGGATATAAATTGTTCAATAGAAAATCAAAAGGAGTGGAACCTACCGAGTATGCTAAGCTACTGAATAATTTAATTATTGAGGCTTTAGACAGATTAGAAAATGTTGAAAATGGATTTCGAGAAAAAGCCTTTAATGCGAATAAACTGGTTTCTGTTGGTATTTCAAAACATTTGTTTTCTAGTATTGGTTGTCAATTACTTTCTAAATTTGATTTTATTGATTTCACTTTTGAAACTAATGATACTCTTTTTCAATTAGTCGATTCGAAGAAAATAGATTTTGCTATAGTAACTAAAAAATATGACACTTTCGATACCATTCAAAAAGAAATTGGAGAAATAAAGCAAATAATAATTGCGAGTAATAATATAAATATAGAAAATTGTATAACAGAAATTGAAAACCACAATCTTTTGAATGTTGAAAATTGGTTAAATCAACAAAAATGGTATAATTATGATGCAAGAATACCGCATGTAAAATTATTTTGGTTATACGTTTTTGATAAAAAAAGACCTACGCTAGTTTCTAACTACATCATACCTTCTGAAAGTGACTTAATTCAAGCGTTGATAAAAAATTCTGGATTAGCTATCGTTTGGGATGTTAATGTCAAATCATATATAAAAGAAAAAAAAGTGCAATTACTTTGGAATAGTCCAAAAATGCCTACTACAAAAGTTTTTTTATTGTCTAGAAAAAAAGAAGCCTTAAATAATGTTTTAGAGGAAGTCATAGAGGAATTGAAAGCATATTTAAAATAATGTTCATTGGTATGCTAAGAGATAATTTCAATATTTTGGAATTAAACCCAAGTGACTAAGTTAAAAATACTTATATTAGTATTGATTCCATTTAAACAATTTCATTGTTTAAAAGTTGAAATGAAAAATAATGTATCAAGCTTTTACAAATTTGTAAGTATTAATCAACAAATATTATATCTAATTATGAAAAATCAAATTTTAACCTTTGGGAAAACCTTAAGTAGAGAACAGCAGAAAACAATTCAGGGTGGAGTACACGAGTTTTGTTCCACGCGCAATGATTGTCCATCTGGGCAAGCATGTTGCCCAAGTTTAGGCTTGTGCTTTAGAGTGGATTATCCTAAATGTGAATTAATTTAAAAAAACAAATAGAATGAAAAAATCAATATTAAAAATAGGTAAAGTTTTAAGTAAAAAAGAACAAAAGGCGATAAACGGAGGTGTTGCATCTTATTTGTGTACTCTTAACGACCCATGTTATATTTTAATGGGACCAATATGTACAGATGTTTGCATGCACGATCCTGAAGAAAGATAAATAGTTTAAACTTAATGCAAGAAATGCATATAGTGTGAATTTTAATTTACACTATATGCATTTTGTGTTTAAATTAATTACTAACATATTCATATAGTTAAAAGAAAAAAGAATTATTGCATTAAAATTCATTCATCAAGGTTAAAACCGCAATAGTCTTTAGAAAACTCATTATAAAACACTATTTATAGTAATCTTATAGTAACCTTATAGTGACTTTATAGTAAGGTTATAGTAACTTTATAGTAACTCTAATTCGAAAGTAGTACCACAAAAATTCGTGAGAAAACGTAAAACAAACAGTCAAAAGTATATAGAGAAAACAAAATGAACTATATTTGTGTTGTTTATACACGTTATTATGTCAGCAAATCATCAAAACATTAGAATAGCAGTCGATGCAGTCGTTTTTGGATACAAAGAAAACAAGTTATATGTATTGTTAATTCAACAAAAATTTGGAAGTCTAAATACTTATTGGGCTTTGCCTGGTGGTTTGGTTCAAGAAGATGAATCTTTACTAGAAGCTGTTAAAAGAGAACTGAAAGAAGAAACAAATGTTTCAGTAAACTATTTGGAACAATTATATACTTTTGGAGACGATATTTCTAGAGATCCAAGAAATCGTGTTATTTCTGTAGCCTATTTTGCTTTAGTAGATCCTTCAAAATTAACTTTAATTGCAGATACAGATGCAGACCATGTTTCTTGGGTAGAAATCGATAAAATTCCAAACCTAGCCTTCGATCATGATGAGATAGTGAATAGGGCAATAAAAAGATTAAAAAATAAATTAACCTATCAGCCAATAGGTTTCGATTTGTTGCCTAATAAATTCATGTTTTCGGATCTAGAGAACTTATACACAACAATTATTGCAAAAGATATCGATCGAAGAAATTTTAGAAAAAAAATGATGAGTTTTGGTTTTATAACCGAAACAGATGAATTTGCAGATAAGAAATCGGGACGTCCAGCAAAATTATATACCTTCAATACTGCCGAGTACAAAAGGCTTGAAAAAGAGGGGATTCACTTTGAAATCAAATTAGTGTAAAAAAAACACTAAATAAAATTTTGTCAGTAAAAAATTAAATTATAATTTTGTGTAAAATAAACACAAATATTATGATTCTTAATTTAGATACTAATTTTAGCCCCCTAGGGAAAGAAAACACGATTGAATTTCAAAGTTTTGTTTTCTCAGGAGGAGAACCTCATATAAAAATTACAGCCAATTTTGACACTACTGCAACGGTGACCGTTACACACCGACTCAATTCATTTAATGATCTAGGATTGTTTTGTTTGGCAATAGATGCTTTAAGAAGAATGGGGGTAAAAACCATCAATGCTTTTATTCCTTATTTTCCAGCGGCAAGACAAGATCGTGTGATGATTCCTGGCGAACCTTTGTCTGTTAAAGTATATGCAGATATTATTAATAGTTTGAATTTGAATAAAATCCAAGTATTCGATCCCCATTCTGAAGTAACTCCTGCTTTGTTGAATAATTGTGAAGTAATAACCAATTATAATTTTATACAACAAGTTATTAAAACAATAGGAAACAATGTTTTGCTAATTTCACCAGATGGAGGCGCTTTAAAGAAAATCTATAAAGTATCTGAATATCTTGGAGGTGTTGAGGTAGTAGAATGTAGTAAAAGTAGGGATGTAAAAACAGGAAAATTATCAGGCTTTAAGGTCTATTCAGATGATTTAGAAGGTAAAGACTGCTTAATTGTAGATGACATTTGCGATGGTGGAGGTACTTTTATTGGTTTAGCCCAAGAGCTGAAAAATAAAAATGCCGGTCGCTTATACTTAGCAGTGAGTCATGGGATATTCAATAAAGGTTTTGAGAGTCTTCAAGTTTTTGAACGCATTTTTACAACCAATTCTTTTAAAGATATCGAAAACGAAAAAGTGGAAGTGATTCAATTAGAAGTAAAATAAATAGTAGTGCACGTCAGTTCGAGTATTTTTTATGCAATGAAATGGAATAAAAATGTATCGAGAACACATAAAAAAAAGGAAAAATGATTTTAGAAGCAGCAATAGGAGACGCTTATGGAGCAGGTTTTGAGTTTCAAGAAATGAATTATATTGAAAAGTATAACAATTTGACTCAATATCACAAACACGGAATGTACACTGAAATCTATAAAAGATATACAGACGATACGCAAATGGCAATTGCTATTGCCGAATTACTTTTAGAAGAAGACAACTGGACAGCAGAAAAAGTAGCCAATAAATTTGTAGCCGCTTTTCACAGAGATAAGAGAAGAGGGTATTCAGACAGAGTTTACAATGCACTCGATAGGAGTAAAAATGGTAAAGAGTTTATTAGTAATCTAACTTTTCAAAGTACAGGTAATGGCTCTGCGATGAGAGCTTATCCAATTGGTTATATTAGGAATATAGAAAAATTACTTTCTTTTTGTGAAATTCAAGCAAGAACATCTCACAATACTGAAGAAGGAATTCAATGCGCTAAAAGAATTGCATTAGCCGTGCATTTTTATCGATACGATTACGATAAAAAAACGGATTTAATCTCTTTCTTGAATGAAACTTTAAAAGAAGATGAAGTTTACGAGGTCGTTTCGCCAATAGATATGCACGGTTACCCTACTACTAAAGCGGTAATAAAAATTGTGTCAGAAGCTACTTCAATGGAAGAATGTTTACAATATGGAATCGATTTTGGTGGAGATACAGATACAGTCGCTGCCTTGTGTATGGCGATTTTAAGTCAGAAAAAAGATTGTGATAAAACCTTACCTTCTTTCTTGTTAGAAGAATTAGAAAATGAAGCTTTCGGTAAAGAATATCTAAAGAAATTAGATATAAAGTTAGAAGAGAAATTTAGTATAGCGTAACAGATATCCTTTGAAAGGATTAAATGAAGTAAACATGAAATTAGAATTAAAAAAATATATAACACAAATACAAGAATGGCCAAAAGAAGGCTATCACATCATGGCACAATATGATGAAGATAAAATAGTAGTATATCAATCCTACAGAAAAGAGATAGGAGAATTCGCAGTCAAAAACCAATACTTTGGTGGCGCATTTAGTTTAGAAAGAATGACTTGGATAAAACCCAATTTTCTTTGGATGATGTACCGAAACGGTTGGGGAACAAAAGAAGGTCAAGAAGTGGTTTTGGCAATTCATCTAAAAAGAGAAGCTTTTGAAACCTACTTGAAAAATGCAGTTTATTCCTCTTTCAATCAAGTAGAAGGAATGACAAGAGAAGAATGGCAAAAGGAAGTAAAAACATCAAATGTTAGATTACAATGGGATCCAGATCACGATCCGTATGGTGCAAAATTAGAACGAAGAGCCATTCAAATTGGGTTACGAAATGAGTTTATAAAAACATTTGCAAGAGAAGACATCCTGTTAATAGAAGATATCAGCAATTTTGTAGCCAAGGAATATGAAAATGTAAAGAATAATTCCCTAGAAAACTTGATGATTCCAGTAGAAAAACCATTGGTTTTTAAGGATGTAGAATTAAATAAAAAGTTGAAGATTGCAAATGAAGTAAATTAAAAATGAAAACAACAAAAATACATAGCGCTTTATTTGGGGTTGCAGTTGGTGATGCATTAGGAGTTCCTGTGGAATTTAAATCAAGAGAAAAACTTAGAGAAAATCCAGTTACAACTATGTTAGGTTATATGGCTTGGAATCAACCAAAAGGAACTTGGAGTGATGATAGTTCCTTAACTTTTTGTTTGGCGGAGAGTTTGTGTTATGGCTTTGATATTGAAGAAATAGGACGCCTTTTTGTTAGATGGAAAAAAGAAGGTTACTGGGGAGCTCATAATGAGGTATTTGATATTGGAGGTACGACAAGATATTCATTGTCTAGAATTGAAAATGGGGAATCAGCTATGTTTTCAGGGAATTTTTTTGAGGAAGATAATGGAAATGGTTCTTTAATGCGTATTTTACCTTTAGTCTTTCATCTTCAAGAAGAAAAGGATATTACGGTTATTTATCAAAAAGTAAAAGAAGTTTCTTCTATTACACATGCTCATTTTCGTTCGGTTTTGGCTTGTTTTATATATATTGTTTACGCATTAGAAGTACTAAAAGGACGTAATAAATTTGAAACCTATATACAAACTAAAGCAATTGTTAATGATTTTATTTCAAATAAAGGTTTTAATGAAAAAGAGATTCAATTATTTGATAGGATTTTAAAAGGAAATATTAATGAGTTAGAAGAAAATAAAATCCATTCGAGCGGTTATGTTTTACACAGCCTCGAAGCCAGTTTGTGGTGTTTGTTAAATTCCAATACCTATGAAGAAACGGTTTTAAAAGCCGTTAATCTAGGAGGTGATACCGATACTACAGCTGCTATTGCAGGTGGTTTAGCTGGATTGTTATATGGATACGAAAGCATTCCAGAAGAATGGATTAATGTATTAGCTAGAAAAGACGACATCACAAAGTTATGCGATAAAATGAGTAAGAAATATGAAATCACCACTAACAACAAGTTTATTGCAAATAAACACAAATGAAGATTAGGTGATAACATATGACAATTTTAAAATCAAATAACTATCTACATATGAAATACACAATTGAAAACATAAATACAGATAATAAGTTTCTATTCTTTTGGGGTCATCAACCATCAAATGACGGAACAATTACAAAAACATGTTTTAGTCAATGGTGGGAAAGTAGTTTCATAGTGAACGAAATTGAATACAAAACAGCCGAACATTGGATGATGGCAAAGAAAGCGGAGTTGTTTGGAGATAAAGAAATGGCTCAAAAGGTTTTAGATAGTAAATCACCAGCTGAAGCCAAAAAACTAGGCAGAGAAGTTCGTAATTATGATAACGAAACTTGGTTAGCCAATAGATTTCAAATAGTAAAAGAAGGAAACTTCCATAAGTTCAGTCAGCATGAAGATTTAAAGCAATTTCTTTTGAATACCAATAAAAGAATCATTGTAGAAGCCAGTCCAGAGGATGCTATTTGGGGCATTGGTATGGCAAGCGACCATAAAGATTGTCATAATCCAAAACAGTGGAAAGGATTAAATTTACTAGGATTTGCTTTGATGGAAGTTAGGGATGAATTAAGAAGGTAAAAGAGGAGACAATAGTAAAAAATGGAAAAAATGAATAATAAAAAGAGAAGAAAAGTTGCAGAAAGCACACTCAATATAATAGAAACAGGGATGTTTGAAGGACTATGTATAAAAGAACAAATTCAGAATAATATTGATAAGACTTTTTTAATTTCACCAGATAAATTTAATGAATATCTTGAAATTGATTTAACTCCTAAGGTTGAAAATCAACAAATAGAAGTGATAAATAGTTCTACGATTCAGGCTATAGTAGAAAATAGGATGTATGGTAAAATAGGCGTTTTAAATTTTGCCTCAGCAAATAATCCTGGTGGAGGTTTTTTAGGAGGAGCGTCAGCACAAGAAGAAAGTTTAGCACGATCATCGAGTCTTTATGCATCTCTTAGAAATCAAATGGAAATGTATGAGTTTAATAGAAAATGGGGAAAATTCATATATTCAAATTATTCTATTTATAGTCCAGATACTTTGTTTTGGTTTGATGATGAAGGAGAATCACTTAACGAGAAAATAAAAGTTGATGTAGTTACATGTCCAGCACCGAATAAAGGCGCAATGATTCAACATAATAGAGAAGACGAATTAGAACAAATAAATCATGTTTTTCGAAAAAGAATAGAGTTTGTATTTAAGATAGCTTATCAAAATAAAATTGATGTATTGATTTTAGGAGCTTGGGGTTGTGGTGTTTTTAAAAATGAAGTACACGAAGTTGCTCAATATTTTAAAAAAATAATTGACGAAAAAGTAGTTAATTGTTTTTCAAAAATTGTATTTGCAGTATATGACAGTTCGGAAGAAAGAGATAAATACAACACTTTTAAAAAGATTATTGACAAGTAATATTCAAAAGGTTTTAATGGAAACAATAAGAACTTTATTCTCAAGAGAACATGAAACGGTACTTCCTAATTTGGGCGTTTTTTTAGCAGGACCAACACCACCAAACGGAGGGATGACATCAGGTTGGAGAAGAGTGATAGTTGATAAGTTGCTAAAAGACGAACGTTTGGATCCAAGTATGTTAATTGTTTCTCCCGAACCAGAATCTGGAAATTGGAATACTATTGAAAAACCAAGTAACGGTTTATTGAATAAAGTACATAATGATCAAATTGCTTGGGAATGGCAATATCTGCAATTATGTGATATAACAGCTTTTTGGTTGCCCACTTATTTTTCTAAAGGTATATCTGAAAACTTTCCTGCCAATATTGGACCTACCAGTCGTTGGGAATTTGGGTATTATTTTCAAGAATATTTGAAAGCCCCACAAAAAAAACATTTTATTGTGGGTGCACCAGAAGATGCCGAAAGTATAAACTGGGCTAAAAAGTTAGTCGCATCACATGGTATAAAGTGGCATGTTTTGGAAAAAGGAGACAAAGAAAAGCAAGTGGCAGCTTCTTTTATAGAAGAAATTGCTTCGACATTAGTAAAAAACAAATGGGTTTTCTAATAAATTAAGATAGTAACAATGAAAAAGATCATTTACAACAAAGACATATTTGTAATAGAAAACTTTTTATCCAAAGAAGAATGTGAGGAACTCATTCAAAAAAGTGAGCAAATAGGTTATGAAGAAGCTAAAGTACAAATGGGTGGAAATAGACAATCTATTTTAAAAGGAGTTAGAAATAACGATAGAATTTTATATAAAGATGAGGTGCTAGCAAATAAACTGTATCAAAGAGCACTCCCATTTCTATCAAATGAAATTGGTAATTATGATCAGATAGGTCTTAATGAAATGTTCCGCTTCTATAAATACAGTCCGGGTCAACGCTTTAAAATGCATAGAGACGGAAGCTTTAAACGAAATGAAAGGGAAAAGAGTTTTTTTACGTTTTTAGTGTATCTCAACGAAGAATTTGAAGGTGGAGCAACCGAATTTGAAGATTTGTTTACCATTCAACCCAAAACAGGTGATTTGTTGGTTTTTTATCATCCATATAGGCATGAAGGAAGAATAATAGAAAGTGGTTTTAAATATGCTTTACGTAGTGATGTAATGTATAAAATCAAAAATGAAAATGAAAACAATCTATAAATCACCAGAAAACATTGATAATAGAGACAAGACAAGAAAATCAATTTTCCTAGCAGGTTCTATTGAGATGGATTTGGCTGTAAATTGGCAGAAAAGAAGCGAAGAAGTATTAGCAAGAAAATACGTTATTTTTAATCCTAGAAGAGACTCATGGAGTACAGGCTGGGAACAGTCGATAGAAAATCCTCAGTTTAAGGAACAGGTTATATGGGAATTGAATGCATTAGAACAATCTGATATCATAATTATGTTTTTTGCAAATAATACAAAATCACCCATTTCATTATTAGAATTAGGCTTATTTGCTCATTCGAACAAAATGAAAGTAGTAGTTGAAGAAGGGTTTTGGAGAAAAGGAAATATTGATATTGTTTGTGAAAGATATCAAATTGAACAATTTGATTCACTTGAGGTTTTGTATAACCATTTATTAGAAGAAAAAGAATGAAAACAACAACTTTATACAGACCAGTAGGTTTAAGAGAAATGGAATTAATTGCAGAAAGTAATTTCTCGGCTTTTCCACCTCGTTTGGAATGGCAACCTATTTTTTATCCAGTAATGAATCAGGAATATGCAGCGCAAATCGCAAGAGAATGGAATACACCTGATGAATTTTCAAGCTATTGTGGTATCGTTACGGCTTTTGAAGTGGTTAGTGAGTATTTACAACAATTTGAAATTCAAAATGTAGGTGATAAAAACCATAACGAATTATGGATTCCTGCTGAAGAATTAGAAACGTTCAATGAAAACATCGTTGGAGAAATAAAGATTGTACAAGTGTTTTATGGAGAAAAGTATAAACCTTCTCAAAATGAAACCTTGAATAAAAAATTACATAATAAAAATACTTTTTAGTACTTATAGAACAGTGTCAGTTCGAAGTTTTTTTACATAACAAAGTGGAGTAAAAAATGTATCGAGAACCGATTATAAATAAAAAGTAGAATAAAAAAAGATATAAAAATGAAGAAAATAGTACTATTAACAGGAGCAGGAATAAGTGCAGAAAGCGGAATTCAAACCTTTAGAGATGCCGATGGTTTATGGCACAACCATAGAGTAGAAGATGTGGCATCGCCAGAAGGATGGAGAAAAAATAGAGAATTAGTTTTAGAATTCTATAATGAAAGAAGACGAAAATTAAAAGAAGTAGTGCCTAATCAAGCGCATCGTTTAGTTAAACAATTAGAAGAACATTTTGAAGTGCAAATCATTACTCAAAATATCGATGACTTGCATGAAAGAGCCGGTTCTCAAAATGTATTACACATTCATGGGGAATTAAATAAAATGTGTTCTTCTTTGAACAGAAAATTAAGTTATGATTGCTTTGATGACATCAAAATAGGAGACAAAGCAACAGATGGTTCTCAGTTAAGGCCAGATATTGTTTGGTTTGGAGAAGATGTGCCATTGTATCCTGTGGCTATTGAAATGGTAAAACAAGCCGACATTTTTATGGTTATAGGAACCTCTTTGCAAGTGTATCCAGCAGCTAATCTTTTGAACTTTATAAAAATCGATGCCCAACTCATCATTATCAACCCAGATCATGATGGAGGAAACTATGGGGGAAGAGCTATTTATGTAAAGGAGAAAGCAACAACTGGAATGCAAAAAGTATTTGATGTTTTGATAAAAGAAGAAAAATAGTGTTTTGGGGAGTCCTTTGCTTCCGCAATCGAGTGTCAAATGTTTGAAGAAGTCTTAAAAACAAAAGTTGTTTGAGCGAAGCGAGTTCTTTTGTTTTAGACTTCAAAAACAAATTTGACCGATGAGGAAGCTAAGACTTCATTTTTTTGTTTCTTTTTTTATCAAGAAAAAAAGATAAAACAAAGGCAACTTATTATATCATTATTGGTGATGATGACGATGATGACTCAACGGTTGATCTTTCTGTTTTAATCAAAGAAAGATGGGTGAAAACAAATTATTGGGAAGGTTTTACCAAAGAAAAACTAGCCGAAACGATTCAGTTAATTGAAAAGTTAAGAAGTAATCAATAAGATAATAAACTTTAGTAAAGTTGATGTATAATAATAAAAAAAACAGCTCCAATGGAGCAAAATGTATATATGAAACTAACTATACACGGATATTCAACTGCTTTGTTTGCTACATGGTATTTCATCGAAGAACTTGGAATCCTTTTTGATGCAGGTGATGGACTGGTATCAGGATTAATGGGGAAATGTGGAAAAATAAAAAAAGTTTTTATTTCTCATGCAGATCGAGATCATTTAACGGGATTGTTGCAATATAACCAACTCTTTTCTCATATTGGGCCAACTATATATTATCCTAAAGGATCACAATCTTTTCCTTTTTTAGAAGCTTTTTCAAAGAAATTTGATCCACATATCCAAGGAACATTTTGGGAACCAATAGACAAAGGACAACATGTAGCAATAAAAGAAAGAATTTCAATAGAGTCTTTAGAAAATGAACACGTTTATACTTCTAATGGAATCATTAAGAGTTTGAGTTATAAAGTATGGGAAACGAAAAAGAAACTAAAAACAGAATTTCTAGGAATGCCTTCTGAAACGATTAAAAAGATAAGGGAAGAAAAAGGAGAACCATTTTTGATGGAAGAACAAAAAACCAATTTATTATCCTATTCTGGTGATACTCCTGTTGTGGATTATGCTCGTTTTGACGGTACGAAAGTATTAATTCATGAAGCTACTTTTTTAACTAAAGAGGAAACGCAAACTAAAAATGATAAAAACAGGCATAGCTCTTTAGAAGAAGTTTTTGAAATGGTTGCGAATTGTAATATAGAACAGTTGATTTTAGGACATTTTTCTTCTCGATATTATCAAGAAGAAATTGATAACAAGATAAAAGAATTAATTGCGTTTTATAAAATAAAGATACCCGTGTATCGAATACCTATTGGTAAAGTAAGCAAAGCTATTTTGGATGGGAAACCAATAAATTAAATTTAAGGAAATGAAAGAAATTCAATATGTAAGAGGAGATGCAACAACTCCAATTGGGAATGATAAAAGAATAATCGTTCATATATGTAATGATATTGGAGGTTGGGGAAAAGGCTTTGTGATGGCGCTTTCAAAAAAATGGGAAACTCCAGAAAAGCAATATAGAGAATGGTTCAAATCTAAAGATAATTTTGAATTAGGAGAGGTTCAATTTATAGCTGTTGAAGAAAATATATGGGTGGCTAATATGATTGCGCAGCATAAAATTAATAGAGACGAAAAGGGTGAAGCGCTTATTCGTTATGAATCAGTAAAAAAAGCACTTGCCAAAGTCTCAGACTTTGCAAGAAATGAACAAGTATCCGTTCATATGCCAAGAATTGGCTGTGGATTAGCTGGTGGGAAATGGGAATGTATTGAACCTATTATTTTGGAAACGCTTTCTGAGAAAGATGTTGAGGTAACGGTTTATGATTTTTAGGGATGATAATTAAGGTAAAACAAGCAGATATTACAACAATAAAAGTTGACGCCATCGTCAATGCTGCTAATACTTCTTTATTAGGTGGAAGCGGTGTAGATGGCGCCATTCATAAAGCAGGAGGAAAAGCCATTTTAGAAGCATGTATGGCTATAAGAAACAAGCAAGGCGGTTGTAAAGTAGGAGAAGCGGTTATTACTACTGCTGGAAATTTGCCTTCAAAATATGTCATACATACTGTTGGTCCTGTTTGGAATGGTGATAAAGAAGAAAAAAAGCAGTTATTAGCTAGTTGTTATAACAATTGCTTACAATTAGCTGAAAAACATCAATTAAAATCAATCGCTTTTCCAAATATAAGCACAGGGATTTATCGTTTCCCTAAAAATGAAGCGGCAAAAATAGCAATACAAACGGTAAAACTATTTCCTGTTGAAAGCATACAAGAAATAACCTTTGTATGTTTTGATGAAGAAAATTACAAGTTGTATGAACAACTTTTATAAAAAAAAACGTAAAACGTCAGTTCGAGTGTTTTTTGTGTAGAGAAAAGAAACAAAAAATGTATCGAGAACCGTTTTAATAATTGATTTTCTATAAGAAAAAGGAAAATCAAAACTAAATTTATATGAACGAAAATATAATAAAAAGCACTAGTAAATTCCTTAGTTTAGTACTAAGGCATGCACCAGAAAAAATAGCCTTAACCCTAGATGAAAACGGATGGGCAAATGTAGAGGAACTTATTATTCAATGTAATAAATTCCACAAGAAATTAGATCATGCGCTATTGGATTACGTAGTAGAAAATAATGATAAAAAAAGATTCGCTTTCAATGAAGATAAAACCAAAATAAGAGCGAGTCAAGGGCATTCCATTTCGGTCGAATTAGAATTAAAAGAAATCGAACCCATTCATTTTCTATACCACGGAACAGTGGATAAATTCATACAAGCCATTCGAAAAGAAGGCTTGCTAAAAATGAGCCGACAACACGTACATTTGAGTCAAGATAGAGAAACAGCTATAAAAGTTGGTAGTAGAAGAGGAAAACCCATTGTTTTGAGTATCAATGCACCTAAAATGCATCGAGAAGGATTCAAATTTTACGTATCAGAAAACGGAGTTTGGTTAGCCGATCATGTACCAGCAGAATATATAGAATTTTAAACATGTTACAAGTTAAATTAGTTTACAGAGAGGAAGCATTAGGCAACGCTTGGAAAGAAGATTTTAAAGATTGTCCAAATGTAGAAATCATTGGGCAAGATATTTTAGAAGTTTCTTGCGATGCAATTGTTAGTCCGGCCAATTCTTTTGGTTTTATGGATGGTGGATTGGATTTACATATTTCTGAGAAATTAGGTTGGCATTTACAAGAGAATCTACAAGCTCAAATTGCTCAATTAGATGAAAAAGAATTACTAATTGGTAAATCCATTACACTTGAAACAGGAAATGACACCATTCCATATTTAATTTCTGCACCCACAATGCGAGTGCCTATGAGCTTTAATATTGCCACTTCTGTAAATGCTTATTTAGCAATGAAAGCCATTCTAATAGCTTGTAAAAACAATGAAGCTATTAAAACAGTTGCTATCCCTGGCTTGTGTACAGGTTGTGGAAGAATGCCATTTCACATCGCATCCAATCAAATGTTTTTAGCTTACGATGAAATAATCAATGGGAATTACAAAGACTATCAGACATTTGGAGACGTGCAAAAGTTTCAATACAGATTAAATGAAAATGGATTAATTTGGGATTATTAAAATGAAAAAAAGAACGCTCGTTTTCGGAGATATCCACGGTGGTTTAAGAGCTTTACAACAATTGTTTGAAAGAGCTGAAATTACTATTAATGATAAATTAATTTTCCTTGGAGATTATGTCGATGGTTGGAGTGAATCTGCTGAGGTCATACAATTTTTAATAGAAATCACAGAAAAGCATAACTGCATTTTTATTAGAGGAAATCATGACGCTTGGTGCGAACATTATCTAAAAACTAATGAATCCTTGAACGAGTGGCTTTTTAATGGAGGAACAGCAACAGTAGAAAGTTATGATAATAGAAATATCGAGAAGATAAAACATTTGAATTTCTTCGAAAGAATGAAAGATTATCATGTGGATGAGCAAAATAGATTATTTATTCATGCTGGTTTTTCTTCCATGTATGGACCTAGTAAGGAAACGTATTCCACTAATTATTCTTGGGACAGAACCTTGTGGGAAATGGCTTTGGCACTAGATGAAAGAATCGAAAAAGACAGTGTTTTTTATCCAAAACGATTAAAATTGTTTAGCGAAATTTATATTGGTCATACTCCTACATTAAATTACGGAATTACAACACCTATGAATAAAGCAAATGTTTGGAATATCGATACAGGTGCAGCTTTTACAGGTAAAATATCGTGTTTAGATATAGAAACGAAAGAATTTTGGCAAAGTGATTCAGTACAATCATTATATCCAAATGAAAAAGGAAGAAATTAGAAAAGAAAATCATTATTTATAACGATATAAAGCAGGTAATATGACTGTACCTTTGAAAAAAAGGATACTTTTAGAAAAGTAAGAACAAAAACTATAAAAACTAAAAATATGAGCGATAATTTAAAACCAAGATTTGTTGATGCTTTACGAAGAAACAACGATCAAATAAGAGAAGACAGAGCAAATGCGATTGCTGAAGATTCAGAATTAATCTACAGAAGACGTATTGAAGATATCGAATTGAAAATAAAACGTTTGGAAAGAGAACAAGAAAGCAGTATCGATATCAGTCCGTTAGACAAAAATAGTTTAACTTTTGCCGATTTCAATCCAGATACTTTTGTACAAAAGGATATCGAATTGTCCTTAAACATCAGAAATCTAAAAATTCAATTCGAAATAGCAAAAACAAGATATGAATATTTATTTGGTAAAACATTCTAATTATGGGAGGAACAAAATATAATTTTAGCGCACGTTTTAGTAAAGCTGCAGCAGAAGGATATGCTTCAAAAGCTGCTAACGAAATCTTTAAACAAAACCAGTTAGGAAGAGCTCATGAAGCAATGAATCCTAATGGAGTAACCTTTAGAGAAGCAAGAGATTCTGAAGCAAACCCTAATTCATACCCTATCATTTTAGGATTAGACGTTACTGGAAGTATGGGGCATATTCCACATGAATTAGTAAAAGAAGGGTTGCCCAAATTAATGGGTGGTATTATCGATGGTGGTGTTCCAGATCCTGCACTTCTTTTTCTGGGTATTGGAGACCATGAATGCGATAGTTTTCCTTTACAGGTTGGCCAATTCGAATCGGGTGATGAAGAATTAGACATGTGGTTAACCAGAACTTATATCGAATCTGGTGGTGGAGGCAATGCTGGAGAGAGTTATCTGTTGGCTTGGTATTTTGCAGCTTTCCATACACGAACAGATGCTTTTGAAAAAAGAGGTCAAAAAGGCTTGTTATTTACGATTGGAGACGAACCCAATTTAAAAACATTACCTGCTTCAGCTATTAAAGAAATCATGGGTAATGGAGAACAAACGTATAGTGATTTAGAATTATTAGCAGAAGCTAAAAAAAGATACGAAGTGTATCATATTAGTGTTTTACATTCTGGAAGAGCTCAAACAGCAGAAATTGGATGGAAAGAAGTATTAGGAGAAAATTGCATTTCAGTTGAAGATTATAAAACGATTCCAGATGTAATTAAAAACATTGTGTGTGAAAGACATAAAGCTCGATTTACTGGAGATTCAGGTGTTTCTGGAACAACAGGATTCGATCACATTGATATGTTATAAATGAAAAAGGCCAAAATTGTGATAGGTTTAGGATTTGGAGATGAAGGTAAAGGCATTACAACCGATTTCCTTTGTAGCCAAAATCCTGAAGCTATAGTGGTTCGTTTTTCTGGTGGACAACAAGCAGCACACACGGTAATGCTTAATGGGAAAAAGCATATTCATTCTAGTTTTGCTAGTGGTGCATTGCGCGGTTTGCCATCGTATTTTAGCGAACATTGCACGATTCATCCGTCTCTTTTGTACAATGAATTTTTAGAATTAAAAGAAAAAGGAGGAAACACCAACTTGCACATTCATCCGTTAGCCAAAATAACTACACCTTTTGATGTTTGGCAAAACCGAAATAACACAAAGAATCTAACACACGGTTCTTGTGGGAAAGGAATTGGTGCAACGATGAAACGCAATGAAGGCGCATACAAGTTATTTGCTATAGACTTAATTGGACCGCAAAATTTCCTTATCCAAAAATTAAAAAATATTGCTTCTTATTATGGGTTTTCCAATGATAATGAATTGCAAAATGAAGTTGCCTATTTCTTAGAATGTATTGAAAAAGTAGATTGGAAAATTTCTAATTATGATTTCTTAGAAAACTATAAAACTCTTATTTTTGAAGGAAGTCAGGGCGTTTTATTAGATATGAATCATGGTGTGTTTCCTAATGTAACCTATGCGAACACAACTTCCAAGAACGCAATGGAGATTTGTAAACAATTAGATATTCAAGATATAGAAATATTCTATGTGACAAGATGTTATCTTACTAGACATGGAAATGGATGGATGCCAAATGAAGAAACGCTTGAACTAATAAATAATGAGGAAGAAACGTGTGTGTTTAACGAGTATCAAAAAGAATTGCGATTGGGAAAAGTAGATGAAGAATTGTTACTTCACGCTTTACAAATAGATCAAATATATTCAAAACCAACCCAAAAGAGTTTAGTAATTACTTGTTTGGATCAATATAAGCACAAACTTAATATTGATAAATTAAGTACTACATTTGATGCGATTTATGGTTCTTATGGACCAGAATCAAATTTTTTTAAACAAATAAAATAAGGAAATGGCAAATATTTATCCTAAAAAAGTTGAAAAATGACATATTTATTAAAATATTCCGATGTTTACGATGATTCGAGAAAAGACACAACAGAATATTTAAAAAATATTCCGTTTGACGAAATTAAAAGAATAATTCCCTTTAAACACAATAATACATTAAGGTTAGATAATTTTTTTTCAGATAATGATATACAGGATAATGTTAATCAAAGAATCTCTAAACTAAAATATGAAGAGATAGATTTTATAAGTGACATTGGATATTTAAAAATAATTGAGATTATTCTTTCTCAAAATCAGAATTTAATAAATCAGAATATTGACATAAGTGAATTTGAAGAAAATATTTTTAAAGCTTTTCTATCAATCAATGAGGATTTAGAAGAAAAAGAAAATTTTGGACTTCAATATATAATGAACCTTAGAGAGATAAGTCCTGAAGAGAATTTTTCATATAGTATACTTTTAAATAAATTTATTTCAGCAGACACTGAAGCTGATAGAAATAATGAAGACTTGATAAAATATATCTATTCCACAGTATATAAGTTGGAGAAATTATTCATTTTTCTTAAAGTGAAAGGATTAAATGGATTGAAGAGAAATTTAATAACGCAATTTAGTTTTAATGATGAGTCTGAACTAATACAAAATATACACCAATTACTATACACAATATTTATTGCGACTAAAATAGAGAATAGTAATGAATTTAAAGTACTAAAAGAAAAGGATGTTTTGTTTTTCAATTCATTAATTTCTGATAATGTTGAAATCGACGAAGATTTTAAAAAATTAAAAGAAAACCCAATTGTTAAACTCTCGGATAAACATTATACATATTTTGACTATCTTTTTGTTGTAGATCGATTTTATAAAGGAATAAAGTTCAACATTCTAAAAGCATTCAATGATGACGTGAACCTTATTAAGGAGTATGGAGATTTCTTTTCATTTTACAATCTTGAGTTTTCAGAAAAACATTTATTTCATTCTGTTTGTGATGATATTTTTAAAAATGGAAATTATATCGTTTTAGAAAGAAATGAAAAAGAAGAAAAATTTGAACCTGATTACTATGTAAGAAATAAAAAAAGTAATGATATATTTATATTTGAGTGTAAAGATGTCATGATTGCTGGAAAAGTAAAAGAATCTAGAAATTTAGAGAAATTAATTAAGGCGATAGAAGAAAAAATTATTACTCCCAAAGGTATTCAACAACTAACGTTACACATTGAAAAGATCATAAATAATGAATTTAAATTTGATAACAAACTAAATTGCGGAAATTCAAATAAAATATATCCAATTTTGGTTTTATGCGAACGAATTTTTGATATTCACGGATTAAATTTTATTTTAAATGAATACTACAAAAAGCAAATAAGAGATAAATTAGGAATTAATTATGATTCAGCAAGAATTAAGGATTTAGTTATTATAGATATTGATACATTAATTTCTTCAAAAAATTATTTATTAAAAAATGATACAAATTTTCAAGAATGGCTTGATTTACATATTTCTGAAATGAACAAAAAATTTATTCCTTCAAACAGTCAAGACGAAAACCTATCTAAACTATTAAAATGCATTGCTCCATTTTCAAGGCGAAAAAGAATAAATTTATCAGAAGAAATGTTAAATCAATTTACTAATTACAATAAAGCATAATTATATGAACCCATTATTATTAACCGACGGTTATAAAGTAGATCACCGAAGACAATACCCAAATGGAACAAGTTTAGTATATTCCAATTGGACACCTAGAAAATCAAGAATTGAAGGCGTTAATGAAGTGGTATTCTTTGGATTACAATATTTTATAAAAAAATACATTTTAGAAGATTTTCAAAATCATTTTTTTGCAAAACCTAAAGAAGAAGTGGTGCAAAAATATGCACGTCGTATCAATAACTATTTGGGCGAAAATCAAGTAGGTACACAACACATCGCTGCTTTACATGATTTAGGATATATTCCAATGGTATTCAAAGCTTTACCTGAAGGAGTGAGTGTGCCCATTCGTACACCTATGTTTACCATGTATAATACCCAATCGGAATTCTTTTGGTTGACCAATTATTTTGAAACGTTACTTTCAGCAGTGGTTTGGTTGCCCTGTAATTCGGCTACTATTGCAAAACAATATCGTAAGATTTTAGACCAATATGCGCAAGACACAGCTTCCATTCCAGAGTTTGTCGATTGGCAAGCACACGATTTCTCTATGCGTGGTATGGCTGGTATTGAAGCAGCGGTTCTTTCTGCAGCCGGACATTTATTGAGTTTTACAGGAACAGATACCATTCCAGCCATTGATTTTCTGGAAACCTATTACAATGCCAATTCCGATGCCATGTTAATTGGTGGTTCAGTTGCAGCTACAGAGCATTCGGTAATGTGTATGGGAACAACTGAAGGAGAATACGACACATTCAAACGATTAATTTGTGAGGTGTATCCAAAAGGTATTGTGTCTATCGTTTCCGATACTTGGGATTTATGGAAAGTACTAACGGATTATTTACCACGATTAAAAGAAGAAATTATAGCGAGAGAAGGTAAAGTAGTAATTCGACCAGATAGTGGTGATCCAATTTATATTTTATGCGGTAACCCGAATGGAAAAACCGAACAAGAAAGAAAAGGGGTTGTGGAGCTGCTTTGGGATACTTTTGGAGGAACGATTAATGCGAAAGGCTATAAAGAGTTGATTCCTCAAATTGGAGCAATTTATGGCGATAGTATTACGATTGATAGAGCGACTCAAATTTGTGAAGAGTTAAAGAAAAAAGGATTTGCGTCTACCAATGTTGTTCTAGGAATTGGTTCGTTTACCTATCAATACAACACACGAGATACTTTTGGTTTTGCCATGAAAGCGACTTATGGAGAAGTAAACGGAGAAGGAAGGGCTATTTTTAAAGATCCAGTTACTGATGATGGTACTAAAAAATCGGCAAAAGGCTTAATGAAAATTGAACTTATTGACGGAAAATACAATTTAAAAGATGAGGTTTCTTGGGAAGAGGAACAACAAGGAGAAATGCAAGAGGTATTCCGAGATGGAAAATTGTTGGTGGATCACGCTTTGGAGGATATTCGTAAGAGAGTGAGGTAGTTTTATAAAATTGTTATTTTTACGAAAGGAAAAATCCCACTAGGTTTTAATACTTAGTGGGATTTCTTTTTATTAAAAATGATAATTTATTTAGACTTAAAATTTAAGACTTTATAATAGTCTTTGTTATTAGATTCTACTAGCCAAATTCCATCATTGCTTACCATTGTATTAAAATAGATTTTATTTTTTGTATCAATAGAGTCAATATATAATTTGAAATCTTTGTTTTTATAATATAACATTAACGCCTCATAATCCATAATCTTATTTTTTAAAAGATCTTTATCAGTAATATTAGCATAAATAAAGTCTCGAATATCATTTGAATTATTTGTCTTAAACGAATAAAAATCAGTTTTAACAAAGTCACCGTTTTTATCGTTTATGTCGGATAACATTAAAATTTCTTCTGGCTGAGTTGATGCGAATAAAAACTGTAACTGCCCATTCATATTAAACATTCTAACGTAAGTGTTGTTTAAATAAGCTATACGAATTTTTTCTAATTTATCAGTTTGAAATTTCTTCTCCCATAATAAATTTCCTGCTTTGTCAAACTTATAAATATAATAGCCAACTATTCTGTTGTAAAGTAAATTTTCTTTTTCTTTATTGCCTAACATTCCATAAACATATACATTTCCTGAGGAATCAAAAAATAAGTTGTTAATCGATCCATCATCTGCAAAATCTGAATAAGTTCTTGGTCCTGAGCTAACTGTATAACTAAATCCAGCATGATTAGTAAAAGTGTTACTAAATCCTCCAACCGATTTTAAAACCATTCTACCACCACCAGTAACTGATAGAATAAAACTGTAATCTTTTAGTAATAAATTATATTGTATCTCACCTATTTTTTCACCAGATGGATTATATTCTGTTCTGTATATTATTGATTCTTTACAATCTTTTGAGATTGATTTAGAAATCACTTCAATATTTCCGTTTTTATTTATAAATGTTCTAATTCCAGGAGTTCTTTGTGACTTATAAAAATTTTCTCCTACTAGCCTTTCAAATCCATTAAAACTAAGTTCAACTTTTGAAGTCTTGTTACCTTCATAAGGATAAATGACATTGAACTTGTCTTTATCTTTTTTATACATTAACATTTGGTTGTCAAAATAATATTGAGGTGAATATTTTTTTGCATCCAATACTTTTACTCCAAATTTTCCAAATAAATTGATGTTGTCACCTGAAAGCCTTAGTTTTGAGTAATCTTCGGCAATCAAAACATTTCCACTATAATTAAAAAAAGGATTCATTACATTTTTATTTTCAAACCAAATGCTATCTTTACCTTTAGAATCAAAAGTCATAATCTTATTAACCTCTCTATTTTGAGATATTCCAATATGTTTACCCTTTTTAATAGCTATTTGATTTTTAATTGGTAAAAATTCATAACCTAAAGGAACATTGTCTTTTTCAAATTTTTCTTCTACAATAACTTGCTGTGATCTACCAAAAATTGAGAAAACTAAAAATACTATTACAAATATATTCTTCATTTTTATTAAAAATTAATTCCCTCTGTTGTTATAATAATCAAATCCACCATTGTAAGTATATCTAAAATTTTCATTGTTAGATAATGTTACATCTATTTCCAATGTATAATTTGGACTTGTTCCTGATACTGAAATTGTGCCAGAAGTGGCTGTTAAGTACCTGTCTTGTGCGTCATAAAGTTCATTGTTGTTATTTCCGTCTATATGAATACCTAATTCATTAAAAAAGTTAGATCCTGGCAGAGGATTTGAAAAATTCCCATTTTGGATATAGGTATATACTCCATTTGAAAATTCTGTATTGTTTGAAAACATTCGAACATTTAATAAAATTGATGCATTTGTAGCTTCAAATCCAAAATAGGACATAGGTTCTGCTAAAATGGTTAAATTTCCATTCGTCATTAAAAAATCAAATTCAGCATGAGAGTTACTTGAAAATCTGTGATTATCAACGGCAGTTGCTTTAGAAATGTAATATGATTGACCATTGACCTCTAAACTTG
Organism: Flavobacterium sp. KY-23415; assembly: GCF_055384985.1. Classification (NCBI taxonomy): domain Bacteria; kingdom Pseudomonadati; phylum Bacteroidota; class Flavobacteriia; order Flavobacteriales; family Flavobacteriaceae; genus Flavobacterium; species Flavobacterium sp. KY-23415. The sequence goes on along the minus strand of NZ_AP044001.1, from coordinate 1,304,706 downwards.
TAGAGGATTGATTTGGGTTTTCGTTGTCATCTTTGCTACATGAAAAGAATAATAAAGCGAAAGTAAAAATAAGTAATTTATTCATAGAATATAGGTGTAAATTTAAAAGCCAAATATAGCTAAATTAAAGTTTTTTATAATTATTAAAGTCTTAAGTTTTTTGTTGTTTTAAAGTTGAAGTAGTACGTTTTTTTAGCTCTTTAGCAGTAATTGCAGTTGCTACTTCTTTTGGTTTTCAAAAGAAGTTTATTGTTTTCTAAAATTATTTTTTTCATAAAAATCTTGCTACTTAATACACTAATCTTAATACTTCTCGCTTACTTCTTATAAAACAAATTATGCTCCACATATTTCCAAACTTTGCTAGGTAACATCGGTACTACATTTTTGTTGTTTTTAATGCTATTTCGAATAAAAGTAGATGACAATTCAATCACTGGAGCTCCAATTCTGTGGATTTTAGGGTGATTGGCAAATTGGTCATCCATGTCACCCGCATTTAATCTAGGATATACATAAATGTCATGATTTTGTAGAATTACCTCATAGTTTTTCCACTTGTGTAACGAGTTTAAGTTGTCTTCACCCATGATTAATGAAAATTCATATTTCGGATATTTTTCTTGTAAATGAGCTAACGTATGCACCGTATAATTAGGTTGCGGTAGTTTGAACTCAATGTCAGATGGTTGGATTTTAGAATATTCTTCCGAAGCCAAATGAACCATATGCAAACGATGATAATCATCCAACAAAGAATTTTTCTTCTTATGAGGATTGTGAGGTGTCACTACCATCCAAATTTGATCTAAATCGGAATGCTCCGCCATATGATTGGCAATGATTAAATGACCGATGTGAATAGGGTTAAATGTTCCAAAATATAATCCGATTTTCATATTGTTTCACAGAGTTTCACAGAGTTTTCGCTAAGTTTCACAAAGTCTTTGTGTATCTCTGTGCATCTTTACGAGGCTTTGTGTAATATTATTTTTGCAAAAAATTCTTCACCAACTGATATGCCTCTTCTTTTGCTGTATCTAAATCGTAATTTTTGATGATGGTGTCAAATTGAGGTGCAGTTGCTAATTCAACTGAAGCTTTAGCAATACGCATATTTATTTTGTCTTCACTTTCAGTTGAGCGCAGTTTCAATCTACGCTTTAATTCATCTATACTAGGTGGTTTTACAAAGACTGCTAATGTTTGCTCTGGAAATTTGCGTTTGATACGTAAACCACCAGCAACGTCTATGTCGAAAATTACATGTTTACCTAATGACCAAATGCGTTCTACTTCACTTTTTAAAGTTCCATAGAAATTATCTGTATATACTTCTTCCCATTCAATGAAATCTTCGTCCTTGATATGTTGTTTAAACTGTTCCCATGAAATAAAATAGTAATCGGTTCCATTTATTTCTTGTCCTCTAGGTTCACGAGTAGCACATGATATAGAGAATTCTAAATTTAGCTCTTCTTTTCCTAATAAGTGTCGTACTATTGTTGTTTTTCCAGAACCAGACGGAGCTGAGAATACAAATAATTTTCCTTTAGTCATTGTGGTGTTGTGTAGTCTTTATTTTTTTTCTTTGCTCTATTTTCTTTAAAGAACATTCAAAACTTGTTCTTTAATCTTTTCCAACTCGTCTTTCATCATTACTACAAGTTTCTGCATTTCAGCATGATTCGATTTGGATCCCATTGTATTAATTTCTCTTCCCATTTCTTGAGTAATAAAGCCAAGTTTTCTACCATTCGCTTCTGTACCATTTAAGGTTTCTAAGAAATAATCAAGATGATTTGTTAAACGTACTTTTTCTTCTGTAATGTCTAATTTTTCAAGATAATAAATTAATTCTTGTTCAAATCGATTTTCGTCAACCGTAACTTTTAATTCTTCAATTGCCGTTTGTAAGCGTTCTTTAATATTTTTAACGCGTTCTGGGTCTAGCAACAAGGCTTGTTCCATAAACAAACGAATATTGGCAATACGCAATTGAAATTCTTTTTCAAGTGATTTACCCTCGTCTTTTCTAAAAGTCAATATATTTTCTAAAGCTTCATTTACTACTTGTGAAATTTCCTTCCATTCATTTTCATCAATTTCATCGCGTTCTGTTTTAAGTGCATCAGGCATTCTAACAGCCATTTTCATTAATTCAGTATTATCTGCGTCAGGAAGTATCTCTTTCATCTGATTAATATATCCCTTTATGATAGGTGCATTAATTTTAGATGAAGTTTCTTCTCCAGTAATTTCAATAAATAAAGAAAAATCAACCTTACCACGCTCTAGTTTTTGAGAAATTTCATTGCGAAGACCTAATTCCATTTCTCTATAAATAGAAGGCATTCTCATGTTTAAATCGAGTCCTTTACTATTTAATGATTTTATTTCAACATTAATCTTTTTGTTTGGTAATTGTTTCGTAGCCTTACCAAAGCCAGTCATGGATAGTATCATAATTTACTTTAAAAGATTTCAAAGATAAGAAAAAGTGTCTATTAATAATAATTTGGTAATTCAGAACAAAAATCATTGTCCTATGGAATACTCTTTTTTTGTGTAACAAGATAAACACCTATAAAGATTAAAATTGCTGAAATTATTTTAATTAAATTCAATTCATCCTTTCCTAAGCTAATAGCAAAACTTGCAGCAAAAAGTGGTTGTAAATAGATAAAAACAGATAATGTAGTTGGTTTTAATTGTTTCATTGCCATTAAGTTTATCAGGTAGGCTAAAAATGTTGTAAAAAAAACTACAAAACCAATTTTGTAATATATATTAGTGGGTAGTTCCTGCCATTCTATTGCATTAAATTCAGAATAACCAAATGGTATCACAAAGAGTAACCCGAAAGAATAAACCCACTTTATAAAAGTAAAAGCATGATATTTAGAAATTAATTTCTTTACTATAATTAAGTAAATTGCATAGGAAAAAGCATTTGTAAATACTAAAAAGTTGCCCCAGTTTGCATTTGAACCACTTTCAATAGATTTTCCATAAAGTATTAAAATCGATGTCCCGGTTAAACCGATAATAATTCCAATTCCTTTTTTTAATTCAATCCGTTCTTTAATGAGAATTGCAGATAATATTAAGACGATAATTGGAGCAGTAACCATTATTACAGATGCGCTAATTGGTGACGTGTAGCTGAGTCCTTTAAAAAAAGTTAATTGATTGAAAGCTACTCCAAAAAAAGCGGCAGCTATAATTCTTGGAAAGTCCTTTTTGTCAATCTTTTCTTTTGGTCCAAAAAATGTTAAAAACCAAAAAAGCAAGGTCGCACCAATACTTCTAATGAGAATAAATCCAAAAGGCTGCACATAGTTGGGCATAACGTCTTTGGCGACAGTAAAAGTCGAACCATAAATCATGGCAACAAAGGTTGCCCCAATGACGGCTAGTCTTCTTTTTGACATTAGCTTAAGGCAGATATTACTTCGTTAATGACTTTTTGATTATTGCCAATATAAATCTTACCATTAATTATAAAAACAGGGCGACTTAAGAAAGTATAATGTTCCAATATTAAGGATTTGAAGTCTTCTTCAGTCAGTTTTTGGTTTTTCAAATCGCGTTGTTTGTATAATTGTGCTCTTTTGCTAAATAACGCTTCATAACTACCCGAAAGCGAATACATTCTTTCCAAAATAGCATCTGTTAAAGGGTCTTGTTTAATGTCATGAAAAGCAAGTCCATTGTTTTCTGGTAAAGATTTTATGATTTTTCTACAAGTATCACAAGAAGCCAAATAGTAAATAGTATTCATTCTTTTTTTTACAAAAATACAAATTTGAACCGAAACCATTTGTTTTATTTGTTTTCCATTTTCTTGCTGTTCATTATGCCTTTTTCTTTTTTGAATGAAAAAGAAAAGGAAGTCTCTTTCATTTGGGTAAAAAAGCCAACTTTTAGGATTTTTTTAATATTTCATTTTATTACCTTCGTAAAAACAGTTTTTTATGAAGACAACTTTTGAAATTTGGAAAACAAGTAGAAAAATCTATCTAGATCTATTAGATAAACATTCTTTAGAACAATTAAACAAAATACCAGAAGGATTTAGTAATAATTTAATTTGGAATATAGCTCATGTTGTTGTCTCTCAACAAAAATTGGTTTATGCTTTGTCTGGATTACCACTACAAATAGCAGAACATTGGGTCGATAAATATCAAAATGGAACAAAGCCAGTAAATGAAGTTTCTTTTGAAGAACTAGAAGCAATAAAAACGATATTAGTATCAACAATAGAAAAGACAGAAGAAGATTACAACCAAGGTGTTTTTAAAACGTTCAATCCTTATCAAACAAAAACGGGTTTTTATATTGCTAACCTTCAAAATGCGTTTGAGTTTAATAACTATCATGAAGGAATTCATCTTGGTATCATGTTTCAGATTAAGAAGTTTCTATAAATAGAATGTAGAATAAAAAGATAAAAATGAAGTTTAACACAAAGACAATTCATGGTGGACAACATCATGAAAAGCTTACAGGTTCAGTTATGCCTCCAGTTTTTCAAACATCAACTTTTGCACAAATGTCACCCGGAAAACCAATTGGCGATTATGAATATAGCAGAGGAGCTAATCCAACAAGAACAGCTTTGGAGGAGGCTTTAGCAAGCATAGAAAATGGAACTAGAGGGTTGGCTTTTGCTTCTGGTTTGGCGGCAATAGATGCTATTATGAAGGTTTTAAAATCTGGTGATGAAGTTATAGCTACAGAAGATTTGTATGGAGGAACATACAGAATGTTTACTAGAGTTTATGAAGATTTTGGGATTAAATTTCATTATGTAGAGATGAGCAACATACAAAAGCTTGAATCTTTAATTACTGATAAAACAAAGTTGGTTTGGGTAGAAACACCAACAAACCCAATGATGAAATTAGCAGATATTGAACAAGTTGCTAAGATTGCTAAAAAACACAAATTACTTTTAGCTGTAGATAATACTTTTGCAACACCCTACTTGCAAAAACCCTTAGATCTAGGTGCAGATATTGTTATGCACTCCGCAACAAAATATTTAGGTGGTCATTCAGATGTTATGGCTGGTGCTTTAGTGGTGAAAGATAAAGGACTTGGAGAAAAACTACACTTTGCTCAATTTGCAACTGGAGGGATATTGGGCCCAATGGATAGTTATTTAGTCTTGAGAGGTATTAAAACACTGCATTTACGAGTACAACGTCATTCAGAAAATGGAATGGCCGTTGCGAATTTTTTAGAAAGTCATTCTTTAATTGATAGGGTTTATTATCCTGGATTAAAATCACACCCGAATCATGAAATTGCAAAAAAACAGATGATAGGTGGTTTTGGCGGAATGGTGGCTTTTACTTTTAAATCTGGGAAATCAGAAGATGCGATTGCTTTTTTAGAGAAGTTAAAAATTTTCACATTAGCAGAGTCTCTTGGCGGAGTAGAATCTTTAGCAAGTCACCCAGTATCAATGTCACATGGATCTATGCCTGAAGAGAAGAGGAATGAGTTTGGAATTACTGCTGATTTAGTTAGGTTGAGTGTAGGTATTGAGGATATCGAAGATTTAATTGAGGATTTAAACCAAGCATTGAAACAATAAAATGGTTGAAAATAAAAATGCCTTGATTATTTCAAGGCATTTTATATAAAATAAAAAAAATATTTTTTAATCCAAATAATAGATATATCCGAAATTTAACCAAAGATTCCAGTCATTTGCTTTGTTCTCCTTGTATATTTCTGGATTCTTTCTTAAACCATCAACCCAGTCAGAGAAGTAATATTGCCATCTTAATTCTAAAAATAAATCAGATAGTTCTGTTAATTTATAACGAGTACCAAGACTACCAACTACAGAAAAAGTATTCCCTCCTTCAGAAGAATATCCGTCAGGTAAATATCTATCATATGTAGTTTCAAGTGTGCCTAAAGGGCCTAATTCAGAATAGGTGTTGTTTTGAAAAAATGAGAAATGCGCACCTAAACCTAAGAAAGGAGCAAACGCACCATTGTCATTTGCTGTAAACTCTCGAATACTCCAAGGGTAATATTCTAATTGCATACCAATGTCTGTAACTTTAGCTTCACCCTTCATGGCTCTTAACTTAATTCCATTTGGGGAATTTTTGTCAGCCCATTCTCCAAAATGCTCTAATTTAGTGCTATTGTATGATAGTTCAGTGCGTAATTTAAAGTGGTCATTAAAATAGGTGTCAGGTGTGTAACAATTACATTCTGCACCGTATGAAAAGTTTAAATAATGAACAAGACCGACTGCAAAACCAGTATTACCTTTATTGGTTTCGAAATCATGTCTAACACCAAAATCAGATTGAAAGGCAACACCACCAACGAAAGCTCCTATTTCGTGAGAAAATCCTCTTTGCGCATTTACTGAAAAACTGGCAAAAAGAGTTAGTAAAATAAAGGGTTTTATCATTTTAGGCATACTTTTAGTATTTTCATTAGTTAAGAACAAATATATGAAAACTTAAGTCAGATGAAAATTTTTTTTATTTTTTTCGTTAAAAAAAAATTAAAACAGGCGAGCCATCGTATTTTTTTCTCAAAAAAAAGATCTTGTGATTTAATAAAATGTATATTTGTTGCGCAAAACGAAAACGTTTTCATTTAGTATAAATGAAGCGAATATTAAAGCAAATTTAAACCAAAATATCATGAAAGAAAGTGTAGCATCTTTTATTGAAGCAGTAGCTAAAAGAAATTCAAATGAGCCTGAGTTTATGCAGGCGGTTAAAGAAGTAGCAGAAACTGTTATTCCTTTTATTGAAGAAAATAAAAAATACCAAAATAAAATGCTTTTAGAGCGAATGGTAGAAGCTGAAAGAGTAATTATGTTTAGAGTTGTTTGGCAAGATGATGCTGGAAATACTCAAGTTAATAGAGGTTACCGTATTCAGATGAATTCTGCGATTGGTCCTTATAAAGGAGGAATTCGTTTTCATCCATCAGTAAATTTAAGTATTTTAAAATTCCTTGCTTTCGAACAGACATTTAAAAATAGTTTAACTACATTACCAATGGGTGGTGGTAAAGGAGGAGCTGATTTTGACCCTAAAGGAAAATCAGATAATGAAATTATGCGTTTTTGCCAAGCTTTTATGACTGAATTGTCTAAGCATATTGGTGCTGATACAGATGTTCCTGCTGGAGATATTGGTGTTGGAGGAAGAGAAGTTGGCTATATGTTCGGTCAATATAAAAGATTGAGAAATGAGTTTACGGGAGTTTTAACTGGTAAAGGAATTTCTTTTGGAGGATCTTTAATTCGTCCAGAAGCAACAGGATATGGAGATGTATATTTTGCTCAAAGCATGCTTGCAACTAGAGGAGAAAGTTTTTCTGGAAAAACTGTAGTCATTTCTGGTTCAGGAAATGTGGCTCAATATGCAGCTGAAAAAGCTATTGAATTAGGAGGAAAAGTTGTTACTTTTTCTGATTCTGCTGGTTACATTTATGATGAAGCAGGAATTGATGCTGAAAAACTAGCTTATGTTATGGAGATTAAAAATGTAAACTATGGTAGAATTAGTGATTATTTAAATAAATATCCTAATGCTAAATATGTTGCAGGTAAACGTCCATGGGAAGTAAAATGCGATATTGCATTGCCTTGTGCTACTCAAAATGAGTTGAATGAGGAAGAGGCTAAAACACTTGTTGCAAACGGATGTATTTGTGTGGCTGAAGGAGCAAACATGCCTTCTACACCTGAAGCAGTTGAGGTTTTTCAACATGCTAAAATATTATTTGCACCTGGGAAAGCTTCTAATGCTGGAGGTGTTGCAACTTCTGGATTGGAAATGTCTCAGAATTCATTACGTTTAAGCTGGACAAGAGAAGAAGTTGATGAAAAACTTAAAGGAATTATGTCAAACATCCACGAAGCTTGTGTGAAATATGGTAAAGATGCTGATGGTTATATTGACTATGTAAAAGGAGCAAATATTGCAGGTTTCGTTAAAGTTGCTGAAGCAATGTTAGCGCAAGGAGTTGTTTAATCTTTAAAGCATACGTCTAAATTATATAGAAGAGATTTTCAGAAATGAAAGTCTCTTTTTTTATTTTTAAAATATACCTAAACTTGTTTTTCTTCGTTTATCTTATATTTGTATAAAATAATAAAAATGAAATCTAAATATATAATACTATTTTTATTTTTAAACCAGTTACTTTCAGCGCAAGGGAACCAACTTTGGAAAGGGTATTTTTCCTATAATGAGATTGTAGATCTTGAAGCTACTTCTGATAAAGTTTTTGCAGCGACAGAGAATGCTGTTTTTAGTAAGAATAGTATAGACGGAGATGTTGTCATTCTAAATTCGGTAAACGGTTTCAAACCAGAATTGATTACTGCGATTCATTATTCAGAGGAATTTAAAAAAACAATTGCAGGAAATTCTAATGGGTTAATTTTAATATCTGATGATGAGGGAAATACACAAATAAAAGTTGATATCATCGAAGAGGTTCCTGTTGCTCAAAATAAAAAAAGAATTAATGATATTTATGAATTTAACGGGAGACTTTATATTGCTACAGATTATGGAATTTCTGTATTAAACTTGGCAACTTCAGAGTTTGTTAGCACTTATTTTATTGGAACTTCGGGTCAAGAAACACAAGTTTTACAAACTACTGTGTTAAATAATGAAATATATGCCGTTACTAGGTATTCTGGAATTAGAAAAGCGAGTTTGTCAAATCAGTTTTTGTACGATTTTAATCAATGGCAAACTTTTGACGGAGGTTATTGGTCTGGAATAGTGACGTTTGATGAGCAGATAATTGCAATGAATGCGAATAGTATAACTTATAGGTATAATGGAGGTTTTCAGCAAGTTTTAAATCATGTTCAACAAGGAAAAAAAATAAAAGTAAATGATGATAAATTGGTTATAACTACTCAAAATAATGTTTTTGTTTTAAATAATCAATTTGTTCAACTAGCTCATGTTACTGCAATTACGGGCTATAATGCTATTTTTTCAGCCGCTAATGTTGTTGGGGATGAATTATTTATAGGCACAACTAAGGAGGGATTGTTTGTAACAAGTCTCTTAAATCCAACCACTTTTGATAATATTTCACCAGATGGCCCAGTTAGGAATAATATTTTTAGAGTTAAGAAAGCTCCAAATTATCTTTGGGCGGTTTATGGAGATTATACTTTCGATTATAACCCTTACCCTTTGGATGAATTGCCAATTAGTAAGTTTTCTAACAATAATGGCTGGGAAAATATTCCTTATACAAACTTGTTAGGAGCAAAATCGATTTGTGATATCGTTGTTAATCCAAATAACTCTAATGAGGTTTTTGCATCTTCCTATTATGCGGGGTTACTTAAGATAAATGGAGAAAATATTTCTTTATTTAATCAATCTAATACTGGTCCTAATGGGTTGGAAACAATGCCTGTTTTTTCTGGATCTGATGGTTCAATAAGACTTAATGGATTGGCTTTTGATAAAAACAATAACCTTTGGATGACTAACGCTTTTGTGGAAAAAGCAATAAAAGTGATGAGGTCAAATGGGCAATGGCAATCCTATAATCTGTCGAGTGTTTTTACAAATATTATACCCATAAGATTTGGGTTAACCGAAGTGGATAAAAATAATACAAAGTGGATTGCTGCATATGATAAAGGGGTGCTTGGTTTCAATGAAGGGCTAAGCAATAAATTACTTTTGATAAATTTTGAAACAGGTAATTTGCCAACAAATATTGTAAAATGTATTGCAATTGATAGAAGAAATCAATTATGGATTGGTACAGAGAAAGGGCTAAGAGTGCTTTCTAGTGTTGATCGTTTTGTTTCTGAAAACGAATTATCTACCAATTCAATTATTATTCAAGAAGGAGATTTAGCACAAGAGCTGTTTTACCAGCAGAATATTTTTGATATTAAAGTAGATGGAGCCAATAGAAAGTGGGTTTCTATTGAAGAAGGAGGGGTTTTTCTGGTGTCCTCAAACGGACAACAGACAATTTATAGGTTCACAAAAGAAAATTCGCCTCTTCCAAGTAATAATGTTAAAGATATTGAAATAGATGAAGTAACTGGTGAAGTGTTTTTTGCAACAGACAAAGGCATGGTTTCTTTTCTTGGGACTTCTACAAAGCCAAGTGATGATTTAGCTAATGTCTATGTGTATCCTAATCCTGTGAGGCCTGAGTTTAATGGTACGGTAAAAATTGCTGGTTTGACCGATAAAGCAAATGTGAAAATTACTGATATTGAAGGGAATTTAGTTTATGAAGTTGCTTCTGCAGGTGGAACAATAGAATGGGATACTACTGTTTTTGGAGGTAATAAGGTTGCTTCTGGGGTATATATGGTTTTTATTGCTTCTCAAGATGGTTTAGATTCTACAGTTAAGAAGATAATGGTTGTTAGATAATGTTAGTTAAAACCAAAGCTATTGTAATTTCCTCTCTTAAATATCAAGAAAAAAGTTTGATTGTAAAATGTTTAACAAAAACTGATGGAATAAAGAGTTATTTTGTTAACAATGCGTTTACTGGAAAAAATAATAAACAGAAAAATTCCTTATTTCAACCACTCAATCAAATTGAAATAGAGGCATATCATAAAAATAAAGGGGTCTTAGAGCGGTTTAAAGAAATAAAGATAGTAAATCCATATCAAAGTATATATTTGAATATCGAGAAAACAACAATCACGCTTTTTCTTTCAGAAGTTTTACATAATGTACTTAAAGAAGAAGGGAGTTCGGAAGAATTGTTTTCTTTCTTAGAAGCGGCATTTTTGTGGTTTGATAATCATGATGAAATTGCTAATTTTCATCTAATTTTATTGCTTCAAATTACAAAATACTTAGGGGTCTATCCTCAAAATAATTTAGAATCAAATACTTTTTTTGAAATTTCTGAGGGGGTATTTGTTTCTTCCCAAACCATTACTTCGTTAACATTAGAGGAAACAACATTATTTAGAAAGCTAATGGATTTGAAAATGGATGATAATCAACGGATTTTTTCTGTTTCTCAAAGGCAATTATTACTTAAAATTTTAATGCAATATTATAGTTTTAATTTTGAAAATTTTAGACATCCAAAATCACTTCAAGTTTTGAAAGAAGTTTTTTCTTGAATTTGTCGAGGTTTTATATGGCTTTCTTAATTTCTTTTTGCTTAAAAATCCATACAATTATTTGAAATTTAGTATTTTCGCATCTTTGATTATAGAAAGCAATAAAATGAGCGCAAAATTTACTGAATACAAAGGACTAGACTTGCCGAAAGTTGCGTCAGAAGTTCTAGATTTTTGGAAAAAAGAAAACATCTTTGAGAAAAGTGTTACAACTAGAGAAGGAAATCAACCTTATGTTTTTTTTGAAGGACCACCTTCAGCGAATGGATTACCTGGTATTCACCACGTAATGGCACGTGCTATTAAAGATATTTTTTGCCGTTATAAAACTCAAAAAGGATTTCAAGTAAAACGAAAAGCTGGTTGGGACACTCATGGTTTGCCAGTAGAATTAGGCACAGAAAAAGAGTTAGGTATAACCAAAGAAGACATAGGAAAAAAACTTACTGTTGCTGAGTATAATGAAGCATGTAAAAAAACAGTAATGCGTTATACTGATGTATGGAATGATCTTACTGAAAAAATGGGTTATTGGGTAGATATGGAAAATCCATATGTTACTTATAAATCCAAATACATGGAAACAGTTTGGTGGTTGTTAAAACAGATATATGATAAAGGTTTGATGTATAAGGGTTATACTATACAACCCTATTCACCAAAAGCAGGAACAGGTTTAAGTGCTAATGAAGTAAATCAGCCAGGAAGTTATAGAGATGTTACCGATACTACGGTTGTTGCTCAATTCAAAGCTATTAATGAAACGTTACCAGATTTTTTAGCTGGGTTTGATGATATTCATATTTTAGCTTGGACAACAACTCCATGGACTTTGCCTTCAAATACTGCATTGACAGTTGGTCCAAAAATTGAATATGTTTTGATAGAGACTTTCAATCAATATACATTCAGACCTATAAAAGTAATTTTAGCTAAAAATTTGGTAGGAAAACAATTTGGGAAAGGTTTTTTTGAGGCTTCTGATGTTACAGATTTTGAAAGCTTTAAAGAAGGGGATAAGAAAATACCTTACCAAATCATAAAGGAATTCAAAGGAGTTGATTTAGTAGGCATTCGATATGAACAGTTAATGCCTTTGGCTTTACCAAATGATAATCCTGAAAATGCTTTTAGAGTAATTGCAGGCGATTTTGTTACAACAGAAGATGGTACAGGAATTGTGCACACTGCTCCTACTTTTGGAGCAGATGATGCTAAAGTGGCTAAAGAGGCAATTCCAGAAATTCCTCCAATGTTGGTTAAAGATGTTAATGATAATTTGGTGCCTTTAGTTGATTTGCAGGGAAAATTTATTCAAGGTCTAGGAGAATATTCAGGTAAATATGTTAAAAATGAATACTATCTTGAAGGAGAAGCTCCAGAGCGTTCTATAGATGTGGAAATTGCGATTCAATTAAAAGAAGAAAATAAAGCTTTTAAGGTTGAAAAATATGTACACAGTTATCCTCATTGTTGGAGAACCGATAAGCCAATTTTGTACTATCCATTAGATTCCTGGTTTATAAAGATAACTGAGGTGAGAGATAGAATGTTCGATTTAAATGAAACTATTAATTGGAAACCTAAATCTACTGGTGAAGGACGTTTTGGAAATTGGTTAAAGAATTCAAATGATTGGAATTTGTCTCGTTCAAGATATTGGGGTATTCCTTTGCCAATTTGGAGAAATGAGGAAGGAACAGAAGAAATTTTAGTGGGTTCTGTAGAAGAATTGTACAATGAAATAGAAAAAGCTATAAAAGCTGGTTTCATGACTAAAAATCCATACAAAGGGTTTGAAATTGGAAATATGAGCGAAGATAACTATGATTTAGTCGATTTGCATAAAAATGTAGTAGATGAAATTGTATTAGTTTCTCCTACTGGAAAGCCAATGAAGCGTGAAACAGATTTGATAGATGTATGGTTTGATTCAGGATCTATGCCCTATGCGCAATGGCATTATCCTTTTGAGAATAAAGAAAAAATTGATGGGAATCAGGATTTTCCTGCTGATTTTATCGCAGAAGGTGTAGATCAAACAAGAGGGTGGTTCTATACTTTGCATGCGATTGGAACGTTAGTTTTTGATAAAGTGGCCTATAAGAATGTTGTGTCTAACGGACTGGTGCTAGATAAAGAAGGGCAGAAAATGTCTAAACGTCTTGGTAATGCAGTAGATCCTTTTACTACGCTCGCAGATTATGGTCCTGATGCAACAAGATGGTATATGATTTCTAATGCAAACCCTTGGGATAACTTGAAGTTTGATATTGAAGGAGTTGCTGAAGTAAGGAGAAAGTTTTTCGGAACACTATATAATACATATTCATTCTTTGCGTTATACGCTAATATTGATAAGTTTAATCATTCTGAAGAAGAAGTGCCTTTAGAGCAACGTCCAGAGATTGATCGTTGGATTTTGTCTGAGTTGCATACTTTAATTAAGCTTGTTGATGAGGCTTATGCAGATTATGAACCAACAAAAGCATCTCGTGCAATTTCAGATTTTGTTCAGGAAAATTTGAGTAATTGGTATGTGCGTTTGTGCAGAAGACGTTTTTGGAAAGGTGAATATGGTACCGATAAGATTGCAGCATATCAAACACTTTATACTTGCTTGGTAACTGTTGCAAAATTAGCGGCTCCAGTTGCTCCATTTTTTATGGATAAACTTTACAAAGATTTAACAGCAACTACACAGTTAGAAAGTTTTGATAGTGTACATTTGGCCGAATTTCCAAAATCGGTTGAAAACTTTGTTGATAAATCTTTGGAAAGCAAAATGTTGAAGGCTCAAACAGTTTCTTCTTTGGTGTTGTCGTTAAGGGCTAAAGAAAAAATAAAAGTGCGTCAACCATTGCAAAAGGTTATGATTCCTGTACTAGACGATAAGCAGAGACTTGAAATTGAGGCAGTTTCAGATCTGATTAAAGCAGAAGTTAATGTAAAAGAAATTGAATTATTAGATGATGCATCAGGCGTTTTAGTGAAACATATTAAGCCAAATTTCAAAGCACTAGGGCCACGTTTTGGTAAGGATATGGGGCTGATTTCTAAAGAGATACAAAATTTTAGCCAAGAGCAGATTGGAGTTATTGAAAAACAAGGAGAAATTGTTCTTGAAATATCAGGAAAAAGTGTTAATTTAACAACCGAAGATGTAGAGATTTCATCTCAAGATATTCCAGGTTGGTTGGTAGCTAATGTAAATGGAATAACAGTAGCATTAGATATTACAATTTCTGATGAATTGCGCAATGAAGGAGTAGCTAGGGAATTAGTGAATAGAATTCAAAACATAAGAAAAGATTCTGGATTTGAAGTGACAGATAAAATTAAAGTTCAAATACAAAATAATGAGATTATTGAACAAGCTGTTAAGGAAAATGAAGGATATATAAAATCGGAAACATTAACAAAGGAACTGATTTTTGTAGAAGAATTAAAAAATGGTACAGAAATTGAGTTTGATGAAGTAAAAACAAAAGTATTAATATCAAAATAGAATAGTTCAATCGTTTCTTGTATTTTGATGTTAAATTATTAACCTTAATATTTTAGAAATTATGGTAGAGGACAAATTAAGATACTCAGATGCTGATTTGGCTGAGTTTAAAGAAATCTTGCTAAAGAAAATTGAAAAAGCACAAGCTGATTTAGATTTGATTAGAAGTGCTTACATGAATGATTTAAATAATGGAACAGATGATACGTCCCCTACGTTTAAAGCGTTTGAAGAAGGAAGTGAAACAATGTCGAAAGAAGCAAATTCTCAATTAGCAATTCGTCAAGAAAAGTTTATTAGAGATTTGAAAAATGCACTATTTCGTGTTGAAAACAAAACCTATGGAATATGCAAAGTAACAGGGAAACTAATTGCAAAGGAACGCTTGAAAGTTGTGCCTCATGCTACAATGAGTATTGAAGCAAAGAATTTGCAACGTTAATGTTTGTATAAAATTTTAAAAACGCTCCTTTAGGAGCGTTTTTTGTTTAGTAAAATCATTATTTTTGTTGAAATTTTTAAAAAATGTCATTAAAGAAAGCCTATTTTTTAGTAATCCTAATATTATTAGCAGATCAAATATCTAAAATTTATATTAAAACACATTTTCATATTGGAGAATATATAAAAGTTCTTAATCTAGATTGGTTTCGAATCCATTTTATAGAAAATGAAGGTATGGCTTGGGGAGCTGTTATTCCTGGCGAATACGGTAAATTAGCGCTTACTTTGTTTAGATTAATTGTTGTGCCAGGTATTGCTTGGTGGTTGTGGGATGCAATTAAAAAGGAACAATCTAATTATTTAATTACTGCAATTGCCCTAATTCTTGCTGGTGCAATAGGTAATATAATTGATTCTGTTTTCTATGGTGTAATCTTTAATGAAAGTAATGGACAAGTTGCAACCTTGTTTTCTGATGCTCCCTATGGAACTTGGTTTCATGGTAAAGTTGTAGATATGTTGTATTTTCCTTTTTGGGAAGGTAAATTGCCAGAATGGTTGCCTTTTTGGGGTGGGAAAGACTTTTCTTTTTTTAATGCAATATTTAACATTGCCGATATGGCAATCTCAACAGGTGTTGGGATTTTGATTGTTTTTAATAAAAGGGCATTTGCAAAATAAATAGCTTTCCGATTTAATTATCTAAATCTAAAATTAAACCTTTAATCTTTTAAAGGAAAGTTTTATCTTTGCGGCTTATTTCAAAAAGGACATAATGAATAAATTACTAATAGTAGGAACAGTAGCTTTTGATGCTATTGAAACACCTTTCGGGAAAACAGATAAGATTTTAGGCGGGGCAGCAACGTATATTGGCTTGTCGTCTTCATTTTTTAATGTAGATGCAGCAATTGTTTCTGTAGTAGGAGAAGACTTTCCAAAGGAATATTTAGATTTATTAGAAAATAAAGGGGTTAATATCGAAGGAATCGAAATTGTAAAAGGAGGGAAAACTTTCTTTTGGAGCGGAAAATATCATAATGATTTAAATTCTAGAGATACTTTAGTAACAGAACTTAATGTTTTGGCAGATTTTAATCCAGTAGTTCCTGAAGCATACAAGCAATCTGATGTGGTTTTATTAGGAAATTTGCATCCGCTTGTTCAAGCTGGGGTTCTAGATCAAATGACTGAAAAGCCAAAATTAATTGTTTTAGATACAATGAATTTTTGGATGGACTGTGCCTTACCAGAGTTAATGAGTGTGATAAAACGTGTAGATGTAATCACAATTAATGATGAAGAAGCTCGTCAATTATCTGGAGAATATTCTTTAGTTAAAGCCGCAGAAAAAATTCATGCAATGGGACCAAAATATGTTGTAATTAAAAAAGGAGAACATGGAGCGTTATTGTTTCATGATAAAGAGGTTTTCTTTGCTCCAGCTTTACCTTTAGAAGAAGTTTTTGATCCAACAGGAGCTGGCGATACTTTTGCAGGTGGTTTTGCAGGATATATTGCGCAAAGCGAAAATATTTCATTTGATAATATGAAAAACGGAATTATCTATGGTTCAAATTTAGCTTCATTTTGTGTGGAAAAATTCGGAACCGAGAGAATGGAAAAATTAAAAAAAGAAGAAGTTTTAGCGCGTTTGCAACAATTTAAAGCGTTGACTCAGTTCGAAATAGAATTAGAATAAATATTTATGCCTCGATTTTTCGGGGCATTTTTAATATAAGTTTCATTGACTTAACTATAATAACAAAAACAACACAACAAATTTATGAGCGACGCTATTAAACATGAATGTGGCATTGCCCTTTTGAGATTATTAAAGCCATTAGAATATTATAAAGAGAAATACGGCTCTTCTTTTTATGGTGTGCAGAAAATGTACCTTTTAATGGAAAAACAACATAATAGAGGGCAAGATGGAGCAGGATTGGCAAGTATTAAATTAGATGTTAATCCAGGAGAAAGATATATTAGTAGAGTTCGATCAAATGACTCTCAACCAATAAAGGATATATTTTCTCAAATTAACGAAAGAATAAACACAGAACTTGAAGAGAATCCAGAATATTTGAATAATGTTGCGCTTCAAAAAGAAAAAATTCCATACATAGGAGAGCTCTTTTTAGGTCATGTGCGTTATGGTACTTTTGGGAAAAATAGTATTGAAAGCGTTCACCCTTTCTTGCGACAAAACAATTGGATGCATAGAAATCTAATTGTTGCAGGTAATTTCAACATGACCAATGTTAAGGAGTTGTTTCAAGATTTAGTTAATTTAGGACAGCACCCAAAAGAATTAGCCGATACAGTAACTGTAATGGAAAAAATTGGTCATTTTCTCGATGATGAAGTGACGGGCTTGTATCAGGAATGTAAAAATGAAGGATTTAATAAAAAGGACGCTTCTCCAATAATTGCTGAACGATTAAATATACCTCGAATTTTAGAAAGAGCATCAAGAAATTGGGATGGTGGTTATGCTATGGCGGGATTATTAGGTCATGGAGACTCGTTTGTAATGAGAGATCCTGCCGGAATTCGTCCTGCATTTTATTATAAAGATGATGAAGTAGTCGTTGTGGCGTCTGAACGACCAGTAATTCAAACCGTTTTTAATGTGCCTTTTGATGCTGTGCAAGAATTAGAGCCTGGAAGTGCAATTATTGTTAAGAAAAATGGGAATGTATCTATTAATCAAATTCGTACACCTTTAGAAAAAAAGGCATGTTCTTTTGAACGAATTTATTTTTCTAGAGGAAGTGATTCAGAAATTTATAAAGAAAGAAAAGAGTTAGGGAAATTAGTTTTTCCATCAGTTTTGAAATCAATAAATAATGATACTGATAACACTGTTTTTTCTTTTATTCCTAACACAGCAGAAACTTCATTTTATGGAATGGTTGAAGCAGCAAATGATTTTCTAAATCAAAGAAAGATCCAGTCTATTTTGGAAAATAAAGAGACATTATCCGAGGAAAAACTTCAAGAAATTTTGTCTGTTAAATTACGTTCTGAAAAAGTAGCAATTAAAGATGCAAAGCTACGTACTTTTATTACTGAAGACAGTAGTAGAGATGATTTAGTAGCTCATGTGTATGATGTTACCTATGGGGTTGTGAAGCCTACAGATAATTTAGTTATTATTGATGATAGTATTGTTAGAGGAACAACCTTGAAGCAAAGTATCATTAAAATGATGGATAGATTAAAGCCGAAGAAAATTGTAGTAGTTTCTTCTGCACCGCAAATTAGATTTCCGGACTGTTATGGTATTGATATGGCCAAATTAGAAGGATTAGTGGCTTTTAGGGCTGCATTAGAGCTGCTTAAAGAAAGAAATCTTTACCATATTGTTGATGAGGTCTATGAGAAATCTAAAGCTCAAGAAAACTTTAAAGATATTGATGTTATAAATTATGTTAATGAAATTTATGCGCCATTTTCAGATGAAGAAATTTCTGCAAAAATATCCGAAATGTTGAAGCCAGAAAACACTAAAGCAGAAGTAGAAATAATTTATCAAAGTGTTGAAAATCTTCATAAAGCATGTCCTAAGAATTTGGGAGATTGGTATTTTACAGGAGATTATCCAACAGCTGGAGGTAATAGAGTTGTTAATAGAGCGTTTATGAACTTCTATGAAGGAAAGAATGCTCGGGCATATTAATAAAAAATTAACTGCTTAACGTTTTTTTTTGCCATTCAACAATTTTTTTGTTTTTGTACATAAAAAGCGTACTACTTTAGCACTACCAGAAAATTAGTAGGTTAAGTTTTATGGTAGATTTGGGGCAAAAAGGGTGAAAGTAACATTTCACCTTTTTTATTTTTACTAGTGATAGACTGTATAGAAAGGGAAATCTTAAAAACTACTATTCATCGTTTTTTTTTGTTGTTCAACAATTTTTTTGTGTTTGTATATATAAACAGTACTACTTTAGCACTACCAGAAAATTAGTAGGTTAAGTTTTATGGTAGATTTGGGGCAAAAAGGCAGAAGAAATTCTGCCTTTTTTTATTTGCGAGAAAGAGACTGTACAAAAAAGTCAAATTACTTTTTCAAGAATTGTTATATAAATGGTTTCTGATAGGTACATGTTTTTTTAAAGGTTACCTAATACAACACTGCCCCCAAATAGTGTCTAACTATTTGAGGGCAGTGCAGTTTTCATACAATCGCTTTCTTGTGAAATTTAATGTCAAAATTAACTAAACCTTCTTGCTCTCGGTAATCTCTAATTCTGTTTTCACCTCTTCTTTATTTTTGACTAATCGAATTGAGTATTTAGCAGGAAGGAGGTATTGTTTTTTGTTTTTGGCTTTTTCAAACACCACTTTTTTATCTTTTTTCTTCCATTTAGCAATCACATCATCAGATAAAGTATAATCATATTCAACTATGTTTAATCCTTTTTTTGCTGTTACTATTTTAGAAAAAACAGCAATTCCTTTTTCATTCTCTATTGTTACTTCTACTTCTTCATTTGAATTAGAATAAAACCAAATTGAAGTTTTAGGTTCGAATGGTTTTGCCCAAGCACTCCAGCTATTTCCCCAACGTTCAGATTTTTTAATTGAAGGCACTTCAAAAACATGCAAAGATTTATTCGTAATATTTGAAGTTAGTTTTTGTAATTTATCTATTCCAACTTTATACAACGAACGACCATGTGTGCCCACAATTAGTTCTTTTGCTTTTGGTTGGACAGCTAAATCATGCACTGCTACATTAGGCATTTCAGATGAAAAATCTTCCCATAATTCGCCTCTATCTAGTGAAACAAACAAGCCATTGTCGGTGCCAACAAACAAGATGTTTTCATTTTCTGTGTCTTCAAGAATGACATTCACAGCACTTTCTGGTAAATTAGCTTTTATATTTTTCCATGTAGTTCCATAATCTTCTGAAACATAAACATAGGTTTTAAAATCATCATTTCGATATCCGTTTAAAGTGACATAAACACGTCCTTTTTCATGACTTGAAGCAATTACTCTAGACACCCATAAATCTTGAGGTAAATTATCTGATATTTTTTGCCATGTTGTTCCGCCATCCTTAGAAACATGAACCAAACCATCATCTGAACCAACATAGAACAAACCAAATTGAAACTTACTTTCTGAAAAAGATGTAATTGTTCCAAAAGCCACATTCCCTTCAACAGCACCTTTAGTTAGATCTGGAGAAATTTTTTCCCAGCTTTTTCCTTGATTCATTGATCGGTGTAAAAAGTTAGATCCCATATACAAGATATCTTGGTTATGAGAAGATAATAGTATTGGTGTTTGCCAATTGAAGCGCAATGGTTCTTCATCTTTTTTTGCTTGTGGAGAAATAAAGTCCATTTTATGATTTGCACGATCAATTTTGTAATAGTTACCAAATTGAAAACCTGTAAAAACAATATTAGTATTCCTATTGTCAATCTGAATTTGCATTCCATCGCCACCCATTAAACTTTCATAAGGGTATTTGCCTTCTTGTTGCCATGAAGTTGAGGGATAATAATTGTTATTCGCAACCCAAACACCATTGTCTTGCAAGCCTCCATACACATTATACGATTCTTTGTTGTCAACATTCACAGCATAAAACTGTCCAACTGCTTGATTGTTGCATTTTATCCAATGCGCACCATTATCATAACTAATATTAATTCCGCCGTCATTACCATTGATAATATGATTTGGATTTTTAGGGTTTATCCAAGTTACATGATGATCTGCATGAACATTTTCTTTGCTAATAATTTCTATGGTCTTTCCACTATCTCCTGAGAACAAAAGTGGAACACCACCAAAATAGATTCTATTTTCATTATTTGGATCAACAGCTATAGTTCCGAAATAATAACCATAACTATAATATAAATCGTCAATAAAACCTTCATGAGTTCGATTCCATGTTTTCCCACCATCTAAAGATTTATAAATTTCACAACCAATAACTTCTGTTTCGAAAAGTGCTTTATTTGCATCTTTAAGAATTGCTTTCACTTCTGAGGGTTTTATATCTCCTTTTTCTACCCAATTCTTTAAAGTTTCGGCTCTATATTTTTCTCCTAAATTATGTTTCTTTAAATAGGCGTTTATCTCTTTATTCGATTTTTGAAGAAAAACCTCACCGGGAGCACTAAACATTTCTGGCTTAGGTAATTTATCATCTGTTTTCGTTTTTGTCTCAGGTCTATTGTTTTGATTATCTACAATTGCATATAAAACATTCTGATTAAATACTGCAAGTCCTATTCTTCCAACGCCTTCATTATTTGGAAACCCACTTGCGTCTGTTGAGATTAACTTCCAAGTAGTTCCTGCATCTTCACTTCTGTAAATTCCAGAACCTTTACCATTTCCTTTAAAATTCCAAGCTTTACGTTCTCTTTCCCATACTGCAGCATACATTATATTTGTATTGTCTGAAGCAACAGATAAATCTACAATTCCAGTATCTTGATTAATAAACAACGTTTTTTGCCATGTTTTCCCTCCATTTAGTGTTTTAAAAACACCTCTTTCCTCATTTGGAGAATACAAATGACCTAATGCAGCGACTACAATTTCGTTATTGTTTTTCGGGTTTACCCAAATGCGACTAATATGATGACTATCTTCTAGCCCAATATTTTGCCATGTCTTTCCTTTGTCTGTAGATTTTAAAACCCCAATTCCAGCATAAGAAGATCGAGAAGAATTTACTTCTCCTGTTCCAACCCAAATTGTTTCTGTTTTCCAATCTACAGTGACCGAACCACAATTTAATGTTGGTGCACTATCCATAACTGGTTCAAAACTTGTTCCATTGTTATTAGTGTACCAAAGCCCTCCAGAAGCATAAGCTGCATAAAATTCTGTTGGATTTTCGGGATTAACTGCTACATCAACAATTCGACCACTCATAATAGTTGGTCCAATATTTTGAAGTTTTACATCTGAAAACATATCGTTTTGCGCCCAAATTAAACTTTGGAGAAACAAACCTAAGAGAAGAAATTTACTTTTCATTATAAAAAAATTTGCTGAAAAATACTGAATTTATAAAGGTTCGCAAAATTTTTATTTTCATTTTAACAGCTGTTCTTTTCAATATCTTTATAACTTTGAATTTCCAAATAGTATTTGCAATGGAAATTAAAAATACCTCAAAGCATTTTGCCGACTATATAAAATCTTTTATTAAAGAAGCTATTTCTGAAAATGAAGTTGATTTAGCTCTAAGACAATTTTCTAGAATAGAGTTGGATAAAAATAATTATTTCATAAAAGAAGGAGAAATTTGTCCTTACTTCTGCTATGTAGAAAGTGGTATTTTACAACATTCTATAATGGTTCTAGGGGAAGAAAAAACAAGTTATTTAGCTTTGAAAAATTCGGTTACAAGCTCGTTAAATAGCTTTATCAATAAAGTTCCTTCAAGAAAAAACATTAAAGCTATTTGTGATTGTACTTTGTGGATTATTGATTTAGAGTCTTTTAAGAATTTAATCCAAAACAATACTACTTTTCATCAGTTTTATTTTAACCTAATTGAACGTCAACTTTGTTTAATTGATGATTACAGAGTGGATTTATTGACGCTAACTCCAGAAGAGCGTTATAAAAAATTATTAATTAATGAACCAAAACTACTTCAAGAAGTTCCACTGCATTACTTAGCTTCTTTTTTAGGCATTTCAACGCGACATATGAGTAGGATTAGGAAAAATATAAAATAACGCCATTTGGCTACTTGTTTTAGGGTAAACATCGCTAATTTTGAAAGCAACAACATAAACCATATATAATTATGAAATACCATCAAATAGAGCGTGATTTATTTGTGAAAAATCGAAAAAAATTTATTTCTCAAATGAAACCTAACAGCGTTGCTGTTTTTAACTCTAACGACATTTACCCAGTAAGTGCAGATAGTACATTACCTTTTGCTCAACATAGAGACATCTTTTATCTTAGCGGGGTTGATCAAGAAGAAAGTGTTTTATTACTTTTTCCAGATGCTCCTCATGACCATTTAAAAGAAATTTTATTTTTAAGAGAAACAAACGATCATATTGCAGTTTGGGAAGGTGAAAAACTAACCAAAGAGAGAGCTTTTGAAGTTTCTGGAATTAAAACAGTAATTTGGTTACAAGATTTTCATAAGACATTAAAAGAAATAATGGCTCATGCAGAAACAATGTATATTAATACCAACGAACATTACCGCGCTACTATTGAGACCGAAACTCGTGAAGCACGCTTTGTAAAATGGTGGAAAGAAAATTATCCTGCACATAAAGTAGAAAAATCGAATCCAATTCTTCAACGCATTCGTTCTGTGAAAGAAAGCGAAGAGTTAGATTTGATCCAAAAAGCGTGTGATATTACAGAAAAAGGTTTCCGAAGAATATTAAACTTCGTAAAACCTAATGTAATGGAATATGAAATTGAAGCAGAATTTGCACATGAATTTTTAAGAAATCGTTCTAAAGGTTTTGCCTATACACCTATTATTGCTTCTGGAAATAGCGCTAATGTGTTGCATTATATTGAAAACAACAAGCAATGTAATCCTGGAGACTTATTATTGTTAGATGTTGGTGCAGAATATGCGAACTATTCTAGCGACATGACAAGAACAATTCCTGTTTCTGGAAAATTCAATGACCGTCAGAAAGCCGTTTATAATGCAGTTTTGAATGTGAAAAACGAAGCAACAAAAATGTTGGTTCCAGGGACAATTTGGAAACAATATCATGTTGAAGTGGGTAAATTAATGACGTCTGAATTATTAGGTTTGGGTCTAATTGACAAAGCAGATGTTCAAAATGAAAATCCAGATTGGCCCGCATATAAAAAATATTTCATGCATGGAACATCACATCATATGGGGTTAGATACTCACGATTATGGATTACTTCACGAACCCATGCAACCAAACATGGTTTTCACTGTGGAACCAGGTATTTATATTCCTAAAGAAGGTTTTGGTGTTCGTCTGGAAGATGATGTTGTAATACAAGCAAAAGGAGAGCCATTTAATTTAATGCGCAATATTCCTATTGAAGTAGATGAAATAGAATCAATTATGAATAGTTAACAGTTGTCTGTTCTCGGATATCTGTTGTCAGTTAAACGGTTTGCGAAAGTGAACCGTTTTTTTATACACTTATATGAAATTTTAACCTATTAACCTCTCAACTTCATTAATAAATCATTTTGAATTTTAAGCACTTTGTTTTCTTCTTGTAATTGGGCTATGATCTGATCCTTTTCAGAAACCAATTTTTTGTCTTTCTTGTTTGTAGTTGTAAAATCTTCTGGAAGTTGGTCTGCAATTTCTTTAAAAAAATTGTGCTTTAAGGCATAGCAAATCTCAATTAATATACCGGTTTGAATACTATTATTTCTAGTATAATTTAAAATTGAAAGTCCTCTTCTATTGATCGCATTTCCTAGTTCGGTTTTGTTAATTTTATGCGTTCTTATGTAATTTCCTAATATTTTCCCTGTGTCAATATTGTTTTTTCCTCTTTTCATATTCTTTTTACAATTTTGGTGAAGCAATTAAATATTCAAGTCACATTAAATGCATTTTAATTGACTGTTTTATATTCAATAGTCTTACTTTTTATATCAAATTTAATATTTAAAGTTAGTATAACAACACTTTTAATTTATTTTTTGATATTTTATATATTGAATATCATTATTATAGTATTCAGAATGACATAAAAAGTGTCAAAAGTAATATTTTTTATGTCAAAATAAGAGTGTTTTAACTAAATGAAGTTGCTTTTAAGGTTTAATTTTAAGTGGCAAAGGAGAATTTTATTCAAATTTGATTGATAAGTGTGTTCTAGTGGGTTTTTCTTTTTCTTTGAAATAACAGGTTTGAGAGTAGTATTATCAAAATTCCTGTAAGATGCTGTGTGACATTTGCTAAATCAAATCCGTTTCCAATAATAAATAATCTATTCATAAATCTAAAAATTGCTATTCTCAAATTTACATTTTTAAAAACAGAAACTTTACTTTTGCAAAAAAAATAGTTTTAAACACCAATCGTGCATTACCAACAAATCCAATATAAAAATAGCATTCTTTCTTACACAGATGAAGGAAAAGGAACTGCTGTAATCTTACTACATGGTTTTTTAGAAAACAGTTCTATGTGGCAAGCTTTACTTCCTGAATTGTCTAAAAAAAACAGAGTCATTTGTATTGATTTATTAGGTCATGGAAAAAGTGATTCTCTAAGCTACATACACACCATGGAAGACATGGCAGATGCAGTACACCACATTCTCCATGAATTAAAACTAAGAAAAGTGGTTTTAGTAGGGCATTCAATGGGTGGCTATGTTGCTTTGGCTTTTGCAGAATTGTTTCCTGAAATGATGAAGGGTTTGGTTTTGGTAAATTCTACTACAAAAGAAGACAGCCCAGAGCGAAAAGCCAATAGAGATCGTGCTATTTTAGCTGTAAAACAAAATTACAAAGCTGCCATTTGTATGTCGATTGCAAATTTGTTTAGTGAAGAAAACAGAGCTCGATTAGTTCAAGAAATTGAATGGGCAAAGAATGAAGCTTTACAAACTCCATTGCAAGGCATTATTGCTGCCCAAGAAGGCATGAAAAGAAGAAATGATAGGGAAATGCTTTTGCACACCACTTCCTATCCTAAAATGATTGTTTTAGGTAAAAAAGATCCTGTTTTGAGTTATGAAGAAAATAAAGCACAAGTAACAAACACAAATACAGAACTAATCACTTTCAATGACGGGCACATGAGTCATTTTGAAAACAAAGAAGAATTAATTTTTGCATTACAATCTTTCTTGAAAAAAGTATAATTATTATTTTTCGTATTGTTTAATTTCAATAATTTCTGAAGGAAGTGAGAAGCCTTGTTCTACTAGATTAGACAAAACATTTTTCATAACCTTTGTTCTTACGCTTAAATGATAGCTTTTTGAAGCACTTTTAAAGGTGTCTAACCAAAAAAATATTTTTAAATTAATCGTGCTTGCGGCAAATTCGTCAATAATTACTGAGGGCTTTTTGTCTTGTATTAAAACGCCATCTACTTTGGATACTGTATCAATAATTAGTGCGATTGCTTCATCTAGATTGCTTCCATAATCTATTCCAATTATAAAATCGTTTCTCAAAAAACCATCTATGGTATAATTTATAAGTGGAGTTTTCAAAATTTGAGAATTAGGGATAAAAACATCTTTCCCATCGGTTGTTTTGATTACGGTTTCCCTTATGCGTAATTCTTTTACGTAGCCAATCAAATTTTCAGTTTCAATTAAGTCATTTTCTTTAAATGGGCTTTTAAATGCTAATAACATTCCAGCTAAGAAATTTTCTCCAATATCTTTAAAAGCAAATCCAATTACAAAGGTTACTATTCCTGCACCTGCTAAAATCTTGGTTGTAATGTCCTGAAAACCGATTAAATCCAGAAAAAGTATTGTTACAAACAACTTGATTACAATGCTTAATATTTGAGCGATGAACAAACCAGACAATGTATTTTCAACTCTTGTCTTAATATGTTTTTGAGTGAAAGTTTTAATGAAATTAGCGATCCAAAAACCCAATAACAAAATCACTAATCCAGTCAAAAATGTGAAAGCATTTTCAATAATTACATTATAATAGAACTGTAGTTTTTCGATAATTTTCTCCATTATGAATCGTTATAAGGTTTCTTTAAAAGGTGTTTCAGGGTCTAATATTCTAAGAATCAAATTAACTAATTCTGCTTTAAAATCTTCTAAAATTGTTTGATCAATGTTGTTAACCACCTCCTTACCGCGTCCTAATCCGAAAGGCATAAATCCAGCTTTCATATTCTTAAAAGAAATAATACCTGCTTCAATTTCATGATTAGAAAAGGCTGTTTTTTGCCTAAACATTAAGGCATAGCATAATATTTGAATGATTTTTTCATTTTTAAGTACTGTTGTCAATCCTTCAAAATCAATTATTTTTAAAGTGTTTGGTTCTACTTTACCTGTTTTATAATCAATAATTCGAATTTTATTATTCCTTATTTCTATTCGATCTACGTTACCTGAAATAATAACAGGAAAAGGTAGTTTTTCATCTTCAATGACTGTGCTTAACTTTTCTTCTAGTGATATAATTTTAATGGCATCTCCAGCAAGAATGGCTTTTTTCTCCAATTGAAGAAAATTATAAATGTTTCTTTTTGCTACTTCAAATGCTAGGAGGTTTTTACCTTTTTTAATTTCCCCTTCTTTATAGACTAATTTAAACTGTTCTATGGTAACGTCATCAATTTTCAACATCATAGCATCTACATCTTCAACTGTTAAAAACTTATCAATATATGACTTATAAAGACTTTCTAGAGCCTCGTGAATAATTGTTCCTAAAGTGTTAATTGCAATATTTTCTTCTACCTCTTCCATTTCGTTAATTCTCAGAACACGTTGAAAATAAAATTGAATAGGGTTTCTGATATAGGCTGTTAATGAAGAGGGTGAAAAGCCTTTAACTGTAGCAATTTCCTTTAATCGTTCTAATAATTTTTCAGATTTAGGCACTCGAATAATACTATATGCTTTTTCTGGAAGTACTGCATTGTAAATTTCATGTGTGATGGTATGATTTTGTTGCTTTTCAATTTCTAATTGAGTAATGAACCTACTTTTTTCACCAGCATCAATACCTTCGTTATCTGTGTTATAAAGAATAAAAACATTTTTAGCCCTAAATAATAAGTGATAGAAATGATAGCTATAAATAGCATCTTTTTCTTTATATGTTGGCAACCCTAATTCTCGTTTCACATCATAAGGGATAAATGAATTTTGACTCTTACCAGATGGAAATTTTCCTTCATTAACAGAAGTAATAATGACATTGTCAAAATCCAAAACTCTGCTTTCAAGCACTCCCATAATTTGCAAACCAGTCAATGGTTCTCCTTCAAAAGATACTTCTGCTATATCTATTACTTGTTTATACATTTCATAAAGCGAATCTAAACTGCTAATTCGCTTATAGGTGTCGCAATAACTAATTAGTTTATTTATTACTTTGTAAACTGCATAAATAAATGACTTTGAAATTTTTTCTTGCTCTTCTGTATCGTTTAAAAAACTTTTAATTTTTAAAAGTATAGATGCAATTTTATTGAGTGTTTCTATAACATCTCCATCCCATTTAGAAAAGAGTAAATCAAAATATTCATTTTTAGTATCGGGGTATTTTTCTTCTTTTATTCGAAATAGCGTTTCAACTGAAAAGAAAGTAAAATTATTATTATGTATTGTTTGAATTACTTCATTTACACCAAGGTAAGGCTCAACCAAAGGATGGTTTAGAATTTCCAAAACTTCTTTGTAATAAAGTATATAGCTTGAAGATTGTCTCTTTACAGCATTAGAATGAAGCTTAAATAACTTATTAATTAATAATTGCGCTGGGTTGTTTTTACCCGAGTAGCCCATTGTAATATTTAATGAGTCAACAGTATTTGGTAAAGAATACAAAATGGGTATAAGCAGGTTCTCATCGCCCAATATTATGGCGGTTTTGTTTTTAGTATCCTTTTCAATACTAAGTTCTTCAATTATTTTTCCAGCAATTTTTGCTTGTCCGACAGTCTTGGGAGTTCCAATAATAGTAATATTCTTTTGTTGCTGAAAATCTTCAGAAATCCACTCAAAAGGTTGTGAAAAATAATTTTTCCATTGCGACTTAAATTTTCTAATAAACAAACCTGCATCATGATAAAAATTATTTATAAAAAAGCCATCAATATCCCAATAGACATGTGCTTTTGCTTCTGTCATTAAATGCAGTATAATTTTTTCTTCTGCTTGATTTAATGCATTAAAACCTGCAAAAACAATTTTTTTATGACCTAAATTATTCGAATACTCAGCAATTTTTTTTACTGATTCTCTGTAAATTAAACCTTGATAGCCAATTTTTTTATTCTTTAAATAATTATAGAATGCTGAATAATATTCTGGAATTTTTCTCCAGAAATCCAAATGATTATCTATTAATTCAGTAGTTTCTGATGGTTCTAAATCCCAACGTTTTAATGCTTCAATATCCTTTAAATACGAAAAAACATGTTTAGAGTCTAAAAGGTAGCGATCGATTTCATTAAAATCTTGAATTAAAGTTTTTGCCCAATTAGAAAAAACATCAAAGGATTGTTGGTTTTCTTTCTTTGTTATAGAAAGATAAACCTCATAAAATTCAAAAAGTAATTCAATGGAGTCTATTACTCTTATTTCTGAAATTTCTTGTATTAAATCTTCTATACTAGTAATATGGGGAGCGAAAATAGTTTTTGAAGTAAATTTATTAAGGCTATCAAGTAAAAATACTTTAGCTCTTTTGTTTGGTAGTACAACGATTATATTTTGTAATTCCCCATCATATTTTGCGATTATTTCCTTGGAAAGTTTGTCTAAAAAAGATTCATTATTCATAGTATAAAAATAAAAAAAACGCCCCGATAAATCGGAGCGTTTTTAAAGATATTTTAGTGAAGAAATTATTTTACTAATTTCACTTCTACTCTTCTGTTGTTTGCTTTACCTTTTGCAGTTTTGTTTGAATCAATTGGTGTAGATTCTCCGAAACCTTTAGAAGCTAATCTAGAAGCATCAATTCCGTTCTCAATTAAATAATTTTTAACAGCTGCAGCTCTATCTTCAGATAACTTTAAGTTGTTGGCTTCAGAACCGTCACTATCAGTATGACCTTCAATAGAGAATTTAGAAGAAGGATACTCTTTTAAGATAGCAGTAATCGCTTGTAAAACTGGGAAAGTTTGTTGTTGGAAAGTTGCTTTTCCTGAATTAAACAAGATAGTTTTAGCATAATCGTTTAATTTTTTAACAGCTTCGTCAGAAACTTCAGGACAACCATTATTTGCAACAGTACCAGCTACATTAGGACATTTATCATCTTTGTCTAATACTCCGTCACCGTCAGTATCTGGCCATGGACAACCACCGTTATCTCTAGCTCCTTTTTGGTTAGGACATTTGTCATCTTTATCAGCTACACCGTCACCGTCTGCATCTGGACAACCTTTCATGATTTTAGTTCCAGCTACTTCAGGACAAGCATCTTCATTATCGATGATTCCATCTCCGTCAGTATCAGGACAACCATTGTGTTCTGGAGTACCAGCTACTTCAGGACAAGCATCGTCTTTATCAGCGATTTTGTCACCATCAGTATCAGGACAACCCATTAATTCTTTAAGACCTGGCTCATTGATACAAGCGTCCTCTTTGTCATAGATTCCGTCACCGTCAGTATCTTTACCTCCAAATCTGAAAGTAAGACCTGCAAAATGTTGGATATGAGTAGGAACGTCTAAATCAGCAACTCTATTTTCGTCAAATGAATGCTTGTAAGTAGACTGTAATTGAATACCAACACCTTCTGTTACCCAGAAAGTTAATCCTAAACCTCCATTAACTGTACCTGCAGAAGCATCTCCAAAGAAATTATAACCTCCACCAACATTGATAGAAGGGTCTAACCAAGTTAATTTGATTAAGTCTTGAAAGCTATACTTAACAACTGCATCTATTGCATAGTAAGATAAATTCCCAGGATTTAATACAGCATCTGTACTTTCAGTTCCAGGAACTCTTTCTAACCATTTGTCAATTTTGTTAACAGAACCTGTTAACCCTAATGAAAAACCATCACCTACATATCTAGATACGTTTAAATAAGACACAGATGGTAAAATATTCCAATTATCTCTAGCGTTAGCTAATTGGATAAATTGCGGTTTAGAATTACCTTCGGCACTAACCTTGGTATCTACACCATTTGCACCAAAGGACACTGCCCATGGATTGTCACCGTTTTGTGCTTGCGATGTTAAACCAGCAAACAATAAACCAGCAGCAAATAATTTGTTTAGATGTTTCATACTTTATTTTTTAAATTACAATGCGTTATAATTGGAACAAAAATACTATTTTTTTTTAAATACAAAAAGTTTTGTTAAAAAAAGTCAAGTCTATTTGCGTTCTAATTAATAATTTTTAACGATTTTCCAACTTCTACAAATGCTTTAATCGCCTTATCTAGATGTTCTTTTGAATGAGCAGCAGAAAGCTGCACTCTTATTCTTGCTTTGTCTTTTGGTACTACTGGGAAAAAGAATCCAATAACATAAATTCCTTTCTTTAATAGTTCTTCTGCCATTATCTGTGACAATTTTGCATCATAAAGCATAACAGGAACGATTGCAGCATCTCCGTCTATAATATCAAAACCTGCATTTTTCATTCCTTCTTTAAAATAGTTAGTATTCCATTCTAGCTTATCTCTTAAAGAAGTATCTTTCTCTAACAGTTCAAAAACTTTTAATGAAGCACCAACGATTGAAGGAGCTAATGAGTTTGAAAATAAATAAGGTCTAGAACGCTGTCTTAAAATTTCTATAATCTCTTTTTTTGCAGTCGTATAACCTCCCATTGCACCTCCTAAAGCTTTTCCAAATGTACCTGTAATGATATCTACTCTTCCCATTACGTTTTTAGCTTCAAGAGTTCCTTTTCCTGTTGCTCCAATAAAGCCAGCAGCATGACATTCATCAACCATAACCATAGCTTCGTATTTGTCTGCTAAATCACAAATTTTATCCAAAGGAGCCACTAAGCCATCCATAGAAAAGACACCATCAGTAACAATAAGTTTAAATCTATGCCCTGCTTCTGTCGCTTTAATTAATTGAGCTTCCAAGTCGTTCATGTCATTATTCTGATAGCGATAACGAGCTGCTTTACACAAACGAACTCCGTCGATTATAGAAGCATGATTAAGACTGTCAGAAATAATGCAATCTTGTTCACCTAATAACGGTTCAAAGACACCTCCATTCGCATCGAATGCAGCAGCGTAAAGAATTGTATCTTCTGTTCTATAAAACTGTGCTACTTTTTGTTCTAATTCTTTATGAATATCTTGCGTTCCACAAATAAATCGTACAGAAGACATTCCAAATCCGTGAGAATCTAAAGCATCCTTTGCCGCTTGAACAACTTCAGGATGTGAAGACAGTCCTAAATAATTATTTGCGCAAAAGTTTAAAACTGTTTCGCCTGTTGAAATTTGTATTTCTGCTCCTTGTGGTGAGGTTATTATTCTCTCTTTTTTAAACAATCCATTTTCTTGAATAGCGTTTAATTCTTCTTCTAAGTGTTGTTTTACTTTACCGTACATTTTAAATATTTATAAAGTTTCATAGTGTCTACAAAAGTACTATTTCTATTTTCTCTCCGACATAAACCAATGCTTTTTTTCTAATTTTAAATCCCATTTCTTCAATTAAAGCAGCATAGCCATTCAATTGATCTGCATGTTTAATATCTTGTTCTCCTGTTTTATAATCTAATAAAAAAGCATCATTCCCCTTAACTACTACTTTATCTGGCTTTGTATTCCCATAGCCTTTTTTAATGATTGTTTGCTCGTTAAAAACTACTCCTTCTCCGTCAAAAAAGTCTTTCAATTCATTTTGATTAACGATTTGAGTGACGATTTTCGTTATGTTTTCTCTTTGTAAAACAGAAATTAATCCATTTTCAATGGCTATACCTACAGCTAAATTAATATCTTGATGGGTTGCAACAAATGCTAATATTTCATGAAGCAAGTTTCCAAATTCAATAGCTTTTTGTTGTTCAGAATCCCACATTAAAGCTTCTCTTTGTGCAATTTTTATTTTTTTTTGTTCTAGTTTTTTTGCAACTAACTCAATATATTTTTGTTTTTTAGAAACATGTTCTTCTGTTGATTTTTTAGAAACATCTCCAAATTCATATTCTAATTTGTCTTCTTGGTACAATCCTTCTTTTTGCAAAAACTCAATAAAATAGGAAGATAGATTGTTTGGTAAACCTGTTTTGTTGGTCAGGTGATTAGATATTACATATAATTGCTCTTCGGCTCTTGTTAAAGCTACATAAAGGACATTCACAATGTCTAATATCTCTTCTTGAGTTTTTTCTTCATATATATACTTTGCTTTTTCTCCATAATTAATCACATCTTTCTTTTGGTTTACTAAAGCTTTTGGAAAATCTATTTGTTCAGTTTCATCAAAATTAACCCATAATTTATTTCTATTATTTGCAGAAAAGTTTTCTTCTGCAAAAGGATAGATTACTATTGGAAACTCCAAGCCTTTAGATTTATGAATTGTCATTATTCGAACAGCATTGTTGCCTTCTGGAGAAGGGATACTTTTTTTATATCCAATTTTATCCCAATAATCTAAAAAATCTGAAATACCAGATTGTGTTTTATTATCTCTTTCTAGTACTAAATCTAAAAAATATTGCACATAGGACGTATTTGTTTTTCCTTTAATAAATGTTGCAATTATAATTTCAACTGCTTCATAAAGCGATTTTTTCCTGCAATTTTTAAATGAAATTTTCAGATTAAGTGTTTCTAAATGCTTTTCTAACTCTACCTCGAACAAATCCTTGGTAGAAAGTATAAAGTCATGAATTTCAACTGTTGATTGATTGTATTTTCCAATAAAATACAACATTTTCACTTTTGCTTCTTGATCTTTACTGTTTTTTAAAAAGCGTAAAACATCAATAATCAATTTTACTTCTGTTGCATTCTGAATTAACAATGTTTCAGAAGACAAAATTGGGATATTGCTTTCAGTTAAATAATTAGCTAAATAGACACCATCTTGCTTTCTTCTTGTTAGTAGTACGATGTCTCTATATTCAAAACCTTTTTCTAACACATTCTCTATAGTTAGTAGGGTTTTTTCTAGATAGTGTTTTGTTTTTAATGAGTATTCTTTGTCTTCTTCTTCAACTGAAAATTCTTCTTCATCTGTATTTATAAAAGAAATGTTAACGTAGCCCCCTTCTTTATTATTTGTTTTTTGAAAACTATTTTCCAAATAAAGCAATTTGTAGTCTTCATTGTCAAATTTACTAGACAAAAAAGAAAAGAAATGATTGTTGAATTTTATTACTTCTGCATAACTTCTATAGTTGGTGTCAAGCTTAATTATTTGTTTGTCTTTATTTGAAAATGGATTAATGCCTTCTTTTCCTAACGCAATAAATTGCTCTGCTTTGCCCCCTCTCCATCTATAGATGGATTGTTTAGGATCTCCAACAAGCATCAAACTTCCTTTAATTCCATTGTCTTCACTTGATAGTGCATTATCTATTAACGGAATTAGATTTTGCCACTGCATTATAGAGGTGTCTTGAAATTCATCTATGAAAAAATGTCTGTATTTTTCACCCAATCTTTCGTAAATAAAAGGAGCTGGTTGGTTTTGAATTTCGTTAAAGATAATTTTATTAAAATCGGATATTGAAAGGATGTTTTTTTCTTGTTGTATTTTTTTGAATTCTTGATTGATTGTGTTTAATAGTGAAAGTGGATTTATGTTTTGTAAAAATGCTTCGTAAAATGCTATTTTTGAAATATTATAATATGCTCTAGTTAAATGCTCTAACAAAGTTTCAGATAAATTTTCTATCGTGGCTTTGTCTTTGGCTGTTTTGTTAATTGCGATGTCTTCAAAAGAAGAATATTTATAATTATCTTTTAATGGCAAAATATTTTGCCCAATTTTTTCAATATGATTAGGAAATGTTTTTCTAGAAAAAGAAGCAAGATCTATGTCTGAATTAGATAATAACTGAAAGCATGCTGTGGCTATTGTTTTATTTGCTTCTTCAAATTCGGCAATTTTTTTCTTTAAAACTTCTTTGATAATGGAAAAATCTTCAAACGATTTTGTTTCAAATTCGTTAATTTCATTTGCGTCATTTTCGTTTACTAAAAGTTTAGACACTTCGATTAGCTCTCTTGATATATCCCAATTTTTGTCATCATCCGTTTTGTCTCGTGTGAAATCGACTAACAATTTTGTTAAAAATGCGTCTTCTCCCACCTTGGATATAACTAAATCTACAGCTTCTTGAAGAATTGCATCGGTATCTAGACTTACTTCGAAATTTGGAGGTAAATTTAAATCTTGAGCAAAAGAACGTATTACTTTATGTGTGAATTTATCTATTGTAGATATTCCAAATGCTGCATAATTATGGATTATATTTTTTATTATTGCTTTGGCTTTATCTTTTAAAGTTGCAACGGTAAGACCAGTTTCACTACTAATTACTTTTAGGAAGTCAAAAGCTTTATCAGATGAATGTTCTTTGGAAAACTCATACAAATTATCTACGATTCTAGATTTCATCTCTTCAACCGCTTTATTTGTAAATGTTATAGCTAAAATACGCTTATAGGCATCATCAGTTGTTGCTAAAAATAATATTTTTAAATATTCTTTAGTTAAAGTATATGTTTTTCCAGACCCAGCAGAGGCATCATACAGAGTAAAAGCAGCTTTTTCCAAATGTTTATTTATCTTAATTATTGCTCTATAAGAACAATCTATTTTTTATTCCAAAGTTAAATGTATAAATTTGGATTCGCTAATACTAATAAAAAATAATATTATGGCTTTTGAATTACCAAAATTACCTTATGCATATGATGCATTGGAACCACATATTGATGCTAGAACAATGGAAATACACCATTCTAAACATCATAATGGTTACACAACAAACTTGAATAATGCTATTTCAGGTACAGATTTAGAGGGGAAATCTATTGAAGATATTCTAATTAATTTAGATCTTAATAACGGAGCTGTTAGAAATAATGGTGGAGGATATTACAATCACAACCTTTTTTGGACAGTGATGTCTCCGAACGGTGGAGGAAATCCTACTGGAGAACTTGCAGCAGCAATAGATACTGCTTTTGGTTCTTTCGAAGCTTTTAAAACTGAATTTTCTAAAGCTGCAGCAACTCGTTTTGGTTCAGGATGGGCTTGGTTGTGTGTTCACAAAGGTGGAAAACTAGAAGTATGTAGTTCTGCAAATCAAGATAATCCACTTATGCCAGGTATTGGTTGTGGTGGTGCTCCTATTTTAGCATTAGACGTTTGGGAACATGCTTACTATTTAAATTATCAAAACAGAAGACCAGATTATGTTGAGGCTTTTTTCAATGTTATCGACTGGACTGATGTTTCGAGAAGGTTTACTAGTGAAAAATAAAAACAAATGATTTTATAAGAAAGAAGCTGTCCCAAAAGGGCAGCTTCTTTTCGTCAACCAAATTTTGCTTAAAAATTAAAATTGCGCTACCTCAGTAGAATCTTTCATTGCGGTAGTGGAAGATCTATTGTTAGTAACGGTATTTTGAACAGCATCAAAATAAGTAGTTCCTACGAATCCTTGATGTTTTACTGCTTTGAATCCTTCTTTTTGTAGTGTAAATTCTCTTTCTTGTAATTCAGAATACCCTGCCATTCCTCTTTCTTTATAAGCTTTTGACAATTCAAACATGCTTGTGTTTAGAGCATGAAAACCAGCTAAAGTGATAAATTGGAATTTATACCCCATTGCGGCTAAATCTTCTCTAAAAGTTTCCATTTCTTTTACACTCAATTTCGCTGCCCAGTTGAAAGATGGTGAGCAATTATAAGCTAACATTTTTCCAGGGTATTTTGCATGAATGGCATCGGCAAACTGTTTTGCGTATTTTAAGTCAGGATTACTTGTTTCCATCCAAATCAAATCTGCATATGGAGCATAACTAAGTCCACGATCAATTCCTTGTTCAATTCCAGATTTAACATAAAAAAATCCTTCACTTGTTTTTTCTCCTGTAATAAATTTTGCGTCTCTTGGGTCGATGTCGCTAGTTAATAAATTGGCTGCATCTGCGTCAGTTCGGGCAACAATTAATGTAGATACACCCATAACGTCTGTTGCTAAGCGAGCGGCAACTAATTTATTGATTGCTTCTTGTGTTGGAACTAATACTTTTCCACCCAAATGCCCACATTTTTTAGCAGAACTCAATTGATCTTCAAAATGTACTCCAGCAGCCCCAGCTTCAATCATGGCTTTCATTAATTCGAAGGCATTCAAATTACCGCCAAATCCTGCTTCTGCATCTGCTACTATAGGTACTAAGTAATCTTTTCTGTCTTTTTCAGGTGTTTCATTTACAACTTGTATTTGGTCGGCTCTAAGTAGTGCGTTATTTATTCGTTTAATAACCATTGGTACACTATTAACAGGGTATAAAGATTGATCAGGATACATTTCTCCTGCTAAATTTGCATCTGCTGCTACCTGCCAACCACTTAAATAAATAGCTTCTAGTCCAGCATCTACTTCTTGTATTGCTTGGTTTCCTGTTAAAGCACCTAATCCTGCTACAAAATCTTGTGAATTGAGTTTTTTCCAAAGTTTTTCAGCTCCCAGTTTTGCAATACTATGTTCTATTTTATAAGATCCTTGTAGTTTTACTACTTCCTCTGCAGAGTAGGGTCTTTCTACACCCTTCCATCTGGCATTGGTTAACCAGTCTGTTATTAATTCTTGAGTTCTTGTTTCTACTGTTTTCATATTGTGTTGTGATTAATTGTTATATGTGTTTATATGTAACTAAGGTTAAAAAGTCTATAAAATTGTAGTTAACTACTAGTATGTCAAGTACTTGTTCTGCTAACTTATAGTTGTATTTTTCATGGTTTTCATCGCCTACTTCATTTCTGATTTTTTCATATTCTTCCATGGCAATTTTGTCATAATATTTTTCTGTCAATACTTTACCGTTGTCTAGTGTTATACCATTTCGTAACCATTGCCATAATTGAGAACGAGAAATTTCTGCTGTAGCCGCATCTTCCATTAAATGATTTAAAGCAGCAGCCCCTTGACCATTCAACCAAGAAGTAATATAGAGCACAGCAATGTTTATGTTTTTCCTAACGCCTGCTTCTGTAATGGTTCCTTGTGGTATTTCTAGCAGGTTTTCCTCTGTTATAATTAACTCATTACGTTTAACGTGAATCTGATTTTTTGTGGGCATATTTTCATCAAAAATTTTCATAGCAACAGGAACCAAGTCAGGATGTGCTACCCAAGTGCCATCATGGCCGTTTTTTACTTCTCGTTCTTTGTCTGCTTTTACTTTATTAAATGCTAATGTGTTTGCTTCAATGTTGTTTTTAATTGGGATTTGGGCGGCCATTCCTCCAATGGCATGAATGTTTCTTTTATGACACCTTTGAATGACTAGCTGTGAATAGGCATTCATAAAAGGACTTGTCATTGTAACTTGATCTCTATCAGGTACAATAAATTTGTCGTTATTTCTAAGTTTTTTGATGTAAGAGAATATGTAATCCCAACGACCACAATTGAGTCCAACAATATGATTTTTCAATTCATAAATAATTTCATCGAGTTGAAAACTTGCTGTAATAGTTTCAATTAGTACCGTTACTTTTATTGTTCCTGGTTGGATGTTTAGGTAGTTTTCTGTGAATTCAATAACTTCATTCCACCATCTAGCTTCTAAATAATGTTCCAGTTTTGGTAAATAGAAGTAAGGAGCTGTGTTGTTTTCTTTTAATTTTTCATGATTGTGAAAAATATACAAACCAAAATCGATTAATGAACCCGATGCTTCTTCTTGAAGAAAGCTGATGTGTTTCTCATTAAGATGTAGTCCTCTGGGTCTAACTATTAATACAGCAGTTTTATTGTTTAATTTGTATTCTTTATTTTTTTTATTATCGTACAGGTATATTGTTTTTTCGTTAGCTTCTTTTAAATTTTGTTGTCCTTGCATTATGTTGTCCCAAGTAGGAGAAGTACTGTCTTCAAAATCTGCCATATATGTTTTTGCACCAGAATTTAATGCGTTAATAACCATTTTTCTGTCCACTGGGCCTGTTATTTCTACTCGTCTGTCTTGCAAGTCTTCTGGTATTGGAGAAGCAATCCATTCGCTTTCCCTTATATCCTTTGTTTCAACTGGAAATTTTGGAAGTTCGCCATCATCGAATTTTTGTTGTTGTGCTTTTCTGTCTTCTAAAATCCCTAACCGCTTTGCATTGAAATTTGTGTGAAGCGATTGTAGAAACACTAATGCTTTTTCAGTTAAAATATCTTGATATGTGTTTTGTGCTTTTTTTATGGTTGTAAAAGCTTTTTTTGAAGTTTCTATTTGATTTTCCATTTGTTAAATATTTTGTTGTCACAATATTATAAAAAAGTTTTTTACAAAACAAGCGAACGTACGCTAAAAGTTAAAAAAAATATTTTTTACTATTTTATTAAATAGCGTATATTTGAAAATATGAATTTAGAGAGAGATTATATTAAGTTGATTTTTGGTTTGAAACTGAAGCAGGTTCGGACCAATAAGAATTTGTCGTTATTTGGTTTAGCGAAAATAACAGGGTTGTCAAAATCCTATTTGAATGAGATTGAAAAAGGAAAAAAATATCCAAAAACAGACAAAATTATACTGCTTTCGGAAAAATTGGAGGTGCCCTATGACAATATGGTTTCTTTGAAATTAGATAATAATTTGGCTCCAATTGGTGAAATTTTAAATTCAGGAATTTTAAAAGAAATTCCGCTAGATCTTTTTGGTATTCAAGAAAATGATTTAATAGATATTATTGCTAATGCACCTGCTAAAGTCAATGCTTTTATTAGTACAATAATTGAAATTGCTCAACATTATAATTTAAGTAGGGAAAGTTTTTTTCTTGCTTCTTTGCGTTCTTACCAAGAAGCTCAAAATAATTATTTTGAAGATTTGGAGCAAAAAGTTTTAGATTTTGCAAAAGCTTTTCATATCGATTTAGATGCTGATATTGCTTTGACAGAATTGCAAGCTATTTTAGTTGAAGAATATAATTATAAAATTGAAGAGTTAATTTTTAACGAACAAAAGGAATTAGGTGATTTACGTTCAATTTTTGTTGCAAAAAGTAAAACATTATTAATTTCTAATGACGTAGATGATTCTCAAAGAGCATTTATTTTTGCTAAAGAAATTGCATATAATTATTTGCAAATTCAAGAGCGATTATATACTTTTAGTTGGATAAAATTTGAGAATTTTGATC
This sequence comes from Flavobacterium sp. KY-23415, assembly GCF_055384985.1. NCBI lineage: Bacteria > Pseudomonadati > Bacteroidota > Flavobacteriia > Flavobacteriales > Flavobacteriaceae > Flavobacterium > Flavobacterium sp. KY-23415. The sequence continues at coordinate 1,264,563 of NZ_AP044001.1, read as the reverse complement.
AGGTTTTAAATAATTTTTACGCCTCTTATTTTGCAGGTGCTTTGTTGTTGCCTAGAAAAAAGATGAATGAGCGATTAAATGATTTTGTGGCCAAAGAAAATCCAAAACCGCAAGAGTTTGTAGATTTAATTAATGATTTTAAGGTTTCTCCAGAATCATTTTATCAAAGATTAACCAATTTGCTTCCGAAAGATTTTCAGTTGAAAAATTTATTTTTTTTACGAATGTCGCACAGGATAGGGAGTGATAATTACAAAATAAAAAAAGAACTACACATTACCAACCAACAAGAACCACATGCAAATGAGATGAATGAACATTATTGTAGAAGATGGGTTTCTGTGCGAACAATTATTGAGTCTTTAAAACAAAATAAAACACATTTTTTTGACGCTCAGATTTCGTGTTATGAAAATAGTAAAAATGAATATTTGGTTTTTTCATCGGCAACACCAGATCCATTTAAAAAAAATCACATAAGAAGTATTTCTGTTGGTATTCTAATTACACCAACTTTAAAAAAGAAATTCAAATTTATTGATAATGACTCTATTGTTAAGCAAGTTGTTGGTGTAACTTGTGAGACTTGTGCAGTTAAAAATTGTTCGCTAAGAGCTGCTGCTCCAATTCAAATAGAGCAAAAAATCCGTAATGAAAATACTAGTTTAATCGTGAATAAATATATTGAGAAATATAGTTAACATCTTTTTTGGTCTGAAGTGTTTTGATTTGCTGGTTATAATGTTTGAATTTAATTGAAAATGATACAGAAATAGAAAATGTTGTTTTTACTTTGTCTATATGATAAAGAAAAAGGAATAGGAAGAAGTGATTATACCAAAAAACAGGAAACTATAATTGAGGGAAAATTTGCACCTAAGGCTTTAAGAGATTTGATTACTAGCTAAGTAGGCTATGTGGTGATATGGTTTCTGTTCGAATTGTACAGTTTTCTTTTTTAAATTCATTATAAATAAGCCTTAAAAGGTTGTACTTAAAATTAATATGCAGTATTTTTGGTTGATTTTTAAAAACTAGAATAATCAAATAAAATTATGGCAAAATCAGCACTTCTAAAGTCATCTATTGCTAAAAAATACTGGATGGCTCTTACGGGTTTATTTTTATGCTTATTTTTAGCTGGTCACTTAGCTGGAAATCTTCAATTGATTTTTGGTAATGCATTACAATTTAACGAGTATGCATTGTTTATGACCACTAATCCGGCAGTAAAATTACTTTCTTATTTAACGTACATTTCAATTCTTTTCCATGCTATTGATGGAATTTTGTTAGCTTTTCAAAATAAAGCGGCTAGACCTGTGAATTATGCGTATTCAAAACCTTCTGCAAACAGCAGCTTTGCTTCACGCAACATGGCGGTTTTAGGGACTATTATTTTAGTTTTTATTGTTACGCACATGGTTAATTTTTGGGCGAAGATGCATTTTGATGCGAAAATGCCTTTAATGACCAAAACAATTGAAACTCAACCAGGTCAAGTTCAAGAGTTTTATGTGGGAACTCAAACAGGACAATATTTTCCAGTTGATCAAGTTGAAATAGGTGTGCATTCAGATGGACACAATCATGCTCCTAAACAATTCCAAGTTAAAAACAGAACAGAATTATACTACTCACAAGTAGATGTAAAAACTGCTGATTTGTATAAAGATTTACACAAGATAACTTTTGCGTTCTTTAGAGATGCAAAATTTGGTTTAATGTTTACAATAGGTTATGTTTTAGCCATGTTAGCTTTAGCATTTCACTTATGGCATGGTTTTCAAAGTGCTTTCCAATCTTTAGGAATAAATAATAAATTTACACCAGTGATCAAACTTTTAGGAAGAGGCTTTGCTGTTGTAGTTCCTTTATTATTTGCAATTATTCCATTATATATTCACTTTACTAAATAATCAACATCAGATATAATATGAAGTTAGATTCTAAAATACCAGAAGGGCCATTGGCAAAAAAATGGACCGATTATAAAGATCATTTAAAATTAGTTGCTCCAAACAACCGCCCTAAGATTGATATTATTGTTGTGGGAACAGGTTTAGCTGGTGCTTCGGCTGCTGCTTCACTTGGAGAAATGGGATACAATGTTAAGGCTTTTTGTTTTCAAGATTCTCCTCGTCGAGCTCACTCAATTGCTGCACAAGGTGGGATTAATGCAGCAAAAAATTACCAAAATGATGGCGATAGTATTTACCGTTTATTTTATGACACTATTAAAGGTGGTGATTACCGTGCACGTGAAGCAAATGTTCATCGTTTAGCAGAGGTTTCTGGTAATATTATCGACCAATGTGTGGCTCAAGGAGTTCCTTTTGCTCGTGAGTATGGAGGGATGTTAGATAACCGTTCATTTGGTGGTGTACAAGTACAACGTACTTTTTATGCTGCTGGACAAACAGGGCAACAATTATTGTTAGGTGCATATTCTGCTTTGTCTCGCCAAATTGGTTTAGGGCGTGTTAAAATGTATAATCGTCATGAAATGTTAGATTTGGTAAAAATTGATGGAAAAGCACGAGGAATCATCGCACGTAATTTAGTTACAGGAGAATTAGAAAGACATTCTGCACATGCTGTTGTTATTGCTTCTGGAGGATATGGAAATGTGTATTTCTTATCTACAAACGCAATGGGTAGTAATGTAACTGCTTCTTGGAAAATTCATAAGCAAGGTGCTGCATTTGCAAATCCATGTTATGTTCAAATTCACCCAACGTGTATTCCTGTTCATGGAACAAATCAATCGAAGTTAACCTTAATGTCTGAATCATTACGTAATTCAGGACGCATTTGGGTACCTAAGAAAAAAGAGGATGCAGAAGCAATTCGTGCAGGTAAATTGAAACCAACTCAAATTGCAGAAGAAGATAGAGATTATTATTTAGAAAGAAGATATCCAGCTTTTGGAAATTTAGTGCCTCGTGACGTAGCATCTCGTGCTGCAAAAGAACGTTGTGACGAAGGATATGGAATTGAAGCAAATGACACAAATGAAGGTGTTTATTTAGATTTCTCTTCTGAAATTAAAAGTAAAGGAAAAGAAGTGGCTTATGCTCAAGGAAATCATAATCCATCAGACGAAGAAATTGTTAAGTTAGGAAAACAATGGATTGAAGAAAAATATGGAAATTTATTCGAAATGTATGAAAAAATTACAGACGAAAATCCATATGAAACTCCAATGAAAATTTATCCTGCAGTTCACTATACTATGGGTGGAGTTTGGGTTGATTATAATTTACAATCTACAATTCCTGGTTGTTTCGTGGCAGGAGAGGCAAACTTCTCTGATCATGGAGCTAACAGGTTGGGAGCATCTGCATTAATGCAAGGTTTAGCTGATGGTTATTTTGTATTGCCTTATACAGTTTCTAACTATTTAGCAGATGAAATTCGTACTGGTAAAATTTCTACAGATGCTGCAGAATTTGCTGAAGCAGAAAAGAATGTTAAAGATGCTATCGATAAATTCTTAAATAATAACGGTACAAAATCTGTAGATTATTTCCATAAAAAGTTAGGACTTGTTATGTGGAATAAGGTAGGTATGGCTCGTAATGAAAAAGGATTGAAAGAAGCAATCGAAGAAATTGGACAAATTCGTGATGAATTCTATAAAGATGTTTATGTTCCTGGAAGTGCAGAAGAATTAAACCCAGAGCTTGAGAAAGCGCTTCGTGTAGCAGATTTCTTAGAACTTGGGCAATTAATGGCAATGGATGCTTTACAACGTAAAGAATCTTGTGGAGGTCATTTTAGAGAAGAATATCAAGATGCAGAAGGAGAAACACTTCGTGACGATGTTAATATGTCTTTTGTGAGTGCTTGGGAATATAAAGGTCAAGATACAACGAAAGCAGAACTTCACAAAGAAGATTTGAAATACGAATTCATTAAAATTGCAGCTCGTAATTATAAATAGTAAACAGTAATTAGTGAATAGTAAACAGTAATAAAGTGAATAAAAACTATCACTATTTACTAAAGCTAGTCACTCTAAAAAACAAGATTATGTCTTCAGCTAAAAATATAAATATTACCTTAAAAATTTGGCGTCAGAAAAACGCTAATGAAAAAGGAGGTATAGAAACATACAAATTAGATAATGTTTCTACAGCTAGTTCGTTTTTGGAAATGTTAGATCAGTTAAACGAGCAATTAATTAACGAAAGAAAAGAGCCTGTCGCATTTGATCATGATTGTCGTGAGGGTATCTGTGGAATGTGTTCATTATATATTAATGGAAGATCGCATGGCCCAGAAACCGGAACAACAACTTGTCAGTTGCATATGCGTAAGTTTAAAGACGGAGATACAATTTATATTGAACCATGGAGAAGTAAAGCTTTTCCAGTAATTAAAGATTTAGTTGTAGATCGTTCTTCTTTTGATAGAATTCAACAGGCTGGTGGTTTCGTTTCTGTAAATACTTCTGGTAATACAATTGATGCAAATTCTATTCCAATTCCTAAAGACGATGCAGATAAAGCTTTTATGGCAGCTGCTTGTATTGGATGTGGAGCTTGTGTTGCTTCGTGTAAAAATGGATCTGCAATGTTGTTTGTTGGTGCAAAAGTTTCACAATATGCATTATTACCTCAAGGAAAAGTTGAAGCTACACAACGTGTTCTTAACATGGTTCGTCAAATGGATGAAGAAGGATTTGGTAACTGTACAAATACAGGAGCTTGTGAAATTGAATGTCCAAAAGGAATTTCATTAGAAAATATTGCTCGAATGAATAGAGAATATTTAAAAGCTAGTCTTATCTAAAGATTTTAAAATTTTAAGTAAAAGGGGGCTGTCCGAAAAGGACAGCTTTTTTTATGTAGCTATTTTTAAGCTATTTTGTTTTGAAGAAAAAATAATAGCAAAATAACTTTGAGTTACTTTAACAAGGCAAATTTTAGTTTTAAAATAGGCTAGATAAGTGTGAATTTTGGTTTTGAAAACAAATTTTGGCAAGTCTGTCTTGAATGCATTCATTTTTCTAAAGTTGTGTCCAAGGGCCATTAGTAAAAACTCTAATGTTACTTTTTCTAATCCCTTCATTGTGAATCGATTGAATTTATTATTGCTTTTAAGTTGACCAAAAACTGCTTCTACCTCTATTGGACGTTTACTTCGATGTTTTAGTCCTTTTTCACTCATTAGTAGCTTTCTTGCTTTTTCTTTTAATTCATTTAATCGATGATTGACTGATAAAATTCTATTACCTTTTGCTTGATGACATTGACTTCGTAAAGGACATCCTTGGCATCTTTTGGCTTGATAATATGTAATTTGTGATTCATATCCAGTACTGGTTTCACGTTTTCCTACTCCTGTTTTTTGCATAATTTGCCCCATTGGACAAACATAAAAATCGTGTTCTTCGTTGTAGAATAAGTTTTGAACAAGAAAAGGATTGTTTTTTATCTTTCTTTTTTGTTCTTGATGAAAATAGTTATATTTCACATAAGCATCAGCCTTTTTTTCTTCAAGCATTTGATAATTTTCTTCACTGCCATAACCTGCATCTGCAACGATTTCCTTGCTCTGTTTTTGATAAGCTTTTTCAAAACCTTCAAGATGAGAACTTAAGGTTGTAGTGTCATTTGTTGTTTGATGAACAGATACATGTGTAATGAATTGATTTTCTGTAGATATTTGCGGATTGTAAGCGGGTTTTAATTGACCGTTTTTCATATGATCTTCTTTCATTCTCATAAAGGTAGCTTCGGGATCCGTTTTACTATAAGAGTTCCTGTTTCCCATTGTAACCAAGTCTTTTTCATATTTTTCAAGCTTTGGAAGATGTTCCTCTTGAAGTTTTTGCAATTCTCTTGCCTGTTTTTTGGTAGGTTCTTTGAGTTTTTTATTAAGAATCGAAAGCTTTTCTTTTAAACTTTCTGAATCAATCGATTTTGGTAATTCTTCTATATTTAGTTCTTGATTATCAGATTGAATACTGTTTTCAATAGTTGATAAAATATGACTAATTTTAATTTCTAGTTTTTCTTTATATTTCTCAATGGAGCCTCTCCATACAAAAGTATATTTATTAGCTTTGGATTCTATTTTTGTACCATCAATATACTGAATGTCTAAGCTAACATATCCCATTTTTACAAGCATTTTTACTACTTCTGCAAAAAGAGTTTGGATATGATTTTTTAAAACTTTACCCCTAAAATCGTTTATCGTTCTAAAATCAGGAGTCGAGTTGCCCGAAATATACATAAAATGAATGTTCTCCTGAAGTGCTTTTGCAATTTTTCTGCAAGAATATACATTAGATAAATAACTGTAAAACAAAACCTTAATCATCATTCTTGGATGGTAAGCTGAAGTACCACCTCCTTTATATTTTTTCAATATTTCACTTATATCTAACTGATTAACAACTTGTTCCACTAAGCGAACTGGATGGTTTTGCGGTATTCTATCGAAAATATTGATAGGAAATAACTCTGGAGAATTGCCTGTTTGATTTTTAAAAACTATCTTAGCCATTGTGTATTTTTGTGTCAACTCTAAGATACTAATTTTAGAGATAAAATACAACAAAAAAAGGCTGTCCTTACTTTTTGGACAGCCTCCTTTTGTTTTCTTAAATGTTATTATAATAATTTTCTAGTATTAACTCTGTACTTTTAACGACAGTATCTACGTCTTTCTTTGTGAAAAGTAAAGGTGGTTTTGTTTTTAAAACATTGTCGGCAGGACCATCTGTACTAATTAAAATGTTACGCTCTCTTAATTCGTTTTTAATATGGTGAGCAAGTTTAGTGTCGGGTTGTGTTGAGTTTTCTTTTACAATATCAAAACCTAAAAACAAACCAGATCCTCTAATGTCACCAATACAAGGGTACTTTTTCTGAAGTTTGCCAAATTGTTCTTTGTAATAATTGCCAACAACTTTTGCGTTTTGTTGTAGGTTTTCTTCTTCAATTACTTCTAGAACAGATAGTCCAATGGCACAAGAAACAGGGTTTCCACCAAATGATGTGAAGAATTCAACTCCAGAGTTAAATGAATTTGCAATTTCATCGGTGCAAATTACTGCTGCCATAGGGTGTCCATTTCCTATGGGTTTTCCAATAACTACCATATCGGGAATAACATCTTCTGCTTCATACCCCCAAAAATAATCTCCAAGCCTCCCAAAACCTGTTTGTACTTCGTCGCTAATACAAATTCCACCTTGAGCTCTTATAGCTTCGTATACGGGCTTTAAATAGCCTTTTGCTAAGGGAACTTGTCCTCCGCAACCAACTATAGGTTCGGCAATAAATGCAGCAATCTTGTTCGGACTTGTTTCTATATCTTTTATAGCAATTTCTGCATATTGTTTACCAGCTGTTCCGTCGTTTTTAGTAAATCGTCCCCTATAAGTATCTGGAATTTCGGTTTTAACTACATAATCTTTTTGACCTTGTCCTTTTGGGTTGTTGAATTTGTAGTCGCTAATGTCAATATCAGCTTGTGTATGTCCATGATAACCATGTTCAACGACCATAATGTTATTGTGTCCTGTGTGTTTTTTTGCCATCCGAATGGCTAAATCATTTGCTTCACTTCCAGAAGTAACAAAGAAAACTTTATTAAGTGATGCTGGAAATTTTGATAATAATTTTTCGGCATAAATATTCAGAATGTCATACAGGTACCGTGTGTTGGTGTTTAATTTTGCCATTTGGTCCTGTCCTGCTTTTACGACTTTAGGGTGTGAGTGTCCTACATGTGGAATGTTGTTATAGGCATCTAGAAAAGTGTTTCCATAAGCATCATACATATATTGAAAAGCTGCTTTTTCAACATAAATTGGTTTAGAATAGCTAATTGATAAAATTGTAGCTATGTGTTTATGTCTTCTTTTTTTTACTTCTTCAATATTCTTAGTTTTTTCAACCTTAAACCCAAGTGCTTCTTTAATAGTGTTTGAAAAATAAATCGGATTTGTTGCCACTAAATAATGTAGCATTTTCCAAGCTTTCTCTTCACTAATTAAAGCGTGGTTGTTCTCAGGATTTGTTTTTCTTGAGTGTGCAGAATTACAAACACTAATTACTAATCGTGCAGCAATAATATAATACAAACTATCTATTTCTACTTCGTTTAATGGACTAACTGCGTGGTATGATTTTATTATTAATAAGGCATTTTTTAGATAATCTGCGTTGCTATAGGTAGCATAAATTATAGCTATAGCGAGTTCGGTTATTGTGAAGGAATAAGCAACATCTCCAAAATCAATTATTCCTGTGACTTTATTTTCTTTAAGTAAAACATTCCATTCATTGATGTCGTTGTGGATAATGCTTTTTCTTAATCCTACAGCTTTTTGAATTATGTTTATTTCAAACTGATTCATAAAATAAGTAGCAACTCTTTTGTTTTCAACTTTGTCTATGTCTTCTAAGTATTTCTTGTTTAGAAGTAAGTTTTCAATGTTCCATTCCCATTTTCGACTTTTATAGAAATAACTTTTGAAATGGATTAAATTACTGTTTAAAGTTGCAATTGTTTTACCTAATGATAATAATACTTCTTTAGAACATGTTGTAGTTTCTCCTAAAAATGTTCCATCTATGTAGGATAAAACTCGACAAATCCTTCTCTCATTATTGATAGGTATAATTACTAAAGATTCTTTGTTATTAAAAGAAATTGGAATTGGGATTTCTATGTTTTTAAAATTTTCAAGATAAATTAAAATTTTATTCTCTTCTACTAATAAATCATAAGTGTATTCATCATAAATATAAGTCTTAAAAATATATTTTGAGTTGGGTGTTTCAATAATATAATTAAGGTTGTCATAACCTCCTAGTGGTGTAATAGAAATTATTTCTTCGGAGAAATAGCTCTGAATTGCTGTAATCATTATTTAATTGTGTGTTGGTTTAGTTAGTAGAGTAAAATTATAGTTTTTGCAATTGATTTTAGGTATTTTTTTCTACTTTTATCGAGTAATATTATGACAAAATATGAAAATAGCCATTTTTCAAACCAAACTTGTTTGGCAAAATCCAAAGAAAAACAGAGATCTAATTCAAGAATATATTGATTCATCTGATGATTTGTATGAATTATTAATCTTACCCGAAATGTTTACTTCTGGTTTTACAATGAATCCTGAAGTGGTTGCAGAATCAATGAGTGGTGATACTATTCAATGGATGCAATTAAATGCTAGGAATAGAAATTGCGCAATAACTGGAAGTTTAGTTATTGAAGAGAATGGAGATTTTTTTAACAGGCTAGTGTTTGTTTTTCCAGATGGTAAAATAGAATACTATGACAAAAGACATTTATTTACGCTTGCAGGAGAAGAAAAAGTATATAAAAAAGGAAAAGATAAGTTAATTGTAGAATATAATGGATGGAGAATTTGTCCTTTGGTGTGTTATGATTTAAGATTCCCTGTTTTTAGTAGAAACGTTGAAAATTATGATTTGCTTATCTACGTGGCAAATTGGCCAAAACCAAGAATTAATGCATGGAACGCTTTATTAAAAGCAAGAGCAATTGAGAATATTTCTTATGTAGTTGGGGTTAATCGTATTGGTTTTGATGCAAACGATTTGGAGTATATAGGTAGCTCTCAAGTGAATGATTGTTTAGGAAACGAAATTGTAAACTGTAAAGAGGAGCAAGGAATTTTTATAGTTGAAATTAGCAAAGAAGAAATGATTGGAACAAGAAATAAACTCAATTTCTTAAATGATAAAGATGTTTTTAAAATACAAAAATAACTTTTTATTAATAGTGTTAGTTTGATTTAGAAGGGTATTTATTCTTCTAAATCAAACTCTTGTTCAACATCCCAATTAGCTCTAACATCGATACCTTTTGAAAGATAAATAATTTGTTCAGCCTGTCTTTTTTCTAAATAATTCCCTGTGTCCCAAACACCATTTTTGTTGTCGTCATATATTACTCTCAAAGTATATATTCTAGGTTCTATAGCTTCAAAAAAAGTAGGTTGGTCATCATTTTTTATTTCTCTTGCTATAACTTCTCCTTTATCTGTTACTATTTCAACTATATAAGGAAATCTGTCTATATTTTTAGTAATTATATTAAGATTGCCATAGTCAGATAGTGAACGCGTACTAAAAGTAAAAAGTAATGAATCATTTTGGGAGTTATAGAAATCAGTAATAGCACCAGGTAATAATTCAATTTGATATTTTTGATTTTCTTCTTTCTTGAAATCAAACGAGATTTTTTGTTCAAATTCATTATAAGAATATTCAAAAGGAATAGCAATGGAGTCTTTATTAAGAAGAATGATTTTGCTTTTCTCTATCTTATCTATTGGTGTTTTTGTTTTTAGATTATAGGTGTCTCTAAAGCTGACGTTATTTTGAAATGGATTAATGTCTAAAGAATCAGTGAGCTTATTTTCTTTAATTTTTGTTTTAAAAGATTTTGTATATTCTCCCTTTTCTACAATTATTTCTAATGAATCAGGTTTTAAAATAGGTAAAAATAGTTGAAGACTATCTTTGTTTTTTTCTGGAAATTCAGTAATTCGTAAAGGGATTTTTTCTTCTCCCATTTTTGCAGAAATTTTTACATCTTTTGCGTCACCTTGAAAACCAATTATAAATTTATTGTTAGATAATTGGATAGGTCTTTCAAACTTTAGTTTTGGTTCTTCTTTAAAGAGTTCAATTTCATAAACGGTTTCATAAATTGGCAATGTTATTGTTTCATCTATAAAACCAATTTTGTCAGATTTAGGATCAAACTTATAATTGTTGTTTTTGTCTTTTAAAGCAATTATTTTGTATTGTCCAGCTTTTAAATTTTCTAAAGCAAATACTTTTAGACTGTCTAAAGTATTGGTTACATAGAGTGGTGCTTCCTTGTAAATAGTGGAATCTTGAAAAGTTGTAGCGTCATAGAGTTGGATAGATACAAAATTATCAGGCTTTTTCTCAAAAGCGTCCTTTATTCTTCCAGCCAAGACTAGCGAATCTATATAGGCTCCAGTAGAAAACACATATTTGAATTGTGAATAGGGATTTCCCTCATTGTTATCTGTGATGCTTTGACCAAAATTAAAACTATAGGTTGTGTTTTGTTTTAGATCGTCTAATAATTTAACAGAAATAAATCTACTAGCACTACCTTGTGGTATAATTAAGGGTTTTTTCTCTAGTGGAGGAGAAATAATTAATTGTTTGTTGATGTCTTTTACTTTAATGAGTTCATTAAAGTAAATTTTAATTTCTCTGCCAGAGAAATTTGTGCTGAAATTATCGGGAGAACTAGAGGTTATTTTAGGAGCAATTGTGTCTTTTGAGCCACCATTTATAGTGCCTCTTTTGGCACAACTCGTTGTAAATGTAAATGTCCCAATAATCAGTAAAAGTAATATTAAATATAAGTTTTTCATCTTTTAAAAAAAAATCATCACAAAATAACAACTATATTTAATGTAAACATAATTTTTTGTTTTTTTTATGATTAAGTATTCGCTATAGTAATAACACTAACTTTTGTGTTTGGAATTTTTAATAATGTTCTAGCGCAAGATTCAATAGTTGAGCCTGTTGTAATTACATCGTCAATAAGCAAGAAATGCTTTTTGTGAAATTCATTGCTACTATTCGCCTCAAACGATTTTAAAATCATTGATTGCCTGCCTTCTTTGTTCTTCTTTGTTTGTGTTAACGCATTCTTCGTTCTAAATAGAATTGTAGTGTGTATTGGAACTTCTAATTCTTTTGAGAGTGCCTCACAAAAGGTAGAGACTTGATTATAGCCTCTTTTTTTTAATTTTTTAGGATGTAAAGGAACTGGGATAATAAAGTCAATATTATGTTTTTTTATTAGGCTTTTAATAGTAGGAGCATAAATCAACCCGAGGTAACTTCCAATTTCTTGTCTGTTCTTGTATTTAAGCTGGTGAATCATTTTTTGAACAACACTATCTTGTGAGAAGGTTAGCATAGCGCAAGCAAACTCAAGATCAACTAATCCGTAAAATTTATTTTTTGCTTCATTATTTTCTAAAAGATGATGATTAGTGAAAGGTAAATTATGTATGCATGATGCGCAAAGAATTTTTTCGTTTTTTATTAGGAGAGAATTACATCCACTACACAAACTTGGAAATAATAATTTAAACAGATTTTTTAGCATTTTAACGATTATAAATTAAAAGAGTATATAAATTTACTTAATTTAATGAAAAATATTTTCAATGACGCTAAATAAAAAAAATATTCTAAAAGTATCGATTGCCGCATTAACAATTTTTGTGATGTTTTCTTCTTTAGGGTATTATAATGTTTGCATGAAGCATAAGGCTTTCGTTGAAAAATCTGAAACAGAAAATCGATTGTTGCAAAACCAGTTTGATGAGATTTTAAAAAAATATGACTCGTTAAATTTAACAATTGAAAATGCAGAATTAATTGAAGTAGAAGAAGCCATCAAATTGGCAATTGAAAGTTCAAATAATTTTGAGGACGAATTTGAGGAGAAATATCAAAATATAAGTCTTGAAAGTCAAATTGAAAAACTTAAAAATAAAATCAGTGAAGACTCTGAAGAGATTGTAGCAATTAACAGTAGAATTCTAAAAAACAAAAAAACATTAGATCAGTTAGAATCAATAAAAAGCAACGATAATAGAATAATTCACGATAAATTATCTGCTTTAAATGTTACAGCTAGAGGAGTAAAGATATTGTCAGATTTGTATTCTAAAAAGAGAGAACGTAAAATTCAACAAATAAGAGTTTGTTTTACCCTTCAAGGAAATGAATTCATAAGACAAGGGAATAAAGATATCTATGTTCAAGTTGTTAATCCGAAAAATCAAATTATCTCTGTTGAGGATACTTCAATAACTTTAAACGACATAAAACTACTTTACAGTGCAAAGGTTGATGCTTTTTATAATCAAAAAGATCTAGATGTTTGTACTTATGTTAATTTAGAGTCAAACAAGACAATTAAAGGTAAATATTTAATTAATATTTATAATTCCTTCTCAAAAATTGGCTCTGCAATTTTTGAATATGAATAATCTTTAAATTATTCCGACAATTTCTTTTCTTTATTTAAAACCTATTTTTATTTTTGTGCTATGGCAAAACAGGAAGATATTTTTAAAAATGTAATTTCACACGCTAAAGAATACGGATATATTTTTCCGTCAAGTGAAATTTATGATGGTTTAAGTGCAGTATATGATTATGCACAAAACGGGGTAGAGTTAAAGAAAAACATTCGTGAATATTGGTGGAAATCAATGGTTCAAATGCATGAAAATATTGTAGGAATAGATGCTTCAATTTTTATGCACCCTACAACATGGAAAGCGTCAGGACACGTGGATGCTTTTAGTGATCCTCTAATTGATAATAAAGATTCTAAAAAAAGATATCGTGCAGATGTTTTGATTGAAGAATATGCAGAAAAAATAAATATAAAAGCTCAAAAAGAAATTGCAAAAGCGCAAACTCGTTTTGGGGATGCTTTTAACGAAGAGGAATTTGTAACAACAAATGAGCGTGTTAAAGGATATTTGCAGCAAAAAAACGAAATTTTACAACGTTTAGCGCGTTCTTTAGAAAATGATGATCTTGCAGATGTAAAGTCTTTGATTGAGGAGCTGGGTATTGCTTGTCCAGAATCTGGTTCGAAAAACTGGACAGAAGTACGTCAGTTCAATTTAATGTTTGCTACAAAAATTGGTGCATCTGCTGATACAGCAATGGATTTATATTTGAGACCAGAAACGGCTCAGGGTATATTTGTTAATTTTTTGAATGTTCAAAAAACAGGAAGAATGAAAATTCCTTTTGGGATTGCTCAAACGGGTAAAGCATTTAGAAATGAGATTGTTGCAAGACAGTTTATTTTTAGAATGCGTGAATTTGAACAAATGGAAATGCAATTTTTTGTAAAGCCAGGAGAAGAAATGCAATATTATGAGTTTTGGAAACAAACTCGCTTAAAGTGGCATCTGTCTTTAGGTTTAGGGAAAGAAAATTATCGTTTTCACGACCATGAAAAATTAGCACATTATGCTAATGCAGCTGCAGATATAGAATTTGATTTTCCTTTCGGATTTAAAGAATTAGAAGGAATTCATTCAAGAACAGATTTTGATTTGAAAGCTCATGAACAGTATTCAGGAAAGAAATTGCAGTTTTTTGACAATGATACTAATTCAAGTTATGTGCCTTATGTCGTTGAGACCTCAGTTGGTTTGGATAGGATGTTTTTAGCAGTTTTTTCTAAAGCTTTAGAGGAAGAAACGCTTGAAGACGGATCAACAAGAACAGTTTTGCGTTTGCCTTCGGTTTTAGCACCAACAAAAGCAGCTGTTTTGCCGTTGGTTAAAAAAGATGGATTGCCAGAAGTTGCTAAAGAAATTATTGAAGACTTGAAATGGGATTTCAATGTTGCTTATGATGAGAAAGATGCAGTGGGTCGTCGTTATAGAAGACAAGATGCTTTAGGGACACCTTTCTGTATTACTGTAGATCATCAAACATTAGAAGATAAAACAGTTACAATTCGTCAAAGAGATTCTATGGAGCAACAGAGGGTTGCTATTAGTGAATTAAGAGGAATTGTAAATAATGAAGTTTCGATGAGAAACTGGTTAATGAAAATGTAATTTTAGTAATAACTAAAGTATAAAAGCCCGATTTTAATCTTAAAATCGGGCTTTGCTTTTGTGTTCTTTATTCTTCAGTTAAAGCATTCCAGCCTCTTGCTTTTAAAGCAATTTTGGTGTTAGCTCTTGTAATTAAATGAACGCCTTCTTTTTCTTCTGTGATATGTCCAATGACTGTAAAGTTAGGATTAGCTTTAATTTTATTATAATCGTCCATTTTGATAGTGAATAATAGCTCATAATCTTCACCACCACTCAAAGCAATTGTTGTAATATCAATATTAAATTCTTCGCAAACATTGATTAATTGTGGATCTGCAGGAATTTTATCTTCATACAAATTACACCCAACAGCACTTTGTTTGCAAATGTGTAATATTTCAGATGATAAGCCGTCGGAAATATCAATCATAGAAGTAGGTTTAATTTCTAATTTAGATAGTAATTCTTTAATATCTTTTCGCGCTTCAGGTTTTAATTGTCGTTCAATTAAATAGGAATATTGTTCTAAGTCTGGTTGGTTGTTTGGGTTAACTTGGAAAACTTGTTTTTCTCTCTCTAAAACTTGTAAACCCATATAAGCTGCTCCAACATCTCCTGTAACAACCAATAAATCACTTGGTTGCGCACCGTTTCTATAGGTAATTTCATCAAGGCTAGATTCCCCAATCGCAGTGATACTTATAATTAGTCCTTTTTGAGAAGAGGTTGTATCTCCACCAACGATGTCAACATTGTAGGTTTTAGCGGCCAGTTTTACACCTTCGTAAAACTCTTCTAAAGCTTCTAATGGAAAACGATTAGAAACAGCAATTGAAACAGTTATTTGTGTAGCGGTTGCATTCATTGCACAAATGTCTGAGATATTTACCACAACAGCCTTATATCCTAAATGTTTTAAAGGCATATAGGCTAGATCAAAATGAACCCCTTCAATTAATAAATCTGTAGAAACAACTACTTTCTTGTCATTAAAATTAAGAACCGCAGCGTCATCTCCAATGCTTTTTATTGTAGATTCTTGAGTAATCTGTATGTTTTTCGTTAAATGCTCTATTAAACCAAATTCTCCTAATTCTGCAATGCTTGTCTTTTTCTGGTTTTTATCTTCTAACATAGATTTCTTTTTTAGCAAAGATACTTTATTGAGAGTATCAAAATTTATATTCTAATCTTTTTAATTATTTAATTCTTGTAGTTTTTCATAAATAAGGTCGGTTTCAAAGCCTTTTCGAAGTAAAAAATCAACAAATTTTTTGTTCTTTTTTTGCCCTTTTTTTTCTTTAATAGAATCCCAGTTTTTTTCTGCGAGTTTATTAAATTTTTCAATATAATTTTCGTTGTTTATTTCTTGAAGGGCAATTTCTATAATTTTGGATGTAATATTTCTAAATTTCAGTTCATTTTTAATTCTATTTCTACCCCAATTCTTATAATTGTGTTTACCTCTAACAAAACTTTTTGCAAAACGTTCTTCATTAATATAATTGTTCTCAATTAAATGAATTAAAATGCTTTCTTTTTCAGATTGAGTAGCTTTTAATGAGAATAATTTTTCTTCAACTTCTTTGAAACAGCGTTCTTGATAAGTGCAATATTGCTCTAGTTTCGTGAGTAATTCACTTTTTGTAAAAACTTTTTTTTCCAATTTTTTAACAATTAGTTAGTGTGCAAAAATACTCATAATCAAATATTATTACCTATATTTCGCATCTAATTTTGAACTATTAACCAAGTCTTAAAGCTATTAACCAATGAAATTAAGATTACTTTTAGCCCTTTTTATGGGGAGTTTTGTATGTGCACAAGGTTTAGAAGAATTTTCAAATATTCCTACAGCTAGTTCTACTACTTATTTATTGCGTACATGGGTCGGAACAAATGGAGTTTCTTGGAATGCAACTTCAGCAAGAACAGATCAAACATTAAATTCAAAAGCTATTTGTCCAAATGGATCAGCCGTAGTCTCCTCTCCAACTTATGCAGGAGGAATGGGGGTTTTGAGTTTTTCTTATGTTAGAGCTTTTACAGGAACAGGTCCTCGAAATATTGAAATTTGGGTAAATGGTTCACAAGTTGGAACAGCACTAACTGTTTCGTCATCATCTAATTCAGTAGTAAATCACAGTCAACCAGTTAATATTCCTGGGAATGTGAATCTTGAATTAAGAACTTCTGGGGCTCAAATTAAAATAGACGATATTTCCTGGACTAGCTATACTGCTTGTGTTGCACCTGCTAATCCGACAGGAACTATAACTACAACAGTAAATTGCGGTAGTGCTCAGTTATCCTATTCGTTGCCAAGCACTACTGCCTATTGGCAAACAAGTGCAACTGGTACAGATACATCTTTTCCAACAACGGGTTCCTTTACTGCAAATACATCTGGAACTTATTATGTTAGAATCTTCGATGGTAGCTGCTGGTCAAATGGTGTAGTTTCTCAAAATGTAACAATATTTAACCCTGTGTTAGTTGTTAGCCAACCTTTAAATCAATCAACTATTACAGGAACATCTGCTACCTTTGATGTAGTAGCTAATAATGCAGCTTCCTATCAATGGCAAGTTTCTGTAGATAATGGAATTTCTTGGACTAATGTGGGTATAAATACCAGTACTCATACTATCTCTAATGCAACATTGTCAATGAATGGTTATAAATATAGAGTAATAATTTCAGGTAATTCACCTTGTGGAACAATAACCTCTTCAATTGCTAATTTAACTGTTAGTTCTGGCCCATGTCTAAATGAAGCTAATTTTACAGTTACACCGTCAGGATGGTCAGAAACGGATATTACATATTCTTCGAATGAAGCAAATTTTGCCTCACATACTGGAGAGTTGAATACAGTAGCAGTTTCTTATCCTACTTCTTTGACCTTCGATTTAAGAAGAACGAGTAATTCAAGTTTGAAAACAATGTTTGTTGAGGTTTCTACTACTACTCAAATGGGGGTTTATTCAACCGTTGCAACATTTGATCATGGAAATACTTCATCAGGAAGTACCACTATGTGCACCGTAGATTTGTCTGCTTATGCTTCTTTTCCAAATGTTTATATTAAATTTAGAAAACAATCATCAACAACATCTCCTTGGTATATGCAAAATGTAAAAGTATTTTGTGGAACACCACCGTCTGGTCCAGAAATCAATATAACAGGTAATGGTTTTACTATTTTAGATGGAGATACTAGTCCTACAGCCTCAGATAATACTAATTTTGGATTTACAACATTGGGAACAGATATAGTTAAAACGTTTGTGATTGAAAATAATGGAACTACAGATTTAACTCTGTCATTACCCATAGTTTTAACTGATACTTCTTTGCCTCAAGAGTTTATTATTACACAACCAACAGTTAGCGTAATTACACCTGGGAATTCTACTTTTTTTACTGTTAAATTTAATAGTGCAGTCGCTGGGTTGTTTACAAACACCATCAATGTTATTAATGATGACTCTAATGAATCCTTATATAATTTTGATATTATGGCTATTGCTTCATCTACATCGGTAGGAGGAACAAGCTTTCGTCCTGGAGAACTCATTTTTGTAGGGTATGATGGTCAAGTTTATGGAAGTGGTGCAGAAGATGAGTATTTGGTGGCTACTTTGGTAGATTTTTTACCAGGTACAATTTTTTCAATTGTAAATTCAAGATATGAAGCAGGAGCAAATGCAGGTGTTAGAACAAATAAATGGGGAGGTGGAGGAGATGATCCAAGTGAAGCTCCTTATGAAGCAGTAATAACATATAATGGAACATCACTTATACCAGCGGGATCAATATTGCAAATAAGAACAGATGGTTCTTCAAACTGGTTTGGAAGTGTTTCTGTAATTACAGGGACTAATTCGACAAATAGAACTTCCGAGTTCTCAGGAGCTATTACAGGAGGAATATTAAATTCTCCAAATATTTCAACAAGTTCTCCTGATCAAATATTTCTTGTTCAAGGGAGTTTTGTTTCTGATGGTGTTGTTGATTTGAATGAAGCAAATTATTATTTATCTGGGAATTTATTGCATGGGTTGACTAATAGAGCTGCTTGGGTTCCTTTAGCAAATGCCTGTAGCGGATCGAGTTCGTCATCTTCATCTAACCCAAGAGAGTCTAGGTTACCCTCATCTTTAACCTGTTTCAATGTTGAAAGTATTAGTGTAAGTGCAGAAAGTGGTTATTATGAAAATGACAAAGAGCACGGTATTGCTTCATTAAATCAAATAATTAATGCTGTTGCTGATGTTTCTAATAATTGGACATTAAGCACTGGTAGATATACTTTAAACCCAGCAAGTAACACAGCTACAAGAGCAGGAAGGACATTTCAAATTGGCCCAAGTAATCCTTCAGGGCAATGGGTAGGAGGTATTGATACAAACTGGTTTAATTGTGCAAACTGGGAAGGACTTTCTGTTCCTAGTTCTACTACAGATGTTATTATTAACTCTTCTGCATTAAATAGTGCTAAAGTAGATTATACAGCTGCATATTCAGACGAATATAATGATTTAGCTGTGGCAAATAATGTTAGCCTTTTAGGAAGTAAATTAGAAATAGCTGGCAATTCAAATAACAAATTGAAAGTCTCAGGGAATCTATTAATAGATAATACAGGTGTTTTAGATATGGATGATTCTAATGCTGCTACTTTAGATGGTCAGATATTTTTAAATGGTAATTGGACAAATAATGTGAATGAAGCTTCTTTTGAAGAAGGTAATAGTACAGTGTTGTTTGAAGGTGTATCTCCACAAGTAATTAGTGCTGTTGCTCCAGAAGGCACAGAGGTTTTTGCGAATGTTGTCCTTGATAATGATTTTACAACTTCAGTTTCAAATAATATAATTGCCAAAGGGAACTTAATTGTTAACCCAACTCGTGTTTTAACTGTATCTTCTAATAATTACGTGCAAATAGAAAATGATTTAACTATTGATGGAACTTTGTCTGTTTTGAATAATGGTTCATTAATCCAAGTAAATGATGCTGGAATTAATGTCGGCAATATTAGCTATGAAAGAGCAACTTCAATGAGAAAATTAGATTATGTATATTGGTCATCACCAATTTCAGGTTTTAATGTAAATAATATTTCTCCAAATTCACCAACTAATTTAATCTTTAAATGGAATCCTACTATTCCAAACACCAATGGAGGAATTGGTAACTGGGTAAATGCAGCAGGAAGTATAATGAGTAACGGAACTGGTTATATTGTTAGAGGACCAAATAATTTTAATTCCTCTTTCCAAACCTATACGGCATCTTTTACAAGTGGAGTACCCAATAATGGAGTTGTCACTGTGCCTATTTCACGAGGAGGTTTTACAGGTGCAGATTATTTTGGGGTGAATGGTATTGTTATTACAAACATGAATGATAATCTTAATCTAATAGGGAATCCTTATCCTTCCTCAATAAATGCATTAGATTTTTTAAATTTAAATACGAATATTGAAGGTGCTGTTAGATTATGGACACATGGCACGCTACCTTCATCTGCTATTTCCGATCCTTTTTATGGTGATTTTAATTCAAATTATACCATAAACGATTATATTGTTCATAATGGATTAGGAACTGTGAGTGGTCCAAATGGCTTTAATGGTTTAATTGCTGGAGGACAAGGTTTTTTTGTAATTATGAATGATGGACCTGCTACTACACAAAATATAACGTTTAATAACTCATTAAGAAGTAGAACTTACGATAACAGTCAATTTTTTAAGACATCATCTTTAAATAAGACAGTAAATCAAGTTGAAAAACATCGCATTTGGTTAGATTTAATAGATGTTAATAATGAATCTGTTAGAACTTTAGTAGGTTATACAAATGAAGCGACTTATGATAAAGATAGATTATATGATGCTATTGGCATACAAGCAACTACTGCAAATATTTATTCTTTAATAAATGATGAAAAAATGTGCATTCAAGGAAGACCTTTTCCTTTTAATTATAATGACAGAGTGCCTTTAGGTATTAAAATCACGAATGATGGAATACATTCTATTGCAATTCATGCAGTAGATGGTCTCTTTGAAAATCAAGACATTTATATTGAAGATTTACTTTTAAATGTCTCTCATAATTTAAAAATTAGTCCTTATAGTTTTACAGCAGCAATTGGTGTATTTAATGATAGATTTGTCTTAAAATATAAAGATGCTACTTTGTCTAATAGTGGTTTTGTTACAGAAGAAAATCAAATTGTTGTTATTTTAAATGAAAATATTCAAGTAAAATCACTTTCTGAAGAGATTCAAGAGGTAGTTGTTTTTGATGTTCTAGGAAGGAGAGTTTATGAGAATAAAAAAGTTAATAGTCAAGAGCTAAATATTGATAGAGTTGTTAAAAATAATTCCGCTCTAGTTTTACAAGTAATATTGATTAGTGGTAAAAAGGTTGTAAAAAAGATAATTTATTAATATAGAATGATAATATAAAAAATGAGCTGTTAGAATTGACAGCTCATTTTTTTAGTAATTATAATATTTTGTAACTTTGAAACACAATCCAAAACAATACAATGGAAAATATAAAACAATACGTTCAAGAAAATAAAGAGCGATTTTTACAAGAATTAATAGAATTATTAAAAATTCCTTCGGTAAGTGCAGATAGTGCTTATGCTCATGATGTTATAATGACAGCTGAAATGGTGAAATCTAGCTTAGAGAAAGCTGGGTGTGATTTTGTAGAATTGTGTGAAACACCAGGATATCCAATCGTATATGGTGAAAAAATAATTGATAAAAACTTACCAACAGTTTTAGTTTACGGGCATTATGATGTGCAGCCAGCTGATCCAATTGAACTATGGACATCACCACCTTTTGAACCTGTAATTAAGACTACAGATATTCATCCAGAAGGTGCTATTTTTGCAAGAGGAGCATGTGATGATAAAGGGCAAATGTATATGCATGTTAAAGCATTTGAATATATGATTGAGACTAATACATTGCCTTGTAATGTGAAGTTCATGATTGAAGGTGAAGAAGAGGTTGGTTCAAAAAGTTTAGGTTGGTTTGTTGAACGTAATCAAGAGAAATTAGCAAACGATGTAATATTGATTTCAGATACAGGAATGATTTCTAATACTCAACCATCAATAACAACAGGTTTGAGAGGGTTGAGTTATGTTGAGGTCGAGGTTACAGGTCCAAATCGAGATTTACATTCTGGGCTATATGGTGGAGCTGTTGCAAATCCAATTAATATTTTAACTAAAATGATTGCTTCTCTTCATGATGAAAACAATCATATTACTATTCCTGGTTTTTATGATAAAGTAGAAGAATTATCTGCAGAAGAAAGAGCAGAAATGGCTAAAGCACCTTTTTCCTTAGAGAAATATAAAAATGCATTAGCTATAGATGATGTTCATGGAGAAACAGGATATGTTACAAATGAAAGAAATTCAATTCGTCCAACATTAGATGTTAATGGAATCTGGGGCGGATATACAGGTGAGGGAGCAAAAACAGTTATAGCAAGTAAGGCTTTTGCAAAAATTTCTATGAGACTTGTTCCAAATCAAGACTGGGAAGAGATTACAGAGTTGTTTAAAAAACATTTTGAAAGTATTGCACCAAAATCTGTTAAAGTAGTTGTGAAACCACATCATGGAGGACAAGGTTATGTTACTCCAATAGATAGTGTTGGATATAGAGCTGCAAATAAAGCCTATACTGAGACTTTTGGTGTGCCTGCAATTCCAGTTCGTTCTGGAGGGAGTATTCCTATAGTTGCCTTGTTTGAAAAAGAATTGAAGAGTAAGACCATCCTTATGGGCTTTGGATTAGATAGTGATGCTATTCATTCACCAAATGAACATTTTGGTGTTTTTAATTATTTAAAAGGGATTGAAACTATTCCTTTATTTTATAAGTATTTTACAGAAATGAATAATTACTAATAAAAAATGCCATTCAGACGAATGGCATTTTTTATTAGTAATTAAATTTTATTTTCCTTTTCCAGACGCTTCTAGATTTCTTTCAATAGTATGTCCAGGCCTTGACCATTTCGGCTTTTCACCCAAGTTCTGAAACTGTGAGTCTTTAGCTTCAACGGTTTCTGGTTGCATTTTTTTGATGAATGGTTTTTGCGGTTGCAATCCTAATAATTCAAACATTTTCATATCTTCATTTACATCAGGATTTGGAGTTGTTAATAATTTGTCACCTGCAAAGATGGAATTTGCACCTGCAAAAAAGCACATTGCTTGCCCTTCACGGCTCATTTGAGTTCGTCCAGCAGAAAGTCTAACTTGCGTTTCAGGCATTACTATACGAGTCGTAGCTACCATTCTTATCATGTCCCAAATTTCAACTGGTTTTTCGTTTTCTAAAGGAGTTCCTTCGACAGCTACTAAAGCATTGATTGGTACGGATTCAGGTTGAGGGTTTAACGATGCTAAGGCAACAAGCATTCCTGCTCTGTCTTCAATGCTTTCTCCCATACCAATAATTCCACCACTACAAACTGTAACATTGGTTTTTCTAACATTGTCTATCGTTTTAAGACGATCTTCATAACCACGAGTTGAAATTACTTCTTTGTAGTATTCTTCAGATGAATCCAAGTTGTGGTTGTATGCATATAGACCAGCTTCTGCTAAACGTTTTGCTTGGTTTTCTGTAATCATCCCTAAAGTGCAACAAACTTCCATGTCTAATTTGTTGATGGTTCTAACCATTTCTAATACTTGATCGAACTCAGGACCATCTTTTACATTTCTCCATGCCGCACCCATGCAAACTCTTGAAGATCCAGATGATTTTGCTCTTAATGCTTGTGCTTTCACTTGAGAAACAGTCATAAGGTCATTACCTTCAATATTAGTGTGGTAACGCGCAGCTTGAGGGCAATATCCACAATCTTCTGGACATCCCCCCGTTTTAATAGATAATAATGTAGAAACTTGAACCACATTAGGATTGTGAAATTCTCTATGTACAGTTGAAGCTTCATATAATAAATCCATTAAGGGTTTGTTGTATAAAACAATTATTTCTTCTTTTGTCCAATTATATCTAATCGTATTCATGCCAAATTCTTTTATGTGTCAAAAGTAACGAATTACTTTAGAACATTAAAAAAATAATGTGTTTCTATTAGTTATGTACATTAAAATTTTTATAAATGTGTTATTAATGCTCTTTTAAAGAATTTTATTCTATTAAATTTATAAAATAAAATTGATGGATTTTTAAGTTACACAACTAGAATTTTTGGAGTTTAGTCTAATAATATCCATTCATTGTGGGTGAAATAATTCCATTTCGCTTTTGCCATATCATAATTTGGGTCGATTAGTGTTTTATATTCTTTTCGATTGATGGCATTTTTACATGTTATATAAATGGAAATATCTCGATTTTTATATTTTTTTTTTATTTTTTGGCAATATTGCCAAATAAAATCTGGTTTTGTTGCAATTTGTCTCGATTGCTTTTCGGATAAGTCTTGATGATAATCATAATAACTTGATTTGTTCGTGTCATTATCGATAACTTTAAAAGAGATATAACCGCTACGTTCTCGGAGCATCATTCTCCAGCTTAATCTGTGACCTTCTTCTGTCCATAAAACATCACCTTTAATAAAATAATGGCGAATGGGTAATAATAATTGAATGATTAAGAATGGAATGAATAGACGAATGAATATCTTAGAGTTAAATGCTTTTTCATTTTTTGTTTTGATTTTTGTTTTTTTCAAGAAAAGTTTTCTAATTTTTTCTGGAGGATAGAAAAAGAGAGCGAAACTTAATGCGAAAAAAGGGAATATTCCAATTTGTAAAAAAACAGCGTTAAAAAGATGAAATAGTAATGAAAAAAGAATAGCTAACGATCTTGTTTTTTTGTTTAACAGTAATGGAATGATTAATAAATCATATAAAAAACCAGCATAGGCTATGAAAAGATAAAACCATTTCTTAGAAAAAAGTGCCAATAGATGGCTGTTCTTAGTTGTGCTAGAAAGTAAAATTTTTGTAAAAGTTCCGTCTAACCAATCAGGATATAATTTGGCAAAGGCAGCATATAAATAAACAATTGAAATTTGTACTATAAAAATAATGATTATCCATTTTGGCATAAAATTATTCTCGGTAGTATGTTTAAATTTTACATCTAAAGAATTGGATTTGTTAGCAGGAAGAAAAATCATTATGAAACTTATAATTAGTAACAAATAATAATGATTGTTATAAGAAGTTTTTTGCATGAAATAAACTCCTGCCCATAGAATTGTGTAAAGTGTAATGGCAAGGGTATAGCGATAACCAATCATTATTAAGATTCCTAATATTCCCATTATAGAGAAATAAAAATACATCCCATTTCCTGGTAACGGTTGAAGCCAATCTAGACCTATAAATGAAAAGGTGAATTGAGGATCGATTAATGTTTTTTTTACCCAACCAGTTGCTATCGCACCAAAACTTTCACAGGCTAATAAAAGGCCGAAAAAGAATCTAAAAACAATTAGGGGGGCATTATCAACAGGTTTAGATAAACTAGAAATCATTGGTGTTTTATTATTTTTTCAATAGCTGTTTTTTTGTCAAGTATAAGTTGCTCTTTTAATTGGTCTAAAGAGTCATATTTTTTTTCATCTCGAATGCGTTCAATAAGGTTTACTTTTATTGTGTCACCATAAATAGATTCGTTGAAATCAAAAATATGTGCTTCTATGCTTTGTTCTCCAGAAGATACTGTTGGGTTAGTACCTATATTCATCATTCCGAAATGTTTTTTATTTAATATTTCGATGGAAACCACATAGACTCCTACTTTAGGTATTAACTTGTAATTTTCAGAAATTTTAATGTTTGCAGTTGGAAAATTCAGTGTTCTTCCAATTTTTTTACCTTCAATAACTTCACCTGTAATAGAATATAATTCCCCAAGATAATTATTGGCAGTTTGAATATCGCCTTCTAGTAAAGCATTTCTTATTTTGGTTGAACTAATTGATATTTCGTCTATTTCTTTAGCTGTAATCTGTTCAACTTCAAAATTATATTCTTTCCCAAATGCGATTAAGTCAGTAATAGTTGCAGTTCTATTTCTTCCAAACCGATGATCATAACCAATTATTATTTTACAAATATTTAATTGATCTACTAATATCTCTTTTACAAAATCTTCAGCCGATAGTCTTGAAAAATCCAAATCAAACGGGTGGATAATTAAGCTTTCTATTCCAAATTTTGAAATGAGATTCTTCTTTTCTTCAATTGTATTTAGAAGTTTTATGTTTAAATCTTGTTGAAGAACCATTCTTGGATGCGGGAAAAAAGTCAGCAGTACACTCTCGGCATTTTTTTCTGATGCTGATGTTTTTAACTTACTTAATACTTTTTGATGACCAAGATGCACACCGTCAAAGGTGCCAATGGTTATTACAGTTTTTCTTTTGCAACTAAAAGAATTGATAGAATTATAGATTTTCAATGGAAATATATTTATAACAAAAGTAAGTATTTTAATTTTAGACAAAAAAAGAGGATTGATAAATTTATCAATCCTCTTTATGTATTTGTTTTTATATTCTTTTAGTTTTTAACAAAACGCAACGTTTTCGATGTGTCTTCAAAATTCAATTTGATAAAATAAACACCATTTGAAAATTCAGAAGTTGATATTGCAAAATCGTTATTTGTTGGTTTATTAGTTTTAATTGTCTGCCCTAAATTATTATAGATCTCATACGTTTTTAAACTTCCCAATCCTGAAGGAATAGAAATGTTAAGGATATCTTTAGTTGGGTTAGGGTATAAGTTGATATCTTCTAATAAGCTGAAATTGTCTGTTGAAAGAGTTCCGTTATTTGTAAAATAACTTACTCTTGATACTAGTGTGTTATCTGGGTTTCCAGATTCAACAAAGTCAGGAACATTTACAACTGTTGTTGTTCCAGCGGTTACAGTGTAGTATCCTTGGCTAACGCCATCAAATAACCCGTCACCCCAAGAATCGTTTACAGTTAAGTAATAACAACCATTTGCGGGTAAATTCCAAACAGTATTGTTTTCTAAAACCTGTGTTCCTGAAGCAATATTTCCATAAGGACCGCCACTATATAATGTAGTACCTGCTTCGTTTTTTAATGACCAAGTAGTTTCCGTGCTATAACTGTCTCCAACAAGATTAAAAGTAAAAGTTGTTGAATTTGCATAGCCTAAAGGTTGTCCGAAAGTTTTTGAATCAGTATTGTTGGTAGTTCTTTGGTCTGTAACTCCATTTGTTGAAGCTATGCTAACATTCAGTGTTCCACTTGTAGTTGTATTTGTTAAAGTGATAACCGCATATTTATTTGGTGCTAAATTTCCTGTCCAGTTTTGATTGTAATTAGCTCCTCCATTCATATTGTAGCTTATAGTGGCAGATGTTAAATTTGAAGTTCCTCTATTGTAAAGTAAAACCGATTTTGCTGCCGAAGTTGGATTTGGTGATGCGCAAGTTGACGGTGGTATATTACATGAATTTTCAATTTTTACTTCTGCATCGTTAGCAAATAATGCAATTGGCAAATCTTTAGTGGAAGTTTTTAATTCTAGTCTTCTTGGGAAGGTGTTCATAACAGATATTATTCTTGCTTTTTGGTCAATAGTAAAAATATTCATACAAGAATCATCAGTATAGTCCATATAATTTGCTATCATGTCGCTTGCTCCAGTAGGACATGAGTTGGTAGGTGTGCATCCATAGTTGGCTGTTGCTACAGCTGGGGTGTCAGCACAATAATCTCCTGATGTGTTGTTTTCTCCTGCACATCCTCCTTGAAATGTGTGGTATAAGCCTAAGAAATGTCCTACTTCGTGCGTCATGGTTCTTCCTTTATCGTATGTGTTATTACTATAATTTCCTGCTGGGTATATAGTTCTTGAGCCAAAGAATGTGTGTCCTGCTACTACGCCATCTGAATTTGCTGTTGTGTTTCCGTTGCTTGGGAATTGCGCATAGCCAAGTAATCCAGATCCATCCCATTTAACGCTCCACATATTCATATATTGGGTAGGATCCCATATTGTTTGAGGTTTTACATTTGTGTCGATTTCAGCTTGAATTTCATTAAAGTTGCCAACATTGTAAGTGCTTTTACATAAATTAACTCGATTTATACCATTTGTAGGGTTTCCGTTAGGATCGACTTTTGCTAATACAAATTCAATTTGAATGTCTGAACCCAATGGATTGTTATTAAAGCCAGGGGTACCTATCATTCTTCTGTAATCTTGGTTCATTACTGTGATCTGAGATTGAACTTGTTCATCTGTAATGTTTTCGTCTGTTCCATAGGTGTCTCCATCATGAATCACATGAACTACAACAGGAATATAAATAATTCCACCGGTTTCAGAATTGGTTTCGTATGTCTGTTTGGTTTTATAGACTTCAAGAAAAGGATTTAAGAATGTTTCAAATTGACTGCGATTCATTCTTTTCGGATTTTGAGCTTGTAAAATTGTTTCGTATTCGTCTGTTGCACATCTTATAAGCCCTGTAGGTGTTCTTTTTTCAAAAGAAATATTTTTTCCAAAATGTTTTGCTTTGTTTTTAGTTTCTTGAGCGTGTGAATACAGAAACACCCCAAGGCATAATCCTAATAATGTAATTTTTTTCATGGTTTTTGTGTTGGTTTAATTTCTGCAAAATTAACTTTTTTTTTAAAAAAATGTTATTAAATTAATATATTTTTTAATTTTTGTGTTTTTTTATAATCTTTTTTTGTGATTTAATGTTTTTTGTTTCGGTTTAGTCTTAATTATTTTTTATTCATAAATAGAGACTAATATTATATATTTGTTGTAACTAAATAAAAATAAAAAAATGAAAAAAACACTTGCTACATTTATTGCGTTTTTGGTATTGAATGTAATTTACGGTCAACACGCCTCTTGGGAGGAGGTTTCAGAAGGTCAGTTGAGGAAATTTCCAAAAATGGAAAGAATTAATACTCCTTCTAAGTATAAACTTTTTACGATTGATTTAAATAAATT
Source organism: Flavobacterium sp. KY-23415 (assembly GCF_055384985.1). NCBI lineage: Bacteria > Pseudomonadati > Bacteroidota > Flavobacteriia > Flavobacteriales > Flavobacteriaceae > Flavobacterium > Flavobacterium sp. KY-23415. The sequence continues at coordinate 1,235,866 of NZ_AP044001.1, read as the reverse complement.
GAATTTAGATTTGGCAAATGCACCTTTAGACTTGGAAAATAGTGAATCTAATGTTTTTATATCTTTTCCAAATTCCAAAGGTGAATCGGACAAATACATGATATTTGAGGCTCCAATTATGGAAGAAGCATTGGCGGCAAGATATAGCGATATAAAATCGTATATCGGAAGAGGGGTTGATAATCCAAGAAAAACAGTGAGGTTTAGTATAACACTTTTTGGTTTACATGCTATGATTTTTTCACCAGATGAACCAGTTGCTTATATTGATACTTATACTAAAGACAAAAAAAACTATATAGTTTATAGTAAGAATAATATTTCTCAGTCTAGACATTTTCAATGTTTGGTTAATGATGAATTAGGTTTAAATAAAACCGATTTTATATTAGGAAGTAGTGTTCAAAAAGCTTCTGATGGGAGATTTAGGACTTTTCGTTTGGCTATGGCTTGTACTATTGAATATGCGGCTTTTCATGTTAATGCTGCGGGTTTGAATGGTGGTACTTTGGCACAAAAGAAAGCGGCTGTTTTATCTGCAATGACGGTAACAATGACAAGAGTTAATGGTATTTATGAAAGAGATATGTCATTGCGTATGGTTTTTATTGCAAATCAAGATCCTTTAATTTTTATAGATGATGATAATTTTTCTAATGACGATGCAAATGCATTGATTAATGAAAGTCAAGCTCAAATTACTGCAATTGCAGGAGCTGCAAATTTTGATATTGGTCATACGGTTAGTACTGGTGGTGGTGGATTGGCGGGTCCTGCTCCATGTTATAATCCTAGTAAAGCAAGCGGAATAACAGGTTCAGGTGCTCCTGTAGGAGATCCTTATGATATTGATTATGTAGCACATGAGATGGGGCATCAATTTGGAGCAAATCATACATTTAATAATTCTTGTAGTGGAAATAGAAATAATTCGACTGCTGTTGAGCCTGGAAGTGGAAGTACTATAATGGCTTATGCTGGAATATGTGGTCCAAACGTTCAAAATAATTCTGATGCTCATTTTCATGCAGTTAGTATTGCTGAAATGGTTCAGATGATAAATGATGTATCTACTTGTGCAAATACAGTTTTAAATGGAAATACACCTCCAGTAGTTAATGCGGGAGGTAATTATACCATTCCAAGGGCTACTGCTTTTGTTTTAAAGGGTAGTGCTACAGATGTTAATGGTGATGCGCTTACTTATTGTTGGGAGCAAACAGATACTCAGATTTCAACTCAACCTCCTGTTCAGTCAGCAGTTGGGGGCCCAAACTATAAGTCTAGGGTGCCTTCTGCTTCGCCAAATCGTTATATGCCTCCTTTGGCTAATGTTGTGGCAGGTAATTTAACTCCAACTTGGGAAGTGACACCAAGTGTCGGAAGAACAATGAATTTTGCGCTTACGGTTAGAGATAATAGAAGTCCTTTAGGGGGACAAACAAATAGAGCAAATTCTGTGGTTACTGTTAGTGGTGTTGCGGGGCCATTTGTTGTGACTTCTCAAAACACTACAGGTATCTCTTATGCAGGATTGTCAACACAGACCTTTACGTGGAATGTTGCAGGTACTACTGCAAATAATGTAAATACTGCAAATGTTAAAATAAGTTTGTCTACAGATAACGGTGTTACTTTTCCAATTGTTTTATCTGCAAGTACTCCGAATGATGGTTCAGAAGTTCTAACAATTCCTAATGGGATTAATTCAACTAATTGTAGGGTTATGATTGAGGCGGTTGGTAATTTATTTTACAGTGTTAATTCAACTAAATTTACGATAACAAGTTCATTAAGTTCAGATTCTTTTGAATTCGAAGGCTTTAAGTTGTATCCAAATCCAAATAAAGGAAGTTTTAATGTAGAATTATTTACTAGTTCTAATCAAGTTTTCGTAAATGTTCATGATGTAAGTGGAAGATTGGTGTTTGATAAGACGTTTTCTAATTTAGGAGCATTTAATCAAAATATTGATTTAGGTACGGTTCAGTCTGGGATTTATCTTGTATCTGTTTCTGACGGTGATAATAAAACGACAAAAAAGATTGTTGTTGAATAGTAATTTATGTAACGATAGAAGAGAGGAGTCTTGTTTTAAAGGCTCCTCTTTTTTTTGGTATATTCACAAATAAAATTTATCAATAAAATTAAAGCTTAAAGCTTCCTTACTTCTGAATTATACTCCATTTTTTGAGCAAAAGACCTTGAAAACGGGGTTTGCTATTTTTTTTGAGACAATTTGATGGGTACTATATCAAGCATTAAAAAAAACATATTTAAACTTCACTTTCTTTTAGATATTTAAAAACTTATACTTGAAATTTTTATTCATTGAAGTATAGAGATTTCAATGGCTTACTTCTGAATTTGTCTTTTTTATTTCCCATTAAAAGAGTTCATAGTGTTGTTTAATCCAGCTAGTGCAAAGGATTTTATTGCTTCGGTAGCGATTTGCAGTCTTTCTTTTAGTTTTTCTTTTTCATCGTCCGTCCATTCTCCAAGTACATAGTTTACTTGTTGCCCTTTTTTGAATTCATCGCTGATTCCAAATCTAAATCTTGGGTATTCAGTTGAGTTTAATAATTGTTGTATGCTTTTTAGTCCGTTATGACCTCCGTCGCTTCCTTTTGGTTTTATTCTGATGCTTCCAAATGAAAGATTTAGGTCATCCGTAATGACAAGGATGTTTTCTTTTTCAATGTTTTCTTTTTCCATCCAATATTTAATAGCTTTACCACTAAGATTCATGTAAGTATTGGGTTTTAAAAAAAGAAGTGTTCTTCCTTTTATTTTAATCTCTGCTATTTCCCCAAGTTTTACTGTTTCAAAACTGCTCTTTTCTTGGTTTACAAAGTAATCTACAATTTTAAAGCCGATATTGTGACGTGTATTAGTGTATTCTGGTCCAATATTTCCGAGTCCAATAATTAAAAATTTTTTCATTGGTGTTTTTTCTTTTTTGCTAAACAATTTTTTAATCCAATTCATTGTGCAAAAATAGTTTAATTAATCCTTTTTTATTGAATCAAATGTCTAATGTTAATTTGGAATATGTTTAAAAAAAGAAAAGCATCATTTTACTGATGCTTTGTCTAGATATTAAAAATAATGTTATTATTTTTTCTTTGCTGGAGCAGCTTTTGCAGCTTTTGCAGCTTCTTGAGCAGCTTTCATAGCAGCACGAGAGATTCTCACCTGACACACAACAGTGTTGTCTGGGTGCATTAATTTGAAATTATTTGTTTCTAATTTAGTAACATATAATTTGTTACCCATTTCTAATGGAGTAATGTTTGCTTCCACAAAATCAGGAAGGTTTTTAGGCAAAGCTTTTACTTTTAAACGACGTTGGTTTAAACGTAAAACACCACCAGCCATAACCCCTGGAGATTTTCCAACAACTTTCACAGGAACTTCCATTACAATTTCTTTTTCTTCATCTAATTGGAAAAAGTCAATGTGTAAAATTGCGTCTGAAACTGGGTGGAATTGAATGTCTTGTAGGATAGCTTCAATTTTTTTTCCGCCTTCTAATTCAACTACAACAGTGTGAGCGTTTGGAGTATATACCAAGTCTTTAAATGCTCTTTCGTCTGCTGTAAAGTGTACTGGTTGATTTCCTCCGTAAATAACGCAAGGAACCATTCCAGCATCGCGAACGGCTTTTGTTGCTTTCTTGCCTACGCTTTCTCTTTCTGATCCTTTAATCGTAATTGATTTCATTGTGTAAATATATAATTAATTAAAAATAATTCTAATTTATGTTTCTTAAAATGGTCTTTTACATTAAAAATTTTCCACTTATAGAATTGTTGTTTTGCACCATATGCATTACTTCTGCAAATAAATTTGCGCACGAAACAACTTTTATTTTTTTAGATTCTTTTCTTAATGGTATAGAATCTGTGACAATTAACTCTAACAATCTAGAGTTTTCAATTTTATCATAGGCTTCGCCTGATAATATTGGATGCGTACATATTGCTCGAACACTAATTGCTCCTTTTTCCATCATTACGTCAGCTGCTTTTGCAAGTGTTCCTCCTGTATCAATCATGTCGTCAACAAGAATAACATTTCTTCCTGTAACATCTCCAATTAATTCCATAGTATCAATAACATTTGCTTTTTTTCTTTGTTTGTAGCAGACTACAACATCAGATTCTAAAAATTTTGAATAAGCATATGCCCTTTTCGATCCACCCATATCTGGTGATGCAATTGTTAAATTTTCTAAGTTCAAACTTTTAACGTATGGTAAAAAGATTGTAGAGGCAAACAAATGATCAACTGGTTTTTCAAAGAATCCTTGGATTTGGTCTGCATGTAAATCCATTGTCATGATTCTTGTTGCTCCAGCGGCTTCTAGTAATTTTGCAACTAATTTTGCTCCAATTGGTACTCTTGGTTTGTCTTTTCTATCTTGTCTAGCCCAACCAAAATAAGGAATTACAGCAGTTATATGACGTGCTGATGCTCTTTTTGCAGCATCTATCATTAATAATAACTCCATTAAATTGTCTGAGTTTGGAAAAGTAGAGCAAACTAGAAAAACTCTTAATCCTCTTATTGATTCTTCAAAAGAAGGTTGAAATTCTCCGTCACTATATTTTGAGAACGTAACTTTACCTAACGTTGTTCCATAGCTTTCTGCTATTTTTTCCGCTAAATACACACTCTGAGAACATGCAAATATTTTTGCTTCAGGCTCGTTGTATGACATCTTAATTTATTGTTTAGTAGTTGATTAGTGTTGTGTTGTTCAAACGAGGTGCAAATTTAGGAATAAATTTTAACTCTGAAAGTAATTTTTCAAGTATTTTGTTATGTTTTTTTAAAAAATTAATTACATTTGCACTCAGAAACTACAAGATATCATAAATGGTGTCATTTGATAGTCTTCTTTAATGCCTTGGTGGCGGAATTGGTAGACGCGCACGACTCAAACTCGTGTTCTTCGGAGTGTGGGTTCGATTCCCACCCAAGGTACAAAAAGCTTCAATTAATTGAAGCTTTTTTTTTATTTTAAAATTTCTTTGTTAATTCTCCCTGATGCTATCCAAGAAGAAATAAATCCTAGTGGAATTATGGTGAAGATAACTATTCCAATGTTTTTTAATTTAAATATTACTGGATACGGAAAGTCTGGTGTTATCATCAGTAAAGAAAACTGTTGTTGTAATATTATTAGTAATGTGCCTAATAATAGTCCGAACAATAAACCAAATGAAGTTATTATGGTTCCTTGAATAAAAAATATTTTTCTAATATTATTAAACCCTAGTCCTATATTATATAAGGTGTAAATGTTTTCTTTTTTGTCGATTATTATCATTACAATTGCACCAGCTAAACAAAAAAGGGTTAAAATAACTACTAAAGTGCAAAAAAGGTATATGAATAAGTTTTCAGAATTTAGCATTTTGTATAGTGAGTCATTTAACTGCGCTTTTGTTTTTATGGTTATTTTGTTTTTGAAAATAGTTTTTAGCTCTTTTATCGCTTCTTTTTCTGTGGTATCATTGTTGGATTTAAGTATGATGCTTGTAACTTGGTTTTCCTTAAAATTGAATAGTTTTTTTGTGATTGATATGTCGCAAAAAACATATTTGTTGTCGATTTCTTCGTTTATGTTAAAAATACCGACAGGCTGAAGTTTTGAAGTGTTGAAGGCGTTGTTGTTATTTTCAATTAATTCTTTTCCAGGTTTGGGTGAAAAAATATTTAAGGTGTTGTAATAATCGAATAGTCCTAGTGCGAGTTTTTTTGAAATTTCTGCGCCAATTATGGCGTCATTTGATTCTGGCTCAATCCAGTTTCCTGCATATAGATGTTTGTCTATTGCGCTAACTTTTGTGAAGAAAATATCTACTCCTTTTATTGTGGCAATCTGTTCTTTGTTGTCATAGCTAAACAATACTCTGTCTTCTATTATTTTTGAATAGGTGTTGAAGTTGGAGCTTTTTTTTAATTCTTCTTCTTCTTCTTCTGTGATGAAAAAAGATTTTCCATGACTTGGGCTAATTGTGTAATCGGGGTCTGATGTGTTGCTGTAGCTAAGTGTGAATTCTCGAAGCCCGCTAAATACAGAAAGAAAAATAAATAATGCCATAGCGCTTGCAATAATTGCTATGGTTGCTATTATAGTAATGATATTTATAGTAGAGTTTTTGCTAAAACTTACTGCATATCTTTTTGCTATGTAAAATGAGAAATTCAATTTATGATTTCTTTCTTTTTTCTAATAAATCTGGGTTCGCTACTGGGTTTTCTTTACCTGTTAATGCGTTGTCTATTTTTTCGATATAGTCAAGACTGTCATCGATGTAGAAAATCAGATTTGGTACTTTTCTTAATTGGTTTTTAACTCTTTGTGCTAAATCATGTTTGATTAATGGGGTGTTGCTTTTTATTGCGGAAAGGATTTCTCCTGCTTTTTCTGTTGGGAAAACGCTTAAAAACACCTTTGCGATTGATAAATCTGAAGTAACGTTTACTTTTGAAACAGAAATTATCAGGTTGTTTAGGTTGTTTTTTCTTATTTCACCTTGAAGTATATCTACAAGGTCTTTTTGTAATAATGTGCCTATTTTTTTTTGTCTATTAGTCTCCATTTTGCAAAAATACGGAATATTGTTATATTTTAAGTGTTATTTTTTTTAAGTAAAAGTTTTTGTTATTTTGCTGTTTGAATGATAATAATTAACATGATGAATAAGATAGAGCATATCGGCATTGCGGTAAAAAACTTGGAAGCGTCTAATTTGGTTTTTGAAAAGCTTTTTGGGGAAGCTCCATATAAGGAAGAGGTTGTGGAAAGTGAAGGAGTGAAAACTTCTTTTTTTAAGAAAGGTCCGAATAAAATTGAGTTATTGCAAGCTATAAACGATGAGAGTCCTATTGCTAAGTTTGTTGAAAAAAAAGGAGAAGGAATTCATCATATTGCTTTTGATGTTTCAGATATTGTGAGTGAGGTTGAGAGGTTGAAAGGAGAGGGTTTTGTGGTTTTGAATGATTTGCCTAAAAAAGGTGCTGATAATAAGTTAGTTGTCTTTCTTCATCCTAAAAGTACAAATGGTGTGTTGATTGAGCTTTGTCAGGAAGTGAAATAAATTGTAAAAAAAAGTTGCATGGATTAAAAAAATGCCGTAATATTGCAACCTCAAAACCGGTCCTATAGCTCAGTTGGTTAGAGCACCTGACTCATAATCAGGTGGTCCCTGGTTCGAGCCCAGGTGGGACCACTAACTTAAAATAGCCTGAAAAGGCTATTTTTTTTATTTTTTTAAGAAATATTTAAGTATTTTTTGTGAAAATATTGTTTTGTGAGAAAATATTATTATTTTAGTGCTCTGTTATTTTTTAACATGTTTAGCGTGTAGATAAATATTGATGAATTGTTGTTTCTTTATTAGAAAAGGAATAATTTTATATTTTATAACCATGAAGTTAATAGTGAGTAAAATAGTTTTTATTTTGGTGATGTTCTTGAGTTTTCAAGGTGTTTTTTCGCAAGCTATTCCACCACCACCACCAACACCGCCTCCTGGAGATGTGCCTGTAGGTGGAGAATTATGGCTGTTGTTGATTGTTGCGGTTGTTTTTGGGTTTTACTCAGTAAAATATATATATAATAAAAAAAGCTCTATTTAGAGCTTTTTTTATTTTTGTAAATCATGAATTCTTTTTACATATTTTCCTATTACGTCAAATTCAAGGTTAACAATTTCCCCGATCTTGAAATTTTTGAAGTTGGTGTTTTCAAAAGTATATGGTATTATGGCAACGCTAAATTGATTCCTTTTTGAATTGATTACTGTGAGACTTGTTCCGTTAATTGTAATAGAGCCTTTTTCTATGGTAATATTGTTTAGTTTTTCGTTGTATTCAAAAGTAAAAACCCAGCTGCCTTTATCTTCTTCAATGTTGGTGCAGGTTGCAATTTGATCAACATGGCCTTGAACAATATGTCCGTCTAGTCTGTCTCCAAGTTTCATGGCTCTTTCTAAGTTGATTAAGCTGTTTGTTTTCCATAAGCTAATATTGGTTTTGTTGATAGTTTCTCTAATTGCAGTAACTGTGTATTCGTTTTCGTGTATGTTTACAACTGTAAGGCATATCCCATTATGTGCTACACTTTGGTCTATTTTTAATTGGCTGGCTAAGGTTGATGTTATTTTAATATGAAGGTTTTCTTGATCTTTTGTGATTTCTTTCACGGTTCCTAATGTTTCAATGATTCCTGTAAACATAACTAATTTTATTTTACTAAATTTGCAGTTCAAAAATAAGCATTTAATTAGGATTAATTATGGTTAAAAAAGCAGAAAATATAATTGTGGGTATATCTATTGGAGATTTAAATGGAGTTGGACCAGAAGTAGTCTTGAAAACATTTGAAGACAATAGAATGTTAGAGTTGTGTACGCCTGTTATTTTTGCCAATATTAAAATCCTTTCTTTTTTAAAGAAGAATTTAAGTTTGGAGTCTAGTTTGTTTGGAATTGATAATTTATCCCAAATTGTGGTTGGGAAAATTAATGTTCTAAACGTTTGGAAGGAAGGTGTGAATATTGAGTATGGAAAGAATGATGAAGTGGTGGGGAAATATGCAATTAAATCTTTTCAAGCTGCAACAGAAGCTTTGAAAGAAGGTTTGGTAGATGTGCTTGTTACGGCACCTATAAATAAGTATAATATTCAATCAGATGATTTTAAGTTTCCTGGCCATACAGATTATTTGGACAATCAGTTAGAAGGTGATGCTTTGATGTTAATGATTCATGATAAGTTTAGGGTTGGCTTATTGACAGATCATATACCTGTTAATGAGATTTCGAAAAATTTATCTGAAAAATTGTTGGTAAAAAAAGTTAGTACAATAATTAAAGCTTTGGAGCAAGATTTTGGGGTGGTTAAGCCTAAAATTGCGTTGTTGGGTTTGAATCCTCATAGTGGTGATAATGGTGTAATTGGTGATGAAGAGGAGAGGGTTATAAAGCCAACTGTAAAAAAAATGTTTGATTCTGGAATGATGGTTTTTGGTCCTTATTCTTCGGATAGTTTTTTCGGTTCGTCACAGTATGAAAAGTATGATGCTGTTTTGGCTATGTATCATGATCAAGGATTAATTCCTTTTAAAACTTTGTCATTCGGGAAAGGGGTAAATTATACTGCAGGTCTAGAAAAAATTAGAACTTCGCCAGATCATGGAACAGGATATGAAATAGCAGGGAAAGGTTTGGCTAATTTTGAGTCATTTAGAGAAGCGGTTTATGCAGCTGTTGATATTTTCAAGAAGAGAAAAGAGTATTTGGAGTTGACAAAAAAGCCTTTGAAAGTGAGATAAATAGAGTTGTAAACAAAAAAATGTTTATAACTGGTTTGAATTTATAATAATTTTATATCTTTGCATCCCATTAATGATGGGTGAAACTGTTGTTATGAAAAAATTGAAAGAATATTTAATTCAGTTTGCTGGGTTGAAAATAGGAAAGCACCAGTTTGATTATCAATTGGATAGATCTTTTTTTGATTGCTTTGATTATGACGAGTTTAATGAAGTTGATGTTAAGGTTGTTCTTGTGTTAGAGAAAAAAAACACAATGCTCGAACTTGATTTTGATTACAAAGGAGTTGTAAATCTACCTTGCGATTTAACAAATGAGCTGTTTGATTTGCCAATTAAAGGTAAATTGAAGTTGATAGTTAATTTTGGTGAGGAATTTAATAATGAAAATGAAGAGTTGCTTGTTTTACCGCATGGTGAGTTTCAAGTTGATGTTTCGCAATATATATATGAAGGTATAGTCCTTTCTGTGCCAGTTAAAAGAATTCATCCAGGGGTGAAAGATGGTACTTTAAAGACAGATGCTTTGGAAACATTAGAGAAATTTTCTCCAAAAGTAGAAGAACAAGAACAAGAAAATATTGACCCTAGATGGGAAAATTTAAAAAAACTATTAACGGATAAATAATATAGTAAAATGGCACATCCTAAGAGAAAAATCTCCAAAACAAGAAGAGATAAGAGAAGAACACATTACAAAGCATCTGTACCACAAATCGCTACATGTCCAGTAACTGGAGAAGCGCATTTATACCACAGAGCTTACTGGCATGAAGGAAAAATGTATTACAGAGGTCAGGTTGTAATTGATAAAGCAGAAGCAGTAGCTTAAAACTTTGGAAGAATAGAGAAAAACTCTCACGATGTGGGAGTTTTTTTGTTAATAAGACTTTTCTTTGGTTACAAGCTCTATTTTTTCTATGGTTTGATTTTTTTTTTGTAATTTCCACCACTCGTTAAAAGGGTATTTTGTTTAATGAGGAAAAATATTTTTTATGAATAAAATTACAGCCGCAATTACTGCAATTGGCTCTTATGTTCCTGATTATGTATTGTCTAACAAAGTGTTAGAAGGACTTGTTGAAACCAATGATGAATGGATTACTTCAAGAACAGGAATAAAAGAAAGAAGATTATTAAAGGAAGAAGGTCAAGGAACTTCTTTTTTGGCTATTAAAGCTGCTCAAAATTTGATTGAGAAAGCTCAAATTGATCCTAAAGAAATTGATTTGGTGATTATGGCAACGGCAACACCAGATATGCCTGTTGCTTCAACAGGTGTTTATGTGGCAACTCAAATTGGAGCTACAAACGCTTTTTCGTATGACCTACAAGCAGCTTGTTCTAGCTTTTTGTATGGTATTTCTACAGCTTCAGCTTATATTGAATCTGGAAGGTATAAAAAGGTATTATTAATTGGAGCCGATAAAATGTCTTCAATAATTGATTATACTGACAGGGCTACTTGTATTATTTTTGGTGATGGTGCAGGTGCGGTATTGTTTGAGCCAAATTATGAAGGATTAGGGCTTCAGGATGAAATACTAAAAAGTGATGGAGTAGGAAGGGAATTCCTTAAGATTGAAGCAGGAGGGTCAATTCTACCACCTTCAGAAGATACTGTGAAAAATAAACAGCATTTTGTTTTTCAGGATGGTAAAACAGTATTTAAATACGCTGTGTCTGGAATGGCAGATGTTAGTGAAAAAATTATGCAACGAAATAATCTTACGCATGATGATGTAAATTGGTTGGTAGCTCACCAAGCGAATAAAAGAATTATTGATGCAACTGCAAATAGAATGGGATTAGATGAAGAAAAAGTTTTAGTCAACATTCATCGTTATGGAAATACTACGTCGGCAACTTTACCATTGTTGTTGTCAGATTTTGAAAGTCAATTAAAAAAAGGAGATAATATCATTTTTGCTGCATTCGGTGGAGGATTCACTTGGGGTGCGGTTTATCTAAAATGGGCATATGACAAAAAATAATAAACTAAACCAAATTTCAAATAGTATGGATATTAGAGAAATTCAAAACCTAATTAAATTTGTAGCAAAATCAGGTGCTACAGAAGTAAAATTAGAAATGGATGATTTTAAAATCACCATAAAAACTACAAATGAAGGGCCAGAAGCAACTACAACTTATGTGCAGCAAGTTCCAGTGTCGTCAGCTTTGCCTCAAGCTGCTGCCCCTCAGCCAGTGGCACCAACAACACCAGTTACACCAGTGGTTCAAGCTTCAGAAGATACTTCAAAATATGTAACAGTTAAATCGCCTATCATTGGTACCTTATATAGAAAGCCTGCACCAGACAAACCTGTTTTTGTTGAAGTAGGAGACACCATTTCTAAAGGAGATGTTGTTTGTGTTATTGAAGCAATGAAGTTATTTAATGAAATTGAATCTGAGGTTTCAGGTAAAATAGTTAAAGTTTTAGTTGATGATTCTTCTCCAGTCGAATTTGATCAACCATTGTTTTTAGTAAATCCATCTTAAGGAATTAGAAATTAGAAATCAGAATGAATATTCAGTTAATGAAGTTATTATTCTAAGTTCTATTATTATTTATTGTCTAATTATCTAATTAATCAAGATATGTTTAAAAAAATATTAATTGCAAATCGTGGAGAAATTGCTCTTCGTGTTATTAGAACGTGCAAGGAAATGGGGATTAAAACCGTTGCCGTATATTCGACTGCCGATGCAGAGAGTTTACACGTTAGATTTGCAGATGAGGCAGTTTGTATTGGGCCAGCAGCAAGTAATTTGTCCTATTTAAAAATGGCAAATATTATTTCAGCTGCAGAAATTACTAATGCAGATGCAATTCATCCAGGTTATGGTTTCCTGTCGGAAAATGCTAAGTTTTCTAAAATTTGTCAAGAACATGGCATCAAATTTATTGGAGCTTCTCCAGAAATGATTGATAAAATGGGGGATAAGGCTTCTGCAAAAGCAACAATGAAAGCTGCAGGAGTTCCGTGTGTGCCCGGTTCAGATGGTTTGCTGGAATCTTTTGAACAAGCAGAGAAGTTGGCTAAAGAAATGGGTTATCCTGTAATGCTTAAAGCAACTGCTGGTGGTGGTGGAAAAGGAATGAGAGCAGTTTGGAAGCCAGAAGATTTATTAAAGGCTTGGGAAGGTGCTCGACAAGAATCTGCTGCTGCTTTTGGAAATGATGGGATGTATATGGAAAAACTTATTGAAGAGCCTCGTCATATTGAAATTCAAGTAATTGGAGATTCATATGGTAAAGCATGTCACTTGTCAGAAAGAGATTGTTCTGTGCAACGTCGTCATCAAAAATTGACAGAAGAAACACCTTCTCCTTTTATGACAGATGAGTTGCGTAATGCTATGGGTGAAGCTGCTGTTAAAGCTGCTGAATTTATTAAGTATGAAGGTGCTGGAACCGTTGAGTTTTTAGTTGATAAGCATAGAAATTTCTATTTTATGGAAATGAATACGCGAATTCAAGTAGAGCATCCAATTACCGAACAAGTTATTGATTACGATTTGATTCGTGAACAAATAATGGTGGCTGCTGGGATTCCAATTTCAGGAAAAAATTATTTCCCAATGTTGCATTCTATAGAATGTCGTATTAATGCGGAAGATCCATATAATGATTTTAGACCTTCGCCAGGAAAAATCACTACATTACATACACCTGGAGGACATGGTGTGAGATTAGATACTCATGTATATTCAGGTTACACAATTCCACCGAATTATGATTCGATGATTGCTAAGTTAATTACTACAGCTCAAACTAGAGAAGAAGCAATCAATAAAATGAAGAGGGCTTTAGATGAGTTTGTTATTGAAGGAATTAAAACTACAATTCCTTTCCATAGACAATTAATGGATGAGCCAGATTATGTAGCTGGAAATTATACCACAAAATTTATGGAATCTTTTGTTATGAAAGATAAATTAGAGTCAGAAAATTAATGTAAAGGGGCTGTCCGAAAAGGACAGCTTTTTTTTATGTAGCTATTTTTAAGCTATTTTGTTTTGAAGAAAAAATAATAGCAAAATAACTTTGAGTTACTTTAACAAGGCAAATTTTAGTTTTAAAATAGGCTAGATAAGTGTGAATTTTGGTTTTGAAAACAAATTTTAGCAAGTCTGCCTTGAATGCATTCATTTTTCTAAAGTTGTGTCCAAGGGCCATTAGTAAAAACTCTAATGTTACTTTTTCTAATCCCTTCATTGTGAATCGATTGAATTTATTATTGCTTTTAAGTTGACCAAAAACCGCTTCTACCTCTATTGGACGTTTACTTCGATGTTCTAGTCCTTTTTCACTCATTAGTAGCTTTCTTGCTTTTTCTTTTAATTCATTTAATCGATGATTGACTGATAAAATTCTATTACCTTTTGATTGATGGCATTGACTTCGTAAAGGACATCCTTGGCATCTTTTGGCTTGATAATATGTAATTTGTGATTCATATCCAGTACTGGTTTCACGTTTTCCTACTCCTGTTTTTTGCATGATTTGACCCATTGGACAAACATAAAAATCGTGTTCTTTGTTGTAAAATAAATTTTGAACAAGAAAAGGATTGTTTTTTATCTTTCTTTTTTGTTCTTGATGAAAATAGTTATATTTCACATAAGCATCAGCTTGTTTTTCTTCCAGCATTTCATAGTTTTCTTCACTTCCATAACCTGCATCTGCAACGATTTCTTTGCTCTGTTTTTGATAGGCTTTTTCAAAACCTTCAAGATGAGAACTTAAGGTTGTAGTGTCATTTGTTGTTTGATGAATAGAAACATGTGTAATAAATTGGTTTTCAGTAGATATTTGCGGATTGTAAGCAGGTTTTAATTGACCGTTTTTCATATGATCTTCTTTCATTCTCATAAAGGTAGCTTCGGGATCTGTTTTACTATAGGAGTTCCTGTTTCCCATTGTAACCAAGTCTTTTTCATATTTTTCAAGCTTTGGAAGATGTTCCTCTTGAAGTTTTTGCAATTCTCTTGCCTGTTTTTTGGTAGGTTCTTTGAGTTTTTTATTAAGAATCGAAAGCTTTTCTTTTAAACTTTCTGAATCAATCGACTTTGGTAATTCTTCTATATTTAGTTCTTGATTATCAGATTGAATACTGTTTTCAATAGTCGATAAAATATGACTAATTTTAATTTCTAGTTTTTCTTTATATTTCTCAACGGAGCCTCTCCATACAAAAGTATATTTATTAGCTTTAGATTCTATCTTTGTACCATCAATATACTGAACATCTAGGCTTACATATTTCATTTCAACCAACATTTTTACCACTTCTGCAAAAAGAGTTTGAATGTGATTTTTTAGAACTTTACCCCTAAAATCGTTTATCGTTCTAAAATCGGGAGTTGAATTACCCGAAATATACATAAAATGAATGTTTTCCTGAAGTGCTTTTGCAATTTTTCTGCAAGAATATACATTAGATAAATAACTATAAAACAATACTTTAACCATCATTCTTGGATGATAAGCAGAAGTACCTCCACCTTTATAGTGTTTTAAAATTTCACTTATATCTAACTGATTAACAACTTGTTCCACTAAGCGAACTGGATGGTTTTGCGGTATTCTATCGAAAATATTGATAGGAAATAACTCTGGAGAATTGCCTGTTTGATTTTTAAAAACTATCTTAGCCATTGTGTATTTTTGTGTCAACTCTAAGATACTAATTTTAGAGATAAAATACAACAAAAAAAGGCTGTCATTACTTTTTGGACAGCCTCTTTTATGGTTTTATAGAGCTTATTGTATTTTCGACTTCTCTTTTCTGATCTGCATATTTTAATTGTAACTCGGAACCTGCTCCCATTCTTTTGTAATACTCAAGGGCTTTGCTACCAAAGAATTTTATATGATAGTCAGAGCAATTTGGTATTAGCGGAAACTCTTTGTGAAAAATCATTTCATAATATGCTTGCCATTCTCTTTCGTTTTTGTCAATTATAAGGTTTTCTGAAGCTTTTTGTTTTACATGTAGCATTTCGTGAGCCAAAAGGTTCAAGACTAAATTTAAAGGGTATTTGAATACGTTTTTAGGAATTTGAATTCTTTGAGGTTTTCCTAGTGCTCCAATTGTCAGCATAAGTATGAATTCAGGTTCGGCATCTTTTGCTAATTCAAAATAATCAAAATTAGGGTGTTCTAATTTGTATGTTTTAATTAAAAATTCAGCAGCCTCTATCGTCATTCCTAAATTATGAAATGTTTTTATAGTCAATTCTATTTCTTCAAAAGGCATCATGTTTCAAAATATTATTGTAAAAGAAACGCTTTTAAAGCGTTTCTTTTAACCATTTAAAAAATTCTTTTTGCCAAACTAAACCATTTTGTGGAGCTAATATCCAGTGATTTTCTTCTGGGAACAACATAAATCTACTTTTGATGCCTTTTAGTTGTGCTGCTTGAAATGCTTCTTGACTTTGTCCAATTGGAACACGATAATCTTTTGCTCCTTGAATGATGAATATAGGTGTATTCCAGTTGTTTATGAAGTTTATTGGATTAAATTCATTATATGATTTTTGTGTTAGTTTATTGTCTTTTTCCCAATATGGACCGCCCATATCCCAGTTTGTAAAAAATACTTCTTCTGTTGTTCCATACATGCTTTGGGTGTTGAAAATTCCTGCATGAGCAATAAAAGTTTTAAATCTGTTTTTGTGGATACCTGCTAAATAGAATATAGAATAGCCTCCATAGCTAGCACCAACTGCACCAAGTCTGTTTTTATCTACATATGATTCTTTAGCAATATCATCTATTGCGCTTAAATAGTCATCCATTGCTTGTCCTCCCCAGTCTTTGCTTATTTGTTCGTTCCAAGAGACACCATGTCCAGGCATTCCTCTTCTGTTTGGAGCAACAATAATATAGTCTTGCGATGCCATTAGTTGGAAATTCCATCTGTAGGAATAGAATTGTGATAACGCTCCTTGTGGACCTCCTTGACAATACAGTAATGTTGGGTATTTCTTTTTTGAGTCAAAATTTGGAGGGAGTATTACCCAAACAAGCATGTCTTTACCGTCTGTGGTTTTAACAATTCTTTTTTCAACTTTAGGTAAAGCTATTTTTGAATAAGTTGTAGTGTTGATATTTGTAATTTGTTTCCAGTTTTTACTTTTTAAATTATAGCTAAATATTTCATTAGCATGATTCATGTCGCTACGTGTTAATAGTATTGAGTTGTTATTGAATCCTATAATTTGATTAACGTCAAATTGTCCTTCTGTTATTTGTTGTACTTTTACTGCAATTTTAGTTAATCCTGGAAAATTAACTTCAAAAAGTTGTTTTGTGCCGTTTACAGGAGCTAGGAAGAATACTTTTTCCCCATTAGGGCTCCAAGTAAAGCTGTCAACTGTACCGTCCCAATTAGAAGTTAAATTAATGTCAATGCCTTTATGATGTACAATGATGTCGTTTTTGTCTGCTTCATATCCATCTCGCTTCATTTGTAGCCATGTCAAGTCATTATTTGGAGAAAATTGTGGAGCTACATCATAGCCTTCATTGTTTTGTGTGAGGTTTTTTGTGGTTTTTGATGCCAAATCATATTCATATAGGTCTGTATTTGTGCTTGTAGCATATGCTGTTCCGCTTTTCTTTTTTGAAACGTATATTATTTTTGTTTCGTCAGGCGACCATATGTAGTCTTCATCTCCTCCAAATGGTTTTTGTGGACAATCATAAGGTTCTCCTTTCATGATGTCTATTTCTTCATTTTTGCTATTTGTAATGAAAACATGATTGTGATTTCCTGTATTGTATGTGTCCCAGTGACGATAATCTAAATTATTATAAATTTGAACATCGCTTTTGTCTAAATTAGGATAGAAGTCTTTGCCATCTACATCTTGAATTTTGATTTCTTTATGTGATAGTGTCCAACCGTTTTTAGATTTGTTTTTGTCTTTAATGAGGCTGTCAAAATCTTTAATTTCTTTAGGTGTTCCACCTTCAATGGGAATTATGTAATATTTTGAAATTAATTTGTTTTCTTCAATTGAAGGAGTTGAAACTTTATAGATGATGCTGTTAGAATCATTTGTGATGCTTATTGGAGATACTCTTCCAAGTTGCCAAAGTAATTCTGGAGTCATTTTTTCTTGAGCAGTTAAGGATATTCCGGCCATGCTAATTAAGATTAAAATTATTTTTTTCATATTGTTTGTTATTATATAATAATGCCTAAAAATAATTATTTTAAAATTAACGTAAGTGTTGCTTGTCAAATAAAAAAAAAGTCCTCGTTTTTTTAGAGGACCTTTTTTAGTGATTGATTTAGTTTATTGTTTTATGAATTGTTTACTCGTTGTTTTTTCTTTATCGGTAATCTCAATGATATAATTTCCAGCATTTAATCTAGAAACGTCAATTGAATTGTTTGAAATTTTACCACCTAAAACAGTTTGCCCTAATAGATTGTGAATTCTAAAAGTTGCCTCATTAGATATTGAATTAACATTTAATAAAGTTGTTGCTGGATTTGGATAGATAACAATTTCATTTCCTTGTGAAAAAGAATCTGAATCTTCTTCTTTGCCTGATGCAGTAATGTTAACAGTATAATCTTCTACTTGTCCATAAGTGAATGTCTCGCATGAAGATGGTACACCGTTATACTTCATTGAAACTCTCATTCTTGTTGCTCCTAAACTTGCACTTGTTGGTATTGTGATTGTTCCGCTAACTGGAGTGTTTTTTGTTGCACCAATCGTAACAACTTGCTCGCCTGCATCTGTAAAATCACCATCTTGATTAAAATCAATCCATACCGAATAGCCTTCGCTATAAACAGTTCCTGTCCATAATGGTGTGATTGTTATGCTTTGAGAATTACCTCTTGAAACAGTTGTTGCAATTGAAGAAAAATCCTCATAGCCTGCTGTTCCTGTTGAAGAGTTGTTTATGCTACCGTAAACTACTTTTGAAATTCTTTCGTCGTTAGTATTATTTCCTTGCGATGAACAATAAGTAACTGTGTTAGAAAGTGTAGTTACTGAAGCAGTGTTGCTTGATGATGAAATGTTTCCTGCTGCATCTTTAGCTTTAACAGTGAAAGCATAAGTAGTAGCAGCGGTTAATCCTGTAACTGCAAAAGATGTTGTAGTTGCTGTACCAATTTGAGTTCCGTCTTGGTAAACATTGTATCCTGTTACGCCTACGTTGTCTGTTGAAGCATTCCAAGATAAGTTTGTAGAAATTTGAGTCGTTCCCGATGCAGAAAGTGCAGTTGGGCTTGATGGAGCTGTAGTATCTGGAACGCCAGCACCAATGTTTACCGTATAATCTTCTACTTCTCCATATGAGAATGTCTCACAAGAAGTCGGCACTCCATTATATTTCATTGAAACTCTCATTCTGGTAGATCCTGTAATTGCAGAATTTGAAATTGTAAAACTTCCGCTTGCTGGTGTTGCAGTACTTGCTGCTTTACTCCAAACTAACTCATCAGCATCAGTAAAATCGCCATCTTTATTGTAATCGATCCAAACTGCATATCCTTCACTATATACTGTTCCTGTCCATGTTGGTGTAACAGTTATGTTATATGAAGTTCCTTTGCTTACGTTTGTAGAAATGTTTGTAAAGTTTGTGTAGCCATTATTTCCAGTAGAAGAATTATCAATGGTATTGAATTGAACTCTTCCAATATATTCATCGGCTACGCTATTTCCTTTAGAGTCACAATATACAGGGTCTGTTGTGCCTGTTAAAGTTGTTACATTTGCAGTGTTGCTTGATGATGAAATATTTCCTGCAGCATCTTTAGCTTTTACAGTAAAACTATATGTAGTTGCAGGGCTTAATCCTGTTACAGCATAAGAAGTTGAAGTAGCTGATCCAATTAGAGTACCACCTTGAAAAACATCATATCCTGTTACGCCAACATTATCTGTTGAAGCCGTCCATGATAAGTTTGTTGTTGTTTGTGTTGTTCCCGAAGCACTAAGGTTAGTTGGTGCAGATGGTGCAGTTGTGTCTCCTCCAGTTCCAGTTGTAATAGTAAAGTTAGAATTAGATATATCAAAGAAAATATGATTTGTACCTTTAACCATAATTCTGTTTTGGTTTCCAGGGATGTTTGGGATTGTAACCGCTTGTGATCCGTCATTTGGAGTTCCAGCTAATAAAACAGTGTCAAAGTTGTTTCCGCCATCTGTAGATAATAAAATATCAACATTAGCACAGTTTACGCCATTTGCAGTTGTTCCTGCAACATTCCAAGTAATTGTTTGTGAAGAACCACCAGAATACGAAACTGCTGTGTTTGGTGAAGTAACATTGAATGGTCCAGCAGCACCGCTTACTGTAACAACCATATCATCACTATTATTTGCAGAACCGCCTGCTCTATTGTCTCTTACTGTAAATCTAAAATTCATTGTTCTTGCAACAGAAGGCAGTGCTTCAACGGTAATTTCTGCTCCAGTTGTTGTAGAAGAGTTTGCTAAAACGCTTTCTAGTCTAGGGAACATTCTTGAAGGTGAAGTTGTTGGGTTGTAAGATCTGAATGTTGGTCCAGAAGTTCTTGTTGCACTTGCAGCAGAACTAGCTCCTGTTGCAGAACTAGCTGCATTATCAAATTGTTCCCAAACATAGGTTAATGGGTCGCCATTAGCATCTGATCCAGAACCAGTAAGTATGAAAGGTGTGCTTTTTGGAATAGTGTAATCGCTTCCTGCATTAGCAGTTGGTACTGCATTCCCTGTGTTAGTTACTGTTGGACAAGTTTTAGATTTGATATTGTTTGTTACTTGTTGAATACTTGCTGCGTGAAAATAGGCGTCAGAATGTGGTTGAACATCTTGACTAGTAATTCCAGCATATCCCATAATAGTAGATCCTGAACCGGGCTCCATGTTTACGCCTGTTCCTTCATTGCTCATTGAGAATGTGTGATTTGCTCCGAATTGATGTCCAATTTCATGGGCAACATAATCAATATCGAAATTGTCTCCTTCAGGAATGGTGCTCGATGTAAACCCGCTACCTTTTCCAGAATTACAAACGCAACCAATACATCCAGCGTTACCATTATTTCCAGCTTTTGTTAATAAATGCCCAACATCATAGTTGGAGTCACCAATAACTGAAGTTAAGGTGCTTTGTAGTTGGCTGTTGTAGCTAGTAGTATATGGGTCTGTAGAAGCGTCAGTATAAATTACTGCGTCAGTATTCGATATTAATACCATTCTTGCGCTGAAATCTTTTTCAAAAACACCATTCACACGTGTCATTGTAGTGTTTATTGCAGCTAAAGCAAGCGCTTTTGTTCCTCCAAAATAGGCTGTATATTCTCCTGTTGCTGACATGGCTAGACGGAAAGTTCTTAATTTAGAATCGTCAGCATTTGGTCGTAAAGCTGTAGTAGATGCTGCTTTGTTTGTAGCATGGTCAACAACACTACACTCAAATTTTGAAAACGCTGCTCTTCTATCCGCTTTTCTATAGACTGCATATGTTTTTAAATCTTTGGTGTAGGGCTCAATAAATTCAGCTGATTTGTCAGCGTATAAAGTCATAGATTGAAAACCTAATGGAGAAATACTAAAATAAATTGTAGCGGTTGGATTGTCGATACCATATCCAACATAAGATTTGATTTCTGGATATCTATCTGCTAAACTTTGTTCCATGTTTGAGTTTTCCAATATAGAAAAACGTTCCATTTTGCCATCTCTATTCGGAATTGAGATGATAGTGTTTGAGGTTTCATTAAAATTAACTCTTTTGGAAACACTTTTAATGCTTTGTTTAAGGCTATTAATGTCTAAAGTGAAAAGGTTAGTGTTTGAAAGCGAGCTTTTGTTTTCAAAGACGGCTGCATCACTTTTTGAGGTTTTTTTCCAAAACGTTTCTCTGTTTTGTGCAAACGAGAAACTTGTAATTGCAATTGCTGCAATTAAAAGAAATTTTTGTTTCATAATTTGTATAGTTTTGTTTTTTAGCGTGTCAAAGATATATAATTTATTTTTAATATTTTTACAGTTTATATATTAAAATAGTTAAAATACTATAGTAAATGCATTTTTAAAGGTCTTTACTTAGTTATATATGTAGATTCGTTATTTGCTTTTTGTTTTTTGAAAATGGATTTTAAAGGGGTATTTAAAAAAATATCCTTATTTTCACGTTTTTAAAATTTGAAACACACCTGAAATGAAAAAATTAGCGTTGCATTGGCAAATATTGTTAGGAATGGTATTCGGAGTTTTGTTTGCTGTACTTTTAATTCAGTTTGATTTTGGAAAGGAAATTATTGTAAACTGGGTAAAACCATTTGGGAATATATTCATTAATTTATTGAAATTAATTGCAGTTCCTCTAATATTAGCGTCATTAATAAAAGGAGTTTCCGATTTGAAAGATATTTCAAAGCTTTCAAAAATGGGAGGTAGAACTATCAGTTTGTATATTTTGACTACTGTTTTTGCTGTGTCAATCGGTTTAGCTGTTGTGAATATAATAAAGCCAGGGAGTTTTATTTCTGAAGAAACAAGAATAGAACTAGTAGGGAATTATTCTAATGATGCAAATTCAAAAATTCAAGCAGCAGAAAATCAAAAGAAAGCTGGGCCATTGCAAGCATTAGAAGATATTGTTCCTAGTAATATTATTGGTGCTTCTGCTGATAATGGAAATATGTTGCAAGTAATCTTTTTTGCCATTTTCTTTGGGATTGCATTAATATTAATCCCAGTAGACCAAGCGGCTCCTGTAAAAGCTTTTTTTGATGGTTTTAATGAAGCGATTCTTAAAATGATTGATTTAATAATGTTAGCCGCTCCCTTTGGTGTTTTTGCACTATTAGCATCTTTAGTTGCCGAATCTCCAAGTTTCGATTTGTTTAAAGCATTAGGGATGTATGGAATTACCGTGGTTTTAGGGTTGCTTATTTTAATTGTTTTTTATCTGTTTTTGGTTAGGGTTTTAACGAAGAAAAATCATAAGTTTTTCCTTAACGGAATTGCCCCAGCGCAATTATTGGCTTTTTCTACAAGTTCTTCTGCGGCAACACTTCCTGTTACCATGGAGAGAGTGGTTGATAATTTAGGTGTAGATGATGAAGTGGCTAGTTTTGTATTGCCAATTGGAGCAACAATTAATATGGATGGTACCAGTTTGTATCAGGCAGTTGCAGCAGTTTTTATTGCTCAAGCTTTTGGTATGGATTTGTCTTTTGGTATTCAGTTAGGAATTATTGCAACTGCAACATTGGCTTCTATTGGTAGTGCTGCTGTTCCTGGTGCTGGTATGGTAATGTTAGTTATCGTTTTAGCTCAAGCGGGAATTCCAGAGGCTGGTTTAGCGTTAATTTTTGCAATAGATAGACCGTTAGATATGTGTAGAACTACCGTAAACGTTACAGGTGATGCTGCTGTTTCTATGATTGTTGCAAAGTCTGTTGATAAACTAGAATAACGAATTACTTTTTTATATACATTTACTGAAAAATAAATTTATTTCAGTGAAAAATAACAAGCTCTTTGTTGCTATAATTATAGCTTTGATTTTGGGTGTCTTTGCCGGTGCAATCAGTCATTATTATTATCCTTCCTATCAGGAAGATTTCTCTAAAAACGTAAAATTATTAGGAACTGTTTTTATTAGAATGGTTCAAATGATAATTGCACCATTGGTTTTCTCTACTTTAGTTGTTGGAATTGCCAAAATGGGCGATTTGAAAATGGTTGGAAGAGTTGGAAGTAAAGCAATGGCTTGGTTTATTTCTGCTTCTTTAGTGTCTTTGCTATTAGGAATGGTTTTGGTCAATGTATTAAAGCCAGGGAAAAAAACTGAAATTTCTTTAAAAGAATTAGATGGAGCTACTGAAATAATTGAAAAAACGCAGGCGTTTTCTGTAGAAGAGTTTGTGAAACATCTTGTTCCAAAAAGTATTTTTGAAGCGATGGCAATTAATGAAATTTTGCAAATTGTAATTTTTTCAATCCTTTTTGGAGTAGCTTTAGCGACATTAGGAAAGCAAGGGAAACCAATAATCAAACTTTTGGATACTTTATCTCATGTGATTCTTAAAATGGTAACCTATATCATGTGGGTGGCTCCTTTTGGTGTTTTTGGTTCTGTTGCTGCAGCAGTTGCAAAGCATGGGTTTGGGATTTTTAAATTATATACGCATTATCTTATCGATTTTACCATTGGAATTGTAATTCTTTGGCTTATTTTGTTATTGGTAGGTTATATGTTTCTTGGAAGACGTTTGCTTGTGCTTTTAAAACGTATAAAAAATCCATTATTAATTGCATTCTCTACGACAAGTTCTGAGGCAGTTTTTCCAAAATTAGTAGAAGAATTAGAAAGATTTGGTTGTCAAAATAAAATAGTTTCCTTTACTTTACCATTGGGTTATTCATTTAACCTAGACGGGAGTATGATGTATATGACATTTGCAAGTATTTTCATTGCTCAAGTGTATGGAATAGACATGAGCATTGGAGAACAATTAACAATGTTGTTGGTTTTAATGTTAACCAGTAAAGGAGTGGCTGGAGTTCCAAGAGCTTCTTTAATTGTAATTGTGGCAACCTGTGCAATGTTTAACATTCCTCCTGAAGGTATTGCATTAATTTTACCTATAGATCATTTCTGCGATATGGCAAGAAGTATGACTAATGTTTTAGGAAATTCTTTAGCTACAGCAGTAATTGATAAATGGGAAACAAAATCTATATTAGATGAATGATTTTCACTGGACAAAACTTTTTAATCCTGAATTTTATATAATGATGGAAATAAATGGAGTTCCAATAGGAATTTACATGGTGTTATTTATTGTTTTTGCTGAAACGGGACTTTTTGCTGGGTTCTTTTTGCCTGGAGATAGTTTATTGTTTTTGTCGGGTATTTATAATCGTGAATTAGTTAAAACTTTTTTCATTATTTCTAGCGATTTATCTAATGTAACGGTGCTTTCTTTGCTCATTGCAATAGCGGCTACCTTAGGGAATATTTTTGGGTATTGGTTTGGAGCTAGAAGTGGTAATTATTTATATGCAAAAGAAGATAGTTTCTTTTTTAAGAAAAAATATCTAATACAGTCTCAAGTTTTTTTTGAAAAGCATGGTGGAATTGCAATTATTTTTGCACGTTTTTTACCCATTATAAGGACTTTTGTACCCATTATTGCTGGGATTGTTCACATGAAGAAAAGTAAATTTATGTTTTATAATGTGTTAAGTTCGTTGTTGTGGTCTTTCTTATTGGTTTTTGCAGGGCATTATTTGTATAGCCTTTTCTTAGAACAATTTGGAATAGATTTAAAGAAGCATATTGAAACAATAATTTTAACGTTAATTGCAATTACCACATTTCCATTGGTTTGGAATTATTTTAAACAAAAAAAAGTATTTAATAACACAGATAAATAATGCAGCTTAGTTATTGGGAATTAAAAAATTGGTTTACCAATATAGATTTTACTATTGTAGGAAGTGGTATAGTTGGTATTCATTGTGCCCTTCAATTACGAGAAAGATTTCCAACATCAAAGATTGTAATTCTTGAAAAAGGAATGTTGCCCCAAGGAGCAAGTACTAAAAATGCAGGATTTGCTTGTTTTGGTAGTGTTTCTGAAATTATCGAAGATTTAAAAAACCATTCGGAAGAAGAGGTGATTCAATTAATTCAGAAAAGAATAAATGGGTTGAAATTACTAAGAAATAGATTGGGGGATGATGTGATCGATTTTAAACCATATGGTGGTTATGAGTTGTTTCTTAGGCAAGATGAAAGTTTTTTTGAGGAATGTCTTCAAAAATTGCCTTTCATTAATGATGTTTTAAAACCTATTTTTAAAGCAGATGTTTTTTCAAAACAAATTGATAGATTCGGTTTTGAAAATATTTTTAACTATTTGATTTTTAATCCTTTTGAAGGGCAAATTGATACTGGAAATATGATGCAAGCGCTTTTGAAAGAAGCTATTTCAAAAGATATTCTTATTTTGAATCAGCAGTGTGTGATTAATTATCAAGAACTAGAGACCTGTGTTGAGGTTGTTGCAAATGAAATCACATTTAAAACGAATAAACTGTTGTTTGCTACAAATGGTTTTGCAGGAGAATTAACAAAAGGAGAAGTGCGACCCGCTAGAGCTCAAGTCCTAATTACTAAGCCCATCCAGAATCTCGATATAAAAGGTACGTTTCATTTGGATCAAGGCTATTATTATTTCAGAAATATCGAAAATAGAATTCTCTTTGGAGGAGGAAGAAATCTTGATTTTGAAGGAGAAACTACTACAGCGTTGAATCAAACAAAAAAGATTCAAGACAAGTTGGAGGAGTTGTTAAAAACTGTAATTTTGCCGAATTATCAATTCGAAGTTGAACACCGTTGGAGTGGGATAATGGGAGTTGGTAATTATAAAATGCCAATTGTGGAACAAATGTCT
This sequence comes from Flavobacterium sp. KY-23415, assembly GCF_055384985.1. NCBI lineage: Bacteria > Pseudomonadati > Bacteroidota > Flavobacteriia > Flavobacteriales > Flavobacteriaceae > Flavobacterium > Flavobacterium sp. KY-23415. Next base: position 1,210,066 of record NZ_AP044001.1, on the reverse strand, counting down.
CAAAATGTTTATTGCGGAGTACGATTAGGAGGAATGGGTGTTGCAATTGGGAGTTTAATAGGAAAAGAATTAGCAGATTTAGTATAATTTATGGCAAAAAAAACTACTCCAAAAAAGAAAAAAACTACCGCAAAAAAACGAACTTTTGGTCAAAAAGTGTTTCGATTTATATGGAAATCAATACTTTGGTTTAATATTGTGAGTTTGTTTTTTGTATTGCTGTATAAATTTGTTCCTGTTCCTTTTACGCCTTTAATGATAATAAGGGCTTTTGAACAAAAGGCAGAAGGGAAAGAAATGAAGTGTTCGCATGATTGGGTGTCTATTGAAAATATTTCACCAAACCTTCAAAAAGCAGTTATAGCCAGTGAAGATGGATTGTTTTTAGAGCACAATGGTTTCGATTTAAATGCGATGTTAAAAGCTTATGAAAGTAATAAAAAAGGAAAAAAAATAAAAGGAGGAAGTACAATTTCTCAGCAAACTGCAAAAAATGTATTTCTTTGGCAAGGAAGAAGTTATGTGAGGAAAGGACTAGAAGCCTACTTTACTTTTTTAATTGAACTTGTTTGGAGTAAAGAACGAATTATGGAGGTCTATTTAAATAGTATCGAAATGGGAGACGGTGTGTATGGTGCAGAGGCAGCATCTAAATACTGGTATCATAAACAAGCAAAAGATTTAACACGATATGAAGCCGCTGGTATTGCAGTCATTCTTCCAAACCCGAGAAAATATAAGGCATCAAATTCTTCTTCATATATTAATGGAAGAAAAGCTAAAATTAGTAAATATATTGGGTTTACAAAATTAGAGTATTAAAGCCTTGATAAATTTAACCCAAATTACATATTAGTAATTCTAATGTGCAATTTGGGTTTGTTGTATAAAGTTAAATTATACTAAACTATTGGCTACTAAATATTCTGCAATTTGAATGGTGTTTGTCGCTGCTCCTTTTCTTAAATTATCCGCAACAATCCACATGTTTACAGTGTTTGGTTGACTTTCATCTCTGCGAATTCTACCCACAAAAACATCATCTTTTCCTTCTGCATATAAAGGCATTGGATAGGTAAACGTGTCTAAATTATCTTGAACAGTCACCCCAGAAGTTTCGTGCAATATTTGACGAATTTCAGACACATCAAAATCATTTTCGAACTGAACATTTACCGCTTCACTATGCCCGCCAACAACAGGAATTCTAATAGCAGTTGCAGTAACAGCAATTGTTCTATCGTCTAGAATTTTTTGTGTTTCACGCACCAGTTTCATCTCTTCTTTAGTATATCCATTCGCTTCAAAAACATCGCACTGAGGGATCGCGTTTCTATGAATCTGATATTTATAGGCCATTTCTCCCTGCGCTCCTGCATATTCGTTTTCTAGTTGTTGTACTGCTTTTACACCCGTACCTGTAATAGACTGATAGGTTGAAACCACCACTCTTTTAATTTTATATTTTGAATGTAGCGGAGCCAATGCCATTACCATTTGAATCGTGGAGCAATTTGGATTAGCAATGATCTTATCTTCTTTAGTTAATGCGCTTGCATTAATTTCTGGTACAATAAGTTTCTTGGTGGCATCCATTCTCCAAGCCGAAGAATTATCAATAACTGTTGTTCCAACTTCTGCAAATTTTGGAGCCCAAATTAAAGAGGTTTCTCCTCCAGCAGAGAACAAAGCAATTTCTGGTTTCATCGCTACAGCAGTTTGCAAACCAACCACCTTATACGTTTTTCCGTTCCATTCTACTTCTTTGCCTACCGACTTTTCTGAAGCCACAAGAATTAATTCTGTTACAGGAAAATTTCTCTCTTTTAACACTTTAAGCATTATTTCGCCTACCATTCCGGTAGCACCTACTACGGCAACTTTCATCTTTATAAAATTTAGTTCAACAAAAGTATAGAATAAAATTTTGTTCGTCTATCTCAAATTATAAATTTCACAAAATTTAAAGGAAATATAGCATTTTATAAAAAAAAGAACCCCGAAAAATCGGGGTTTAGTTAGAATATATAATGTAGCGGTCACTATTTCTTTAGTAAATCTCTAATTTCAGCTAATAATTCTTCTTGAGAAGGTCCTGTTGGTGCTGGTGCTGCTTCAACTTCTTTTTTCTTCAATGCATTTACACCTTTTACAATCATAAACATTACAAAAGCAACAATCACAAAATCAATGACATTGGTTAAAAATTCTCCCCACAAAACAGCTACTTCTCCTTCAATAACTCCTTCGGCATTGGCAACGCCTTCATGTAGTACATATTTTAAATCTTTAAAATCGGAACTGAAAATTAAACCAATTAGCGGAGAAACAATTCCTCCAGTAAATGATGAAACTACTTTGTTAAAAGCAGCTCCCATAACAAAACCTACAGCAATATCTACTAGGTTTCCTTTCATTGCAAAATCTTTAAATTCCTTTAACATAATTAATTGTTTTTAGTTATTTATTTATAATTATTTTCTGCTAAACTAATTTAAAAAAAATAAAGTAATAAATTATTTTTTTTGACGACATAGAACTATCGATAAAATACCCTTTTTACCCGTTGAGATACACTTGTTAGTATTTCATAGGGTATTGTTTCCAATTGCTTTGCCATTTCAATTACAGAAGGATTTTCTCCAAAAATAATGACCTCTTCACTAGAAGTGCAATCAATATTAGTAACATCGACCATCAGCATATCCATACAAATATTCCCCACTATTTTTGCTTTTTGATTTTGAATTAGAACATACCCTTTTTCATTACCCCATGCTCTGCGAATGCCGTCTGCATAGCCAATTGGAATGGTTGCTATTTTCATTGGTTTTTCTACCATAAATTTTCTGCCATAACCAATACTTTCACCAACAGGAATTGTTCTAATCTGAGAGATGATGCTTTTTAGAGTACTCACATTCTGAAGGTTTTTGTTTTCAATTTCAGAATTTCCCACACCATACAATCCAATACCTAGTCGCACCATTTCATATTGCATTTCACTGTAATTAAAAATTCCAGAGGTGTTCAAAATATGTCGAATAGGTTTAATGTCTAATGTTGTTATCAGTTTTTCAGAATACTTTCTAAATCGCTCAAACTGAAGTTCAGTAAAAGCAGTAAAAGCAAGATCGTCTGAGGCAGAAAGATGAGAAAAAATACTTTTAACTTCAACGAAATTATTATTTTTCAAGAGTAAAATCAATTCCTCTAATGCCTCCCACTCAAAACCTAAACGATGCATTCCAGTATCTAATTTTATGTGAATAGGATAGGACGCAATATTTTTTTGTTGTGCCAACTCTAAGAAAGCTTTTAGCCCTGTAATAGAATAAATCTCAGGTTCCAAATCATAAGCAATCATTGCGTTAAAACTACTATTCTCGGGGTTAAGAACCATTATTGGCAGTTTAATTCCTGCATTTCTAAGGGCAATTCCTTCATCGGCAAAAGCAACTCCTAGATAATCTACTTTATTATGTTCTAATAGTTTTGCAATTTCATACCCTCCATTCCCATAACCAAACGCTTTAACCATAACCATAATTTTAGTTTCTGGTTTAATCTTCGATTTGTAAAAATTTAAATTATTAGAAATGGCATCAAGATTAATTTCCAAGACAGTTTCGTGCTTTTTTTCTTCTAATAGCACGACAATTTCATCAAAATTAAAACTACGAGCTCCTTTTATTAGGATGGTTTCGTTTTGAAAGGAATCGGTGTTAAATCGTTTTAAAAATTCTTCTGTGGAAGCGAACGAAATGAGGTTTGGCAACTCCTTCAGGTATTTAGAGATGGTTTCTCCAATAACTATAATTCTATCAATTTTGTTATTTTGAATAGCCAGCGCTACTTTTTGATATAAAGTTGTTGTTGGCAATCCTCCTTGGAAGATATCTGAGAGGATAATGGTCTTTTTCTGATAAAATTTTTGTTGCTCTAAAAAATCTAAAGCCATTTTTAATGACTGATAATCGGAAGAATAAGAGTCGTCTATTAGCATGCAACCATTAATTCCTTTTTTAGCCTGCAAACGAATTTCAACTTCATATAGATTTTGAACTCTAGTCGCAATAACATCTTCGCTTATACCCAAATAAAGCAGTGTGCACACGCAAGTCATTGCATTTTCAACAGCAATGCGACTATGAAAAGGAAAGACTAAAGAAACGATACTTCCTTTATAGTGTATCTTTAAAGATGTTGTGTTGTTCTTTTGTGCTTCAATTTCAGCAAAAACAACAGCACTTCGATCTTCAAAACTCCATGTGAAAATTGGTTTTTTAATGTGTTTTTCAATTGCCTCGTTTTTTTGAAGAATCACCACTTCACAATGTCTGAAAAGTTGTGTTTTTTCAATTATTTTTTCTTCTCTATTAGTAAAACCATCATCATGAGCTGTCCCAATATGAGTAAAAACACCAACAGTTGGTTGAATGATTGCTTCTAGCTTGCTCATTTCTCCTTGCTTGGAAATGCCAGCTTCAAAAATGCCTAAGTTGTGGTTTTCATTAATCCCAAAAATAGATAAGGGAACGCCCACTTGCGAGTTGTAACTTCTAGGGCTTCTAACTACTAAATAATCTGGGCTCAAAAGAAAATTCAACCATTCTTTCACAATTGTTTTGCCATTGCTACCCGTAATAGCAATTGTTGGAAACTTAAATTGTTTCTTGTAATATCTTGCGGCTTCCTGCAAGGCTTTTGTAGTGTCTTCTACTATTAAAAAATTAGCGCTATTTTCTAAGCCTTCTGGAATAGCATTCACAACAAAATAAGAAACACCATTTCTAATGAGTTCTTTCACATAGTGGTGGCCATCATGATTTTGCCCTTTTAGAGCAAAAAATAAAGTTCCAGAATTATTTTGCAACGAACGACTATCAATAGAGATATTTTCGACAATAAAGTCATCGAAAAAACCAACAGATTGAGCATCAATCTCTTTTATAATACTATTAATTGAAAAATTCATTTATTTTTTAGCTTCTTTGCTTTCCTTTAATGCTTTATAAAAGGCTGCTCGGCTTAAAGGTTCATATTCATCGGTTTCTCCTAGCATTACCAATTTATCATTTTCGGTTTTGCGAAAACTATAATTAGCCAAATTCCCAGTGCGAGTACAAACAGCGTGTACTTTAGTAACATATTCTGCGGTGGCCATTAAATTTGGCATGGGTCCGAAAGGGTTGCCCTTAAAATCCATGTCAAGACCCGCAACAATAACGCGAATACCACTATTCGCCAAATCATTGCACACCGAAACAATTTCATCATCAAAAAATTGTGCTTCATCAATACCAACAACATCGCAACCTTGTGCTAAAATGCGAATATTACCTGCCAAAGGAACAGGTGTTGACCGAATCTCATTGGCATCGTGCGAAACTACCATTTCTTCATCATAGCGTGTATCTACCGATGGCTTAAAAATTTCCACTTTCTGTTTTGCAAATTGCGCTCTTTTTAAACGTCGAATTAGTTCTTCTGTTTTTCCAGAAAACATTGAACCACAGATTACTTCTATCCAGCCAAATTGTTCAGATTGATTTACGGTATTTTCTAGAAACATTTTGTATCTTTCGGTCGATTAATATTATTTTCTACTACTTTTGTAGAATGAACAAACTTACACAAATTTACAATAAGGACAAACTATTAAAACAAGTAAGTGCTCAATTTATTTAAGCAGTAGAAAAAAATTAACAACCACTATATTAACCCATTTTTATATTCAATTTCTATTTAATAAAGCTATGAAAAAAAAGTTAGAAGCCGAATTAATCAGTATTGCTCATCGTGTTTTAAAGCTTAAAAACCGTTCCGAAACTAAACAACTGCAAGAAGAAGCTCGAAAATTATATGAACAACTAACCGTTCTTCGTTTTTATGAAGAAAACATTGAAATAGCAAAACAAGAAATTTCAATAGAAGCACTCGAACAAAAACTAGAAGCGACTACGACACCCATTATTGAAAAACCAATTGTAGAAACAACTGTTGAAGCAGAAGTGAATAACAGTATGCCAAATGAAACAGTTCCTGTGGTAGAAGAAAGGAAAGAAGAAGCATCTGTCATTGAAGAAACACCTGTTTTAGAAGCACCTGTTTTAGAAGCACCCACAGCCATACAATCGAATATTTTTGATGGTGTTCTTGTAGATGACTATAAAGAAATAGATTTCGTAAAAGTAGAAGACATTCCACAAGAAGTAGCGAAAGTAACCGAAACTGTTTTTGAAAAAGTAGAAACTCCTCTTTTTAACGAACCCGAGCCAGTTGCTAAAACCATCATAAAAGAAGATCCAAACGCTGTTGTTGAAGATAAAACGGTTTCCATCAAAAAAGAACCTAGCAAAATAGACGAACCCAAAACAATGTCATTAAATGACCGATTAACAAGAGGGATTAGCATTGGACTGAATGACAGAATAGCCTTTGAAAAAAAATTATTTGGCGGAAGTTCAGATGACTTTAACCGTGTGTTATCGCAACTAAACACTTTCGACACTTTTGAAGAAGTAACTGGTTTTATTAACGATTTTATTAAGCCAGATTATAACAATTGGGCGGGTTGCGAAGAATATGAAATGCGTTTTCTAGAAATCATAGAAAAAAAATTCAATTAAAAAGATGACTAAGTATTTTAAAATAGCCTATTGGGTATGCACCGTATTGTTTTGTGCTATAATGCTTTATTCTGCAACCCTGTATTTTAATCATTACGAAATGGTAAAAGGTTTTTTTGAGACTTTAGGCTATCCTACGTATTTAATTTACCCTTTAGCTGTTTTAAAAATCATAGGCATCATTACTATAGTATTCAATTTTAATAAAACACTGAGAGAATGGGCCTATGCAGCTTTTTTCTTTGAAATAATTCTTGCTTTTTTCGCACACTTCATGGTAAAAGATGGTGCACAAGGAACAGCAGCAGTTGCAATGATTTTATTATTAACTTCTTATTTATTAGGAAAAAAAACAGGGAAATAAAGAGAAAATGGGTAAATTATTTTTAGTTCCAACGCCAATAGGTAATCTTGACGACATGACTTTTAGAGCCATAAAAACACTGCAAGAAGTCGATTTAATATTAGCCGAAGACACCCGTAATAGCGGAAAACTATTAAAACATTTCGACATTGCAACGCAAATGCACAGTCACCACATGCACAACGAACACAAGACTGTCGAAAACTTAGTAAAAAGAATGCAAGCAGGAGAAACCATTGCTTTAATTAGCGATGCAGGAACACCTGCCATTTCGGACCCTGGTTTTCTATTAACACGTGCTTGTGTAGAAAACGGTGTGCCTGTAGAATGCTTGCCAGGAGCCACTGCCTTTGTGCCTGCTCTGGTTAATAGTGGTTTGCCTAATGACAAGTTTGTTTTTGAAGGCTTCTTGCCCGACAAAAAAGGGAGACAAACTCGTTTTTTAGCACTGGCAGAAGAAACCCGAACCATGATTTTCTATGTGTCTCCACACAAATTAAACAAAACCCTAACAGAATATATTCAATATTTCGGAGCCGATCGTCGAGTTTCTGTCTCTCGTGAAATATCCAAACTGCATGAAGAAACAGTAAGAGGCACTGCTGAAGAAGTACTGCACTATTTTGAAGCCAAACCTGCAAAAGGAGAAATTGTAATTTGTGTGGCAGGGAAAAGTTCAAAATAATTTAGCGTTGCCATTTGTGAAAAATAATTCCTTCTTATTTATTGGGTAAAGCAATAGAACAACAAACAGAAACAACTTAATCTCTTTATACAAAGTAGATAAGTCTATTATCTTTCGTCAGGTTAATAGCAGCTATTTTCATGGCAACTTGTTTGTATTATCTTTATAGGTTTTCAAAACAATGCAAACTTTGGAAGTTATTTTTGAATACTAAAAAACAAAACCCCCACCTTGGCATTTTTTTTGCGATGACTATAATATGCTACTTCAAAATTGTTGTGACAAAAACAGTAACACATTTCACTTTGTCACAGAAAGTGTGACATTATCCATTTCAAATTAAAATTGACACAAAAACCGTGACGTTTTGTGTTTCAAAATAAAAATTGTCACAGCATCCATTTCAAATCAAAATTACACCATTTACCACAAAATTTATACTATTTTATTTTTAAAAAACCAAAAGCTAACGCAACTATTTTCAAAAAGCAACTCGAAATTCAAGAATTTCGAGTACAACTTGTTTTTTTATAGTAGAAAATTACAACGAACTCATTATTTTTACAAACGAAAAAAAAACTTACACATTTTTGTAACTTATTAATCTTGAATAACGTATAACTATAAAACTACTATTACAGAAACAACATAAAAAAATGAAACACCTCCCAACCTTTTTTCCTTTTTAGCATCTATATAAAAAAGAAATCGTAGAAATACGTACGTATTTCTACGAAAAAAAACAGCCAAAAAGTATGAAAATTACGTATAAATACGCATTGACACGCAAACAATAATCATTTAGCTTTGTAGCCTAATTACAAGCATATTATTTTTTTACATCTATGTATAGCAAACTGAAAATCTGTACGCTTGCACTAGTAACTAGCGCAACCTACATGTCTGCCCAAGACATCCTTTGGGAAAAATCCTATGGTGGCAAGCATGCCGAATACCTTTATGACGCCATTGCAACCCCAGACTACGGGTTCATTTTGGCTGGAAGTTCCATTTCCGATAAAAACGGAAACAAAGAAGAAAAAAACAAAGGCGATTTGGATTATTGGCTTTGGAAAATGGACGAACACGGCAATATGGATTGGCAAAAAAGCTTTGGAGGCAACAAAGCAGACCTATTGCAAAGCATTGCCATTACCCACGATGGTGGTTTTATTCTTGGAGGCACTTCTTTGTCAGATAAAGGAATCGACAAAAAAGACTACAACAAAGGATTAGAAGATTTTTGGGTTATTAAACTCAATACCAAAGGACAAGAAATGTGGCAGAGAACCATTGGAGGAAGCGGCATGGAAAGGCTCCTTAGCATTGCACCCACCAAAGACGGTGGCTATATTTAGGATGCTTTCTAATTCCTTAGTTTATGGAGATAAAACCCATTTCCATGGAGATTAGTGATTTACCACATGGAATTTGTCTTATTAAAATTAGAATCAATACCCAACACGGAAGTGTGAAGGTTAATAAATAATAAAATAAAAAAAAATGAAAAAAATAACAACACTAATATTAATTGCATGTGCGCAAGTAGCATTTTGTCAATTAAGCACATTTAACAAAGTTGAGATTAAAACCCCCGAAACGCATGCGTTTGAAAAAAAAGGCAATATACCAACAAATCTACATGTTGGGAATATTGATTTAAATATCCCAATTGCATCTTTCCCAGTTTCCAATGATAATACGATTGAAGCAATTCTTAGCTATGATTCATCTGGTTTTGTCCCACACAAAAAATCCGAAATTGCAGGTGTAAATTGGTCACTATTTTTGGGAGGTCGAATAACTCGCAGTTTAAACAATATTCCTGACGAGTATATTGGTAGTCCTTTAGAAAATGGTTCTTCTCCTTTTGGGAGTGGACAAAACTTGCATGGTTTTTTAACTGGTGTTAGATTAAACCAATACACAAACGTGCAGCTTTTTGATCTTAATAGTGGTGCTGGTGCTGTTGTCGGCAATGGCATAGATTGGCGTATAGGTCCTTCTTCTCAGGGATATGAGGGAGAACCAGATTTATTTCGATTTTCAATTATGGGTTTAAATGGGGAATTTATGATTGGGAATAATGGTATCGTGTTAGTAAAATCTAATGATCCAGATCTAAAAGTAGACATTTCAGAAATGCAAACCTACGGTGGTAATAGTTTTTGTATTCCTCCTAGTTCAAAAATAACGCTTATTGATGGAAAAGGGATAAAATATGTTTTTGGGGGAGATTTCTCTAAATATGAAGTTACATATCAAAAAAGCGAATCTGGAGCAAGTATGTATGACTATTTTTCAGGATTCCCATATATTAACTCATTTAGTATTTCTGAAGTAATTCTAACCAATAATGATAGAATTTCATTCAATTATAAATCTGGAAGTTTAGAAAATCATGAATTATTTTGCAATATGCATGGTGTCCCAAATAATGTTTTTATAAATAATGCTCAGCTTTTAAGCTTAGAGAGTTACAATCAAGATGGTGTTAGAAGTAATGAAGTTCTAAATTGTGCTAGTCCATCATTTTGTATGAGCATTAACTCAAGCTCACCTAATGGCAATAAATATTTTGCACTGATAAAAAAATCAATATTGGAATCAGTTGTATATAACGACTATAAAATAGCTGTAAACTATACAAATTTAGGATACCCAATCAAACACCATGACAACGCTAATATGTATTTTAACGAGTTTGTTTTAAGCAACATACAAACATTTTTCAAAAACAATTTAATAAGACAAACCTCTTTTGAATACCAGCATTTAGGTGGTACAAATAAAAGACCTTTTCTACATAAAATTAGCGAACTTGATTCTACTAATTTTTATTCTTTTGAATATTACAATACCGATAATCTACCAAAATATGACACCAAAGGAATAGATCATTGGGGGTATTGGAATGGAAATGACAATAATCTTTTACTTGCTCCATACGATACTTACGATGTTTCTACAGGAGACTATACATTAGATAATACATTTAGAGATACTAATATCTCTAAATATGATGTAGGCTTGTTAAAGAAAATAGTTTATCCAACCAAAGGCTACAGTATTTTTGAATATGAACCTCATTATTATGGGAAGAGAATAGAGAGAAACTCATCAAGTTCTTTTTTACCAGTATTAACAAATAATAGTGGAATATGTGGAGGAGCTCGGATAAAAAAACAATATGATTTTTCCATAAACGGCATAATTGAAAATGAACGAGAATATAAATATACTACAAATTTAAACTCAAGTGAATCTTCAGGGATATTGATGAATTGGCCAAGATATATATATTATATTCATTTTACAGATGGCTCTTCTTTTTCCTCAAAATTATTCATTAAATCAAGTTCGAACGTTCAAGAAAACACATTAGACAGCTACAATGTTGGTTATAAAAAAGTATTTGAAATAACGAATAACAATGGCTATATCGAACACGAATTTACAAGTTATGAAAATTTTCCTGATGAACTAACTCCCTATTCCCAAAACTTAAGGGTTTATGCCATCAACATGTATCCTGCATATCCGGAAAATCTTTATAAGAATTTTAAAAACTTATATGGAATGGATAGAAGTGTTTTAAGAGGTAGGCCTTTAGTAGAAAGTGTATATTCAAATCAAAACGTTTTATTGAAGAAAAAAGTATATACCTACAATGATATAACAGATTTCAACACAAATACTTCTTTAGATGATAATAATTACGTAACTATTCATCATCTATCTGGAAAATGGGTTCAAGCTTATAAAAAATACTTCAACAACTTTTCTCTAAATTCACTAACCACTATTGAATATAATAACGGTGTTCCTATAACTCAAACTCAAACTAATTATTTTGAAAGTAATAAACATCTAAAAATATCAAAAGAGAAAACTATTGGAACAATGGGTAATGTTTTTGAAACAAAGTATTTTTTTCCAGAAGACACTCAAATGTCTGCAAAACCATTTGTAAATGATTTAAAAAATGCTAATTTGACTAATACTCCAATTGTTATTCAAACTTTTAAAAACAGCCAAAAAATCTCTGAAGAAGAAAAAGTTTTCGCAAAAGATCTCAGTACAAGCAATCTATTGCAACCAAAAAATATTTTAATTTCAAAAGAAAACCTTGCGTCTGAAACTAAAATAATCTATGACAATTATGACAATAAAGGAAATATTACACAGTTTACTATAGAAGGTGCTGTTCCAACTGCTGTGATTTGGGGTTATAACAAAACCTTACCCATCGCAAAAATTGAAAACGCAACCTATGCACAAGTGCAAAGCTATGAAGCCAATTTGCAAACACTCTCTAATGGCAATGATGAAAACAGTCTTATGACCGCACTAAACGCTTTGCGAACCGCACTTCCAAACGCTATGGTTACGACCTACACTCACAAACCACTCATTGGCATAAGCACAGTAACCGATCCTAAAGGAGAAAAAATTACCTATCATTATGATAATTTCAATCGTTTACAATTTGTAAAAGATAAAGACGAAAATATTTTAAGCGAGAACGAATATCACTATAAAAACTAATTCAAGATGAAGAAAAACCATAAACAAACGATACAATTATCATCTTGCATAACCAAAAGATATACATTATGTAATATGAAAAATTTAATTTTCACTATATTATCACTAATCCCCATTTTGGTTCTAGGACAAAGTCAAGATCAAAACTGGGTAAAAAGTACCACATACAAAAAACCCAGCACATCAACAATAATAGATGTAAACAATCCCGCTCATGTCACCGTTCAAGTGAGCTATTTCGATGGACTAGGAAGACCCATTCAACAAATTGCACACCAACAATCCAACACAGGGAAAGACATTGTTACCCATATAGCCTATGATGAATTTGGAAGGCAAACCAGAGATTTTTTACCTTTCATATCCTCTACTGCACCATCATTAGATATCAAACAAAATGAAGTGATGAGTTTCTATGGCACTAATAATATAGCTCTAACAGCTAATGCAAATTTTGAAACGACAACTAATCCATTCAGCGAAAGAGAACTAGAAGCGTCACCCTTAGGACGTGTTTTTAAACAAGCTGCTCCTGGAAATACTTGGGTAATGGGAAGCGGTAAAGAAATAAAATTCGATTACCAAAACAATGAAACTAATGATAAAGTAAAATTTTTTCAAGCTACAGCTACATGGAATCTATCATTTAAGATATTTGATATTTTAATTCAAGATAATGGCTATTTTAATGCTAATGAATTATACAAAAGCATTATAAAAGACGAAAATTGGACATCGGGAAAAAACAACACCACCGAAGAATACAAAAACAAAGAAGGACAAGTTGTCCTAAAACGTTCTTTTAATATCAATAACAAAGGTCTAACAGAACCTCACGACACCTATTATATCTACGACCAATTTGGTAATCTTACCTATGTTATTCCACCATTAGCAAACGGAGACGTTTCACAAACAACCTTAGATAATCTAGGCTACCAATACAAATATGATTCTCGCAACCGTTTAGTAGAAAAAAAACTACCCGGCAAGCAATGGGAATTTATTGTCTATGACAAACTAGACCGACCCGTTGCCACAGGACCTGCTTTCACACCCTATGGAGGTGCAACCATTGGCTGGATGATCACCCAATATGACACCTTTGGACGCGTAACGCAAACCGGTTGGAAACAAATGCGTGTTTCTTCAAACCATAGAACAGGCAATCAAAACAGCATTAATGTAGGAAGTAATCCTTTTGTTTTAAGTGCCAACGATATTTTAACCAAAAACTACTATGATAATTATGATTTCTTATCCGTAGCACTACCCACACAAGTAGAAGGACAATATACAGTAACAACAGCAAGCAAGTTAAAAGGACTACTAACAGGCTCATGGACAAAAGTATTAGACAGCAACGCGCCAAACGCATCAGAAACATCCTATACGCTATATGATGATCGTTACAGACCCATTCGCAGTCATACCGACACCTATTTAGGTGGTTTTACCGAAGTAGATAGCAAACTCGATTGGGCTGGAAAAACAGCATATACCATTACTAAGCATAAATATGACACCAACGGTTCAACAACAACAATTACCGATCGTTTCTCCTACTCTGCTCAAGACCGTTTAACCCTGCATAAACAGCAAATTAACAGCCTACCAGAACAATTAATCACCAAAAACACCTATGATGAGCTAGGACAGCTCATTAGCAAAAAAGTGGGTGGTGAAGATCTATCTCCAACTACTAATGGATTGCAAAAAGTAGATTACACCTATAACATTAGAGGATGGCTAAAAGCTATTAATGATGTGAACAATATAGGTACCGATTTATTTGCTTTTAAAATTAGCTATGAAAATCCAACTGATGCTACAAAAGCATTGTTCAACGGAAACATAGCCGAAACTTACTGGAAAACAAGTACAGATAATACCCTGAGAAAATATGAATATACCTATGATGGGTTAAATCGATTGCTAAATGCCAACTATTCCAAAGTAGGGCAAACAACTGCACCAAACGATTATAAAGAAGCTTTAACGTATGATAAAAATGGAAATATTCAAACATTAAACCGATTTGGTACTGTAAACGACCCTGGATATAGTCCAAATATTGATAACTTAGTCTATACCTATGATGCTACTATTAAAAACCAATTAGTAAAAGTAGATGACAGTTCCAATTCGTCACAGGGCTTCAAAGACGGAATCAATACCGATAACGACTTTTTCTATGATGCCAATGGAAATATGACCCAAGACAAAAATAAGGAAATAACGAATATTGTTTATAATCATTTAAATCTACCCACTGAGATTGTTTTCAATAACGATGTAAATAAAAAAATTACATATATTTACAATGCAACAGGAACAAAACTAGAAAAAAGAGTGACATCAACACCAGAAGCCACATGGACCAATCCTTTTCCTACACCCGTAACCAATAAGACAACTTATTTGGCAGGCTTCCAGTATAAAGACAACAAATTAGAGTTTTTTCCACATGCAGAAGGTTATGTAAAGTATGACAAAAACCAGTATAGCTACGTATTTAATTATACTGACCACTTAGGAAATATTAGGGTAAGTTATTCTGATATTGATAAAAATGGAATTTTAGGCAATGAATACATACAGGAATGTCCTAAACAAATAGGACCAACACCTCCTCCATGTCAAGACTTATATGTTTCTGCAATTTTAGAAGAAAATCATTACTACCCATTTGGACTGAAACATGAAGGGTACAATTCTAACGTAAATAGTACAAATTCTTTACTAAAATACAAATTCAATGGGCAAGAATGGCAAAACGAACTTGGATTGAATGTTACCGCTATGGATTATCGTCAATATGATAATGCTTTAGGTAGATTTAACTCTATAGATGTAATGGCTGAATTCTTTCCTGATGCCTCCCCTTATGCATTTGGTTTTAATAATCCTCTATACTTTATTGATCCAACAGGATTATGCCCTGAATGTGAAGAAAACGTAAAAGATCCTACAGAAGGATCAAGATATACTTCAACTGGCGGAGGTGTGTATCTTTATGAAAATGGGCAATGGACTAGAGAAGATGGACAATTAGATGAAGTTGTTGTTACAGGTAATAGTCCAAAAACTTCGGAAGAATCGACCGAAGAGAGTACAGAATCAGTAGGACAGCCTGGAACGATGGAAAGTATGATACCTATTTGGGGTTCTGGTAGGTCGGCAGTTGACCACTTTCAAAAAGGGAACTATTGGCAAGGAGCACTTTACACGGGTTTAGCAATTTCTGATGTTTTTTTAGTTAAAGCATTAATAACAGGAGTTGCAAAAGGAGGCTTAATAGCTATGACTAAAAATTATTCTTCATGGGGAGGGACTGGATGGAGAAGGTTTTATGGCACAAAAGGATTTGCACAACCAGGTCAACATTTACATCATTGGCTACTTAGAAGGAATGGGCAAAAAACAGGAACTGGTTTAGCTTGGAAGTTTAAAAATCAAATGTGGAATTTAATGCCGATGAAAAGTCCTGCTTTTCATACATCTGTACATGGTAATGGTGCAAATGCATTCAACACATTACAACAGGCTTATTACGGTAGTCCTATTTGGTTTAAAACAGCAATAACTTCAACTATAGGACATTCTTTGATGTTAAGAAATATAGAAACAGAGAATACTACTGATAATGAAGGAACAAATGATGAAGAATAATTTAAAATATCCTATAATAGCTTTTTCTTCTTCGGGATTGCATATAGCTAGAACAGAAGATGATATTTTAATATGTTCTAGTTTAGCATTAAAGAAGGGTTTTTATAAAAACATGAATATTGTTGATTCAGAAGGCTTTTTGCACAAAATAGAAGATGCTAAAAAACTTAAAGGATATGGTATATTTGGTGGGTATAATATATTTTTTAATCAAAAAATAATAGTAGAATTAATAATTAAAGATAAGCCAATCGAATGTTCCATTGAAGAAGTAAAGAAAAAAATAAAAAAAGAGTTAAAAAAAGGAATATGGGATTCTGCGGATAACACTCAAGATATTATTGCGAAGATTGAGAGTTTAAATAAAATTGATGCAATAATACATTATATGACTAAGATTTTTTACTCATAAAAACCTTGGCTACGCACGAATCCTTTCGTGTGGTAAATAAAAAAACAAAAAGCACTCTTGTAAAAAAGGGTGCTTTTGTTGTTTTATAGAGTTAAAGAAAACTACTTTAAAATAGATTGTATTTTATTTTTAGCAATAAAAGCATCTATAGTAGCAAAGATGTGGTTTTTAGTTTCTTGGTCAGGTAACGTCTTAAAAAGTGTGTAAAACATTACCTTAGTTTTTCTATATTTACAATGCAACAGGAACAAAACTAGAAAAAAGAGTGACATCAACACCAGAACCTACATGGACAAATCCTATCCCTACACCCGTAACCAATAAGACTACTTATTTGGCAGGATTCCAGTATATAGGATCTCGTCTAGAGTTTTTCCCACACGCAGAAGGTTATGTGAAATATCAATATAACGAAAACAAATACAGTTATGTATTTAATTATACTGATCACTTAGGGAATGTTAGAGTAAGTTATTCCGATATTGATGAAAATGGAATATTAGGAGATGAATACATACAAGAATGCACCACCAGTTATAATAATAAAGGTGTCCCAATTCAGAATTGCGTAGATTATTTTATTAGTTCAATATTAGAAGAAAGCCATTATTATCCTTTTGGACTCAAACATTCTGGGTATAATTCTAATAATGCACAACCTAATTATAACTATAAATACAACGGTAAAGAATTGCAAACAGAGCTAGGATTGAATATGTATGATTTAGGAGCTAGACTTTATGACCCGGCATTGGCACGGTTTATGATTATGGATCCAATGGCTGATTTTGTAAACTACCAGTCTCCCTATGTTTTTGCAGATGACAACCCTGTTGTGTATATAGATTTTTATGGACTAGGCAAGTGTGGTTGGTTATGTAGAACGTTTAACAAGATAGTATTTGGAAAAGACAATTTATTACCTGGTGGAAGAAGAGATAAAAGTTGGTCAAGAGCTACTGGCTGGCGAATATCTAGACAAAAAGCAGCAGAAAAAAAAGAAAAATCAAGTAATGAAACTCCTTGTAATATATGTCCTAATTCTGGATTTAGTGGTAGAATTGCATTAAAATCACCTGAAATCAATTTTCTTTCTGATGTTGGAGAAATAACATTTTCAACCGTGCTTCCATTTCCCTCTTCTGTTATTATAGATGATAAAAAACTTGAAGAAGGAGATAGAACTACTATTGACAGGAAAATCTCATTTGAATCTAATTCAGATAGAATGAAAAAAGATGATAAGTTAGGAAATGATAAAATATTATTAGATTTGATAAAAACTTTAACAGATTTTCCACAATTAAAAGTATTGATTTTAGGTAATGCTTGGGGAGCCACTGGTACTGAGACTACCAAAACCAAATCTTATTTAAATGGAAAAAAAGCCACATTCGAAGATATAATGTTAGCAAGAGCAAAAGCTATAGAAAGATTTTTTATAGAAAGAGGCATAGATTGGAAAAGGTTGAATGTTGGTGTAGGAACTGTCTCTAAAAATAATTCTTCAGCTACCTTTGTAATTAAAAATGAAAAATAAAATGTCAAAAACAATTATTCTTTTTTTAATGGTGTTCCCATTAGCTTCTATAAATTGTTACTTATTTAGAACTCAAAATAATTTTCAAAAAGATAAAAACAAAATTGAATGGTGTTCAGAATACAAATTAATTTGGGAAGATTTTAAAGGTTTACGAAATGACTCAATAAATCAATTTATTATAGCTAGAACAAGTGGAGAAATTAAAGCCGAAAATGGCAGAACAATTAATGGTGTTCCAAAATTTGATATTAAATGTTATTTTATAAAAAATAAATCGTGGACTGTTGTAAATGATAAAGAGACATTAGCACATGAACAATTACACTTTGACATATTTGAAATATATGCTCGGAAAATTAGAAAAGCTTATGATAGTCTTAGTAATAAAAATGTTAAAGAAATAGAAGTGTATCAAAAAAAGTATAACACCTTTATAGAAGAATGTAATAAGTATAATGATATTTATGATAATCAAGTATATTTTAACGAAGAAAAACAAAAGGAATGGTCTTTAAAAATAGCAAAAGAGTTAGAAGAATTAAAAGCGTATGAAATGGAGTGCCCAGATAGCGCGGATATATCACGGCAACGTTAGCGCAGCTCCAGCTCTTCGAGAAGTTCCTATAAAAACGAATAGCTCTACGATGGTCTCCTGACCTCGTAGCAAATAATAAAAAAAGCAAAAACCACTCTATAAAAAGGAGTGGTTTTGTTGTTTTTACAATAAAGTAAAAAGCATATTACAAGACTTTCTTGTAATACAAAAGATACTGTCCTAAAAAAGGATGTAATGAAATAATTAGTAAAATTAAATTTTCGAACGAATTTTTTCTATAAAATAACACTTGTGATTTTTTTTATTATTAAAAATAAATTATCACAGTTTTGTGGCAAAATTGATTTTAAAATTAAAAATGCCACACTTTTTGTGACAAACAGAAAACAATAAACACGTTTGTCACAAAAAAAAATCAAATGCTCTTTAGTACATCTATGGCAAAAAGCAAAAGGTAGTATCTGTTTTAATTTAGATTTTCTGGTTTCTTACTTCATGCGACATATTAGATTAGGTATGTAATAATACACAGCAAACAATCGACTTCTCGATAAGATTCTGTAAATTTGTTTTCTTAAATATTAGATATAAAAATGACAACACATAGCGTAACTACAACTTGGAAAAGAAAAATGCAATTCGAATCTACTAATCCTAGTGGCGAAACATTATTAATCAATGCAGGGGCAGAAAATGGTGGTGAAGGTGCTGGATTGCGTCCAAAAGCAATGATGTTAGCTTCTTTAGCAGGTTGTTCTGGTCTAGACATTGCTTCGTTAATTGAAAAAATGAAACTAGAGGTTGATGATTTTAAGATTGAAACCAATGCGAACTTAACCGAAGAACATCCAAAAATATATGATGCTGTTACTGTTGAATATCATTTTTATGGTAATAATCTTAATGAACCAAAATTACAAAGAGCAGTCGATTTGTCTGTGGATAAATATTGTGGTGTAATGGAAATGTTTAGGAAATTTGCAACCATTGAAACAAAAACTTTTTTTCATAATAAATAATGACAATTTTAGAACTCCTCAACAAAGCAAAGCAATCTGAAAATATTGTTTTTGCTGAAGTAATAGAAACAATAGATGCTCACTTTTCTTTTTCACCTACTTCTTTTAAAAATGGTGAGATTACAAACGAAGAAAACAGCAATAATGGTTCTTGTAAAGTGTTTTCATTTGCGAAAAAATATTCTTTAAGCGAATTGGAAACTCTTTCCCTTTTTGGAGAGCATTATCAAAAAGTGCTTGAAACACCAAATGAAAATGATCATCAAAATATTAGAAACTTTCTCAAATTTGGCTGGAATGGTATAGTATTTGAAAAAGAAGCTCTTGTATAATGGTCCACTATATCCATTCGAAAAAAGATGGCAATTTTCTAAATTGCTATCTTTTTTATTTCACTTCTAGGTCTATAAAAGAGAAACTAGTTCCGCTAAACAAACCTTTATCTGAAAGTTTCAAATCGGGAATAACCAAAAGAGCCATGAAAGATAGCGTCATAAAGGGAGCTTTTAACAGACTTCCAAATTCTTTTGCCATAGCGTCAATTTCCTGATACAGCCTGCCTGTTTCCCAAGCATCTTTATCACTCATGATTCCTGCTACGGGCAATGGTAATACCTTTTGCACATCGCCATTAACCGCACAAACCCCTCCTTTATTGGCAATCAATACATTAACGGCATTGCAAATTTCTTCATCACTTGTGCCAACTACCACTATATTATGACAATCATGTGCTACAGAACTAGCAATAGCTCCCTTTTTTAATCCAAAATTCTTTATAAATGCAACAGCGGGTTTTGCATCTTGATATCGATTGACAACAGCCATTTTTAAAATGTCATTTTCAATATCAGAAACTAATTTTCCGTTTTGAATGAATGATTTATGATGAATTTCGTTTGTGATTAATTGCCCTTCTAAAGCTTCAATCACTCTTATTGTTTTGGCTAGACTATTTACTTCAAAATCTGCTATTTGTTTGGGTTTAATATTAAAATTATTAGGGCAATCGAATTTGATTTTTTTAATATTTGAAACCCCGTTTTCTGCTACAAGCTCACCCTCAATAAAAGTTTGAAGAACTTCGAAATTAATTAAATCCTTTACTACTATAAAATCGGCTGCATCATTTTCGCGCAACTGCCCAATATTCATATTGTAATGTCTCACAGGATTAATACAAGCCACTTGCAATACCTTAAAGACATCCATTCCTTTTGCAATTGCTCTTGCACAAATCGTGTTGATGTGACCAACGATTAAATCATCTGGGTGCTTGTCATCGGAACAGAACATCATGTTTTCATAATTGTTAGGCAACAAATCAATGAGTGCATCAAAATTTTTAGCGGCACTTCCTTCACGAAGGATGACTTTCATGCCCAACGATAATTTTTCGGCAGCTTCCTCATAGGTAAAACATTCATGATCGGTGCTAATTCCAGACTTTATATATTTTTCTAAAGACTCTCCTCTCAATCCAGGAGCATGACCATCTATAGGTTTTTCAAAATGTTTTGCCCAAGCTATTTTTTTCAACACTTCGGCATCATCAAACAAAACACCAGGATAATTCATCATTTCTGCTAAGTAATGAATATCCGAAGACGTTAACAATTCTTTTATATCCTCTGAATCGATGACAGCTCCTGCGGTTTCAAAAGTAGTAGCAGGTACACACGATGGAGCTCCAAAATGAAACTTTAAAGGTACTTTTTTACTGTTTTCTATCATGTAATAAACGCCTTCTTTTCCTAAAACATTTGCAATTTCATGTGGGTCGGAAATTGTACCTACTGTTCCGTGCAGCACCGCAATTCTAGCAAATTCGGAAGGAACCAACATGGAACTTTCAATGTGAATATGAGCATCTACAAAACCAGGCATAATAAAATGTTGTACAGTATGCTCTTTCTCTATTATTTCTTTTATCTTTCCATTAATCACGATAACTTCACCAGAGTAGATTCTTTTATTGATAATGTCAACTATTTGACCTTGAATTTGCATGATTTGATTTTATTTATTCAAAAATACTTTTTTTATTTTTTTTCAGATAGGTTATTGAGTAAAAAAAGTCGCTTCACATAAAACAGATTTTATAACCTATGCTTAAAATTTCATATTAAGTCAAACACTAATCCTTTTGAAAATCTGATAATAGAATCAAAAAAGCGTCAACAAATATTACGAGCCTATAGCCTACACTTATAGTTAGTTTTAAAAATTTTTATAATTTTTGCTTTTAATTTGTATGTGTGTTTTTTACGTAAGAGAAGATTTCACCAAATAAAAATAGGTGTTTGTTATAGTACTTAAAAAATAAGAAAAACTCATTTAATTTTGCTAATCAAATGAGTTTTTTGTTGTAATTTCCTGAGGGAATAGCTATTGGTCAAAAGTTTTGTTAATCTATTTAATACTGTAAGACCAAACTGAACTATTACTTGTTATAGTTTCGGTTAATGATGGAAATGCGACTGCATTTAATACTGAATTAAAACCAGTCCCATTCATAAATCGGCTTTGCCCATTTTGGGTTAAAGCAACAAATAAAACTGTATTTTCTAATCCAGAATTATTTAATGTTGGTGCACAGCTCCAGTTTGTTCCACTTAAGCTAGAATCTGTCACAAGGTATATATAACCATTTAACGCATCGTTATTTATAAAATAAACCACAGAATCAATCTCAAGTTGAAATTTGAATCCCAATGTGTTATTCTCATTGAAATTAACTGTCCAGACTATTGCTTCGTCTTGATCTTCACTCAAATGTAGTTGGGTCTCATTTGTTAATGCTAAATAATAATCATCTGACGTTTTTAGCGTAATTTTATCGTTGTTCTTAAACATTTTTTAATAATTTAAATAAATTTTTCCTACTCTATTTAAAAATAGGCTTTTCGGAATCTGCCTTGTAAATCAAAACTTGATTGTAGCTACTTAATCGATATTTAGATTTTTATTACAATTCAAAGTTGAGGAATTACTAAGGTAAAATCTTAAAAAAGGTTATTAGTTTTTGATATTTTGGTATAAGAGGAGTAAATCTTGGTATAAAAGAAAAGGTCAAAATAAGAATAGGAAGAAAGGGTAACCTTCTTCTTCATTAATTTTCGGAATGTTTTTTTTTCAGAAACTAATCTGTTTTTTTATCAGTAATTAAATATTTAAAATAAAAAAGATAATTGAAAACTAACAGAATTGGGTTAAATGATTAGAAAAAGACAGATGTTTTGTGAATTATTACAATTACTTTTTATAAAGTAAAATACTAATCTTGAGGGTTAAAGGTCGTGAGTTGATTTTGGTAAGATAAGATTATTGGCTGATCAATTGTTCTTGTAAATAATAGATTAACATTAATTAATCCTATGAATTCAAGTAGACAACTAAAATTTTGTAAGACTAAAAAATGCAATTTAATACCTATTTTGCATTGGTAAAATAAGTTCACCTCAATTTTAATACTAAATTTGTCTTTCAAACTTACAAGCCGAAAAAAAGTCGAATTCTAAATTTTTAAAATTATGCGTTGGAATTTAAAAGAAAAGCCAAAAAAAGAAACGATACAAGCCCTACAAAACTCCCTTCAAGTAGATGAAATTGTTGCTACTTTATTACTACAAAGAGGAGTTACTAACTATGAAGAAGCAAAATCTTTTTTCCGCCCTACTCTGAACGACTTGCATGATCCTTTCTTAATGAAAGATATGGATAAAGCGGTACAGAGAATTGAAAAAGCAATCGAAAACAAGGAGACCATTATGGTTTTTGGTGATTATGATGTTGATGGAACCACTGCTGTTGCGTTAGTTTCTAGCTATTTAAAAACGATTTACCCTAAAATAGCTACGTATATTCCCGATCGCTATGCAGAAGGGTATGGAATTTCTTATAAAGGGATTGATTTTGCAGAAGATAATGATATTACCTTGATTATTGCTCTAGATTGCGGAATAAAATCGATAGAACATGTCAATTATGCCAAGGAAAAAGGGATTGATTTTATAATTGGTGATCATCATAGACCAGGAGATATACTGCCTAATGCAATTGCCGTTTTAGATCCTAAACGAAAGGATTGCAATTATCCCTATGATGAATTATGTGGTTGTGGTGTTGGTTTTAAATTGATACAAGCTATTGGCTCAAAAAGAAACCAGTCAATTAAAGATTTTGTTCCTTATTTAGACTTAGTTGCTACTGCAATTGCTGCCGATATTGTTCCAATGACAGGAGAAAACAGAGTTTTGGCTAAATTTGGTATGGAGGTAATCAATACAAATCCGAGGGCAGGAATTAAAGCATTGATTCAAAACATAAAGAAACAAACCTTGACCATAACCGATGTGGTTTTTGTTATAGCTCCTAGAATAAATGCTGCAGGAAGAATAAAACATGGTGACTATGCTGTTCGTTTATTAACCGAGTTTAATTTAGAACAGGCTACTGAGTTTGCCTCAGAGATAGAAAAATTCAATGCAGATCGTAAAGATTTAGATAAACAAATTACAAAAGAAGCATTGCAACAAATAGAACAGAACAATGAACAAAATTCATTTTCAACTGTCGTTTATAATGAAAATTGGCACAAAGGCGTGATTGGTATTGTTGCTTCTAGATTGGTTGAAAACTATTATCGACCTACTATAGTATTTACAAAAAGCGGAGATAAACTTGCTGCATCTGCACGTTCTGTACAAAATTTTGATGTTTATAATGCTTTAGAATCTTGTGCAGATCATTTGGAGCAATTCGGCGGACACATGTATGCTGCTGGAATGACACTAAAAGAAGAAAATTATAGCGCGTTCAAAAATGCGTTTGAGGCTGTTGTGAAAGCAACCATTCCACCAGAGTTGTCAATTCCTGAAATTGGTATTGATCTAGAGATTAATTTTTCAGATATTACACCAAAGCTCATTCGAATACTAAA
The DNA here is from genome assembly GCF_055384985.1 of Flavobacterium sp. KY-23415. Lineage (NCBI taxonomy): Bacteria > Pseudomonadati > Bacteroidota > Flavobacteriia > Flavobacteriales > Flavobacteriaceae > Flavobacterium > Flavobacterium sp. KY-23415. The sequence continues at coordinate 1,185,693 of NZ_AP044001.1, read as the reverse complement.
ACAGTTTGAACCTTTTGGGCCACAAAACATGCATCCCGTTTTCATGTCTTCTAATTGCTATGATACAGGCTATGGAAAAACATTAGGTAATGAGGGAGAACATCTGAAACTTTTTATAAAGCAAGACATTAATGAAGGTCTGGGAGCAATTGGTTTTGGGTTAGGGAAAAGTGTATCTTTGACAAAAAATCAAAAACGTTTCCAAATTGCGTATTCTCTTGAAGAAAACGAATGGAACAACAATATATCTATACAACTTAATTTAAGAGCAATACAAGAGAATAATGGTTAAAAAAGATCCATATGCGGCCTTGAGATTTAAAGAATTCCGATTTTTCTTAGGAATGCGTTTTGCAATGGTGTTTGCTTGGGCAATGCAATTTGTAATTATTGAATGGGAAGTTTACAGTTTAACAAAAGACCCATTTTCTTTAGGTTTCATCGGGCTAATGGAAATCATTCCTGCTGTAGGCATGGCTTTGTTTGCAGGGCATATTGTAGATCAAAATGAAAAAAAAGGACTTTTGGTAAAATGCCTCGTTGGTTTTTCATTTATTAGTTTAGGCCTTTTTTTAATAACGATTCCAAGTATTAAAGAAAAACTAACAGCTTCAAATATTCTATGGGTTATTTATATTCTAGTTTTTCTTGGGGGGTTAGTTCGTTCCTTTATTGGTCCAACAGTTTTTTCTTTATTATCTCAAATTGTTCCCAAGAAAAATTATCCAAATGCAGCTACATGGAGCAGTTCTACGTGGCAAATGGGTGCTATGTTTGGTCCTGCATTAGCTGGAGTTTCAATAGGTATGATTGGGGTGCATTGGTCACTTTGTCTGGTTTTTGCATTTACTCTTTTTGCCTTATTCGGATTAAGTCAAATTTCGAAAAAACCAATCTTAAACCCAAAAATTGGAGAGCCCGTTTTGCAAAGTTTAAAAGAAGGACTTCGCTTTGTTTTTAAAAATAAAACCATTCTTGGTGCCCTTTCTTTAGATATGTTTGCTGTTCTTTTTGGAGGTGCAGTAGCACTATTGCCAATTTTTGCACAAGATATTTTAAAAGTTGGTTCGGAAGGTTTTGGAATATTAAGGGCAGCTCCTGCAATAGGCTCTATCCTAACCATGATTATTGCCGCCTATTTTTCATTAAATAAACATGCTGGAATAAAATTACTTACCGCTATTTTTATTTTTGGATTAAGTATCATTATATTTGGGTTGTCTGAAATATTTTGGATTTCTGTACTGGCATTATTTTTAAGCGGAGTTGCAGATGGGGTTTCGGTCGTGATTCGAAATACTATTTTGCAATTGCACACCCCTGACAATATGAGAGGCAGAGTTTCTTCGGTTAACTCAATATTTGTAGGCTCCTCTAATGAATTGGGAGCATTTGAAAGTGGTCTTACAGCAAAATTAATGGGTGTTGTTAATGCTGTGATTTTTGGGGGTTGCATGACAATTGGTACTGTGATTACAACTGCATTAATATCGCCATCTTTCAGAAAACTTGATTTAGAAAAGGACATTCAAGATCTAGAAAAAGGGGAATAATGATTATTATGCATTAAGCGATTATTAATGTAAACTTTTGGATGAGGATTGAACCTCCTGATTAACAAATAAACTTTAACACATATGAAACAAATTATCATAACACTACTACTTGTTATTTTAGCCATTGTAGGCTATAGTCAATACAAAACATATAAGCGTTTTCATTCACCTGGAATAGATTATGTTATAAATGATCGAACAGATTTAGATTATTATGACCAAAATTTTTTAAAAAACTATTTTATAGCTATTGAGGATTTAAATGCTTTTGTCAGAATACAATGGAATGTTTATGATCTAGATGTTCGTAACCCCAAAGAAGATGACAATGATTCGAAAACAGCTTTTGCGAATTATTCTAAAAAGCTAGGTACAGTGAAATTTTATGAAAGTCGTTTAATTCAATCGTCAACATTAAAACAAAAAGGGTTAAAGGATAATGATATTAGGTTGTTTGAAGAATATGGATACAGTACCGATAACTATTTGGAATATATAAAAGAGCAGAAATTAAGAGAAATGTATCACCAAAATCCTGAAAAGTTTAGTTTAAAAATAGGGGATACAAACTCATTTGTATTCGAAATTCAAAAACGTTTAATTCAAAAAGGGTTTACTATTCCTAGTGACGGTATTTTTAAAGAAATAACAGAAAACGCTTTGAAAAAATTTCAAGAAAAGCACGAATTATTTCCAAATGGAAAAATAGATTTGATAACTCTTGATTATCTATTGCACTAAAGTTTCAAATTTTTTTAACTCGAAAGATGCTCCATCAAAAACCCCATAAGTAAAATATCCTATCCAATCACCTAAATTTGCATATTTGGAGTTTTCGCCTACATCTATAATCATAGGTAAATGTCTGTGACCAAAAATAAAATAATCATAATGTTTAGTTTCTAATTTGCGTTTGGCATATTGTACTAACCATTCTTTATCTTCTCCTAAAAAAGTAACATCTTCTTCTCCAGATATTAATTTGTTTTTAACAGATAGATACTGTGCTAACCTCACTCCGACATCTGGGTGCAACCATCGAAAAAGCCATTTAGAAAACGGATTAGTGAAAACTTTTTTCATTCTCTTGTAGCCTTTGTCGCCAGGACCTTTCCCGTCTCCATGACCAATTAAAAAAAGTTTATTATTAAAACTAAATTCCATATTATCATGATATACAGGAATATTTAATTCTTTCTCAAAATAATCATCCATCCATAAATCATGATTCCCTACAAAGAAATAGATTGGAATTCCTGCATCTCTAATTTCAGCAAGTTTTCCCAGAACACGAATGAAACCTTTTGGGACAACAGTCTTGTATTCAAACCAAAAATCAAACAAATCACCTAATAAAAAAATAGCATCAGCATCTTTTTTTACTTCATCCAACCATCTTACGAATGTTTTTTCTCTATTGGAACTTTCTTCAAAATTGGGTGCGCCAAAATGCTGATCAGAAGCAAAGTATATTCTGTTTTTTTTATCCAATGTTATGTTTTTTTTAATTTGCACAAAATTAAGAAAAATAAATAAGCTTAATTTAGCGTTTTATCGAAGTTTTGATACATTTTACCGATAGATATTTAATAGCATCATTTTATTGTTAACTTTGGATTATTAATCAAATTTTAACTAAAAAATTATAGAATGAAAAAATTATTACTTTTTTTCATGTCGATGTTCACCTTACTAACCTTTGGCCAATTAACAGAAGGCTTTGAAGGGACTTCGTCACCTGTTCCTAACCCTCCAGGAGACGACTGGGTTTTGACGTCGGGAACATGGAAAATACTTGATAATGGCATTGGAACTGCACAAAAGTGGCAAGTTGCCCCTGCTGGACAACAATATCAAGGAACTAGAGCGGCTTATTTAAGCAGAGAAAACGTAGCTGACGGAACATTAGCCCAAGATTGGCTCATTACTCCTCAAGTATTAATTCCTGCAAATGGTCAACTTCGTTTTTATACAAAATTAACACAGGCTGGAATTCAAGGAAGTACTTTTTCCATTAGAATTTCATCAACCTCTCAAACTAATTTATCTTCGTTCACAACTACAGTTGCAACATGGGATGAATCACAGTTAATGAACGGTACATTACTAGCAGAACAAACTACTTATATTCAAAAAATAGTAGATTTGAATGCTTATGTTGGTCAAAATCTTTACGTCGCTTTTGTAATGGAAAACGATAATGGAGACAGATGGTTTGTTGATAATGTGAACATTGATTCTAAATGTTTAGATAATACAAACTTAGGTGCAACACCATTAGCAACTTCTGCAACACTAAACTGGACTAGTCCTGGAACGGCAACTCAATGGGAGATTGAATATGGAGCTAACGGTTTTACTCAAGGTACTGGAACGCTAGTTACTGCGACAGGCACACCAACTTATAATTTAACAGGTCTTTCTGGTTTAACTACTTATTGCTATTATGTTAGAGCAGTTTGTGGATCTGACAATGTAAGTGCATGGACAGGCCCACATTGTTTTACGACATCTGCACTACCTCCTGGTTGTGGAGGTAATTTCATTGATCAAGGGGGTATAGCTGGAGATTATGGCAATAATGAAGATTATATTGTTACAATTATTCCCAATGCAGGTGAATATGTAACCGTTACATTCACTTCATTCAATACTGAGTCTAACTATGATGCCTTATATGTTTACGACAGCGACACAACAGATCCAAATGCATTAATATTAAGTGCAAATGGACCAGGAAATGTGCCTGGCGGTCAAGCAGGTGGTTATTGGGGTACCACTATACCTGGTCCTTTTGAAGCGTTGAATCCGACAGGTGCTTTAACTTTCCGTTTTAGAAGTGACGGTTCTGTTGTAAGGTCAGGTTGGACAGCAAATGTTACCTGTACACCCTTCCCTACATGTCCTAAGCCAACAAACGTTGCGTTTACTTCTATTTCTCCAACAAGTGGTAATGTTACTTGGCAACATGCTGGAACACCAACACAATGGGATATTTATGTGGTTCCTACAGGATCTGCACCTCCAGGAGCAGGAGCAGTCACTACACCTTATCAAAATGTGACGGTTAATGGTCCTTTATATTCTTATCCAGTATCATTGCTATTTGATTCTACTCCTTTAGATTCATATACAACTTATGATGTATATGTTCGAGCAAGATGTACCACTACAGACATTGGAGATTGGTCTAATATTTCAACATTCACCACTGATCCTGACTATTGTGCAGGAGATCATTTTTATGATCAAGGTGGACCAACAGGCAACTATTTGCCGAACCAAAACACAACAACAACTATTTGTCCAGACACACCTGGAAACGTTGTAATTGCTTTTTTTAATACTTTTAATTTAGATACTAGCGACAGTTTGACAGTATATAATGGAAGTACTGCAACAGGAACACCTATTGGGACTTATACTGGAACAACACTTCCTCCAATTTTAGTTTCAACAGCCCCTGATGGATGTTTAACCTTTGTTTTCACTTCAAATGGTTTCACTAACTTAGCAGGATGGGACGCTTCTATACAATGTACTGTGCCTCCAACATGTCCTTACCCAACGAATCTTACAGTAACAAACATTGGAGACACAACAGCAACTTTAGGATGGACAGAAGCTGGAACCGCAACTACTTGGCAAGTTATTGTACAGCCAGTTGGAAGTGGTTACCCGACTCCTCCTTATGCTAACGCAGTAACAGGTTATCCTCAAACTGTAACAGGCACAAATTCATTTCTTGCCACAGGATTAAATCCAAATACGAATTACGAATTTTATGTAATTGCAGATTGTGGTGGAGATTCAAGTTTTTGGTCTGGACCAAAACCATTCAACACTTTGTTTCCTGGTTGTGGAGGTTCGGAACCTGCTGGAGATGTAATCCCAGAAGCAGCACCTGTATGTAATCTAAACGGATATTGTGGAAATACTTCATTAGCATATAATGACGAAGGAGATTGGCCAGAATTAGACGCAGCGTTTTGTGGATCAATTGAGAACAATTCATTCTTAACTTTCCAAGCAACTTCTACTACCATTTCTATGGATGTATTAGTAGGAAACTGTATCAATGGAAGTGATATTCAATTCATGATATTCAGTGCAGTAACACCGGGTAGTGGTCCAATAAATGTTATAGATTGTTATGGACAAATGAATGTTGGTGTGAATGCTTTGAATTTTACTGGGCTTGTTCCTGGACAAAATTATTACTTAATGATAGATGGTTTTGCAGGAGCTCAGTGTGATTATTCTGTAACTATAACTTCTGGTGGGTCTACCACTACAGATGTAGTTATTACTCAGCCAAATTCGACTATTTGTATTGATGAGACAATAACTTTAGACGCTACTGGAGGAAATTCAATTTACAATTGGACACCAAGTACGGGATTAAATACTACTACAGGTAATACAGTTGTGTTTACTCCAACTGCTCCAGGTACTTATACTATTCAAGTAGAATCAACTGATACAAATGCTTTATGTGCTACTTCAGATTTTGTTGAAATTACAGTTTTAGAAAAAACAATTCCATCATTTGCAGTGCCAGGACCATTTTGTATAGGAGCAACAGCTCCACCACTACCGGACACTTCAAACAATGGTGTTCAAGGAGTTTGGACTCCATCAGCAACTATAGATACTTCCGTATCAGGAATCTATCAATATACTTTTACACCTGATGCTTCATTTCAATGTGCAGAAGTTTTGGTAATAGATGTAGAAATTTTAGCATCTTGTACATTTAACGCTATTGCAACCGCTGTTAATATTGAAAACTGTCAGACAACTACACCAGGCGAGTATTTTAACACAACTGGTTCTGGGGCAGCTAGTATTGGACCTGCGTCTAATATATTTACAAATAATGATTTTGGTAACTATGTTCAAAATTCAGGTAACTTATTATTAAAAGGAGGTCAATTGAAATCTTTTAAAAATATAACCACTTCAAATGTTTGTTCGGCAACGATGCACTATAGAGTATATTTAACTTCTGGAGGGCCTAGTGGTGCATTCATTGATGTTCCATTAACTACTGTTGAGGATTGTGATGGTACTGGAAATTTCCCTTCAGGAGGAACTTGTAATCCAGGAGATCAAAAATGGACAGATATTTCACAGTCAATTGATTTAACAGCTGTTCCAACTATTGGAAATTACACAGTTGAGGTATATTATACATTGGTTGGAGACAATATTAGTACAACCGATTGTAATGACACTGTACTTGTGAATAATGGTGGAAATAATTTCAAATCAACATTCTCAATTCAAAGTACACCAACATTTACTTTTTCAAATGAAGAATGTGGTAGCTCAAACGCATCTATAACCGTTTCAGGTTTAAGCTCTGGAGATACTTACAGTATAACATATAATGATGATACAGTAACAGTTGGGCCGGCAAACTTTACGGCAAGTCCTGCAGGTGAAATTATAATTCCGAATCTTAATGCGGGTGTATATAACAATTTCATTTTTGAAATTAATGGATGTGTAATAACAGATGCTACTGAGATTGTAATAACTAATTTCTCTCCATCTGTATCACAAATAACTTCAAATTCGCCAGTTTGTTTTGGTAATGATATAGAATTTACAGTGCAAGGGACACCAAATTATTCTTTAGATTATACCGTAAATGGTAATTCAGGCACTGCTGTTTTTGATGCAAGTGGTAACCTTACCATTACTGTAGTTAATCCAGCAGTTGGAAACGTGGTGCTTTCTTTACTTAATATATATGATTCAGTTTGTAATATTGCGCTTACAGATACTAATACAGCAATTGTGAACCCACTTCCTGAGGTTAGCAGTTTAATCGCTACAAACAATATTATATGTTTAGGTAGCGATGCTGAATTTACCTTTAACGGAAGTGCAAATGCAGACGTAATCTACACAATTAATGGAGGGGGTAATCAATCAATAACGCTTGATGCGTCTGGAAATTATACACTAACTATTCCAGCTCCAACAAGTAGTGTAACAATTGACTTAATATCGATTACAAATACAACCACTGGATGTAGTGCTGATTTAACAGGAACAACTGCAACAGTAGCAGTAACTTCTGTGCCAGTTCCAACAGCTGATTTTGACACTTGTGCAAACCCAACAGCTATAGTAGAAGTTACATCACCATTAATTTCTCAGTCTAATTATCCTTCAGATTTATTTATTTCTGAAATTACTGATGCTCAATCTGGGTCATTAACTTATGTAGAAATTTATAATGGAACTGGAGCAACAGTAGATTTAAGTAATTATAAACTTAAAGTACATACTAATGGTAATCCTGTAGCAAATTGTAATTTACCATTAAGTGGTATGCTAGCTAATGATGACGTTGTGGTAATTAAATTAAGTAACAGTGCTAATATCTCAACTGTAACGCCAGACTTAACATTTACAACATGTTCTGGAGTAAACAATAATGATAACATTAGATTGGCTACAAGTGCAGATGTTGATATTGATTCTTGGGGAACAACAGATGGTTCAATATTTACTCCTGCTAATGGTGTTGGTTATACTTACAGAAGGATTGCAACTGGAACGGTTTTACCAACATTAACTTGGAATCCAGCTGATTGGACAGCAATAGACCCTGAGGATTATTCTGATGTAGGGAATTATTCTATTTTTGTTTCTAGTTTTGAGTATATTTTAAGTGATGGAACTAATTCAACCACACAAACGTCAACTACATTTACTGGAGTTGGTTCTGGAACTTATACTTTAGTTGCTCATGACACTGCAACAGGCTGTTTTTCTGATCCGTTAACTTTCACAATTGATGCTCCTACTCAGGCAACTTTTAGCAGTATTACTATTTGCCAAGGATCAACTTCTCCCGCATTTCCTTCGCAATCTATTGAAGGATTTACTGGAACTTGGGTAGAAAGTTCAATCGATACTAGTCTTCTTGGTTCAACATTATATACTTTTAACCCAGATTCAGGTTTGTGTGCTAGTACAGGAACTCTAGAGGTAATTGTAGAGGCAAGATCTACTCCAACTTTCAATCCAATTGAAGACTTATGCTCTGGCTCTACAGATACAGCTCTGCCTGCAACATCGTTAGAAAATGTTACAGGAACGTGGTCTCCATCATCTATAAACACTTCTGTTGTAGGAACAGGGACTTATACTTTTACACCAGATGTAAGTTTTTGTGCATCTCCAGTAGATGTTCAAGTAACTGTGATTGCATGTACTATTCAAAAAGGTATTTCGCCAAATGGAGATGGATTAAACGATTATTTTGACTTATCTGGATTTAATGTTAAAACATTGAAAATCTTTAATAGATATGGAAAGCAAGTATATGAGAAATCAAACTATGAAGATGAATGGTTTGGGCAATCCGATAATGGTAATGAATTACCTGACGGAACTTACTACTATTCTATTGATTTTGAAGATATGGAATCTAGAACGGGTTGGATATATATTAACAGACAACAATAAAAAATAAAATTTACTGCCTTCTTAATGAAGGCAGTATTTAAAAATTTAAAATAAAATGAAGAAACTATATTTAGTAGCTTTGGGCATAATGTTATCTTTTGTTGATGCCAACGCACAACAAGACCCTCATTATACACAATACATGTATAATATGAACGTTATAAATCCAGCCTATGCAGGAAGCAAAGAAAATCTTGCAATTGGATTATTATATAGAAAGCAATGGGTTGATATTGAAAATGCTCCAACAACAGGTACCCTTTCAGGTCACTCACCTGTAGGTAAAAATGTAGGATTAGGATTGTCTGCAATTACGGATAAAATTGGTCCGGTAGAAGAAAATAATGTATATGGAGATTTCTCTTATACTCTTAATTTAGGAGGAGAACATAAATTAGCATTTGGTATTAAAGCAGGTTTAACTTTTCATAAAGTAGGATTGTTTAGTGAAATTGGTAATGGATTTGTGCCTAATTCTGGTGATCCTGCTTTTTCTGAAGATGTAAGTAATACCTATTTTAACATTGGGTCTGGTCTTTTTTATTACACAAATAAATTCTACCTAGCTTTTTCGGTGCCAAACATGCTTAAATCTAAACATTTAGATTTAAGAGTTCAAGATAATAGTTATCAGTTCGGCTCAGAAGCAAGTCATTACTTTTTAACTGGAGGTTATGTTTTTGATTTGAATGAAAAAATAAAATTCAAACCTTTCTTTATGTTAAAATCTGCATTTAATGTAGATCCATCTGTAGATGTTTCAACAAATTTCTTATTCAATGAAAAGTTTGAAATTGGTGCTACATATAGACTAGATGATAGTTACGGTGCAATGGTTAATTATGCAATAACTCCAAACATTAGAATTGGATATGCATATGATCATATTGTATCTGACTTAAAAGTAACAACACCTTCTTCACATGAGATAATAATGTTGTTCGATTTAAATTTCCCGAGAAAAGTATCTCGTTCACCTCGATATTTCTAATTTAAAAGCGATAAAACATGAAGAAACTATATATAACCTTAAGTTTTGTAATCGCTAGTGGAATACTAAGTGCGCAAAACAACAAAACGAAAAGTGCAGATAAACTATTCGATAGATTTGAATATGTTGAAGCTGCTAATGAATATTTAAAATTGGTTGATAAAAATCAAAATGATAATTATATCAATCAGCAATTAGCGGATAGTTATTATAATGTCTTTAATACCAAAGAAGCTGTAAAATGGTATGCAAAATTGGTTGAAGAAGATCAAAAACCTGAAGTGTATTATAAATACGCTCAAATGTTAAAAGCAGAGGGGAATTATGAAGAAGCTAATAAACAAATGCAAAAATTTGCTTCTTTAGCTCCAAATGATTCTAGAGCAATGTCATACAAAAGCAATCCGAATTATTTGTCAAAATTAAAATCACAAAGACCATTATTTGACATTAAACCTTCTGATATTAGTAGCGATAAATCAGATTTTGGAGGAGTTTTAACAAACGACAATACAATCTATTTTACCAGTGCTAGAAATACTGCTAGAAAAAGTCATGGTTGGAACAAAGAGCCCTATCTTGATATTTATCAAGCAACCTATAATGAGAATGGAACAATTAGTGAAGCAACATTAGTAAGTGGAGTAAATACCAAATGGCACGATGGGCCTGTAGCGGTGACTGCCGATGGTAATACAATGTATTATGTTAGCGAAAGCTTTAATGAAAACAAGTTTGAGAAAGTTAAAGAAAAAAATGTAAAGTATGGTAGAATGTATCTTTATAAAGCTACTAAAAATGATGGAAAATGGGAAAATGCAAAAGCTCTTTCGTTAAACAGTCCTGAATATTCTTTACGTAATCCAAGTATTAGTAACGATGGTAAAACCCTTTATTTCTCTTCGGATATGCCTGGAGGATTAGGAGGTGAAGACATCTGGAAAGTAAGTGTTAATGGAGACGAATATGGAACTCCAGAAAACTTAGGGGCTAAAATTAATACTGGCGGAAATGAAAGTTTTCCATTCATTACAGAGGATAATTTGCTTTATTTTACTTCAGATTCTAGGCAAGGGTTTGGAGGTTACGATGTATTTCTTGCAGATTTAACGAAAGGAACAGAAGCAATAAATGTTGGTGAGCCTGTTAATTCTGAAAAAGATGATTTCTCTTTTAGTTTTAATGCTGCAAAAAACATTGCCTTATTTTCAAGTAATAGAGAAGGTGTCGATAATATTTATCTTGCAAATCCAATTTGTGGTGTAAATGCAATTGTTATCGTGAAAAGCGCAGAAACAAGAAAAGCTATTGAAGGCGCTACAATTAATGTAGTTGATCCAGCTAACAATATTTTAGCAACTAATACAACTAATTATGTTGGTCAAAAAATATTTGAAGTGGCTTGTGAAACGGAATACTCATTTAAAGTTTCAAAAGAGGGCTATGAAGATGCTGTTTTTGTATCACCAGCATCTGGTAACGGTTCAACACTTGTTGAAGCATACTTAGAACCTATTAAGCCTATAATCACAGAGAAAGAAGTTATCCTTCAACCTATTTTCTTTGAATTTAACAAAAGCAATATAACGGCTCAAGGTGCTGAAGAATTAGACAAGCTTGTTGCTGTTATGAATGAATATCCAGAAATGGTGATTTTTGCAAAATCTCATACAGATAATAGAGGTAAGGATAAATATAACTTAAACTTGTCGGAAAATAGAGCTAAATCTACAGTTCAATATATTATTTCTAAAGGTATAGATAAAGCTAGAATTAGCGGACAAGGATTTGGTGAAAGTGAATTATTAATTCAATGTGACGAATGTACAGAAGAAGAACATGCTCAAAACAGACGTTCAGAATTTTTAATTATCAAAAAATAATTTTCAGTTTTCTTTTATTTTAATTAAGAAAAGACCATGAAAGCAATTGCTTTTGTGGTCTTTTAATTTTTATTTATTGCTGTAACTAAAATCTATTATCACCATCTAATAAGTTCCCGAGCCCTCCTAGTAAACTTCCTTCTCCTTTATCTTTTCCTCCCATTTGAGGTGCCGCTTGAATAATTCTATCAGCCAAACGACTAAATGGTAACGATTGAATGTAAACAATTCCAGGGCCTCTCAATGTTGCAAAAAACAAACCTTCTCCACCAAATACAGTGTTTTTTATTCCTCCCACAAACTCAATGTCGTAATCTACATCTTTTGTGAAACCAACAATACAACCTGTATCTACTTTTAAAATTTCACCTGCTTTTAATTCTTTTTTTGCTAAAGTACCTCCTGCATGAACAAATGCCATACCATCGCCTTCCAGTTTTTGCATAATAAATCCTTCGCCTCCAAACAATCCTCTTCCTAGTTTTTTAGAAAATTCAACACCAACGGTTACTCCTTTTGCAGCACACAAAAAAGCATCTTTTTGACAAATAAATTTCCCTTGATACTCTGTTAAGTCAATAGCGATTATTTTTCCTGGATAAGGAGAAGCAAAAGATACTTTTTTCTTTCCATATTCTACATTTTGATATGCGGTCATAAACAAGCTTTCTCCTGTTAAAACTCTCTTGCCCGCAGATAATAATTTTCCAAAAATCCCACTTTCTTTTTGGCTACCATCTCCAAATATGGTTTCCATTTTAATCCCATTATCCATCATCATAAAGCTTCCTGCTTCAGCTATAACTACTTCTTGAGGATCTAATTCTATCTCCACATATTGCATTTCTTCACCAAAAATTTCATAATCTATTTCATGTGCTCTCATAATCTAATTTGTTTAAAGTTTATAAATTAGTCGGAATAGAGATTAAAATGTTACCATTGAATTTTTAATTAAAAAACTTATTGCGGTTATTTTAAAAAAAAATAAATGTAAGGCTTCAATAAAACTTAGTATATTTGTAGTTAATGAAAAGAAAAATTGCAATAGTGAATTTTGTTTTGATGCTTGCGGTATTGTTTGCTGTTAGTTATCAATCGTTGCATTTTTTCTCTCATCATTCTCATAGGGATAATGGTACCGATAAAGGGGTTAAAGTGTTTTCTAGTAAGATTCTTTTTGAAAAAGAAGAATGTCCTATTTGTGATTTTAAGTTTGCAAGTTTTCTTTCCCCTGAAATTTTTACTTATTCGTTATTTCCTCCTGTTTTAGAAATTCCTTACTTATTTGGTAATAAAACTATTATTACCATACTCAACAGAAACTCTTTCTATTTAAGAGGACCTCCTGCATTTGTTTAATATATTGAGAACCTATTAACCAACTATTTTAATGATATATTCATGATGATTCAGACAGCATCTGTTTGTTTTCTATCATAGTATATTTTTGAATTTGTTTTAGTTTGTCTTTATAGACTTTTAAAAAACTACAATATTTAGTGGGGTATGGTTATTTAAGTTATTTATTCTGATAGCTTAAAAAAGGGTAGTCATTAAAGAGGTTACCTTAAATGTATTCTTGTTAATAGTATTAAAAGAATATGTTGTGTTTATATTTTAAACTTAGAAAATGCGATTCAATTATATCTTATTCTTTTTGTTTTTTGGTTGTTTTGGTTTTGCCCAATTAACAATCAATGGAACGATTACAGACGAAAACGGTTTACCTTTGAAAGATGTTCATGTGCACATTGCCAATAGAACAACAGCTACGATTGCAGATGGGAGTTATATTTTAAATGATGTTCCGAAAGGAAATCAAAAGCTATATATATCTTCTATAGGTTATCAAATAATTGAAGAAACAATATTACTGTCTTCAAATACTACAATCAATCGTCAGTTATTTCCAGAGGTAGTTGTCTTGAAAGGAGTTGCCGTTGGACAAAAGAATAATAGCACGACAAGTAGTAGTAATGAGCAAGTTCTTGAGAAATCAGCAATTGAAAAATACAGTAATCAATCATTGGGCGATGTGCTTAAAGAAGTTTCGGGTGTTTCAATTTTAAAATCGGGAAGTAACATAGTAAAACCTGTTATTAATGGTTTGCATAGTAGTAGAGTGCCAATTATAAATAATAATGTCCGTTTAGAAGATCAGCAATGGGGCACAGAACATGCTCCTAATTTCGATATTAATTCGGCAGGTAGTATCTCTGTTATAAAAGGAGCGTCTGCTTTGCAATATGGAGGCGATGCTATTGGAGGAATTGTGATCATTAATCCACAAGTAATAAAAAAAGATACTTTGGTTGGAAAAACAATCTTGAATCTTTCTTCTAATGGCAGAGGAGGTAGCATGACCACTAGTTTACAAAAAGGAAATGTATATGGTTGGAGCTGGAATGTATTGGGTACTTTTAAGTATTTAGGTGATCGTGAAACGCCAGATTATATTTTGTCTAATTCGGGAAACCGAGAGCAAGATTTTTCAGGAGGTTTTCGGTTTGCAAATGAAAAATACAATTTTAATGCCATGTATAGTTTCTATAATGCTCAGATTGGGATTATAAAAGCATCTCATATTGGTAATATAAATGATCTGTATAATTCGATAACAAATAGAAAACCGAGTGTTATTGAGCCATTTACTTATGGTATTGAAGCACCAAAACAAAAAGTGCAGCATCATTTGTTTAAGCTTAATTTTCAGCGATGGATTAGTGATAATACTTCGCTTGATTTGCAATATGCTTTTCAGTTTAATAATCGTTTAGAGTTTGATGTTCGTAGAAACAGTACTAATGATAAAGCGGCTTTAGATTTGCAATTGGCAACACATACTTTTCTGTTAGATTATAATACATTTCTTGAAAATTGGAAAATAAAATTAGGAGGAAATTTCGGTTTTCAGGATAATTTTGCAAACCCAAATACAGGAATTCGTCCATTAATTCCGAGTTATCAAAAAGTAGATATAGGGACATATGGAATTGTAAATTATAAAATAGAGAATTCGTTAACATTAGAATCTGGCTTACGTTATGATTTTACCCAAATGAATGCTACTAAGTATTATTTAAAGTCAAGATGGGAAGAGCGTGGTTATTCGGATAGCTTTTCTCATTTTATCATTAATGAAGAAGGGAATCAATGGTTAACAAAACCTCAATTTAGTTATCATAATTTTACGGGTAGTGTTGGCTTTAGAAAATTGTTTCATCATGAAATGGAATGGCTTTTAAATATAGGTCTTGCTTCGAGAAACCCTAATCCTTCGGAGTTGTTTAGCGACGGTTTGCATCATTCTACAGGGCAAATTGAATTGGGTGACTTGCGTTTGCAAAGAGAACAGGCCTTAAAAGTGAATACTACTTTTAAGAAAAGTTGGCAATCGGTTGTTTTAGAGATTAATCCTTTTTTAAATCGTGTTTCTAATTTTATGTTTCTAAAGCCTGTTGGTTTTGAAACTACCATTAGAGGTGCTTTCCCAGTTTGGGAGTTTGATCAAACCAATGCGCTACTTGTGGGGCTTGATGTGAATTATAAATGGAATATTTCTAACCAATTGAGTCACGAAGCAAGTTTTGCTTATGTTAAAGGTACCGATTTAACGAATAATACCGATTTAATTGATATTCCTCCTGCTACAATTGGAAATAAAATACAGTATAGTAAGGAAGAATGGTATCATTGGAAAGCTGAATTAAAGAGTGAGTTCGTTTTTCGACAGTCTCAATATCCAAATAATGATTTTACTACAAATATTGTTGTCAATAATGAGTTAACACCTGTTTTGGTGCCAATTAGTGCTTCGCCCGATGCTTATCATTTATTGCATTTTTACAATGAAATGACATTTCAACTGGGAAAAAAGAATAGCTTAGTGACAGCATTTTCGGTACAAAATATTTTAAACACAACGTATAGAGATTACCTTAATAAACAGCGTTTTTTTGTTGATGAAATAGGTAGGAATTTTCAAATTCAAGTTAAATTAAATTTTTAAAAAAAAACATTAAATCAATTCAAATTATGAAAAATAATTTAAAATTTTCAGTACTTTCTATTCTAGCATTTTTATCTTTTACAGCGTGTTCTAGCGATGATACACCTGCTCCAGTTAATGAAGAAGAGGTAATTACCACTGTAAAAATAACATTAATGAGTACTTCGCAAAATATTGTATTAACTTCAAAAGATTTAGATGGAGATGGTCCAAATGCACCAGTTTTTACTGCGACAGGAGGTAATTTAGTCGCAGGATCTAGTTATGTGGGAACTGTTCAGTTTTTAAATGAGTTAGTAAGCCCAGCTGAAGATATAACTGTTGAAGTGGAAGAAGAAGGGGCTTCTCATCAAGTTTTTTATCAATTACCAACTTCTTTAGGAACGATTACTTATGATGCTATGAATGTTGACGCTAATGGCAAACCAATTGGAGTGAAGTTTAATTTGGTTGCAGGGAGTGCAGCAACAACAGGGAACTTAATAGTAACATTGAGACATTTACCGAACAAGTCTGCTGGTGGTGTATCAAATGGAGATATTACTAATGCAGGAGGATCTACAGATGCAGCAGCGATTTTGCCAATTACAATAGACTAAAACAAACAAAAGAAGCCTTTGAATTTTCAGAGGCTTCTTTTTTATTCCAAATGCTACATTATCTTTTATAAAGGGAAAGTAAAGACGTTATATAGTTACGAAGTACGAAAATTTTGAATCTCAAATGTAGTTGTAACCTTTGAAGATTTAAAAATGGTGCTTGTACCGATTTATAATAGAAATTTTTCCTAATAAAATTCTAATGTTGAGTTTAGGTTTAACATAAGTTAACACATTAAATACTTATTTTTGTTTCACAACTAAAAAATAAAAAAAATGAATAAATGCGTAACCTTACTCCTTGCAACTACTGCATTTGTGGCTTGTAAGAAAGAAGAAGCTAAAGAAAATGCAATGGTAGATATGACAGTGCAGTATCCAGAAACAAAAAAAGTTGATTCTGTTGATACTTATTTTGGAGAAGAAATAAAAGACCCATATCGTTGGTTAGAAGACGATAAAAGTACAGAAACTGAAGCTTGGGTAAAAGCTCAAAACGAAGTAACATTTGGTTACTTAGAAAAAATTCCTTTCAGAAAAGAGTTGAAAGCGAGAATGGAGAAATTATGGAATTATGAAAAAATTTCTGCACCATTTAAAGAAGGGAACTACACCTATTTCTATAAAAATGACGGATTACAGAATCAATCCGTATTGTATAGAAAAGGAGAATCGGGTAAAGAAGAAATCTTTTTAGACCCCAATACTTTTTCTAAAGATGGAACTACATCACTTGGAGGAGTTAGTTTTTCTAAAGATGGTTCTTTAGTGGCTTATTCAATTTCTGAAGGAGGGAGCGATTGGAGAAAAGTTGTGGTTTTAAAAGCCGATACAAAAGAAGTAATAGGAGATACTATCGTAGATGTTAAGTTTAGTGGTATTTCATGGTATAAAAACGAAGGATTTTATTATTCTAGTTATGATAAGCCTAAAGGAAGCGAACTTTCAGCTAAAACAGATCAACATAAATTGTATTATCATAAACTGGGAACGTCTCAAAAAGAAGATAAAGTTATTTTTGGTCAAAAAGAAAAAAGAAGATATGTTGGTGGTTATTTAACAGAAGATGAGAAATATTTAATTATTTCTGGATCTAATTCTACCTCTGGTAACGAGTTGTATTATAAAGATTTAACTACCAATGGACCTATTGTTAATATTGTGGATAATTTTGATAGTGATAGTTATGTTATTGATAATATTGGCACAAAGTTCTTTTTGTCAACCAACTATAATGCTCCAAACCAACGTGTGGTTACGTTTGATTTATCAAAACCAAAACAAGCAAATTGGGTCGATTTTATTCCTGAAACAGAAAATGTATTGTCTATTTCTGGGGGTAGTGGCTACTTTTTTGCAGAATATATGAAAGATGCCGTGTCTAGCATTAAGCAATATGATTACGATGGTAAATTAGTGCGCGATATAACATTGCCAGGAGTGGGAACTGCTGGAGGTTTTGGAGGTAAAAAAGATGCAAAAACATTGTATTACTCTTTTACAAACTATACAACACCAGGAACAATATATTCCTATGATCCGAAAACAGGAAAATCGGAAGTGTATAAAAAACCAAATGTTGATTTTAAATCGGAAGATTATGAGTCGAAACAAGTTTTTTATGCCTCAAAAGACGGAACTAAGATTCCTATGATTATTACCTATAAAAAAGGAATTGAATTGAATGGTAAAAATCCAACAATGCTATATGGTTATGGTGGTTTTAATGCTAGTATTACACCAAGTTTTAGTATTGCAAATGCAGTTTGGTTAGAAAACGGTGGTGTTTATGCAGTGGCTAATTTAAGAGGCGGTGGAGAATATGGTAAAAAATGGCATAATGCTGGTATTCAAATGCAAAAGCAAAATGTGTTTGACGATTTTATTGCCGCAGCAGAATATTTAATCAAAGAAAAATATACTTCGTCTGATTATTTAGCTATTTCAGGGCGCTCTAATGGTGGTTTGTTAGTGGGTGCTACCATGACACAACGACCAGATTTAATGAAAGTAGCACTGCCAGGAGTAGGTGTTTTAGATATGTTGCGTTATCACACTTTTACTGCGGGTGCTGGATGGGCTTATGATTACGGAACTGCTGAACAAAGCGCTGAAATGTTTCAATATCTGAAAGGCTATTCGCCAGTTCATAATGTTAAAGCGGGGACAAAATATCCAGCAACTTTAATAACAACGGGAGATCATGATGATAGAGTGGTGCCTGCGCATAGTTTTAAATTTGCTGCAGAATTGCAAGCAAAACAAGCTGGAGATAACCCTGTTTTAATTCGTATTGATGTAAATGCAGGACATGGAGCTGGAAAATCAGTTAACGCAATTATACAAGAATATACTGATATGCAGGTGTTTACTTTGTATAATATGGGTGTTAGAGAATTGAAGAAATAATTTTTTGTAAAAAAGCACATAAAACTATACTAATAGCTTATAAAATGCGTTTGTATTGCAAACAAATATAAATTTATAATCTACATGAAAAAAAATGTTTTATGTGCCTTTGCACTATTCGTGTTTGGTGCAGTGAATGCACAAGATTCAGGATCATATAAACCTACTGAGGGGACTGTTACGACAGAAGTGGGTTTAATAGGAGGCTTGAACAATGCTAATTTTAATTTAAATGGAGGAGCTTTGAAATTTAGATATTTCTTAAAAGAAGACCTTGGATTGAGATTAGGATTGGGAATTGATAATGAAAAAACAGAAGGAGATGGTTCAGATACTTATTCTGGTTTTAATTTTCCAATAAATGTAAGTGGGACTAAGACCACTGTAGTTAACACCAATACTTTAAAAATAGGAATTGAAAAGCATTTTGCTGGTTCCAATAGATTATCTACTTATGGAGGTGCTGATTTAATAGTAGGTTTTGGAAAAGATAATAGTGAAGTTGTTGCTGAAAATGGGAATTATTTAAAAAGAGAAGGTAATAGTTCAAGTTTTGGAGTTGCTTTATTTACAGGGGCAGACTATTACATTGCTGAGAAAGTATTTTTAGGTGTTGAAGCAGGATTAAATTTTTTATCTTCAAAAGTTAAAGACAAAGATGTTTCTGGAAAGTCTGGAAATAACGAAGGGTTAGATACTATTAATGGATCTAAAAACTCAGAATTTGCAACCAATGTTTTTGGTGGTATTAGAATAGGATATCAATTCTAATGAAATTATAAATAAAAATGAAAAACTCGATTCTAATTGGAATCGAGTTTTTTTTAATCATTATCAGAAGCAAACCATTCTGCAAAGGAAGTCTCTGTTTCTTGAAGTCTTAAAGAAAAAAGTTCAATTCCTTTTGGTAGTCTCTGGCTGATTTTATCTGCAAAATCAATAACCATATTTTCACTTGTTGGTTGGTAATTAACCAAAATAACATGATGATCTCTGTCGCTAAGTTCTTTGGCTAATTCTATATGGGGTGTGTTTTTGTTAAAAACTGTAGCATGATCGAATTGATCTACTATTTCTTCTTTAACAATTTTTTTTAGATCGCCAAAATCGATCACCATTCCGTATTTAACATTGTTTTTGTCTGTAATTGGTGTGCCAATGACTGTGACAGAAAGTTTATAACTGTGACCATGAACATTTTTACATTTTCCGTCATAACCATATAAAGCATGGCCAGTTTCAAATGAAAATTGTTTTGTAATTCTTATTTTACTCATAATATATAAAAAAACAAAGGTAATAATTATTTTTAAGGAACTATTAGACTTATTTCCTGTTATATTTGTAGCCCTAAAAAAAAATATAATGGAGGATATATTTGAGAGAATTGTTCAAGACTTATTGGAAAAGCAATATAGTGTTATTGATACTTTTTTTGATGAAGTAGAAGTTGAAAATCTACGAAATATTTTGCTTCAAAAATATGAGGAAGACGAGTTTAAAAAAGCTGCAATTGGCAATGTTTTTAATGAGCAAATTGTAAAAACAATTCGGGGAGATTTTATTTCCTGGATTGATGAAAAAGAAGCTGTACCCGCTGAAAAGGTTTTTTTTGATAGAATTACAGCATTTACAGATTATGTAAACAGAACTTGTTTTTTAGGGATTAGAAAACGAGAATTTCATTATGCATTATACCCAAAAGGGACTTTTTATAAAAGGCATTTAGATACTTTTCAAAATGATGATAGTAGAAGGTTGTCTATAGTGTGTTATTTGAATCATGAGGATTGGAGCCCTGAGTTTGGTGGAGAATTGGTTATTTATAAACCAGATGAAGAAATTACAATCTATCCATTAAAAGGTAGGGTGGTTATTTTTGAAAGTCAAATTTTAGAGCATGAAGTAAAACCTGTAGAGCAGAAAAGGGTTAGCATTACAGGTTGGTTAAAAACAAGGAAATTATAATGAGATTAAAGCTTTATTGTTTTTTGAACTGCAATAAAGCTTTTTTTGTGAATTCAGATAAAACAAGTTTTCCAGTAATACTAGCTCTTTCTATTAATAAAGTGTCCCAGTTTTCAGTTCCTTCCCATAAAATTTTTTTCATTTCGAACAAACCTTCTGGATTATAACTAGACAAACTCTGAGCGTGTTCGTTTATCGCAGTGTCTAGTTCTTCTACAGAATTTAAAATTTTTGCATATAATCCTTTTTCTAATGCCCAGTTTGCTTTTTTCCATGCACTTGGTTCTAAGGTCATTTCTGCCATGGCAGTTTTTCCTATTTTTTTGGTTACAACAGGTTCAATTACAAACGGACCAATACCTATAGCTAATTCAGAAAGTTTAATATCTGCCGTGTGAACTGCATAGACATAATCGCAGGCAGCAAGCAATCCAACACCGCCACCAACAGCTTTTCCGTGAGTGCGTCCAATAATTAATTTAGGGCATTTTCTCATGGCATTGATAACGTTTGCAAATCCTGAAAAAAACTGACTACCTTCCTCAAGATTAGAAACTGCTAATAATTCGTCAAACGAAGCACCAGCACAAAAAGCACCTGTGCCTTCGCTTTTTAAAATGATTATGGAAACACTAGTATTGTTTCCTAAGCTAGTAATTTCTTCTGTTAATTTTTTCAGTTGTGAACTAGGGAACGAATTCCCAGCTGGATGATAAAAAGATATTGTTGCTATTTTATGAGTAATTGTAGTTGTTATTTGTCCTTGCATTGCTATCGTTTTAAACTGAAATGTGATTTAAATTCTTTATGAACCCCGTTTTCTTTATATTCTAATTTGAACCAATAGTCGGTTGAAGGTAGTTGTTGTCCGTTAAAAAGACCGTTCCAACCTTGCCCAAACGGATCAATTTGTTTAATTAATTTGCCGTATCTATCATAGATGTAAATTTTTGGTTCAAAGGATATTGGTAAATTTGAGATGTTCCATGTGTCATTATAGCCATCTCCGTTTGGAGTAAAGAAGTTAGGATAGGTGATTGCATATAATGTACGAGAAGATAAAATTCCGCAACCTTGAATGTCTCTAACATATACGATATAACTTCCATTGGAAATATCTGTAAAAATTGGGCTCATTTGCCAATCAATTTGATCTAAGCTATATTCGTATGTTCCAAAGCCGCCAGAAGCTAAGGCTTGAATAGTAGAAAATCCTGAAGAGAAAATAGGGTTGATGATTTCGGCTTCAAATTGTGAAGGTTCTGAAGAGAAAGTGACGTTTATAACATCAGAATTTTCACAATTGGTTGTGTTGTCTTTTACGGTTACAGAATAGGTTCCAGCTTGTGTAACTGTAAAAACAGGACTTTCATTTCCAGACCCATCTGTAGCAGGGTTGGTTGGTATCCAAAAATAAGTGAAGTTACCAGAACCTCCTGTCGCTGTTGCATCAACCATGCGAGATCCTAATCCTGTAATTGGATCAACACAAAGGGTGAAATCTACTCCTAGGTTAATTTCTGGAACAGGAACTACGTGCAAGGTTAAATAATCTCCTAATCCAAAGCAAGCATTGTTCAAATTACTGTCTATTCTTACCCAAATTACTTGAGTGTTTTGAATGTTGTTTCTATAATTGGTGATGTTTATGATGCGATTTTCTTCTGCTAAAGCATCTGCTTCATTTTCATAGAAAGTAACTACTAAATTAGGTCTTTGACTAGCAGGGAATAAGTTTTTAAAATATTCTATAGCATTTAGAGAAGGATTTGTGTCATTGAAATTAAATAGGTCAAAACCGTCGTTTTCAGGATTGGCACCGCTAATATAATTATCGCACCCATATAAATCGAAATTAGTTGTACTTGGTAGTGTCGTGGTAGAAACCACAAGATTTACTTTTGCTGTTCTAATACAGCCGTTTTGGGTTGTAATTCTAGACCACACAACTGTACCGTTTGTCGCTGTGAAATTTGTTTCGTTGGTTATTAGATTTGTATTGTTTTGTGCTCCAATCTGAGTGGAGTGATAACTAAAATTGAGTGTAGTATCTGGTGCAATAAGGATGTTTGCTTGTGTTAAATTAAAATCTGTTATGGCATCACTGTCTGTATCGCATTGGCTTAGTGTTACGATGCTAGAACTTATAGGTAACGGATTCACGATTAAGTTGAATGAACCAGTAACAAAACAGCCGTCTGTGTTTTCTAACCTGAAATAGATCGTTTTATTTGAAGCAGCTCTAATTGATGTGATGTTGTTTGTAGTATTGTTGTCAGCATCTGATTGGGCTTCATAATATTTTACTGTTAAACCAGCAACATTATTTGTAATTTGAGCGTCTTTATCGGTTAAAATAAATAATGATTGACCACTTGTGTCTCCGTCAGCAATATCATCACAAGTTTCAATGTCGGTGATTGTATTCGCAAGTTGTAGAGAGGTGAAAATAGTTACAGTTACAGTTGCAGAAACTGCTTCACAGGCAGCAGTAGCAGGAATGGTATAAATATAATCTCCAGCTACATCTGTGCTCGGATCAATAATTCCGTTTGTTCTTGGTGTTCCATTTAATGACCAATTTCCAGAGCTGTCAGTCGTTCCTAGAAGCGCAAACAAATCGAAAGGGCTTTCAGAAGCGCAAAAAGATTTGGAAGTGTTTGTTCCTGCGTATGGTGATTGTTCAAAAGTTACATTTATTGATACTGTTTCATTAACCGTTAAGCCGTCACATACAATGTCATAATTGTAAATGTAAGTTCCTTCATTATCTTGACTAGCATCAAAAATATTTGTACCACTACTTAATGCTGGTGTCCAAAAGCCTCCCGTTTCTGGATTTCCTTCTATGGCATCAAATAAATCGATAACACTGTTAGAACAAATTGTTATATTAGTGTCTTCTGGTTCGCTTCCAAAACCAGAATAATAACCGCCAAAACCAGCATTTTGACCATCAGAGCCAAATACACCAACAGCAACTGGTCCTGTAGATTCTACAATGATATTGGTTAGTGAGCTTGAGACTCTATAGGTTTTCCAGTTAGAATTTCCAACTGGAGTTAGTGGTGGGCTTGTTACGGGGGTGTTATTTAGAGTGACAGTTGCATCTGCTGCAGTTACAATTATAATTTGAGAATCGTCATAAGAAATGTTTCCTATGTTTTTGAATTCCGGGATTAATTTCACACTTTTTTGCCAGTAACAACTTAATGGTGGTATGAAATTTAAGCCTGTGGTTGCATCACTGCTATTCCCAGCTAAGAATTGATATACATAAATAGGGTTGTTGCTTTCTATGTACATGTTCTTATGTTGAAAAGTCCCTATATAGTTGCTGGAAGGGATTAGAAAATGTTCTCCAGCATTTAATGTTGCAACGGGTATTGTATTTCCGTTTATAAATACAGTTGTGTTGTCTTGTGTAGCAATAACTAAAGGGCGTTCAGATAAATTACTACCATTTCCTTTAACAACAATATATTGATTACCAACCTGGTTAAACGGAACTATTTGGTCTAAATTAAAATCTTGTCCTTCCATTGCTGTTCCAAAACCACTTAATGCATTTCCTGTATTTACAACAATAGGTTTGTCCGAATTAAGTAAAGCTCCTACAAAGCCAGATAAATTTCCTGCAATATCCGTATAACCTGATAATACTACACTTTGCCCTGTGTTTAATACAAATGTTTGTGAGTCGAGTGTTATATTGCCAGTTCCAGAAGCGAACTCAACATCTGTATTGTAATCTGAAACGGTTACCGTAGTGTTGTCTTCTGTTGCTATGAAACTAGATACAAAATTTCTTGCATCTCCATCAAATTCTTGAGGCATACTTCCTAGTCTAAATTGGGTTCCCTTTCCTGTTCTTCCTTTTGAAACAAGTATCTCTGCATGATTTGTTGATCGAACTCTTAGACTTACATAAAAATCTTTTGAACCTGTTAAAATTAATCCTTTGTCTGATTCTATAGTGTTTATATTGTTTATGCCTACAAACATTGAAGAAGGCTGATTGTTGCCAATGAATACCCTTACTGGATTTGTTAATGAAATTGTAAAAGGTGAGCCACTAATGGGTGTTCCGTCTCCAGTGGTTACATTTACTTCAAAAGAGTCTATAAAAGGGGTAGATAAATAAATGTAATGATCATTCACAACTGCACCAGCTCTAGCATGCAAAGGAGGTAACCAGTGTTTGTTACTTAACTGTGAAAAAGAAAATAGACTCGATAAAAGCAGGGTTAATAGGATAGCTAATTTTTTCATTTTTATAGGGACAAAATTTTAAACTCGTAAAGATAACAAGTTTAGTGGAGTTTTTCTGTTAAAAAATTAAAAATAAGCTCTTAACTGAACGCTTCCATTGTGAATTGCTTTACTTGTTTCTGATTTTCTACCCTGGTAGTTAATATTTAAATCTAAATACTGAGTAATGCTTTTTTGTAAAAAGAATCGCCATACACTATTTTTTCCTGCTTGTAACCCTTGCAACATTTGAAAAGCTACTGGAGATAATGAGTTTCCTTGAAAAATATTGTTATAAAAAGAGTATTCTCCATTTAATGTAAATCCTTTTTTACCACTAAATGTGAATGATGTTCCCATTCTATTTTGTTTTAATGACTCCAGTGCATTTATCGTGTTTTCTTGATTTTTATATTGATAAAAAATATCCCAACTTGCATTTTTTGAAAATAAATAGGAAATTTTTGGGTTTATATCGTAACTTTTTATTGAGAAATTTCTACTACTATAATTTTCGGAATCATTTTTTGACTTTGTAATACTTCCATTTATTTGGGTTAGCCAACTATCATCAATTAAATGTGTGTATTGTAATTGGTGAGAATAAATGTTGCTTTGTTGTGTTCCAATATTTAATAAACTTTTTACGCTATTATTTAAGTAAGTATAGGTTGTTGAATGTTTTTGTTTGCCTCTATTGTAGAACAAACTATTTCTAAAACTATTATTTAAGCCAATATTGTTTTTATTGTTTGAAAATGGATTTAAATCAAAATTGTTTTCGTCTCTAATTATTTTTCGCTCAATTAAAAAAGATGTTTGGTTATAGAAATAAGAAAGTATTTTCTTAATTCCATTTTCATTTTGCCATATAGAGACATTAAAATTGAGTGACTGTGAAAATTTGTTTTGATGTGTTCTAATAAAAATTTGATTAGGTAAAAATATCCTAACATATTTTGCTTGATCTGGAAATGGAGCAATCTCAAATTCCTGTAATTCTTGTATGTTGTTATTGTTATAGTCATTCCAAGTATAAACACCTTGACCAGGTTCAACTTCTAAATAGGTGAATTCTTGTTGTGCAATTGTTCCAGATTTGGTTTCGTAGGTGGTTACACTTTGTATTAAATCTTTAAAAAATGAGGAGTTGTATAGTATTCTTGAGTTTAAAGATGATTCGTCTTTTTTTGCTGTTTCTGTATATTTTAAATTTCTATAATTTAAATAAATATTTAGATTGCTTTTGTCAGTCCTAATTAATTGTGATTTTAAATAATAGGAATCTGATTGATTTACTTTTTTTAATGCGCCGTTTTTTATACTATCATTTACACGGTTGAGATAGCCTAGCTCTACATATATTTTGGTAGAGTCTCCTCTGCCAATAAGCGCACCATATTCTGTAAATCGTTGACTGATTTTACTTAGTTCGTTTGTAGTACTTAATTTTTCTTCATTGTTTTCTAATCGAAATGTAGCACCTATCCAGTTTTTTTGAAAATGGTGTTTTGTTTTTGTTTGATTTCTAATAAATTTTGAATTTGCATAATCACTGGAGCTTTTTAAAGCACTAAAATTATTATGTAAAATTGTTTTTTTAAACTTTAGATTAGTTAATACATGGTGTTTTGATCCAGAAAAATTTCTCGAAAAATCTAATTTCTCAAATTGATATTTTGTGCTGCCATGTTCTTTTAAATTAATGTTTAATCCTGTTGTTAAAAGGGATTGATTGCCTAATGGTGTGCTTAAATTCCAATCACGATTAAATTCAATATTATACAACCGTTCAATGGTTTTGAAATCTTTATTTACTAACTGAAAGTCTAAAAAACTATTAATATCATATTTCCCAGTATATAGTCTTTTTGTGCTATTAACCTTTGCAGCTATTCCTTTATTGTCCTCATCATCTATTGTTGAATACAAGTTTTTGTCATTATTGCTAACGGCTATTTCAAAAGCTATTTTGGTTTTTTCCGTAGGTGAGTAATCTCCAATAAGCGTAGCTATTTGAATTTTGGTTGGAGCAATTAAAGGGACTGTTGGTTCAAAACTGCCTTGTGGAATTCCTGCAACAGGAGCAATATATTCATAGATTTTACCAATTGCATTACTGTTTGCGAGTCTATAGTTTCCTGTGTTTTCTCCAACAAAGGAAAACCGAACATTATACAGTTCTTCATTAGGATCATTAGAAAACTCGAAAATTGTTGTAGTTCCTTGTGTTATTTTTTTATATAGAATCTTGTTTTCAGAATATGTATCTATATAGGCTGAAGGAGCATTCATTAAAGATTGATTGTCACCTGCTGCTATTAACTGCGCAACTTGTTCTTCTGAAAGGTTTTGTTGTACTGGTTGATTTTTTACATCGTTTTCAGAATATACATATCCTCCAATCTTAAACTTTTCTTTTTCGTGTGTTATTCCTGAGTACACTAAAAATCGTGTAAAGTTTCTATCGGTATATTGGTATTCAATAGTAATTCTCATTTCTGAAGTGATTGGGAATAACGATGTGAAGATTATTTCACCTGCATTATAATCTATGACATAGTCGTTGTTTTCTCCTCTTTCTAATAAAATTCCATTAACATAGACGCTTTCTGAACCCGAAATGACTAAAACAAAAAGTTCTCCATTGTTTCCTTTTAATTTATAAGGGCCTTGGTTTCCTTCCTGACCTACAAAGGAACTGCGTGCATATTGACCTCGCACTAGTGCAGCTGCTGCAAAAATGGAAGTCTTGTTTTCTGGTGTTCCTAATGTGAATTTGCTGGAAATTCCTTGCGCTTTTTTATTGAAGTTTAAAAAGGTAGCTTCTCGATTTTCTAAAAATAAATCTCCTGCTCTTATAGCCCATTTATCTGAAAATAACTCGATAAATATTTGATCAAATTCATCTAATTTTTGAGAATATCCGCCTTCTTGTATTGGGATGTTACTGTCTTGAATGGAAGCTCTAAGACTTACTTTGTCTGATATTTTACCTGTTATTTGTAAGTCTAAATTTGAATTAGTAACCGTGTTTTGATTGTTCCCTACAGTTATTCCCCTTGAAATACTCCCAGAAGTATTCAAACCATCAAAAGGTTTAAAGTTTTGTTTGTCTTCTTTTTTTATAGTATATAGTTGTCCTGCTTCATTTGGAACAATTAGAGAATCGTCATATATAGAATACTCTTTTGTTAAAAAGTCGGGTAGTTTTAGATAATTTACTTCGAGGGTGTCTTTTGAGACATAATTATCATTGAATAAAAGAAATCCTTTCTGAAAATTTACTTTATAATAGCTAGTGTCTATTTTTGTTTTGTTTTTGTCGAAAATTTCAAAAAAAGCTTCATTAATACTTACCTTTTCTATAAAAATGGTGTCTCTTGTTGGGATTATTTTTTTTGATAAATAAAGTGTTTCTATTTCCTGTGCAAAAACACCTGAAAATAGGAGTAGAAAAATCCATAGTAAACACTTTTGTATCATATAGTAGTATAACTCGAATTTTTCAAAAGTAGTATTTATTGTGGTAAAGTTTTAGTTCTGTAATCAGTTTTTATAAATTGGTTTTTTGTTGCAATAAAAAAAATCTTGTTCTATTTGCACTAAGAATGAAATTACAAAGTTGTAATTCACAGGCTAACAGAACAAGACTCTCTTATTATTAAATTTGTAGTTTATTCCTTGGTGATAATTTGTAGTGTTTCTCTAGAAATTTGTTTTAATAAAACTGTTTTATTGGTTTCTACAATTTTAGAAGCATCTTCATTAAAGTGGCGAATAGTATATAGAGATACATTTTCGTTAAACGAAATTTTGAATTTTTTCTCTAAAATGGTTTTAACATCATTAAAGTTGTTAAACTTGTCTTCAATACAAACAGAAAAGCTAATCGCAGAGTTTTGAATTAAATTTACTTTTAATTTATATTGATGGAATAATGAGAAAATTTCACTTATATGTTCTTCCATAATGAAAGAAAAATCTAAAGAAGATAAAGATAATAAAAGTTGATTTTTCTTGATGATGTAGCAAGGTAAATGAGGTTCTAAATCTAATCCTTTTGAAACACTAGTCCCTGGTAATAGTGGGTTTATAAATGATTTTACATATAGTGGAATTTCTTTTCTTTGTAGTGGTTGAAGTGTTTTTGGATGAATAACACTAGCTCCGTAGAATGCTAATTCAATTGCTTCTCTGTATGAAATTTGATTTAAAAGTACAGTGTCTTCAAAAAATCTAGGATCACCATTTAATACTCCTGGTACATCTTTCCAAATAGTTACACTTTCAGCACCTAAACAATAAGCAAAAATGGCAGCTGTATAATCAGAACCTTCTCTTCCTAATGTAGTTGTGAAATTATTTGGGTCAGCTCCTATGAATCCTTGAGTAATATAGAGCGTGTTTTTTTCGATTTTTTTAGAGATTAACAATTCTGTTTGATCCCAGTAAACATTTGCATCTCTATAGGTGATGTCTGTCTTAATGAAATTTCGAACGTCTAACCACGTGTTTTTTAAACCTCTATGGTTAAAATAATGACTAACAATTGTTGTTGAAACGATTTCTCCATAACTTACAATTTGGTCATAAACGAAGTTGTAGTTTGCTGATTTATTACTTCTTAGAAAATATTCTAAATCGTCAAAATGAGCATTTACTTCAAAAAACACTTCATGGTCTTCTTCATCAAATAGGTCAATTAATATTTGATTGTGGTATTTTCGAACTTCTTGAACAGAACTAGCTAAATTATTTGATTTTTCTATGTAATTTTTTATTACTTCTTCAAGTGCATTGGTTGTTTTTCCCATTGCAGAAACAATAATCAGTGTGTTTTCATGACCTGTTTTTTCTAAAACTGAAGCTACATTTTTAACTCCATTTGCATCTTTTACAGACGCTCCACCAAATTTGAAAATTTTCATTCTTAAGCGTATTAAGATTTTAAGTTAGATTTTATTTTTTTCTAAGAATTCATCGATTCCTTTTTCATTCATTTGAACGACTCTCCAGTCATCTAATATTTTAGCACCACTTTTTTCATAGAACCGCACTGCATTTGTATTCCAATCAAGGACATTCCATTCAATGCGTTTTACTTTGTCTTTCTTACCTTGTTTAATTATTTCAGAATATAATGCAAAACCCGCTCCTGTTCCTCTTTTGTTTTCTTTCACTACTAGATCTTCTAAGTGTATGGTTTTTCCTTTCCATGTAGAATAGCGATAATAATATAATGCTAATCCTATAATTTCGCTATTACTTTCTGCAACGAATGTTTTGAAAAGAGGGTGTTCTGAAAAGCCATCTCTCTCTAAATCCTCAGCCGAAATTTCTACAGCATCGGGTTCGTTTTCAAATACTGCAAGCTCTTTGATAAGCTGCAATACAGATTTCATATCTTCCTTTTTTCCTTCTCTTATTATCATTTTTTTGTAGCTAATATAATGTTGTTTGCTCGTATTTTAATATTAAATATAAATTAAGTTACAACGACAAAATTAAACATATTTTTAAATTTAAAACATTTTGTGTGTTTTTATAACAAAATATTATATTTTTATTACAAATATTCTTGTTCGCTTTTTAATAAAACTCTTTTACATGTAGTTAACTAAAAGTAGACTTAAATCTTAATAAACCGAATTCCTTTTCCTTCTTTCGTTTTTAAATAATAAACGCCTTTTGCTAATTCTGATATGTCTATTTTATTACTATTTGAAATTATTTTTTTTATTTCTATACCAGAGTTATTATAAATACAAATCTCATCATTAATAGGGTTTGTAAATTCAAGGGTTTCGTCAACAACATTAAAATTTAAAATTTTTTGTTCGGAAGTAAAATGATTTATGTGTAAGCTGTTTTCATTAATTGAGAAATCTGAGAAAAATATTTCTTCATCTTTTAAGTCGTCTAAAATTTCTCCTAATGAATTTTTAATTTTTCTATAGATGCCCCATTTTGGTCTAACAAATACATTGTCTGGGCGAATAGTTTTAATGTTCAGATTTTCGTAATAAAAAAGGATGTTATTGTCGTTGATTCTCTTCATTTCTATAGTAATTGAGCCATTTTCATTAAAAAAAATGGTTTCAGTAACTTCTAGCCAAGTGTTTTTTAAATTAGATAAGTTGATGTTGGATAGTTCAAAGGCATTTGATGTGCTCCCTTCATCATGTATTAATTCTAATTTTTCAATACCTGAACTCTTTTTTCTAAGTGTTAATGTGAAAATTGGATTGGCATCGTCGCCTCCAACTGCTTTTATTTGGTGAATGTGAGTAAAACCATTTGATGGATTAAAATTTGCTGGGATTTTAAATCGCCATTTATAAGTTACTATTTCTCCTAAAGTCGCTTTCATGTTATCTGGAGAAGAAGCGAATGTTTTAATTTCTACTCTTTGTCTGTCATTTGATGTTGTTGAAACGTCATTGTCTTCATGTATATGTGAAAGAAATCGAAATACAAATTTATTGCTTTCTTGATCAAAAATTTCGTCAATATGCCTTCCAAAAGCGGAATGATTGCCATTAGGGAGTTGTTCGGGTGATTCAATAGCATTATATCCTGGAGCAAGAAAATTATTTATCTCTTCATAAGTATTTCCAGGGCCATTTGCATTTAAAATATTTTGAGAAAAAATTGGTAAGCCAAAAAAACCAGAGAAAAGGCATAGTAGTTTTTGTTTCATTTTTTTAAAAGGCTAGTGTTTCTAAGTGTTAAAAATAATAATTTTGTGATGAATAAGACAAGAAGTTTGGCAAGAATAAAAATATTGATTTGAATTATAAAAATTAAAGAAATGGATTCGTATTTTTATAAAAAAGGCGATATTTGCCAGATAAACACAACCATACCATATAATTGTAATGGAAGAAAGAAATACAACCCTTGGAGAATTTATAATCGAGCATCAAAATTCCTTTCAATATTCAACAGGAGAGCTATCAAGAATTATTAATTCAATTCGTTTAGCTGCTAAAGTAGTTAATTATAAAGTGAATAAAGCTGGATTAGTTGATATTGTTGGTGCAGCTGGTGAGCAAAATGTTCAGGGAGAAGATCAGCAAAAATTAGATGTTTTTGCAAATGAAACTTTTATTCAAACATTAATCAATAGAGAAATTGTTTGCGGAATTGCTTCTGAAGAAAACGATGATTTTATCACGGTTGCAGGAAGCGATAACAGCCATAATAATAAATATGTTGTTTTAATGGATCCTTTAGATGGATCTTCAAATATTGATGTAAATGTTTCGGTAGGAACAATTTTTTCTGTTTTTAGAAGAGTAACACCCGTAGGAACGCCAGTGCAACTTGAAGATTTTTTACAACCTGGAGTCAATCAGGTAGCAGCAGGATATGTTATTTATGGAACTTCTACAATGTTGGTTTATACAACAGGAGACGGAGTGAATGGGTTTACTTTGAATCCTGCAATTGGGACGTTTTATTTATCGCATCCCGATATGAAATTTTCACCTGACGGAAATATTTATTCAATAAATGAAGGTAATTATATACATTTTCCTCAAGGTGTCAAAAATTATATAAAATATTGTCAACAAGAAGAAGGAGATAGGCCTTATACTTCTCGATATATTGGTAGTTTAGTTTCAGATTTTCATAGAAATATGATAAAAGGAGGAATCTATATTTATCCTACAAGTTCAAAAGCACCTAATGGTAAATTGCGTTTGTTATATGAATGTAATCCAATGGCTTTTTTAGCAGAACAAGCAGGAGGGAAAGCTTCAGACGGTTTTAATAGAATTATGGAAATTCAACCAACAGAATTGCATCAAAGGGTTCCTTTCTTTTGTGGAAGTAAAAATATGGTTGAAAAAGCAGAAGAGTTTATGGAAAATGCTTAAAAATAGTTTAATAAAAAAAATCTCCGAGATTTCTCGGAGATTTTTTTTATTTATTCATGTGTTGAATTTCGTAAATGAAGGTGTCTAAATCAACATTTAAAATTAAAAGCGATAATGTCTTATCAACAATATAGTTTACATTACTAGGAGTGAAACCTAAAGCTAATGCAAAACGAACCAAAATTTGTTTTTGTTTTGGTCCTAAAACATGATCAGCATATACCATTCTTCCAAGATCGTAAAGACGTTCTAATCTTTGTATGTGAAGAACAGGAGGGTTAATTGGATATTTAGTTGGGTTTTCTAGAATTTCTTCATATTCGGCAGCTGAAATCTCAAGTCGAACAGCTAATTTGTCTAAAAATTCTTTTTCTTCAATTGTTAATTCACCATCCGATAAGGCAACTCTAACAATAGCAGAAAAATGACCCTTATTTCTATTTTTAAATTCGTTATCAAATAAATCTGAAAATGACATAATATTTGTTTTAAGTTGGGCAAAATTAAGCATTATTTATTTTTTGACACAAACAAAAATTAAAATTTAATTGATAAAGCTTTTATTTATCGAAATTAATGTTAAGATGTAGAAAACGAATTCTATTTTTGTAAAATTAATTGTAAGTTTGAAATCCCCAAAAAAAATAATAATTATGTCGCAATTTTGGTCGTATTTTAAAATCGGTATTAACCATGTTCTGGATATTGAAGCCTATGATCATGTGTTATTCTTAATAGCTTTAATGGTTCCTTATGCCTTTAAAGACTGGAAAAGAATTTTTTTATTAGTTTCCCTTTTTACCATTGGGCATACGTTAGCGTTAATTTTAGCAGTTTATGGAGTGGTTTCAATAAGCCCGAAATTAATTGAATTTTTAATACCGATAACAATTCTAGTAACTGCTGTTTTTCATTTGTTTACTGCTGGTAAAACAACTAAAAATGAGACAGTTTCATTAGTCACAGTAATAACTCTTTCTTTTGGAATTATACATGGTTTAGGGTTTTCGAATTATTTTGGAACTATTTTGCCAGGGAGTGCAACTGATAAATTATTGCCTTTATTAGAATTTGCTTTGGGTATTGAAGCTGCACAAATAATTGTGGTTTTCGTGGTTTTAATATTGTCTTATATTGTGCAAACTTTCTTTAGGTTTTCTAAAAGAGATTGGGCATTAGTAATGTCTGCTTTTATAATTGGTGTAGTTATACCTATGATTATTAGTAGCGAAATTTGGAATAGATAATGAAAGAGAAAAAAATAAAATATGACAAAGCCTATTTGCGAATAGCAAAAGAATGGGGGCAATTGTCCTACTGTAAGCGCAAAAAAGTTGGTGCGATTATTGTTAAAGATAGAATGATTATTTCCGATGGTTATAATGGAACTCCTTCTGGAATGGAAAATTGTTGTGAAGATGATGATAATGTTACAAAATGGTATGTGCTCCATGCAGAGGCAAATGCGATTTTAAAAGTAGCACGCTCTACACAGTCTTGTGAGGATGCAACATTATATATAACACTTTCTCCTTGTAAAGATTGTAGTAAATTGATCCATCAAGCCGGAATTAAAAGAGTAGTATATCACGAAGAATATAAAGATACTTCTGGAGTTGATTTTTTAAGGCAAGCTGGAGTAGAGGTTGAATTGTTAGAAGATTTAAATTAATTGTTATATGAAGATGAATAAAATATATTTTCCAATTATTATTGCATCGGCTCTTGCCATTGGCTTGCTATTGGGGAATAGATTAAATTCGTCAAGAAGTAATGATTATATTGGTAAAAATTCCAAACGGAATAAACTTAACAAATTAATTGATTTTATTGAAAGAGATTATGTTGATGATGTAAATTCAGACTCAATTGTTGATTTGACTGTTAACGGAATTCTAGAAAGTTTAGATCCACATTCTGTTTATATTAGTAAAAATGAATTGCAATCTGTAACCGAAAACATGAAAGGTGATTTTGTGGGTATTGGTGTTAATTTTTATATGTATAAGGACAGTGTTGCAGTAATTAAAACAATAAAAGATGGTCCGTCTGAGAAAGCGGGTATTAAAGCAGGTGATAGATTGCTGTTTGCCGATAGTTTTCAGTTGTATAATAAGAAGATTAACAATGATACTTTGTTTTCAAAGCTTAAAGGAGAGAAAGGTTCTTTGGTTGCTTTGACTGTCTATAGAAAAACTACGAATCAGAAATTAAAAATTAAAGTAAAAAGAGATGTTGTTCCTATAAAAAGTGTAGACGTGTCTTTGAAAATTTCTAATGATGTTGGTTATATAAAAATTAATCGATTTGCAGAAACTACTTATGATGAGTTTCATAGAGCTTTACTTTCTTTAAAAAGGCAAGGCATGAAAGAGTTGGTGATTGATTTAAGAGATAATGGAGGTGGTTATCTTGAAATGGCAGTGGCAATTGCTGATGATATTTTGAAAGATAAAGAGTTGATAGTTAAAACAAAGAATAAAAAGGGGAAAGTAGATAAAACTTTTGCGACAGAAAAAGGAGACTTTGAAGAGGGTAAAGTTTATGTTTTAATTAATGAGAATAGTGCTTCGGCAAGTGAAATTCTAGCTGGAGCAATTCAGGATAATGATAGAGGTGTAGTTGTGGGGCGTCGTTCTTTTGGAAAGGGCTTGGTGCAAAGAGAGATGCCGTTGGGAGATGGTTCTGCTGTTCGTTTAACAGTAGCACGTTATTATACTCCTTCAGGACGTTCGATTCAAAAACCGTATTCCGATAAAGGGAATGATTATTTTAATGAATTTGAGAAACGTTTTGAAAGCGGAGAACTTTATGAAGCAGATAGTATTAAAGTCGCCGATAGTTTGAAGTTTAAGACAAAGAGAGGTAGAACGGTATATGGAGGTGGTGGAATTACACCAGATATTTTCGTTCCTTTCCAAGTGAAACAAGGAGAAGATGCTACTTTTAGTTTTATGCAAACTGGCTTTGTTAGTTATTTCGTTTTTGAACAATTAGATGGAAAAAGACAACAGTTAAGCAATTACTCGGCAAAAGAACTAAAAGAAGAAATTACAGGTTCTGATAAGTATTTGAATGCCTTTAAAAAATATGTTACAGATAGTGGTATATTGTTGAATTTTGATCAGAAGGAAAAAATAAAAAAATATCTATATGCAGAGTTTGTTAGGCAAATATATGATGATATTAGTTATTATGAAATTATTCTTTCAGAAGACACGATGATTAAGAAAGTTTTTGGAAATAAAAATGAAAAAAAATAGTTCAATAACATTGATCATTTCTTTTTTATTACTATTAATGGGTATTGGTAGTTATGCTTGGCTTAATTTTTTTCTTTTAGAAAAATATATTTATAATCTTCACTTTCAAAACCCTTTAGAGCCGACTATTTTTGTTATTGGTAGAAGCGCTAAGTTGAAACTAATAGCGATTGGTTTAATTTCTTTTTTACTAAGTTTTTTTAGTTTGGCACATTCACAATTAAATAAATACTTGCTTATCAGTTATTTAATTTGTATTTTAGAAGAAATAAACCCCGAGAATGCTCAAAAAGAGTCAAAAACGGGGTTTTCTTTTAAATATGTATGTCAAAAATAATACGAATAAGTGAATTTCAGCACAAATTGCCTTTAAATATTATCAATGAAGATTTTAATGTTTTTTATGAGCAATTTCTAAAGTCTGATTTAGGTAAAATTCATCTAGCTACACCTTTTTCAGAACTTTCTCAAAGTTTTAAATTGAAAGCGTGCAAAAAAGGTCCAGATTGCATTTTTAGTACTAAAGGTAAGATTGCCTTGATGATGCTAAAAAACTATTATGGTTGTTCTGATGCTAAACTAATCGAGTTGTTAAACGGAAATGTTTACATGCAATACTTTTGTGATATTGTATTACCTCTAGATTCCCCGCTTACAAATTTTAAAATAGTTAGCCAAATAAGAATGGAATTAGCCAAAAAATTAGATGTTCGAAAAGTTCAAGAAACATTAGCTAAAAGCTGGCTACCTTATATGAATGATTTAGACAAAGTCTTGATAGATGCCACTTGTTATGAGAGTGAGTTGCGTTTTCCTACCAATGAGAAACTACTTTGGGAATGTATTGTGTGGAATTATAATCAAATGAAATCATTATGTGGCATTTTAAAAATAAAACTTCCAAGAACCAAATATATTGATTGGTGTAAACGCTACAATGAGTATTCTAGAAAAAGAAAAAAAACAGCAAAGCAACGAACAAAAATGACTCGTGGTCTTCTGAAATTATTATATAAACTTAATGGAGAATTGAGTAAAATTGAAAATCAATATTCCTTTGAGCCAACCACAAAATACAGCAAACAACGCAGAATAATCCGTCTTATTTACCAACAACAATCAAAAATTTTTGCAACAGGAAAAAGCGTTCCCGATAGAATTGTTAGCATAAATAAAAGTTATATTCGCCCAATTGTGCGTGGTAAAGAAGTAAAACAAGTAGAATTTGGAGCAAAAGTAAATAAAATTCAAATTGATGGAATCAATTTTATAGAACATATAGAATACCGTGCCTTTAACGAAGGAACTCGATTTCAAAACAGTATATTTTGCGCACAAAATCTAACTAAAACTAAAGTAAGAATTACTGGAGCTGATGCTATTTATGCCACAAATAAAAACAGAACTTTTTCGTCCACAAATAACATACAAACAGACTTTGTTAGAAAAGGAAAAGCTGGAAAACACGAAGAGCATAGAAAGAAGCTAGCCTCAGAAATTAAAAAAGAAAGAGCTACTCGATTAGAAGGTAGTTTTGGCAAAGAAAAAGAGCACTATAATTTACGAAAGATAAAAGCTAGAACCAAGAAAAGTGAAATGCTTTGGATTTTTTTCGGAATACATACAGCTAATGCTAAAGAAATAGGAAGAAGAATTTACAAAAATCAAACACAACTAGCAGCGTAAAGTATTCAAAAAAATACTTTATAGGAAAAGTGCGTCTTGTTGAGAAATATCAAATTTAAAAATCATAAAAACATATAATTTTTACTACAAAATAAAAAACCTCAATTATATTAATATGAATTGAGGTTTTTATTTAAAGTATTTTTCAAAAAATCTTGTTACTTCTGAATTTGCCTAGTTTGAAGCAAAACAAAAAAGTAGCACTATTTTTTATGCTACTTTCTTTAATTTTTATTTTGTCTGTTTTTGTGCCAATATGGGCGTTCTTTGTTTTGTGAAAATATTTACTTTCCAATGGCATCATGGACTTGTGCATGATTTCCATTGTTCCATAAAGTTAAAATGTCTCCAGCTACACTTGCACCACTTCCTGAGGCAATAGCTAATTGACTCCTATGACCTGCTAAAGTACCGCAAACATAAATACCGTCAGTAACCAAATGATCATTGTTTCTCAATTGAATTCTGTTTTTTTCAGGAGCTGCTTTTCTATGAGGAACTACATAATTTTCTAAACCTTCAATATTCAGAGGGTTTGCAGAGCCAATACCAAGTACAACTATTTTTGAATTATATGTGCTTTTGTTTGTTTTGATTTCAAAATTACCTGATTTTCCAGAAATTTTTAAAACTTTCTCTTCTTGTAATTGTTTAACATGTGGATAGGCTATTGTTAAATGTTCTAGGCTCTCTGTAAGTAACTCTGAACCTAGTTTTCCAAATGGGATACCGTAGGCGTTATTGAAAATTGCATTCTGAAGCGAACATGCTTTTTGATGTGTAATTATTCCTATGCTTTTATCCGTTGCGAAAGCTTTTTGTTTTGCAGATCCTAATAAAAGTGCACATGAAACTCCTGAAACACCTCCACCAATTATTAATACATCAAACATTGTTTTTTTATAAAAGAAGTTTAATTAATTGTTCTTTGTTTTGTCTTCTATTTTTTTAGAAATTAAATAAATTGACATTAAAATGATTGCGCAAAGACTAGATACAATTCCAATTAAGGCAACTGTGCTGTCTCCATTAAAAAGATTGTTGAAATCTAATTTTGTGAAATTAAATGCAATTAATAATGTTGCGATTGCAATTACGATGATACTAAATATTTTCATTTCAAATGTTTTATGTTATATAAAAAGACCTTTAACATTGCTAGCAAATAATTTTACAGCTATAGCTAAAAGAATTACACCAAATATTTTTCTTATTATTCCAAGCCCATTTTGACCAAGAATTTTTTCAATTTTTCCAGATAGTTTTAGAACACCATAAACAACAATTACATTGATGAGAATAGCAATAATGATGTTGATTTTGTCATATTCTGATCGTAAAGATAAAAGTGTAGTCATTGTCCCAGCTCCTGCAATTAAAGGAAATGCAATTGGAACAATGGAAGCAGTT
Organism: Flavobacterium sp. KY-23415; assembly: GCF_055384985.1. Lineage (NCBI taxonomy): Bacteria > Pseudomonadati > Bacteroidota > Flavobacteriia > Flavobacteriales > Flavobacteriaceae > Flavobacterium > Flavobacterium sp. KY-23415. The sequence continues at coordinate 1,146,291 of NZ_AP044001.1, read as the reverse complement.
GTAGGGTTGTCTTCTTTGTAAAGGCGAATGCCTAGGATCATTTCTAAGGCAAGAAAAAATAAGACAAAAGAACCTGCAACAGCAAATGAGTTTACGTCAATGCCAATTAGTTTTAGAATTTCTTCTCCAACAAATAAGAATGCAATCATAATGATTGCTGCTACAAAAGTGGCTTTTTCAGATTGAATATGTCCAACTTTACTCCTTAAATCAACAATTATAGGAATGCTTCCAATGATGTCAATTACAGCAAATAAAATCATGCTTATTGTGAAAATGTCTCTCCAATTTATTTCCATGACAAATAATATTTTTACAAAGATATAGAATATGAATGAGAAAAAATCTTCATCTAGGCTGTTAATAGATTATTCTTGTTTTCTGATATTGAATCTACCGTCAAAAGTGTACCTTTGCATTTTTAATATTGTTTTTATGTTTCAGTTGAATAAAACTATTGTGTCGGAAGAAATTTTAGAAAAAGAGTTTGTGTGTAATCTTTCTGCTTGTAAAGGAGCCTGTTGTGTAGATGGTGATGCTGGAGCGCCTTTAGAGGAGAGTGAAACTAAAATATTAAAAGATATTTATCCTAAAGTAAAGCCTTTTTTGCGTCCTGAAGGGATAAAAGCAATTGAAGAGCAAGGTGTTTTTGTGACTTCTGAAGATGGTGAGTTTGAAACTACGTTGATAGAAGGAAGAGATTGTGCTTATGTTATTTTTGATAAAGAAACGGCATTATGCGGAATTGAACAAGCTTATAATCAAGGATTAATTGATTGGAAGAAACCAGTGTCTTGTCATTTGTATCCAATACGTGTGAAAGAATATTCTGATTTTGCTGCAGTGAATTATCACAAATGGCATATTTGTTCTGATGCTTGTTCTTTGGGAAAAGAGCTAGAAGTGCCGATTTATAAATTTGTCAAAGAAGCATTAGTTAGAAAATTTGGGCAACAATGGTATGATGAGTTAGAAAATGTGGCTCAAGATATGAAAAAATAGCCTCTTAATTTTGACTCAAAAACACCTCTTAGCAAATGCTTTTACTGCTACTGACAGGTGTTGAAGTTGTTTTTTTAATTTTTTATAACTTTTTGATTTACAATAAATTACAATCTTTTTTTTGAGTAAGAAAAACTTTACTCGTTGTTAAAAACTTGCACTAATTGTGAATAAGTTTGGCTTTTATTTTTCATTACAAATTGCAAACTTTGTAATCCCCTTATTAACGCAATAAATCAATAATTAAATACGTTTAAATCAAAGAACTATGTCGGTAGTCGAACCAATTTTACAAGAAAACAAGGACCGTTTTGTTATTTTTCCAATTAAGCATCATGATATTTGGGAATGGTACAAAAAAATGGAGGCAAGTTTTTGGACTGCTGAAGAAATAGATTTGCATCAAGATATCACAGACTGGAACACGAAATTGAATGAAGATGAAAAATATTTTATTAAGCATATTTTAGCTTTTTTTGCAGCATCTGATGGAATTGTAAATGAAAATTTAGCAGAGAATTTCGTTAATGAAGTGCAATATGCTGAAGCTAAATTTTTCTATGGATTTCAAATTATGATGGAGAATATTCATAGTGAAACCTATTCTCTTTTGATCGATACTTATGTTAAAGATGAGGTAGAAAAGGATAAATTGTTTCACGCTATTGAAGTCTTTCCAGCAATCAAAAGAAAAGCAGAATGGGCATTAAAATGGATTGAGTCTGATTCTTTTGCTGAAAGGCTAATCGCATTTGCAGCGGTGGAAGGGATATTCTTCTCGGGGGCATTTTGTTCTATTTTTTGGTTAAAGAAAAGAGGATTAATGCCTGGTTTAACCTTTTCTAATGAGTTGATTTCTCGTGATGAAGGTGTGCATTGTGATTTTGCAGTGCATATTCATAATCATCATTTAATAAATAAAGTGCCAAAAGAAAGGATTAAGGAAATTATTATAGATGCATTAAATATTGAAAGAGAGTTTATTACAGAGTCACTTCCTGTGAGTTTAATAGGAATGAATGCAACTTTAATGACACAATATCTAGAATTCGTTACTGATAGGTTATTAGTAGAATTGGAATGTGAAAGAGTCTATAATGCTTCTAACCCTTTTGACTTCATGGATATGATTTCTCTGCAAGGAAAAACTAATTTCTTTGAAAAAAGAGTGGCAGAATATCAAAAAGCTGGAGTAATGAATACAGATTCAGATTCTGGAAAAATTAGCTTTGACGCAGATTTTTAGATTTAAACAAAGAAAAATAAATAAAGAATCAAATTTAGTGCTGAAGAACTGCTATTCTTCACGCTAAATAATATTCGGTAGTTTGAATAGTATTTGAAGAAGTGCTATTTACTTCCATCAAGATTAGGAAGGAAAAATAATCTTGGCTATTAACCAAATTAAATCAGTAGTAAAGTAATGAATGTAGTAAAAAGAGACGGAAGAAGAGAGCCAGTAATGTTTGATAAAATTACTGATAGAATTAGATTTTTATGTTATGAACTGAATGAATTAGTCGATCCTGTAAAAGTTGCAATGCGTGTAATTGAAGGGTTGTATGATGGAGTTACTACTTCCGAACTAGATAATTTAGCCGCTGAAACAGCTGCGTCTATGACTATTTCACATCCTGATTATGCACAATTAGCAGCGCGTATTGCAGTTTCTAATTTGCATAAGAATACCACAAAGTCATTTTCAGAAACTATGACAGAAATGTTTCATTACATAAACCCAAGGACAGGTCAAGAAGCTCCTTTGTTGTCTGAAGAGGTGTATCAAGTCATAATGGAAAATGCTGAAAGATTAGACTCAACCATAATTTATAATCGCGATTTTAATTACGATTATTTTGGGTTTAAAACTTTAGAACGTTCCTATCTTTTAAAAATAAATGGAAAAATTGTAGAGCGTCCACAACACATGTTAATGCGTGTTTCCATTGGAATACATTTAAACGATATTGAAGCTGCTATTGAAACGTATGAGTTGATGTCTAAAAAGTTCTTTACACATGCAACACCAACATTGTTCAATGCAGGTACTCCAAAGCCACAAATGTCATCGTGCTTTCTATTGACAGTCCAGGATGATAGTATTAATGGTATTTATGATACTTTAAAACAAACAGCAATGATTTCTCAATCTGCTGGAGGAATTGGTTTATCTATTCATAATGTTAGAGCTACAGGTTCTTATATTCGTGGAACTAATGGTACTTCTAATGGAATTGTTCCAATGCTACGTGTTTTTAACGACACTGCTCGTTATGTAGATCAAGGTGGTGGAAAAAGAAAAGGTAGTTTTGCCATCTATATTGAGCCATGGCATGCTGATATTTTTGATTTCTTAGATTTAAAGAAAAATCATGGGAAAGAAGAAATGCGTGCGCGTGATTTATTCTTTGCCATGTGGATGTGTGATTTATTCATGAAACGTGTTGAAGAAGATGCTACTTGGACTTTAATGTGTCCTAACGAATGTCCAGGTTTGTATGATGTATATGGAGATGAATTTGAAGAGATGTATATTGGTTATGAAAATGCGGGCAAAGGAAGAAAAACAATCAGAGCGAGAGAGCTTTGGGAAAAAATATTAGAGTCGCAAATCGAGACCGGTACACCTTACATGCTGTATAAAGATGCAGCAAATAGAAAATCGAATCAAAAAAACTTAGGAACAATCCGTTCCTCAAATTTGTGTACAGAGATTTTAGAATATACTTCTAAAGACGAAATTGCGGTGTGTAATTTAGCGTCTATCTCATTACCTATGTTTATTGAAGATGGTGTTTTTAATCATCAGTTTTTATATGATGTTACAAAAAGAATTACCCGCAATTTAAATAGAGTAATTGATAGAAATTATTATCCTGTTAAAGAAGCAGAAAATTCAAATCTACGACACAGACCTGTTGGTTTAGGAGTTCAAGGTTTGGCAGATGCTTTTATAATGTTAAGAATGCCATTTACAAGTGATGCAGCTAAAAAATTAAATCAAGAAATTTTTGAAACGATTTATTTTGCTGCAGTAACTGCTTCTATGGAATTGGCTAAAGAAGAAGGACCATATTCAACATTTGAAGGTTCTCCAATTTCGCAAGGAGAGTTTCAGTATAATATGTGGGGTGTTAAGGATGAAGAATTGTCTGGTAGATGGGATTGGGCTTCACTTCGTAAAGAAGTAATGAAGAATGGTGTTCGTAATTCGCTATTGTTAGCACCAATGCCAACAGCATCTACGTCTCAAATTCTTGGAAATAATGAAGCTTTTGAACCATATACTTCAAATATCTATACACGTAGAGTATTGTCTGGCGAATTTATTGTTGTAAATAAGCATTTGTTGCACGATTTAGTAGAGTTAGGATTGTGGAATGAGAATCTGAAACAAGAGGTAATGCGTAATAATGGTTCTATTCAAAATATAAATAATATTCCTCAAGATATAAAAGATTTGTATAAAACAGTTTGGGAAATGAGTATGAAAGATATTATAGATATGTCTCGTCAGAGAGGTTATTTTATAGATCAATCTCAATCTTTAAACTTGTTTATGGAAGGAGCTACTATGGCAAAGTTAACTTCAATGCATTTTTATGCATGGAAAAGTGGATTGAAAACGGGAATGTATTATTTAAGAACGAAATCAGCTGTAGATGCTATTAAGTTTACGTTGAATAATGATAAAAAAGTAGAGCCTGTAGCTGTAGAAGTTGAAGCAGAAATGTCTCCAGCAGAATTTAAAGCAATGATTGAACGTTCTAGAAATGCTGGTCCAGAAGATTGTGAAATGTGTGGGTCTTAATAGATAGAAAAATATTGAAAATAGGTATGTTAAACAGTCATCACATGATGGCTGTTTTTTTTTGTTTCATTACATAAGTAGATATTTCGTACCTTTGTAAAAAATATAACACCATGTCTAGAGAAAAAAAAGGAGTGCACACAGGGATTATTGAGCAAGATGAAAAAGGGAATTTTTTCTGTGGTGCTTATTTGTTAGATTATAAGCATGTTATGTCTAAGTTTAAATTAGGTGATGAAATCACAATTAAATCGGTAATTGAAAATCCAAGTGATATTAGCTATCAAAAATATCCTAAAAAGACAAGAGATTTCTTTTTAGCAAATGACAAACCATAATATTAATCTTGAAAAATATTGTTTTAAATGTAACAGCCAAACGAGTTCGTTTGGCTGTTTTTTTTGCATGTTTCTATACAAGTGCTTCTTTTTCAATAAGCTTTCTCATTTTTTTTGCTGCATTAACCATTTCAATTAATGCTTTCTTTGTTTCGTCCCAATGGCGTGTTTTTAAACCGCAATCGGGGTTGACCCATAATTGATTGGCTGGGATTACCGCAGCTGCTTTTTCTAATAAAAAAACCATTTCTTCGCTAGAAGGAACTCGTGGAGAATGAATGTCATATACACCTGGTCCAATTTCGTTTGGGTATTTAAAATTAGCAAAGGCATCTAAAAGCTCCATTTGTGAACGTGAACATTCAATTGTGATTACATCAGCATCCATGTCTGCAATGTTTTGAATAATATCATTAAATTCACTATAACACATGTGGGTGTGTATTTGAGTATCATCATTAACACCACTTGCTGCGATCCTGAATGCTTTTATTGCCCATTCTAGATAATTGTTCCATTCTTCTTTGCGCAAAGGAAGTCCTTCTCTTATTGCAGGTTCATCAATTTGGATAATTTTAATTCCTGCATTTTCAAGATCTATTACTTCATCTCGAATTGCTAAAGCTATTTGAGTACAAGTGGTCGCTCTTGGTTGGTCGTTTCTAACAAATGACCATTGAAGAATGGTTACAGGGCCTGTTAGCATTCCTTTTACCCATCTAGGAGTTAAAGATTGTGCAAACTCAGACCATTTGACTGTCATTGGTTTTGGACGAGAAACGTCTCCGTATATAATAGGTGGTTTGACACAGCGACTACCATAGCTTTGCACCCAGCCGTTTTTTGTAAAGGTGAAACCGTCTAATTGTTCTCCAAAATATTCTACCATGTCATTGCGTTCAAATTCACCATGAACCAGAACATCAATCCCTGAATTTTCCTGAAAACGAATTGTTTCTTCTGTTTCTTTTTGAATTAAACTGTCATATTCTAATTGAGAAATTTCTCCTTTTTTGAATTTTGCTCTCCAACTTCTAACTTCAGTTGTTTGTGGAAATGAGCCAATTGTTGTGGTTGGAAATAATGGGAGTTGTAGTGCTTCTGATTGTTTTTTTCTTCTAATTGAAAATACATTTTCCCGTTTTGAATCTTTTTCAGAGATTGATGCAACACGTTTTTTAACAATGTCATTGTGTATTATTGTTGCCGTTTTTCTGTTTTCATTGGCAACTGTGTTTTCAAGATACTCTGGACTATTATTTGTTTGTAATTCCTTTGAGGCTAGTTTTTTTAGGAGGACTACTTCGTCAATCTTTTGTCTTGCAAATGAAAGCCACTGTTTAATTTCTGGTGTAAGTGTTGCTTCGTTTGTTTCATTTTCTAAATCACATGGGGAGTGTAAAAGGGAACAAGAAGGAGCTATAATTAGTCTATCTTCTCCTAATACCTCTATTGCTTTTTGAATAAGAGAAAGTGATTTTTTAAAGTCATTTTTCCAAATATTTCTTCCGTCAACAACTCCTAAAGAAAAAAGAGTGGTTTCTGAAAGGTATTTTGAGTTTAATATATCATCTAATTGCGAAGGACAACGTACTAAGTCTAAATGCAATGCATGTACAGGTAGCGATAATGCCGTTCTTAAATTTTCACCGAAACAATCAAAATAGTTAGCTACTATGATTTTAATGTTTGGAAATTTATGACTAATTTCGTTATAGGTGCGTGATATAGCTGAACGCTCAATGTCAGTTAAATCTAACGCTAAAAACGGTTCGTCAAATTGAATCCATTTAACACCTTCATTTTCTAATTTTTCAAGAATTTCGAAATAAACTGGGAGTAAATTGTTTATTAATTCAATTCTATGAAATCCGGTTTGTTTTTCTTTTCCAAGTAGAAGATAAGAAACAGGACCTATAAGCACGGGTTTTGTAGTTAAGCCTAATGTTTTTGCTTCTTTGAATTCATTTATTATTTTATTAGAAAATAATTTGAATTTTTGATTTCTAGAGAATTCTGGAACAATGTAGTGATAATTGGTATCGAACCATTTCGTCATTTCCATTGCTTTAATATCAATTCCTTCTTTCTGAAAACCTCTTGCCATTGCAAAATAAAGATCTAGTTCAGAATGTGTTTTAGAAAACTCTAGATACTGCTCTGGAATTGCTCCTAAAGTCAATGTTAGATCAAGGACTTGGTCATAAAAAGAGAAATCATTAGAAGGGATTAAATTAATACCGGCTTTAGCTTGTAGCTGCCAGTTTTTGTCTCTAATCGTTCTTCCGGTTTCTCTTAGCTCGTTTTCTGTAATTTTGCCTGACCAATATAATTCGCAGGCTTTCTTTAATTCTCTGTTGTTACCAATTCGCGGGTAACCAAGATTGTTTGTACGCATTTTTTTTGCTTTTAAAATTGAAAAAACCAGTTATAAAAGCTCTTCATGCATTTCTAATGATTTGTTGAAATGAAAATAGGAAGTCTTGATAAATATAATAGAGAAATGCACAACAAAGTATTACAAATATTTGTTGTGTATTATGATTATCAATCCTTGACTATTGCTTCAAATCGCGAAAGCATTGTCAATTCAATAGAAGGCAGGTCTCCTGACTTGTAACATTTTTACCGTCCTTCCCATTTGCAATTGCAAACAGTGGAACCTATTTCAGATAAAAACTTGCGTTTGTTACTTACAGTTGCGCGACAGTTCGTGATTTGCACACGATTCCCTATTAATCTACAGTTAAGTAAAACCTTTATTGGTTGAAGTGAAATAAATTAAGAACTTAATGATTAAGCAAAAGTATTACAAAATATAGTTAAAAAAACATTAGCGCGTCTTTATTTTGTTATTTCTGTAACAGAGCTTTAGTGAAGCAATTCAAATTCTAGTTTAAAAACCTTTCTATTTCTGTATCTTTGAAGTTTGTATAAAAAAGTTTAAATCTTAATAGAGAGGAATGAAAAATAGAATGAAATGGGAAGCATTATTGTCTTTAAAACGTCAAGGAGATACCAAAAAAAGATTGCGAAAAGATCAAAATGATACACGTTTAGGTTTTGAGGTAGATTATGACAGAATTATTTTTTCATCAGCCTTCAGAAGCCTACAAGATAAAACACAAGTTATTCCTCTGTCTAAGACAGATTTTGTACATAATCGGTTGACACATAGTTTGGAAGTTTCGGTTGTTGGACGATCGATTGGTCGCTTAGTAGGGAAGCAAGTTCTTGAAAAACATCCGTATTTAGCAGAACAACACGGTTATCAAATGAATGATTTTGGGACTATAGTTGCAGCTGCTTCGTTAGCACACGACATAGGAAACCCTCCTTTTGGTCACTCTGGAGAAAAGGCAATTGGGGAATACTTTAAAACAGGAAGAGGGCAACAATACAAAGAAAAACTTACCGATAAGGAATGGCAAGATATTATTGATTTTGAGGGAAATGCAAACGGTTTTTCAGTTTTAGCAACTTCTAGAGAAGGCATTGAAGGAGGATTGCGTATTTCATATGCCACTTTGGGGGCTTTTATGAAATATCCTAAGGAAAGTTTGCCAAAGAAACCTACTACTCGAATTTGTGATAAAAAATATGGTTTTTTTCAGCAAGACAAAGCTTTCTTCTTAGATGTAGCCAATGAGTTGGGTTTAATTTCTAATAAATCAGCAAATGATATTGGTTTTGAACGTCACCCATTGGCTTATTTAGTCGAGGCAGCAGATGATATTTGCTATACTATAATTGATTTTGAAGATGGGATTAATCTGGGATTAATTCAAGAAGAATTTGCTTTAGAATATTTAATAAAGTTAGTTAGTAATGGAATCGATACTAAAAAGTACCATCAACTAACAACAAAAGAAGATAGAGTTAGTTATTTAAGAGCATTGGCAATTGGAAGCTTGATTAGTGATGCTGTTAATGTGTTTATGGAAAATGAAGAGGCTATTTTAAATGGAGATTTTCCTTATTCTTTAATGGATAAAAGCCAATACAAAGCGCAAATGAATGATATTATTCAGATTAGTATTGATAATGTGTACCAATGCAAGGACGTGGTTCAGAAAGAAGTTGTAGGGTATAGAATAATAAATACTCTATTAGATAAGTTTTGTACTGCCTATCATAATAAAACAGAAGGGAAAGCATCTAATTATGATACTATAATTTTGAAATTATTACCAGAAAGGTTTCAGTATCAAAAAGAGAGTGTCTATGATCAGTTGTTGCACATATGTCATTTTGTGTCACTTCTTACAGATGGGAAAGCACTAGAAATCTATAACATTATAGAAGGAAACAGAAATTAAGATTCACTGTAATGGAAAAATATTTAATCCGATTATTTCTTTTGTCTTTTTTTTGGTGTAATGCTCAGTACAAAATTACGCAGTATAATACATCAAATGGATTGCCGCATGATTTATGTTATGGGCTTATTCAAGATAGTAAAGGGTATATTTGGATTGGTACAGATGACGGTTTGGTGAAGTTTAATGGTAAAAATTTCAAAACATTTCGAATAAATGATGGTCTTTTTTCAAATTATGTTATTGATATCTGTGAAATAAACGATTCAACCTATGCTGTTGCAAGTTGGGGAGGTGGGATGCAAATTATACAAAATAACAAAATCATTCCCTATAAAAATCATTTGAAATCTAAGATTAATAAAATTGAAAATTTAAAGGATTTTTTGTTTGCAAAAGGTGTGGGGCATAAATATCATTTTTATTCAAAAAAGAACAATGAGTTTAAAGAAACGATAGTTAGTTATTGTTTAGATAAGGAACTTACGCCAACAACGAGCAAAGAACATAAAAATACTGTAAAACCTCAATTTGAAATCATCAATAATGAAGTTTATCTTTTTAATGATGTTCTTTTTTCTAACGAGATATTAAAAGGAGTTTTTAAAGTAATAAGCCCAACAGATGTTAAACCGGTATTTCCATTTCTAAAAGATAAATATATTAATGATATAAAAAAAGTTGCCGAAAATTCCTTTTTAGCAGTTACTAATAATGAAATTATTTTTTTTACAGATAATGAAATATTGAATATTGAAAAACTTCCCTTTGAGAATTGTACTATAAGAAAAGTATTTGTAAAAAAGAATACTATAGCTTTAGTTGTTCAAGAAAATAAAGGAAAAGCGGAAAAAGTAGTTGTCTGGGATTTTAAAAAGAAATCTTTTTTCAATGTTACAAAAAATGAACTTGGAGGAAAACAAGTGAGTGATATTCTTATAGATAAAGATAACAATGTGTGGATTAGTGTTTATGGGTCAGGGGTTTTTGTGCTTTCGTTAGAAAATCGCTTTAAAATGGAGAGTGACTTTTTAAATAATAATATTTATGATGTGATTCATGTTAAATCAAAAATATTTTTTTTAACATCGAGTAAAATAATCGGGCTAGATACCAAAAGTAATGAAAGAGATTCTTTATTGTTCAAGCAATCGCTTTGGAAATTCGATGATTTAACCCAAGATACTGTTCTTGTAAAAACAAAAGAATATTTAGAGGAATCTCTAATTCGGAAAATACTTAAAACTAATATTAAGACATCTAGCTTTGAACATCTAGTATTTAAGGATGCTGATTTTGTTATTAAGCACGGTGATAATAATATTTTAATTAATAAAAATAATAGACAATATAAATTTCATTTTAATGGAGTTATAAGGAAGGTTTTAAAGAAAGAAAATAAATTATATTCCTGCACCAACAAAGGAATGTTTATTTATAATTTAAATACGCTAAAATTAGAGAGAAAAATTACGACTAAACAAGGTGTCTTAAATGACGATATAAGAGATGTTGTTGTGGATCAATCAAAAATATACTTAGCGACAATTAATGGTTTGAGTGTTGTTGAAGGGAATAGAGTTCGGAATTTTAATGAAAATATTGGCTTACTATCGTTAAGTATTAATTGTTTATTATTGGATAGTCATGGAATACTTTGGTTAGGTACACAAAAAGGTTTTTCATTGTTTAAAGATGATCTTTTTTATAGTTTTTATAAAAATGAAACAGGAAACTCCTCCTACATTCAAAAAATTGTAGAAGATGAGTTTCAACAAATTTGGTTAGTTGGGAACAATGGGAGTATGAAAATAGATAACAAGATTTCTTTTTCTCCTGTTTCTAGTCCAATTTTAGATATAGAAAAAATACAGAATAAATTTGTTGTAAATATTATTTCTTATGATAATTATGAAGTTGTTACAGAATATAAGATCAATCAAAATGATTGGGAAGTATTAAAAACAGATGTTTTAGATTTTACAAAATTTCAATATGGAGAATATGATATTATATTTAGAACAAGAAATATAAATAGTAATTGGAATTATTCAAGAAAGTATGTTTTTGGAAATCAAGTGCCTTGGTATAAGCGTTGGTGGAGTTATTCTTTAATGACACTAATAGTTTCAAGTTTGCTCACTTTGTTTTTGTATTTTCGTTTTAAACAAGTAAAAGAACGAAATGAGTTATTGAGGATAACAATTATCAATAATGAAAACTTGCAAAAAGAATTAAGTGAAGTTAGAGAAAATGTAGCTCAAGATTTTCATGATGAACTAGGGAATAAATTAGCAGGAATAACAGTGCTTTCTGGAATGATGATTGAAGATGAGGATTTTAAGGCTTCCGATTGGTTTAGCCAATTATCAAGAATTAACAAAGATGCACAAGATCTTTATTTTGGAATAAAAGATTTTATTTGGAGTATAGATAGTAAAAATGACGATTTGAATGAATTGGTTTATTATCTTAAAGATTTTGGAGAAGAACTTTTTTTATCTAGTAAAATAGAATTTAATATTAAAGTAGAAATTGAAAATAATAAAATTAAGCTACCTTATTATTGGTCTAGGCAATTGCTTTTGTTGTTTAAGGAAGCCATGACGAATACACTAAAATATTCTGAAGCTACTAGTTGTATTTTAGAAATTAAGCTGAAAATAAATAAACTAAAAATTACTTTTTCAGATAATGGAAAAGGCTTTGATATTGATAATTTAAAACGTAAGAACGGATTAATTAACATGGAGAAAAGAGCCTCAAAAATACACGGGAAATTAGAAGTAGATGGAAGTAAAGGAACAAAAATAAAATTTATCGGTTATCTTTTGTAATGTAATAAGGTTTTATTCAGGTATAGAAATTTTACCCTTTTAGGGTGAAAAGTAGTGGTATTAAATTTAGGAATTTTGCTGAAAAATTTAATTCACATCGAAATGAAAAAACACTACTCCTTTTAATCTTAGTTTTCACAAGCTACAATCATGCTCAAAACGTAAATATTCCAGATTCGAATTTTCATACATATTTAATAAATAATGCTGAAATTAACACAAATCAGGATGGGCAAATACAAATCACAGAAGCAATTGCATTTACAGGATATATGAATTGTTCTAATAGAAATATTTATAATTTAACAGGCATAGAAGCTTTTACATCATTAACTGGACTTAATTGTTCGTCTAATTTATTAACTAGTTTGGATTTGAGCCAAAATACAGGGTTAATGGAGTTTAAATGTGGTAATAATCAAATAACAAGTTTAGATATAAGTCAAAACTATGCTTTAAATAAGCTTTATTGTTATAATAATCAATTGTCTAGTTTAGATTTAAGTCAAAACACAGAATTGGTTGAGCTTGATTGTTCGTCTAATTTATTAACTAGTTTGGATTTAAGTCAAAACACAGAATTGATTGAGCTTGATTGTTCTTTTAATTTATTAACTAGTTTGGATTTAAGTCAAAACCATGCTTTAAATAAGCTTTATTGTTATAATAATCAATTAATGAGTTTAAATGTTGCAAATGGGAATAATAATAATATTGCAAATTTAAGTTTTTTTGCTTCAAACAACCCAAATTTAAGTTGTATTCAAGTAGATGATGTTGCTTATAGTACTGCTAACTGGACAAATAAAGACGCAACCGCTTCTTATAATACATATTGTGCTTTAAGTACAGAGGATTTTGAATTTTACAAACAAGTGATAATTTTTCCAAACCCAGCAAAAGAACATTTTCAAATAGATTTAGAAAATAATTTAGAATTAAAGACAATAACGGTGTATAATAACTTAGGACAACAAGTTGTAACTACTAATTCATCTAAGGTAAATACAGCTTCTTTATCAAGAGGTATGTACTATGTAGAGGTAGTTACCAATTCAGGAACAGCAAATAAAAAAATAATTATACAATAATCAAAAGATTGTTTATTAAATAGAAAATCACCCATTTCGGGTGATTTTCTATTTTGGAAGAATGCAGAACTTTGTAAAAAAATAAAATTTATGAAAAAAACAGTACTTTTTTTAATTTTAAACTTTGGATTTGTAACTGCAAATGCACAAACCGCAATTGGAAATTTTATTAACGGTAGTTTTGGTGAAGAATTAAGTTTAGATATTGCGATAAATAGCAATGGAGGCAGATTGATGTTTGGAATGCCAGATTATCCAAACAATAATAATGGCATAGTAACAGAATATTCGCTATCGAGTAGTTGGTACGCTGTTAATGTATTAGACAACGAGCCTATAGAAGCTTCTCGATTTGGAACTAGTTTAAGTATTTCAAATAATGGGAATAGAGTTGCTGTTGGAGCTCCATTTAGTGGATTTTTTCAGCCATTTGGTATTGGTAAAGTATATGTTTATGATTATAATGTTGCTACTTCAGAATGGCAACAAGTAGGAAATGTTATTGAGGGTGTAAACACAACAGATCTTTTTGGAGAAAAAATTTCATTAAGTGCTGATGGAAATCGTTTGGCTATCTCTGGATATTTAGCAGATGTAAACGGAATAACGAACTCTGGATTAGTAAGGGTTTTTCAATTTAATTCTACTAATTCTCAATGGGAACAAATGGGAAATGATTTCTATGATAATGAAAGCGGTAAGGATTTTGGTCGTCGTTCTTGTATGCTTAGTAAAGATGGAACTACTCTTGTTATTGGCATTCCTGGTAAGTCTTCTAATCAAGGTGAAACAAAAATATTTAAATGGAATGAGAGTACATCTTTATGGGAACAAGTAGGTGCAACATTAATTGGTGATGCTTCTGAAAGATTTGGGTCTAATGTAGTTGTGAATCAAGATGGGACATTATTATCCATTGGCTGTGTTAGTGCTAGTGTAAATAATGTTAACTATGTTGGGAGAGTAAGAACTTTTAGGTTGGTTTTTGGATCATGGGTGGAATTTTCAACAACTATTATTGGTGAAGCACAAGATAACTATTTTGGATATAATTTAGCAATGTCAGATGATGGAACTGTATTGGCAGTTGCTGCCAATGGATGGCAAAGTTTTAGAGGAAAAGTATATGTGTATTCTTTAGTAGGGAACGAATGGGTTCAAAAAACTTCCTTTGATGGAACTTCTAATTCTCGTCTAGGAGATGCACTTTCATTAACATCTGATGGGAATAGAATAGCATTAGGGAGTAGACCAAATGGGAGTTATAGAGTAATGGTATATGATATTGCTAACGTATTAAATGCAAATCAGTTTGTTACTGAAAATATAAAAATTTATCCTAACCCAGCAAAAGACGTATTAAATGTACAACTGCAAAATAACCAAGAAATTGCTAATATAGAGTTGTTTACTTTAGAAGGGAAGAGTGTTAAAAAAGAGGAAAATACCAATGTAGTTTCTTTAGAAACGATTGCAAAGGGTGTATATTTTGTGAAAGTTGAAGATAAGGAAGGGAAAATAGATATTCAAAAGATAATAAAAGAATAATAATATAGTTGGTAGCTATTTTTAGTAAAAAACCATAGTTTTACTATGGTTTTTTACATTAAATTAAAATTGGAATAAAATGAAAAAGATAGTATTAATTGAAGATTATGAATTAGTTAGAAATACCTATAAAAAAATAATCAATTCAACAGAAGATTTTATTGTAATTGGTGATTTTGAAAGCTGCGAATTAGCTATTCCAAAGTTGGAAGAATTAGCTCCCGATGTGGTTTTTATGGATATAAATTTACCAGGTATCAATGGGATTGAAGGGATTAGAATTATTAGAAAGCAATTCCCTAAAATTGCGGTAATAGTAGTAACTGTAAATGAAGAATCTAATTATGTTTTTGAAGCGCTTTGCGCTGGTGCTGTAGGCTATATTACAAAAGTGAGTGGTAAACAGAAAATTATTGAGGCATTAGAACAGCTCAATCAAGGAGGTGCGCCAATGAGTATAAAAATAGCACGAATGGTGGTGGAATCTTTTCAGGAGAAAAAGCTAAATGAACTCTCAGATAGAGAAAATGAGGTTCTAACGCAATTAGCAAAAGGAAAGAGTTATGCTTCTATTGGTGAAGAATTAAATGTGAGTGTTAATACAATTAAAACACATGTAAGGAATATTTATGAAAAATTACATGTGAATAGTAAAGACGAGGTTATAGAAATATACAATAGAAATAATAAAAACTAAAAGAAATTTTTTATAATGCATTGAGTCAAATAGTTGTTGTCATTTTTGACTATGTTTGGATAATTGTTAAACACTTCGCTATATTTATCGTATATTTTCAAACTTCAAATAGAGAAAAGTGAAAAAAATAACGTTATTATTACTGTTTGCTTTTTTTGTAGCAAATGCTCAATATAAAATAACACCATATACAACATTAAACAGCAATCTACCTCATGATTTATGCTATGGCATCGAGCAAGACTCCAAAGGGTATATCTGGTTGGGGACAGATGATGGGCTAGCCAGATTTAATGGAAATAATTTTAAAAAATACACAATCCAACAAGGGCTATTTTCAAACTTTGTAATTGATGTCATTAATTATAATAAAGACACACTAGCTACAGTTACTTGGGGTGGAGGATTGCAATTATTTAATAGTGAGTCTTTTGTAAATTTTGGAGAAAAGCTAAAGTTAAGTAAGGTAAAGAAGTTTAAAGATGGGTTATTTGTAAAAGGGAATTATTATATTCACTTTGATAAGAATTTTAATTATACTGAAAAAGCTTTTTACATCAATAAAGATAATTTGTATGTAGTAAATAAAAAAAATCTAGATTTAAAATTTTGTTACCCAAATTTTGAAGTGATTGATGGAAAAATTTATTTTTTTAACGATTTTATTGAAAGCAATTCGTTTGATGGAACCAAGTATTTTAAAGGTATTTACACTTTAAAGAATGGTAAATTGCAAAGCGTTTTTCCTTTTTTAAATGCAATTTGTATTGAAACATTTGGTGTTTTAAATGAAGAAATCTTTTATGTAACTACAAGAAATAAAATCATTTTTTTTAATAACAAACAAATACTTAAAACAGAATCTATTTCTTTAGATAATTATGTGATTAAAAAGTCTTACTCTAAAAACAATCGATTAATTTTAGTCCTTTTTAATTTAAACGCAAAATTAGACGCTCTTTATTTTCTAGATTTAAATACAAAAGAAAAACATTTTTTTGACAGTGAAGTAATAGACAGAAAGTTAGTTAGTGATATATTAATCGATAATCATAATTTTGTTTGGGTGAGTACTTATGGAGCTGGATTGTTCAAAATAGCAAATGAAGATAGATTTGTTTCAAATAGAAAATTTATATCTGAAAATATAATAGATATAACAGAAGATGATGATAAACTCTATTTCATTACTTCTCATAAGCTGTTCACTTTGCATAAAAAAACAAAGACTATAGATACCCTTTTTTTTGAAGAAGAATTATGGAAGTTTGGAACAAATAACACTAGTAAAATTAATGTATATACTAGAAAAAAATATACAGATGAATTAGATGAAAAACTTGAAAATAATATTGTAGTAAGTTCTCAAAAACAAGATTTTGTAGAAAGAGAAGGTGTGAAAATTTCTTATCTTGAGTATGATTTAATAATTAATTTTCAAAATAGGATAAAAAAATACAAATTAAAAGAAAAGATTAGAAAGGTACTCATTCAAGATAAAATGGTTTTTTTAGCCACTGTTAATGGTCTATATATTTATGATATTAATAGTTGTCAGTTTAAAGTCATACTAAACACTAAAGGTGAAAAGGCTAACAATGATGTTAAAGATATAGTGTTTTTTGATAATAAGTTATGGTTAGCTTCAAATGAAGGTTTATTTTCTTTTGAAAAAGATATAATTATTAATCACACAAAAAATAATGAATTAGCAGGAGCAAGTATCAATTCTTTTTGTTTAGATCATCACGGTGTTATTTGGTTAGCCACACAAAAGGGCTTTTCGGTTTTTAAAAATAATCAACTCTATAATTTTTATTATAAAGAAGAAGGAGTTTCAACATTTACGTTGCGGGTTCATGAAGATAATGAGCATAATATTTGGATAATAGGTAACAAAGGAGCTTTTAAGATCGACAATAAAAAAGTGTTTTTTCCTAATGAAAAACCAATCTTAAATATTGAACATAAAGGATTAGTTTTTGATGTCGATGTTATTTCTTTTTTGGATGGGTACGTTATTAGTGAATTTAAATTAAATAATGAAGATTGGCAGGAAATTACGAGTAATCAATTAAATTTCAGTAATTATAAAAACGGGAAATATACCTTACAATTTAGAACAAAATTGTTAAATTCAGATTGGAATTATTCAAATAAATACAATTTTAAGATTGTTCCTCCTTGGTACAAACAAACATGGAGCTATGTATTACTCGTTTTCTTATCTGGATTAATTGTAACTAGCATTGTATATATAAGATATAAAAGAACTCAAAAAAGAAACTTTTATCTCACAGAAGTGATTACAAAAAATGACTTACTCCAAAGAGAGTTAACCCAAGTGAGAAGCAATGTAGCGCAAGATTTTCATGATGAATTGGGTAATAAATTAGCTGGAATTACCATGCTTTCTAATTTAATGAAAGAAAATGAAAGTGATAAGGATTCAAAGCAATACCGTCAAATAAGTAGAATTAATAAAGATGCTCAAGATTTATACTTTGGTATAAAAGATTTCATTTGGAGTATTGACAGTAAAAATGATGAGGTACATGAGTTGATTTATTATTTAAAAGATTTTGGTGAAGAGCTTTTTGCTTTTAGTACGATAGCATTTGAAGTAACAAACAAACTTCGTCCAGAAGAATTTAAGTTACCTTACTATTGGGCTAGGCAAATTTTATTGCTTTTTAAAGAAGCGATGACTAATACGCTCAAATATTCGCAAGCCTCAGAATGTGTACTTCAGTTTGAATTAGAAGATTTGTGTTTAATAATAACGTTAATAGATAACGGAATTGGTTTTAAAAAGAACGAATTGCACAGAATTAACGGTTTGAATAACATGCAAAACCGTGCAGATAGAATAGATGCGACCTTAGAAATAGAATCTAAAAAAGGTACAAAAATTGTGCTTATTTGTAAGCTTCAAAATAATTTTTACTCCAAATAAATTGACCTAAAAATAGATTTCCTTTTTGTGTTTATGAAAATCTATTCATTTTTTGTCACCCATTTTGGGTGATTTTTTGTGTTGTTTTAAAAAAGATATTTGTGCCAAAATTTTAAAAGATCTCAAAATGAAAAAAATTACGGTACTTTTTATATTCTTTTTTACAGGAATAGTTAATGCGCAAACTCAAGTAGGTTTAGATATAAATGGAGAAGCTTTTGGAGATTCGTTTGGTACTGCAATTGCTCTTTCAGAGGATGGCAATATTGTAGCAGTTGGCGCATATAATAATGATGGTGGAGGTTCAAATTCAGGAAGTGTTAGAGTTTTTCAAAACATTTCTGGTGTATGGACGCAATTAGGACAAGATTTAGATGGTATGGCATCTTCCGAGCAATTTGGTTACAAGGTAAGTCTTTCTGATGACGGAACAATTTTAGCAGCTTCTGCAGTAAATATTTTTTCTAATAGTACAAATGAGTACGTAAAAGTATTTAGATATCAATCAGGAAATTGGCAACAAATAGGTCAAACAATTACAGAAGCTACCTTTAATGATGCTTTTGGAATTAGTATTTCTTTGTCTTCTAACGGAACAAGAATAGCCGTTGGGAAAAAGTTTAAAACATCTAATGGGTTAACCACTTCAGGAGCTGTTAGTATTTATGAGAATATTTCTGACAGTTGGATTCAACTAGGTCAAGAGATAGGAGGGGTTTTTGCAACTGATAATTTAGGCTCTATTGTTGAATTATCAGGTAATGGTAATATATTGGCAGTGTCATCAAATAAAAATAGTAATGGTATTACTGCAACTGGTCGAGTTGAAGTCTTTTACTTGTCGGGTTCATCATGGCTTCCTCTTGGACAACCATTGGATGGGGAATATGTAGGAGATAATTCAGGATCAAGTGTTTCATTATCGTCTGACGGACTTAAATTAGCAATAGGTGAACCTTATAACGATACAAATGGTTTAACAAATTCTGGCAGAGTTAAAGTTTATGAGTATGTTTCTGGAACATGGAGCTTATTAAATCAAAGTTTGTATGGTTTAAATTCGGGTGTTGCAGGCGAAAATTTTGGAACTAAAGTTTCCTTATCTAGTGATGGAAATGTTTTGGCAGTTGGAGCTCCGCTAAATGCTCAAAACGGTACCGGTTCAGGTAGGATATTAATTTTTCAAAATCTATCTGAAAATTGGCAACAAGTAGCAACAATTAATGGTTTGTCAGGTAATGTTATTGGAAATTCAATTAACTTATCAGGTGATGGAACTGTGATAGGATCTAATTTTGATCCTAATAAAGTAAAAGTATTCAATTTATCCTCAGTATTATTCTCTAAAAATTTCCAACTAGACAATCAAATCTCTATTTACCCAAACCCTGTACAAGACATTTTAAATGTAGAAATTAATGATGCAGAAATTGCTAATATAGAAATTCTATCTCTAGATGGGAAACAAATTATGACTACAACAAACCAAACGATTAACACTGCAAGTTTATTAAAAGGAATGTACTTAGTGAAAGTATATAGTGTGGATGGAAAAGTAGGAGTAAAGAAAATAATCAAATAGTTAAGGGTTGGTTATAAAGCTGACAGTATCATTAACTATTTTAATGATGCTGTCTAAAAAAAGTATATTAATTTAATAAATCACAAAATATGAAAAAAGTTTTAATTCGAGTTGTATTTGTTTTAGTTTCAATTGTATTCTTAGCATGTTCCAAAGATGATGATAAAACAACAGTAGAGCCATCAATAGTTGGGACTTGGGAATTCTATAAAAGTGCCTACTTTCCTAATGGTATTGAGCAAGAAGAAAATTATATTCTTTGGTCACACGGCTGTAGTTCAAAAAAAGATTATATGTCTTTTAATCAAACAGAAAACAAGGAGGTCTATTTTTCAAGCCAATGTCAAATGGATGAGTATGTTAGAACATGGTTTTTAACAGACAATATCGTTAGTCTTGTTAATACAATTGAAAATGTTACCGTTAAGTATCAGGTATTACAATTAGATGAGCAAACATTAAAATTAAAAAGAATTGCTACAGTCGGAAATAAAGATGGCTATAATGCGCAAAGTGAAGTGAATAGTAGCTCTGCATTTGGGCCTAACTTTTTAATTTTAAAAAGAGTTTCTCAGTAGAATTTTAATTACTTAAAAAAGATAGAGGTTAAAAAAGCACTGCAATTGTGCAATTTTTTGCTTGTTGATATACTAATGAGCTTTAGGGCGATTGTGGTTTAATTGTAAAATTAATGAATAACTTTAAATAAACAATCAATATGAAAATCAAACAAAAATTTACAGAATTTAGTATCTCAAAAAAGGAACAAAAAAACATTTTAGGGTCAGGTTTTTATCTTATTGGTCAAGTTGAATTTTGTCAATCTGGAATTTCAAGAGAAGAGGAATGTGCTAGATATAGGCTTGCTTACGATAGTAATGAGTGTCAAATTTTATGCCACGGAGAGAGTGGTGGCGGTTTGAACCTTGATTAATTAAAAATTATAATCATTATGAATAGTTTTATACAAAAAAAGATGTTTCTGTTTTTGGTGGTATCTTTAACGTTTACCTCATGTATTAATGAATACCCAAGTGATACTGTTAGAACTACTACCATGTTTGCAAGTGAAGATGCAGTTGTGTCTAGGTTAAACTCCAATGGTAATTATGGTCAAATTCCTGATTTACATCTTCTAGCACAATATCAAATTAATCCAGCAGATGATGACGATTTTTTGAATAACAATAGGGTTTTTATAAATTTTAATTGGGGAGGAGCGTTTTATAGACCAATAAAAAAAGCAACATTATATTTGTATTTTAATGACACATCGAGTTATTTTAAAAGTCATTTAGGAAATTCTTCTTTTTTTATTAAAAGAGCAATGACAAGTTGGAACGAAAATTCCATAACTTGGAATAATCAACCTGTTGCTTCACCCGCAAATAGAGTGGCAGTGCCTAAACCTTCTTCTTATAATTCTAATCTAGAAATTGATGTTACTCAGTTGGTTAAAGATCTTGAATTTAGCGTTGAAAAAGGTGGATTTATGTTGCAATTGCAAGAAGAGAATGTTTATTACGATGATAAAAATATATTAATGATAGCTTCAAGTGAACATCAAAATAGTTTTAAAAGACCTAAAATTATTATTGAGTATTACTAATATGAGATACGTTTTTTTAAAATTTAATCACCCATTTTGGGTGATTTTTTGTATTCGTTTAAATGTGATATTTGCATCATAATTTTTAAAAAGACATTCAGAATGAAAAAAAATATTCAAATTCTGTTACTAAGTATTGTATTTGTTGGATCACTAGTGTTTTTATACTTTGAATTAAATAAACCAAAAGAAGAGTTTAAAGGGAAAGTACTAAATTATTGCGAAGTTTGCCAAGATCAATTTCAAGATAGTATTGTAGAAATAGAAGGGAACATTAATATACCAAGTAATACCATGGCAATAGCGGGAAATTATCAATTGTTGTTAGTTTCAAATTGTGAAAAAATCAACGGTATAAGACAAGCAATAATAAGTATTGGTAGTAGTGATAATCCGAGCGAAAATGAAATTAAAGCGTTAGGAGAAACATTTTCAAATGAAGATTTTATAATTATTGACAATGACAAGAAAGAAATTAAATTGGGTGATAAAGTTAAAATTACAGGTAAAGTAAGTTTAGATAAATACAGTTGTCAAGTAAGTCTTTTAAAGATTGAAAAGTTAAACTAAAATATTTTTTTGAGTTTACATTATCTAAACGACACTATGAAAATAATATTTAAAATTATTTTTTGCTTTTGCTTTAATTTTTTTTGTGCTCAAACAATTAATATCCCAGATGAAAACTTCAAAAAAGCTTTATTAGAGAAACATTGGTATAATCCAATTCTTGATAAAAATAATGATGGAGAAATTCAATTCTCTGAAGCATCAACATATACTGGGGTAATATCTTTAAGTTATAAGGGTATTAAAAGTTTAGAAGGAATTGAAAACTTTGTTAGAATTAAAGAATTAAATTGTTCAGGAAATAATTTAAAAAAATTGGATGTGTCAAAAAACATGCTTTTAGAAAAAATTGTTGCCGATGGGTGTAATTTAAACGAGATAGACTTGTCTAAAAACTTAGTTTTAGAAGAATTATCAATAGAAAACAATAATCTTTTGAGCTTAAACCTTTCAAGTAATAAATCAATTATTTCGTTAGATTGTTCCAAGAATTTGATACAATCTTTAGATCTTAGAAATAATAAATCGCTAACAGGTATTAACTGTTCAGAAAACAATATTACTAGTTTAAATATCGATGGGCTTAAAAATATAAGAGAACTTAATTGCAATGAAAATAAGATCGATAAATTAAATATAGAATACAACTTAGATCTAGAACAACTGTATTGTGCTAATAATGTTTTAACCGAATTAAATTGTAATAATATAAATTTAAAATATTTAACTTGTAATAATAATATGCTTTCTATTCTTTATACTGGAAATATTAAAGCGATTATAAAAATAGATTGTTCTTATAATAAGTTGACTGAATTACATTTTGAAAACAACTTTTTTTTAAAAGAATTAGAATGTTCAAATAATTTCATCACAGAATTAAAAGTTGAAAATGCTAATTCTTTAATGAAATTAGATTGTAGCTTTAATAGGCTCAAGAGTTTGCAAGTAAATAGTTGCCGAAAATTATCCTATTTAATATGTAATTTCAACGAATTGGAAGAATTAAATGTAACTGAAAATAAAGAGTTGAGAGAGTTAATAGTAAATTCCAATCGTTTATCTAGGTTAAACTTGTCTCTAAATCCTAAACTAACAAAAATTTACTGTTTTAATAATAATTTGAGAGAATTAGACATAGCAAATGGGAATAATTTGAATATTACACAAAACAGAGCTAATATTTTTAGTAAATACAGCAATAATTTTAAAGCATTTAATAATCCAGATTTATTCTGTATTCAAGTTGATGACTTGAATTATGGAGTATATGAAAATTTTTGGGATAAAGATGAGCAAACTTTTTTTAGTGAAGATTGTAAAACTTTCATCAAACCAGATACTATATACAGAAAAGATAGAGAAAGATATATTTCATTATTAGTTGACAAAATTTATAAATGCAGGGGTGTTATTAGTTCGCAATATATTAAAAAACTAAAATCAAAAAGCATACGTAAAAGTGAATTAGAAAGATTAAAAAATGTTCAAAATGAGATGTGTTTAAAAGAAATTCAAATTATTATAGATTCTATAGGGTCAAAAAACTTAGGAGATATTTCAGAATTATTCTATAAAAGTATTTATTTAAATATACCTGTGTTATATAGGTATTTAATTGATTATCAAAATATTGATTTAAAAGCGCCTTTAACTTTTAGTAGACATTCTTATAGTAAAAACAATCATGGTTTTTGGTCATTTATAGCGCCTAAATCTTCTTATGAGTATACAGAAGAAATATCTATTCGTGAAGTGGTATTGAGTAGTCATTTTAAAACAGTTGAAATGATTGAGTATTTTAAACGAATTGGAATTTTAAATGATAGTAATATAAAAGATTATTTAAAGTTGGAATATAAAAGAAAAGGGGGATATAAACACTCGGAAAAATTGTTTTATAAATACTATAATGCATTTTATAATTCTAAGAAAAAGCCAGAAAAAAAAATGGAAGTTTGGCGAAAAGAATTATACGATTTAAATAGTCGGGAATAAAGTAACTACATTGTTCTTCTGGTAGTTGTTCTTTTTAAGTGTTTTATTTTTAAGTTTTTAAATTAATTAATTCAGAATCAATTGGATTTAATTTGTCACCCATTTTGGGTGATTTTTTGTATTCATTCAAATGTGATATTTGCATAATAATTTGAAAAATATTTAAAATGAAAAAAATAGCGTTTTTTTTAAGCGTCACACTAGTATTTGTTTCTTGTTCAAATGATGATGCTACTAATCAAAATCAAGTAAATAGAAAAGTATATGTTGGGATAGAAAATTCTATAAATAATTTTGATAAAACGATTCTTTGGCAAGATGGCAATCGTACCACTATTTCGGAATTAAATCAAGAAACATATATACAGGATATTAAAATACAGGGAGATGATGTATATGTGCTTTTTAAAGAAAAAACACCTAGCTTTGGAAATACTTATCCAGCCAAACTATGGAAAAACGGTCAGATTACTACGCTTACAGAATTAGGGAGTAATCCTCAAAATTTAAGACTTTTTTTAGCTAATGGGAAAAAATATATTTCCTATTATGAGTTTCAATCTCTAGGAAATGATATAGTGAAATTTTGGGTAGATGGTCAAGTTACAAATATTACAGATGGTACAAATGATGCAGGTACAAGTGCTATTTTTGTTCATAATAATGATGTTTTTATTGTTGGTTATGAAATAATAAATAATATTGCTGTTGGTACGGTTTGGAAAAATGGTGCTGCAATTAGAATTACAGATGGAGTGTTAAATACTTATTTAAAGGATATTGATATAGCGAATAACGCAATATATGTCGCAGGTAGAGAGAATAATAAGTGCAAATACTGGAAAAAGAATTTATCAGATAATAATTTGGTACAGGCATATCCTTTGTCGAATAATTTTAATGGCGATACGAAAAGTATAGTAGTGAGTGGAAATGATGTTTATGTGGCAGGTGATCAATGGAATGAAACCAATAGAATCGCAAAATTGTGGAAAAATGGTGTAGAAACTCAATTATCAAATTCTAATAATAATAATCGGGTTCAAGATTTAGTAGTTATTGACAACGATGTGTATGTTGTTGGAGAAGAAGATGTAAATGGAGGAAGAATTGCTAAATTATGGAAAAATGGCGTTGAAACAAACTTGACAGATGGATCAGATTACTCTACCGCCAAATGCATAGCCGTGAAATAAATTTATAACATTAGTAAGTCGTCTTAAAGGCGACTTTTTTTACTTTTGTTATATTAACAAACGATTTTAAAAAGAATCTGAACTTTTTTATTTTAATATATAAATGAAAAAAATTGTTTTAATTGAAGATTATCAGTTAGTTAGAGAGACATATGAAGAGATCATAAGTGCTTCAAATAAATATGAAGTGGTAGGTAGTTTTTCATCATGTGAAGAAGCTCTACAAGAAATTGTAGCTTTAGACCCAGATGTGGTTTTTATGGATATTAACTTGCCGGGTATCAATGGGATTGAAGGAACAAAAAAGATAAAAGAATTAGTTTCTGATGTTTCGGTAATTGTAGTTACTGTTAATGAGGAATCAAATTTTGTTTTTGAAGCGCTTTGTGCAGGTGCTGTAGGATATATTACTAAAGTAAGCGGTAAAGAAAGAATTATAGAAGCCCTTGAACAATTGGATCATGGTGGTGCACCTATGAGTAATAAAATTGCGCGTTTAATAGTAGAATCGTTTCAGCAAAAAAAAGAACAAGATCTTACAGACAGAGAAAATGAAGTACTTTCTTTATTGGCAGAAGGGAAAACTTACGTAAGTATTGCAAACGAACTTGAAATTAGCTTTAATACAGTAAAAACACATATCAAAAGAATATATGATAAGTTGCATGTAAATAGTAAAGATGAAATCATATCGATATATAACTCAAATAAAAGAAATGTATTTAAATGAAACACTATCCCACAAAGTGTGTAAGTTAAAAAGTTGAGGCTTGGATTTTATAATGAATTTCTTTTTAGATACAATAAAATCACATTTTTAAATAAAAATCTTTGGTAAGATTAATATACTCAGGAGTGTATTGGTGACGAGCCGTTTCAATGATTAATTCGTCAATTAAGGGAGTTTGTTGGATTCTTGTAAAGGCTAATAAGCTTCTTTTGGTTTCCGTTGTAGGTGTTCCTTTTACTCGAGTTATTTTCAGTGGATATAATTCAAATTCTTTAGCTAAAGCTAAAAATGGTTCTTCTTCTTTAAAAGGAATGATAACGGAAAATATACCATTTTCTGAAAGTAATAAATCTGCGGCTTCAACTAAATCTTCAAATGGTAAAGCATCTTCAAAACGTGCCAAATCCCTTTGTTTGTCTTCGGTCTTATAATCGTCAGTGTAAAAAGGAGGGTTAGAAATAATTAAGTCATATTCATCTTCTGGTTCTTCCATGAATTCATCTAGGCCAGCATGAAAACAGAATAAACGGTCATTCCAAGGAGACTCTTCAAAATTGTCTGTTGCTTGTTCATAAGCGTTTTCTTCAATCTCAATAGCGTCGATTTGGGCAGCGTTACTTCTTTGTGCAAGTATTAAAGATAAAATACCTGTGCCTGTTCCTATATCTAAAATAGAATATGGATTATTGATTAAAGGAGTCCATGCTCCAAGTAATACTGCATCTGTGCCTATTTTCATTGCACACCTATCTTGCACTATCCTAAATTGTTTAAAATTGAAAGTAGAGCTCATGGGAAAAGAATGTGGAAATTGTTTTTAACCTAAATATAAATCAACTAAGCCTTGGGGTGTGTCAAGGATGATTTTTTTGTTTTGACGGTCAACCTTTACAATAAAAGCGTCAATCATTGGTACAAGTATTTCAATATTCTCTTTTGATATTTCAAAAAGAGGTTGGGCATTACTATCATTTACCCCTTTCATAATACCAATATTTCCTAAACGAACATCTTCAACTTCAAAACCTATAATTTCATGATAATAAAATTTATTTCCTTCTAATTTTGGTAGCATGGAAAGTGGGAGATAGACTTCGCAATTCATGATTTCGTCGGCAGCTGCTTCAGAATCGATATCTTCAAATCGAACACGTAAAAATTTGTCTTTATGAAGTGCACTTTTTTCAATAAAAAATGGAACCAGCGATTTGTTAAGTTCAACAAATACTGATTCCAAATTTTGATACAATTCGGGTTCGTCTGTGTCTAAATAGATTAAAACTTCCCCTTTAAAGCTAAATTTTTTCGCAATTTTACCTAAATAGAAACATTCTTTTTTATGCATTATTACGATTTAATATTAAAAATTAAGCTTCTGCTTCTTCATTGTTTTCTTCAACAACTGGAGCTTCTTCAGTTGAAGCTTCAGCCTCAGCAGCTTTTGCAGCTTCAGCTTGAGCAGCTAAACGTTTTGCATTTGCTTCTTGTTCTGCTTTAAAAGCTTTAGCTTTAGCATCAGCTTGCGCTTTACTTAAACCGTCTTTTTTTGCATTAACCTTACCTGCTTTTTCTTCTAACCAAGCTGCTAATTTAGCATCTGCTTGTTCTTGAGTTAAAGCTCCTTTGCGAACGCCTCCATCTAAATGGTGTTTTAATAAAGCACCTTTGTAAGATAAAATAGCTCTTGCAGTGTCAGTTGGCTGAGCACCATTGTGTAACCATTGTACAGCGCTATCTAAATTTAAATCGATAGTTGCTGGGTTAGTGTTTGGATTGTAAGTTCCGATTTTGTCTAAGAATTTACCATCTCTTTTTGAACGTGCATCAGCTGCTACGATCCAGTAAAAAGGTTTTCCTTTTTTACCATGTCTTTGTAATCTAATTTTTACAGGCATAATCTTTTGATTAATTAGAGGTACCCGACCTCAGTTATTTAAGTCGGCAAATATACAAAACTTTGTTTTACAATTTGCTACCATTAATGCAAATATTTTTGTCTTTTTTAGGTGTTGTTTGAATTAAAAAAATTATTTTTGTCTCTTATCGGTTTAAAAATAGATTTATAATGAAAAAAATAGTAATAGTTTTGTTAGGGATGTTTTTGTTGACATCATGTGTTAATGAGACGGAAGATAATACTCCAACGTTACAGGCAAAATTTAATAGTGTTAGTTGGAAAGCTAAGGAAACAAGCGTTTCTCTAGACGCTAATGGTGGATTAGTTATTAAAGCATATCGTGGATCTGAAGTTTTAACTTTAAAAACAAGTGCTCTAAGTGTTGGTTCTTATACTTTTGGAACACAGAATTTATTGAATTCGGCAAGTTATGCTGTAGGGACAGGTTTGAATGTAGCGGAATATAAAACAAGTATAGTTTTGGGACCTGCTTTTGGTTATGAAACGATTAGTGCGGGTACAGGTTATGTTTTAAATAATTCTGCCATGACAACAAGTATTAGTCCATTAAGTACAGGAGCTGGTTTGGTTTTTAAAATAGAAGAAGTTAATGGATTAGGTGCCATTTCTAAATTATCAATAAAAGCTAGAGGTGCTAATTATAAAGCAGGTGACATTGTTACTGTGCAAGGTGGTGCAAATAATGCAAAATATAAAGTTTTAAACGTGCAGCAGAGTAATGGTAAAGTTGTAATTGAAAAAATAGAAAATGGAACTATTACTGGTAACTTTCAGTTAAATGCAGTAAATTCAGATGGTGAAGTGGTTACATTTTCTGAAGGAATTTTTTATCAAGTACCAATAAATTAATTTTGTAGTTTATAAATTAACAAATATTTAAATGGGGCTGTCCGAAAAGGACAGCTTTTTTTATGTAGCTATTTTTAAGCTATTTTGTTTTGAAGAAAAAATAATAGCAAAATAACTTTGAGTTACTTTAACAAGGCAAATTTTAGTTTTAAAATAGGCTAGATAAGTGTGAATTTTGGTTTTGAAAACAAATTTTGGCAAGTCTACCTTCATTGCATTCATTTTTCTAAAGTTGTGTCCAAGGGCCATTAGTAAAAACTCTAATGTTACTTTTTCTAATCCCTTCATTGTGAATCGATTGAATTTATTATTGCTTTTAAGTTGACCAAAAACTGCTTCTACCTCTATTGGACGTTTACTTCGATGTTTTAGTCCTTTTTCACTCATTAGTAGCTTTCTTGCTTTTTCTTTTAATTCATTTAATCGATGATTGACTGATAAAATTCTATTACCTTTTGCTTGATGACATTGACTTCGTAAAGGACATCCTTGGCATCTTTTGGCTTGATAATATGTAATTTGTGATTCATATCCAGTACTGGTTTCACGTTTTCCTACTCCTGTTTTTTGCATAATTTGCCCCATTGGACAAACATAAAAATCGTGTTCTTCGTTGTAGAATAAGTTTTGAACAAGAAAAGGATTGTTTTTTATCTTTCTTTTTTGTTCTTGATGAAAATAGTTGTATTTAACATAAGCATCAGCCTTTTTTTCTTCAAGCATTTGATAATTTTCTTCACTGCCATAACCTGCATCTGCAACGATTTCCTTGCTCTGTTTTTGATAAGCTTTTTCAAAACCTTCAAGATGAGAACTTAAGGTTGTAGTGTCATTTGTTGTTTGATGAACAGATACATGTGTAATGAATTGATTTTCTGTAGATATTTGCGGATTGTAAGCGGGTTTTAATTGACCGTTTTTCATATGATCTTCTTTCATTCTCATAAAGGTAGCTTCGGGATCCGTTTTACTATAAGAGTTCCTATTTTCCATTGTAGCTAAGTCTTTTTCATATTTTTCAAGCTTTGGAAGATGCTCCTCTTGAAGTTTTTGTAACTCTTTTTCCTGCTTTTTGGTAGGCATTTTGAGCTTTTTATTAAGAATCGAAAGCTTTTCTTTTAATCTTTCCGAATCTATTGATTTTGGTAATT
The DNA here is from genome assembly GCF_055384985.1 of Flavobacterium sp. KY-23415. Classification (NCBI taxonomy): domain Bacteria; kingdom Pseudomonadati; phylum Bacteroidota; class Flavobacteriia; order Flavobacteriales; family Flavobacteriaceae; genus Flavobacterium; species Flavobacterium sp. KY-23415. Next base: position 1,116,089 of record NZ_AP044001.1, on the reverse strand, counting down.
CTTCTATATTTAGTTCTTGATTATCAGATTGAATACTATTTTCAATAGTTGATAAAATATGACTAATTTTAATTTCTAGTTTTTCTTTATATTTCTCAATGGAGCCTCTCCATACAAAAGTATATTTATTAGCTTTAGATTCTATCTTTGTACCATCAATATACTGAACATCTAGGCTTACATATTTCATTTCAACCAACATTTTTACCACTTCTGCAAAAAGAGTTTGAATGTGATTTTTTAGAACTTTACCCCTAAAATCGTTTATCGTTCTAAAATCAGGAGTCGAGTTGCCCGAAATATACATAAAATGAATGTTCTCCTGAAGTGCTTTTGCAATTTTTCTGCAAGAATATACATTAGATAAATAACTGTAAAACAAAACCTTAATCATCATTCTTGGATGGTAAGCTGAAGTACCACCTCCTTTATATTTTTTCAATATTTCACTTATATCTAACTGATTAACAACTTGTTCCACTAAGCGAACTGGATGGTTTTGCGGTATTCTATCGAAAATATTGATAGGAAATAACTCTGGAGAATTGCCTGTTTGATTTTTAAAAACTATCTTAGCCATTGTGTATTTTTGTGTCAACTCTAAGATACTAATTTTAGAGATAAAATACAACAAAAAAAGGCTGTCATTACTTTTTGGACAGCCTCATTTTTATTTTGATTAAAATCGATATTTCACTGTTAATAAAACATAGCGTTCAATTAAAGGGATGCTTCTGGTTGTTTTAGTGTATTCATTTAAAGAGGAAATTTTAAATTCATTTTCGTTAAATAAATTATTCAGTACCATTCGATAAGAAAATTTACTTTTTTTTGGGGTATAATTTAATTCAGCATTTAAAAAAGAATAGGTTTGGTCAAGCCAATACAAATCACTTTTTATAGCTATAATAAAAGTTTCTGAAAACTTATAATTTGTTGAAAAATTTCCTTTTGTAATTATATTGCTGGTTTTGGAATCATTAAAGGTAGTATAACTCCTATTTTGAGTAACCGTAAAATCAAAATTATAGGGTTTTTCTAAATAAGTAGTTCCCGATATAATATAAGAGCTAAATAGAGTGTTAATGTTGGTAAAATCTGTTGTGTTTACTTTTATGGGAGATGTAACCCAATTTTGTTGGGTTTCTAGTTTGGTCGCCATTTGTATTTTTCTAATGAAAAATTTTATATTGGAAAGTAGTCGATAAGAATCACCTCCATTTGTAAATGTTGTATTGTTGAATACAAAATTGTTTGTTATGGTGCTTTCTTGCGTTGTTATAGTTTCTGATTTTGTGTAAGACAAATCAGTAAATAGGAAAAAACGTTTTAAAACACTATTGTTCCCATGACTAATAGAAAAAGTATTACTTTTTAATATGGGAATTTCGTTAGTTCCTTTTGAAAAATTACGATAACTTGTTAATTGATAATTTTCAATGAGTGAAGTAAGACCAGATAAAAAATTGTTATAGCTATGACTAATAGAAATGTTCCCTATTTTTTTAAAATAATTACTTAAAGAATTGAAAGTATTTAATAAAGGGTAGGTTTTATTGATGGTATTGGTGTTATAATTGGTAATATCAAGTTTGATAGTAGAATTAAATTTGAAATCTTCTGTAAATTCATATTTAAAACCGTTTTCTAAACCTAGAATGTTTTGTTTTAGAGTAAGGTTATTAGAGTAAGTAGGATTCAAATTAGTTGAGACTAAAAAGTCATTTTCATTTTTTTCAGTATTGGTCTCTAATCGTGCAGCAATAACGTGTTCTGCTTTTTTGTTGTATTTAATAATTAATTTACTTTTAAATCCTGAATAAGTAATGGCGTTTGTAACTTGTTCTTTTATAAGAGTATTAATATCTACATTAAAGAAAGTATTTAAAAAAGGAGAAGTAATATGATTGTTTTCAGTCAAATGATCTGTTCCAAAGTATAAATAGTTAATCAATACTTTATTACGTCCCATTTTAAGGGTCTGGTACAAATGATTGTAAAAGCTATAATTATTGTTTCTAGAAACTACACCTACCAAGTCATCATTAAATAGAATGTTGTCTTGAATACGTTTGAGGTTGTTTTTAAAAATGATATTGGCAGTAAAATAATTCTTAGGATTCAAACTGTATTTAAGTTCTATTTCGCCACCTATTTTTTTATTTTGCAACGAATAATTCTTGTTTTCTGTTAAAGCTATTGGAGCAGGTGCTACTAAATATTCAGTTGCATTAAAACTATTTTGGATTTGTTCATCGAGTGCAAAATAATTCACACTTCGCAAAGATAAATTAGATTTTATCTTAGTGTTAAATGCTAAAGTATTAAAAAAAGCATTGTTAAAAATACTTTGCGAATCACTAAAAGTAGTGTTTTCTCCGCTAGAAGAATTAAATGTATTACGTATTTCTTTTTCAAAACGATCTTGCCTATAAATATCAAAAGTAGTAAAGCTTTTAGAAATCTGACTGCTGGCTTTTGTACCTGAATTATTGTAATCGGCAAGATTTAAAAGTTTAATTTTTTTTCGAATAAGTCCAATATTTAAGTTTTCTTTCCAGCGATTCTCTGAAACAACTCCAGATCCTAAAGTAATGTTTCCAAACCAAATATTTAACAAATTTTTTTTCAATTTCAGATTAACTGCTATAGCATCCGAATTTCCTAAACTTTTTAAAATAGGATTATCTTCAAAATTCTTCAAAATTTGAACGGCATCGAGTACTTTTCCATCTAAGTTTTTAGATAATAATTTATAGTCTTTATCGAATAAATCATCACCTTCTAGTAAAAGTTTTTCAATTCTTTTTCCATTCGCTTTGATTGTTCCATCTTCTTCAACTTCAATGCCTGGAATCCGTTTTAAAACATCTTCTACGGTTTGTTCGGTGTCGTTGGTGAAATATTGAGTTTTAATGGTAATAGTATCGCTGTTTATTTTTATTTTTTGTTCCGTTTCAAGTACTACTTCATTTAAAACTTCAATTTTTTCAATTAGTTCAATGGATTGGTTTATCAGTCTGTCATCTTGTAAAATATGGCTTACTTCTTTTTTTTCATAACCTAGACTAGAAACACTTATGGTGATTTTTTTATTTTCATTAGAAGTAATTGAAATAGTATAAACCCCTTTAGTATTAGAATAGCCATAGCCTAAAACAGACTCGTTGGCATCTAAAACAATAACAGAGGCATTATCAATACTTCTGTTATTACTTTTTATTGTTCCTGTAATAGTATAGTTTTGGCAAAAACAAAAAGAATATAAAAAAAGTAAAATATACTTCATTTATTCTGCAATTTCAATATATTGTTCTTCAAGTTCAACTCTAACGGAAGCTCCTGGGTAATCTTTTAGTGCAACTAAAAAACGTTCTTTTTTTGTTTTTATAATATGTTTAGCATGATTTAAATAAGTTTTATAAGGAAACCATGTGGTAAACTTTTCTTCTACATCCTGTTTAATAAAATCAATTTTAATAGTGTCTTTTAACGGATATTCTATATTTTTAAAATAAAAGTAAATTTTATACTCACTATCATAAGCTTCTAAAACCAACCCAGGCAGCCCATTTAATTTCCAAGGACCGTAAGGAATTGGTATTGCTGTAGTGTACCATACAGTGTAATCCCTACCTCTAAATGTTGCAATAGCTTTTTTGCAAGTGTAATTACCTATTTTTTTGGTTTCTTTTTCAAATTTCCAGTTAATAGTGGGTCTCTTTTCTTTGACATAAATATTTCCCATACCCATTACATAAGACCATAAAGTGTCTTTTTCTCTGTCAAAGTACACTTGATTCCCTACATAGTTGGTGATTAATCTAGAATTAGAACCACTGAGGTTTATAACACCTACATTGTCATTTTCCTCACTAGGTTCAGTAATTGTTACTTCTGGTGTTTTTTCTATATTATTTTCTAAAGAATCTTTTTCGGATACAAAATAGGAATGTTTACTGTCAAAAAGTAATTGGGCTCTGTATTCCTCTCCTTGTTTTTGCCCTGATAGTAAACTTTTAATATATCCGTAATTTACAATACCTTGTTTTTCTTGTGCGTTAATAAAAATAACAATAAAAAGGCTGCAATATGTAAAAGTTTTTTTCATTTAAAGAGTTTTTAGTTTCTGGGATTAAATTTTAATCCCAGATAAAAGTAATTAGTGATTAATTAGCTTATAAAGAAGCGTTAGGATTTACGTTTTCAGGTTTATCTGTTGAACAAACCTGATTGGCTATAGCTAATAATCCCTCGAAACTAGTTCCAGCAGGTGCTTCTCCAATGTAATTATTATACTTACATCGTATAGTAAATTTAATTGGTTTCTCTTCATTTTTTTTAATTTTAGTTTCTTCTACTTTAGAAACTTCCTTTGTGTTGGCTTGAATGAAGAACGATACACTCAATGCACTAATTAATACTAATTTTTTTATTTTTGTAAATTTTATAGAACAAATGAAGTGAAAAAAAACTTTAATTTGTGTTAAAATAATTAGATTTAACAGTAGGTATGTTTTTTCTGTAATTTGTGTTAAAAAAACAATCTCCTGTTAACAATTAAAATTGTATCAAGTTTTTTTAAACAGTATCTTTGTTTTTACCTAATTTAAAGAAAGATGTACTTAATTTTCGATACAGAAACGACTGGTTTACCGCGTAGTTGGTCTGCTCCTATAACAGATACAGATAACTGGCCGCGTTGTATTCAGATAGCTTGGCAATTGCATGATGAAATGGGAAATTTGGTAGAACATCAAGATTATTTGGTGAAACCAGAAGGTTTTAATATTCCCTATGATGCAGAACGTATTCATGGAATTTCTACAGAATTGGCAGATGAACAAGGGGTTTCTTTGTTGGAGGTTTTAGAGAAATTTAATGTTGCTTTGTCTAAAGCAAAATATATAGTTGGGCAAAATGTAGGTTTTGACGTTAATATCATGGGGTGTGAGTTCCATCGAATGAATATAGAGTCAGACATGGCAAATATGCCAGTTTTAGACACTTGTACAGAAGTTACTGCAGAATTGCTACAGCTTCCAGGTGGACGTGGAGGGAAGTTTAAATTGCCTACATTGACAGAACTGCACGAGTATTTGTTTCATCAGCCTTTTGCTGAGGCTCATAATGCTACAGCCGATGTGGAAGCAACAACACGTTGTTTCTTAGAGTTAATTAATCGTCAGGTTTTTACAAAGGAAGAATTAGATGTTACTCCTGATTATTTTGTTAGATTTAAAGAGCATAATCCAAAAGAAATTCAGCTCATTGGGTTAAAGCATATCAATTTGAAAGCAGCTTCTGATAAGATCAGACAGAGGTTGCAAAAAATTGAACAGGAGAATATACAAACGACAATCTCAGAAGCAGATAAAGAAGATTTTTCAGTAGCAAAGTTTGCGCACTTGCATAATCATTCACAGTTTTCGGTATTGCAATCCACTATCGCTATTCCAGCTTTGGTTTCTGCAGCAGTTAAGGGTAAAATGCCTGCTGTTGCTATGACGGATACTGGAAACATGATGGGGGCTTTTCATTTTGTAAGTGCAGTTATGAATCATAATAAAAGTGCAAAAGCAAAGATTGAAGCAGCTATTGAAGCGGGTGAAGAACCAACGGATATCGAAATAAAACCTATTGTAGGCTGTGAATTTAATATCTGCGAAGATCATAAAGATAAAACGAAGAAAGATAATGGTTATCAGGTTGTTTTGTTGGCAAAAAATAAGAAAGGATATCATAATTTAGCTAAGATGTCTTCATTGGCCTATACTGATGGGTTTTATTATGTGCCAAGAATAGATAAAAAAATAGTTGAGCAATACAAGGAAGATGTGATGGTTCTTTCTGGGAATTTATATGGAGAAATTCCAAGTAAGATTTTAAATTTAGGGGAAAACCAAGCGGAAGAAGCATTGATTTGGTGGAAAGAACAGTTTCAAGATGATTTTTACTTGGAGATTATGCGTCACAATCAAGAAGATGAAAATAGAGTTAATAAGACTTTAATAGAGTTTTCTCAAAAGCACAATGTTAAGTTAATAGCCACCAATAACACTTATTATGTAAATAAGGAAGATGCGAATGCACACGATATTTTATTGTGTGTGAAAGATGGTGAAAAGCAAGCAACACCTATAGGTCGTGGTCGTGGTTATCGATATGGTTTGCCTAATCAGGAATATTATTTTAAGTCGCAGGAGGAAATGAAAAAACTATTTGCAGATCTTCCTGATGCAATAATAAACATTCAAGAAATTGTTGATAAAGTTGAAATTTATTCACTATATCGAGATGTATTACTTCCAAAATATGATATTCCGGCTGAATTTGTTAATCCTGAAGATGAGCTAGATGGTGGTGTTAGAGGTGAAAATGCCTATTTGAGACATTTAACAATTGAAGGAGCTAAAAGAAGATATGGTGAAATTACACCTTCTATACAAGAGCGTTTAGATTTTGAATTACTAACCATTTCTAATTCTGGTTATCCTGGTTATTTCTTGATTGTGCAGGATTTTATTGCTGAAGCTAGAAAAATGGATGTTTCAGTTGGACCTGGTCGTGGTTCGGCTGCAGGTTCTGCTGTGGCATACTGTTTGGGAATTACTAATATTGATCCGATTAAGTATGATTTGCTTTTTGAGCGTTTTTTAAATCCTGACCGTGTGTCCATGCCCGATATTGATATTGATTTTGATGATGAAGGTCGTGGTCGTGTAATGGATTATGTAATCAATAAATATGGAGCCAATCAAGTTGCTCAGATTATTACTTATGGGAAAATGGCAACCAAATCGGCAATTAGAGATACAGCACGAGTATTAGATTTGCCACTTTTTGAAGCCGATAGAATTGCAAAATTGATTCCTGGAATGATGCCTTCAAAATGGAATTTGGCACGTTTTATTTCAGAAAAAGAAGATGATGTAAAAAAAGCATTACGATCTGATGAGTTTGATAAAGTAAAAGAATTGATTGCAATTGCCAATGAAGGTGATTTAGCTGGTGAAACAATTCAGCAGGCAAAAATATTAGAAGGTTCCATGCGAAATACAGGAATTCACGCTTGTGGGGTAATTATTACACCTTCTGATATTACAAATTTCGTTCCTGTAACCACAGCAAAAGATTCTGATTTGTATGTTACACAATTTGACAACTCAGTTGCAGAAAGTGCCGGATTGCTGAAAATGGACTTTTTGGGTCTGAAGACCCTAACATTAATTAAAGATACCGTTAAGTTAGTAAAATATAGATTAGGGATTGAATTGGATCCTGACACTTTTCCAATTGATGATGTAAAAACCTATGAGTTGTTCCAAAGAGGTGAAACCGTTGGAATATTTCAGTATGAGTCTCCAGGGATGCAAAAGTACATGAAGGATTTAAAGCCTACAGTTTTTGGAGATTTAATTGCAATGAATGCATTGTATCGTCCAGGGCCATTAGAGTATATTCCTTCTTTTGTTAGGAGGAAAAATGGAGAAGAGCCTATTGTATATGATTTAGACGCCTGTGAAGAATATTTAGGAGAAACTTATGGAATTACTGTTTATCAAGAGCAAGTGATGCTTTTGTCTCAGTCTTTGGCAGGATTTACAAAAGGTGAGGCCGATGTCTTGCGTAAGGCAATGGGAAAAAAACAGAAGGATGTTTTGGATAAAATGAAGCCAAAATTTGTAGAGCAAGCAGCTGCAAAAGGACATGATGCTACTGTTTTAGAAAAAATCTGGAAAGACTGGGAAGCCTTTGCAAGTTATGCCTTCAATAAGTCGCACTCTACTTGTTATGCTTGGGTAGCCTATCAAACGGCATATTTAAAGGCGCATTATCCAGCGGAATATATGGCAGCCGTACTTTCTAATAATATGAACGATATTAAGCAAGTTTCGTTTTTCATGGAAGAATGTAAAAGAATGGGATTGGCTGTTTTGGGACCAGATGTGAATGAGTCATTTTATAAATTTACAGTAAACGAAAATTATGCTGTCCGATTTGGAATGGGTGCGATTAAAGGTGTAGGGGAAGGAGCAGTAAATACGATTGTTGAAAATAGAAAAGAGGGGAAATATAAGTCTATATTCGATTTAGCGAAACGAATTGATTTGAGAGCTGCAAATAAGAAAGCTTTCGAAAATTTAGCATTAGCAGGAGGATTTGATTGTTTTGAAGATACGCATAGAGCACAATATTTTCATGATGAAGGTGATGGAATTACGTTCTATGAAAAGGCGATCAAGTACGGTGCTAAATTTCAAGAAAATGAAAATTCCTCTCAAGTAAGTCTTTTTGGAGATGCTTCGGAAGTTCAAATTCCAGAGCCTGTTGTGCCTCCATGTGAAGAGTGGAATACAATGGAAAAATTGGCGAAAGAGAAAGATGTTGTTGGGATCTATATTTCGGGTCATCCTTTAGATGATTATAAGTATGAAATGAAATATTTCTGTAATACAAAATTAGAGCAATTAAAAGATCTAAGTAGTTTAGTTGGTAAAAACGTGAGTATTGGAGGAATTATTACAAGGGTAGAACACCGAGTAGCAAAAAATGGAAAAGGTTGGGGAATGTTTACTTTGGAAGGCTATGATGAGAGTTATGAGTTTAGAATTTTTGGAGAAGAGTATTTGAAGTACCGACACTTCTTAATTCAAAATAACTTTACTTTTATGAAATTGTCTGTAAAAGAAGGGTGGACTAATGCAGAAGGAAAAAAAGGAGACCCAAGAGTGCAGTTTATAGGAATTCAATACCTGCAAGATGTTTTAACCACATTTGCTAAAAAATTGATTTTGCAATTTAATGTTGTAGAGCTAAAGGAATCTTTGATACAAACATTGTTTGAATTGTTTAAAAAAGAAACTGGAGACAACCCTATAACTATTGAAGTTATGGAATTAGAAACCGTTAAGAAACAAGTTGTTGAAGTAGTTGAAAATGAAGTTATCGATGTGAGTGATGAAACGGAAACAGATGAGGTTATGGAACAAGTTGAAATTGCTCCATCAATTACAGAAGTAGAAGAGGTTAAGGTAGTGACTAAGTTGGTAATGCCAAGTCGAAAGATAAAGGTGAAAATTTCAAACGAATTGCTTCAAGAATTAGAAGCAATGCAGATTAATTTCAAACTCAATTAGTGTTAGCTACTTAACACTAGTTTAAAAGGAAGTGCTTTAAATTTGGTCTCAAAAATAGAAACATGAAAAAAATAATTGCAATTTTATTGATGAGTTTTTCGTTTTTAGGGAATGCTCAAATTGCTGATGCTCCAGAAAATATAACTCCTTTGTTGATTGGTGAAAAAATTCCAAATGTTAAATTGTCAGATACAAATGGAAGAAATGAAGAAACAAATTCGATTTTCTCTAAGAAGACGGTAGTAGTTGTTTATAGAGGGGGTTGGTGTCCTTACTGTAATGCGCAATTATCCGAAATGCAAGAAATAGAATCTGAGATTGTAGAATTAGGTTATCAAATTGTTGCAATTAGTCCAGATGCTCCTGTTTTTTTAAGAGAAACAGAAGGAAAGGATAAGTTGAATTATATGTTGTTTTCTGATAGTGAAGGTAACTTTTCAAAAGCGGTAGGTATTGCTTTTGCTACTCCAGAGAAATATGGAAAAATGTTGGGGAAATATTCAGAAGGCAAAAACAGTTCATGGTTGCCCGTTCCAACGGTTTATGTGGTTAATGAGAAACAAGAAATTGAATTTTTGTATATTAATCCAGATTATTCGAAAAGATTAAATGGTGAGTTATTGCTCTCAGTGTTAAAATCACTATAAATTAGTTTTTAATATAGTTGTATAAGTAAAACTAATTTAAAGAGCATGCTCAAATTCAAATATTTGATTAAATTTGTTTCTTACTAATAAAAAAATAAATAATAAAAGATATGGCATTAGCAATAACAGATGCTACTTTTGAAGAAGTAGTATTAAAATCAGATAAACCAGTAGTAGTAGATTTTTGGGCAGCTTGGTGTGGACCATGTAGAATGGTTGGGCCAGTTATCGATGAGGTGGCTGCAGAATATGACGGAAAAGCAGTAGTAGGAAAAGTAGATGTAGATGCAAACCAAGAGTTTGCAGCTAAGTACGGTGTTAGAAACATTCCTACAGTTTTAGTTTTTCAAAATGGAGAAGTAGTTGCTCGTCAAGTTGGAGTTGCTCCCAAAAAAACATATACAGACGCAATCGATGTATTGTTATAATTGGTAATAAAATAAAATCAAAAGGTCTAACGAAAGTTAGACCTTTTTTTGTGATTAAAGAATTTATCTCAGTATATTTGAGTCATGAAGATTGAAAATCAGTTACAAAAAATTGCCAGCTTTAAGCATTTAGAGTTGTTGGCAAACCAAGTAGTGGAAGGGTTTATTTCAGGAATGCATAAAAGTCCGTTTCATGGCTTCTCAGCCGAGTTTGCTGAGCATAAAATTTATAACCCAGGAGAAAGTACCAAGCATATTGACTGGAAGTTGTTTGCAAAAACAGATAGACTCTACACAAAAAGATATGAAGAAGAAACGAACCTGCGTTGTCATTTAATTTTAGATAACTCTTCTTCAATGCATTATCCTGTTTTAAAATCAGATCAAGAATTTTATAAAAGTAAAATTGGTTTTTCTGTTCTTGCTTCGGCGGTATTAATGAATTTACTAAAGAAGCAAAGAGATGCAGTGGGAATAAGTGTTTATTCAGATCAATATGAATATTATGCACCAGAAAAAGGAAGTGATAGGCATCATAGAATGATATTGGATAAGTTAGAAGTGATGTTGCAAAATTCTAAAAAAACAAAAACTACAGATACAGTATCTTTTTTGCATCAAATCGCTGAAAATATTCACAGACGTTCCATGGTTGTTCTGTTTACAGACATGTTTCAAAATGAAGACCAAGATAAAATTTTTAAAGCTTTACAGCATTTAAAGCATAATAAGCATAAGGTGGTGGTTTTTCATGTTTATGATGCAAAAACAGAATTATTTTTTGATTTTGACAACACCCCTAAAAAATTTATTGATGTTGAATCTGGTGAGGCTATTCATTTGTTTGCAGAAAATATTAAAGATGATTATGAGAAAGAGGTTTTAGGTTATTTTAAAGAAATTGAAAATACATGTCTAAGATATAGAATTCAATATGTTCCTGTTTCAGTAGGAGAAAATTTTGAAAAAATAATTACTACATATTTGGTTGAAAGACAGAGGTTTGTTTGATTTTTGAAAAAAAGTTGTGATTTTTTTATCTAAAACATTTGGAGAAATGAAAAAGCGTTGTATATTTGCACCGCAATAGAGCAATGGTTTGGTAGTTCAGTTGGTTAGAATACATGCCTGTCACGCATGGGGTCGCGGGTTCGAGTCCCGTCCAGACCGCTAAATTGGGGAAGCACTTCAGAGATGAGGTGCTTTTTTGCCCCCTAAAAGTATCTAAAATAGTTGTGTTGTTTACGCTACGACTTTGTAACTCGTAGCAGGTTTAGTAGTTAGACCAATGAAAAGCTTTCCATATATTCTGAATATTTTTTTCAGAATTTGGATGGCTTTTTTGATTAAATAAACGGTATTAGATAATTTTAAAAAAAAAATAAAAAAAAGGTTGCAAATTTAGAATTTTTGCTTACATTTGCACCCAGATAAAAACAGAGTAGGTTTGGTAGTTCAGTTGGTTAGAATACATGCCTGTCACGCATGGGGTCGCGGGTTCGAGTCCCGTCCAGACCGCTACTTTAAAAAGCAATCCAGTTGGGTTGCTTTTTTTATTGTAATAATTTATTTGGATCAATTTTTTGAATCAATTCTATCTTGCCGTTTTTATTAAGTGGTATTTTAAAGTTATTCTCAATATGAGCGAAATTACCTTCAATACTCTTTATTTTTGTGATATTTATAATGAAAGATTTCTGACACCTCATGAAAATCTTAGGATTTAATACTTGAGTGATTTTAGACAAACTCATTAGTGTAGTGGTATATCCGTCTTTGTGGTAAATTTTAATGTATTTTTGCATTCCTTCAATATATAAAACGTCACTGAGTATAATTTTTACCGCTTTAAAATCTGATTTAACAAAAATAAACTCTGAATATTCTCTTTTGTCAGAATCTTTGTTTTTTTCTAAAATATTTAATACTTTATTTATTGCTATACAAAATCTATTAAATGTAATTGGCTTTAATAAATAATCTACAGCATTGTAATTGTAACTCTCTAGTGCATATTCGGAATATGCAGTAGTGAATATGGTTTGAGGTTGTTTTTTTATCAATTTTAATAAGTCAATACCATTCATATTTGGCATTTCTATATCTAGGAATAAAATATCTGTCTCATTTGAACTAAGAAATGTTAATGCATCAATCCCGTTATGGAATTTTTTAATAATTTGAATATTTGGAAAATATGAAAGGTGATTTTCTAATAGTTCTTGTGCTAATGGTTCGTCTTCTATAATTATACAGGTAAAAGTTCTCATTTTGAAAGATTTATAGTTAAAGTCAATGAATATTGAAAATTTTGATCATCAATAATTAAAGTGTGGTTGTTTTTGTAAAAAAACTCCAATTGTTTTTTTAAAATAGTCATTCCTATTCCTGGTTTTGTGCTTTTTACGGAGTAAGTGTTGTTTGATTTTATGTGTAAAGTGTTTTTAATAATGTCCAGATTGAAATTAAAAAAGCCATCTTTATTGTTTCTAATGTCACTATGTTTAAAGCCATTTTCTATAATTGTAATTAAAATGTGTGGTATTATTTCGTATTTACTATAGTCCACAGAATTGTTAATGTTGAAGGAAATCTTTTCTGTGTTTTTTTTAATATTATTAAACGAAATATATTGTTTAATGATCTCAATTTCATTTTGTATAGAGGTTGGTTTTTCAGTGTTTGTGTATATAAAATAGCGAAGAATTTTTGATAGAATTTCAATTGTTTTTAAAGCTTCTTCGTTTTTGTTGTTTAACGTTAGTGAGTAAACGTTGTTTAAAGAGTTAAAAAGGAAATGAGGATTTATTTTTGATTTAAGTATTGCGATCTCTGAGTGTAGTTTCATGTTTTCAAATTCAAGGGTTTTGTGTTTTTCTTTTTGAAACAATAAAACATACCAATACAATAATGAAATTAGAATAAACATAAAATAGTTTAGTGAAAAGGAAATAAATGTTTCTATTTCTTTTTCATATAAAAGGATTTTTCCAAGACCTAAAAACTGATAAGGGATGAAAATTATGAAAAGAAATGTTAAAATACTAATTCCATATTGCCATGTTTTTTTCTTGATTAAAAAGCGTTTGATAAGAAAATATAGATTACAATAGCTAATAATAGCATATAAAGTACATTCGATTACGGTTAGAATTAATGCGTCAATAGTATTGTATTCATGAATAAAATAATCAAGAATGAATAAGAAAATAAAAATCCAAAATAAAATGTGATAAAAAATATGTTTCATTGTCTTTGAAAATACAAAGTTATTGATAATCAAAAGTGAAAAAGTATAAGATTTAAGTTTTTTAGTCCTAAAATATTCAGTTTGGTGGATTTTATTTCGTTCAAATCGATTCTCGATCTAGTTTTACAATCTCATAAAAGGAAAGTTTTGTTAAATTAGAAATATGTTAAAAATGGAAAAAATAAATTTAATTTTAGCCTTAGTTGTTTTTGGTTTGTTTGCTTGTAGTTCAGGAGAAGAAGATGAGGTTGCTGACAATATATCTGATTTAATTGAATATACAATGCCTGAAGAAAGTGAAGCGCATGAGGGAACATGGTTATTTTGGCCACATCAATATCAATTTGGAATTGGATATAGAAATAGTCTTGATCCGACGTGGATTCAAATGACTAGGGCTTTAGTGAGTGGTGAGAAAGTACATATCGCAGTTTATGATAGTGTTGAAAAAAATAGAATTTTAGGATTGCTGAATAACGCAGGAATAAATATGGCTAATATAGATCTGAAAATTCTTAAAACCGATGATGTTTGGTCTAGAGATAGTGGGCCAATATATGTTAGAGATGAAAATGGTAGGCTAGTAGTTGAAGATTGGGGGTTTAATGGTTGGGGAAATAAATTCAATTATGCAAAATGTGATGATACTCCAAAAAAAATTGGGTTAAGTCAAGGAATCACAGTTTTAAATCTGAATAATCTAATGACTATTGAAGGAGGGGCTGTAGAGATCGATGGTAACGGAACTTTACTGGCTACGAAAAGCGCAATTTTAAATTCTAATAGAAATCCTGGAATGACAGTAGATCAAGCTGAACAAATTCTAAAGAAATATTATGGTGTGATAAATTTTATTTGGTTAAATGGTATTTCTGGTTTGGAAATAACAGATATGCATATAGATGGATTTGCAAAGTTTGTAAATCAAAATACTTTAATTACTATGAGTAAATCTGATTTATTAGAATGGGAAGTGCCTCAAGAAGATATTGATGCATTGTATACTGCTAAAAATAAAAATGGAGTGTCTTATTCTATTGTGGAGTTGCCATTAACAAAGGATAATGTTGTTACTGCTTATGGAAAAAATTTAGGATATAAGGGATCATATGCAAATTTTTACATTGCAAATAATGTTGTTTTAGTGCCAAATTATAACGATCTAAATGACAGTGTAGCCAATGGAATTATACAGTTGCAATTTCCAAATAGAACTGTTGTTGGGATAGATGTTAGAAATTTAAATGAATATGGAGGTATGGTGCATTGTGTAACTCAGCAACAGCCAGTTGAATAAAATTAAGAGCTATTTTGTTAAAGTTGTATTGAAACTTTAACAAAATGTCTATTTTTCATGTAAGATTAATTTTAAATACCTTTTTACCTTTATTAGATAATTATTAAAATAATTAAATTATGAATTTGCAATTGGTTGATCAAAAGGTAGTTATAAAAGGTAGGAAAAATATCGAAATAAATTATTTTGATATTGATTCAGTAGCTTTTCATTTGAAAAGTAACGTAATAACTAAAAGTTTATTGGTGGTTTATTTGTTAATTTTTTTAGCGATTTTTCTCCCTATTTATATTCCAGGCAGTGTAATGGCTATTTACTTTGCGGGTTTAATATATCTATTGTTTTTCAGGATGAATAAAACAAGATTTTATGTTGTTTTTAAATGGAAAGAAAAGAAAATTAAAATGCTAATGGATGAAAAAGATTTTGAAATTGCGTGCGATTTAATCGATTCGCTTAGATTAAATGATTTTAAGAAATATACCACTTGTTAGAACCATATATTCCAGTTGTCCCAAACAATACTAAGAAAAAGGCCTAAGTAAATAATGGATATAAGGAACTTAATAAATGTTCCTGCTAGAAACCCTAGAAAAGATCCTGTCGCTGCTCTTAGTGCTCTGTTATGATCTTTGGTGTCGTGGATTAATTCTCCTATAAATGCACCAAGGAATGGACCAATTAGGAAGCTAAAAGGAATTGGAGATATTATGCCAACAATAAGCCCAATATTTGTTCCCCAAATTCCATATTTACTGCCTCCAAATTTTTTGGTTCCTTGCGCTGGAATTATATAGTCTAGAATTGTAACAATTAGAGCTATTATAAGAGTGATTCCTAAAATCCAATAATTGTTTTTGATTTGTGGTGACAAATAAAGAAGTAATATTCCTATCCAACTTATTGGTGGTCCCGGTAATACAGGTATAAAACTTCCTAAAACACCTATAATCATTAAACAAAAACCTGTAATTAAAAGAAAATATTCCATAGTGTAATGCTTGTTAAGGTATAAATATATTAAAATAAAAATTAACTAAAAAATTAGTTAAAACTAAAAAATTAGTTTATATTTGAATTTGTAAACTAAAAAATTAGTTGAAAAATGACAAGACAATTAACAAAAGCAGAAGAAGAGTTAATGCAGGTTCTTTGGAAATTGAATGAAGGAAATGTAAAAGAAATAATAGAGCAGCTTCCAGAACCAAAACCGGCCTATAATACTGTTTCAACTATTATAAGAATTTTAGAAACAAAAGAATTTGTTTCACATAGGCAAGAAGGTAAAGGTTATATTTATTTTCCAATAGTTAAGAAATCGGAATATTCTAATTCGTCATTAAATAAATTGATGGACAATTATTTTCAAGGATCATTTAAAAACATGGTTTCTTTCTTTGTGAAAAGAAATGATATAGATATTAAAGATGTTGAAGCATTATTGAAAGAAATTAAAAAGGAGAAAGATGAGTGAGTTTTTACAATATAGTTTTCAAACAATCTTTCTTCAAGTTGGTTTTTTAATAATTTATCAGTTAGTACTGAAGAATGAAACCTTTTTTAGTTGGAATAGGATGTACTTGTTGCTCAGCTTGATGATTTCTTTGCTCTTGCCTTTTCTAAAAGTTTCATTAGAAAATCCAGAACAACAATTTATTGGGCTTAAAGAAATAGTTGTCAATTCAAATTTAAAAGTTGCTATGAAAGAAATAACACATAAATCTTTTTTTCAGAGTAATTTGATTGTAGTTTTATATCTAATAGGTGCAATTATTTCTTTTGGTTTCTTTTTGTTGCGATTAATGAAGATTCAGAAATTACTTAAAACTTCAATAGAAGAAAATTTTAACGGATTAGTTTTGAATAGATTAAAAGATTCAAGTGATGCTTTTTCTTTTTTGCATTATATATTTATTGGAGATCAAATTAAAGATTTTGAAATTATTCTAAGGCATGAATTAGTGCATAAAAAGAAGAAGCATTCCATAGATTTGCTGCTTATAGAGGTTATGAAAATTATATTTTGGTTCAATCCGCTACTTCTTTTTTATCAAAAGAAAATAACCGAAGTGCATGAATTTGAAGCAGATCAAATAACTGTTTGTCATAATAAAATAAAATACTATCAAAGCATTATAAATCAGGTTTTTCAAGTAGAGAATATCGCATTTACAAATAATTTTTTAAATCAATCATTAATCAAAAAACGAATCGTTATGTTACAAAAATCAAAATCAAAAAAAAGCGGAATGCTAAAGTATTCACTAGTTATGCCTTTAATCGCAATCTTTTTTATGTTCTTTTCAATTGAGTTAGTTGCTCAGGAAAAAGAGAAAAATGTAAAAGAAGATCTTTCCTTTGGAGCTGTAGATCAGATTCCCTCATTTCTTTCATGTGAAAGTACTCCCAAAAACGAAATTATGAGTTGCTTTAATGAAGAAATGCAGCAGCATATTAAGCAGCATTTTGTCTATCCAAGTGAAGCAGCAAAAAAAAATATTCAAGGGACAGTTTTTATTCAGTTTGTAATTAATAAAGAAGGAAATATTGATCAGTTGGTGGCCAGGTCTAAAGATGAAGCAAATGACCCAAATGGGTTGTTAGTTAATGAGGCAAAAAGAATTATGTCTTTGTTACCTAAGTTTAAACCAGCATTGCATAATGGTAAAAATGTAAGTGTTAGATATGGCATACCTTTAACGTTTAAATTGCAAGCCGAAGTACATACTTCAAAAAACGATTTAGTGCCTCCTCCTCCAACATCACCAAAACCAATAAAGAAATAGAGAATTAGATATTCTAGAAAAAGACCCGTAAAAAAAAATGAAACGGGTTTTTTTGCTTTAAAAAGATTTTATAAAATCATTTAAACAGTAAAGAAGCTCGGTAATGAAAAATTCTTGCTATTTTTACAGCAAATATCCAGTTTTGAAAAAAATTAGTCTTTTTATATTTCTTTTAAGTTTAAATTCTTGTCAGTATTTTGATAAAAAAGCTCCAGACGAGCAAGAGTTGTTAGAACAAGAATTAAAAAAAATTAATTGGAAAGAAGTAGATGAATTTCCTACCGCTTTTTCATGTGATTCTATTCTTGATACAGAATTGCAAAAGAGGTGTTTTTTTGATAATATTATTCAAAATATTCAATCTAGAATAGGTGTCGATACTTTGCAAATAATGTATCCAGAAATTGATACAATTAAAGTAAAAGTGACGATACATGCTGATGCTAGTATTCAATTTGAAACCCAAAAACCAGAAGGTGTAGTTTCCTATGATATTTCGGTTATTGATAGTATTCTTCAGGAAAAACTTTCTGATTTTCCACGTATTGAACCCGCAATAAAAAGAGGTATGAAAGTGAAATCACAATTTGTTTTGCCAGTAGTTATTAATATAGCGGAATAAACTATTTTTTAAAATGCCTTCCTTTCCAATTATAACTTCCAAATAAAGAAAACAAAGCAACACTTGTGCTAAAGAAAGGATAAAAAAGAGATCCAAGTAAAAACCAATTTGTTTTACATTGAAAGTACCTAGAAGCTCGCATGATTAAAATAAAATCAATTAAAAATTTAATGCCAAAAAACAACATAAAAAAGTTTTGATTGAAGCATTGGAATAGCCATAATAAGAATATAATTACCCAAGATAGATTAGTGAAAAATACTAGAATAGCAATTCCTTTTCCAAAAAGAGAAGAATAACCTGTGCTTTTTGCAGCCCAACGTACACGCTGCATGAATAATTCTTTCCAGTTATTTATTGTTTGCGTAGCTACAATACTATCTCGATTGTATAGAAAGCCAATTGACTTTGCGTCATGTTGTACTCCTTTTTGTAGTAAAAAGACATCATCACCACTTGCAATTGTAGCATTACCATCAAAGCCATGTAAATCGATAAAGAAATCTTTTCTATAGGCAAAGTTAGCACCATTGCACATAAAAGGTTTGTTAATTCCAAAACTTCCAATAGTGGCACCTTGCAAACTGAGGAAATCTAAAGTTTGAAAATCGTGTAAAAATCCTTTTTTGGGCAAATAACAAACACCAGCAGCAATTATTTTAAGGTCTTTTTCTTGAATAAAATTGTCAAATGAAGACAGCCAGTTTTTTTGAACTAAGCAATCTGCATCTGTTGTAATAATCCAATCGTGATTTGCTATTTTAATAGCGGTTTCAATAGCGTCTTTTTTTGGAGAATTAGATTTTCTTTCATTTTTAACAATAGACAAAAGAAATAATGATTCTTTAATAAGAAATTCATCTTCGGAATCATCATCTACTAATATAACTTCAAAAAGCGTTTTCGGATAATTCAATAGTGAAATGGAATGTAATAATTTGGGTAAATTTTCAGCTTCATTTCTAAAAGGAACAACAATTGAAAATTTCGTTTTCGGGCTATATGTATTGTGTTTTTGTTTTGCTATTTTGAGAAAACCAAAAATAAGTAAGCCAATAGCAAACGTGTAAATGATTAATAAGATAAAAAGGAGTGTTAGCATTCTTTTTGTGTTTTAAAACGTAAAACAAAATAAACACCTATTAATACAGGAATTACTAAATTGAATACCCACATTAACGATGTTATAGTAATAATTTTTGTGTTTTCAATACCTAGAAAACTAAATAAATAAAGAGCCACGCTACCTTTTATCGCTACATCAATAAATTGTATACTCGGAATTATGGAAGCCAAAAAATACATGATAAAAATTGTAGCTAAAGCATTAGAATAATCGATTTCGCAATTAAAAGTAACTAATAAAAAATAAAACTGATGCGAAAAAAGTAAATACCGCATTATAGCTAGTTGGAAATTTGTTTTCCATAAGTGTGACGGCATTTTTCTAATTTTTTTTATTAATTTTTGAAGTGAAAAACCATAGAGTTCAATTTTTCGGTACTTAATCACTAAAAAAGAAAGTATAATTAATAAAGTAAAAATAAAAAAATGACTTGTTTTTAATTTAAAGGAAAGCCAAGAAGAAGCATAATTCGATTTAATTGTTAATGTAGAAATAACAAAACCTAAAAGCCCAAAAAAACAAGTAACTAACATTTGTGAGCAATTGTTAATAAAATTTAGAAACAGCACTTTTTTCGCTTCATCTTTAGGAAAATAAAGCATTTTGGCTCCATATTCTCCAATTCTATTAGGAGTAAAAATGGAAGCAGTTAATGAACCTAAACTTTGTCTAGTAGCTTCTAGGAACGATATTTTTTTAAATGAATCAACCAGATTTTGCCATTTTAAAATTTCTAGTAACCAATTTGATAGTGAAAGTAAAAGTAAAATAAGCAGTGTTTTCCAATTTAAATAATGATGAATTACAGACCAGTTGATGCTTTTTTTTTCTTGAAAATGCCAATAAATATAATAAAAAGCTATACATACAATTAAAAGTTTAATTGATAATACAAGGAATTGCTTAGCTTTGTGAGGAATTGAAATCATTACCGCAAAGTAACAAACTTTACGCGTTAAACTTAAAACTTTTAAACTAAAATATTGGCAAACGAACGTATCATATTAGGAATAGACCCAGGAACAACAATAATGGGATTCGGATTAATTAAAGTCGTGAATAAAAAAATGGAATTTCTTCAGTTAAACGAATTAGTTCTCAGTAAATATGATGACCATTACAAGAAGTTGAAAATTATTTTCGAACGAACTATTGAACTTATTGAAACCTTTCATCCTGATGAAATTGCGATTGAAGCACCTTTCTTTGGGAAAAATGTACAATCGATGTTGAAGTTAGGTAGAGCACAAGGTGTTGCTATGGCAGCAGGTTTGTCTAGAGATATTCCCATTACAGAATATGAGCCTAAAAAAATAAAAATGGCTATTACAGGAAATGGTAATGCTAGTAAAGAACAAGTAGCAAAAATGCTACAACAACTTTTGGGTTTAAAAACATTACCTAAAAACCTCGATTCAACCGATGGTTTGGCAGCAGCAGTATGTCACTTTTTCAATTCTGGAAGAATAGAAGCAGGAAAAAGTTATTCCGGTTGGGATGCTTTTGTGAAGCAAAACGAGAATAGAGTTAAGAAGTAGTATTCAGTTGATGAAAACTGATTATGAATATCAAATACTGAATATAAAAAAATGAGCGGCATCTATATCCATATTCCTTTTTGCAAGCAAGCGTGTCATTACTGCGACTTTCATTTTTCTACAAGTTTAAAAAAGAAAGACGAAATGGTTTCGGCATTAGCTAAAGAAATTGCAATGCGTAAAGATGAGTTTAAAGATGAAATTGTTGCAACCATTTATTTTGGTGGTGGAACACCGAGTATTCTTGATGTTGATGATTTGAAAATGTTGATTGATGTGGTTTATCAGAATTATAAAGTTGATGATAACCCTGAAATAACAGTCGAAGCCAATCCAGATGATTTAACAGAAGAACGAATTATTCAACTTTCAAAAAATAATATAAATAGATTATCAATTGGAATTCAATCTTTTTTTGAAGATGATTTGAAGATGATGAATCGAGCACATGACTCTCAAGAAGCACAACGATGTTTGGAGATAGCAACACAGTATTTTGATAATATTTCCTTAGATTTAATTTATGGAGTGCCAAATATGAGCAATGAAAAATGGAAGCAAAACATTGAAAAAGCATTGTCTTTTGGAATTCCACACATTTCAAGTTATGCATTAACAGTCGAGCCTAAGACCGCTTTAGATAAATTCATTAAAAAAGGAATTGTTAAACAACCTGATGATGAAGTAGCACAAGAACATTTTCATATTTTAGTTGAAACATTAAAGGAAAACGGATTCATACATTATGAATTATCTAATTTCGGGAAACCAGATTATTTCTCTAAAAACAATTCAAGTTATTGGCTTGGGAAAAAATATATAGGAATTGGTCCATCTGCACACAGTTATGATGGCGTAAATAGAGGCTGGAATATTTCGAATAATGCACTATATAGTAAAGCTATTAAAGAAAACAGATTACCTATTGAAACAGAAAAATTAACGTTAACAGATCGTTATAATGAATATATAATGACAGGATTGCGAACAATTTGGGGTGTTTCTTTGGATAGAATAAAAAATGAATTCGGATTGAAATATTTTGATTATCTGAATAAAGAATCAAAACGTTTTTTGGAAGACGATTTGTTAATTATTGAAGATAATGTTCTTCAAACGACAAAAAAAGGTAAGTTTTTATGCGATGGAATTGCATCGGATTTATTTTTGTTAAATTTAGAATAAATAGAATATAAATATATTGAATTATGCAAGCTACAATAGACAATAAATACCAAATAGACTTGTCAAAACCATTGGATATTTCGATACCGTTAACAAATAATGAACAAAATCCAATTGCTTGGTATCAAGATGTTCCTGAAATTGAACCCGTAAAAATGGGAGATTGGATTGGGAAAGTTTCCAATGGGAAATCCTCTACTAACTTCAATAATATTTTCTTTAATCCTCATGCACACGGAACACATACTGAATGTTTAGGTCATATTACGCATGATTTTTATAGTATTAATAAATGTTTGCAAAAATTCTTTTTTACGGCAGAAGTAATTTCTGTTGAACCAGAATCAATAAATGAAGATTTGGTAATTACTAAATCACAAATTGAATTGATATTAAAAAATAAAGATACAGAAGCTATAATAATTAGAACGCTTCCAAATCATGAGAGTAAAAAAAGCAAAAAGTATTCCAATACAAATCCTCCTTATTTAGAAGAATCGGCCGCAATTTATATTAGAGAATTAGGAATTCAACATTTATTAATTGATTTACCTAGTGTGGATAAAGAGCACGATCAAGGTAAATTATTAGCGCATAAAGCTTTTTGGAATATAAAAGATATTTTGGTTGTAAATGATGATGCAAGAATGAATTGTACCATAACAGAATTATTGTATGTTTCAGATAATATTTCAGATGGTAATTATTTATTAAATTTACAAATTGCATCTTTTGAAAATGATGCTTCTCCTTCAAAACCAGTGTTGTATAAAATTGAGTGTCCTTTTTAGAAACGTATTTGCAACTGAAAAAAATGATTGTTAATTTGATAATTAAAAAGGTTTAAATTATCAAATTAATTATTTAAAAGGCTCTAATTTTCAAAATCGAAATAATGCATTTAAGATTTTATTTTTAGGATAGTTCATTATAAATTAGTGGAAATCATCTAATTATGAACATGTTAAATAATTTTATCTTATGCTAAAAAAACAAGGCCTCTATTTGCCAGAATTTGAACACGATAATTGTGGTGCTGGATTTATTTGTAGTTTGAAAGGGAATAAATCAAATGATATTATTCATAAAGCTTTAGAAATTCTCGAAAAATTAGAGCATAGAGGTGCTGTAAGCGCAGATGGGAAGACAGGAGATGGTGCAGGGATTTTAATTGATATCCCACATGATTTTTTTGTAAAAAATTGTAATTTTCATTTGCCAAAAGAAGGAGAATATGCAGTAAGTAATGTTTTTCTTCCTAAGAAAGAAAATCAACGTAAATACTGTATTGAAAAATTAGAACATTATATAGAAAATCAAGGTTTGGTTGTTCTGGGATGGAGAGAAGTTCCAGTTGATGCATCTGTTATGGGTAGAATAGCTTCAGAGACAGAACCTTATATAAAGCAAATATTCGTTGGTAAACACGATAAAAAGCAAGATGATTTTTCTTTTAATTTAAAGTTATTTACAGCTCGTAAACAAGCTGAACATCATATTAATAACTCTAAGTTATCTGAAAGTAAATACTTTTACTTACCAAGTTTATCTGCAAAAACAATAATTTATAAAGGATTATTAATTCCTGAAGATATAAAATTATACTATAAAGATTTACAAGATTCATCTTTAGTTACTAGGTTGGCTTTGGTACATCAACGCTTTTCAACCAATACTTTTCCTACTTGGGATTTGGCACAACCTTTTCGATACATGTGTCACAATGGAGAGATTAATACACTTCGTGGAAACGTTTCACGGACCTTATCACGACAAGAGTTAATGGAAAGTGATTGGTTTGGTGATGAAATAAAAAGTTTGTTTCCAGTAATTTTGCCTGGGAAATCAGATTCTGCCCAAATGGATATGGTAGTGGAATTATTATTAATGACGGGTCGTTCTTTACCAGAAGTAATGATGATGTTAGTTCCTGAGGCATGGGAGAAAAACCCAAATATGTCTGAAGCTAAAAAAGCATTTTATGAATACAATTCATGTATCATGGAACCTTGGGACGGCCCTGCTTCTATTCCTTTTACAGATGGGAATTATATTGGTGCAGTATTAGATAGAAATGGGTTACGTCCGTCAAGATACACAGTGACAAAAGATGGTTTCGTAATCATGTCTTCAGAAACGGGCGTTGTTGAAATTGATCCAAAAAATATTGAACGTCATGGAAGACTTGAGCCAGGGAAAATGTTTTTAGTAAACATGAACCAAGGTCGTATTATCAATGACGAAGAAATTAAAGAAGATATTGTTTCTAAACATCCTTATAAAAAATGGCTAGATAAAAATTTAGTACATTTAAAAGATATTCCAGCAAAAAAAGGACCTATCAAACATAAAGAAGATGCTTTAGAGAAACGTCAAATTGTTTTTGGTTATACAGAAGAAGATTTAAGAACCATTATTTTACCAATGGCTCAAACGGGTAAAGAGCCTATTGGTTCTATGGGAAGTGATACTCCTATTGCTGTTTTGTCTGATAAACCTCAATTGATATACAATTATTTTAAACAATTATTTGCACAAGTTACTAATCCACCTTTGGATGGCATTAGAGAAAAATTAATTACAGATATTAGTTTAACTTTAGGTAGCGATACTAACATATTTAAAATTAATGAAGATCAATGTCGTAAATTAAAAATTCAAAACCCAGTTATTTCAAAACACGATTTAGATAAAATTAAAAGCTATACTAATAATCCCGATTTTGTTGTAACTACTATTCCAATTTTATATGAAGTTGGTAAAGGATTAAATGAATTAGAAAGTGCTTTAGTTAATATGGTAAAACACGCTTCTAAAGTTATAGACGAAGGTGGAAATATCATAATTCTTTCTGATAGAGGGGTGAATAGTAAAATGGCTCCAATTCCTGCTTTGTTAGCATGTTCTTATGTAAATCATGAATTATATAAAATTGGTAAACGTGCTAAAGTAAGTATAATTATAGAATCGGCTGAACCTAGAGAAGTGCATCATTTTGCCTTACTGTTTGGTTATGGAGCTAGTGCAATTAATCCTTATATAGTAAATGAAATTGTTTACAAACAAGTACAAGAAAAAGAAATTGAAAATGTTGAATATCTAGATGCAATTATCAATTACAACAAGGCCATAGGAATGGGAATTCTTAAAGTGATGAATAAAATTGGTATTTCTACACTAAATTCTTATCGTGGAGCTCAATTATTTGAATGTATCGGTTTAAATACTAAAGTAGTTGAAGAATATTTTCCAAATACAATTACTCGTATTCAAGGTATTGGATTAAGAGAAATCGAAAAAGAAATCTATCATAGACATAATCAGGCTTATGGAAAAGAATCAATTGAAGCTGATTTGAATTTGGATTTTGGTGGTCAATACAAATGGAGAAGAAATGGAGAAAAGCATTTATTTAACCCTCTAACTGTTGCTAAGCTTCAAGAATCGGTTAGAAGTAATAAGCATAGTACATATAAAGAATATTCAGATTTAATTAATGAACAAGCCCAACAATTAATGACTATTAGAGGTTTGTTTGAGTTTGCTAATTTTGATCCTATTCCATTAGAAGAAGTAGAACCATGGACAAATATTGTAAAGCGTTTTAAAACTGGAGCAATGTCTTATGGCTCTATAAGTAAAGAAGCACATGAGAATTTAGCAGTTGCCATGAATAGAATTGGCGGAAAAAGTAATTCTGGTGAAGGAGGAGAAGATGAAGAACGTTTTTACAAAGATTCAAATGGAGATTGGAAAAATTCTGCTATAAAGCAAGTGGCTTCAGGACGATTTGGAGTAACATCAAATTATCTTACGAATGCTTCCGAAATCCAAATTAAAATGGCTCAAGGTGCAAAACCAGGAGAAGGTGGACAGTTACCTGGTCCAAAAGTAAATCCAGATATTGCTAAAACTAGAAATTCTACACCTTATGTAGGTTTAATTTCTCCACCACCACATCACGATATTTACTCTATTGAAGATTTATCACAATTAATTTATGATTTAAAATCGGCTAATAGAGAAGCAAGAATCAATGTGAAATTGGTTTCTGAGGTGGGAATTGGAACTGTTGCAGCTGGTGTAGCTAAAGCAAAAGGAGATGTAATATTAATTTCAGGACATGATGGTGGAACAGGTGCATCACCTTTAACCTCATTAAAACATGCTGGTTTACCTTGGGAATTAGGTTTGGCTGAAGCGCAACAGACTTTGGTAATGAATAATCTAAGAAACCGAGTGGTTTTAGAATGTGATGGTCAATTAAAAACAGGTCGCGATGTTGCTATTGCTTGTTTACTTGGCGCTGAGGAATTTGGTTTCGCAACCGCTCCATTAGTGGCTTCTGGTTGTATTATGATGCGTGTTTGTCATTTGAATACTTGTCCTGTAGGAATTGCTACTCAAAATCCAGAATTGCGTAAGAAATTTGAAGGAAAACCTGAACATGTGGTTAACTTCATGTATTTTGTAGCGCAAGAATTAAGGGAAATTATGGCTCAATTAGGGTTTAGAACCGTAAATGAAATGGTGGGTCAAGTTCAAAAATTGAATAGAAATAAAACGATAAAACATTATAAAGCATTAGGTTTAGATTTATCGCCAATTTTACACCAAGTAAAAGTACCAAAAGATACAAAATTATACAATACTGAATCGCAAGATCATCATTTGGAGAAATCGCTAGATTTTAAAATTATTCGTCAAGCACATCCAGCTTTATTTAGAAAAGAAAAAACAGTTCTAGAATCTAAGATTACCAATATGGATAGAGCTTTTGGAGCTATTTTAAGTAACGAAATCTCTAAAATTTATGGTTCTCAAGGATTACCTGAAAACACTTTGAAAATTAATTTCACAGGTTCTGCAGGACAAAGTTTTGGTGCTTTTGCTACTAAAGGATTAACCTTAAAAATCAATGGAAATTCAAATGATTATTTAGGAAAAGGACTTTCTGGTGCTAAATTAATTGTTAAAGTTCCAGAAGAAGCTACTATTGTACCAGAAGAAAACGTAATTATAGGTAATGTTGCTTTATATGGAGCAACTTCTGGAGAAGTGTATATTAATGGAAAAGCAGGAGAACGTTTTTGCGTTAGAAACTCAGGAGCAACTGCCGTTGTTGAAGGAATTGGAGATCATGGTTGTGAGTATATGACTGGTGGTGTTGCAGTTGTTTTAGGTGAAGTAGGACGTAATTTTGGAGCTGGAATGAGTGGAGGAATTGCATACATTTATGATGTGAATAGAACTTTTGAGAAACAATGTAATAAAGAAGGTTTAAATTTAGATCCAGTTGTTATTAAAGAAGATATTCTTCAATTAAAACAATTAATAGAAAACCATTATAATGCAACAATGAGTCCATTAGCACAGCGCATTTTGGAAAATTGGGAAAACCAATTATCAAAATTCATTAAAGTACTACCAGAAGAATACAAACAAGCATTAATAAGATTAGAACAAGAAAACCTTGTAAAGCAATAAGATTATGGGAAAGCCAACAGGATTTTTAGAATATGAAAGAATAGATGAAGACTATATTAAAGTAGAAGAACGTCTTCAAAATTATAATGAATTTACAATTCCTTTAGATGAAAGTAAATTAAAGTCTCAAGGAGCGAGATGTATGGATTGCGGTATCCCGTTTTGTCACAGTGGTTGTCCATTAGGCAATTTAATTCCAGATTTTAATGACAAAGTATACAGAGGAAGATGGAAAGAAGCTGCTGAAATTTTGCATTCAACTAATAATTTTCCTGAATTTACAGGAAGATTATGTCCAGCACCTTGTGAGGAAGCTTGTGTGCTTGGAATTAATGAGGATCCAGTGAGCATTGAAAATATAGAAAAGAATATAGTTGAAACTGCCTTCAAAGAAGGTTGGATAGTAGCACATCCTCCAAAAGTAAGAACTGATAAAAGAGTAGCTGTAATAGGTTCTGGTCCTTCTGGTTTAGCAGCAGCGCAACAATTAAATAGAGCTGGTCATACGGTAACAGTTTTTGAACGTGATTCTAAAGTGGGTGGATTATTACGATATGGAATTCCTGATTTTAAATTGGAAAAGCTAATTATAGATAGAAGAGTTGCTGTTTTAAAAGAAGAAGGAATTATTTTCAAAACAAATGCTTACGTTGGTAACAATGTAAGTGTGGAAACTATTAAAGCCGATTATGATGCTGTTTTAATGTGTGGTGGAGCTACTGAAAGAAGAGGAATTCCTATTAAAGGAAATCATTTAAAAGGGATTCATCAAGCTATGGAATTTTTGAAACTAAACAATCAATATGTTGATGGTTTAATTAAATTTGATGATGTTTTATCAGCAAAAGGTAAAAAAGTTATTGTAATTGGTGGTGGAGATACTGGTTCAGATTGTATAGGAACAAGTAATCGTCATGGAGCAGTTTCGGTAACTAATTTTGAAATATTATCAAAGCCAACTTTGGGTCGTCCTGCTAATCAACCTTGGCCATATTGGCCTATGAAGTTGAAAACGACTTCCTCTCATAAAGAAGGTGTGGAACGATTTTTTAGTATTTCTACTAAAGAATTTTTAGGGGATAAAAAAGGAAATTTAGTAGGATTGAAAACTGTTGAAGTAGAATGGATTTTCAAAGAAGGAGAACGTCCTCAATTAATTGAAGTGCCAAATAGTGAAAAAGACTGGGAATGTGATATGGTTTTATTAGCACTTGGTTTTACGGGTGCAGAAAAAACATTGGCGGAGCAATTAGGAGTAGAAATGGATTTTAGAACAAATATCAAAGCTTCAGAAAAAGATTATGCTACAAATGTAAAAGGTATTTTTGCGGCAGGAGATATGCGTCGTGGACAATCTCTTATTGTTTGGGCAATATCAGAAGGACGTCAAGCGGCACATTATGTAGATGAGTACTTAATGGGAAAATCTAATTTACCACTAAAGGAAGGTATAGATTTGCCAAGAATTTAAAATTGATTATCTTAGTTTTTTAAAATTAAGTATGGATATTCAAGAGCTTTATGAGTATTGCCTTTCAAAAAAAGGAGTGACAGAACATTTTCCGTTTGATGAAGATACTTTAGTGTTTAAGGTAGCAGGGAAAATGTTTTGTTTAACATCGTTACAAAAATGGGAACAAGGAAATCCATCATTAAATCTAAAATGTGATCCTGAAAAAGCAATTGAGCTTAGAGCCGAATATAAGGGGATTCAACCAGGATACCATATGAGTAAAAAACACTGGAATACTGTTTTTTTAAATTGTGATGTTACTACTAAAATGATGTTAGAACTATTAAATCATTCATATCATTTAGTAGTTGAAAATCTTCCAAAAAAAATCAAACAAGAAATTCTTGAATAAACAAAAAACCATTCGTCTACACTTTATGTCTATTTGTCTATAGAAAAAGCTTTTCAAACTTTGCTAAGTAAAAATTGTGTTTAATTAGTATTATTTTTGAATTTGAAAAATTATACATATTAACCACATGATAAAAACATTAAACATTCTTTTAATTGAAGATGACGCAATTGAAGTAATGAAATTCAAAAGAGTTTTAAAGACTTTAGATGCAAATCATAAGATTATTGAAGCAAACAATGGAGAGGACGCACTTGCAGTTCTTAAAGAAAAGGAAATAATTCCCGATATTATTTTCTTAGATTTAAATATGCCAAAAATAAGCGGTATTGAGTTTCTTGAAATATTAAAAAATGATGAGCAGTTGAGGTATATTCCTTCAATTATACTATCTACATCGAGTAATCATAAGGATATTTTAGAATGTTATAAAATAGGTATTGCAGGATATGTTTTAAAGCCATTAAAATATGACGATTATCTAGAGCGAATTAAGCGAATGTTAGATTATTGGAGTATAAACGAACTTATTTCTCAATAAATGTATGGCATAGTAAATAGGGCTGTTCAGGAGTTAGTAGTAGAAAGTTATGGGGAAGAGAAATGGGAAATCATTTTAAACAAAAGTAATGTTAATGTAGATTATTTTATAAGTACAGAACCTTATGAAGATGATGTCACATTTAGATTAGCAATAGCAGCCTCTGAAGAAATTGGAATATCTCTAGAAGATACATTAATGGCACTTGGTGAATGGTGGATATTGAAAACTGCTTCAAAAAATTATCCTGGATTAATGAGCTCGGGGGGAGAAAACTTAAAAGATTTTTTATTAAATTTACCTAACTTCCATAATAGGATTATGTTAATGTATCCTAAATTGGCTCCGCCGGAATTTAAAACAAGTAATATTACTTCCAATAGTATTGATTTACATTATTTTTCCAATAGGCAAGGGCTTCAAGGGTTTGTTAAAGGACTACTTCTTGGAATAGGTAAATTTTATAATTCCTCCATAGAAGTAGATTTGATACAAACTAGATTAGATGGTAGTTCGCACGAAATCTTTAAAGTAAGTTGGTAAAGTATGGAAAAATTAGAATTTAAATTTGACGAAAATAGTTTTAATAAACTATACCCATTTTATATTCTAATTAATAAAAATCTTAAAATTATAGGGCTAGGTAAAAGCATAAAGAAAGTTTGTGGAAATTTAGAAATAAACTCAAATTTCAATTCATGTTTTTCCATAAGAAGACCTCATATAGAAAAACTCTCTTTAGAAAGTGTTACTCAGCTAATAGATCAATTAATTGTTGTAGATTATTTGCAGGATAGATTAGTATTGAGAGGACAATTTCAAATTCTTAATGATAATATTCTATTCGTTGGTTCTCCATGGTTTGTTTCTATGGAACAAGTTAGGAGTAAAAAATTAGTATTTAATGATTTTGCAATAAGTGATCCTTTATTAGATTTACTACATATTTTAAATAATCAAGAATTAACTACAAAAGAATTAAAAGAATCTTTAGTCACTATTAGTAAACAAAAAAATAAACTAAAAGAGAGACAAAAAGAATTGAATAGACTTTCTTTAGTGGCTAGCACAAACCAAAGTGGTGTTGTTTTTACAAAACCAGATGGGAAAATATTTTGGTGCAATGAAGCCTATATCAAACATACGGGGTATTCATTGGATGAAATAATAGGTAAAACACCTGTAGAGCTGGGTAAATGTGATGCTACAGACAAAAATGAAATTAGAAAGATGGTTGAGCCTTTTTTTAAAGGCGAGCCATTCAGTCTTCAGTTAGTACATGGAAGAAAAGACGGCTCTTATTTTTGGACTAGAACAAGAGGACAAGCTATAAAAGACGACGATGGGAATGTTGTAGAATATTTTGCAATTATAGATGACATTTCAACCGAAGTAGCAGCAAGAATGAAAATTGTTGAATCAGAAAATAGATTGTCAACTTTAATTAAAAACCTAGAAACAGGAATATTGTTAGAAGACCAAAATCGTAAAATCCTTCTTTCTAATAAAAAATTCTGCACATTATTTTCAATAGATTTAAATCCAGACCAATTAATTGGACAAGATTGTAATAAATCAGCAGACGAATCTAAACATCTTTTTAATGAGCCTGATAGTTTCGTAAAAAGAATAGATGAAATTCTAGCTGAGAAGAAAATAGTTCAAAACGAAATACTATCGTTAGTTGATGGTAGATATTTTGAAAGAAGTTTTATTCCTATTTATGAAGAAGGTATTTATAAAGGGCATTTGTGGACCTATATAGATGTAACCTTGAAAGTAAGATATAATGAGAGCCTCGAAAAGGAAAAACTAAAATACAGTAGTATAATTGCGAATATGAATTTGGGCTTGTTAGAAGTGAATCTAAAGGATGAAATTACTTTTGCTAACCAAGCATTTTGTGATATTAGTGGTTACACTCTTGAGGATTTATTAGGTCAAAATGCATCAAAAAAATTTATTGATGAAGAAAGTAGGGTAATTTTAGAAGATAAAAACAGATTAAGAGAAGAAGGCATTTCAGATACTTATGAAGTAAAAATAACAACAAAGCAAGGAAAGAAAGGGATTTGGTTGGTTAGTGGGGCTCCAAATTATGATTTAAAAGGAAAGATGATCGGTTCTATCGGGATACATTTAGATATAACTGAACAGAAAAAGCAAGAAGAAGAACTTTTTTTACTTTCATTAATAGCAGAAAAAAACATAAATGCAGTTATAATATGTAATAAAAAAGGAGAGATAGAGTGGGTCAACAAAAGTTTTATTACTATGTCTGGCTATGATAAAGAAGAGTTAATTGGGAAAAAACCAGGCTATCTTTTACAAGGTGAAAATACAAGCCCTGAAACTATAAATTATTTGAAAGAACAAATAAGAAAAGGTCTTCCGTTT
This sequence comes from Flavobacterium sp. KY-23415, assembly GCF_055384985.1. NCBI lineage: Bacteria > Pseudomonadati > Bacteroidota > Flavobacteriia > Flavobacteriales > Flavobacteriaceae > Flavobacterium > Flavobacterium sp. KY-23415. Next base: position 1,083,780 of record NZ_AP044001.1, on the reverse strand, counting down.
AACTGTGAAGTTTTAAATTATTCAAAATCAGGGAAAGAGTATTGGGTGAGTGTTCAAGGGCAAGCATTATATAGTAGAAAAGGAGAAATTCTAAAGTATTTTGCTATCGAGGAAAACATTACTCAGAAAAAAATTCTTGAAATACAGCGTGAAGAGTTAGTTAATAGTTTAGCTAAAACAAATCAAGAGTTAGAAGATTATGCACAAATAGTTTCTCACGATTTAAAATCACCTTTAAGAAGCATACACTCTTTAATTTCTTGGATTAAGGAAGATAATGAGAAAGAGTTTAGTGAACAAACCCTGCAATATTTATTAATGATTGAGAGTAAGGTTGAAAAAATGGACCATCTAATTCAGGGAATTTTAACCTATGCTAAAATAGATAAAATGGGAGGAGGAATAGAAATCATATCTATTAATGATATTGTGAAAAATATTATAGAGATGATCGATATTCCTGAAAATATTGAAGTTGTAATTAAGAAGGAGTTACCTTCTTTAGAAGCAGATAAATTTAGAATACAGCAGCTTTTTCAAAATATTATTAGTAATGCTGTCAATTATATCGACAAGGAAAGAGGCTTAGTTGAAATTGACTTTATAGAAAAAGAAAATAGTTATGTGTTTTCAATTAAAGATAATGGACCAGGAATCGCATTGGAAAATCAAGAAAAAATTTTTAATACATTTCAATCTTTTACCAATAGTGAAAAATCTACAGGGTTGGGATTATCTATTGTTAAAAAAGTGGTGGAAACCTATAATGGTAAAATTTGGTTAGAAAGTGAATTGAAAAAAGGGACTACTTTTTTTATTAAATTAAAGAAATATCAATTATGAAAATAGTACAAGCATCAAAATTAAAAGATCAAGATTGGGAATATTTACAAGGAAAAATTAATTTGAAAAAACCCTTAGTGCTAGTTTTTGCTAACAGATTTTTGTTAGAAGATGCTAAGGTTATTGAAGATATCCGAAAAGAATTTCCTTATGAAGATATTGTTTTTGGGTCCACTTCTGGAGAAATTTCTTGTTGTAGTGTTAATGACAATTCTATATCAGTAACTGCTATTGAGTTTGAAAAGAGTTCTTTTGTTGTACAAAGGCAAAATATATTAGATTTTAATAAAAAGGCAGATAAATTAGGCGAAGAATTATTTAGAAAAATGCCAAAGGAAGGCTTGAAGCATTTGTTTGTGTTGTCTGAAGGTAGCTTTGTAAACGGAAGCTCTCTAATTGTTGGACTAGAGAAAACCTTAAACAACATAATTTCTATAACAGGTGGAATGTGCGGAGATGATGATCGATTTGAAAAAACATTAGCATCCTATAAAGAAAATCCCAAAGAAGGAGAGGTGATTCTAATTGGTTTTTATGGAGAAACTTTAGAAATATCTTTTGCGAGCCATGGGGGATGGTCTTCTTTTGGTCCTGAGAGAAAAATTACAAAATCTACAGAAAATATTTTGTATGAATTAGATGGCCAACCAGCTTTAGATTTATATAAAAAATATTTAGGAGAAAAAGCAGCACAATTGCCGCAAGCATCGTTATTATATCCTCTGAATGTGATGCCTGAAGGGAAGGAAAAACCTGTGGTGAGAACTATATTAAGTATTAACAATGAAGATAATTCGATGGTGTTAGCTGGAGATGTTCCAGTTAATTCTAAAGTACAGTTAATGATGGCTTCTGTTGACGCAATTGCTAATGGAGCTGAGTCTGCAGCAGAATTAGCTATGAAAAATAGGAAAACTAAACCAGAAATTGCTATATTAGTTAGCTGTGTCGGACGAAAGTTAGTCATGGATCAAAGAGTAGAGGAAGAAGTAGAACAAGTCAGGGAAATAATAGGCGAAAAAATAGCAATCACAGGATTTTATTCTTATGGTGAAATGGCACCATTTCACGGAAATAAATTTTGTGAATTACATAATCAAACGATGACATTAACACTTATAAGCGAATAATGAATTCATTATTAAAAAGACAAATTACAAAGCACTTAAAAAATGGACTTAATGACATTGATCAATTTTTCAACGCAGTTAATGATTCATACCAAAATTATGAAGAACAAATTGCATTGTTACAAAGAGCAATGAAAATAAGTTCAGACGAACTATATGAAGCCAATCAGAAATTAAGAGAAGAAGCAGATAGCTTAAAAGAAATTAATAGTAATTTAGAGTTTGTATTAGAATCAATGAGCTTAGATACTCAAACAACTGGGAAGTTAGAGGAGTTTAGTTCAGCAAATTATATTAAACTGCAAACACAAGAGATAGTTAAAATAAACAAGCAAAGAGAGGAACTTCTTAGAAATCTTGAAAAGCAAAATAAGGAATTAAACGAATATGCTCATATGATTTCTCATGATTTGAAAGCTCCTTTAAGAAGTATTGATGCTTTGATTAATTGGTTTATTGAGGATAATAAAGAACTAATTAATGAAAAAAATAAACAATCATTAGATTTAGTTTTGTTTAATGTTGAAAAAATGGATTTGTTGATTGGAGGAATTTTAGACTATTCCTCTGTAGATATAGAAAAAACAAACGATAGATTAATAGATATTAATGTTTTAGTTAATGAAATAATAAAAACCCTAAACATTCCAACAAATTTTTCAATAACAATTAAAAATACTTTGCCAAAAATATACGGAAACGATTTTCGCTTTAGACAATTATTTCAAAATCTCATCCAAAATGCAATTAAGTATAACAGGAAAGAAGTTGGTCTTATAGAGATTGGAAGCACAGAAAACGAAAGCGAAATACAGTTTTATATTAAAGATAATGGGATGGGAATACCAGAACCATATCATAACAAGATTTTTGAAATTTTTTCTAAATTAGAGAGCAATAACCAATCATCTGGAATTGGTCTTTCAATTGTGAAAAAAATCATTGAGATTTATAACGGTCAAATTTGGTTAGAGAGTCAAGAAGATATTGGAACTACTTTTTATTTTACTTTACCTAAAAAAGATGGAACAGCCTAATTTAAATTATATTACAGAATTATCTGGAGACGATGAAGAGTTTAAAGCAACAATGATTGGTGTTTTAAAAAAAGAATTGCCAGTAGAAATAAAAGACTATTACTCATATATGCAAAATAGTGATTTTTTACTAGCAGCGCAATCAGTTCATAAGTTAAAGCACAAGATTTCTATTCTTGGTCTAGAAAAAAGTTATTATATTGCCGAAGAATTTGAAAACAATTTAAAAAGTAATTCTACGTTACTTCAAGTGGAGTTTGAAGGATTTTTAATGTTGATGAAAAAATTCGTTGATGATTTATAATAACCTTAGAACAATATAAATGGACTGCATTATTTTAGATGATGAAGAAATGGCAAGAGTAATTCTTGAACAAATGGTTTCAAGTCATCTCAATTTAAATATTGTTGGAAGTTTTAGCAACGCAATGCAGGCTATAAAGTTTTTAAATCAAAATGAAGTTGATTTAATTTTTCTTGATATTCATATGCCCGATTTTACAGGGTTTGACTTCATTCAAACAATTAAGAATCCTCCTAAGGTAATTCTTGTAACATCAGATAAGAATTTTGCTATAGAAGCCTTTGAATATGAGTGTATTGTTGATTATTTAGTGAAGCCTATAACTAAAGATCGTTTTGAGAAAGCTGTTCATAAAGCGCAATTGCTTCCAAATATTAAAAAATTAAACACTGAAATTAAAGAACACGAAGACACTGCAAATGAATTTTATATTAATATAGACAGAAGATTAATAAAAATTGATATAGCTTCAGTAACAATTGTTGAAGCTAAGGGAGACTATATATTAATAAAAACGGAAACAAAAAACTATACAGTACATTCTACACTGAAGAAAATAGAAGAAAAACTCCCAGCGGATCAATTTTTAAAAGTTCATAGGTCTTATATAATTAACACAAAAAAAATTATAGATATAGAAGATAATAGTGTTTTAATAGGAAAAGATGTCGTTCCTGTTAGTCGTTCTAATCGACCTGAACTAATAAAAAGGTTAAACCTACTTTAGAATGCTTATCTAAAGAAAATGTTCATTCATCTATAGGAAACTTTCTGCTAACTAATAACCTGATTGTTTTAATTTTTTATATATTAAATTTGTAGTATAATAATTCATTTAATAGTTTATTTGTAAAAAAAATAATTAATCATTTTTGAAAGATTTAATTTTATAATATACTTGAGAGAATTACTTGCACTTAATTAACTACACATTAAAGAATCTTGTTATAGCTGCTAAAATAACAAGAGATATTATAAGAAGCCTTACAGTATATTGTGAGGCTTTTTTGTTTAATTTGGAAATAAAAATTACTTTTATAAAAAACGTAATGCGGTATATTTTAATAATTCTACTATTTAGCTCATTAACAAATTGCTTCTCTCAGGATAGCACTTATGTTTTTCATAATAAAACACATTTTGATAATGTCAAAACAAACGATATTCGTTTAGGAATAGGGTTAAATAGTGCATTCTATTCGGAAATAGGCTATGCAAAACACCTTTCTAATATTGGTGATACAGGATATTTTTCAAGAGGATATTATGTGGCACTAGAATGGTTGCCAAAAAGAACTAATTTTTCAGATGTTTATGCTGTAAAAATTGGCTATGAAGTTTCTGCTTTGCTTCTTCACATAGGAATAGAAACAAAATATCAAACAGATTTTGATCGGACAGATTTTGTAGTAACACCTAAGATTGGGGTTGGATTGTTTAGCTGTGTTTCTTTATCGTATGGGTATAATATTTCAACAAACAAATCACCTTTTGAAAATGTCTCAGAAAATCAATTTTCTTTAATATTTAATATCCCAGTTCGAAAGAGTATTAGGTAAAAAAGGCAATTATATTTAAACAATTGCCTTTTCTAAAATCTTATTGGTGCTTTCCAACTTCCCAACCTGTTTTCCCAAGATATTGATTTCCGCTCTCAATAGCATCTTCTTCAAGTGTTGTTCCCATAGAGTCATTCCATCTATTTAGGTAACCAAATAAAGAAATTACACCTAGCATTTCTACTATTTCTCCTTCATTCCAATATTTATACAACTCTTTTTTAATGTCTTCTGTTACTGCATTTGGAATCAATGAAGCAGCTAAAGAAAAATCTAAAGCAATTCTTTCTGCATCTGAAAAAGCAGCATGAGTTTTGTATTCCCAAATATTATCAAGTTTCTCTTGATCGGCTCCATAGCGTTCTGCAGCTCTAATGGCATGAGCTTGACAATAACGACAGCCTGTAGCATTACTACTTACCCAAGCTATCATTCTCTTTAAAGATGAGGTTACTCGTCCTTGGTTTTCCATAACAGCTTTGTTCAAATTAATGAATGCTTTGGAAATAGCTGGTCTATGTTGCATTGTTAAAACAGAGTTTGGACAAAATCCTAGCGTTTCATTAAAAAAAGCAGCTAACTCTTGTGTTTCTTTATCGTGATCGGGTGATAATGGTGTTACTAATGGCATAAGTTTGTAATTATTTTTTACTAAAATAAGAAAATGCCACTAAAGTGGCATTAAGAATCAGTATTTAATTTTTTAAAATAATCCGTTTATCTCAACATCTATTTTGTTTATAATGTCTCCTAAATCTTCTGGATTATCAACAAAATTAATATTATCAACATCAATAATCACTAATTTTCCTTTGTCATATGTTTCTATCCAAGCTTCATATCGTTCATTCAACCTACTTAAATAATCAATTGAAATGGTGTTTTCATAATCTCTACCTCTTTTATGAATTTGATTTACAAGATTAGGAATTGAACTTCTCAGATAAATAAGTAAATCTGGTGAACCAACTAAACCTTCCATCAGTTCGAATAAAGAGATATAATTCTTAAAATCTCTTTCAGACATTAATCTCATTGTGTAAAGATTTGGTGCAAAAATATGCGAATCTTCATAAATGGTTCTGTCTTGTATTGTTGTTTTTCCGCTTTGTCTAATCTGTAAAACTTGTCTAAATCGGCTGTTCAAAAAATAGATTTGAAGGTTGAAACTCCATCTTTCCATTTGATGGTAAAAATCATCTAAATAAGGATTGTCAACAACATCTTCATAATGAGCTTCCCATTTAAAATGTTTTGCAAGTAGTTTTGTTAAAGTGGTTTTACCTGCTCCAATATTTCCTGCAACTGCTATATGCATTACGGTAATTGTATTTTATAATTAATAACTTTATCAGTGGTAAAAATAGATAAAATTCCATTTTTATAATAGAAATTATCAAATGAATTTTGTGAAATAATAATTTCGTAACGCTGTTTGTTCTCTTTGTCAATATAAAAAAGAGTGTTCCCTTTTTTGTAAATACAGTTTTCTTGATCGGTTAACTGAATAAAATCAAAATCAGGTACATTGCCTAAAGCTATAATTTTTCCAAAAACGGAAATTTTGTAAAGTTCATTTTTTTCATCAATCCAGTAAAAATAATTAAAATTTGATTGATAGTATTTTATAGTATTAGACAACAAGGGAGTTGAAATGAACTTTATTAGGTTTGTGTTAAATTGTAATAAACCAATTTTTTGAGTGAATGAATCAAAAAACCATAATTGATTTTGTCCTGCAAGTCCAATCGCTTCAAAATTTATAGGCTGTTCCAATAAATTTCCGTTTATTTTATGTGTTTCATTCAATTGATTGTCTAAAAATATAATGCTATTGAAGTTTTTATAGAAAAGTAACGTTTGTAAAGGGTTGTAAGTAGTTGCTGAGGTTATCTTGCCTAAAGAGAAATTATTATATTGATATGTTTTGGAAGGTGTTTTTTTAAAGAAAGTGGAATTTTTTGAATAATAGACAGCGTCAAAGTTATATTCATATACAGTGTCAAAAGGGGCAATTAAAGAATCTGTTTTTTGACTTTTTATTATTTCTTGTGAAAAAAAGAGAATAGAATATAGAGAACAGAGTAGAATTAATTTAAATTTCATTATTGCTTGAATTAAACCTTTCACGGAAAAAGTTGTCTAAAGATAACAGTTTTTGTGCTATATTAGTATGAATTCCTGTAACAAAAAGTATAGTTTTGAGTCTAAATAATTAAAGTTGAATTAATTCTAGCAATAATGAAAAAAATAATTATTACATCCTTGTTATTCATTTCTTTGTGTTTAAATGCACAAAATTTTCAAGGAATGGCTGTTTATGAATCGAAAACGAGTACAGCAGAAATGATGAAAAACTTTGGAAGCAATAGAGAAATTACTCCCGAAATGCAAAAAAGAATTGAAGAAAACATGAAAAAAATGTTTGAAAAAACATTTGTACTCCATTTTGAAAAGACAGCCTCTATTTATAAAGAAGAAGAAAAATTAGAAGCTCCTGGTCAGCAAGGCGGCGGCGGGAGAATGATGTCGTCTATGATGGGCGGCGGTGGTACGCAATATAAAAATGTGAAGGAAAAACTGTATGTTGTTGACAAAGAGTTTTTTGGAAAGGAGTTTTTAATAAAAGACACACTTATGAATTATAAATGGCAAATGTCTTCAGAAACAAAGCAAATTGGTGAATACACTTGTTTTAAAGCTACAGCGACAGTAAAAACAGACGCTACAGATTTTAGGAATTTTAGAATGCGTGGAAATAAGGAAAATGAAGAAAAGGAGAAAAAAACAAAAGATTCATTAGAAACTTCTAAGAAAACAAATTTCATGAAAGATGATTTTGAACAAATTAAAGAAAAGACAATTACAGCGTGGTATTGTCCCGAAATTCCAATTAATCAAGGTCCAGATAAATATTGGGGTTTGCCTGGGTTGATTTTGGAAATTAATGACGGTACAACTGTTTTGTTGTGCTCTAAAATTGTAATGAATACTAAGGAAAAAACAGAAATTAAAGCGCCAAATAAAGGAAAAGAAGTTTCTCAATCCGAATATGATGAAATTGTAAAAAAGAAAATTGAAGAAATGAGAGAGATGTATGGTGGACAACGTGGCGGTAGAGGAGGATTTCATTAAGAGCAGAGTTTATCCAATTAATTTATAACCTCGACCTCGACTGTTGATGATTTCAACATTTGGGTCGAGGTTTAATTTTTTTCTAAGTTTTGTAATAAAAACATCCATACTTCGACCGCTAAAAAAATCATTATTATCCCAAACAATGTTTAAAATGGTTTCTCTATTGATTATTTCTCCTTTGTTTTGGACTAATAATTCAAGTAATGAGGCTTCTCTGTTTGTTAATTTGAATGTTTTGTCATTAAGTTTTAAAGTCTGGTTTTCAGTGTTGAACTCATATTTACCAACGTTTAAAGTGGTTTTTTTTGATGTTTCTTGGTTTCTATTCGTTAAAGAAATAATTCGAACAATCAATTCTTCAATGCTAAACGGTTTTTTAATATAATCGTTGCAACCAATTTTAAAACCTTTAATAACATCTTTCGTTTGCGATTTTGCAGTTAAAAATACAATAGGAATTTCTTTGTTTATTTGCCTAATTTCTTCAGCCAACGTGAAGCCATCTTTCTTTGGCATCATAATGTCTAGTACTAAAGCATCAAAGTTGTTTTTCTTAAATGTGTTTAGTGCAACTTCCCCATTTTCGCACAAAGTGACAGTGAAGTTTCTGTTTTCTAAACTTTCTTTAATGATTAATCCTAAAGAAGATTCATCTTCTGCTAATAATATATTAAGATTCATAAGGTAATGTAATTCTAAAAGTAGTTACGTTTGTTCTAATCAAGGTTAAAGAACCTGCGTGCTTTTCTATTATAATTTTCGAAAAATAGAGTCCAATTCCATAGCCTTTAACATCGTGAATATTGCCTTTAGGAATTCTGTAGAATTTTTCAAAAATAGTTTTTTCTTCAGATTTTGGTATAGTGTTTCCAGTATCTGTAACATCAATAATGATTGCTTTGTGGACTATTTGTAGTGCTATTTTTATTGTTTCTCCTCCATATTTAATAGCATTATCAATCAGGTTAGATATTACATTTTCAAGATAAAAAGCATCTCCTAAAAAAAACAAATTATCGTTGTTATTAGAGAAAATAATTTGCTTTGTAGTTGTTGTTTGATGTTTTTCAATAATTGAGTGTATAAAAGGAATTAAATCTAATGACTCAAAATTTAATTTAAGCTCTTCTGTGTTTAATGATGCGGTTTCTAGTATTTTTTCAACCATGCTTTCCAATTTAGAAAGTTGATTCATTGAAATGGAAATGTATTTTTTGTTTTTTTCGACATCATTCGTGGGGTTAAAATTGCTCATTCCTTCTAAAGCCGTAGAAATAGTAGTAATTGGAGTTTTGAATTCGTGTGTAATATTATTAATAAAGTCGTTTTTTATTTCATCTATTTTCTTTTGTTTATTAATAATATAGAGCATGAAAAATAAACAAGCTATTACAGCAAGTAAAAAAATAACAGACAAAATTAACTCGCTACCCATTCTTTGAAATAACAGTAAATTGGAATGATTATAGTCTAAAAGCATTAATTCCGATGATTTAAAAAATGAGGATTTTGGTTCTATTTTTTCAAAGAATTTTTCTTTTAAAGGGTTAAACGTGCTAAATAACGTGTCTTTTTTTAAATGTCTAAAACCATAGTTTATATTGATGTTTTTGCGCTTTAACTCCGTTTTAAAAATAGAGTCTACAACTTTGTATTTGATTGAATCACTGGATATAGTAATAACAAAACGATTAGGGAATTGTTTAATGTCGTCCAATGTTTTTTGTGCGTCTTTCCCTTTTAAAACTTGAATAGAAGGCTTTTTTTTGACCGATGTTTTCTTCGAATTCTGAACGAAAATTTGAGTGTCAATTTTCATGCCATCATCTTCAAACGTTTCAATGAATAGACTGTCTGAGGCTTGTTTCTGATTTGAATTATTTGTCTTTATAAATGTCTTGAAGATAGAATCGTTAATGATATTTTCAAAAAAATCCTTAGACTTTAGAGTTTTATCATTGCTTATAAAGCTGATTATTTCGTTTTTAGATTCTTCATTAAAATAGATTTCTAAAGCCTTGTCATAAGCAATTTGAAGTTCATTAGAAAGTCGGCTTTTGTTTGCAATATAGTTTTTATAATTCCAATAAACTTGCAGGCCAATAGTTGCAAAAATAATGACACTTATAAACAGAATTATTTTTCGATTACTGATTTTCATTTTTCAAAAATAAGAACTATTTGTTTAGATATATGTTTGTTAACATACGTTAACAAACATTAACCCTTTATTAATTTTCAGATGCTTTAGTTTGCAATGTTAATTTTAAAAATAAAAAAATGGTACGATTAATAATGGGTTTACTCTTTGTTTTCTTAGCAATAGTAAAAAGTGAAGCACAAAATTTTCAAGGAACAGCTATTTATTCATCAAAAAGGCAAATGGGAGATTTTGATATTAAAAGCGAAGGAATGTCTCCAGAAATGTTAGATCAAATAAAAGAGAAAATGGCAAAAGCATTTGAAAAAAGCTATGTTCTAAATTTTAATATGTTTGAATCTGTTTATCAAGAGGAAGAGAAGTTAAAGAATCCATCAGGAGGAAATTCAGTAAATATGGTAACTGTTTTGTCTGGTAGTGATCGTTCTAAAATCTATAAAAACATTAAAGAAAAAAAGTATATGTCGGAAGAAGATATTTTTGGAAAAGAATTTTTAATAATTGATTCGTTGCCAAAGATGAATTGGATAATGTTAGATGAACAAAAAAAAATAGGGAATTATACATGTTATAAAGCCAAAATAATAATTCCAGTTACAGAAGAAGATAAAAAAGAAAGAGAAGCGCTTTTAGAAAAACAAAAAAAGAATAAAACCGCTTTTATGGTTTCAGGAGATTTAAAAGAGCAAGTCATTGAAGCTTGGTACACTTTAGATATCCCTGTTTCTAATGGTCCAGATAAATATTGGGGTTTGCCAGGTTTAATTTTAGAACTACACGAAAATGAAACAATCTATTTGTGTTCTAAAATAGTTTTAAACACAGAAGACGATTTGAAAATTAAAGCACCAAAGAATGGGAAAAAAGTATCACAAAAAGAGTTTGATAGAATAAATGAAGAAAGATTGAAGAAAATGATGAACGATGATGGTGTAATTGAAATAAGAATGAATTAAGAATTAAACCTTTCTCGAAATATAGTGTCATAATGTATTTGTGGTTTGTAACAAACTAACTGAATATTCGACTTGTATATAAATAATAAATGAATCTCTAAAAATGAAAAATTATATTTTAATTATTTTCTTGTTTATTACTTCACTTGTTTTTTCTCAAAACATTCGTTTTGAGGGAATTGTTAAAGACAGTACGGGTTTAGGCTTAGAAATGGCTAATGTTATGGCTATTAATAATGATACAAAGGCTATGGATGCGTATGCAATTACAAATGAAAATGGTAAATTTAGTTTGAACCTAAAAAGTAATTCGTCCTATAAAATAAAAGCAAGTTATATTGGTTTTCAATCTTTTGAAAAGTTAGTTGAAACAAAAGAAACAAATATGGTTTTTGATATTAAAATGTCGCAAGGAGTTCAATTACAGAATGTAGAAGTAGTTTATGAAATGCCTGTCTCAATTTCTGGAGATACTATAATTTATAATTCAGATTCTTTTACAAATGGGACAGAAAAAAAATTAGAAGATGTGTTGAAGAAATTACCTGGAGTAGAAGTAAATAAGGATGGAGAGATTCAGGTAGAAGGGAAAACGGTTCAAAAAGTAATGGTAGAAGGGAAAGATTTTTTTGATGGAGATACTAAAATTGCCACAAAAAACATTCCTGCGGATGCATTAGACAAAATTCAAGTATTGAGAAATTATAATGAAGTTTCAAATTTGAAAGGATTGGAAAACAATGATGAAAATATTGCAATTAATATAAAGCTAAAGGAAGGTAAAAAGAATTTTTGGTTTGGAGATGTTACAGCTGGTGTTGGAGTAGGGCATGAAGAAGATCGTTATTTGGTAAACCCTAAATTGTTTTATTATAGTCCAAAATACAGCATCAATGTAATTGGGAATCTCAATAATATTGGAGAATTGCCACTAACAATGCGTGACTACTTTAAGTTTACAGGAGGATTTCGGAATATGATGCGAAAAGGAGGTTCAAGTTTTAATGTGTCTTCAAACGATTTAGGAATTCTTGGGCTAAGAAATGATCAAGCTGCCAATATAGATACAAAATTTGGAGCTGCTAATTTTAGTTATAATCCATCAAAGGCTTGGACATTAAGTGGTTTTGGTATTTTTTTAGGAAACAAAACAGATGTGCAAACAAATTCTGTTAACGATTTGCCAAGAGGAGCTTCTGCAAATGCTGTAGAAGAAAAAGAGGATATTTCAAGACAAAAAAGCGATTTAGGAATTTTTAAATTAAGTTCTAGTTATGTGCCTTCAACTAAAATACATTTTGATTATGATGCGCTATTAAAATTCTCAAATCAAAAAGAAAATCAAAGTGTTTTTTCTAGTGAGTTGGGTGATATTTATACCAATAAAAATCAAAAACCATTCAGTATAAATCAAAATTTGAATTATTATTATACGTTAAATGATAAGAATGTTTTTGCATTTGAAACTCAGCATTTATACCAACAAGAAGACCCTTTCTATAATGCTAACCTGCAAAACTTAGCATTCAATTTGGGATCAGATTATAATACGATGCAATCGAGAGATAACATTTCGCAAGAACGCTTCGTGAAAACAAATAAAATAGACGTTAAGTTTGATTATTACTACATGTTAACTCCAAAAAGTAATATAAATGTAACTTTAGGAAATACTTATTCTTATCAAAATTTTGACTCTCATATTTTTCAAATATTAGATAATCAATCTGTCAATGATTTAAATTCTGAAGAAAGTAATAATGATGTGAATTATGCTTTTAATGATGTGTTTCTTGGATTGCATTATAAATTTATAAAAGGAAAATTTACATTTAATCCTGGGTTTAGTATTCATAATTATAGCACAAATGATGTGCAGCTAGGAACTAATAATAGACAAAATTTCAATCGATTCCTTCCAGATTTTTTTGCGCAATATCAAATTAAGAAATCGGAAAGTTTAACCTATAATTTTTCTTTGTCAAACAATTTTACAGATATTGTTAAATTAGCAGAAGGATTGGTTTTTTCAAGCTATAATAGTTTGTTTAGTGGAAATCGTAATTTAGAAAACTCTTTGTCCCAAGTACATAGTTTGCGTTATTTCAAATACAATATGTTTAATTTTGAAAACATATTTGCTAATTTAACTTATACAAAGCAAGTAGACGCTATTAAAAATAAAGCATTGCTAACAAGTGCAAATCAAGTTACGTCTGCGGTAAACATAGATTCAAATTTTGCAGACGAAACATTTTCAGGAATGGTAAATTACGGACGCTCTTTTGCGCGCTACTATAAAGCTTCGGCGGGTGTAAATTTAAATTGGAGTAAGTTTAACAATATTAGAGTATTGCCGACTATGGAAGAAAATATTCAAACGACAGAATCTTTTTCTCAAAATTATAATGTAAGTTTTTCTACCAATTTTAAAAAATATCCAAATTTGAGTTTAAAATATGCTTTTAGTATTAATGATAATTCAAGTAGTGTTTTTTATACAGACAATCCTGCTATCGAATTGGAGTATTTTTTCCTAGATTCGTTTTCATTTGTGTCTGAGTATAGTTTCTATCACAATAGAAATAAAGAAAAAACGATCGATACAGAATATGATTTTCTTTCTTCAAGTTTAACCTATCAAAAGAAAGATAGTAAAGTAGAATGGAAAATTTCGGGTACAAACTTATTAAATACTAAAGCATTGAATAGTAATAGTTTTAATCAATTAGGGGGAACAAATAGTTTTTCAAGCTATATCGTGCAACCTAGATATATAATTTTAAGTATGAAATATAATTTGTAGTTAATTTTAGAATAAAAAATGAAAAAAGAACCAACCAATGAGTTGGTTTTTTTGTTCACGAAAGTTATATCTTTGTCTAAAAAATTTTACAAATGAAAAAAATAGTATTTTTATTGATAGCATTTTCATACTTTTCAATAATCAGTGCGCAGGGGAAATTTAAACCAGGGATTTATGTTTCTCAAGGAGATCAGAGAGGAGTTGAGCTTAAAATTAATAATGACAATACCTATGATCTAGTGTTTATGTCAGGAAAGCTTGATATTGTTAACGATACGTTGAGATTAACTAGTAAATATGCTAATGAGGACAAGTTTCAGGTTAAAGAAATAAATGTAAAGACAACATCTAATGGTTTGTTGTTGCGATTTCCTAGTAAAAACCTCTATTATTATGCTACAGAAATGTTTATAGGTACTCAAAAAGATAAAAACAGTATAGTAGAATATAAAAGTTTGAGAAGTCTATTTGGGAATAAAGAATATGATTTTGATAATGAAGATTTAGATGTAGAAGTTGAAAAAGTAAAGTATATTCATATAGTTCTAAAGGATAAGGATAAAATTCTTTCTTCTAAATATGAGGTTGCTGATAAAGTCTCTGGGTTAGAGATACAATCTACAATTAATAGTGTAACTAATTTAGAGTTGAACGCTTTTTATACAGATGAAAATACGATTGCAGTCTCAGATGGTAAAAAACCACTAATTTTCACATTAGTCAACGAAGAAAAAGGAATGCATACAGCAAATTTAAAAGCAATAGAAATAGATAATAATGCAAAAATTACGTTGCCTGAAACCGAGGAAGATTATGAAGCGGTTGAAGAAGCGGTTGACTCTGCTGCATATGTTGAATCAGAGTATCAGTTTAAGCATAAACTAGATAAAACGCTAAATGAAGCACTTGAGACATTGAAAAAGACTCCAAATAAATTTCTGGTTATTACTAATGATACAAATAAAGAAGAATTTGATTCTTTTATAGAAGAAAATGAGCAGACGCTTACGTATTATATGAGTTATGAGTATGAGGAAGAGTATGATAATTTTAATTTTTATCAAGCTACAAAAAAAGAGAATAAGTATTTTGATAAAGGAGAAAAGAAACCTCAAATGGTAATAGTAAATAGTCTAGGGAATGTGTTGTATAGAACAACAGGAACACTTAAAGAGAATATAACACTATTGAATTATTATTCAGGATTTAGTAGTCTATTGAAGAAAGCAAATGTGAGTAATAAGGTTGATGTTGTTTTTCAGAAATCAAATAAAACATCAGCCGAATTAATAACAGTGTTTAATACTGTTCAATCTTTAGAAAAAAAATACACCTATGAAGTTGCTTCTGTTGTAGGGGTTGAAGATGTAGATGAGGAATCAGAAGAGCTTAGTTATTATGAACCTGAAACGATTCAAGATTTGCAAAATCTATATAAATTAAAAACAAATAAAGAAGTATTGGTTTATAATTTAAAGCAATTAATTGCTGAATTTGATAAAAGCAAAACCTTAAATTCGGATTTATTAATGATTTTAAAAACAGAATTAATGAATGACGGTTTTAATAATCGTTTGTTTGAAGAAATTGATTCTAATAAGAATAAAGAATTGCATTATACAATTACTAAATATCTTGTAAATAATTATAGTAAGATTGTTGAGTTTGAAAAAAATCAAGAGTTAAAAGAAGGAGATTATAACTTAAAAGAAGCAATTGTAAACTATCTAAACGAAGCGACTAATTACGAAATGGATGCTATATTGAAAAATGAGACTATTTCTTTGTATAAGAATTTTGTTGTTGCAACAAATTATGATTTTAATATTATGTTTGGATACTTCAATGTGTTAAAACAAGTGCAAAGTGTTGATAATGATTTTTACGATACGTTTGATAGATATTTTAATGCAACATTTTCAAAAGAAAGTAATGTGATTGAAAAATTAGATGAGTTGTATGCTAAAAGCACAGAAGAATATTCATGGATAACCTATAAAAATACTTTTTCTAATTTTTTAAATGAAGTGGCTTGGTCAATTGTTTTAGAATCTAATAATATTTCTTTAATAAAGAAAGCAATCATGTGGAGTGAAATGAGTTTGAAAGTAACAAAAAACAATGGGTATTATTTAGATACACTAGCACAATTGTATTATAAGGACAACCAGAAGGATAAAGCAATTATGACGCAAAAATTAGCATTGTCTGCAATGAAAGGTGATGAAAGTACTGATGTTTATCAAGAGATGCAAGAAGTGCTAAATAAAATGCAAAACGGGACCTACTAAAAGGTTGAATAAAAGCATAAAAAAACCTGATTCAAATTGAAAGAATCAGGTTTTTTTGTGTCGTATTTTGAGAAATATTACAGTCCAAATGCACTTTTAATTTGATCTACAAAATCTAATTTTTCCCAAGTAAATAACTCAACTTCTAGAGTTTTTTCTTCTCCACTTGGTGATTTAAAAGTTTTAGTAACAGTTTGAGGGGTTCTCCCCATGTGTCCGTAAGCAGCAGTTTCGCTATAAATTGGGTTTCTTAGTTTTAATCGTTGTTCAATGAAATATGGACGCATATCAAAAATTTCAGAGACTTTTTTAGCTATTTCACCGTCTGTTAAAGAAAGATTGCTTGTCCCGTAGGTGTTTACATAGATATTTGTTGGTTCTGCAACACCAATAGCATAAGAAACTTGAACTAAGATTTCACTAGCAATACCAGCCGCTACTAAGTTTTTAGCAATATGTCTTGTTGCGTAAGCAGCAGAACGGTCCACTTTACTTGGATCTTTTCCTGAGAATGCACCACCACCGTGAGCACCTTTTCCTCCATAAGTATCAACAATAATCTTTCTACCTGTTAATCCGGTATCTCCATGAGGACCACCAATAACAAATTTTCCTGTTGGGTTAATGTGATATTTTATAGCGTCATTAAATAAATGAGCATACTTTGGATTTTTAGCTATAACTCTTGGGATTAAGATCTCAATAATGTCTTTTTTAATCTTAGCTAGCATAGTCGGTTCGTCAGCGAAATCATCATGTTGAGTTGAGACAACAATAGCGTCTATTCTAACGGGTTTGTTATCATTGTCATACTCTAATGTTACTTGCGATTTAGCGTCTGGGCGTAAGTATTCGATTTCTTTGTTTTCTCTTCTTAAATCAGCAAGAGTTTGAAGAATTTCATGAGAAAGTTTTAATGCTAAAGGCATGTATTCAGTGGTTTCGTTTGTTGCATAGCCAAACATCATTCCTTGGTCACCTGCACCTTGCTCTTCTTTGGTGCTTCTGTCAACCCCTTGATTAATGTCTGCTGACTGTTCGTGAATTGCAGATAAAATCCCACATGAATTTGCATCAAACATATATTCACTCTTAGTATAACCAATTTTCTTGATTACATCCCTCGCAATTTGTTGAACGTCTAAGTAAGTGTTTGATTTTACTTCACCTGCAAGAATTACTTGCCCTGTTGTTACTAATGTTTCACAAGCTACTTTTGATTCAGCATCAAAAGCTAAAAAATTATCAATTAATGCGTCACTAATTTGGTCAGCAACCTTATCTGGATGTCCTTCACTCACAGATTCTGACGTAAATAAATAAGCCATATTCTATTGTTTTTAAATTAAATGAAGAAAAATTGTGATGCAGAAAATCTAAAGTAGTAGTAAAAGTACTGCTTTAGCATTTTTTTATCCAAACCCTTACTGAATAGTAATGAGTAGAATAGAGGTTGCAATCAGTTCAAATTTTTCCTCTTATTGTTGTTTGCAAATTTAAGTAATCAATTTGAATATCAAGTCATTTTTTATAATATTTTATGTGAAATTTAATAAATCATGTAAAATAGCAAATAACAATTTAAATAAATTATATATTGATGTTTTTTCAGTTTTTTTTTCTATATTGTTTTGGATAATAAGCAAAATTTAGAAAATTTTATAGTTTTGTTTTTGTTTACGGAAAATGTTTCTAAATTTGCCCTGTCAATAATTAAAAAGAAAAGTGATGAAATTATTTTTTTGCAATATGTGTTGTATGATGTGGAAGTTTCCGCAGAGTCGTTCTATTGCCTAAAAATTATATATAAAATAGTCAATTGAAACCTCTGCATTTTGTGGAGGTTTTTTTTTAATAATTGTTTAATGAAGTGAAATTATAATATTTAGATAACAAATGGCAAAAAATGATGATTATTTAGAGCAATTGGAAAACGAAGCTATTTATATTCTTCGTGAAACAGCAGCACAATTTGAAAATCCAGCACTTTTGTTTTCTGGTGGGAAAGATTCTATTGTATTGGTATATTTAGCATTAAAAGCTTTTCGCCCAGGGAAGTTTCCTTTTCCACTAGTCCATGTTGATACAGGGCATAATTTTCCTGAAGCAATAGCTTTTAGAGATTATTTGGTTGAGAAAATTGGAGAGAAACTTATTGTTGCTTCCGTTGAAGAAAGTATCAAAAAATATAATTTAAAAGAAACTCCAGGTCGTTTTCCATCAAGAAATGCATTGCAGACGTATGCTCTTTTAGATGTTATTCAAGAAAATAATTTTGATGCTTGTATTGGTGGAGCAAGAAGAGACGAGGAAAAAGCTAGAGCCAAAGAACGAATTTTTTCAGTTAGAGATGATTTTGGTCAATGGGATCCTAAGTTACAACGTCCTGAATTGTGGGATATTTTAAATGGTAAAATCCAAAAAGGGAATAATGTTCGTGTGTTTCCAATTAGTAATTGGACAGAATTAGATGTTTGGAATTATATTCAAAAAAACAATATTGAATTGCCAAGCTTGTATTTTGCTCATGAAAGAGAATGTATTGTGTATCAAGATAGATTGGTAGCTACATCACAGTTTATCCAGCCAGTTGAAGGAGATGAGGTGGTTGTTGAAAAAGTTAGGTATAGAACTGTTGGAGATATGACTTGTACGGCAGCGGTTCCGTCTAGTGCTGATACAATTCAGGATATTATTGATGATATTATTCAAACGAGAATAAGTGAAAGAGGTCAAACACGGTTAGATGACCAATTGTCTGAAGCAGCAATGGAAGATAGAAAAAAACAAGGATATTTTTAAGATAAGGAAAAGTGGAATAGTGTTTCGGAAAAGTAAAAAGAGGAATTGTAATAGAACTTTTGAAATTGAAACCTGAAATAAAAAATTAACAGATGAATACATTACGATTTATAACAGCAGGAAATGTTGATGATGGGAAAAGTACATTGATAGGAAGGTTATTGTATGATTCAGATTCTATCCATACAGATCAATTAGGTGTGTTGCAAAAACAGACAAAGCAAGAAGGTGTTGAAATTGATTTGTCATTGATTACTGACGGATTAAGAGCGGAAAGAGAGCAAGGAATAACGATTGATGTAGCGTATAAATATTTTTCTACTAAGAAAAGAAAATTTATAATTGCTGATGCTCCAGGTCATGAACAATACACAAGGAATATGATTACGGGGGCTTCTAATTCTGATTTGATAATTATCTTAGTAGATGCCAGAAAAGGAATTACTGAGCAAACAAAACGTCATGCAAGCATCGGTTCTCTAATGGGGATTCAAAAAGCAATTTTAGCGATTAATAAAATTGATTTAGTAAATTATTCTGAAGATATTTTTAATGAGATAAAAACAGATTTCGAAAAGATTAAAAAAGAATTAAACTATAGTGAGATAAGTTATATCCCAGTAAGTGCTTTGGCAGGAGATAACGTAGTGGTGAAATCTGAAAGTACATCTTGGTATAATGGGAAGTCTCTTTTGGAGACATTAGAAGAAATTGAAATTCAGTCTACGGAGAATTTAGCTTCTCGTTTTCAAGTGCAATGGGTTATTAGACCTAAAGATGAGAAATATCATGATTATAGAGGTTATGCTGGTCAAGTTTTAAGTGGAACTTATAGTGTTGGTGATAAAGTTTTGGTTTTGCCTGCTAATATTGAAACAACAATAAAGACGATAGAAAAAAATAATCTAGTAGTTGAAAAAGTTGTTGCAGGAGATAATGTAGTGCTTCATTTTGAAAATAATATTGATATTAGTCGAGGAGACACTATTGTAAAAAAAGAAGAAAAACCAGTTAGTTCTAATGAAATTTCATCATGGATATCTTGGTTAGACGAAAGTGCTCTTCAGATTGGAAAAACATATCTATTGCAACATCGTTTTAAAGTTGTGCGAGTGAAAATACAAAAGATCAATCAAAAATGGAATATAAATGATTGGGAATTTGTTTCTGCTGATGAGATTAGGTTGAATGATATTGCTCAAATCACATTTAAAACCAACCAGCCATTATTTTATGATTCTTTTGTTGAGAATCCTAAATCTGGAAATGCAATTTTGATTGATGAAACAAGTTTAAATACAGTAGGAGCATTAATGTTTTTATAAGTATATCTGATGAAAGTGGATAAATTGCAATTGTTACACAAAATAAATTTTTCTCAAACGCAAATTTACTTTGATAAGGGTAAGGCTGAATCTTGGGTTGAAGATTTTTTTGAATGGATTTTTTGTGTAAAAAAAGAGTATGAAACGTTTTCGGTGTTTCAAACTAAAGGGGAAGAGTTGAAAAGAGATTTAGCTCAGTTCATTGAACAAGTTGGATTAAGTGATGTTGCGTCAAAGACTGTTTCTGATTCTTTTTTTGATAATATCACAGTGCTGCATGATTGCTTTTTGTCTGATTTAAAAGTGGTTTTTGAATTTGACCCAGCTGCAAAATCAAAAGAAGAAGTGTTGTTGTCATACCCAGGTTTCTTTGCAATAGTGGTCTATAGAGTGGCAAATTTATTATGGAAAAGTGAAGTGCCTATCTTGCCAAGATTACTCTCAGAATATGCGCATGGAAAAACAGGTATTGATATACATCCAGCGGCAACAATTGGGAAGAGGTTTTTTATAGATCATGGTACGGGGGTTGTTATTGGTGAAACAACAATTATTGGTAATGATGTTAAAATATACCAAGGAGTTACACTGGGGGCTTTGAGTGTGAGTAAAGATAAAGCAACAGAGAAAAGGCATCCAACAATAGAAGATAAAGTTGTTGTTTATGCTAATGCAACTATTTTGGGAGGAGAAACAACTATAGGTAAAGGAGCTATTATTGGAGGGAATGTTTGGATAACAGCTTCAATTCCTTCACAATCTTTGGTTTTTCATAAAAGTGAAATAGTTGTTAAATCAAAAAATAAATTCCCAGAACCAATTAATTTTAGTATATAAAAATTTAAAAATAGAAGTTAAAATGAAAGTAGAAAATGTATTACAAACCATCGGAAATACACCTGTAGTAAAAATTAATAGACTATATGGTGAAAATAAAAATGTTTGGATAAAGTTAGAAAGAACCAACCCAGGAAACAGTATCAAAGATCGTATTGCTTTGGGGATGATTGAAGATGCAGAGGCAAAGGGTTTGTTGAATAAAGATAGTGTTATAGTAGAACCAACATCTGGAAACACAGGAATTGGTTTGGCTTTGGTAGCAGCTGTAAAAGGATATAGAGTTATTTTGGTTATGCCTGAGTCAATGAGTATTGAGCGCAGAAAATTGATGGAAATTTATGGAGCAGAATTTGAGCTTACACCTCGTGAAAAAGGAATGAAAGGAGCAATTGAAAGAGCCGCAGAATTGGTAAAAGAAATTCCAAATGCTTGGTCTCCACAACAGTTTGAAAATCCTGCAAATGTTGAGTCTCATAAGAAAACAACTGCTTTGGAAATTTTAGCAGATTTTCCTGAAGGGTTAGATTATATCATAACAGGTGTTGGTACAGGTGGGCATATTTCTGGTGTTGCTTCAGTTCTAAAAGAGAAATTCCCAAATTTAAAAGTAATCGCTGTTGAGCCAGAATTGTCTCCAGTTTTAAGTGGAGGTGCTCCTGGTCCTCATCCTTTACAAGGTATTGGTGCTGGTTTTGTACCTGGAAATTTTCATGGAGATTTTATTGATGAGGTAGTAGCGGTTTCTAAAGAAGATGCATTTGAATTTGCTAGAAAAATAGCTTTACAAGAAGGAATTTTAGTGGGTATCTCTACAGGAGCTTCTTTGGCTGCGGTTTCTAAAAAAGTTGCTTCATTGCCTGATGATGCTGTTGTCTTAACTTTTAACTACGATACAGGTGAGCGTTATCTTTCAGTAGAAGGATTGTTCTAAAATAATATTAATTTTTTAAATATTATAATATTCTTTACTCTACTAATTCGATAGGGTAAGTGTAATTATAAACAAAAGATATATGATACAAATTTCAAATTATGGTAAGGTTATTTTGGCTGGTGCTGGTCCAGGTGATCCAGATTTAATCAGTTTAAAAGCATTGAAATACTTAAAAATAGCGGATGTTGTTCTTACAGATAGATTAGTGTCACCTGTTTTAGTAGAAGAATATGCGAGAAAGGATGCTGAACTTATTTATGTAGGTAAACAATGTTCAAAAGGGATTCATACTCCTCAAAAGGATATCAATGAATTGATGCTCGAATTTGCCTTGATGGGGAAATTGGTGTTGCGATTAAAAGGTGGTGATGTTTCATTGTTTTCAAATGTTTTAGACGAATTGAATGTTTTAATAGAAAATGGAATTCCATATGAAATTGTACCTGGTGTATCTGCTGCTTTCGGTGCTGCTGCATACACAGGAATACCATTAACTGCTAGAGAACATTCTAGAGGAGTTCGTTTTCTTACCTTGTATGATTTGAAAAATGTAACAGAAAATCAGTGGAAAGATTGGGCAACAACTGAAGATACACTTGTTTTTTATATGAGCGGACAGCGTTTGGATGCCCTGTCATGTCAATTGTTAGAAAATGGTATTGATAGAAATAAGAGTATAGCAATTGTTCAACAAGCAACTACACCTGATCAAAAAACAACAGTTTTTAAGTTTGAAGAACTTGAAACAAAAAGCCTGCCAGAATTTGAGTATGTCCCTACATTATTAATTATAGGTAATGTAGTGAATTTGCATCAAAAATTTGCTTGGTTTACCGAGAAAAATAAGACAGAATCCTATTTCGATAATCATAAAATACTTTTACAAAATGCTATCTGAAACTAAATTAAGTTTATTGCAACAATTGGTACAAAATGCATCTCACGATGAAATTATCTGGACAAAAGGCTATTTAGCTGGTTATTTAGATAAAAAGAATAACGGAATTCAAATTCCTGTAAATGCTGTATCAGAAAACATAGCCGTTAAGCCATTAATTATTTATGGTACAGAAACGGGAAATTCAAAAAAAGTCGCTTCTCAGCTATTAGCTACTTTTAAAAAGAATAAAATCCAAGCAAAATCAGTCGATGTGTTTCAATTTGATGTTGCTAAATTGGAAAAGGAAACATTATTGCTTTTTGTAATGAGTACTCAAGGTGAGGGTGAATTTCCTCAAAATGCAACTAAATTTTATGAGTATTTAAAGACTACAAATTTAGATTTAAAAGAAACATCTTATGCGGTTTTTGGTCTAGGAGATTCTTCTTATCCTCTTTTTTGTAATGCAGGTGTGCTTTTGGATGAAATTTTAGCCGAAAAAGGAGCAAAGCGATTATTACCATTGGTAAAAGCAGATGTTGATTTTGCCCCAGAAGTAGCCAATTGGGAAATTGAATTACAAAATGTTTTTAAGAATCAAAGCACAACAACAGTTATTACGGCTGCTAAATCATCTGGGACTACTTCTCATAAAAAGAACTATTCAGGGGTAATAACTAATAAGATTATATTAAATGATAGAGGTTCAAATAAAGAGACCTATCATATAGAAATTGCTTCTGAAGAAGAAATAAACTATGAGCCTGGAGATGCATTAGGGGTTTTGCCAAAAAACAGTACTGAAGATGTTGCTTTTATCTTAGATTATTTCAATGTAAATGGTAGTCAAGAGATTACTTTAAAAGAAGAAAAAAGAACAATTAGTGATTGGTTACTAACGAGAAATATTAAAGGATTAAGTAAAAGATCATTGGATCAGTTAGCACAACTATTGGGAAGTTCGATTGATGCTGAGAAAGCTGATCTAATAGATGTTTTGAAATTGTTTTCTAAACCAGATTCTTTAACAATTGAAGCATTACTAGCAATATTATTGCCAATTGCTCCAAGATTATATTCAATATCTTCTTCACCTGAGGCACATGATGGAGAGGTTCATTTGACAGTAAATTTAAATAAATTCAAGGTTGGGGATATTGTTAAAACAGGATTAGCATCACAGTTTTTAGCAGATTATCCAAATGACACGCCCATTGATTTTTATATTCATAAAAATCAAAACTTCAGATTGCCAAGTGATGAGACAGATGTAATTATGATTGGTCCTGGTACAGGAATTGCTCCATTCAGGGGATTTATAGCACATAGAGATGCAACTGGTGCAGAAGGTAGAAATTGGTTGTTTTTTGGAGAACAACATTTTGTATTGGACTTTTATTATCAAACGGAAGTGCAAGAATGGATTACTACTGGGGTGTTGACAAAATTAGATACTGCTTTTTCTCGTGATCAGGAGAAAAAAATATACGTACAGGATCGTATTAGGCAAAAAGCGAGTGAGTTTAATGCATGGTTAGAAGATGGTGCGAGTTTGTATATCTGTGGTCAAAAAAGCCCGATGAGTGTAGATGTAGAAAATGCTATTCTAGATGTTTTGGTTCAAGAAAGAAATATTTCAAGAGAAGAAGCTAAAACAATTTTAGAAAACTTAGAAAATCAAGGAAAATATCAAAAAGACGTGTATTAAAAAGTGAGTAGTGATTAGTGCTTAGTAATTAGTTTTTTTAAAAAAATAATTCACTAGACGCTTATCACTAATTATTAATTACTAAAAAAGACAAAAATGAGCGATAAATTATCACCAATAGAAGCCATAAAGACGAAAAGTGATGGGCTTAGAGGTACGTTAAAAGAAAGTATTGATTTGGATAATCATACAGGTAACGTACGACCAGATGATGAAACATTAGTAAAGTTTCATGGAATGTATGTGCAAGACGATAGAGATCGACGTGCGGAAAGAGCAGCAAAAAAACTAGACAAGCTCTATTCTTTTATGATTCGTTTGAGAATACCTGGAGGTGTTATTAATGCAGAACAATGGATAGCCACTCATGAAATATCTGAGCAATATGGAACGGGAACATTGAAAATAACAACACGTCAAACACTACAATTACATGGTTTGTTAAAACATCAATTAAGACCAACAATTCAAGCTTTTAACTTGGCAAAATTAGACTCAATTGCTGCTTGTGGTGATGTAAACAGGAATGTTATAGCGAGTTCTCATCCACAATTGTCTCCATTGCATAAGCAAATACATGATTATGCAGATAAAATCTCAACATTATTATTGCCAAAAACACAATCATATTATGATGTTTTTATTGATGGAGAAAAAATATATGAACGTTCAGCAGAAGCAGATCCGTTGTATGAAGATCGCTATTTGCCAAGAAAGTTTAAAATTGCAATTGCTATTCCTCCAAGTAATGACGTTGATGTTTTTACTAATGATATTGGATTAATTGCGGTGATAGAAGATAATGAATTAAAAGGATTTAACATTGTTATTGGAGGCGGTTTGGCAACTACTCACGGGAACCCAAATACCTATTCTAGATTAGGAAGTATTATAGGTTTTACGGATACGGAAGAAAAAACATTAAAGGCTGTTTATGAGATTTTAACAGTCCAAAGAGATTTTGGAAATCGGGTGGATAGAAAATTATCTCGTTTGAAATATACTGTAGATAAATTAACGGTTCAAGGCTTTAAAGAAGAATTGGAAAAAAGAATTGGTTTTCAATTTGAACCAGAAAGACCGTATGAATTTACTGAACGTTCAGATCGTTTTGGATGGGAGCAAAATCATGATGGAAATTGGTTTTATACCTTGTTCGTAGAGCATGGTGTAATTCGACCGTATCAAAAAGAGTTTCTACATGAAGTGGCTAAATTAAATGTGTCTAATTTCATTTTTTCTGGAAATCAAAATCTAATACTAGGTGAAATTTCAGAAGAGAATAAAGCTAAAGTAGAAGCCTTAATTGCGAGTTATGAAGTAGAAAAGCAAGATAGTGTTTTAAGAAAAAACTCAATGGCTTGTGTGGCATTGCCAACATGTCCTTTAGCTTTGGCAGAAGCACAACGTTATTTGCCAGTTTTGGTAACAAAAATTGAACCTATCCTAGAAAAGTATAACCTTCAAGATGATGAAATTACTATTCGTATGACGGGTTGTCCTAATGGTTGTGGTCGTCCGTACGTTTCTGAATTAGGTTTTATTGGAACTGGTCCAGAGCAATATAACTTCATGCTAGGAGGTGATCGATATGGTGAAAGGTTGAATAAGCTTTATAAAGAAAAACAAACTGAAACTCAAATATTAGAGGAGGTGGATTCTTTATTAGGAAGATATGTAAAAGAAAGAAATGAAGGTGAAACCTTTGGAGACTTTACATTTAGAGCGGTATTACAATAAGATAAAAAATAATGGGAAAGTAATGATGTTTTTGTTGTTGCTTTCTCATGTTTTATTGTTTGGACAAAAAAAGATAGACAGGAATCAGTTGCTTTGGCATGGGTATTATAATAATTTGGTTATAAGCGATAAATGGAGTCTTAAAAGTGAAATACAAGAACGACATTTTATTAAGCCATTAGCACAACATCAATTGGTTTTTAGAACAAATGTAGAAAGGAAAATTTTTGACAACTGGATAGAGACTTTTGGGATGACGCTTTTTTTGCAAAGTTCACAAGATCCGTATTCGAAGAACAATTTGATGGTGCCAGAATTACGACCTGATATTGGTTTTCAAAATATTCAAAAATATTCACTTTTTGCTATTTCTCACAAATATAAATTGGAGGCTCGTTTCTTTAATCAGTTAGAAGAAAATCAATTGACAAATACTTATGTTTTTTCAAATTTCAGAATAAGATATCAATTAGGTTTGGATATTCCGATTCTTAAGAAAGAAGAGAAGGATAGAGTAATTTTGAAAGTTAAAGATGAGATTATGATTAATGCAGGAAACAAAATAATAAAGAATGTTTTTGATCAGAACCGAATTTACGTAGGATTGAATTATATAGTTAATCCGTTGTTTTCTGTTGAAATGGGTTATATGAATTGGTTTCAACAGCAATCTTCTGGAGTTGATTTTTATAATAGAGATATCTTACGTTTTTCAATATTTCATAAAATTTATTTAAAAAAGAAAGAAAATGAATAACACATTGTTCCCAGTGTTTTTAAAAACTGAAACGGCTCATTTTTTGATTGTTGGAGGAGGAAATGTTGGTCTAGAAAAAACAGAAACCTTATTGCGACAGAATCCAGCGATTAGAATAACAATTGTTGGTACGATTATTTACCCAAAATTAAAGGAAGTAATAAATGCGCATTCAAACATCGATGCTTTTGAAAGGCCTTTTGAAGAAAATGATTTGAATGGGATTGATTTTGTAATTATAGGAACAGATAGTCCAGAGGTGAATTTAGAAGTTAGAAATCTAGCAAAATCTAAAGGAATAAAAGTTAATGCTGCAGATCAACCAGCTTTGTGCGATTTCTATTTAGGTTCTATTGTTAATAAGGGAAGTTTGAAAATTGCAATATCAACAAATGGAAAATCACCAGTCTTGGCAAAACGAATGAGGGAATATTTTACGGAGGTTATTCCAGATAATATTGAGGAAAGCTTAGATGTGTTGAATAAATTTCGTTCCAACCATAAAGGAGATTTTCAAGAAAAATTGAACGATTTAAACAAATTGACACAAAGTTTTGAAAAAAAGAAAAAAGAAGAAGGTAGGAATAAATACAAACGATTAGTGTTTACTCTAGCTTTGTCTTTCTTGATGTTGTTTGTAGGTTTTGGATTGTCTAATTTTGTTTCTTTTGCAGATTTTAAATTAGGACTTGTTTCAATTCCGAATGAATTTTATTTTATGCTTTTGGTTGGTTTTGTAGCGCAATTAATAGATGGTGCAGTAGGTTTAGGTTATGGTGTTACGTGTGCAACAAGCATGATGCTCCTAGGGATAAAATTGCCTGCAATTAGTGGAAGTATTCATACTGCAGAAATGTTTTCGAGTGCTATTAGTGGGTATTCTCATTATCGATTTGGAAATGTAAATAAACGAATGCTTTTTTGGTTGGCATTGTTTGGGGTTGTTGGAGCGGTTTTGGGAGCTTCTTTATTGATTTATCTTGGGAGTGAATATGAAAAAATAGCCTATGTTATTTTGTCAACCTATACATTTATTATTGGTATTAGGCTTTTGATTTTAGCTTTTCGGAAAATACAACTAAAAAAGAAAATTAAATTTTTAGGGTTTTTAGGTTTTTCGGGTGGTTTTATGGATGCTTTTGGTGGTGGTGGTTGGGGACCAATTGTAACTTCTACATTGTTAGCGAAAGGGAGAAAATCAAAATATGTAATTGGAACGGTGAGTTTGGCTGAATTTTTTGTCACGCTTTCTGCTTCTGTAGTTTTTTTTGTTTCTCTTGGGGTTAGTCATTGGTATGTTGTTTTAGGTTTAATTATTGGAGGTGTTTTTGCGGCTCCAATTGCGGCAAAATTAGCAGGAAAATTGTCTAGGAGGTTTGCTTTAGTGGCTGTTGCTATGTTGGTTATAATATTTAGTGTGAGAATGTTTTTTAGGATAATTTAAGAAAATCAAAATTGATAGTTTTTTTGTCTTTTAAAATTTGTTTATTTAGTTTTTTGTTCTGTTTTTTTATTATAAAATAATAAAATTTAGAAAAATAATCTAAATATTTTTTTTAGATAGAAAAATATTCTAGTTTTGTCTCGTTAAATAAAGTATTAGAAAATGAATTTCAAAGTATATAATATGTGTTTAGTTATGATGTTGAGAAATTCGAAGAGGTTTTCTATAGTAAAATAAAAAGTAACTATAGGCCTCTATGAAAATAGAGGCTTTGTTTTTAAAAATAGATTAAGAAAGAATTAAGATAATGAATAGAGAAAATAAAATAATGATGATGTGTAAAATGATGATGTGCATGTGCGCTATGATTTACCATTGCCAAAAGCGAAAGACTTAATTTTAGTTGTTTTCTATTCTTAAAAAGTCCTTTTGGTAAGTTTAACCTAAAGGACTTTTTATTTAATGTCAAAAAATAAAATATAATAATTTAAAAAAAACAAAAAATGAGTACACAAAAATTTTCAACAAATGCACTTCATACTGGGCATGATGTAACAAAATCTCAAGGAACAAGAGCGGTGCCAATCTATCAAACATCTTCATATGTTTTTAATGATTCAGACCATGCGGCTAATTTATTTGGTTTGTCTGAAGCTGGGTATATTTACACAAGATTAAATAATCCTACAAATGATGTTTTAGAACAACGTTTGGCAAGTTTAGAAGGAGGGATTGGAGCGGTAGTTACGGCTTCTGGAACTTCTGCAATTGCAACAACATTATTGGTTTTACTTAAAGCGGGAGATCATATTGTTGCTTCAAGTAGTTTGTATGGAGGTACTTATAATTTGTTAAGTGTTACATTGCCAAGATTAGGTATAACAACAACATTTGTTGATCCATCAAATTCAGAGAATTTTGCGAAAGCCATTCAAGAAAATACAAGAGCGATTTTTGTGGAGAGTTTAGGGAATCCTAAGTTAGATGTGTTAGATTTAAAAGCAATTTCAGATGTCTCTAAAACCAATAAAATACCTTTTATTGTTGATAATACAGTTGCGACGCCCTATTTGTTGAACCCAATAGCTCATGGTGCGGATATTGTAATTCATTCATTAACAAAGTTTATAACTGGAAATGGTACTTCTTTAGGAGGTGTAATTATAGATGCAGGAAAATTTGATTGGAGTAATGGAAAGTTTCCAGAATTTACTGAACCATCAGCAGGTTACCACGGACTAAAATATTATGAAGTTTTGGGAGCAGCTTCTTTTATTGCAAAAGTAAGAATAGAAGGATTGCGTGATTTTGGTGCAGCCTTAAGTCCTTTTAATGCTTTTCAAACTATACAAGGACTTGAAACATTAGCTATAAGAATCAAGAAACATAGTGAAAACGCATTAGAATTGGCTAAATGGCTACAGAAACAAGATCAAGTTGCATGGGTAAATTACCCTGGTCTTGAAAACTCTCCATATTATGCATTAGCTCAAGAATATTTGCCAGAAGGACAAAGTGGTATCGTTACTTTTGGATTAAAAGGAGGTTTTGAAGCAGCTAAAAAAGTAGCAGATAACACTAAGTTATTCTCTCTTTTAGCAAATATAGGAGATACAAAATCGTTGATTATTCATCCTGCAAGCACAACACATCAACAATTGTCAGATGAAGATCAGTTGACAACAGGTGTTTCTAAAGATTTAATTAGATTGTCTGTAGGGTTAGAAGATATAGAAGATTTAAAAACAGATTTAAAAACAGTTTTTGAAAAACTTCCTGTAGAAAGTATTGCGTAATTTCTATAGGTCTAGAGATTGTTGAAAAGGAATTATTGTTTTAAATGAAAATAAAATTTGGTTTGTGTTTGTAAAGGTGAGAAGTTATAGTTTTCCTTTTTTCAATTTGAAACAACCCTTTTTGATAATCTCTTTTAATTAATTTATATCTATTTAGAATGTCTGATTTAAAGGAAATAGTAATTGAAAAATGGGTTCTCGAGAACAGTAAGACTTTGAACAATGTGTCTTTGTTTTATCAAATTTTCGGACAACAACTTGGAACTACTCCAATAGTCTTAGTTAATCATGCACTAACAGGAAACTCAAATGTAGTTGGAAGAAATGGTTGGTGGAATGATCTGATTGGTGGGGGTAAAACAATCGATACAAATTTTTATACTGTTTTAGCAATAAATATTCCTGGGAATGGGTTTGATGGAGGTGAAGAGAACTTAATAAAAAACTATAAAGATTTTACCATAAGAGATATTGCTCAAGTTTTTTGGCAAGGTGTTTTGCAATTGAATATTAGTTCGCTTTTTGCTGTTATTGGAGGGAGTTTAGGAGGAGCTATTGCTTGGGAAATGAGTATTTTGAAGCCTGACTTAATTCAGAATGTAATTCCAATTGCTACAGACTGGAAAGCTACAGATTGGATGCTTGCAAATGTTCTTGTGCAGGATAGTATATTAAATCATTCATCTAATCCAATTCACGATGCTCGAATTCATGCTATGTTGTTATATAGAACACCTGAATCGTTAAAAAGTAAATTTGAAAGGAACATAAATCCTGAAAATAAATTGTTTGAAATAGAAAATTGGTTGCATCATCATGGTGATAAATTAGAAAAGAGATTTCAATTAAAAGCATATAAGTTGATGAATCATTTATTGAAAACCAATGATATAACAAGGGGAAGGAGAAGTGTAATAGAGTTAATTAAAAATGTCAAATCAAATATTCATATAGTTTCAATAGATACAGATGGTTTTTTTATGGCAAAAGAAGATGAAGAAACATATAAGATAGTAAGTAAAATAAAAAACAATATATATCACCATGAGATAAAATCGATTCATGGTCATGATGCCTTTTTAATCGAGTACGAGCAACTAGGTTCAATTTTAGAAAATGTGTTTGATGTAGTTTATATAAAATAAAAAGAGAATGAAAATATTAAAATTTGGAGGTAAATCTTTAGCAAATGGAGAGGGTTTATCAAAAGTGATTCAAATAATTGCTCAGAAATTTTTCAACAACGAATCAATAGCGGTAGTTGTTTCGGCAAGAGGTAATGCAACAGATGAGTTAATCAGTTTGCTTGAAAAGGCTCAAAAGGGAGATAGCTATGAGCAAGAATTAGCTTCTTTTAAACAATATCAACAGAATGAAATTGTTGAAGATGTTTTAGCTGAGGAGTTTTTACAATTGCAAAAACTTTTAGAAGGTGTTAGTCTTTTGAGAGATTATAGTGCAAGGATAAAAGATCAAGTAGTGGCGGTAGGCGAGTTAATTTCTGCAAAATACTTAGCATACATATTGAATCAAAATAACATTAAATCAAATTTTGTTGATGCAAGAGAATTGATAAAAACAGATGCTACTTTTGGTAATGCTCAACCCTTAGATGCTGTGTCAAAAAAGAATGTTGTTCAATTTTTTGCGAATCAACCTGAAGGAGTAAATATTCTAACAGGATTTATCGCTTCTACAATAAATAATGAAACAACTACTTTAGGAAGAAATGGAAGTAATTACACTGCTTCATTATTGGCAAATTATTTAGATGCTGAGGAATTTCAAAATTATACCCATGTTGACGGAATTTTTACAGCAAATCCTGAGTTGGTTTCGAATGCAAGAAAGATAGAAAAGCTTTCCTTTAATGAGGCGAATGAATTAGCTAATTTCGGAGCTAATATTTTACATGCTAAAACAATAATTCCATTAGTTGAAAAGAATATTCCTTTGCGAATATTAAACACATTTAATCCAGACAATCAAGGAACACTTATAACGGCAGAACAAACCGATGAAGGAATAAAGTCGCTTTCTATTCTTAATAATGTTTCGTTAATCAATTTAGAGGGAAGAGGTCTTCTTGGAAAAACAGGTGTTGATGCAAGAATTTTTAAAGTAATGGGAGATAATAATATAAGTGTTAGTATTATTTCTCAAGGATCATCTGAGAGAGGTATTGGAATTGTTGTTGAAGCTGAAAAGGCTTCAAAAGCGCTTATTGAATTAGAGAAAGAGTTTGAAAATGATTTTTATACAAAAGATGTAAATGGAATCACAGTTAATGATAATATTTCTGTGATTTCAATAATTGGTCAAGATTTGAGTACTTTTCATAAGCCTTATACGGCATTGATAAAAAACAAAATTGTTCCGATATTGTTTAATAATACTACAACAGGGAGAAATATAAGTTTAGTGATTCAAAAAGAAGATTTGAAAAGAGCTTTAAATGTAATTCATGGAGAGATTTTTGGTGTTTCTAAGAAAATAAATATTGCTGTTTTCGGACATGGACTAGTTGGAGGGACTTTAATAAACCAAATTTTAAATTCTGCTTCGGCAATTGAAAAAAGGAAAAATATTGCTTTGAATGTTTTTGCTATTGCAAATTCTAAAAAAGTGTTGTTAAATAATAACGGAATAAATAGCGATTGGAAAACTACTCTAGAAAATTCAGGGTTAGAATATACTGTTACTGATGTGGTGAAGTATGCAAGGGAACACCATTTGGAAAATTTAATTGCAATTGATAATACAGCAAGTGCTACATTTGTAGGAAACTATTCATACTTAATAGAGAATGGTTTTGATTTGGTTTCTTCAAACAAAATAGCAAACACATTAAGCTATGATTTTTATAAAGAACTACGTAAAACGATTGATAAAAATCAAAAAAATTATTTGTACGAAACAAATGTGGGCGCTGGTCTGCCTTTGATTGATACTATTAAATTATTGCATTTATCGGGTGAAAATATTACAAAAATTAAAGGTGTTTTTTCAGGTTCTCTAAGTTATTTATTTAATACTTATTCTAAGGAAGATAAGGATTTTAGTAATGTGCTTCTTGAGGCGGTTGATAAAGGATATACAGAGCCAGATCCAAGAGAAGATTTGTGTGGGAATGATGTGGCAAGAAAGGTTTTAATCCTTGCTAGAGAGTTGGATTTGCAAAATGAATTTGATGAAATTAAGATAGATAATTTAATCCCAGAACATTTACAAACAATTTCTCAGACAGATTTTTTTGAAAGGATAAGTGAGTTTAATCCGATTTATAAAGAAATAAAGGAAAAACAAGAACCAGGTCATGTGTTGAGATATATTGGGGAATTATCTGGGGATTTGCAAAAAGAGAAAGGACTTTTAGAAGTAAAATTGGTTTCAGTTTCTGAAAATTCTGCTTTGGGGCAGTTAAAAGGTTCTGACTCACTTTTTGAAATTTATACAGAATCATACGGGGAAAGACCGATTGTTATTCAGGGAGCAGGTGCTGGTGCTTCTGTTACTGCAAGAGGAGTTTTTGGAGACATTCTTAGATTAGCTGAAAAAAATTAAACATGGAAAATTTAGATTTTGGGTTTGAAACGCAAGCCATTCGTACACAGGTAGAAAGAACACAGTATTTAGAACATTCAGTGCCATTATATTTAACATCAAGTTTTGTATTTGAAGATGCTGAAGATATGAGATCTTCATTTGCAGAAGAAAAGGTTAGAAATATTTATAGTAGATTTTCAAACCCTAATACTTCAGAGTTTATTGAAAAAATATGCCAAATGGAAGGTGCTGATGATGGATGTGCTTTTGCTACTGGAATGGCTGCTGTTTATAGTACTTTTGCAGCTTTGTTAAATGCAGGCGATCATATAGTATCTGTTGGAAGCGTTTTTGGTTCAACTCATACGTTGTTTACAAAGTATTTCCCAAAATGGAATATTACAACGAGTTATTTTGATATTAATAAGCCAGAAACAATTGAAGAATACATCCAAACCAATACAAAAATACTTTTTGCAGAATCGCCAACGAATCCGGCAGTTGATGTTTTGGATCTTGAATTGTTAGGTCAAATTGCAAAAAAACACAACCTTATTTTGATTATAGATAATTGTTTTGCAACACCCTATTTGCAAAATCCAATTCAATTTGGGGCTGATCTAGTAGTTCATTCTGCAACAAAATTAATTGACGGTCAGGGAAGAGTTTTAGGAGGGGTAGTTGTGGGGAACCAAGAATTAGTAAGAGAAATTTATCTGTTTTCAAGAAATACTGGTCCAGCGATGTCTCCGTTTAATGCTTGGGTCTTGTCAAAAAGTTTAGAAACATTAGCTATTCGAGTAGAAAAACACTGTGAAAATGCATTGAAAGTGGCTCAATTTTTAGAGGAACATCCGAATGTAAAACAGGTGAAGTATCCATTTTTACCTTCACATCCACAATATGAAGTGGCTAAAAAGCAAATGAAACTAGGAGGTAATATTGTGGCTTTTGAAATTGAAGGAGGAATTGAAAAAGGAAGGCAGTTTTTGGATAAAATAAAATTTTGTTCTTTATCAGCAAATTTGGGAGATACAAGAACCATTGTTACGCATCCAGCATCAACTACACATAGCAAGTTATCAACTGAAGAACGTTTAGCTGTAAGTATTACAGATGGATTGGTTCGTGTTTCGGTTGGATTGGAAACTGTGGAAGATGTTTTGAATGATTTATCACAAGCGTTAAGTTGAAATTGCGGAAATTTAAACTACATCTTGGGTTTTGTGTGGTTAAAAAAACTAATTAAATTTTAAATTAAATAAAAACACAGATAAAATTTCTAAAAATTAATTTTATGATTACATTTGTGGTGTTCTTGAATAGTATGTTGTTATCATGAAAGCTGGAGGGAATAGACCCGTTGAAAGCTTAGCAACCCTACTCTTGTAGAAGGTGCTACATTCTAGTCTGTGTGTTAAGAAAATGCTAAGACAAAGATAACTTGGGTTTTTCCATTTTTTCATGATTATAACTTTGCAAAAAATTAGTTCTTTAAAAGTAGGGGCAAATATTTTGCGTTGTTTTAGAATCTGTTTTTCTGCTGTTCACACTATCTTTTTTTGGATTAGTTAATAAATTTTGTTGTGACCTAAAAAAAAGATGTTGTTTTCATCAGAGCTAAAAATGTTTTGTATTGATTTTTTGGTAGTAATAGATGAATTGTCTATTAAAGCCGTAAACTATTAACTCTAGTATGTCAAAAATTAACCAAGTAATAAAAGAAAGGATTCTTGTTCTCGATGGAGCAATGGGAACGATGTTGCAGCGCTATAATTTCTCTGAAGAAGATTTTAGAGGAGAACGTTTCAAGGATTTTCCACATCCTTTGAAAGGAAATAATGATTTACTTTCGATTACACAGCCAGAAGCTGTGAAGGAAGTGCATCGTTTGTATTTTCAGGCTGGAGCGGATATTGTAGAAACAAATACCTTCTCTGGAACTACTATAGGAATGGCGGATTATCATATGGAAGATTTGGTGTATGAGTTAAATTATCAATCGGCAAAGATAGCAAGAGAAGTTGCAGATGAGTTTACTGATAAACCACGCTTTGTTGCAGGGTCTATCGGTCCTACAAACAGAACGGCAAGTATGAGTCCAGATGTCAATGATCCAGGGTACAGAGCTGTAACATTTGATGATTTAAGAATCGCTTACAAACAACAAGTTGAAGCGCTGATTGATGGTGGTTCAGATTTGCTTTTGGTAGAAACCATTTTTGATACTTTGAATGCTAAGGCTGCTTTGTTTGCAATAGAAGAAGTTAAAGAGGAGAGAGGAATAGATATTCCTATTATGGTTTCGGGAACAATAACAGATGCGTCAGGAAGAACATTGTCTGGGCAAACTGTAGAAGGTTTTCTCATATCTATAGAGCATATACCGTTATTGTCTGTTGGGTTTAATTGTGCTTTAGGAGCAGATCAGTTAAAACCATATTTAAAACGACTATCTCAGAATACTCAATTAAATATATCTGCACATCCAAATGCTGGATTGCCAAACGCTTTTGGTGAATATGATCAAACACCAGAAGAAATGCAAGTTCTAATTAGAGAGTATTTAGAAGATAATTTGATAAATATAATTGGAGGTTGTTGTGGAACAACTCCAGATCATATAAGGCTAATTGCTGAAGTTGCAGCAGAATTTAAACCTAGAAAAATATAAGTTGACGCATGATGAAAGAAGGGGAATGTAAAAAACATTTAAGGCTGTCTGGTTTAGAACCATTGATTGTAACTCCTGAGAGTAATTTTATTAATGTTGGTGAGCGGACTAATGTGACTGGGTCTAGAAAATTTCTTCGTTTAATTAAAGAAGAAAAATATGACGAAGCATTAGATATTGCAAGGCAACAAGTAGAAGGAGGAGCTCAAATCATTGATATTAATATGGATGAAGGAATGCTCGATGGTGTTTATGCAATGACGAAATTTTTAAACCTCATTGCTGCAGAACCAGATATTGCACGAGTACCTGTAATGGTAGATAGTTCCAAATGGGAAATTATTGAAGCAGGTTTAAAAGTGATTCAAGGGAAAGGTGTTGTGAATTCGATATCTTTAAAGGAGGGAGAAGAAAATTTTAAAAGACAAGCTAGATTAATAAAAAGATATGGTGCTGCAGTGATTGTGATGGCTTTTGATGAAGTTGGACAAGCTGATAACTATGAGAGAAGAATAGAAATATGCAAGCGATCCTATGATATATTGGTTAATGAAGTGAAGTTTCCACCTCAAGATATAATTTTTGATCCTAATATTTTTCCTGTTGCTACAGGAATGGAAGAGCATAAATTAAATGCATTAGATTTTTTTAGAGCAATAAAATGGATTCGTGAAAATTTGCCCTACGCTGGGATTTCTGGAGGGGTGAGCAATGTGTCATTTTCATTTAGAGGAAACGATAAAGTAAGAGAAGCAATGCATTCTGCTTTTCTTTTTCACGCTATAAATAATGGGATGACAATGGGAATTGTTAATCCTGAGATGCTTGAAATCTATGATGAAATTGAT
This sequence comes from Flavobacterium sp. KY-23415, assembly GCF_055384985.1. NCBI lineage: Bacteria > Pseudomonadati > Bacteroidota > Flavobacteriia > Flavobacteriales > Flavobacteriaceae > Flavobacterium > Flavobacterium sp. KY-23415. The sequence goes on along the minus strand of NZ_AP044001.1, from coordinate 1,046,261 downwards.
AAGAATTTATTAGAACATGTTGAAGATGTTTTATTGAATAGAAGAGAAGATGCTACTGAAAGACTTTTAGATCTAGCGGAGAGTTTTATCGGTGAAGCAAAATCAACTGAAAAAGCGGTTCAAGAATGGAGAAATGGTTCAGTTCAAGAACGATTGACACATTCGTTAGTTAAAGGTGTTGATGAATTTATTGAAGTAGATGTTGAAGAAGCTCGATTGAATGCGACAAAAGCAATAGAGGTTATTGAAATAAATTTAATGGCTGGAATGAATGTTGTGGGAGATTTATTTGGTAGTGGGAAAATGTTTTTACCTCAGGTTGTAAAATCTGCTAGGGTGATGAAAAAGGCAGTAGCCTATTTGTTGCCATATATTGAAGCAGAAAAAACAAGTAGTTCTTCGAGTGCAGGTAAGGTGTTGATGGCAACAGTAAAAGGAGATGTTCACGATATTGGAAAGAATATTGTAGCGGTGGTATTAGGATGTAACAATTTTGAAATAATTGATTTAGGAGTCATGGTACCTCCTGAAAAAATTATCGAAACAGCTATCAAAGAGAATGTTGATATAATAGGGTTGAGTGGTTTAATTACGCCATCTTTAGATGAAATGGTTTATTTAGCTAAGGAAATGGATAAATTGAATATAAAAATACCTATCATGATTGGAGGCGCAACGACTTCTCGTGCTCATACTGCAGTAAAAATTGCACCAGAATATAGGGAAACTGTTGTTCATGTGAATGATGCTTCAAGAGCGGTTACTGTAGCTAGTAATTTGTTGCAAAAAGAAACTAGACTTTCGTATGTTAAGTCAATAAGAGAAGAATATGATAAGTTAAGAGATGGATATTTAAACAGGAGTAGAGACAAGAATTTTCATTCAATAGAAGATGCAAGAAGAAATAAGTTTAAGATAGATTGGGATGCTTTTGAGCCTATTAAACCAAATTTTATTGGTACAAAAACAGTTCATGTTGAATTGTCTGAATTAATTGATTTTATTGATTGGACTCCTTTTTTTCAATCGTGGCAACTGTTTGGTAAATATCCAGCAATTTTAACAGATGAGGTAGTAGGAGAGCAAGCGACAAATCTTTTTTTAGATGCACAATCAATGTTGAAAAGGATTATTTCTGAAAAATGGTTTGAAGCAAGAGGTGTTTTAGGGATTTTTCCTGCTAATCAGATAAATGATGATGATATAGAATTAACTACCTCAAATGGGGTGGAGAAATTTTTGACACTTCGTCAACAATCACAAAAGACAGTTGGAGCTCCAAATATTGCATTGTCTGATTTTATAGCTCCAAAAGATTCAGGGAAGCAAGATTATATAGGGTGTTTTTGTGTTTCAACAGGTTTTGGTGTGGATGAAAAAGCTGCAGAATTCGAAAAAGAACTGGATGATTATAATGCTATTTTGGTAAAAGCTTTGGGAGATCGTTTTGCTGAAGCCTTTGCTGAATATTTACATTTAAAAGTGAGAAAAGAAATTTGGGGTTATGCATCTGATGAAAAATTAACAAATACAGAGTTGATTAAAGAGGAGTATAAAGGGATTAGACCAGCTCCGGGTTATCCTGCGTGTCCAGACCATTTGGAAAAACCTACCATTTGGAAACTTTTAGATGTAGAAAATGAAATAGGCGTTCGTTTAACAGAAAGTATGGCAATGTGGCCAGCGGCTTCAGTTTCGGGATACTATTTCGCAAATTCACAGAGTAAGTATTTTGGTTTGGGGAAAATAAAGGAAGATCAAGTCAAAGATTATGCTAAAAGAAGAAGTATTAGTGTGGAACAAGCTGAAAAATGGCTTGCTCCTAATATAGCAGATTAATTTTGTGTTCTATAGAGTGGAATTGTAAACTCACTTTATAAAACACATTTATAATACAATATACAAATTAAGTAAATGAAAGTAACGGAACATATACAAAATGCAAATGGTAAATCTTTGTTTTCTTTTGAGATATTACCACCTTTAAAAGGACAAAACATACAGTCTATTTTTGATGGAATAGATCCTTTAATGGAATTTAAGCCTCCTTTTATTGATGTAACTTATCATCGAGAGGAATATGAATACAAGGAGCTGCAAAATGGTTTGTTACAAAAGAAAATTGTAAAGAAAAGACCTGGTACAGTTGGTATATGTGCAGCTATTCAAAATAGATACAATGTGGATGCTATTCCTCATATTTTATGTGGAGGTTTTACTAAGGAAGATACTGAAAACTTATTAATTGATTTGGACTTCTTGGGGATTGATAATGTGGTGGCTTTGCGTGGTGATGCAGTTAAAAGCGAAATTTACTTTAAGCCAGATAAAGATGGGCATTCATATGCGTCTGAATTGGTTACTCAAATTAGTAATTTAAATAATGGAATATATTTAGATGAAGATTTACAAAACTCTACAAAGACAGATTTTTGTATAGGTGTAGCGGGATATCCTGAAAAACACATGGAAGCTCCAAGTATGGATAGTGATATTCATTTTTTGAAACAAAAAATAAACAATGGTGCAGATTATATTATTACTCAGATGTTTTTTGATAATAAAAAGTTTTTTGACTTTGTAACTAAATGTAGAGTAGCTGGGATAACTGTGCCAATAATACCAGGTCTAAAACCAATAGCAACAAAGAAGCAATTAAACTTAATTCCACATCGTTTTAAGGTTGATTTACCAGATGACTTAATTATGGAAGTGGTGAAGGCAAAAGATAATGATGTAGTAAAAGAAATTGGAATTGAATGGTGTATTGAGCAAAGTAAAGAGCTTTTAAATTCAGGGATTCCAGTTTTGCATTATTATTCTATGGGGAAAGCTGAAAACGTGAGAACCATTGCGAAAGAAATTTTTTAATATCTATCAAGGCTTTTCGTGTTTTTATCGATAAAGAGTGTGTTTTTTAAGACAAAATGCACTTTTTTTTGTTTTTTATGAATAATTCAAAAATTCTCACACTTTCTCTTGTTTGTATTTTGTTATTTTTAATTAAAAACATATTTAAACTTCACTGTCCTTTGGATATTTGAAAACTTATACTTGAAATTTTTATTTATTGAAGTGTAGAGGTTTTATTGGCTTACTTCTGAATTTGCCTAAAGAAAATTTTCCGAATAAGTTTAAATAATGAGTTTTTTATAAAATCAACTGATATTTATACCTTTATCACTTGAATTTATTGGGATAAAACGCACTTTTTTCCTCGTTATTTCAATATAAAATAAAAACGTAGCGATGCTATGCTTTGATTTTCTATTTTACATGTAGATAATTATTTGTTTTTAATTGGTCATATGGAATCGTATATTTTTGTTGGTGTTTGCAAGCAAACGCTTTTCTTATGGCGATTTCGTATCAAGAAAAAAATCATCGTTTTTCTTTTACAGTAAATTCAAATCAAAAATGGTGTTGTCTTCATGCTTAATACTATTTCAATACATTATTTATACCTTTTGTATGCTTTATCTATGGAGTATTTAAGAATGATGTTTTAGATAATTGTCTTTTTTAAAAATATTTTTTAGATTTTTTTCTTCATTTATTTGATTATTTTCAAACAATCATTATATTTGCACCATAAACTTTTAAACAAATATAATTATGGCAAAAGCAAATGGATTTTTGAAAATTGAAGGAACGATTGATGATTTGACTTTCTACAAAAAAGAGGGTAAAAACTTTGTAAGAAGAAAAGGTGGTGTTTCTAGAGAACGAATACTGAACGACCCAGGTTTTGTGAGAACAAGAGAGAATGGTGCTGAATTTGCGCATTGTGCCAATGCAGGAAAGCTGTTGCGTTTTGCTTTAGGGACACTAGTTTTTAAAGCAAAAGACAGTAAATTGGCAAGCAGGATGCTACAGACGATGTCTAAGATTAAAAACTTAGACACTACTTCTTTACGGGGACAGCGGAGAGTGGGAATAGGGATTGCTACTCCCGAAGGGAAACAAACACTTAAGGGGTTCGATTTTAATCTAAATGCTCCTTTAAAAAGTGTGCTGTTTGCTCCTTTTACTTTTGACAGTTTGACGGGGAGCATCTCTTTTGATGCCTTTATTCCTGCTGAACAATTGCAGTTTCCACAAGGGGCAACACATTTTAGTATGCAAAGTGCTGTTTTGCATTTGGATTTTGAAACAGAGGAAACAGAAATTGCTTATAGTGCTTTGGTGAATTTGCCTATTTCTCATGTGCCTAACTCTACAGTTTTAACACCATCTAGTTTACCTACTGGAAATGGAGTGCAATTGTTTGCCTTGATGTTTTCTTTTTATCAAGAAATTAATGGTGTGCAGTATTCTTTAAAGAATGAAACCTTTAATGTGCTTACTGTTATTGAGGTACTTTAAACTATTTTGAATCTTGTTTTGAACTCCTTGTGATTTAGCTATCGCAAGGAGTTTTTAACATTTGTTACATTTTTTTTTCTAATTACAGTTAAATTTTATTTTGTACGTATTTTCTTTTATGAAAAATATTACATTTGCAAAATTTTAATTTTCTAGTATGAAAAAAATAATAACCTTTTGCTTGTTTTTTGTTTCTCTATTAGGGGTTTCTCAAATTCAACAACGAATTAAGTTTGAATATGATACTGCGGGTAACCAAATAAAAAGATATGTTTGTTTGTGTTCGGCAAAAGTTGCTTCGAAAGATTCACTTATTGCGGGGGTCGAAGACGTAAAATTAGAAGATTTTGAGAAAGCTTCTAGAGAAGATGTGCTGTCTTATTATCCTAATCCTGTTAGAGAAGAGCTTTATTTGAAATGGGATTTGATAGAAAATACTAAGGTTTCTAAAATAGAGGTCTATTCTTTTAATGGACAGTTACTACAGACTTTTGTTGACTTGGAAAATAATGTTAGCCAAACAATTCCATTTATGGATCAACCTGACGGAACCTATTTGGTGCTCTTGTTCTATACTAATAATGAGCAAAAATCTATAACTATAGTAAAACAATAATTTGTTATTAATTATGAAGAAAATTTTAGTCTTATTTGCGTTTTTATTGAGCGCTACTCTTTTTTCGCAAATTCAAATTACTGGGCCAGATGATATTGTTGATCCTTTTGACCCTATTGGCACTACTCCTTCTACTGGAGATGGTGAAGTGGGAAACACGCAAGGAAATTTGTCGGTTTCTGCAACAGGAGGAGCGGTGTATAATGTGCCTATACAATTGCCACCAGGAATAAAAGACATAGCTCCTAGTATTTCACTTAACTATAATAGTCAGTCTGGCGACGGTTATGCGGGATATGGTTGGCATATTGGTGGTCTTTCTAAAATTTCAAAAGTACCCTCGAATTTATATCATGATGGAGTTATTGACCCTGTTAGTTTTGATGGTTTAAAAAGATTTTCTTTTGATGGACAGCGATTGATATTAAAAACAGGAGTTTATGGGATACCTGGCTCAACTTATGAAACTGAACAGTTTTCGAATGTTAAGATTTCATATTTGTCTAATGGATATGGAATTGGACATAATAGATATTTTAAAGTTGAATATCCAGATGGGAGTATTGCATATTATGGCTATGTTGAAGGAGGACAAAATAACATATCTTATCTAGAATTTCCTATTACAAAATGGGAGAATCCGCAAGGTCTAAAAATTACTTATGAATATTATACTTACGCTTCAGGTTTTGTAAAAGAGTATAGCGCACTTATAAAGTCTATCAAATATGGTAATGACAGTAATCAAGGGCTTAATAGTATTGAGTTTGTATATAAGGAAAAAAATAAGCAAGATGTTTATTATTTTTTGGAAGTGGAACAAAAGAGGAATAAAGTTTTAAGCGCTATAAAAATTACAGGCAATGGAGTTCCTTTTAAAAATTATTATTTAACTCATGATTTAACGTCTTCTGGAAACGAAAGGTTAAAAAGCATTCAGGAAAAAACAGGAGACAATTCTAAAAGTTTGAAGCCTTTAACTTTTAACTATAAGGTTAATCAATCTAGCTATAATCAAGAAATTAGTTATAGCCATAGAGGAGGATACTTACCAAATAAGATTTTAGGAGATTTTACTGGCGATGATGAAATTGAAGGTCATCAATATAAGCAGTTATACAGGTTAAACCCTGATTACTCTGTAACAAAGACATCTCCTGTAAATGGAAATTTAAGTTCTTTGGGACGACCTATTAGTACTATACCATTAACTTTTTTAAATGCAGATTTAAAAGTTAGCAATAAAATGGGGTTTTGCGATTATTTTTTTGGTTTTGATGCTTTAGACTTAGATAAAAGCTTAAAGATCTATAGTTACAACAAGGATAATAATTCATATGAATTTGAGTATGAAAAAGTAATAAGTCATTTATATGGAACTGAAAATCAAGAAGATTATTTTGGTGTCTACAGTGAAATCTATGAAACAGGAACAAATGGTTATCCTATAGGACAAAATTCTCGTGGTGGATTTTTTTCAGATTTCAATGGTGATAGGTTAACAGATTTTGTTACTTTTAAAATAGAAGGGGGTAATTTGTTGTTGAAATTTATAGATTTAGATAGACGACTAACCGCAAATTACAATTTTGATACACCAATTATAAATATTGGTGCTACTTATTTAGGCGAAAGTAGTTTTAATCATTCAGGAACAACTAAGGTATTACAAGGAGATTATGATGGTGATGGTCGCTCAGATTTGATTGTTTTTAGAGGTAGTCCATATAATAAAATTGAGGTTTACAGTTTAAATAATAATCTTTTTGAAAAAAAAATAGATATAAATTATAATTTGCCAGGCGATATATTCAATTCTGGAAAGTATCCGATTGTATTGGGAGATTATAATGGAGACTCTAAAACTGATTTTTTGATGACTTGGGAAAAAAAGATAATTTACTCACAAGGTTCTATTAGTCACTATGCTTCAGAACTGTTGCCAAATACTTTTGTAACACCAAATCCGACAAAAAGAACAGCTTATTTGTCTTGGGATATGAATAATGATGGTAAATCTGACATAGTAAGACTTGAGTCATTGTATGAGACCAAAAGAATAAAAAAGTGTTCTGTTTGTGCTGAAATGAATTGGGTAAAATCAGGAATTAGGATTAATTATTATGAGAAGCAAGGAACATGGAAAGTATATAATTTTGAAAAAATAACACAGGATTATATTAATAATTCTGTTCCAGATGACCCGTCAGACGATAATAAATTTGCACCTTTATTACCAACTTTACTTAAAGAAAATACAAATCAACAAAATTTATCTCTATTAGGAATAAGTGGGTATAGAGGACAAACTGATAACTTTGGACAAGAAGATTATCTAGGAGTGACATCATATTTTAACTTTCAAAGGCATAGTAATGATCAAACTCTTTTAACAAGTGTTGACGAAGGTAATGGTGTTATAAATGAGATTATTTATGACAATCTTAAAGATGGAAACGGAACCTATACGACTTCAAATGATTTACTCGAATATCCGTATTTTAATTTATTAAATGATAAAGAGTATAAGGTAGTTTCAGAAATTAGACATTTTTATTCAGGTTCACCAATAAAGAAAAAACAATTTAAATATTATGGAGCTGTTTATGATATTGCTGGGAGAGGAATAAGTGGTTTTCAGGCAACCACATCAACTAATTGGTTTATAGATATTTCAGGTATTATTTCCACGGTAAATAAATATGACTTTACTAAGAATGGAGCCAATACTGAAACATTTTCTAAGGTTGGTTTAGTTGAACCTAACTATAATTTGCTTTCAACAGACTCTTATGTTTCAAGAAGTCTTGTTACTTATAATAATGAAGATACAGCTTATATAAACCCATTATTACCGAATAAGGTATTCAAACTTTTTAAAACAAAAACCGAAAGTTTTAATGGTTTAGAGAACACAAGTAGCCTTACTTCGATAACTTATAATGGGAATAACAATCCTTTGAGTACTACTACTAGCATTAAAAATGGAACCACCACTGAGCAAAAAACAGTTACTACCTATGGGTATGATGCTCCTTTGAGTTCTCCTTATCTTTTAGATCGGTTAAATAGTAAAACAATTACTACTACTTTATTGTCTAGTGGGGATGTTTCTTCTACAGAAGAACTTTATACTTATGATGTTAATTTGTTAAAAACAATTAAAAAGCGAAGTACCAATTCTGGTCTTACTTCTGATTATATTACGGAGACAAATATCTATGATGCCTATGGGAATATCACACAGAAAAACATTGCCACGCCTGGATTAGCAGATAGGGTGACCAAGTTTGAATATGATACTGCTACCCATCGTTTTATTACAAAAAAAACAGGTATAGATGGACTTGTTACAGAATATACTTATAACCAAAGTACTGGTCTTATAACCTCGGAATTATTGCCTTCTAATTTGAATTATCCTTTAAAAACTACTTATAATTATGATTTATGGGGCAAGAAAATTGAGGAAATTGACTATTTAGGAAAAAAGAAAACATTTAAATATGGCTATTCTAGTGATGGTGTATTGATTAATATTTCAGGTGATGATGGAAGTGTAACTGAAATTAATCATGATAAATTAGGGCGAATAATACATGAAGCAACAAAAACAATTGAAGGTCTATGGTCTGTTGTTGCCACAACATATAATATAAATGATCAGCCCATTAAAGTTACTCAGCCTTACTTAGAAGGCGGTAATTTTAATGCATGGAATGAAATGGAATATGATTTGTATGGTAGGCTAACTAAAGTAAATCAATTAAAAACAGGAAGTTCAACAGGTAAGGTAATTACTTATGGTTATACTGGTTTGACTACAACAGAGCATGATGGACAGAAAACAAAAACTACTGTAAAAAATGCTTTAGGCAATGTCGTTTCATTGGAAGAAACTCCGGGGGTACAGATTCAGTATGAATATTTTGCTAATGGAGGGCTGAAAGCTACACATACTAGTGGCGCTACAACCGCAATTACTCAAGATGCTTGGGGTAGAAGAAAATCTTTAGATGACCCATCTGCAGGGATTCATAATTATTCTTATAGTGCTTTTGGAGAATTACTTTCTGAAGAAATTGTTGGAAGAGGGATAACAGAATATGATTTGGATGATTATGGTAAGGTTTTGGAAAAGAGAATTAAAGAGGGAACTAATTTAGTAACTAAAAATACTTACACTTATGACTCTACTACAAAACAATTGAAACAGATTCGTTTTGATGATTATACCAATGCAAGCTTTACTATTTATAATTATGGTTATGATAATTTTAAACGTTTGAATTTTAAAGACGAAAGCGGTTTGCAGGCTTATTATCAACAAGCTATTCAATATGATGCTTTTGGGAGACGCGAAAATGAATTGTATACTGCTATAAATACCTCAGACTTAAAAAGGTCGGATAAATGGGTTAAGAATGTTTATAAAAATGGTAGTTTGTGGAAAATTCATGATATGCCATCCTTTGGCACTTTAGGGGCTGTCCTTTGGCAAGCCAACACGGTTAACCCGTCTGGGCAAATTACAGAAGCACTATTGGGTAATGGTATAAAATTAACAAAAACTTATGACAACCAAGGACTGCCAGCAAAAATAAAATATGACAAAAGCAGTTTGAATGTATTGACTTTAGATACTGAATTTGATCCTATCTATGGTAATTTAAAAAAGCGTTCTACTAATTTATTTGGAGCTTGGACAGAGGATTTGACTTATGATGCCTTAGATCGATTGACAAGTTGGAAAGACGGAACAGGTGTTCAGAATCAGTTGTATAATGATAATGGGAGTATTGCTTCAAATAAGGTTGGAGCGTATGCTTATACAATTAATCAGAAACCCTATCAGGTTTCTACTATTACACCTGTAGTGCCTTCTGCTACCTATGATTATTATGCTAATAGAATGCAGAATATTGCTTATAATGTGTCTAACAACCCTATTAGTATACAGGAATTGAATGCAGAAAACATTGATTTTGAATATAATGCTTTTGATAATAGAGCCACCATGTATTATGGAGGATTGCAGCCTTTAAAAACAAACAGACCGTATCGAAAGTGTTATTCTGCAGACGGTACGATGGAAATTAAACGCAACATAACTAATAATACAGTAGAGTTTGTTACTTATATTGGAGGAGATGCCTATACTGCTCCTGTTGTATTAAAAAGTGACGGTGCAACAAAGGAATTCCTCTATTTGCACAGAGATTATCAGGGTACTATTGTTGGAGTGTCTAATAGTACAGGTGTGCTTGTAGAAAAACGTTGGTTTGATGTTTGGGGTTCTTTGATTCGCTATGCGAATAGTAGCGGTGTTAGTACTGTGCCTACAGTGAGTACTGCAATGCTACTAGATAGAGGATATACAGGACATGAGCATTTGTTGGGCGTAAATATTATAAACATGAACGGTAGAATTTATGATGACAAGTTGCATCGTTTTCTGCAGCCTGATAATAATATTCAAGATCCCTATAATACCCAAAACTTTAATCGTTATGGCTATGTAATGAACAATCCTACTAAATATACCGATCCTAGCGGAGAAAATATTTGGGGCTATATCTTTGGAGCAATATTTTCTTCTTATGCGAGTGGAGTGCAAGCCAGTGGTGGAGAACTTAATCCTATTAAATGGGATAGTACAGGGTGGACAAATGCTGGTCTTGGTGCGGTATCATATGCCGCTTCTAAAGGGGCAACTTATTATTCTGAAAATTATATTTATGGTAATCAGAAAAATAATTTAGGTGTAGAAAATTCATTTTCTACTAATAATATTGAAAATTATAATCACATTCAATATAATCATGAAGCATTTAGCTTTGCTATTGTTACGACTGGAGTTTTGGTTGGTGATGATGTAACCGTCATTGGGGCTGTTGATGATGTATTGATACCTTTTGTATGGGCAGGTGCGGCCGCTTATTGGACCGTCCAAAATATCCCTGCTATTGTAGGAAGTGTTGTTGGAGCTTATGAATATGTTGAAAATTCTTTAGACCCTAAAGGGTTTAAATACGTAACTTATACTAAAACTAATGCTGAAGGATTAGTATATGTAGGTAGATCCAGTGGTTATGGAACTCCTGAACAAATTGTTAAAAATAGAGATTATAAACATCACATGAATAAACAGGGTTATGGACCAGCTACATTGTCAACTGTTATTCCAGCAACAATTGATGGTGGATATGGTAAAAGATTTTTAGATTCTGCTTATTGGGGAATTCGTGGAAGTGAGCAATTACAAATTGATGCATATAGAGAATTAGGAATTTCTGGAAATGATAGAAATGGAATAAGTACAAGTAATGGGAAAAGGTCAAAATATATAGAATGGGCTCGTACACTATTTGAATTTTAATTTAAAGATATTAATTTTGTCATGAATTAATTAACAATGAAAGAAGATAAATATTTAGAAGCATCGTTAAATTTAGCAAAAGCAATAGACATAGCTATTGAGTCATTGTATAAATATCCCCCAAAAATTTGGGATAATAAAACAATTAATCATGTTGAAAATTGTTATAAAGAGTGGAAAGAAAATGCTTTAAATCCAGAACCAAAATATAGAAATTTAAAAAGTTTAAGTTATGCCATAAACGACGCATTAACCTACTTTCAAGAAAGTACAGGTGACGATGTTAATTTTTTTTGGGATAAAATTAAAGAAAGTAATTTGCCTTACAAAAGAGAAAACAGATTGGGTAAAATATTAAAACGAAAGAAGATTAAAGATGATATTGAGTATGATTTTGTTATAGATGTTTTAGTTCCTTACCGACAAGAAGGATTAATTACTGATGATGAATTAGTTTTATTGAATAAATATATTGGAGATTTTGAGACTCGAAGTCAGAAAAAAAAAAGTTAAATATTTAGAAGCAACATTAAATTTACCAAAATCAAAAGGTATAGTTATTTAATCAATACACAAGTATCTACAAAATTTTTGGAATTAAATAATGCTATAAGAATTAGAACGCAAATTTCACCAAATGAACATTTATTATTAATTCCAAAAAGATAAATTGTAAAAATGAAAAGTAAAAAAATAATGTTTTATGGAACAAAAGAAGATTTAGAACCTATTATTGTTGATTTAGAGAATGAATTTTCTTTCAAATATTTTCGAATGGGTTTGTTTGATGAAAAAAAGAGCGTGTCATATAATTCTGTTTTTGAAGTTCAAGAGTTTGGCAAACCTTTGTTTGCAGATTGGAATAAGGATGTAAGATTAATAGTTCTTCCAAAAGACAAGGTTTTAAATATTAGAGAAGTTCCTCAAAAAAAGGGAGGATTGAAATTTGCAATTGATCCACTAGAAAATCAAATAAGTATTTGTTTTCAATTTGGAGGGATTGTTAGAGAAGGGGTTTTACTTGCGGGAACATGTGGGACATTGTTTTTGAGTGATTTTAGTTTAGAAATATTTAAAAAATTTTCAACTATAATAAAAGAGAAATTTAAAAAAGTTGAAGATTTTTATGTAGGTAGATATGCAGAAGAAAAATTAATTAATGGTTGGCGTTTAGTCACAAATGAAAATTCTCCAAAAGAATATGAATTATCATTAAAATAAATTCAATTTCTCCAAAGTACTGGTCAATTCATGGAATAATAAGGTAATAAATATGCGTACAAAAATAGGAGATGTTTTTTCTGTTAAAATAAATGAAAATGAAAAGAAATATTTTCAACTGATAACATTTGATTTAACTCAATTAAATAGCGATGTTATTAGAGCTTTTAAAAAAGTTTATAAGTTAGGTGAAGAACCTAATTTATCTGATATTATAAAAGAAGAAGTTGAATTTTACGCACATTGTATAGCAAAAGCAGGATTAAAGATGAATCTTTGGGAAAAGGTTGGCACAATTGAAGAAATTGGAGATTTAGGACAAATATTATTTAGAGACACTAATGATTATGGATTGTGGGTTAATAATGAGCCTATTAAAGTTTCCGAAAATTGGTTTATTTGGCGTGTAAACGATAATGGTTTTACACGTGTTGGAAAATTAAAAGAAGAAAATAGAAATGCTGAAATAGGAATTGTTGTTAATCCTTATGATATAGTCGAAAGAATGAAAACAGGAAGATATAGTTTTTTTTATCCCGAATTTGAATAAATTATTTTTTAATATAATCAGTTGAAATTATGATTGAAAATTTATTAAAATATTATGGCAATTTCAATGATGCCTTAGTTGAGAATATTTTTTATAATCAGGTATGAAGATACCATATCCAAGAGATTTTAATACAGGTTTACCTATTAAATAACTTGATTAAATTTTAACTATTAATATTATGAAAATTGAGAGAACATTATTTTGGTTTAGAGACGGAGATGAAATGTTGATTAAATTAAACGAGAATTTTTTCGGATTATCAAATTTATTGAATAGACTATTAAATGAAAAATATGATGGAAAAAAAATTAATTTTATTAATCTTGATTTCTCAACAAATAAGACATATCAGATTTTTTCATCTTTACCTAAAAATGAGCCTTATTGCTATGGTGGTCATTTAAGGTTTTATGGAGAGTTTGATTTTGAACAATTTAATGAATTTAGTAGGCGTGATCAAGTAACTTATATTTGGGAAAATATGTATAAATATATTAGGCGGATAGCAGAATCTATTAAAAATGATGCATTATTAAGAGCCATCGAATATGCATATTTAAAAGGTATAGAGAAAGAGTTTAATACTGATTATGCTGTATTAGAAAAGGATATCATTATTAATAATGAGCAATTGAAGGCATCTGTTTGGATTAATTTTGAAGATGATTATATGCACTCTAGTTTTACATTAGAAAAATTAGGAAAAATAATTTATAAAAAAAGTATAGATAAAGCTAAAAATGGTGTTGAATATTTTTTGGAAATTTATAAAGAAATAGAATGTTTGAATAATAATAATGTAGTAATAAAAGGAAGCAGAAATGTTGAATATTTACCTCTTACTATCTCTCTCAAAGAATTTTATTGATGATAAATAAAGAAGGTTTTAAATTAAAACTTTTAAAGGATAATTTATCAAGAGATTTTGAGTCGTTTTTAAAAGATCTAGATAAGAAAAAAATAGATATAACAGATTGCATTTACAATAAAAAAGTAGTCTGATATTTAGTTATATATTAGTTGTTTTGCCTTTATTAATTTGTTTTTATGAATGGAAAATTAATCTGCCAATTCTTTTGCTTTTATATGCAAATGCAATATTTTTTATTTTTAAAAGTTTAAGGAAATGAAAAAAATAAACAAATTTATTTATTGGCTTTTTAAAATATCCTATCAATTTAGTGTTGTAAAACATAAAAACTTACCTATTAATGCTGTTTTTTTCGTGTCTTTTATATATACTAATTTTATAAACTTTATCTTGAATATAACACTATTCACCTATTTTATTGATAATCTAAATGCTTATTATTATTTGGTTGTGTTACTAATTGTTAGTGTTATAGCAAAAGTGTCTCTTTTGAAAAAAGAAATTATTGATGAGATACCAAAGACTACTCCTACAAGGAATGACGTTATTAAACTGTATGTAGTTTTTTTTATTTCTGTATTTTTGTTTTTTGGGTCTTTAGCAATGATTACATAGTGAAAACAAATGAAAGATAAATATTGTTTTTTATTATTACTGTTCGTTACACTCGCTTTCTCTCAACAAGAAGCGAGTGTTTGGTATTTTGGTCAAAATGCTGGGATAAAGTTTGAGAGTAATGGTACTATTACTACGCTAACCGATGGGCAATTAAGTACTTTAGAGGGATGTGCCACACTTGCAGATAGTAATGGGGATTTGTTATTGTATACAGATGGTGTTACAGTATGGAATAGAAACCATGGTATAATGCCAAATGGAACTGGCTTGTTAGGAGCAGATACCAGTACACAATCTGCAACAATTGTCCCACTACCCGGTTCTTCTACTTTGTTTTATATTTTCACTTTAGATGCTTTTGCTGGAGGAAATGGTTTTCGTTATTCTATAGTTGATATGGCTCTAGATGGTGGCAATGGAGCGGTTACCGCTAAAAACGTATTGATTTATACGCCTTCTTGTGAAAAATTAGCTATAGTGAAACATGCCAATGCTACTGATTTTTGGGTTGTAACGCATGGATGGGGAAATACTACTTTTTATAGTTATTTGTTGAATGGTTCTGGTTTGAGTACTACTCCTGTTGTGACAAATATTGGAGTAAATGTATCTACAATTAGTACAGATAATGCTATAGGTTATATGAGAATTTCGCCAAATGGTAGCAAATTGGCTTTAAATCATTATTATGATGGAATACTACAACTTTTTGATTTTAATACCACAACAGGAATTCTTTCCAATGCAAATACAATTTATACGGCTCCAACAGGAAGTTTTTTATATGGATTAGAATTTTCACCTAATAGTCAAGTATTATATTTTACCGAGGAGTTGTCTGCTACTATAGTTTATCAATGTGATTTGACTGCTTCTAATATCTCTAGTACAGTTTTACCTGTGTATGCAGATTCAAATCCATTAGCTATGGCTTTGCAATTAGGGCCAGATGGCAAAATATATATTGGTCAGTTAACTTCTAATAAATTGGGAGTTATTAATAATCCTAATACTTTGAATGCAGGATGTAATTTACAAATGAATGCAATAGACTTAGGTAGTCGATATTGTTTTAGAGGATTACCCCCTTTTATTTCCTCTTTTTTCTTTACTCCAGCCATTCAGTTTGATAACAGTTGCGTTGGTGATACTATCCAGTTTCAGTTTAATAGTAGTCAACCTGTTTTGAGTGCCTTGTGGGATTTTGGGGATGGAACTACCTCTACAGCTATTTCGCCTGTTCATAGTTATGCCATTACTGGATATTATACCGTTTCGGTACAAGTAACTACCGCATTAGGTAGTGGTAGTACTACACGAGACATCACCATCTCAGCAGTTCCAACGGCTACACAACCTAATAACTTATTAGCCTGTGACGATGACAACGATGGTTTTTATACTTTCGATTTAACACAAAACACAACAGCCATTTTGAATGGACAATTGACAACTGAGTTCGGTGTGCGTTATTATGCCAATGCTACGGATTATGCAAACAAGATTGTTATAGCAAACCCAAGTGCACATCAAAATTTAGTAGCATACCAATCTGAAACTATAATAGCAGAAGTGTATAACTTGGAAAATAGTAATTGTACTGCAACTACTACTTTTGATATTCAAGTATTTGAAACACCTACTCCAGCAACAAATATCCCTACCATCAGAGCCTGTGACGATTCCAGTTTTGGTACAACCCATGATAATCGTATTGTGTTTGATTTGACTCAAAACGAAAGTATTATTTTAAATGGGCAATCGACTACTGCTTTTACAGTTAATTATTATACCGATGCGAGCTATGCAAACTTGATTGTAAATCCAAACAACTATGTAAACACTAATGCAGTTGAAACGATTTATGTTCAGGTTATTAATAATTTCAATCCAAATTGTCTAGCTACAACATCATTCGAAATTGAGGTGTATGCCAATCCTATAATCAATTCGCCTGTTACTCTAAAACAATGTGATGATGACAATGACGGTTTTAGTGCTTTTAACCTCACAGAAGCTGAAAATTTAATTATCGGGAATACAACAGGATTGACCATTGCTTATTTTGAGTCTTTTGTTGATGCACAAAACAATAACAACCCTATTCCTAATACTACAGTCTATACGAATCAAACGGTAAGTACGGATATTGTTTATGTGAAAGTAACTAATACCAATGCTTGTTATACTATTACAGAATTAAACTTAGTAGTTTCGACTACGCAAATTTCAAGTACCATTCAGGAAATGTTTACTGTTTGTGATGATATGGCTTCGGGTTCTAATACAGATGGTATTGCTACTTTTAATTTTAGTAGTGCCAATGCGCAAATTTTAGCACAATATCCTAGTGGACAATTACTAGATGTTACCTATTATCGTAATATTGCAGATGCTTTAGCGGAGCAAAATGCGATTGTAGATATCTCTAATTATACGAATATTGGTTATCCAAACACACAAGATATTTATGTTAGAGTCGATAGTCAGCTCAATAATGATTGTTTAGGTCTAGGCCATCATATTACATTACATGTTGAACCTATTCCTATTGTGCAACCCCAAAGTTACAATCATTGTGATGATGACCAAGATGGATTGTATGCTTTTAGCACGACCAATTTAGAAAGTGATTTATTGAATGGGTTAACTAATGTTACTGTTGCTTATTTTGATGCTTTGGGTAATCCCGTAACCGTGACTAATCCTTTTATAACTGCTTCACAAGTATTAACTGCAAGAGTAAACAATAGCACTCCAACAGCTTGTTATTATGAAACAACAGTTACTTTTACAGTAGATGATTTACCAGAAGCTTTTGCTCTACCAATAAGTTTAACAACAGTTTGTGATGATGAAGCAAACCCAAACTTACAAGATGGTTTATATGCTTTTGACACTAGTGGTTTTCAAAATACTATTTTAGGTGCACAAACAGGAATGCAAGTTAGATATTATGATGAAAATGGAATCGTTTTGTCAAGTCCGTTGCCAAATCCTTTTATTACAAGAACACAAAATGTGACGGTTGAAGTTATTAATCCTATAAACACAACTTGTGTTGCTACAACTACGATTCCTTTTGTAATTTATCCCGTTCCAGAAATAGAATTACAAGGTGATGGTTTGGTGTGTAGTGACAATGCTGTTTTTACACTTGATATAGATGCAGGTTTAATAGACCCTAGTGCACAAAACGATTATAGCTATCAATGGTATTTAGATAATTTACTTTTACCTAATGAAACGAATTATAATCTCGTGGTAAATAACGAAGGTGTTTACTCAGTTGTAGTTACTAATGCAACGAATTGTTCTAGAACCAGAACTATTGCTGTTACCGCTTCGGATATTGCAACTATAGATGATATTGTGGTTTCCGATTTATCAGATAATAATTCTATACTTGTTTTAGTATCTGGAGAAGGTATTTATGAGTATAGTTTAGATAATAACGTTTACCAAACTTCTAATGCGTTTACTAACTTACCCGCTGGGATTTATACAGTTTATGTGAATGATATTTATGGTTGTGGTATTGCTACAAAAGAGATTAGTGTTTTAGGGGTGCCAAAATTTTTCACTCCCAATGGTGATGGTTATAATGATACTTGGAATATTCAAGGTGTAAATGAACAATTGAATGCCAAAACAATTATTTATATTTTTGATCGTTATGGGAAATTATTAAAACAAATAAGTCCACTTGGGACAGGTTGGGATGGTTTTTTCAATGACAAACCTTTACCTTCTTCAGATTATTGGTATGCAATAACCTTAGAAAATGGTAAAACTGTAAAGGGGCATTTTACTTTGAAGCGATAATTTATTCATTTCTATGGCTTTGTTACCCTACAAGATGCTACAGAAATTGAAGTTTCGAGTACCTATAAATAGGCATATTCACGAATAAATTTATCAAATAAATAAAGGCTTGAAGCTTCCTTACTTCTGAATTTAACCCTGTTTTTTGAGCAAAAAGCCTTGAAAACGGGGTTTACTATTTTTTTGGAATGATTTGATGGGTACCGTATCAAATATTAAAATATCTATTTTAAAATAAAAACATATTTATTTGAAAATAATTTTTCTTAAATGTTAATTTTTTATTTTTTTTATTTTTAAAAATGGTTTTTGGTGTAAAATTCATTTGTTTTTGTGTTAAATATTTTTTAATATTACTACAAATAAAAACCCCAAATAATCATGAAAAAAATTACCTTAATTTTAGTTTTGTTATTTGCATTCCAGGTAAATTTTGCAAAAACCGAAGATCCTCTTTTAGTGAAAGCAAAAGAGTATAGTTCAAGTAAGAATTATGAGGAAGCAATCAAAACGTATAATATCTATTTAAAATCAACAAAAGAAGTTGAATTGAAAGATGTATATGTAGAAATAGCTAATTGTTATTTTAAATTAGAAAAGAAACAAGAAGCAGTAAAATATATTAAAGAGGCTATAACAAGCTACGGTTTTTCAGAACAAGACTTTATTTACAATGATGTTTTGGATTTAGAGCTATCAAAATATGCTTTGTCAGTTGTCTATGACGAATTAGATAGGCACATTCACAATTAAATAAATACTTGCTTATCAGTTATTTAATTTGTATTTTAGAAGAAATAAACCCCGAGAATGCTCAAAAAGAGTCAAAAACGGGGTTTTCTTTTAAATATGTATGTCAAAAATAATACGAATAAGTGAATTTCAGCACAAATTGCCTTTAAATATTATCAATGAAGATTTTAATGTTTTTTATGAGCAATTTCTAAAGTCTGATTTAGGTAAAATTCATCTAGCTACACCTTTTTCAGAACTTTCTCAAAGTTTTAAATTGAAAGCGTGCAAAAAAGGTCCAGATTGCATTTTTAGTACTAAAGGTAAGATTGCCTTGATGATGCTAAAAAACTATTATGGTTGTTCTGATGCTAAACTAATCGAGTTGTTAAACGGAAATGTTTACATGCAATACTTTTGTGATATTGTATTACCTCTAGATTCCCCGCTTACAAATTTTAAAATAGTTAGCCAAATAAGAATGGAATTAGCCAAAAAATTAGATGTTCGAAAAGTTCAAGAAACATTAGCTAAAAGCTGGCTACCTTATATGAATGATTTAGACAAAGTCTTGATAGATGCCACTTGTTATGAGAGTGAGTTGCGTTTTCCTACCAATGAGAAACTACTTTGGGAATGTATTGTGTGGAATTACAATCAAATGAAATCATTATGTGGAATTTTAAAAATAAAACTTCCAAGAACCAAATATATTGATTGGTGTAAACGCTACAATGAGTATTCTAGAAAAAGAAAAAAAACAGCAAAGCAACGAACAAAAATGACTCGTGGTCTTCTGAAATTATTATATAAACTTAATGGAGAATTGAGTAAAATTGAAAATCAATATTCCTTTGAGCCAACCACAAAATACAGCAAACAACGCAGAATAATCCGTCTTATTTACCAACAACAATCAAAAATTTTTGCAACAGGAAAAAGCGTTCCCGATAGAATTGTTAGCATAAATAAAAGTTATATTCGCCCAATTGTGCGTGGTAAAGAAGTAAAACAAGTAGAATTTGGAGCAAAAGTAAATAAAATTCAAATTGATGGAATCAATTTTATAGAACATATAGAATACCGTGCCTTTAACGAAGGAACTCGATTTCAAAACAGTATATTTTGCGCACAAAATCTAACTAAAACTAAAGTAAGAATTACTGGAGCTGATGCTATTTATGCCACAAATAAAAACAGAACTTTTTCGTCCACAAATAACATACAAACAGACTTTGTTAGAAAAGGAAAAGCTGGAAAACACGAAGAGCATAGAAAGAAGCTAGCCTCAGAAATTAAAAAAGAAAGAGCTACTCGATTAGAAGGTAGTTTTGGCAAAGAAAAAGAGCACTATAATTTACGAAAGATAAAAGCTAGAACCAAGAAAAGTGAAATGCTTTGGATTTTTTTCGGAATACATACAGCTAATGCTAAAGAAATAGGAAGAAGAATTTACAAAAATCAAACACAACTAGCAGCGTAAAGTATTCAAAAAAATACTTTATAGGAAAAGTGCGTCTTGTTGAGAAATATCAAATTTAAAAATCATAAAAACATATAATTTTTACTACAAAATAAAAAACCTCAATTATATTAATATGAATTGAGGTTTTTATTTAAAGTATTTTTCAAAAAATCTTGTTACTTCTGAATTTGCCTAGATAATTTGAAGGGAAAATAATATGATTCTCTAAATTAAAATTGGATCTTAGATTCTGTTAAATTGGTTACAACTTTTGAATTAGTGTTGTAACCAATTTTTTATTTTTTTGAGGTTTTTTCTCTGAAAATTTGCTCTAGATTTTTATTCTTTTGATTTAGTTGAAGAATTTTTAAACCTTTTTCTTTGGCAAAGTCAAAAACCGAAGAACGCATATCAATTCTTGAATCAAAAGTTAGCTCTAATTGTTTTTCATTGATGAAATCTATATTGATTAAATTGCTTAAATCTTTCAAGTCTTCAGCTAATATTGGTTTGTCAAATTCAACACTAATAATTTGACTGTTTTGTTCCTTAACCAAAGATTTTAGGTTTTTGTCTTCTACAATTTTTCCATTATTAATAATGATAACTCTATCGCAAATTGCTTCAACCTCTTGCATAATATGAGTTGATAAAAAGACAGTTTTGTCTTTACCAATGTTTTTAATTAAGGTTCTAATTTCAACCAATTGATTTGGATCCAAACCAGTAGTGGGTTCGTCTAAGATTAAAACTTCAGGGTTATGTAATAATGCACATGCAATTCCCACTCTTTGTCTGTACCCTTTAGATAATTGACTTATTTTTTTATTGCTTTCAGGAGTTAGACCAGTAAGTTGAATAACTTCCTCTATTCTAGTTTTTTTTACTTTGTATACATCTGCATTAAATGACAGATATTCTCTGACATATAAATCTAGATAAAGAGGGTTGTGTTCTGGAAGATATCCTACAGATTTTTGGACTAATTTTGATTCCGATTCAATATTAAATGAATTTACTTTTGCTGTTCCTAA
This sequence comes from Flavobacterium sp. KY-23415, assembly GCF_055384985.1. NCBI lineage: Bacteria > Pseudomonadati > Bacteroidota > Flavobacteriia > Flavobacteriales > Flavobacteriaceae > Flavobacterium > Flavobacterium sp. KY-23415. The sequence continues at coordinate 1,024,582 of NZ_AP044001.1, read as the reverse complement.
ATCTGGAGCAATGTAAGTTGTTAAAATCTTCATTAATGTAGATTTTCCAGCTCCATTTGGTCCTAAAAAACCAACAATTTCTCCTTTCTTTATTGAGAATGAAATGGTATCTAATGCTATTTGTTCACCATAACTCTTAGAAATGTTTTGAACTTCAATTGACATAATAAATCAAGTTTTAGCAAAAGTAAAGTTTTTTAAATAAAAAATATTTTTTTAAAAAAGTATTTTGAAAAGATTTTTTTGCTACTTTAGCAACTTCAAAATATAACATAGCAGGTAATGTTGGTAACAGCAATTTATTTTAACAATTCTTTTTATTACTTCTGGAGCAGAGGTAGGGATTGTTATGCTATTATTTAAATGTAAAAAAAAATATAAAAAATAACATTCAATCCCGATTTTTAATCGGGATTTTTTTTTGCTTAAAAATTATGAAATTAAATGTTGCAATTCAAGGGGTTCAAGGTTCTTTCCATCATCAAGTGGCAAACCAATATTTTGGAGATTCAATTCTTTTGCAAGAATGTTTGTCTTTTAATGACGTGGTTAAGAGTTTGAAAATGAATGTTTCAGATAAAGCTGTAATGGCATTAGAAAACTCAATTGCGGGGTCAATTTTACCAAATTATGCACTAATTGATCAAAACGAGTTGCATATAATTGGCGAACATTATTTAGATATTGATATGAATCTAATGGCTTTGAAAGGTCAAAAAATTGAAGACTTAAAAGAGGTGCATTCTCACCCTATCGCATTGTTGCAATGTACTGTTTTTTTTAATCAATATCCTCATATAAAATTAGTTGAAAGTGTGGATACAGCAGAAACGGCACTGCGAATTCAACAACAAAAGTTAAAGGGAATTGGAGCTGTTGCTGCACCCATTGCGGCTAAAATGTATGACTTAGATATTTTAGCTGCTGGAATTCATACAATTAAAAGTAATAAAACAAGGTTTGTTATTGTAAAAGCTCAAAATAAAGAGATTCCAAAAGAAGAGATTAATAAAGTTTCATTAAAATTCGAGTTAGATGATACACCTGGAAGTTTAGCAACTGTACTAAATGTAATGAATAATTGTAAGTTAAATCTAACTAAAATACAATCTTTACCTATTATAGAAACACCGTTTAAATATTCATTTTTTGTTGATGTTGTGTTTGAACGATATTGTGATTATGAGAAAGCAAGAGAGATTATAGAAATTATGACTACACATTTTAAAGTATTAGGAGAATATAAAAAAGGAAAGCAATGATAACTACAGCTAATAGACTACAAACCGTTGAAGAATACTATTTTTCAAAAAAATTAAAAGAGGTTAATCAGTTAATTTCTGATGGCAAACCAATAATAAATATGGGAATTGGTAGCCCAGATTTACCTCCACATAAGTTGGTGATTGAAGCGATTCAACAATCTGTTTTAGAAACAAATGCTCATATGTATCAAAGTTATCAGGGGCTTTTTGAACTTAGAAAAGGCTTTGCTGAATTTTATAAATCAAATTTTGATGTTACAATAGATGCGGTCTCAGAAGTTCTGCCTTTAATGGGATCAAAAGAAGGGATCATGCATATTGCTATGGCTTTTTTAAATGAAGGAGATTCAGTTTTGATACCAAACCCAGGCTACCCAACTTATCAGTCAGTGTCTAATCTTGTTGGGGCAAAAACGTTATTATATGATTTAGTAGAAAATGAAAATTGGTGCCCTGATTTTGAAGCTTTAGAAAAAGAAGATCTGTCTAAAGTAAAATTAATGTGGGTTTGCTACCCCCATATGCCTACAGGGACAGAAGCATCAAATGCGCTTTTTGAAAAGTTAATTGCTTTCGGGAAAAAACATCATATTTTGATTGTTAACGATAATCCTTATAGCATGATTTTAAATCAAAAGCCATTGTCTATACTCCAAGTGGAAGGAGCTAAAGATATTGCTATAGAGTTAAATTCTTTAAGTAAGGCATATAACATGGCTGGTTGGAGAATTGGAATGGTAATGGGAAGTAGTAAAAATATTGCAGCTATCTTAAAAGTGAAAAGTAATATGGATAGCGGGATGTTTTTTGGTCTTCAAAAAGGTGCAATAGAGGCATTAAAATTAGGAAAGGAATGGTTTAGCGGATTGAATGAAGTTTATGCAAAACGTAGAGATTTGATTTTTTCTTTATGTGATAAACTTAACGTAACAGTAAATAAAAATCAAGTTGGTATGTTTGTTTGGGCAAAATTACCCCAAGGGGTATCCTCGGAAGAATTTATTGATGAAATATTGTATGAAAAGAATTTATTCATAACTCCAGGAAATATTTTTGGAACAAATGGTGAAGGGTATGTTCGTTTTTCGTTGTGTGTGACAGAAGAAAAAATTATTGAAGCCTTAAATCGTTTTTAATGGAAAATAAAGAAGTTTTTTTTATTGTAGGGTTAGGGTTAATAGGCGGTTCTTTTGCCATAGATATTAAAACAAAACGAAAAAATGCAGTAATATATGGAGTTGATAAGGAAGAACAACATTTAGAAAAAGCAATAGATTTAGGAATAATAGACCATAAAGCGACTTTAGAAGAAATAGCAATTGCAGATTGGGTAGTAGTTGCAGTTCCTGTTGATAAAACAGTTCTTGTTCTTAATGAAGTTTTAGGTAAAATCCATAATAATGCTATTGTTTTCGATGTTGGTTCAACAAAGTATCAAATTTGTGAGGCTTTGAAAAATCATGAAAAAAGAAGGAATTTTATAGCCACACATCCCATTGCAGGAACGGAGTTTTCAGGTCCTGAAGCGGCTTTAAAGGAGTTGTTTTTAGAAAAAACGAATATCATTTGTGAAGTTGAAAAAACAGCTTTTGTTTTTCAAGAAAAAGCACTTCAGTTATTTAAAGAAGTAGGAATGAGAATTAGATATATGGATCCATTATCACATGACAAACACATTGCCTATATGTCTCATTTGTCACATATTAGTTCATTTATGTTAGGAAAGACAGTTATTGAGGAAGAAAGAAACGAAAGAGATATTTTTGACATGGCAGGTAGTGGATTTGAAAGTACAGTTCGTCTTGCAAAAAGCTCACCTGCAATGTGGACACCAATTTTTAAACAGAATAAAGATCAAGTTGTGAAAGCATTATCGGAATATATTGAAAATTTAAAAAATTTTAAATTTCTTTTAGAAGAAGAAAAACTAGAAGAAATTTATAGCACAATGCAAGAAACAAATAGAATAAAAGAAATATTAATTAAAAAATAGTCAATTAGAAATAAATAATTATGGAAAATAAAAAAGAATTAAGAACCTGGTTAGATGAATTTAAACTAGATCATCCTTTGGTTATTGCAGGTCCTTGTAGTGCAGAGACAGAAGAACAAGTTTTGCAAATTGCTAGCGAATTAAAAGACTCTGACGTTTCAATTTTTAGAGCAGGAATTTGGAAACCAAGAACAAGGCCAGGAGGTTTTGAAGGAGTTGGAGCTATTGGTTTAAAATGGTTGCAAAAAGCAAAAGCCGAAACAGGATTGTTAATGGCTACAGAAGTTGCCAATGCAAACCATGTACAATTGGCTTTAGAACATGATATTGATGTTTTATGGATTGGGGCTAGAACAGCTGTGAACCCTTTTGCAATTCAAGAAATTGCAGATGCTTTGCAAGGAACTGATAAAATAGTATTACTTAAAAATCCGGTAAATCCAGATTTATCATTGTGGATTGGTGGATTAGAAAGACTTTATAATGCTAATATCCAGAAGTTAGGAGTTATTCATAGAGGTTTTTCAACGTATGATAAAACTAAATATAGAAATAATCCTGAGTGGCAAATAGCTATTGATTTGCAAAATCGTTTTCCTGATTTACCTTTAATATGTGATCCGTCTCATATTACAGGAAAAAGAGAGATGATTCATGAAGTTTCTCAACAAGCATTAGACTTAAATTATGATGGTTTGATTGTTGAAACACATAACGATCCTGATAATGCATGGAGCGATGCTGCTCAACAGATAACTCCAGATACTTTAAAGAAAATGTTTGTAGATTTGAGAGTTAGAAAGGTTTCTGACGATGAAGGAGAATTTAATCAAAAAATGGCAAAATTAAGAGCTCAAATTGATGAGTTTGATGGTAAATTACTCGAAATTTTAGGGAATAGAATGAAGGTAGCTGATAAAATTGGAGAGCTTAAAAAAGAAAAGAACGTAGCTATTCTTCAAAACAAACGTTGGAACGAAATTTTAGGAAAAATGATTCTTGAAGGTGAAGAAAAAGGATTAAGTAATGATTTTGTAATGCATATGTTCAAGGCGATTCACCAAGAAAGTATCAGTCATCAAGAGAAAATAGTTAATAATTAAACTTACAGTATAAAAAAAGGCTGTTAAAAGCAGTCTTTTTTTATTTAATTAAAAAAAAGATACAATATCTTTGCTTTATGACTGGACTTGTATATAAATCAACAGGAAGTTGGTACACCGTTAAGACAAACGATAATAGCTTTTTAGATTGTCGTATTAAAGGTAAATTCCGTATTAAAGGGATTAAAAGCACCAATCCTATTGCTGTGGGAGATATTGTGGATTATGATATAGAAAATACTACAGACGAAACAACTGGAGTGATTACAGCTATTCATGATAGGAAAAATTATATTGTTAGAAAGTCTGTAAATCTTTCTAAGCAAACTCATATTATAGCGTCTAATATAGATGTGGTTTTTTTATTAGTTACTATAAATAACCCACCAACAACAACAAGTTTTATAGATCGCTTTTTAGTAACTGCTGAAGCCTATGGAATAGAAGCGGTCTTAGTTTTCAACAAGATCGATACTTTTGATGAAATTACTTTAGATGAACAATTGTTTTTGCAATATACCTATGAAAGTATAGGTTATAAAACAGTAAGGGTATCTGCCAAAGAAAATAAAGGTCTGGAAGAACTAAAAGAGTTAATGGAGGGCAGAGTTTCTATGTTTTCTGGACATTCTGGAGTGGGAAAATCAACATTGGTTAATGCTTTAGAACCTACATTAAATTTGAAAACAAAGCAAATTTCAGATTCACACTCCCAAGGTCAACATACTACAACTTTTGCAGAAATGTATGATTTAACTTTTGATGCAAAAATAATAGATACTCCGGGCATCCGTGGTTTTGGGGTGGTTGATATGGAAAAGCAAGAGGTTGGAGATTATTTTCCAGAACTTTTCGCATTAAAAGGTGACTGTAAATTTAATAATTGTTTGCATAAGGAAGAACCGCATTGCGCTGTTAAGAAAGCATTAGAAAAGGACCAAATTTCTTGGACAAGGTATAAAAGTTATCTTCAAATCTTAGAAGGAGATGACGAACATTATAGGTCAGATGACTATGCAGAAGATAGAAAAGCAAGTGATGAAACTAGAAAATCATAAAGAATGAGAGTTGTAATTCAAAAAGTTTCTGAAGCTTCGGTGACCATAGAAAATAGGATTAAAGCACAAATAGCAAGAGGTTTGTTGGTTCTTGTTGGGATAGAAGAATCAGATACACTCGAAGATATAAATTGGTTGTGCTCAAAGATAGTAAACTTAAGAATTTTTGAAGATGAAAACGACGTTATGAATCTTTCTGTAAAAGATATACAAGGAGAAATAATTGTTGTAAGCCAATTTACACTTCATGCATTAACGAAAAAAGGAAATAGACCAAGTTATATTAAAGCTGCAAAACCTGAAATTGCAATTCCACTATATGAAAGTTTTATACTAAAAACAGAATTTGAATTAGGACAAAAAATTCAGACTGGTCAATTTGGTGCAGACATGAAAGTATCTTTAGTTAATGATGGACCAGTTACAATTACAATTGATACAAAAAACAAAGAATAAGCAAACAATATAGCAAAAACATTATGAAATCACTATAAGTAAACTTATTAATAATTTAAAGTGATATCATATGTGCCTGCTGAAAATAAATAAATATATGAAAATCAAAGTGTTTTTTTTTCTATTCATTTTTAGTCAAGTTTTTTCACAAAATGATTTTAGTCCATTAACAGTCACAAAAGAGTTAAAAGAAAAAGCGAATAGTGTAGTTCGTTATCAAAATATTGAAATAACAGTTAAATCTCAAAAGGAATATAAGATTAAAAAGAGAAAAATAATTACTGTTTTAAATGAATATGGCTTAAAAAATATAGACGCTATTGAATATTATAGTAATTCCGAAACTGTTAATACGATTCAAGCTACTATTTATGATTTAATTGGGAATGAAGTAAAAAAAATTAAGAGAAAAGATTTTAAAGACCAAAGTGTTGTTGACGGTTTCTCTATTTTAACAGACAATAGAATACTCTATTTGGAATATGTTCCAACACAGTATCCATTTACGATAGAGTATGAAAGTGAAGTAACAAGTTCTAATACCGCATTTATTCCAAGTTGGTACCCTATTGATGATTACTATGAAAGTGTTCAAAAATCTGAATTTACAATAAATTATCTTCCAGAATTAGGGTTTAAATATAAAGAACTGAATTTTGAAGGGTATAATGTAAAAAAGACAGAGCAATCAAACACTATACATTTTATGGTTGAAAATCTTATTGCTGAAAAACCAGAAGATTATTCGCCCGACTTTAAAGAAATTGTACCAAATGTTATTTTTGGTTTAGAAAAGTTTTCACTTGAGGGAGTGGAAGGAAATGCTAAGTCTTGGGAAGAATTTGGAAGAATTTGGTATAAAGAACTAGTAAATGATGATTCCAAAATTAGCCCAGAAACAATAGATGATATAAATAAACTTACAAATAATATCGATGATCCAATTGAAAAAGCAAAAAAAATATACAAGTACGTTCAAAATAAAACGAGATATGTTAGCATTCAATTAGGAATTGGTGGATGGAAACCAATGACAGCTAAAGATGTTGATAGATTAGGATATGGAGATTGTAAGGCGTTGTCTAACTACACTAGAGTCTTGCTGGAAAACGTTGGTGTAAAGTCTTTTTATACAGTAATTTATGGCGGTTCTAATAAGAGAGATTTAGATAAAGATTTTGTGTCGTTACAAGGGAATCATGCAATTCTGACATTACCTTACAAGGATAAAAATTATTTTTTAGAATGTACGAGTCAAACAAACCCATTTGCTTTTGGAGGTGATTTTACAGACGATAGATACGCATTAATGATAAAACAAGATGGAGCTTTTGTATTAAAAACCAATCCATTTAAAACCTCAGAAAGTTATCAAAATATTGTTGGTGATTATTATATAACGGAAACGGGAGAAATGAAAGGTGAATTTGTCTCTAAATCTGGAGGGCTTCAGTATGATGACAAAGCCTTTTTAGGAAGAGAGAAAGACAAAAATAAACTCTATAAACACTATAAGGAAAGGTTCGGCTGGATTAATGGTTTAAAAATAGATGATTTAGAAATAAATGATAATCAGGAACAGATTGAATTTGTAGAAAAATTAGGTGTAAGCTCAACTAGTTACACTACATCCGCAGGAAACTCTATGTATTTTCCAATTAATGTTTTTAATAGAAGTGATAATGTTCCAAAAAAATATAAAAATAGAAAATATCCTTTCAAAATTTCAAAAGGTTTTCAAGATAAAGATGATGTAGTAATTAATTTGCCAAACAATTTTGAAATTGAATTTTTACCTGAAAATGTAATAATAGAAACTAAATTTGGGAAATATAGTTTAAAATTAGAAAAATTAGAAAATAATAAACTGAAACTAATTAGATTCTTGGAAATTAATGCAGGTAGATTTAGTAAAGATGAATATGAAGAGTATAGAACATTTTATGAACAAATAGCAAAAAATGACAATTCAAAAATCGTATTAATAAAAAAATAAACAAATGAAGCAAAATCTATTAAAATTAATCTTGTTGTTAACTGTTTTCAGTTCAAAATTATTTTCACAGGATTACAAATTGGGAAAAGTGACAGTCGAAGAGTTAAAAGAGAAACGACATCCAATTGATTCGTCAGCAGCTGCAGCCATTCTCTTTAAAAAAGGAGAGAGTAAATTTGAATATAATAATTTAGGAGAATGGACACTTGTTACAGATGTGGAATATAAAATAAAAATTTACAAGAAAGAAGGCTTAGACTTTGCTAATCAGGAGGTATATTATTATGTGGGTGGGGCAAGAGAAGAGACGCTTCGTTTTAAGGATGCTGTAACCTATAATTTAGTAGATGGGAAGATTGAAAAAACAAAGTTAAAATCGGATGGTGAGTTTAAAGATGAGATAAATGATGAAAACAGAGTGAAAAAAATCACTATGCCGCAAGTTAAAGAAGGATCAATAATAGAATATTCTTACACTTTAAGGTCTCCATTTATAAGAAAATTTGATGATTGGTACTTCCAAAGCGAAATTCCTATTAATCATGTAGAATATAATATATATGTGCCTAAATATTTCAGATATAGAACAGTTATAACAGGCTATGAGAGTGTTAATGTAGTGGATGTTCCTATTTCTACAGGAATTTTTCCTCAACAAAAATATACTTATTCAATAGAAAATGTACCTGCATTGAAAGAGGAGAATTTTGTTACAAACATAAAAAATTATACCTCAATTTTAAAAAATGAATTAGTATCAATTTCATATCCTGGAGAACCAGTAGATAATTTAGCATTAGATTGGGATGGTGTTGTTAAAACAATTTATGAAGACGAGAGGTTTGGTCGTGAATTAAAAAGTAAATCCTATTTTGAAGAAGATTTAAAGATTATTACAGAAGGATTGGCTACAGATAAAGAGAAGATTGTTGCTATTTATAAGTTTGTTCAAAATAAGATGACATGGGATGAGAATTATGGTGTTTATACTAGAAATGGAGTAAAGAAAGCGTATAAAGAAAAGAAAGGAAATGTAGCAGAGATTAATTTAATTCTAGTTGCAATGCTTAAAGAAGCTGGAATAGAGGCTAGCCCTATTTTGATTAGTACTAGAAAAAATGGAATTGCTCTGTATCCAAATGGTACAGCCTTTAATTATGTAGTAGCTGGAATTGAAGTTCAAGATGATGTAGTGCTATTAGATGCTACAAACAAAAATTTAACGGTTGGTTTATTGCCATTAAGAGCTGTTAATTGGTATGGAAGAATTGTTAGAGAAAGAGGGAGTTCTAATGAAGTTGATCTTCTAAATATTCAGCATTCTAGAGATAACATAATTATTTTAGGAAAAATTAATAATGACGGAAAGATTGACGGAAAGTTGAGAAGACAGTTAACAGACTATAACTCATTAGTGCATCGTGATAATTATGATGGTGTTTCGGAAGAAAGTTATATTGAAAAGTTAGAAAATAAATATGAAAGTGTAGAAATAGAAGAATATAAAATTGAAAATTTAAAGGAAGTAGAAAAACCTATAATCGAAACCTATTCCTTTGAAGAGGAAAATTCTGTTGAAATTATTGGTAATAAAATGTATGTGTCTCCTTTAATGTTTTTTGCATTGAAAGAAAATCCATTCAAGGTTGATGAAAGAAAGTATCCTGTAGATTTTCATTTCCCTTTTAAGGATAGTTATAATATTTCATTAACTATTCCAGAGGATTATGAAGTTGAGTTTTTACCAGAGGCTTCAAGTTTACTAATGGAAAATGGATATGGAGTGTTTAAGTATAATATTTCGAATACGGGAAAAACTATTCAGTTGGTTGTTAATTTTGATGTTAATACATTTTTTGTGCCTTCTCAAAACTATTCAACATTGAAGAATTTCTTTAAGATGATGGTTGAAAAGCAAACTGAAAAGATAATCCTAAAGAGAAAATAACGATATATGAAGATTGATAAATTTAAGTTTTTATTTTTATTAGGGCTGGTGGTTTTCTCTAATTTTATTTTTTCTCAAAAAAATGAATTAGGAGAGGTTACAAAAGAAGAATTGCAAGAAACTACATATCCTAATGACTCTAGTGCGGAGGCTGTTGTTCTGTTTGAAAATGGGAAAACATATTTTCAATATGATGCAAATACTGGTTTTAATATAATTACAGAAGTCGAAACAAAAATTAAGATTTATACTAAAGAAGGTCTTGAATGGGCAAATAAATCAATAAGCTATTATACTTTAGGGAAGCATGAAGAGCGTGTTTCTTTTTCTAAAGTGGTTACCTATAATTTGGAAAATGGTAAAATTGAAAAGACAAAATTGAAGAGTGAAGGGGAATTCGATGAGAAAATAAATAAATATTGGTCTCAAAAGAAAATAGTATTGCCAAACGTAAAAGTTGGGTCGATAATAGAGTATAAATATACCATTAAATCGCCTAATTACACAACTTTTCCAGTTTGGAATTTTCAATACTCAATTCCTGTAAAATACTCTTCATTTAAAACATATATCCCAGAGTATTTTATATACAATAATCAGTATAAGGGAGATTTAAAACCTCTTGTTGATTCTGATATGAAAATAAAGAGCTTTTCAGGAAGATATACTAAGAATAATAGAGATTCTGGAGGTTCAAACTTTGATAGAGAAAGCTATGAAATTGAATATAAAGAGTATTATCAATCCTATGTTTTGTCGAATGTGCCTGCATTAAAAGATGAAAAATATGTAAATAATATTAAAAACTATGTTTCCGCAATCTATCATGAATTGTCCTCTGTTAATTTACCATATGAATCAATAGTTAATTATTCTACCGATTGGGAATCTGTAGCAAAAATGATAATGAGTCATGAAGATTTTGGTAATGAATTAGCAAGAAATGATTATTATAAGGATGATATTGATAAGTTGTTAGCAGGAATTACAGATGAAAAAGAAAAAATAATTCTAATCTTTGAGTATGTGAAAAGAATAATGAATTGGAATAATGATTATGGTTATTTGTGCGAAAATGGAGTAAGGAAAGCATATGAGAATAAACTGGGAAGTGCAGCAGAAATTAACCTTATGCTCACATCAATGTTGAGATATGCTGGAATAGATTCCAATCCTGTCTTAGTAAGTACTAGGTCACACGGAATTCCAATGTTCCCTAGTAGAACTGCGTTTAATTATGTTATTACTGGTGTTGAGTTGCAAAATAATTTAGTGCTTTTAGATGCAACAAATAAATATGCATTGCCAAATATTTTACCCATAAGAAATTTAAATTGGTTTGGAAGGCTAATAAGAAATAATAAAACTTCGGATTTGGTAGATTTAATGCCAAAAGGAAAGTCTATTAATAGTATTATGATGGTAGCTGCTATAAATGAAAATGGAGAAGTAAAAGGTAAAGTTAGAAAACAATTGTCAGATTATTATGCGTTTGTTCATAGAGATGCCTTTGCTGATGTTGAAAAAGAAAGCTATGTTGAAAAGTTGAATGATCATTTAGGAGAAATAAATATTTCAGAATATAAAATCCATAATGTAGATGATTTGTCTCAAAAAATAACAGAATCATTTAGCTTTCTAGATGATAAGAGTATAGAAAATATTGGTGGTAAATTGTATTTTTCACCCATGTTGTTCTTTAAAATGAAAGATAATCCATTTAAGTTAGAAACTCGAAAATATCCAATTGACTTTGACTTTCCGCTCAAAGATTCTTATATCATTACAATTAATATACCTCAAGGATATAAAGTCGATTTTCTTCCAGAGGCAGCAAACATTGTTTTAGAAAATAATTATGGAGGCTTCAGTTATATTATTTCGGAAAAACAAGGAAAAATTCAATTAGCTGTAAACTATGAAATAAATACTTCAATTATTCCATCTAAAAGTTATGAGTTTTTGAAGGATTTTTTTAAAATGATGATTGAGAAGCAAGGAGAAAAAATAATTTTAATAAAAGAATAACGCAATGAATATTAAAAATGCACAGTTAGAAGTTGATAATTGGATTAAAGAACATGGAGTTCGTTATTTTAATGAATTGACAAATATGGCTCAACTAACAGAGGAAGTAGGTGAAGTAGCTAGAATTATAGCAAGAAGATATGGGGAACAATCTGAAAAAGAATCCGATAAAAACAAAGATTTAGGTGAAGAATTAGCAGATGTTGTTTTTGTTGTTTTATGTTTAGCGAACCAAACAGGTGTTGATTTGCAAGCTGCTTTTGATAAAAAGATGGATTTAAAAACAAAACGGGATCACGATCGTCATCATAATAATGAAAAATTGAAATAGAATATTATTTTAATCCTCATTAAGCTTTTTTCAATTATGAACGCAATTATAAAAAAAACGGTTGTTAATCAACAAGCGACTATTAGAATTACAGGTTCAAAGTCTGAAACCAATAGGTTGTTACTTTTACAAGCCCTGTATCCAAACATAACAGTTGAAAATATATCTAATTCCGATGATTCTGAAGTGATGAAAACGGTACTTAATAATTTTCAATCCACTTCTGTAGGACAAGATTTGGCAAAGGAACAACTTTTCGATATTCATCATGCTGGCACTGCCATGCGTTTTCTAACTGCTTTTTTTGCTACACAAGAATCAAGCGAAGTAATTTTAACAGGTTCCAACAGAATGCAAGAAAGACCTATTAAAATTTTGGTTGATGCATTAAGACAGTTAGGCGTAGAAGTTGTCTATCAAAAAAATGAAGGTTTCCCTCCAATTAAGATAAAAGGAAAAAACATAACAGCTAAAAAAGTGATTCTTAAAGCAGATGTTAGTAGTCAATATATTTCGGCTTTATTATTAATCGCACCTAAGCTAACAAATGGTTTAGAACTCATTTTGGAAGGAGAAATTACCTCTGTTCCTTATTTAAAAATGACATTAGCTTTGTTGAATGAATTAGGTGTTACAACTCATTTTGAAGAGAATCAAATTAAAGTTTTTCCAAAAGCAGAAGTTGTCAATCAAATACTAACAGTTGAAAGCGACTGGAGTTCTGCTTCTTATTGGTATTCGATTGTAGCCTTGTCTGAAATTAACACACAAATTACATTGGCTAGTTATAAAAAAAATAGTTTACAAGGTGATGCTGTCTTGGCTGAAATTTATCAAAATTTTGGAGTTGAAACTATTTTTAACGAGAATAAAACAATTACAATTTCAAAAGTAAAACAACATAGTCTTTTACCTTTAAATCGTAATTTAAAAGATTGTCCCGATATTGCTCAAACCATTGCAGTAACTTGCTTTGGATTAGGTATTGGTTGTGATTTATATGGATTACATACTTTAAAAATTAAAGAAACAGATAGATTAGAAGCATTGAAAGCCGAATTAATTAAATTAGGCGCAGCTATTTCTGTTACGAATGAATCATTGCATTTGAAAAATTCTAATAAAAATCCTTTAGAAAATATAAAAATTGCTACTTATCAAGATCATAGAATGGCAATGGCATTTGCTCCTTTAGCACTTCGAGTTCCTATAATAATAGAAGAAGCAGAAGTAGTAAGTAAATCATATCCAGATTTTTGGAAAGATTTACAAAGTGTTGGTTATTCTATAGAAGAAAAATAAAAGTCGGGATGACTGGATTCGAACCAGCGACCCCTAGCACCCCATGCTAGTACGCTACCAGGCTGCGCTACATCCCGAATGGTGGCAAAGATAAAAATTTTTTATCGTTTCACAATCTGAATTTGATCTAAAATGGTTTGTACTTTATCAGCAGTAATCGATAATTGCAAACCATTTTTCAATAAAACATTTCCTCCATCAGATTTGTTGTAAGCCGAAATGAAGTTAACATTCACAATGTGAGACTTATGTATTCTAATAAAGTTAGGATTATTACATAAAATGTCTTCAAAATTTTTTAAATTCCGGCTTACAATGTATTTTATGTCATTTATGCATCTTATTTCTGAATAAGCTCCTTCACCTTTTATATATATAATAGTTTCTGTTTCAATAAATAGAATACTATTGCCACTAGGTACAGCTATACGTTGTAAAGTATCTTGTTTAATGGTTTCTTTTAAAAGTGAATAATTTTGATTTGAAATTTTTTGCTTTTCAATTCTCGCTATTGCATTTGATAATTCTTCGGGGTTAATCGGTTTTAATAAATAATCAATGGCAGAAAATTTAAATGCCTGTAATGCATATTCTTGATAAGCTGTCGTAAAAATGATCTTGAAATTAACTTCATTTTCATCAAAAAAATCTAGAAGTTCTAAACCACTATGTCCTGGCATTTCAATATCTAGAAGGACTAAATCGGGTTTGTATTTTCTAATAGCTTTTACACCACTAGATAAATTTTCACATTCGGCAACTATTTCTACATTTTTACAATATTCTTCAACTAGAAGAATAAGATTTAAGCGAGCTCTTTTTTCATCATCTATAACTATAGCCTTCATAGCGTTTCTAATGGTATTATAATTTCTACTAATGTTCCAATGGGTTGATTTTGTAGGTTGTGTTTGTCAATTATTTTTAACGAAATATTTTTATGATTATATTCATTTAATAAATCGATTCTGTTTTGCAGTGCGTGGGTAGCAAAAGATTGGTGTTTTTTATTTTTTATTCGATTTAATTCATTGCTTTTTTGTCGACCAATTCCATTATCTTCGATTTTAATTAATAACTCATTATTAGTGATTTCAAAAACTATAATTACTTTTTTGTTACCTTGTTTGTGTAATAAGCCATGTTTTACAGCATTTTCAACATAAGGTTGTAATAACATAGTAGGTATTTTGATACTTTCTTGGTCTATTTTGTTAGGGATTATAAACTCATAACTAAAATCTTCATCAAAACGACCTTTTTCAATGTCTAAATAAAGTTGCAACGTTTTGACTTCGTCTGCAATAGAAATGAAATCTTTTTCAGTCATTTCTAAAATGGTTCGGGTTAAATTGGAAAATTTAGATAAATAATCAATGGCTAAACGTTTTTCATTTGACAAAATAAAGGATTGTAAAGTATTTAAAGCATTATAAAAAAAATGTGGATTCATTTGCGATTTGATTGCTTTTAATTTCGATTGATTTACGTTTTTTTCTAAATTGATTTTGTCTAATGCAAGTTGATTTCTTTTTTCTATTTTTTTTATGTTAATTCGATATAACCAAAACATAGAGGCTAAAAACAAGAAACTTGCCAGCAGAATAAAAGGCAATTGTAACCAATAAGGGCGATTTATTGTAAAATGAATTTTAGTAGTGTTTTTAAAATCTGAATTCAGCATAAACTCCACTACATATTTTCCATGATTTAAAGAGTTGAGTATTAATTCTGGATGAAGGACATCTGCTTTTTGCCATTTGGAATCATTTACTTTATATAATAAATTATGTTCTTCAAAAGGACTAGGTGATAAAAAACGATAATTTATTTGGATATTATTCTCGTTATAAGCTAAATTTTCCCAATTACTTTCTTCTGTAAACTGATTATTAACATATAATGAGGTAATTGAAAAGGAAGGATTTGAACGATGGTATTGCTCTTCTTTTTTTATGATTAATCCTCTATTTGTGGAGATGTAATAACATTTATTTTTTAGTATAATATCATTTACTTCGATATTGTTATTAATATGTAATATTTGTTTGGTCTTTTTAGAGTTCAATTGATACTCAAAAATATATTTATTGGTAATTATATATAAAAAACCATCTTTTAAAAATGTTTTTTCGACATTTTCTTTTTGTATGTTTTTGGGGAATTCAATTTCTGAAATTTTATTTTTTTCAATCTGAAATATAATCAAATCTCCATTAGAGGCATACATCTTATCGCTGTTAAATGAAAGTTTTGTAATATTTATAGATGCATTTTTATATTTTAATTCATTAAGTAAACCATTTTGCCCTACAAAAAACAATCCATTATTTGTAGCAAAATAGATTTTCTTATAAATACTGTCATAAGCAACTGATTTTCCTTTTGAATTAAAAATAATATTATTATAAGAGGTGTTTTTTAATTGAATAAAAGCATCGTAAACAAAATCCCAATCACTTTTTTCTAATGAATTAGTTTTAAAAATACCGCACGAACTGCTAGCTGCAAAGCCTAAGTATTTATTGTCGATGGAACAAATGCTTTTTACTGCAATAGGTAATTCGTTGGTTAGTTTAAATGCTGAATTTAAAATGCCAAATTTAGATGATGTGAAAAATAATTCATCACTGTATGGATTGTAAAATAATTGACCCATTTGATGATTGTCTTTTCCAATATGTAAAGTTGTTAACTCATTATCTTGTAAGGTAATAATTTTATCATTTTTGGAACCAATCAAAAGTTGTTCATTTTTAAAACATAAAGAGGTTAAACTCTCTTTAGAACTAATTAATTGGGTGTTAAAATCTTCAATATAATAGAGGCCGTCTGTTAGGGTTGAAATCCAAAAATTATTGTTTTTAGTTTGATAAATGTAAGATATATTTGTCCCTTTAAAGTAAGTCTGTTTCAAACCAGATTCTTTGTCCATTTCAATTATTCCTGTAGTTGTGCAAAGCCAGTTTTTTTCGTTACACCAACTTAAATTTTGTAAAATAGTATTTTCAAGTTGAAGTTCTTTTCGCGTAAAGCGATTATTTTCAAAAAAATAACAATAATTTGAAAATTTTGAACCAATTAAAAGCCCTTTATTTGTTTTCTCAACGAGAATAGAATTAAAATTGGCTAAAAAATCTTCTGGATATTCAATTTGTAGATGAATTTTATCGTCTTTTACTACTACTAATTGATCTGTAAAAACATAAATGGTATTATTAGCAAAAAAAAGATATCGTATGTTTTTAGTATTTAAAACTATTTTCTTCTTAAATATGAGCGTTTTTAAATCATAAACATCAATAGCTCCTTCGTTTACAATGTATAGTTGATTATCAATGATGCCAAATTTAAAATAGCCTATAGATTTTTTTTGTTTGAGCTTGTGTAATTTGTTTTTCTCTACAAAATATAAATATCCATCAAAATTTTCATACCATACCCTTCCAAAAGAGTCTTGCTGAATACAAGTTCCAGCTTTAGAAGTCATTCCTTCTTGATCAAAATATTGAAAAGTGTAACCATTAAATTGACATAAACCTTTATCTGTCGCAAACCACATAAAATCTTCTTTATCTTGAAACATGTCATAGACACTATTCGTTAGTAAACCTTGTGATTTATCTATAGTATTAAAATAAGGGTTTTGGCCATAGATTTCTTGTATGAACCAAAATAGAAAGAATATGTAATAATAATATTTCAAGAATAGATTTTATTCAAATGTAAAGATATTATCTAAACAGAAAAAAATGAGTTAATGAAAATCTAGTTTCAGTTAATGAATAAATGATTTTTTACAAATCTTCTTTTCGTTAACTCAAATTGCTGTTTGGTTAATTTATTCATTTTGAGTTAAAAATGAAATCTAATTTTACCAAAAATTTAAAAAACACAAGTATGAAAACAAAATTATTTTCTTTTTTATTTGTACTGTTTTGCAGTGCCTTGAATGCTCAAGTTCCAACAAATGGACTAATTTATAATTTTAAATTTGATAATTCACCAACAAGTGTGGCAGGTACAGAAACATTTACTTCTAATTCGACAATTACTTATACAAGCAATCGATTTGGTAATACAAACAAGGCTATAGCGAAATCTTATGGTCAGCTAATTTATACTAATTTAACAAATTTGCCAACTGTGAACGAAAGTAGAAGTATTAGTCTTTGGATAAAACCAACAGCGGTAAATGTAGATAATATTATTTTTACTTATGGAACTGGATCGGGGAGTCAAATTTATGGAGCTTCATTTAATGCAACAACCATTTATAATTTTACTTATTCTTCAAATATTGAGGCAAGTTCATCGGTTGCTACTGATATTTGGAAGCATGTAGTAATTACTTATAATAATTCAAATACAGTTGCTAAAATTTATGTTAATGGGGCTTTAGTGAATCAAGGTAGTATAGGTCTAAATACATTTAATACTCAATTTTATTTAGGGAGTTTATTGAATAGCCCGACAGCTTCTCATTTTATTGGAGCAATGGATGATTTATTAATTTATAATAGAGAATTGAGTGATTCAGAAGTTTCTCAAATTTATGTAGATGGAACTCCTCCTTCTAATGTTGCTGTTGCTGAATATTCATTTGATAACACGTATAATAACCTTAATGGTGATAGTCCTTTTTCAAGTAACCCAGGTACTTCTTTTATAATGGATAGGCACGGTAATTCTAATGGAGCACTAAATATTGTCAACACAGGAACATCTGCAACAATTATTAATTTACCCTATAGCAATACAGCTCGTACAATTTCATTTTGGGCTAAAGTAAATGTAATGCAAAATCCTTACAATATGACCTTTTCATATGGACAACCGTCTAATAGTAACGCGTGTGGAGGGTCTTTTAAAAGTGATAGAGTTGAATTTTTTGGATTCAATAATAATTTTGCAGGTTTAACCCCAAATTCATCAGGGACTTGGTATTATTTTACCTATACATACAACGGTAATGAAGCGAAAATTTATAAAAACGGTGTAGTCCTAAATACTATTAATTTAAACCTGAATACAATAAATAACAACGACATATTTAAATTAGGTGTAGGAGTAGGAGGCGAATTGAACTTTAATGGGGCTATAGATGATTTGAAAATTTATAATTACGTTTTATCTGATACTGAAATTTCAAATTTATATAATTACAACTCATTAGGAGTGCCTCAATTACCTATTATAAGTACAGTAACTAAAAAACCTGCAGCAATTAATGCTACAATTTATGCTAACGTAAATGGTAATGGGTCTTCAATTTCAAATGTGGTTGTGAAATATGCTACTTCATCTGGGAATTTAAACAATCAAGTAAGTGGAATTGGAATATCTCCAAATAGTTACTATGGCACAATTATCAATGGATTATTAGAGAATACAACATATTATTATAGAGTAGAAGTAACCAATGCAGAAGGAACATCTTCAACTACAGAAGATAGTTTTACCACAGGTTCAAAACAAACTGTAGCAGAATATAGTTTCGATAATGTTTATACTAATTTTTTAGGAAATAATGCTTTTGCATCGAGTGCAGGTACTTCTTTTGGAAATGACAGAAATAACAATCCAAATAGTGCTTTGGTGGTAAATAATACATCGGTTAACGGTCAAGTTCCAGATTTGCCAATTGATGGTTCAACAAGAACAGTTTCTCTTTGGGCAAAGATAGACTCTAATGCTTCTAGTAATTATCCGTTTAGTTACGGAGGGATATTACAAGATTTATCTTTCATAGGTGTAATTAATAGTAATACGTTAGAATTTCAAAGTTTTAGTAACGGATTTACAGTTAACGAAACAAATCCAATCAATACATGGATGCATTTAGTATATACTTATGATGGAGTAGAGGTGAAAATGTATAAAAATGGCGTTTTAATGGGAACTTCACCTTTTAATTTGTTTACTTCTTTCGATGATAACTACTTTTATTTAGCAAGTATATGGGGAGCTACAAATACATTTAACGGGTCAATTGATGATTTAAAGATTTATAATTATCCATTAACACAAACACAAATTTCAAATCTATATAATAATAATACATTGTCAACAAACGATTTTAATCATAATGAAGTAGTTGTTAAAATGTATCCAAACCCAGTTCAAGATATATTAAATGTTAATTTGCAAACAAGTTTAAAATCTGTTGAGGTTTATAATATACAAGGTCAGAAAGTACTTGAGTCAAATAAAAATCAAATCAATTTATCTAGTTTGGTTTCAGGAATCTATATGGTACGAATTCAAGATGAAAACAATGCAGTTGTAACAAAAAAAATCATTAAAAAGTAAGTTTTTTAAATAAATCCCTTAGGGTTGTCAAGTAAATTAAGGTTTTTAAAAAATAAATCTCAATTTACTTGACAACCCCTGTTTTGCAATCGTATATTTGCAACCATTTTGATTTCAGAAAAAATCTGATTTCTACTATTTTAAATTATAAATATAACTATGAAGTTATCCAATTTCAATTTCAATTTACCTGAAGAATTATTAGCTGAATTTCCAGCTGAAAATAGAGATGAATCTAGATTAATGGTTGTTAATCGTAAAACTGGAACTATTGAACATAAAATGTTTAAAGATGTTATTGATTATTTCGATGATGGTGATGTAATGGTTTTAAATAATACGAAAGTGTTTCCAGCTAGATTATATGGTAATAAAGAAAAAACAGGTGCACGTATAGAGGTTTTCTTACTTAGAGAATTAAATGCAGAACAACGTTTATGGGATGTTTTGGTAGATCCTGCTCGTAAAATAAGAATAGGTAACAAGCTATATTTTGGAGATGATGATTCTTTAGTGGCTGAGGTTATAGATAATACTACATCTAGAGGAAGAACATTGCGTTTTTTATATGATGGTTCGTATGAAGAATTTAGAGAAAAATTAGTAGAATTAGGAGAAACTCCTATACCAAAATATATCAACAGAGAAGTAACTCCAGAAGATGCAGAGCGTTACCAAACAATATATGCAAAGGTAGAAGGAGCGGTTGCTGCACCAACTGCTGGATTGCATTTTTCTAAGCATTTGTTAAAACGTTTAGAAATTAAAGGGGTTGACTTTGCAGAAGTAACATTACATGTAGGTCTTGGAACTTTTAATCCAGTTGAAGTAGAAGACCTGTCGAAACATAAAATGGATTCTGAAGAAATGGTAATCACTCAAGAAGCTTGCGATATTGTCAATAAAGCAAAATTATCAAAGAAAAAAGTTTGTTGCGTGGGAACTACGTCAATGCGTGCAATGGAAAGTTCTGTTTCTTCACAAAGAACTTTAAATCCTTTTACCGGTTGGACCAATAAATTTATTTATCCACCTTATGACTTTAGTATTGCAGATGCTATGATTACAAATTTTCATACGCCAAAATCTACTTTATTAATGATGATTTCGGCTTTTTGTGGTCATGACTTAATGAAAAAAGCTTATGCTGAAGCAATAGCAGAAAAATATAGATTCTATTCTTATGGTGATGCAATGTTAATCATCTAATGATTGCTAAAAGATTATAATTGTAAAAAACTCATCTATTTGGATGAGTTTTTTTATGTCTTAATTTTTTTGAAGATCTAATTAACATCATGACTCCTAATTTTCTCTTTTCCTAAAAAAATGTATTTTTACCTTTTATAAAAACGCTATAATATGAATTTTCAAAATACAAAAGAATTTGCACAGCAATTAGATGCACAAGATGAACTTAGAAAATATAGAGATGAATTTATTTTTCCAAAAGTCAATGGTAAAGATGTAATCTATTTCACAGGTAATTCACTTGGTTTGCAATCCAAAAGATCTAGAGAATATGTAGATGAAGTAATGAATGATTGGGCAAATTTAGCTGTGGAAGGTCATTTCTATGCTAATAAACCTTGGTGGGATTATCATGAGCGTTTTTGTCAGCCTTTAGGGGAAATTGTTGGAGGGAAACCCGCAGAAGTAGGTGTGATGAATACACTTACAGTAAATCTTCATTTATTGATGGTTTCATTCTATCGCCCAACATTTAAAAAATATAAAATTATTTGTGAAGAAAAAGCTTTCCCGTCAGATCAATACATGTTTCAAAGTCAAGTAGCCTTCCATGCGAAAAATATTGGGTTTAATCCAAAAGAAGCTATTGTAGAGATTAAAAGAAGAGAAGGAGAACACAATATTCGAATCGAAGACGTGCTTTCTGCGATTGAAGAAATAGGAGATGAATTAGCACTAGTATTAATTGGAGGTGTTAATTATTATACAGGACAAGTTTTTGATATAAAAACTATAACAGCAGCGGGGCAAAAAGTAGGAGCTTATGTAGGTTGGGATTTGGCGCATGCAGCTGGAAATATTGAATTAAAATTACATGAGTGGAATGTTGACTTTGCTGCTTGGTGTAGTTATAAATATATGAATTCTGGTCCAGGGAATGTTTCAGGTTATTTTGTTCATGAAAAACATCATAATGATAAAGAATTGTCTCGTTTTGCAGGATGGTATGGTCATAATAAAGAGAGGCGATTCTTAATGGAGTCTCAATTTGAACCGGTTCAAGGAGCAAATGGATGGCAAATTAGTAATTTACCAGTATTGTCTATGGCTCCTTATTTGGCTTCTGTAGAAATGTTTGCAGAAATAGGAATGCAACAATTAATTAAAAAAAGAAACTTAATAACTGGTTATTTAGAATTCATTCTTCACGAAATAGATAAAGAAGTTGATCGTGCAGAGTTTGAAGTTATAACTCCAGCTAATCAAAAAGAAAGAGGTTGTCAACTTTCGGTTTACCTTCATGGTCAAGGAAAAGATTTATTTCAATATTTAATGAAAAATGGGGTAATAACAGACTGGAGAGAGCCTAATGTTATTCGTTTGGCACCGGTTCCATTATATACGTCTTACGAAGATATGTATAACTTTGGGCAGATATTAAAAAATGGAATTTGTGATTAAGATAGTAATTAAATAATTTTTGTGTTAAAAATTGAATATATTTGCAATGTAAACACTTGATTATTATGAAAGTAAAAATGCTATTTGTTGTTTTGTTTCTAGCAGGAGGTTTGTTTGAAATGCTTGCACAAGAATCAAAAAACGAGAAGGCTGCATTAGAATATATTAAACTGCATGCAGAAGAGTTTAAAATAAATCCTAATCATGGATTTAAATTGCGTTTTGTGAGAAAAGGAAAGGCAGGAGAAACATTAAGATTTCAGCAAATGTTGAATGATGTCCCTGTTTTTGAATCAGAATTTGTAGTTAATTTTAATAACAATAATGAAGTTGCTTTTACTTCGAATAGTTATAAAAAAGACATACAGATAATTGACACAAAGCCTACTGTGACAAAAGAGAAAGCAATCGAAGTTGCAGATAGTAAATTAAATTACAATCGAGCAGTAACATTACAAAATATTGATTTATACGTTTATGATTTTAACGGAGTAACTAAATTAGTTTATAGAACCATTACTCATGCAGAAGATTTAGTTGGTAGTTGGGAAGTTTTAATTGATGCTAAAACCGCGGAAGTCCTAAGTGTTAAAGATGTTTCTATTAGATGTGGTAAAGAATGTAAAGAAAACCATACACATGATTTTGTAAATAATGTAGATAATCTTGAGAAAAAGAAAAAAAAAGTATTTTCTGCTGTAGAAGAAAATAATGCTTTTGCATTTACAACTGGAACAGCAATGGTTTTTTTGTCAGACCCTTTATCTGCTGCAGGAGTTTCTTATGGAGGGCAATATGTAGATAATAATGATGCTACAAATGCTTCTTTAGATGCAACAAGAGTTACAGTTAATTTGCCAGAAATTGAAAATATTTCAGGAACGTATAAATTAAAAAGTTCCTATGTTGAAATTAAAGATATTGAAGCGCCTAATAAAGGTCTTTTTACACAATCAACACCAAACTTTTTATTTAATAGGAATCAAGACGGCTTTGAAGCGGCTAATGTTTTTTATCATTTAGATAATAATATGAGGTACATCAATGAAACATTAGGTGTTAATTGTCGTCCATATTTGCATTCTGGTGTTTTGTGGTTTGATCCTTCTGGATTTAATGGATCTGATAATTCAAGATATTCCGGTGCTGGTAATGACTTGTCTTTTGGTGAAGGTGGTGTTGATGATGGGGAAGATGGCGATGTTATTTGGCATGAATTAGGTCATGGATTACATGATTGGATGACAGGTGGTTCAGGTTTGTCACAAGTTAATGGATTAAGCGAAGGTTGTGGTGATTATTGGGCACAGTCTAACAGTAGATCTTTAAATCAATGGAACTCTTCTAATGCAGCTTACCATTATATGTTCAACTGGGATGGCCATAATGAATTTTGGGGTGGAAGAACTACCAATTATGGCGCAACTTATCCAGGAGGATTAGTAGGGCAAATACATACAGATGGGCAAATTTGGGCAACAGTTTTAATGAAAATTTGGGATGTGCTAGGAAGGACTAAAACCGATACCGCGTTTTTAGAAGGTTTAGCATTAACGAATAGTTCTACAAATCAAAATCAAGCAGCTATAGCGGTTAGACAAGCAGCAATAAATATGAATTATAGCTGTGCCGATGTAAAAGTAATGACCGAGAAATTTTCTGCTGCTGGCTATTCTATGCCTGCATTACCTTTAACGATCAATTGTCCAAGTAATCAAACAGTAAACGCAGATGGTTCTGGTAATTATGTGTTGCCAAGTTTTGCAAGTTTAACAAATGTAATTAATTCAAACTGTAATGCTACAGTTACTCAAAGTCCTGCTGTTGGAACAACTGTTGGTGTGGGGGTTCATACTATAACAATGTCAGGAAGTGGAACAGTAAATTGTAATTTTACTTTAGTAGTTGAAGCAGGATTTGGAAATGAAGGCTTAATTAAAGCATCTGAAATTATTTTGTATCCTAACCCAGCTTCTTCTTCAATAACTATAAAAGGGTCTTTTGATAGTTTAGAAAAAATTCAGGTATATAATATGCTAGGTCAAGTTGTAATGGATGGAATTGTTTCTGGGGATGAAACTACATTAAATGTAGCTAATCTTTCTAGTGGAGTATATACAATAAATTTTGTTGATTCGAACGTTTCTGTTAGATTCGTAAAAGAGTAATTTAATAGTGAAAAAATAATTGAAGCCGAAAAGTAAATGCTTTTCGGCTTTTTTCTTTTAAAATAAAAGATAACAATTATATTTGTTTAAAATATTTTTTAAAAATGACAAAAGAACAAATTATAGAGAGTTTTGATCCGAGTCAACCTGGATTGGCTGATGCTACAATTTTTGGATTACCTTTTTCTGCGGAACAATCTGAAATTATTGTGATTCCAGTGCCTTGGGAAGTTACAGTAAGTTATGGTGCAGGTGCGTCAGAAGGACCAGAAGCTATTTTGGACGCTTCTTTTCAAGTAGATTTATTACATCAAGATTTTCCAGAATTATGGAAATTAGGAATTTTTATGGATGAAGTACCAGAGCATTGGGCAAAAAATTCAGCAAAATATAAAGAATTAGCGCAACCAATAATTGAAGCGTTAGAGAATGGAGAAGATGTTTCTGTTTTCCCAGCATTACAAACCGATTTAGATAAAATCAACAAAGTCTGTAGAGAATTGCATACAGAAGTTAAAGAGAGAGTAAAACATTGGATGGATAAAGGGAAAAAAGTTGTGCTTCTTGGAGGAGATCATTCCACTCCTTTAGGTTATTATGAGGCTTTGTCTTCTAAATATGACAATTTCGGGATTCTCCATTTAGATGCACACATGGATTTAAGAATCGCCTATGAAGGATTTACTTATTCTCATGCTTCTATTATGTACAATGCTTTGCAGTTACCACAAATTTCTAAAATTGTCCAAGTGGGAATTAGAGATTTTTGTGAGCAAGAAGTAGATGTTGTGAATAAACAAAACGGGAGAGTATTGGTTCATACCGATTTGGATATGAAAAAACAGCTATTTGAAGGGAATACATGGCAACACCTGTGTGATTCAATTATCGGCTCGTTACCAGAAAAAGTTTGTGTTTCGTTTGATATTGATGGAATGAATGCTTTGTACTGTCCAAACACCGGTACTCCAGTTCCAGGAGGATTTTCGTATGAACAAGCAGTTTATTTGTTAAATAGATTGGTAGAATCGGGTAAAGAAATTATTGGTTTTGATTTAGTAGAAGTAGCACAAGGAGAAAATGATTGGGATGGTAATGTGGGTGCAAGAATGTTGTTCCAAATGTGTGGTGTTTTTGCTAAATCGCAAGGAATGAATGTGGGGAATAAGATTGAGTTTAAGAAGTAAATTGGTTGTATGAAAAAGACTTTTATTTTCATTTTTCTGATTTTTCAAATTTCTTTTTCTCAACAAAAAATATCGGAAGTTCAAAAGTTTACAGCGGTTTGTAAAGTTTGGGGCTTTTTAAAATATTATCATCCCAATGTTGCTGCTGGTCAGTATGATTGGGATGAACAATTGTTCTCTATTTTGCAAAAAGTAGAGAAAAGTGACACAAAAGAAAAATTTTCAACTGTAATTGAAAATTGGATTGCTACATTAGGAGAAGTGCCTAAAGTAAAGATTGTAGATAAACTTCCAGAAGAAAGGTATTTTTATAAAAATTTAGATTTTTCTTGGTTTAATACTACTTCTCTTTTTTCTAATAAGTTATCTAAAACATTAGATTTAATAAAAGAAAATAGATTTCAAGGAGAGCAATACTACATTTATGACAAATCCGACGGAGGTGGAGTATTAAATCTTCAGCATGAAAAAACACCGGAATATTTTACATGGAAAGAAAAGAAATACAGATTATTAACACTTTTTAGATATTGGAATATAATAGAATATTTTGCTCCTAATAAATATAAAACGGATAAAAAATGGGAGCAATGTTTATATGATATTTTACCAAAAATAGTACATCCAAAGGATGAACTATCCTATAATTATGCCTTATTAGAATTAGTTACTAATTTGAATGATAGTCATGCAAATTATTATATTTTAGAAAATAATCGTCATTTATCTATTCCTTTTTATCACTATTTTTTACCAGTAACTTTATCTATTGTTGATGATAAATTTGTAATTACAAAAATCTTAAATGAAGCTTTAGCGGAAAAGAATGATATGCAAATAGGGGATGTAATAGTCAAATTAAATCATAAAACGCTGCAAGATTATAAGAAGGAGTATAGAAAAAAAATACCAGCTTCCAATGAAGCTTATTTTAATAGAGATCTTATAATGAATTTAAGGAGACTTCCATCAAAAGAAATAGAAATTGAATTTGAAAGAGAGAAAGTACACCAAGTAAAAAACATTGAATTATATAATGATACTTTTTTTGATGATTTAAAAAATTCAGTGAATAAAGAGAAGTGTAAAATTGTAGAAGGGAATATTGGTTATCTCAATCTAGAAAATATTTATGTAAAAGATCTGGATTCAATTTTACCTAGAGTTAAAAACACAAAGGGGTTAATTATAGATATTCGTAACTACCCTCATGATGTGCATAAAGAACTAGCTAAATTTTTAAATGACACTCCAAAAGAATATGCTACACAAATTTATGCGGATTTAAATTATCCTGGACGATTTATTTGGGAGAAACCTCAAATATGTGGAGAAGAGAATCCAGACAATTATAAAGGAAAGGTTGTTATTTTAGTGAATGAAATGTCGATAAGTCATTCAGAATGGACAGCTATGTGTTTGCGTGTAGCGGATAATGCAATTGTAATGGGTAGCCAAACAGCTGGAGCAGACGGAACAAATCTAGCTTTAAAGATAATATTCAATCATTTCTCAACTACTTTTACAGGTAAAGGAGTTTTTTATCCAGACAAAACAGAAACACAGCGTATTGGCATAGTCCCTGATATTGAAGTTAAACCTACAATCGAAGGCATTCGACAAGGTAGAGATGAAGTTTTAGAGTGTGCTATTCAATATATAAATGAATAGCATAATCTTTAAGTAACTTATAAACGAAAAGAAGAATGTTTTTGAATGTTCTTCTTTTTTTGTTTTTAAATAATTATAACAAAGACGAACAATTTTGTAAAACAAAGAATAATTACTCGATAGTAAATCCTAAAAAACTAAATTTGCGACAACTGAAACACAACATAATTATGAGATATAATAAGATTCCAAATTCATTATTTGTAGAAAACAGAAAAAGGTTTTGCGAGAAAATGCAATCCAATAGTATGGCTATTATAACATCAAATGATGTAATGCCCAATAATGCAGACGATGTTATGGGATTTGCTCAAAATAATGATTTGTTCTATTTGTCTGGAATAGACCAAGATGAAACAATTTTAGTTTTGTTTCCTAATGCAACAAAAAAAGAAAATAGAGCGATTTTATTTGTTAAAGAGGTAAGTGAGTATTCCAAAATATGGGAAGGGGATTTCTTAACCAAAGAAGAAGTGGTTGAAATTTCAGGAATCAGAAATGTAAAATGGATACATGAGTTTGAAAAAACAATCCAGTTATTTGCTTTCGAATCAGATGTGTTTTATTTAGGACACAATGAACATATTAAAAGAGTAACTTCAGAGATCGAAACGCGTCAAGATAGAATGATTGCTTGGTGCAAACAAAAATACCCACTACATCAGTATGATAGAGTCGCTAAAATTACCCGTGAACTAAGACCAGTAAAATCAGCAGAAGAGATTAAGTTGATTCAAGAAGCAATTGCAATAAGTGTCAAAGGCTTTAAAGGTTTGTTGAAAGCTATAAAACCAAATGTAAAAGAATATGAGCTAGAAGCAGAACTTACTTATGAAATGGTAAAAGGAGGAGGAACTCGTCATGCATTTAAACCCATTGTAGCTTCTGGGAAAAACGCATGTGCTTTGCATTATAATTTTAATAAAGAGGTTTGTAAAGATGGCGAAATGGTTCTTGTAGATTTTGGAGTTTGTTATGCTAATTATAATTCAGATACAACAAGATGTGTGCCCGTAAATGGCAAATTTTCGGAACGACAAAGCGCGGTGTATCAGTCGGTTTTAAATTGTCTTAAAAAAGGAGAGCAATTGTTTAAACCAGGACTTTTGCCGAAAGATTATGAGGCGAAAATGGCTGAATTTGTTGAGTTTGAATTAATCCAGTTAGGTTTAATTACTGAAGAGGAAATAAAGAAACAAAACCCAGATTTTCCAGCCTATAAAAAATACTTTATGCATGGAACAGCTCATTATTTGGGACTAGACGTGCATGATGTTGGGTTATACTCTCGACCTTTTGAAGAAGGAATGATACTCACTTGCGAACCTGGAATCTATATTAGAAAGGAAGGAATTGGTTGTAGATTGGAAAATGATTATCTAATTACTAAAAACGGATGCATTAATTTATCAATTGATATGCCAATTGAAATAGAAGATATTGAGAGGTTAATTCAAGGTTTTTAATGTTATGTTATGATTAAAACATAAAAATGTATGTTTCTCTAGGGTTAAGTTTTATTAATTAGTATTTTTGTATTTCAATATTTATAGCGTTTTTTCATGCAAAACCAAAAAAAGATTGCCGTAGTTGGAGCAGGATTAGTAGGTTCTTTGTTGGCCATATATCTAAAAAAGGCCGGGCACATTGTTCATGTCTATGACAGAAGTCCAGATATTAGAAAAATACAATTTTCTGGAAGAAGTATCAATTTGGCAATGTCAAATAGAGGATGGAAAGCCTTGGAAATTATTGGAGTGGATCAAGAGATTAGAAAAATTGGTCTTCCGATGGATAAAAGAGCTATTCATTTAATGGATCAATCGCTAAATTATCAGAAATATGGAAAAGAAGGCGAATCTATTTATTCTTTATCACGAGGTGTTTTAAATCGTAAAATGATTGACTTGGCTGAAGAAAAAGGTGTAGAATTTTTCTTTGAACACAAAGTTTGGGATGTTACTCTTGGAGATGCAACATTGCATATTGGTAAAGAAGAACATGGCGAATGGACAGCCTATAAATATGATATGATTTTTGGTTCTGACGGTGCTTTCTCAAGAGTACGTCATAGAATGCAAAGACAAAGTATGTTTAATTATTCTCAAGACTTTCTTGAAATTGGGTATAAAGAATTAAATATACCTGCCAATGCAGACGGAACACATAAATTAGATAAAAGTTCTCTACACATTTGGCCTAGAGGTAACTTTATGCTTATTGCGCTTCCAAATCTTGACGGAAGTTTTACATGCACATTATTCATGCCGTTTAAAGGCGAAAACTCTTTTGAACAATTAGACACAAAAGAAAAGCTTGTTGATTTCTTTGCTAAATACTTTCCTTCAACAAAAGAAGTAATTCCTAATTTGGTTGAAGATTTTTTTAAAAACCCAAAGAGTTACTTAGTCACAATGAAATGTTTCCCTTGGACACATAATGATAAAGTAGCTTTAATTGGAGATGCTTGTCATGCAATTGTACCTTTCTACGGACATGGTATGAATGCAGGTTTTGAAGATATTACAGTCCTAAACGAACTAATGGAAAAATATGGTGACGATTGGGAAACTATTTTTAATGAATATCAAAATTCACGAAAACCAAATACAGATGCGATTGCAGAATTATCCTATCGCAACTTTATAGAAATGAGTACAAAAACAGCAGACGCTAAGTTTTTACTACAAAAGAAAATTGAAAAATGGTTTTCCGAAAAACATCCAGAAAGATGGATTCCTCTCTATAGTAGAGTAACATTCAGTCATCAACCTTATTCCGAAGCATTGGCTATAGGTGACAAACAAGATGCTATAATGCAAGAGATTTTAGCGATGGAAAGCATTGAAGAAATTTGGGAAACCGAACCAATTGAGCAAAGAATCCTACAATTATTAAGAGAATAGATTGATAAAGTTTCAATAGGAAGAAATAAAAAGCTACATTTGAGGTTACTTAAATGGATATTTCTATGGAGACTATTTTGCTAATTGGTGTTATTTTGTATTTGTATATTGTAAATAACAATATAAATATAAAGTTTAAAGACCTACAGAAGACTGTATCTAGTTTGAATGATAAATTACGTGGTATTCAAGATGAAATAGCTCGGAATACTATTCAGCATCAGAGGAATGAAGTTGTAGAAAAAGAGGTTGTTAAACCTGTTAAACCAATTATTGTAGAAAAACCAAGTGAAGAAATCCCGATTCCTAAGGTTGAAAAGATACAACCAGAGATAATAAAACCCATTGCAGACAAACCCATTGAGGTTGTTGCTTCAATTGGGCAAAGACCAATTGTTGAAAAACCTGTAAGACCAAGACCAGTTGCAGTTCCTCAAAAATCGTGGTTTGAAACATTTAAAGAAAAAAATCCTGATTTAGAGAAGTTTATTGGAGAAAACCTTATCAATAAAATTGGTATTCTTATTCTTGTTCTTGGGATAAGTTTCTTTGTGAAATTTGCTATTGATAAAGAATGGATTAATGAGTCAGCTCGAGTTGGAATAGGAATTTTGTGTGGTTCATTAGTAATGACAATTGCTCATAAACTAAAAAAGAATTATGCTGCTTTTAGCTCAGTGCTAGTTGCAGGAGCAATAAGTATATTCTATTTTACTATCTCTATTGCTTTTCACGATTATCATTTGTTTAGTCAAACAGTTGCTTTTGTTATAATGGTTGCCATTACTGCTTTTAGCACATTGGTTTCAGTGTCTTATAATCGACAAGAATTAGCTGTTTTATCGCTCATTGGTGGTTTTGCAGTTCCTTTTATGGTAAGTACAGGATCAGGCAACTATCTGGTTTTGTTTACATATATTGCAATTTTAAATTTGGGGATACTCGGAATAGCCTATTTTAAAAAATGGAAAGTTGTTACTGTTTTAGCTTTTTTATTCACTTCAATATTGTTTGCTTCTTGGTATGGGAAAGAGTTGTATGATAACAAATTGCCTCATGTAGGAGCAATTGCTTTTGCTACTATATTCTATTTCATTTTTAGTGTAATAATTGTGTTGAATAACATTAGAAATAAAGGGACTTTTTCAATTATTGAATATTTTATTCTTGTTGCGAATACATTCTTTTTCTTTGGAATGGGAATGGGAATAATCCATAATTGGGGAATAGAATTTAAAGGGTTGTTTACCTTGTTGTTGGCTTTCTATAATGTAATCTATGCAATAATTTTATATAAAAAATTCGGATTAGATAAAAACGCCATCTATTTATTAATAGGACTTGCGCTAACTTTTGTAACGCTAACAATTCCAATTCAGTTTGAAGGAAATCAAATCACAATATTTTGGGCAGCAGAAGCAGTTTTATTATTCTGGTTATCTCAAAAATCTAAGATCAACCATTTTAAGTTAGCCGCAATAGTTGTACAAATACTCACTTTTATTAGTCTATTATTAGACTGGACAAAGTATAGTTTGCCAAATGAAACTTTGTCAATTATTATTAATCCATTGTTTATTTCAGGATTCGTAGTTTGTGTGTCGTTTTATTTAACATATATTTTATTGAAAAAAGAAAACGATGCAATGGAAGGTTTAGGTGTAAAGCATTACAAACAGATTGTTCTTGTTGGTGCTGTTTTATTAACATATGCATTAGGGTTTTTAGAAATTCAATATCAAGTCTATCAGTTAATTGCAAATGCAGCTTCAGCAGAATCTTTTGTTGTTGTCTATCATTTTGTGTTTGTAGCTTTGTTATTGTTCATTGTTACCAAGAAAAAACACGAATTACTAATACTTGCTGTATCAACTGTTGCTGTTTTATCAATCGGAGTCTATATCTTGTCTTTTTATAGGCTACCTAATCGCGAAATAATTCAAAATTTAGCGCATAATACAAATACTAATTATGCGTTTTATTTTCATTATATTGTCTTAATATGTTTAATTTATCTTGGGTATAATCTATTTAAAAGAGTAGCTGTTGAGCCTAAAATTGAGGTTCTAAAAAACAAATTTGTTCCTTGGTTATTTGTTTTTGCAATTGTATATGTATTGAGTAATGAAATTATGATTCATGGTTTGTCATTTTCTACAACGAATAGTAGTTTGGCAGAATTGAGTGAGAAATTCCCAAAGACAGTAAATGATAATACAATTCAATATAAAAAAGAAACGTTTATAGCGTTAAAATTGGACACTGTTAAACGTCAAATTATTAAAATTGGTTACCCAATACTTTGGGGGATTTTTTCTTTTGTATTCTTAATTATCGGAATTAAAAAACAATGGAAAAACTTAAGAATAATTGCACTTTCATTATTAGGAATAACCATTTTAAAATTATTTATCTACGATATTAAAAATGTTTCCGAAACGGGTAAAATTATTGCTTTTATACTTTTAGGGGTTCTAATTTTAATCATCTCGTTTGTTTACCAAAAAATAAAAAAATTAGTTGTTGATGAAACTCCAAAATCAAGTTCAGATGAAGAAGTATAGTAGTTTATTTTTAATGTTTAATTTTTTATTTGGGTTTGCCCAAAATTATAAAGGTGAAATTAAGAATATTAAGGGAGAGGGTTTGCACCAAATTCAACTTTCACCAGAAGTTCGAGCAGCAGCGAATGAAAATATTGATTATTTTAGAATATTTGATAGAAACAAAAAAGAAGTACCTTATGTGATTTATGATTTTAATCGAAAATTAAAACATTATAATGTGTTTAAAATAGTTTCAAAAAAAAGCATTAAAGATTCTATCACATCCATAATAATTCAAAATGAAACAGGAAATAAAATCAATCAATTCTGTTTGAGTATTGGAAATACTACCTTGACTAAAAATTATTCTATAAGTGGAAGCAATGATACTATAGCTTGGTTTGGTCTTGTAGCCAATCAAACCTTGTCTGGTTTAGTGTCTCAACAAGGGACTACTCTAGAAAAAAACGTTTATTTTCCAGCTAATAATTACAATTATTTGCGAATCGATTTTAATGATAAAAAAACGCTTCCAATAGATGTGCAAGATATTGGAATCTATGAAAATCAACTTTTGCCAGAAGAACTTATTGCGTTAAAAACGTTTAGGTATTATATTATTGTAGATAATGAAAAAAAAGTAACTCAAATTGTATTTTCTGCGGATAAAAAACATCAGATTGATGCGATTTCCTTTGATATAAATACAGATTTGTATGCTCGTGATGCAAAATTAATTGTCAATAAAGAACGAAAGATTAGGAAAAGGATAGAGAAATATGAAGAAGTGATTTCAACTTTTCAGCTTAATTCTAAAAACAGTTCAATCTTCGACATTGATCATTTGAATGAAAAAAAGTTTATTATAGAAATTGAGAATAAAGATAATCAGCCTTTAGCAATCAATGATATTCAATTATTTCAGAAGCCAATTATCATTGTTTCAAAATTAAAAGCCAATGGAAATTATGAAGTGGTTATTGATTCTGCTTATTCAAAACCATCTTATGATTTAGCTAATTTTGTTCAAAGTTTTAGTCTAGGAATACCAAAAGCAACGATAACCAATTTTAAAAAAGTAGAAAAAAAAGAAATACAATTAACTGAGAAACCATTTTGGCAAACCCAATTGTTTATGTGGTTTTGCATTGTTTTGGGAGGCGGAATTGTGGCTTATTTTGCTTTTGGATTGCTGAAGGATATGAAGAAGGAGTAATTAAAAAAATCAACTTTTCAACCTACTAACATAGAACCAACAACAAAAAAAGATAACTAAAACTTCTCACGATGTACTTTGGTAAAATCAAAAGCGGGTTTGCATATTGCTATATATTCGCATGGTAAGTCAAAAGGGTTTGAATATTGTACCCTAGTATTTGCTTCAATTTTTATGGATTGTCCAGCTTCCAAAATTATAGTTTCTCCTTCAATGATAAACTGCTTCTTGCCAGAAATAATATAGGTATATTCTTCAAATTCTGGTGTTTGAAAGGGTTCACTCCATTTTGGAGGAGCAATCATATGTGCGATTGAAATGGCTGCATTTCCAGTAGCTGGAATGCCGTGATGTTCTTCAATTAATTTCCCATCTGTCGTTGGAACAACAAATGGAGTTTTTTGTATAAAGTATTTTTTCATTGTGATGTCATTGCAAGGGGCGAAGCATTCAAAATCTACTTCAGTTGTTTGTTGTTGAATATTTCTTTTAATTTATGAATGTCATCTTTATGAATATTGCTTAGCGAAAAATTCATTTGCGATTTGTTTTTGTAATTGAGAACTAATTTTTCATTTGTAAAAATTACATTTTCTAGGTCTGAAAAAAGAAAGCGTTTACTCTTGGTGTTAATCTTTATGTTTCCACCCATTTTATTCCAAACGATGTGTCTTTTGTAGAAAAAACTTTTAAATTGAGGAAACATAATCAACGCAGCAGAAAATCCAGACAGACCTGATAATCTGCTTGAAGGAAATAGGAATAAACTTGTTACCCCTATAACCAAACATAAAATTCCAATGCAGGCTATTAATGTGTCAAAGTTTTTTTTAAAACCTAATTCAATAAATTTAACTCTTTGCATTTTTTTATTTTTTTAATAGCGGGTTATTTCTTAAACATTTTCATTAAAACACCCATAGCACCTCTAATAAAAGTAGCACTTGTTAATACTTTTACAACTCCTTTTGTAATCGTATTGGATGTAGAACTACCTCTGGATGAGCTACTTTTTTTGTTTTCTTTCTCTTCCTCTTTTTTGGCCTCTTCTTTAGCGGCTATTTTTTGCGCTTCTTCAATTTTCTTATTTAAAATTTCATAAGCACTTTCTCTATCAATAACTTCATTATATTTTTTGGCTAATTTAGATTTAGCAATAGAGTTGTTTATTTCTGTTTCTGTTAAAATATCCATTCTGCTCATTGGAGCTCTCAACATCGTTGCTGCTAAAGGAGTTGGAATTCCTTTTTCGTTTAAAGCAGTCACAAATGCTTCCCCAATTCCAAGAGAAGTCAATACTTCATCTGTTTTGTAGTAGTCAGAGATAGGATAGTTTTGAGCAGTTTCTTTAATTGCTTTTCTATCATTAGCCGTAAAAGCACGTAATGCATGTTGTATTTTTAATCCCAATTGTGCTAAAACACTACTTGGAACATCCATTGGGTTTTGTGTAATGAAATAAACTCCAATTCCCTTAGAGCGAATTAATTTTACAATAGATTCAATTTGATCTTGTAATGCTTTGCTAGCTTGGTCAAATATCAAATGAGCTTCATCAATAAAAATAACTAGTTCTGGTCTTCCAGCATCGCCTTGTTCTGGCATCGTGTTGTAAATTTCAGCTAGTAAACTTAACATGAATGTAGAAAAAAGTTTAGGTCTGTCTTGAATATCGGTTAAACGGATGATATTGATATAACCATTTCCGTTTTCATCAATGCGCATTAAATCATCAATTTCAAAAGATTTCTCTCCAAAAAATAATTCCGCACCTTGCTGCTCAAGTTCTATCGTTTTTCTTAAAATTGAACCAGTTGATGCGGTGGATATTCTTCCATATTTTTCAGTAAATTCATCTTTACCTTCTTCAGTAGCATATTGTAATACTTTTTTGAAATCTTTTAAATCAAGAAGAGGAATATTGTTATCATCACAATATTTAAAAACAACAGAAACAACACCAGATTGTGTGTCATTAAGATCTAAAATTCTAGAAAATAAAACAGGGCCAAATTCTGAGACTGTTGCGCGCAAACGAACCCCATTTTGTTCAGAAATGGTCATTAATTCGACAGGAAATCCTTTTGTTTCATATGGAAGAGTAATTTTAGCATGTCTGTCTGTTATAAATGGTTTCTCTTCTCCAGGAACAGCAATGCCAGAAAAATCGCCTTTAATGTCCATCATTAATACAGGAATCCCATTTTGCGATAATTGTTCCGACAAAACTTGTATAGTTTTTGTTTTTCCAGTACCCGTTGCTCCAGCAATTAATCCGTGACGATTTAAAGTTTTTAGAGGTATATTTACGTGAGTGTTTTCTACGGGTTGTCCTTCTAGTATTGCACCACCGAGCGTAATAAAATCTCCTTTACAAGTGTATCCTTCTGTTATATGTTTACTGAAATCTTCTGTTTTGCTCATCTTTAGTAATATTTAAATTCAAAAGTAATCAATATCAATAACAATTTCAAGAACCAATCGTAAATTCAAGTTTACTTTAAGCATCAATTTAGTGTTACTCTAAATTTCTGACTTCTAACGTCTAACTTCTGACTTCAAATTGTATCTTTGCAAACTATTTTAATTAGAAATGTTACAGAAAGAAATACAATTAGCAGTAGAAAAAGGGGAAATGTTGCCTTTAATGGAGGAGTTTTATACAATTCAAGGGGAAGGTTATCATACAGGAACTGCTGCATATTTTATAAGAATTGGTGGTTGCGATGTGGGTTGTCATTGGTGTGATGTGAAAGAAAGTTGGAACGCTGATTTGCATCCTCCTACAGCTACAGACATAATTGTTGCAAATGCAAAAAAATATGCAGAAACTGTTGTTGTAACTGGAGGAGAACCACTAACTTGGGATATGTCTTTAATTACTTCTAAGCTTAAAGCGAATGGAATGAAGGTTCATATCGAGACTTCAGGAGCTTATCCTGTTACGGGATCTTGGGATTGGTTTTGTTTATCTCCAAAGAAAATGAAATTACCAGTTCAAGGTGCCTATGATATTGCAGATGAATTGAAGGTAATAATCTATAATAAGCATGATTTTCAATTTGCAGAAGAACAAGCGGCTAAAGTAAATAAAAATGCTATTTTATTTTTACAGCCAGAATGGAGTAAAAAAGAAGAAATGACTCCTTTAATTATTGATTATGTGATGAATAATCCTAAATGGAGGATTTCTTTGCAAACACACAAATATTTGAATATACCTTAAAAACTATAAATTAAATTTAATATGAAAAAAATGTTTTGTACAGTAGTAATACTGTTTATTGCTCAATTAGGGATAGCACAAGATGCGTTTAAAGAGGATGTTTTAAAAGTTTTAAAAGCTTCGGGTTCTGGTGCTCAAATGGAGTTAGCAAAAGAACAAGTTATGCAAAGTATCCCTGAAACAAAAAGAGCCGATTTCTCGAAAGAATTTGATGCCTCTTTACCTTCCTTGTATGATAAAATGGCTAAGATTTATATGGAGACCTATACTCATGCGGAAGTAAAAGAAATGTTGAAGTTTTACAATTCTCCAGTTGGAAAAAAAATGGGAGATAATGCAGCAGAATTGGTTAAAAAAAATATGGCAGCTGGTCAAGAATGGGGTTTAGAATTGCAAGGTATTATGATGAAATATATGCAATAGAATTTTTTAAGAAATAATTTATTTAAAGATCTCAGACATTATTGTTCTGAGATTTTTATTTTTACATAAAATATATCTTTTATGAAGTCAGAGTTTTATCTTAACCCAGCTATTACCTTTTTGAATCATGGTTCTTTTGGAGCTTGTCCAAAAGCTATTTTTGAAGAATATCAAAGATTTCAATTAGAATTAGAAAATGATCCTGTATTCTTTGTTCAAAATAAATTAAAAGGGTATTTAAAGATTGCTCGTGAAAGTTTGTCTGTTCATGTTGGATGTAAAGCACAAGATTTGTTCTTTACACCAAATCCTACATTTGCGGCAAATGTCATAATGAGAAGTTTAAAGTTACAAGCTGGTGATGAAATTTTAACTACTAATCATGAATATGGAGCAATGGATAGAACTTGGAATTTCTGTTGCAAAAAAAATGGGACGAAATACATAAGGCAAGAAATATCATTGCCAATAATATCTAAGGAGCAAATCCTTGATGAGTTTTGGAAAGGATATACCAGTAAAACAAAAGTGATTTTTTTAAATCAAATATCGAGTGCTACAGCTTTGATTTTTCCAGTAAAAGAAATTTGCGACAAAGCAAAGGAATTAGGATTAATAACAATTATTGATGGTGCTCATGTTCCAGGACATATTGATTTAGATATTCAAGAGTTAAACCCGGATTATTATACAGGAACTTTACATAAATGGATGTTAGCACCAAAGGGGTGTTCATTTTTATATGTTAAAGAAAAACTTCAAAATGATTTAGCTCCTTTGGTTGTAAGTTGGGGTTATGAACCTGTTGTTGCAGGAGAAACACAATTTTTAGATTATCATGAATTACAAGGGACAAATGATTATTCGGCTTATTTGTGCACTCCTAAAGTAATTGAATTTTTAGAAGTAAATAATTGGAAACAAAAATCGCAAGAATGTAAACAGATAGTGATTGCTAATTATCAACGCTTTTGTAATTTGTTAAATACAAAGCCTATTTGCCCCATTCATTCTGATTTTTTAGGTCAAATGGCAAGTATTCCAGTTAGAACAAAATATCCTTTGGAATTAAAGAATTTATTATATGATAAATATCAAATTCAAATACCTGTAATGCCCTTGAATGATAACATTTATATAAGATATTCTATGAATGTCTATAATTCGCAAGAAGATTTAGATATTTTGTACAAAGCAATACAAGATATCATTGAAACAACCAATTTGATTGAATTGTAGATTTAAAATTAAGGAACATATTTATAGTTTGGGATTATTTTAATAGCTAATTTCAAATTATAAATGAGTTAATCTGGCCAAATAATCAAAATGATCTCCTTCAAGGATTAATTCACACTGGAAACCATTAGCATGTGCGGCATTTTGTAATGTGTTATAATCTAAATATAACCAGTCAAAAGGAATTTCTTTTTCGCCTTTATAAGAAATGTCAAAGCGCAACTCACCATAATAACCATTAGCTGGGATTTCATAAGCGCCATCTTCATCTTGGTCAAACATATAAATTATATCTGAAGAATCGATTAATATTTGTCCCTCATCATTTAAAAGGTTTTTAAGTTTTTGGAGGTAGGTGCTAATTTTATTTAATCTTTCAAAAATACCAGTGCCATTCATTAGTAATAGAATGGTGTCAAATTTTTTATTAGGAGAATAATTTAAAATATTTTCAACAGTAACATTGTTTAAGCCTCTTAATTTACAAGCAGAAATAGCGTTTTCCGAAATATCAATAGCAAAAACGTTTAGTTTTTTTTTGTTTTTGAGATATAAAGAATGACTTCCAGCTCCGCAACCAATATCTAATACATCACCTTTTGAAAGTTGTAAGGCTTTTTTTTCTAGTTTAGGCATGGAAGAATAGTCTCTAAACAAATAAGAAACGCTCATTTCATCAGCTTCACTAATTGTTGTCTCTGTGATTATGTTTTCTGGCTTATTATTGGTTTGGTAATCCAAAATGGCTTTTCCGAAGAGATCTTTCATTACTTTTTATCTAAAGTTTAGGGTTACACGTTTCAAGTTGTTTAACTTTGCAAAAGAAATTATAGAAAATGCTAAAGCCAAATTTAAACGAACTCGGAAAACTTGCCAAAGATAAGCATAACGAAAACAAAAAATATTTCGATAAGTTAAAAAAACGTACACCAAAAAATTTAGACTACATCATGCAAGATTTGCACGATGCAGAGTTTAAAAAGACAGATTGCTTAGAATGTGCAAATTGTTGTAAAACGACAGGCCCATTGTTTACTACAGCAGATATTGAGCGAATTTCTAAAAGTTTAAGACAGAAGCCTCAACAATTCATAGAGCAGTTTCTTAGAATTGACGAAGATAACGATTATGTATTGCAAAGTGTACCTTGTGTTTTCTTAGATAATGATAATAAATGTTTTATATATGATGTTAGGCCAAAAGCATGTCGAGAATTTCCTCATACTGATAGAAAAAAATTTCAACAAATCTCCAGCTTAACATTAAAGAATATCGCCATATGTCCTGCGGCTTATAATATTGTGGAGAAAATGAAAGAGAAAATACCTTTCTAGTAATGATTTGTTTTTTATTGGTATATAAGGTATTTTGCTCTCATAGTTTTAAAATTGTCTAGCTCATTTTTCCAAGAGTCTCTTATTTCTTTTTCAGAAAGTCCTTTTTCAATTTGTTCCTGTAGTTTTGTTGTTCCCGCAAGTTTAGTAAAAAAAGAATTGAAAAACTTGGTCTTATCACTGGTTTCATTATAGGCTTTTATCAACCACTTTAATTCCAGTTGTTTTACTTTAGGAGTTTGACTTAAATCCTCGCCATAACATAGTTTCCCATTGTATAAAGGATCCTTTGCACCTTCGTTTGGTTTTGGTGTAAAACTAAAATTACTTTTTGGTAAATTTGGCGAACCATAAATTTGAAATTGCTTCTCGGTTCCTCTGCCTACACTTACATTTGTTCCTTCAAAAAAACACAAACTTGCATACAGATTAATTGCTTGTGCATTTGGTAAATTAGGTGATGGCTTTACAGGTAAATCATAAAACATATCATGAGTATAGTTTATGCATTTTACAATTTTAATAGTACATTGAATACCATTCTTTAGCCACTTTTCACCATTTATCATTTTTGCATATTCACCAATTGTCATGCCGTGTAATACAGGAATTTTGTGCATGCCAACAAAACTGTGATGAATTTCTTCAAGTACAGGGCCATCAATGATATTCCCGTTTGGGTTTGGTCTGTCTAAAATAATAAGAGAGATGTTGTTTTCAGCACAAGCCTCCATTATGTAATGTAAAGATGAAATATAAGTATAAAAACGAGCGCCAACATCTTGTAGGTCAAAAACTAAAATGTCAAGACCTGCTAATTGTTCTTTTTTTGGTTTTTTGTTATTTCCATATAATGAAATAATTGGTAAGCTTGTTTTGGTATCTTTTCCGTCTTTTATAACCTCACCTGCATCTGCTGTGCCTCTAAAGCCATGTTCAGGGGCAAATATTGTTTTTACATTAATGTTTTTAGATAAAAGAAAATCAACTAAATGATTGCTATTAGATAATATCCCTGATTGGTTAGTAATAACTCCTATTTTTTTGTTTTTTAATAAAGGCAAATATTCAATATAATTATCTGCACCCGTTTTTATGTCATTTTTATTTAAAATTTTTTTTGAAAGCTCAAAAGATTCTTTCTCTCTATTATTTGTTGTCTCTTTTTCTTTTGAACTTCCATTATTCTTTATTGAATTTCCGCAAGAAAAGATAACTACCACAAAAAATAAAAACGTATTTTTGAACATAAATTTATTAAGCATAAATAATTTGAATTTAGAATATTTTATAGCCAAAAGATTAATATCGGCTAAGAGCCATAAAAGTAGTGTTTCTTCACCAATTATAAAAATAGCGATTATTGCAATTGCAATTAGTATAATAATGATGATTATTTCTATAGCCACAGGAATTGGTTTGCAAAATAAGATAAGAGATAAGATTTCATCATTTAATGGTCATGTGATAATTACAAATCATGATGACAATCAATCTCAAGTGAGTGTTAAGCCTATTTCTACTGAGCAAAATTTTTATCCAAAATTTGAAAGTGTAGAGGGGATTAAACACATACAAGCTGTTGCAATGAAAGCTGCAATGATTCGTACAGAAGAGACTGTTGAGGGTGTTCTTTTTAAAGGTGTGGGTGAAGATTATAATTGGGAAAG
The DNA here is from genome assembly GCF_055384985.1 of Flavobacterium sp. KY-23415. Lineage (NCBI taxonomy): Bacteria > Pseudomonadati > Bacteroidota > Flavobacteriia > Flavobacteriales > Flavobacteriaceae > Flavobacterium > Flavobacterium sp. KY-23415. Next base: position 982,552 of record NZ_AP044001.1, on the reverse strand, counting down.
CATTAAAGAATACTTAGTAGAAGGGGTGTTGCCTTCAATGAGTAAAAAGAGGACTGATGAAGTTATAATGTCGCAATATCTTGCAAATAGGTTAAGCCTAAAGTTAAATGATATTTGTAGAACCTATTTTGTGAAGGAAGGCAATAAAGGTTATAATCTAAGAAGTTTTAAGTTAGTTGGAATATTTAACTCAGGGTTTGAAGAGTTCGATGCTAATTTTGTTTTAGGAGATATAAAACATATTCAACACATTAATAAGTGGCAAAACAATGAAGTTGGTTCTTTTGAGGTTTTTTTAAATGATTTTTCAAAAATTGAACAACAAGGAAGGGAAATTAATAAAGAAATCCCTCCTATATATAATTGTGTAACAATAAAAGAAAAATATTACAGTATATTTGAGTGGTTAAAACTCTTCGATTTTAATATTTTAGTAATACTAATAGTGATGATAATAGTTTCTACTATTAACATGACAGTTGCATTGCTTGTTTTAATTCTGGAGCGCACTCAAATGGTTGGTGTTTTAAAAGCTATTGGTGCAAATAATTGGTTAGTAAGGAAGGTTTTTTTATATAATGCTTTTCATATTATTACAAGAGGTTTAATATGGGGTAATTTTATTGCGATATCACTTTTGTTAATTCAGAAATATTTTGGAGTAATAAAATTGGATCCTGAGAATTATTATGTAAGTCAAGCTCCAGTTGATATTAATATTTTTTATATTTTGTTATTGAATTTAGGTACAGTATGTGTTTGTGTTCTTGTCTTGATAATTCCATCCTATATTATAACTAAAATTTCTCCTGTAAAAGCAATTCGTTTTGATTAATAAAAAATGTCATAACTTAATATGGTAATAGTAGTATTTAATTGACAAGTAAAAAAGTTTTTATTGTAAGTAATTGAAAATTAAAGTGCTAAAAAATATATTTAAAAATAGTTTCAAAAACATTAGGAAACTACTAAAAAGTGACTACTTTTGCATCCGCATTACCGCAGAGGTTCTTTGGTAGATTAATGAAGATAAAACGAGAGTTTTGGGTTTTTAAGAAAAGAAAAAAAATATTTTCAAAAAAAAGCTTGTCGGAATTAAAAAACTAATTATCTTTGCACCCCGCAAAACAAGCGAAGTTCAGATACATATTGAGTGAGATTTAAGATAAAAAAAATATCAAATAAATCTTGTGAGATTAAAAAGAAGGTTGTAGTTTTGCAGCCGCTAACACAGAGACGCAAGTTTTGGAGTTAGAGGTTTAAAATACGAAAGACACGTTCATAGACATATTGAATTGACAGCATAATTTAGAGTGATTTAAATTATAAAAATAAGAGAGTAGAGGCGAATTAAATACACTAGTTTTTATCGTACAATATAAAAAATATACGATGAAGAGTTTGATCCTGGCTCAGGATGAACGCTAGCGGCAGGCCTAACACATGCAAGTCGAGGGGTAGAGGAAGCTTGCTTCCTTGAGACCGGCGCACGGGTGCGTAACGCGTATGCAATCTACCTTGTACAGGGGGATAGCCCAGAGAAATTTGGATTAATACCTCATAGTATTATTGGAAGGCATCTTCTGATTATTAAAGTTCCAACGGTACAAGATGAGCATGCGTCCCATTAGTTAGTTGGTAAGGTAACGGCTTACCAAGACGATGATGGGTAGGGGTCCTGAGAGGGAGATCCCCCACACTGGTACTGAGACACGGACCAGACTCCTACGGGAGGCAGCAGTGAGGAATATTGGACAATGGGCGCAAGCCTGATCCAGCCATGCCGCGTGCAGGATGACTGCCCTATGGGTTGTAAACTGCTTTTATACAGGAAGAAACACCTCTACGAGTAGAGGCTTGACGGTACTGTAGGAATAAGGATCGGCTAACTCCGTGCCAGCAGCCGCGGTAATACGGAGGATCCAAGCGTTATCCGGAATCATTGGGTTTAAAGGGTCCGTAGGCGGCCTTATAAGTCAGTGGTGAAATCTCCTAGCTCAACTAGGAAACTGCCATTGATACTGTAGGGCTTGAATTTTTAGGAAGTAACTAGAATATGTAGTGTAGCGGTGAAATGCTTAGATATTACATGGAATACCAATTGCGAAGGCAGGTTACTACTAATGGATTGACGCTGATGGACGAAAGCGTGGGTAGCGAACAGGATTAGATACCCTGGTAGTCCACGCCGTAAACGATGGATACTAGCTGTTCGGATTTTATCTGAGTGGCTAAGCGAAAGTGATAAGTATCCCACCTGGGGAGTACGCACGCAAGTGTGAAACTCAAAGGAATTGACGGGGGCCCGCACAAGCGGTGGAGCATGTGGTTTAATTCGATGATACGCGAGGAACCTTACCAGGGCTTAAATGGAAGACGACGTTATTGGAAACAGTAATTTCTTCGGACGTCTTTCAAGGTGCTGCATGGTTGTCGTCAGCTCGTGCCGTGAGGTGTCAGGTTAAGTCCTATAACGAGCGCAACCCCTGTCGTTAGTTGCCAGCGAGTGAAGTCGGGAACTCTAACGAGACTGCCGGTGCAAACCGTGAGGAAGGTGGGGATGACGTCAAATCATCACGGCCCTTACGTCCTGGGCCACACACGTGCTACAATGGCCGGTACAGAGAGCAGCTACATGGTGACATGATGCGAATCTTCAAAACCGGTCTCAGTTCGGATCGGAGTCTGCAACTCGACTCCGTGAAGCTGGAATCGCTAGTAATCGGATATCAGCCATGATCCGGTGAATACGTTCCCGGGCCTTGTACACACCGCCCGTCAAGCCATGGAAGCTGGGGGTACCTGAAGTCGGTGACCGTAAGGAGCTGCCTAGGGTAAAACTAGTAACTGGGGCTAAGTCGTAACAAGGTAGCCGTACCGGAAGGTGCGGCTGGAACACCTCCTTTCTAGAGAAAGATATAGATTAGTGTTTTATATAGCATTTACTCTCGCTGTTGGTTCAAATAATACAATAAAACTTAAAGAAACAGAGTCTCGTAGCTCAGCTGGTTAGAGTACTACACTGATAATGTAGGGGTCGGCAGTTCGAGTCTGCCCGGGACTACTATTTTAAAGTTTTAAGAGGAAATTCTAGAGGTTTGCTAACCGTTTTAAGTAGTGTTAACTAAAAACTGTTAACTGATCACTAAAGAAACGGGGGATTAGCTCAGCTGGCTAGAGCGCCTGCCTTGCACGCAGGAGGTCATCGGTTCGACTCCGATATTCTCCACTATTCGAGTGAATAGTGAATAGTGAAAAGTATTAGTGAAAACTAGTTACTAATTACTAAGGACTAATTATTAGAAAACCGTTCATTGACATATTGAGAAAAGAAAAAATAAAAATATAATAGAAAGCACAAATTTCGGGTGTTGTATAGTATATAACACTTGATAAAACAAGTACAATAAGCAAAATAAGGGCGTATGGGGAATGCCTAGGCTCTCAGAGGCGAAGAAGGACGTGATAAGCTGCGAAAAGCTACGGGGATTGGCACACACGAATTGATCCGTAGATATCCGAATGGGGCAACCCACTATGTTGAAGACATAGTATCCGATAGGAGGCAAACCCGCTGAACTGAAACATCTAAGTAGGCGGAGGAGAAGAAAACAAAAGTGATTCCGTAAGTAGTGGCGAGCGAACGCGGATTAGCCCAAACCAGAGTTGTTACGGCAATTTTGGGGTTGTAGGACCACGAGATTTCTTTTGGATTGAATTAGAATAACCTGGAAAGGTTAACCAAAGAGGGTGATAGTCCCGTATAAGTAAGAGAAGATAAGGATAGTGGTATCCTGAGTAGCGCGGGGCACGTGAAACCCTGTGTGAAACTGGCGGGACCATCCGCTAAGGCTAAATACTCCTGAGAGACCGATAGTGAACCAGTACCGTGAGGGAAAGGTGAAAAGAACCGTGAATAACGGAGTGAAAAAGATCCTGAAACCATACGCTTACAAGCGGTCGGAGCCCTTTCGTGGGGTGACGGCGTGCCTTTTGCATAATGAGCCTACGAGTTACCGTTGCTGGCAAGGATAAGTACTTCAGGTATGGATCCGTAGCGAAAGCGAGTCTGAATAGGGCGCCTGAGTCAGTAATGGTAGACGCGAAACCGTGTGATCTACCCATGGGCAGGATGAAGCTTTGTTAACCCAAAGTGGAGGTCCGAACCCGTTGACGTTGAAAAGTCTTGGGATGACCTGTGGGTAGGGGTGAAAGGCCAATCAAACTCGGAAATAGCTCGTACTCCCCGAAATGCATTTAGGTGCAGCGCTAAATTAGTTATATAGAGGTAGAGCTACTGATTGGATGCGGGGGTTTCACCACCTACCAATTCCTGACAAACTCCGAATGCTATATAATGATTTTTAGCAGTGAGGGCATGGGTGCTAAGGTCCATGTCCGAGAGGGAAAGAACCCAGACCATCGGCTAAGGTCCCCAAATGTATACTAAGTTGAAAAAACGCGGTTTGTCTGCCCAGACAGCTAGGATGTTGGCTTGGAAGCAGCCATTCATTTAAAGAGTGCGTAACAGCTCACTAGTCGAGCGGACGAGCATGGATAATAATCGGGCATAAGTATACTACCGAAGCTATGGACTCTACGGAGTGGTAGGGGAGCATTCTAAATTGGGTTGAAGGTGATATGTGAGTATTGCTGGACTATTTAGAAAAGAAAATGTAGGCATAAGTAACGATAATGCGGGCGAGAAACCCGCACACCGAAAAACTAAGGTTTCCACAGCTATGCTAATCAGCTGTGGGTTAGTCGGGTCCTAAGGCGCATCCGAAAGGAGAAGTCGATGGCCAACGGGTTAATATTCCCGTACTACTTATAATTGTGATGGAATGACGGAGTGATGAAAGCACCGCGAACTGACGGAATAGTTCGTTGAAGTATTTAGCTATAAGATCTATAGGCAAATCCGTAGATTTTGGTGATATACGATAGTACTCGGCGTCTTCGGACAAAGGGATAGTGTGCCTAAGGGCTTCCAAGAAAAGTTTCTAAACTTAGATTATAAGTACCCGTACCGTAAACCGACACAGGTAGTTGAGGAGAGAATCCTAAGGTGCTCGAGAGATTCATGGCTAAGGAATTAGGCAAAATAGACCTGTAACTTCGGGAGAAAGGTCGCCAGCAGTAATGCTGGCCGCAGTGAAAAGGTCCAGGCGACTGTTTATCAAAAACACAGGGCTCTGCAAAATCGTAAGATGAAGTATAGGGCCTGACACCTGCCCGGTGCTGGAAGGTTAAGAGGAGATGTTATCTTCGGAGAAGCATTGAATTGAAGCCCCAGTAAACGGCGGCCGTAACTATAACGGTCCTAAGGTAGCGAAATTCCTTGTCGGGTAAGTTCCGACCTGCACGAATGGTGTAACGATCTGGACACTGTCTCAGCCATGAGCTCGGTGAAATTGTAGTATCGGTGAAGATGCCGATTACCCGCAGTGGGACGAAAAGACCCTGTGCACCTTTACTATAGCTTAATATTGACCTTGGACACGTGATGTGTAGGATAGGTGGGAGACTATGAAGTGGCGTCGCTAGGCGTTGTGGAGTCATTGTTGAAATACCACCCTTTGCTTGTCTGAGGCCTAACCCCGCAAAAGTGGGGGACATTGTTTGGTGGGTAGTTTGACTGGGGTGGTCGCCTCCAAAAGAGTAACGGAGGCTTCTAAAGGTTCCCTCAGCACGCTTGGTAACCGTGCGTAGAGTGCAATGGTATAAGGGAGCTTGACTGAGAGACATACAGGTCGATCAGGTACGAAAGTAGAGCATAGTGATCCGGTGGTTCCGTATGGAAGGGCCATCGCTCAAAGGATAAAAGGTACGCCGGGGATAACAGGCTGATCTCCCCCAAGAGCTCATATCGACGGGGGGGTTTGGCACCTCGATGTCGGCTCGTCACATCCTGGGGCTGGAGAAGGTCCCAAGGGTTGGGCTGTTCGCCCATTAAAGTGGCACGCGAGCTGGGTTCAGAACGTCGTGAGACAGTTCGGTCTCTATCTACTGTGGGCGTTAGAAATTTGAATGGATCTGATTCTAGTACGAGAGGACCGAATTGGACAAACCTCTGGTGTATCTGTTGTTCCGCCAGGAGCACTGCAGAGTAGCTACGTTTGGAAGGGATAAGCGCTGAAAGCATATAAGCGCGAAACCCACCATAAGATGAGATTTCTTTTAAGGGTCGTGGAAGATGACCACGTTGATAGGCTATAGATGTAAAGGCAGTAATGTCATAGTCGAGTAGTACTAATAACCCATAAGCTTATGTACGTATTCCTGCACCGCAAGGTGCAGGGAGTCACTTTCTAAAAAAAATAAATTTTCTTGTCTCAATATGTTAAGATATTGTTCTAATTATTCAATGTTGAAAAATATTTATTAATTAGAAATATTGCTCAAAGCAATGAAACCTCTTAAGGTGATTATTGCGTCGGGGCTCACCTCTTCCCATTCCGAACAGAGAAGTTAAGCCCGACAGCGCAGATGGTACTGCAATTTTGTGGGAGAGTATGTCGTCGCCTTTCTTTTGAAAACCCTAATCATAACTGATTAGGGTTTTTTGTTTTTAAGGCACTGCTATACTATCTGCTTTATTGTTTTTTAAATTTTGTTAAAAAATACATTTTTTAATTGATTATTGTTTTTAAATTGCAAAATAATTACAGAAAATCGCTATGTAAAGCGAACGCAAAAAGACTATCCGATGTCTTTAAAACTACAAATTGTTCAAGAAATTGAACAGGGTAAACTATATTTTGTTATCATTAGATATTTTATGGTTAAGCTGTATTAAATTGCAATATTTATTCAATTTATTAGTAGTTGTTTATGTTTTTTTTTCAACCACGCAATTAAAGTGTTTAATACTCGAAATGATTGTTACGTTTATTTATTTTATTTGATACTATTTCCGTTAGACAAATTCAGGGATCAAGTCCAAAACCGAATCAATCTCAAAAGTTGGAGATTAGGGATTAGCCAAAAATGTTAGACAATTTGAATAAAAAGAAATTTATTTTTCTAGCCCGTCTAAATTGTCCTCATAACAAAATCTAATGTATAATTCGAGTTTAATAAATAAAAAAAAGAGAGCTAAAAAGCTCCCTTTTTTAATTAGATAAATAAAATTAATCCCAATACTTTTTTTATTTAACTAACTCAATAGTTTTCAACAGCTACAATACTTTTTACTAAATTCAATTCCCAGCTGAATTCAAAATAGATTTTTATTCAATTCTAAATCATTTTCAAGAATACTTTTTTCATTAATTATTGAATTAGTTAAAAAATGTTTTTTAAACTAAACATTACCTAATGCAATGCTATCAATTTAGTTGATGAAAAATTTCCCTAGCAATACTTGTTTATTATTTAGACTATTTTTTAGCTATCAAAAAAATTATCTAATCACCCATTATGTAGTGATTAATAAATCTTCATGCTTGTTCAAGCTTGTTTCTATTTGTCTATATATTTATTAGTAATAATCATGCCATTAATACTAACAAAAACGCAATCAATTTAAAGTATTGACAAATAACACTTTAACTATTTAAATAAAATTAACAACTGTTTATTACTGTGTATCTATATGTGTAAAAATGAGTATTATTTACACACTTGTATTAACGCAATTTTATTGAGAAGAAAGAATTTTAAAAATTGGGGTTTTAAACAAATACCATTTTAAGCGCACCCCAACTTCAGTATAGGTAAACCCAGCAGCTGTAGCAGAAGCGATATTACTTCTAATTCCATATAAATTTGCAGACAACCTCCTTGAGAATTTATACCCTAATTTTGCTTGCACTCTATAGGTCCATTGTTTGTCATTGTCTTCAATATACTGAAAACCGGAGGCAGCATTTACATTATAAAACCAACTTTTGTCCTTAATTACATCTTGATCTTTTAGAAAATCAATAAAAATTTCCATGGCATTAAATTTCTCTGGACTAAAATAATCGATAGGAACTTGGTTTTTAAAAGAAATAAATTGATAATTAAATCCGCCTTTTAAAACAGGCTTTACAAGAAAGTTATAATATAAAGACGTAAAAAGCAAATGCCTTGTATTATAATCAGTCTGGGTAGTATAAAAGTACTGTGTAAACCAACCAAAATTAATATTAGTCCCTAAATTGTAATTAAAATAATAATTATTAGTTGCAATTTCTTTACCAATCAAATCTGAATTAAAATTCTGAATCTCTCTTTTATACCCAAGCTCTAAATCTTGAAGATTAGCTGGTTTAATTTTAAAAAAAGAATGAACTAACAATTGAGAATAGTTAGTAACTGCTTTAGCTTGTGAAATCCCAATTTCGAAATTAAAATTAACTTTTGGATGGAGTTTATACATAGCTCCTCCTAAAAAATCATTCGTTGACGCATAATTTTTAGTAACTGTGTTTTCTGTTTCCCTGTATTGATATGTAGCATTCAAGCTTAATCTTGTTGAATAAGGGAAAACGACTTGTGTTCTTGAAGCAATTGCCTTATTATCTCCGTTATCAAAAGAGTAACTTAATTTTTCTTCAACATAAGGCGTATGATCTAATTTAATCTTATTTAAGAAATTAATTGCATCATTTTGATTTTCAAATATCATTAAGGTAGTTTCTGCTGCTTGTATCGCTTTGTCAATTTTGCCACTAGCATAATAAGCATTAGCAATACCCAAATTGCCATCAAATGAGCCACTGTCATTTTTTAATATATCTTGATAGTTAGCAATACTTTTCTTAAAATCACTTTTATAAATATTTAAAGTTGCTAATAATGCTATGACCCAATTCTGATTTGGATATTGTTCTAATAAAGATTTAATTTGAGATTCGGCTTGGGTGTACTTCCTGTTCCATATTAATGCCTGTACATGTCTTTCCTTTGTTTGCTTAATTACTACTGTATCACTAATCCATTTTGATTTTTCTAATGATTCCGAAGCAAAGTTCAAGGCGTCTTTATCTTTATCATTCAAATGCGATAGTAACGAAAAACCATTTAAAGCAATATTTGGATTATCTTTTTCTAAAACACTATAAACCTCTTTGCCTTTTTCAATTTGTTTAGAGATTAAAAACAAATTAGCCTTGTTTAACAAGGTTTCTTTATCGTTTGGGAAATCGATTAATATTTCATCATAAAACTGCTCGGCTTCATCATATTTTTTTTGCTTTACTTTATCATTTGCAAATCCTAGTTTGATATATTTCCTAGACACTAACGCACCTTTGTTCCCTACATCAAGTAACAATGCTTTGTTAACATTTACTAAAGCTTCTTCATATTGCTTGAGATTAGAAAGGGTATTAGCAAAACCTAAATGCGCAACAAAATTAGTAGGGTTTTGCTCCACTAAAACCGAATAATAACCTTTAGCTTCTGTGAATTTATTATTCCAAAGCAAAGCTTCTGCATAATTCAACTGAATTTCTAAATCATTTGGATATTCTTTTTTTAAATCTACAAATAGAGACAATGCTTTCTCTGGTTGTTTGTTTAATCCAACTGCCCGAGCATAGCACAACCTTGCTGTTTTATTATCTGAATATGACACTAAAATTGTAGTAAAAAATTCTTCAGCTTTAGCAAATTTTCCAGTTTCAAGATAATTAAACCCCTCTTTCATATCTTGAGCTAAACAAAATTTACTCATCAATAGAAATAATAAAAAAGTGCTTTTAGTTAAAAACTTCATGTCTTTATTTGGTATTTGTTTGTTACTGCAATTTAAGAATAATTAGACTACAATTCATCTACAGAAAAGCTTTATTCATCGAAAAACACTACGCTTTCACAGAATTAATTAAGAATTTTATACTATTATCAAACAAATTAATAAACAGATGGCACTACAAATTAAATATAGTTTAGGTGTTTTTGAAATTAATGGTTCACTTAATTCAAAAAACACAAAAGATTTCAAGAATCACTTTGAAACACTTATTGACCAATCTAACACTATTACTATTTCATTAAATGAAATTATTGAAATGGACCGTATTGCTGCTAAAACAATTGCTTTATTATATAAGAAAGCAGTTGAAAACAATAAAATACTTTATATCATTGGCAAGCAAAATAAAAAAGTAAATTCCATTTTTGACAAAGAAAATCTAAATTATATTTTAAAATAATTGCAAAATATCATAATAAAAGTGTTAATTTTAATACAAAATTTATGTTAACATGAAATTGATAAGCAAACTTCTTTCATTTGATTACAAACAAATTACGCAAGAACAATTCTTTATGTTAACCATATTAATTGTTAATGCAGGCAATTATGCATACAATTTACTTCTTGGTCGAATTTTAGGGCCAGAACAGTTTGCAGATGCTGCAATTCTAATTACTTTATTATTAGTTTTATCATTTATTGGAATGACTTTCCAAATTGTTACAGCAAAATATGCAGTGCTTTTCGAGAATGATAAACTTTCTCTTTTTATAAAGTTCATTTCAAAATATGCTTTATTATTTGGATTACTTTTTGGAGTGATGATTTCATTTTTTAGTGCACATTTACAAATAGTATTTCATACAGAAACTGCTACTATGTTTTTATTATTCGGTCTAGGTATTCCTTTGTATTTCTTAATGAGTGTTAACAGAGGGCTATTTCAGGGAAAAAATCAATTTAACGAACTTTCGAAAACATATACCACAGAAATGTTAAGCCGTTTATGTCTAACCATTCTTGCGGTTTTATTCGTAACAGAAGTTTCTCCTTCTATAATTGTTGCCTTAGGTATTATTATATCTTTCGTTTTTGGATTATATCCTTTTCAGAAAAGCATTACACAAAAACTTTCACCAACAACAACTTCAATTGATAAAAAAGCGGTTATCACTTTTTTTGCAATCACTGCTTTTTATGAATTAACACAAATTATAATTAACAATAGCGACATTATCCTTGTAAAACATTTTTTCAACAATACAAACGCTGGTCTATATGCATCTTTAGCACTAATTGGTCGTGTAGTCTATTTTGTGGCTTGGATGTTTGTAATGTTATTACTTCCTAAAGTTATTCAAATGAAAAAAGAAGGAAAAGACACATTACCTATTCTTATAAAATATGTAACCTACATAGGCATTCTATCCTCTAGTATTGTTTGTTTCACGGCACTCTTTCCTGAATTTGTTATAAAAATCATGTTTGGAGATGCCTATATTTCAATTGCTTTTTTATTATGGAAATATGCATTAGCTACCTCTCTTTTTGCAATTGCAAATATTTTTGCATATTATTTTTTATCTATTAACCAATATTTCCCTGTAGTTGTTTCTGCCGTTTTAGGTTGCACGCAAATATTTCTTATAATTGCATTTCATGATTCATTAGAAGAAGTAGTTCACATGCAAATTATTGCTATGGTTATTTTATTATTTTTTCAAGTATTTTATTTCTTTCTTCAAAACAGAAAAGCTGCTGTTAATTAACCATTAACTAATCGAAAAATTTAAAAACAAGCCTATGAAACTAGCCATCATAACAGCATTCCCACCTAGTAAAGTAACCTTAAATGAATATGGCTATCATTTAGTCAAAAATTTTGTTTTGAAACAAGATGTTTCAGTGTTATTATTATTATCCGATAGAACATTGGAACCCAAACAGCTAGATTTTGAAAAAAGCGACAAAGTAAAAGTTAAAGACTGTTGGTCTTTTAACAGCTATTTAAACTTTTTTTCAATTCTAAAAACAGTATTTAGAGAAAAACCAGATGCAATCCTTTTCAATCTTCAATTTATGAAATTTGGAGACAAAAAAATTCCTGCGGCTTTAGGTTTAATGATACCAATGATATTACGTCTTTTTGGCTATAAAAACATTGTATTATTGCATAATATACTAGAACAAGTAGATCTCGATAGTGCAGGCTTCACGTCTAACAAAATTGCTAAAAAAATCTATAATTTTATAGGCACAACTTTAACGCGTTTTCTATTAAAGGCAAACAAAGTAGCCGTAACGATAAGTAAATATGTATCCATTTTAGAAGAGAAATACAAAGCAAAAAATATAGTTCTAATTCCACATGGAACGTTTGAAACTCCAAAAGTTATCAATTTTGATCTCAAACCTGGTCCAAAACAAGTTATGGCATTTGGTAAATTTGGAACATATAAAAAAGTGGAAATTTTAATTGAAGCAGTTGCTATCGTTAAACAAAAGTACAAAGAGCCAATAGAAATTGTAATTGCAGGAACCGACAGTCCAAACACTCCTGGATACCTGCAAGCTATAAAAGAAAAATATGAAAAAACGGAAGGATTAATTTTTACAGGCTATGTTGAAGAAAATGATGTTGAAAGAATCTTTACAGAATGCACAGTAGTAGTTTTTCCTTATACTGCTACAACAGGTAGTTCTGGTGTATTACATCAAGCAGGTAGTTATGGAAAGGCAGTTATTATGCCTGATTTAGGTGATTTAAGCCTATTAGTAAAAGAAGAAGGATATGCTGGCGAATTTTTTAATCCAGAAAGTGCAGATTCTTTGGCAAAAGCTATAGCTACCATTTTCAATGATGATGAATATAGACGTAAAATTGCAATGACAAATTACAAAGCAGCTTCTGCATTGTCTATGGACAAAATTGTAGATTTATATATCAATCATTTTAAAGAAATTGGTATTTGATACTGTGTTAATTTGAAATGTACTTAAATGATTCTTTTTGCTTCCCATTCACATCAATGAATCCGAATTTCTTTTGTTTTTGTTTTTGCCATGGCCAACGCCCAACAACCGCATTTGGAACATTTGGAAAATCATATAATGTCCATGAAAGAAAAGCCAATTTATTTTTTTGAAATATTGCTTGCATTTTTTTGTGATAATTGGCTTGATCATTTTCATTATTCCCAAACCAATTCCAAAAACCTTTATAAGATTCTAAACCAAATTCTTGAAGCATTACTGGTTTTTGAGTTGCCTTTTCCAAAGTGGTAAATTCGGACTCAAATTGTTCAATTGGATTATAAAAATGATAAGATACAAAATCTACGTCTTTCTCTAGATTTATTGCCGATTCAGAATTTGACCAACCAATTGTTACTAGATGATTTGGATCGTTTTCTCGAATCACATTTATAGTTTGAGATAGCCAATTTAAGACATTATCTTTCCCACGAGTATCAAAATCTAAATTGGGCTCATTCTTAACATCCCAAGCTAAAATTGCTTCATGCTCTTTGAAATGAGAAACAATCTTTTCTGCATGCCTATGTGTAAGAGTCCAACTATTTAGAGAATAATCTCCATAAAAATCAAACAAAGTAACAATAACCGCAAGTTCCTTTTCCTTGGCTAAATCAAGTGTTTTTTTTAATTTATTTAATTTGTCATTCAAAACTTCAGCTTTACCAAAATCTTCATATTGAAGAAAAATACGAATAGTATTTAAATTAGCCTTGGTAATGATATCAAAATCCTTAGCAATCGTATCGGTATCAAAATTAACACCAAACATGTCCCAAGCTGAATTCTTAGGATAATAATTTATTCCTTTAACCAAAAAATCGACAGTTCCTTTTTTTATTTTTTTTTCTGAAACAGTAAAAACACTTTTCGATATTTTGTCACCAATATACCAATTTTCTTTTTCCATTTTTTGAAAATGCCTAATTCTCCAAAATCCATCTTCCAACAACATCAAGACTTTATATGTTGCTGTATCTTGCACTGTTGCAATTAATTTTTTATTTCTAAATACTTTCTGAAATTCAATTACATTTTTATCCGTAAATACAATTTGCTGGCCATCTTCACTATAAAATTCTAATTTTGGATTGTGTTTTAATGTTGTGCTTTCTATTGAGATATTATTTTTTCTATTATAAGCAATAGTGTTCTTTAAATTTATTCTAGTATTCTGAGTATAAAAGTCGTCTATTCCTGTACTATCATTATTTTGAAATGCATTATTTTTAATGTACCAAGCGAAAAGATAATCACGTTCAATTTTATTTAACGTACTTTTCTCCATCTCTCTAGCAGGATTTTTAAGTGAAATCCAATTCACCTTTGGCAAATATGTTGAAACTGTTTCTTTCTCTAAGTGAAGCATAGTTGAACGATCTGCTCCAGAATTTAAATATTCCAATATTCTACTAAGCCCTAAAAGCAATAAAATATTAAGTCCAATAAATGAAATAATTAGTACAGCTCTATATATGTTTTTATTATTTATTAGATTCATATTTTATAATTTCAGTTTTTTGAACAATTCCTAATGCGATAATTTCAAATTGATAACTATTTTCTTTATAAAACTCAGATGAAATAGTAAATGTTGCACACCCTTTTGAAGTATCCTCTTGTAAATTTTTTACAAGTTTATTTCCATGATAGACATTAAGAACTACTTTAATACCATCAGGAACTAACTGTTTCATAAAACTTTTAATTGGGCCCACAACTATTGTTCTATTATTATTAATAAACTTTATGCTAAACGACTTAATGATTGGTTTATAATTAATTGAAACACTATTACTCTCCGCCATTCCTGTAACATATCCTTTTACTTTATAGGTTTCAGCATGGTCTGGATGCAATATTTGCCCTTTAGCAATTCCATTAATAGTTGTCCCATAGCTCTTTAATACCATATTTTCACTGGTTGTTATGTGAAAATTCACAAAAGTCCCATCACTAACGATGTTGTCGTATTTATCTTTAATTATTGAAGTATATATTGTTGTAATTTGGTTACCATCTGCGTACTCATGATTTCTAGAATAATCTATTTTGAAATCGGTCGGTATCGATGGGTAAATTTCTGTTTCAATCTCTTTAGTTGAAGTGCTATCACAACGACTAGAAACTACCATTTTTCCTGATTTTGTAGGCGCATATATATTCTCCCAAGCAATAAAGTCTTTTGTTAGCTTAGAAACACTACTAATTGAATTTAAAAATTGATATTTGATCTCAACCTTAGAATTATTTCTTTTTGGGTTATCATAACTATCAGTAGGAACAACAACAAGCATTGTGAAATGATTATTCCCTGTTAAAATTGTCCTAGGACCAAGATAGTTCTCAATATGTGTTGGAGTAGTATCGTTTGGAAAAATTTGAAACTTACCTTTAAGCTTTTCAACAGAATTATGAATTAAGTACCAAGAAACTATTCCTGATTTTTTGCTAAGCAAATTTGGAATTTTAAAAATAGCCATATTGCCTTTAATTTGTGGACAGAGAACTGTTTTGCTATAGGAATGCGTTAGAAATAGTTCTAAATTTTCTTGATTTTTATCTATTTTAAACCTTAACTCAATTGGTTCACCTGCTACATATGAAGATTTTTTTGTTACAAAAGAGAAGTCAACTAATTTATCTTCATTAATGACACTTTTTTTAAAAGCAATCAAAATGAAGAAAAATAGTAGGCAGAGCAAAAACATCTTCTTTTTCATTATCTTGGATTCCCTATATAGTTATTCACTTCAATTTTAATAAAATCAAATCCTTTTCCTTCTATTTTTTGCAATTGTTCTTCCGACTGGTTCTTCTTTCTATTGGGGACTATTGCTGCAGCCAAATTACCATTTGGTAAACCATTCACATAACATTTTTCTAAGGAAGATTGTAAAATAACACAATTTGTTAAATCTAACAAATTATATGTAAAATATTGTTTACGTTGCACCCTTATACCCTCAGGTAAAAAGTAATGATCAACATATATCAATTCTTTGTTCTTATTATAATAAGAAATTAATAATTCAGGAATAGTTACTTCTTGTATTCCAAAATTAAATAAAGTCCCTTTTAATTGGTTATCATTTAAATGTAGATCTGAAAATGATACTTGCGTGTATAAATCAGTAACAGCAACGTTACCAGCAGCTTGGATATCAAATGTTTTTGGTAATTCTTCAATTTTTAACGGTGTAAATTCATTGGGATTGAATGTCGTTGGTTTAACATCTGAACTTTTTAACCAAGCAATATCTTCAAAATTCACTCTAAAACTAGTAATCTCTTTTGGCATTAGTTTATGTTTAATTACATATTTTGAATTATATGAAGCTAATTTCTTATCATTTTTATTATACAACGTAGCTTTTAAAATTACATCAGCTGGAGAATTATCAATATTTTGGAGCTCACCAATAATTATGTATTCATTATGTTTCCTTATTAATGTTGCATTAAGAATTTCTAACTCTGGCTGTTTTAAAACATCATCATGATAGGTTTGTTGCGTCGAAATCTTTCTTCTACCATGCTTAAAAAATTCTGTTCCACTATTAAAAATAAATTGATCTGGAGGAATATCTAAATCGAGTTTTGAAGGTAAAATATACCACTTTCCCTTTCTTTTAATAACTTCGTGTCTATATTCCTTTTCAATTATTTCCAAAGGCGTAACCCACTTAGTAGTAGCTACTACAAACGCTTTTTTAGGAGTTTTCTGTGTTACTTTAATATTTATTGCATCTAATTTTGCGTAAGAATTAAGTACACCGTCTAACACAGCAATTTCCAACATATATTGAGGCAAACTTAAATTACTCATTGGATCTATATAAGAATGAGCCTTTTCAAAAAATTTAAAATCAAGTGCATCATAATAGGATTTCACAACATTTTGCGGGCTTAGTTGTGCTGTATTATTGATATAAAATTGATAGAGAAAAAAACTTATACCGCTCAAAACAATTACAACCCAAAAATGAAGAAATGTCATTAATTTTTTTCTAAATTCATTATATGGAATACTATACTTAAAGAAGTCTGGTTTTACAATTATCCTTAACTTCAATGCTTGGTAAAAAATCATTTGGACGTTAAGAACAAATGCAACTATAACAGTTATAAAAGGAATAATTCCCCACATTAACTTCTGAAAAAGAGGGACATCATCTTTAGGCAATATTTTAGGAAGAGGTGAAACATTTAGTTTTTCCCAAACCATAATCCCATTCTCTAACTGAGTTAATCGATGCCAACCACAGAAATACAATATCGGATCATAGAACTTATCATTTGAAAAAACATATTTTAGATTATACTTTTCAGGCACAGTTAAAAATTGTTGTAAAGAGCCAATTCCTTCTAATCCTCTGAATTTTGAATTCTCTAAACGTTCAACCGCCCTAGATGTTAATTCGGGCAATCTTCTAGCTGAATGATAATTTCCGTCAACAGTCATTGCTTTTGTTTGAGAGGATAAAACAGCCATTTGATCACCAAATCCTAATGGTAAATATCTCCATTGATCGTGTTGGTCTTGATTAAGGAAATTTACTATTGGTAGAAAATTGATTTTTTGTGGTTGAAAAGGTCTAAAATAACCTAAGGTAATAGTAAATACAGCTACAAATAAAAAAGAACCAGTAAAAAGTAATCCTAAAACTCTATGATAAACAGACCCGAATTTATTTTGAATAGCCAATTTTAAATCACCTTCTACAAAACGATACATAAATTCTCCAAAAATTGGCAAACACATTATTGAAGCCCAAAGCGTGAACCTATCTAAAGTTAAAATATTAAATGCATTTTCCCCTAGTATTTTTAACGGAATTGGTGTAGTTCCACCTGTCCCTAAAATAAACAACAAACTTATTGATAGCCCAAAAAACAGGTATCTTCTACTATAATAACGATATAAAACATAAGGAAAAACAAAAAGCAAAACTCCCCAAGGAATAACAAAAAACATTAATCCAGAGGAAGTTACTTCGAAAAAATTATCCCTACTACCATGTGGAATAGGAACTTGAGTAATTGGGTTTTTTTTCGAATTAATCCAATAAGGTAGAATACAAAAAACAATTAAAAATAAAGAAGCGCCACCAAATATTACAATCCTTTTAAAAAGTTTAAAAAAGGTTTGTAGAAATAATCTGAACCTTATTTTTTCAAATGACCCAACTTTTTCACGTGCGGCATCCATAATTACCATACCAATTAAAGGAAAAATAAAAAATACCATTCCGAAAATTGGTGTAACATGATGAGATGTCACCGTAACTGCAAGAAGTGATAAAGAAGTAAATAAATATTTTTTTAGACCAGTTTTAATCCAAAGATAAATTTCAGGGATAGAATGCATTAAAATTGAAACACCGATGATACTAGGTAATTGTCCAAAAATATGTAATGTTTCAACAAAAGATGAAGAAAAAACAGCTACTAATGCTGCATAGCCTGCTACTGTTCTATTTCCTGTAATTGTAACCGTATAACGAAAAACTCCTGTAATAAAAAGAACTACACCAATTATTGCAACTGTAAAAAGGCCAAATTTTAAATCACCAATTAATGAAAGAATTCCAATAGTTTGATGGACCAAAGGCGGATATCCTAAAACTGTAAATCCAGTGTACCAACTATAATTCCAAGGTTCAAACCAACTATTAGCATAGTGGTTGGCAAAAAACATATGTATTAAAGCATCATATGTTTCTTCAAGTGTAAAAAAAATTGCACTAGAATGAAATACGATACCTATCAACAAAGCAACAATCAAATATTTATTAGATTTTTCGTTCACAGCGATAATTTAAAAACCAAACATATATGTAAATATAATAACACAACCCATATTTGTGAACTAAACAGCAATACATTTTACAAATTATCAGTAATAAATTAAAAATTTAACAAATAATACAATAAAAACACACCATTACATCTAATAATTATTTATAATATTGTATGTGGTTATGTTTAGCTATTGAAAACAATTTTTTGGGCGAAACTCTTTCAAAGAAAATAAAAAAGCAATTTTATCTAAATTATTCATTTCCTAATTAAAAAACATTTTGATATTATGTTCTTATCCAAAAAAGAAGTAATTTTATATTAAAGACACAATCAACCCATTGAAAACCATATAAATAATTTAATCTTAACAACCTCATGAAAGTATTAATTATTGACGACCAAACACTAGTATTACTATCTCTTAAAAAATGGCTAACAGATCTTGGGTACAAAGTTCAAACGGCTAACAATGTTGTTGACGGTATTACTCAGTATGAAATTTTTTCTCCCGACTTGGTAATTACCGATATGAATATGCCTTTGACTGATACCAAAAACTTTTTAAATAATGAAGAATTATTCATTGAAGACGCTCCAGGTTTAGAGATAGTAAAACATATAAAAAAAGAAAAAAACGATGATATACCAGTTATGTTTTTATCTGGAAACACAACTGAAGAAATCATTTCAAGAGGATTTGAACTTGGTGCAATAGATTATATGAAAAAACCAGTTAGTCTATTAGAAATCGGAGCACGTGTGAAAAGGTTAATTGGTGCAGCACGAACTTACAATACAGACTTAGTAATAGATTCAAACAATAATAGATATATACAAAAAGGCTGTATTGGGATTGTAATTCCGTGTTATAATGAAGAAAAAAGACTTTTAGGAGATGAATTTAAAGCTTTTGCAAGAAAAAATCTAGGCTATCATATTTGCTTTGTGAATGATGGTAGTAAAGATAATACTTTAGCGGTCTTGCACGAATTAAGAAAAGGACATGAAGATTACATTAGCGTCTATGACTGTGAGAAAAACGGAGGTAAGGCAGAAGCAGTAAGGCTAGGAATGCTTCATCTAGCAAAGCAAGATGAATATGATTATATCGGATTTTTAGACGCAGATCTTTCCACAAACTTTGATGATTTTCAAGATTTAGCCACCACAATTTTCACAACGGATTTTCAAATTGTAAGTGGCTCTAGAATGAGTAGAATGGGGGCTAATATTACGAAAGAGTCAGCAAGAGCAATCATAAGTAAAACCATAAACTTTATAATTAGAAAAACTTTAGGTATGGAAATAAACGACACTCAATGTGGTGCCAAAATCATGACAAAAGAAATTATTGAAAAAACATTCAATGAGAAATTCCTAACTAAATGGCTATTTGATGTTGAGATATTCATGAGAATGAAAAAAGTATATGGAACTAAAAGAGCTAAAGAATTAATCTGTGAACAACCTTTAAAAAGGTGGATACATGCCGATGGCTCTAAATTATCTATGAGAGATTCTCTAAAAATATTAGGACAAATATTTCAAATTGCAATACACTATAGATAAACCTATTACACTTAAATTAAATTTGAAAAAATAGTATGCATATGCAATAAATATTTCAAAAATACAAACTACTTTTGTTGTAATAATTTTATGCATAAAGCTATGTTTGATAATCTAAAAAAAATACTTAACGAAGACCAAGATCCAAAATCAATAGAAAAAATCACAGCAAAATTAGAAAACCTTCTAATGACAAATGAAGTTGTAGGGTATATCGCAGTTCAAAAAAAACCTGCAGTAACAATTTTGCCTGATAGTATAATCATAACTAATAAAAGAGTCATTTTATGTAAACCAAAAAACCTTGGGCTTTCATTGGAATTTATAGACTATGATTGGCAGGATATCACTGCAACTTTTGTAAAAGAAGGAATACTTGGTTCCGAATTTACATTCTCAACAAAGTCTGAGCTTACACATACGATAGATTATTTACCAAAAAATCAAGCTAGAAAGTTATATACTTTTGCTAAAGAACAATTGGGTTTAATAAAAAATCCACTTTTAAAAGAATCTTTACAAAAAGACCTCTCTTCAAATATTATTGAAGTTATTCCTGAAGAAGAAATTCCAAATGAAGAAGTAAAAGACAATACAATAATCCAAGAACAAGAAATTCAAACTGAAGAAGTATTTAATTTTACAGAAATAATACCTTCCACATCTTCCAAAAATGAAGAGTTTTTTCAATTTCAAGGAAAGAATAATAACGTTATCGAAAGAAAACTAAGTGAGTTATCGCAAGATGAGTTATTTGAAAAGTTGCAAAATTACAAACGCCTTCTTGATAATGGCTTAATCCTTCAAGGTGAATACGACAATTTAAAAAAAGAAATCCTTAGTTACATGTGAATCTAGTTATATTATTCCATTTTTTTGGCGTCTTTTTTTAATGATTTTTATTAGTTCCTAAGGGTTAAAAAACTAAATATTAGACTATCTTAATTAAAAGCAAAGCTGTATTAATTGTTTTTAAGTACAGTAATGTGTGTTTTCGAACATCTTTTACTACAACAATAAAAAATAAACGTAACAATCATTTCGAGTATTAAACACTTTAATTGCGTGGTTGAAAAAAAAAACATAAACAACTACTAATAAATTGAATAAATATTGCAATTTAATACAGCTTAACCATAAAATATCTAATGATAACAAGTAGAGAAGCAGTTGTAAATTACTTTAGACCGCTTTTTTATTCAACAATAAAGTCCGAAAACTAATTAAGTAAATCCTTCTAAGTATATTTAAAACATATATTACTTCCATTTTTTGTATTACAATATTAATATAAATCTTCCACCAGACTTTTTAGAGTTTATCACAAACAGCATAATAAAGTAGTGAAAACATAAAACAAAGAGGTTTACAAGCTATTGGACTTGATCCTTGATTCATATTTGGAAATATAATAAGTCATTATAAAACAAAAAATCCTACATTGCTGTAGGATTTAATTTTTTGTGGGCGATGAGGGGTTCGAACCCCCGACCCCCTCGGTGTAAACGAGGTGCTCTGAACCAGCTGAGCTAATCGCCCTTTTTTGTTTGCTTGCGGTTAGTTCCGTATTGCGAGTGCAAATATACAAGGATTATTTATATCTGCAAACTTTTTAGAAAAAAAAATTATAAAATTTCTGCAACAATAAAATTACTTCCTCCAACATAAATGAAATCTTCTTTTTGAGCTGATTGAATTGCTTTGTTGTAAGCTTCTGTTGTTGAGCTGTATATGTTTCCTTTAAGGAGATGTTTGCTTGCTTTTTCTTGTAGAATGGTAGCGTCTAAACCTCTAAAAATATTTGGAGAACAAAAATAATATTTTGCATTTTTTGGAAATAAAGGCAAAACCGAGTCAATATCTTTGTCGTTTACAAAGCCTAAAACGAAATGTAGGGTGTTGAATTTTTCTTTTTTTATTTGATCTAAAACAATTTTTAGCCCATGAGTATTATGTGCAGTATCGCAAATAACTTTGGGTTCTTTGTTTAAGAGTTGCCAACGACCTAACAATCCTGTGTTTTTAATGACGTTCATAAACCCGTCAAGGATGTTTTCTTGACTAATATTGATATGGGGTTCTAATTTTTCAATAGCAGTGAGGACAGTCTTTTTATTCTTAATTTGGTAATCTCCAAGTAAGGCACAAGGTAGGTTTTCATGAGTTAGATCTTCTGCAAAGATTATAGACGTGTTTTTAGCCTTAGCGAGTTCTTTAAATACTGGTTTAGTTTGTTTTGTGCTTTCTCCAATAACAACAGGGATGTTTTCTTTAATAATGCCTCCTTTTTCAAAAGCAATTTGTGCTAAGGTGTTTCCTAAAAATTGAGTATGGTCTAATCCGATATTTGTTATAATGCTAAGCAATGGACTAATAATATTGGTTGCGTCCAGTCTTCCTCCCATTCCAACTTCAATGACTGCAACATCCACTTTTTCTTGTGAAAAATATTGAAAAGCCATGCCTACCGTCATTTCAAAAAAACTTAGGCTATTCTCTTCAAAAAAAAGCTTATTGTTGGCTGTAAAATCGATAACAAACTTTTCAGGGATTAATTTTCCGTTAATTTTTATACGCTCTCTAAAGTCTTTTAGATGAGGAGAGGTGTATAATCCTACTTTTAATCCAGATTCTTGTAAAACGGATGCTAAAAGAGAGGAGGTAGATCCTTTACCGTTAGTTCCAGCTACGTGAATTGTTTTAAAGTTTTTATGTGGGTTTTTTAGATGATTATCTAATAGAGTAATGTTAGATAAGTCATTTTTATAGGCTATGGCTCCTTGAGTTTGAAACATGGGTAGTTGACTGAAAAGCCATTCAGTAGTTTCTTTATAGTTCATAAAGCTTTATATATTTTATTCTCCTAATTTGAAGTTGATAACTACAAAACCAATTTGAGTTTCTGGAGCATTAGAATCGGGTTGCCATTTAAAGGTTTTTGCGGTTTCCAATGCAGGTTTAACCAAGCAAGGGTTTGTGTTTGTTGTGCCCTGAGATCGTTCTGCTTTGATAACATTACCGTTTCTATTTACCCAAATCTTTACAACTACTGTTCCAGATTCGTTACAATCTTGTACTTTTTTTGTGTTTCCAGCTAATTTTCTTCCAGCCAATCCCCATCCTGTCCCATTTCCAGAGCCAATTCCGTTTCCAGAGCCATTTCCATAAAAACTATTTGCATAGATGCTCCCATTTGGGTCTCCTTTGTCTCCAGCAATTCCGTCCTCTCCGTGACCACCTTGAGCAGAGCCGTCAGAAGGTTTGCCATTTAAGATACTGTTTAGAGCACTATTGGTTTGCTGAGAAGGTTTGGGAGTTGGCTTGGTTTTAGGTTTTGTTTCTGTTGGTTTTTCAGGTTTTGTTGGTGTTTTTTTGGGTTGAACAACAACAGGAGATTCATTATCGTCTGTAAGTAGGTCTTCTTCTTGGGTTGTTTCTGGTTGTGATGGAGAATTTTGTGGTGCAGATTGGACAGGTTCTGTAGGCTGGATTTCTCCTTGGCCTACATCACTTGTTCCAAAATTTATTGCAATTCCATTTTCAGGTGGTGGGTTTAACGATGTTAATCCGAAAAAAATGCAAATTAGTAATAGTATTAGAAGTATTACACTTGTTATTACAAATGATTTTTTTTCTTCTGGAGTTTCTAATAATTTCATTCTTTTTTATTTTGGACTTACTGCTACCACCATTTTAATACCATTTCTATAAGCTATATCCATAACATATACAACTTTTTCATGTGGTACGGATTTTTCAGCTCTCAAAACAATTGCTTTGTTTTCTGTATTAGCCATTAAGGCTAAGAGTTGTGTTTCGAGCTGTAATTCGTCAATTTTATCTTTGTCGATATAAAAAACTAGGTCTTTGTCTATGCTCACAGAAATACTTTTATTACTGTCCGTCTTTCCTTTTCCTTTGGGCAATACTAAATCTAATGCGTTAGTAGTAACCATGGTTGAAGTAAGCATGAAAAATATCAATAGTAAGAATACAATGTCTGTCATAGAAGACATATTGAATTCTGTTGATACTTTATTTTTGTTTTTGCCTAACTTCATTATACAGGTTCGTTTAGTAAATCTAAAAACTCTACAACATTAGCTTCCATTTGGTTCACAACTTTATTGGTTTTAACAACCAAATGATTGTAACCCATGAATGCTACAATTCCGACTATAAGTCCAACAACAGTGGTAGTCATTGCGGTGTAAATTCCTTCGGCAAGAGAGCCAACTTCTATTTGTCCGCCACCACTAGCCATTTTGTGAAACGCAAGGATCATACCTAGTACCGTTCCTAAGAATCCAATCATTGGGCCTGCTCCTGAAATAGTTGCAAGCATACTGGTGTTTTTTTCTAATTTATATAATTCAAGATTACCAGCATTTTCAATGGCAGTATTAATATCTTCAAGAGGTTTGCCTATGCGAGAAATTCCTTTTTCGATTAACCGAGCTACAGGAGAGTCTGTCTGTGCGCAAAGCATTTTTGCAGCATCAATTTTTCCCGACATGATATTCATTTTTATATTATTCATAAAATTAGAATCTGTCTTGCTAGCTTTATTTATAGCCATAATTCTCTCAAAATAGAGAAAAAGTGCTAGAAACAATAATATAAACAGCACTAAAATGATTGCTTGACCACCAATACCTCCACTTGTTAACAATTCCCAAATAGAAAGAGTTTGTTCGGTTGGTTGTGTCTCTTCTGTTAAAATTTGATTAGCAACAGCTAAGCTATCCGCTTGAAGAAATATACTCATGTTTTAATTTTATTATATAACGAATGAATTGAAAATAAATTGTTTTAATGAGCTACGTTTAATAGGAAATCTCTAAGGATAATGAATCCAATACTTCCTGCTATGAATCCAACTAGGGCAAGCCATCCAATTTTTTTAAGATACCAAAAGAAATCTATTTTTTCCATTCCCATAGCAACTACACCAGCTGCTGAGCCAATGATTAACATGCTTCCACCTGTTCCAGCTGCATAGGCAATAAAATGCCAAGCAGGTTCATCTGATCCAATAGAGAACATTCCTATACTTGCTGCTACTAGTGGTACGTTGTCAATAACAGCAGAACCAGCTCCTAAAAGTAAAACTACTAAATCTGATATTTTTGTAGATTCTAACTCAGTACCAAGCCAAGGCATTGTGTTTTCTAAAACTCCAGCGAAATTAAATAACATTCCAAGTGACTCTAGTGCGGCTACAGCCATTAAAATTCCTAAGAAAAACAAAATACTAGGCATTTCTATTTTCGAAAGCGATTTATGAACAGGGCTATGATGTCCTCCATCTGTTGACGCTTCACCCATAGAGAATTTGGTGTTACTAAAATATTCGGCAAAAGTAGCTACAATTGCTAAAGATAACATCATTCCAACATAAGGTGGAAGATGTGTTGCTGTTTTGAAAATTGGTACAAAGAGAATTGCTCCTAATCCCATATAAAACATTATAGCGCTGTATTTTGATTTTGATTTTTCATCATTAAGGTCTTGTTCTATGAAACCTTTAAATATGGACATTCTAGAAGCGATTAATGTTGGCACTGCAAAGCAAAGAATAGATGGCAATAGAACATGAATTATTAATTGAGAGGCAGAAACTTTATTCGCAATCCATAACATTGTTGTGGTTACGTCTCCGATTGGAGACCATGCTCCGCCCGCATTAGCAGCAATCACTATAAGTCCAGCGTACCATAGACGGATTTCTCTTTCTTTTATAATTTTCTGTAATATTGTAAGTAATACAATTGTAGCTGTTAAGTTATCTATAATTGCAGATAAAATAAAGGCTAATGTTGTAAAAAGCCAAAGTAATTTTGCTTTATTCGTTGTTTTAATGTATCCTTTTATGGTTGAAAACCCATCAAAATAATCTATGATTTCAACGATAGTCATTGCTCCCATTAAGAAAACTAATATCTCGGCAGTTTTGCCGAGGTGATGCAGTAGGATGCCTTCTATGTGATGTGGAACTAATGATTTTGTAGCAGTATCTACTTCAAAAACATCCATGTGTGTTACTGCTATAATTGCCCAAAGAAGAGCCATCATTCCAAGTGCAGGTATTAATTTGTCGATTTTTAACGTATGCTCCATTGCTATAGCTAAATACCCAAGCACAAATATGATAATTAATAAAATTTCCATTGATTAATAGTTTTTATTTGATAAGTTGTTTTAAAGCAATTTCAAATGCTCTAGCACTTATGTTTTGTTTTTCGCTATTCAAGTCGTAAGTTTTTTGAATTGCAGTTTTAATAATGTTTGATGTGTCAGAAAAAATAGATTCGTCTGTCATTTGTACTTTTTTCTCCATGAAATAGGCAAAAACTCTAGCCATTCCACAATTTGAAATAAAATCAGGGATTAAACTAACTTTTGAATCTGTTTCTTCCATAATGGAACCAAAGAAAATCTCTTTGTCTGCAAAAGGGACATTGGCACCACATGAGATAACTTCTAGTCCAGAAGCAATCATGCGATCAATTTGACTTTTTTGAACTAATCTAGAAGCGGCACATGGAGCAAATATTTGTGCATCTATCGACCATATTTTTTCATTGATTTCTTCAAAAGGAATCATGTCTTGTGCAACAAGTTTGTTTCCGTCTTTATTTAAAAATAGTTTAGTTATTTCTTCAAAAGTAAATCCGTTTTCGTTAATAAGACCTCCTTCTCTATCAATAATTCCAACGATTTTAGCACCCATTTCTGCTAAATAGAAAGCAGCAGCAGATCCTACATTTCCAAATCCTTGAACTATTGCTTTTTTGCCTTTCACATTGCCACCGTAGATGTCATAAAAATGACGAACAGCTTCAGCAACGCCATATCCTGTAATCATATCGGCTACAGTATATTTTCTGTTTACATCTGGTGAAAAGTTAGGGTTTTCGATTACTTTTATAACACCTTGACGTAATTGGCCAATTCTGTTAATTTTGTCTGCTTCAGTAGGTTTGAAATGGCCATTAAAAACTCCTTCTTGTGGGTGCCATACTCCACAGTCTTCGGTCATTGGTATTACTTCGTGAATTTCATCAACATTTAAATCTCCTCCTGTTCCATAATAATTTTTTAATAATGGAGAAACGGCTTTATACCATCTTTCAAGAACGCCTTTTTTACGAGGATCATTTGGGTCAAAATTAATTCCTGATTTTGCACCGCCTATTGCTGGGCCAGAAACAGAAAATTTCACTTCCATTGTTTTTGCTAGTGAAAGTACTTCGTTCATGTCTAATCCTTTTCGCATTCTTGTTCCTCCTCCAGCAGCTCCGCCACGAAGAGAATTTATAACAGTCCATCCCTCTGCATCTGTTTCAGGATCTTTCCAATTAAATACTATTTCAGGTTCTTTATTTTCGAATTTTTTTAATAAATCTTTCATTTAAAATGGTTGTTTTGAATTTTACAAATATACATAATCTTATTAATTATGTGTATTTCAAATTTTTTATTAATATGTAACAAATTGTTAAATATTTAAAAGTATTGATATTCAGTATAGTGTATTTAAGGGTTGAAAATGTTTCCTGAGCAATGGTCTGTATTTGCACCAGTTACAGATGATAATGTGTTGTTTTCATTGCGTAATTTTAAAACACCAAGTAATGCAAAAACAAGAGCTTCCTTAAACTCTAAAATAGTTTTGTTTGGAATTACGATGTTGATATTTGGCAAATGGAAACGCATACGGTCAATAAGGTAATCATTATAAGCACCGCCTCCAGTAATTAAAAGTGATGCGCTTTTTTGTGTTATTTGATGGTTAATTTGTATAGCTATATGTTCTGTGAATGTTTTTAAGATGTCTTTTATAGCTATATCATATCTCATTATTATTGGAAATATTGTTTCGTGTACAAATTCTATCCCTAAAGATTTTGGATATGATTTTTTGTAAAAGTCAATTGAATTTAAATCTTCTAGAAGCGATTCATTAATATTTCCGCTCTTTGCAATTGAACCTCTATTATCATAAGGTAGATTTATTTTGTTAGCATAAAAGTTAAGAACAGTGTTAACGGGTGAAATGTCGTAAGCAATCCTTCTGTTGTTCATTTCAAAAGAAACATTTGAAAAACCGCCTAGGTTTAGACAATAATTGTACTCAGGGAATAATAAACGATCACCTATAGGAACTAATGGAGCACCTTGACCTCCTCGTTGTACATCTTGGACTCTGAAATCGCAAACTACCGTTTTGTTTAATAGCTTAGCAATCTTTTCTAAATTTCCAATTTGTAAGGTAATTTTGTTTTGCGGTTGATGCAAAACAGTATGGCCATGAGAGCAGATAGCATCAATGTCAGAAATTTTATTTTTGTCAATAAAATGTGTAATTATCCGAGCTAATTCTTTTGTGTAGTCTTCGTTTAATTTTTCAAGTTCCTCTTTAGAAAAATACACTGATTTTGATAACATTGAAAACCAATATTCAGAGTAAGGGATGGTTTCAGTTGAATGTATGATATAGTTCCATTTGTTTGAAAAGGAGAGTGTAACATAAATTAAATCTACTCCATCAAGTGAAGTTCCCGACATTACACCTACGACGTTATAATTATCTTTAAACATGGGTTAAAAATACAATTTGTTATTGAAAAATTGCTAATAAATAAGTACATTTGGGAACTTTTTTTAGAAAAACTAGAACTTTATTTACATAATATGGATTTTAAATTAACAGAAGAGCAATTAATGATTCAGCAGGCTGCTAGAGATTTTGCTCAAACAGAATTATTACCAGGGGTTATAGAAAGAGATGAACACTCTAAATTTCCTGCGGAGCAAGTAAAAATGATGGCAGATCTTGGATTCTTAGGAATGATGGTTGACCCAAAATACGGTGGTGCTGGTTTAGATAGTATTTCTTATGTTTTAGCAATGGAGGAAATTGCTAAGGTTGATGCTTCTGCTGCTGTAATTATGTCGGTTAATAATTCACTAGTGTGTGCTGGATTAGAAAAATATGGTTCAGAAGAACAAAAAGTAAAATATCTAACACCACTTGCCAAAGGAGATGTTATTGGTGCATTTTGTTTATCAGAACCAGAAGCAGGTTCAGACGCAACATCTCAAAGAACCACTGCAATTGACAAGGGTGACTATTATTTATTAAATGGAACAAAAAACTGGATTACTAATGGTGGAACAGCATCTACTTATTTAGTAATTGCACAAACAGATGCTGCAAAAGGTCACAAAGGTATTAATGTTCTTATAGTAGAAAAAGGAATGCCTGGTTTTGAAGTTGGACCTAAAGAAAAGAAAATGGGAATTAGAGGTTCTGATACACATACTTTATTATTTAATGATGTAAAAGTTCCTAAAGAAAATAGAATTGGTGCAGATGGATTCGGATTTGCTTTTGCCATGTCAACATTAAACGGTGGAAGAATTGGTATTGCTTCTCAAGCTTTAGGTATAGCTCAAGGAGCTTATGAATTAGCATTAAAATATGCTCAAGAGCGTGTTACTTTTGGAAAACCAATTTTTCAACACCAAGCAATAGCTTTCAAGTTAGCAGATATGCATGTTAAAATAACTGCTGCTAGATTGTTAATTCACAAAGCTGCTGCCGAAAAAGATGCAGGAGAAGATATTGCTCACTCTGGTGCAATGGCAAAATTATATGCTTCTGAAATTGCTTTAGAAGTGGCTAATGATGCAGTGCAAATTCACGGTGGAAATGGTTATGTAAGTGAATATCACGTAGAAAGAATGATGCGTGATGCAAAGATTACACAAATTTATGAAGGAACTTCAGAAATTCAACGTATTGTAATTTCAAGAGGTTTAGTGAAGTAGAAAAATGATTAGAATATAAAAAAATCCGACTCAGTTCATACCTGAGTCGGATTTTTTTTATTAGAGTTGTTGTTATTTTGTTAGAATTTAATAGTTAAGCCTGCCATAATATTTGCACCAGCTTGAGGGTAATAATATACGTAACCTCCACCATAATCAGCTGCGTTGGAAGCATATTTTTTATCGAAAATATTATTTGCATTTACAATAAAGATAAGTTCTTTAGCAAATTTTGTTATAGGTAGAGTGTAAATTAAGTTGAAATCATTCACAAAATAATCGGCTAAAATGCCTGTTTTGTCATTGGTATTATTAAGGTATTGTTCGCTAACAAATTTAGATAATAAGCCTAATTGAAAATTCTTGAATCCGGTATAAAATAGTTGATTACCAACAATAATTTCAGGAGAATAGGCAATGTTTGTGTTGCCAATGTTTTCTAAAGCACCCGAATTCTCTGTGTAAAAATCTAAATTTTCATTTTTACTAAGTGTGAAATTGGGAGCTATGATCCAGTTTTTAGATAGCATTACTGTAGCTTCCACTTCTAACCCTAATCTGTAACTGTCACCACTATTGTTGCGAATTGGTGCGCCTACATCATCTAATTCGCCAGTTAAAACTAGTTGATCTCTGTAGAGCATTAAATAAGTGTTAATATTTAATTTCGTTTTTTCAGTATTTAACTTCCAGCCTAATTCGAAATCATTTAATTGTTCAGGTTTTGGATTTCCATTTTCATAATCGGTTCTGTTAGGTTCTCTATTAGCTCTTGCATAAGAAAAGAAAACTTTTTGTTTGTTGGATATTTTATAGGTAAGACCTGCTTTTGGGTTGAAAAAATTAAAAGTATCATTTAAAAGGTTAGCTTGAACGCCGTTTGCCTTGTAATTAACAGTCCTATATTGAAAATCTCCAAAAATGCTAAGTCCAAAAGGTAATTCGTAGTTAGCTTTAGCAAAAATATTTCCATCTGTTTTTATGCCATAATCATCATAATATTTGTCTCCTAGTTCGCTAGAAGAGGCATATCGTGCCCATATTACTTTCCCGAAATGGTCTCCTTCATATTTGTTCCATGCTCCACCTAAAATTAAATCAAAATTATTTTTGTTGTAATTTGTAGAGAACGTAGTACCGTAAAAATCATTATCCAACCATTTTTGGCGTACTAAATCGGTTGTGCTTACTCCAAAAACAGGTTGTAAATTATAATCTGAGAAGTCTGCATCTTCTTTATAGTTTTCATAATAACCTTTCCCTCTAGTATAATGAATTGCTAAATTACTATTCCAGTTTTCGCTCCATTTTTCATTCCAATGTAATTGATAATGATCTTGTTGGTAATTGTCGGTCTCATTGTCATAGTAGCGTGTGTTCCCAAACTCGTCAGTAAACATTCCTGCTGAATTGAATGTAGGGTTAGTGTTGAAAGTTTCTCTGTCAATTCCATTCCACGATTGATATGTTCTTTCATTACCTCCAAAAGCCAATGCTTTAATGAGTGTCGTTCCTTCAAAATAGGCTCCTTGTAGGAAATAAGATTTTAAGTCTGAAGAGGCTCTGTCAATATAGCCATTAGAATGAATATTTGAAACTCTACCAGAAAGTTCAAAGCCATTTTTCATCTTGCCTGTGCTAAATTTAACGGTGTGTTTTCTTGTGTTAAAGCTTCCGAAAGAGTTTGAAATTTCTCCATTAGCCTCTTCTGCTGCTAAATCAGTTAACATGTTTATGCTTGCTCCAAATGTACCAGATCCATTTGTTGAAGTTCCAACTCCTCTTTGAATTTGAATGTTTTGTAATGATGATGCAAAATCAGGCATATTTACCCAGTAAGTTCCGTGAGATTCGGAGTCATTATATGGAATTCCATTAATAGTAATGTTTACTCTTGTTGCATCGCTACCTCTTACTCTTATTCCTGTATATCCCACTCCATTACCTGCGTCGGTAGTTGTAACAACGGAAGGAAGGTAGTTTAAGAGAACTGGAATATCTTGACCTAAATTACGTTTAGCAATTTCTGTCTTTGACATATTTGTAAAACTAACGGGTTGTTTTGAATTGGCTCTTACTGCTGCTACTAATACTTCATCAAGTTGAGTTACTTTTGTTGTATCTAGTTGTTTTTCTTGAGCGTAAATTGAAGTGGTACATAAAACTAAAAAAACACCTAGGAATTTTTTAGTTTTTCTTGAGCTGAATATTTTTTTCATTCGTTAAAATCTACGAATAAAAGGGGTAATTATTCTGAAATTTAAAATTAATTTGTTAATAGTTACTACATCTTTTCCCTAAACAGCATTATCTGTTCTAGGTTCTATGGGTATAATCTCAGCCTTAAATATTAAAAAAATAAAGCACCCCTTTGAGATGCTGCAAAGATAGTAAACTATTGAAATTAAAAATTTAATTCTTATAAAAAGTGTTATTTTACTTCATTTAGAAGTCAGGCCTCTTTCTTAATTTTTTAATGTCTCCAATGTTTTTTTTTAATTTAATTCTTTTTTCTTTTATTGCACTTGGAATTTTTGTTTTTTGTCTAACTTTTGGCTTTTTTAGTCCAGATATAATCAGATCTATAAAACGTTTAATTGCTAATTCTTTATTTTTTTTCTGACTTCTGTCTTCGTCACAATTGATAATCAAAATAAAATCTTGAGTAAGTTTATGGGGAATTTTTTCTTTCAAATATTCTTTTTCTTCTTCAGATAATCCTGTTGAGCTCACTAAATCAAATGATAAAACCACTTTTGAGGAAACTTTATTTACATTTTGCCCTCCTGCACCGCTGCTTCTAACAGCTTTAAATTTTAATTCTGATAAAATGATCTCTTTATTCATTTTTAGATTGATGTGCTGGTTTTAGTAGGTCATTTACGGTTTTTACAGGATTGAAGGTAACTAAAGGAATTTCAATAAAAAGTGTTGTCCATAAAGCCATTGCTCCATTCCATAATCCAGGTAATTCAAACGCTTTTAGAGGTTTTCCTTCTTTTGTTTTTTGCACAATAAAACCAGTGTTTTTATCTATAAAGTTGTTTAAATTGAATTTGTCTCCCTTATAATCTTTTATTCCACAAACTAAATCAACAGGGTTAAAATGTGTGGCATTTTTAAGGATATTTAGTTGTTTTTCATTTGTTAAATCAATTTGAGAACTTTCAACAATTTGAAGCGATAGATTGCCATTTGTGTTTTTAACCCAGAAAGGACCTCCACCTGGTTCGCCTTCGTTTTTAACCATGCCACATATTCTAATGGGACGATTTAGAATGTTTAACAGTATTTCTTTCTTTTGATGTTTATCGAACTTTGGATAATCTTTAGGCAAGAAATGATTAAGTTTTTCTGTAACAAAAAATTCAGTTTTTATTAACTCAGATTCTTCAAATGTTTGCTGAATTAATTTTTTGATGAATTCAAAAACTTGGCTTTGAATATGTATTAAAATTCCCCCAAGTAGCTTCTTGCTCTTGACTACTTCGTCTATATGATTGTTGGAAACGTTATCAATGTTTTTGATGAAAATAATGTCTGAGTTAAGATTGTTTAAGTTTTCAATCAAGGCACCATGACCGCCTGGTCTAAAAACAAGGGAGTTGTCTTTGTCTCTGAAAAAAGTGTTATCTATGTTTACAGCAATGGTGTCTGTATGTTGTTTTTGATATGAAAACGTAATATCAAAAGATGGTTCTTTTGATGTGATTTTTTTAAAATCCTCTAGATGCTCCTCTGAAATAGTAAAATGTAATTTTGTTTTTTTGTCTTTTTTTGTGTAAAAAATAGTTTCTTTCAAATGTTCTTCAATGGGAGTGAAGTTTTTGCCATCCCTATTGTGAAAAGGTAGAATTGCTTTTGGTTTGTTTGAATAATTCAAATAATCTGTCGAGAGAAGTGTTTTTATTAGGCAGTAATCTCTGGTGTTCCTGTCATAATTTTTGTAATCTGGGTAAATTGAAAAAGTAGTATTTTGCAATTCATTATAGAAAGGAAAGTTTTTTAAACCAATTAAGAAAAGGGGTAATTCACTACACTTTTTTTTGTTAATATAGGCATTTATAGTTTCGTTTTCTGGATTATATTCAGATAAAAACTCAGATAGAAATTTAAACATTCTACTGGCAGCACCAGATGCAGGAATGAATTTTTCGATTTCAAATTGATCTTTTTTTTCATCAAACTCTTTAATGAAATTTTCTTGCTCAATTGAAGAAACGTTCCAAATACCATCATTTAATATGGCTGGTTTTTCAAGTTGAATTTTCTCAATACCATGAATGAAAAAATCAAGTTGTTGCTCAATGTTTTCAATTGAAATGCCTTTTTTTTGTATAAATATTAAATCTTGTTCGTTAAGTTTTGTTTCCATTCTTTGTAGGCGTAAAATGCAATAATTGTAAAAATTAGGTATTGTAAACTTGTAAACGTATATCCTTTATGGAAATATAGAGGTATTGATATAATATCACCAATAATCCATAATATCCAGTTTTCTATTTTACGCTTCGCCATTAACCACATGCCTAAAAAAAAGATTCCTGTTGTTAAGGTATCTATATAGGCTACCCATGTAGTAAATTTATTAAAAAAATGATAAATAACAACTACAAACAGAATTGTTATAAAAAAAACAATTAGTCCTTGTTTCATTTCTGTTGTATTCATTTTTGTAATTGTTAGCATTTCGTTGTTCTTTTCTTTTTTAGACCAAAGATACCATCCGTAAAAACTCATAGAAGTATAATAGATATTTATTAGCATGTCGCCAATTAATTCCCATTGGAACAATAGGTACACATATAAAATCGTGCTTATTATTCCTGTAGGATAAACAAGTATATTGTTTTTTTTGGCAAAAAAAACACTAGCCAATCCAAAAGTAACTGCTATTATCTCTAACCAAATGAATAGTGTTGAATATTCTTTATATTGTGAAAATAGAAAATCTATCATGTTTGAAAAAAAGTATTATCATTTTCAAATGCAGTACCAATTACTACAATATCTGCTCCAGCTCTAAAAGTTTTTTCAATATTCGTCAATGAACGAATTCCTCCTCCAACAATCAAAGGTAAGGAAATTCGTTTGGAAACAGCTTTAATAACTTCTAGGGGAATGGCATTTTTTGCTCCACTTCCTGCTTCTAAATAAACTAATTTATTGCCAAGAAATTCACCTGCTTTTGCAGTTTTGCAAATGGTTTCTATGTCATCTGTTTTTAAGGGTTTTGTTTTACTCACTCTTTCTACTGCTGTAACGGTTCCGCTTTCTATTAATATGTAGGCGGTGGGTATGATTTCTAAATTTGTTTTTTCTAGAACTGATACAGCGTTTATTTGATGTTCGATGAGGTATTCTGGATTTCTTCCAGATAATAAACTTAAAAAAAGAATCGCATTGGCTTCATTAGAAATTTGCTTGTAATCTCCTGGAAATAATAGAATTGGTAAGTTGCAATGTTTTTTTATTTCATGAATAATTGTGTCTAAATTATGGCCATTAAAAGTGCTACCTCCAACAAAAAGGTGTGTGGCAGGTGTTTTTTTTATAGATAAGCACAAAGTCTTAATAGTAGATAATTGTGTTTTTTCTGGATCTATAAGAAGGGCTAAAAGTTTTCTTTTATGAATTTTAGCACTTATTATTTCTTGATAAATTGTGGTCATTTATTGTTTTGAAAAGCACAAACTAAAGCATAATTCTCTATAAATTCAAACGAAAAGCAATATTCTTCTGTAGTATTGTTAAATATTAGTTGAGCAAATCCAGTAAAATCATTTAAATTAAATTCTTTTTCAAAAATATGATCAGGAAAACTAATTCCTTTCTCATTTTTTATTTTAAATATGGACTCTTTAATTCCCCAGATTACTGTTGCCTTTTTAACTTGGTCTTCTTCTCCAAGATTAATTAAATGTTTAGTATCCATGAATCTCGGAGCTATAGTGATGATTTTGCTTTTTAGAATCTCTAAATCTATTCCTATTTTAGTTTCTCCTATTATAATTACAGAAAAAGCATGAGAATGGCTAATTGAAATTTGTTTTCCGTCTTTTAAATGGGGTTTCCCATGTTCGTCATAATATAAATCCAAATCGGAATATCCTGCTTCTTGGAGCAACATTCTTACTGCTAAAAAACCTTTTTGGTGACTTTCCGACTTCATGCCTTTGAGTCTTTGTAAGGAATTTTCTTTTAGTGTAACGCTTTGAAATAAAACGTCATATTCTTCGTCAACTTTCCAGATCCAGAGAGTTGAGTCTTTTAGGTAATTAATCTTTTTAAACAGGCTCATTTAATACAGTGCTGAAATTCAGATGCTTGAATACGTAAACAAATCATAAAATACTTGATAAATCTAAATAATTAAAATTCCTTTTTGTACCTTTGCTTTTTTGAAATTAATAATACAAATATACAATAGATGAGTTCAAATACGACAACTTATGTGCCTTATAAAGTAAAAGACATTACTTTAGCAGATTGGGGAAGAAAAGAAATTGAATTAGCTGAAGCTGAAATGCCAGGTTTGATGGCTTTAAGAGCAGAATATGGTGCAAGTCAACCACTAAAGGGTGCTCGCATTGCAGGATGTTTGCATATGACAATTCAAACTGCAGTACTAATTGAAACTTTAGTAGCACTTGGAGCAGAGGTTACTTGGAGTTCTTGTAATATTTTCTCTACTCAAGATCACGCTGCCGCTGCTATCGCTGCTGCAGGAATTCCTGTTTATGCTTGGAAAGGGTTAAATGAGGAAGAATTTGATTGGTGTATAGAGCAAACTTTGTGGTTTGGTGAAGATAGAAAACCATTAAATATGATTCTTGATGATGGTGGAGATTTAACAAATATGGTGTTTGATCGTTTTCCAGAATTAATTGAAGATATTAAAGGTTTGTCTGAAGAAACTACGACAGGTGTGCACCGTTTATATGAGAGAATGAAAAACGGAACATTACACATTCCAGCAATCAATGTTAATGATTCTGTAACTAAATCTAAATTTGATAATAAATATGGTTGTAAAGAATCTGCGGTCGATGCAGTAAGAAGAGCAACAGATATTATGCTAGCTGGTAAAAGAGTTGTAGTATGTGGATATGGTGATGTTGGTAAAGGAACTGCGGCTTCTTTTAGAGGTGCAGGTTCAATTGTAACGGTTACAGAAATTGACCCAATTTGTGCGTTGCAAGCTGCAATGGATGGTTTTGAAGTTAAAAAACTAGATACGGTTGTTGGTAATGCTGATATTGTGATTACGACTACAGGAAATAAAGATATTGTAGTAGGTCGCCATTTTGAAGCAATGAAAGATAAAACTATCGTTTGTAATATTGGTCACTTTGATAATGAAATTGACATGGCTTGGTTAAATAAAAACCACGGTGCCACTAAAAATGAAATCAAACCTCAAGTTGATAAATACAATGTAAACGGTAACGATATTATCATTTTAGCAGAAGGGCGTTTAGTGAATTTAGGATGTGCTACAGGGCATCCAAGTTTCGTGATGAGTAACTCGTTTACTAATCAAACGTTAGCACAAATTGAATTATGGACAAATTCAGATGCTTATAAAAATGAAGTTTATATGTTGCCAAAGCATTTAGATGAAAAAGTTGCTGCTTTACATTTAGCTAAATTAGGAGTTGAATTAGAGGTTTTACGTGATGAACAAGCAAAATATATTGGTGTTCCAGTTGAAGGACCTTTCAAACCAGAATATTACAGATACTAGTCTGAAATTCAGAAATTAGAATATTTTAAAAGCCCTTACATTTATTTGTGAGGGTTTTTTGTTAAATTTCACTTCTACATTTGTAGAATTTATTTTTTATTCTACATTTGTAGAAATGATTAAAAATAAACAAATGAGATTGTCTAATACCGAAGAACAATTAATGGAGCATTTATGGAAACTCGAAAAAGCTTTCATGAAAGATTTGTTAGACGCATATCCTGACCCTAAACCAGCAACTACAACAATTGCGACCTTATTAAAGCGAATGACAGATAAAAAGTTTATTGGTTATAATATATTGGGTAATTCACGTGAATATTATCCATTAGTTAAAAAGTCAGATTATTTCTCAAAACATGTTAATGGTTTGATTAAAAACTTCTTTAATGATTCTGCTTCTCAGTTCGCTTCATTTTTTACAAAAGCAACAAACTTGTCTGAAAAGGAATTAAAAGAATTGAAAAAAATAATTGATATGGAGCTTCAAAAAAAGAATAAATGACAAATTTCCTTGTAGAATCAACCATTAGTTTAATCGCATTATTGTTTTTCTACTATTTATTATTAGAAAATGAAAAGATGCATCATTTCAAACGTTTTTATTTGCTGTTTGCCGTTTTATTTTCATTGGTAGTCCCATTTATTACCATAGAAGTAGTTAAAGAAATTGAAACGGTATTCATACCAATAAATTATACAGAAGAAATTAAATCTGATTCAATAATTCTAAAAGAAGAGACGATAAATTATAATTATATCTTTTTTTGGTGTTTATACATTTTAGTTTTACTAATTTTATTACTAAGGTTTTTGAAAAATATATATTCTTTCAAGAAGATTATTCAAAATAATGAAAAAGTGAGTTGTAAAAATGCAACTTTAGTTTTGATGGAAGAAAAGATAATTCCCCACACGTTTTTAAATTATATTTTTATTAATAAAGAATCTTATTTAAATAGAACTATTGAAAAAGAGTTATATTATCACGAATTAATACACGTAAAACAAAAACATACTTATGATATTTTAGGTATTGAATTTCTTAAAATTATTTTTTGGTTTAATCCGATGTTTTATTTCTACAAAAAAGCTATTCAACTAAACCATGAATTTATTGCAGATGAAAATGTAATAAAAACATATAAAAATGTTACGTTTTATCAATCTTTATTATTGAATGTAAATGACAACACAGCATATTACTTGGCCAGTAATTTTAATTATTTAGTAACCAAAAAACGTCTAATTATGATGACAAAAATCACATCTAAAAAAAATGTAGTTTTAAAGAAAATGGCAATTACACCTTTGATTTTGGGATTAGTATTTTTTTTATGTTTTAAAACAACCTTAGCTCAAGAAAAAAATAAAACAAAAAATGAGTTTTCAAATAATAAAGTAGAGAATGTAACTGCAAAGGAATATTACTCAAAAACTGATTTGGAAGAATATTATAAAAAAACAATTTTTATTATAAAAAATAAAGAAAAAGATATTATAAAAGAATGTAGTTTTTCTGAATTGACCGAGAATGATAAGAAAACATTAGATTTCTATTATAGAATCGCTATGAAACCAGTTCTAAAAGAGAAGCTATCTCTTACTCAATTTAATGATTATAAAAATTCAAAGAAATTTGCAATTTGGATTGATGGAAAACATGTTAAGAATTCAAAGTTAAATGAATTTAGTGAGAGAGATTTTGTTTGTTTTTATAACAGTTTTGTATATAAAAATGCAAGAAGTAAAAAATTTCCACAAGAATACCAAGTAAATTTATATACTGAAGACGGGTTTGAGAAAGCTTTTTCAAAAAAAGACAAAATTGCACAACCTGCTATTACTTTGCTTAAAAATGGAGATTCTATAAAAGGAATTGTTTTTTAAAAAAAAATAAAAATAAAATTTAAAAAAGCTTTATTACTATAAAATGTGATAAAGCTTTTTTAAATTATGTTAATTATCACTAATTTAAAACAATAAGTAACATTTGGTGTTATATTTGTACTAATCATCAATCAATCATACTGAATCTGTTTCAGTAAAAAAATCAATCATCATGATAAAACATTTTTTTATTCTTTGTTCTGGAGCCGACAAGGATTTAATCCAATCATGTTCTAATGGAGAACAAAACAAATATGCAGGTATTGGAGCTACAGTTTTTTTTACAGCAGTAATGGCTTTCATCGCGGCAAGTTATGCATTATATACTGTTTTTGATAATATTTATTTAGCCACTGCTTTTGGTTTAGTTTGGGGTTTGCTAATCTTTAATCTTGATCGATTTATTGTTTCTACGATAAAGAAAAGGGATAATTTTAAAAGTGAATTGGTGCAAGCTTCTCCAAGAATTTTATTAGCAATAATTATTGCGATTGTTATTTCGAAACCCTTAGAAATTAAAATTTTTGAGAAGGAAATAAATACAGTTTTATTAAAAGAAAAGAATGCAATGGCATTGAATAATAAGAAAGAAGTGGCAAATTATTTCCAAACAGATTTAGATAAAAATAAAGCTCAAATTGATAGCTTAAAATCTGATATTTTAAAAAAGGAAAAAGAGGTTAATGATTTGTATGCGGTCTATATAACAGAGGCAGAAGGAACTTCAGGAACAAAGAAATTGGGTAAAGGGCCTGTTTATAAAGAAAAACGAGATAAGCACGATGCTGCATTAAAAGATCTAGCCTTGTTAAAAGAAACTAACTTAGCAAAGATTGCAGATTTAGAAATAAAAGCGAAAGCTTTGCAAACTGACTTAGATAAAAAAGTTTTAGAAACTCAACCCATTATTGAAGGTTTTGACGGTTTAATGGCAAGAATTAATGCACTAGATAAACTGCCGTGGTTGCCTTCTTTTTTTATAATGCTTCTTTTTTTAGCAATAGAAACTTCCCCCATTATTGCTAAGTTATTATCTCCAAAAGGGGAATATGATTTTAAGATTGAAGATTCTGAAATGGCACTATTGAATATGTTGTCGCAAAATAAGCACCAAAGTAATCTTCAACTGAAAACTGATGCAACTATTTATGATAGAATTTATGATGATATAAAAGAAGATAAAGAATTATATAATTATAAAAAACAAAAAGCAATTGAATTATTAAGATTGCAAGCAGATGGGTTTGTAGAGAAGCAAAAAAAAGCATTATGATAATTTGAATCTAAATTGTAAAGAAGAAAACTATTTCACTAAAGCTGGAATGGTTTTTTTTTATGAAGAATAAGAAGCAAGCTAGATAATTAATAATTTTGAAAAATGGAAAACATTTTTACCGATGAGTACTTTATGAAGAAAGCTCTTTTTGAAGCTGAAGCAGCATTTGAAAAAGGAGAAATTCCTGTTGGAGCCCTTGTTGTAGTCAATAATAAAATAATAGCAAGAAGTCATAATTTAACAGAAATGCTAAATGACGTAACAGCTCATGCAGAAATGCAAGCTATCACAAGTGCAGCAAATTATTTAGGTGGTAAATATTTAAAAGATTGTACATTATATGTAACTCTGGAACCTTGCCAAATGTGTGCAGGAGCTTTATATTGGAGTCAAATTTCTAAGATAGTTTATGGTGCCTCAGACGAGAGTAGAGGATTTCTTGCAATGGGAACGAAATTACATCCAAAAACAAAAGTGATTTCTGGTGTTTTAGAAAAAGAATGTGCATTGTTAATGAAAGCATTCTTTAGAATGAAGCGTTAAAAAAAGCATTATAGTATTAAAAAATAATAGTATCTTTAAGGAATATTTGTACAAAAGTATATTCTGTATTTCATTTTAATTTTGCCAATATGAAAATTTTTCGCTATTTAAAAAATATTTTAATTTTAGTTCTAATTGTATCTTGTTCAAAAGATAGTAAGGATTTTAATTCTGATTATTCTCTTTTTAAAGAGTATATATTAAACTTCAGTTCGGGATTAATTTCTGCAAAAAGCGACGTTCGAGTGGTTTTAGCTTTCGATAATGCTGATTGGGCAGCAAAAAAAGAATTAGACGAAGATTTGTTTAGTATTAGTCCAAGCGTAGATGGTAAAGTTGTTGCGCTCTCTACCAATACTTTAGCATTTGTTCCTGCAAAACCTTTGGAATCAAATAAAGAATATCAGGTAACATTGCATCTTTCAGAGATTAATGATGTTCCGAAAAAATTGAAAGAATTTAACTTTACTATAAAAACAATAAAACAAGATTTTATTGTTTCAACTCTAGATTTACAATCCTATAGTAAAGATTATTCCTATTTAAATGGAGTAATTTCGACTAGTGATGCTTTAGATATAGGGATAGCTCAAAAATTAGTGACTGTTGATCAAAACGGGAAAAAATTAAAGGTGAAAATCGATAAGAGCTTAAGTAATGAAAAAGAATTTAAATTTGTTATTGATAGTATTCAGCGTTTTGTTGATGATAGTAAAATAACGATTCAATGGGATGGCTCTAGTTCAGGAATTGAACAAAAAGGGGAGTTAGAATATGAAATTCCAGGAAAAAATAATTTTAAAGTAATAAGTGCTGAAGTTCAGGAAGATAATAATCAAGTGTTGTTGTTGAATTTTTCAGACCCTTTAAAGAAAGGACAAGATTTAAATGGGTTGGTTGCAGTTGAATCTGCAAATGATTTAAAGTTTTCTACTGCTGGAAATTTATTAAAAGTCTATTTTTCTGAGTCTTTAAAAGGAGAACTATTAGTTGAAGTTTTTCAAGGAATACAAAGTGAAGATGGATTTAAAATGAAAGAAAACTTTTCTCAAAAAATTTCTTTTGAACAAATAAAACCTGCCATTCGATTTATAAAAAGTGGTACTATTTTGCCTAGTTCAAATAATCTTAAAATTAATTTCGAAGCGGTGAATCTTAAAGCAATTGATGTGAAAATTTATAAGATTCACAAGAATAATATATTGCAATTTCTTCAGGATAATCAAATAAATGGAAATCAAAATTTAAGAAAAGTGGCCACTCCAATTGCAAAACAAAAAGTGGTTCTCAAAAAGAACAATCTATTTAATTATAGCAAGTGGGGAGCTTATGCCTTAGATTTATCTAAAATTATTAATCCAGAACCTGGGGCAATTTATAGAGTCGAAATAGATTTTAAAAAGAAATATTCACTATACAAATGCCCTGCGTCTAGTAGCGATGAAATTGATAACGAAGAAGAGGAAAGTTTAGACGATGAAGAAGTGCGAAGTAATGACGGATACTATTATGATGATTACTATTATTATGACGATTATAATTGGCAAGAAAGAGAAGACCCATGTACCAATTCATACTATTATAGAACCACAATTGCAACAAATGTTATCGCAACCGATTTAGGTGTTATAGCAAAAAGAGGAGAAAATGGTTCCTATTTCTTTGCGGTTAATGATATTGTTACCACTAATACAGTGTCTGATGCTACTATCGATTTATATGATTTTCAACAGCAGAAATTGGCAACAACAAAAACCAATGCAGAAGGGGTTGCAACTATAGATGTTAAAAAATACGCCTATTTTGCAATAGTATCAAAAGACAATAATACTACCTACGTTCGTTTAGACGAAGGGCAATCGTTATCTGTAAGTAATTTTGAGGTAAGTGGAGAAGTGCTTCAAAAAGGGCTAAAAGGATATATATATGGGGAAAGAGGTGTTTGGAGACCTGGAGACACCTTGCATCTAGCATTTATGTTAAATGATAACGAAAGTAAACTTGAAAAGACACATCCAATAAAACTAAAACTTTCTGATCCAAGAGGAAAGTTAATGTATCAATCTGTTCAAAAATA
Source organism: Flavobacterium sp. KY-23415 (assembly GCF_055384985.1). Taxonomy (NCBI): domain Bacteria; kingdom Pseudomonadati; phylum Bacteroidota; class Flavobacteriia; order Flavobacteriales; family Flavobacteriaceae; genus Flavobacterium; species Flavobacterium sp. KY-23415. The sequence goes on along the minus strand of NZ_AP044001.1, from coordinate 939,084 downwards.
TAAAGAAAGCAATCATTATGTATTTACTATAAATACTAAAGAAACTGACATTACCGGTAATTGGGAAGCTAAAGTTTCTGTAGGAGGGGCGAATTTCTTTAAATCGATTAAGATTGAAACAGTTAAACCCAATCGGTTAAAAATTAAGAATAGTTTTGCTGATGCAGAGATTTCTGGGAATAATACGAACAGAGGAAAGGTAGAGGTAAATTGGCTTCACGGTGCTATAGCAAAGAATTTAAAAGTTGAAATGCAAGCAAAATTCATGCAACAACAAACTACTTTTAAAGGATTTAGTAAATATGATTTTGATGATGATGTTAGAAAATTTTATACAGAAGAAGTGAATGTGTTTTCTGGGAAGCTTGATGATAATGGAAAAACAGATGTTAATTTAACTCCAGAGGTGAGCAACCAAGCTCCTGGGAAGTTAAAAATTGTCATGCAAACAAAAGCCTACGAGAATGGTGGTGACTTTAGTACTGATGTTGTAACGGCAAGTTTCTCTCCATATAAAACTTATGTTGGATTAAAAAGCCCTGAGCCTAATAAGTATGGAATGTTAGAAACTGATAAAATGAACCGTTTTGATGTAGTTACACTTTCAGAAAATAGCAAACCAAAATCGGTTCGTAATCTAAAAGTATATGTTTATAAAGTAGAATGGAGATGGTGGTGGAATTCAGATGGAGATGATTTAGCAAGATATAATTCAGATAATGTCACGTCGGCTTATAAGCAATATAGTATTTCCACAAATAGTTCAGGAAAAGGAAGTTTCCAATTTTCTGTACCCGAAGGAGATTGGGGCCGTTACCTAATTAGAGTGGTAGATCCAAACGATGGTCACGCTACGAGTATTACATCGATAATTGATTGGCCTTATTGGTCTGGTAAAACAAAATCAGGAGACGGAACAACAGCGAATATGTTGGTTTTTGCTTCAGATAAAGAAAAATATAATGTTGGAGAAAAAGCAATCGTTTCCTTTCCTTCAACTGCTGGAGGGAGAGCATTAATATCTTTAGAAAATGGTTCAAAAGTTGTAAAAACTGTATGGACAAATACAATAAAAGGAGAAACAAAAGTAGAAATACCTGTAACGTCAGATATGGCTCCTAATGTGTACGTAAACATTACATTGTTAAAACCTCATGCTAGTACAATAAGTGATACTCCAATTAGAATGTATGGAATTATTCCAATTGAAGTAATTGATAAGAACACGGTATTAGAACCTAAAGTAACTATGCCAAGTGTGCTTCGTCCTGAACAAAAAGCTACAATTAAGGTTAGTGAGAAAAACGGTAAAGAAATGACCTATACCATTGCAATTGTTGATGAAGGTTTGCTCGATTTAACTCGATTTAAAACTCCAAATGCTTGGGATAAGTTTTATTCTAAACAAGCATTAGGAGTTAAAACTTGGGATGTTTATGATGATGTTATTGGAGCATATGGTGGAAAAATAAATCAAATTTTCAGTATAGGTGGAGATGAAGATTTGGGTGGAAGTAATGCTAAAAAAGCCAATCGTTTTAAACCTGTAGTCATTTACCTTGGTCCATTTAAATTGGAGAAAGGACAAACAAAATCGCACACTATCAATATGCCAAACTATGTGGGTTCGGTACGAACAATGGTTGTTGCAGGAGAGCTGAAAAACAATGCCTATGGAAGTACAGAGGTTACAACACCAGTAAGAAATCCATTGATGGTTTTAGCATCAGTGCCAAGAAAAATTTCACCAAATGAAAAAATAACCTTACCAGTTACTGTTTTTGCAATGGAGAAAAATATCAAGAATGTTACGGTTCAGGTAAAAACAAATAATGGAATAAGAATTTTAGAATCGTCTAAGAAGCAAGTAACCTTCAGTTCACCAGATGAAAAAATGATCTATTTTAATTTGGAAGTAGGAGATGTAACAGGACTTGGGAAAATAGAGGTAATTGCAACTTCTGGTTCGGAAAAAGCTTCTTTTCCTGTAGAAATAGATATTGTGAATCCAAATCCTGAAACAACTGACTTTGTTGATATAGTATTAGAACCAAATTCAACCAAATCCATCAATTGGACAACGTTTGGAATGAACGGAACGAATAAAGCACAATTGGAAATTTCGTCATTCCCAACAATCGATTTTAATAGAAGATTGAAATACTTAATTCAATATCCTCATGGTTGTGTTGAGCAAACAACCTCAAGTGTTTTTCCTCAATTATATTTGGCAGATGTTGTTGCCATTGATGATGCAAAAAAACAGCAAATCCAGAAAAATGTAAACAACGGAATTCAAAGATTGAATACTTTTCAAACCTCAAGTGGAGGATTGTCATATTGGCAAGGAAATGTATATTCAGATGATTGGGGAACTTCCTATGCAGGACATTTCATGATTGAAGCAGAGAAAAAAGGATATGTTTTGCCTTCAGGTTTTAAACAAAAATGGTTGTCCTATCAAAAAAATCAATCTAAACAATGGAGGTTTAATGGAAGTTATCAAAATGATTTTGCACAAGCCTATCGTTTATATACATTAGCCTTAGCAGGTTCGGCAGATTTAGGTTCTATGAATCGATTAAGAGAAACAGTTGGAATTTCAGACGAAACGAAGTTACGTCTTGCTGCTGCATACGCAGTTATAGGTCAAAAAAATGCTGCTTTAAAAATAATTAACTCGGTTTCATCTTTTGATTATAATTCTAGAAAATATTATTACTATGGATCGGAGGATAGAAGCAAGGCAATGCTTCTTGAAACCTATTTGTTAATAGATGATAAAACAAAAGCATTTCAGTTGGCAAATAAATTGGCAAAAACACTATCTTCAAATCAATACATGAGCACACAAACAACAGCTTACTCTTTATATGCAATGTCAAAATTTGCTGTTAAAAATGGTGGAAAAGGAGTGAATACACAAATTAGTTTTAACGGGAAAACTGAAAATTTAGCAACTCAAAAATCAATTATAGACAAAGACTTGTCTGTGAAAAAAGGAAGCTATTCGGTAACAGTTAAAAATAATAATAGTAATACGCTTTATGTGAGAGTTTTGAATAGTGGAGTACTTCCAGTTGGAGAAGAAAAAGAATTGTTTAAAAACTTATCATTAGTTACAACTTATAAAGCAAAAACTGGGGCGTCAATAAATTTATCTGCCGTGCAGCAAGGAACAGAGATTGTGGCTCAGGTAGTCATTAGAAATACTTCTAATGAAAGAATCGAAAATGTTGCCTTAACGCAAATTGTGCCTTCTGGATTTGAAATTATGAATTCCAGATTTACAGACTTCGGTAGCTATGCCGAAAATAAAGCAGATTATATAGATATTCGAGACGATAGAACAAATATGTATTTTGATTTAAAGGCTGGAGAAACAAAAGTATTTACATTTCTATTAAATGCTTCTTATTTGGGAGATTATTATTTACCTGGTATTCAATGTGAGGCAATGTATGATGATAATTATGTGGCAAGAGATAAAGGGCAATGGATAAGAATTATAAAAGAGTAAAGCTTTTTAGTTTTAATAGTTTTCAAAAACTTTTTAAATCTTTAATCGTTTTTTTTAAAAAACATAAAATCAAGACAACCATAGGTGCTATACTTATGGTTGTTTATTATTTTTCACTCCCCAAAACGCTTTTTAACTCCAATTATACAACAGTAATTGAAAGTGCTGAAGGGCAATTTATTGGGGCGAAAATTGCAGATGATGGACAGTGGAGGTTTCCAGAAAGTGACAGCCTTCCGAAAAAATTTGAAAAATGCATATTAGCTTTTGAAGACCAGCATTTTTATTATCATTTTGGTTTTAATCCCGTGTCTATGTATCATGCTTTTTTGCAAAATAGAAAAGCGAATAAAGTAGTTAGAGGGGGCAGCACATTAACACAACAGGTTATTCGATTGCATAGAGAAGGGAAAAAACGCTCCTATTTTGAAAAAATAATTGAAATAATTTTAGCAACAAGACTTGAGTTTCGTTATTCAAAAGAAAAAATTCTAAAACTCTATGCAGCTCATGCCCCATATGGGAGTAACGTTGTCGGTTTGGAAATGGCTTCTTGGCGGTATTTTGGATTAAAACCACATCAATTGTCTTGGGCTGAAACAGCTACTTTGGCTGTTTTGCCAAATGCACCAAGTTTAATATATCCAGGTAAAAATCAGCAATTGTTATTAGATAAACGAAATAGATTACTCAAAAAATTGTATTTAGATAAAACTATCGACAAAGATACTTACGAGCTTTCATTGTTAGAATTATTACCAGAGAAACCTTTTGCTGTACCTCAAACCGCACCTCATTTGTTGCAGAAAATAGCTAAAGAAAATAACGGAAAAAAAGTTAAGACTACAATTAAAATTGAAATTCAAGAGCGAGTAAATGAAATTGTTAGTCAATATTATAATTTGTATAAACAAAATCAAGTATATAATATTGCTGTTTTGGTTGTAGATGTGAAAACGAGAAATATAATTTCATACGTTGGGAATAGTCCAACAGATAAAAATCATCAAAAAGATGTCGATGTGATTGAAGCTCCAAGAAGTACAGGTAGTATTTTAAAACCTTTGCTTTATGCTTCAATGTTAGACGAAGGTGAGATACTTCCAAATACATTAATCCCAGATATTCCTACTCAAATTTCTGGATATGCTCCTCAAAATTATGATTTTAGTTTTGATGGAGCCGTTCCTGCAAGTAGCGCGTTATCAAGGTCGTTGAACATACCTTCTGTTTTGATGTTGCAGCAATATTCAGTCACTAAATTTTATGAACAGCTCCAGAAACTTAAATTCCGAGATGTGAATCGTCATCCTTCAAATTATGGTCTTTCGTTAATTCTTGGAGGAGCAGAAACAAACCTATGGGATCTTTGCCGTTCCTATGCCTATATGTCTGCAACATTGACTAATTATACGAACACTCAAGACGAATTTAGAAGTAATGAATTAGCTAATTTAAATTATGATAATGCTTTTGTAACCAATTTTGGAAAACCAAAGAGAGAAAAAAATGTGTTTAGTGCGGGAGCCATTTGGTACACTTTTAATGCAATGAAGGAAGTGAACCGACCTGAAGGGGATGAAGCTTGGCGATTTTATGATTCTTCGCTTAAGATTGCTTGGAAAACAGGAACAAGTTTTGGAGGAAGAGATGCTTGGGCAGTTGGAGCTACAAAAGAGTATGTAGTTGGTGTTTGGGTGGGTAATGCAACAGGAGAAGGAAGACCTTTACTGACAGGAGTAGAAAGTGCTGCTCCAATTTTATTTGATGTTTTTAGATTATTTCCAAAGACGAGTTGGTTTCAAGCTCCGTATAATGATTTAGAAGAAAAATTAATTTGCAAACAATCAGGTCATTTAGCACAGGAAAATTGTGATGCACAGTTGCAATGGATTCCTAAGAGCAATAGAAAAACAGAAAATTGCCCGTATCATGTTTTAATTCATCTGGATAAAAACCAACAATTTAGAGTAAATAGTACTTGCGAAAATATAAGCGATATGATTACAAAATCTTGGTTTGTATTGCCACCTGTAATGGAAATGTATTATAAAAGTAAACATGTGAACTATTTGCCGTTGCCAAATTATAAACAAGGATGCAATGGGGTCAATGAAGAAACAAAGATGGGGTTTATATATCCTAATTCAGGTGCAAAAATTATTCTGACTAAGAATTTTGAAGGGGAAGTGCAACCCGTAGTTTTTAAAGTTGCTCATGCTAATTCGGAAGCTGAGGTTTTTTGGTATTTAAATGATAAATATTTAGGAAGTACAAAAACATTCCATGAAAAACAAATTATAGCTTCAACAGGGACTTATATTGTTACTGTAGTTGATGAATTTGGTAATGAAATTAAAAGGAAGATTAGTATTGAGAAATAGATTTGCTTGTCTCATTTTTTTTAAAACTTTTCAGCCAATTCAAACAGTGTTTCGTTAGGTGTTTTATAGATTGAATAGTTATTCATATTCGTTAATGTTTTATCTAAAACAAAAGTAACGGATTTAGCAAGTCAAAAACGATTTTCAGAAATACTATAGTACTATCTCATTTCAAAACTCTATTTTTGAATACTTGAAAACAGGGTTTACATATCGGTTTTTTTTATTTTTTATAGCTAACTTCTTGTTTGCTCAAGACCCTATTGCAATAAAGTTAACCGAAAAAGAAGGATTGCCAGATGTAGAATTTTATGATATTATAGAAGATGCAAAAGGATATATCTGGTTAGCTGCTGATAAGGGTTTGTATCGCTTTGACGGAAAGGAATATGTCTTGTTTACGCACCCAGAGAAAAGAGGCTTTTCGGTTTTTGGGTTGAAATTCGATTCTAAAAATAGATTATGGTGTAATACCATATCGGGGCAATTCTTTTTTTTGGAGGATCAAAAGATGCATCTCTTTTTAGATTTAAAAAATGAATTGAAAGGGGAATTGGCTGAATTTTTTTTTCTTGACGAAAACTTATATGTTTTTTCAACATATACTATTTTTTCTTTTAATATGAAAACCAAAGTGAGAAGGGAAATTAATTTGCCTGTTTCTTTGAAATCTAGTATTATTAGGTCTCCATATCTGGTGAAAGATAGTATTCGATTCACAGCTAATGATTTTATTTGTTCGCTCTCAAAATCAAATTTGGTAACCATTAAAAAGCCAAAACTAGCAGTATTTGGAAATAGGATTTTTCCAAAATTCTTTAATTTTCAAGACAATCAATTTTTATTGCTAAATGATAATTTGAAAAATGAAAATTATTTCTTTAAGTTAAATAACGAGCAACTTCAAAAAATTTCATTTCCAGAAGTGTTACAACATGTTAGAATTATTAAAGTGATATCATATCAAAAGAAACTATGGTTTTGCACATCTAACGGTATCATCATTGCAACCTTTAACGGAGAAAATATTGAATTACAAGATGTTTTTTTAAAAAATAACTTTATAACGAATGCTATTTTTGATAAAAATGGATCAGTATGGGTTTCCACTTTAAATAATGGAGTCTATATCATACCCAATTTGCAAATCAAATCCTATGAACAAGTTGTAACAGATGAGTTAATCTCTGCATCAATAAAAATAACACCATACGAAATAGTTATAGGAACTACGAAAGGTAATGTTTTTATTTTCAATTTAATTACAGGTAAAAAAGAGAATATAGAAATAGAGAACGAGAGAAAAATTGCCTCATTACTCTATTTTTCTGCACAAAAAAAATTATTAATTAGCGTTGAAAATGATTCGTATGTCTATGATTTATATCGACATGAACTTATAAAATCTTTCGGATTTACGAATGCAAAAGATATAAAACAAATTAAAGGTTCCAATAAGTTCATCTATGCTGGTTTTGATAGGGCTACCGTTAATGAATTTGTGAATCAAAAATTGAAGGAGGTTAAATTATTAAATGATCATAGAGCCTATTATTCTTTTTATGATGAAAAAAAGGGAGAAATATACATATCTTTTGTAGATGAGGTTGTTTGCTATGATAAAATGTTTCAATCCACAACATTGAAATATAAAAACCAAAGTATTACAGCTAAAGACATTTGTCAAACAAAAGATCAAACGATTTGGATAAGCACTTTTACAGAAGGAGTTTTAGGTTTTAAGAACCATAAGCTTGTGGCTACAATTGACAAAGCTCAGGGATTACATTCGAATGTTATTCAAAGAATTGAAAGTGATGGAGAAGATTTATGGATTATTACTGATAAAGGAATACAAAAATATAATTCCATAAGTAAAAAAATGAATTCAAACCCAATCAATACCTCCCATATTGAAAAAAACATAAAGAATATCATTATAAATCCTAAAAGTATTTTGTTTATTAGTTCTCAAAATATTTATGAAATTGATAAAGCAATTCAAACTAAAAAATACCACCCGAATAATATTATACTTTCCTCCATTTCTATAAATGAGAAAGATACTATTCTGCAAGAAAGATATAATTTGCCCTATCATAAAAATAGAATTCAATTCACTTTTCATACCAATGGATATTATCCCGAGAGAGAATTACAATTCTATTATAAATTAGAAGGTTTTAGTAATGAATGGATTCCTGTTGATTCAAAGACAGATAAAGTGAGCTTTGCCAGTTTGCCTCCCAAATCATATATATTTCAAATAAAAGCAGAAACTTCCAGTAAGAACCCTTTCTTTTCAAATAAAATTCATTTTCAAATTCAACACCCGTTTTGGAAAAGATGGTGGTTTTTGTTGCTTGTTTTTTTGTCGCTTTTTGGTGTTATTGTGTTGTTTTACAGGAACAAATTGGCCATACAAGAAAAAGAAAAAGAATTGGCTTTAAAAAAAGCAAATTTTGAAAGCGAGTTAGCTATCCTAAAATTAGAAAATTTAAAATCACAAATGAATCCACATTTCATTTTTAACGCTTTAAATTCCATACAAGAATATATCATTTTGAATCAAAGGCAACTAGCTAGTTCATATTTGGCAAAATTTGCCGATTTAATTCGTGCTTATTTAGAGCACAGTTCTAAAGGGTATATTTCTTTAAAAGAGGAGATTGAATGTTTAAATACCTATTTAGAACTAGAAAAGTTGCGATTTGAAGATAAGTTTAATTATTTCATTCAGAATAATGTTCAAAATGTAGATATAAAAATTCCTACGATGCTCATTCAGCCCTATGTAGAGAATGCAATTAAACACGGTTTATTGCACAAAAAGGATAATAGAGTTCTAAAAATAAATTTTGTAAAGTTGCCTCAAGAACAAACGATTCAGTGTGTCATTATAGATAATGGAATTGGAAGGGAAAAAGCAGCTCAGCTAAGAAATAAAAAACATAGTTCTTTTGCAACAAGAGCCAATCAAAATAGATTAGAGCTATTGAATTTTGGTAAAGAAAAGAAGATAGGAGTTGCTATTGATGATTTAAAAAACGAAAACAATAAAACAAATGGAACGCAAGTAACTTTGCTAATTCCTATAATGGGGTAAAAAAATGAAAGTAATAATAATTGATGATGAGCCAAAAGCGAGGAATCTTTTGGAAATTTTAATTAAAGAGAATACAACAAAAATTGATCGTATTTTTCAAGCAGAAGACTTGCTCTCTGGAGTGCAACTAATAAAAGAAGAACAGCCACAAATTGTATTTTTAGATATTGAAATGCCTGAGCATTCGGGTTTGGAAATATTAGATTTTGTAAATAAGGAAGAAGTAAATTTTGAAATCATTTTTACAACTGCTTATAGTGAGTTTGCCGTCAAAGCGTTTCAACTAGCTGCCATAGATTATTTATTAAAACCTTTGAGAGCCGAAACTGTAAAAGAAGCTATAGAAAAAGCGATTCATCAAATTGGTAAATCCGAAATAAGTGTCAAACTAGAAGAATTAAAAAAGAGTTTAAAATCGGCTAATTTCAATAAAATCGGACTGCCTTTTGCAGATGGTTTCAAGTTTGTGAACTTTGATGCTATTATTTTATTCGAAGCCGATGGAATGTACACTAAAGTGAGCACAATTAATGAGGCTGAAATTTTAGTTTGTAAACCGTTACGTCATTTTGTAGACGCCCTACATCATATTCCCAATTTTTATAAACCGCATCGTTCCTATTTGATAAATTTAAAATTTATAAAAGAATATATAAAAAAAGATGGAGGTTATATTGTTATGGATAATGATGTTTCTGTTTCTATAGCCAACGATAAAAAGGAAGAGTTTTTAACCATCGTTCAAAATATTGGCTAATAGCTTTAGCAAGTCAAATCTCATTTTCAGAAAGTCATTTTAGAATGGCTTTTTTTTATTCCCAATTTTGTAGCAATAAAAAACACTATAATCATGAAAAAATTACTACTATTTATTTTTTTACCAATCTTTGCAATGGCTCAAATTCCAACTAATGGATTATTGGCTCAATATGGATTTGACAATGGAAGTTTAGTTGATGGAGCTAACGGCATCAACTTTGCACAAACAGGAAGCGCATTAATTGCAGTTGATGATCGATTTCATACTGCATCTCAGGCAATACAGTTAAATGGCGATCATTTAAGCAGAGCAGATATAGATTATGCATCTACTTATGACGATTTTTCAATAAGTTTTTGGGTAAAGACAGCGACTAATACGACTGATACAAAAACTATCTTTTTCGATTATGGAGGTACTTTCCCAGTAGGGTATCACATTTATCTTAAAGACGGTAAAATTACCTTAACTCATACTGCATCTCTAGGTTCTAGCTACAAAACTTCTACAGCTCAATCCAATTTCATTGCAGATGGTAATTGGCATAATGTGATTGCGGTGTTAGATCAATGTGTCGCTAAGGTCTATATTGATGGACAATTAGAAGCGACAGGTGTAAATAATAATCCTCAATTTTATCTCAATCGATTAATTGATAGCGTTGGGAGTTTTGTAGTATCAAATAATCGTAATTATAATTTGGGTTCTATTAATAAATATGAAGATATTTTAGATGATATTTTAATTTATAATAGGGTTTTAACAACGACAGATATTGCAAGCATTGTAACAGAAAATAGTTATTGTTTCGCACCTAGTAATACATTATTGTCTGTAAATGGCATTACAGAAACGACAGCTTCAATCACCTTGAACGCAACAGCAAGTGGAACATTTGAATATGTAGTAGTGCAGAAAGGACAACCCATTAATACGGGGCAAATTTTTTCAATAGCGGCTGGAGCAACTGTTCCTTTAACGGGATTGTCGTCTTCAACAAGTTATGAGTTCTTCCTAAGAAAAGAATGTACTGCAAGTTTTGATTCTGATTGGTCGTCGGCTTTTAATTTCAGAACTAAAGGGACTATCTATGTTAATGCAAATGCTAGTGGAGCTAATATAGGTTCGGATTGGGCAAATGCTTACAACTCTCTTCAAGATGCATTAATAGCAACTAATGAGAATGAAGAAATTTGGGTTGCAGCTGGTGTCTATGTGCCAAGTATCGACAAAAGAGAGGCTACTTTTGCAATAAATAAAGAAGCGATTAAATTGTATGGTGGTTTTGTAGGAACCGAAATAAATAGAAGTGAAAGAGATGTTTTGGCTAATGAAACTATTTTGTCGGGTGATTTACAGAACAATGATAACGCAACAATAGATTTTGTAAATACCACTAGAAACGATAATTCCTATAATATTATAACTATTAATGCAAATAATACTGAAATAAATGGTTTTACTATAGCAAACGGACATGCTAATGGTACAGTAATAGAGAAAAAATTAGGTGCGGCTATCTATAAAACACCTTCAGTTGGTAATTTAGAAATAAAAAATTGTACTTTCAGAAATAATGTTGCTCATGAGGGAGCTTCGGCTATTTTTTCTAGATTTAGTTCTAATGGAACTTTAAGAATACATAATACTATTTTTTCTAATAATGTTTCAAAATTTGGAACATGCATATATAGTTATACTGATAATAATATTAATGCAACTATAGAAATTGTAAGTTCACTTTTTAATAATAACACAGCAAAGGACAATGCCTCTTCATTGGGATATGCAGGAAGTGCTGGGTGGTTTAGAGCCTATGGAACGTCTTCTGTGCTGAATATTTCTTTAATTAATAATACCTATTATGGAAATATAGATACAGGAACATGGTCTGGATTAAATAATTTTAATAGATGTACAGTTGGATTAGGATATGCGAGTGGTGTCCTTAATGCAACTGTTGCCAATAGTATTTTTTGGAACAATACTACCGCAGGAGGAGCTACGGCTAAATCAATTGCACAAGTAGTAGATAATTTAGGTCAAAATATTACGGTTAAAAACGCAACTAGTCCAGACAGTTTTTCAAATGTGCCAAGTGGGAGCGTAACAAATGTTTTAAACAGCAACCCATTATTTGTAGATGCACTAAACGGAGATTTTACATTAAATAATAATTCGCCAGCTATTGATTCTGGTGATAATGCAAGTGTGATAGGGACTACAGATTTATTAGGGAATCAAAGAATTTTTAATACAACAGTGGATAGAGGCGTATATGAATTTGGCTCTACCGTTTTAGGGAATGCCTCTTTTCAAAACTTTACTAATTTTCAAATCTATCCTAATCCTGTTATAAATAGTATAAATGTTGTGACCCCAGAGGGAATAACTTCGTTAGAAATTTATACTTTAGAAGGGAAATTGGTGCTAAAAACCAATGAGGATAAAATAGATGTAAGTGATTTGCAAAATGGATTATATCTTATAAAAGTAACTTCAAATCAGAATGAAGTAGGTGTGAAGAAATTTATTAAAGAATAAATAAGATATTTAAAAACAAAAAAAACCGCTAATCAGTAAAGTTTAGCGGTTTTTGTCTTTACACTTGTTGAGTGTTATTTAATTTGATTACCTTGTTTATCATAGAAATGATATTCAAGATACGTGTAAGCGTCACGAGGTATAATTTTCACCCATTTTTTATGTTCAAAAAACCATTTTGAACGTATTGATGGAAAACCTTTCTCAAGGTATGCTGCCACAAAAGGATGTGCGTTTAACACTACTTTTTTATGGACTTTTAAAATTCTTTCTAGGTCAGCCGTTATTTTGTCAATAATTAATATAGGAGCTTCAATTTCACCATTTTCATTAGGATCTTCTTCTCTTGTTTTAATATTAACTTCGGGTCTAACACGTTGTCTAGTAATTTGAATTAATCCAAATTTGCTAGGAGGCAAGATTTTGTGCTTGGCCTTATCGTCACTCATCTCATCTCTTAAGAAATCATATAATTTTTTTCTGTTTTCGGCATTTTGCATGTCGATAAAATCGATAACAATAATACCTCCCATGTCACGCAAACGTAATTGTCTTGCTATTTCCCCAGCAGCAATTAAGTTTACTTCTAGTGCAGTATCTTCTTGGCTTAATGCTTTGTTTGAACGGTTTCCGCTATTCACATCAATAACATGTAGCGCTTCTGTGTGTTCAATAATCAAATAAGCACCTTTGCTCATGGATACAGTTTTTCCAAAGGAAGTTTTAATTTGTCTTTCTATATGATATTTCTCAAAAAGGGGAAGATCTTTAGATTGATAGTGTTTTACGATAGACACTTTGTCTGGAGCTATTTCTTGCAAATAGTCCTTTGTTTGAATAAATAATTCTTCATCATCTATATGAATACTTGTAAAAGTATCATTAAAAACATCTCTTAGAATAGAAGAGGCTTTGTTTAGCTCTCCTAATACTTTAGAGGGATGATGAGCGGTTTGTAGCCTTTTACACATGGCAGACCATCTGTCTAATAATAGTTGTAGGTCTTTGTCTAGTTCAGCTACTTTTTTGCCTTCAGCTACTGTTCTCACAATAACTCCAAAACCTTTTGGTTTAATAGATTGAACCAATCTTTTTAGTCGGTCTTTTTCTTCTTTAGACTCAATTTTTTGAGAAATTGAAACACGGTCTGAAAAAGGGACTAAAACGACATATCTTCCTGCTAAGGAAATTTCAGAACTAATTCTGGGACCTTTGGTAGAAATGGGTTCTTTAACTATTTGTACTAAAACCGATTGATTGGCACTAAGAATATCAGTAATAACGCCATCTTTATTGATTTCAGCTTCAAAAGGAAAGTTTTTGAGTGAATAATCTTTTAGTTTACCTGCGCTTACAAGTTTAATAAATTTTAACAATGAAGGTAGATTAGGGCCTAAATCGTGATAATGTAAAAAAGCATCTTTTTCGTAACCTAGGTTCACGAATGCAGCATTCAATCCTGCAACTGGCTTTCTTATCTTGGCAATAAAAATATCGCCCACACTAAAATTGTTTCCTTTCTCTTCTTCTTTGTGTAATTCTATTAGTTTTCCATCTTTTAATAAGGCAAAATCTACTGCTTCTGAACCCGATCTAATAATTAACTCTTTGTTCACGCTGTACATTTTTATCTATACTGTATAGTGATTAGTGATTAGCCATTAGTAATTAATCAAAAATATAATTGTCAATTACTAGTTGCTAGTTGCTAATTACTGTTTTAGTACAGATGGATTAAACAATATTTTACAGGTATTTTACCCGATAATCAGTGAAATTACTGATTAATTTCAAAGAACATTTAAAAAAAGAAAAGTAGTTTAAAACTACTTTTTCTTTTTATGACGGTTAGCTCTAGCTCTCTTTTTACGTTTGTGAGTCGCTACCTTATGTCTTTTTCTCTTTTTACCACTTGGCATAACGTTGTTGGTTTAGATTAATAAATGATTTATACTGCTACTTCAGTTTTAGTTTTAACGCTCTCAACAAATATCTTTGCTGGTTTAAAAGCCGGAATATTGTGAGCCGGAATCTTGATTGTTGTATTCTTAGAAATGTTTCTACCAGTCTTTTCCGCTCTAGTTTTGATAATGAAACTTCCAAAGCCTCTTAAATAAACATTATCTCCTGTTTCTAATGAGTTTTTTACTTCTTCCATAAAAGACTCTACAGTAGCTTGAACATCAGTTTTTTCAAGACCTAGTTTCTCAGAAATTTTAGCTACAATGTCTGCTTTCGTCATTTTCTTTCGTATTAATGATTTTGTGTTCTTTTTTTGAGTTTGCAAATATATGAATTTAAAAAACAATAAATCAATCATAATTAATTAATTTTTAACCTCTAAATATTTTATTTTTGTTTTTTAATTTATAAAAATGACTTTCTCTAACCTCTTAATAGATTGGTATTTACAAAATAAACGTTCTTTGCCTTGGAGAAATACGAAAGACCCTTATCATATTTGGTTGTCTGAAATTATCCTTCAACAAACTAGAGTAGCGCAAGGATTGCCTTATTTTGAGGCATTTACTTCGGCGTTTAAAACTGTTTTTGATTTAGCAAATGCTTCTGAAGAACAAGTGCTAAAATTGTGGCAAGGTTTGGGGTATTACTCTAGAGCGAGAAACCTCCATGCGGCAGCGAAATATATAGTTAATGAACTTAATGGCGTTTTTCCACCTAATTATAAGGAGTTGCAACGTCTTAAAGGAGTAGGAGATTATACTGCTGCTGCCATTGCTTCTTTTGCCTATGATGAGCCTGTAGCGGTGGTAGATGGAAATGTTTTTAGGGTTTTAGCTCGTTTTTTTGGTATTGCTACCGATATTGCTTCAACAAATGCAAAAAAAGAATTTCAAGAATTAGCTCAAGAATTATTACCATTAGATCAAGCGGCCAATTTTAATCAGGCTATAATGGAGTTTGGAGCAATGCAATGTGTGCCTAAAAATCCCGATTGCACAATTTGTATTTTTAATACCAAATGTGTTGCATTGCAAAAAAATAAAGTAGCCGATTTGCCTGTCAAGTTAAAGAAAGTAGCGGTTAAAAAAAGGTATTTTAATTACCTTGTAATTCGAGACAAGCAAGGGCGTTTCCTTGTAGAGAAAAGAAAAGATAAAGGAATTTGGTTAAATCTATATCAGTTTAAATTATATGAACTGGAGCAACCCAAAAAAATAGATGAAGTTGTTGTGGCCCTGCAGGCTGAGTTTAACCCCTCGATGCTAATTGTTAAAAATGATACCGAAATCATTCATAAATTATCGCACCAACATTTATATATTCGTTTTTTTGAATTGCAGTTTAATGAGGTGTTAGAGAATGCAGTAGCTTTAGAGGACATGATGAAATTGCCTTTCCCTATCGTTATTCATAATTTTATTGAATCAAATTATTTGTAATACGTCTAAAAATAGTATATTTGATTTACTAAAAAAATACACGCCATGAACGGTACATTAAATAAGGTTCTTTTAATAGGACATTTGGGAGATGAGGTGAAAATGCATTACTTTGATGGAGGTAACTGTATTGGTAGATTTCCTTTAGCAACAAATGAGGTTTATATTAACAAATCAACTGGAGAAAAAATTACGTCAACAGAATGGCACAATATAGTGGTGCGAAATAAAGCCGCAGAGATTTGTGAAAAGTATCTCACTAAAGGCGATAAAATTTATATTGAAGGTAGAATTAAGTCTAGACAATGGCAAGCAGAAGATGGATCTACTAAATATACTACGGAGATTCAAGTAACAGAGTTTACATTTCTATCTACAAAAAAAGATTTAGAATCGAGCAATAAACAAAATTTTAAATCTGATGGTTCAGAGTCACTAAAAAATACTAATTTTGATGCCTCAAAAGAGGATAGTCTGAATGATGATTTACCTTTTTAATGTTTAACTAATACTTTTTTAAATTGGATCCAGATCCTTCCAGTTATTTAAATGCAATAAATTTTGAATTACTAATTAACTTAGTAATTGTTTTTCTATTGCTAATAGGTTCGGCCTTCATTTCCGGTTCTGAAGTTGCATTGTTCTCTTTGTCTCAAAAAAACGTAGATGATTTAGCATCAGAGGATTTTAATAAAGGGAATGAAATTTCTAAATTATTAGAAAAACCTAAAAAATTATTAGCGACCATTCTTGTTGCCAATAATTTTATAAATATTGCAGTTGTAATACTGTTTTCTTCAATCAGTGAAGACCTATTTAGCTCTATAACTTCCGAGGTTGTTCGTTTTGTTTTAGAAGTTATTGTGGTTACTTTTTTAATCTTATTATTCGGAGAGGTTTTACCTAAAATCTATGCAAATAGAAACAATGTTGCTTTTTCAAAAAAAGTGTCCTTGCCAATTTCTATATTGGATAGACTATTAAGTCCTATAACAATTCCAATGCGAAATATCATTTTATATGTAGAAAAGAAGTTTAGCGTGCAGAAGACGAGTTTTTCAGTTGATCAATTGTCTCAAGCATTAGAATTAACAAATCAGTCAGAAACCACACAAGAAGAACAAAAAATTTTAGAAGGGATTGTAACTTTTGGAAATACAGAAGTAAGACAAGTAATGAGTCCTCGTATCGATATTTTCGCTATTGAGATAGAAGACAACTTTGCAGACATAATAGATGAAATTGTTGAAAAAGGCTATTCCCGAATTCCAGTATATAAAGAAAGTATAGACCACATAGAAGGTGTGTTGTTTATTAAAGATTTGATTCCTTATATAGATGAAAAAGATTTTAATTGGCAACAACTAATCAGAAAAGCATTTTTCATTCCCGAAAACAAGAAGCTAGACAATCTTTTAAAAGAGTTTCAAGTTATGAAAAACCATCTCGCTATAGTAGTAGATGAATATGGTGGTACTTCTGGCTTGGTTTCTTTGCAAGATATACTAGAAGAAATAGTTGGTGATATTAGCGATGAGTTTGATGATGAAAATATTATTTATTCTCAAATAGATGAAAAAAATTATCTTTTTGAGGGGAAAATAAGTTTAAAAGATTTCTATAGAATTATAGATATTAATGGGGCAGCGTTCGAAGAGCATAAAGGAGAAGCAGAAACATTAGCAGGTTTTGTCCTTGAAATATCGGGTAATTTCCCAAAGAAAATGCAAAAAATAACATTTTCAAACTATGTCTTTACTGTAGAAAGTTTAGATAAAAGAAGAATAAAACAAATAAAAGTTACGTTAAGTTAATAAAAGAAACATGCAAAAAATATTTTTGATACTGCTAGCTTTTGTTATAATATCTTGTGGAGATGAAGTTCTGCCAAAGCCCAAAGGACAATTAAGATTAGAATATCCTGCGGGGGTTTATAGCACTTTTAAAAAAGAATGCCCTTATGTCTTTGAAATTAATGACAATGTAATTTTAAAAGAAAAAGCAGATTGTGCCTATGAGTTGCATTATCCCAAAATGAAAGCAACAATATATTTGACCTATAAAAAGGTAGATAATAATATTGACGATTTATTGAGAGATGCTCAAAAATTAACCTATGACCATGTTGTGAAAGCTGATGATATTTCGGAACAGCCTTTTTTAAATAAGGAAAAAAAGGTCTATGGAATGTTCTATGAAGTGGGAGGGAATGCAGCCACGAATGCCCAGTTTTATGTGACAGACAGTACAAAGAATTTTATGGTGGGTAGTTTGTATTTTTATGCAAAACCCAATTATGATTCCATTTTGCCAGCCACTAGTTATATTAAAGACGATATTAGAAGGTTGGTTGAAACTTTAGAGTGGAAATAAAAAAGGAATGTTTTTAAAAACATTCCTTTTTTATTTACTAAATGAGCACTTTTGTTTTTCTCTTTCTAGTATCATTAAACTTTGTCTGTAGATGTTTTTACATCTGAAACCTTATATAAATCTCCTCCAGCGACACCTTCTACTGTTTGCGTGAGAGTTTCAGGAGTTTGTTTCCCGTTTTCAAAAGTTACTGTAGCTGTCTTTTTCTCAAAATCAACTTTTGCATTGCTCACACCTTCAAGTCCAGATAATTTGTCTTCAATTAGTTTTGCACAACCAATTTCGCATGTCATTCCTTCAATATGAAATGTAGCAGTTGCTAAGTTTGCAGTCTCTTCTTCAGAACTAGTTGTTGTTGTAACTTTGGTTTCGGGCGTTTCAGTATTTTCTTTTTTACAACCTGTAAAAGCAATTGTAGTTAATGCAATTAAAGTTATTGTTTTCAATGTATTCATAGTACTGTTTTTAAATTTAAATCTCATAATTAATGCAAATTTATGTAAAAAAAGAGGGTTAAGTTAAAATAAAATCTGAATTTTGAGACTTAAAATATATTCTATGGAAAATAGTAATACTAAATGGTACTTATTAGCTTTTTTGGGCTGTGTTTGGGGAAGTTCTTTTATTCTAATGCAATTGGGATTAAAAGGAGTAAATTCGGTTCAAATGGGAAGTTTGAGGATCTTGTTTGCAGGTCTTTTTCTAATTGCAGTAGGGCACAAGCAAATTGCTAAAATTCCGTTGCACAAGTGGAAATATATTGTAATCACCTCATTGTTTGGAACTTTTTTGCCAGTCTATCTTTTTGCAGTGGCACTTTCCAAAATAGATGGTTCTGTTAGTTCTATTTTGAATTCGTTAACGCCATTAAATACCCTCATAATTGGCTTGTTGTTTTTTGGTTTGAGTGTGCAAAGACGACAAGTTTTTGGTGTCATACTTGGATTTTTTGGCTGTGTTTTGTTGGTTTGGTTTAGTGAAGGAGAGAACACAACAAAGAACTACTATTATGCGCTTTTGGTTTTATTGGCCACTTTGTTTTATGGAATCAATGTGAACCTAATTAAAAAATACCTTTCCGATTTAAAACCTTTAACCATTAGTGCAGGAAACTTTGTAGTGCTATTCATTCCTGCTTTGTTAGTGCTCTATTTTTCTGGTTTTTTTGAAGTAATTCAAGAAGAAAAAGTACAAACAGCGATGGGATATATTGCAATTCTAGGAATTGTTGGGACAGGGTTGTCTAATATTTTGTTTTTTAAATTAATACAGTTGTCTTCGCCTGTTTTTGCGGCCTCTGTTACCTATATTATTCCAGTAGTAGCCATATTGTTGGGCTATTTTTTCATGAACGAGAGTTTAAATTCAATTCAAGCCTCAGGAGCTCTTGTGGTGCTTTTAGGAGTCTATTTGTCGAGTAGGAAATAGTAGTCAGAAAATAAGCTTGCATGAATACTATGGTTGTGTTGTTCGATAAATTGAAGCAACGCAATAGTTGGCGTAGAATTTCCAGGCTCCGCAAAGTCTCCCGACTTTGAGGTCTAATCAATACAACTTCCAGTTAATTTGCTATTATTAAAGGTTTTTTTAAATACTTAAGTCAATGATTTTTATAATTTAGCGCAAAGTCGAGACTTTGCAGCGTCGCATTTTTTTTGCAGCAGTTGTTATGCTCCATTTCAAATTGTTGTGACAAAATAGATTCTGTTTTTCACTTTGTCACAAAAACCGTGACATTTTCTATTCTAAATTAAAAATGCCACAAAAACTGTGACGTTTTCGTTTTCTATTTAAAAAAAGTCACAAGGGTTAAAATGTTTTTCAAATAATTAAAATGTATCTTAAAATGAAATCACAAATTTAAGAGAGAAAAGAGAAGTAATTTCATTTCATTAATAGAATAGGTTTTCACGAAAGAAGCTGTCCGAAAAGTAAAAATTGACACCTAATTTATCAGTCCGATGCAATGAGGAATCTCATAATCAGTGTTATGTGATTTCTTCTTTTTGCAAGCATAGGATGACAAGATTACTAACTTTCAGGACAGCCTCTTTTAATGTGTTTTTTTGAAAAATTATCTCTTTAACGTAAAATGTCCGTTAAATCGTTTGTTTTTTTCGTTAGAAACATATTCTGCCACAAACCAATAATCAGTTGATGGCAAATCCTGTCCCAGATAAGTCCCATCCCAACCTTCGTCTATAGGTTTAAAT
The DNA here is from genome assembly GCF_055384985.1 of Flavobacterium sp. KY-23415. Classification (NCBI taxonomy): domain Bacteria; kingdom Pseudomonadati; phylum Bacteroidota; class Flavobacteriia; order Flavobacteriales; family Flavobacteriaceae; genus Flavobacterium; species Flavobacterium sp. KY-23415. Next base: position 918,780 of record NZ_AP044001.1, on the reverse strand, counting down.
TCTTTCAATAGTTTTCCAAATCTATCAAAAATATAAAGAGTCATCTCTAAGTCCCTAACCTCTCCTTGAAGATTCCAATAATCGTTGATCCCATCCCCATTAGGAGTAAAAAACTTGGGAAAATTCAAAATAGTGAATTCTTTTTCAACCCTGCTACAGCCTTCTTCATCTTCAACTATCAACAAATGAACACCTCCCGTTAAATTTGTAAACACATTATCTTGTTGAGGAGGTAGATTATCTACCTGATACCAATAATTCCCTCCTTGGGGGTTAACAATTACGGTTAGAGTTGCGTCATCCATAAAAAGTTCACTTACTGTTGTTTGCACATTGTTTATTGTATAAACTGGAGCTATTGTAACTGTTACTGGGGAAGATGTACAATCTCCTACTATTGAAAATGCTTGAACCGTATAATTACCTGTTTCATTTACTGTTAAAAAACTATTAGATGCAGAAGCAATCAAAATGCCCTCTTTATGCCATTCAAAATAATATTCAGAATCTGACAACCCACTATCAATAGTATAATTTGACAATCCAAGACCTGAATCTGAATCGACACATATTTTACCATCTTGCGGTGTAGGTTCTCTAGGTTCAAAAACAGTCATTGAAAAATAACTAACACAACCTATCGCACTCGTATAAATAAGTGTCACTTGTCCTCCTGTTATACCGGTAACATTTCCTAAATTGTCAATAATAGCAATTGAAGAATCAGAACTTTGCCAAGTCCCGTTTGTAAATGAAGAAGTTGATAAAACGGTTGTTGCCCCTACACATAAAGTAGACAACCCACTGATTGTTGGATTGTTTTCTATTGTTAGTGTATGTGTAGCCTCACAGCCCGCAGCTGTCGTATAAGTAATGGTTACCGAACCTGTAGCAACAGCCGTAACCAAACCACTACCATCAACCATAGCCACTGCAGGATCGGAACTCACCCAAGCATTGCTGCTGGAAGCCGTACCCGAACCTGTTAAAATCGTTGTTGCTCCCTCACATAAGGTTGACAACCCACTGATTGTTGGAGTGTTTTCTATTGTTAGTGTATGTGTACCTTCACAGCCCGTAGCTGTGGTATAAGTAATAGTTACCGAACCTGTAGCAACAGCCGTAACCAAACCATTGCTATCAACTGTAGCCACTGCAGCATCGGAACTCACCCAAGCATTGCTGCTGGAAGCCGTACCCGAAGCTGTTAAAATTGTTGTTGCTCCCTCACATAAAGTAGACAACCCACTGATTGTCGGAGTATTTTCTATTGTTAGTGTATGCGTAGCCTCACAGCCCGCAGCTGTGGTATAAGTAATAGTTACCGAACCTGTAGCAACAGCCGTAACCAAACCATTGCTATCAACTGTAGCCACTGCAGGATCGGAACTCACCCAAGCATTGCTACTGGAAGCCGTGCCCGAACCTGTTAAAATCGTTGTTGCTCCCTCACATAAGGTTGACAACCCACTGATTGTCGGACTGTTTTCTATTGTTAGTATATGTGTACCCTCACAGCCTGTAGCTGTCGTGTAAGTAATAGTTACCGAACCTGTAGCAACTGCCGTAACCAAACCATTGCCATCAACCGTAGCCACTGCAGGATCGGAACTCACCCATGCATTGCTGCTGGAAGCCGTACCCGAACCTGTTAAAATTGTTGTTGCTCCCTCACATAAGGTTGACAACCCACTGATTGTCGGATTGTTTTCTATTGTTAGTGTATGTGTACCTTCACAGCCTGTAGCTGTCGTGTAAGTAATAGTTACCGAACCTGTAGCAACAGCAGTAACCAAACCACTGCCATCAACCGTAGCCACTGCAGGATCGGAACTCACCCAAGCATTGCTGCTGGAAGCCGTGCCCGAACCTGTTAAAGTCGTTGTTGCTCCCTCACACAAAGTAGACAACCCACTGATTGTCGGATTGTTTTCTATTGTTAGTGTTTGTGTACCTTCACAGCCTGTAGCTGTGGTATAAGTAATAGTTACCGAACCTGTAGCAACAGCCGTAACCAAACCATTGCCATCAACCGTAGCCACTGCAGGATCGGAACTCACCCAAGCATTGCTGCTGGAAGCCGTACCCGAACCTGTTAAAATCGTTGTTGCTCCCTCACATAAGGTTGACAACCCACTGATTGTTGGACTGTTTTCTATTGTTAGTGTATGTGTAGCCTCACAGCCTGTAGCTGTCGTATAAGTAATGGTTACCGAACCTGTAGCAACAGCAGTAACCAAACCATTGCCATCAACCATAGCCACTGCAGCATCGGAACTCACCCAAGCATTGCTACTGGAAGCCGTGCCCGAACCTGTTAAAATCGTTGTTGCTCCCTCACATAAGGTTGACAAACCTACAATTAAAGCCGAATTCCCTACGGTAATTTCATGAGTGGCTTCACAGCCTGAATCAGTATAATAATTAATTGTGACTAAACCACTGGATATTCCTGTAACCAAACCATTATTATCTACAGTTGCAATAGAAGTATCGGAACTTACCCATGGGGTAGTCCCCGCAGGATTTCCTATCCCAGTTAATGATACTTGTGCTCCCACACATACTGCATCCTCACCCGTTATTCCTCCTGTTCCAGTACTGAAAGTTTTTTCAATGGGCACACAAATAACTTCTCCCGTTCCATGTACATTAGAAACCGATATTAACTTATAAATTCCTGGATCTGCAACTTGAAACACATAAGGTGTCGTTGTTATATTTGAAATCGACTCTACCGTTCCATCTGGTTTTTGATAACTAAAATTCCAAGGAGACTCCCCTGCAAAATTAACTGTTAAGGTGAATTGAGAGCCATTACATAGTATTTCATCTTCCCCCATATTAGCAGTAGGGGTCATATTTGTATTACTACTGGAGTTTCCATAAATATTTCCTAGTCCAGGTTTCGGATCAAATAACGGCAAATTAATAACAATGGCTTCTACTACATCATTCATTTGATAGCGAAAAGAAACAGGATTTCCCCCGTTTATTTGGTTAAAAACCGTTTGCACTTCTGCTTTTACAAGTGCCCCATTAACGCTAACACCTGAATACATGGGCAAAATTTTATTCAAATAGGCATCTACATCTGCCCAGCTGATCATTTCGTCATAAAAATTCCTGAACTGATGTACCCCAGGATAAGTAACACCCGCCAATTGAGGATTGGAAGGATTTACAGCTGATAAATTATTATCTAATACTGCTGTAAACCTACTTATTTGCTCTGCATACAACCATCCTAGAGAATTAGGTGTAAAATAAGGCAAAATATCTGTAGCCGCTAAAGCAGCGGTCCTGTTAACCGTTAATGTCGATTCTATTTCTCCTGCATTAATCCCTCTATTGTAGGCCAAAGCAATTGTTTTTTCTACCGAATATGGATCTGTTGCATTTTGAAAAAAATCAATGGCATTCCATCCTTTAATATATTGCCAATATGCCACTGCATTATAATCGTAATAAGTTTTGAGTATGATTTGTGTTTCAAAGCTATCACCTAAAACAAATTGGTCAAAATCAACAAAAGGAATGAAACAAGGAATATCTTGTGACAACTCTAACCAAGCCGTTCCATATTCCATTTGAAAAAAACCTGCTGCAACCCCATGAGATGCATCGGCACAATAATTGGCGGGCAACACAGGATAAGGAGTGGTAACCCAAGTAGGTGCTGTTAGGCCTCCATCGCACCCACAATTAGATTCTTGTAGGGCAGTTGCCATATATTCGTTAATTGAAATTGCCTCAAACCCCATCAAATTATTAAACAAACTATGTGCCACTCCTAAGCCTATCGCCCATGTTTTTCGATTGGTAGGAATATAAACCTCTCTTGTAGCACTCCAAGCATTCACTACTCCTTCCCCTATTTTTATTTCTTTAACACTTCCTGTAGGAGTAGTAGAAACAAAACAATCGGTAGATACTTCACGCTCGCACTCAAAACTTTCATAAGGAGGTGGGATATAACAGTTTTCTCCTTGAATCAAAACACCGTCTAACAATCCCGTTAAAGGAACTGTCATTCCTTGCTGGTAATTCATCCTCACTGTATAAGAATTTGAACATCCGGGGTTCAATACAGGACTAAAAGCCGATTTTTTTAACGCTACTATGCCACTATTCCCATTTTGCAAAACATCCAATCCATAATCTACCGTTACATTAGAAACTTTGGGCCATTGGAATTGAAAAACAAAATCATTGGTAATCGCTGTAGAAGAATTGTTACAAATGGTAAAGTTCAAAGCGATTTGTTGTGCATCTTTTTGTTGCAAACAAAATGTATAGGTAGTATTCTGGGAAAAGGAAAAACTTACCCAGAGGGATAAAAAAAGGAATCTTAAAAACATATTTCTCTATGTGTGTAATTATTTGTAAGTCATACAAAAGTACAAAACCCTCACGGGTTACTATTCCCTATTTTCAGGGATGACTGTACCGGATTATAAGATTTACCTCCATCAGAAACTACTTTCCTGTGTGCATTGCTTCTACTGGATCTAATTTTGAAGCTGAGATCGTAGAAATTATCCCTGACAATAAACCAATTATGGTAGCTAAAATAATTTCAATCATTATATGTAAAAAAGGCAATACCCATTCATAATCCAGTAAGGCACATAATGAAATGGCACAGACCCATAAAAACATTCCAATAATTCCTCCAATTACGGATAGCATAATTGTTTTTAAAAAAAATGCAATTGAATATTTTTTTTGGCTCCTAATGTTTTTTATCATAGAATGCGCAGCGTGGTGTTTCGTCCTAAAAAATGCTTACTTAAAACGCGACAAAATTATTATCCCAAATCATTCAATTTTTTCTTCAATACTTTCTCTTCTTCTTGCAGTGTTTCTAGTTTAACTTCCAATTCTAGTTGTTTCAAAAGTCCTTTTTTTGCTGTTTCATTTTTCGCTCTGTTGCCCATTTCTTCTAATAGTAAATTTTCTTTTTTGGTCAATTTTTGAGGGTTCATTTCAAAATAGCGCATCGTTTTTAGGCGATTAAAATTCAAGTTATACTTCTTGTTGACCTCCTGAAGCTTTAACGTAGTTTTAAATTGAAGACGGTTGTTAATCACAATTAAGTCTTCTAGTCTCTTTTTCATTTGCCCTTTTTGTTCTTTATGAACGGGTAATTCTTTCTTCCAGTAACTGTCTTTTTTTTGCACAAAAGCCAACATCTCAGCTAGTTTCAATTTGGCAGCAGTTGGCAAATCACGTTTTCCCAATTCATACATGGCCCATTGGCTTCTAGTAACTTCAAGGAGTAAAGCAATCTCTTCTTGCTTCATGCCCAACAGTTCTCTAATTTTTATCTTTTCCATGATATAGTATTTTTTTTAATTGTAGTGTAAACTCAAACCATAAATAGGGTTATAATTTTGTACCGCAAAAACAAAGCCATTTTATTGGTGTGAAAAACAGCGGGTATCAAGCGATTTACAAGCAATACTAAACTATGCCATTTTTTTTTTGGAGCAGCTGTTGTGTTCCATTCTAAATTGTTGTGACAAAACGGATTCTGTTTTTCACTTCGTCACAAAAACCGTGACATTTTCTATTCTAAATTAAAAATGCCACAAAAACTGTGACGTTTTCGTTTTCTATTTTAAAAAAGTCACAAGAGTTAAAATATTTTTCAAATTTCTTTATAAAAGAGTGTTTTGCGTATTTATACGTAGGAAAAAGTATGAAATTTACGTATAAATACGTATTGCCTACTTAAAGAATAGTGTGTAGCTTTATGCAAAGAAGATTGTTTTTTTTATTGCAGAAAAAAGCGCCCCCTGGGAAGTTGCTTTAAGTGTTTTAGCTCACAGTTTTTATCTGTTCGTGATTAAGGAAAATAAAAAAGCCCCGTATTGAAAGACGAGGCGGCTTAAATGTTTTCACAACGGAATAATCCTTATTGTGAATTGCTTCAAAATTGTACTGCAATATACAACAAAAAAATTTATGTTGTATTGCGGTTTTCCGCAAAAAAGGTAATTTTCTTTTCTTTATTTTTAAAAATTCATTAGATAGCAAACCAAATTCAAACATAAATGAGAAAAATATTAGGATTAGATTTAGGAACCAATAGTATTGGTTGGGCTTTTATAAATGAAGCCGAAAATGATAATGAAACGTCAAAAATTATAAATACTGGAGTTCGTATTGTACCTCTTACTACAGATGAAGAAGCGGATTTTAAAAAAGGAAATACCATTTCAATAAATGCAGATCGAACGTTGAAACGAGGAGCAAGAAGAAATCTGCAACGTTTCAAACAAAGAAGAGATCATCTTTTGGAAATTTTCAAGAAAATAAAATTCATTCCATTTGATTATGTATATGCGGAAACTGGTACCGCTACTACATTTTCATCTTATGAGCTGCGAGCAAAAGCTGTTAATGAAGCACTATCGAAAGAAGAACTGGTAAAAGTTTTACTTATGATAAACAAAAAACGAGGATACAAAAGCAGCAGAAAAGCAAAATCAGCAGAAGAAGGAGAGGCTATCGATGGCATGAAGATTGCCAAAGAATTGTTTGATAATAATTACACCCCAGGACAATGGGTATTTACTTCCTTATCTAAAGGAAAAACATTTATCCCTGATTTTTATCGTTCCGATTTACAAAAAGAATTAGAAAAAATTATTGTATTCCAAAATCAATTTCATCCTCAAATAATTAATCATGAACTATTAGAAGCTATTCAGGGGAAAAACAGAACAGCTACTTCACAATATTTTTCAAAAACATTAAATATTCCTTTGGCAGAAAACAAAGGAACAAGAGAAGAAACCAAATTGCAACATTATAAATGGAGAAATGAAGCGATAAGTAAGGAACTTGACCTAGAAATAATAGCCTTTATTATAACCGAAATTAATAATCAAATTAATAAATCTAGTGGTTATTTAGGAGCAATTAGCGACCGAAGTAAAGAACTCTATTTTAATAAAGAAACCGTAGGTCAATTTCTATACCGTCAATTAATAGAAAACCATCATACAAAATTAAAAAATCAAGTTTTTTACAGACAAGATTATCTAGATGAATTTGAAAAAATATGGGAAACCCAAGCTAAATTTCACTTAGCATTAAATGAAGACTTAAAAAAAGAAATAAGAGATATTACTATTTTCTATCAAAGAAAATTAAAATCACAGAAACATTTAGTCAGTTTCTGCGAATTTGAAAAAGGACACAAAGTCATACCAAAATCATCTCCGTTGTTTCAAGAATTTAGAATATGGCAAAACATCAATAATATTGTTGTTAAAAATGAAATTACCAAAGAACCTTTTCTTTTAGAAGAAGAATTAAAGCAACAATTAGCACAGGAATTACTCTTTAAGGAAAATTTTTCAGACAGTCAATTCATTACTTTTTGCGGACTCAAAAAAACAGACTACATCGTTAATTTTAAAAAAATAGAAGGAAATAGAACCAATACTGAGATTTACAAAGCTTTTGAAAAAATATTGGTTGTTGAAGGTTATGACGAATTGGATATATCAAAATTAGATGCATTAGAGATTAGCAAAGTATTTAAAACCGCTTTTACGGATTTAGGTATTAATACCTCTCTTTTAGATTTTGACCCAACCTTACAAGGAAATGATTTTGACAAACAACCTTACTATCAACTATGGCATTTATTGTATTCGGCTGAAGATGATGATAAATTAAAAGAGAGTTTAAAAAGCAAGTTTGGTTTCAAAGAAGAACACCTGCCTTTTCTTTTAAATATAAAACTACAAGCCGACTATGGGAGTTTGAGTGCTAGAGCTATTAAAAAAGTATTACCTCATTTAATGGATGGTCATATTTATGACAAGGCTTGTTTATTAGCAGGTTATAACCATTCTTCTTCCTTAACTAAGGAACAAAATAATGATAGGGTTTTAAAAGATACATTAGAACTACTTAAAAAGAATAGTTTGAGAAATCCTGTGGTTGAGAAAATTCTTAATCAAATGATTAATGTTATTAATGCCATTATTAAAGACCCTTCCATGGGGAAACCCGATGAAATTCGTGTGGAATTGGCTCGTGAGTTGAAAAACAACAACGAACAACGCAAAGAAATGACAAATAGCATTAACAAAGCAACTGCGGAACATGAAAAAATTAGAAAAATATTACATGCCGAATTCGGATTTCCAAGAGTTACCCGCAATGACATCATTAGATATAAATTATGGAAAGAAACCGATGGTATTTCTTTATATACTGGGCAACCCATTGAAGCTTCCAAGTTATTTACCAAAGAATACGATATCGAACACATTATCCCAAAATCACGTTTGTTTGATGATAGCTTTTCTAATAAAACAATTTGTGAACGACAATTGAATATCGATAAAAGCAGTAAAACGGCTTATAGTTTTTTGAAAGAAAAATTATCCCCCGAAGATTTTGAACAGTTTGAACAAAGAGTAAAAAGCTTTTACGGAAAAATTAGTAGAACAAAACAAAATAAACTTTTAATGGCAGACCATGAAATCCCAGAAGGTTTCATAGAACGTCAATTGAGAGAAACACAATACATTGCTAAAAAAGCAAAAGAAATACTATTAGAAATTTCTAGAAATGTAACTACTACAATAGGAAGTATAACTGATAAATTACGTGAAGATTGGGAACTAGTTGAAATAATGAAAGAATTAAATTGGAACAAATATGAAAAGCTAGGTTTAACTTATGAAGATAAAGGCAAAAACGGAGAACGTTTATACAAAATTAAAGATTGGTCTAAACGAAACGACCATCGTCATCATGCTATGGATGCTTTAACCGTTGCCTTTACAAAACCAGCATATATACAGTATTTAAACAATCTAAACGCCAAGACACAAGGCGAACAGAAAGCAAAATCTATCGTTGGTATAGAAAACAAACACCTCTATAGAGACAAAAATAACAAACTTAGATTTATTACCCCGATACCTAATTTTAGAGAAGAAGCAAAAAAACATTTAGAGCGCATTTTAATTTCATACAAAGCCAAAAATAAAGTAGTAACTAACAATAAAAATAGTATTAAGATAAAAGGAGATGTACTAGAAAAAATACAATTAACACCAAGAGGACAACTGCATAAAGAAACTATTTATGGAAAGTTGCAACAGTATGTAACCAAAGAAGAAAAAGTAAATGCGAGTTTTGATGAAAAACGCATTCAACTAGTTGCTAAGAAACAGTATCGAGAATTACTATTAAAGCGATTACAAGAAAACAACAATGACCCTAAAAAAGCCTTTACAGGTAAAAACAGTTTAGCAAAAACACCTCTTTATAGCAGTCTTGAAAACAATAGTGTTGTTCCTGAGAAAGTAAAACTAGTATGGCTAGAAGACAATTACACCATTAGAAAAGACATTACACCCGATTTAAAAATTGACAAAGTAATAGACATTGGAATAAAGAAAATACTTCAAGCCCGTTTGGATGAGTTTGGTGGAGATGCCAAAAAAGCTTTTATAAACCTAGAAGAAAACCCTATTTGGCAAAACAAAGCAAAAGGAATTGCGCTAAAACGTGTTACTATTAGTGGTGTGAGTAATGCATTAGCTTTGCATACTAAAAAAGATCATTTTGGGAATGAAATTCTAGACGAAAATGGAAAGCCAATTCCTGTAGATTTTGTAAGCACAGGCAACAACCATCATGTTGCTATTTATCGTGATGAAAAAGGCAACTTGCAAGAAGAGGTTGTTTCATTCTTTGATGCGGTAGTACGAAAAAATCTAGGATTGCCAATAATTAATAAAGACCATGAAGAAGGATGGGAATTCTTATTTAGCATGAAGCAAAATGAGTTTTTTGTTTTTCCTTCAGATACGTTTAGTCCTCAAGAAATAGATATGCTTAATCCAGTTAATTATCATTTGATTAGTTCAAATTTGTATCGAGTTCAAAAAATTTCATCCAAAAACTACATGTTTAATAGTCATCTAGAAACTAAAGCTGTTGATGGCGAAATGTTAAAAACAAAAAAAAATCTATCTAAGATAACTTATCATTTCATACAAACCCCTTCGAATTTAGAAGGAATAATAAAAGTTCGAATTAATCATTTAGGTCAAATTGTACAAATAGGAGAATAATAATCATGATCAAACGCACCCTTTTCTTTGGTAATCCCGTCTATTTGAGCACCAAAAACAAACAATTGGTGGTGGCTTATCCTGACAAAGAACAAGACTCCAAGACCGTAGCAATAGAAGACATTGGTGTGGTGGTTTTGGAAAATCAGCAAATAACCATTACCAATGGGTTACTGGAAAAACTGACACAAAACAATGTAGCTGTGGTCACTTGCGACGGGCAACATTTGCCCTCTGGTCTATTGCTGCCTTTGCAGGGACATAGTGAGCAAACCGAACGTTTTAAACATCAAATCAACGCTTCTGTGCCGTTGCAAAAGAATTTGTGGCAACAAACCATTAGTGCAAAAATTCTCAATCAGGCGGGTTTGCTAAAAGAAAGGGGCATTCCCATGCGAAAAATGGAATTGTGGGCAAAAGAAGTCACTTCGGGCGATGCTTTGAACCATGAATCGAGAGCAGCTGTTTATTATTGGGAAAAACTCATTCCTATTCCTCATTTTACCAGAGGACAAAAAGGAATAGCTCCTAATCATTTGCTGAATTATGGCTATGCTATTCTGAGAGCCATAACGGCTCGTGCTCTGGTGAGTTCGGGCATGTTGCCCAGTTTAGGTATTTTTCACCGAAACAAATACAATGCCTATTGCCTTGCCGATGATATTATGGAACCCTATCGCCCTTATGTGGATTTAATAGTATGTAATATTATGGATAATGAAGCCCCCTATGAAGAATTGACAACAGAGATAAAAAAGCAGTTGTTAGGTATTGCAAGTATTGATGTGCTTATAGATGGAAAAAGAAGCCCTTTGTTAGTGGCAATGAGCAGAACGACCAACTCTCTGTATGAATGTTTTGAAGGAAAAGCGAGAAAAATTTTGTATCCTGTTTATGGTTTATGAATGTAGTTCCCCGATAAACGTCACTTCGAGCTATGCTTTTTTATGTTAAAAAAAGCAATATGAAATAATGGGTAAGATGTTTAAATAATTGATTTCTATTGAATTAAAAAAAATGACAATAGTGGTAAAAACTTATAATAATTGTTGTTTTGTAGTTTAGGAGTTTTCGTTTTGAAGTGAATTAGATTGTCTATAATACGTTTTATGAATTATAGCATCTGCGCTTATCTGCTAAATCAGTGTGCTTTTATATTTTCACGCAGATTTTACTGATTTTCGCAGATGAAATTAGCTTCTGAGTGTTCCGATAGCTATTGAGACGTATCGAGAAGTTTTTACGGTAAATTTAAATTATAAATGGTGTTAGTTATGCTACGCTACACAAAAAACGCGAAGTGACGTGGGAGTGAAAAAATAAAAAAGAAGTAGAATTATAAATACTAACTATGTATGATGAGCATTATACACGTTTAAACCAATATAGAAGTTTGTGGATATTAGTCTTTTTTGATTTGCCAACCGAAACCCGAAAAGAACGCAAGATAGCGGCAGGTTTTCGCAAGAAATTGCTAGACGATGGCTTCACCATGTTTCAATTTTCCATCTATATGCGTTTTTGTGCTAGTAGAGAAAATGCCGAAGTGCACACCAAACGCATAAAAAACAACTTGCCCGAACACGGCAAAATAGGCGTCATGCAAATAACCGACAAACAATTTGGCATGATGGAACTATTTTATGGCAAAAAACCAGTGGCAACCGAAAAACCATCTCAGCAACTCGAACTTTTTTAAGCGGTTAGAATTTAAAAAACAAGGTTGCTTGCTACTGAGCAACGATTGAAAGCGCCATTTTTTATTTTCTATATAATTTATAACTCACAACATATCAGCTTTTTAAAGCCCGATATGTTGAGAATCATAAGTAAAAATACAATTTTGAAAGCAATTCACAACATAGTTCCTTGATATTCTGCTTCTTGATCTGTTGAGAATCATAAGTAAAAATACAATTTTGAAAGCAATTCACAACTTTAATGTTAGCATAATATAAAGTTTTATTGTTGAGAATCATAAGTAAAAATACAATTTTGAAAGCAATTCACAACTAAAAACCAATTTAAAACCAATAGCCTATGGTTGAGAATCATAAGTAAAAATACAATTTTGAAAGCAATTCACAACCTAATCATATCTATTCCCGAAGGGTCGTGGGTTGAGAATCATAAGTAAAAATACAATTTTGAAAGCAATTCACAACAGGAACTATTGATATAGTAGAATGGGCAATGTTGAGAATCATAAGTAAAAATACAATTTTGAAAGCAATTCACAACTCCTGAGTACTTACGCCTGAATTAGCCGCAGTTGAGAATCATAAGTAAAAATACAATTTTGAAAGCAATTCACAACGCTAAAGAATAACCAGAAATAGCCACTAAAGTTGAGAATCATAAGTAAAAATACAATTTTGAAAGCAATTCACAACTAATATTAAACTTCAAAAAGATGCAATTGGTTGAGAATCATAAGTAAAAATACAATTTTGAAAGCAATTCACAACGGCAGCCTGATGCAGATTTACAAAATAGTGTTGAGAATCATAAGTAAAAATACAATTTTGAAAGCAATTCACAACTTGTAGGTGTTATTTTTCATCTAAAAATGAGTTGAGAATCATAAGTAAAAATACAATTTTGAAAGCAATTCACAACATGCTTATAACAATCTTAAAGTACAATTACGTTGAGAATCATAAGTAAAAATACAATTTTGAAAGCAATTCACAACAATAATTCCATAGTCTTGATTATCTATTTTGTTGAGAATCATAAGTAAAAATACAATTTTGAAAGCAATTCACAACTATACAGACTTACTTTCGTTAATGTTTATTGTTGAGAATCATAAGTAAAAATACAATTTTGAAAGCAATTCACAACTAGCTAAACTCTCCATTTCAGAGTTAAAAGGTTGAGAATCATAAGTAAAAATACAATTTTGAAAGCAATTCACAACAGAAAACCATCATTTAGGCTTACTTTTCCTGTTGAGAATCATAAGTAAAAATACAATTTTGAAAGCAATTCACAACCTAAAAACACTTCTATATTCTTTTTCTTCGGTTGAGAATCATAAGTAAAAATACAATTTTGAAAGCAATTCACAACCAAAAACTGTTTTATTTGTTAATGGTGTAGGTTGAGAATCATAAGTAAAAATACAATTTTGAAAGCAATTCACAACCATATCATTTGATTATTAGTTAAAAACCTTGTTGAGAATCATAAGTAAAAATACAATTTTGAAAGCAATTCACAACATTGATAGGACAATATATTTATGAGTGTGAGTTGAGAATCATAAGTAAAAATACAATTTTGAAAGCAATTCACAACCTAATTGTGAATTACTTTTTTCTACAATAAGTTGAGAATCATAAGTAAAAATACAATTTTGAAAGCAATTCACAACTCATAACGTTGTTTCCATGAACAAGCAGGAGTTGAGAATCATAAGTAAAAATACAATTTTGAAAGCAATTCACAACAGAAACTTTGAAAATAGCAATAGACGCTGGTTGAGAATCATAAGTAAAAATACAATTTTGAAAGCAATTCACAACACCAACTACAAGATAGAATTAAAACCTTTAGTTGAGAATCATAAGTAAAAATACAATTTTGAAAGCAATTCACAACCTAAGAATCCGCTCATTTTATTAAATTTTTGTTGAGAATCATAAGTAAAAATACAATTTTGAAAGCAATTCACAACTAAAAGGGCATTTGAGAATTGTAAAAAAGTGTTGAGAATCATAAGTAAAAATACAATTTTGAAAGCAATTCACAACACATTTGTTGTGTAGTTAATCCAAGCGGGGTTGAGAATCATAAGTAAAAATACAATTTTGAAAGCAATTCACAACCAATATGCAAGGTAAGGTACAGCGTTAAATGTTGAGAATCATAAGTAAAAATACAATTTTGAAAGCAATTCACAACTTGTAGCGGTCAATGCCTTCTTTAATATTGTTGAGAATCATAAGTAAAAATACAATTTTGAAAGCAATTCACAACTATAAAAAATAACCTTCCTGAAAATTTCAGGTTGAGAATCATAAGTAAAAATACAATTTTGAAAGCAATTCACAACCCGTACTTCCATAGGTTTTCAAGTTCGTCAGTTGAGAATCATAAGTAAAAATACAATTTTGAAAGCAATTCACAACCTAGGAGGTGCATTTTTAAACGGTTGGCTCGTTGAGAATCATAAGTAAAAATACAATTTTGAAAGCAATTCACAACCAAAAGCATGCAAGATTTCTAAAAATGTAAGTTGAGAATCATAAGTAAAAATACAATTTTGAAAGCAATTCACAACATTATAGATTTAGAAACTACTGGTTTTTTAGTTGAGAATCATAAGTAAAAATACAATTTTGAATTAAAAATCATCGAATACCTATAAAAAATATTAAATGATGAGATAAAGCAATTCACAACTAAAGTAACTCTATTCTGCCCAATTACAGGTTGAGAATCATAAGTAAAAATACAATTTTGAAAGCAATTCACAACGCAATAATCATCCCAAGTCCATTCTCTATAGTTGAGAATCATAAGTAAAAATACAATTTTGAAAGCAATTCACAACGTACATATAATTATAGATTAGGTATTTGTCGTTGAGAATCATAAGTAAAAATACAATTTTGAAAGCAATTCACAACGTCCCACTTATCTTGGTTTGGTACTGAACAGTTGAGAATCATAAGTAAAAATACAATTTTGAAAGCAATTCACAACAATTCTTAATGGCAACTAACACAGAAGTGCGTTGAGAATCATAAGTAAAAATACAATTTTGAAAGCAATTCACAACTTATAGATTGAAATTGGTTTAAAATCATTAGTTGAGAATCATAAGTAAAAATACAATTTTGAAAGCAATTCACAACTAAGGGTGTATTCTTTGACCTTACTAAATGGTTGAGAATCATAAGTAAAAATACAATTTTGAAAGCAATTCACAACACGTAGTTGTAAAAATAAACCTTGCAAATCGTTGAGAATCATAAGTAAAAATACAATTTTGAAAGCAATTCACAACTTGTAGCGGTCAATGCCTTCTTTAATATTGTTGAGAATCATAAGTAAAAATACAATTTTGAAAGCAATTCACAACTATAAAAAATAACCTTCCTGAAAATTTCAGGTTGAGAATCATAAGTAAAAATACAATTTTGAAAGCAATTCACAACCCGTACTTCCATAGGTTTTCAAGTTCGTCAGTTGAGAATCATAAGTAAAAATACAATTTTGAAAGCAATTCACAACCTAGGAGGTGCATTTTTAAACGGTTGGCTCGTTGAGAATCATAAGTAAAAATACAATTTTGAAAGCAATTCACAACCAAAAGCATGCAAGATTTCTAAAAATGTAAGTTGAGAATCATAAGTAAAAATACAATTTTGAAAGCAATTCACAACATTATAGATTTAGAAACTACTGGTTTTTTAGTTGAGAATCATAAGTAAAAATACAATTTTGAATTAAAAATCATCGAATACCTATAAAAAATATTAAATGATGAGATAAAGCAATTCACAACTTATAGATTGAAATTGGTTTAAAATCATTAGTTGAGAATCATAAGTAAAAATACAATTTTGAAAGCAATTCACAACTAAGGGTGTATTCTTTGACCTTACTAAATGGTTGAGAATCATAAGTAAAAATACAATTTTGAAAGCAATTCACAACACGTAGTTGTAAAAATAAACCTTGCAAATCGTTGAGAATCATAAGTAAAAATACAATTTTGAAAGCAATTCACAACGAAGCTCCAGCAAGTGTACCAGCCGCTAAAGTTGAGAATCATAAGTAAAAATACAATTTTGAAAGCAATTCACAACCAATACGCAAGATAGGGTACTGCGTTGAAGTTGAGAATCATAAGTAAAAATACAATTTTGAAAGCAATTCACAACAAGATAAATATTACATATATCGGCTATCTTGTTGAGAATCATAAGTAAAAATACAATTTTGAAAGCAATTCACAACCGCTAACCCGCAAGAAGATGATGGATATGGTTGAGAATCATAAGTAAAAATACAATTTTGAAAGCAATTCACAACACGAAACCGATTCTTTAAAGCGTGAATTAAGTTGAGAATCATAAGTAAAAATACAATTTTGAAAGCAATTCACAACTGACGCTCCTAAATTAGAACTTGACGATAGTTGAGAATCATAAGTAAAAATACAATTTTGAAAGCAATTCACAACAAATAATGATTTTCTTTGTGCCTCGAGCTGTTGAGAATCATAAGTAAAAATACAATTTTGAAAGCAATTCACAACGATTGTGTTGTTTCAATCGTTACAACATTTGTTGAGAATCATAAGTAAAAATACAATTTTGAAAGCAATTCACAACTTTTGTTTCAAAATATGAAATTTTATTTCAGTTGAGAATCATAAGTAAAAATACAATTTTGAAAGCAATTCACAACCCATGCATTAGCGAAAAGCACCCCTACCAAGTTGAGAATCATAAGTAAAAATACAATTTTGAAAGCAATTCACAACCAGTTGGTCAAGTGTAAATGATCCTGTTGAGTTGAGAATCATAAGTAAAAATACAATTTTGAAAGCAATTCACAACATCTGCATTTTGTCCGAAATTTTTCTTAGTGTTGAGAATCATAAGTAAAAATACAATTTTGAAAGCAATTCACAACTTAACTTGGTTAATACTTCGTTTATTTGTTGTTGAGAATCATAAGTAAAAATACAATTTTGAAAGCAATTCACAACACCCATTCATTGATATAGTATATTTTTTCCGTTGAGAATCATAAGTAAAAATACAATTTTGAAAGCAATTCACAACTTAGTTCCGTCTATCCATTCGGAGTTAATGTTGAGAATCATAAGTAAAAATACAATTTTGAAAGCAATTCACAACTTAGAATATCTTCTATCTAAAACCATGTAGGTTGAGAATCATAAGTAAAAATACAATTTTGAAAGCAATTCACAACAAAAATCAAATTTATTTGATGATAATAATAGTTGAGAATCATAAGTAAAAATACAATTTTGAAAGCAATTCACAACCCATCTATATCTTTAGAATATCTTCTGTCAGTTGAGAATCATAAGTAAAAATACAATTTTGAAAGCAATTCACAACTCTATCAAGAACCATGTAGTTTTGCTCTAGGTTGAGAATCATAAGTAAAAATACAATTTTGAAAGCAATTCACAACGGTTTTCGATTGTTCTTGTTTTGTTGCTCAGTTGAGAATCATAAGTAAAAATACAATTTTGAAAGCAATTCACAACCAGGCAAGGCAACTTCTGTCATAAAGGGTAGTTGAGAATCATAAGTAAAAATACAATTTTGAAAGCAATTCACAACTACATTTTCCACAGCTCACTGGTACGAATTGTTGAGAATCATAAGTAAAAATACAATTTTGAATTAAAAATCATCGAATACCTATAAAAAATATTAAATGATGAGATAAAGCAATTCACAACGCCAAAGAAACCATGCTCTAAAAGATTTGGTTGAGAATCATAAGTAAAAATACAATTTTGAAAGCAATTCACAACGGATCTGCAAGATTTAAAGAGACTGTAGGGTTGAGAATCATAAGTAAAAATACAATTTTGAAAGCAATTCACAACTATAAGATATTATTTTTATACAAAAAAAATGTTGAGAATCATAAGTAAAAATACAATTTTGAATTAAAAATCATCGAATACCTATAAAAAATATTAAATGATGAGATAAAGCAATTCACAACTACATTTACCGCAACTTACTGGCACGTATTGTTGAGAATCATAAGTAAAAATACAATTTTGAAAGCAATTCACAACTACAATCAAAGAAGTAAAACAAGAGTTTGGGTTGAGAATTATAAGTAAAAATACAATTTTGAATTAAAAATCATCGAATACCTATAAAAAATATTAAATGATGAGATAAAGCAATTCACAACACGTTGGTAATTTAAAAACAACAAAGTGAAGTTGAGAATCATAAGTAAAAATACAATTTTGAAAGCAATTCACAACAGAATATCTGTTGTTAACAGCATCATTCATGTTGAGAATCATAAGTAAAAATACAATTTTGAAAGCAATTCACAACACTACACCCCTTAATACTATAATAGTTCTTGTTGAGAATCATAAGTAAAAATACAATTTTGAATTAAAAATCATCGAATACCTATAAAAAATATTAAATGATGAGATAAAGCAATTCACAACTAACTACTGGTAATTCTAACAAACTAGGAGTTGAGAATCATAAGTAAAAATACAATTATTCGTTTGATTTTTATTGTTTTTTAAAGGTACTCATGATGTGCTTCGCAGTTTTGAACTATCAATCATCGAATACCTATAAAAAATATTTACTAATGAGATAAAGCAATTCACAACTGGGCGACATGGGAAGACCAAGATATAACGTTGAGAATCATGAGTAAAAATACAATTATTCGTTTGATTTTTATTGTTTTTTTAAAGGTACTCATGATGTGCTTCGCAGTTTTGAACTATCAATCATCGAATACCTATAAAAAATAGTAAACAATGAGATAATTAAAAATCATCGAATACCTATAAAAAATATTAAATGATGAGATAAAGCAATTCACAACTAACTACTGGTAATTCTAACAAACTAGGAGTTGAGAATCATAAGTAAAAATACAATTATTCGTTTGATTTTTATTGTTTTTTAAAGGTACTCATGATGTGCTTCGCAGTTTTGAATTAGAAATCATCGAATACCTATAAAAAATATTTACTAATGAGATAAAGCAATTCACAACATTACTACTAATAATAGATTTGCATTAGTTGTTGAGAATCATAAGTAAAAATACAATTATTCGTTTGATTTTTATTGTTTTTTTAAAGGTACTCATGATGTGCTTCGCAGTTTTGAACTATCAATCATCGAATACCTATAAAAAATATTTACTAATGAGATAATTAGAAATCATCGAATACCTATAAAAAATATTTACTAATGAGATAAAGCAATTCACAACATACCTAATTTAACTAGCACTCAAGGTGCGTTGAGAATCATAAGTAAAAATACAAAGTCTCATACGTAGCACTTAACCCGCTCTCTTGCAAAACCCTTGTTGGTAGTAGTCCCTATTATTCTAGACGCTTTTTTAATTCTTCGTTTCCATAATAGTCGTGAAGAAAAACTGGGAAAGAACTAAGTACAGCAACTGTTTGGTCGATGTTAATGTGCTTTTCTAATTGCTTATTGAAAATTGTTAGCTGGTCTATGATTTCATTCGGGAATACATACGAGCTATTCACAACTTCATTCATTTTTTCTAAATGAGTTTTCACAACTCGTTTCCAAATTTCTGCATTGTAAAGATGAAAATGTTTCAAACCCTCAATGCAATTATCACTAACTATTTTTTTGTAGTTTTCAAAATCTTTACAAGCTATTTTAAGTTCTTTGAATGTATTAAAACACTCAATATGTTTTAACGCTTCAACCATTGGATAACTAATATATAATTTACCTTTTTCTGTTTCTTCATTGAAAAAATTAAGTAATTCATTCAGTTTTTCATCACTTGCATTTGTAGCGTGTCCGTCATAATCGAAAAACATATAAATTTGAGCAAAATCTGACCTTTTAAAGTCTTTTAAAGTGTCTTTATTTGCATCAATATCTTTCACTAAATTGAAAGTATCCAAAAATTCATCTTCTGAAATGTCGGTGTACATTTTGTAAATAGTTGTGCAATACGCACACGTAATAACGGTATTTTCATTTACAAAGAAATTAATCAGATTATCTGTAATTGATTTTTCCGTTTTCGGACCTTCAAAAATGAATAGAATATTATTTGACATCGAATGAACCTGCTTTGTACATTTTTTCCAAGTTATGTGCCTCCCTCAATTCTTTTTGGGTGCTTTTTGACAAAGAACTAATTTGGTTTTTTGTCATCTCAAAATAACAATCTGGACGAAGCAAATCATTTGTCATAATAGAGGTATTATGCGTTGTAAGAACAAATTGAACACCAGTTTCTTTAAGTTTTTCAACAATCAAAGATGATAAAGAATGATGATAAAAAGCGTCAAATTCGTCAATAAACAAAAACGAAACTTTAGAGTTTTCCTTAAAGTCCTGATACCAAAAATAGAAAAGAGAAAGTGCTATTGTTCCTGTTGAAGCAACTTCGTAAAAAGATAAGCGTTTACCATTTAGGTTAAATGCGATAGTCTTTCTTCCAAGTTCTTCTGCCTCGGACAACTTACACTCTATTCCTGCTTGATTAAGAAATGTTTCAAATTTTTTGACATTTTTCTTTTTTACAATATCTTCCAAAATATTTTTACTTCCTGCATCAAAACCTATATAAGTTCTATCAAGTAAAGAACGGAAATAGAGCATTTGCTCTATGAAATCAAAAAAAGAAAGAAAAGCTGCGTTTACTTCGTTGTGTTCTAATTGAGTATTGTTTTTTACATATTTCAGAATAGACAATTGATTGTTTTCAATGCCTGTTTTTAGCGTTTCGGCACCTTTAAAAGAAATTGTTGCACTAGCGTTTTTTGTTCTGTCAAAAATAACAAGTTCTTCATCGTCTATTTGAAATCGTTCATAAATAATAGTCTTGTAGTCAGATTTTTTATACTCATAAACTAAAATTTTTGAATTTACTGAAAATTCATAATAAAAATATGCTGTGTCAGAATTACAATAAGCATTAAGATAGTTTTTGTAAACTGATTCATTTCTTTGCTTGTCTGTTAAATGTTCAATGATGTCAAAAATGGCAAGAGCTAAATTGGATTTACCAACCCCATTATGTCCATAAATAATAGCATTATTGACAACTCCATTTTTAACAGCATCTTTATTAAACTCATACCCATTAACTTTGGTCAAGTCAAGAACAAAGTCTTTTTCAAAACTTTTGAAATTTGAAACTTTAAATTTTCTAAGCATTTTTCATACTATTTGATAAGGCAAAAATAGTGAAAAATTAGCTTCCGTAAAAAAAATACGGCACTTTTTTAAAGGATGCTGTCGTTCTGGTATTACAGCCAACATGTAAATAGATGAAGCACTTTGTTGAGAATCATAAGTAAAAATACAATTATTCGTTTGATTTTTATTGTTTTTTTAAAGGTACTCATGATGTGCTTCGCAGTTTTGAACTATCAATCATCGAATACCTATAAAAAATAGTAAACAATGAGATAATTAAAAATCATCGAATACCTATAAAAAATATTTACTAATGAGATAAAGCAATTCACAACCAGTCTTTATATAGAAGTCGTGCAGGAATAGTTGAGAATCATAAGTAAAAATACAATTATTCGTTTGATTTTTATTGTTTTTTAAAGGTACTCATGATGTGCTTCGCAGTTTTGAACTATCAATCATCGAATACCTATAAAAAATAGTAAACAATGAGATAATTAAAAATCATCGAATACCTATAAAAAATAGTAAACAATGAGATAATGCAATTCACAACTGCGGCTAAAATTGCATTTAAATTATTAACGTTGAGAATCATAAGTGAAAATACAATTATTCGTTTGATTTTTATTGTTTTTTTAAAGGTACTCATGATGTGCTTCGCAGTTTTGAACTATCAATCATCGAATACCTATAAAAAATAGTAGATGATGAGGTAAGGCTATGCAGTACTTTATAAAAGAAGAGATTGTAAAGTCTTACGCTTGAAAAAATATACAGTTCAATATGCTTGTTTAATGCAATTAGTATAAAGTCCAATCTTTGTTCTTTGGGTGTTCGTAGCGATTTGAGTTAAACAAGACAATAACGGTCTTTAGATGTTGTTTTGTAACTTTTGATGCGCTGTGACATTTTCAATTCTCAAAATGAAAACGTCACGGTTTTTGTGGCATTTTTGAATTCAAAAAAAAAATAGCACACTTTTTGTGACAAAATGAAAATCAAATTGCATTTTGTCACAGCTTGTTGTCTCTAAGTTGTAATTAAACTCTAATTAAGCATTGGAATGCTATTAGGGAAAATAGCTGCTTTATATTGGCTTCAGTATTTCGTTTTACGTCTTCAATGTTCTACTGCTACATTTGTGGGTCAGGCTTCGGTGTTTTGCAATTATTATCTATTGCTCTCATATCAAAGTCTAATGCGTAATTTTGGTTAAAAAAATCAAGAGATAAAGACCGTGTAGTCGAAAAAAAAACACAGCTAACAAATTTTTTTCTGACTCGCTTTTAGTTTTTGAGGTGAGATAATATTATTTCTCATTTGAATTTATTGGACTAATTAAACAATGATAGACTGAAAGTCTGCAAAGTTCTAGAGTTTGTTTTTTATACCAATTTCATGAATTAGCACCAATTGATTTGTGAAAAATCGTGCAGTTTGTATTAAAGTTTTAGAGCCTGAATGAGAAATGTGCTACGAGTAGTCTAAAAACGCCATCCTGAATAATCGGTTTTTGCTTCTAATTCATTCTCTAAAGCATCATCGAGAGCAGGGAAAAAATCAATACCTGTAAGTTTTTCAATTTCATCTACAGCAGTAATAAAATTATACAAAGGTTGTTCCGATTTCTCGTTAGGCAACAAAAAACCAATCATTTGTTTCCTATCACTAGATAAAAGCACTTTGTAAAAATATTTTGGAACAGCTACATGCTCATAGCCAATGGTTTCAAGATCATGAGACAAAACACCTCCAGTAACCACATATAAACTATCTTGTTTTTTTGCCCAATAGCGCACTTTCTGTTCCAATCTGTTCCAAATCCCTGCATTAAAATCATAATCCTGGGGTGAAATATTAGAAGTGAAAAAAGTATCCACATAATCATCATAAGAAGCTCTTCTGTCGCCAGCAGGACAAAGGTGTCCTTTGTTGTAGCCCGAATTTTTATAATTTCTCCAATGTGCGGCTCCTGTAATAATAGTAGGATCAACTTCAAAATAGGGGCGTTTATAATCGGTATCTTTTATATCGCTAGCCTTCAAAACATAGGCCACCCATTCTGCTTGTTCATACTCTTCCGCATACGATAGCGTATAGGTTGCTCTTTCATAGACCGCACCTGTAGTGTTGGAAGGTAAATAATTAAAACTCTTGTTTGTTGCTTCATTGTCGGAATCTGGAACAAGCCTTTCGTTTGAAAAATTAGCCTCTTTACAAGACTGAAAACCAATAATAAACCCGATTAAAATTAATGTTTTGCAAATATTCATAGTAATATCCTTTTAGCTATCTTTGTAAAGATAAATTTAAAATGAAAAGTATGAAAACGAAATTGATGTTATTATTATTCGTTGTGGGATTTCAACTTTCTTTCTCGCAAGAAATTGTTACAGATACTGTAGCAGCAACAAAAATGAAAACAGAAAAAGAATTACAGTTAGAAAAACAAAAAATTAAAGAAGAAAAAGAACGCCTAAAAGCAGAAGAAAAACAACAAAAAGAGCTTGCTAAAGCTGAAAAAGAAAAAGAGAAGGCGATAAAAGAACAAGAAAAAGCTGAAAAGGAAAGAATAAAAGCAGAGAAGAGAAAAGAAAAAGAGTTAAAAAAAGCTCAAAAAGAGCTGAAAAAAGCTCAAAAAGCGAAAGAGCAAAGAGAAAAAGCATTAAAAAATGTTGAAAAAAGAAAAGACAAATTAGCAGGCCAACGAAAAGATTTAGAAAAAGACAAAGCTAAATTTGAAAAACTAAAAATCAAAGGGAAATTAAGTCCAAATGATGAATTGAAATGGAGAGAAAAAATCCTTAAAAAAGAGGAAAAGATTAGAGATTCTCAATCGGATTTGGAAAAAGCTCAAAAGAAAGCTAATAAATTAGATTAAGAGATTTAACCTGTATAAAAACACGACAAAAGATGGTATTTCTTTTGTCGTGTTTTTTTTATTGAAAAAGAGTTTTGTAACCTACGGTATTTCGGTTGTGCGTTTTGTTAGTAATTTTATTTGAAAGTTATTGGAACAGATGGAATGTAGAGGTTGAGAAGGGGTAATCTGAAAATAACCACCCCGTCCTTCGGACACCCCTCCAGAGGTGGGGAGTTATTTGTAACTTATACACTTTGTGGGATAGTGTCCGAACACCCTTCAGAGGTGGGGAATTTTTGTGTTATATTTTTGTGATGATAAATTCACTTCTTCTATTGGCTTGGTGTTGTTCTTCTGAGCAATTTATATTATCTGTACAATTATTTACTAGTTGGGTTTCACCATATCCTTTCGCGGTTAAACGGTTTGGAGAAATTCCATTTTTTATAATCCATTTTTTAGTTGCTTGGGCTCTTTTTTCAGATAGTTTATTATTATAGTCTTGTGTTTGTCGGCTATCTGTATGTGAACGAATATCAATAGTTATTGAAGGATTTTGTTTCATTACTTCCACAATTTTAGCTAATTCAACTGCGGCATCTTTTCTTATTGTTGCTTTATCTAAATCGAAGTAAATAATTTCTAAATTGAATGTTTTAGCTAAATCAGTTCCAACAGTAATTTTCTTTTCAATCTTATTAACAGGAAGTATCGTTTCTATTTCACCTGTTATTTTTAATGTCTTAATATATTTTTCAACCACTTCATACCCATCAGCAATTCCTCTTATGTAAAAGATTTTATCGCACTCCACATTCTCAAAAATATATTTTCCTTCATTGTTAGTTGTCATTTCTGCAATGGTTTTCATTGCATTATCAAGAAGTATTATTTTTGTGTTTTTAAGAATTTCAGATGTTTCAGAGTCAATTAGATATCCTGTAAGCTTGTTTTGGCAATCAAAATCTTGTTTCTCGATTTGTTTGAATGTGTATATGTCATCAAAACCTAAACCCTCTTTACGATTAGAAGAAAAGAAGCCTTTTTCATTTTGTTTGTCTATAATAAATGCAAAATCATCAAGAGAACTATTAATTGGAGCTCCAAGATTTAAAACGGTAGAGACTATAGAACCGTCTTTTTTAAGTTTGACAGCAAATATATCTAAACCTCCCAAACCTAATTGACCATCTGAAGCAAAATATAATACATTGTCATCTGCAATAAAAGGGAATGTTTCTCTAGCTTCAGTATTTATTCCAACGCCTAAATTTTCTGGTTTTCCAAATGTGCCATCTTCATTAATTTTTACTTTAAAAATATCTGATTGTCCAATTGTACCTGGCATATTAGAAGCAAAATACAGTGTTTTTTCATCAGGACTCAATGCTGGGTGGGCTACACTATATTGATCACTATTAAAAGGAAGTTCTTCGACATCATCCCATGAGGTTCCGTTATATGTAGCTTTGTATAATTTTAAAAGAGTAATTTTATCATTATCAGTTCCTTTTTTTCCATTGATAAAATTATTCCTAGTAAAATACATAGTTTGTCCATCTTTTGTAAAAACAGGAGTAGATTCATGGAACTTTGAATTGATTCTTTTTGAGAATGTTAGTGGTTTCTCCAATGTTCCATTATTGTTTACCTTAGAGGTATATAAATTACTGAATGACTGATTTGTCCATGTACTTTTTACATTTGAAACACTTCCTGAATCTCTTGATGATGCGAATACAATTTGGTCTTTATAGAAAGCAGCACCGTAGTCTGAAAAGATGGAGTTAATACCTGCATTTTCAATGGTATATTTTGGATTCAATTTTTTAATATCGGTAATATAATTTTTATTATCCTTAATAAGTTTTGCTCTTTTGTCTTGAGAGGCAATTTTTTCAGTAAACTTATCTAAGTATTCATTTGCTTTTTTATAATCTTCCTTTGCTTTTAAGCATTGTGCATATCTGTAAAAATATTCAGGATCAACATTTTGATCTAAATCAATTAACTTTTGATACCATTTACCTGCTTCAATTAGTTTGCCATTAAAATAATAGGAATTACCAAGCTTTTGGAATAATTCGGTCGATTCATATCCTTTTTCTGCTACTTTTTCATAAATGTCGATGGCATTTACATACGCTAAGTCATTATATTTCCCACTAGCTGATTGTATTTTTACTTTTTGGGCAAATATAAAACTCACCGCAAATAAGCTTATTAGTATTGAGTATTTTGTTTTCATTTTATAACTTTTAGATTGATGACTTGATTTATTTTGTATTAGAAAAATCTTGGGCAAACTACTTTGTCAACTCTTTTAAACAATTCAAATCGTAGAAAAATTTCATGGGAACCCGAATTATATTTTGCTAGTTTAGTTGTTTCCATATCATAAGCATAACCAATCATCCAAGAGTCTGAAATTTGAAAGCCTACTAAGCCACTGAATGCAGCACTCCATCTATAAGCCGCACCTAAAGTCAATTTTTCATTAAAAAGAAAATTTGCTGAGAGGTCTACTTGCAGAGGTGCTCCGTTTACTAGCTTTGTTAATACAGCTGGCTTAAATTTAATATTTTGTTGTAAGTCAAATACATGACCTCCAATTAAATAGTAGTGCATTCTTTCTGAAGCTACAGAAGCTATTGTATTATTTTTATCGAAATGATTCGTTTCTAAAAAATTTGGAATTGAAAAACCGATGTAACTTTTATCTGAGTGTAGATAAATACCCGCTCCAATATTTGGGGAAAATTTGTTATCAATATTTACTTGAGATAGTTGATCATTAGGATTGTATTGATTTAATTTGTTAAAATCTACATTTAACAAGTTAGCTGTACCTTTTATACCAAATGATAGTTTGAAATTTTCAGAAGTTGGTACAGAATAAGAAATGTCAGCAGATATTGAAGTTTCATTTGAAGGTCCGATACGATCGCTTATTAAAGATAACCCTAATCCAAAATTTGAGTTTTGAATAGGTGTGTTTAAAGAGAGTGTATTTGTTACTGGTGCACCATCTAAACCCACCCATTGATTTCTATGTAATCCGAATATGCTTAATGCACCACGTGTACCTGCATAGGCTGGATTTATATTTATGGTGTTGTACATGTAATTAGTGAATTGCGAATCCTGTTGTGAGTAAGTTAAACTACTTATAAGAAGCATAACTATTACTATTATATTTTTTTTCATTTGTATGACTTTTAAAGATTACTACTAGGGGATTTTTAATCCCCTAGTAGGCTTATTATCTGTTGATATATAAATAACCAGCTAGTTCTTTAGTTTGACCATAATTGTTCACATATTTTATGATGTAAAAATAGGTTCCTACTGGTAATTCTGAAGATTGGCTTATCGTAATTCTTCCTTCTGATATACCTCTGAAGTAATTACCATGTTGCGCATATCCATTCGTTTCATAAACTAAAACTCCCCATCTATTATAGATTTCTACTGTATTGTTTAGGAATCTTTCAATTCCTCCAATGATGAAATAATCGTTATCTCCATCGTCGTTTGGTGTAACTAAATTATATATTTCGATATCATCATTATCAAATACTACGATAGTAGGATTGTCTAGATTTTCATCTTCAAAGTCAGACAAATCATTAATTTCATCATTATTTATATTGTATCCTGTAGCTGTTGCTTGATTAGTAACCATACCATTAATCAAATCCTGCTGTGTTATTGCATATGTCGCAGTATATGATGTTGTATTAGATTCTCCTGGTAGTAAAATTGCGATTGGAGTACCCGTAAGAATAATATTAGGTAATGGATCTTCTACAGTTATGTCAAATAATGTTGTATTACCTGTATTTATTACTGTAAATGAATAACTAATCGTTTCTCCAATTTCTGCTATACCATTTCCATTCTCATCATTGAAAGTTGCGTTTTTAATTAAAGCAATTTCACTAACTTGAGTTAGCTGCGTTACAGTGTCATCATCTGGCTCACCGTCACCATTATCATCGATGTTGGTTGTATCATTAGGGTCGTCAGAGTTATCCGTTACACCAGTACCTACAGGACTGTTCGCTGTAGCCGTAGCGCTATTTACTACTGAACCTGCATCGATATCCGATTGAAGGATAGTGTAGGTTGCAGTGTAGGTCCATGTTTCATTTACCTCTAAAAGGTTGTTGTTGTTTGTATCACCACTTGCAGGACCTGCAATCACTCCACCTAATAATGGGTCGTTCACCACTACATTGTTTAGTGTTACGTTACCTGTATTGGTTACTACAAAAGTATAATCTATGGTATCACCAGCTTGTAAACCGTTACCGCCATCGTTTACAACCCCAGTTTTAGTAATTGCAATACTTGGGTTTTCAGGAAGTAGGGTTACGGTGTCATCATCTGGTTCACCGTCACCGTTATCATCTATATTGGTTGTATCATTAGGGTCGTCAGAGTTATCCGTTACACCCGTGCCTACAGGGCTGTTCGCTGTAGCTGTAGCGCTATTTACTACTGAACCTGCATCGATATCCGATTGAAGGATAGTGTAGGTTGCAGTGTAGGTCCATGTTTCATTTACCTCTAAAAGGTTGTTGTTGTTTGTATCACCACTTGCAGGACCTGCAATCACTCCACCTAATAATGGGTCGTTCACCACTACATTGTTTAGTGTTACGTTACCTGTATTGGTTACTACAAAAGTATAATCTATGGTATCACCAGCTTGTAAACCGTTACCGCCATCGTTTACAACCCCAGTTTTAGTAATTGCAATACTTGGGTTTTCAGGAAGTAGGGTTACGGTGTCATCATCTGGTTCACCGTCACCATTATCATCGATATTGGTTGTATCATTAGGGTCGTCAGAGTTATCCGTTACACCAGTACCTACAGGACTGTTAGCTGTAGCTGTAGCGCTATTTACTACTGAACCTGCATCGATATCCGATTGAAGGATGGTGTAGGTTGCAGTGTAGGTCCATGTTTCATTTACCTCTAAAAGGTTGTTGTTGTTTGTATCACCACTTGCAGGACCTGCAATCACTCCACCTAATAATGGGTCGTTCACCACTACATTGTTTAGTGTTACGTTACCTGTATTGGTTACTACAAAAGTATAATCTATGGTATCACCAGCTTGTAAACCGTTACCGCCATCGTTTACAACCCCAGTTTTAGTAATTGCAATACTTGGGTTTTCAGGAAGTAGGGTTACGGTGTCGTCATCTGGCTCACCGTCACCGTTATCATCTATATTGGTTGTATCATTAGGGTCGTCAGAGTTATCCGTTACACCCGTGCCTACAGGGCTGTTCGCTGTAGCTGTAGCGCTGTTTACTACTGAACCTGCATCGATATCCGATTGAAGGATAGTGTAGGTTGCAGTGTAGGTCCATGTTTCATTTACCTCTAAAAGGTTGTTGTTGTTTGTATCACCACTTGCAGGACCTGCAATAACACCCCCTAATAATGGGTCGTTTACCACTACATTGTTTAGTGTTACGTTACCTGTATTGGTTACTACAAAAGTATAATCGATAGTATCACCAGCTTGTAAACCGTTACCGCCATCGTTTACAACCCCAGTTTTAGTAATTGCAATACTTGGGTTTTCAGGAAGTAGGGTTACAGTGTCATCATCTGGTTCACCGTCACCATTATCATCGATATTGGTTGTATCATTAGGGTCGTCAGAGTTATCCGTTACACCCGTGCCTACAGGACTGTTAGCTGTAGCTGTAGCGCTATTTACTACTGAACCTGCATCGATATCCGATTGAAGGATGGTGTAGGTTGCAGTGTAGGTCCATGTTTCATTTACCTCTAAAAGGTTGTTGTTGTTTGTATCACCACTTGCAGGACCTGCAATCACTCCACCTAATAATGGGTCGTTCACCACTACATTGTTTAGTGTTACGTTACCTGTATTGGTTACTACAAAAGTATAATCGATAGTATCACCAGCTTGTAAACCGTTACCGCCATCATTTACAACCCCAGTTTTAGTAATTGCAATACTTGGGTTTTCAGGAAGTAGGGTTACGGTGTCATCATCTGGTTCACCGTCACCGTTATCATCTATATTGGTTGTATCATTAGGGTCGTCAGAGTTATCCGTTACACCCGTGCCTACAGGGCTGTTCGCTGTAGCTGTAGCGCTATTTACTACTGAACCTGCATCGATATCCGATTGAAGGATAGTGTAGGTTGCAGTGTAGGTCCATGTTTCATTTACCTCTAAAAGGTTGTTGTTGTTTGTATCACCACTTGCAGGACCTGCAATCACTCCACCTAATAATGGGTCGTTTACCACTACATTGTTTAGTGTTACGTTACCTGTATTGGTTACTACAAAAGTATAATCGATAGTATCACCAGCTTGTAAACCGTTACCGCCATCGTTTACAACCCCAGTTTTAGTAATTGCAATACTTGGGTTTTCAGGAAGTAGGGTTACGGTGTCATCATCTGGTTCACCGTCACCGTTATCATCTATATTGGTTGTATCATTAGGGTCGTCAGAGTTATCCGTTACACCCGTGCCTACAGGGCTGTTCGCTGTAGCTGTAGCGCTGTTTACTACTGAACCTGCATCGATATCCGATTGAAGGATAGTGTAGGTTGCAGTGTAGGTCCATGTTTCATTTACCTCTAAAAGGTTGTTGTTGTTTGTATCACCACTTGCAGGACCTGCAATCACTCCACCTAATAATGGGTCGTTCACCACTACATTGTTTAGTGTTACGTTACCTGTATTGGTTACTACAAAAGTATAATCTATGGTATCACCAGCTTGTAAACCGTTACCGCCATCATTTACAACCCCAGTTTTAGTAA
The DNA here is from genome assembly GCF_055384985.1 of Flavobacterium sp. KY-23415. Lineage (NCBI taxonomy): Bacteria > Pseudomonadati > Bacteroidota > Flavobacteriia > Flavobacteriales > Flavobacteriaceae > Flavobacterium > Flavobacterium sp. KY-23415. The sequence goes on along the minus strand of NZ_AP044001.1, from coordinate 888,052 downwards.
TTGCAATACTTGGGTTTTCAGGAAGTAGGGTTACGGTGTCATCATCTGGTTCACCGTCACCATTATCATCTATATTGGTTGTATCATTAGGGTCGTCAGAGTTATCCGTTACACCCGTGCCTACAGGACTGTTCGCTGTAGCTGTAGCGCTATTTACTACTGAACCTGCATCGATATCCGATTGAAGGATAGTGTAGGTTGCAGTGTAGGTCCATGTTTCATTTACCTCTAAAAGGTTGTTGTTGTTTGTATCACCACTTGCAGGACCTGCAATAACACCCCCTAATAATGGGTCGTTTACCACTACATTGTTTAGTGTTACGTTACCTGTATTGGTTACTACAAAAGTATAATCGATGGTATCACCAGCTTGTAAACCGTTACCGCCATCGTTTACAACCCCAGTTTTAGTAATTGCAATACTTGGGTTTTCAGGAAGTAGGGTTACGGTGTCATCATCTGGTTCACCGTCACCATTATCATCGATATTGGTTGTATCATTAGGGTCGTCAGAGTTATCCGTTACACCCGTGCCTACAGGACTGTTAGCTGTAGCCGTAGCGCTATTTACTACTGAACCTGCATCGATATCCGATTGAAGGATGGTGTAGGTTGCAGTGTAGGTCCATGTTTCATTTACCTCTAAAAGGTTGTTGTTGTTTGTATCACCACTTGCAGGACCTGCAATCACTCCACCTAATAATGGGTCGTTCACCACTACATTGTTTAGTGTTACGTTACCTGTATTGGTTACTACAAAAGTATAATCTATGGTATCACCAGCTTGTAAACCGTTACCGCCATCGTTTACAACCCCAGTTTTAGTAATTGCAATACTTGGGTTTTCAGGAAGTAGGGTTACGGTGTCGTCATCTGGCTCACCGTCACCGTTATCATCGATATTGGTTGTATCATTAGGGTCGTCAGAGTTATCCGTTACACCCGTGCCTACAGGACTGTTCGCTGTAGCTGTAGCGCTGTTTACTACTGAACCTGCATCGATATCCGATTGAAGGATAGTGTAGGTTGCAGTGTAGGTCCATGTTTCATTTACCTCTAAAAGGTTGTTGTTGTTTGTATCACCACTTGCAGGACCTGCAATCACTCCACCTAATAATGGGTCGTTCACCACTACATTGTTTAGTGTTACGTTACCTGTATTGGTTACTACAAAAGTATAATCTATGGTATCACCAGCTTGTAAACCGTTACCGCCATCGTTTACAACCCCAGTTTTAGTAATTGCAATACTTGGGTTTTCAGGAAGTAGGGTTACAGTGTCATCATCTGGTTCACCGTCACCATTATCATCGATATTGGTTGTATCATTAGGGTCGTCAGAGTTATCCGTTACACCCGTGCCTACAGGACTGTTCGCTGTAGCTGTAGCGCTATTTACTACTGAACCTGCATCGATATCCGATTGAAGGATGGTGTAGGTTGCAGTGTAGGTCCATGTTTCATTTACCTCTAAAAGGTTGTTGTTGTTTGTATCACCACTTGCAGGACCTGCAATCACTCCACCTAATAATGGGTCGTTCACCACTACATTGTTTAGTGTTACGTTACCTGTATTGGTTACTACAAAAGTATAATCGATAGTATCACCAGCTTGTAAACCGTTACCGCCATCATTTACAACCCCAGTTTTAGTAATTGCAATACTTGGGTTTTCAGGAAGTAGGGTTACGGTGTCATCATCTGGTTCACCGTCACCGTTATCATCTATATTGGTTGTATCATTAGGGTCGTCAGAGTTATCCGTTACACCCGTGCCTACAGGGCTGTTCGCTGTAGCTGTAGCGCTATTTACTACTGAACCTGCATCGATATCCGATTGAAGGATAGTGTAGGTTGCAGTGTAGGTCCATGTTTCATTTACCTCTAAAAGGTTGTTGTTGTTTGTATCACCACTTGCAGGACCTGCAATAACACCCCCTAATAATGGGTCGTTCACCACTACATTGTTTAGTGTTACGTTACCTGTATTGGTTACTACAAAAGTATAATCGATAGTATCACCAGCTTGTAAACCGTTACCGCCATCATTTACAACCCCAGTTTTAGTAATTGCAATACTTGGGTTTTCAGGAAGTAGGGTTACGGTGTCATCATCTGGTTCACCGTCACCGTTATCATCTATATTGGTTGTATCATTAGGGTCGTCAGAGTTATCCGTTACACCCGTGCCTACAGGACTGTTCGCTGTAGCTGTAGCGCTGTTTACTACTGAACCTGCATCGATATCCGATTGAAGGATAGTGTAGGTTGCAGTGTAGGTCCATGTTTCATTTACCTCTAAAAGGTTGTTGTTGTTTGTATCACCACTTGCAGGACCTGCAATAACACCCCCTAATAATGGGTCGTTTACCACTACATTGTTTAGTGTTACGTTACCTGTATTGGTTACTACAAAAGTATAATCGATAGTATCACCAGCTTGTAAACCGTTACCGCCATCATTTACAACCCCAGTTTTAGTAATTGCAATACTTGGGTTTTCAGGAAGTAGGGTTACTGTATCGTCATCTGGTTCACCGTCACCGTTATCATCGATATTGGTTGTATCATTAGGGTCGTCAGAGTTATCCGTTACACCCGTGCCTACAGGACTGTTCGCTGTAGCTGTAGCGCTGTTTACTACTGAACCTGCATCGATATCCGATTGAAGGATGGTGTAGGTTGCAGTGTAGGTCCATGTTTCATTTACCTCTAAAAGGTTGTTGTTGTTTGTATCACCACTTGCAGGACCTGCAATCACTCCACCTAATAATGGGTCGTTCACCACTACATTGTTTAGTGTTACGTTACCTGTATTGGTTACTACAAAAGTATAATCTATGGTATCACCAGCTTGTAAACCGTTACCGCCATCGTTTACAACCCCAGTTTTAGTAATTGCAATACTTGGGTTTTCAGGAAGTAGGGTTACGGTGTCATCATCTGGTTCACCGTCACCGTTATCATCTATATTGGTTGTATCATTAGGGTCGTCAGAGTTATCCGTTACACCCGTGCCTACAGGGCTGTTCGCTGTAGCTGTAGCGCTATTTACTACTGAACCTGCATCGATATCCGATTGAAGGATAGTGTAGGTTGCAGTGTAGGTCCATGTTTCATTTACCTCTAAAAGGTTGTTGTTGTTTGTATCACCACTTGCAGGACCTGCAATCACTCCACCTAATAATGGGTCGTTCACCACTACATTGTTTAGTGTTACGTTACCTGTATTGGTTACTACAAAAGTATAATCGATGGTATCACCAGCTTGTAAACCGTTACCGCCATCGTTTACAACCCCAGTTTTAGTAATTGCAATACTTGGGTTTTCAGGAAGTAGGGTTACAGTGTCATCATCTGGTTCACCGTCACCATTATCATCGATATTGGTTGTATCATTAGGGTCGTCAGAGTTATCCGTTACACCCGTGCCTACAGGACTGTTCGCTGTAGCTGTAGCGCTGTTTACTACTGAACCTGCATCGATATCCGATTGAAGGATGGTGTAGGTTGCAGTGTAGGTCCATGTTTCATTTACCTCTAAAAGGTTGTTGTTGTTTGTATCACCACTTGCAGGACCTGCAATCACTCCACCTAATAATGGGTCGTTTACCACTACATTGTTTAGTGTTACGTTACCTGTATTGGTTACTACAAAAGTATAATCTATGGTATCACCAGCTTGTAAACCGTTACCGCCATCATTTACAACCCCAGTTTTAGTAATTGCAATACTTGGGTTTTCAGGAAGTAGGGTTACGGTGTCATCATTATTTGGGTCACCATCACCATTACTATCTGTAGCACCGCCATCATCATCTGATCCATTCGATATAGTGTCAGGATTTCCATCACCATCTAAATCTACAATAAATCCTTGAACAGTAGCTCCATTAGTAACACTTCCATTATCAATATCATTTTGAGTTATTGTATAAGTACCACTAATGGAATTATTTGATGCACCTGCTGCTAAAACAGCAATTGGATTTCCAAAAATTGTTAATCCAGGCATTGGGTCAGAAACAGTTATATTAGTTATAGGTATATTACCTGTATTTGTAACTGTAAAATTGTAAGTAATAGTTTCACCTAGGTCTGCATAGCCATTCCCGTTTAAATCATTAAAAGTTGCTGTTTTTAATAAAGTTATAGCGGGGTCTGGTATTTGAAGGGATGCTTGATTTGCTGCAACAAAAGCTACATCAGACTGTCCGCTATAGCTAACAACCAGTCTGCTAACTTGAGCCGCATTAGCTGGAGTAATACCCATAGCACTAAAATCCAATGCTGCTATCCTGATATCTCTTGATGTATTTATATTGCCTGTCCAAAGTGTTCCATCAGGATTAAAAATGTCTAATATATATGTACCCATAATTGGATAGCCATTAAAATTAATAGATACCTGATTACCAATTGTAGTACCTGATGAGTTTGTAAACCATATTCTATCCACAACGTTAGATGGTTGTGCAATTTGGCTAAATAATAAGTCAGGCACACCATCGTTTATTGAAGATATATTTAATGCCCCAGTTTGTAATTGAAAAGTAGTTTGTCCAGCAGGAATGTTTGCAATACCTGTACCTAAAGCTAATCCATTAGACCCATCTGTTAAACGTTGTGCATATTCTCCGTTAGTGGCTGTTGTACCTGAAATAGGAGGAGTTAACACTGCAATGGTAACAGTTCCATCTATTCTTGCACCTTGTAAAAAAAGACCTCCTGAAGGAATACTTCTAATTGGTAGGGCTCTAAAGTTTGCTGGAGAAAAAGTTACACCATTGGATGTTAAACTAGCATCATTTACTCCAGTAGAATAAATAGTACCGTTCCATCTAAAAGCTGTTAAATTATTATAGCTTCCAGGTCTATTAGCTCCTGTGGTCGCACCATTAGCAGTCCAAAACCCATTCCAATCTGTCCAAATTCTTGTAGCAGTAGTTTGAGACAGTGCATCATTTGTACTAATAAAGTATAGTAAAAGTAGTATCACTAGCTTATAGTACGTTCGTTTTTTAAGTAATTTTTCTTCCATAAATTCACCAATTATTTATTGTATATATGCAACATTAAAGGAAACAGATATAGGTCTAAATTGTTGATTAGCACCAGACCATGTTCCAATATTTTGTACTCTTTTTAATTTTATTTCTAATAAATGACTACCAATGGAAAGATTTTCAATTGCACTTATTGTTGCAGACATTGAAGTTCCAGATCCAATTTCTTGAAGGATTACATAATTATTCGTAGCTAAACCATCAATGAATAATCTGATTTCATAGTATGCACTACCACTTCCAGTTGCTGGAGTACCAACTAAATCAAAACCTATCATATAATTTATAAATGCGGTTTTTGTTGAAGAGGTAATGTTTATAGTTCTATCTGAATTTGTAGCTGTAGAATAATCTAAATCATTAACATTAAAAAATCCAGATAAATTAATTGAACCGTTATTGAAGGTATAAACGCTAGTATTATTTGTAACAATTACATTTCCAGCGTTATCAACTCCCAAAGGTTGTCCAATGCTTGTTGGGGATGTTGAATTTACATTTGAAAATTTTAGTCCAGATACATTTGGTGTTTCACTGTTAATTTCAACTTTTGCTGTAGGGTTACTTGTTCCAATACCAATGTTTCCATTGCTTTTTATTCTCAGTCTTTCAATGTTATTTGTTTTTACAACGAGATCACTATTGTCTGAAGTTCCTAAAAAATCGTTATTTTCATTAATATTTGAATTACCTCTTAAAGACCATGAATTTGACGATGAAGTAACATTAACCCATCTATTATTTTCCCAATAATAAAATCCTGGGGAAAATGATGAAGTATTCGCAGTGTTATAAATTAATGTCCCATCTGCTAAATTGCCGCCTTGCGGATTAATTATAGGTGACGAAGTATTTAATGAGGTTAATGCGACACGAGGAGGAAGCACCCCTTTGTTGTTTGAAAAAATTTCCAAAGCACCTCTGGGTGACGTAGTACCAATACCGACTTGGGCACTTACTAATTGTACTATTAATAGGGTGGTTAATAACAAAATTTTATTCATTGTCTTTAATTTATATAAAATATATTTGAGTTATAAGAAATAAGATTTACAAGTAAATTCGAGCCAGAAGTAGTCCCGTTGTTAGCTATACGTTTCATTTTAAGAGATATAATATGATTACCAGTAGATAAATTAAAAGTTCCTTTTAATAGAGTACTCATTGAGGTTCCAATGTTTTTTTCTTGCTGAACCATGAACACTTCTGTGGGATTACCATCAAGGAATAGTCTAATTTCATAATATCCATTTCCACTATTATTAGGAACATTATAAAAATCTAATCCTGCATTGACATTTATAAATGTAATTTTTGAGTGAGTTGGTATACTAAAATCTTTATTAGAGCCAATAATTTCTGTGTAATCTAAATCATTTACTAAAAACGAATTAAAAGGGTATTGATTGGTGGGAATTATATCTATATCTTTTAATAATATAACGTTCCCAAGATTATCTATCCCAATTTTTTTTCCAACTGAAGAAGGTGATGTAGCTGTTAAATGAGTAAATTTTAACCCTGAATTATTAGCTATATTACTATCAATGTTTAATTTACTTGAAAATGTGCTTGATGCTATTCTTATATTTCCATTTTCTGAAATTGCTAATCTTTCAGTATTATTGGTTTTTAAAAAAAAACTTTGGTTGGTTTTTGTACCAATAAAATTATTTATTGGTGTAGTATTTAAATTTCCAGATAATGCCCAATTTGTATTTGAAGAACCAAAAGTTGACCAAATAGAGGTGTTCCAATAATAAAAACCTTTAGATAATTCACTAGTAACTGTAGTGTTAAAGACTAATGTGCCATCAATAAGTGGGTTGTTTTGAGGATTGATAACAGGGCTTTCTTGATTAACCGAAATTAATGGTATTTGTGGAAAAACAATTCCATATTGCGTAGATGAGACATCTAGCTCAGCTTGAGGGGTTGTATTAAAAATACCTACTTGAGCATAGGTAGATGAAACACAAATTAAAATTAGTATTATTTCTTTCAAAATCAATAGGTTAAAACAGTAATACAAAATTACTTTTGCAAATAGTCTTATCGATTTTGATTTTTATATAAACCTTTCGAAAATTTTATTTTTTATTTTTTATAATATAATTTTCAGGTGTTTCATTTGTGTATTTTAAAAAGGCATTGTAAAAATTTGAATAGCTTATAAAACCTAAATCAAAGGCTAGATCTTTAAGTTTTATATCTTCATTGAGAAGTATTTCTTTTGCGTAATTAATTTTTGATTTAATGACAAATTGATAAGGTGTTGTCTTTAAATAATTTTTAAAGTGTATAGCAAAACTTTGCTGATTCCAAGATGTTAATTGATATAAGTCGGTAACTTCAATTTTTTGGGTAATATTGGTATTAATATATTCTACTACTTTTTTTAACTGTAAAGGGATTTCATCGAAACTTGTACTTTTTGTTTTCTCAATATTATTAAGAACAATCTCTATTGTAGTTTTTAAGTTTATAGGTGTAAAAGGCTTTACTATGAAACCTGATGGAGTGGTATGCTTTTTTAAGTTGTTTAATGTTTGTTCATCAGTATAAGAAGTTATATATATATAAGGTATATGACTGTGTTTTTTGTCTAAATATTGTCCAACAGCAATACCGTCTTTTTCACTTTTTAATCTGATATCTATCAGTGCTAAATCTGGATTGTTTTGATTAATAGCTTCTATTGCTTGTTCATAGGTTATGATGTTAAATATTACTTCATACCCTTCTTTTATAAGTATATTTTTAATATCTAAAGCAATTATAAGTTCATCTTCTACAATTAAAATTTTTTTCATAATTTAAATTTCGCTAAATTCTATAGTTATTGTTGTTCCTTCATTTGTAGAATTTATATCCATAATACCATTTAATTGATTTGTTAAAACCGTTACTAATTGCATTCCTAGCGTAGTAGACTTTTCCTTAATTTTGAAACCAACACCATTATCTTTAATGATTAATTTAAAATTTTTAGTATTAATTTTTTCAATTTCAATATTGATAATTCCTTTTTTGTTTTCTGGAAATGCATGTTTAAAAATATTGGTTATTAATTCATTTAAAATTAAACCTAATGGTATTATTGTATCAATATCAAACTCTATATCTATAAAATTATACTGAATAATAGTTTTATGATCAATTTGATATAAGTTTTTTATATTATTTATTAATTCTTCACAATAGGAATTAAAATTTATTGTGTCAACATTTTTAGATTTGTATAAATTTTCATGTATCAATGCCATAGAGGCAATTCTTGATTGAGATTTTTCAAGAACTTCGTTCAAATCACTTGTTTCAGTATTGAATTGCAAATTCAATAAACTGGCTACTAACTGTAAATTATTTTTAACCCTATGATGAATTTCTTTTAATAATATGTTTTTTTCTTTTATTAATCTTCTTTGATAAACCTGTGTTTCTAAGAGTTTTTTATTATTAACTGATATTTTATGATTTAGTTTGTTCTTCTTTTTATTATTAAATATTAAAATTAATATTATTATAAATAGAAAAGTTGCTAGTATGATATTTATAATTATTATTAAATTTCTATTTCTAATTTTTATTTCTTTTAAAATTTTTTCTTTTTCTAATTCTTTAATTTTTATGTTATTTCTATATTCATTAAAATTGTTTAATTCATTTAAACTACTCAATTCTTTTTTTCTGTTTTTAAATTCTAAATATTTAACTTTAGATTTTAAATAGTTAATAGAATCTCCAGTTAATTGATTGCATAATGCATATTCTTTTAAAGCGTTATCTTTATTAATTTCAAAAATACTACCTTTAGTTAGGTTGTCACTGGCGATTTTGAGATAAGGTAATGCTTCTTTATATTTCTTTAATTTTAAAAGAGATTTTCCCAAATTATAATTGGCAATCACATCAATTTCAGGGTTTTTGTTTGGATTATTTATGATTTTTTTTGATATCGTTATGGTTTTGGCAAACTCATTTTTGAAATAGTATATATTGGCTTCGCGATTTTTATTATATAGTTTATAAATAATGTTATTTTCCGTATCAAAAATTAGGTTAGATTCTTTTAACAATTTTTCTGCTTTATCAATATCATTATATAAATAAATATGAGAGGCATTAGACTTTAAAATTGCAATTGATTGAGGGTCATTCATGTATGCTAATTCTTTCTTATTTATCGAAAGATTAGCATATTTTAAGGCTAAATCATAATTGTTAAGCTGTAAGTATATAAAAGCTATTTCAGAATATGTATTAAGTAAGTATCTTTTAGAATTAGTGTTGTCAAAGTTTTTACTCGCTTCTAAACAATATTTTATTGCTTGTTCATAATCATCTTCCTTAAAATATATTGCTGCTAGCAGGTTGTTTAATAGTCCTGTTAATAGAGTTGGTTTATGTTTTTTAAATCTTTCAATGTATCTGTGAGCGTATAATTTAGCATTTAATAAATCACTTTTAAAATAATATAGCAGTGATTTGTAATAAAGCATTTCTTGTATATACTCTACACTTAGTTTTTCATTTGACTTAAAAAAAAGATTAATTAATCTTTCAGCATCATTATATTTTCCATTATGAATGTAAGAATGAGTTTTAAGTGTTAAAACAATTAAACTACCTTGTTTATAATCAAATTTATGCGATAGACTATCTATTCTGTTTATAAGATTCTCATATTTAATAAAATTAGTCTTTTGAATTTCTTTAGCTTTTGCAATTAGTTTTTCAATTTCAGTAAATTCCTTTTTATTAGAAGTGTTTCTGTTTTGACTAAATATATGAGAATGAAAAAATATACTAATAATAATGGTTATATAGAAAATAGTTCTCATTTTTTTCAGATAAATAAATCAATGTTAAAGTTAAGTTTTTAATCCTAATATAAAAACTATTTCCTTTTATTCAAATCGTAGTGCACAAAACTAATTAGATTGAACATATTTCTCATTCTAGAGCACAAATGGTTTTTCGTAATGTATTTTCAATTTCTTAGATAGTAAGATGAACAAATGCCCTTTTAAATGTAATAATGTCGCTTAATAAATTCAATATTAGCTATAAAATATAAAAAGAAAAAGCCAGCAGTTATGCTGGCTTTAAATAATATATCTTGTTTAAATATTAAGCTTCAAATGGAACTACTGAAACATAAGATTTATTATCTTTTTTCTTTTGGAATTTTACAACACCGTCAACTTTAGCATGTAAAGTATGATCTTTACCCATGTAAACATTTTCACCTGGATTGTGTTTAGAACCTCTTTGTCTAATAATGATGTTTCCAGCAATTGCAGCTTGACCACCATAAATCTTAACGCCTAAACGTTTCGATTCTGATTCTCTACCATTCTTAGAACTACCGACACCTTTCTTGTGAGCCATGACGTTTTAAGTTTTAATTGTTAATATTAATAATTAAACAGCTTTACCACCGTTTAATTCATCTTGTAATTTTTGTAATTCATCCCATTTTTCATCAGCTGCTAATTGAGATTGTTGTGCCCAAGTAGTAGGATCTAAATGAGAAAGTTTTGAAGTTGATGCTTCTAAAATTTCTTTTACAGATGCAGCACTAGCAGCAGCTAATTTAGCAAAAGTATCAATTCCAGCAGCAACTAAAGCCTCAGCAGCTTTAGGTCCAATTCCTTCAATTTTCTTTAAATCATCACCTTTTTTAGAAGCTTTAGCTTTTGGAGCTGCTTTTTCTGCTTTTGGAGCTGCTTCTTTTTTAGGAGCTGCCGCTTTTTTTGGTGCACCAGAAGCTACAATTCCTTCAATGATAATTTGAGTCAAAGATTGTCTATGACCATTTTTCTTTTTGTAACCTTTTCTTCTTTTCTTTTTGAAAACGATTACTTTGTCACCTTTAAGGTGTTTTAAGACTTTTGCTTCAACAGAAGCTCCATCTATAGCTGGGGCGCCTAGAGTTACAGTACCATTGTCATCTAACAAAAGAACTTTGTCGAAAGAAATTGCATTTCCTTCTTCTTCTGCTAAACGGTGTACATAAACCTTTTGGTCTTTGCTTACTTTAAATTGTTGCCCTGCTATCTCTACGATTGCATACATACGAATATGAATTTAGTTAATTTTTCAAGTGTGCAAATATACAACATTTTATGAATCAAGCAACAGCTCCTCGTTAAAATGCATAATAAAAAAATGTTTTTTTCAATTTCTATCAAAAAAATAACAAAAAAGTAAGAACAATTTGTAACAAAATTTAGAAATTGCGTCTAATTTAGACAATAACTCAAATATTAACTTATGAAAAAATCTTTAATGGCCTTAAGTACAGCCCTTTTGATAGGTGGAGCAACTTATGCCCAAAAAGTAACATTTGAAGAATATGATTTAGCAAATGGACTACATGTTGTGCTACATCAAGATAATTCAGCTCCTGTAGTAATCACTTCGGTAATGTATCATGTGGGAGCAAAAGACGAACAACCAAACAGAACCGGTTTTGCTCACTTTTTTGAACACCTTTTGTTTGAAGGTACAAAAAATATTGAGCGTGGAGAATGGTTTAAATTGGTAACAGCCAATGGAGGGAATAATAATGCCAATACTACAGATGACAGAACCTATTATTATGAGGTTTTCCCTTCTAATAATTTGGAATTAGCGTTATGGATGGAATCGGAAAGATTAATGCATCCTGTAATTAACCAAATTGGTGTGGACACGCAAAACGAAGTAGTAAAAGAAGAAAAACGTTTAAGAGTAGATAACCAACCTTACGGAAACATCTTCAAAGCAGTAAAACAAAACATGTTTAAAGTGCACCCTTATCGTTGGACGACTATTGGAGAAATGGAACATTTAGATGCTGCAACATTAGAAGAGTTTCAAGCTTTCAATAAAAAATTCTACATCCCAAACAATGCAGTATTGGTAGTGGCGGGACAGTTTGAAAAAGGAGATGCTAAAAAATGGATTGAGCAATATTTTGGGCCAATTAAAAAAGGACCTGCAATAGAGCGCAAAACGTTTACAGAAGAACCAATCACCAAAGAATTTAGAACAACTTGGGAAGATCCAAACGTTCAATTGCCAATGGTTGTTGCGAACTATAGAACGCCTTCTATGAAAACTAGAGATGCTAGAGTTTTAGACATGATTTCTTCTTATTTGTCTGATGGAAAAAGTTCTAAACTTTACAAAAAAATAGTTGACGACAAAAAAATGGCATTACAAATTGGTGCTTTTAACAATAGTCAAGAAGACTATGGAATGTATTTAATTTATGGAATTCCAATGCAAGGCAAAACTGCAGATGATTTAATCAAAGAAATTGATGAAGAGATTGTGAAAATACAAACGGAGTTAATTTCTGAAAATGATTATCAAAAATTGCAAAACAAATTTGAAAATCAATATGTAAACAGTAACGCTAGTGTTGAAGGTATTGCAGATAATTTAGCAACGTATTACCTATTATATGGTGACATTAATTTGATTAACACCGAAATCGACATTTACCGTTCTATTACTAGAGAGGAAATAAAAGAAGTGGCAAATAAATACCTAAAATCTAACCAAAGAATGATTTTGGATTATATTCCAGCTAAAGACAAAACTCAAAACTAAGATTGAAGATGAAAAAATTTGTATATATAGCCGCTAGTTTATTTTTAACAATAACAATGCACGCACAAGACAGACCACAACCAAAACCAGGGCCTGCTCCCTCAATAAACATAAAAAAACCAGAAAGTTTCACACTGAAAAATGGTTTAAAAGTTTTAATTGTAGAAAACCATAAACTACCTCGTGTTTCTTATACTTTAACAATGGATAATCCTCCTTATGCAGAAGGTGCGAAAAAAGGAGTATCAGACATTTTAAGTGCGATGATTGGAAACGGAACAGAAACTGTATCTAAAGACAAGTTCAATGAAGAAATCGATTTTTTAGGGGCGAACATTAACTTTTGGTCAAGTGGAGCTTCTGCAAACGGACTTTCAAGATATTCTAGTCGTTTATTAGAATTAATGGCAGACGGTGCATTGAACCCAATCTTTGTGCAAGAAGAATTCGACAAAGAAGTGGCTAAAGCTATTGAAGGTTTGAAAGCCGATGAGAAAAGTGCAACTGCAATTGCACGTAGAGTTGAAGGTGTACTTACTTATGGGAAAGAGCACTATAATGGTGAGTTCACAAGTGAAGAAACATTAAAGAATGTTACTTTAGACGATGTGAAGTTAAACTATAATACCTATTTCGTTCCTGGAAATGCTTACTTAGTAATTGTTGGGGATGTTGACTTCAAAAAAACAAAAAAAGAAGTTGAGAAATTGTTTGGAAAATGGAAAAAAGCAACTGCTCCACAACTTACTTACTCTAATCCAATTGACGTGCAATACAGTCAAATAAACTTTATAGATGTTCCGAACGCAGTGCAATCTGAAATTGCTGTTGTGAATCTTTCTAAATTGAAAATGACCGATAAAGATTATTTTGCAGCTATCCTTGCTAACCAAATTCTTGGTGGTGGTGGAGAAGGAAGATTGTTCTTAAACTTGCGTGAAGCTCACGGATGGACATATGGATCATATTCTTCTTTAGGTTCTGGAAAATATATTAACAAATTCCGTTCTGGAGCAGCAGTAAGAAATGCCGTTACAGATAGTGCGGTTGTTGAAATTTTCAACGAACTGAAAAAAATTAGAAAAGACTTAGTTTCTGAGGAAGAATTAAGAAACGCAAAAGCTAAATATGTTGGTAACTTCGTGATGCAAATTGAAAAACCTGCTACTGTAGCACGTTATGCATTAAACAAAGAAACACAAAGTTTACCAGACGATTTTTATGAAAACTATATCAAAAACATCAATGCAGTAACTGCAGAAGATATTAGAAATGCTGCCAACAAATATTTCCTAGCAGACAACTCTAGAGTGGTTATTGTGGGGAAAGCTGCTGAAGTATTACCATCATTAGAGGTAATGAGTAAAAAAGAGAAAATGCCAATTTTCTATTTTGACAAATTTGGAAACAAAGCTGAGAAGCCAGAAGTTAAAAAAGAAATTCCAGCGGGTGTAACTGCACAATCGGTATTAAAGAAGCATATTGATTTAATTGGTGGAGAAAAAGCGCTGAAAGATGTAAATACTTTTACTGTAATTGCTAATGCAACAATTCAGGGAATGAGTGTTACTAGAACAGATAAACACGCAAAAAACAAAAATTCGTCTGAAATTACAGCAATGGGTGCTACTGCAATGAAGACAGTGATTAATGACAAAGCAGGATATGTTTTAGTTCAAGGGCAAAAGCAAGTACTTACAGAAGAACAAGCTGTTGTTTTTAGAGATTCAGAGGAGATGTTCCCAGAACTTTCTTTATTAAATAATAAAGAAATTGTGATTTCGGGAATAGAAACTATTAATGGTGAAGATGCATATGTAATAAAAAGAGGTCCAATAACTTATTTTTATAATGCAAAATCTGGATTTAAAGTAGGGCAAGCTGTTGAAATTGAGCAAGCTGGACAAAAAATAACACAAACCGCTTATTATGAAGACTACAAAGATGTTAAAGGTGTTAAATTTCCATACAAAACTATCGTTAAAATGATGGGAATGGATATTGAACTAACAACTTCTGAGGTTAAAATCAATGAAGGGGTAACGGATAAGGATTTCGAATAATCAGAATAGTGTACTTTATATTAAAACGCTCCAATTGGGGCGTTTTTTTATTGGATTACTAGAGTACAAAATACAAACGTATTTGTATTTGTTGTAATTTGAATGGGCTGTAAGACATTATTTTTTTCACTGGAATGTCTTCTAACCACATAGTAATATTGATTAACATGAGTTTGATGTAAAAAATGTAAATTAAGCATAAATAAAGGGTTTTCGTCTGTTTGAGTATTTTTTTACGTAATTAAATGGAGTGAAAAATGTATCGAAAATTAATTAATAGGATATTTATAACATCTCGATACATTTTCAATTCCGCAAGCAACATTGAAAACATGCGATGTGATGGAAGAAAACCAATTAGTTTACATCGAACGCACGTTAGATTATGGATTGCGTTAAAAAAAATATTGGAAGCTATCTTAAAGCGAAGCATTTTTCTTGTTATAGTTTGCTATGCGTCTGGGTGTCTTCTATCTGGTTGAAAAATTATTGCGTTGTTGTTTGTAATACCTAAATGATATTTTTTTTTTAGCATAGTGCCCAAACAAAATAGGTTGCCCCATTACAGGACAACCTATTCTTTTTTAAAACATTCCATCTATAAAGTCGCTTTGTGATTGGTAATTGCTGTTATGAAAGCGTCTATCTCTTCTAGTTCTTTTACAACACGTCCAAGATCTACTTCTTTTTCTAACAAAGCAACTGCTCCATAGCTTTCTTTACGATTTTCAAGTAAGAATTTTTTATATTCTAACTTTCTTTTGTTTTTAATTTGATCCTCTTTTGTGGGACCTTCAGGCAACACACTTATGATGCTATCTACTGCGGCTATTTCTGCAATAACCCCTTGCAATATTGCCTCCACCTCTACAGAAGTATCTTCATACTTCGTAGTTAAACGCTCTTCCGAAAGCTTTTTGAATTCTAATTCTGCTTTCTCTTTTCCTGCCCATGTTAATAACACGTCGCAATCTGCAACTTGTGTTATTCTGTTAATTGAGTAACTCATAATACAAAAAATTTATATATTAATATTACTAACAGTAACACAAACAAAATGCCATTGTGTGCCAAAAGAGTAGCATTTAAGTCAAGTTTAACTTTTTGTAGGAAAAAATATAAAATTAAGTTAATTTTCATACTAAAACCTACAGGCTTGCGTTATTAATGGATTTGTGAAAACAGTTTTAATTCAGTGCTATTAATGCGGGTTTATTTTATAAAATTATAGATGTCGGTAATGACTGCTGTGTTTACTGTACTTTTAATCTGGTACTCTTTTGGGTCAGACGGAGTGCCTCCTGTCATGAAGAGATGGTTTAATGTAGGGTAGCTTTTGAAAGTCGCTTTCGGGTTGTTTTGTAATGCTTTTTTCCAGAGTTGAAAATCTTTCATTGTTACTTGGTAGTCTCTTTCTCCTTGTAGTAGTAACAGGGGTGTTTTTACTTTTTGAACTTCTTTAATAGGGTCATAGTCTTTTATGGATTTCCAATAATAGGCAGATAAATCTAAGGGTAGGTTTTTTGATGGGGTATTTAGTTGAAATGATTTTGAGTTTAGGAATTTAATTTGTTGCTTGATTTTCTCTTTTGCTTCTTTTAGTGCAGGTGACGGGTCTAAAGCATAAAGGTAGTCATACTGTTCCATAATTAATTCATCTAGTGGGCGTGCATTTCCAGCCAGTAAAATAATTTTTGAAATTTTGTTAGATTGGTTAGTAATTCTGGGTAGCATATAGGCACCTAGGCTATGGCCTAACAACACAATGTCGTGGTTTTTATATTTTTCATTGTCTTTGAAGTAGGTAATAATGTTCACAATGTCGTTGGTTACTTCATCATCAATGGTGCTTTGATTATTAAAAGTTTCTGGGTTTGAATAACTTCTTTTGTCAAATCTATAAGAGGTTATTCCTTTTTTATAGAGGCTTTCTGCAATATCCTTAAAGGGTTTGTTTTCAAAAATGGTTTCGTCTCTATCATTAGGACCAGAACCATGAACAAAAATGACCAATTTTTTTAGGGTGTCGTTTGCAGGCTGTAATAGTGTTCCTTGTAACGAAATGGTATTGCTTTGAATGTTTAGTGCCTCTCCCAAGGTGTTTTCTTTGTTGTGCTCTTTGTGGGCTACAAAAAAGAAGCCTATTATTTTATGGTTTGAACCGAAGCTAATAGCAATGTCTAGCTTCATATTGGTAAACTCGGAGTAATAATAATAGGTTTGTTCTTCTTGCTGGATAGCAATAATTGCTTTAAACTTGCCTAATTGGGTTTCTGTTTTTTCTATCGTTTCTTTGAGCAGTGTTTCAGAAATTTGTGCTTGTATTGTTTGATCAAAATAGGAATAGGCTTTGGTGTAATCGTTTTTTTCCAATAGCGCATTGATGAATGCTATTCCTGTTTCTTTATCCTGAGAAAAAGTAATTGTACTTATGAGTAGCACAATTAACGTTGCAATGTTTTTCATTGATTGGTGTTTGATGCTGTTTTTTTATACACTTTCAAATATACTATAAACTTTAGATTTAGTAATTAGCGAATTTGTTTTTTTTATACTATCTCTATTGTTTAGAAGCCGTTTTGTGCAATACAAACAACTCACAACTTATAACTAATAGTAAGCAGAATCACTCTAGGAAGAATATAGGTTGTGTTGTTAGATATTAAAAAATCGGAAAAAGAATTATTAATTTTTATACCGTTGTTTAAATAATTTTGAGCCGAAAGTTCAAAGCGAAACGGATGGTCTTTTTTGTGATAGCTTAAGGAAGCATTTCCTATTCTGTAGTTTGTTTTTTGATGGTTGCTGTTTTCATTGAAGGTAATTTCATAATCGGTTTTGAAATTAAAATGTTTCAAGAAATCTATATCCAAATCAAAGGAAAACACATCATTTGTGAAAGAAGATTTGGTTAGCCCATGAAACTGACTAAAACTTTTGTCGTAACCAAGGCTAACGCTTGGCCACTTTTTGGTGGCAGTGCGTATTTTTAAACCAACAGATTGATTGTTTCTGTTGTTTGAAGTGCTTTGTCCGTTTAGGGATTGAATATACTGAAACCAGCTTAGGTTACTGTTAAGTTGTATTCTAATTCGGTTTATTTTTTTGCTTAGATTTCCATAGAATCGCCAGTTGGTTTCAGGATTATCGGTTATAGTTGGGGTGGTGAATTGATTGATTCCTGCCAATTCGATGACATTTCGAATGGTTCTAATTTTTTTATTGTAATTTAAATTCGCAAACAACATGAAACCGCGATACATACTTGTTTTGGAATAGCGCAAACTAGCTGTGTGAAAGCGTTCGTTTTTTAGTAGCGCATTTCCTTTAAAAACCGAATTATAGCTTTGTAGCGTATAGCGTTCTAAAAGTTTTGTAGCGTCTGGAAAATCGTTTGAAAGTTTGTAGTTGAATTTTAATGCTTCCGATTGATTGAATTCATATTCACTATTCCATTGTGGTTCAAAATAGGTTTTGTTGGTAGTGTAATTTTCGGCAACTTGTTTTGTTCTCAAATGATAGTAATGAGTATATAGTGCTGGTTTGTTAATCCATTTTCCAATTTTAAATTTATATTCAAAGCCTATATAAAAATCATTTAGCAAATAGTTCAAATCATTGCCAAAACCAGCAGTTGCAAAATCGTTTATTGTGCCATTGGTTAAATATTGCTTTTCGGTGATTTCTAAATTGGTTGTTCCGAAGTTGTTTCCAATATTGGTATAGATATGGTTGTAATTATTCAAAATCCAATAATGTTTGAACAAGGCATCAATACTGTTGTTTTTTACTTTTTTAATTTGTTCAATCCTATAAAAACTATCATTCTGCAAAGGGATTAGTCCCGTTAAAAATGCAGTATCGGTTAACCAATTGTTTTGCGGCTTGTTGTTTTCATAGCTTTGATTCATGACAAAAGTAGTGGTGTGGTTTTTGTTTTTATATTGTTTGTGCCATTCTAAAAACTGTTTCACCTGACGATTGTCGGCATTGTTGCTGTTTTCGAAGGTGTTTTGTTGTCCGTCTCTCACAGAAAGCAATAGCGAAATAATGTCGTTAGTACTAAATTGATATTGTGCGTTGTAGAACCACCTCGATTGATCGCTTGGGCTATAATTAAGCTTAAGGTTCCCAATGCCAAGAATGCTTTTGTTGTTTCCTTTGTTTGTTTTGTCTTCGAAGGTGAAGCTACTGTTTTGCAAATATTCGTTTTGACTTTTAGACAGTGTTGCTGTAAATAGTTTTGAGAAGATAGCAAAGCCTTCAATATCTAATTTGCTATTAATTTCTTGACGAAAATTGAAAGCTCCAAATTGCGATTTGTTTTCAATAACATCGGTGTTTCCAGTTGCAAAACTGTAAAGGTTGGTGAGTTGTTTTCTGCCCGAAATGAAACTGCTGGCACCGCCTTGAAAACGCATCATGTCTTCGAATGTGAAAGTACGTTTGCCAATGTTATTAATATCGCCAATGAAACTCACATTGGTTTTCGGACTATAATAGAACAAAGCAGTATGCAGTACATGAAAACCGTTGTCGTTGGCTACTTCTGCACCCGCTTCCAGATCGCCAAATACAAATTTCTTTTTGTCTTCTTTCAGCTTCACATTCATTGCCAGTTCATCGCTATCCGATACTTGTTTTAGAAAACCTACTTTATTAAAATTGTCAATCACTTCAATTTTGTCTAACGCATCGGCAGGAATATTTTCTACAGCCAATTTAGAACCGCCTCCGAAAAAGGATTTTCCCTCCACCATCATTTGGGTTACTTTTTTTCCTTGCACAGTTACCGAACCGTCTTTGCCAACTTCTACACCAGGCAATTTTTCAAGCACTTCTTTCATTTTTCGTTCGTTACCATTAGCAAACGATTGCACATTATAAATGAGCGTGTCTTTTTTTACAACAATAGGTTTGTATTCATAATCGATAACAATTTCGTTGAGTTGTTGTCCTGTTTCTTTCAGTTTAAAATGATGCTCTTTTAGTTCGCTGTCGGCTGCTAGCGTTAACACGGCTTCATGATACCCCAAATAGGAAACATGAACGTCATAGGGCACTCCTTTTTCTAGCTCTAATTTGTAGCGTCCAAAATGATCGGCAATAGCAAATTTTAAGCCTTGTTTTTCTACCAAGGGCTTGGCAATGACATTGGCATTGGCTAACGGATTCCCTAAGGTGTCTTTCACGGTGCCTGTTAGGGTTTGAGCGTGAGAAACAGTGCTAGTGAGTAGAAAAAGTAGGAATAGGTATTTGTGCATTTTGGTGGGTTGTTGTAAGCTAGTTTATTTTAATTCTTTTTAGATAATCTTCTTCTGTAACTTCTTTATTTTTTGGAATTTCTAGTTTAATGTCTTCTTTAAAAAAATGGATTTCTTTTGCTACAATTTTTGTTTTATTAAAATCTAATTCTAATATTAAACCTGGTAAGCCCATATATCCGTTTGGCCCATAATTAAAATTTATTTCAGGAGTATACCATGCTGTTATTACTTTTATAGCTGTGTCTCCTTTTCTAGTTAGATATTCGAAATTACAAATAGCTTTATAACAGGAGTAATTATTGATTTTCTTAGATTCATTTGTTAATTCCCATTTGTAGTCGTTTGCAGTTACAATGTTTACTTCATTCGCGATTGAGAATAATTTATTTCTTTTTATGTTGTAATAATAATCACCAATTGAATAAATAGTATTAGCTATTTTATGAAAGCTCTTTTTTCTTTCGTCATCTTCGAGCGTCTTAATTTCTCTATATAATAATTCCTCAGAATTTATTTCTAAAATAAATTTCTTTTCTTTTATAGTATTATTTATCTCTTCAAAAAGCCAACTATTTTTATCACTTTTTGTTTTCTCATTTGAAATAGACTCTAAAATTACGGTATAATCAACTTGAATAGATTTATAGTTTTGTGAAAAACAAAAGCTTGTTAGGAATAGAAAAGTTAAAAGTATATTTTTCATATTAGATGCAGTTTTATTTGTTTTATAATGTAGGCAGAAATAATCCGCCTACATTATTTAATTATCTATTTTTATCACATATGTCATAGGCATCCATTATAAGATTACCCGCAGCTAAGGGTGATAAAGTTATTCCAGTAGTTGCTTCAAATAAATCCGCAACTAAAAAACTAAAAGTAACACATTCGTCTTCTACAACTACCACTTCTTCATTGGATTTAGTTGTTTCTGTTTCTTTAATTTCATTCGCCATACCAGCAAAAGAAAAAGCAACTAGTGCAGCAGCACTAAATAATAATTTTTTCATATTTTTGTTATTTAATTAATGACAGTCACACCGAGTTCGTCAAAACTTTTATTTAAGGTGTGGCTGTTTTTTTATGGTTGAATTTTCAAGTAAACAAAAGCAAAGTCAACCGTTTCTCTGTCTTTGTTTTTTTAATTTACAAGACTAAGCTTAAAAGAATATTAATCTTGATTTAATAGTGCTCTTTTTAATTCTTCGTCTCTTTTTTTAATTTCGCTCTCATTTATTTCTTCTCCATCAACAGGAACTTTTATAGCTATGTGCGTGTCTTTGAACTCAATTTTCTCCACAACAAAACCTCGTTTGTCTTCATGAAGTTCTAATATCAATCCAGGCAATCCACTATATCGAGTTGGTCCAATGGGTACGGGTATTGCTGGACAATACCACGCAATAACAGGCCAAGGGAACTCACGACCTTTCCATTTTTGAATGTAAGTGTAAGTTGCTTTGTAGCACAAAAAACCATTGATTTCTTTACTCTCTGATGTAAGTGTCCAATTGATAAAGCTAGCTTTTTTCTTTTTTAAAAGAATACCAAAGGAATAGTATAATTGTTCTATTAAGCTGTCTTTTTCTCTGTTAATATAGAATTTGTCATACCCATAAAACGCACCAGTAACATAGTTTTTAGTACTTACGCTTTCATAATCTGAGATTAAGCTTTCTGAAAGATAAAATAAAGACTCTTCCGTATTGAACTCAAGTTTAAAACGAAGCATTTTTGCCATCATTTCCTCATCTAAAGCTTCCTGATACTCCATCCTGCTTCTCTCTTTGAGCTCTTCTGTTGCTTGTGTTGTTGCATAAAAAGATTTATAAGTTATATAACCGCTTTGTTGACTAAAGCAAGTTAAACTGAATAATAGAATAAAAAGATTTGGAAATTTCATTTGTTTAATGTTTCGTTATAATGACTGAAATTAGTTCTAGCAATAGCTTTTGGATGTTGATTAAAATGCAGAAGTAATTTTTGTTAATTTATCGAATTCTGGTTCACAACCATTTGAAGTTCTACAGCCATCAACATTTTTCATCCATTTTTGATTTGATCTGTCTGAGCCATCATCTAAAGAGTCTGCATAATCGTAACAATGATCACAATCGACAATTTCTTTTTTTTCTTTGTTAGGTTCTACTGTTTTTTCTTCCGTTTCATTTGCCATTCCAGCAAAAGAAAAAGCAACAAGTGCAACAGCACTAAATAATAATTTTTTCATATTTTTGTTATTTAATTAATGGCAGTCACACCTAGTTCGTCAAAACTTTTAATTAGGGTGTGGCTGTTTTTTTATGGTTGAATTTTCAAGCAAACAAAAGCAAAGTCAACCGTTTCTTTGCTTTTGTTGGTAGTGTTGTTTTAGAAAGCTACCCAATTCCTGTTTTGCTCGTTTTTTGTGCGGGTTACTAACAGCTGAAACAATCCCGATAGTGGCCAACTATATTTTTTAGAAAAATAAATGTCATTGCTATTTTTCTTTGTATTACCTGTTCGATGTCGTTATTAAAAACGTCAGTTCGAGTATTTTTTGTGCTGTAAAGCGGAACAAAAAAAGTATCGTGAACCGTTTTTTATGATGTTTTTTCTTCTCTCATTCTTTATTGTGTTTGTCTATCAAATGTAAAACTTTTCTAAATAGTTTCACTAAAAAATAGAGCAATACTAATACTGTGATTATTAATACAATTTGCAATATTTGTGTTGTAATCATTTTTTCTTATTTTTTTAAAACCCTATATGACAACATAGCCTTTTTTATAATTATCTCTTACAATGCAATTTTGATATTTTGACTATGTTGCTATAGTAGGGAAAACCAAACAAATGAACTTCTTCTTTTTCTAGCAATAGAAGAAAATTATTGCGCTTACTATTTTGTTTGCCCTTAAACAGCAATCCAATACTTCTCTATTGCTGATTCCAAAACTACAGGGGTTTTTGGTTTTGTGCAAACAAAGCATGTCGGAATTCATGAATCTCGACTATAATATCTTTTGAAAGTTTAAGTTTTTTGTTTTGGAATTTTTTTAAATACATTTCGGATACTAATCAGAGGATACAAATTCCCAATATTGGCTATAAAAATTAGTGCTTTCTAATAGATTATCATGGCTTCCGTGATGACTTATAGTTTCGTTGTTTAAGACATATATTTTGTCTGCATATTTTTTTAAAGTGTGGAGACGATGAGAGATGAAGAATATTGCACAATGCGGTTTTATTTTTTCAATTAACTTCATGGTGAAATTTTCTGTGTTTCTGTCCATTGCGGAAGTTGCTTCGTCAAGGATTAAAAAGTGAGGTTTTTTATAAAGTACTCTTGCTAAAGCAATAATTTGTTTTTGTCCTCCACTTAAATTAATGCCTTCTTCTCCTAGAATTGTTGCTACGCCTTGTGGTAATTGATTAAAATAGGTTTCGAATCCATAAGTAGTAAGGAAATTAGTTATAGTTTCTGGGGTTGCGGTCGCTCCAAGTAAAATATTATCAATTACGTTGCCGTTAAAAATGGTAATCTCTTGCGGAATTACACCTATCAAATCCCTGTAATCTTTTAATGCTATTTCGTGTAACGAGTATTGATTGTTTACTATAATAGTACCGTTTTCATAATTATAAAAGCGTTGTAAGAGTTGTCCTAGAGTACTTTTTCCACTACCACTTTCTCCAACGATGGCAGTAAACACTCCTTTTTGAATGTCTAAATTAATATGCTTGAACAGTTCTTTTCTCCCTGTAAAGCGAAAAGAAAGATTTTGAATGGAAATCGAATTGATTTCGGAAATTGAAACTCCTTCTTCGTTTTCTTTTTCAATAGAAGCGAACTCATACATTCTGTTAAAAGCAATTTTGGCTTCGTTAATGGGGATAGCAATTAGGGCTAAATTGGCAATAGATGGCATTAATGATCCCACAATGCCAAGGATTGCCATTAATTCTCCTAATTTTATTTCTTTATTAAAAACCTGAATGGAGGTATAGACTAAAACTCCAATTAAGAAAAGTACACTTGCAATGCCAGATTGCCAAGATAGTGTAATGTTTATTTTTCCTAGTCTAAATATTTTTTCTTGAAAATGAGCAAAAACTTTTTCATTAGTTTTGTTAAAAACCTCTTGTTTGTTGTCGTTTTTTATGGTTGCTATGCCTTGAATGGTAGCAATATAATTCCCTTCGTTAAAGGCATAACTCTGCATTACTTCTTTTTGAGAGCTAATTATTTTCTTATTGCTTCTATAAATAATATAATAATAAAGCGGTACACTTAAAACAACTAGTAAGCCAATGGTTAGAGAATAGCTAAACAAAAAAACGAGTGAAATGATGGTTACTAAAACATCAATAATTAGGCTGCTGGCTATCATTTTTATTACCCTTTGCACCCTTTGTGTGTCATTCAAACGGGCTATCATTTCACCCATTTTTCGAGTGTCGAAAAAAGGTTTGGGTAGTTGTAGTAAGGAAGAGAAAAAGTGTTTGTTTATTCGGTTGTTGAAATCTTTAGATTGTTGCAAAAGGAAATATTCTCTCAAAGCTGTTATGCCCACTTTAGCTAAAAGCAAAAGCGTTAGCAGAGCAATACCCGAAATTAATTTTGTTTTGTTTTCCGAGGGCAAAATATCATCAATCAATTTCTGAGAAAACAACGACATGGCTAAGCCCAAGCTGGCAACAAAAACACCTAACAAGACAGAAATCCAAAGCAGTTTGTAATCTTCTTTTAACAAGTTAAGAAACCATTTTTTTTGCACTTTTTTTTCTGATGTTGCTTTCACAAAGTTTTTGTTTGTTTCCAAGGTTAAGCAACTTTTAGATACCCAAATTTTTTCGAGTGCTTCAGGAGATAAATAGTCAATTCCTTTTGCAGGATCGCCAATTAGAAACCCATTGTTTTGGTCATATTGATAACACACCACATAGTGCTGTAATTGCTTTTCAATAAGAACATGTAGAATGACAGGTTGCTTGTGTGCAATTAATGCCTCAATATCGGCTTGGCAACCATTGGCTGTAAAGCCAATTTTGTTGGCAGCCTGATACAATCCTAAAAGTGTTGTGCCTTGCTTGGTTGTGCCGCTCAGTTCTCGTAATTTCTCAATAGCATTTGTACCGCCATTTAGTTTTATAATGCTTAGTAAACAAGCTACCCCACAATCGGATTGGTCTAATTGTAGTGTATGTGTTTTTTCAATAGCTTTTTTGTTCATAGCTTTTCTTTTCATTGTTCCCTTTTTAGGGTTAAGGGGTTAACTTCGCTAATATTGTTTCAATTTTAACCTGCCCTTTAATTTTTTCAATTAAAAAGTGTTCTTCGTTATAAAGAACCAAACAGGGTAAAGAATTTACATCAAACGTAGTAGCAAAAGAATTTGTCGTATCAGATAGAAAATGAATATTATCATAACCAAGTAAATTATAAGTATTAGCAAAAGCAACAATTTTCTCATCACTTTCAAACGAAACAAAGACAATTTGAAAAGTTTTTAATTTGTCAATATTTTGTTGAATCATTTCGGCTTCATGATTGCAAAAATCGCAATCACTATTAAAATAGATAAAGAGAACGGCTTTGTTAGGGGTTAAATTAGAACGTGTAAAGGATTCGTTATTCAGGTCTTTATAGGAGAAATTCGGTATTTTTTTAATGTTAGCCGCAATCTCTTTTTTGTTGTTAATTTTTGTTATTACCTTATAGGTCATTAGCCCTGTAACACTAATTATGAGTAACAGGGTTAGTATTTTGAGTGTTTTTTTCATCTGTTTAATTTTTTTATAGGTCAGATGGAATTCGCCAATTATCATCTCGATAAGGTATCATGATTTGTTATGCCTCATTTCACATGTAGATATTTATTTGTTTTTCATAGGTCATATGGTATCGCCTTATCTTCATTGGGGTTCACTTCACTAAATAGAATTCAATTTCTGTGCAGTGAATGTTATTTGTTTGTAATAAGCTTATTGTTAATAGCGATTTCATAGTCTTTGCTAGGAGGAACAACGAAACAATTGCTTCGTTATGTTATTAAATTAATTTAAGCTTCTTTCTGTTTTTTAATATGGAATGTTTATTTAAATCTTAGATAATGCAACCTGAAAATAAATTCTGATTAACGAGCGATGCGTATTATACTAAAACAATGAGGTTATGAATAATTTAATGTAAAAAACATGACAGCAATCACCCACAAAAGCAAAGCACTACCATAGCTACTAACCACTATTTTAAAGCCTAGATCCATTGGTTTGCCTTTGTCTTTTTCTGTAAAAGCCAGTGTGCCTACAAAGTAGGAAAGCAATAGCCAATAGGTTAATTCAAACAAATTGAGTGTTTGCAAAGGGTAAACAAACCAGACCTCTAAATCTTGATATCCTATGATATTCAATGCCGATAGTGGGAAGAAATATTGCAAATCTTCTAGGGTATAATTAGTCTGAAAAAAACAGAACCAAATTATTTTTAAAAACCAAACGCCTAGAAAAATAAACTCTGCTTTTATAGCCACATCCCATAATTGTTTAAAAGTTACTTTTATTTTACTAAAAAAGAAAGTACCAATATAGAGAACACTAGCTACTATAGTAGTTTTTAGGAGCAATAAAAGGGGAACTATAGCATAAGATACCCATTCCCATTTTTTTTGAAAATTTATTAAATTTAATATATTTTCTTCAGTCAGAAAATCATTGAAATAAATTTCATCTTTAAATAATAATTTATTACTTAAAAAAAAGACAGTTAAATTAAGGGTTATTAATTTTAAAAATTTTAAATTCATTTGTTTTTTGCCAAGTTAAAAAAAACAATAAAACTTACTATAAAAACAATCAGTAATAAAAATAGATTGGTATATTTTCTTTTCATTTTGTGTTTTTTTAAATTAATAGTGAAAATTTATATTGATTACTCTTCTTTTCTTAAGAAATCATTATAGAACATAATTATAAGAGCGAGAACTGTTAAATATCTTGCTGAAGTAATACTGTTATCTAAGAAATAAATAATTATATCTATAAGTATTAAAAAAAAGGCTATGTATTTTAATGTGTTTTTCATAATAATTAAATTTTAAAGAATTCTATATGCTTGATAATAATTTCAATCAAGCATATAGAATAAAAGTTCTACCACCAACCTTGATTAGCAGCGATTGCATTCACTGCACATGCTATAGTAATTCCAGCTGCTAAAGGTGCTGCTGGTGTGAAAAATCCTGCTAATCTAGCTAGACCAGTGCCTATACAAACTCCACCAAGTACTTGACTAACAGTTCCTCCTGTTAGGTCTGTCATTTGATTGATTTCTAATTTTTTCATTTTATAATTTATTAAAGTTAATAATTAAAACCAGCTTCCAGAAGCTGATCCCCAACCAATAGAACCACCACAAACGCCTGCGGAGGCAACTGCAAAAGCAAACGCACCTAGACCTAACGTAGCTCCACCAATAATAGCACCTAATGCAAATGCAGTAACTGTGCAACTCAGACCAGTGCCAAATCCACCTACTCCTCCAACCAAATCTTCCATTTGATTTACATTCAATTTTTTCATAATTTTGTTATTTAATTAATGACAGTCACACCTAGTTCGTCAAAACTTTTATTTAGGGTGTGGCTGTTTTTTTATGGTTGAATTTTCAAGCAAACAAAAGCAAAGTCAACCGTTTCTTTGCTTTTGTTGGTAGTGTTGTTTTAGAAAGCTACCCAATTCCTGTTTTGCTCGTTTTTTGTGCGGGTTACTAACAGCTGAAACAATCCCGATAGTGGCCAACTATATTTTTTAGAAAAATAAATGTCATTTCTATTTTTCTTTGTATTACCTGTTCGATGTCGTTATTAAAAACGTTAGTTTTTTCTGTGGAAAATAACTCGAACTGTCGAAAAAATCATCAAAAACGTGTTGCATCCAACGGTTTTGTTATATAAATGTAAACAATTTTTACTACACTTTTTTAAAACCCTATATGGCAACATAGCCTTTTTTATAATTATCTCTTACAACGCAATTTTGATATTTTGACTATGTTGCTATAGTAGGGAAAACCAAACAAATGAACTTTTTCTTTTTCTAGCAATAGAAGAAAATTATTGTGCTTACTATTTTGTTTGCCCTTAAACAGCAATCCAATACTTCTCTATTGCTGATTCCAAAACTACAGGGGTTTTTGGTTTTGTGCAAACAAAGGTTGTCGAAATTCTCGAATTTCGATATGAAATTCTCGAATTTCATATAATTTCTGATTATCTTTCTTTTTCTGACATTCCTTTTTATAATTTTGAGTCTTGTAAAGAAAACAATGAGCATCATGAAATATATTTTTTCAATCAAAAATGTAGTAATTTTTATTTTTCCTTTGGTATTACTTGCCCAAAATAATCAAAAAGACTTAGCAAAATTATCCTATAATGAATTATGGGTGTTGTTTTATAAAGACTTTGATAAAAAAAACAATCAAATTAAATATGCGAAACACTATTTGAAAAAAGCTGAGGGTGAAGAAAACCAAGTACATAAAGGAAGAGGGTATTATCTTTTAGCACTGTCTATTTATGAAGATGATGAAAATCAATGTTTATCTTTTTTAAAAAAAGCACTTTACTATTCTAAAATGACTGGTGATAGATATATGATGGCAACTGAATATTTTGATATAGCAGGGATTTTAGAGAGGAGATTGAAATTTAAAGAGGCAGTGAATAATTATATTTTAGCTGAAAAATCTAATGATGACGAGGATTTTTCTTATGTTTTGAAATTAAATATTGCTGTAATAAAGTCAGAATATTTGGGAGAGGTTGAAGAAGCTATAGTGCTTTATAAACAATGTTTTAATTTCTATAAAAAAAAAGGAGTACGGGATCCAAAATATAATAGTTTTTATCAAGAGATTTTATTTGATCTAGCTGATGCTTACAAGGCTAAAAAGATGGTAGATTCTGCTACTTATTATAACAAATTAGGTTTCAATGAGGCAAAATTTTCAAATGATGAACATATGTTAAGTCTATTTGTTTTAAATGAAGGAGCAAATCAGGTTGTAAATAATAATTTTACAATAGCCTTAGATAGTATAAAGAAAGCTTTGCCAATAATGTTAAAGTATGAAAATAAAGGAAATACTTTAGCGGCTTACTATTATTTTGGAAAGGCATATCAAGGGCTTGGAAATGAAAAATTAGCAGTGAAAAACTTTCAATTGGTTGATTCAATTGGTTTAAAAAATAAAAAAATTACTCCAGAATTTGTCAGTGGTTATAATTATTTAATTTCTTATTACAAGAAAAATGGAGATAATGAAAATCAATTAAAGTATCTAACCAGATTGATGTCTATCGATAGCGTTTTTCAAAAAAATTACAAAGAGGTCTATAAGACTATTCAAAAAGAATATGTAATTCCAAATTTATTAAAGGACAAAGAAATACTCATTTCTTCCCTAAGGAAGGACAAGACTAATACGTATTGGGGAATTGGATTTTCGTTTATATTAATAATAGGAGTAAGTATATTTGGGATAAATCAATACAAGCAAAAAAGGTTATACCGAAAAAGATTTGAAAAAATTATATCTGATTCGAATCTTATTGAAAAGGAGGGAAAAAATTTAAACATATCCGAAGTTGAAAGAAATGATGATATTGGTATCGCATCAGAGGTGGTTTCTCAGATTTTAGAAAAATTACACGATTTTGAATTGGAGAAAAAATTTTTACAAAACAGCATTACGCTACAATCACTTTCTGATGAGTTTAATACAAATAATAAATATTTATCTAAAGTTGTAAAAAAATACAAAAGAAAGACTTTCATACAATACATTAATGATCTCAGGATTGTTTATGCTATAAATCAATTACAAAAAGACAAAAAACTTAGAAACTACACAATCATCGCTCTTACAAAGGAGTTTGGTTTTAATAATACAGAGTCTTTTACATCGGCATTTGTGAAGAAAACAGGAATTAGGCCAACTTATTTTATAAAAGAGCTTGAGGAATTAAATTGATGATAAACAATGTGTTATGTTTTTTTTGTGTATCGAAATTCGCGAATTTCGATATGTAAAAAATAATTTAGTTTTGTTTTTTTGAAAAACGATTTAATTTTGTTGTCATAATTAAAATATTAGAAAAAATGAAAAACAAAAACAATGCGAAGTTCTTATTTCAGAAATTTGAAATAGCAAAATTAGGAAAAAAAATGATTACTGGAGGAGACAATACAGGAGATCCAGATACTGTAACAGATACAAGTAACAATTGTTCAAAGACTCCTAGATGTAAAAGACCTGGTAATGATCCAAAACCTCTGCCAACTGACCCTGATCTTCCTCCGCAATTTTCTGATTTATGCTAAGAAGATGAGATTAATATTGTTTATTGTATTGATTTTCATTGGATGTAAATCTCAAAGTAGAATTGATTTTAAAGATGTTAAAAAGGATATTGCCCAAAAATGGCATCATCAAGATATTTCTTTAGATAGTGTTAATGGTCTATCGTTAAGCAAATGGTACGCTGATAATCCTCCTAAAACAAAAAATAAAATTATTGTAGCAACATTAGATACTCAAATTGACCTTGACCATGAAGATTTGCAAGGTCAATTTTGGGTAAACAAAAAAGAGATTCCAAATAATGGGATTGACGATGATAAAAACGGTTATATAGATGATGTTAACGGTTGGAATTTTTTAGGAACTAAAAATGGAAGTTATACGGTATGGGTCAATTTTGAATATGTACGATTTATTCGAAAATGGAAATCTACCTTTGAAGGGAAGGTAAAGAAGGATATTGAAACCAAAGATATATATAATTTTAATACTTATCAGTGGGCAGTTGCTATGTTGAATTATAAAAAGAGATCTTATGACTATTTGCAAAAATCGTATGATTATGATATTTCAATTTACTCCAAAGCTAAAGATACTTTAAAATACTATTTTCCTAAAGAAGACTACAATTATGAAGAGTTACAGCAGTTATATAATGAAATTAAAGGGAATGATGATAGAACATATGATGATATGCTCTATAATAAGGACTCCGATTTTTTAGCATTAGTATTTAATTTTTATAGTAACTATGCTTCAAATATTAAAAGTTTAGAAACTTTATATGATAAGAAATCACAAGCTGATTCGATACTTCATAAAAATCTTAATGTAGCGTATAATGAAAGAGATTTTATTGGTGATAACTCAGAAGTTTTAGAAAAAGGTTATGGTAATAATAAAATTAATGCAAAAATAGAGGGGATTAGAAGTATCAATACACACAATACGGAAGTGTCGAGCGTCATAGCGTCTCTCCGCTCCAATGGTATAGGGACTGATGGGTTTTCGAATAATATAAAAATAATGCCTTTGACTATTTCGGCTTCTGGTGACGAACATGATAAAGATATTGCTATGGCTATTTACTATGCCGTAGATAATGGGGCAAAAGTTATTAATATGTCTTTTGGGAAAGAGTTTTCATTAAATAGAGAATGGGTTTCGGATGCCATGCAATATGCAGAAAAGAATAATGTATTATTAGTTCATTCTTCGGGAAATGATCATGACAACTTAGATTCGTATCCAAATTACCCAAATGATTTGGACTCAGATAAATCAGGATATATTGCAAATAATTTTATCAATGTAGGTTCTATATCAAAACGAACAGACAGTACCATGGTTTCTTCTTTTTCCAATTATGGTAAAAACAATGTAGATTTGTTTGCACCTGGGGAGGAGATATATGTAGCAATTCCTGATAATCAGTATACTTATGATTCGGGTACTTCATTAGCGGCTCCTATGGTTTCGGGCACAGCGGCTTTAATTTGGTTGTACTATCCCAATTTAACAGTACAAGAAGTAAAGAACATTATTCTAGAATCGGGGGTTACTATTGATAAGCTGGTTGTGAAACCAGGAACCGAAAATGAAATGGTACACTTTTCTGAATTGTGCAAAACAGGAAAAGTACTCAATACTTATAATGCTATGAAAATGGCTGCGGAAGTGAGCAAGAAGAAAAACAAGAATGAGAATAAATAAGTTATTAGTAGTTGTACTTTTTATGTTTTTTTTCTCTTGTGTTTCAAAGAAAGCTCAAGGGGAAAAGGAAGTTTTATCGTTATGGCATCATCAAGATATTTCTTTAGATAGTGTTTACGGTATATCATTAAACAAATGGTACGCTGATAATCCTCCTAAAACAAAAAATAAAATTATTGTAGCCACATTAGATACTCAAATTGACCTTGACCATGAAGATTTGCAAGGACAGTTTTGGGTAAACAAAAAAGAGATTCCAAATAATGGGATAGATGATGACAATAATGGTTATATTGACGATGTTAACGGTTGGAATTTTATAGGTACTAAAAGTGGGAATTATACAGTATGGGGTAATTTTGAATATGTGAGATTTGTTCGAAAATGGGAATCTGCCTTTGAAGGGAAGAAAAAAGAAGATATTGAAAAGCAAAATTTATATAATTATAATACGTATAACTGGGCTGCTGCTATGTTAGATTATACGAAAAAGTATTATAATAATAGGATAAAGTCCCTAGATTATAGTATTTCAGTCTATGCTAAGGCTAAAGACACATTAAAATATTATTTCCCAAAGGAGGATTATAACTATGAAAAGCTCGATAGTTT
Organism: Flavobacterium sp. KY-23415; assembly: GCF_055384985.1. NCBI lineage: Bacteria > Pseudomonadati > Bacteroidota > Flavobacteriia > Flavobacteriales > Flavobacteriaceae > Flavobacterium > Flavobacterium sp. KY-23415. The sequence continues at coordinate 855,375 of NZ_AP044001.1, read as the reverse complement.
ATATAATGAAATTAAAGGGAATGATAATAGAACTTATAAACAAATGCTTGCTAGTAGAGATGCAGATTTTTTAGCATTAGTCTATAGTTTTTATAGTAATTATGCCAATAACACAACAAGTTTAACAAGTTTGTTAGATGACAGAGTCCAAATGGACTCGATACTTCATAAAAACCTTAATGTAGCATATAATGAAAGAGATTATATAGGAGATAACCCAGAGGTTTTAGAAAAAGGCTACGGTAATAATAAAATTAATGCAAAAATAGAAGGGATTAGAAGTATTAATACACACAATACGGAGGTGTCAAGCGTCATAGCGTCTCTCCGCTCCAATGGTATAGGGACTGATGGGTTTTCGAATAATATCAAAATAATGCCTTTGACTATTTCACCTTCGGGAGACGAACATGACAAAGACATAGCCATGGCAATTTATTATGCCGTAGATAATGGGGCAAAAGTAATTAATATGTCTTTTGGGAAAGAGTTTTCATTAAATAGAGAATGGGTTTTAGAAGCTATGCAATATGCAGAAAGGCATAATGTACTGTTAGTACATTGTTCAGGTAATGATGCTAATAATATTGATAAGTACCCTGATTACCCTAATGATATTGGTTATGGAAAATCACTAGAACTAGTTAATAATTTTATCAATGTAGGTTCTATATCAAAACGAACAGACAGTACTATGGTAACTTCTTATTCTAATTATGGTAAAAATAATGTAGATCTTTTTGCACCCGGCGAGGATATTTATGTTGCGATTCCCGATAATCAGTATATATATGATTCGGGTACTTCATTAGCAGCTCCTATGGTTTCGGGCACAGCGGCTTTAATTTGGTTGTATTATCCGAACTTAACAGTACAGGAAGTAAAGAACATTATTCTAGAATCGGGGGTTACTATTGACAAGATGGTGGTGAAGCCAGGAACGGAAAATGAAATGGTACACTTTTCTGAATTGTGCAAAACAGGAAAAGTACTCAATACTTATAATGCTATGAAAATGGCAGCGGAAGTGAGCAAGAAGAAAAAAAAGAATGAGAATAAATAAGTTATTAGTAGTTGTACTTATTATGTTTTTTTTCTCTTGTGTTTCAAAGAAAGCTAAAGGGGAAAAGGAAGTTTTATCGTTATGGCATCATCAAGATATTTCTTTAGATAGTGTTTACGGTCTATCATTAAACAAATGGTATGTGGAAAAACCTAAAAAAACAAAACGAGAAATTATTGTAGCCACAATAGATTCTCAAATTGACCTTGACCATGAAGATTTGCAAGGTCAATTTTGGATAAACAAAAAAGAAATTGCTAACAATGATATTGACGATGACAATAATGGTTATATTGATGATGTTAACGGTTGGAGTTTTATTGGAGTTGGTAAAACTGATATGTTAGCTTTTTCAAAATTTGAGTTTGTCCGTTTTATTGAAAGATATAAGGATAAATTTGATGTAGCAGATAGTTTTAAGCATGAAAGTGATCCTATATATAAGGAATACAAAAGAGCTTTAGCCAAATATCATAAGGAAAATAATTATTATACAAGATATTTAAAAGAAGAGGGAGTGCTTATTTCGGCTTATTATCCAGCTAAAGATACTTTAAAATATTATTTTCCAAAGGAGGATTATACAGTTAAGCAGTTAGATAGCTTGTATTTATTACAAGAACAAAATAATAAAAAGTTCTCAGAAAGAGTTGATGAAGATAATCAATCCAAAAGAACTTTTTCAGATTTAATTTTTTATATGAGATTGATAAAGAGATTAAATTTTACGATAGAATCAATGAAAAGTTCCAGCAATCATAAGGATTCGATTGTTAATAAACTTTTAAATTTTGATTATGATGATAGAATAAAAATTAATAACTATCAGTTAGAAAAAGGTTACGGAAATAATAATTTAAATTCTCATTATAGATTAAGAAGACATAATACCGAAGTTGCCAGTATTATAGCAGCGAATAGAGAAAATAATAAAGGAGTTAAAGGGTTTCATAATAATATAAAGATAATGCCACTGAATATCTCTCCTTTTGGAGACGAACATGATAAGGATATTGCAAATGCTATTTATTATGCTGTAGATAATGGAGCGAAAGTAATTAATATGTCATTTAGTAAAGAATTTTCTTTAGATCAATATAGCGTAACAAAAGCTTTGAATTATGCTCAGGGGAAAAATGTTTTAGTGGTTCATGTTTCGGGTAATGGTGCTACAGATATAGACGAAAACCCCTATTATCCATCAGATTTTGATTATGAGAACAAACTTAAAATTGTAAGGAATTTAATTACAGTAGGCTCCATATCCAAAAGAAGGGATAGCACTATGATACCATTTTCTTCTAATTATGGTAAAAACAATGTAGATCTTTTTGCACCCGGTGAGGATATTTATGTTGCTATTCCTGATAATCAATACGATTTCTATTCAGGTACGTCATTAGCGGCTCCCATGGTTTCGGGTACAGCGGCTCTAATTTGGTTATATTATCCCAATTTAACAGTACAAGAAGTAAAAAACATTATTTTAGAATCGGGAGTTACTATTGATAAGCTGGTTGTGAAACCAGGAACGGAAAATGAAATGGTACACTTTTCAAAATTGTGCAAAACAGGAAAAGTACTCAATACTTATAATGCTATGAAAATGGCAGCGGAAGTGAGCAAGAAGAAATAAACCTTCGCTAGTTTAATCTCAAACTGAAATTCCCCTCTTGAGGGGTGTCCGTAGGACGGGGTGGTAAAAAACCATTATGTAAAACAGGAAAAGTACTCAATACCTATAATGCTATGAAAATGGCTGCGGAAGTAAGCAAGAATAAAAAAGAATAAGAACAAACAAATTGGCATTTTTTTTACGGGATTATATATTGCACTATTAGAAATAGTGGTGACAAAAACAGTTTTGATTTTCGGTTTGTCACAAAAAGTGTGGCATTTTTTATTTAAATTCAAAAATGACACAAAAATTGTGACGTTTTCCATTTACGAATCGAAATTGTCACAGGTTTTACAATAGAATCGAAATGTGCCACGAAAGTATAGGCAAAATCGTCCTTTCACGATGAGGGATCAGTCGGTTGAACTAATGCTATTATTCCTTTACAGTAAATTTAAATTACAAATGATATAAAAAAGAAACAGAAGCTATCCCAAAGGCTATAACAGTTAGAAGCGATATCCTTGGAAAATTATCGCCAATAAAAATTCAGACCAATGACAAATACAACAAACTTTTCCGCTTTTTCAACAGCCGTTTTGCGCACCCCTTTATTGCCTGTGTCAAGCTATACGACTTTAATGCAGTCCTATTCCAGAGCAGCTTTGTTTGCATTTACCCATTCGCATTTTGTGCAAAAAGCCTTGGCTTTGGCATCGCCAGAATTGTGGAGCGAAATTGAAAAATATTTAGAAAACCCTTCAACATATGCTGCCGAAAAAACAAAGGCCTTAGAAATGACCTTACTAAAGTATGTGGCGAGAATGTGTGCTCGTGCCACACCTTTTGGATGGTTTGCGGCTTGCACAACAGTAAGCCTAGGGAAAGAAACAGAAATTGTATTAACAGACAAAGAAGCCTACAGCGCACACACGCAGTTCGACATGCAGTTTTGGATTGTTTTCTTACAAACAATCGCAAAAGAACCAGAGATGAAAGCCAAGCTGCACTATTTTCCCAATACATCGTTGTATGCTGTAGGGAATTTTTACCGCTATATAGAATATCGTATAAATGATAAAAAAAGAAGAGAGCACAGCATTTCGGCAATACGGAAGAATGCGTTTGTTGCTGCTGTACTTGAAAACGCAAAAGAAGGAAAAAATCGTTATGATTTGGCTAGTGGTATTATTGCAGACGAATCGGAACGCGAGGAAGCCATGGCTTTTATTGAAGAATTGATAGCGAGTCAAGTATTGGTGAGCGCTTTGGAAGCTACAGTGACAGGAACTGCCGAGATGGAGCGAGCCCTTTCGGTGTTTACTGAGGACGAAATAGCTATTGAAGGTGAGGTGCCAGCAAGAGCATTGGTGGAGCAATTAGCCCTTTTGAATGATGGAATTCAAAACTATACATCAATTTCAAAAACAATTCATACCATGGTTGAAGGTTTAAAAATTCCTTTCGACCCTAAGTATTTATTGCAAACCGATTTGTACAGCAAAACCACAAAAGCAGTTGTGAGTACAAAAGTCTTGCAAAAATTGAAACAAAGCATCGTTTTTTTAGCCACAGTACAAGAACCACGAAAAAACTACCATTTAGAAGCCTTTAGAAAAGCATTCTATAAACGCTATGAAACCCAATCGATGCCATTGTCGGTAGTATTAGATGCTGAAATAGGAATTGGCTATTTGCAAAACTCGAGCATGAACGATAGCCACCCGTTGTTAGACGCTTTGAGTATTCGGGGAACCGTAGCCACCGACACCCAAGAGCATTGGACTGCTATGGACTATGTGTTAGAAAGAAAATTGCAAGAAGCACTAGCCAATGAAGCAACTAGTATAGCATTAAAAGAAACCGATTTTAAAAAACGAGAAAATGCCTTGAACCTATTGCCAGCTACTTTTTCTGCCATGGTAGAAATTTTTAAAGAAGGACAAAATGAAACCGTTGTTTTGGAATCGTTAGGCAGCAACAGTGCGGCTAAATTGTTGGGGCGTTTTTGCAGTGGCGATACCCACATTCATGCCTTAACAGAAACGATTGTGCAACACGAGGCAGCTTGTTTTCCAGAAGCTATTTTGGCAGAAGTGGCTCACATTCCAGAGTCGAGAACCGGAAATATTTTGCGACGACCTGTTTTGCGACCCTATGAAATTGTGTATTTGGCAAACAGCGTAGTGCCAAAGGAAAACCAAATAACAATAGACGATTTGTGGATTAGTGTAGTGGGCGATAGGATTATTTTAAAATCGAAACGATTGAACAAGGAAATTATACCCTGTTTGTCGAACGCCCATAATTATAGTAGTAATGCATTGCCTGTCTATCAATTTTTATGCGATTTACAAGGACAAAATACCGCAGCAGTATATGGTTTTGATTGGGGTGTTTTAAAACAACATTACAATTATTTTCCAAGAGTGGTCTATAAAGAAGTTGTTTTGGCCAAAGCAAGATGGCATGTCTTTGCCGATGAGGTGAAGGATTTTCGCTTTGATGCCGCTTTTGCGTTGTGGAAAGAAAAAAAGAAATTACCACAATATGTAACTATAGTGAGTGGCGATAATACTTTGTTGTTAGATTTGGAAACCGAAATTTGTTTTGATATTCTAATGAAAACCATACATTCCAAGGGGAAAGTGGTTCTTGAGGAGTTTTTGTTAGTGAACAATTCGGTGGTTTTAGACGGAGCAGAACAACAGTATGCCAACCAGTTTGTATTTTCTTTTAAAAAAGAAGTTTAACGTATGGATAGGAGTATGGAAAAGGTGAAAAGAACATTTAGTATGGGTAGCGAATGGCTCTACTATAAGATATATTGTGGGGTTAAAACCGCAGATATTGTTTTGCAAGACTATTTGCAGGAAACAATAGCCTATTTGAAAGAAAAAGAGTGGGTTGCTACTTGGTTTTTTATTCGGTATAACGATCCCGATGCGCATTTGCGTTTGCGTTTTAGAGTAACGAATTTGGAAAACTTGGGAAAAGTATTGGGAGTATTGCATGCTGTTTTTTCCGAATTAGAAGCACAAAATTTGGTTTGGAACTTGCAAACCGATAGTTATGCTAGAGAGTTAGAACGCTATGGCAAGACCACCTATACGTTGTCGGAAGCTATTTTTCAAGCCGATAGTGAATTGATTCTTGCCTATGTGGATTTTAAAAATTTGTTTGAAAGCAACGCTACACCCTTGTTGTTTAGTTTTTTGAGTATTGATTCTTTCCTGAATAGTTTTTCGCTCACCTTAGAAGCGAAAATGAAATTATTAGAAAGCATGCAAGCGGCTTTCAAAGTAGAGTTTCATGCCGACAAGGTTTTGAAAAAAGAACTAGACAAACAGTATAGAAGTTTAGAAAACGAAATGATACCCTTTTTAGCGGAAGCCTTGCCGCAGTTTGAACCCATTTATAAGGTGGTTGCCAAGAAAAGAGAAGCGATGGCTGCCACAATTGAACCCATTTTGAAAGACTTAGATGTTTCGTTGTCTTCTTTCTTGAATAGTCATATTCACATGATGATGAACCGACAATATACTTCGAGACAACGACAATATGAATTAGTTGTTTATGATCATTTATTTCGTTATTATAGAACTACTTTTTATAGAAATAGGAGTGAGTTTTGATAAAAAACAGACTAATTCTTTGTTTTTTAACTTTTTCGGCAATAAAGTTGTAATAAATTAACTTTTGTATTTTGTAGTATTGTGGTGTTGTTTTTAACCCAAAGTAGGCATTGGACTTTGTTATGAGAGAAATAGTTGTGAAGTATGGAAGTTTTTCCCCACATCTGTAGCATTAACTACATTGAGGACGTAAAGCGGAGTACTGAAGTAAATAGAAAACAGCTTTTTTCGGAATAGCATTCAAATGTTTGATTTTGGTGTAAAGCGAAAATAATGCCATTTGTAATTTGAATTTACTGTAAAAGAAAATGATGATTTTTTTCTTGATATAAACTAGAAAATCAGAGCATAGCATCGCTACGTTTTTATTTTATATTGAAATAGCGAGGAAAAAAGAGCGTTTTATTCCCGTACATTCAAGTGATAAATGGTATAACACAACAAATAAACAAACATGCTTTTAAAAGAATTTAAAAAAAATACTTTTCAAGAAAAGGAAGAGAATTTTATAACAGATAAATTAAATCTATTAGATGTTGAAAATGCTAGATTAAGCGAAAATCTTTTTAATGTTAGAAGGTTAAAACGATTGCTTTTTGTATAGGTTTTTAATTAGAATGGATGATTTTATAATTTGAATATAGTTGCATTTTGAATTTTTTCTAGTGGGTTACAATTATTGTTGTTGACCAGTCATATTATTTCAATTGACTCTAAAAAATATGAGATATAATCTATAAAAATAAGTACAATGAAAAAAACAATTTTAACGTTAAACGGAGCTCAAGAATTATCTAAGAATGCACAAAAAGAAATAAGCGGAGGAAGAATTCCAGATTTAAGTAATTTGTGTGGAGCAATGACATTTACGTCCGTGGAGTATCAATGTATGTCATTAGTAGGATATTATCCAATTTGGGATGCTGCAACGAGAAAATGTTCGGTTATTGGTAATAATTGTTAAGATATAGTGCAATGAAAGAATCAATTTTAAAATTAAAAGGAACTCAAAAATTGTCTAAGAAGATGCAACAGTCCATCTCTGGAGGTGGCGGTACTTGTAATGGTGCTACTTGCGAAAATTATGATTATCCTTATGGGTTTGTTGTTACTTGTGCACAATATTCGACGATTCCATCTCAATATTCGTGTTGTGTTTTAACAACAGAAGCTTGTTTTTAAATTTTTTAGGATTTTGCAATTATTGTTATTGATTAGTCATATCATTTCAACTGATTCTAAAAAGTCTGAGATGTAATCTGTAAAAATAAGTACAATAAAAAAAACAATTTTAAAATTAAAAAGAGTTCAAGAATTATCTAAGAATTCATAAAAAGAAATAGTTGGTGGTCTTAAAGCGATTGGAGCATCGTTTCCGTGTTATTGTAATGGCGTTTTTAAGAAATACTGCGATACTATTGTTTGTTGTTCAAGTGCTTGTGGCTTAGTTGTTCAACAATAAAAGTTTTGGTAAATGAAGCCGTCAGTCAAAAACAGATTGAAGCCAAGAGCTCACCAAATTAGAACAAAAAATAGTGAGGATGCAGTAATTAGCGTGCGCATTCGGATATTTATATTAGTTTTTAAATAAAGGGAATAAATGTGTCTTGTTAAATAATTTAATGTATTGGTTTTTAAAAAAATCTAGACTAAAAAAAAGCGATACATAACATTAAACTATTTATTATGAAAGATGCATTTAGAAAATTAAGAGGAGTTCAGTTATTGACAAATAGTGAACAAAAAAGTATAAAAGGTGGTTTTACAGATCACCGTTGTGCGACAGATGGTTGCGCTAATGGGTATTACTGTGCCAATACGGGCTGTAAATTAGACCCAGGTTGGGTATAAAAAATAATTTTTTCTATTCGTAGAAAATTATGTATTTGTGTTTTTTTTTGATAAAATAAAAAGTTGATTTTTGATTCATAAAAACGACTTATTTTATTTGGATTTATAGGTGTCTATAAGTAGTCGGAAAGATTATTTTGTAGCACCTATTTTTTTGCTTTTAATTATGTTATACCTTTGGGTGTCCTTTTAAAAAAAAAACATGAAAAATAGTTGTCTTTTATTTTTTTTCTTTACACATATTCTATTTTCCCAAACTTTAAGCGAAAAAAAGTTTACAGCATACCAAGATAAAGTCAGTTTTCATATTAATGGGAAATTGGATAGCGCTTTCTTTTATGTAGATAAGATTAAATTGTCTAAGAATGACGCACAGTTAGCCTATGCTTTTGGAGCAGAAGCCTATTTGTATCAGTTGAAAAAAAATCCAGACACGCTACAGAGTAATGCTTCTTTGGAGAAATCCTTTTTGTATCTAGACAAAATAGTTCTTCCGCTAGAAAAAAAGAAAACAAAGAGTAAGGTATATAATTTTAAAGGATTGATTCTTTGGAAACGAAAAAAATTAGGAGAGGCAATTAGAAATTATGAAGAGGCAAAAAAAATAGCTATTGAAGTAGATGATAAGATTTTAGCAGTCAAATGTTCGAACAATATGGCACTCATTTTGGCAGAAGTGGGCAATTATGAGTTGGCGATTGCATCGGTTAAAGATTCAGAGAAATTATTAGACAAGACAGAGTATTTATATACTAATGAAGACTTTTTAAAATCGAAAAGTAGTGTGTATATTAAATTTGGGACTTTTTATGAAAACTATTATAATATTAAAAAGGACAAGAAATTGCTTGATTCTTCTGAGTTATATTATAAAAAAGCAATTATCTATTCGAAGAATTTGTTTGACAGAAAGTTGAAAGCACAAACCAATCTTGCCAATATTTTTGTGAAAAAAGGGCAGTTTGAAAATGCAGAAAAACAGTATTTGTCTTCTTTAATTTTAGCGGAACAGAATGATTTGACTGCGCAAATGACCACGCTTAATTATAATTTAGGGTATGTTAATTATGGTCAAAAAAAATATGAAAAAGCATTGGTCTATTTTAATAAAGTAGATTCTATTGGTGATAATGAAACAAATAGATTAGAGCAGATTAAAACCATGTTTTATTTAGGAAAAATTCATTACCATTATAAGAATTATTCCGAATCTGAACGTTATTTAGATCTCTATGATACTAAGTTTAGAAAGTATGAGAATTTAAAAGAAGAAGAAACATTGAATGTTAATTCTTTTATTGCCAATAAAGAAGAAATTGAAGAGGTTATTGCTTTAAGGAAAAAGCTAAAGATTAGATCAGTGATAACGAGGCTTGTTCAAATTGTAGTTTTTGTTGTCTTTTTTAGTTTGGTTTATTTTCTATATAGGAATTATATAGGCAAGAAAAAGGCAAACATAAAAGTGAATAAGTTAATAGAAGAGTTTAAACAAAAAAAAGAAATGCTTGCTGCTTTGGAAGAAATTGAAGTTAAGAAAAAGCAAGAAGCAGTAGTGGTTGACAATGCTATTAGCATTGATGAAGAAAAAGAAAATGAGATTGTAGAGAAATTGTTGCAGTTGGAAAAATCGAAGTATTTTTTGCGTGAGGATTTTAATTTGCAGAACACCGCAAAAAAAATAAAAACAAACACGACCTATTTGTCCTATGTTGTGAACAAAAGGTTCGAAAAATCTTTTAGCGAATATTCTAATGAGCTAAAGATTAACTACGTTATTGAAGAAATAATCACAAACCCTGTTTTTAGAAAATATTCTACTCAGGCAATAGCTGAAACGGTTGGTTTTAAAAATGCGGTGTCGTTTGCGAAGTCTTTTAACAAAAGAACAGGCGTTACGCCTGTTCAGTTTATTAAAAAAATAGAAAAAGATACTACCGTTCATTAAAGAACATTTGCTTCTATTATTGGATCTGTATCATTTGGTTTCCCATCTCCATTATCTTCACTGCTAACCGTATCATTTAACTCTGGTTTTGGTTTTGGCTTTTTAGGGTCAATCATACCTACTATTTTAGTCATTTGTCTGTTTTCCATTTTTTGGTTCAAAAAGTTGTCTAATGCGAAAATGTTAGTTTTCATAAATTCTGTTTTATAGTTATATTTCAAATGTACTTTAATTTTTAGGAATAGAAATGCTTTTGAGACGACACTTGCCTTGAAATTGGGTTGTAATTTGTAAGTATTTGTTTTTTAACGTGTTATGTGTTTTTTTTATTAGCCATAATTTATAAATTGTTTACGTTTAATTTATAAATTGTAAAGAATAGCTTTTTCATTTTCCTTTTTTTACGCTCATATTTGCTTCATCAAATTCATTATGTGTGATTCTTTTTAAGAACATAAAATGAGAGATGAATTTGAAAATTTATCAAAAATGAAGCACTAATTAATTGGAGCGATGAAGGCATTAATCGAAAAATTTTTATACACTAATAATTATAATACGGAAAGCAATGATTTTGAAAATCTATTTTTATCTCATCCAAATTATCCTAGCCTATTTGCTATAACCGATACTTTTAATGTATTGGCTGTAGAGAATATTGCAGCAAAAGTGCCTAAAGAGCAGTTTCAAGCATTGCCAGCCTCTTTTTTAGCGATTTTTGAAGACGAAATTACGCTAGTGAAGAAGGAGAAAAAGGAAATTGTTATTGAAAGAGAGGCTAAAGGAAAGGAGAAGATTTCAACCGATGAGTTTTTAAAGCACTGGAATGGCATTGTTGTTGCCATTGAACCCAATCTTGAAGCAGCTCCAGAAAAGATTACATTGTTTAAGAACAAAACAATTTTGTTAGGTATTGGATTGTTTTTGTTATTCTTGGTTCAGATGCAATTGACGACACTGTTTTCTGCAATTCATTTTGGGTTGCTTCTTGTTGGGTTTTTTATAAGTGTTTTGATTGTTGAAGAAAAATTACAAAAGACCAACGGGATTGCTTCAAAAATTTGTTCCATAGCCAAAAACACCTCTTGCGATTCGGTGATTAAATCGGAATCGGCTGCAATTACCAATTGGTTGGATTTTTCAGATTTACCAATCCTTTTTTTTAGTATTGGAATTTTGATAGCCTTAATTAGTGAGTCTTCTCTGGTTGCCGTAAGTTTTGCGAGTGTTTTAGCGATTCCGATATTGTTTTATTCGTTTTGGCTGCAAAAGGTGAAGTTGAAAAAATGGTGTGTTTTGTGTTTGGCAATTGCTTTTTTATTGTTTAGTCAGTCGGCTTTGTTTTTTGTTTCTAGTGCTATTACAGCAATAAGCTATGAAGCTTTGGCTTTATCTATTGGGATAGTGGTTCCTTTATGGTTTTTTATAAAACCCTATTTTTTCGATGTAGAAAAGTTCAAGAAAGAAACACATCAATTAACAAAATTTAAAAGACAGTTTGCCATTTTTAAAGCCCTTCAAAAAGAAGTAGTCAATGAAGAAGGTCTTTCTGCATTATCTAAAATAACACTAGGACAGCCTGCTGCTTTTGTAAATATTACACTAATTCTAAGTCCAAGTTGCGGACATTGTCACACCGCATACCAAGAGGCTCTTAGTCTCATGAAAGCCCATAGCGATACTATAAAATTAACGGTGTTTTTTAATTTGAACCCAGATAATAATGAAAACCCTTTTTATGCGGTTGCGGCTACACTTTTTCAAATCAATCAAGATTTTCCAGATAAGGTTGAAGAAGCGCTTTCCGATTGGCACATTCAAAATAGGAGTATAGTGGATTGGATGGGTAAATGGAAACAGGAGTTTGCTTCTGTCAAGGTTAGCGAACAACTTAGAGAACAGTATGAATGGTGTTTGAGTAATGGATTTAATTATACACCCGTGAAATTGGTAAATAATAAAATTTTGCCAAACGACTATGAAATAAAAGAACTGCGGTATTTTATTTCAGACTTTCAAGAAGAGAAATCGCCAGTTATGGCATAACGATATTGTTGCAACGATAGTCAAAAACTACAATTGACTCTAAAGGCTTGTAGTAAACAAAAAAATACGAATATTTTAATTATGAAAAAATCAATTTTAAATTTAAAAGGAGCTCAAATTTTAACAAAAAAAGAGCTTAAAGAAACTGCGGGTGGAAAAGTTTTTAATCCAGGTGGAGGAGATGGACCAGGAGAAGATGGTTGCGGTTTCAATACATGTAGAAATCAATTTGGAAGATGTAGCTGGGCAGCTTGCGATAGAGGATAGTAATCTATAAGCAACAAATTTGTCAAAATCATTGACAAAAATGTAGCGTAAATAAAAACAAATGAAATAAATATAACATGAAAAAATCAATTTTAAATTTAGCAGGCGCACAAGAATTATCAAAAGGCGCACAAAAAGAGGTTGCTGGGGGAAGAATTCCAGATGTTACAGGATTGTGTGGAGCGAAAGTTTATTATACAATGACAAAATCACAATGTTTAAGTCAAATAAATCATAATCCAATTTGGATTGCTGAAACAGGAGGTTGTTCACTTGTAAACTGGGATTGCTAAACTTATTTTTTAGTTTAATAATAGTCAAAAACTACAATTGACTCTAAAGGCTTGTAGTAAACAAAAAAATACCAATATTTTAATTATGAAAAAATCAATTTTAAATTTAGCAGGTGCTCAAGAATTATCAAAAGGAGCACAAAAAGAGGTGACGGGTGGAAGAAAAATGTTAGACGCATCTTTCCCATGCTACTGTAATGGTGCATTTGTAAAATACTGTGATTCAGTTGCATGTTGCATATCTGCTTGCGGATTGTAATAATAAATTCAATATTTTTTTAAAAACTATTATTTTTTACGTATGAAAAAATCAATTTTAAATTTAAACGGTGCTCAAGAATTATCTAAAAATGAGCAAAAAACGGTTAAAGGTGGTATTACTCAAGAAATGGCAGCTTGTTTGTCTAGAGGTTGTGTAATGTCTAGCACTTCTCCTGGTACAGGATGGGTGAGAGGTTGTGGAGGTTCATCAAGAATCTGGTGTAGATTAGAATTCTAAGCTGCCTTTGCAAAAAACAGTCAAAGTCTCAATTGACTTAAAACGTTTTGAGGATTTATTAAAAACAAAATTTATCATTATTATGAAAAAATTAGAAGATTTCCAATCTCACAAAGTTGAGGTAGATTCAATCTATGGAGGACGTAAATTGGCTATGAACACTTTTAGTCAAAACACAGTAACTGTTGGACCTGGTGCACCAAGTAATGGTGATGATGGTTCAGATGAAGAGTGGGACGATCTATAGTCCAACCTAATAATTGGGTCTAAAGTGCAGGAAATTCCTGCACTTTTTTAACCCCAAATTAAGCTTGTCCAAAAAAATAGTAATCTTGTCGTTTCGATCCAAGGAGAAATCACATAACATTAATTATGAGACTCCTCCTTGCGTCGGAGTGATAAAAAGGTGTCAACTTTTTTACTTTTAGGGCAGCCTCAATTGAGATTAAATACCAATAATCAATTATGATATTAATATTAAGTACTCCAAGAGATACGGATACGCAAATAGTAGTAGAAAATTTGCATAATAGTAAAGCCGATTTCTTTAGATTGAATGATGAGGATATAATGTCAGGATCAGTAACTCTTAACTTGGTTCCTAACAATCTTAATGAAAGTTATTTGGTTAAAGAAAATAGGAAGATAAATTTTTCTGATGTGAAGGTCGTTTGGATGAGAAAATTTGGTTTTTTTAAAAGCTATGAAGATTGCTTTGGCAAAAAAGACGATTTAACAAGATACATATACTCTGAGTTTTCGGTTATTAGAAATCTGATTTTTAAATTATTGGAAGATAAGAAATGGCTGTTTAAGAGAGGAAATATGCTCACGAAAATAGAAATTTTGAAGTTAGCGAATGAGGTTGGATTGAAAACACCAAATAGTTTAATCACTTCGGGTTTGATGCAGTTAACACAATTTTTTGAAGAAAATAATAATTTGATTATTTCAAAGTCCATAGGAGAAGGGAAGCATATAGAATTTAATAATAGAAATTACCCTTTTTTTACGCAAATAATAAAATCCTTAGAGGGTATTCCAACCCGTTTTAGTCCCTCAATGTTTCAACAATATATCGATAAAAAATATGAGTTAAGAGCATTTTTTATTGACGATAAAATTGATACCATGGTAATTTTTTCTCAGAATAATGAAAAAACAAAAGTTGATTTTAGAAATTATGATATGGAGAAACCCAATCGGGTAGGAAGGTACCAATTACCGCAATGTATTGAAGAAAAAATAATTGAACTCATGCGAAAAATTGGATTGAATACGGGCTCTATTGATATTATCAAATCTGTAGATAATGACTATTATTTTTTAGAGGTTAATCCGTCGGGGCAGTTTGGAATGACTAGTATTCCGTGTAATTATAATCTGCATCAAAAAATGTCTAACTATTTAATAGCTAACAATGAGTAATAAATTAATAGATCAAATTCATAGTGAATTTAAAGATAAGTTACCAATTAATGTTTTTTTTGTTGAAGGTAAAGAAAATGAACCCATAAAGAATGTTGATTTAGCTTTTGTGTCATCTGATTTTCACCAAACTCAAAAAATGAGGTGCAATTCCTTCTACAAACCCGCTTTCCTATGATTGATAAAAACAAATATTTTAGATTCTATAATGCTTGTGTTCCTGTTAAGGGATATAACAGAACAGCTATATGCGATCTCCAAAGATCGGAAATCTTTTTTGTGTCTAATTCTGTAACAGCGATGTTGCAAGATAATTTTGATCAAAAGTTGGAAGTAATTTATAGCGAATACAGTGACTATGAAGCCTTAGTTACCAAAAACTTTACTTTTTTAATTGAAAATGAGCTTGGTTTTCTTACCGATGAACCAGACCATTTTTTAGATTTAGATCTAGAGAAAGACTACTTGTTTTTGACTGATATACTGTTTTTGGAAATAGATGATTTGCAGGATTTTAAGGTGAAATTATTGCAGGAAATTGACAGTTTAGGTTGCGTGCAATTGGTTTTGTTAACCAAATCAAAAATAGCACTGGTTGTTCTTGAACAAATTTTAAAACTTGTGCAACAATCAAAGCTAAATAGTATTAGTGTCATATCGGAATATTCAAATGACAGTTTAGCAATTGAAAAATTATTTGCTGCATTTCCTAGACTAAGAGAGGTTCATTTCTATAATGCACCGAGCACCTTAGTTGCAAACAACCAATGGATTCGCTTTTATACTGGTGATCTGGATTCGTTCTTGTCGAAAAAAATTAGCAGTATTAACGATTTTGTGCCCAATCTAGATGCTTTTATGGAAGCTCAAAAATTTAATTTATTTTTTAATAGAAAAGTCCATATCACGAATCAAGGAGCTGTTAAACATTACTTTAACCATGAAAAGGAGTTTGGAAATATTCAAAACGATTTAATTACAGAAATTATAACGACAGATGCATTCCAAGAATTATGGAAAGTGAATAAGGATCGCATAGAAGGTTGTATGCAATGCGAATTTAGATATATTTGTCCTGATAATAGAGTTCCTGTGCAAAAAGATGGGAGCTATTTTCATGAAAATCTATGTAATTATGATCCTAAAACAACTACTTGGAAATAGTGTTTTTATTATGGTAGCATCGGCCTTAATGCTGTCTTGTAGTCTGGTTAAAAAAAATAGAAAACATAATTTTTTTAACGGAACAAACTTCTATAATTATCCTTTAAACGTTAGTGGACGTTTTTTTGGAGATATTCAATATTACCAGCCAGAAGAATGTAACGAGGTTATCCCGTTCTCAAAAACCTATAAGCTTCATAAAAATGATTTATTGGTTTATGGCAAAACAACAGAAATTCCTCATTATGAGCTGTTTGTTTTTTTAAAGAAAAAGAAACATGCTGAGGCATTCACTACTGCCAAATTAGTAGCGAATGATACACTTAATAATGCGGTTCTCTATGAAAAATCCAACGGAATGCACTCTTTTTTTGTTGCCCTTAAAAGCATTGGAAAACACAAATCGAATAGTACAATCTTGCACGATGGAAAGAGTATTATAGAAGCGATGTCTTTTACTATTTTAGAAGAGAATGCTCCCAGTTATATGGATATTTTTAATAACTACAAGAATGAGGATAATTACCTTTTCGTAATGAATAGGCTTGAAAATGCTCCAATTAATAGTGATGAAAAAAAGGATTGGATAAAATTTCAATTGCTAACTACGATTCTTTCATTCGACACAGAATACTATAGATACAAAACATTAATTAAGGAATTTGAAAATAAACGCACTCTTTATTTTAATGATTTATTCACAACTAAAAAAGAGCATTTATTATCCCATAATGAATATAACAATACTGCAACCGTACTCCAAAAAATAGCTGAAATGGCTAAAGCACACAGGATTGTAATGCTCAATGAAATGCATTGGAAACCAGAGCATAGAGTGTTTGCGACCAAATTATTGAAACCTTTGAAAGAGAATGGTTATACCCATTTAGCTGTTGAAGCCATAGACAAAGGGCAAGATAGCTTACTAAACAGTAGAAAATTTCCAATAAAAACCTCAGGCTATTATCTTAGAGAGCCTTTTTTTAATAACTTTATAAAAGAAGCCTGTGCCCTTGGATTTACAATAGTTGACTATGACGATTTCGAGAGTTCTAACAGAGAATTATCGCAAGCCGAAAATTTAAAACGAGTATTTGATAAAGACACAACTGCAAAAGTTTTTGTTTATGCTGGTATTGATCATATTTTAGAAAACGAGGAAGATGTTAACCAAAAAAGAATGGCTGCGCTTTTTAAAGATCTAACAGGAATAGATCCTCTAACAATAGATCAAGTTGAAATTGTTTCCAATGTGCCTAACGAATTGACTCTTTTTGCATCGAACGCATTTAAAGATGTGGATAAAGTTACCACCACGGTTGATTATTTTGTTGTTAATAATATAGTTCCTTCTTTCTCTCAATTTTCAGAACTTTCCACAATCAGTATAAACGATGCGCTTCTTGAGGAAGTTGAAGGACAAGAAGTACTGTTGAATTTTTATGATAAAGAACATTATAGTAAATACCGTTCTAGGAGTATTCCCGTAATTAGCAGAATAAAAAAAGTTAAAAATGCGAAAGTTGATTTAGAAGTGCCAAAAGGTAGTTTTTTTCTGATCATCAAGAGTAAAGAAAATAAAGAAGTTATGTTGAAAGATATAAGCGTTAATTAAGTTTTTCCTTAATATTTTTTAATTATTTTTGTAAAAACTATAAACAAATTTTGAAAAAATTTCCTCATTATACTCAAACAGAAAGTAAGGACTGCGGTCCAACGTGTTTAAAGATTATAGCAAAGCATTATGGAAGAATGCTTAATACTCAGAAGTTAAGAGAGCTTTCCGAAACAACAAGAGAAGGGAGTAATTTGCTTACCCTTAGTGATGCCGCAGAACAAATTGGTTTTCGTTCTTTGGGAGTTAAACTATCTCTTGAAAAACTAGAAGAAGCCCCATTGCCTTGCATTTTGCACTGGAACAAAAACCATTATGTTGTTTTATATAAGGTGAAAAAAGGAAAGTACTATGTGTCTGACCCTGCTATTGGTTTAATAGCATATTCAGAATCCGAATTTTTGAAATTCTGGATTGGCAATAATGCAGACAGAACAACAGAAGACGGTATTGCGCTGCTACTGGAAACCACGCCAAATTTTAATGAATCTGAATCCGATCTTGAAGAAAAGAAAACCTATGGTTTCGGGATTTTATCGCGCTATGTTTTTAAATATAAAGCGTTTATTATTCAACTCGCAATTGGTCTTTTTGCAGTCAGTTTGTTGCAGTTAATAACGCCTTTCTTAACGCAAAGTGTGGTTGATGTTGGAATTCACAACCAAAACATGCACTTCATTTATTTAGTGCTAATTGCACAATTGTTCCTGTTTTTTGGGCGCACAGGTTTGGAATTAATTCGTAGTTGGATCCTACTGCACCTTTCTACTAGAATTAATATTTCATTAATTTCCGATTTCTTTATTAAATTAATGAGTTTGCCTATTTCCTATTTCGATGTGAAAATGACGGGAGACATCATGCAAAGAATAAATGATCATCACAGAATTGAGCGAATTTTAACTACATCCTCATTAAGTGTTTTGTTTTCCTTTATCAATATGATTATTATGGGTGGTGTTTTAGCCTATTATAATCTTAGCATATTTGCAGTCTTCTTTGTGGGTAGTTTTCTCTATTTCCTTTGGGTTATTCTGTTTTTGAAGCGAAGAGAAGTATTAGATTATAAACGATTTTCAGAGGTGAGTCAAGAGCAAAGCAAAGTGATTGAGCTTATTAATGGAATGCAAGAAATAAAACTGCATAATGCAGAAAAACAAAAGCGTTGGGGTTGGGAATATATTCAAGCACGTTTGTTTAGGGTTTCCTTAAAAGGATTGGTTTTAGAACAAACGCAAAGTATTGGGTCTAATTTTATTAATGAGCTGAAAAATATTTTCATCATTTTCCTTTCTGCAATCTCAGTAATTAATGGTAATTTAACCATTGGAGAAATGATGGCAATTACAAGTATTGTGGGAACATTAAACGGACCTATTGTGCAATTAATTGGTTTTATAAGAGAGTTGCAAGATGCAAAAATATCTTTAGCCAGATTGTCGGAGATTCATGAAATGGATGATGAGGTGCAAGGAGAGAAAGACAAATTAACAGAGATTCCTTGCGATGAAGATATTATAATTAAAGATTTGTCGTTTCGTTATTTAGGTTCAGATACCAATGTGTTGAAGGAATTAAATATGACCATTCCTGCAAAAAAAATTACGGCAATTGTGGGTACAAGCGGAAGTGGCAAGACCACTTTAATGAAATTGTTGTTGAAATTCTATGAACCTAGTGAAGGTGATGTTTTGCTCGGGAAATCGTCATTGAGTAATCTGTCTCAAAAGGCATGGAGAGATCATGTGGGTTCTGTAATGCAAGAAGGTTTCATTTTTAGCGATTCTATTGCAAACAATATTGCTATTGGAGTGGATGTAATAGATAAGGAACGACTAGATTATGCAGCTAATGTGGCTAATATTAAAGATTTTATAGACGATTATCCGCTGCGCTATAATACTAAAATTGGTTCGGAAGGTGTTGGAATTAGTACAGGTCAAAAGCAACGACTTTTAATTGCTAGGTCGGTATATAAAAACCCAGAAATGCTCTTTTTCGATGAAGCAACAAGTGCTTTAGACTCTAATAATGAAAAAGACATAATGGAAAAGTTGAATGTGTTCTTTAAAGACAAAACCGTAGTGGTTATTGCACACCGACTAAGTACAGTAATTAATGCAGATCAAATTGTGGTGTTAGAGAAAGGGAAAATTATTGAAACAGGAAACCACAACGAGCTAATTGAGAAGAAAGGGAGTTATTATGAATTAGTTAAAAATCAATTGCAGTTGGGGACTTAGTATTTGATTTTGAATGAAATGCTTTTTAATCAAGAAGCATTTGGGTTCAAGTAGCCACTTTGTAATAATTGCAATAATCTATTAAAAGAATTGAAATGCCAGATCATAGTCAAGATACAAACAACACACACTTACCGGCTTCTGATATTGAATTGAGAAGTGAACAGGTTCAAGAGATACTTACAAAAATTCCACATTGGATGATTCGATGGGGTAACCTGCTAATATTAATCATTTTGTTATTAGTATTGCTTTTTTCCTATTTTATAAAATATCCAGATGCAAATACGGCTCAAATTACCATAACAACGCAAGTGCCACCAGAAAAGTTAACGGCAAGAACTTCAGGTAGAATAGAAGCGATACTTGTGAAAGATAATGACGTGCTTGAAAAAGGGACACCTTTAGCAGTAATTGAAAATACAGCTAATTATAAAGATGTTTTTTTGTTGAAAAGTATTGTGGATACTATTGACTTAAAGCGGACTCCCTTTCCTTTTGAAATGTTAGCGTTTACACAATTTGGAGATGTTGAAAATCAATTTGCACTTTTTCAAAAGGAATATAGTTCAGAAGCTTTGCAAAAACAGTTAAAACCGTATCAGGTGGAAAGTATTGCACAAGGATTTGAGGCAAGGCAAATTAGTGAGCGGTTAAGTTTGTTAGCGTCGCAAAAGAGTATTACTGAATCTGAATTGGAACTTCAAAAAAACGATTTAACGCGCTATGAAACCTTATATAAAAAAGGCGTCATTGCAGAACAAGAATTCGAAAAGCAAAAGTTGAATTATTTACAATCTCAAAAGAATTATAAGAATCTGTTGAGTTCAATTTCCCAATTGCGTTCTTCACTAAATGAGTTGAACCGAAATAGTAAGACCACAAAAATTAATGCTACTAAAGATGCCATAAACTTAGAACGCAATGTGATTCAATCCTTTTTTCAATTGAAGAAAGCTATAAAAGATTGGGAATTAAATTATGTCTTGAGAACCGCTATTCGTGGGAGAGTGTCTTTTATGCAATTATGGGCAGAAAACCAAACGGTGAGTGCAGGCGATCAGGTTTTTTCTGTCGTTCCTGTAGATAATGAGGTCTATATTGGAAAAGTTAAGGCATTGGCACAGAATTCGGGGAAATTAAAAGCAGGACAAAGTGTAAATATACGATTGGCCAATTTTCCAGATACAGAATTTGGAATTATTAAAGGGAAAGTAAAAAACATTTCGGCAACACCAGACAAAGAAGGTAATTTGTTGATTGATGTAGACTTGCCTAATGGCTTAGACACGTCCTATGATAAGAAAATTGTATTCCAACAAGAAATGATTGGTTCAGCCGATATTATTACAGAAGATTTACGATTAATTGAACGTTTCTTTTATCAATTTAAAAATATTTTCAGCAGAAAGTCTAAAGTAGAAAAAAAGGAATAAAAATTTGAAGTTATTTTGTGTCGTAATAAAATAATAAAGGACAATAGTTTTCGTTTAGCAATTATTGGAAAGTCAGAAATTCAACTGGCTTTAAAAAAACAAACAATGTTATGATGAGATTAAGGCTAGCCTATATAATTGCCTTGTGTTTTAATTTGTGTCTTTCACAGCAAAAAATTAAAATTCTAGATTTTAAAACGAATAATCCAATTCCTTTTGTTACTGTGATTTTAGATAATAATACGGGAATTTATGCAGATGAAAGCGGGGACATTGAACTTGCTTTTTTGAAATCGGACACCATACATTTAAGCTGCTTGGGTTATGAAAATAAAGAAATTGTTGTTAAAGAAATACGTGACGAGAAAGTGTATTTACTACCCACAACTACAATTTTAAACGAAGTTGTGGTAACCAACAGAAATCCAAATTTCAAAAAAGTAAAGGTTAAAGAAAGTAAACATAATAACTTCATGGAAGGACACATGTTAATAATAGGAGGTGAGCTCTCTTGTTTGATTGACAATCCTAATAATGAAAAAAATGCACAATTAAAGAGTGTTACGATACCTGTTATTACAAAGACAATATCTTTTTCTAAAGAAGATGCAGGGGAAAAACAATTGGTCAACAAGATAAAATTTGCTAGTAAATTTAAAATGACATTCTATGAAAATGATGGTGGGAAACCAGGAACTCCACTATATACTCAAAGCAATATTGTCTTCATATTATCTCAAGAGAATGACGCATTCAAAATAGATTTAAGTGTTTATAATATTGATTTACCATCAAAAGGGATGTTTATTGGTTTTGTTAATTTAGGTCCTGTAGATGAAAATGATAGACTTATACAAACGGAACCCTTCGAGATAAAAGAGTTTAAAGGAAAACAAATTAAAGTTGCAAAACCGACTAAGCCTTATTTTCCAGTAATAAATAAAGAGTATAAACCAAAGACTTTTTACAGATTTTCATTTGAAACTACTGAAACAACAAATGAATGGGAAGTTTTTTATAAACATGGTAAGAAGGTAGATGCCGAGGTTCATACTATAGGGATTGGTTATGAGTTAGGAATATACGATTAATAAGTTTGAAAGCCAAAATAGATATTAGAAAAGGTGTAAATTAGAAATAGGAGTTGTAGTTAAAATATGTTTTTAGTCAGATATTTGATTGCACCCAAATTGCGCATTAGACTTATAGCTACAAAATAGTTGCGAAATACGGAAGTTTTGATCTATATAGGTAACATTAGCGACATCGAGTATGTAAAGCGGAGTACTAGGCACATTCACAAATAAAGGCTTAAAGCTTCCTTACTCCAGAAGTAAACCCCGTTTTTTGAGCAAAAAGTCTTGAAAACGGGGTTTACTATTTTTTGAGACAATTTGATAGGTACTATATCAAACATTAAAATGTTAATAACATTTTTAACTTCAATTTCCTTTAGATATTTGAAAACTTATACTTGAAATTTTTATTTATTGAAGTGTAGAGATTTCATTGGCTTACTTCTGAAATTGCTTTTTTTACAGCTGATATAATGTTCTACTTCAAATTATTGTTGTGACAAAATAGATTCTGTTTTTCACTTTGTCACAAAAACCGTGACATTTTTTATTCTAAATCTAAAATGCCACAAAAACTGTGACGTTTTCGTTTTTTATTTTAAAAAAGTCACAAGGTTTAAAGTTGTCTAAAGAGTATATTGCGTTTCAACCAGATGGGAATGTTATTATCATCTTGTTTCACAATATCTAGGCTTTGAGGTGTAATTTGTACTGTGGCAGTTTTAAATTACCACTCATTCACCTTATTGGCATCTAATTTAATAAAAACAAAAAGCATAATTGTAAAAGCCCATAAACTTGAACCACCGTATGAAAAGAAGGGTAGCGGCACACCAATAGTAGGGAATAATTTAATAAGCATGGCTATATTTACTAAAAAGTGTGTAAAAAGATAGGTAGCAACACAATACCCATAGACTCTACTAAATTTGGTTTTTTGCTTTTCTGCCAGCACTATAATACGGAGAAACAAAGCAACAAAAAATAGAATTACAACGACAGAGCCTGCAAACCCCCATTCTTCACCAACAGTCGTAAAGATGTAGTCGGTGTGTTGTTCTGGAACAAAACCACCTTTGGTTTGCGTGCCTTCTAAATATCCTTTTCCAGTTAATCCACCAGAGCCAATTGCAATCATCGCTTGGTTAAGATTATAGCCTTCTTTTTTTATATCGACATTGTCGCCTAATAATACATCAATTCTGTCTTTCTGATGTGGTTCTAGAACATTATTATAAACATAGTTCACCGAAAAAACATAACCAGAGATGATTAAAAAAAGTAAAAGATATAGAATTGGATTTCTGCTTATTTTTCGATTTCTTAAAAAATGAATAATCATGATCACCAAAATGCTTACTGCTATATATTTTGGTTCAATTTTTAAAGCTGTAAAAAAAAGGACAATGGCAACAAAGCCAGAAATTAAATACCAACTCGGTAGGCCTTCTCTGTTTAATACAAATATTAATGATAAGAATATCATTGCACTTCCAGCATCGGGCTGCATCATAATTAAGAGAATGGGTAGAAAAATGATTGCAAAACTTATCAATTGATGTTTGGTGTCTTTTAAGTTAATTTGAGAAAAACTTAAGTATTTTGCTAAAAGGAGAGCAGTTCCTGTTTTTACAAATTCTGAAGGTTGGAATCCGAAGCCACCAATTTTATACCAGTTTGTTTGTCCTTTAATTGTAGATCCAAAAACAAATAATCCGAGCAGTAACAGAATACCTAAACCATAGAAAACAAAAGAAAAGCGTTCGAAAACTTTAGCATCAACAAATAATAAAATGAAGATTAAAGGAATCGTTAGAAATATGAACATCATTTGTCGTCCATATATTTGTGTGGTATCTAAAATAGAAGTTTCTTCAAAGGGAAGAGATGCCGAATATATTGTCATCCAACCCATAAGAACTAGGATAGTATATAGAATTACGGTAAACCAGTCGATACTGTTTCCTATGCTTTGATTTCTCATTTTAATTTACGTCTTCTTCTTTTCTAGCTATAGTAGCGGTTAGTGTGTCTTTTGCTTTTTCTTGTTGTGGAAAACGTTGGTAAATAATGTTTTCTATTTTGGTATATTCACTTTCTAAAGACTCTGTGAGCATTCTTTTTTCTAAATCTTTTCTCGTAATTTCTCCGTTTACATATTTTTCAACCATTAAAGTAGCAATTGGTCCTGCATATCTATTACCCCAATAACCATTTTCCACAAACACAGCAATTGCAATAGTTGGGTTTTCCTTTGGTGCAAAAGCCACAAATATGGAATGATCTTTTAGTTGATAGGTTTTCCCTGCCACTCTAATTTTGTTTTCTGCAGTCCCTGTTTTTCCACAAATTTCTAAGCCATTTACTCTTAAAGAGCTAGCTGTTCCTTTGTTGTACACATCTGCCAAACCTTGAATCATAGGGTCAAAATGTTTTGGATCAATAGTGGAATAGTGTTTTGTTGTGAATTTTTTATCAATTGGACTATCTTTTATTTTTTTTACAATATGAGGAGTGTAATAATAACCTTTGTTTGCAACGACTGCCATCATATTGGCTAATTGAAGTGGGGTTGTTAATACTTCTCCTTGGCCAATACCATTAGAAATGATTGTAGATCCTTTCCAGCCACCGTTAGGATATATGCGGTTGTAGGTTTTAGAAGTGGGAATGTTTCCTTTTTTTCCAGTGGGTAAGTCTGTCCCCATATAATTTCCTAGTCCAAAACTTTTCACATGGTCAGACCAAACATCTACTCCTTTAGATGAGTTTTTAAATTTATCGATAGTGTTTCTGTAAACACTACAAAAATAAGTATTGCAAGACTGATACGTTCCATTATTTAGTCTAGAGAAACCTGCATCATGACACTTCATAAATCGACCTCCTCCATAGGAAAAACCATGATGGCAAGTGAAACCAGTTTCTTCAGTAATTACTTCTTCTTGAAGGCCAATTAATCCTGTTATTATTTTAAAAGGGGAACCAGGGGGGTATTGAGCTAGAAGACCGCGATCAAACAAAGGGTTTGCAATCGAATCTGTATATAATTGTGTGTAGTTTTTTGATCGTTGTCTTCCTACTAAAAGTGCAGGGTCATAAGTTGGTGCAGAAACCAAGGCTAAAATTTCTCCTGTTTTTGGTTCGATAGCAACAATTCCACCACGCTTGTTGACCATTAATTCGGTGCCATATTTTTGAAGTTCATAATCTATAGTTAATGTTAAATCTTTTCCTTGTTTGGAAAGTGTGTCGAATTTTCCTTCTTTGTATGGGCCAATTATTTTGTTGTGTTTGTCTCTAAGTAAATATTTTATGCCTTTGACACCTCTAAGAACTTCTTCATATTCTTGTTCAACACCTTGCTTTCCAATTAAGTCACCACTGTTGTAATAGGGGTTTTTGTTGATTATTGCTTCATTTACTTGTGTAATGAATCCAAAGACATTTGCTCCTACATTTATTTGATAATCTCTTAAGGCTCTTTTCTGGGTGTAAAACCCTTCAAATTTTCTTTCTTTCTCTTGAAATGAAGCATACTCTCTTTTGTTTAATTGGGAAAGAAAAACAGAAGGAAGCCTAGGGCTGTATATTGTAGCTTTTTTGATTTTATGAATAAAGTCTTCTTTTGTGATATTAAGTAAATTGCAAAGTTCTAGAGTATCTATGTTTTTAATTTCTCTTGGCACAACCATAATGTCATAGGAAGGTTGGTTTGCAACCAAGAGTTTTCCATTTCTATCATAGATGTAGCCTCTTTCTGGGAAATCATAAACTTTTTTTATGGCATTATTTTCAGACTTTAATTTTAAAGTTTCATCAATTACTTGTAAATAGAAAATACGTGCAATTAATATAATTGAAGTAATTATAATTATAACGGGCAAAACTAATTTTCTCATCGCTTACTTGGTTTTATTAGATAAATAATTAGTAAACAAAAAATGAGTGTATATAAACTTGTTAATAGTGTTCTAACCATGATGTCTATAAACAATGAGATACTAAACAACTCAAATGTGAATATAAAAAGGTGGTGTATAAATATGGATAAAAGTATGAAAGTTATTCTTTCAGTAGATAGTTTGTCTGCTATTTTGACTGTTTGATATTCATAGCTTAATCCGAATGAAAATCGAAATAAACTGGGTCTAATAAAGGCAAGGATTAATGATGCCAAAGCATGGATACCTGCAGAATTGCAAAACATGTCTATGAAAAGGCCTAAGAGAAAGCTACTTATTAATAGTAAGTTTTTGTTTCCATTAACTGGAAATAGAAGGATGAATAAGATATAGGGTAAAGGATTTAGGTATCCAAAAGTGTCAAAACGATTGAATAGTAGTACTTGCGAAAAAAGCAGTAATACAAAACGTATAATGTTTAAAATTATTGTATTCAATTTATTTTTTTGTTGTTACTTGTTCTATTGCTTCTTGTTCTTTTTTGTTTTTATTCTCAATAATATAAACATATCCTAATGCTGTCATATCGTTAAAAACTCTAACATTTATAGTATAGTAGTTTGTTTTCTTATCAATAAAAACTCTATCAATTTTTCCAATTGGAATATTTTCTGGGAAAATGACAGATTCTGCACCTGTAACTATTGAATCTCCTTTTTTTATTGATGCCAGTCTTGGTACATCAACTAATTGAACATAACCTGCGTTTTTTCCGTCCCAAGTTAGAGTTCCAAAATGATCTGAATTCTTTATTTTAGCATTTGTTTTTAATTTTGTGTTCAAAATACTGATTACAGTTGCATATTTATTTGATGTATCTTCTATCACTCCAACAATCCCTCTTTCATTAATAACTCCCATATTGGTTTTTATTTTGTTTTTAGCACCAGAATTTATAGTTAAATAATTTTCTTGCTTATTGTAGGAGTTTTTAATAACTTTTGCTTTGCTTACAGTAAAAAAATCAGCGTCATTATAAGAAATATTTTTGAAGTCCAATAAGGTGTCTTTCTTGTTGAATAACAATTGTTTTAATCTTGCATTTTCTTCAGCAAGGACTTCATTTTTTTTCTTTAGACTTAAATATTCTTCAGCAGAATTAATCTGTTCATAAATACTGCCAGTAACACTATTTGCGCTATTTATATACTTACTTCTGTGATAGGAATGTGATTTTATAATTAGTGTAAAGGAAATACCTAAAAGCAGCAAAAACAGCAAACGATGGCTGTTTTTTATGAATAGATATATTATTTGCTGCATATGTTATTTTATTTGATAAGTATACTTTTGTATTTATTTATGTTTTTTAGCGCTATTCCTGTTCCTCGAACTACCGCTCTTAATGGATCTTCTGCAATATAGACGGGTAAATCCGTTTTTATAGAAATTCGTTTGTCTAGTCCTCTAAGCATTGAACCTCCACCTGCTAAATAAATACCTGTGTTGTAAATGTCGGCTGCTAATTCTGGAGGAGTTTGAGAAAGTGTTTCCATTACTGCATCTTCAATTCTTTGAATAGATTTGTCTAATGCTTTTGCAATTTCTCTATAAGATACATCTACCTGTTTTGGTTTTCCAGTAAGTAAATCTCTACCTTGAACTGACATTTCCTCTGGAGGACTGTCTAGGTCTTCTGTTGCTGCACCAATTTGTATTTTAATTTTTTCAGCAGTTGTTTCCCCAACAAATAAGTTGTGTTGGGTTCTCATATAATAAATAATATCATTGGTAAAAACATCACCAGCAATTTTTACTGATTTATCACAAACAATACCTCCCAAAGCAATTACTGCAATTTCGGTAGTACCACCACCAATATCAACAATCATGTTTCCTTTCGGCTGCATAATATCTACACCAATACCAATTGCAGCTGCCATAGGTTCATGAATAAGATATACTTCTTTGCCATTTACTCTTTCTGCAGATTCTTTTACAGCTCTCATTTCCACTTCAGTAATTCCAGATGGAATACAAATTACCATTCTCAACGCAGGGGTGAAAAGTTTTTTCTTTAATGCAGGAATACTTTTAATAAGCATGCTTATCATTTTTTCAGATGCATCAAAATCTGCAATAACACCATCTTTTAGTGGGCGTATGGTTTTAATGTTTTCATGTGTTTTCCCTTGCATCATATTGGCTTCTTTACCAACTGCTATAATTTTTCCAGTAATTCGGTCTCTTGCTACAATAGATGGGCTATCTATAACAACTTTATCGTTGTGAATGATTAAGGTATTTGCGGTTCCAAGGTCAATTGCGATGTCCTCAGTCATGAAATCAAAAAATCCCATATGCTTTTTTAGGGTTTTGTGTTAGTAAATGTTTGGTTTCTACAAATGTAATAAAATTAATGTTTAAAATGGCGTGTTCCTGTAAATACCATTGCTACATTATTCTCATTACAATAATTAATGCTTAATTCGTCTTTTATTGATCCACCTGGTTGAATAACAGCTGTAATTCCTGCTTTGTTTGCAATTTCCACACAATCAGGGAATGGGAAAAAAGCATCGCTGGCCATAACAGCACCTGTTAAGTCAAATTCAAATGAAGTTGCTTTTTCGATAGCTTGTCTTAAAGCGTCAACTCTCGAAGTTTGTCCCGTTCCAGACGCACAAAGTTGTCTGTTTTTTGCTAAAACAATGGTGTTTGATTTAGTGTGTTTGCAAATTTTAGAGGCAAAAATCAAATCGTCAATTTCTTCTTCTGTAGGTTCTGTAGTGGTAACGTTTTTTAATTGTTGTTTAGTATCAGTAATGTTGTTTTTATCCTGAACCAAAATTCCGTTTAAACAAGTTCTTATTTGTTTTTCTGGCAAGGCAATGTCGTTTATTACTAATAAAATTCTGTTTTTCTTCTCTTCTAATAGGTCTATAGCTTCTTTGTCATAAGATGGTGCGATGATAACTTCGCAGAACAGACCATGAATTTCTTCAGCAGTAGCTAGGTCAATATTCCCATTTGCAATTAAGACTCCTCCAAAGGCAGAAGTAGGATCGCCTGCCAATGCATCAATATATGCTTCTTTCATAGTATCTCTTGTTGCGATACCACAAGCATTATTATGTTTTAAGATTGCAAATGTAGGTTGGTCATATTTGAACTCGCTCATTAAATTTACTGCAGCATCTACATCAAGTAGGTTGTTGTAAGAAAGGTCTTTTCCGTTTAATTTAGTGAACATTTCATCAAAATTTCCAAAAAAGAAGCCTTTTTGATGTGGGTTCTCACCATATCGCAATGTCTTGCCTTTTTCAATACTAACTTTTAGGTAGGTATCATCAGAGTTGAAATAGTTAAAAATGGCAGTATCATAATGAGAAGAAGTGTGAAAAGCTTTAGTAGCTAGTAATTTTCTTTCTTCTATTGAAGTTGCCCCGTTTCCATCTATATAATATTGTAAGAAAGTTGCATATTCGTCTACAGAAGCTACAATTACAGTGTCTTTAAAATTTTTAGCAGCAGCTCTAATTAATGAAATGCCACCAATGTCAATTTTCTCAATAATAGCGGCTTCGTCGGCACCACTCGCAACAGTTTTTTCAAACGGATATAAATCAACGATTACTAAATCTATTTGTGGAATACCAAACTCCTCCATTTGAGCAATGTCGGTTGGGTTGTCTTGACGGTTCAAAATTCCACCAAAAACTTTAGGATGTAGTGTTTTTACGCGCCCTCCCAAAATAGAAGGATACGAAGTTACATCTTCAACTGCGACTACAGGAATGTCTAAATCCTTTATGAATGACTCTGTTCCACCTGTGGAATAAATAGTAACGTTGTTTTTGTGTAATGCTTTGACTATAGGTTCTAATCCTGTTTTGTCAAATACCGAGATTAATGCAGACTGAATGCTTTTTACTGAGTTCATTTTGTTGTGTTGTTTAACCTATAATGTAGGTTACTTAGATTCAATTGTGTTTTTAGTTTTGCAAAAGTAGTTATACTTATTAAAAGATTCAAAAGATATTTTTAATTGTTTAATGTTTTTTTTGTAAAAAGTGCGTGTGTTTTAAAAACAGATTTTGTTATTAAGGAAGTGTTGTTGTTTTTTGAGAATGGAAATGATATAAAGAGTTAATAAATTGCATGCGGAATCAGTGTGTTTGATTGTTGTTTAAGTGGTTAAATTTATAGGATATATGTCGTAAGAATAGAATGTGATGATGTTGTCTGTATTATATATATCTTTTGTCACGAAGGTGGTGGGTTTTGAAAGACTGTTAAGTGTGAGGGTTTGTTTTCTGATTAATGTTTAAGGAGTATTTAATAGGTGAAACTGAGGCTTGGGATTGATGTGAATTGAATTTTTTTATAAATTATTTTGACTATATAGGGTTTGGAAAGAGGGTTGTGTTTATGATTAGGGTGTAGTTGGTGAATTTTCTATTGTTTGATGTTAAGGTTTGTTATGAGGGAATGTTTTGTGAGTTTTTATTTGTAGATTTCGTGTTCTGGTGTTGGAATGTTGAAAATCTGTATGAATATGTGGTTGGCTTAGTTTTTGTTGATGGTTATTTAGTGAGTGAAAAAAAAGTTTTTATTGTAAGTAATTGAAAATTAAAGTGCTAAAAAATATATTTTAAAATAGTTTCAAAAACATTAGGAAACTACTAAAAAGTGACTACTTTTGCATCCGCATTACCGCAGAGGTTCTTTGGTAGATTAATGAAGATAAAACGAGAGTTTTGGGTTTTTAAGAAAAGAAAAAAAATATTTTCAAAAAAAAGCTTGTCGGAATTAAAAAACTAATTATCTTTGCACCCCGCAAAACAAGCGAAGTTCAGATACATATTGAGTGAGATTTAAGATAAAAAAAATATCAAATAAATCTTGTGAGATTAAAAAGAAGGTTGTAGTTTTGCAGCCGCTAACACAGAGACGCAAGTTTTGGAGTTAGAGGTTTAAAATACGAAAGACACGTTCATAGACATATTGAATTGACAGCATAATTTAGAGTGATTTAAATTATAAAAATAAGAGAGTAGAGGCGAATTAAATACACTAGTTTTTATCGTACAATATAAAAAATATACGATGAAGAGTTTGATCCTGGCTCAGGATGAACGCTAGCGGCAGGCCTAACACATGCAAGTCGAGGGGTAGAGGAAGCTTGCTTCCTTGAGACCGGCGCACGGGTGCGTAACGCGTATGCAATCTACCTTGTACAGGGGGATAGCCCAGAGAAATTTGGATTAATACCTCATAGTATTATTGGAAGGCATCTTCTGATTATTAAAGTTCCAACGGTACAAGATGAGCATGCGTCCCATTAGTTAGTTGGTAAGGTAACGGCTTACCAAGACGATGATGGGTAGGGGTCCTGAGAGGGAGATCCCCCACACTGGTACTGAGACACGGACCAGACTCCTACGGGAGGCAGCAGTGAGGAATATTGGACAATGGGCGCAAGCCTGATCCAGCCATGCCGCGTGCAGGATGACTGCCCTATGGGTTGTAAACTGCTTTTATACAGGAAGAAACACCTCTACGAGTAGAGGCTTGACGGTACTGTAGGAATAAGGATCGGCTAACTCCGTGCCAGCAGCCGCGGTAATACGGAGGATCCAAGCGTTATCCGGAATCATTGGGTTTAAAGGGTCCGTAGGCGGCCTTATAAGTCAGTGGTGAAATCTCCTAGCTCAACTAGGAAACTGCCATTGATACTGTAGGGCTTGAATTTTTAGGAAGTAACTAGAATATGTAGTGTAGCGGTGAAATGCTTAGATATTACATGGAATACCAATTGCGAAGGCAGGTTACTACTAATGGATTGACGCTGATGGACGAAAGCGTGGGTAGCGAACAGGATTAGATACCCTGGTAGTCCACGCCGTAAACGATGGATACTAGCTGTTCGGATTTTATCTGAGTGGCTAAGCGAAAGTGATAAGTATCCCACCTGGGGAGTACGCACGCAAGTGTGAAACTCAAAGGAATTGACGGGGGCCCGCACAAGCGGTGGAGCATGTGGTTTAATTCGATGATACGCGAGGAACCTTACCAGGGCTTAAATGGAAGACGACGTTATTGGAAACAGTAATTTCTTCGGACGTCTTTCAAGGTGCTGCATGGTTGTCGTCAGCTCGTGCCGTGAGGTGTCAGGTTAAGTCCTATAACGAGCGCAACCCCTGTCGTTAGTTGCCAGCGAGTGAAGTCGGGAACTCTAACGAGACTGCCGGTGCAAACCGTGAGGAAGGTGGGGATGACGTCAAATCATCACGGCCCTTACGTCCTGGGCCACACACGTGCTACAATGGCCGGTACAGAGAGCAGCTACATGGTGACATGATGCGAATCTTCAAAACCGGTCTCAGTTCGGATCGGAGTCTGCAACTCGACTCCGTGAAGCTGGAATCGCTAGTAATCGGATATCAGCCATGATCCGGTGAATACGTTCCCGGGCCTTGTACACACCGCCCGTCAAGCCATGGAAGCTGGGGGTACCTGAAGTCGGTGACCGTAAGGAGCTGCCTAGGGTAAAACTAGTAACTGGGGCTAAGTCGTAACAAGGTAGCCGTACCGGAAGGTGCGGCTGGAACACCTCCTTTCTAGAGAAAGATATAGATTAGTGTTTTATATAGCATTTACTCTCGCTGTTGGTTCAAATAATACAATAAAACTTAAAGAAACAGAGTCTCGTAGCTCAGCTGGTTAGAGTACTACACTGATAATGTAGGGGTCGGCAGTTCGAGTCTGCCCGGGACTACTATTTTAAAGTTTTAAGAGGAAATTCTAGAGGTTTGCTAACCGTTTTAAGTAGTGTTAACTAAAAACTGTTAACTGATCACTAAAGAAACGGGGGATTAGCTCAGCTGGCTAGAGCGCCTGCCTTGCACGCAGGAGGTCATCGGTTCGACTCCGATATTCTCCACTATTCGAGTGAATAGTGAATAGTGAAAAGTATTAGTGAAAACTAGTTACTAATTACTAAGGACTAATTATTAGAAAACCGTTCATTGACATATTGAGAAAAGAAAAAATAAAAATATAATAGAAAGCACAAATTTCGGGTGTTGTATAGTATATAACACTTGATAAAACAAGTACAATAAGCAAAATAAGGGCGTATGGGGAATGCCTAGGCTCTCAGAGGCGAAGAAGGACGTGATAAGCTGCGAAAAGCTACGGGGATTGGCACACACGAATTGATCCGTAGATATCCGAATGGGGCAACCCACTATGTTGAAGACATAGTATCCGATAGGAGGCAAACCCGCTGAACTGAAACATCTAAGTAGGCGGAGGAGAAGAAAACAAAAGTGATTCCGTAAGTAGTGGCGAGCGAACGCGGATTAGCCCAAACCAGAGTTGTTACGGCAATTTTGGGGTTGTAGGACCACGAGATTTCTTTTGGATTGAATTAGAATAACCTGGAAAGGTTAACCAAAGAGGGTGATAGTCCCGTATAAGTAAGAGAAGATAAGGATAGTGGTATCCTGAGTAGCGCGGGGCACGTGAAACCCTGTGTGAAACTGGCGGGACCATCCGCTAAGGCTAAATACTCCTGAGAGACCGATAGTGAACCAGTACCGTGAGGGAAAGGTGAAAAGAACCGTGAATAACGGAGTGAAAAAGATCCTGAAACCATACGCTTACAAGCGGTCGGAGCCCTTTCGTGGGGTGACGGCGTGCCTTTTGCATAATGAGCCTACGAGTTACCGTTGCTGGCAAGGATAAGTACTTCAGGTATGGATCCGTAGCGAAAGCGAGTCTGAATAGGGCGCCTGAGTCAGTAATGGTAGACGCGAAACCGTGTGATCTACCCATGGGCAGGATGAAGCTTTGTTAACCCAAAGTGGAGGTCCGAACCCGTTGACGTTGAAAAGTCTTGGGATGACCTGTGGGTAGGGGTGAAAGGCCAATCAAACTCGGAAATAGCTCGTACTCCCCGAAATGCATTTAGGTGCAGCGCTAAATTAGTTATATAGAGGTAGAGCTACTGATTGGATGCGGGGGTTTCACCACCTACCAATTCCTGACAAACTCCGAATGCTATATAATGATTTTTAGCAGTGAGGGCATGGGTGCTAAGGTCCATGTCCGAGAGGGAAAGAACCCAGACCATCGGCTAAGGTCCCCAAATGTATACTAAGTTGAAAAAACGCGGTTTGTCTGCCCAGACAGCTAGGATGTTGGCTTGGAAGCAGCCATTCATTTAAAGAGTGCGTAACAGCTCACTAGTCGAGCGGACGAGCATGGATAATAATCGGGCATAAGTATACTACCGAAGCTATGGACTCTACGGAGTGGTAGGGGAGCATTCTAAATTGGGTTGAAGGTGATATGTGAGTATTGCTGGACTATTTAGAAAAGAAAATGTAGGCATAAGTAACGATAATGCGGGCGAGAAACCCGCACACCGAAAAACTAAGGTTTCCACAGCTATGCTAATCAGCTGTGGGTTAGTCGGGTCCTAAGGCGCATCCGAAAGGAGAAGTCGATGGCCAACGGGTTAATATTCCCGTACTACTTATAATTGTGATGGAATGACGGAGTGATGAAAGCACCGCGAACTGACGGAATAGTTCGTTGAAGTATTTAGCTATAAGATCTATAGGCAAATCCGTAGATTTTGGTGATATACGATAGTACTCGGCGTCTTCGGACAAAGGGATAGTGTGCCTAAGGGCTTCCAAGAAAAGTTTCTAAACTTAGATTATAAGTACCCGTACCGTAAACCGACACAGGTAGTTGAGGAGAGAATCCTAAGGTGCTCGAGAGATTCATGGCTAAGGAATTAGGCAAAATAGACCTGTAACTTCGGGAGAAAGGTCGCCAGCAGTAATGCTGGCCGCAGTGAAAAGGTCCAGGCGACTGTTTATCAAAAACACAGGGCTCTGCAAAATCGTAAGATGAAGTATAGGGCCTGACACCTGCCCGGTGCTGGAAGGTTAAGAGGAGATGTTATCTTCGGAGAAGCATTGAATTGAAGCCCCAGTAAACGGCGGCCGTAACTATAACGGTCCTAAGGTAGCGAAATTCCTTGTCGGGTAAGTTCCGACCTGCACGAATGGTGTAACGATCTGGACACTGTCTCAGCCATGAGCTCGGTGAAATTGTAGTATCGGTGAAGATGCCGATTACCCGCAGTGGGACGAAAAGACCCTGTGCACCTTTACTATAGCTTAATATTGACCTTGGACACGTGATGTGTAGGATAGGTGGGAGACTATGAAGTGGCGTCGCTAGGCGTTGTGGAGTCATTGTTGAAATACCACCCTTTGCTTGTCTGAGGCCTAACCCCGCAAAAGTGGGGGACATTGTTTGGTGGGTAGTTTGACTGGGGTGGTCGCCTCCAAAAGAGTAACGGAGGCTTCTAAAGGTTCCCTCAGCACGCTTGGTAACCGTGCGTAGAGTGCAATGGTATAAGGGAGCTTGACTGAGAGACATACAGGTCGATCAGGTACGAAAGTAGAGCATAGTGATCCGGTGGTTCCGTATGGAAGGGCCATCGCTCAAAGGATAAAAGGTACGCCGGGGATAACAGGCTGATCTCCCCCAAGAGCTCATATCGACGGGGGGGTTTGGCACCTCGATGTCGGCTCGTCACATCCTGGGGCTGGAGAAGGTCCCAAGGGTTGGGCTGTTCGCCCATTAAAGTGGCACGCGAGCTGGGTTCAGAACGTCGTGAGACAGTTCGGTCTCTATCTACTGTGGGCGTTAGAAATTTGAATGGATCTGATTCTAGTACGAGAGGACCGAATTGGACAAACCTCTGGTGTATCTGTTGTTCCGCCAGGAGCACTGCAGAGTAGCTACGTTTGGAAGGGATAAGCGCTGAAAGCATATAAGCGCGAAACCCACCATAAGATGAGATTTCTTTTAAGGGTCGTGGAAGATGACCACGTTGATAGGCTATAGATGTAAAGGCAGTAATGTCATAGTCGAGTAGTACTAATAACCCATAAGCTTATGTACGTATTCCTGCACCGTAAGGTGCAGGGAGTCACTTTCTAATAAAAAATAAATTTTCTTGTCTCAATATGTTAAGATATTGTTCTAATTATTCAATGTTGAAAGATATTTACTAATTAGAAATATTGCTCAAAGCAATGAAACCTCTTAAGGTGATTATTGCGTCGGGGCTCACCTCTTCCCATTCCGAACAGAGAAGTTAAGCCCGACAGCGCAGATGGTACTGCAATTTTGTGGGAGAGTATGTCGTCGCCTTTCTTTTGAAAACCCTAATCATAACTGATTAGGGTTTTTTGTTTTTAAGGCACTGCTATACTATCTGCTTTATTGTTTTTTAAATTTTGTTAAAAAATACATTTTTTAATTGATTATTGTTTTTAAATTGCAAAATAATTGATGATAATGATGGAAAATAAGTTACAAACTTTAAAAGCTAATTTCGGTACATTACCAGTTTTTTTAACTGCAATTTCAACTATTTTAGGAGCTGTAATGTTTTTAAGGTTTGGTTTTGCAGTGGGAGAGGTTGGTTTTATGGGAACACTATTGATTATTTTGATCGGTCATTTGGTAACAATTCCAACAGCAATGGCTTTAGCTGAAATTGCAACGAATCAAAAAGTCGAAGGTGGAGGAGAATATTTCATAATTTCAAGATCATTTGGTTTAAATATTGGATCATCAATTGGATTGGCTCTTTATTTATCACAAGCAATTAGTGTTGCTTTTTATGTTATTGCTTTTGCGGAATCTTTTGAAGCAATAAAGCCATGGATAAGTAATGAGTTTGGCTATACAATTACAAATAATAGGTTTTTTAGTGTTCCAGCGTTATTGTTACTTATAGGCTTAATGATTACAAAAGGTGCTGATCTAGGAATGAAAGCTTTATATGTAGTTGTTGCTATTCTTTTTGTGTCTTTAGTAATGTTTTTTTTAGGTTCTACAGATTATTCCAATGTATATGACAATACGTTGTTATTTCAAAATGTAGATTCGAGTAAAGGTTTCTTTTTTGTTTTTGCAATTATTTTTCCTGCTTTTACTGGTATGACAGCTGGAGTGGGACTTTCTGGTGATTTGAAGGATCCTAAAAAATCTATACCATTGGGAACGCTTGCAGCAACCATTGTAGGAATGATAATATATATATTTATTGCTTTAAAATTAGCATATTCGGTTTCTCCTGAAGATTTAGTTAATGATCAATTAATCATGAGTAAAATTGCACTATGGGGACCAATAATTCCTTTAGGTTTAGCTGCAGCTACAATTTCATCTGCGTTAGGATCGTTTATGGTTGCTCCAAGAACACTTCAAGCTATTGGTTCTGATAGGGTTATACCAAATGAAAGGGTAAATGATTTTATTTCTGCCGGAACTTCAAAAAATAATGAGCCTCGTAATGCTACTATTATTACTAGTGTAATTGCATTAATTTTTGTTTTAATGGGTGATGTAAACGCTGTAGCAGAGGTTATCTCAATGTTTTTTATGGTTACCTATGGTTCTCTATGTTTAATTTCATTCATGCAACATTTTGCAGCAGATCCTTCGTATAGGCCTTCCTTTAAATCGAAATGG
Source organism: Flavobacterium sp. KY-23415 (assembly GCF_055384985.1). NCBI lineage: Bacteria > Pseudomonadati > Bacteroidota > Flavobacteriia > Flavobacteriales > Flavobacteriaceae > Flavobacterium > Flavobacterium sp. KY-23415. The sequence goes on along the minus strand of NZ_AP044001.1, from coordinate 817,717 downwards.
TATCTTTCATTGTTAGGAGCGGTCTTGTGTGTCTATTTAATGTTTAAGGTTAATGCCGTTTATGCTGTGGCCTCAATATTGTTAATGGTAGGTATTTACTTTTATATTACTTTTAATAACAGTAATAAGAAAGGTATGGCTAATATTTTTCAAGGAGTAATTCATCAATTAAGTAGAAATTTGCAAGTTTTTCTTCAAAAAACAGAAAAGGAAAGTTCTGATGATTATTGGAGACCAGGGGTTATTTGTTTAAATAAGGATAGTTTTCAAAGATTAGCAGCTTTTGATATGATGAAGTGGATTTCTCATCGTTATGGTTTTGGTACTTATATACATTTTGAAAAAGGATATTTCTCTAAAGCAACTAAGCAAATTACCAATGAGAAATTAAACAAATTAATCGAAATGGCTAATACAACTAAATCTAATGTGTTTTTAGAAACTATAATAAGCCCTTCAAATACTAATGCTATAGTTCAAGCAATTCAGCAGCCTGGTATTTCAGGACATAATAATAATATGATGCTCTTTGAATTTAAAAAAGGTACAACGGAATGGTTAACAGATGTTGTCGATAATTATAATTTAATAGCTTCAGCTGATTATGATTTATGTATTTTAGCTAGTTCCGATCGTAATTTTGGTTACAGAAGTGAAATTCATGTATGGATAAAAAAGGAAGATTTTGAGAATGCCAATTTGATGATTCTACTTTCCTATATTATTTTAGGTCACCCTGATTGGAAAAAATCAGAAATTAAGATTTTTGCCGTAGTGGATAAGGCTAATTTGGAAATTGAAAAGGAAAGTTTAATACAGCTAACAACAACAGGTAGGTTGCCAATATCTCCAAACAATATTATTATGTTGCCAATCGATGAAAATGTAGATAAAATTCAATTGATTAATGAAACATCTAAATCTTCTGATTTAACAATTTTAGGATTCCATGAAAGTAATTTGAAAACTAAAGGCATAGAAATTTTTAATAAATATAATGATTTAGGAAATGTTTTGTTTGTCAATACTAGAAATAGTAAGCAAATCAAATAATATTGGTGTTTTAATATACTATAAAGTGGAAATAATAGAATAAATAGATAAGTAAGGATTGACAAGATTACGGTTTGTATAGGCTGTTTTTTATAAAAAAGCAAGAGTAATGTTTAACGTCCATTTTATTAATGATCAGCCTGTGATGAAATTTATTTTAAATGTATTGATTTCATAAAAAGTTTTTAAGTAATTGTTATAAAAGAAAACAGGTATTTATACGCATAAGAAAAACGGAATGATTATTTAGCTTTGAAAAGTAAACAAATTCTATTTGATCATGAAAATTTTATTAGTTCTACTTTGTATTGTTGCAGTTGGGTTTGTTCTCTGGACATTGTATAGAAAGTATATTGTAAATGAAAAGACAATACTTCATTTACCGTTGCAAGAACTTGGTTTTAAAAACGTACCAGCCTTTCCAATTATCCTAAAAGAAGTAATGGCAACATTAGTTAATTTATTAGGAAGAAGTAGGGAAATAAAACAATCAAAATGGGGTTTGTCTAGACTGTATTCTATTAAAAATTATACGGCAAATGCATATTCTTTTGCCTTCGGTAGAAAAGATTTGGATAAAAAAGAAGAATCTATAAATAAACTACTGAATGAAGTAAAGAAAAACAATAATTCACTTTATAGAAGTACTTCGTTTTTAGAAAGTAAATTGAAAAGTGAAGGGGAGCCATGCAAAATTCTAGAATTTGAGCCTTTAACATCGTTGTCATTAGATTATCCTGAACAATTTTCACTTTCTTGGACAACTTTTGGAAATTTATATAATGAGGCATCTGACAATGTTTTACCGCTATGGTCTAAATCATTATCAGATGCGAAAACAGCTACTGAGCAGTTTTTTCCGACTATTGCAAGGTATGGTGTTGCTTATAATTTATTAATCCTTCAAAAGGTAACTGCTGAGAATTTTTCGATTTACAAAGAGTTTTTTTTGGTAAATTGGACAGCAGAAATGGATAAATTGTATGAGGATGGAAATCTTTATATAATTGATTTTAGGATTTTTAATTCGCTAAAACCTCAGCAAACAGAAGGTTTTGTTCGGTTTACTCCAGCAACTTTTACATGGTTAAAACGCGAAAGCGTAACTAAAAGAATCGTTCCGTTTGCTATTCATGTTTCTGGTTATAATGGAGCTAGCGAACAATTTTATGACTATAATACAGCTACTAGCGTAACATGGTTATATGCATTGCAAGCTGTTAAAACATCTGTTACGGTATATGGAATTTGGTTAGGTCATGTGTATCATTGGCACCTAGTAACCGCAACGATGGTTATGACAATGTATAATTCTTTTTCTTTGAATAATCCAATTAGTAAATTTCTTTCTCCTCAGTCTAAACATTTAATTGGATTTAATGATGTTTTGTTGCTGCTTTGGAAAAATGTTGCCCCTCCAACCTCTATTACAACTGCGCATCAGTTTCTTGAATTGATTGACAAATTTGCTGAAAATAGAAACTTTTTTGACGATGATCCGAAGGAAACAATAAAAAAATTAGGGTTGCAAGAAGCTGATTTTACTATTGCTGAATCCTGGGATTGTTATCCAATTATTAGATACCTACTTTCAGTTTGGGATATAGTAGAGGAATATGTTACTCAGTTTGTTCGTTCTGCTTACTCAACAGACAATAGTGTTGTTAATGATAAAGAATTGCAAGAATGGATTCTGATATCAAGCAAGAAAGAAGGTGGTAATTTAAGAGGACTACCGACTATGAATTCTAGAGTTGCTTTGATAAAAGTTTTGACTAGTGTTTTATATAGGATTACTGTACACGGAATTTCTAGATTAGATAACACGGCTAATCCAGCGATGACATTTATTGGAAATTTCCCGCCTTGTTTACAAAGTACTCACATACCGAATGCATCAAGTGAATTTGATGCTCAAGAATTATTGGAATATTTGCCCAATACAGGAACAATTGGAGAAATGATAACGTTCTATTTTACCTTTGTAAATTCTGCTCCTTATGAACCGATTATACCATTATCAGGTATAGAAGAGGAGCTTTTCTTCACAGGAGGTCTTGATAATCCAATTAATACTGCTTTAGTTGTGTTTAGAAATAAATTGGTAGCTTTTATGAAAGAATATTCAGAAAGAAATAAAATACAGAATAGCCCTTCAAATGAAGTGCAAATACATCAATGGCCAATGAGTATTGAAACCTAATTTAATAATATGTAATCATGAATTAGACGCAATCATAGAACCAGTTTGTTATATTTATTTAGGTTTTTAATTTTGCATTTTCAATTTAACTAGTGTATAAGTTGGGTTTGATTGAGAAATGTATATTTACTAAAGATTTGAGTTTTTTTGTTTTAAGTATTGTTGTCTTTTCTCTATTTTAGCTCATCTAAAATTAGAAAAATGAAAAAAGTACTTCTTTTAATCAGTGTTGTATTATGTTTTGTTTCTTGTCAGGAAGCAGTGACCTATCAAACAGTAAAGGTGAAAAATTATTCATTAGATGTTCCGAATCATTTATCGGAGGTTAATAATTTGAATGATGATGCCTCATTGCAGTATCAAAATGCTTTTAAAGAATTATATGTTATTGTTATTGATGAAACTAAAAGAGAAGTTCGATATGCTTTGGCTATAGAAGGGACGGGCGATATTTATTCAGATGATTTTGGAGGATATACAAGACTAATGATTGATAATTTAAAACAGTCAATTCCTATGAAAAATATAAAAATACAAGACACAATCATTCATTCTTTAGATGCTAAAATAATTGGATTTAATAGTAAAGTTGAAGAATATGATGTTTTTTATAAATTAGCTTTCATAAACGGGATTGAGAATTATTATCAAATTATGTCTTGGACATTATTAGATAAAAAACAAGAACATGAGAAAATAATGGATAAGATGATTTATTCATTTAAAGTGAAGAATAAGAAAAAATATGCAAAACCAATAATGAAAAAATAAAATAGGGGTATCTTTAACTATTATAAAGCGCAGTATTTGACTGTGCTTTTTTTATGATGTTTTCTAAAAAGACGTAATTGTAAGCTAGACAACACAATAAAGGAATTGTTTGTAGTAGCTTTGCTTGGTGAATATGAGAGTATTTTGAATTTTATGAACCTTTTATTATCTTTATTAATTACAAATAAACTTGATCAAGAGGTAGTAAATAAAATTGTAGCGTTAAAATATTAATTTTTAAAACACACACAATGAGAACTATAAAAAATGTGGTTGTTGGCTTAGCTGTTGCGTTTAGCATCATATGTTGCGCACAAAAATCGGAAAAGAAAATAGAGAAAGATAATCATAATAGTTTGACGGAAAAGAGTACAGAAATAGATACTAGTTGGACCCAGAAGATAGTCAAAACTGATGCAGAATGGAAATCTATTCTAACAGAGGAACAATATTATATTACAAGACAACAAGGAACAGAACGACCTTTTACACATGAATTTAATGAGGTGAAAGAAAAAGGGGTTTTTCTCTGTGTTTCTTGCAATAATCCTCTTTTTGGGAAAACAGAAAAATTTAACTCAGGAACAGGTTGGCCTAGTTTTTATGCTCCTTATTTTAGTAGAAGTGTGAATGTTAGCTTAGATAATTCTGAAGGTATGAGTAGAAATGAAGTGACTTGTGCACGTTGTGAAGCACATTTAGGACATGTTTTTAACGATGGGCCGCAACCAACAGGTTTAAGATACTGTATCGATGGTATAGCTTTAAAATTTCATGCCGATCAAAAATTAGAGAAAGTGGTTTTTGCACAAGGCTGTTTTTGGTGTACAGAACATATCTTTGAAGCTATTAAAGGAGTTAAAAGTGTGGTTTCAGGTTATGCAGGAGGAGATCAGAAAAATCCAACTTATGAAGAAGTAGGGAGTGGTAGTACCTCTCATGCAGAATCAATAGAGGTAACATATGACCCTGCAATAATATCTTATGATGAATTATTAAAAGTGTATTTTAATTCTGGCGATATTACGCAAGTAAATGGTCAAGGGAATGATGTCGGTAAGCAATATCGCTCAATTATTTTCTATAACAATCAAAAACAGAAAAATGCAGCTGAAAGTTATATTCAAAAATTAAATCAGTCAGGGAAATATACTAAAAAGATTTCTGTTGAAGTTGTAGCGAATAAAAAATTCTATCCTGCGGAAGCTTATCATCAAGATTATGTAAAAAACAATCCAAATCAGGGTTATGTGAAAGCTGTTTCTATCCCGAGATATAAAAAGGCAATTGCAAACTTCCCTGAGTTATTGAAATAAAAACAACAAACCACTCTATTATAGAGAGAGTTGTTTTTATTTGTAATAATTGTATTAAGTGTTTTCTAAAAAAAAAGTAATAGGATATTCAATTTTTCAGATAATTTTTTTCTTGAAGAAGTGAAAGTGTGTTTAGAAATTTTTTCTTTTTTTGTAACAATCTCTTTCATTGTTCTACTAATAAGATAATCAGTCATGTATTATGTTATTATATTTTAGATTACTTAAGGAAAGTTTGAGTTTTGCATTAAATGCATTGCGAAATAATAAACTACGTACTTTATTGTCTTTATTAGGTGTTACAGTCGGGATTTTTTCAATTATTGCTGTGCTTGCAGCAGTAGATTCAATGGATAAAAAAATAAAAGAAGATTTAAGTGATATGGATTTGAATACCGTTTACTTAATTCGTTTTTCATTTGGTCCATCTGATGTTCCACGTTGGAAAAGAGAACAATTTCCAGATGTAACCTATGAAGAGTATGAGTATTTAAAGCGCTCATTAAAAGGTGTGGATAAAATTTCTTTTAATCTTTTTACAAGGAATGAAACCATAAAGTATGAAGACAAAACCGTGAATTCTATTCGAGTAAAACCTTCAACAAATGAGTTTATTGATATTGAACCTATAAAAGTACAAAACGGAAGGTTTTTTAATGAGTCAGAATCTAATTCGGGTTCACCAGTTATAGTTATTGGTAGCGAAGTAGCTACTGGACTTTTTGGAGATACAGATCCTATTGGGAAAAAAATTAGACTATATGGACAGAAGTTTTCTGTAATTGGTGTTTTAAAGAAGCAAGGAGAATCTACCTTTGGAGATAGTAATGATGTAGCAGTTTTTTTTCCTGTTAACTATTTAAGAAGAATGTATGGAGACAATAATAAAACGCTTACTCCAGTAATACTAATAAAACCAGAAAAAGGTATAGATATAGAAGAGTTTAAAGCTGAATTAATACAAAAAATGAGGGTTATTAGGAGTATAAAACCTGGAGATATAAATAACTTCTTTATTAATGTACTTTCCGGATTTACAGACTTTATAGATAATATAATTGGGCAAATGAATTTGGTCGGTTGGGGAATAAGTTTGTTTTCGCTTTTAGTGGGTGGTTTTGGAATTGCTAATATTATGTTTGTTTCTGTTAAAGAGAGAACTAGTTTAATTGGGATTCAGAAAGCACTTGGGGCAAAAAATAAGTTTATTCTTTTTCAGTTTCTATTTGAAGCAGTTATTCTTTCTGTTATTGGCGGTTTGGTTGGAATGTTTCTTGTTTGGGTGTGTACAATCGGATTGAGTGCTATTCTAGATTTCGAGTTTGTCTTAAGCACACAAAATATGTTGTTAGGAACAGGTTTGGCGGCATTAATAGGTTTGATATCGGGAATTGTTCCAGCAATTTCTGCATCAAAATTAGATCCAGTAGAAGCGATTAGGACTGGTATGTAATTATAATTAAGTTAAAAGTATAAAAGAAAAACGCTTAGTCAATTAATTTTGCTAAGCGTTTTTTAAATTATCGTTTCATCGTGAAATGGGCTTTAAATTCTCTTTTAGCATTATTGTAGGTATAATTTGCTATAAACCAATAATCAGAAGAAGGTAATGAATATCCGTTTAAAGTTCCATCCCATCCGTCACCACTTGGGCTAATTTGTTTTATTAATTTTCCGTAGCGGTCAAATATTGAAATGATTGCCGTTTCATCATTTTTTAAGTCAAAAATATTCCATTTGTCATTATAGCCATCACCGTTTGGTGTGAAAAATTTAGGGTATTTAATTATTGTAAATGAAATTACCGTATCGCCACAATTTCCATTAATATCGTTCACATGAATGGTATGATCCCCTGAACTTACGTCATAAAATTGATTACTAGATTGGTAATTTCCTTCGTCTAATTGGTATTCATATATTCCAAAACCACTATTAACAATCACAGTAGCAATAGCAATTTCTTTAAAAGAATCTGTTAATACAACCTCTGCAAGAGCTATACTAGATTGTGTAACAGTAGCAGTCGTTGGGGCATAGGAACAATCAGGTGCGTTTTCAGGTGTTAATCGAACAGGAACTATGTCATATGTACCTGTTTGATCTGCTACATATTGATATCCATTCCCCATTAGTATTCCATTCAAATACCATTCAATGTCGTAATTCACGGGGTTTAGATTTCCGTTTGGTCTAACTTGTAAAGTAGTTGTGTTTTCTACAACTCCAGTCTCGGGATGCACGCAAATTATTCCATCTTCGACTTCAAAAGTAGAAAGAGGATATACTGTGAATTGAAATTGTGTTTCATCTATACAATTAGGATTGTCTGTTGCATTTGCATATACCCATACTGTGAATGTTTGACTTGTACTTCCAGGTAAAACAGAATATGTGTAATTACTAGGGTTTATAATATCAGATGTGTTTCCACCTGCTTGACTATAGTAGTTTAGAGTATAGGTAGTAGGTGTCAAAGTGGGTAATGTAAATGACCCGCAATGATTTGTCCCATCAAGTGATGCAAAATTTATAGGGTAACTATTTAAATCGGGTGTATTCGAAATAGTCACGGTGAAACTCTTCTCTTCTGTGCATGGAAAACGATCTCCATTACTAGCAAATACATAAACAGTTTGTGAGTTTGTAAGCGTATAGTTGCTCGGATTAATTAGATCTGAAGCATTTCCACCTGGTTGAGAGTAATATCCTATGTTGTAATTATCAGGAAAAGGGGCAGAATGTGTCAATGCATCTAAAGTAAAGACATCACAACCAATTTGATTGGGATAATCAGGTAGTCCAATAAAATTGTAATAAGCAGTAAAAGGAATGTTTACAAAACAGCCCGTATTAGGGTCAATATTATAAATGTAAAACGTTTTTGTTTCTTCAAATACCATAGATGTTGTTACTAATGTACCTGTTCCGTTTGCTTCTGTATAATAATCTCCATTTATAGGGTCAGGTAGTGAATAAGGAGTGCAGAAATATAAATCACCAACAGTGTCAACTAATGGTAAAGGATTTATGGTTATGTTAAATGAAGATTGGTTGTCGCAGCCAGAACTATTAGCAGGTGTGTAAATATAATAGATACCCGGAGTATTACTTCCGTTTAAATCTATAATATCTCCTGCATTTAGCATTGTACCACCACCATTTGGAGCTGTAAAATAATTACCATTCGTCAATGATGGTAATATGAATTGTTCACACTCCGTGAAATCCGAAAGTATATCGACAGGCGGAACAGGAAGAATATTAACAAAGAAAGACATATTATCTGTGCAATTTGGAGCTGTGCTCGTGTTTGCATAAATGTAGATTGTTTGCGAAGTTGTTATGACCGTTTGAGCAGGAATTAATGTGCCTGTTCCTGTTGGTCCTGTATAATAATTTCCTGCATCAAGATTAGGTAATGTATAGCTACCACATGACGTTTGGTTTCCAACATTATTTATTATGAAAATTGTGAATGAACTTCGATTGATACAACCGTTAGCATCAGGTCCATTCATAATAGTAATTACTTGTGTAGTAGTGATCGCATCACCCACATTCAATGCGTTGCCAGATGCGTCAAAGTAGCTCCCATTTGATAATGGTTGCAAGTTATAGCTCACACAAGTAGTAACATCATTTAACGAATCGACAGGAGGTAAGGGATGAATAATAAGTGGAAAAGCCTCTTCTTTGCAAAATGTTCCATTAACATCAGCATAATAATAGATTGTTTGGTCAGTTGTTATAACTGTGCCAGTAGGAATAACTACATTTGAGTTATTTAATGGTCCACCAGCTTGCTCATAGAAAGCTCCAGCGGGAGGATTAGGAACAACAAATTGACCACAATGGTTTAAAGGAATAGTATAATCATCAATTAATGTAATTTGAAAAGAAGACTCATTAGTACAGCCATTAGCGTCTGGGCCATTAAAAATAAAATAGGTACCTCCAACATCGATAACATCACCAGCGTTATAGGCAACTCCTGAACCGTTTGGAGCAGAAAAATAATTTCCATTTGTAATAATTGGCAGAGTATAATCTTGGCATTCAATTACATTTGGAAGTGTGTCAACTAGCGGTAACGGATGTGTAATGATTTCAAAACTGGCGATTTCAAAACAAAGAGTATTAGTTAAAGACTCAACTCTAACCCAAATGGTTTGTGTTCCAACTCCAGTTGTAACTTCATAATTATTTGGATTTGCAAAATTGCCACCAGCCCCTGCTTGTGCTTCTGTTTGTGTGGCATAAAAAAGAAGATTGTAGTTTGAAGAGAGTTGGGGGTTGTTTGCTAATGTATTAGTTGTCAAGTTGACGAAAATGCCTGAAGATGAATCGCAATTTTCAATGGGATCTATCGTGTTAATAGCAATTGGTGCATCAATTAATAAGTCAAAAGAATAAATAGCATCGCAAAAATTACCAGAATTGGTATTTAGTAGGGCAAAATAGATGGTCTCATTTCCTGGACTTGAGTAATTATTCCATTGCGCCTGTGGGACGCTATTGATGTGTGCAGTAGCATCAGCTAGAGATGTGTAATATTCTACATCATAAATAACATCATCAATACCAAGCGAAATTTCATTATTTCTGGTTAAATCATAATTATAATTGGTGCTACCGTTGTTGCAAGCAACCAAATTTATTGGGCTGTTTACTGCTAAATCTGTAAATAGTATTTGATCTGTAATTACACAATTTGTGCCTATTTTGGTTGCGGTAACTTCATAGAGACCACTTTGAGTAACGGTTAAAGTATTGCTAGTTTCTGCCAATGGACCTCCATTAATTGTCCAAGTATGTGTGTAATCGGTATTACTTAATCCGGTTGTTATTGTTGTACTATCTCCAGAACAAATAGTGTTATCTGGACCTAGATCTAGAGTAGTGATAAAACTTCCTGATGCTAAAAAAACTGCGGAATCAAATCTATAATCTTGATAATCTCCTATAACGAGTCTTATCCTATAGGAATTGTTAGGGATAACTGCAGCGGAGGCATTCATTACAACAGTATGACCGTTCATGTTTAATGTTGAGGCACTTGGGTTGTTAACATTATAGGTGCTGAATAAATTAGGGTTTGATGATAGACAGTTGCCGTTGAAAGTTTGATTTCTAATATTTAGAACAGATACGGGGGTATTCGTGTTAGGTATTACTGCTAAATTGGTTGTTGTGTTTGTTGTTAAATCGGTCAGGAAAAATGCAAAAGTATCAAAGGAAGCACATTGCCATTGCCCGTATTCATTGGAGGCAAAAAGGAAGTCAAAACTAAAATTAGAAGATAAAGGAATGAAATCAAACTCTAAAAAAGCTACATCGGTTATGTTTCCAGATTGTCCTAGATTATTAATTATGTTTTGTAATCCAGGATCACCTTGTGTGTTTTGCTGACTATCTAAATTATTCCCTGTGTAACTTCCTTCTGAATGTTTGGCAATTCCACTTCGAATAATTATTCCCTCGTTAATAGGAAATGAAGATGCATTATTGTTAAAATATGCAACCGATTGGCTTGAAGAGATTTGGATGTTAGAAACATCTGTACAAGAATTCCCTAGTAACAAATTTACTAAATCTGCAGGAGAATTACTGGTGTCGTCAACAGTAATTGTTTGGGAATAAGCGATTAATGGCATAAGCCAAATTAGTAGGTGTAGTTTTTTCATCATGATGTCTTGGGGTTTGAAAATCAACTGATTGTTATAAAGTTAAGGATTTTTTTAAAACGGAATTCTTTTTTACAAAGAAAAAAAGTATAATAAATTAATTAATTGATAATTCTTTTTTTAATTTAAAACCAAGAATAAATAATTTATGACAAATTGTAACTTTTGATTAAAAATTGGTACATATAACGGAATAATATTGAGAATAGTAGTTTAGAAATAGCAATCGACATTAAAAGAACCTAAAAATAAAAGTATGAAACTAAAGATTAAAGATTTAAGTAAAACTTACGGGAACGGAGTTAAAGCACTTGATGGATTAAATTTAGAAATTGGAGTTGGAATGTTTGGTTTATTGGGGCCTAACGGAGCAGGAAAATCAAGTTTGATGAGGACTATAGCTACGCTACAACAACCTGATTCTGGTAGTGTTGAATTTGATGGTATAAATGTATTAGAAAATCAGATAGAATTGAGGAAAGTATTAGGCTATTTACCTCAAGAATTTGGGGTATATCCTAGTATGTCTGCTGAAGATTTGTTAGATTATTTTGCACGTTTAAAAGGAATTGCTTCAAAAAAAGAAAGAGAAACTATCGTGAAAGAAGTTTTAGAAGTAACAAATTTATATGAAGTAAGAAAAAAGTATGTTAATGGTTATTCGGGAGGGATGAAACAACGTTTTGGGATTGCTCAGTTGTTGTTAAACAATCCTAAATTAATCATTGTTGATGAGCCAACAGCAGGGCTTGACCCAGCAGAAAGAAATCGATTTTTAAATGTTTTAAGAGAAATAGGAACCAATAATACGGTAATTTTTTCTACACATATAGTTGAAGATGTGAAAGAATTATGTAATGAAATGGCAATCTTAAATGGAGGAAAAATTCTTAGTAAAGGAACTCCAAAAGAAGCAACTCAGAAATTAGAAGGTCAAATATGGACTAAAGTTATCGATAGGCAAGAGCTAGAAAATTATGAAAAAGAATTTATTGTAATTTCTTCAAGTTATAATGAGGATAATACACTAAATATAAGAGTTTTTAGTAATGAACAACCTAATGCAACTTTTCTAAAAGCATTTCCTATCCTTGAAGATGTTTATTTTGTGGCACTAAAAAATGATAATTAATTATGTTTAAAACAATTTTTGCTTTCGAGATTAAAAGATGGTTGAAAAGCCCTCTTTTATACATATATATAGCTATCTTTTTTACAATTTCTATATTAATAATGGGTTCTAATTTGGGGATTTTTGATGATTTTTCTGCTACGACATCATCAAAGGAATTGGCTAATTCCCCAATAGCAATTAATCAAATATTGAATAGTCTTTCAGTATTGATTTATTTTTTATTACCCTCAATTGTAGGTGCATCAGTATATAGAGATTTTAAATATAATATGCATTCTATATTGTTTTCGTATCCGTTTTCAAAATGGGAATATTTAACGAGTAAATTTTTAAGCTCATTTTTAATTGTTGTACTTATTACTGTTTTTGTTGGAATAGCAGCTTTTCTGGCTTCTTTCTTGCCAGGAGTAAACCCAAATTTATTAGGCGAACATAACTTTATAGCATATTTACAAACCTATTTAATATTTGTTATTCCAAATTTGTTTACATATGGGGTCATTGTTTTTGCAGTAGTAACTATTTTTAGAAATATTTCAATTGGATTTATAACTATATTAATATTGTTTTTTATACAAGAGGTAGTAAGTAATTTTACACAAAATGTAGATAATAAATTTTTAGTGGCCTTATTTGAACCTTTTGGAGTTGATGCATTGAAATATTATACTAAGTATTGGACTGTTTTTGAAAAAAATAATAATCTACTCCCTTTTGAAGGAGTTTTAGTATATAATCGTATTTTTTGGTTTTCTTTTTCCTTGTTGATTTTAGGCTTTATTTATCGATATTTTTCTTTTACTCAAAATGCATTAACTTTAAGAAAAAGTAAGGGTAGTGAAAGGGTGGTTAAAAATAACTTTGGAGGCATTACAAAAATTAATCTAACGAAAGTATCCTATGATTTTTCAATTTCACAAAAGATAAAAACGGCATGGAATTTATCCAATGTAGATTTTAAATTTATTGTAAAGAATTGGATTTTTATTAGTATTTTATTATTAGGAATGATTTTTATTTTATTAATGGCAGTGTCTTCTAGAGAGTTCTATGGTACAGAAACATATCCAACTACTTGGCAAATGTTAGCTGCCCCCAGCAATACGTTTGGACTGTTTATAAATATGCTCACATTTTTATTTACTGGATTATTAATTCATAGAGGTACAACTACAAGAATGAGCCATTTGGTTGATGTTACACCAACTCCAAATTGGGTCCTACTACTTTCAAAATTTATTGCAATTGTAAAAATGCAGATTGTGTTGTTAGGAGTTGTCTTAGTTTCGGGTGTTTTGTTCCAAGTTTACAAAGGCTATTATAATTTTGAAATTGGTCATTATTTACAAGAGCTTTACGGGCTAAAGTTAATTCACTATGTTATTTGGGCTTTGTTAGCTTTTTTAGTTCAATCGTTATTCAAAAATTATTTATTAGGGTTTTTTATATTACTTATTTTATCAATTGGATTAAATTTTTTATCTGTAATAGGGATAGAACAAGAAGTTTATCAATTTAATAGTGATACAGGTTTTCGTTATTCTGATATGAATGGTTACGGACATACTTTAGTGATTTATTTTATATATAAAATTTATTGGTTGTTATTAGGTATTACGTTTTTCTTTTTGGCTTTATTGTTTTATAAAAGAGGAATGGGAGTGTCTGCAAAAGTTAGAATAAAAGAAGGCGTGGCTAGGTTAAATAAGAAAATAGCAATTCCTTTGACTGTATCTTTTATTGGTTTTATAGCTTTAGGAAGTGCTATTTACTATCAAAACAATGTGGTTAATACCTTTAAGTCTGCGAACGAAGAAGAAAAAGAAAGAGTAGAATGGGAGAAGAAATATAAAAAATATGAAAACAAACCACAACCAAGAGTAACAGATGTAAAAATTGATTTAGATATTTTTCCCGAAGAAAGAAATTATAATGTTAAAGGAATCTACGTTCTGAAAAATAAAACCAATGTTACAATTGATACAATTTATATAAATCGAACTGAAGAAGCAAAGGTTGATTTTAATGTTCCTTATTCTGTAATTTCAATAGACAGTGTTTTTAATTTCGATATATATCGTCTAGAACAGCCTCTTTTAGCAGGTGATTCCTTGCAAATGACGTTTAAAATTAAGAATAAGCCGAATACACTTTTTGTAGATAATTCTCCAATATTATATAATGGAACTTTTATAAATAATAGTAGCTTTCCTTCAATTGGTTATTCTGAAAGTGCTGAAATTTCAGGTGATGATGTTAGAGCAAAATATGGATTGAAGCCAAAAGAAAGAATGGCAAGTCCTACAGACTCGATTGCTAGGAAAAACAATTATATTAGTTCAGATTCAGATTGGATTACATTTGAAACGACTATAAGTACTTCTGGAGAGCAAATTGCAATTGCCCCAGGATATTTGACAAGGGAATGGCAAAAAGAAGGAAGGAATTATTTTCATTATAAAATGGATAAAAAGATGCTGAACTTTTATGCGTTTCAGTCTGCTAAATATGAAATTAAAAAAGACAAATGGAATGATGTCAATATAGAAATATATTATCACAAAGGACACGATTATAATGTTGATAGAATGATAAAAGGGGTAAAGAAGGCATTAGACTATTATACTGTTAATTTTAGTCCTTATCAGCATAAACAAGTTCGAATCATTGAATTTCCAAGAACAGGAGGAGGCTTTGCTCAGTCGTTTGCTAATACAATTCCCTTTTCAGAAGATATTGGATTTATTGCTTCGGTAGATGACGAAGATGCAGAAGCAGTCGATTATCCTTTTTCTGTAACAGCGCATGAAGTTGCACATCAATGGTGGGCACATCAAGTTATAGGGGCTAATGTTCAAGGTGCAACATTGTTGTCGGAAAGTTTGTCGGAATATAGTTCTCTAAAAGTATTAGAAAAAGAATATGGAAAATCGCAAATGAGAAAATTTCTTAAAGAATCTTTAGATATTTATTTAAGAGGGAGAACATTTGAAGATAAAAAAGAAAAACCTTTAATGTATAACGAAAATCAACAGTACATTCATTATTATAAAGGGTCTATGGTTTTGTATGCTTTAAGTGATTATATAGGAGAGAAGAAAATGAATAGTGCATTGAAAAAATATGTAAATAAAGTTGCTTTTCAAGAACCACCCTATACTAATTCTGTTGAATTTGTTAATGAATTAAGAGTAGTAACTCCAGATTCCTTGAAATATTTAATTAACGACATGTTTGAAACAATTACCCTATATGAAAATCGTATGAAAAAAGCAACCTACAAGAAACTTGCAAATGGGAAATATCAAATAGATATGGAATTTGAAGTTGCCAAATATAAAGCAGATGATTTAGGAGAGCGTGTTTATAAAGATAGAGCAGGAAAGAAATTGAAATATAAAGGTAAGGAAGATAAATATGAAACAGAATCACATCCATTAGCTGATTATATTGAAGTGGGCGTTTTTACAGATACGGAAAGAAATGGTAAAAAAACACAAAAAGAGATATATTTAAAAAAGCATAAGATTACTAATATAAATAATAAAATTACTTTAATTGTTGAAGAGCTCCCTAAAGAAGTTGGGATAGATCCCCATAATAAATTAATTGATGTAAATTCTAATGATAATCGTATGGATTTATAATCACAAAGAGTATAATTTGTTAGGGATTTATTCTAAAAATGAAAAAACCCAATAACAAAAGTTGTTGGGTTTTTTTATATTCTTTCTTTTGGTTTTTAATTAATCATTCAATTTCAGAACAGCCATAAACGCTTCTTGAGGAATTTCTACATTTCCTACTTGACGCATACGTTTTTTACCTTTTTTCTGCTTTTCTAGAAGTTTTCTTTTACGAGAAATATCACCACCATAACATTTTGCAGTTACATCTTTTCTCAATGCTTTAATGGTTTCACGAGCAATAACTTTTGCTCCAATTGCAGCCTGAATTGGAATGTCAAATTGTTGTCTTGGGATTAGTTCTTTTAGTTTTTCGCACATTTTTTTTCCAATATAGTAGGCATTACTCTCGTGAATCAATGCAGAAAGGGCATCAACAGATTGCGCGTTTAATAATACGTCAAGCTTAACTAATTTTGAAGTACGCATTCCTATAGGAGAATAATCAAATGAGGCATATCCTTTTGAAACTGTTTTTAATCTATCATAAAAGTCAAATACAATTTCAGCTAATGGCATGTCAAAATTTAATTCCACTCGTTCGGTAGTTAAATAAGTTTGATTGGTAATAACGCCACGCTTTTCAATACATAAACTCATTACGTTACCAACGAAATCGGATTTTGTAATAATGGTTGCTTTGATATATGGTTCTTCTACTCGGTCTAGTTTAGAAGGTTCTGGTAAATCGGAAGGATTGTTTACAATGATTGCATTTTCAGGTTCTTTTTTTGTATAGGCTAAGTATGAAACGTTTGGTACTGTTGTGATAACAGTCATGTCAAATTCTCGTTCTAAACGCTCTTGAATAATTTCTAAGTGTAGCATGCCTAAAAAACCACATCTAAAGCCAAATCCCAATGCAGCTGAACTTTCAGCAGCAAAAACCAAAGAGGCATCATTTAATTGTAACTTTTCCATGGAAGCACGTAGATCTTCAAAATCTTCCGTGTCCACTGGATAAATTCCAGCAAATACCATTGGTTTAACGTTTTCGAAACCAGTAATCATGTTTGTTGTTGGTTCCTTGGCATCAGTAATAGTATCACCAACCTTAACTTCTTTTGCTTCTTTAATTCCAGAAATTAAATAACCAACATCACCAGCGGAAATTTTATTTTTTGGAACTTGATTTAATTTTAAAGTTCCTACTTCGTCAGCAAAATATTCATTACCTGTAGCCATGAATTTAATTTTTTGCCCTTTTTTAATTTCTCCATTAACAACACGGAAAATTACTTCAATACCTCTAAAAGGGTTGTAATGTGAATCAAAAATTAAAGCTTGTAAAGGTTCATCTGTATTTCCTTTAGGAGCGGGTACTTTTTCTATAATAGCTTCTAGAATTTTATCTACTCCAAAACCAGTTTTCCCAGAGGCGTGAATAATATCTTCTAATTTACAGCCTAGTAAATCAATAATGTCGTCACTAACTTCTTCAGGATTAGCACTTGGTAAGTCAACTTTGTTTAAAACAGGTATGATTTCTAAATCATTTTCTAATGCTAAATACAAATTTGAAATGGTTTGTGCTTGAATACTTTGCGCAGCATCAACAATTAGAAGAGCACCTTCGCAAGCAGCAATAGAACGAGAAACTTCATAAGAGAAATCTACGTGCCCTGGTGTATCAATTAAGTTTAATATATAATCTTCACCATTATGTTTGTAGTTCATCTGTATTGCATGACTCTTGATAGTAATACCACGTTCACGCTCAAGATCCATATTGTCTAATAACTGTGCTTTTTCTTCACGAGCAGTTACTGTTTGTGTAGCAGCAAGCAATCGATCGGCTAAAGTACTTTTACCATGATCAATGTGAGCTATAATACAAAAGTTTCTAATGTTCTTCATTCTAAATTTTCTTGTTAGGGTGTCACTTTCTCTTCGTTACGTTTTTGGTTGTTATTGTTTTATATAATTGCAATATTTATAAAAATTAACATTAAAAAACATGTTCAATAAGTAACCATATAATTTGCAAATATAATTTAAAGTTTTGGATTGAGGAATGAAGATTAACGAATGTTATTTGGAGAATTGTAAAATCTGAATAAAATAAAGTAATAGGTTGTAAAGTGTTTTTTTTAATTCAGATATACTACATGGAAAAATTTATTTGATAGTTTTATTATAACATGTCAAAATTGATATATTTGCAATAATAAAAATTTAAATAAAAATGAAAAAAGCATTATTAGTTTTGATGTTTGTCTCTTTGGGAATGACAGCACAAAAAATGAAAGTTACAAAAGGAGATTATAAATTTCTTAATGGAGAGACAGAAGTTAATGTTGAGTTTGATTATAGCAATTTAACATTGATGAAAGAAAATAAAACAGAGGCTGAGTATGTAGAGGATAGAATGAATGATCTAAATAAAAAAAATAAAGGTAACGGAGATGTATGGAAAAAGAAATGGGAAGCTAGTAAAGAATTAATTTGGAATCCTAAATTTTTAGAATTAATAAATGTAGTTTTAACTAAAGAAAAAAGAGAGATAACTTTTCAAGAGGATTTGTCTTCGGCGAAATATACTTTAATTGTAGAAGCTGTTTGGATTTTTCCAGGATGGGATGTTGCAGTTATGAAACAACCTGCAAAAGTTACTACTAATTTAAAATTTGTTGAAACAGCAAACAGATCGAATGTGCTTTTGGAAATAAAAAGTGAGAATTCACCTGGAGACCAATGGGGAAATAATTTTAGCAATGAAAGTAGAATTGGTGAAGGGTTTGCTAAAACTGGAAAGTCTCTTGCTAAAAACATAGCGAAAGAGCTTAAGAAAATGAAATAATATAACTTTATTAAAGTTATGATTAAAGCCCTAGTATTGCTAGGGCTTTTTGATATAATTAAAGAATGAAAAAAATGAAAAAATTAGTGTTAATTTTATTCTTTATTTCTACCCTTGGTTTTTCTCAAAGATTTAAAGTTTTGTCGGGTGATTTAAAGAATTTAAAAGAGATTTCAGAATATAACATTGCTTTCGATTATTCAGAATTAGTAGTTCACGGTTATGAGTCTGAAGAAGAGTACTTAGCAGAAAAGATGGAAAAAAGAAGTGGTGAGCAGTGGAAGGCAGAAAAATTTAAAGAAGATTGGTATGCGGACAGAGAAAATAAGTATGAACCTAGTTTTATTTCTTATTTTAATGAAAGATTTAAAAAGGGAGAAATTAAAGTAGAAAAAAATGAATTGTTAAAGTTTAGTTTAACTGTAAAAACTATTTGGGTTTATCCTGGATATACTCTTGCTGCTGTTGAACCTGCAAAAATTAGTGCAGTATTAACATTTTTTGAAACTCAAAATCCAGAAAATATACTTTTTCAAATAGAATATGACAAGGTTATAGGGATTTCCAAAGAGTTAACATACGATCAAGGCAACAGAATTGCTGGAGCATATGAAAAACTAGCGAAAAATATAGTTATGCAATTGAAAAGGTTATAAACAAAGAAGTCTAGATATAATATCTAGACTTCTTTGTTTTCTTGCATTGTTTTCTCCATGTTAATAACGTGAGCCATGTTTTTGATAATATTACTGTGTTTTTTTACAAACGGATTAGTTTGATCCCAAACATAGCCAGCTAAAACAGCGCAGATTTTTCTTTTTACATCTGGGTTTTCTGGTTGATGAAAAAATAAGGTTTGTAAGTTACCAGTATACCATTCTTTAACATAGGTTGAAAAGACATCAATTCCCTTTCTCATATAGCCAGTAAAGTCTGTTTCCCAATTAACATTTTCACCTTGTGATTCTTTTAAATATAATTTAGCGGCTAACATTCCAGATTCTGTTGCAAATGCAACACCAGATGAGAATACTGGATCCAAAAATTCAGAACTATTTCCTGTTAAAGCAAAACCGTCTCCATACATTTTTTTTACAGAGCGTGAGTAGTTTTCAAGTTTGATGGGTTCAAAACTAAAAGGGACACCACCAAAACGTTTAATATAGTGGTCAGACATATTAATAGCCTTGTTTAGTGCCTCTAAATTATTGTTTGCAAGATTGTTTATAAAATCAGTTGGGCCAACTACACCTAGGCTGGTTTTTCCATTTGAGAAGGGAATAACCCAAAGCCAAACTTCAGTTTCAAGAATGTCAAAAGAGATTAGTGTTCCCTCTTCACCTTCAGGTCTTCTAATGTCTTCTACATGAGTAAAAATAGCAGAGTGTGGAGCCAGTTTAGAAGGGGAGTCTAGATCGAGTAATCTAGGTAGAACTCTGCCGTATCCACTAGAGTCAATTACAAAATTAGCATGTACTTCTTTAAGGTTGCCATTTATGTCTTTTATTGTAGTTGTTGATTTTTTTTCATTAAATGAAATTGCAATAACTTCAGATTCGAATTCTAAATCAATTCCTTTTCTAATAATTTCTTGAGCCATGGTGTTGTCAAAATCAGCTCTCGGAACTTGCCATGTCCAATCCCATCCTTCACCATGTTTGTTACTAAAGTCAAAGACACAAACTTCTTCGTTTCTTATGAATCGTGCTCCTAATTTTTTTTCAAAATTCATAGCATTTAACGAGTCTAATAGGTCTGCTTCTTCAAAATGATCCATCACACGAGGTATCAAGCTTTCGCCAACAACGAGCCTTGGGAATTTAGTTTTTTCAACAACTTTAACTTTAATATTGTTCTTGTGAAGATAGGAGGCAGAAACACATCCAGATGGTCCTGCGCCTATTATTAGCACATCTACATACTCTTGAGTCATAACACTGAATTTTGAATGTTCTTGTATTTAAAAATCTCTTAAATTAGAGGGTAAAAGTAATTATTTTTCTATAAAAATTGTTTTTTGATTAGAAATAAAGTTTTTAACTGTTAAAAAAGAAGGTAGTCAAAGTCATAATATATGCAGGTTAGTTCTGTAATAATGTTGAGTTTTGGAAAAAATAAATATTGTTCAATTTGATTTTGATAGAAAAAATATAATTCATTCTTTTAGAATGATAAAAAAAACAAGCTGTTAATTTAATTTTTGAAGATATTAAATTACATTTGCACCCAGTAAATTAAGTGTAATTGATTTAGAATGTATAAGTTTTAAAAAAGAAATTTACTTAATTAAAAATATAATTGCTGCATGAACACAATAAAAGAGTATTTAAGTTTAAAGGAATTTGAATCTATAATTTTCGGTAACGATAGAATAGAAATTAGCGAAACCGTTTTAAATAAGGTTAATGAAAGTTTTGAGTTTTTGAAAGAATTTTCAAAGAATAAAGTTATATATGGTGTAAATACAGGTTTTGGTCCTATGGCTCAGTATAGAATTGAGGATGGAGATAGAAATCAGTTACAGTACAATTTGATAAGAAGTCATTCGTCAGGTGTAGGAAAACCATTAAGTCCTTTATTTGTTAAGTCTGCAATTTTAGCAAGATTAAATACACTTTCTTTAGGGTGTTCAGGGGTTCACCCTTCTGTAATAAACTTAATGAAGGAGTTGATTAATAGAGATATTACCCCATTAATTTTTGAGCATGGGGGTGTTGGTGCTAGTGGGGATTTAGTGCAATTGGCACACTTGGCACTTGTATTGATAGGTGAGGGTGAGGTTTTCTATAAAGGAGAGCGTAGAGCAACAAAAGAAGTTTTTGAAATAGAAAAATTAGAACCAATTCAAGTAGAAATTAGAGAAGGATTGGCATTGATGAATGGAACTTCAGTTATGACAGGAATAGGTGTAGTAAATGTTCATTATGCAAACAAGGTTTTAGATTGGTCTATTAAATGTTCCTGTGCTATTAATGAACTAGTGAAAGCCTACGATGATCATTTGTCGGAAGAGTTAAATGGAACTAAAAGGCATAAAGGACAGCAAGAGATTGCTAAAAGAATGAGGGAAAATCTTTCTGATAGTACTCTAGTTAGAAAAAGAGAAGAGCATTTATATTCTGGAGAGAATAATGAAGATGTTTTTAAAGAAAAAGTACAAGAGTATTATTCTATTAGATGTGTTCCTCAAATTCTTGGTCCTGTATTAGAAACAATTAATAGTGTTGCTTCAATTCTTGAAGATGAATTTAATTCAGCAAATGATAATCCTATTATTGATGTAAATAAAAAACATGTTTATCATGGTGGGAATTTTCATGGTGACTATATCTCTTTGGAAATGGATAAGTTGAAAATTGTAATTGCAAAATTAACAATGTTGGCAGAGCGTCAGTTAAATTATTTGATGAATTCTAAAATTAATGAAATTCTTCCTCCATTTGTTAATTTAGGAAAATTAGGTTTTAATTTTGGAATGCAAGGAGTTCAGTTTACAGCAACTTCAACAACAGCTGAAAGCCAAATGTTATCTAATCCAATGTATGTTCATAGTATTCCAAATAACAATGATAACCAAGATATTGTTAGTATGGGGACTAATTCTGCAATTATTGCGTCTAAAGTTATTGAAAATGCCTTTGAAGTTTTAAGTATAGAATTAATTACAATTGTTCAGGCTATTGATTATTTGGGACACAAAGATCAAATTTCATCTGTTACAAGAAAAATATACGATGATATTAGAACTATAATTGCTGAATTTAAAGATGACCAAGTAATGTACCCTTATGTTCAAAATGTAAAAACGTACTTGATGAATAATTAATTAAACAAAATTTTTTATCTACGAATTATTTTTTTAAGGATGTGAGGTTGATTGTATTTTGTAGTAAAATATATTTTGTTTAAAAAATATGTTTATAATTGTATAAAATATTAAATTTCAATAAGATGAATCGGATTTTGTTTGTATTGTTGTTTTTCGTGCAGTTTGTTAATTCTCAAAAATTAGCACTGGTTAAGAAAGATGGTAAATTTGGTTATATTTCAGAGTCAGGTAAAATTGCAATAGAGCCTAGATTTAAAGTAGCTAAAAATTTTTCTAATGGGTTAGCTGCGGTTGAAGATAATGGAAAATGGGGTTTTATCAATTCTAAAGGAGAAATGGTCATACCAGCAACTTTTGACAATGTAAAGTATTTTGATAGTGGAATTTGTGTTGTTTTGAAAGAAAAAGAATGGGGTTACATTGATATAAAGGGACAAGTAATAAAATCTCCATTAACAGAAAAGATTTTTGATTTTGAAGAAGGAGTAGCTTTCATAAGAGTAAATAACAAGGTTGGATTTGTTAATAATCAAATGAAAGAAATTGTTGCACCAAAATATGATGTTATTAAGTCATTTGAAGGAGAGTTTGCTAGAGTGAAGGAGGGAGATAAATGGGGAATAATTAATAAAGTAGGTAAAGTTGTTGTAGCAATTGAATATGATGAAATAGGAAACTATTATAAAGGAGTAGCTTGGGCAAGGAAAAATGAATCTTTTGGTTTAGTTATTTCAGGAGAATTTAAGCCGATTGATGGTGTGGATAAAATTTGGGACTTTTCTTCTCAAGATTTAACATATGCTAGGAAAGAGAAAAAAATAGGGTTTATAAATTTAAAAGGAGAGTGGGCTATAATTCCACAATTCGATAAAGCAAAAGCATTTGTAAACGATTTAGCTCCAGTATGTGTGAAAAAACAATGGGGTTATGTAAATAGTAAAGGGGAATTTGTAATAGAACCAAAATATGATGATGCAGAGGTGTTTAGTAAAGATGGATTGGCACCAGTAAAAAAAGGAAAATGGGGATTTGTTGATAAATCGGGAACATTAATAATACCTAATTTGTATGAAATTTCCGCTGGAGGACTGCTGTCTATTTTTAAAAATCAGGACAAAGGTTTTGTGAGAGGTTTAGCAAGAGTTAAAAATGGGAAAAAATGGGGATTCATAAACAAGGAAGGAAAGCTTCTAGGGGATCAATGGTATGATAATGCCGAACCATTTTTAGAATAATAAATTAAGGAAAGTATGAAATGTGTATTAGTAACAGGTGGTTCAAGAGGAATTGGTAGTGAAATTTGTAAAAAATTATCGCAAGAATCGGATTACCATATTTTAATTAATTATCAAGCTAATAAAATAGCTGCTGAAAAAACTTTAGAAGAAGTTATAAAAAATGGTGCTACTGGTGAAATTATCCAATTTGATGTTGCTAATTATGAAGAAGTGAAAGCTGTATTAACAGCTTGGCAAGAGGCAAATCCAGATGCTATAGTAGAAGCTATAGTTAATAATGCAGGGATAACAAAAGATGGCTTGTTTATGTGGATGAGTAATGAAGACTGGACAAGTGTGATTAATACAAGTTTGAACGGTTTTTTCAATGTAACTAACTTTTTTATTCAAAAAATGTTAAGAAATAAATTTGGAAGAATCGTTAATATGGTTTCTGTCTCTGGAGTAAAAGGTACGGCAGGTCAAGCAAATTATTCTGCTGCAAAAGGTGCTATCGTTGCGGCTACAAAAGCTTTGGCACAAGAAGTTGCAAAAAGAAATATTACTGTAAATGCTGTAGCTCCTGGATTTATTAGAACTGACATGACAAGTCAATTAGATGAAAAAGAATTAATTAAATTGATTCCTATGAATCGTTTTGGCGAAGCTGAAGAAGTAGCCGATTTAGTTTCTTTTTTAGTGTCTAAAAGAGCAAGTTATATTACGGGTGAAATTATTAATATAAACGGTGGAATTTATTCATAAAATTACTTTTAAATAATGAGTAGAAGAGTTGTTATTACTGGTATGGGTATTTATTCATGTATTGGAACATCTTTAGACGAAGTTAAAGAATCATTATATCAAGGAAAATCGGGAATACGAATCGATGAAGAAAGAAAAGAATTTGGCTTCAAATCTGCTTTAACCGGCATGGTTCCTAAACCTGATTTAAAAAGTTTGCTTTCTCGCAGGCAAAGAATTAGTATGGGAGAGGAAAGTGAGTATGCTTATTTGGCTACTATAGAGGCATTGAAAAACGCAGGAATAGATGACGCTTTTTTTGATAATAATGAGGTAGGAATTATGTATGGAAATGATAGTGTTTCTAAGGCTATTATAGAAGCAACTGATATTATTCGGGAAAAAAAAGATACATCTTTAATAGGATCGGGAGCAATCTTTAAATCCATGAACTCGACTGTGACGATGAATTTGTCTACTATTTTTAGATTAAGAGGTGTTAATTTGACGGTTAGTGCTGCTTGTGCTAGTGGATCACATTCTGTTGGATTAGGTTATTTTTTGATTAAAAATGGTTTTCAAGATATAATTATTTGTGGTGGAGCACAGGAAATCAACAAATATGCCATGAGTAGTTTTGATGGTTTAGGTGTTTTCTCTAATAGAGAAGATGATCCAAGTAAATCTTCAAGACCTTTTGATGCATCAAGAGATGGACTTGTGCCAAGTGGTGGTGGTGCTACTTTAATTTTAGAAAGTTATGAGTCAGCAATTAAGAGAGGAGCAAATATAATTGCTGAGGTTGTAGGTTATGGGTTTTCTTCAAATGGCGGGCATATATCTACTCCAAATGTTGAAGGGCCTTCTATAGCTATGCAAAGAGCTTTAGAAGAAGCTGGTTTAAGTCCAGACCAAATTGAATATATAAACGCCCATGCAACTTCAACACCTGTTGGTGATGCAAATGAAGCAAAAGCAATTTTTAATGTTTTTGGAAAGAGTAATCCTTTTGTTAGTTCTACTAAATCGATGACAGGCCACGAGTGCTGGATGGCTGGGGCTAGTGAAGTAATTTACTCTATATTAATGATGCAAAATGACTTTATTGCTCCCAATATTAATATAGAAAATCCAGACGAGGATTCGGCAAAATTAAATCTTGTTAAAACAACATTAAATAAAAAATTTGACATATTTTTGTCAAATTCTTTTGGGTTTGGTGGTACAAACTCAGCATTAGTAGTAAAAAAGTATAAAAAAGATGATGAATAAAGAGGAAATAGTAGATAAAATTAAAGAGTTTTTAGTAGATGAGTTTGAAGTTGAATCTGATGATGTTCAACCTGATGCAATTTTAAAAGATACGCTAGGATTGGATAGTTTGGATTATGTTGATTTAGTAGTTTCTATCGAATCTATTTTTGGAGTTAAATTAGTGGAAGCTGATTTCGTTGGGATTTCTACTTTTCAGAATTTTTATGATTTAATTGAAAATAAGATTAAACTTAAATCTGCTTAATGAGTAAATGGGACGGCAAATCTAAAGGAACTGTCCTTGGATATAAAATCTTCGTTTTTTGTATAAAAAAATTAGGAGTAAAATCTGCATATTTTATTTTATATTTTGTAGCGTCTTATTATTTCGTTTTTTTAAAATCAAGTAATAAGGCGATATTTTATTATTTTAATAAAAGATGTGGATTTTCTTATTTTAAATCAAAAATTATGGTGTTCAAAAGCTATTATACTTTTGGACAAACAATAATAGATAAGGTTGCTATTGCAGCTGGTTTGCAAAATAAATTTACCTACGAGTTTGACGGTATTGAAATACTAAAAAGGTTGCTTGAAGAAAAAAAAGGGGGAGTACTTATTAGTGCTCACATGGGAAATTTTGAAATAGCAGAACATTTTTTAGGAGAGATTGATGTTGATTTTCAAATTAATTTAGTTACTACTGACTTAGAACATTCAGCTATTAAAGATTATTTGGAAAAAATAACAAAAAAACCGAGTGTAAAATTTATAATTTTAAAAGAAGATTTATCTCATATCTTTGATATAAACGCTGCTTTAGCAAGAAATGAATTAGTTTGTTTTACAGGGGATCGCTATTTTGAAGGTGTGAAGTCGTTAACAGAAGAATTGTTAGGAAAAGAAGCAAAATTTCCAGCTGGTCCATTTCTTATTGCTTCAAGATTAAGAGTTCCAGTTGTTTTTGTATATGTAATGAAAGAGGCAAATTTGCATTACCATTTATATACTAGAGAGTCTCACGCAAAGCACAGAGATGAAAAAGCATTGCTTAAAGAATATTGTAAGAGTGTTGAAGGTATGGTAGAGAAATATCCTTTACAGTGGTTTAATTACTTTGATTTTTGGGATGAACTTAAATAATATTTAAATAATTAATTACTAGATATATTCTTTTGTATTTTAGTAGATTTTAGATAAAGTATGGAAGAATTTGATGCTATTATTATTGGTTCAGGAGTTGGTGGATTAGCCACGGCAATTTGCTTGGCTAGAGCCGGGCAAAAAGTATTGGTTTTAGAACAACATTATGTTCCTGGAGGGTGGAGTCATAGCTTCATGTTAAATGGTCAACGATTTAGTCCTGGAGTGCACTATGTAGGTTTAATTGATGAGGGGCAATCTACAAACGAACTATATAGAGGACTAGGAATAGCAAATGATATGGTGTTTTTTCGAATGAACGAAAGGGCTTATGAACATTGCTTGATAAATGGTAAGATTTTTCATTTACCCGCGGGTATAGAAAACTTAAAATCAACTCTTATTGCTCAGTTTCCAGATGAAGAGAAAAATATTAAAAAGTATGTTTCTCTCGTGGAAAAGGTGAATTACGAACTGCAATTAATGCCCAAATTAAAAGGATGGTGGCAAAAATTAACAGTACCATTTAGAACTAAGCATTTTGGAAAATTTGCTTTGTTTTCTTTGAAAAAAGTCATAGGTTGGCATATTAAAAATCCATTATTAAAAACAATTTTAAATATTCAATGCGGAGATCACGGTCTTCCGCCAAATAGAGCTTGCTTTCCAGTACATTGTTCGGTTATGAGTCATTATTTTGATGGTGGGTTTTATCCAATGGGAGGCGGTGGCGGAATTGTAAAAGCTATGACGAATGGTGTTAAAAGACATGGAGGAGAAATACGTGTTAAGCAAAATGTTAAAAAAGTTATTATAGAGAATAAAAAAGCTATTGGTGTTCAGTTAGATAATGGAGAAAAGTTATTTGCAAAAAATATTATTTCAAATGCCGATCCTTCAATTAGCTATTTAGATTTAATTGGGAAAGAACATCTAAGTAAAGAACTTCGAAAAAAGATAAGTAAGACTAAATATTCAGTAACCTCATTGATATTATTTTTAACTTTAGATGTCGATGTGACTCGGTTCGGAATTGATTCAGGAAATATATGGATGTTAGAGAGTGAGGACATGGATTTGCATTTTGAAGAACTTACAAATGGAAATGTGGAAGAAGGTGTTGAATTTCCTGCTCTTTTTATTAGTTGTACAACCTTGAAAGATCCTGTTAGTTTTAATGGGAGGTATCATAATTTCGAATTGGTTACCTATATAGATTATGATAAATTACCCGATTTTAAGAATGCTAAGGATTATCATACAGAAGAGTATAAGATTTTTAAAGAAAAAGTAATCAATAAATTCATGAACAATATGGAGAAAATAATTCCAAATGCAAAAAAATATATTGTTCAAGCAGAGTTAGGAACACCAAAAACGAATGAGTTTTATGTTAACTCAACTAAAGGTAATGTTTATGGTACAGAGAAGACATTAAAACAGGTTGGTCCTTTTTCGTATAAGAATAAAACAGAGTTTGAAAACTTTTATCTTTGTGGTGCAAGTACATTATCACATGGGGTCGCAGGAGCAACACACTCAGGTGTGTCAACAGCGGCTTTAATATTAGGTTGCGAAAATGACGATTTAATTATAGAAGATCCTAATCAGAAGATTAGAATCTATGATGCTGAAAATATTTCAACATGGCCAGAATGGGTACATGTAAAAAGATCGGATAAAATGAGGACTTTTAAAGGAGTAATAAAAGTGTAAGGAGACTAAATTAGTGTCTTAAATAATCGAAAATGAAAAATATCCTTATTATATATTATTCTCAATCAGGACAATTGAAAACAATTGCCGAAAATATTATAAAACCATTATCAAATTCTGAAGATATAAATGTGGATTGGTATGAAATAAAAATGAAAAAAGAGTTTCCATTTCCTTGGAATAAAGACGCTTTTTTTGATGTTTTTCCTGAAACCTTTTTACAAAAACCAAGTGAAATAGAAGAGTTGCCAGAAGATATTTTGAATAAAAGATATGATTTGATATTGTTTCACTATCAAGTATGGTATTTGTCACCATCTGTGCCAGTAACTTCTTTTTTAAAACATCCTAAAGCAAAAATAATATTTCAAAACACTCCAGTTGTAACTATCAATGGTTCTAGGAATATGTGGGTAATGGCTCAAGAAAAAATGAAGGTGCTGTTGAAAGAAAACAACGCTGTTCTGAAAGGAAATATAGCTCTTGTTGATAGAGTTGGTAATCTTATAAGTGTGGTGACAATAGTGAAATGGATGTTTTCAGGTGTGAAAAAAAGATATTTAGGAATTTTTCCTTTGCCAGGAGTTTCAGACAAGGATATTTTGGAATCTTCTAAGTTTGGAGAAACAATTTTAAAAGCGTTACAGAAGGAAGATTTTTCCAATTTGCAGAAAGAATTAGTTGCACAAGGAGCTGTGAAAATTAGTTCTTATTTAGTTAAAGTAGATAAAACGGCAAATAAAATTTTTAAGAAATGGTCTTCTTTTATAGAGAAGAGGAGTGATAATAGAAAATTTTGGTTAAAAATATTTAATGTTTATTTATGGTTTGCAATTTGGTTAATATCACCAATTGTGTATATCTTGCACATTTTTACATATCCATTAAAAAGGAATGCAATACAAAAGGAAAAACAGTATTATCAAGGAGTTTAGCAGATTTAATTGAATTATGTTTGAAGTTTACATTACAAAAACTGGAAAATATTTGCCAAATGAAGCCGTTTCAAATGAAGAAATGGAAAATTATTTGGGATTTATTAACGATACAGCCTCAAAAGCAAGAAGGATAGTTTTAAGAAATAATAAAATAACAAGTCGTTATTATGCTATAGATAAAGAAGGGAATAGTACTCATAATAATGCTGAGTTAACGAAAAATGCTGTTGAAAGCCTATTTGATGATCAGTTCACATCGAAAGATATGGAATTGTTGTCTTGTGGGACGTCAACTCCAGATGTTTTTTTACCTTCACATGCAGCAATGGTTCATGGATTGTTGAAAAATCAATCAGTTGAATTAAATTCATCATCTGGTGTTTGTTGTGCGGGTATGAATTCATTAAAATTTGGCTATCTTTCTGTAAAATCAGGAAATACTAAAAATGCAGTTTGTACTGGTTCAGAAAAGGTTTCTACTTGGATGAAAGCAAATAAATATGAACAAGAGATAACAAATCTTAAAAATCTTGAAGAACAACCAATAATAGCTTTTAAGAAAGACTTTCTTCGTTGGATGCTTTCTGATGGTGCAGGAGCATTTTTATTAGAAAACCAACCAAGAGGACCTATTTCGTTAAAAATAGAGTGGATGGATGCATATTCTTTTGCTTATGAGTTAGAAGCATGCATGTATGCAGGAGGAGATAAACTAGAAGATGGAAATATCAAACCTTGGAGTGAATATAGCACCGAGGAATTGTTTAATGAATCTGTTTTTTCTATTAAGCAAGATGTTAAAATATTAGATAAAAATATTTTAGTTAAAGGAGCGGAAAGTATGAAGAATGCAATGGATAAAAATAAAATAACATCTAATGATATTGATTATTTTTTGCCACATGTTTCTTCAAATTTCTTTGTTGATGGTTTGAAAAATTCATTGTCTGAAAATGGTATAGATTTGCCTTTTGAAAAGTGGTTTATGAATTTGTCTAATGTAGGAAATGTGGGTTCAGCATCAATTTATTTAGCTCTGGATGAGTTAATGAATTCTGGAAGACTAAAAAAAGGAGAAAAAATTTTGCTTTCTGTTCCAGAGAGTGGAAGATTTTCATTTGCATATGCCTATTTAACAGTTTGCTAAAAATGGAAATAATTTTAGAAAAAAATATAGTTGAAGAATTATTACCGCAAAAGTTTCCTTTTGTAATGGTAGATAAAATGTATGACTTTACCACAACATCATTGGTTTCTGGATTCACAATAACACGAGATAATATTTTTTTTAATGGGGAATTCTTTTTAGAATCTGGTTTGGTGGAGCATATGGCTCAGTCTGTAGCTTTGCATACAGGGTATGCCTATCATTTAAGAAAAGAAAAAGCACCTACTGGATATATTGGCTCAATTAAAGAAGTAAAAATTAATAGATTGCCAATTTTGAATGAGGAAATTCAAACAGAAGTTTCCATTCTCCAAGAGTTTGGAGGTATCACCTTAGTGGATATCATTACAAAATCAAATGAGGAAGTTTTAGCTATAGGGCAAATGAAAACAGTTTTAGCTAAATAAATGGAAGTTTCTATAGACATAAAGAACTACTTGCCTCACAGAAAACCAATGTTAATGGTCGATGAAATAGTTGTTATAAATGCTGAATTTGTAGAGACTATTTTTAGCATTAAAGAAGATAATATTTTTGTACAGAATAGGTGTTTTATAGAAGCAGGATTAATTGAAAATGCTGCGCAAACGTGTTCTTCGATTGTAGCCAAAGGATTTTATGTAGATGAAAACAATGAGGACAGAGAAGAAGTAAACGTAATTGGATTTATAAGTGCTTTGAAGAGTTTGAAAGTATATTCTTTGGCTAAAGTAGGTGAAACCATAAGAAATAAAGCGAAACTGATATCAACTTTTGTGACTGATGATTATACTTTGTGTACTATGAAATGCCAAACTTTTATAGAAGAAAAGTTGATTCTTGAAGGCGAAATAAATTTGTTTATTCAGGAAAGAAAATAGTTTTATTCAAAACAATAAGAATGAAAGAAGAAGAAGTACCACAGGATAATAGTAATCTATCAAAAAGTAATATAAAAGAGCTTATTTATGCTACAGATAAGGAAGGAAACTATGTGACAACTTTGAGTTCTGGTTGGGAACCTAAAACAATAGCATTAAATAATTCTTTAGAAGAAATTAATGAACGAATAAATGAGGCTAAGGAAAGAGTGGCTAATGGAGAGATGAGCCCTATTTATTATTTTATGGAGCTTAATAAAATGGATATTGGTATTCTTGCCAGCTATGTAGAGATGTGGAGATGGAGAGTAAAACGTCATTTTAAACCTAAAATATTTAAAACCTTAAGTGATTCTGTTTTAATGAGGTATGCTAATGCGTTTAATATATCGCTAGAGGAATTGAAAAACTTTAAAACAGAATAATGGAAACGAACTTTACGCATCATCAATCTGCACATTGCGAAAATGGAGTTGCTTCAAATTTATTAAAACATAACGGATTCAATGTCAGTGAACCAATGGTTTTTGGTATTGGATCTGGACTTTTTTTTGTTTATTTGCCTTTTTTGAAAGTCAATTACGCTCCAGCAATTAGCTATAGACCAATGCCTGGGTCCATTTTTAATAAATTCGCTAAGCGTTTAGGGCTTAAAGTGAAAAGAGTTAAGTTTTCTAGTGAAATCAATGCTTCTAAAGCATTGGATGAAAATTTAAAGAAAAACATTCCTACGGGATTACAGGTTGGTGTTTTTAATCTAACGTATTTTCCTGATGAGTATCGTTTTCACTTTAATGCACATAATTTAGTTGTCTATGGAAAAACAGAAACGGATTATTTGATTAGTGATCCAGTGATGGAAACAGTGACTACTTTAACTCATGATGAATTAAATAAGGTTCGATTTGCAAAAGGAGCTTTCGCACCTCGAGGTCAGATGTATTATCCTGTGTATATTCCTGAAAAGATAGATTTGGAAGGAGCTATTATAAAAGGAATAAAAAATACTTGTAGAGATATGCTTGCTCCTGTACCAATAATAGGGGTAAAAGGTATTCGATTTGTAGCTAACAAAATTAAAAAATGGCCTAAAAAACACGGTACAAAAAAAGCAAACCACTACCTCGCTCAAATAGTAAGAATGCAAGAAGAAATAGGAACAGGTGGGGGAGGATTTAGATTTATTTATGCGGCATTTTTACAAGAAGCTTCTGTTATTTTAAAAAATGAAAAATTAAAAGAACTTTCCGCAGAAATGACAATAATAGGGGATATGTGGAGAGATTTTGCAGTGAATGCTTCAAGAATCTATAAGAATAGAAGTACTCAAGTTGATGCTTATAATACAATTGCTAATGAACTTTTAGTAATTGCTGATAAGGAAGAAGTTTTTTTTAAGAAATTAAAATTGGCAATTAGTTAATGCAACCTATTATCCAGATAAATTCATTGTCGAAAAGATATAAAGATGCAGAGTATTTTTCTTTGGAAGACTTTTCTTTGACTATTAATGAAGGTGAAATTTATGGATTGTTAGGTCCTAATGGAGCAGGAAAGACTACGCTTATTTCCATACTTTGTGGTTTGGTAAAACCAACTTCTGGGAGTTTTACAATTGCCAATCTAATGTATGCAGATAATTCCTTAAAAATAAAAAAGATAATAGGTGTAGTCCCTCAAGAATATGCATTGTATGGAACAATGACAGCAAGAGAAAATTTGTTGTATTTTGGAAGTATGTATGGTCTAAAAGGGAAAGTACTAAAAGAAAAAGTGGTTGAGTGTTTAGATTTATTAGGTTTGTTGAAATTTGCAGATAAAAGAGTAGAAACTTTTTCTGGAGGAATGAAAAGAAGGGTTAATCTTATTGCAGGGATTCTTCATGATCCAAAAGTTTTATTTCTAGATGAACCAACTGTTGGGGTTGATGTACAATCTAAAAATGCAATTATTGATTATTTGAAGAAAATTAATCAGAATGGAACAACAATTGTCTATACCTCTCACCATTTGACAGAAGCTCAGGATTTTTGTAGAGAAATAGCAATAGTAGATAAAGGAAAAATATTTGCACAAGGAACACCGGAATATCTAATAAAAAACACCGAAGAAGCTAGGAACTTAGAAGATGTTTTTATATCGTTAACAGGTAAAGAATTGCGAGATGATGTATAAACTTTTCATGTCAATATACAAAGAATTTTTGCTGCTTAAAAGAGATTTAGGAGGTGTAATTATTTTGTTTGTAATGCCACTAGTTCTCATTATAACGGTTACACTAATTCAAGACAGTACTTTTAAAAAGGTAAAAGATTCTAAAATGCCAATTCTATTAGTTAATAATGACAATGGAATAGTTTCTCAATCAGTTATTGAAAATTTACAAAAAAGTGATGCCTTTTCTGTAGAGACAGAAATTGATGGAAAGGAAATAACGGAAAATCAGGCTAAAGAATACGTTTTTAAAGGAAAATATCAACTTGCAATAGTCATTCCTTCAAAATTGAGTGTTGATTTACAATCTAAAATAAATCAGAATGTTGATAAAATAATAAATAGTTTTACAGAAGATGAAGCGCAAACTATTGTAAGTCAAGAAAAAATAAGACAAAAGGAAGTAAGACTATATTTCGATCCAGCAGTGCAAATGAGCTTTAAAAATGCGGTGATGAATACAGTTGATAAAATGATTTCTCAAATAGAAACACAGTCTATTTATGCTGCTTTTCAAGATCAACTAGGAGAAAGTGTAGGTGGATTTGAACAAGGTAATTTTATTTCATTTAAAGAAATAATTCCAAGAAATGATAATAAGGAAATAATTCCTAATTCTGTGCAACATAATGTTCCAGCGTGGACATTGTTTGCGATTTTCTTCATTGTAATTCCATTATCCATTAATATTGTTAAAGAAAAAAATCAAGGAACTTTTGTTCGTCTTAGAACAAATCCAGTTCCCTATGCAATAGTCTTGTTGGGTAAAACAATTACATATGCTGTAATTTGTTTGATTCAGTTTTTTATGATGGTTTTATTGGCGGTTTTTGTTTTTCCACATATAGGATTACCTGCTCTGGATATTGAAGGAAAATTAATTTTGATGACGATTGTAGCGTTATTCTCTGGTTTTGCTGCTATTGGTTTTGGAGTTCTTATTGGAACAATTGCAAAAACGCAAGAGCAATCGGCTCCTTTTGGTGCAACAGCAACCATTGTGTTAGCAGCAGTTGGAGGAGTGTGGGTGCCTGTTTTTGCTATGCCTAAAGTGATGCAAATGGTAGCAAAATGTTCGCCAATGAATTGGGGATTAAATGCTTTTTATGATGTACTTTTGCGCAGTTCATCAATATTTGATATTTTACCCGAATTAGGTTTATTATTTGTGTTTTTTATTACTACAACGACAATAGCAATTATATACGATGAGAAGAAAAGAAGTGTTTAAAGAAGCAGATGAATTAGTTGTAAGTCAGGAAGTGAGGGTTCGTTTTAATGAGACGGATCCATTAGGAATTGTTTGGCATGGATACTATATTACTTATTTTGAAGATGGTAGAGAAGCATTTGGTAGAAAACATGGATTGTCCTATTTAGATGTGTTTGATAGTGGCTTCACAACACCTATAGTGAAGTCTACCTGTGAGCATAAACTGTCATTAAAATATGGAGATGTTTTCCGCATTGAAACTACAATTGTAGATACACCTGCAGCAAAGATGATTTATAGATATAAAATATTTAATGCTCAGGGTGAAATTGCTTGTACAGGAGAAACTATTCAGGTTTTTTTAAATAAAGAAGGAGAACTAATGCTAACTAATCCTCCTTTTTATGAAGAATGGAAAAGAAAAGTTGGATTATTAAGGTAATGTCAATTGTTATTTGAAATTATTTTAATTCAAAAAGTAAGAATGTAGTGTCAATGATAATATAGAACATTTCAAAAAAGAGAAAATGCTTAAAAAAGTCTACATATCTAAAATTAACTGCATCACACCACTAGGTTTTGATGTGAAGGAAAATATTGAGAATGTTTTAGAAGGAAATAGCGGAATAAAAAGATATGAAGATGAAACTTTAATGAAGGAACCTTTTTATGCGTCCATAATAGATGAAGCTAAACTAAATGCTGCTTTTAGCAAAATTTCATCAGATTTAACATTTACCAAACTAGAAAAAATGATGATTTTGGCTTTGCAGCCAATAGTTGAAGAATCATTAGTTCAAGAAAATACGGCTTTTTTACTTTCAACAACCAAAGGGAATATTAAAGCATTAGCGAATAATGTTGAAACAGCACAATTGAATAAATTAGCTAAAAAAGTAGCTGGTTTTTTTGGTTTCAAAACAGAACCAATTGTGGTGTCTAATGCTTGCGTTTCTGGCGTTCTGGCAATTTCAGTAGCGAAAAGATTAATTCAAAGTGATCAATACAGTAATGTGTTTATTGTTGCTGGAGATTTAGTGTCAGAATTTGTACTGTCAGGATTTAATTCTTTTCAAGCCATGAGTAATGAACCATGTAAGCCCTATTCTAAAAATAGGACAGGTGTTAGTCTTGGTGAAGCAACTGCAGCGGTATTAGTGACTTCAGAGGTTAAAAATGCTTTGGTTGAAGTGTTAGGAGATGGATCTATAAATGACGCAAATCATATTTCAGGACCTTCCAGAACAGGAGAAGGCTTGGTGAGAAGTATTGAAAGTGCTATGTTGGAAGCAAAAGTAGATGAAAATCATATAGATTATATTTCTGCTCATGGTACAGCAACTCCTTTTAATGATGAAATGGAAGCAATTGCGTTTAATAGAAAAAACCTGGAGAATGTTCCTGTTAATAGTTTAAAAGGATATTATGGACATACGTTAGGTGCTTCAGGATTGTTGGAAACTGTAATAGGGATTCAAACATTGCTACAGAATGTATTGATTGCATCTTTAGGCTTTGACGAAATTGGAGTAAGTCAGTCCATAAATGTTATAGAAAAAAATGAGTTTAAACCGTTAAATTGTTTTTTAAAAACAGCTTCTGGATTTGGAGGTTGTAATACAGCAGTTATATTTCAAAAAACAAATGAATTTGGAAAATAATATATACATACATTCGTTCTGTACTATTCAACAAAACAAAATTCTGTTGAACGGTATGGATGTTTTTTTAGATAAAACAGTAGACTTTGCTGGTTTTGCTAAAAAAGTATATCAAGAAATGGACTTTAATTATCCAAAGTTTTTTAAAATGGATAACTTAAGCAAGTTAGCTTTTATAGGAGCAGAATTGTTATTAAAATCCGTTGTTAATGATTCGGAAGAAAATGATATTGCTTTGTTATTTGCTAATAAATCCTCAAGTTTAGATACCGATGTGAAATTCCAAAATTCAATTTCTGATAAAGAAAACTACTTTCCAAGTCCGGCAGTTTTTGTTTATACATTACCTAATATTTGTTTGGGAGAAATTAGCATTAGGCATCAATTGAAAAGTGAGAATTCTTTTTTTATATTTGACACCTTTAATTTTTCATTTATGGAAAATTATGCTAATGTTCTTATAAGGACAAAAAAAGCGGAGAAAGTGCTTTGTGGATGGGTTGAATATTTTGAAGAAGAATATAAAGGTTTTTTTTATTTGGTTTCAAATCAAGGGGAAATAAAACATACAAAAGAAAATTTAGAAATAGAATTTAATAGATAATTATGGAAGCATTAAAACAAGAGTTAAAAGGAAAAATTATTGAAGTGTTAAATTTAGAAGACGTTAATGTAGAAGATATTAATGACAATGATCCTTTATTTGGAGATGGTTTAGGATTAGATTCTATTGATGCTTTAGAGTTAATTGTTTTGTTAGATAAAGAATACGGGATAAAATTGGTAGATCCAAAGTTAGGAAAAAGTATTTTTGAATCGGTAGAAACAATGGCTGCTTATATAACTGAGCACAGAACAAAGTAATAAAATTTTCTATAAAAAACAGAGACTATACCTTTTTTAAAGGTATGTTTCTTGTTCGAAAAATTAAAAGTTGCTAAAATAAAATATTATAACAAATGAAAGGTGTAGCAATAACTGGAATGGGAATTATTTCTGCTATCGGGAATACGGTAGAAGAAAATTTAGAATCATTACTAAATGGAAATATAGGAATTTCAACTATAGAGAATATTGTTACGGTTCATAAAGATGTTATAAAAGTTGGTGAAATAAAAAAGACCAACAATGAATTAGCAGCAGAATTAAATCTTTCTGAAGATAATAATTTTTCTAGAACAGCCATGCTAGGAGCAATTGCTGCGAAACAAGCTGTTGCCAATGCAGGAATAAAGTCAATCAATGAATATAAAACAGGATTGATTTCAGCTTCTAGTGTAGGAGGTATGGATATGACAGAAAGATATTATTATGAATATTTTGAAAATCCCGAGGTTGTAAAATATATTAGAGCTCATGATGGAGGAGATGTAGCACAAAAAATCGCTGATGAATTAGGATTGAAAGGGTTGGTAACAACCATAAGTACAGCGTGTTCGTCAGCGGCAAATTCCATAATGATGGGAGCTCGATTAATTAAATCAGGAAAGTTAGATCGTGTAATCGTGGGTGGAACTGATGCTTTGGCAAAATTTACCATCAATGGGTTCAAAACCTTAATGATTTTGTCTGATACCTATAATACTCCTTTTGATAATGATAGAAAAGGATTAAATTTGGGAGAAGCAGCGGCTTTTCTTGTTCTGGAGTCTGATGAGGTTGTTGCAAAAGAGAATAAAAAAGTATTGGCAAGAGTTTCGGGTTATGGAAACGCAAATGATGCATTTCATCAAACTGCTTCTTCTGAAAATGGAGAAGGGGCTTTTTTAGCTATGGAAAAAGCTTTTCAAGTTTCAGGATTAGAACCGTCTAAAATAGATTATATAAACGTTCATGGAACAGCTACACCAAATAATGACTTGTCTGAAGGAAGAGCAATAATCAGAATGTTTGGTGAAGCAAATGTGCCAGATTTTAGCTCAACGAAACCATTTACAGGACATACTTTAGCAGCTGCAGCGGCAATTGAGGCTGTTTATAGTGTTTTAGCGATTCAAAACAACGTGGTTTTTCCAAATTTGAATTTTAAGACACCTATGAGTGAGTTTAATATGATTCCGCAAACAACATTAAAAAATAAGAATATTGATCATGTTTTGTCTAATTCATTTGGATTTGGAGGAAACTGCTCAACAGTAATTTTTTCTAAAAACTAATGGGAAAGACATATATTAATGGACTAGGGTGTGTTTCTGCACAAAAAACATTTGAAAATTCTTTTGAAGAAGAGTTTGAATATAATGTAAGCGAAAATGTTCTTCCAATAAAAACACCTGTTTATAAAGATTTTATTCCTCCAGCAGCGATAAGGCGTATGGCTAAGGGAGTGAAAAACGGTATTGTAGCGGCTAATTTAGCAATGAAAGAAGCTAATGTAGAAAAGCTAGATGCTATAATTACTGGAACAGGAATGGGATGTATTGAAGATTCAGATAAGTTTTTAAAAGCATTAATAGATAATAATGAAGAGTTTTTAACACCAACATCTTTTATTCAGTCCACACATAATACTGTCGGGTCGCAAATAGCTTTAGGAATTCAATGTAAGGCTTATAACTTCACCTACGTCAATGCAGCAGTCTCTTTTGAGTCGGCTATCCTAGATGCGAAAATGCAGATAGATGCAGATGAATCATCAGCGATTCTCGTTGGAGGAATTGATGAAATGAGCGATTATACTTCAAGATTATTCAAATTAGCAGGGATTATTAAACCAGATAACGAAGCACCTTACAATGTTTTAAAATCTAAAACAAAAGGAGCAGTATATGGAGAAGGAGCAACTTTTTTTGTTCTAGAAAACCAAAAAACAACAACTACGTATGCTGAAATTGTAGATGTAGAAATGAATAATGTTTTGGAGATCAATGAAGTTGAAGAAAGATTAAAAGTTTTTTTGAAAAAAAATAAATTAGAGATTGATAATATAGATGCAGTTGTTTTGGGCTACAATGGAGATGTAGAATATGATGTTTATTATTCACATTTGTCAGGGACTATTTTTAAAAATACACCGCAAGTATATTATAAGCATTTAAGTGGAGAATATAACACAGCCTCTTCTTTTGGATTATGGATTGGTAGTAAGATTATTAAAAATCAAGAAATTCCAGATATTTTGAAGGTGAATGGAGTTGTGAAACCAGACTATAAAACTATAGTTTTGTATAATCAGTATAAAGGAATTGATCATAGTTTTACATTAATTACTAGATGTTAAGTTATAAAAAGATTAATGTTTTTTTTCTTGCATTTTTTTTCTTGTTATTCCTCTCTAGCTTCTATATATCAGTAGAGTGGTGGTACTATTGTGTTCTTTTGGGGTTTAGGTTTATTCTTTTGTTAATTGGTTCTTTTTCTATTCAGTGGAGTGTTCATGTTAAAACGTTTTGTAGCAATCCTGAAGTAAAAGAAAAACAAATTGCAATAACTTTTGATGACGGACCTAGTTTAATAACACCACAAATACTAGCTTTATTAAGGAAATATGATGCCAAAGCTACCTTTTTTTGTATTGGTAAAAATATAGAAAAACATCCTGACATTCTATGTCAAATAGATAAGCAAGGCCATTTGATAGGAAATCATTCTTTTTCGCATTCTCATTTTTTTGATTTCTTTGGAAAAAAGAAAATTATTGAAGAGTTAGTTGATACTGATGAAATTATAAAAAAATATACAGGTAAACAAGTACGTTTTTTTAGACCGCCCTATGGAGTGACAAATCCTGCTATTTCTAAGGCTTTGAGAAGTGCTAAATATGATGTAATTGGTTGGAATATAAGATCATTGGACGGTGTTTTGAAAAATGAAGAAATAATATATAAAAGGATAATAAAAAGAGTTTCACCAGGAGGAATAATACTTTTACATGATACTTCGTTAACAACTGTTCGCGTTTTGGAACGATTATTGCTATTTTTGCAAAATAATAATTATAAAGTAGTCGCAACAACAGAACTACTCAATTTAAAAGCATATGAAGAGTAATAAAATACTAATAATATTTTTAAGTTTGTTTTTTTGGGTGAGTAATGCTCAGGAAGAGAAAATGAATGATACAGAAATAAAAGCATTCAAACAAAAAGTAAATGCAGTAGCTAAAAAGATTCAAACATTAACTACAGATTTTACACAGTACAAACACATGGATTTTCTTTCCAAGGATATAGAAAGTTCAGGGAAAATGTATTTTTCTACTCCTAATTTGTTGAAATGGCAATATAAAAAACCCTATAATTATTCTATTCTATTCAAAAATAATAAAATATTCATCGATGATGAAGGTAAAAAGAATACGGTAGATATTGGGAATAGTAAAATTTTCGGAAAAATAAATACTTTAATTATAGGTAGTGTTAGTGGGAATATGTTTGATGAAAAAGAATTTAATATTTCTTTTTTTAAAACAAAGGCAAATAATATTACGAGATTAATACCAAAAGATGCTTCACTTAAAAAATACATCAAACAGATAGAATTAACATTTGATAAAGAAGAAGCAACCGTGATTCAGGTTAAATTAATCGAATCATCGGAAGATTACACAAAAATTGTTTTAAGTAATAAAAAGATTAATGGGAAAATTGAAGATTCAGTTTTTAATAATTAGTTTTTTTCTAGTATTTATTTGCCAATCTTGTGGAACAAATAATGTTATTAAAGATCAAAAGAAAGTTACTACAAAAGAAGCTAATTATTATCCAAGTTATTTTTCTAGCAAAGAAATAGATTATGTGTATAAGGCTAACATTTTTGTATATGGAAATGAATTGTCTGGAATATTTATAGCAAAAAAAATAAATGATGATATACACAGAGTGGTTTTTACAACGGAGTTTGGAAATAAACTTTTGGATTTTGAAATAGGTGAAGAAGAATTTAAAGTTAATTTTATTGTGTCAGAGCTAGATAAAAAAATTCTAGTCAATACTTTGAAAAAAGATTTTAGATTGTTGTTGAAAAAAGAATTTAAAATTTCTGAAAGTTATGCAGATGAAACAACCTTAATACTAAAGGCATTAAATAAAAACAAGTATGATTTCGTCGTACTTTCAAAAATAGATAATAAACTCACTAATATTATTCATGCTTCTAAAAGAAAGCAAAAAATTAATATTAGTTTTAATGCAAAAAACAATACTTTTGCCGAGAATATTGTAATTCAACATTATAATATTGATTTAAAAATTGTATTGAATTATTTTAAACAAAAATGAATTGATTTATGAAAAAACAAATTTTTATTGCATTTTTTGCAATCTTGGGATTGTCTCAAGTTGAGGCTCAAGTAACTTTTAAACCAGGAATTAGAGCAGGTTTAAATTTTTCTCATTTTACTAAAGGTGATAATTCTTATTATTACAACGATTCTAACTCGCAAAGAAGAGAGTTTAGTTCAAAGACTGATTTTTATGTTGGTTTTTATGGCGCTTTAAAATTGACAAATCACTATACTTTGCAACCTGAAATTGACTATTCGAGACAAGGGTCAAAGTTCGAGTTCAGAGATGGTAATTATAAATATGCTAATACTTTAAATGTTTCTTATTTAGGGGTTCAAATAATGAATAAATTTACTTTTGCAGATAAATTTAATATACATATTGGTCCTGGGTTAGATTTTCAAGTTGAAGACGATTTTAATACTGATAGTGAAGTTGATTTAACTTTTATTTTAGGTGCGGGATATAAATTCAATGATAATTTTGGAATTGAAGCTAGAATTAAAAAAGGAATTATTCCGGTTTTAGATTATTCAGATGGTAATCATTCTAATGTGGTTTTTAGTATTGGTGCAACTTATACTTTTGATGTAAAATAAAAAAATGATTTTAGAAAATTTTTATACAATAAAATCTATAACTAAAAATGATGATAACAGATATGTTGTCATCATTTTGGTTAATGAAGAACACCCTGTTTTCGAAGGACATTTTCCTGGAAATCCAATAATGCCAGGTGTTTGCATGATGCAAATTATTAAAGAATTAACAGAGCAAATGACCGAGCGTTCTTTGTTTATGCAAAGCGTTTCAAACGTAAAGTTTATGGCTTTAATTAATCCTTTTGTGAATCCAGAGTTAAAGTTAG
The DNA here is from genome assembly GCF_055384985.1 of Flavobacterium sp. KY-23415. Classification (NCBI taxonomy): domain Bacteria; kingdom Pseudomonadati; phylum Bacteroidota; class Flavobacteriia; order Flavobacteriales; family Flavobacteriaceae; genus Flavobacterium; species Flavobacterium sp. KY-23415. The sequence continues at coordinate 775,016 of NZ_AP044001.1, read as the reverse complement.
AATTGGAATTTGTATTTACAGATGATAACCTTGTGAAAGTAAAAAATACCACTTTTTTTGGAGATACAACTGCTTTAAAATTGTCTAGTGTTTATAAAACAGTATAAAAAATGAAGACTATTTATTCTTTCCTACTTGTACTGTCTTTCTTTGTCTCTAATGTTGAAGAGATAAGAAAGTTATATATAAAGGCATATGACTCTGAAACAAGTAGTAAAGAATTTGCGAAAAAAATGGAAGGAGTTTCAGTTGATGGTAATGTTGTTTTATCTGCATACAAAGGAGCTTCGTTAGCCATGATTTCTAAATATGAGAAGAAAGTAGGTCAAAAAATAAAAACATTTAAGGAAGGAGCGAAGTTGATCGAATCAAGTATCACCTCGCAACCTGAAAATGTTGAATTAAGAATGATTAGATTGAGTGTTCAGGAAAATGTGCCAAAAATTGTTAAGTACAATAAAAATATTGCTGAAGACAAGGAATTTATTCTGATGAATTACAAGAATCAATCCAATTCATTAAAAGAATATCTAAAGAATTTTATATTTCAATCTAAAAGCTTTTCAAAGGCTGAAAAAGATTCAGTAAATTAACAATGGATTCAAAATCGGTTAGAGACATAATAGATGAGTTAAAAATATGTGTTATTGTTCCAACATACAATAATCATAAGACTTTGAATCGAGTTTTAAATTCAGTTTTGGAATATACCAATAGAGTTGTTATTGTTAATGATGGCTCTACAGATGAAACAGCTACTATTTTAAAAGACTATTCTGATTTAGTTCAGATTCATCATGAGAAAAATTCTGGAAAAGGAGTGGCTTTGAGAAATGGATTTAAGAAAGCTATTGATTTAGGCTATGAGTATGCTATTACCATAGATTCTGATGGGCAACATTTTGCATCAGATATACCAGTTTTTATCAATGAAGTTGTTAATGATAAAAATGTCCTGTTGATAGGAGGAAGAAACATGACTCAAGAAGGAGTGCCCAAAAAGAGTAGTTTTGGAAATAAATTTTCAAATTTTTGGTTTTGGTTCGAAACAGGAATAAAACTAGAAGACACACAATCAGGCTATAGATTATATCCTCTAAAGAGCATTCCTAAAAAATATTTTACGAGAAAATTTGAATTCGAAATAGAAGTCATAGTTCGTTCAGCATGGAAAGGAGTAATTGTAAAGAATGTTCCTATTAAGGTTTTATACGATCCTTCTGAGCGAGTTTCTCATTTTAGACCATTTAAAGATTTTACTAGAATAAGTATATTAAATACAATTTTGGTTGTTATAACACTTTTGTATATTAAGCCTAGAGATTTATTCTTTAGCCTAAAAAAAAAAGGGATAAAGAGATTCATACTTGAAAACATACTTCACAATCAAGATAGTCCACTAAAAAAAGCATTGTCTGTTGCTCTCGGAGTTTTTATAGGAATATGCCCATTTTGGGGTTTTCAGACAGTTTTGGTCATTGGGTTGTCCATTTTTTTTAAATTAAATAAGGCAATTTCCTTTGCAGCTTCTAATATAAGTATTCCACCTTTTATTCCTTTTATAATTTATGGTTCACTAAAGATTGGAGGTTGTTTTTTTGAAAATAATAACTCAGTAGAGTTAGATAAATCAATTACCTTTGACAATATTCAAAATAATATATTGCAATACCTGATAGGAAGTGTTGTTTTAGCAACCTTGGCAGCTTTTATTTTTGGAATTGTTACCTATTTGTGCTTAATGATTTTTAATACTTTTAAAAATAAAAAATAATCATGCAAAAAGTTTTTATTGCTATTAATTCTTATGTGAATAGGAGAAAATTATTTTCTATTTTGCTTTTTTTTGTTTTCTTTTTACTAGTTGGGCATTTTGCATTTAAAATTCAATTTAGTGAAGATATAACAAGGTTGATTCCAACGAATGATAAAACCAATATAACAGCTAAAGTATTAAATCAGCTTAATTTTGCAGATAAAATCACAGTTAAAATTTCTGTAGAAGGGGAAAATGAACCAGAAGTTCTATCGGAAATGGCAGACGTTTTTCTAAATGATTTAGAAACTGAATGCAAAGAGTATGTTGAAAAAGTTCAAGGTAGATTGAATGATGAAAATTTAGAAGAAGTTTTTGACTTTGTCTATAACAATTTGCCTTTGTTTTTAGAGGAAAGCGACTATAAAACAATACAAGATAAAATTCAAAAAGATAGTATTTCTGAGATTGTAGCTTCAAGTTATAAATCGTTAATTTCTCCAACGGGCATTGTGTCTCGTGATTTTATCTTGAAAGATCCATTAGGGCTTTCATTCATTGCTCTAAAAAAAATGCAACAATTGAGTATTGGTGATGATTTTCAGTTACAAGATGGATTTGTGATTACAAAAGATAAAAAGAATATTTTATTGTTTATTACTCCAATCTTGCCCACCAATGAAACGGATAAAAATACTGTTTTTGTTGAAAAATTAAATAAAATAAAAGATAACTTGAATCTCAAGTTTAAAGATAAGGCCTCTCTTAGTTTCTATGGAGCTACTCCTGTAGCAGTTGGCAATGCTACACAAATAAAAAAAGATGTACAGCTAACTTCTGTTTTTGCAGGGATTGCTCTCATTTTGATTTTAGCTTTTTTCTACAGAAGTATTTCAACACCGATAATTATTTTCATTCCTTCTTTATTAGGAGCCATTTTTGCATTAGCTGTTTTGTATTTCACGAAAGGAAGTGTGTCAGCAATATCGCTTGGAATTAGTTCAATTTTGTTAGGAGAAACAACAGATTATTCCATTTATGTGCTTACTCATCTGAGAAATAATAAAAATATCAAACTACTCTATAAAGATATTTCAAAACCTTTATTGCTCTGTGGAATTACTACATCCATCAGTTTTCTATGTTTATTTTTTGTGAAATCTGAAGCTTTGAAAGATTTAGGAATTTTTGCGGCTTTGTGTGTTACTGCAACGTCTGTTTTTTCTTTAATTTTGATTCCTTTATTGTATAAATTCAAGAATGATAAAGGTGTAGTAGGTTTAAAAATTTTTAATAATGAAAAAAATATTTTAGACAAATTAGCAGCCTATCCATATCATAAAAATAAGTTTTTTGTAATAGCAATGATTGTTCTTTTAGTGGTGAGTTCATTTTTCTATTCTAAAGTGACATTTAATAACGATTTAGCATCACTAAATTTTATTTCTCCAGAGTTAAAGAAAGTAGAAGGTGAATTAGAAAAGATTACGGACGGAAATTCGAAATCCATCTATTTGGCTAATTATGGTACTAGTTTTGAATCTGTTTTAAAAAATAATAACAATCTGTTCGATGTTCTAAAAAAGGATAAAGAAGATTTTAAAATTGTTAATTTTAGCTCTATTGGTGGTTTAGTTTTTTCAGAGAAAATACAAAATGAAAAGATTGCCCAATGGAATGCTTTTTGGAATACTTCAAGAATAAATGAAGTTAAAGAAAATTTAATTGACGAAGGGAGAAAGTTTGGTTTTAAAGAAAACTCTTTCGAAACTTTTTATGAGCATTTAAAAAATCAATTTGCTCCCGTTACTATTGATGAATATAAAAAAATAACCTCTTTTTTTATAGATGAATTTGTAGCTCAAAAAGAAGGTTTTTATACTATTTCTACAGTTGTTAAGGTCGCAAAAGAAAGAAGAGATGGTTTTGTTGATGAAATTAAGAAACAACCTAATATCGTAGTGATAGATCGTCAACAAACGAATGAAACATTTTTAGGAACATTAAAGGATAATTTTGGAAGGTTAATAAATTATTCGTTCATAGCAATGTTTTTTATTCTTCTTTTCTCCTTTAAGAGAATAGAATTGGTTATAGTTAGTATCGTTCCAATAGTGGTAAGTTGGATTTTTACTACAGGATTAATGGGGATGTTTGATTTACAATTTAATGTGATTAATATTATAGTTTGTACTTTGATTTTTGGAATTGGTGTAGATTATAGTATTTTCATGACTTCTGCTTTGCAAAAAGAACATACCTACGGTAGAAGTGAATTACCAACGTATAGAACGTCTATAATGCTTTCTGTAGCAACTACTATTTTAGGGATTGGTGTTTTAATTTTTGCAAAACATCCAGCCTTAAAATCGATTTCAATAATTGCAATTATTGGAATATTTTCGGCTGTGTTAATTACTTTTATAATTCAGCCTTTAGTCTTTGGTTTTTTTGTGACAAGTAGAGTAAAAAGAGGACAACCACCAATAGAAATACGAAGATTTCTTCATTCTGTACTATCTTTTATTTACTATGGATTAGGAGGTTTTCTGTTGTCAGTCGTTAGTGTTTTGTTAATGAAAGTTTTGCCAATTGCTAGAGAAAAAAAATTAAAAGCTTTCCATGGTGTTTTGTCAAAATTTATGATGTCAGTTTTAAAAACATATCCTTCCAATAAAAGAAGAATCATTAATAGATCAAACGAAAATTTAGATAAACCTGCTGTAATTATAGCAAATCATACTTCTTTTTTAGATATTTTAGCAGTTGGTAGCCTAAGTCCGAAAATTGTGTTTTTAGTGAGTGATTGGGTATATAATTCGCCCGTTTTTGGAAAAGGTGTTCGTTTAGCAGGATTTTATCCCGTATCAAATGGTATTGATAATGGTGTTGAACATTTGCGATCCAAAGTAGAACAAGGATTTTCGTTAATGGTTTTTCCAGAAGGAACAAGGTCGGAAGATAATACGGTTAAAAGATTTCATAAAGGGGCTTTTTATTTAGCAGAACAGTTTAATTTAGACATTGTTCCAGTATTGATTCATGGCTATTCAGAAACGCTTCCAAAAGGTGATTTTGTTATTAATGGAGGCAAGACTACAGTTGAAATACTGGAGAGAATTCCATTTGATAGTTTAACTTTTGGAAAAGAGTATAGTGAAAAAACAAAAAAGATTGGGGCTTATTTTAAAGAAGAGTATAATAAATTGCGCAAAGAAAGTGAAGATCCTTTTTATTTTAGGAAAATGCTTTTCAATAGTTTTGACTACAAAGAGGCTATCATTGTAGACGAAATTAAAAAAGATTTTGAAGAGAATGCGCATACCTATCACGAATTAAATAGTTACATTTCTGATAAAGCAAAAGTTTTCCATTTAGCAGATGATTTTGGTCAGTTAGATGTTTTAATGACACTCCAGCAATCGCAAAGGAATATTACTTCGTTAATTTTAGATGAAGAAAAAAGAGGTGTAGCAAAAACCAATTATTTAACAAAAAAGAGAAAATTAAAATACGTAGAATCAATAGATACCATTATACAAAACAAATATGATGTAGTCTTGCTTTCAAATAAAGGAGTTGGAGATGATATTGATGATGTTATAAAAACAACAAATAGGGTAATTTTATTAAATGCATCACATTATAAAGATATTATCCTGTCTATGCATTTTAGTATAGAAAATGAAGTTGATAAATTAATTGTTTTAAAGAGGAAATAAGGATGAAAGAACAATATGATATAGTCATTATAGGTAGTGGACTTGGAGGGTTGGTTTCGGCTGTTATTCTTGCTAAAGAAGGGTATAGTGTTTGTGTGCTTGAAAAAAACAATCAATTTGGAGGGAATCTACAAACATTTGTTAGAGATAAAACCATTTTTGATACAGGAATTCATTATATCGGAGGGCTAAGCGAAGGTCAGAATTTGTATAAATATTTCAAATATTTAGGTATAATGGATGATCTAAGGCTTAAAAAAATGGATGAAAATGGTTTTGATATTATTTCCTTTGAAGATACCAATGAAGAATTTCCACATGCACAAGGATATGATAATTTTATTGAGCAATTAGTAAAATATTTTCCTAATGAAAGAGAAGCAATTAATGAATATTGTAAAAAGGTAAGAGAAGTTTGTAATTCATTTCCGTTATATAATTTAGAATATGAAGGACAATATGAAAGCGAGATTTTGTCAATTAACGCAAAAGAATATATTGATGGAATTACTGATAATAAAAAATTGAAAGCTGTATTAGCAGGAACCAATTTTTTATATGCAGGTGTTGAGGATAAATCTCCCTTCTATGTGCATGCGTTGTCCGTTAATTCATATATACAAAGTGCTTACAGATGTATTCATGGAGGAAGTCAAATCACAAAACAGCTAATCAAACAATTAAAAAAGTACGGAGGCGAAGTTTATAAATACAAAGAAGTTACCAATTTTAATGTTGCCGATAACAGAATCACTTCGGTTGATATGAAAGACGGATCACAAGTTTCAGCAGAAAACTTCATTTCTAATATTGAATTGAAAACGACCTTAAAAATGGTTGGAGAAGAACATTTTAGAAAATCCTTTTACAAAAGAATTCAAAGTTTGGAAGGAGTAATTTCTTCATTTAGTTTATATATCGTTTTTAAACCTGAAACATTTAAATATATTAACAACAACTACTATCATTTTAAAAATAGTGATAATGTTTGGACAGCCTACGAATACGATGAAGAGTCTTGGCCAAAAGCATATATGGGTTCAATGAATGCATCAGGTGAAAATGATGAATGGGCAGATGGAATGACCTTTATAACCTATATGCATTTTGATGATTTAAAACCATGGGAAAATACCTTCAATACAGTATCAGAAAAAAACAGTAGAGGAGAAACCTATGAGGAGTTCAAAGCAAGAAAAGCGGAACGATTTTTAAAAGAAATAGAAATTAAGTTTCCAGGAATTAGAGATTGCATAAAATCAATACATACTTCAACACCATTATCCTATAGAGATTATATTGGTGGACACAAAGGGAATATGTATGGATATGTAAAAGATTCAAACGAGCCGATGAAAACGTTTATTCCAACAAAAACTAAATTGGATAATTTATTTCTAACAGGACAAAGCGTGAATATGCATGGGGTCTTAGGAGTTACAATTGGAGCTGTAGTAACTTGTTCGGATATTGTGGGGAAAGAGTATTTAGTAAATAAAATTAAGAATTATAACATTGATTAATTGTTTGAAAATAAAAGAGAACATTCGTTTTTGGCTTATTGGAATTATGGTTTTAATTCTTTCCTCTTGTGGTACTTCAAAATCGTTATCACATAAACCAATTACGGAAGGATACAATACCGAATTACCTGTAATCAATAAGATGTCAGATACAGAGTTTGTGTCTGGAGATCATTTCTTTATAAAAAACAAACAAAGTCTTTGGGAATTATATGTAGCAGGTGACCCTTTAGAAAGAGGGCTAATGATGGGGGCTTTGACAGATTCATTACTGAAAAAGCAAGAATCCATTTTCTTTTCTAAAATTGAAGAAATAGTTCCCTCAAAGTTTAAACAAAAAGTATTGCGTTCCTTTCTCAAATGGTATAATAGGAAATTATATTTAAATGTTCCGGAAGAATATAAAACGGAGATCTATGGAATAGCTGAGTTTACATCAAATAATTTTAATTATATCGCACCTAAATATTTAAGAAGTCTGTACCTTCATGGTGCACATGATATTGGACATGCGCTTCAGGATTTAGCACTAGTTGGATGTTCGTCTTTTGCTGCTTGGGGCGATAAAACAGAAGATGGAAACCTGTTGATAGGAAGAAATTTTGATTTTTATGCAGGTGATGAGTTTGCAAAGGATAAAGTGGTAGCTTTTATACAACCAGATAAAGGCTATCCTTTCATGATGGTCACTTGGGCAGGGATGATTGGAGTGTGTTCTGGGATGAACAGTGAAGGACTAACGGTTACTATTAACGCAGGAAAATCAAAGATTCCTTTAGTAGCAAAAACACCTATTTCAATTCTGTCTAGAGAAATTTTACAATATGCAAAAAATATTGACGAAGCCATAGCAATTGCAAAGAATAGAAAAGTTTTTGTGTCAGAATCTATTATGGTTGGAAGTGCCAATGATAACAAAGCCATTTTAATAGAGGTAGCACCCAATGGTTTTGGAGTGTATGAAGTTCCAAATACGACCCAACTTGTTTGTTCCAATCATTTTCAAAGTGATAGTTTTAAAGACGATAAGAGAAATATATCACAAATAATTAATAGTCATTCTAAGTATCGTTTTGAAAGAATGCAGGAACTAATTGCTGAAAATGTAAAAATTAGCCCTATAGTAGCAGTAGAAATACTTAGAAATAGAGAAGGACTAAAGAACAAGCCATTAGGTTATGGAAATGAGAAAGCCCTCAATCAGTTATTGGCCCATCATGGTATTGTTTTTCAACCAAGCGAAAAACTAGTATGGGTATCTGCAAATCCATATCAGCTAGGTGAATTTGTATGTTATGATTTGAAAAAGATTTTTAGTGAAGAACAAAAAAGAAAATTATCTCCAATAACATCTTTGGCAACAGAAGAAAAGAACATTCCACAGGATATTTTCATAGAAACAAAAGCGTATAAAGATTATGAAAAGTTTAGAATTGAAGATCGAAAAATGGATGTGTTTTTAGATCAAAAAGGAGCTATTTCAGCATCATTTATTAATGACTACCAAGCGTTGAATCCAAATTATTGGGTAGTACATTACAAAGCTGGACTATACTATTATCGTCAGAAAAAATATGAAATAGCAAAAAAACATTTTGAGGAAGCACTAAAAAAAGAAATAACTACATTACCATCAAGAAAAGAAATTGAGAAATATGTGTTAAAAATAAATAGAAAAATACAATGATTCCAGAAATTGAAAAAAAAACTCCAAAGGAAATAAAGATCTTTCAAGAGCAAAAATTGATGGATTTGTTGCACTATGTTAATGAAAAATCACCATACTACAGTCGTCTATTTAAAGAAAAGAACATTGATTTAAATAATATAAAAACAATTGAAGATTTGCAATTGTTACCTGTTACGACAAAGGAAGAACTACAGCAATATAATGATGATTTTATGTGTGTGCCAACTTCAAAAGTAATTGATTTTGCTACCACATCGGGAACACTAGGCGACCCTGTTACCTTTGGGTTAACAGATGGTGATTTAGACAGATTGGCCTATAATGAAGCAATTTCTTTTGATTGTGCGGGAATAAAAGAAGGAGATGTAGTGCAACTTATGACCACAATGGATAGAAGATTTATGGCTGGATTAGCCTATTTTCTAGGGCTCAGAAAAATGAAAGTAGGTGTTGTTAGAGTTGGAGCAGGAATTCCAGAATTGCAATGGGATTCCATTCTAAAGTATAAACCAAGCTATTTAATTACGGTGCCTTCTTTTTTATTAAAAATGATAGAATATGCCGAAAAACAAGACATTGATTTTAATAATTCAGGGATAAAAGGAGCAATATGTATTGGAGAACCCTTAAGAAATCAAGATTTTTCAATGAATATATTAGCAAAGAAAATAACTGATAAATGGAATATTAAGCTATTTTCTACCTATGCTTCCACGGAGATGAGTACCGCCTTCACTGAATGTGAACAGGGTGTTGGAGGACATCATCATCCAGAGCTAATCATAGTTGAGGTATTAGATGAAAACAATAAACCTGTTAAGAAAGGAGAAGCGGGTGAATTAACTTTCACTACTTTAGGAGTAGAAGCAATGCCTTTGGTTCGTTTTAAAACGGGTGATATAGTACAACTTCACGACGAGCCATGTTCTTGTGGAAGAAATACAGTACGCGTTGGTCCTGTTATAGGAAGGAAAAAACAAATGATAAAATATAAAGGAACAACACTCTATCCTCCTGCAATGAATGATATTTTGAATGATTTTGATGCTATTGAATGTCATATTATTGAAGTGTTGACTAACGAAATAGGTACTGATGAGATTGTTATTAAAATTGCCACAAATAATGAAAATCCTGCTTTTCTACAGCAAATTAAAGATCATTTTAGAGCCAAATTAAGAGTAACACCAAAAATTGAGTTTTCTACTAAAGAAATATTAAATAAATTGATTTTTAATCCAATGAGTAGAAAACCAATTCATTTTTTCGATAAAAGAAAAAACGAATTCTAATTTTTTTAAAATAGTCATATCATTACAACGAATACTTTTATAGCTTATACATTTGTGTTTTAATACTATAAAAACGTATTTTTGCAAAAAAAAATATAGAAAATGCCCAAAATTGGCAACATAGAATTACCAGATTTTCCCCTTTTGTTAGCACCAATGGAAGATGTTAGTGATCCTCCGTTTCGTCGTTTATGTAAACTGCATGGAGCAGATTTAATGTATTCCGAATTTATTTCTTCAGAAGGATTAATACGAGATGCTATTAAAAGTCGTCAAAAACTAGATATCTTTGATTATGAACGCCCAGTAGGTATTCAAATTTTTGGAGGAGACGAAGAAGCAATGGCGTTGAGTGCAAAAATTGTAGAAACAGTTCAGCCTGATTTAGTTGATATTAATTTTGGTTGCCCTGTAAAAAAAGTAGTATCGAAAGGAGCAGGAGCAGGAGTTCTAAAAGATGTGGACTTAATGATTCGCTTAACTAAAGCAGTTATAAAAAGCACTTCTTTGCCTGTAACAGTAAAAACACGTTTAGGTTGGGACGAAGATTCGATAAATATAGACGAAGTAGCCGAACGATTGCAAGATGTAGGCGTGCAAGCATTGACCATACATGCAAGAACAAGAGCTCAAATGTATAAAGGCCATTCCGACTGGACACATATAGCCAGAGTGAAGGAAAACCCTAGAATAAACATGCCAATATTTGGTAATGGAGACATTGATTCACCAGAAAAGGCATTAGAATATAAAAACAAATTTGGCTTAGATGGCATGATGATTGGTAGGGCAGCCATTGGTTATCCTTGGATTTTTAATGAAATTAAACATTATTTCAAGACGGGAGAACATTTGCCAGTACCCACAATGAGAGATCGTATTGAAGCTGCTCGTAATCATTTGATTTGGTCTGTAGAATGGAAAAATGAAAGAGTAGGAGTCGTTGAAATGCGCAGACACTATACAAATTATTTTAAAGGTATTCATGGATTTAAAGAATATAAACAAAAATTAGTAACCACTGATGGACTCCATCAATTACTAGATGTTTTTACAGAAATTGAAGCAGTTTTCGGAGATTATCAATTTACAGAATAAGAAAACTAGTAATCGTATTCTAAAAGTATGTAAGTTTGAAGAAGTTGACCGCAATCATATTTTCTCCGTAATTGATGCGTTTATAGCTAAAAGAAAAATACAAAGTATTCTATAAAACAACAAAACCACACTGTCACTAATTTTAATACACAAGATTGTCTTTTTTCCCTTTTTAAGAACTTTAAACATAAACAAAGATGAACCATATAGTTCATCTTTGTTATAATTATTTTTCAGCTTTTATTGATTATTAAACCATTAATTAAAAAGTCATAAAAACGCCATCACTAAATTTGATACATTACCAATTTTAAGGTTTCGAACACTTATGAATGCAAATCTGCGCTAATGATTTTTTTATCATAGAATGCGCAGCTGGAGATAAATCCGAGCTATCGTTTTTTTTATTTTAACTCTAATCTTTTCTCAATTTCATTCCAATATAAATTGTTCTTATTTTTTTTGTACCATCTTTTCCAATCTTTTAAATTGTTTTTTGTTGGGTTGTAAAACATAATATATTGGTCTGAATAATCACTTTTTATTTTTGTAATTCTTTCAAGAAATTCTATAGAGCGTCTTAAAGAAACATCATCGTCAATATATTCGGATTTAATAAAATTGTCAACAACACCTATATGGTAATTGAATACTTTATCAGATAAAGAACGTTCATTTTGTATGGACTTACATGATGCAAGAAATAATATTACTATAAATAGATTTTTTTTCATGTTATTATCTTTTAATTACATTACCAGTTTTACCAGCAATCTCTAAAAAATGAATATCGATCTCTTAAATCTCTAGCTATCTTACCACTATCATCATAAAAACACTTTTCTTCCTTGTTTTCTTTTTTAAAAATCCAAGTTTTTAAAGAATAATCGGAATAAATAGTATCTATCGTGTTTTTATTTCTTAAAATAAATACGTATTTATATTCTTCAAAATTAGAGCAATCATTATTTTTTATTTTTATTATTGACTCTAAAAAATCATTATCATAAAATTTTAAAATTACGTGTTCTTCGTTATGTCCCCAAAAATCTCTTTCATCAATTGAACGTGAATAATCATTTATTGAACCCATAAATTTTATTGAAACAATCTCATTTTCAAAATTTTTATCATTTATTTTAGAATTTGTTTTGCAAGATATCAAGCTGCATAATATAAAAAGAAAGACAAAATTGATTTTCATAATTTTATTTTTTAGGTTTATTTGATAAAACTCCTTGAGTTATTATTCCTGCTCCTCTATGATTTAATCTTGGATTCTCATTCAGTTTTATATTAATTTGTGTTGATAATGTTGTAGTCTTTGCTTCTTCTTGATTTCTTATTCTAATTTTACCAAAATATACAGGTTCACTCTTTCTTCTGTTAAAGTAACTTGTTTTGTCTCTTTTATAATTAAATGCAGGAACTATTTCGTGACCTAAATAAGAAGTCGGTGAATTAATTTTTGCAGTATTTGGTAGAGTGCCATTTTTAAACATTTCTTCTAATTCTCTTCCTGAAGTGTCATTCACATCATCAAAAAGAACACCTTCTTTGTTGTTAAAATAAAGTGTGCCGATATCATTATTAGACTTGCCACTTGTGTCTTTCCTGTTTTTGTATGATCTCCCATAAGAGAAGGTTGAACCGTTTTCTGTTTGAACTAAAGATAATTCTTTATTATCTTTAATCAGTTCACCAAGTATATTTACTTCTTCTCCATCAATTTCGATATTTGAGGTGCTATATAAAGCATATAATGCTTTGTAAGCATCAGCTAAGAATGCATCTTCTATTTTTGAATAGTCTCTATCTTTTTCATATTGATATTCTTGTTCCTTATCTCCATTCTCACCGTAATAAATAATAATTCGATTACCATCAGGATCTACAAAAAACATTGGATTGTTTATAGCATAAATATAAGGAGAAACTGGGAAATACGATTCACTAAGAGCATCCATATTCATCCATCTACCCAGCGCAGCATCATAATTCCTTGCACCATAGTCGTACATGTTCAGTCCTAGCTCAGTTTGCAGTTCTTTACCGTTGTATTTATACTGGTAACCAGAAGATTTTGGAACAAATACAGGAGCAGCAGTCTTGATCTGGCTTTGTTGAAGGCTAATTCTATCGGTGTCTATGTCTTCCATCCAAAGCAATAGGTCGCTGTTATATCCTGTGTGTTTTAGTCCAAAGGCATAATAATGATTTTCTTCAATAATTTTGGTTGTTTGTATTGAAGGGTCATAGGCATAACTTAATCGAATGTTGCCTAAGTGGTCGGTATAGTTAAACACATAATTAAAATAGCTAGTACTTCTTCCTTGTTCTACATTGACATAGCCTTCTGCATGTGGGAAGAATTTTAACTGTGGCATTTGTGAGGTAGTTGATGTGATGATTTCTTCATACTGAAAACCACCTGACAAATAGTATGTGTTTATGTTGGTGTTGTTCTCGTTCACTTTTTTAATCACTTTTTGTCCTGTTGCATTGTAAATATAGAAAAACCAAGGTAATATTTTACACATTTTTTAAGACGTTACCTAAAATATAAATGTAGCCACGCTATAAAACAACAAAACCACTCCTTTTTACAGAGTGGTTTTTGCTTTTTTATTATTTGCTACGAGGTCAGGAGACCATCGTAGAGCATCACGGTTTCATTAGAACTCCTCCAAGAGCGGTACATTACCATACCTCTATGAGCTGGTTAATTTTCGTCAACTTCTAATTTTGAGAAATCATAAATATTAAAAATAAGTCCTCCTTGGTAGATGTTTTTTATGCCATCGAAGTAAGCTGTTAATGAAATGTAAGAATTATTAAAATCAAATAAATCATTTGGGTTTCTTTCGCAATTATCAAAGAAATCATAATTAATCATTAGGGAGTTTACATCAATACTGTATTGCGCATCTTCTTTATTAAGATATAATCTGCCATATCTACCTGAGTCAACAAAATAACCTTTAATATAAAGTTTTTTTTCTTTGTAAAGATTTCCATTTGCAATTAAATCAATGATGGAAACGTGTTCTACTGTGTTTGTCTGTGAATAACCTATATGATTAAACAAGAACAATATAATTATACCTATAATTTTCTTCATTATATTTTGTTTTTATTTATGGTAAAAATCGTCTCTAGGGTTAAATTTTGAGGTAAACTCGAATTCATCTTTCGTATCATCATAAAGTGTAGGTAATTTTTTTGGAATTACATTTAGGAATATGTTATTCTTTCTGGTTGGGGTGGTTTTTGTTCTTGTTTTAATTACCACACGAAAGGATTCGTGCGGGAGCGGGGATTGGGACATCTACTTGGCTCTTAATAAAAGTCCTTTTAAAATATACTTACTCACAACGATTTCTAACTCTTCATTTGTTTTTTTACACTTTGAATTAGTATAAATATTAATTTTTAATTTTAATATTGTATCATCAATTGACATGATAAAAACTTCTTTGATCACTAATGTTTCATCGTTTTCCTTTTTTTTATCGAAGCTTACCAATGTTTGCTCTCTTAAAACACCGTAGTCATCATAGATTTTCCAATTTTCTGTAAAATTATAAAGTTTTCCTTTTACACCTAATGTGACGGTGTCTTGATGGGAGAGTAATCTTCGTATATCAAATACACTTACATTTCCATTTATAATGTCATATTTTGTGTTTTTAAAGTCTAATCGAATCTCTTTATTAATAAAAGAATTATTCATGGAATCGATAGGAATATATTTTAAATCCCATGCTCCCTGTGAAAACATAGATGTACTGATAATTAAAAAGAAAATCTTCATTTTATTATTGTTTCTCATAATTAATTATTTTTTTATCAGCTGATCCTGCTGACCCTCCATATAATTTGTTAATTTCTTTGATAACTTGATCTTGTTGAGGAATTATATTATCATGTGGGCCAATTCCAGAACTTTTTTTACCTTCTCGTTTATTTTTTAGATCCTGTATAAATTCACTATCTGTGTTATGATTTGTTTCATGTTGAAAAACCCTTGCAATCTCTTGATCTTTTGTCAATATTATTGGGAAATCACCTCCTTTTTTCTTTATATTTCCTATAAAAATTGTAATAGTAGCTTCTTTGTAAACCCTTCTTCTCCTTCAACATAAGCAGGTATTCCGTCAAAATTACCTTTTTCATCATTCCACAAGAGTGGATTTCCTTCTTCATCATGAGCTTGGTGCAGGCCATTTAAACCATATCCTAATTGATCAGGACTATCATGGACTTCGTATTCTGCTTTTACATGTATTCTACTTTTATTTCTACCTGTCTTTAAAATTTGATTAACAGCTGTTTCACTTCCTGAAGAATTAACATAATCCACTAAACTTTTTAAGTCATCAGAAGCATTTTTTCCAAGCCTAATTATCCCATTTCTTTTTCTAATTTTAACCCTCTTACCATTGGTTCCAACAAAATATCTTCCATCAACTTCTTTAAAAAAGACAGGGTTATTTGCAGAATAGTGATATATGGACGAAGGAGAATACTTCTCCGCCAACGGGTCAATGTTCAACCATCTACCTAAAGCAGCATCATAATTCCTAGCCCCGTAATCGTAGAAGTTCAGTCCTAACTCTGTTTGCAGTTCTTTGCCGTTGTACTTATACTGGTAACCAGAAGATTTTGGAGTAAACATTTTTCTAAGGCTCATTTTATCTGTAACAATGTCTTCCATCCAAAGCAATTGGTCGCTGTTATATCCTGTGTGTTTTAGTCCAAAGGCATAATAATGATTTTCTTCAATAATTTTAGTTGTTTGTATTGAAGGGGCATAGACATAACTTAATCGAATGTTGCCTAAGTGGTCGGTATAGTTAAACACATAATTAAAATAGCTGGTACTTCTTCCTTGTTCTACATTGACATAGCCTTCTGCATGTGGAAAGAATTTTAACTGTGGCATTTGTGAGGTAGTTGATGTGATGATTTCTTCATACTGAAAACCACCTGACAAATAGTATGTGTTTATGTTGGTGTTGTTCTCGTTCACTTTTTTAATCACTTTTTGCCCTGTTGCATTGTAAATATAGAAAAACTAAGGTAATGTTTTACACACTTTTTAAGACGTTACCTAAAATATAAATGTAACCACGCTATAAAACAACAAAAGCACCCTTTTTTACAAGAGTGCTTTTTGTTTTTATTATTTGCTACGAGGTCAGGAGACCATCGTAGAGCTATTCGTTTTCATGAGAACACCTCGAAGAGCGGAGTTTTATATAAATTACATTAGACCTAATAATGAATTACTATAAGTTATTGTGTATGGTTTTTTATTAACTATGCTGTCATTACCCCAAGCATCTTTGTAGTATTTTAGTTTTTCTACATATATATATTTATACTTTTTAGCAGTCTCTTTTTTAATATTTATAATGGTATTAGTTTCATAATCAACAATTTTTGTGTCGAAATTATTATTAATTTTAATAGTTTTAGCCATACCATAATGCTCATTCGTTATTAATTTTTCATTAAACAAGGTATCACCATGATTTTTTACAAAAACTTTATCATTAAGATAATTATCTGTAAAAATTAACAAAGAATATTTTTCATCCACAACATCGTATTTTTCTAGCGTTTTTTTTACAACATGTTCGTATGATGCGCTTTCAAATTCTTTAAATTCCTCTTTGTAACTTTTACAACTAATTAAACTAAATAAACAAAAGCAAACGATAAAATAAACTGTATTTTTAATCATAATTAAGTTATTAATTTTGAGAATCTTCTTTTTTAGGTTGTTGTAATTCTACGTTTTTAATTAGTTGACTTCACTGTTCTTTAGTAAGTTCTGTGTTGTTGTCTTTGTTACCCATTAATCCTTTACCATGACGTAACCTCCCAACATGACCATCTTCGTGAGAACCTGTTTTAGACGCTGTAGCATTATTGCTTTCATTAACTATTGGAATACCGTTCTCATCGAATTCTAATACATTAGGCACATTAACTTGTGTTTTATTTACTTGTGTATTATTTTTATCATCTGTGTATCCCATGCCGTTTGGTTCACCTGGGTTACCTTTCTTTTCAATTATTGCATCATTATACTCCCAAATAATTGTTGCATTTTCATCTAAAATTACCTTACAATTTACCATCAATCCTTCTGCTGTTTCTCCACTAAAACTTTTTTATGTAGTTGCAATCCTTTCATTTACAAGTTGATTTACTTGAGCTTGACTAATACTAATTGTATTATTTACAACTTTAGCTTTGTAAGTTAAAGTTGTTGATTTACCATCTTTTGATCTATCTGAATATAATTCAAGACCTTCCAATTCTCTTCCTAATCCCATTTTATTTTCTTGAAATGCATAAGGGCTATTACAAGTGTAATCTTCCGCTAAAGGGTCAATACTCATAAATCTACCAATAGCATAATCGTAGTTTCTCCATTTGAAGCTATCCCAGTTAAGATTTAGTTCAGTTTGAGGTTTTTTTCCGTTGTATTTATACTGGTAACCAGAAGATTTTGGAGTAAACATTTTTCTAAGGCTCATTTTATCTGTAACAATGTCTTCCATCCAAAGCAATAGGTCGCTGTTATATCCTGTGTGTTTTAGTCCAAAGGCATAATAATGATTCTCTTCAATAATTTTGGTTGTTTGTATTGAAGGGTCATAGGCATAACTTAATCGAATGTTGCCTAAGTGGTCGGTATAGTTAAACACATAATTAAAATAGCTAGTACTTCTTCCTTGTGCTACATTGACATAGCCTTCTGCATGTGGGAAGAATTTTAACTGTGGCATTTGTGAGGTAGTTGATGTGATGATTTCTTCATACTGAAAACCACCTGACAAATAGTATGTGTTTATGTTGGTGTTGTTCTCGTTCACTTTTTTAATCACCTTTTGTCCTGTTGCATTGTAAATATAGAAAAACTAAGGTAATGTTTTACACACTTTTTAAGACGTTACCTAAAATATAAATGTAGCCACGCTATAAAACAACAAAACCACTCCTTTTTACAGAGTGGTTTTTGCTTTTTTATTATTTGCTACGAGGTCGGGAGACCATCGTAGAGCATCACGGTTTCATTAGAACTCCTTGAAGAGCGGGGTGATAAGCAGAAGTACCTCCACCTTTATAGTGTTTTAAAATTTCACTTATATCTAACTGATTAACAACTTGTTCCACTAAGCGAACTGGATGGTTTTGCGGTATTCTATCGAAAATATTGATAGGAAATAACTCTGGAGAATTGCCTGTTTGATTTTTAAAAACTATCTTAGCCATTGTGTATTTTTGTGTCAACTCTAAGATACTAATTTTAGAGATAAAATACAACAAAAAAAGGCTGTCCTTACTTTTTGGACAGCCTCTTTAGTTTAAATTTAATTTTTTTTATTAGTTAATTTTAATTTGGCATTTGACTGATTAAAATTAAACTTAAAAAAACATTTGATTTTAGAATTTTCATTTACAATTTCTTTATCATCAAAACCAGCATACCAACCAGTTTCTAAAAGTATAAATTGACCCCAACCTTCAATTTTTTCTTTTTCTTTTTTGTTGAGTTCTTTTCCAATTTCGTGATTTATTTTGAAGCCATTAGTCTCAAAATCTAAATCTTTTGTTGTAATAAAAATAATTTTACTTTTTTCGTTTAAACAAATTTTAAATAAAATATCATTATTTATAATATCAAAACTATTAGCATAACTGTTATTAGGTAAAAATATTTTTTCTGCGTTTCGTTTTCCGTTTTGCAAGGAATATTTCTCTCCGAGAGTTAAGTCGACTGTTTTACAAGATATAATTATTGTTAATAATATCATCATTAGAATACTCTTTTTCATAATTACATTTTTTCTACTGTTGCCTGACGTTCTTTGATTTGCTCATCTGTAATAACTTTATCTGCTTTATCTTTTCTAATAACTGTTACGTTATCAGCACGACTCCAGCCCTCAGTTATTTTAACAGTTTTGTTTTTACTTTCTAAACCACCCAACCCTGTAACTTTAATATTATCTAATGATTTGGCAGTTTCAGTAACAGTCATTGAATGTTCAATGTTACCGTCCTTAGAGTAAATAGCAATATCACCTTCTTTAATATTTTTAACTTTATCTACACTAGAATAACCATCATGTTCAATTAATTTAGCTGCTTCATCATTGGTCATATTAAATTCTCCATCAGCAAAACTAGTTCCGTGACAGTTTTTATCCCATCCTGGTTCACTTCCCATATTTTTCATGACTTCAATAGGAGTTCCATCGTCAGCAAAAACATAACCAATTTCTCCTGTAGTGGTACTACCAGATGGATGGCTAACTTCAGTTGTGTATTTTGGCACATATACAATTTTTTCGTTTTTATCTCTCTCAATAGGGTCTGAATTCGCTCCAGTAGGAGCCATCCCGTCGGGATCAATAAAGTAAACAGGATTATCAAAGGCATAATTGTAAGGTGAGTGTCTTCTCATTTGTTCAGCTAATGGATCAATATTCATCCAACGTCCTAGTGCAGCATCATAATTCCTAGCACCGTAGTCGTACATATTAAGCTCCAGCTCAGTTTGCAGTTCTTTACCGTTGTATTTATACTGGTAACCAGAAGATTTTGGAACAAATGCAGGAGCAGCAGTCTTGATCTGGCTTTGTTGAAGGCTAATTCTATCGGTGTCTATGTCTTCCATCCAAAGCAACAGGTCGCTGTTATATCCTGTGTGTTTTAGTCCAAAGGCATAATAATGATTCTCTTCAATAATTTTGGTTGTTTGTATTGAAGGATCGTATCCATAACTTAATCGAATGTTGCCTAAGTGGTCGGTATAGTTAAACACATAATTAAAATAGCTAGTGCTTCTTCCTTGTTCTACATTGACATAGCCTTCTGCATGTGGGAAGAATTTTAACTGTGGCATTTGTGAGGTAGTTGATGTGATGATTTCTTCATACTGAAAACCACCTGACAAATAGTATGTGTTTATGTTGGTGTTGTTCTCGTTCACTTTTTTAATCACTTTTTGCCCTGTTGCATTGTAAATATAGAAAAACTAAGGTAATGTTTTAGACACTTTTTAAGACGTTACCTAAAATGAAAATGTAGCCACGCTATAAAACAACAAAACAAGTTGTACTCGGAATTCAAGAATTTCGAGTTGCTTTTTGAAAATAGTTGCGTTAGTTTTTGGTTTTTTAAAAATAAAATAGTATAACTTTCGCGGTAAATGGTGTAATTTTGATTTGAAATGGATGCTGTGACAATTTTTATTTTGAAACACAAAACGTCACGGTTTTTGTGTCAATTTTAATTTGAAATGGATAATGTCACACTTTCTGTGACAAAATGAAATGTGTTACTGTTTTTGTCACAACAATTTTGAAGTAGCATATTATAGTCATCGCAAAAAAAATGCCAAGGTGGGGGTTTGGTTTTTTGGTAGAAAATTAAAAGGAGGAATGGTAGAGTGTTTTTATTTTTTTAAAATGCCACAAAAAAAGACTTAGTAAAGTCTTTAAAGGTTTGTTCTAGCGGTTAAAAAACAATTTTATCCATGATATACTCTTGAGAAGATGATTTTACCTTCTCTAATTTCTAATACTTCAGCAATAGCCATGTCTTCTTCATTTTCAACTTGTCGGATATATTCCATGAAAACACGGTCTGTGTTAGCAGTGAGTGAAGTAACCTTATAATGTAGGCTAGGGAGTTTTTCAAAAGCTTCTTTCCACCAAGAGTGCATAGCATTTTTTCCTTCTATTAAACCTTTTGTTTCAGGTTGTCTAATTTTTAGTTTTGGACTAAAATGTTTTGCTTCGTCATCATATAGAGCCAATAATTTTTCAATGTTTTTTTCATTGAAGGCTTCAAACCAACGGTATGCAATTGTTTGTAGATTCTCGGACATTTTTTTATTGTTTTTCCACAGATTATAAGTTTCTTTATAATCTGTGGTTAAAAAGGTATTAACTATTTTTTAAATTAATAATTTCTTGTTCAGTTAAGAATCTCCAAGTTCCTCTTGGAAGGTTTTTCTTTGTTAAACCAGCAAATGTAACTCTGTCTAATTTAATGACATCATAGTTTAAATGTTCAAAAATCTTGCGTACAATTTTTACATTGGCAGTTTTCATCTTAATTCCAATTTCACTTTTTGGTTGATCTTCAATATAAGTTACTTCTTCTACATAGACTCTATGTTCATCGATGGTTAAACCATTAGCGATTTTTTCTAAATCTTCATATTTGAGATTTTTGTCTAATGTAACCTGATATAATTTTGAAGAACGTTGGTTTGGAGTTGTAAACTTGCGAACCATATCGGTATCGTTTGTGAACAATAATAGACCAGTAGTAGTTTTGTCCATTCTGCCAACAGGTTGAAGCTTACTTTTGCTTGCTCCTTTAATTAAATCTAAAACATTTCCATCTCCTTTTGCATCATCTCCTGCTGTTGAAAAGTTCTTCGGTTTGTTTAGTAAAAGGTATTCTTTCTTTTCTGGAGTAATGATACTGCCATCAAATTGAACTACATCGGTTAATTTAACTTTGTATCCCATTTCGGTAACTGGGATTCCGTTTACTTTTACATTACCGCTTTGAATGTAGATGTCGGCATCTCTTCTGCTGCACATTCCAGAGTTGGCAATATATTTGTTAAGACGCATTTCATCTGGGTTAGATGCTGCTTTTGGTGTCTTTGGTGCTTTTGATTCTGATGGTTTTACAGAAAATTTTGATGGTGTTTTTCTAATAGGTGCATTACCTCTAGAGCTACTATTCTTTTTAAAACCGCCTTGTCTTCCAGAGCCTGGTTTGCTTTTATCATTTCCTTGGTGACGTGTCATTCTCTAAATATTTTATGCAAAGATATACTAATAACTTGATATTAGTTTTTTTCCGTGTATCAAAACAATAGGATCTATCAAAATAATACTAAAAACGCCCGATACAATTATAAATTTTAATAAAAAATGCAGTTTTAGATAGTCCGCTTTCAGATTTGAATTCCATAATTTGAGTAGAAAAATGGATAATAGCATTAGGCTGATATAGAAATAAATATCCATGTAGCCAACATCATAAATGTCTATTAAAAAATAAATAGGTATAATTGTAGTAGATGTAATTATTGAAATGATATTTTTTGTTATTCTTTCTCCAAATAGCACAGGGATTGTTTTGTATTCGTTCGCTAAATCGCCTTCAATGTTTTCTAGATCCTTAATTAATTCGCGTATGAAGATGAGTGAAAATAGAAAAAGTGCATGTGCGAAAATGACACTGTAAAAATTCTTATAATACATTAGGATTCCAAAGAATGGAAGTATGGCTAATGTAGCAGCAGTAATGTTGCCAATAATAAGGATTTTTTTTAGCTTATGAGAGTAATACCAAATTAAAAAAATATAACTAGAAAAAAACAGTACCGCTTTCCATGAAATAAAACTGACAAGAGTAACGACTAAAAAATTAATAGCAAAATAGACTTTTAGTTTTGTTGGTTGACTCACTAAACGGTCTATCATTACTTTTTTGGGTCTATTGATTAAGTCTTTTTTTGCATCATAAAAATTATTTATGATGTACCCAGAAGCTATTGTTAGTGAAGAAGCTAACACTATAAGGAACATCTTCCAGTCGAGAAGAATGTCTAATGCTCTTTCTTCGGGGGCTAGGATAAATATGGCAGACAAATATTGCGCTAGTGCTACTACCCAAATGTTGTAGCCTCTAATAACAGAGAAAAAACTTAATATTTTTTTTAAAAAAAGTTTTGATTTACGGCTTAGCATCTAGATTATTTGTGGAATAGCTTTGTGTGCATTAAAAGTTGTAAACAACTTCTAGTTTGTAGTCTTTTAAAGCTGTTTTTGCTTTTTCTAAATCTTCTGTGAAGCCTAAAATATAGCCACCACCACCAGAACCACATAATTTCAAATAGTAGTCATTTGTTTCAATTCCATTTTGCCAAACTTGATGAAATTGTTCAGGAATCATTGGTTTGAAATGATTTAAAACGACTTTAGAAAGTTTTTTTGTGTTAGCAAATAATGATTTGATGTCGCCATGGAGAAAATTATCAACACAAGCATCTGTGTGTTTAATAAATTGAGATTTTAGCATTTGTCTAAATCCATTGTCTTTTAAGTTTTCCATAAAAATACTAACCATTGGAGCGGTCTCTCCAATAATTCCTGAATCGATCAAGAAGACAGCACCTTTTCCTTGAGTACTTTGGCTAGGTATTCCAGTAGGCTCTATATTGTCTTTGGAATTAATTAATATTGGAAGGCTTAAATAACTATTTAGCGGATCTAAACCAGAACTTTTTCCGTGAAAAAAAGATTCCATTTGAGAAAAAATAGCTTTGAGTTGTAATAACTTTTCACGTGTTAAATTTTCTAAAACCGTAATTTTTGTTGTAGCATATTTGTCATATATTGCAGCTACTAAGGCACCGCTACTACCTACGCCATAACCTTGAGGAATACTTGAATCGAAAAACATACCGTTCCTGATATCGTTTTTTAAGAGATCCAAATTGAATGTAACAAGGTCGGGTTGTTCGTTTTGTAAATGCGTTAAGTAATCGGCAAAACGTTCCAAGCTTTTATTAGAAATAATAGCTTCTGAAGAAGGATTTTCTTCAGTTTTTAACGCTCCTTTGTAAAAATTATAGGGGATTGAAAGTCCTTTAGAGTCTTGAATTATTCCGTATTCTCCAAAGAGTAATATTTTTGAGTAAAATAATGGTCCTTTCATAAGTTTTTAAAAATTCAGGTTTAAGTAAAGATACAAAAAATTAACATGATTTTGCACCATTGCCAATTTGATCACAAATATACTGTTCATTTTGGCAATAGCCAACTAATTCATTCTTAATAAAATCTAAAACTTTTTCTTTGTGAATTTCAGGATATAAAACATGTACATTTGCACCAGCATCGAGTGTGAAACAAACAGGAATTTGTGTTTCGTTTCTGTAGTTCCAAATACGATTAATGATGGCTAAAGTGTTTGGTTTCATTAAAATAAAATAGGGTAAAGAAGTCATCATCATTGCATGAAGCGTTAAGGCCTCGCTTTCTACCACTTTAATAAATTCTGGAATATTTCCTTCGGTTAGGATGGTTTTAATTTTGGATAAATTGTCATGCGCTTGTTCAAAGCGTTTTTCTGCAAACGGATGATTGTGCATTAATTCATGCCCAACGGTACTGGAAACCTGTTTTTCTCCTTTATCTACTAATAAAATAGTATCTTGATAGTTTTTAAAATTTTCATGAATAGCTGGCAAAGTAACTCCGTATAAATTTGAGTTTTCTGGATTTTCTTTGTTTTCGCCCCAAATAACGACTTCTCCTTTAATGCTTCGGCAAGCACTTCCACTGCCTAAACGAGCTAAAAAAGAGGCTTTCGAATAAAAGTAATCTTCGGATATTGAGGGGGTTATTTTTTTTTCTAAACTCATAATGGTCATTGCTAAAGCTGCCATTCCAGAGGCAGAGGAAGCAATCCCCGAGCTATGAGGGAAAGTGTTTTTTGTGTTGATGCTTAAATGATATTCTTTTAGATAGGGGCAATATTTTTCTATTCGTTCTAAAAACTTTTGAATTTTAGGTTTAAATGCTTCTTTTGTCTTTCCTTCAAATAATAAGTCGAATGAAAAGTCTTCATGGTTTTCTTTTTTCGTAACGCTAAGTTCTGTAATTGTTTTGCAGTTATTTAAAGTAAAACTAATGGAAGGATTGGCGGGTATTTGGTTTTCTTTTTTCCCCCAATATTTTACTAATGCAATATTGCTTGGAGCACTCCAAACAAAACTTGCTGTCTCAATAGGTGTAAAATTTGAAGTTATAAAATCTTTTTCCGTAAGCATAGCTGAAATTTTTGGTAAAAATACCAAATTTGATTTAGTTGTTTCTCTCTTTATTCGTTAATTTGCTTCAAAATTATTTAGGATGAGCAAAAGTTTAAAAATATTCTATGTTGTTGCTATTTGTTTAGCGGTGGGTTATTTGTCTAGTTTGGTGACTCAAAGCAGTATCGAGACATGGTATCCGACCATCAAGAAGCCAATATTTAACCCTCCTAATTGGGTTTTTGCTCCTGTTTGGACACTCCTATTTATAATGATGGGAATTGCAGGGGGTTTGGTTTGGGATAAATTAGAACAAAATAGAGAACTAGTAAAAAAAGGATTATTCTTTTTTACGGTTCAATTGTTGTTAAATGCTTTTTGGTCTTTTATTTTCTTTGGTCTTAAAAATATTCTTTTAGCTAGTATTGAAATTATTTTATTATTGCTCATTATCTATGAAACCTATGTTGTTTTTAAGAAAATAGATAGTATGGCGAGTAGATTATTCATCCCTTATTTACTGTGGGTTTCTTTCGCTACAATATTAACGGTTACAATTTATTTTCTTAATTTTTAATTTAATTTTTCTTAACCTTTTAATTTTTAGGTTTTTATAATTGTTTTTTTGTTAATTTTTCCTATTTTTGAGTAAATTCAAAAATGGTATTATGTCAAAAAAAGCAATTTACCTTCTAGGAATAGTTCTCACAATACTTTTGGGAACTTGGTTGTATTTATTGTTTTGTTGTAATTGCTGTTCAAAAGCGAAAGCGAGTGAATCTCTTGAAACAAATACGATAAGTAGTGAACAAAATCAAGACACTTCAAAATCTAATGTAGTCAGAAACGGTTTTGGATTTACATCTCCAGAATTAAATTATACGTGTTCTGATAATTTCCTTTTTAATGTTTCTGAAGCAAAAGTAATTACTCCGGTGTCTGACTCTATTGATTTAGGGATTTCTAAATTGAAATCGGTTTTAGAAAAATCTAATTTGAAATTTGCAATTAAAGGCTATTATGCGTCAAAAGAAATTAATAATTCTATTTTTCCAGATTTAGGATTGGCTAGAGCAAATGCTATTAAAAATTATTTGGTTGAAAAAGGATTACCTGAAAATAAATTGGAATTGTTTAGTCAATTAGATGACCAAAATCTTATTGAAGAAAACAATCTCGTCTATAATGCGGTATCTTTTGATTGGTTATCCTTAGATGTTAATCCTAAAGCAGATAAAGATTGGTCTCAAATTCGAAATGAAATTAGAGCGAATCCATTGACGTTATATTTTCAAACGGGTCAATCTAATATTGCACTTACAGAAGCAGAAAAAGATAAATTAGGAATTATAGTTGATTATTTAAATCATGTTCCAGATTCTAAAATAGACATCGTAGGTCATACTGATAATGTGGTAGGTCCAAGAAACACGAATGAGTATTATTCTAAGAAACGTGCAGAATTTGCTCAGAAATATTTTATTGCAAATGGCATACCTTCTGAAAAAATAGAATCTTTTGGTAAAGGTGCAGCAAGCCCTATAGCAGATAATGAAACGGAAGAGGGCAGAGCAAAAAATCGTAGAGTGGAAGTAACAATCAAATAAGAAATACATTAACTAACAAATACTATACTATGAATTTATTATGTTTTTTAATACCTGCATTGGTGGGTATTATTTGCGGAATATTAGGCTATTTATTAGGAAAGAGGGTTTCAGTGGGGTCAGAGGGAGATTATGATTCTTTGAAAGATGATTTAGATAGTTGTAATAGACGCAACTCGCAATTGAGATTGGATATGGAGAAATTAAGATCTCAAGTAACAGAAGCATCAACTAAACGTTCTTCATTTGCGGAAACTGTTACAGAAAAAAATAATATTATCCCTTTTGATAGTGAAGTTGTTAAAGCAGTTTTTGGTAAGAAAATTAATGAAAATGATTTGAAAATTATTGAAGGAATTGGTCCAAAAATTGAAGAGCTTTTCAAAACATCAGGAATTTTAACTTGGAAGTCTTTGTCGGAAACATCGGTTGATAGATGTAGAGAGATTTTGCTTAAAGCTGGAGAACGTTTTCAAATACACGATCCAGGAACATGGCCAAGGCAAGCCAAATTATGTTATGAAGGGAAATGGCAAGAGTTGAAAGATTGGCAAGACATTCTCGATGGAGGAAGAGAAAAATAAAAGAAATTAAAGAGGCTGTCCTAAAACTAAAAAATCAACATTTGTTTGTTACTCCAACGCTAGGAGGAGTCTTATAATTAGTGTTGTGTTATTGCTCCCTTTGGTCGAAATGACAAGATTACTGACTTTTAGAAAAGCCTCTTTATGTTATAGCATTACTGAGAATGAAACCACTTGTCCAAGCATTCTGAAAATTAAACCCACCAGTAATGGCATCAATGTTTACAATTTCTCCTGCAAAATAGAGATTGGACAACACTTTGCTCTCCATGGTTTTGAAATTAATTTCTTTTAAATCAATGCCACCAGCAGTAACAAATTCTTCTTTGAATGTACTTTTCCCGTTTACTTGAAATTGTCCATTTGTGAGTTGTTCTGCTAAAGCAATCATGTGTTTTTTAGACAAATCAGCCCATTTTAATTCGGTTGTAATCCCAGAAACAAGAGTTAAGCTTTCCCATAACCGTTTAGGGAAATCAAACGGACAAAATTTGGAGATTAATTTTTTGCTATTCAACTCTTTGAGTTCTTTTAATTCTTCTAAGCATTCTTCAAAAGTAGTTTCATTTAACCAATTAACTTGAAGTGTGAAATGATAGTTTTTTTCAAAAAGAATTCTCGCTCCCCAAGCAGAAAGACGGAGTATTCCTGGTCCACTCATTCCCCAATGGGTAATTAATAATGGTCCAGAAGACTTTAAATTGGTTCCTTTAACTTTTATTGAAGCAATTGCAGAAAGACCCATTAAGTCTTTTATTCTGTTGTCTCTAATGTTAAAAGTAAATAAAGAAGGAACTGGAGGAACAATTGTGTGCCCTAACGCATGTAGCATTTCCCAAATTTTTGGGTTACTTCCTGTTGTCATTATCAATTTCTGACAAAGGAATGTTTCTGTATTAGTGTCGATTTTCCAACCTTCGTCTTTTTTAAAAATAGACTGTACACTTTGCAGCGTTAAGATGTCAATTTTGTTTTTTTCAGTAGCCTTTAGAAAGCAATCAATAATGGTTTGGGAAGAATCGGATTCGGGAAACATCCTTCCGTCTTCTTCAATTTTTAAAGTAACACCGTGTTTTTCAAACCATTCAATAGTATCTCCAGAACAAAATTGATGAAATGGACCTTTTAATTCTCGTTCTCCTCTTGGATAGAATTTTGCTAGTTCATTTGGAACGAAACAAGCGTGTGTAACATTGCAGCGTCCACCACCAGAAATGCGCACTTTAGAGAGGACTTCTTTTCCGCGTTCTAAAATTGCAATCTTAAGTTTCGGATTTTTTTCGGCAATGTTTATCGCTGTAAAAAAACCTGCTGCACCACCACCAACAATAATAATATCGTATTTTGAATTCATAGTTTAAAATTGAATTTCTGTCATAATTTTAGGTTTTGACAGAAATATAATAGTAAAGGATTTAGATTCTATCTGGAAAATCAGAGATAATACCATCAATATTGAATTTTTTTACATGTTCAATATCTAATACTTCATTAACTGTCCAAGTATTAATTTTTAAACCTCTTTGTTTTGCAAAATTACAATTATCTGTGGTTAATAACGAAAAATGAGGATGAATATAATTTGCATTAAATTTGATTGCCCATTCGATGGCTTGTGCTACACTTGCTTGGGTTAATATCGCAAGCGAAATTTTTGGATTAAATTGACTGAAATTAGATAGCTCTTCTTGTTGGAAACTGGAAATAATAAAGTTAGAATAGTTCCAGTTTTTCTGGTTTACATAATATTGGATTAAATCAAAAACAGGTTTAGCAGTATTGTGTCCTTTTAATTCAATATTTATATTGCATTTTTTATCAATTAAGTTGAGAACTTCTTCTAATGTTGGAATTTTATGTTTTTCTCTTATTTTTAATTGATTGAGTTCTTCAAGTGTCATTTTTGAAATTTCACCAAAGCCATTAGTTAATCTTTCTAAGGTGAAGTCATGAAAAACAATGATTTCACCAGATTTACAGATGTGAACGTCTAATTCTATTGCGTCAACGTTCAACTCTATTGCTTTTTGAAAGGATTCTAATGTGTTTTCTATGGCATATCCTTTTGCTCCTCTATGTCCAATTTTTTGCATAATTCAAATGTATAAAAAAAGCACGAAT
Organism: Flavobacterium sp. KY-23415; assembly: GCF_055384985.1. Lineage (NCBI taxonomy): Bacteria > Pseudomonadati > Bacteroidota > Flavobacteriia > Flavobacteriales > Flavobacteriaceae > Flavobacterium > Flavobacterium sp. KY-23415. The sequence continues at coordinate 745,753 of NZ_AP044001.1, read as the reverse complement.
CAAGTTAATCGATTCGTGCTATATAAAAAATAAACGAATTATTCTAGGATTACAAACTCCCAAGGTTTCATTATGAGTTTCTGATCTTTTTCAATGTTGAAACTTGAGTTAGCATAAATGTTTTTAAAATTACCAATAGTTTCAATTGTGAATTCTTGATGTTCTTTAGACATGTTGCCAATAAAAATAATTTTTTTTCCGTTTTTCTCTCTTTCGAAAGCGAGAATTTTATCTTTAGAGGTTGTGTTTATTTTCTTGTATGACGCTTTTTCTTTTCCGCCATTTAATGCAATTTTTTCGGTTTTAATTTTACCTAATTTCTTAAAAATTGTCCAGTTTTTACCTTTGTTTTTTGGAATAGTGTCTTTTTCGAAGAATTTTAAGCGGTGATCTAATCCATATTCGTCACCACTATAAATTAGAGGCATTCCTGGGGTTAAAAAGGACAAAGCCATCATGATTTCTGAAGCCTCCTGCATTCTTTCAGAAATAGTTCCATTCCAAGAATTTTCATCGTGATTATCTACAAAATTCATTAAGATGTCGTTTGCTTCATACTCTTTCATTCTCTTTTCCATATAGTTATCCCATGCCAATACGGTTTCTTTTCCTTGAGCTATTTTGTTCATTGCATGATGACCATCCCAAGCATAACCCATATCAAACAATCCATCTTTGAATAATTCTGGTTCCCAAGCTTCTGCTAACATGACTATGTTTTTTTCTTTACGCAATTGCGGGATTGCTTCTTGCCAAAATTCGGTAGGGACAGAACCAGCTACATCGCAACGAAATCCATCAATACCTTCATTGTTTAACCAGTGTTTCATATCGTTCACCATAGCTTTTCGTAAACCTTTATTTGAATAATCCAAGTCGGCTACATCTGTCCAATCGGTGTCTTTGGGATGTGTAATTGCTCCTTTATCGTTTTTGGTATAAAATTCTGGATGTTCTTTTAGCCATACATGATCCCAACCAGTATGATTAGGAACCCAGTCTAATATCACATAGATGCCATTGTCGTGAGCGGTTTTTACTAGTTTTCTAAAATCTTCGATTGTTCCGAATTCTGGATTTATGGCTTTAAAATCGGAAACCGCATAATAACTTCCTAAATATTTAGATTGTTCTGATTTTGGCATTTCTGAAGCAAATTTGCTGTCTTTTCCTCCTGTCGCTTTTCTTTTTGTTTCCGAAATGGGAAAGATGGGCATTAGCCAAATGATTTTAATTCCTAATTCTTTTAGTTGTGGAATGTCTTTGGTAAACTCGTTAAATGTTCCTTCTGGTGAGTACTGACGAATGTTGGCTTCATAAATAACTGCATTTTCCGCTATTTCTGGAGAAAATTGAGCTATCTCTTTGGTTTCTTCAACAACAGGTTGTGCTATTATTTCCTTTTTTTCTTCTTTACAACTCAATAAAGCTGTAAGGAAAGTTAAGGTAAAGATTGTTTTTTTCATTTGTTAGTTATGGTTTTTCAATTAATAGAATGGTAAAAGGCGTGTTGAAAGTGGCTTTTCCGTTTTGGACGGTTGCTTTAGTATTCGAATAGGTATCGATAACAATGTCTTCATCTTTGAAGATACTTCCAACGGTTATTTCTTTCTCTCCTTTAGGGATATTTAGCGCAATGATTACTTTGTCTTCATAGTTAAATGTCTTATATGTTCTACTAAATGTATAGGGCAAAGAAGTAATTAATGTGTGTTTTCCGGCTCCAACAGCAGGATGTTTTTTTCGAAACTGTCCTAGTTTTTGAAAATGATTTAATACTTCTTTTGTTTTTGGATTCGTTTTGATGTCTTCCCAGTTCATAAAAGAACGTAAAGTAGCATCTCCTTCAGTTCCTTCAATTTCTAAGGAACGAGCTGTCTCATCTCCATAATAGATTTGCGAAATACCAGGTGCTAATAATAATTTTGTGCCTGCTTCTATTGCTTTTTCTCGTTTTTTGTCGAAAGGGGAACCGTCATCATGAGAACTTATATAGTTCATGACACTATATCCTTTTAGGTTATTTTGTAACGTATTTGAATATGGAGCAAATAGTTCTTCATAAGATTTATTAGCATCGCTTTTAAAATCAAAATTGATTAAACTATTAAAACCATGAGCAAAATAATCAACTTTTTTATCTCCAAAATCATAAAGTCTTTTCCCAGAAATGCCATAACCATATACTTCACCCACTAAAAAGAAATTGTTGTTGTCTAAAACTTTTGTTGGATTGTTCTTTTTGAAAGCATCAAATTTTGTTTGACAAATTTTTGCAAATGCACTCCAAACATCTTCATTGGTGTGTTTAACGGTGTCAACACGATAACCGTCTATTCCAAAATCTACAATATAATCCGAAAGCCATTTCATGATGTAATATTTAGGTGCTCTTGGATAGCCTGTTTCTTTGAAGAAAGTATTTAATTCTGCTATTTCTTCTTCATAACGTCCTTCTTTTTTCCATTTTTCAATAAGCATTGGAGGTAATTCTACCGTATTATTATTTTCCGTTTTTATATCTGGAAGGTTCTCCACTAAAGTACAATTGATGTTATTTCCATAACTATCATAGGTGCATTTAGGAGTTGTGCGTACCCAATCATTTGGGAAAACCTCATCTTTTTCAGTTACGGGACCAGTATGGTTAATTACTGCGTCTAAAACAATTCTGATTCCATTTGCATGTGCTTTTTCAACTAATTCTGCTAAATCTTTTCGGGTTCCAAAATTTGGATCTAAGTTTGTCCAATCTTTTGTCCAGTAACCATGAAACCCATACGAATTTCCTGTCCCTTCATCTACTGAACCATGAATTTGTTCCACAATTGGAGTCATCCAAATGGCATTTATTCCTAAATTGCTAAAATAGCCTTCCTCTATTTTTTGAATAATTCCACGAATGTCTCCACCTTCAAAACCACGTAATTTAGCAGCTGATTTGTTTCGCTCTAATAGATTATCATTTAAAGTATCACCATTGTTGAAACGATCCGTTAATAGAAAATAGACATTGGCTGCTTCCCAAACAAAAGGTGTTGTTGTTTCTATGTTGTTGTCAATTGCTTCTTTTTTTTGATTGCAACTAATTAAAAGTATTGATGTAAGGAAGAATAGAATAGTGTTTTTCATTTTAAAATTGTATTTCTATTTGAGCTTTTTTATCGTTTTCTAAAACAATTTTTAGATCTAAAATGTTTGTGGAAGTGTCTAATTTATATTTTGTTTTTTTAGAATTAACTATTACTTTTTTTGGTTTTTTAGAAATATTATGAATTTTTAAAGTAACTTCTTTGACTATTTTTGATATGAATTCATGATCAGATGCTAGTCTAATGGCTAGTTTGTTGTCTTTATATTTGCTTCTGAATGATATTTTTTCAAATTTATTATCTTTGAAAGTGTTTGTAGAATAGCCATCATCATTAAATAATTGTCCTGAAGTAATTGTTAGAGAATCATCGAAATAGAAATGCAAATCAAATTGGTCTAAATTATAATTGTCGGTAGTTTGAACCAATTTTGCCATTGGAATGAAACTACCACCACGAACAAATGTTGGAATAGTATTTTCGTTTAGTTCAACGGTTTGCGTTGTGCCTCCTTGGTATTTTTTTTCTGTATAGAAATCATACCAATTGGCTGTGTTTGGGAAATAAACCTCTTTAGTTTTCTGATTAGTCTCAGTAACAGGATAAACAAGAAAATCGTTGCCCCATAAATAACCATCTGCTTTTGTAAGTAGCGCTTTGTTATTTTCTTCTTCGAAGAACAAGGGACGCATTAAAGGTTTTCCAGTTTGGGAATTTTCAAAAGCAAGGTTATAATTGTACGGTAATAATTGATAACGCAATTCTATTGCTTGCTTAGCGAGTGCTTTTGCTTTGTTACTTCTAAAAACAGGTTCGGAAGGAACGTCTTCTTGTGCGTGTGGACGGAAAATTGGATTGAAAACGCCATATTGTAGCCAACGAATGTATAATTCATCGTCTAAATTATCTCCTGCAAAGCCTCCTAAGTCCGAATGCATATAACCCAAACCCTGCATTCCCATTTGTAATGCAATTTCTGTTTGTCCTGAAAGTCCTCCCCAAGTTCGGTTTACGTCACCGCTCCAAGGAATCATTCCGTAGCGTTGTGAACCTGCTGCTCCAGCACGCATTAAAATGAAAGGTCTTTCTGTTGGGAAATCTTTTTGATAACCTTCATAAATAAGTTTAGCCCATTCATGGCCATAAATATTGTGAACTTCATCTGCTTTTCCTGTAAAAGTGTTAGCAGATGATGGGAAAACTTCTGGCTCACCCAAATCGCCCCAAATTCCTGAGACACCTTTGTTGTGTAGATCTTTATAAATTGTCCAAAACCATTGCTTTCCTTCGGGTTTAAAAACATCAATTAAACCTGTGTTTCCGAAATAAAAATCCCAAGTTGCTGGTGAATTATCGTTGTTCGTAGCTAAGATTTTTTTTGCTTCTGCTTCTTCCCATTTTTTAGAATTTGTTAGAATGAAAGGTTCTGTTATGGTAATTGTTTTCACACCGTGTTCTTTGAAATCGGCTATCATTTTTTCGAAATTAGGAAAGCTATCTCTAAAGACTTCCAAATTTCCCATTGTCCCTTTTATCTCTTTTCCAAACCAATATAGATCTAGAATAATTGCATCTACAGGGATTTTTTCATCTTTGAATTTCTGAATGGTTTTTCTAGCTTCTGCTTCTGAATGATAACCAAAACGAGAGGAAAAATTCCCTAGAGCCCACCTTGGAGGTAAGGGTTGTCTTCCTGTGAGTAGGGTGTAGTTTGCTATTAGATCTCCCCAAGTGTCACCAACGATAACTTGATAGGTTTTTCTTCCTGAAAGGGTTTCATAGGTTAAAGTGTTATTTTTTTTGCTATCCAAATCTAAATAACCAATTGGAGCATTGTCAAAATGAAGCATATACTTTTTTGAAGAAATGACTATTGGTAAAGTATAGTTCATTAACTCCGATTTGTTTTCATAGCCGTAATGTGCTTTGTTATATAGTTGTAGTCTATTTCCTCTTCGGTTCATACCTAAAACGCGTGCACCACCACCATATAATACTTCATCAGGAGTTAGATTGAAATCGAGTGTTTCTGTACTGTCTTTTTTAATGTAACCGTTTTTTTCGGAAAGAATGAGCTTATTTTCGTTGTTGAGGTAGGAAATCTGAAATGGTTTTTTAGTAATTACTATTTTGATATTATCAGTCGCTATTTTAATTTCATTTTCGTTTTCTAAAATGTCATTTTTAAAGAATCCATTTTCCATTATTTTAAAATGTGAAATGGAATTGAATTTTTCATTTCTTGGAACGAAGGATGTTTCTATTATTTTATTGTTTAAATAATTGAATAAATACTCCCCGTCATTTGTTTGAACTGAAATTGTTTTGCCTTTAATCTCAACTTTAGAAAATTGTCTGTTTGCATTTTGAGAAAATGATAGCGTTGTAATAAGAAATAGTAGTACTAGTTTTTTCATTTTATTTTTTTAGCATAAAGAGTAATGGAATATCAAGACGTTTTTGCCATGACAACGCGGTGTGATTTTCTCCTTCAAAGCGTAGGTTTTTGAAATTCTGAATAGAGTAACCTTTGTCATAGAACAATTGATTTACGGTGTCTTCATATTGTGGGTAAAATTGGTCTAGTGTTTCTGTTCCAAAATCAAAATAGAATTTATGGTTCTCTGGAGAAGGAATTTTGTCTTTTAAATATGCAAAAAAGGAAGCAGGAACAGGGTTGTTGTTTTGTGGCATCATTCCTGGCCAATGAGTAGAAATACAAATAGCTCCGCTAAAAACATTTGGATATTCACAAATCGCATACATAGACATTAATCCTCCCATACTTGAGCCTCCAATGAATGTGTTGTTTGTGTCTTTTAGAGTTGAAAAATGGCTATCAACATAGGGTTTTAGCTCTTCAACAATGAATTTTAAATAGCCGTCACCATTGAAATCTTTTTCTGTAATATTCATCCCTTGTTTTTTTGCTTGTGTAAAAACGGAATCTTTTGTTTGTTTTGGAATATATTGTAATGACTTTTCAGGATATAAATCGAGAAATCGAATGTTTGGGATGTTATGAATACCAACAATAATGAAGTCTTTAACTTTTTGTTCGTTCATTAATTTACTTGCTGTTTCATCTGTTAACCACTCTTGCTTGTTCCATGTTGCGTTTGCATCAAATAAGTTTTGACCATCATGCATATAGAGCACACAGTATTTCTTTGTTTCTGAGTAATTTTTTGGAAGCCAAATATCTACATTCCTAGGAGTGATGTTTTTAGTTGGAAAATCTTCAATTCTAATAATTTTACCTTCAACTTTGTCGGACTCTGGTAAAATTGTAGTTTTTTCTTGTGCAAATATTGCTGTACCAATAAGAAATAATAAAAATACTTTTTTCATATATGTAAAATTTAATTTGTTAGCGGTCATATATGGTGTCGCTTTTAATCATTGGTGTTTGTTTATAACAAACATGTTGCTAATGGCGATTTCATAGATTAAATATGTTAATTGCTTATTTTCCGTAAAAAATATTGTTGTTTTACGGTTTATTCCCAAAGTTATCTATTTGTCTTTTTTATTCATAATTTCTTTCTTTTTTATTTCTAATGGGAGAATATGTTTTCTAAAAAAATATGAGGTGTCCTAAAAGTCAGTAGTCTTGTCATTTCGACCAAAGGAAGAAATTGCATAACATTGATTACGAGACTCTTCCTTATGTTGGAGTGACAAATAGGTGTCGATTCTTTGCTTTTAGGACATCCTGATATGAAAAATTATACGGTTACTTGATAGTTTGGTTCTACTAAAATTTCTTTTCCAAATACAAAAACTTTAATGGAAGTAGTACCTTCTAAAGAAAATTTAGTTTCATTTTGGGTTACTTCTACTTTTAGAATTTGATTTCTGAAATTAATTTTAAAAGAATAGCCCTTCCATTGATTAGGAATTCTTGGCTCAAAATGTAATACATTATTTTTAATTCTCATTCCTCCAAAGCCTTCCACAATACTCATCCATGTACCAGCCATTGATGTAATATGCAAACCTTCATGTACTTCTTTATTGTAATCATCTAAATCTAAACGAGAAGTTCTTAGGTAAAAAGTATAGGCTTGTTCCATTCTTCCTAGAGTTGCTGCTTGAATAGAATGTACACATGGAGAAAGGGAACTTTCATGAACGGTGAAAGGTTCATAAAAATCAAAATGTCTTTCTAGTTGTTCTTTAGTAAAATGATCTTCAAAGAAGTAGAAACCTTGTAAAGTATCTGCTTGTTTTATATAGGGAGAACGTAGAATTCTGTCCCAAGACCATTTTTGATTAATAGGTCGTTGCGATTTGTCTAAATCTGAGACTTTAACTAATTCTTTGTCTAAGAAATTATCTTGTTGAAGAAATACATTGTGTTTTTCAGAATAAGGAAAATACATGTTGTCTGCTACTTTTTTCCATTCATTTAATTCAGGTTCATCAAGGTTCACTTTATTCATAATACGTGAATAGTCATCAGTAAATTCAGATTTTACTTTTGCAATCTGTTCGCAGGTATAATCAATACACCATTTTGCGATGTAATTGGTGTACCAATTATTATTCACATTGTTTTCATATTCATTTGGACCAGTAACACCAAGAATTACATATTGATTTTTATCTGATGAAAAAGTAGCTCTTTGATGCCAAAAACGAGCAATTCCAATTAGAACTTCCAAGCCTTTTTCTGGAATGTATGAATAATCACCCGTGTAGCGATAATAGTTGAAAATAGCAAAAGCAATAGCCCCATTTCTATGAATTTCTTCGAAAGTTATTTCCCATTCATTATGACATTCTTCACCATTCATGGTAACCATAGGATATAAGGCTGCTCCGTTTTTAAAACCTAGATTTTTTTCAGCATTTTCAATAGCTTTATCTAATTGATTATAGCGATATTCTAAAAGGCTTCTTGCTACATTTTGGTCTTTTGTTGCCATGTAGAAAGGAATGCAGTATGCTTCTGTATCCCAATAGGTAGAACCACCATATTTTTCGCCAGTAAAGCCTTTAGGTCCAATATTCAAGCGAGAATCTTTACCAAGATAGGTTTGGTTTAGCTGGAATATATTGAAACGAATACCTTGTTGTGCTTTAACATCGCCTTCAATAGTAATATCGCTCATTTCCCATATTTTAGCCCAAGCTTCTTTTTGAAGGTTTAAGAGTTCGTTGAACCCCAATTCGTTTCCTTTTTTTAAGATTTTTTTTGCTGCAGGGATTAAGTTTTCTTCTATATGATTGGTCGAAACGGTATAACCGCCAAGTTTTTCGATAGCTACTGTCTGACCTTTTGTGGCAGCAATTTCATAAGTAAACGATATTGAAGTAGGTTTTTTTTCTACTTCAACAGGTTTGACATTTGCAGAGATAGTATTCACCAATATACTATTTTGCATATAAGTAGCAACAGAAAATTTAGTTTTTAAAGTGCGAGCTACTATGTAGGCGTTGTTTTCGTCATGTTTTATTTCTAATGTTTCCCAGAACTTCTCTTCCCAATTGGTGTCTTCGTTTTCAATCCCAGCATCTAAGTAAGGTTTGAAAGCTACTTTAGCATCATTGTTTATTGGTGTTACTTCATATTTTATAGCACCTAATTCATCGATCTCTAATGAGAGAAAGCGAGTGGTGTTCACTTCTACTTCAATTCCATTTTTAAGAACTGCATTAAAAGTACGATTATACCAACCTTCTTGCATGTTTAATTCGCGTCGAAAGTTTTTAATTTCACAAGTAGCTAGGTCAAGATTTTCTCCGTTGATTTCTACATTAATACCTATCCAATTTGGGGCATTTAAGACTTTTGCAAAATATTGAGGATAACCGTTTTTCCACCAACCTACTTTTGTTTTGTCAGGATAATAAACTCCGGCAATATAGCTTCCTTGGAAAGTGTCTCCAGAATATTTTTCTTCAAAATTAGCACGTTGTCCCATAGCACCATTTCCAATGCTAAATAAACTTTCAGAAGATTTTACTCTATCAGCTTCAAATCCTTCTTCAATAATCGACCAGTTGTTTGGTACAATATAATCTTGATTCATTTTTTATCTATTCACTAAGTTATCAATAAAATTTATGTCGATATGCGTAAAATCAGGAAACACAAAATCGGCTTCCTGTAATACTTCTTTGTCTCCAATTCCTATGCTTATCATGTTTGCAATATTTGCAGCTTGAATTCCAGCAAGAGAATCTTCAAATACAATACAGTTCTTTGGATTGTCATTCGTTTTTTTTGCTCCTTGAAGGAAAACTTCAGGATCTGGTTTTGCATTGGTCACATCATTACCATCAACAATTGCATTGAAATAGTGTAGGATGTTTGTTTTTTCAAGAATAGGACGGGCATTTTTACTGGCACTACCTAACACGATATTGTGTTTGTTTTTTTTAAGATAATCTAAAACAAAGAGTACTCCAGGTAAAATTTCAGTTTGATCTATATCGTCTATATAGGATAAATATTCTGTATTTTTTTGTTGTAGCCATTTGTTTTTGTCTTCTTGCGATGCTTCAAGATTTCCAATAGCGAGAATTAAGTCTAATGATTTTACACGACTAACTCCTTTTAGTTCTTCGTTGTGTTCGGGTGTAAAGTTGATTCCTAATTTAGAGGCTAATCTTTGCCAAGCTAAAAAATGATATTTTGCAGTATCAACGATAACTCCATCGAGGTCGAATATGAATGTTTTGGTCTTCATGGTTAGTCGATTTGAAAGCTAATTGCTTTTTTTTCGGTTATTAAAAAATTACACAGTCCAGCAATTATTAGAGAAACTCCGGCTAATGTCATTGGAGCAATTGCAGTGTCTCCAAATAATTTAGAGATATAATTAATCCCACCTAATGCTGCAATGATTTGTGGTAATACAATGAACATATTGAAAAGCCCCATCATCATTCCCATTTTTTTCTCATTTACAGAACTAGACAGCATGGCATAGGGCATAGAAAGGATACTTCCCCATGAAATACCGATTAGAATAAATGAAATATTGAGATAGAAAGAATTCTCTATATATTTCATCATCATAAATCCAATTCCTCCAAGAATTAAAGAGAACATATGGATGTATTTTCTGTTTATTCTAAATTTAGAAGTATAAAATGTTAAAAGAAGAGCAAATCCCATAGAAGAAAGTCCATAAATTCCCATAGCTGAGCCAACAGCATCTGCGGCAGTTTGGTATTTAGCTCCTGCTTCATTAAATTGAGCTAGTTGAACTTCATCTTCTAAATTGTAATTTTTTTCAATGGGTGCGGGTGCTTTAAAGACATGTTCTGTTAAAGAAGGAGTAGCGAGACTCCACATAGTAAAGAAGGCAAACCAACTAAAGAATTGAATGATGCCTAATTTTTTCATTGTTGAAGGCATGTCTTGTAGAGAGTTAAAAAGATCGTTGAAAAATCGAGACTCTTTTTTTTCTTTCTGAAATTCTTCTAAATTTTCAGGAGGATATTCTTTGGTTGTGAAAATGGTATATAGAATGCTGATTAGAAATACCAATCCACCAATAGCAAATGCAATTTTTACAGACATAGGTATAATTCCTGGTGCAGCCTCATTACTAACGCCAAGTTTTGTAATTAACCAAGGTAAATTACTAGCTACCCATGTTCCAATCCCTATGATTAATGTTTGCATAACAAAGCCATAGGATCTTTGTGAATCCGGAAGTTTGTCTGCAACTAAAGCTCTAAAAGGTTCCATACTAATGTTTATTGAAGCGTCGAGAATCCATAGGAAACCTGCTGCTATCCAAAGTGCTGGAGAATAGGGTACAAAAAATAGGGTAATAGAAGATAATAGGGCTCCTAGTAAAAAATAGGGCTTTCTTCTTCCTAATCTAGAATGCCAAGTATTGTCACTTAAGTAACCAATAATGGGTTGAATTATTAAACCAGTCAATGGGGCAGCAATCCATAAAAGAGGTATTGCGTCTTTGTCGGCACCAAGAGTTTGAAAAATTCGAGACATAAACCCTCCCTGAAGGGCGAAACCAAACTGTATTCCTAAGAAACCGAAACTCATGTTCCAGATTTCCCAAAAACCTAACTTACGCTTTTCCATGTATCGTAATGTATTAATTATTTACGATAAGCGTTATTGCTTATCAAAACTTTTATTTTTTAGAAGTGAAATACAAGCTTTGATAGAGTGCAAATATATGTTTTATTTTAACCTGACAATTTTTTTTTAGTACTTTTTTTAATTGATTGGTTTGTTTTTTTTAGTTGTATGTTGTTGTTTTTTAGTATTTTAAATGTAACTATTACGATTTCGTAGATTCTCTTAAAATGAGGTTTGTTTCTATAACTTCTGTCTTGTATCTCTCATTTTCTTCATCTTCGTCTTCAAGTCTTTCAATTAATATTTCTGCTGCTTTTCTTCCCATTTTAACCCCATTCTGGCTCACAGTAGTTATGGTTGGTGAAGAAAATTTTGAAATAATACCATCTGTAAATGCAATTACTGACATTTCTTCGGGTATTTTAATTTCTTGTTTAGATGCCGCTTTTATTGCAACAACTGCAAAAAGTTCATTAACTGCAAAAACAGCATCTATATCTTGATTTGCTATTAGGTGGTTAATTGCTTCGGAACAATTCTCAATGTTTTCTATTTTAATGATTAAATCATTGTTTATAGCAATAGAATGATCTGAGAGCGCTTTTAAATAACCATCCGTTCTTAGTTTGCCGACACTCACATAGTCCACAGTTGTGATTAAGGCTATTTTTTTTCGTCCCTCTTCTATTAAGTGGCTCACTGCTTGATAGGCTGAAAGTTGATCATCTATAATGACTTTGTCTGATAATATTTCGTTTGTAATTCTATCAAACATTACGATAGGCATGCCTTGGTTAATGACTTCTTGTAAATGATGAAAATCTTTTTTTTGTTGTGTTTCTTTAGATAAAGACATAATAAAGCCATCGGTGCTGCCATTGGCTAGCATTTCTAGGTTAATTACTTCTTTATCAAAGGATTCGTTAGACAGGCAAACAATTACATTGTATCCGGTTTCATTAGCAACTTGTTCAATTCCGCTAATTACTGTCGCGAAAAAATGATGTACAATTTCTGGAATAATTATTCCGATAGTTTTGGTTTTTTTATTCTTTAAACTTAATGCAATATTATTGGGTTTGTAATTGTATAGTTTGGCAAAAGCTTGAACTTTTAGTCGTGTATCTTCACTTATTTCTGGACTATTTTTTAAAGATTTGGACACTGTTGAAATAGAAACATCTAATTCTTTAGCGATTTGTTTGAGTGTTACTTTACGTTTCATGAAGTTGTTGACTAAATATTCAATATTTTTAATAAAAGTACTTTTATTTTTTTAGTATCACAATTTTTACTATAAAATCTGTCGGTTTTAATAAAGTTTTCAACACGCAAACGTTTTCGGTAAGCCCTAAATAAATGTTAGTTTTTTTTTCTCACATTTTTACATAAATTTAACATTAGAAGTGATTTATAAGCATAATTATTAAAGCGTTTAACCAAAATAAAATGTATGAAAACATTACAAAAAAAACTTTTACTTTTCATGCTCATATTACCTTTAGGGATGTTTGCTCAAAACATTTTAAAGGGAACTGTGCTAGAAAGTACTACACAGCAACCTTTGCCTAGTGTGAATGTTACAGTAGAGGGGAGTAGCACTGGAGCAGCTACCGACTTCGACGGTAATTTTACGCTGTCAAACTTAAAAAAAGGAGATAAAATTGTTTTTACATATCTTGGTTTTGTAAAACAGATAGTACTATATAATGGACAAAAAGAAATTACAGTATTATTGGTAGAAGATACTAATCAATTAGAAGGAGTTGTAGTAATTGGATATGGTACAGTAAAGAAGAAAGATGCAACAGGAGCGGTAACGACTATTTCTTCTAAAGAGTTTAATAAAGGTGCGGTAGTAACAGCCGAAAATTTATTGAATGGTAGAGTTGCAGGTTTAACCATCAATACTAGTGGAGCTCCTGGTTCTGGATCTGAAATAAGAATTAGAGGAGGTGCTTCTTTAACAGCTTCAAATGATCCTTTAATTGTTATTGATGGTCTTCCAATAGAAAACTCTTCCAATACGGGTTCAACGTCAATCTTAGCAGCTTTAAATCCAAGTGATATTGATTCTTTTACTGTTTTAAAGGATGCTTCAGCAACTGCTATTTATGGTTCTAGAGCTTCAAATGGTGTTATCATTATAACAACAAAGAAAGGTGGGAAAGAACTAAATGTTGATTATAATTTTCAATATGCAGCTGGGAAATTAGTAAAAAAAGTAGCTGTTTTTTCTGCGGATGAATTTAGAGATGTTGTTGCAACACATTATCCAGCAGGTGTTGGACTTTTAGGAAATGCAAATACAGATTGGCAAGAGGCCATCTACAGAAAGACAGACTTGGTTGATAATAATCTTTCAATTAGGGGTAGTTTGTTTAAAAAAATACCAACAAGACTGTCTTTAGGGAATACTTATCAAGAAGGATTAAGGTTAACCAACAAGCTAAACAGAAATACTATTGGATTGGCTTTAAATCCAGCATTTTTTGATGATCATTTAAAAATAAATATAGCCGCAAATTATGCAAATGAAAAAAATAGATTTGCAGAAAACGTTGAAGGTTCAGCTATACGATTTGATCCAACACAACCGATTTATGATGTGGATTCGTATTATGGTGGTTATTTCGAATATTGGAATCAAGCAACAGACCCAGCATATGCAGAATTGACGCCAAGTGTGGTTAGAAATCCTGTTTCACAATTAATTCAAACAAATGATAGAGGAATTAATAACAGATTATTTGGGAATTTTTCAGTAGATTATAAATTGCATTTTTTACCAGAACTGAGAGCTGTAGTGAATTTAGGTTTTGATCAATCTAAAGGAGAAAGGAAAAAATCGGTTTCTCCATTCACAGGAGCCTCACCCAATAATAATAACAGAACATATGGAGCAGATGAGTTTACAGATGAGATTAAAATAAACAGATCCTTGGATACTTATTTTAATTATAAAAAAACATTCAACACCTTAGAAGTAGATGCAACGTTGGGCTATTCCTATCAAAAATTTGAAGGACGTAAGTTCTCTACAGGAAATATACTTCAGCCTAATTACACTAGTAATATAGCAGATGTGGATAGTTATCCAGATTTAGTTTTGATAGGCTTCTTTGGAAGAACAAATTTTACTTATAATGATAAATATGTTTTAACATTGTCCTATAGAAGAGATGGTTCTTCTCGTTTTTCTGAAGAGAATAGATGGGGGAATTTTCCAGCGGCAGCTTTCGCATGGAAATTGAAAGAAGAGTTTTTGCAAGAGTCTAAATTAGTTTCTGATTTGAAGCTAAGAATTGGTTATGGAGTTACTGGTCAACAAGATATTAATGATCGTTTGTCATATTTGCAACAATATGTAACAGGAGGAAATTCATCGCAATATGTTTTCGGAACGTTAGCTACTCCAATAGCTGTTTCTACTGCTTTTAATTCTAAATTAAAATGGGAAGAAACAACAACCTATAATGTTGGTTTTGATTATGGATTGTTTGGTAATAAAATTAAAGGAACGCTTGATGTTTTTTATAAAAAATCAGAAGATTTATTGGTTAGAACAGCTTTGCCAGATGGTGGGAATTTTTCAAATAGAGGTGTTCAAAATATAGGAGACATGACTATTAAAGGAATTGAGCTTTCTGTAGACGCAACCATTGTGGAAAACGATAAGTTTAAATGGAGTGTGAATTTTAATGCTACAAAATTTGAAAGAAGAATTGATAAATTGGCATTAGATTCTGATATACTATTAGGAGGAATTGGTGCAGGTACAGGAGGAACAGCTCAAATTCATAGAGAAGGTTTTACTCCTTATTCATTCTATGTTTATAAACAACTATATGATGCAAATGGAAGTCCTATAGAAGGTGCTTATGCTGATTTGAATGGTGATGGAATTGTTAATGGTGATGATAGATATGTTTATAAGAATGCTGATCCAGATGCTACTTTCGGATTTGCTAATTATATGAATTATAAAAATATAGATTTTTCTTTCAATATGAGAGCGAGCATAGGAAATAGAATTTATAATGGAGTAAATGCTAGTAATGCGCAATATAATTTATTAAATCAACAATCCTCGGCTTTAGGAAATATCCCAACTTCTGTTGCAGAAACTGGTTTTACGACTACTTCAGACGTTATTCTGTCCGATTTGTATGTAGAAAACGCTTCTTTTTTAAGACTAGACAATGTTACTTTAGGATATACTTTTCCTAAATGGATTGAAGGAAAAGCGTCTTTAAGGCTTTATACTGGTGTTCAAAATGCTTTTGTTATTACTAAATATTCTGGCTTGGACCCAGAAATAACAAATAACGGAATTGATAATACAATTTATCCAAGACAAAGAGCTGTATTGTTTGGAGCAAATATTAAATTTTAAAAAATATAACTATGAAAAATTTTAAGTTTAATTTATTAGCATTTGTAGGGGTTCTATTTCTGTTTTCTTCTTGTACAGACGATTTGAATGTTACTCCAGATGATGACGATGTGTTAACAGCGGATGAGTTTTATGCGCAACCTGGGGCTTATAAGCAAGCACTTGCTGGGGTTTATGGTAATTTATCTTTAACAGGAACTGGCGATGCAGGTTCTTCTTTTTTAGAAGGTGTAGATGCAGGAACAAGTCAATATGGTAGATGTTTGTGGTATATGCAAGATTTAACTGCAGATCAAATAATATGGAGTTACGAAAACGATCCAGGGACGAGAGAGTTGCAACGAAATATTTGGACTGCCGATAATCCTATTATTTTAGGAATGTTTAGTAGAACAATGGTTGAAGTGGCTATTGCCAATGAGTTTTTAAGACAATCAACTTCTGAGAAATTAAGTGCAAGAGGGATAACTAGTGCAAGTGAAATTGCAAATATAAATCTTTATAGAAGTGAAGCTAGAGTTTTAAGGGCTTTAGCATATTATAATTTGATGGATTTGTTTGGGAAAGCTCCTTTTATCACTGAAGATAATCCAATTAATTATCAAGGTCCAGAATACAATAGGCAACAACTTTTTACTTTCATTGAATCTGAAATAAATAGTGTATTGCCAAGTTTAAAAGCTCCTAGATCTAATGAGTATGGTAGATTAGATCAAGCAGTTGCAAATATGATTTTAGCTAAAATGTATTTGAATGCTGAGGTTTTTATTGGGGTAAATAAATATGCAGAGTGTGTAACAAAGTGTAATGAAATCATTGCAGGAGGTTATGTTTTGAATCCAACTTATTTAAATAATTTTAAAAAAGACAATCATCTCTCGTCAGAATTAATTTTTACACTTCAATCAGATGCTGTTGTAACTCAAAATTATGGACCAACAACTGTTTTATGTAATGGACAAGTTGGTTCAATAGAAGCAAACGGAAGTGATTTTGGTGTTGGAGGCTGGGGAGGTGCTATTCGTTTGAGAAAGCAATTTTCTCAGGTTTTTAGTGATCCAATTTATTCAAACGATACTAGAAATACAATTATTAGTGCAGGACGAAATATTGAAATTACGTCTATAGCAGATAAAGATCAAGGGTATGTTTTTGGAAAATATTTTAATATATCTTCAACAGGTATAGTAGGTTCAAATTCTACGTTTGTGGATACTGATTTTCCTTTGTTTAGATTGGCAGATGTGTATTTAATGTATGCTGAATGTGCTGCAAGAGGAGCTTCAAATGCAACAATGGCAGATGCCGTTTCATATGTGAATATGTTGAGAGAAAGAGCAAATAATGGTAGTTCAATTGCTAACATAACTGCTTCAGATTTAACACTTGATTTTATAATCAATGAAAGATCTAGAGAGCTATATATGGAAGCACATAGAAGGCAAGATTTAATCCGATTTGGGAAATATACAGGAGGAAGCTACAATTGGGTTTGGAAAGGAAACGGATCAAATGGAATTGCAATATCGAGTAATTTAAAAGTGTTTCCAATTCCTAGTGCAGCTTTGGCATCAAACCCTAATTTATCTCAAAACACTGGGTATTAATCAAAAGTAAAAGAAGATGAAAAAAATAGTAATTTTTATACAAACAGCATGTGCTATCTTGTTTTTAAGTTCATGCGAAGATACTGTAGATGATCTAAAAGTTTCTAAAACTAATCCAGTAGTTCTGTCAGAATTAGCGATTAATAGTATTGAGTTAGACCCTGTTAATAATAATAACCCTGCCGTTACTTTTAATTGGACATTGGCTAATTATGGTCAGCAAACAGCAGTTAATTATAGTTTAGAGCTATCAGAAGATGCTACTTTCACAAACCCTATAGTAACGGGTACAGTAAACGGAAATAATGCAATAACGCTTTCAGTTGCAGAATTAAATGCTGCAGTGGGCAATGTTGGTTTGCCTCCATTTGCATGGAATACTGTCTATGCACGAATTGTGTCTTCAGTAGGGACACAATCTAGTTTGCCTGTAGCTTCAAATAGTATTTCATTTAATGTATATCCTTATTTTAATTATCCGTTTATGGATTATTATTTGGTGGGTAATGCAACAGCTTCAAATTGGAATAATAATAATAATAACTATCCTTTGTTTAGAGAGGCTTCAAATTCAAAAATCTATCATTATACAGGTTTTTTTGGAGCTGGGGAATTTAAAATATTAGAAACCAAAGGGCTTTGGCAACCACAATGGGGAACGAATGATGGTGCAACTATAGATGTTAACCCTGGGACGGGCTCTGATCCTGGAACTTTTCCAAATAATAATGCAGCAATTGCAACTCCAGGCTATTATACATTTACAATAAATTATGCTACCAATACTTTTTCGTTTGTAGCTTTTGATGTCTCTACTTTACCGAATTATTCAACTATGACAGTGCAAGGATCTGCTGGTGCAACTACTGCAATGAATCAATCAAGTTTTGATAGTCATATTTGGTATGTAAATAACTTACATTTAACACCAGGAGGTTTACAATTTTTAAACAATGCTGGTGTAGTTTGGGGTGGTTCAACGTCTTTCTCTGGAACTGCTATTGCAAATGGGGAGAATATCCCTGTAGTTGTTGAGGATGATTATGATGTTTGGTATAATGATTTAACAGGGGAGTATATTCTTATTCCGTTGAATTTATAATCTTAAAAAAATATTGAGATGAATTTATATATAAAAAAAATAACCTGTCTTTTAGTCTTGTCATTGGCTCTTATTTTTACAGCTTGTGATGATGAAGAAAGTTTAGAAATTAAATCTCCAGATGCTGCATTTGTTTTACAGCAACCAGGAATTAATAATGTGTTTTTAAATTTTGGTCTTCCGCAAAATTCAGCTTTGACTATTACTTGGAATGATAATTTAACTGGTGCCACTAGTTATGGTATTGAAATGGCTTTAGATGCTGAGTTTACAAGCATTTTTAATTTAGGAAATTCAACTTCAAACACATTTTCTATTTCTGTAGAAGATTTGAATGCTGCAATTCATGATGCAGGAGCAACTACTTTTAGGGATATTGCGGTCTATTTGCGAGTTAATTCTGGTAGTGCTTTGAGTAATGCTGTACTTTTTTTAGTGACTACATATCCTACAGATCCTGCGGTGTTCACAAGTCCTGCTGCAAATGATAGTTTTGTTCTGTCCATCGCGTCTTCGTCTAGCGTTGCAATTACAACAACTTGGACAGATGCAGTTTTAAATTCTAATTTAGGTATAGATGTAGATTACACTATAGAAGCTGATTTATCAGGATCTGGTTTTACTTCACCAGTTTCAGTTGGGGCTGTTCAAAATGCAACAACATTATCTTCTACTCATGCAGATTTTAATGCTGTGGCATTAGGAATAGGTTTGGTTGCTGGTGTAGCTGGAAACATGGATTTAAGAATTGTTGCAAGAACAACAAACGAAAACGGAAGTGTTTTGGAAAGAATTTCTAATCCTCTTACGATTTCTGTAACGCCTTATAATGTTGTTTTTCCAAATTTATACTTTGTAGGTAATGCAACTTCGGCAGATTGGAATAATAACAATAATAATACGCCAGTTTTTAGAAACCAAGATGTGCCTAATAATTATGTTTATACTGGTTATTTTGGAGCAGGAGCATTTAAAATGTTAGAAATAAAAGGGCAGTGGCAACCACAATGGGGAACAAATGATGGTAGTACACTAGCAGCGAATCCTGGTGGAGGTTCAGATCCCGGAACTTTTAATGTTGCTACGGCTGGATATTATACTTATAGTTTTACAACAGTTGGGCAATCTGGAACTTTTACAGTTACTCCATATAATGTTTCTGCAGCACCTGTGTATACTAGTATGGGTATTATTGGTGCTGCCATTGGAGGTTGGGGAGATACTGATGAGGTTAATTTTGTTCAAGATGCTAATAATCCGCATTTATGGTATGCTCTTGGTGTAGCTTTTACAACAGGAAATGAGTTTTTGATTAGAGCAAATGATACTTGGTCAAATGTCTGGAGATATACTGGTTCGCAACATCAATATGGAACATCTTTATTAGCGGGAAGTGGAAATAATTTTCCATTTAATGAAGCTTCTGGTAATTATGATGTTTGGTTTAATGACTTAGATGGAAGGTACATAATTATTCCTCAATAATAAAAGAAAAGGGTTGTCTAGGAGTTTTAGATGACCCTTTTTTAGGCTTTAATAAAAATAAATAAGATTCACAAATGAAAAAAATTACTAAAATATTAACTTTTTTAATTACTGCTTTGGCTTTTGGACAGCAACAAACAATAACTTATTCTGTTTCGCCAGCTTCCTTCAATGAAAATCAAAATATTACTATTACGGTAAATGGTAATTCGATTAATGAGGCTACTTGGGGTGTTGCAGGGAATGCATTGTATTTATGGTCTTGGTCATATGATAGTAATGATGCGAATATTTTAGATTGTCCAACAAATGGTTCTTGGACGAACTCAAATGAAGCAAATAGATTGACTTATAACGCAACTAATGATACCTATACAATGTCATTCGTGCCTTCAAGTTTTTATGCAAGAACTAATATGGGGAGAATTGGTTTTTTGATTAAAGCAAAAGATGGTTCAGGAGATAAGAAATCGCAAGATATTTTGATAGAAGTAGGTTTGTTTCAATCGACATTAATTTCACCCGCTCAGAATTCAACAACAATTATAAATTCTGGAGGAAGTTTGTTTGTTGAGGCAAATAATAATAACGGAGTTGCAGACTATAGTTTGAAAGCGAATGGCGTTTCTATAAACGCAGTTTCAGGAGTAAATACATATTCATATAATCATACGAATATTGTTTCAAATCAGAATTATGTTTTAGAGATAACACAAGGAGTAATTACACAAACGAAATCATTTTCTGTAATTGTTAATCCCGTTACAGTTTCAGAAGCTCTACCAATCGGATTAGAAAATGGGATTAATTATTTAGCTGATAATACAAAAGCTGTATTGGTTTTGGAAGCTCCTGGTAAAGATTTTGTATATGTAGCTGGAAGTTTTAATAACTGGCAACCCAATTCTTCATATGCAATGAAAAAAGATCCAGTTATCAATAAATTTTGGTTAGAACTTACGGGTTTAACTGCTGAACAAATCGAAACTTATCAATATTGGGTTGTAGATGAAACTCCAATTGCAAATTCTCCTATTTTGGTGAAAGTGGCAGATCCTTGTTCAACATTGGTTTTGTCTCCGTTTGATGATTCTTGGATTCCAGCCGCAAGTTATCCGAATTTACCTTCTTATCCTGTTGGACAAGAGCGAGAAGTTACGGTGCTTCAAACAGGTCAAACGCCTTATAACTGGCAAGTGACTAATTTTAATAAGCCTAATAAAGATAATTTAGTGGTTTATGAAATTTTGATTAGAGATTTTGATTCGGATAGAAATTTTCAAGATGTTATAGATAAGATAGATTATTTGAAAAATTTAGGTATAAATGCAATAGAGTTAATGCCTGTAATGGAGTTTGAGGGTAATGAAAGTTGGGGGTATAATACTTCTTTTCATATGGCGCTGGATAAATTTTATGGTACAAAAGATAAATTGAAAGAATTGATAGATTTGTGTCATCAAAACGATATCGCAGTTGTGTTAGATTTGGCATTTAATCATGCTTTTGGAAGGAATCCAATGGTTAGAATGTGGATGAACGATCCAGATGGAGATGGTTGGGGAAGTCCAAGTGTTGAAAATCCATATTTTAATACTGTTGCAACCCATAGTTACAGTGTCGGTGAAGATTTTAATCATTCATCAGATTATACAAAAAACTATGTGAAGCAAACGTTGAAATACTGGATAAACGAGTTTAAAATTGATGGTTTTAGGTGGGATTTAACGAAAGGATTTACCCAGAACGCAACAGGGAGTGATGCTTTGACAAATCAATTCCAGCAAGATAGGGTTGATGTGCTTAAAGAATATGCGGATTATTCATGGAGTTTGGATCCCGATCATTATGTTATTTTTGAACACCTAGGGTCTGATGCGGAAGAAAAAGAGTGGGCAGATTATAAAATTGGTGAAGGGAAAGGAATAATGATGTGGGGAGAATTGTTTACGTCCTATAAACAGTTGGCTTTAGGGTATGCTTCTAATGGAAATATTTCAAGAATGGGGCATGTTAGTAGAGGTTTTTCTGGGAAACGTTTGATTGGTTACCCTGAAAGTCATGATAAAGACAGGTTGATGTATGAAGCAATTACTTATGGGGCAAGTGCAGGAACAAATCCTGTTGGGGGAAATCTACAAAACGCATTGAATAGAGCGGGCGCTATTGCAGCAACAAGTATTTTGATACCTGGTCCCAAAATGATTTGGCATTTTCAAGAATTAGGAATGGATGATTCAATTTATACATGTTCTAATGGTACTGTAAATACAGAATTTGATGCTATTGCAGGGGATTGTAAGTTAGATACAAAACCACAACCGCAATGGGTAGAAAATTGGTTAAACGATCCTGTTAGAGGAGCGATCTATCAAGATTATGCGAAACTAATTCACTTAAAGAAGCAAGAAGTGGTTTTTAATGGAGATTATGCAATTAGTCCAGAAGCAGGTAATAATTTAAAGCAAAGAATTTATATTTATGATAATTCACTGCCATCAACAGCTTTAAAAAATGTTGTTGTATTGGCTAATTTTTCCACATCAGATGTAACGATTATTCCAGATTTTCCATATACAGGAAGTTGGTATGATTTAATGGATAATACTTCGCTTGTTGTTACTAATACAACTTCACCAATATCTATTCCTGCTGGTAAATTTAGAGTGTTTGGTAATCAACCAAGTGTACTTACTATTGATTCTTTTGTTACTACAGATGAAATTGTAATGTATCCAAATCCTGTGAAAAATGAATTTTCAGTATCTATGAATGTTCAGAAAATTGAATTGTCTGCCATTACGGGACAAAAAGTGGTAGTTTTTTCTAATGTTACTACAAACGATAAGTTGGATGTGGGTAATTTAGAAAAAGGGATTTATCTCGTTAAATTGTTTTATAATGAAGATAGTTTCGTTGTTAAAAAGCTGATAAAAAAATAAATTTTGAGTTTTGGTTATTTTGCAGAGCACTAATTTTAACTTAAAATTAGTGCTTTTTTAATACGATTTTTTAAATTTCGTTGTTATAGTATTATGAGGATATATTTATTATTATTGATAGGAATATGTGTTGTTAGTTGTAAATCGGTAGTAGAAACCAATTTTAGAGACGACTTTAAAGGAATGGAAGCAAATGAAGTTGCTGTTTTTTTGAAGAAGAATAAAGCCTCTTCTAAAGAGAGAAGTGTCTTGTTTTTAACTCAAGGTTTTAAAGGAGAAAAAATTGTTATTACACAGGGTATAAATACAGTCTATTCATCATATCCTATTTCAAACTTGAATACAAGAATTGCTGATTTCTTTAGTGTGGATAATCAAAATAATCTTGTTATTCAAGATGTTTTCTCAAAAAAAGAAATAATAATAAATTCAAAAAATGCTAAAAAACATAAATTTATCTATGTAATGAAGATTCGTGAAGCAAAGGCTGTTAAGTATAAAATTACTTATAGTAATACTTTGAGGATTTTGAAATAAAAAAGCCGAACAAAGTTCGGCTTTTGTGCGGGTGAAAGGACTCGAACCTTCACACCTTGCGGCACCAGATCCTAAGTCTGGCGTGTCTACCAATTTCACCACACCCGCGTGTGTCATATTGTGAGTGCAAATATAGTATTATTTTTTAATACTATCAAAATACTTTTATGTATTTTTTTAAAAAAAATAGAATAATTTATTGTAGTAAAAAAGCCAACAAAATTTGTTGGCTTTTATGGTTATCTAACTTCTTGATTTAGAAGTAAGTCTAGGTATAAGTTGATTTTGTTTTTTAATTCTTTTCTATGAGAAATAAAATCTAAAAATCCATGTTCTAATAAAAATTCAGAAGTTTGGAAGCCGTCTGGGAGGTCTTTTCCAGTTGTATCTTTAACAACACGAGGTCCAGCAAAACCAATTAGGGCTCCAGGCTCACCAATATTAATGTCTCCTAGCATTGCATAAGAAGCAGTTGTTCCTCCTGTTGTCGGGTCAGTACATAAAGATATATATGGAATTCTAGCCTCTGCTAATTGTGCTAGTTTCGCAGAAGTTTTTGCTAATTGCATTAATGATAAAGCAGCTTCCATCATTCTTGCTCCTCCTGATTTAGAAATCATTAGGAAAGGAGTGTTGTTTTGTATAGAATAATCGATAGCTCTTGCTATTTTCTCACCAACGACTGCTCCCATTGATCCACCAATAAAAGCAAAATCCATACAGGCAATAACTAAATCTTTTCCTTTAGATTTTCCAACAGCTGTTCTAACTGCATCTTTTAATTTTGTTTTTTCCATAGCGTCTTTTAATCGTACGCTATATTTTTTAGTGTCTTCAAAATTTAACGGATCTTTTGAAGTCATTTTCTCATCTAATTCTTTAAAAACATTATCATCGAATAGTATTTGAAAATATTCTGCACTTCCAATTCTCACGTGAAAATCATCTTCTGGGCTTACCCATAGATTTTTAGCCAATTCTTCTGTGTCGATAATTTTTCCAGTAGGAGACTTGTACCATAATCCTTTTGGTACATCTTTTTTATCTTCTGTAAGGGTCTGAATTCCTTTTTCTTTTCTTTTAAACCAAGCCATATATTTTATTATTAGCAGTAAAAAAAAACAGTAACTAACCCAATAATATGGGGTAATTACTGTTCTCTATTATTATAATGTATTAACGTTATTTAAATCTTCAAAAGCTTTTTCTAAACGTTTGTTGAATGTAATTTCAGATTCTCTAACCCATTTTCTTGGGTCATAATATTTTTTATTTGGTATTTCTGAGCCTTCAGGGTTTCCAATTTGTGTTTTTAAATAGTCAACTTTCGATGTGATGTAATCTCTTGCTCCTTCTGTGAAAGCAAATTGTAAATCGGTATCGATATTCATTTTTATAACACCATAAGTGATTGCTTCTCTAATCTCTTCTAGAGTTGATCCACTACCACCATGGAAAACAAAATCAACAGGATTGTTCCCGGTTTTGAATTTGTTTTGAACAAATTCTTGTGAATTTTTTAAAATTTTTGGTGTTAATTTTACATTTCCAGGCTTGTAAACACCATGTACATTTCCAAAGGCAGCTGCAATTGTAAAACGAGGGCTAATTTTCATTAATTCCTCATAAGCATAGGCTACTTCTTCTGGTTGGGTGTACAATTTTGAGCTATCAACATCTGAGTTATCTACTCCGTCTTCTTCACCTCCTGTAATCCCTAATTCAATTTCTAAAGTCATGCCCATTTTGCTCATACGCTCAAGATATTTTTTAGAAATTTCAATGTTTTCTTCAATAGGTTCTTCTGATAGGTCAATCATGTGAGAACTGAATAAAGGTTTTCCTGTTTCTGCGAAATGTTTTTCGGAAGCATCTAATAAACCATCAATCCAAGGTAGTAGGTTTTTTGCACAATGATCTGTGTGAAGTATTACAGTTGCACCATATGCTTCAGCTAATTCATGAATGTGTTTAGCACCAGCAACTCCTCCTGCAATAGCTGCTCTTTCATTGGTGTTAGATAAACCTTTTCCTGCATTAAATTGAGCACCACCGTTGGAAAATTGAATGATAACTGGAGCGTTTAGTTTTGCAGCAGTTTCCATTACACCATTAATAGTACTTGATCCAGTTACGTTTACAGCAGGTAAAGCAAATCCTTTTTCTTTTGCAAATCTAAATATTTCCTGTACCTGATCTCCAGTGGCAACACCAGGTTTTATTGTATGGTTCATAGTTGATTGTTTAATTAATGTTACAAAAATAATAATTTAAAAAATTAGAATGGGTAATTAATACCAAAATTTAAAACAGTTCTTCCAAAGTTTATATCTCTAAACCACCTTTCACTCATTTCTTTAGCAGGATTGTAAGTTTTATACCCAAAATCTATTCTGAATACAAAAAAATCAAAATCATATCGTAATCCTATTCCTGTTCCCAGTGCAATATCTTGCAAAGATTTTATTCCGTTAAAAGTATAGGCTTTGTCTTCAATGTTGTCAAAAACATTCCAAATATTTCCAGCATCTGCAAATAAAGCACCATTTATTTTGCCAGCAATATTAAAACGATACTCAATGCTTCCTGCTAGTTTAAGATTAGCTTCATTAAAATCGTTTATACCTCCGCTGCTTCCAGGCCCTAAACTGTAGGCTTGCCAGCCCCTATTATCGTTGGAGCCTCCTGCAAAATAACTTCTTGAAAAAGGAATAGATTTTGCGTTGCCATAAGGAACTGCTAGACCAGCAAAGGTTCTGAATGTGAGGACTCTCTTTTTTCCAAAGCCCCAATGTTTTACTAGGTCAAATTCACCTTTTATATATTGTGCATATTCTATACCGAATAATGTTTCGTTACCATTGTCGCTTCTTTTTTCGTCAATTTGTCTAGATATTAACGAAGAAAGATTTCCTGCACTTTCAAACTTAGTTTTGAAACTGTAAAAAGTATCATCTTGAAGTCCTTTTCTTGTGTTTTTGGTGAATGTTAGAGCGCTTGAGACAATAAGGTTGTCTTCGATTAAACGTTTTCTTCTTTCACCAATGCTTCTAACTGCTTCATAATCATTTTGACCTTGAGATAAAGCGGTATTCCCGTTTATGACATCATTTATAAAATTTACAGCTCCATTATTGGTAAGGTTGTTGTTTTCAAAGTCAGTAGGATCGATGCTATAAGTTTGTGCAAGGTTATTTAGTCTGTTATAGGAAGATTTGTAAACATTGAAGTAATTTCCGCTATTTAAATTTCTAATGAATTGAATGTTTACAAGATCGAAACGGAGGCTTGTGTCGTTTTTGGGCTGCCAATTATAATTGATTACCCCAGTGAAATTTTCTTTATCTAAACCAATGTTTTTTTGGTTGGTTAAACCAAAGCTCATTTGTGTGGTAGGAAGCATTTCTTTTTTGATAATTGCCCTAGTATTTATTGGAAAAAATATTCTTGGGAAAGAAATTTTAACATCTGCTCCATATTCTGCAATATTAAAAAAAATGTTTTTAGGATTTGCTAAATCTTTAGAAGAACCAATGTTTCCTCTAGTAGAAATCTCTAGTGTTTCGGCTCTTCTAAATAGGTTTCTGAAGGTCAATGAGAGGTTTCCAGTAATTCCAAAATCTTGAATGTTTGAATGTGTAAAATCTATAGATGCTGTTAAGTTTTTCTTTTTTAAAGGAGTAAGATAGATATTTGCAATTAGATGATTTTCATTGTAAGGGTCTTCAATATACTCTATATTTGGAAAATTGAACACCTTTAAATTGCTTAATGAAATGGAAGTTAATGACCGTTCTTTGTCGCTGAAAAGATTTCCTTTCTCAATGAATATTGCGTTTGCAATGGCTTTTGGTTTGTAATTTAGCTTTCCGTTACTATAGAAATTATAATTATTGTAGGTTGTACTATCTGTAATTTTATTCACTTTTCGAGAAGTGTTGTTTGTATAGATGTTTACTTGGCTTATTTTGTATATTTTGAAAGGTGTTTTAATTAGTGTGTCTCCTTTTTTTATTTTTCGATCTTCAATTTCACAAACTACATCAACTGTTTTGTCTCTCGTATTGGTAATTACATCATAGCGAATATGGTTTATTTGAAAATGATATACTCCATTGTTTCTAAAATATTCTGTTAATCTGTTTTTTTCAAAATCAAAATTATCTGCATTATATTGTTTTCCTGATTTTATATAGGAAGCGTCTTTTATTTTGAGATATAAACTATCGATCTGAGGTGTTTCTATTCTTCTGGAAAGACTATCAATAAACGAAGGGTCGCCTGTTTTTACAGTATATGTTATTTTTGCTTTTTTAAATGCTACAGAGTCAATTTTGGGTTCTACTTCTGTGTCAAAATAGCCCAGGTTTTGGTAATATCCTTTAATTTTATTTTTTGAAGATCTTGTTTTTATTGGGTTAATAATAACAGGAGCTTCTCCTGTTTTTTTTAAAAAACTACTTAAACCAGATACTAAGAAAGATTGACTTAGTCTATCTACTTGCTTGTTGGAAAGTATTTTTGCTAGATTTTTCCTTCTGTTTGGTTTTTTGTTTAGCCAAATATAATATAGGGTATCTGGTTTTTCTTTCGCTAAATTGTATAGGTTAAGTCTAAATGGGTATCCTAGCAGTTTTCCATTTGGTTTCTGACTTAATAAAGCCTCTATTCTTTCGTTCTTAACAATGCTGTCATTGGTTAGAATGATGTTTTTAGTGAGTAATTTTTCTCCATCTGGGACTTTCTTTACAATCGAACACGAATGAAAAATGATACCAGTTAGAAATATTAGTGTTATTTTTGGAAAGATTTTTTTCAATGTAATTAAAAATAGTTAGTCAAAAATACAATTTTTATGGTTAGTAAAAACCAAATTAAACTTATTACAAGTTTACAACAAAAAAAATATAGAAAGCAACATCAATTATTTTTAGCAGAAGGTAAAAAAGTAATTCAAGAATTGTTGGATGCTAATTATGAATTAGAGATTTTGTTTTCTACAGATATTGAATTTTCATCGGTTAATAGAGACAAATTTTATACCATTTCTGAAAATGAAATGAAAAAAATTTCTGCTTTAACAACACCTAATAATTGTTTGGCTCTTTTTAAAATTCCTATTGAGAAAAAAAATGATCTATCGGGTCTAATTTTGATGCTTGATGATGTTAGAGATCCAGGAAATTTAGGTACCATAATACGTCTTTGTGATTGGTTTGGTATTGAAACATTGATTTGCTCTGAAGCGACAGTTGATGTGTATAACCCAAAGGTTATTCAGGCAACAATGGGATCAATTAGTCGGGTTAATATTGTTTATGCTGATTTAAAGGATATATTGAAGACTATAGAATTGCCTATTTATGGTACTTTTATGGATGGTGAAAATATTTATCATGAAAAATTACCTAGTGAAGGTGTTATCATAATGGGTAATGAAGCTAATGGAATTAGTAAGCTGATTGAAGGTTTTGTAACAAAAAGAATTGCTATTCCTAGATTTGGCAAACTTATGCAAACGGAGAGTTTGAATGTGGCAACAGCAACAGCAATTATTTTGAGTGAATTTAGACGTTAAAAAATTAATGGAATGTAAAATTGATAAAAATCCCTCTTGTTTTCATGGATTGAATGTTTCCTGTCCACGGACTGTCTGGTGTGTTGTCTCTGATTAATTCATCATTCATACTAAAAACGCCTCTAATTGAAGGGGAGAATTTAAAATATTCTAAATATAAATCAATACCAAAGCCAAGCTCGTAATTGTTAGTCCATTTTTTTACTCTAAAGCGCTGATTGTAATTGTCATCTGGAGCGTCTGAGTTACTCCCTAAATTTAATGTGGTTGATACTCCTGTTAAAACATATGGGCGAATATTTCCTGTTCGTTTTGAAGAGAGTTTTAATAAAAGTGGAAAGTGAATGTATGTAGATTTTACCTCTCTTAATGCGTCTCGTTGTGTGTCGAATCCTGGAAATGTTAAATTTCTTTGTGTGATTACCAAACCAGGTTCAAAACGAAGGTCTGCATATTCCATTAGTCTAAGATTTCCAACAAGTCCTACATTGAAACCAATTGTGGTTTCTGACTTGATATCTTCAGTTGGGGTAAGGTAATCAAATTTAAAGTCGAGGCTATTAAAACCTAAAAAATACCCCCAATGTACTTTTTGTTTGTCGAAATTCTCCTGATTAATAATTGGGTCTTTGCCAAACATCCCTGCTTGCGAATAACCTAAAGCGGTTACCAATAATAAAAATATACTTTTCTTCATATTATTTTTTTGAAGCTTGATAAATTGTTGCTACTCCAAATGTTTGGGGTAAGTGCTTTACATCTATAAACCCAACTTTTCTTAAAATATTGTTTAGAGCTTCACCAAAAGGGAAAATATTAGCAGAATCAGATAGATATTTGTAGGCTGACTTGTCTTTTGAGAAGAGTTTTCCTATGATTGGTAAAATGAATCTTGTGTGAAAGGCATAGCCTTGTTTGTATGGAAATTTTGTAGGTACTGAAGTTTCTAAAATGACAAATATTCCATTAGGTTTTAATACTCTTAAG
Organism: Flavobacterium sp. KY-23415; assembly: GCF_055384985.1. Classification (NCBI taxonomy): domain Bacteria; kingdom Pseudomonadati; phylum Bacteroidota; class Flavobacteriia; order Flavobacteriales; family Flavobacteriaceae; genus Flavobacterium; species Flavobacterium sp. KY-23415. Next base: position 715,959 of record NZ_AP044001.1, on the reverse strand, counting down.
ATTTCAGTAAGTCCTTTTTCAAGGTTTTCAAAATTACGTACACCAAATGCTACTGTTATTGCATCAAAATAATTATCAGGATAAGGAATGTTTTCACTATCACCTAGAACCATTTCAATTTTATTGTCTAGTTTTTTATCTTTAATTTTCTTTTTACCTACTTCTAGCATACCTGCAGAAATATCTAATCCTATTATTTCTTCAGCAGAAGTATTTGTCATTAAGATGGCTAAATCACCTGTTCCAGTTGCAATATCTAATACTGATTTTGGTTTTTTTTCAGCTACTAATTTTAAAACTTTTTTTCGCCATTTGATGTCAATTCCGAACGAAATTACTCGATTTAAACCGTCATAATTTCCAGAAATAGAATCGAACATTTGTGCAACTTGTTCTTTCTTACCTAATTCAGAATTTTTATAGGGAGTTATGTTTTTAGACATTATCTTGATTTTATGAAGTGCAAAAATACAAATTATATTCTCATTTTCTAATGTAAGTTAGATATGTGAAGTCAAATTGATGTTTTTCATCTTTATGTTGTGGCTCGCTATTGCTTAATTTCCAAATGTGTTCATCTATTTTTGGGAAAAATGTATCTGCTTCTACATTGGTATGTACTCGTGTTAGTTCTATTTTATCTGCAAATTCAATAGATTGCTTGTATATTTCACCACCACCTATAATGAAGATTTCTTCGTTTTCAGGGCACATTGAAATTGCTTTTGTTAAGCTGTTCGTTACAATGCATCCTTCAGGAGCTGTGTAGTTTTTTTGGCGTGTAATAATGACGTGTGTTCTATTTGGTAGTGGTTTCGGGAAGCTTTCAAAAGTTTTTCTACCCATTATAATATGATGTCCTGTTGTTAAAGATTTAAATCTTTTGAAATCATTAGGTAAGTGCCAAACTAAATCATTGTCTTTGCCTAATGCATCATTTTCGGCAGCAGCAGCTATAATTGTAATCATGTTTTTTTATGTAAAATTAAAGAGTTTGTTTTTTGTGAATTTAAGGTTATAGTTTCAATAGTAACTTGATTATTTTTAATTTTTTCAAAGTATGAGGGTAATATTTAAGATTCAGCTCTATCCAAGTTGGTTTTTCTAGAATACTTTTGTAGTGTGAAAAAGTTCTGAATCCTTCTTCTCCATGATATGCTCCTAGTCCACTATCTCCAACTCCTCCAAAAGGGAGATTACTGTTGGTAATTTGCATTATCGCTTCATTTATGCCTCCATTGCCAAAAGAAATTTCGTTTGTGATCTTTTCTTTTGTTTTTTTATCATCTGTAAACAAATAGCAAGATAATGGTTTTGGTTTTGATTTTATGTATGAAATAACTTTGTTAATATTTGTGTAGCTTAATACGGGTAAAATTGGGCCAAATATCTCATCTTGCATTATTTTGTCTTCTACGTCTATATTTTGCAGTAATGTGGGTTGAATATATCTTTCATTAATGTTGTAATTTCCACCGTAGAATATTTTTTCTTTTTCTATTAGAGATACTAATCTTTTGGTGTTTTGTTCGTTTATTATTTGAACATAATTGCTGTTTTCAAAACTATAATTGGATTGTTCAATTGCGATTTTACATTCTGTTAAAAAAGCGTTTTTGATAGATTCATGTACAAAAACATAGTCTGGTGCTATGCACGTTTGTCCTGAGTTTAAAAATTTTGCCCAAATTAATCTTTTTGCTGTCATTTTTAAATTGCAATTTTCTGTTACAATTGCAGGGCTTTTACCTCCTAATTCTAAGGTTACTGGTGTAAGGTTTTTTGCAGCTGCTTGATAAACTATTTTGCCAACAGGAACACTCCCAGTAAAAAATATTTTATCGAATTTTTCATTTAAGAGTGCTGTAGTCTCTGGAATTCCACCTTCAATTACTAGAAAAAAATCTGGGTTAAAATTTTCGTTTATTAATTTTGCAATAATTGCACTAGTATTTTTGGCTAATTCACTGGGTTTTAATATTACTGTGTTTCCAGCTGCTATTGCGGCTATTGCTGGACTAAAGGATAATTGATAGGGGTAGTTCCAAGCTCCTATTATTAAAGTAACTCCTAGTGGTTCGGGTAAAATGTAGCTCTTTGCAGGTAGGTTAACAATATTTGTGGATACACGTTTTCTTTTTGACCATTTTTTTATGTTTTTTATAGCTTCGTCTATGTCTTTGTAAAGTAGGCTAAGCTCATTGGTGTAATTGTCAAAGGGCGATTTTTTAAAATCTTGATAAATAGCATCATTAAGTACCGATTCGTTTGCTTTTAGAATGTTTTTCAGTTTGCTTAATTGATTAATTCTAAACGTTATTTCTTTTGTTGTATTTTTATTGAAGAATGTTCTTTGATTGTTGATTATTGTTTTCATCTTTTGGTAAAGTGTTGAAATAAAAAATGCCTGTTTAATACAAAGGTATTAAACAGGCATAAGGTATGTAATTTTTTAATACTATTTATGTAAATTCCAGTCGTATTCAGAAAAAGTAAGTTTTGTATCTGCGCTAATATGTGTGGTAGAGTATTTATTGATAAAATCAACAATAGTTACATTTCCTATGAAATCTGTAAAATACCATTCAAAAACTTTTGATAAATTAGAAGAAGCAGAACCTAATAGATTTTTTGAGGAATCATTAATAAAAAGACTTGTAGCAACATCTAAATCATAATCGATACTGTTCGAAGTGTAAGCTGTATTTCTAAGTAAAGGAGAAGAAATAGCGGTTGAATACAATGCGAAATGTACTCTTGGATCATTCATTGGTCTAAGTATTTCATGTTCGATATAATCTAATGAAATTTTACCGCCATCAAAATCAATAAACTCCATTTTGAATGGGTCTCTAATGTAATTGATGCTTTTTATTGGATAGTTTTCTGCTAATAATTTGATAATATTGGCATTGTAAACATTGATCCAGTATGTTTTTACTTCTGCTTCTGACCAACTTTTGTTTGGTGAAATTTTAGAAAAATTGTAGGTGATGTTGTTGATGTCTTTTAAGTTTTTTAACACTTTGTCATAATCTACTACACCTTTGCTTGATACATGCTTTTTTAGGAAATCGTCATATTCTGAAAATGTGATGACTTGGCTAAACCCTGATAGGTTTAAAGTTAATAATAACAGTAAAATAATTCTCTTCATAATTCTCTTTTAATTTTATAAATTCCGAAAAAACGAGCGCAAAAATAGTAAAAACTATTTAGTTAAGGCTAAATTATTGTCAAAAATAATAACTTTTTTTCAAATAAAAGCCTGAAAACCATTTAAATATAAACTTTTTTGCATTTCGTTACAGATTGTTATCAAAAAGCGAGCCAAATTTTATTTTGGTTAGATGAGTTGAAATATTTTTACTTGAGTATAGTTATGGTGTAAATTTGATTATTGAATATATTTTAATTTATGGTGTCTCGGAATGTTTTTTTAAAAATTTTAATTTTAAAAGAGTGAATAATTCACTAATTTTTAAGTATTTGTTTTGAGGCTTAATCTTATGTTAAATTTTATGATAGTTGCATTATGTTTGTTTTTTTTTAGTAAAATCATTGTTTTTTTATAAGCTCTCAAATAAAATTACCTGATACAATTTGATAAAATATTTATTCATTATGTAATTGTAAAATAATTAATTTGAAACCTATTTATTGTCTATAGTTTTCTCTATTCTGTTAATGCATTCTAAGAAATGATATTTAGTTTCAGTTTCTCTAGTTGTATTTTTGGCAATATTTAAGTCTTTTTTTAATTCAAGTAACTCACCAAAAAGTAACGATTTTATATCTGATTGGTTAACATTAAAATTGTGCTTGGTGTTGTCTTTGTAGAGTGAAATTAATCGTTCTAAGTGTGCTTTTTGTATGTTTCTTTGACTAATGTTTATGTTGTTATTTGTGTTGTAATTCCAAATTCCTTTTCTAATATCTGAAAGCAATTCTAGTGCTTTGTAATTTTTAGAGTTTACGAATTCAGCATCTAGGAGTCTTCCTAGTCTTTCTATGCTTATTAGGCTGTTCAAATGTCTTGTTTGGTAATTCAATAGCTTTTGGTTGTATCCATCAGGAGTTATTTTATTTAAAATTGAAGTGTCAACTAGCCAATTTTGATTCGAAAAAGCATTTTCAATTAACCATTTTACAGCTTCTTGTTGTTTTTCTTTTGGAATAATATTATAAACAGCTCCAGTTTGATTTGGTTTTTTTTCCAATTCATTTACACCACCAACATAGGTTACAACATGTCCAATGTATCTGCTCCAAACCGAAAGTAATTCTCCGTATAATTCTTCAAGATCGTCGTAATTGTTAGTTTCTTTACTTGTCCAATCGGGTAAATTTTTAGCAACTATTTTTAAGTTTTTAATGGCATAGGTACTTGCTTTGACGGCATCATTCCCAATGTCTTCTGTTTGCGAATAAGGATCAAAATTACTTGATTGTTTTCCGAACTCATATATAGGATTTCCTTCTTTTTCAAGAATCCATTGGTCTAATGTCGAGATTTCGTCTTCGGGTGTTTTTGCGTTAGGAATTAATCGATAACCCCAATTTACTGCATAAGTATCATATGGTCCCATTTGTCTAATGAAACGTACATCTTTATCTCCTGGTTGTGCAATGTAGTTATATCTAGCGTAGTCCATTATGCTTGCAGATATTCCATTGAGTTTAGTGAAAGCTGGTTTTCTGTAATCTTCTACATTATAGGCGCAACTAGCGCTCATGTTGTGTGGGAATCCTAAGGCATGTCCTACTTCATGAGCAATTACCATTTGCATCATTTCTCCTAACTCTTCTTCATTGGTGTGTAAGGTTCTTGCTGATGGATTTGCTGCTCCTGTTTCAAGGAGATATCTATTTCTGTAAGAACGCAAATGGTTGTGATACCAGATAATGTCGCTTTCAATTATTTCTCCTGTTCTTGGGTCTGAAATGCTTGGTCCTATTGCATTTCTTGTTGTGCTTGCTACATATCGAATTACCGAATAGCGAATGTCTTCTGGGCTAAATTCTGGGTCTTCCTCTTTTGTAGGAGGATCTTTTGCTAGGATCGCATTTTTGAACCCTGCGGCTTCAAATGGTTTTTGCCATTCTTCCACTCCTTTTTTTATGTAAGATCTAAGTTTTTCAGGAGTTGCTGGGTCTATATAGTAAATGATTGGTTTTATTGGCTCAACTAGTTCGCCTCTTGCATAGGCTTCGGGGTCTTTTGGTTCTAATCTCCAACGTCTGATGTATGTTTTTTTGTCCGTTTTTAGTTCTTCACTACTGTAATCATATTTGTTTAATGTAAACCAACCAACACGGGAATCGAACAGCCTTGGTTTCATCGGGATTTCTGGGAGAAGAATCATTGATTGGCTCATTTGAACACTGATTGTTTCCGTATTTTCTAAAACAGATGGTTTAGCTGCATTATAGGTAAAATCTTGGAGTATTTCAATATTCAAAGGAAAGGCTTTGATATAGTTAATGAAACTTCTACTTTCGTCAAGGTTTTTTACTTTATATGCTTCTCTAATTTCAGGTGATAAACCGCTAATTGCTTTTACATCTGTAGTGAAGAATTTTGTAACATCAATTACTGTTGCTGTAGAATCTTTTGAAAAAGCATTAATATCAAAGGCATATAATGTGATGTCGTTATTGTTTGCTTTGACTGAAATGTTAATTGGCAAACTGTCATTAGCAATACTATTTGCTGATTTGACTTTTATTAAAAGTTTGTCTTCAAATCGATCCCAAATTATCATTTGAGTGTTCATTTCTGTTCCTGCATTAACATAGCCACCACCTAAGCCTTCAGGTACTTTGGCAAATTTGCTGACTAAAAGCATGTCTTTGTTTAGTAGATTGTTCGGAATTTCAAAGTAGTATTTGTCAATAACTTTATGTACTTTGAACAATCCGTTTGAAGTTTTTGCTTCTTTTGTTATGACAGAATTATAGTCCTTTATTTTTGTGTCTTTTTTCTTTTCAATAGGAATATTTGTTTCTGTTTTTTTAGGTTTTTTCTTTTTCCATATTTGCGAATAGCCACTATTAAAGGATAATAGAAGGAGGATTAGAAATGTAATTTTTTTCATTTTATTGTAGTTGTTTTTGCTAAAATACTACAAATTAAAGTAATGAAAAAAGGGTTTTTTAAAGAAAATAAAAATAGTGATTTGTTGTAGTTTTATTCTAATTTAAAACTTATGGGTAAACCATACTTTACATTTACTGTTTTTCCTCTTTGTTTTCCTGGTTTTAATTGAGGTAATAAGCTAATGATTCTCTCAGCTTCGTCAGTTAGTAATTGGTGTCCCTTAGATGTAATGTTAGTTATTTTTCCTTCTTTGTTAATGGTAAATTGAATAAGAACCATTCCTTGTATTCCATATTTTGCAGCTAAAATTGGGTACTTAAAATTACTTTTAATGTGATTTTGAATCATTTCATTGAAACATTCAATGTGTTTTTCTTTTTCAGTCTTTTCACATTCTTTAAATAATGGAATATCCTCTATAACGGAAATACCCATTTCCTTGTTTTCAGAATTAATATTAGTAGTTTCAATTTCAATTTGGGAAAAACCAAAAAATGAAACAAATAGAAATAAAAGTAAAATTTTTTTCATAAATAGTTTAAACAGCAACAGCTCCTTTAATATGTGGATGAGGATCGTATCCTTCTAAAGTGAAATCTTCAAATTTAAAATCGAAAATATTTTTAATTTCAGGATTTAATTTCATTGTAGGCAATGGGCGACATTCACGAGATAATTGTAACTCTAATTGTTCGATGTGGTTATTATAGATGTGAGCATCTCCAAATGTGTGAATAAAATCGCCTACTTGCAAATCGCAAACTTGTGCAATCATCATGGTAAATAATGCATAAGAAGCAATATTAAAAGGAACTCCTAAGAAAATATCTGCACTTCTTTGATATAATTGACAACTCAATTTTCCGTCTGCAACATAAAACTGAAAAAAAGCATGACAAGGAGGCAAAGCTGCTTTGCCATTGGCTACATTTTCTGAAAATGAAATTGAAGTGTTTGGCAAAACACTAGGATTCCATGCAGAAACTAACATTCTTCTACTGTTTGGGTTTGTTTTTAAAGTTTCAATTAATTCTGTAATTTGATCTATTTCTTCGCTGTTCCAGTTTCTCCATTGATGTCCATATACAGGTCCTAAATTTCCATTCTCATCTGCCCATTCATCCCAAATCTTAACACCGTTTTCTTTTAAATAGTTAATATTAGTGTCTCCTTTCAAAAACCATAATAATTCATAGATAATAGATTTAAGATGTAGCTTTTTTGTGGTAACCATAGGAAAACCTTTGCTTAAATCGAAACGCATTTGATAACCAAATACACTAATAGTTCCTGTCCCTGTTCGGTCACCTTTTTGGTTACCGTTTTCTAATACATGTTTTACTAAGTCGTGATATTGTTTCATGTTTTTAAGATAAAAGTTGTAAGTTGAAGGTTAAAAGTTTCAACTTTGTAAATTTTACGGTTATTGTCATGCTGAATTTATTTTCAGCATCTCATTTTTAGATTCCGAAACAAGTTCGGAATGATAAAAATTATTTTCGAATTCTGTAATTATTAAAATTTCTTGCTAAGCTTTGCTGATATAAATAAATACCCATAGGGAGTCCAAATGTAAGAACTATTACAAAGCCTAAATTCCAAAATAATATAGTAATAATACAGCTAATTATAAATCCTATGATAAAACCGATTTTAGTTGGTTCAGCGTAAATTTTGTTTATATGTATCTTTTCTTTTTTATGACAAAAATTACAAGTAAAGCCAATTTCTTCGCCTTTTTTCATTTGTAATTGACCTCTGTCGTCAGCGTCAATCATAATTTTGTTTTTTGCTTTACATGAAGGACAATTGTAAAAATGATTAATAAGCATAAATTATAATGTATTATTCGTAATTAACCTATAATCATTCCTGCAATAGTTGCAGATAGTAATGAAGCAATACTTCCACCAATAACTGCTTTTAGTCCAAATTCTGACAATGTTTTTCTTTGATTTGGAGCCAATGATCCAATACCACCAATTTGAATTCCGATAGAAGCAAAGTTAGCAAAACCACAAAGCATATAGGTGGCCATGATTACTGATTTTTCGTAGGTAAAATGTATTTCATTTGCTACATTTTTTAATTGTGCTAACTGTATGTAACCTACAAATTCTGAAGCAGCTAATTTTATTCCTAATAATTGCCCCATAAGCATCATGTCTTCTGTAGCTACTCCTATTAACCACATCAAAGGAGAAAATATTAAACCTAAAATTGTCTCTAATGAAAATTTTGTATAGGGAGTGTTTTCTGCGATAAAACTATTTAATCCTGTATAATATCCTATTTTGTCTAATCCGTAATTTAGCATTGCAATAAAGGCAATGAAAACTAGAAGCATTGCTGCTACATTAGCTGCTAATTTTAATCCTTCCGATGTTCCTGTTGCAATAGAATCTAATATGTTGGATCCTATTTTTTCTTTTGTTACTTCTACATTGGTATCGATTATCTCTGTTTGAGGGTATAAAATTTTAGAAATAATTATAGCTCCAGGTGCAGCCATGACTGAGGCAGCTAATAAATGTCTAGCAAATTCTGCTTCTAAAACTTTGTCTCCACCTCCTAAAAAACCTATGTAAGCAGCAAGAACTCCACCAGCTACAGTAGCCATTCCTCCAACCATTACCAGTAAGATTTCTGACTTATTCATTTTTTCTAAATAAGCTTTAATTAATAGAGGTGCTTCTGTTTGTCCTAGAAATATATTTCCTGCAACTGATAGACTTTCAGCTCCAGATATTTTTAATAATTTTGTGAGTACTATGGCTAATAGTTTTACAACTTTTTGAATGATCCCTAGATAGAAAAGTAATGAAGTTAGAGCTGAAAAGAAAATAATTGTTGGTAAAACTTGAAATAGAAAAATGAATCCGAAACTTTTAATGTCCATCATTCCGCCAAGAAGGAATTCACTTCCTGCTCTTGTAAATTCTAGTACTTTAGTGAACAGTTTTCCAACAAAATCGAAAAATAATTGCACAAAATGAACTTTTAATATTCCAAAAGCTAAAATTAATTGTGCTATTAGGCCAATTGCTACAGTCTTCCAATTGATTGCTTTTCTGTTTGCACTAAAAAGAAAAGCAATTGCTAACAAAGCTATCATTCCTATTATTCCTCTAGTAATGCCTATTCCTGTTAGACCAGTGCTTTCAACCAAACTAGCTTTGTTGGTATTCTTTTCTTTGGTTTTGTTAGATGAGAAAAATGAATAGGCTTTATCTCCTTTTTTTAATGTTAGAGTAGAGTCTGTTTTTGTGTCTATAACAAAGCGTTTAGTGGGAGAATCAGATCCGTTTTCGAAAAGAAATAAAAATTTATCTTGTATTAGGTAATCGCCTTTTTGTGGGAGGCTATCTGATGCTAGTTTTAAATTATACGTTCCTTCTTTTAATTCTAAAAATGCACTCTCAGCGTTTTTTGATTGCCATTTTTTTTCAATTTCTTGCGCACTTAAATTCAGTAATGAAAAGGTAAGTGTAATTAATAAAAATATTTTTTTTAGCATTTTGTTACGTTTGGATTAAGATTCTTTTTTTGAGATTTCGTCTCTAATTTTTGCTGCTTTCTCATAATCTTCATTTTGAACAGCTTCGTCTAGTTTAGTATATAGTTCTTCAAGAGAATTATTTGATAAATCTTCTGTTTTGTTTGCGGTTTTTTCTTCTATTCCAAATGTTTCTGGGGTAGAAAGAACATCGTTGTTGTCTTTGTTCTCTTCTGTTTCTGAAGGGTTTATTTTAAGATAAATTCCAGCTTTGTCTAAAATGTTTTTATAGGTAAAAATTGGTGCGCTGAAACGAAGTGCTAAGGCTATAGCATCTGAAGTTCTTGCGTCTATAATTTCTTCTATTTTGTCTCTTTCACAAATGATGCTAGAGAAGAAAACGCCATCAACCAATTTGTGAATAATTACTTGTTTTACAATGATATCAAATCTGTCGGCAAAATTTTTAAACAAATCGTGTGTTAACGGACGAGGTGGTTTAATTTCTTTTTCTAATGCAATTGCGATTGATTGTGCTTCAAAAGCACCTATAACAATTGGTAATTTTCTTTCTCCATCAACTTCATTTAATATCAGGGCGTAAGCACCATTTTGTGTTTGGCTATAGGATATGCCTTTTATTGTTAATTTTACTAAACTCATTGTCCAATTTGTAATAAGTATCTACTTTGTAGTGTAATACTTAAAGGTTTTTATAGGTTACAGATGTTTTTTATTAGCCCTGATGGAAACGAAAATCCTTTTTTATGGTGAATAACCTATAAAAAGATTGAAGTGAACAGCAGGAAAATGATTTGCATAAAAGCGCAAGCCATTGCGCTCCAAAAATAAAAAAAAGAGCTATCTAAACAAAGATAACTCTAATTTTAATATAATATATTTTTAAACACTTAAAAAATTAAGCGTTATTGGCTTTGAAAGCTTTTAATTTTTCGATTAATTGTGGAACAACTTCAAAAGCATCACCAACAATTCCGTAGTCAGCTACCTTAAAGAAAGGAGCTTCTGGGTCTGTATTGATAACAACTTTTACTTTAGAAGAGTTAATTCCTGCGATGTGCTGAATGGCACCTGAAATCCCTACAGCGATATAAAGGTTTGCTGCAACTGGTTTTCCTGTTTGTCCCACGTGCTCGCTATGAGGTCTCCATCCAATGTCTGATACTGGTTTTGAGCATGCAGTTGCAGCACCAAGTACAGTAGCTAATTCTTCAATCATTCCCCAGTTTTCTGGTCCTTTCATTCCGCGTCCTGCAGAAACTACAATTTCTGCATCTGCAATTGTTACTTTTCCTGTTACTTTTTCTACGTTTTCAACTTTAATACTAAAGTCTGCATCGTTTAATGTTGCTGCGAAATCTTCTTCTGTAAGTGAAGTGTTTGCTTCAACCAACCCAAATGAATTTTTGGCAATTCCGATAACTTTTACGTCTGTAGTGATTTCTGTAATGTTGAATGCTTTGTTTGAAAAAGCGTTTCTTTTTACTTGAAACGGAGAAGTGCTTTCTGGAAGAGCAACTACGTTTGATGCATAACCTGCATTTAATCCGATTGAAACAAGTGGAGCTAAATATAAACTATCTGTTGTTGAAGATAAAATGATTAATTTACTGCTTTCTTTTTCTGCAGCTTGTTTAATTACGTCAGTGTATGCTTTTGCATTAAAAACGTTTAATTTGTCATTTGATATCTTTAATACTTTTGATACTCCGTATTTTGCTAACTCAGAGTTATCATTATTATTAATTGTAATCGCTGTAACTGTTGTTCCGATTGTATCTGCTACTTTTTTTGCATATGAAGCAATTTCAAGTGCTACTTTTTTAAATTTTCCTTCTGCTGATTCAGCATATATTAATATTGACATATTTTTTAGTTTAAATTGAATAATGGTTTGAAATTTAACCTTTTTGGTTAAAAATAAAAACGTTATAACTAGATTACTTTAGCTTCGTTGTGTAATAAATTTACTAACTCGTCTAGATTATCTGCATTTACTAATTTTACTGCTGATTTTGGAGCAGGTTTTTCAAATTTTACTGCTTTAGTAGCGTTTTCGTCACCTGTAGGTTCGTTAACAGTAAGTGCTTTAGAACGTGCCATCATGATACCTCTCATGTTTGGAATTCTTAAGTCTTTTTCTTCAACTAGTCCTTTTTGTCCTCCTATTATTAATGGTAGATTTGTAGATAGGTTTTCTTTTCCACCATCTATTTCTCTCGTTGCTTTTGCATTATTGCCTTCAATTTCTAATCCTGTACAAGAGTTTATGAAGTTGTAATTAAGGATGCCAGCAAGCATTCCTGGAACCATACCTCCGTTGTAGTCTAATGATTCTTTTCCAGCAATAACTAAATCGTATCCGCCTTGTTTAACAACTTTTGCTAATTGTTTTGCAACGAACATACCGTCTTTTGGGTTAGCGTTTATTCTGATTGCTTCGTCAGCACCAATTGCAAGTGCTTTTCTAAGTGTAGCTTCTGCGTCAGGACCTCCAACGTTTACTACGGTAACCGTAGCACCTTGTTTCTCTTTGAACATAACTGCTCTAGTTAGTCCAAATTCGTCATTTGGGTTAATTACAAATTGCACACCATTGGTGTCAAACTCAGTATCGTTGTTTGTGAAGTTAATTTTTGATGTAGTATCAGGTACATGACTGATGCAAACTAATATTTTCATTTATTTTTAAATTAAAATTATATATATTTCAAGGTTACGAATTTACTAAAAAAAATCATAAAATACTATGCGTGCATAATATTTTTTTATTAACAATGATAAAATATAAAATAGAATGATTTTAACTACATTTTTTTTTTATATATTTGGACTGTTCTTTGTTTTAAGAATTTAAGATAACTATAGATTAATGAATACTAAAAACCAAATTAAAACCCATTTTGATTTTAAAATAATTCTCTTTTTTATATCAATCTTTATTTTTTCATGTGCTTTGCTTGCTTTTCAAAAAGCAAATGAAGAGACGTGTGAAGTGGTTGATTTTAAAATAGAAGCTTCAGAGTTTACTGTAGGTGAGTTGATTACTTTTTCAGAAAATTCTAGTAGTTCGTTTTCATGGAGATGGTATTTTGGTGACGGCACAGACATTTCGTATAAATCTAAAATTGGTCACGTGTTTACTAAACCAGGTAATTATAAAGTTAAACTTTTGGTTAATGAGTCTTGTGAGATAGAAAAAAGTATAAAAATTTCACAGAAGCAAGTTGTCGTTGTAGAAAAATTAGAAGTAGATTTTAATGCACCAGATAGAGTGACACAAGGGGAAAGTGTGCAATTTCAGGATAAAACGAATAATGCAGAAACATGGGAATGGAGATTTGGAGAAAGTGGTAAAGTAGATAGCAAGTCTAAAAATCCAAGATATGCATATCGAACTTTAGGTGTTAAGACAGTTTCATTGGTGGTTAATGGTGACAAAAAGAATATTAAATTTAGTGATATTGTTGTTGTTTCAGGTGCACCAACGAAGGTTGAAAAAAAGAAAAGAAAAATTGTTGAAATAAAACCAGATACAATAGTTCGAGCTTTACCGGAAGCTGAAGCAACGCGTTTAGTGCCTTCGGTAATAAAAACAATAAATGAAACAGAGTTTAGTGAGTTAATGTATTTAATATCTGAGGATAAGATTTCATTAAGTAATTTTAAGAATAATTTTTGCTATGATTTTCCTCCTTTAATAAAAGTAAATTCGGATAAAAGATTCATGACTTTAGAGCAATTCTATAAGTCAATACGAAATAAGGGAATAAAAGTAAGGAAAGTTACAATTAATAAAGAGAAAGATAAATGTATTGAAACAATACATGTAAGTTTTAAGTTTAAAACATTTTTTTAAATCTGTATCACTAAAAAACAAATAAATATGGCGAACACATTTTCAAATAGCTATGGAATCGGAGGGAACGAAGTCAAAGTAGAAGGACAAGAAGGGATTTTAGAAATTCCACAAAATAGAACATTAATAGCACAAAAGCTAACACCAAATACGCCTGTAAAACCTCAAGTAGTTACTGGTTTAAAAAATATGGATGAAGTTTTTGAACATTTTGATCCCAAAGTAAAAGTAAGCTTCGAAGATGAAAATGGGCAAACAGTTAGAGAAGAATTACAGTTTAAAAATGTTGGAGATTTCTCTATTAACGGAATTTCGCAACAAAGTTCTATTTTGACTGATTTAAAGACAAAAAATGAACAATATAAAAAAATGATTAAACAGCTGAAGACTAATAAGGTTTTGAAATTAGCCTTGCAAGATCCAGATGCTAAAAGATCTATTATAGAAACATTAGAAACTTTAATTTCAGAAATAGAAGAATCAGACAAATAAACAATTATGGCAAGCAATGAAAATAGTAGTGCTTTATCAGGGATTAATGAAGAGCATAAAGAAGTACAATCACGTTCGTTAGAGCAGAGTTTAGAATCATTTATACAGTTTGGAGGATTTGATTTATTAGAAGGATCAATAGAAGGAGTTCAGAATTTGAATCCAGAAAGAAAAGCTAGAAAAAATATTTTTTTAACAGAATCTAATAAAAAAGCAGAACGTCAAAATCTAAAAAAAATATTAAGATTGTGGTCGGATTCATTAAAATCTTCGGATAATTTGGTAGATTTAGTGAATGATTGTACAAATAAATCAGAAGAAGCAGAAAAGACATTTAAGAAGAATCTTAAAATTGCAATTGAAGAAGTTAAAGAATTAGAAGAGAACTATAGAAGTATTGCTCTTTTTTATAAAAATACAGAAGAAAGTAAACTTAAAAACATATCAATTGTTAACGCTGAGTTAGAACAATTAAGTGATTTAGATAATACTCGCTTTATAGATAGTATTCAGGAAGAATTAGTGAATGGTTTTGATCGTTTAGATTTGAGGCAAAATTATTCTATATTAGTTATTCCAGGTTATTTAGGTTCTAACAAAGTAGTTGAAAAATGGGCAAAAATAGCATATGATAATAAAGTCATGTTAATAACAGACTTTCAGCATTTAGATGAACCAGACGATGTTATGGAAATGTTTGAATCTGCAAATTTAACAGGAGGGGATACCTATCGTTCAAATGTAATGATGGCATGTAACTGGCTTGTGGGTAGAGGTAAACATGACGAAATTGAAGAAGAAGATGATCTATATGTTGCTCCTTCAATGGCATTGGCGGGGAAAGTATATAATACTTTAATGTCTCAAATTACTGCAGGTAAGAAATTTGGAGGGATTAATGAGGTTGATGGTGTTAAATTTGATTTGAAGAAAAGTGAAATTGCTAATTTAGAAAATCTTGGTTTGATACCGATGGTTAATGAATATGGGAAAGTAATGGCTTTTTCAGGGAAAACATTATTTAATGGAGATAACTTAGGGCTTCAAACTTATTCTGTAGTTCGTGTATTTGATTACATTACCAAGGTTCTTATGGATTTTTTAAATAGAAGAGCTTTTGAAAATTTTAATGCAAAAACAAGAAAAGAAATCTTAAATCAAATTGTTAAATTCTTAGATAATGTTGCTGGTCCAGATAAACTTATTGAAGATTTTGATATTAAAAGATTTGAACAAGATCCAAATCAAAAAGATAGAATCTTTCTTGATATTAGACTAAAACCTTATTTTCCGGCTAAAAATTTCTTAATTAAAATGGATGGACAAAAAGGAGATGATGGTAATGATTGGGATACTGATTATGCGGAATCATAATCAATAAAAAAGTAACAATAGGGAAGAAAATTTTTAATTTTTTTTATTACTTTTGAAAAACAAACAAACTATAAACATTAAATTTTAATCTTTAAATATTACATTATGTCATTTAAATCAAAACTAAAAGTTGGCGGGAAAGAATTAAACATTTTAAGTGCAACTTATGACTTATTCCAAGAGGTTGACGCAAGCGGAAGACCTTCTTCGGTTACTCGTGGTGGAACAATTAATTTAGTAGTTGAGTCAACTGGGGATTCATTCTTCTTCGAATGGATGACGAATAACTTTGAAAGAAAAGATGGGTCAATTCAGTATGTAAAACGAGATACTGACGCAAAATTAAAAGAATTAAACTTCAAAGAAGGTTATTTAATTAAATATAAAGAATCTTTTGATGCTACAGGAAGCAATCCATTAGTAGAGTCTTTTACTATTTCTGCAAAAGAAATTTCTATGGGTGGTGGTGAGCATATTAACGAATGGGTATAATAATCTTTTCTTTATAGTAATGAATTTTAAAGGGTTAGTATTACTAACCCTTTATTGTCATTTTTTAAATAATCAAACTTTATAGATATGTCTTTTTTAGCAAAATTTGAAATTGACGGGGAGGTTATGAATGTCTTAGAGTTCCAATTCTCAATTGGACAAGATATTGATAAAAGTGGAAAGCCTTCTGCAGACCCAAACGGTGGTAGATTTAGAGTTGTTTTAGAATCTACAAAAAGTACCATGCTATTTGATTGGATGATTAGTAATAATCAAACAAAAAATGGGAAGGTAACTTTTTTTAGAAGAGATGCTGTTTCTAAAATGAGAGAATTGCAGTTTAACGACGGATATTGTATAGGATATAATGAAATTTTCTTAGCTCAAAGTAATTCCTCAATGAGTGTAGAAATTATTATTTCTGCTAAGGAAATTATTATGAATGGATCTAAATTTAGTCGTAACTGGCCATTAAAATTTTAGAAAGTTATGGATGAATTAG
The DNA here is from genome assembly GCF_055384985.1 of Flavobacterium sp. KY-23415. Taxonomy (NCBI): domain Bacteria; kingdom Pseudomonadati; phylum Bacteroidota; class Flavobacteriia; order Flavobacteriales; family Flavobacteriaceae; genus Flavobacterium; species Flavobacterium sp. KY-23415. The sequence goes on along the minus strand of NZ_AP044001.1, from coordinate 699,623 downwards.
AAGCTAATTTTTTCATAGGTTTAAGTATTCACTTTGGTGGGCCTAAAACGTATATGTCTGGAACTGCAGGTGTTGGAATAAGTCAAAAATTTAACTTTGTAACTCCAGGTGTGAATCTTGGTGTGAATTTCTATAATGGAGGTTTAGGTGCATTGCCGAATAGTTCAAATTTTAATATTGATACTGTTATTACTGGTAAGCTTACTGTTGGTGGTGGGGAAGGAGAACCAATGACAATAAGACCGTTGCATTTGAATAGTGGATCGGGTATGGAAGATAATTACAAGTATTCTGCAACATTAGGAACAAATTTTATTCTAAATAATAATAGTAGAAATCAGCATGTAGGTTTTCTTCAAGTTAGGGCTTTTGATTTTAGTTTTCAGACCTATAATGATTTTCAAGGTTTTCATAAAATTGGAATAAGTGATGGGTATGATCGTTGGTGGACAGGTGGTGGGAATATTACTATTGGAAACAATAATAGTGACTATCAATTGGTTATTGCAAGTGATGTTTTTACTGCAGATACAGATGTTGAACCACGGACTAAAAGTGTTATTGATGGGAAAACAGTAGCTTCTGATGAAATGAAGCTGGATGTTTTCGAAAAAAACATCCCTGCACCTGATAATAGCGGATTTTATGAAAAATATTTTCTTCATAAACCAAATATTGCTTCAGAACTTAATCAAGATTATCTTAATGAATATAGAGGTGGAATTACTTGGAATAACCAGATGCATGATTTTAATTTAAATCAGGGAAGAACATCTTTTAGGCTAAAAACACCGCAAGGAGAATTTGGTTTAAATGGCTTAGGAGCTGGACACATGTGGTCTCAAAATAGTATTCATAATGTCATTAATTTTCATGTAATACCTTCAACGAATCCAAATTATTGGGAATTTCAATATACACCATTAAATCAACAATTTTAATTGAAAAAATATTCATTCTTAATTTTTCTTATTTTATTGAGTTGTGAGAAATCATTTTATAACTCTAAAAAGATAATGCCAAAAGAAGAATATAAATATTATGATAAAGATTTTGTTTTACCAAAGTTATCATTGTTGAAAACGAATGGAATTTATATTTCTAATTCAGAAGAAAAATTTGAATATAAAGTTGACAGTTATAGAATAAATTATCCAGATAGGGATCATCCAGCGTTAAAAGGAAATATTCCAAGTAAGGATACAATAATTTTTTTTAACAGGTATTTTTATTGTCAGTTTACAGATAATGGCTTGTGGAAAGAGTCAGGGGGATATTATAATCTGGAAGATTTAATTGAAAGTATAAAAAAAATTGACACAAGTTTAGACCATAATGTTTATAAAATTAAAGGCGATAGTTTATTCTTAGAATCCTATAATTGGTATAGGAAAAGATTCACTTATAGAAATGCAGTTATTATTGCAGATACAATTTTTTCAAGAGATAGAGAGAGTAATAATGAAGAAAATACTGTAAAGTATATTTATCATCCTATTAATCTTTAATGCCTTACTTAGAATATTTTGTTAATTGTTATTGAGTGTTTTAAGATAGGTCTTAGTGTTAGAATTACACTGAATGATATTATTAAAATTAATAACAAATGAAAAAAAAAGGGTTACAATATATAATAGTTTTTTTATTTTTTTTTAATTCACATAACTTATCGAGTCAATCTTTAAATGATACGTTTGATAATATTTATTTAAAAGAATTGAATCTTGAAAATATTGCACTGAAAGAAAGAATAAAAAACTTTCCTGATGATGCTAAAAAAGTTAATGCAGAAATAGCTTCTGCATTAAGAAGTAAAGATTATCAATTTGCAATTCAAAAGGCAATAATTTTAGACAGTATTTTACCAAATAATCCAGATGTTAAAAACTTTAAAGGAAAGATGTATTATAAATTAAATGAACTTGACTCATCGTTACGTTCATTTAATGAGGCTTTGGTATTAGAGAATAAAAACAAATGGTTTTATATGAATAAAATTGGTGTTTTATTTGAAATGAATAGGTATGAAGAGGGATGTTATACTATTGAAAAATTGCTAGAAATTGCTCCAGATTGGGCTATAGCTCACAATTCTAAAGCAGTGGTATTAGAACTAATGAATAAGAATGATGAAGCAATGCAATCTTATAATAAAGCCTTACATATTGAACCCAGAAGTGCTCAAATTCTAACGAATAGAGGGAATTTATTTTTGAAAATGGGAGATAGAGACAAAGCATTATTAGATTATAAACAGGCATTATTATACCAGTCAGATTATCAGTTAGCAACACAAAAAATAAAAGAAAATTCAAATTAGTAGTAAAATAATTTGTAAGCTTCTAAAACAAAACAAATAAACGAAGTTATGGCAATAAGTACAACTATCAGTATTAAAATAGGAGATGAAACTCTTACACGATTTTCTAAATTGGTGATTCACCAAAAAGTACACACACATCATACTTTTTCAATCCTACAACCCTTACCAAAAGAATTTGTGAGTCAAGCGCTAGATAAATCACAAAGCTACATTGGTCAAAACATAAAAATAGAAATAGCACCTTCCAGTCTAAGAACCACTTCACCGCTACTGTTTCACGGAATCATTACAGAAGCACAAATGATACGAACTTCGGGTGCTGCTGGAGGTATTATCATTAATGGTTATAGCCCAACCATTGCCATGGAAGGTACACCCAAAACACAATCTTTTTCAGACAATTCACTGTCAGATATTATAAAAAAAGTAACAGGCAATTATCCGCAAAGAGAAATACAACCCGCAGTTACTATAAAAAACGATACAACCCTACCCTATATAGTGCAATATAGAGAAAGCGATTTTGGTTTCTTGGCAAGATTGGCACAAAAAAAAGGACAATGGTTTTATCACAATGGTGAAGAATTGGTTTTTGGACAACCCAAATCTAAAAATTTCACCTTAGAATATGGTCGCTCCTTGCACAGTTTCAATATCGAAATGCGCACCAAACCACTTGGTTTTGAATATGTGGGTTATGATGCTAGTAATGCAGAAACACAAAAAGCCAATGCAACCGAAATAAATTACCAACCCGAGGGCTATGCAAAAGTGATGTATGAAAGGTCGAAAAAGCTTTTTCCAGACCATGCCACCATGCTTTATACACACCCTATTGAAGAGGGAAGTGCACGAACTCATTTAATAGATAGAGTAACCACACAATTGCAATCGCGTGCAGCAGACTTAGTTACTGCAAAAGGAGATAGTGATGAAACAGGCTTGCGAATTGGAGATGTTGTTTCCATTCAAGAACCTGCTTTTTCAATGACAGGAAATCTATTAGATGGCTTGCAAGAACAAAATTTTGGAAACTATATAATTACCGATATTACACATGTTTGTGAAGAATCGGGTTCCTATCATAATAGTTTTCAAGCAGTTCCGGAGAGTGTTTTGGCACCACCCTATGGTAATGTACACAATCACCCAACCGCCGATACCCAACCTGCTGTTGTTACAGACAATAATGACCCTGCGGGCTTAGGCCGAGTGCAAGTAACATTTGCTTGGCAAGACGGGAACACCCCTTGGATTCGCATGGTGAACCCACATGCAGGAGGCGGAAAAGGAATGTATTTCATTCCCGAAATTGGTGAAGAAGTATTAGTAGGTTTTGAAGCAGGCAATGCCGAAAAACCTTTTGTGCTTGGAGCCATGTATAATGGTAACGCATCAAGTGCCTATGCCACTTCGGGGAATGACAACAAAGTAATACAAACCAGAAGCGGGACAAAAATAATCATGAACGATGCAGCAGGAAGTGTTTTTATAGAAGATCCAAGTGGAAACACGTGGATGATGGACGGAAAGGGTAATATTAGTGTGAATGCAACTAAAAACTTTTCCTTAGCAGCAGGAGAAAATATAAGTATTTCAGCTGGAAAGAACATCTCAGTAAGTGCAGGTGCAAATATTGATAATTCTGCTAACGAAAACATTACAACAGTTGCGGGAACAGATATTATACAAAGTGCAACAGGAGATATTAAGGAATCATCAGATAAACGTACTGAAATAGTAGATAAAGATTTTATGCGTCAAGCAGATATTTCAAATGAAATAGCGTCAGAAGTTTCTATTTTTAGTGAAAAAGAAAACATGACGCTTCAAAGTGGAAAAACTGTCGAGTTTAATAGTGCAGAAAAATCTAAATTATTTTAATTATGGCAATTCATAAAAAAGCAAAAAATATACATATTACTGTGGTGACAGATTATAATTTAGTAGTTGGAGGAAAGTTGGAAAAACTTACTAATAAATTTAATACAGAAGCTAAAAGCGGAAACTTAAATTTAATTTCAAATAAAAAAATAGTATCAGATGGTAATAAAGGATAAGTTTCTACAATTGTTATTCATCATCCTAGTATCAAACATATTCACTATTTCATGTCAAAATATTAAAATGGAACAAAAATTTGATTGGTCGGCAACATTATCAGCCCCTGAGGAGTATCCAGTACAAGTTTATGAAGGTGCTATAATAGCAAAAGATTATCAACAGTCTTTCACTGGTTTTGGAGACATTAACACAGGATGGGGAAACTATGCTGCTTCTGTTATTATGGGTCCAGACCTTAAAAATATTCCTGATAGTTTAAATATAGCTTGGCATTCCTATGTAAACCAAAAAAACTTTATAGGAAGATGGAAGCTTCCGAAGGAGCAAATTCAAAAAATGTTTGAAGAGGGTTTTGTGGATCATTCAACAAATAAAAAGATGACATATACTACTATCGTTGTTGGGTTGTCTCCAAATGGATTGGCTGTACTTTGGTTACAAGGCGGAGCAAAACAAGTAGAAGTAGCACATTTTGTTGCAACGGAAGACATGCATTTAGATGTTTCAAAAATAGAGAATGGTTATGTGTTTGAAAAGGAGTATAACGACATCGTTTTGTCTGATTTAAATGAAAAGTTTAATACTATTGATAGGATTAAACAAAAGACTTATCCTGCTATAGATATTTATGATGTTTTTAGAAAAAAATATTTCTGGAAACCCTTAATAGTATTGCCTAATGCTAATAAAATTAATGCGTTTGTTCTTCACACATATAACGGTGAAATAGAATTAGATGGTTCTAATACAAACGGTATTGCAATTGATTATCAAAAAAGAGCAATTATAAAATCAATTTCATTTAGTTGGATTGATGAACATAATAAAAAAGTTGCAGATTGTTGGCTAGAAAATTTTAATGAAGAGGAAATAATTAGAGCCTATGATAACTTTACAGATTCCGAAAAAATTGATTTAATAATTAAAATAGAAGAAAATTCAAAAGTGAATCTATTGTTGAAAAGTAGCGACAAAGAAATAGCAATAAAAAATTTTAAAACGATAATAGAGTAATCTGTTAAATTGTAATTTAAAAAATAAGCCTATGTCAATAAATATAAGTTTTAGTGACTATTCACCACCTGAAATAACTGAGAATAGTGGTCAAAAACAAGAAATTGTAGCAAGTTTCTTTTTTGATGGAACACTAAATAATTTGAGAAATAGTTATATTAGAAAAGAAAAAGAGAAAAAGAAATTAGATAAACCTTATGATAAAATTGCTGTAGCAGATGATCCTTGGGGTTGGGACAAAGATAGCTATTTAAATGATTATTCTAATGTGGCTAGGAAATATCAAGTTTGTAAAGAGGTAAATAAATTTTATATAGAGGGTATTGGTACAGAAGATGGTGAAACCGATACTGTTAGAGGTTATACAACTGGTACAGGTAGTACGGGGATAAGAGCTAAAATTAGAAAAGGATGTGAAAAACTTTCTGAAAAAGTTAGAAATGATGTTACTTTAGACTTAATTATTGATGTTTTTGGCTTTAGCCGTGGTGCAGCTGCTGCTAGAGCATTTGTACATGAACTCACAAGACAGAAATATTCGGCTAATGTTATTTACACTGATTTTGGAGAAATTTATGAAGATTTAGATGGTTATCAAGTAAATGAAAAAGATTTGCCAGCTAGAGGACATTTAGGAATGCTTTTAAAACAAAAAAATGTAACTATTAATTTGTTTAAAATTAGATTTGTAGGATTGTACGATACAGTTTCGTCCTATGGGCTAAATTTTGAAGATGATACTACAGATAAAGTTGATATTTCTGAAATTAATTTATCATCTATTTCACATGGTTCAGTAAAAAGAGTTGTGCAAATTGCGGCTGGACATGAATGGAGAAAAAATTTCAATCTTACTAATATCAAAAGTTGCGGTAGTAGAGGCTTAGAACTCACTTTTCCTGGGGCTCATGCGGATATAGGTGGGTGTTATGAAAGTGCAGAGGAAATTCAAATGCATTATATTAAACCATTAGCTTCTGATATGAAATATATAGGAGTATATGGAAATACAAAACCAGAATTTGAGGAAAGGAAAGAATTTTATAAAAAAGATTTGATAGGTGCAGGGTGGTATAAAAGTGATGAAATTACATTTGAGTTTGTTACAGGAGCTTATACTTTAGCATATAAAGGTAAACGTTTTGTATACAAGCAATATAGTTACATTCCACTTTATTTCATGTGTGAATATTCTATGGAAACGGGTACAAAAATAAATTTTTCATCATTGAAAAATGAATTTAAGATACCACAAACTGCTGGTTCATCCCAACATATTTTAGCTTATGTACATGAAAAACTAAAAGAATATGCTAAGAATGCAGAATCTGGAGAAGAGAAGTCATATAAGAGTTTTCTTGATTTTATAAATGAGAAAATACTTATCAATAGCTATATACATTGGTCAGCAACAAATAAATTAGGGCATTCACCAAGAATAAATAATGTAAGAAAAATTGTAAATGGTTAGTTGTGATCGCATTTAACTTCTTAATTAAATTAACAGAGAATGTAAAAAAGCGATGCTAATGCTTATTACTAACAAATTTAAACATATGAAAAAAATTATAGCCTGTATAACTTTATTTAGTAATTTAATTGCATGTCAAGATATAAATATGGAATATAAAATAGATGTAGGTGCTTATCACGATGAAGATTATTATATGCACACTCAAAGATGTCATTTCCTTTCTCCAGATGGAGATTATTTACCAGTGTTATTTGTTAATGATGGTATAGTAGGTTATAAAACTGGAACAGTAAGTGGAGACGGTTATGAAAAGGTGCCAAACAAACTTGAAATATTATATTTCTCTCTCACAGAAAATAAATTTTTTGAAGGGAGTTTTATTTTGCCTTATGAGGAATTAGTAAACTATTTTAAACAAAAAAGCGAAGAACAAAATAATAACGGGCAAAAATTTAATTATTTATCGGTAATTATAACTTTAGGAGGGCAAGTTACTGTTTCTATTTCTGGTGAATCTGATAGTGAACAAAAAATTATAGGTATTTATAAAGCAACAGAAAAGAAGGATGTCATTTGGAGTAATTATTATGAATATGGTACAAGAGAAGAAAAAATAAATGATTATATGGAAGATGGGTTTAAAGAATATGTGAAAAATCAAATTTTAACAAAAACTTTACCTTATTCAAAGTGGGACGACTATAATAAAAAATATAATTGGAGATATGTTTTTGATTTTCCAAAAGATTATAAATTTTTAGATATAAGCACTAGATTAATAAACAATGAAGGAGAAAGAGTATATAAATCTAATCCAAATATTTTAAAAGATGAATATAAAATGCGCCCTTTACCATTTAAAATTGATGTTAATTTAGAAGATAATAAAGGAGTTAATCATAAAGCTTGGTTGTTTTTTACAGAAAGTAAAAGTTATTTATTAGCAAATTATAAAGGAGGAGAGGGGTTATTATTTCCTAGAGATTTTAGAGAAGAAAAATTTTACATAAAAATGCAAGAATTAGACCCGCTTAAACCCATTGATTTAATATTTAAACTTGTAGAAAATAAAATTCATTTTATAATAAAACAAGAGGATAAGCAATTTCAAATGAATGAAGTAACATTTTGGTACGTAAGATAATTTGCGAATAATTATTTCGTAGTTAATTTATTATAAGAGTTATGGAAAGCACTAAAAATAGGGTAATGATGAAATACTAATAAAGAAAAAGTAGAGTAATAAAATTGAATTATATGTTTATAAAGACTGAAAATTGAAACCTAAATATAAAAAATACAAAATAAAAAAAGGGGATACTTTGGAAAGTATCGCATTACAATTAGAGAAAACAACTCACGAAGTAAAAGGTTTTCATAATGTTTTTTGTAAAGATACCGATTATGTTGGCATTGAACTTCCAAATCATTTGAAAGAATTATTCATATATCCTGAGTATAATGAAGAAAAATTATCGTTAATACCTAAAGTATCATTTTCAGAACCATACAAATTAGAACTAAAACCGTTTCAAAATAAAATCAATTATGGAGTAATGTACACAATCACCGAAGGTGAACAAAAAAATACATTGAAATTCGAAATCAGTTTGTCTTATAAAGGAAAAACCAATAATAACGATTTTATAATTGAAATAGATAGAATTTCTCAGACATATATTAATGACGAAGAAGCTTCTAATATAGCCGATGAATTGGCAGAAAAAACGAATAAAGTACTTTATCCCTTAGAAGTAATAGTTAGTCAAGAAGGAAGATGGATAGCAATAAATAATTATTCAACAATCGCAAAACGATGGAAAGTAGTTAAAGAAAAGATTTTAGAGGAGTATGAAGGAAAATGGGTACAGCAATACCTTGCATTAAATGAAGTGGTTTTGGAAGAAGAAAATCAATTGTTGAGAGCTTTAGAGAAAGATTGGTTTTTAAATAGTTATTTTAATGCTATTTATGTTTATTATACTCATAAATTTAAGTTTGAAACAACAATATCATTTCCAATACTAACAAATTGTAAAGCAGTAGAATATAAGGTAGAACAAAAAATAGATGAATATTTAGACGAACAAAATTTAATACGAATCGAGCAAAATGGAATTTTAGAAGATAGAAGATCAAAATCCGACTTACAAAATGAAATGAATATTCCATATTTTGGAATGTTATATCCTGAGTATGACAAGGCAAAGGGAGAAATTAGAACGTTATATTTTTTAAATGAGAAATCCAAATTGATAGAATCTTTATATTTGGAAGGTTCCATAGTATTAAAAGAAGAAAAAAAGATACAAGTAGTTGTGTCTGTAATATAAAATTGGGGTGCAAAATAGTAGTAGATAAAATATTGCAATTTTGTATATTTAAGGGTTACAAACAAACAAATCAAATGAGCGAAAAACATATTGTGGTACAAGGAGCAGAATGCCAATGTAAGTTTAGCGTAGAACCTAAAAAAGATAAACTAAAAGTTTTATCACAAACCAAGGACTATGCAAATGATAAAGACGCATCTAAAAAACTCATTGCAACCGATAAGGAAATTGGTCAAACTTTAGAAAAAAACACCTTTGGTAAATGCAAACTACAGCCCACAAGTAGCGATTATTTACCTTGCAAAGCCGTAATAACAAAGTGGAGCGGTTTCTATGAAAAGGTGGTAATGTCTAATCAAGGAAAAATACTTTTAGAAGATAGTAAAGCCACTTGCCCTATTGGTGGTCCAGATTGTATTTCCATAACTAAACACGGGCAAAAGACAGAAGGTTCTTCTCAGAATGCTAAAAATGCCAACGAAGACGTGCATAGTCAGTTGAACCCTATGGTGAATATAAAGAAAGTTGGAAAAGAGCCCTTAAAGCATGAAAATCTAGAATTCAATTCAAATTAAAATGGCAAGAGGAGTAAAAAAAATAAAATGGACAGGTAAAGGAGCTGTGTATCAATCACGTTCCGATTTCTCTTCTAGAATTGTTATTCCAGCAGATAAAGAAGTTTGGTTTGCAGTGAGTGAATGGCATACAGGGACAAAGCCTGAAGATAAAACAAAAAATATAAGCTGGTTGTGGCAAGAACATGATCGAAATATTATTATACACAAAAGGCAAATACCAGGTAATAAATCGTTTAGTGTAAAGATGCCTTCTAAACTTTGTGGTTCCTACAGTTATTATTTAGAAGCAAGTTTGTCGGGTAAAACGGATCCTAATTTCACAGGATTATATGTAAACGGTTTGTGTAGTAAAAAAATAATTGCTAGTAAATGGTGTTCTTCCGTTGATGGTCCAGATAGGAGACAAACACCAATTTTCTATGGTAACGATATACATCTCAATTTAGATACTGAAGGCTTAAATGGAGATAAAGTAATTATTGAAATATATAATATTCAAAAACTCAGAAGCGATAAGTTAATTTTTACCTATACAAACGTAAAAGTGGCTGATGGAGAAGTTAACTTAGAAATTAGAAACACAGCGGTTTGGCAAGGAAAAGTAAGTAATATCCAAGAGGAAGAAAAGTTCTATATAAAAGTCAAAGATCAGGTAACAGGGCAGTATATCTTAGATGGAAAGAGTGACGACGAGCATGGTCGTTTTTTGAGAATTAAAAATAAATTAGTTGCTAATACTCCAAAACCACCAGTAAATAATACACCTTTAAAAACAGGTGAACCTAGTGCTAAAGCAGAGCGTTATGAACCTTGTAAATTTGAAACCATTTCTATTACAGAAACAGAAACAAAAGATGGAAAAGTATCACAAAATAAAGTAAAGATTTTTGATAACGGAACTGGGTTAGTGAATCCTGTAAATCAACAAAATGAAATATCAAAAACCATTTTTTTTAATTTTGATAGTGATGTAATTACTAAAGATGGAAGCGAAAAGTTGCAAAATACATTAAGTTTCCTTTTAGAACACGAACATTCCATTATAACTATTAATGGTTATGCATGTGTAATTGGGAAAATGGAATATAATAAAACCCTTTCTCAGAAAAGAAGTGATGCTGTTAAAAAATTCTTTGCGGACGGGAAATTAGATACTCGTAGAATAGTTTCAACAGGAAAAGGAGAAATCAAAGCAACAGATAATCATAGTGAAGGAGATAATTTAAAATATAAAGACGAAAAAGAATATATAGAAGCAAGGAGAGTTGATATAAGTTTTAAATATTTTGGTCATACAGCAAAAACAATAGAGTTTGAAACCATTGCACCAAGCAAAGATAAAGACTTATTAATTGATATAACTGGTTTTCAAACCAATGCTTGTTTTAGAGATAAAGATAAACACAAAAAAGAAGTAAAAATAACTTCTACGGAATATAAAACCCCATTGATAAAGCAAGGAGAACACATAAGCTTTCCTATACATTCCGCATTATCAACTTGGAACGTAGCACCATTACAATATATATGGCCAAAATGGAATTTGATTGAAGGAGCTACAGGTAAGGGTGTAGATTCTGCCGAAGAGTACAATGTTTTTATTCATTCTTGTCGATACTTTTCTGAAAATAAAAATTCGACTATTTTGATTAAAGCTTATCCTGATATTAAATGGAAATTTGATTTTTTTCTCAATTTAAGTAATAAACTTAGTGTTAAATGGCAAAAATTATCTCCTGAAAGAGATAAAGAAATGAAAAGTAAAGCAGGCAAAATAGGTGCAGAAAAAAGATGGAAGCAAACTGAAATTGATTTCGGAGTTTTGCTTGATGCAAATTGGAACAGCATATCTGATGACAGATATAGCTCACATTTTGACGCTACTTTAAAGTACGAAGAGAAAATAAAACAATTTTATAAGATATTCGAATCAATAAAAGAATTTTCAAAAGGAGTTACAGGACAAACTAAAGGGAAATTAGCAAGTAGCAGATTAGGAAAGGCCTTACCTTTTAAAATTTTTATTAATCCACCAAATTTTTGTTTAGGTGCCGAATGGCAACTTGAAAGAGGAGAGAAAAATAAAATAAAATTGCCAGAACTAGGGACAAAAATGGAGTTTTATTTTAAGGCTGAACCTTTAATAGAATTGGCTATAAATATTGACTTATTAGATGGGATAGTTCAAGTAGGAGTTGGTGTTGTAACAGGAGGAGCTGGGAATATAGCAGCTAAACAAATTTTTAACGAAGTTAGAGATTGGCTTGCCGATGATGACCATGCATTCGTATTTAAAATGTATTTTGATTTAGAAATCAAAGGAACAATAAATGGTTCTTCTGTGTTCACAATCAATACAAATTCTGATAATGCCAAAGGAGAAGCAAAATTAGATACAATATTAAAAGTCGAATTAAAGGCAGGTATTGAAGTTCGCGGAGCAATAGTTATCGTTATTGGAGAAGCTTATGTAGAAGCCGAAGCATCTGCTAAAGGTTCTGCATCGGTTACTTTTGGTCATGGCTTATATTATGAAAAAAAATCAAATGTTCCAGATGTTTATTATCAACCAAAGCTAAAATTTGATGGATTAAAAGTTACTGGAGTTTTAAAAGCTAAAGTTGGTTTATCTATAAAAAAAGGAATTTTTAAAAGTGATCACAGCAAAAATTTAGTTGATTATAAATTTGATAAAACATTATTTGAACCATTTGATGTTATCGAAAAACTTGAAAAAGTATCAGGAATAAATTCTAAAATCTCTTTAATTAAATAAATTTATAATAATGAAAATGTTAAAAACTATAATAATTTGTTTAGTATCAATTATAATACAATCATGTAATTCCCAAAAGAAAGATAAAGTGAATGAACAACAAGAAAAAGTATTAAACAATCAAGTTCAAGTTCCTTTTGACTTAATTAATATTAAGCTTGACGAAAATATAAAAGATGTTTTGAAAACAGTTGATTTGACTTTTAAAAATAATGAGGAAACAGATGCTTTTACTCTTTTTACTAATCAAAAATTTGAATCAACATCATCAAAAGTTTTAATCTTTGATAAAATAGCCTTAAGCGGTAAAAATAACAATCAAAATAATAACGTTATCTTTCATTACAGTGAAGAAGATAGTATTGTTAAAATGTATCAAGTAAATATATTTTCTAATCAAGAAACTGAAAGCCTAGAAGAAAAATTGAACTCTGAATTTGGGAAAACAATTTTTCAAAATCAAAAATCTGGAAATGTGTCTGACATTATTGATGGAGAAATGAAACAAACTAATATAAGATTTGATGAAAAAGTAAGGATTTGGTCAAATGAAAATTTAATTTATTATTTTTTTACACAGATTACTTATAACGATAATGTTGAGTATAAATCAAATTTATTTGTGTTAAAAAAACAAAAAGAATGGGTCGATTTCATTGGTGGTTTAGGTTATCAAGATATAAATCAGTCATTAAAATAACATAAAATGCAACAACCATATTATACCTTAGATTTCAGTGCTTCTGCATGTATGTTTGAGATAAGAGTAAATGATTATCCAGTTATTATAATGAACATAGAAGGACAAGTTGCTACTACCATTCCTATAAACTATGCTATCCTAAAAAGTGGTGAACAAACTATTTCTGTTTCCATTTTACCGTTACTAGGTGAGTCAAGAATAGATACTAAAGCTGAATTAAAATTTGATATAAAGCTATTTGATGTAACAAACGATTTTATTTTTAAAGAAATGTTTGGAGCTTATCAATCACAAAAAGTCGAAGAGGATAAAATTTTACCAGTGATTAATTATAATAGTACTTTTTTCGCTGAAGTTCCTTACGAGTTGAATGCTTGGGAAAAAGGTGAAAACTTGAAAGATGTAAAAGACATAAATAAAAAACTTTTTAAAGTTTATGCTGATATATCAGATTTTATAAAAAGTAAAAATTACGATTCTTTTGTAAAAGCAATTGCCAAAAGAGAAGAAAATATGGTCAAATCGATGTATTTGTCAAAAGAAGAAGCATTGTCTAGAACCAGTGAATTAATTGATGATTTTAAAAATGGTTTTAAAATAATGCCAGTTGATTCTAATAGTATTTTACATATTTGTGGTCATGGAAAAGTTGCTAGTTTTAAAAAACCAAATGGAGAATCTGCTCTTTATTTATTGAATGAAAATACCCAAGAAGAATTGATGCTTGACATTACCTTTTACATTCCAAAAGGGAAAGCAGAATTTGAAGTTATTTAATTGTATTATATTACAAATTAAGTAAATAATAAAAAATGGAAAAATTTATTAAACCATTATATAGTGTTTATCCACATTTATATTGTTCTGGCTCTATATATGTTAACGATGTACCAGTAGTAGAATGGTATGGAAAAGAAACTACAGAAGGAGGATTGAGTGGTGATAGTGAAATAAATCACGTATTGTTACAATCAGGTAAATGTAAAGTCGTTGGCAAAATGTACCCAAGGTATGGTAAAAAAGTGATATCTGAAGAAGAAACATTGTTTATTGATTTTTATTTAGCGGAAGCTGATTTAGATAAGTGGAAAAAAACAAGAGCAAAATTCCACCCTAAAATAGAATCCTCTTGGGATGGATTAAGTGAAAATATTAATTATCCTTATTTTGAAATTACTACCGAGATTGAGGTAGAACTTCCTTTTGTTTTAGATGGATGGCAAAATTCAGTAGATTTATCTAAAATAGAAAAAAAAGAACTTTTAAAAGAAGTACTTACATTTTATAGAGAAGTTCATGCCATTTTAAGAGAACACAATGCAACAAAATTTTTAGATCTCTCAAAAGAAAAAATGAAATTACAAGAAGAAGCATTTTATTTTAGTGAAGAGCGAAAAAAAAGTTTTATGGAGGGTGCTTTAAAACTTTTTAATCAAAATTTAGAAGTAGAACCACTTATAGAAAGCGAATTAAAGTTAGAAATTATGGGATATGGTAAGCTTGTAAGACTTATAAAGTTAGATGGAAGTCAGCCCTTACAATTTAAAAGTCCAGATATTGAAAAACAAGGGAATATTGAACTGGAAATAAAGTTACATATGAGGAGTAAAGAAAAAGGATTTAGTATAATATAGTTATGAAAAGGCGTAAATTTATACAACAAACCGTTACCGTTGCAACTGGTTTAATAGTATTACCTAATTTAATTTCTTGTTCAAACGAAGAATTATCGTTAACTTCTTTATTAGGCAAGAAAGATACTGTTTTAACAAATCTAAGTTTAAAAAAAGAAGGGAATAGCGATTTTTCATATATTATACTTGAAAATAGTAGTTATAAACACGACTTAATTGTTGGATTAGAAGCTTTTGTTTTTTCAGTAGATCAAACAATAGTTGGTTTTACAATTTGGGAAACAGGCATAGCAAATTCAATTAAATATTTTGATAAGTTAAATAGTTTGTATAAAACACCAAAAAAAACTATAGCCAATGACTTTGGCATTGAAAATTTATGGATAGAAAGTGATAAACATATAAAATTATGCTACACAAAACCTTATAAAGGTTTAGAACAAAATACACATTATAGTGAATATTTACCTGAAAGTAAATTAATAGTATTTTAAAAATTATAAAAGCATATCAATACAACAGACAAAACTTCATAGGCACATTAACAAATAAAATTTATCAATAAAATAAAGGCTTACAGCCTTCTTACTTCTGAATTTAACCCCATTTTTTGAGCAAAAAAATTTAAAAACAGGGTTTGCCGTTTTCTTGAGACAATTTGAAGGGTACTTTATCAAACATTAAAAACAAATTTAAACTACACTTTCCATTGGATATTTGAAAACTTATACATGAAACTCTATTTCATTAAAGTATATAGGTTTCACTGGCTTATTTCTGAATTTGCCTTCATACTTGTGCTTTTGATAAAAAAAATAGATATTCAAGTTTATCTAGATATAAAATGGGTGTTGATATATCTACAAAAAAAAGAATACAATTGGTTAAGCCACATATTGAGTAAATTTAGTTAAAAGAAATTGTTCCTTTTCTAAAATATTCAAAACTTATAAATCATATAATTGTGCTTGTTTTTTAATAAATCTAATTGTATAAAAAGTGAATCTTTTCTTATATTTGAGATATAAATAATTTACTATTAAAACAAACAAACAAGCAAACAAGTAAACCTAATGAATTTAAAACAAGTGTATGATTTTTGAAATTATAGAAGAAACTACCATTTTAATGAATGGCTTTCAGAAAGAAACAAAAACTAGATTTAACATTGATTTTTCTTTATTTAGTAAAACAGAAGACGAACGTATCTATATTATAAATAAAGAAAAAATTCACACAATTCCTATTCAAGAAAATGCTTTTTTAAGAATAGTAGAGGAGTTGGAGACATTGAACTACCCTATAAAAATCAAAACGGATTATAAAGGACATTTCGTCGAAATTTTTGAACATGAAAAATGGCTTGAAGAATGGGATAGTAGAGCACAAGAATTGATTGAAAAATTCGATTATTTTGACAAAGCTAAAGATGTAAAAGAATATTACTATAATATAATTAAAGACCGAGAAGTATTTACTAAAGCGAAATTTAAAGAACCCTATTGGAATTTGTTTTTTTTCAACCCTCCAATAGACAATGTTAATCTACCCGATATTGGAACAACCTTAAAATGGAATATTAAAGCAATAGGGCAAATACCTTGCATAGGGAGAACAACAATCTTAAACCCAGGATCTAAGGATGTTATTATTTCTTTTGATTCCTATCAAAGACTAACGCACAATATTATAGACCTTTTGAAACCACATATTAAAAGAGGAATCCGATGGGAGGATCAAACGGTAAAACTACACGCAGAATCTCATTTTGACAATGTAGAAAAGAAAATAAAAAGAAAATCGGCTTTATTCCAATTTTTAATTAATGAAGAAATCCGTTATATAGAGAAAATTAATATAACACTAAAAGGGTAGGAATAAACAATAAAAAGATTACAAAGGCTTTAAGTGTTTTAAACTTAAGGCCTTTATAGTCTAACATAAGTTACTAATTTGGGTTAAACATAAAGAATTCTAAAAGGAACAATATTTAATGCCCTTTTTTCAATCATAAGTTTTAAATCTTCACTAAGAAAGTGCCATTCTTCATCATTATAGATTTCTTTATATGAACGAGTAAGGCAAATATCGATAGTAGGTGTATAGCCAATATTGCTATCCAAACCTGTTTGTATTCCATTTTTAACCTCTATAGTTTCAATGGCATCGCCATAATGGTTTTTGCATAGAATAATAATATCTTGTCGAGTCACAACACGTTGACTAGAAATTAAATTTTCTCTGTAGGCATAAATTTTCTCAGAATTGGTAAGCTCATCTCTTCCTCCTTGTGTAGCAGAAATAAGTGTAATTGAGTCTTTCTCAAAATCTGCACCTTTAAAGACGTTGAGCTTACTAAACGTACTAATTTTATTGGCTTCCTCTCCGTTTGTTGTCCAATATTTAATAAAAAGAGTTCCTTTCTCTTTTGTTTTTTTAGTGTTCAAAACTAGATAAGGATTGTTGAGGTTTTGCATGCCAATTTGTGACATTTTAGATTTAAAACGCGCAATAATCTGATTAATTTCTTTTAAATTATTATCTGTAAAATCTTGCCCAAGCCTTGAAAAAGCAGCAGCCTCATCTCTAATTAAATCAATTAAATAATTAATTTCTTCAGCGGCATTACGTTCGTCAAAACGAGCTACACCACCAAAACGTAAATAAGCAAAATTTTCATCTTCTGGTTCAGCATTGTTCGAAATAACATCAAATTCCTTATTTCTGTCGTTCATTACAGAAAAAAGTTCTAGAAAATAATCATCATTTAATTTTAAAGGATAAATATCTAGGAACTCTTTAATGTTACCTTGAGTTTCATTTAGTTTTTTATTAATTACAGGGAAACAATTATTAGAACAAAAAAGGTTTGATAAAACATCTGGACCAATAACATTTGGGAAATCCAAACGCAACCAAAGTATATCTTTCTCTATTTTAATTTTTTCAAGATCTTTTTCAGAAAATAAAGTATCAAATTCTTTTGGAAAATTATAACTGTCTTTATCTATTGTTATTTTATCTTTAATAGTAATGAAGTTCTTCTTGTAGAAATCATTTGTGTGTTCTTCAATTTTTTGAATATGATAAATGTCGTGTTGCTTTAAATCATAAACTGTATTTTGAATGGCATCATCACAATTATAGCCTTCCTTTGCAGTTAACAATTGCTCATTCAAATACCATTTTGCCCGAGGTAAAAAATGGAAAAATTTAGAACGATCCTCAATGTTTTTAAGATAAAAATAAAACATTAAATCTTCAATGATTCCTTCTCCTTCATGTTTTAAAGCAATCCAAATGGTTCCATGGGGTGTCTTTTTTAAGTAATCTTTATTCGAAATAATTTCTTTAAACTGATCTTTTATGACCTGATGTACTCCATTGGGAAGAATTACATAAGAAATTTTGTTCCGATTTAATTTAACAGGAATAGTAGAACCAAAATGAAAGTTTTTAATAACACTTTCAACTGGATTGTATGGGTTAACTTGTTTTTTTTGATAAAAAAATTGATGATAATCATGTAAAGAAGTTTCATTCTCAACAGGATAAGCTTTCAAAATTCCTCGTGCTGGAGTTGCTTTTGCAGAAGCTGTTGGAGTTAAAATATCTACAAGTCTTTCGGTCATTCTTCTCCTACTTGAAAAAATTTCATTAGATATTTTTTCAAGTTCTTTTGCACAAACATCAAAAAGTAGGTTAACAATGGGATCAAATACATTCTCTAGTTCAACATCATTGTACCCCCATTTTTTGGCAGCACGCTTCAACATTCTATCTTTAATCTGATTTTTTGATAATGGGTTCATTTACGTCTCTTTTATTTAAATGAAAATGGAGCTAAATAGTAAGAACTTTTAAAATAATAGGGCTCATTGGTTTTCTTAATAACACCATAAACAGTAATGTCTAACCTCTTTTTTACTCGAATGTTTGTTTCATAACTCAATGTGTTTTCATTAACACCAAGTGTAACTTCTGTAACAGTTAACCTTTTTTCATACTGGTTTACCTTTTCATGAATAGATTCTTTAATCATATCCTTTAACTTATTTGGATTGGCTAATAAGTTAAAATCGGTATCCCAAATGATAGTCCCAAACTCCTCATCATATTTATACTCCCCAAAAATGGTAGAAATGATTACCGAAATAAATTGCGCTAACGACTCTTCAATAGTCACTTTAGTAGCGTCATCTCCGTTGCTTAATTTTTTGTAGTCGAAAGGTATTTTATAGTAGAGATCCTTCATTAGTGATAGTGAAATTTATTTCTTCTTCATTGTTCAAACTAACAGCAACTTTACTTCCTTTAACTACTTCGTTAGCAATTATCATCCTAGAAAGTGGTCTCTTTAGTTTGTTTCGAATAGTACCTTTAATTGGTCTAGCTCCATATTCTGGACTAAATCCAAGTAATGCAATTTTTTCTTTGTCTTCATCAGTAATTTCTAGTGTAATATCTAAATTTTCTAGTAACTGAATAAGTTCTTTTTTTAGGTGTATATCAAAAATTTTAGCAACACTCTTAACATTAATTGGAGCAAAAGGTATTATTTCGGTTAAGCGACCTAAAAATTCAGGACGGAAATAACCAGTCATTAGCTGTATTAAATCATTTGACTTAGGAATTATTTCTTTCTCAAATGATTTTACGATATAATCAGAACCAATATTGGAAGTAAATAAGACCACCGAGTTTGAAAAATCTCCTTCTTTACCCAAACGGTCATGCAGTTTACCTTCATCTAAAATTTGAAGAAAAACGTCAAAAACAGATTTGTGTGCTTTCTCAATTTCATCAAATAAAACAATAGAATAAGGCTTTTGCCTAATTTTGTTAACCAATAAACCACCTTCTTCATATCCTACATATCCAGGAGGTGCACCATATAATAAAGCAGCAGAGTGTTCTTCCTTAAACTCAGACATGTCTAGTCGAATAATAGCATTTTCATCACCAAAAAGAAAATCTGCAAGTGATTTTGCTAACTCGGTTTTTCCAGTACCAGTTGGTCCCAAGAAAAAGAAAGATCCAATGGGTTGACCAGGTTTGGTTAGCCCTGATCGCGATTCCATAATAGCATCAGCTACTACTTTAACAGCATGATCCTGGCCAATAACTCTCTTTTTTAAGGTCTTTTCAATATCTAATAGGCGTTCTCTTTCATCAGATTTTACTTTTCCAGCCGGAATTCCTGTAATATCAGATACAACTATAGATAAATGAGTGCCTAAAACGGTATTTTCTTGCTCCTCAAGCTTTTCAAGTTCTTGTAATAGATTAGCAATAAAATCAATTTTTTCTTCTGTAACTTCTATAGATTTGAATTGTATATTACTCTGATCTGTTTCATTCAATATTTTTCCAGTTTTTTGAAGAATATCTGTAAATAACCATTGAATTTTATCGTCTCTATCTTCGCTTTTTTCTTCTTTTTTTAAGACTTCAACTTGAAGTTTTAAATCTGGAATTTCTTTTTTGATAGTTTCTTTTGCAACTTTCAACGAAGACATGGTTCTATCGATTAAGTCTAATGCAGAATCAGGTAGTGATTTTTCTTTTAAATAGCGTTTTGCCAGTCGAATAGCTTCTTTTTGATTATCATCGTCTATAGTAAAGTTATGATGATCTTGATACGAATGAATAATACTAGTAATCATTCTAAAGGCAAGCTCTTCATTAGGTTCGTTAATTTCTAACGTTTCAAACCTTCTCGATAAAGCATCGTCTTTGGCTAATGTCTTTCTAAATTTCTCTTGCGTAGTTGCACCAATAAAAGTAATAATGCCTTTAGATAATTCAGATTTGATAATACTAGCAATTCCTGAACCTTGATTAGAGTCAAAAAGTTCATGAATATCATCTATGAAAAGTATAGGTTTTTCAAAATCTTTTAACTCATTAAAAATCTTTTGAAGTCGGTCTTCTACTTCTCCTTTATAGGAAGCACCTGCAAAAAGAGCACCAATATTGATCTCAAAAATCGATGCGTTATCAAAAGCATTTAAAATTGTTTTAGACGCTATTTTTTTACAGAAACCGTCAACTAAAGCCGTTTTTCCAACACCAGGCTCTCCTGTAATGATTACGTGAGGTTTTAGTTTTCTGTTTAATATTTCAGTTATAGTTTTTAATTCTTCGTCTCGACCTATTATTGCATGTGAGTCAGTCTTTGTAATGGTCTTCAACCGATTAAAACAATACTTGTCAATTGCATTAGAACTTTTTGAAGAAGTTGTAGCAGGATTTGATAAATTAATGGACGGATTTGCTACTTTTCCCCCAGTTTGATATAATTCTATAATACTTGCAGGACTAACAGGTAACGATTTTAATTGATCGTGTGAAAAACCAACACCAGGAGTTACTAATGCACTAAGAATACTAGCAAATTCCGAAGAAATACCCGATTTTTTTTCAATGCTTTCAGCTTCTTCTAATACTGTTATGGCACTAAAATCGGCTTCTGGAGAATCCGTGTGTTTATTTGCTTTTTGATATTCACTAATTCTAATGTCTGCCCATTCATCTAAATAGAATACATCTATACCCTTAGCGTCTAATTCTTTTAAAAAATCAAACTGTTGATTTAGAAGTGCTTTCAGTATGTGAGCAGCATAAAATTTAGAATTAAAATTTTCTTTTGCATATTGTTTAGCAATATGAATTATTTGAGATGTTATTTCAGACATTTTATTATTTATTCATTTTACTAACAATTTCACACATTTGAAGCTTGTTTGCTAAGTCTTTGTTTTCAGCTTGCAACTCTTTTAAATCATCTTTTAAGTCATCTACTTCTTTCTTAGAATCATTAATTAGAAATAACTTCTTCTTGGTGTTAACATATTCGCTAGTTGTAATAATGAAATTTTGATATAATGCAGGATTAACAATACTGTCATTAGGAATTTTTTCTTTCAATTCTACTAATTCATAGTTAATAGATTGAGAGATAAATTGAAAACTTTCTGGTGCTTTGTCTAAAGAATCGATTAGTTTGCCAATTTCCTCAATTTTTTCTGAAAACTCTTTGTTGAATGTAAATTGAGCATTCATCTTGTCATTCTCTCTTTTAAGAACTTCATTTTCTTTTAAAGGAAGTTTAAAGTTGAAGAAGATAGCTGTTATTAAAACACCAGTTGTAATAAAAAACATTACTAAAAATAACATGAACGCATTGAAACGTTCTTTCTTGTTTAAAATATCCATGATATATTTGTTTGTTTAAAAGTCAATTATTTGTTAATCTGCTAAAAATGTTGGAGAAGAAGGAGGAGTGTCTCTGTCGTCATTATCGTTTCCAAAAATACTACTCGATTTTCTATCGTTCTTTAAAATGTTTTCATTTACAAAAATTCCAGTATCGCGTTTTTTGCCGATATAATCCAATTGATTTAAAATAGAAAATAATTGATCTATTTTTAAGGCAAAATCTTTTACTTGTTGCACTACTGGCTCAATGTCATAGGCGTTAAATTTCACATTGATGGTGTCTGTAAAAAGACGTTCATAATCGCCACTAGAAATATCTGTCCATTCTGAAAAATAATTGAATAGCATTTCTTTACCATCACCCGAAAAATAATCAAAACTGTTTTTTAGTGTTCTGCTTAGTGTAACAATGTTGTCTAGAATTTCTATTGGTTTTAAAGTATAGTTTTGCCATTTGTTTTTTGTAATATATAGTTCCGCAAAGCGTAGTGCTTTGTCGCAAACTTCAAAAACCATATTGGCAATTACATTCTCATCTTCATTATTGGTTCTGAATTTAATTTTTCTATTAATTTGAATTGCATGGAATTCTAATTGCTTGAAGAATAAATCATAGGTTTCAAATAGATTTACTAAGCTTGGATGACTATTTGAGGTTAAACTTGGAGGAATATAACTAGTAACTACTTCATAGTTGTCTCCAGTAGATTTAAACTTCGCAATAGGAAATTGTAGTGCACCAATATTGTTTTGATTCACTTCGCTTTCTGCTACACATGTTAAAGTATATTTAGAAAGGGCATGAGGAAACCTTGGTGGTACCTCTTCCATGTTTTGTTCTCCAGAAGGAACTCTAGTGTAAGGATCAACATTAAGTAACAGGTAGTAGCTGCTTTCTTTGCTGTTCAAATCTTTTAATTCTAGTTTTTCAGAGAATTCACCTGTTAAGTCGGTTATTTCTATTCTGCCTCCAGCTGGAGTTATAGCTTTGAGCATTTTGATTGTAACACTCAATTCTTTGTGAGTATCAATTGAAATAGTATAGTTAAATGGTTTGCTCAAAAGTGTAGGTAAGAGTCCATAATTGAGCTCGTTCACCTCTAAGTTTCTTGCATCTCTAATTAAATCTTCAATATTGTCTTGTAGTTCAATGAAATGGTTTTTGTTAATTTTCATTCCATCAATCCAATTTACTGGAAAATGTTTGATATTTTCTGCCATAGTTTGTTTATATGCGTTGACAAATAATTGTTGCTCCGTCTATTATGTTGTTTGTATCTATTGCTAATTCTGGATCTATATATTCAGATGAGCTAAACCATTTCGGTTTTGTGTAAAAATACCAGCCATAAGGTTGGTTTTTCTCATCAACAAAGTTAATTTGACTATTAGGGTTTTTCTCATTATAATCATTAATGAAATAGTAGAATAAGCGTCCAAAATCGATTGCTCTTGGTGCTTTAACTTTGAAATTAATTATTTGATCATCATTTGCTCTTTTTTGAAAAACTAAATTAAGAATAATGATGTTCTTCATTTCCGAAACTTTTGGAGAAGGATATCGGTCATTCAACGGGTAAAACCATCTTTTATGTAGTTTAACAGGAATCGAAATTGCATACTCGAAAAGTTTAAAGCACAATGTTGGTAATAAGAAAAATAATAATGTTGTTAGTATATAAAAAACATAACTGCTTTCTCCAAAATATTTTGCAATTACTACTGCAAAAGCTGCAATGAAAACCATTGTGTTAATTGCAATAACAACTTCACCAATAAATTTTTCAAATTCAAATTTTTTAAAATAATCGTGAAAAAATTTTAAATGAAAAATTCCTGCAATAGCCATATATACTTGAAGAGAGATGAAACGCTGATTGAGTGTCGTTTCTTTCAGGTTATAAAGTATGATAAAAAAAATGGAAAAAACCAAAGATTGTATTAAAACATAAATGAAATACTTTTTCTTTGATTGTTTAAATTTTGGAATTTTTGTTCCAATTAATAGGGTGATTATGAGGCCAAATGAAAGAATTAATAACAAATATAATAATTCTTCACCTCCGTTAATTTGATTTAAATACTTTCTCATTTATAGTAAAGTTGATATTCCTAGTCTTGATTTATATTGTTTGTTGTCGTCCATTGAAAAAAGCTCATCTTCTTTGTTTAAAATAAGCTCAAAAGCATACTGGACATGAAAGGGTAAAAATAAATTAAAAAAATTATTTAAAAAAGAATCCATAACTTCATTTTTAAAGTAATAATTTAAACTTTCAGAGTTTTTTAATGGACCAATAGTAAAAATGTATTTTTTTAAATAAATCTCCTCGTTACTTTCTAATGTAGTGTTGATTCCCATAATAAAATCATTTGATTTTTCAACATTGTCAACAAGGCTTTCTAATTTTATGTTTTCTGTTTTGTATGTTATTTTTTCTTCTAAAATTTGTGTTAACGTCTTTACGATGCTGTCAATGCTTTGATTTGCATTGTCTTTTTGTTGCAGGATTGCATAGAACATCTTTACAACAAGTTCGTCTGGAATATTCTCCTTAAAAACAAGTATTGTTTTAATAATATCTACAATCCCATTAGCACTGAGGCTAGAAAAAAAATCTGCTTCTTTTTTTTCTATTGCATGTCTAAATCTGAAAAATTCATTCTCTAAAGGATTGAAAAAATTTCGAGCCTCTTTTTCTTCTCTCCTTCTAGCTTTGAACTCCGCAACCACGTCATTATTGTGATTGTTGTTTCTAAAGTTGTGAGAAATGCTTTCAGGTAGCACGTCATAAAAACCATCTCGACTTATTTCAATGTTTAGAAGTTCTTTATTAATAGAATCATTCGCAATATGCATTTTATCTTTACTGAACTTTCTATAGAAAAGTCCTTTTGAATTTAAAATGATATTAAAATCATCGATATTGTTTTCTAATAAAGATTCTAGAAGCAACTCAACTCTTAAGTCGAATGCGGTTAGTTTCTTTTGATTCGCTATGAAAGTGTGTTCTTCTGTCATTTTTCTACTGGAGTTTTTAATCTACCAGATACAACATAAAATTTTTTCCAATAGTCATTTTTTAAATCAGATATTGAAGCACCTCCTGTTAAATTGGCATTAAAGAATTTATTGTTTTTAAGGTAAATACCAACGTGAGTAATTATTCGTTCATCATTTATTCTAAAAAATACTAAGTCCCCTTCTTTGAGGTGCTTTGTAGATTTAAATAAATGAAATTTTTCATCAAGCCCCATTTGTTCAGCAGTTCTTGGAAGTGCACAATTATATACACTTCTAAATAAATGTTGCATTAATGCAGAACAGTCAATGCCTGCTTTGGTTTCTCCTCCATACACATACTTTGTTCCTTCCCATTCTTTGATGAAAGAGTAAAGTTTACCATTTAAAATCTCATTTTTGTCTACACCCAATTTTTTGGCAAAATACACTTTGTCATTTTCAGGAACCGGGTCGTAAACAACATAATTGCTGGTGTTTTCAGGAGTTTCGGGATTAATACTTTCGTCGTTATAAATATAGGTGTTCTTTTTAGAACCACAACTAATTAATAAAGACGCAAAGAAAAGAAAAGCAATCAGTCTCATTTTTAAAGTCTTATTTTTTAGTTTTAAACTAACTACAATAGTATGGGTTTTTATTAAAAAAAACAAGTATTTTTTTATAAAAAAAGCGTTAATACAAATGTTTAGCTGTTGTTTTTTTGACTTTTAAAAGATAGGAAGATAAATAAGTTGTTAACCTTAATTATGAAAAAGAAAATTCCTATTTTTGAAAAAGGAAACGTTATAAAATATTGAGTTTAAATTACAATAAATAAAACAAATAAATAAGTATGTTCGGTTTTGGGAAGCTAAAAGGATATTTTGATATAAAAGTTATAATCCTTTTTTTGTCAGTTTTTTTGCTATCAAGTTTTGTTATTATACTTAATATGAATAATGAAGTAGAATGCGATGTCAATGAATTTAATGTTCAAGCTACATCTTTTGAAGTTGGAGAGTTGATTATTTTCTCTGATGTCTCTAAAAAATCTCATTCTTGGAGATGGTATTTCGGCGATGAGTCACAAATTTTATTTAGGTCTAAAGTTGGGCATTCTTTTGAAAAGGAAGGAGAATATTTGGTTAAATTAATAATTAACAATGAATGTACAGTAGAAAAATTAGTAACTATATCTCCAAAGAAAAACGCAATTGATGATTCTAAAATGCCTGTTTTTAGAGTGGCAAGCCATGTTTTAGAAGGAGAAGTAATAGAGTTTGAAGATGAAACTGAAGGAGCACAATCTTGGGAATGGCGATTTGGAGAGAGTGGAAAAGTTGATTCTTTTGAAAAACAATGTTCTTATGTGTTCACTTCGCCTGGGGCAAAAAGAGTTTCTTTAATTGTTAATAATGACTATAAACATGTGTCTGTTAAGGAAGTTTTTGTGATCCCTAAAAAAGAAGTGAAGATAAAAGTAGAGAAACATAAGAGCAGTATTCCTTATAATCCCTTTCAAAATGTCCCAGACGCACCACCAGAAATAGAGAATGCTCCAGAAAAAGTTGTTAAAGGGCCTGAGATTGGAGGTACAGATGCAGGAAAATTAGAAAGTCTTTTGGAGTCTGTTGCAAAAGGAAAAACAAGCTATGAAAATTTTTTGAAGCATTTCTGTAAATATAATTTACCTATCGTTATTTATAAAGATGCAAAAACGAGTACTCTAAGAGAGTTTTTTAATGCAGTTAAGAAAAAAGGTGATAGGGTTAAAGATGTAACAGTACAAAAAGATGCTGAAGATTGTATTCGTGTGATAAACGTGGATAAAAAGCACAGACATTATTTTTAATTTTAAAAAGAAACAGTGCTAAGTAAATGAAGTGTATAGAAATGAATTTTGTATATAAGTAATGTATTAATTCAAAAATTTCCTATTTTTGCTTTCTTAAAAATAAAAATAAGATATCAAGTAGTAATTTAATAATGAAATTAAATTGCCTTTTGAATTTAAAAAAAATAGAATGAAAACAATCCAATTTAGAGAAGCAATTTGTGAAGCGATGAGCGAAGAGATGCGTCGTGATGAATCTATTTATTTAATAGGTGAAGAAGTTGCAGAATACAACGGGGCTTATAAAGCATCTAAAGGTATGTTAGATGAATTTGGTGCAAAAAGAGTTATAGATGCTCCAATTGCAGAGTTAGGATTTGCAGGTATTGCTGTTGGCTCGGCAATGAATGGAAATCGTCCTATTGTTGAGTTTATGACTTTTAACTTCTCTTTAGTAGGTATCGATCAGATAATTAATAACGCTGCAAAAATGCGTCAAATGTCGGGTGGTCAATTCAATATTCCTATTGTTTTTCGTGGGCCAACAGCTTCGGCAGGACAGCTAGCTGCAACGCATTCCCAAGCTTTTGAAAGCTGGTATGCTAATTGCCCAGGTTTAAAAGTGGTGGTGCCATCAAATGTATATGATGCAAAAGGACTTTTGAAATCAGCAATTCGTGACAATGATCCTGTTATTTTCATGGAATCTGAGCAAATGTATGGTGATAAAGGAGATGTGCCAGAAGGAGAATATACTTTGCCATTAGGTGTTGCAGATGTTAAAAGAGAAGGTACAGATGTGACTATTGTTTCTTTTGGTAAAATTTTAAAAGAAGCGTTTTTAGCAGCAGATGAATTAGCAAAAGAAGGAATATCTTGTGAAATTATCGACTTAAGAACGGTTAGGCCATTAGATTATGATACAGTTTTAACTTCAGTTAAAAAAACGAATAGATTAGTAGTATTAGAAGAAGCTTGGCCTTTTGCTAGTGTTGCTTCTGAGATTGCATATATGGTTCAAGAAAAGGCATTCGATTACTTAGATGCGCCAATTCAAAGAATTACTACAGCAGACACGCCAGCTCCATATTCGCCAGCATTGTTGAAAGAATGGTTGCCAAATGCAAATGATGTGATTAAGGCTGTAAAGAAAGTTGCATATAAATAAAAAGAAACTTACTATATTTGAAACTTCATCACCCAATTGATGAAGTTTTTTTTGCTTTATTGAATAATTAAGATATGTGTACAAAAAAAATTGTCTTTTTGTTTTTCTTTTTCTCATTTTTAGGAATTGCACAAACAAAAGTAGGTGGAAAGGTTGTAGATGAGTATAATGAGCCTATACCATTTGCAAACGTAATTTTTAAAGATTCGAAAGAGGGGGTGATTACAGATGAAAATGGTGACTTCTATTTTGAATCATTGAATAACTATACCCATATTGTTGTCTCATTTATTGGGTTTGAAAAAAAGGAAGTGCCATTGAAGTCAGGGTTGAATTCGAATCTTAAGATTGTGTTAAAAGAAGGAACTCAATTAAAGGAAGTGGTTATCTATTCTGGAAAAACCTCTAAAAAAGACAATCCAGCTCTGGTAATTCTTAGAAAAATTTGGGAAAGAAAAAGGAAAAACGGACTAAGAATGTTTGACCAGTACCAATATGATAAGTATGAGAAAGTTGAGTTCGATATGAATACAATCGACTCTGCTTTTATCAATAGTAAGATTTTTAAAGGTATGGAGTTTGTCTTTGATAATATGGACACCTCTAAGATTACAGGAAAATCATTTTTGCCTATTTTTATTAATGAAGGATTAAGTGAGGTCTATGGAGATAATGTGTCTAAAAAAGAAAAAGAAATTTTAAAGGCCACTAAGAATTCTGGATTCGGAGATGGAGATGGAGTGAATACTTTTATAAAAGATTTATATGCAGAATATGATGTTTATGATAACTATTTAAAATTTTTCGATAAAAACTTTGTGAGCCCACTGTCTAGAACAGGTATTAATGTATATAACTATGTGTTGAGTGATAGTATGTATATTGATAATAAGTGGTGTTATAATATTGTTTATTACCCAAGACGAAAAAATGAACTGACTTTTAAAGGTGATTTTTGGGTTAATGATACCACTTTTGCAATAAAGAAAATCAATCTAGAGGCAAGCAAAAGTGCAAATATAAACTGGGTTAAGGAAATATATATTGAGCAAGAATTTGATGTGCTAAACGATTCTGTTTTTTTGTTGAAGAGAGACTATATGATGTCTGATTTTAGTTTTTCTAAAAAAGAAGAATCTAAAGGAGTATATGGAAAGCGAACAACAATTTTTAAAAATCATAAATTTAATATTCCTAAAGACGATAAATTTTATAGGGAAGAGGTTAATTTCTATGATAATTCTGTTTTTAATAAAACAGATGAGTTTTGGAACGAAAATAGGTTTGAGAGTCTGAATAATAACGAACTCGGAATCTATAAGATGTTAGACACTTTACAAACGGTGCCTAAATTCAAGCGAATTTATAATATGGCAACCATATTAGGAAGTGGGTATATTCAAATAGGGAATTTTGACTACGGACCTATTTTTTCAACCTTTGGATTTAATGATGTCGAAGGAACTCGTGTTAGGATTGGAGGTAGGACTTATTATG
The DNA here is from genome assembly GCF_055384985.1 of Flavobacterium sp. KY-23415. Lineage (NCBI taxonomy): Bacteria > Pseudomonadati > Bacteroidota > Flavobacteriia > Flavobacteriales > Flavobacteriaceae > Flavobacterium > Flavobacterium sp. KY-23415. The sequence goes on along the minus strand of NZ_AP044001.1, from coordinate 670,000 downwards.
GTCCAAATGATAGATGGAGAATACAAGGATACACTGCTTATGGTTTTAAAGATGACAAGGTGAAGTATGGAATCTCAGGAAGGTGGATGGTGAATCCAAAGAATAGGTTGATTTTGTCTGTTGGAAATAGAAGAGATGTAGAGCAAATAGGTGTGAGTCTCACGACTTCAAATGATGTGTTGGGTAGGAGTTTTGCGTCTTCTGCGTTGTTTGCAGGAGGAGTAAATAATCAATTAACAAATATTAGCTTAACTACTCTGGGTGCGGAAATTGAGTTCATGAAAAATTTCACCTTTCAAACAAATCTTTCTTATAGGACATTAAAATCGGCTTCGCCAGATTTCAGTTTGGATTATTATGAAGATTTGTCGCAAACTAAGATAAAAAGTGAAGTAAAGCAATCAGAAGTTAATTTGCAGTTGGAGTATCGACCTAATAGAAAGACGGTGGGTTATGGTGTAGATAGATTAGAGGTAGATAATAATTACGCTCGTTTGTTCCTTAGTTATAGTCAAGGGTTAAAAGGGGTTTTAAATAGTGATTTTGATTATCAAAAACTTCAGTTTTATTATAGACAGCCTGTCTTGGTTGGTGGATTTGGTAGGTTGTTTACGACCTTTGAGACGGGTAAAATATTTGGAACAGTGCCACTTGGTTTAATGGGAATTGTGCCTGGGAATCAATCGTATTTTATAATTGAAAACACATATAATCTTTTAGATTATTATGATTTTGTAGCAGATGAATATGCTTCTCTTCATTTTGAGCATCATTTTAACGGAAGATTGTTTTCTAGAATTCCATTGTTAAGAAAATTAAATCTTAGAGAAATTATTGGTGTTAAAGGTGTTTATGGAAGAGTTTCGGAAAATAATATAAAAATTAACGCTTCTGGGTTAACCTATATTGCACCAGATGATTTGTATTGGGAATATCATGCAGGTGTCGGGAATATATTTAAGGTGTTGAGAATTGATTTTGCTTGGAGGGGAAGCTACTTAGATATGCCTAATGCTAGAAAATTTGGAGTTAGAGCTTCATTTGGTTTTTATTTCTAATATATGGATAAGGCAATTGAGTATTTGGTTTCTCATGATGTGATCATGAAAAATATTTTAGATCAATATGGAGAGCCTTATATTCCAAGTAGGCCTGAAGGTTTTCAAACTTTAGCTAAATTGATTTTAGAACAGCAGGTGTCTTTAGCTTCAGCGAAAGCTTGTTATCTAAAGTTAGAGGCTTATTTGAAAGAAATAACTCCTGAAACAATTTTAAATGCATCAGAAGAGGAACTGAGAAATAATGCAGTAAGTAAACAAAAAGTAACTTACTTAAAAGCGCTTGCAAATACCGTTCTTGAAGGTGATATTAATCTAAGTACTTTTGCTGGTAAAACATCTGAGGAAATTAGAAAAGAATTAATCAAAATTAAAGGAATTGGTAATTGGACTATAGATGTTTATTTAATGTTTTCTCTCCATAAACAAGATGTGCTTCCTCTGGGTGATATTGCTATTAAAAATACCATTAAAGAATTATACAACTGTCAAACAGATGAGCAAATTCTTAAGGTTTCTGAGAAATGGAAACCCTATAGAACGATGGCTTCGTTTTTCTTATGGCATTATTATTTAGAAAAAAGGAACAGAAAACCTTTGGTATATTAAAAAAAGGTTACTTCTTCTTTAAATAGCGAATGTTTCATTATCTTTGCACTCCTTTATAAAAATATAATAAAAAATGACAGCAGATAAAGTTACTACATTTGATGTACTTATTGAGATTCCAAAAGGAAGTAGAAACAAATATGAATATGATTTTGATTTAAAAAAAATCCGATACGATAGAATGTTGTTTTCATCTATGATGTACCCAGCAGATTACGGATTTATACCTGAAACTCTTGCGCTTGATGGAGATCCACTAGATGTTTTGGTTTTGGTTACCGAGCCAACTTTTCCAGGTTGTGTGATGGAAGTTAAGCCAATTGGTGTTTTTCACATGGCAGACGATAAAGGACCAGACGAAAAAGTTATTTGTGTACCAGTTTCAGATCCAATTTGGAATAAATTGAATGACTTATCAGATATGAATTCACATTTGTTAAAAGAAATTGAGCATTTCTTCCAAGTTTATAAGGATTTAGAGAACAAACAAGTTGATGTTGAAGGTTGGGGAGATATAAATGAAGCAAAAGATATTTATATCAAGTGTAAGCAACGTTTTGATCAGTTAGAAAACAAACCAGAAGGATTATTTAGTATTAAGTAATTTTTAATAGAATTCATAAAAAAGGCAATATTAATTAGGAATATTGCCTTTTTTGTTTATTTTTGTTAAGGATGATTATTAATTTTTAACAAAAAAACAACTGAAAATTTTATGGATTCAATAATGATTTATGTGCCAATTGTTATGGCAATTATTGGGCTTCTTTTTATGATGTATAAAAGAGCCTGGGTTTTAAAACAAAATGCAGGAGATGGTAAAATGAAAGAAATTTCAGATTACATTTATGAAGGGGCATTGGCTTTTTTAAAAGCGGAATACAGACTATTAACTTTTTTTGTTATTGGAGCTAGTATTGTTCTGGCAGGAATAACATTTATTCCTGGTGTACAAACGCATTTGTTGATTGTTATAGCTTTTATATGTGGAGCGATTTTCTCGGCATGGGCTGGGAATATGGGAATGAAAATTGCAACAAAAACAAATGTAAGAACCACACAAGCAGCACGCTCAAGTTTGCCAGAAGCGCTTAAAGTTTCTTTTAGTGGAGGAACGGTGATGGGACTTGGTGTGGCTGGGTTGGCAGTTTTAGGCTTGACGGCATTTTTTATTCTCTTTTTTAGAATCTTTATGAACGGAGAATGGACTTCAACAAACGATATGACGGTAGTGCTGGAAACTTTAGCAGGTTTCTCTCTTGGAGCAGAATCTATTGCTCTATTTGCTCGTGTTGGAGGTGGTATTTATACAAAAGCTGCAGACGTGGGAGCTGATTTAGTTGGAAAGGTTGAAGCAGGAATCCCAGAAGACGATCCTCGAAATCCAGCAACTATTGCAGATAATGTTGGAGACAATGTTGGAGATGTTGCAGGAATGGGAGCCGATTTGTTTGGTTCTTATGTGGCAACGGTTCTAGCTGCAATGGTTTTAGGTAATTATGTGATTAAAGATATGGGTGGGGCTATTGACGATGCATTTGGAGGAATTGGTCCAATTTTATTACCAATGACAATAGCTGGTTTTGGAATTTTATTTTCTATTATTGGTACGCTATTGGTGAAAATTACCTCAGATAGTGCAAAAGAAAAACAAGTACAATCAGCATTAAATATAGGAAATTGGGTTTCTATTGCATTAACAGCCATTGCCTGTTTTGTATTAGTAAAATACATGTTGCCAGAAACAATGAAAATGGAATTTTTTGGAGAAGGTTTGCAAGATATTTCATCAATGCGAGTTTTTTATGCATCATTAATCGGTTTGTTTGTGGGTGGAGCAATTTCATCAGTAACAGAATATTATACAGGATTGGGAACTAAACCGGTATTGGCTATTGTTCAAAAATCATCAACTGGAGCTGGAACAAATGTTATTGCAGGTTTAGCAACAGGAATGATTTCTACTTTTCCAACAATTATATTGTTTGCAGTAGCAATTTGGTCAACCTATGCGTTGGCAGGGTTCTACGGTGTTGCCTTGGCGGCTTCTGCAATGATGGCAACAACCGCAATGCAATTGGCGATAGATGCTTTTGGTCCAATTGCAGATAACGCAGGTGGAATTGCAGAAATGAGTGAACTACCCAAAGAAGTGCGCACACGTACCGATATTTTAGATTCTGTAGGGAATACGACAGCGGCAACAGGTAAAGGATTTGCAATCGCTTCTGCGGCATTAACATCTTTGGCTCTTTTTGCAGCCTATGTTACTTTTACAGATATAGACGGAATAAATATTTTTAAAGCTCCTGTATTAGCAATGTTATTTGTTGGAGGAATGATTCCAGTTGTGTTTTCTGCATTAGCAATGAATTCGGTTGGGAAAGCTGCTATGGACATGGTTTATGAAGTGCGTCGTCAGTTTAAAGAGATTCCAGGAATAATGGAAGGAAAAGCAAAACCGGAATATGGTAAATGTGTTGAAATTTCTACTAAAGCAGCTTTAAGAGAAATGATGCTTCCAGGTATTTTAACAATTGGTTTTCCAATTCTGATTGTTATTGTTGGAAAGTTAGTATATTCAGATAATAATCAATTGGTAGCAGAAATGTTAGGAGGATATATGGCAGGAGTAACTGTTTCGGGTGTTTTATGGGCTGTTTTTCAAAATAACGCTGGTGGTGCATGGGACAATGCTAAAAAATCATTTGAGGCAGGTGTAGAGATTAATGGAGAAATGACATATAAAGGCTCAGATGCACACAAAGCGGCTGTAACAGGAGATACTGTTGGAGATCCTTTTAAAGACACTTCAGGGCCTTCTATGAATATTTTAATTAAACTGACTTGCTTAATAGGTTTAGTGATTGCTCCAATATTAGGAGGGCATTCCACACCAACATCTGCATCTTGTTGCCATAAACACGGTGAAGTAGTAGTGTGTCATTCTAAAGATATTTCAGAATGTGAAAAAAAAGGATGTATAAATCCTAATTGTAAAGTTTTGCAAGGAGGTGAAGCCGTTCATGTGCATGGTCCAAATTGCAATCATGGTTTTGAAAAGAAAATAGTAGATATTAGTATTGATAAAAAGAAAGGCGACGATGGAGTTGTGAAAGCTACTGTTGTTATTAAATCGATTATTGATGGGAAAGAAGTAGTCGAAGAAAAGATTTTTGAAGGAAATGATTTGGAAGTAGATGCTAAAATAGCAGCACTGAGAGAATAATTTTTGAATAAAGAATAGAAATATCGGCTAAAATGCCAGTAAAGGCAATTTGGTCGATATTTTTTTTAAAAATATTTTTAGGTCTAATATTCTCATTTTTAATTGTTTGATTTTTTAATTGAAAAAAAGTTTAATTTTTTTTTAATTTTCTTTTTGAAACTAAAAAAAAGCTTCTATATTTGCACTCGCAATACGGAAGTAAAGCGAATGATACTGGAGAAATGGCAGAGTGGTCGAATGCGGCAGTCTTGAAAACTGTTGACTGTAACAGGTCCGGGGGTTCGAATCCCTCTTTCTCCGCCACTTTTCAAAATAAAACCCTGTAAATCAATTTATTACAGGGTTTTTTATTTTATAGTTGCCGTTATAGTTGCCTCTTTTGGTTAAAAAAGTTATTATTTATCCTCTAACATCATTTAATTTTTTCTTTTCGATTGAAATCCATTCTGTAGTTTCAATTAAGTTATCATAATGCAATATTTGTATATTATTAATGCCTTTTCTTTTTAAACGATATGTTTTTTCGTTAAAATGCTTTCTTTGACCTGCAATTACAAGATAGTGTATTCTAGTTTTATCTAATTCATAAAATTCTGAAGGTAAATTTATATTTGGATTTTGATACTTTTTAAAAACAGTTTTTAAATTTTGAAAATTTGCATCAATCCACTCATCCCAATCTTCAATCTGTTTAATTCCTTTTCTGAAGGAATTCCCTAAACTACCATCGGCAAGGGTTATTTCTTTGTTTGGGTGTTCAAACTCTATAAAGACAAATTCGTAACCAGATGAATTTTTCCCAACTAATAAATAATCTACTATATAGTTTGGAGGTAATTCAAATTCCTTGAATAAATAAGCATCGTGATGACCAAAGTTGTATTTAAAGAAGATTGAATCAAGTATAAAATAATATTCATTTTTATTAATAAAATTTAAAATTGCTCTCTCATCAGTTTCAACTGATTTTATCAAATTAATAAAATCATTCAAACCTTTATCTAGGGTTTCATTGCTAGTATCATAACCAGAATGTAAATAATTATTTGGAAAATAAGATTTATAATTATAAGCAGATTTAGGAAGCATTTTATGAAAAATGTTTAGTTGGTCAACACTTATTCCTTTTTTCTTCAAATCTGCAATATAATTTTCTGCTTTTTCAATTTGATTTAATTCATCCTCACTTAAAATTCTATAATCTTTTTTAAACAGCATACTCTTATTTAATTAAATTTTAATTCTATTCTTTGAAAATTATTCTCATAAAACGCTTTTCTAATTTTATACATTTTACGATAACTTTCTATACCTCCATATTCCAAATTGCCATTTAACGCACCTTCTTTTTCAATTTTAGAAACGTAAATATTTGCAATTGGAATTACAAACTTAAATAATTTCAAATAATGGGCTTTTAGGTTTTTGCTTTCTATTTCAAGTATGTGAAAGACCTTTTCAATTTCATTTTTTGGAAATTTAAAATAACCTATTGGAAATAAATGTATTGTTAAAGCATCTTTATATTTAATTTTATTGTTTTCTTCAATTTTATCAATCTCGATTAATTCATTCCTCATTTTATCAACCTCATCTTTTAAAATCCTTACCTCTTTTCTTTTATTAACCATATAATTTACAAAAGTTCCACCAGTTTTGATAAAATCAATTTTAACTTTTAACTCTGGATTGTAACACTTTTCAATATATGTATCTAATTTCAAGATTGTTTCTTCAATCTTATTAATATCTTCAATATTTTGATATGCTTCTAGTAAAACTGATAAAGAATATATTTGATTGTGAGCGTGACCAATCTCTAAAAAATAATCATACGTTCTCAAAATAGAAATAATAATATCGTCTAATGTTTCTTTACCTATTCCTTCTGGAAAATTTATTTTATAAAGTGCATCAAATTGAATTAAAAATTTATTATGAGTTAATCCACAATTATAAAGTATAAAATCGGAATCGGAATTTTGAATCTCTAGTAAAACACTTCTAAACTCTTTATTCAATTCCGTAAAATTTAGATGCAAATATTCAAAATTTGAAATTGCAAGTATAAAAGGGGTTTGACAAATTAATTTTTCAGCTTTATAATTTAATAAACTAATTTTTGCAAGATGTTTAATTCGGTAATGAATACTTTCATTATTTAAAAAATCATTGATTTTATTTTCAAAAGTTAGTGATTGAAAATTTTCGGATGAGTACATTTCAACTTTAAAGGTTTCAATTTCATTTAATTCTATGTAATGCTTTAAACTTGAATTATTTGAGGCTTTTTGAATCTCTTTTAAATATTCATCCTCTTTAATTAAACCAAATAACAAACTCAATTCTGCATGATAATATATTAAGTAATCATTAATATCTTTTGATAAAGTACTGCTGTTTAATTTGGCTTTTCTAAAGTGTTCCAACGATTGTAAATAACCTCCAGAATAAAGAAGTGACAAACCTATTATAAAGTTGTATAATGCCGATTTTGAAGACCCTGTTGAGGTTTTATTATGCAATTCAAGTATTTCATTCCATTTGCAATTATCATTCAAGAAAAGACCGTATTTATTTATAAAATTTTCTATTTCCTCATCGGAATCTAAATTACCATTGTAATCAATTATTATTTTACTATCACTTTCTAAATTATTAATGTTTTCAGCAAGTTTAGAGTGAATTTGTCTTATTAAGTTCCCTTCTTTTAGTGTAGTTTCAAAAATCTCATTAATTGTATCTAAACTTAATTGTTTAGTAAATCTTATTGAGTGATTATTTTGATTTTGCCAATTTGGGTCTTTTTTATTTAATTCAAAAATTATAGTTTTTAAATTTTCAAAAAAGAATTTATCTTCATTTACTATATAAAATCCATAATATGCTGTTTGACCATTATTTAAAAGATATTCAATATTTGAAGTTTCAATTGATTTGCTGTAACTACCATCATTATTAGAATTTGTATTTTCTGAACTTTTTAATTGAAAATTTAATCCAAAACCAATTTTAATTCCATCGTTTTTTAATTCAATGCGAAAATCTACACCGTTATCAATAGGTTCTTCTTTTAAAATGAAGTTTTTTTCATCAAAAAAAAGTCTAAATTTATTTTTAGAGATTGTTTCTAATTGCTCATTTCTTGAATCTTTTGGTAGTTTTATTTCATTAATATTATGTTTCATTTGCTCTATATGTAAAAATTATAACCACAGTTAGTTTCAATTAACCTCATCAATTCTATTTTTTTTAAATCTCTATTTTCAACTATTGGGTAAAATGTTTGAATCCTCAAAAACTCATTTTTAATATTACCTTTTAAATAGATAGTAGTCTTCTTAAACCACATAGCATATTTAATATCATTTAAGGTAAAAAAAATGTATTGCTTATTAAATTGTTTTTCATCAATATTGCTTTTATAACATTCAATTATTTTACCTAAAACCGTTGGTATATTTTTAAAATTTACATCTTGGTCAAAATGGTATGATTTATTTTGATGCTTTTTGATGCCTTCAGCAAAATGCCTAAAAAGTATGTGTACATAAGAATAAGCATCTATAATTATCTTTTCATTATTTATTATATATTCCAATTGTTTGAAATTATTTTCTTGAAAAAATTCTTTGACTGTAAGATAAATGTACTTACTATGTAGAGTTAATGATTTTTTTAAATAATTCATATAATTGCTACCTAAAGAATTTCTTTTGGAAAAACTTTTTAAATCCTTTAATTGCTCATTAGTTTCTTTGGAAATAAAATTTATTAATTCATTTCCATTTTGCTTATTTTCAATTTTATTATTCCAATCAATATACTCTTTATTTAAAAAATCAACATCCTCTCTTTTTTGATATATACTTATAATACCATTTGCATCATAAATATCTTTATTACCATTCAAATCATTAAAGTAAATAATATATAGATGCCTAAACATATAATTTTTACAAAAAGCAACATCTTTTAAATTATAACTCAATTCATTTTTTTCATCTCTCAAAAGTTTAATAACACCACAAATAAACTGTTCCTCTGCTAAACTTATATCTTTATTAGAGAATGATTTATTCAATAAGTTTTGAACTACCTCTTTGTAGTGGTTTTTATCAATTTCTTTATCTGAAAAACTCAATACCTCTCTCGAATACCTTACATCCATCTCTAATACTTAATTTTACTCATTAATTAAACCTTTAAAAATAAAATTGATAATCTAGCCAAGAAGTTGCAATTTGATACTCATTAGATTGTGGTTTCCATCTTGAAAAATAAAAGCTAAAATCAACTTTATACCTATTGAAACTATACATTTGTCTAAATAAATTGTAAACTTCCATCTCTGAACTTGAAAACCCAAATTCACGCTCAATATCAACTGGTCTTACCATACTAGGACTTTCAATTACCCAAGCCTTATCAAATGAAACTCGTCTATTTAAACAAGTTGCCTCCCACATTTGCTTAAAAACATAACTTCTATTTGATAATTTATATTTATTAGGAACTTTACTCTCTATATCTTGTAAAAGCTGTTGTATTTTATTAATTGCATTTTCTACATAAATGTAATCTACATCTAACCTATTCTTACTATTATTTCGCCTAGCATTTGAGCCAGTTTTACTGAAATATAAATCTGTTGCTTTACTTTGAGAGTGTATTATACAATCTCTAGTACACTTTATTTCATTTACTTCATTTATTAAACTTTCATCTAGTGTTGAGGTTAATTCTAATGTATCTGAAAAGGATTTTATAAAACCTTCGAATTTTCCATAAGCAAGGTCAAGTATTTTTTGAGTTGCCTTTTTATGAAATAATTCTAATATTGAGCCTTCCTCTAATAACTCATCAATTTCAAATTTCTTTGCTCCAAATTTTTTAGGATAAGAAATTAAAATTTGTTTAAGAATTTCATTTATTTGATGTTCAAAAATACTTACTAAACCAATGATTGTAAATTCACAATTTTGTAGTTTCTCTTCAATTGAAAACTCATCTGAATTATAAATTTTATCATTGATATTTTTTAACTCTAATATTTTTTTATTTGCATCATTAAAAGAAGTTTCTATAATATTACTTAATCCTGCTCTTCTTGAAATCGTCAATAGGTTTAAATCCATTTTATATTTTTTAATATTTTATTTTACTCTCATACTCTGTAAAAAACACAACTTTATCGGCAAGGTATTTTTCATTAACTACATAAACAATTAAATCGGCTTCATTTTTATAATTAACTTCAAACCAAATACCTCTTTTTACATTCTTTATCCAGTTTGTTTTTAGTACAATCCAGTTTGCCTCATACTCATTTTTTGAGATGAAAATTTTATAGTTTGCTTCTTTTGGATTTGAAGTATAAAACACTTTTTGAGAATGAGATTTAAACCCAATTAAAAGGAATATGAATAAAAATAGATGTTGAGGTTTCATTTTACTTAATTTTACTCAAATTTAATTAAAAAAATGTAAATTTGTCAGAATAGAAATACTTCCTCCAATTTGAGGAAAAGATATAGTACTTTTAGAAGTCCTTGTTTACAAGAATCGGCAAAATTCAAACACAAACACAAGGGATGGAAAAACGAGTACGCCAGTCGGCGTACCCGCTCCGTTATTTGTGTTTGGGCTTTGCCGAGCCATTGTAAGCAGTAGCGTGATGTCGTGGTACGCTTTTTTTATGCGTTTACGGATTAACGTAAGGAACTTTTTGAAAGTCAAAATAGATATGTGAAATTAACTTAACTCTATATTTATGACTTTAGAAAATTCAAAAAAATGGTATGATAATAAACCGTTATTAATCGTTTTACTTTTTGTTTTACCTCCAATTGGAGTAATTGGAATCATTAAAAGAAATTCTTTACTCTGGAAAAAAATTCTTTATTCTTTTTTTGCTTTAATATCCTCTTTAATGCTGTTGGTTATTATTTTGGCTATATTCAATCCAATAGATTATTATAAAAGTGGAGTTGATAATTTCAATGATAGAAAATACGAACTTGCTATAAAAGATTTTGAGAAAGTTGGATCAAATGATACAAATTACAAAGATGCCGTTTCAAAGATTGGAATTGCAAATCAAAAAATTAAGGAGTTAAGTATTGCAATTGAAAAGGAAAATATTGAAAAATTAAAAGCATATAAAGACTTTCAAAAAACCTGGTCTGATAGTATTGTAAAATTTTGGCAAGGCGATTATATTAATAAACATTTAACCTCTAAAAATTCAGATACAATTTACTTTCAATTATCAAAAAAAGCAACTGAAGGTAATTGGCAAAGTACTGCGGAACTACACCAATCTATTTATCAAAAACAATTTGATAGTATCGCAATAAATAAATTCAACAACAAATTAAAAACTGTAATTAAAATCATTCCTAATGAGGAACAACAAAACCAAAATAATGTTATTGCAGTAAGACAAAATAAAATTAAACTTCAATTCTCATCTTGGGATGGTTCACATTCTACTTTAAAGAGTTATGTAAAAGATAATATGAATGACCCTTCAAGTTTTGACCACATAAAAACAACTTATTCAGATAAAGGAAATTATTTGTTAGTTCAAATGAAGTTTAGAGGTAAAAATTCATTTGGTGCAAAAATTATAGAGGTAGTAACTGCAAAAGTCGATTTAGAAGGAAATATTTTATCCGTTCAATAAATCAAAGGTAATTTTATCAAAATACCATTTTTCAGAAAAATACTCATCTCGGAGGTCAAAGTGTTACCTAGTTGTAGTGTATTTTGAAAACTAGGTTTAAAGGGGGGGTATCATTATTTAATTCTGTTTTTTAAATCAATTACTAAAAAAAATATAAAAGTGTTGCTTTCATTATCTTTTAGTGACTTGTACCCACGTTATTAATTTCTAATCACTTGAATTATAAAAGAAAAGCATTATAAGAAAGTTTCTTGTAATGCTTTAATCTTTTAAATCAAAAAATAATCTATTTTGCCCTTATACCTACCTATGTAGTAAACTTAATATTTTGCTTAACTATTATGTTTACTGCTTCTTTTCGGTGTACTGGTGTAATTTCATTAAGAAAACCTCTCAATACAGTAATTTTCTCTTTTGGGGTCAAATGAGGTACATAAAACCTCAACTTCTTATAATGTGGTTCTAACTGCTCCCACAATATTTTTCTCATTTCCTGCGAAATTTCGTCATCGCCAGTAGTAAGGTATTTTGTAAATCCTTTTAATAGATTTGCTCTTTCATCTAAACTGCAACAATTTAGTAATTTTTCTAATCTTTGAAAATCTGTTTTCAACGCCTCGAATAAAACCGCTTTACTTTCTTTAGTCAATTTGTTTTGACCTCTCACATTTTTTTCACGCCCCAAATTTTTTGAGTTCTCATTTTCTGGATTTTCATTTTCTACATTCATAATTTTAGTTTTTAAGAAACTTGCAATTTTTGAGAATAGTACGTTTTTGTTTTTCAGTTTTAATATCTAATACTGTTAATATATTATCTCGTTTATTGCAAGATTCCACAATTAATAATTTATCTCACTTTCATTAATTACATCGTAAAATACTTGCTTTGATTTACTTAAAAATACAATCTTATTTTTCCATTCTCTTATTGTTTGATTATTGTTTAAATATTCCAATGTATTATCAACTGTATCTTTATTAACGGGGTTGTTGGTGTAAATTTCAATTTTTTTTAAGTCCCTGCTTTTTAAGTAAAACTCATTCCAAAGATACATTGTAATTAAAATTTGCTCTGGAGTTTTACAAAACTCATATAATCTAACATCATTATAAAACAAGATACAATCACTACTAGAAACATCATTAAAATAACTCTCTATGTGTTCAGCAACGCAATAACCAAACTTTGTCTTATCAATACAATACTTTTTTTTTAGCTTATTAATATGCCTAGATACATTTGAAGGATTAATTAATAATTCATCTGCAATATGTATTCCTTTAATCTCGGAATATCTTACTCTAGTGCCTTTGTGCATTGTTTTAAATTTCCTTTCACTTTTCACAATTGACATTAATACTAAATATTCCGAGATGCACATTTTAAAATCTAAAATAACACGTTTGTTGATTATAAAGATTTTACCCTTACTCATTTCAATAAATTAAGAAGTTTAAAGTATTCTATCAATTCATTAGCAAATTGAGTTTTGTTTTTAGGATTGCGATTTTTTACTAAAAAGAAATGTATTTGTTGTTGCTCTTTTTCATAATGCAATTGGATAAAATCCTTTTTGTTTTTCTCGTTTATGTTATTACCAATGTAAATGCCGTTACCCAAATTGAAAAGTCCAGAATGAAGTATTTTAACTTTGTGTTTTCCAATTAATTTCCAACTTTGCACAACCTCAACAACATCGTTTTCAAGCAAATAATTTGCCTTTGGTTTTGAGAACTTAATAAAATCAAATACAAACTCATCTTTAGGTTTTTTCTTGTTGAAAACCCCTTTTATTGCCGATTTTTGAAATAAGCAATATTCAAAATTTATTATATTTGCTTTCATCGTTTTGTATTGTATTTAATTCCTCTAGGATTTTCAAGGATTTTATCCAAATCCTCTTTTTTGAAACGGATTCTAGTATTTATACGATAACTAGGAACAATCCCTTCTAAACACCATTTATGAAGTGTAACTAAACTAACACCTAAAATTTTGGCTGTTTCTTTTCTGTTTAGAAGTTTATCATTATTCTCAATAGCATTTTCTTTTTGTTCCGTTAAAACGTTTGAAAATTGCTCACTAACACTTTCTTTTATGAGTGCTTTAAATTCTAGGATTGAAATCCCTTCCAAATAAATTGCCATAGTAGAACTGCTACCAATTAGATAGACTTTGTTTGAAAAAATTAATAAAAAAATTCAAACAACTTAATAATTCAAAAGGGATGCTACGGCGAAGTTGTTATTTGTCAATAACTATACAAAGAGGTATAGTTCGCTAAATTAGAGTACATTTCTAATTCTATGTTGCAAATGTATTAACTTTTTTTCGATAACTGCAAATAATTTCGACAAAAAAACAAATAACTCCTTCATAATAAAGGAGTTATTAAATTTGAGTGCAATTTAATAGACTATTGTAATTTACTCAATTACAATTATTTAAAGAAGCTATTTTGTGCCATTAATACTGCATTTTCTTCATTTGTAACTTTTATATATTGTAAAAAACTTGCCTCTGTTGAATGTCCAGTAATTCGCATAATATTTATAGAACTCATTCCAGATTTAAAACTATTTGTTGCAAACGAACGCCTTGCAGTATGTGAACTTATTAAATCATATTTTTTAAATATTTCCTCTGTTCTTTGTCCTCCTTTGGTTCTTACTATTAAAATATCCTCATTAATCTTTACCTTTTTACCCAACTCTTTAAGATATTCATTAATCTTTTGATTTGTAATTTGTCTAGGCATTACACCATTATACTTATTTAAAATGGCTCTTACTTTTGGATGTACTGGAATTACTACCTTTTGTTTTGTCTTTTGAGTTACAATTTCCACAACTTCAACACCATCAATCGTTTTAAAATGTTGAGGTTGTAGGTTGCTAAAATCTGAAAATCTTAAACCAGTAAAACAACCTACAATAAAACTATCTCGAACTCTATCCAATTTTGGATTTTCGCTTAAATCCTCATTATACATTTTTTCAAGTTCCTCCATCGTTAAATAGATATGTGTTATATCCTCTTTTTTAATAGTGAATTTTCGGCTTTTGTAAGCCGTATTAATGTTATAACCATATTCAGAGGCTTCATTTAAAAAAAGTTTTAAATTTTGAATTAATTTCAATGAATAATTTACAGAAAGTGAACGTGGAGCAGAATATAAAAAGTTTTGAAACTTATCTAAAAATTCAATATCAATATCCTCATAGTTTAATTTACCATACTTTTTGCTGTAATCTTTAAGATGCTTTAAAGTTTTTTTATAAACTTGAATTGAGCCGTTTGGTTTTCCTGCTAGTTCTCTTTTCGTTATAAATTCATCAATAAAGGTTAAAAGAGTTGGAGTTTCTTTTTGCTTTACTTTGTTAAGTGAAATATCTAGTGCGTTTTTAAATTCAGAAATAGAAAGTGGTTTACTTTCAATTAATGAATTTCTATAAATTTCCTCTGTTTTGTTTCTTAACGTTTTTAGGTAGTAATTAAATTCAGCACTTTGAGGAAATTTAGATTTTCCTTCAGCACATTTGTTTTCAAAATCCCAATGTTTTGATAAAATCTTTTGACCAGTTGAATAAACCAGTTTTTTACCATCATATCTGAAAACTAATAAAACTAGATTTTCTTTTTTCTCATCTACTGGAGATTTTAAACTAAATATTACATTACCCATAATAGTTGCCGTTATAGTTGCCGTTTTTTATTTGTCAAAGATAATAAAACTTTACTTATCTTTACCAAAAATAACGCTTAAACCTTTATAAATAAAGGATATTAGATAAATTTGAATTAACTGAAATATTAAAAGTTCGGGAGCCTCTTTCTCCGCAGAGCACGGCTCAAAAACAATTAAACCCTTTAAATCTCATGATTTAAAGGGTTTTCTGTTTTTGGTCACTTTAGTCGTTTTATGGATAAAGGGATCAAGTCCAAAACCTGTGGATTTGATAAATTACGCATATAAAATTGTAAGACTAAAAAGAAATCAGATCAAGAATTAAACCGTATTACTGTTTAATTTTATTTACACTTTGTAAAAGTAAATGTTTCTCCAGAATCATCATAAACCAATTCTACTCTTAAAGATTTAGACGAATCGATTAACTTATAAAAATCTTCTTCTTTGAAGTTTTTTTTATAATTAAAATGGGGTGTTCTGATCTTAAAGCGATAGTTCTTACTTTCGTTTTCATATACCACAAAATGCGTCGTAAAAAAATCTTCCTTACCTATGTAAAAATTAATATGGCAGTGAGCATCATCAGAAATTTTATCCAGATATTCTTCGGACATTTCGACATCTATAATAATCAAATCGGCTAAAGGAGCATCATAAATTCTTTCGATAGATATGTTTTTAATACAGTTTTCTTCTGTTTGACAAGACAAATTTTGTAAACTAATGATTAAAATTAATAGTATTTTTTTTATCTGCATTTTGTAAAAGTAAATTTTTCTTCAGCATCATCATAAACAAGTTCTACTTTTAAAGATTTAGACGAATCGATTAACTTATAAAAATCTTCTTCTTTAAAGTTTTCTTTCATAAAATTTGTTGTTTTAATAACAAAACGACATGAATCCTCTTCATTATATATAAATACATCATGAGTTGTAAATATTTTTTTATCATTGATATAAAAGTTTATATGGCAAAAAATATCATCCGAGATTTTATCTCTGTACTCTTTCGTCAGTTTTGATTTAAATGATATTTTATCTGGAGTGGGAGCATCATAAGTTCTTTTGAAAAAAAAACTATCAACACAGTTTTCTTCTGTTTGACAAGAGTAATTTTGGTAGTGCCTTAAAAAGTGTAAAAAATCATTTAGTCATACTGTATGCTTTTTAGGTAAAAAAATAAAGAGCAGACTCTCCACTTTAAATTATAAAAAAGAAAGAAAAACTCACACTATTAATTGAATTTTCAGAAAAATACCAAATCAATGATTGAATTTTCTAATTTTAAAGTTATTTTTGCCCAAAAATATAGATTTAGGATTTCTTTAATAGTTTTATTAAAACAAGAAAATGCTAGTATTAGACTGTTGTTTAAGTTGTGGAAAATATATTTTGAGTACTAGTAAAAAAAACATAAATGAAAACAAATAAAAAAAAACATAAATGAAAACAAAGTTATTATTATTATCATTATTTATACAAGTAAATTTTTTTTCTCAAGAAATCTTAGAAGATTCATATGTGAAATTACCTGAACAATTTAATGATTTTTCAAATTACACGGAAAAAGGGAATGTGGATTTGAAATCAGGTAAGTTTGGTTTAAATATTCCATTTTATACTATAGGGGACAAATATGTACAAATACCTATAGGTTTAAATTATTCAACATCTGGGGTTAAAATAAATGAAACTTCGTCTGATGTAGCAATTGGATGGAATTTAGTTGGGGAATGTTTTATTAAAAGGGAGTTGAAAGGACAACCAGATGAGCTAACTGAAAAAACAGGTATTCATGATTTATATTCAGGAAAAAATAGTAGAAATGATAGTAATTTTTATTTCACAGGTGTAATTGGGAACACTGCATCAAAAAGAGGTTCTGCAACAAGTCATTTTTCAAATAATTTTTTAACAAATTTTCCTAATTTTTCAACTTTGAAATGTTTAAACTTGGAGATTACAACCAATGAAGTTGATGCGATTTTAGCAAAAAAAGCCAAAGATTCTAAGTTTTCTGAAATTGATACAGAAAGAGATATTTTTACTTTTTCAGTAGGAGAAAGAAGTTTTAAATTTATTTTGAAGATTAAGGATCAATTTCAAATAGAGTATGATAATACTCCGGATCAAGAAATAATTGAACAACAATTCGAAGCAGTACCTTTAGATGATTCTGGAATAAAAATTGAATATTTTATTTCAAATATTAACCACTATAAAAGTTGGCAAAATGGTAATAGATATAGAAATGATCCCGATAAAGCAATTACGAAGTTTATTGTTACAGATAAAAATGGTGTTATTTATACTTTTGATAAAGTTGAGTTTAATGATAATGAATATATAAGAACTGTTTTTAATCAAAATTATCCAGTAGGTCATGATTTAAGAATGTTTCAGTACACTTTAGAACAAACATATATTGGAAAATGGCATCTAACAACTGTTGTTACACCAGATGGAAGGATACAGTTTAATTATCTTAATAATGTTAAGACTAAATTCAAAAGAGAGGTTCCTAGAAAACATGTGGGGCTTTATTTAAATCATAAGACTAATTTATCTCCACCCCTCTTGGAAAATAATCAAAATACCCCCATTTATGATATCGAATTCGGAGTTGAGGGTTTTAAATTATCAAATATTGAGTACATTAGAAAGTGTAAAATTGTTTTTGATTATGATGACAATAGACCCGATTGTTCTCAAGGGGGTAAAAACTTGAAACAAATTACATTAAAGTCTTATTTTGGAGAAGATAATTTACAAACAATTAAATCTTTTACTTTGCAAAAAAATATATATAATTATAAAGGAGTACAAGATTCTTATAATTACAGGATTTTTTTATCTGAAATAATTGATAGTGAAAATTTAAATTCTTATAAATTTTCTTATCAGAATCCAGAGCTAATTCCAGCTAGGAATCAATATTGGAAAACTGACTTATTTGGTTACTATGCAAATAATAGTTCAAATATAACTAATAGTCCAATTTTCTCTTCATTATATGTTCAGCCTTATGACAATAATGGAAAAAAAATTAGCTACTATTCAACGTCTGATCCAAATCAATTTTATATATATTCTGGTTTTCAAAAATATACCTCTCCCGTTTTGGTTAAATATGGGACAATGAATAAAATAGAGTTTCCTACAAAAGGGAGCTTGGAGATTGAATACGAATCAAATGTTTTTTTTGATTCAAGTTTGCAAGTTGTAAATCAATTTGGACCAGGTGTTAGAGTGAAAAAATTAAGCTATTTAGATTTTGATTCTCAAATTAAGTTTGAAAGAAAATATAAATATGAATTATTTGGAACAAATAATTCAAGTGGAAATTTAATATACAAACCTTCTTATGCTTATTTTACAAATTATGCAGTGAATAATGAATTTGAATTTAATGCAGATACTTTTATAGAAACATTAAATTCTAAAATTACAACTTTTAAAAGACTGACTGATTCGGGAAAAACAATAAATCAAATTGCTGAAAAGATGATTTGTTTATCAACACATCCATTAGGCAATCAAAGTGATCAATTTGGTAATGAAATTGTTTATACAAACGTTAGAGAGTATAACGAATTAAATAATGGTTACATTGATAATTATTTTTATTATAATAAAAGCGAAATAAAAAGTGAGGTAAATTCTTTTAGTGGTCCAAGTGATGATTTAACATTTGGTCCTCAAGCTAACTATGGAGATGGAAATTGTTATTATGTAGGTACTAGTTCGTCTGGTTTAACTACATTCACAATGGATGTATGGGCTGGTAATTTAAATACTAATTACTTGCCTTTGAAAGTGTTATATGGATTGGTGGAAAAAAAAGGGCAAGATGTTTTTCCTTTTCCAGAAAATCAGTATTTTAATGAAAAAAGCTACCTATATAGTAAACTAACTTCAAGGAAATATTATAATAATTTAAATGTTTTATTAAAAGAAGAAGATTATGAATACGATCTTAATAGTAATGATTTTATAAATTACAAATACATAAATAATGTCACTCTTGATTATTTAAATACTCATATTTATGAGGCAAATAATCCTAATAAAGATTTAAAAACTTCGAGGCTAGAAAATACTGGAATATATTTTTACACAACAAATTCCATTCATTTCCAGAGACCAACCAATTTAATTAAAAAGAATATTAAAAATTATTTTCATGGGAATTCTATAATAAAGCATGAAGAGTTCAAGTATGATTCACAAAACCTATTGAGTAATCATAAATTTATGTTTAATGATAAGGAGGTTTTAATCTCATTAAAATACCCTTATGACTTGGTTAATTATAATTCAATTCAAGCATCTGAAGTAAGTGCAATTTCGAACCTAATTCAAAGAAATTTTTTAAATAAAATAATACACAAAAGTATATTTGAAAGACGTAATGGAACAAGTAGTTTTGAATTATTGTCTTCAGAACATAATGAGTATTTTGATTTTAATTTAAATATTTCAGAACCAAAATTAAAAATTATAAAAACTGCAAAAAGTGATGCAAATACTTATAATCTAGCTGAAATGTTTACAGAATACGAAATAATAAGCTATTACAAAGACATGCCAAGAGAAATTAAAACAAGAGAGAATAAAACAACTACATTATTGTGGGATTACAATCATAATAATAATTTAATAGCCAAAGTTGAAAATAGTAATTTCAATGATATACCAATTCAAATTTATAACCAAATAGAATCGAGTTCCGAAGGCGGAAACGAAACGGCTTTATTAGATGCTTTAGATGCATTACGAACTGCTTTGCCAAACGCCATGATAACGTCTTATACCTACAAACCTTTAGTAGGCGTAAGTACAGTTACCGATGCAAGAGGTCGTAAAACAACCTATCATTATGATGCTTTTAATCGTTTAGATTATGTAGAAGATCATGAAGGTAATGTTTTAAGTAAGAACGAGTATCATTATAAAAACTAATTCAAGATGAATAAAAATAAGAAACAAATGACACAGTTATCATCTTGTATAACGCAAAGGCAAATATTAAAAAGTATGAAAAAAATATTTTTTACGCTGTTGTTTTTATTGCCTGTTTTTGTTTTAGGACAAAGTCAAAATCAAAATTACGTTAAAAGTACCACGTATAAAAAGGCAAGTACACAAACAACAATTGATGTAAACGACCCAACTCATGTTGCGGTACAGGTGAATTATGTAGACGGGTTGGGTAGACCCATTCAACAAATTGTGCACAAGCAATCTGCAAGTGGGAAAGATATCATTAACCATATAGAGTATGATGATTTTGGAAGGCAAACTAAGGAATTTTTACCCTACGTACATACCAATACCAATGCTAATTATGATCCTAATGGGGGAACGAATACTTTGAATTTCTATGCTACAAATTCTATTTCATTAACAGGTAATCCAAATTTTGAAACAACAACAAATCCTTTTAGTGAGAAAGAAATAGAGCCTTCTCCATTAGGGCGTGTTTTCAAACAAGCCGCACCTGGAAATGCTTGGGCATTAGGTTCTGGACACGAAATTAAAATGGATTACCAAACCAATTCAGCTGGAGAAGTAAAGCATTATAAAGCAGTTACAACTTGGAATGCAACAACTAAATTATACGATATTTCTTTTGTTTATAATGGTAATTATGCTGCAAATGAACTGTATAAAACAGTAACTAAAGATGAGAATTGGTCGGCTACACAACCCAATAGTAATGACCATACTACTGTTGAGTTCAAGAACAAAGAAGGCCAAGTAGTTTTAAAAAGAAATTTCGATAATAACAGATGGCACAATACTTATTATGTTTATGATGACTATGGAAACTTAACCTATGTTTTGTCTCCAGAAATGAACACTTATCCTTTAGAACAATACGATTGGCAAAACCAGCCTTCAATAGAGTTGAATAATATTGAAACGGTTTACATATTTAGTCCAGCAGCAGCTTGGAATAATCAAGGAGCGATAAGCTTAGCTAATAATACATTTGTGGTTGCTTTTATAGGGTTGCAAAATCAATTAGTAACATTAAACACGACTAGTGCTGCACTCGATTTGACGGCTTTAGGGTTTAATGTAAGTTTACCAGACGCTAATTTAGGACCAATAGGTATTCAAACTTCATTAGGTGCTGGTTATGATTTTAGTCATTACTCGGCTTATTTACAAAATAACAAGCTATATATTACTGGAGACGGTACTCCTGTTTACGGTTTACTAATAGATATTAATTTTAATCTAAATACTTTAACTGGTGAAGCTCCTACGACGATTGCAAATGATGATATTGATAAATTAGGGTATCAATACAAATATGATTACAGAAACCGATTAGTAGAGAAGAAACTTCCAGGTAAAGATTGGGAATATATCATTTATGACAAATTAGACCGACCAATTTTAACTCAAGATGCTAATTTAAAAGCAAAAAACAAATGGTTGTTTACTAAATACGATGTTTTTGGTAGAATTGCTTATACTGGTCTTTGGACAACAACTCCAGATAATGATCGAGCGACCATTCAAAATAATATTAATAATCAACCAAGCCCTGTTTGGTTCGAAACAAAATTAGTAGCACCAATAACAATTGCTGGTACAAGTATCTATTATAGTAATGTTGCTTTTCCAAATTTCTCAGCTATTGATGAAATCGAAATTCTTACAATACAATATTATGATAATTATGAAGTTGGCAATCAAATAAGTTTGAATCCTGCTGTTACCACTAGTACTTGGGAAGGTATGGTCACTGTTGCCAATGTAAAAGGGTTGCCAACCGTTTCTAGAGTAAAAGTTTTAGAAACGAATCATTGGATTACTACAGCTTCTTATTATGACAATAAAGGTAGAGTATGGGAAACACATGTTAAAAACGACTATTTAGCAACTGAAGATTGGTCCTATGCTAAACTTGATTTCACAGGGAAAGTTTTAAAAACGAAGACTACACATACTAAAGCAGGTATTACAACAACCGTTGAAGATTTTTTTACCTATGATCATGCGGAGAGATTATTAACGCAAAAGCAAAAAATCAATGCACAGCCAGAACAATTGATTGTGAAAAATACCTATGATGAATTAGGGCAATTGATTAAAAAAGGAGTTGGAAACAATGAAGCAAGTCCTTTGCAGAATGTTGATTATAGTTATAATATTAGAGGATGGTTAAAAAATATTAATGATCTAGGTCATTTAGGAAATGATTTGTTTGCTTTTAATTTAAATTATCAAGAGCAAAACACACCTTACAATTATAATGGTGCGCCAGGAGAATCATTGTTTAATGGAAGCATAAGCGGAACTCGATGGATCACAGATAATAATACGTCAACGACTTTACGTTCTTATTATTACAAGTATGATGCCTTGAACCGCATAAAAGACGCTCATTTTGAAGAAAATGATAAAATAACAAACAGGTATAACGAAAAAATTACAGGGTACGACAAGAATGGAAACATAAAAGGACTTAATAGGCAATCTGCCAACCCAAATTATAACACTCCTCCTGTTTGGCCAAATCCTCCTTCTTCAATGAGTCTTTTTATTGATGCTTTAAACTATACCTATGATGGTAACCGTTTATTGGCTGTTAAAGACAATGTAACAAATGTAATTAGCTCAGAAGAGTTTAAAGACGGTAATACTGTTGGTAATGATTATTTTTACGACGCAAACGGAAATATGATTGCAGATAAAAATAAAAATATTACAAAAATAGAGTACAATCATTTAAACTTGCCAACGAAAATTGTTTTTAATAACCAAGATTTAGGAGTACATCCATATCCAAAAACGATAGTATATAAATATGACGCAAATGGTGTGAAAATTGAAAAAAAGGTGTTAGAACCTATAGAACAGCCTATAAGTACACTTCCAAAAACACTATCAAAATCGGAAGAAACCGTTTCAAAAAGTGATGTTATAAATGGCAGAATTAAAATGCCTAGCCCTACATATGTAAACACAACCAAAGTAATCCATTATGCGGGTAATTATATCTATGAAAACAATGTCCTACAATTTTTTTCACAACCCGAAGGCTATGTTTCTAACAATTCTGGAATGTTTTCTTATGTATTCCAATACAAAGACCATTTAGGGAATGTAAGACTTTCTTATGCCGATTCGAATAATGATGGTATTATAACAGGAGGTTCTACAGAACTGTTTTATGATGGTTTTGAAAGCGCAAGCGGATGGAACAGTACAGGAGCTTTATATGGAGGAACTGTTTCTGCCTATGACACAACAAGGAAACACAGCGGGAACACTTCTGGAAAAATAGAAAAGTTAACCGCTGGTGAGTTGTATGTGCATAGTAACACATGGGTACCTATAAGCAATACAGCACCAACAGAGTACATATTCTCAGGATGGGTTTATGCAGAAAACACTTCGGCAGAGATCTTCTTATGTCAAAAAACAGCTACCGAGACAGCTTATAATACAACTTTTGAAAACATCATTACCTATGAAAGAAATCGTTGGGTATATTTAGAAAAAAGAGTAACAATACAGCCGAACATTGCAACAATAAACTTAAGAATAGACAACAATGGTGGTGGAACAGTATGGTTTGACGATTTAAGCATTAGAAAAGTGAATGCAACCAATGAAATTGTTGAAGAAAATAATTATTACCCTTTCGGATTAAAACACAAAGGATACAATAATTTATTTAACTTAGCCAATGCCAATGCACTTGCACAACAGTATAAGTTTGAAAATAAAGAGTGGCAAGATGAGCTATCACTGAATATGTACGATTTTGGAGCAAGGATGTATGACCCAGCAATAGTTAGAACACCAATCCTTGACCCACTAGCTGAAAAGTTCTCAAATATATCACCATATTCATTTTTAAACAACAATCCATTATATTTTATTGATCCAACAGGAATGTCTGCTGATGGATGGATTACTTCAATAGTTGATGGTGAAAAAACTATAGCCTACAACTCAACTGTTAATACAGTTGAAGAAGCTAAAGCAGCAGGTTACGAAAATGCAACAGCTGTAAATGCATCTTTAACTGTTTCTTTAGAGGGAGAATACTCATATAATTTAAATGCTGATGGCAGTGTTACCGATGCAAGTGGTAGTAAATTGGTTGCGACTGATAATCTAATGAGCTTTACCACAGGTGCAGGAACAAAGATTTCTTCTTGGGGTTTAATTGATATTTTCAAGGAAAAGCCAATGGCTTCAGGAGCTTGTACTCCAATGGAGTTTAGCTCTCCTTTCTTCTCTTGGGGATGGGCTGCTAAAGGTTTAGGATATGTTTGGGGTAGTGTTTTTGGCACAGCAACAGCAGATACAGGAATGGCAGGGGTTAGAGCGTTAGGTGTTGCAGGAGAAGATGCCGTTGGTATAGGTGCTTCAAAAACTAGAATACCATCTTTAACAGGAACAGCTAAATACAGAATACCCGATAGATTAACATCAACTACGCTTGAAGAAGTTAAGAATGTTCAAAGTTTAAGTTTTACAAGACAACTACAAGATTTTCATCTTTATTCACAACAGAATAGTTTGCAAATGATACTTCATACTAGACCAGAAACAACTTTTTCTGCTCCTTTGCAAACTTTGATAAATAACGGATCTATTATTAATAAAACAATACCAGTAAAATGATTACTATATCAGAAGTAGAAACTGTTAAAACAGAATTAAGCAAAGTAGGTGTGCTAATAGATGATATTTATGATTTAGTAAATACCAAAGAGCCATACCCTATAGCAATTCCTGTTCTTTTAAATTTATTAAAGAATGGTATTGAACATATTGGTATAAGAGAGGGTATAATTAGGGCTTTAGCAGTTAAAGAAGCTATAGGTGTTGCAAATCCAGTATTATTTGAAGAATATAACAAAACGCCTAAAGATAAAATGTTATTAAAATGGGCTATTGGAAATACTGTCTACACGACAATTACGGAAGATTATATTGAAAAAGTAATAGCAATAGTAAAGGACAAATCAAACGGAATGTCAAGACAGATGTTTGTTTTAGCATTAGGAAAAATTAAATCTACAGATACAGAAAATGTACTTATTGAGTTGCTTGATGATAATGAAGTATGTCCTCATGCTTTAGATGCATTGGGTAGGTTAAAATCAACTAAAGCAATAGGAAAAATAACTAGTCTACTTACTCATTCTAATAGCTTGATTAAAAAAGAAGCTTTGAAAGCTTTAAAAAAAATAAAGTAATAAATAGACTTAAAAAATAGTGAAGTAAATACTATTTAACAAGACCAAAAAACCACATCTTAACGATGTGGTTTTTTTATAGCATCAATTGTTTTTTAATATTAGCTTTAAGAATAAAGGCATCAATAAGTTTAGAGATAACGGTTTTATCTTCCTTTTTCATTTGCTCCACCGCTTTAAACTGCTTTAATAATAAATTATCGTCAATTACTTCTTCAGCTTTATTTTGTATAGTTCCATTAACAAGATAATCAATAGAAACCCCAAATACTTTAGCCATTTTGCTTAATACATCGGCAGGAGGTTGCACACCTTTAGTCTCATAACGTACTAATTGCGGAACAGAAAGCTCAATTTTTTCTGCCAATTTAGCCTGTGTTAAGTTGTTATCTTTTCTTAATTGCTGTATGCGTTCTGCTAGTGTCATTGTAATCGTATTAGATATTTATTAACATCATTAATATCAACAAAGATAATATATAGCGTATTATTTATATCTTATATGTTTATAAGTTATTATTGGATTATATTTTAAATATGCTCAATTATGAGTAGTTTTGCTCAAATAAGATAATAAAAAAGTTTTCAACAATGGAAATACAAGACATTAAGCAAAATTTATCATTACAAAGCATCTTACAACACTACAATCTAAAAGCAGACAAAAACAATATGCTCCGTTGTCCGTTCCACGAGGATAGTACAGCTTCTTTACAAGTAAGTTTTAGCCAAAATAAATACAAGTGCCACGCTTGCGATAAAAAAGGCGATGTAATCCAGTTTGTTCAAGATTATGAAAAGCTAACCAAACACGAAGCATTAAAAAAATGTACGGCAATGATAGAAACAATCCAACCAGTTCAAAAAGCAATTACAACCATACAAACGACAAATCCAGTAAACGAACAGGAAAGAATGTACTTTTTAGAAAAGATGTTTTTAAGTTTTAGAAAAGGATTATTAAGCAGTCCACCAGCTAAAGAATATTGCATTAGTAGAAATTTAGATTTTGATAAATTAGAAGTAGGTTTTAATAGTGGGCAGTTCCATCACGGAGCAAGAAAAGACGAAAAGTTAATCAATGATTGTTTAAATTATGGTTTACTAACCTTGGCAGGAACTAACTCAAGAACAGGCGGACAAGCTTACAAACCTTTTGGAAATAAATCAATATTGTTCCCATTAAAAAACAAAGAAAATCAAATCGTTAGTTTTTATTTTAGATCAACAATTAATAATGAAAACTCAAAACATTTTTATCTGAAGAACCGACAAGGATTATATCCAAATTATCCAAACTCGGACACAAAGAAATTAGTACTTACTGAAGCTATCATTGATACAGCTAGTTTATTACAAATAGATGAAATAAAAGAAAGCTATACACTATTAACCTGCTACGGAACTAACGGACTAAATGACGAAATCCTAAACGCTATCAAGCCATTAAAACAGTTAGAAGAAATCATTTTCTTTTTTGATGGAGATAAGGCAGGAAATGAAGCCGTTACCAAATACGCTGAAATCTTGCGAGAGCTACACCCAAAAGCCAAAATAAGCCAAGTAGAAACGCACGTAAACGAAGATATAAATAGTTTAATCATTGGACACGAAAGAGAAATTTTAATCCATCTAATCGAGCAAAGAAAGGAGATAGTATTTTCTTTTTCAATTGAAGAAGATATAAAAGTTGAACCAAAACAGGAAGTACAAAAAATTACTCCAGAACCAAAACCAAAACAACCCAATTTAGAAAACACCATTGATTTTTTAAAACAAGACAATCTACTACAAGAACTTAATAAACTGATAGAACAAAGCGGAATAGTTGGAGAAGCAAACAGCCGATTATTACTATTTATCATTGCATCAAGCTACAAAACCAAAAGCCCATTACACGCCATTGTGCAAGGTTCAAGCGGAAGCGGAAAAACACACCTTATCAGTAAAATAGCCGATATTATTCCACAAGAAGACGTACTTCGATTTACAAGAATTACAGAGAGTAGTTTATATAATTGGGGCGAATATGAGTTAGTAAATAAATTATTGGTTATTGAAGATTTAGACGGATTAAAAGAAGAAGCAATGTTTGCAATGCGTGAGTTAATCAGTAATCAAAGATTAAGCAGCAGCGTATCAATTAAGGATAAAAAGGGAAATATCAAATCCACCAAAAAAGAAGTAAAAGGCGTGTTCAGTTCCTTGAGTGCCACAACCAAAGGCGAGATTTACGAAGACAATATGAGTAGAAGTTTTTTATTAGCCGTAGATGAAAGCCAGGACCAAACAGACAAAATAATTAATTATCAAAACAAGCGTATAGCAGGAGAAATAAACGAAAAAGACCAAGAGAAAGCCAAAGAACTATTACAAAAAATAATCAGAGCTTTAAAGGTTGAAGAAGTACAAAATCCGTATGCTACACAAATACAACTTCCTGAAAACGTACATAAAAAACGACGATTAAACGAAATGTTCCAAAGCATTATAAAACAAATCACAATAATAAACCAATACCAAAGAAGAACCCAAAATAATAGAATAATAACCGAAATCATCGACATCGAAAACGCAGTAGAAATACTTTTTGAAAGTATAATATTGAAAATTGACGAGTTAGACGGCTCTTTGCGACAGTTTTTTGAGCGATTAAAAAAGAAGTTTAAAACTGATGATTTTACACGTTTTGAAGCCATGGAAGCCACAGGATTTAAGAAAACACAATTACAATACTATATCAATCAATTAGTACAATTAGAATACATCAAACAATTTGGACACGGCAACAAAGGCTATAAATATAAAATCTTCCACTTTGATGATATACAGAGCGTTAGAAAAAAACTAAAAGACCATTTTATAAAGCAAATACAACAACTGAAACCGAACACTAACGGCAACTAAACGAACACCAAACGAACACTAAAAAATCTGTAAAGCCCTATTATATAAGCAAAAACCAAAAAAATAACTCTAGCGTTCAGTCAAAATAAAAAGTACAACCTAAAAAACATAATAAATGATAATAGAAAATACAATAAATGACTTTAGAAGAGAATTATTAAACTTGGGATATAGCAACACAGCAGTAAATAATTATCCAAAATATGCACAAAATATATTAGATTATACAAAAGAAACACCACAAAAAATAACCGATTACCATATAAAAAACTACTACGAATATCTAAAAACAAAACCCAACAAAAGAAGAAAAGGAATTATAAGCGAAAGCCACATCTACAGCCAACTACTAGCAATTAAACTCTACTTTGATTATTTAGAAAGAACCAGGACAATTAAACAAAATCCATACAATCTACGAATCAAACAACCTACCAAAAAAGAACGATTAGTATTTACACAAGAAGAAATTAAAACCCTGTATCAAAACTGCACCAATTTATTAGAAACTACTATTTTAAATCTGTGTTATGGCTGTGGACTTAGAAGAACTGAAGTAATTTTATTGGATGTAAAAGATATAAACTTTGAACAAAAACTACTCTTTATCAGAAAAGGAAAAGGCAAGAAACGTAGAGTAATCCCACTTACTGAAAGTATTGTAAAGGACTTAAAAAACTATAACAATCAAATAGAAATCTATAGAAAAGAGAAACTACAAAACTTCTTAATCAATGAGTTAGGAAACCCTATAAAAGGGAATACTATTTATACCACTTTTAAAAGAATACTCAAACGAACAAAAAAAATAGATCATCAAAATTATTGTTTACACAGCCTACGGCATAGCATCGCAACACATCTACTAGAAAATGAAATGAGTATAGAAATGGTTAGGGATTTTTTAGGACACACACAGCTTGGAACAACACAGGTTTACACTCGAATTAATTTTTTAAAAACCAAATTACAATGACAACATTAAAAGATTTTTTACGACAAAGTTTAAGAGAAAGTTCCGTAGAAAGTTATTTATATAGTATTGAAAAATACAAGAAAGCCAATAGAAATGCAGACAAATATGACTATCAAAAAGTAATGCAGTATATTGAATTATTACGCAATAATTACCAACCATCCACTATAAAAGCTACACTAGGTTGCATCAAACGATATTATGATTATTTAATTGAAACAGGCAAACGAAAAGACAATCCAGCACGCAGCATACGATTACGAGATAAAACCGAAAACCCAATCCAGTTACAAGATTTATTTACAGAGAAAGAACTACAAAGCCTTTTAAATCCTAGAAAAGAACGTTATCCATTTTTGGCCAAGAGAAACAAAATTATAATGAGTTTATTAGTTCATCAAGGTTTACGAATAGGCGAAATAGAAAACTTAAAATTAAGCGATATAGATTTAGAGAAAGCAACCATACAAGTAACAGGAACAGCACTAACCAATAACAGAAATCTACCTTTAAAAGCCGAACAAATACTATTGCTATACGAATACATCAACCAAGACAGAACCAAGCTAAAAACGTGGAGAAACGATAACAATAAATTACTATTGGGAAAACTAGGAACACCCATCAGAACCGAAGATGTAGATTACTTAATTACAACTTATCAAAAACAGTATAAAAAGAAGCTCACAGCAACCACCATCAGACAAAGTGTACTAGCCAACTTACTAACCAAAAACAACGATTTACGAGTAGTACAACACTTTGCAGGACATAAACACCCAGACACCACAGAAAAGTACAGGCAAACAGGATTAAACGCTTTAAAGACAGCCATTGATAAACTACACCCAATTAGATAAAAGACCAATAATAAAAATAGGAACGCTTCGCTGAGTTATTTGCACCCACCCGTCCAACGCTCCCCACGCTCCAGTGGCTTCTCCCACCACACAAGGCACTTGTTTTTCCCTAAGAACAGCACTATACTAAACTTTATGTTTTTTATCGGGAGATATTATTTGTTTTTTAAGCGGTCAATAAAAAGCCATAAAGTTTAGTATAGAGCTGCTCACCCAAAGCCGAAAAAACAAGAGCCTTAACCCGACGCTAAAGCCACTCCCAAGCTATTTTACATAATGCATCGAGCATTATAGTTCATAAAAAAGAGTTGATTATTTTTAATAGGATTTTTTTATGAAACTATAATTTGCACTATGTAAAATAGCCGCTCTCCAACGCTCCCACCCGAAATAGGAGCTTCGCAAGTTTATTCATTTTTAATTATTTGCTTCAAAAAAGCTTCACAAAAAATCCAGCTACAGTGGTTGCCGTCTTTCTTTGCTCGTTTTTTGTGCACAAAAATTAAAAAAGCCAAGATTGTGCACTCAATCGGCGTGAGCCTAATCATTTTAAAAGCTGATGATTGCCCTAACTTCTTCCAAAGCTTTAAATCATCATCTTTTAAAACGAACACCCTTCGGAACCTACTCAGCCAGCCAAAAGCCCCATCGCATAAATAGTGAATACTTGCCACGGTTGACCAAGATAAAAAAACGATTGATAAAAAAGTAAAAAAAGTGAGTAAACATAAGGCTTGACAACGAAAAAACATACAAACAAGTTGCAATATTTAAACAAGTTTGTATTACAGAATAAACCGACTTATAGCCGACGATGTTCCGTAGATGTCCCGAGGATAAGCCCACCATAAGCCCACTAGAGCCCACTTTTTCTTATGGATAAAAAAAGGAAGTCTTCAGGAAATAATCCAAATAAAAGCATTTTGATAGCTGAACAACAAAAGTTATTAGCTAAGGATAAAAAAGGGCTTATTTAGGCTAAAATCACGCTTAAAAACGATTAATTTAAAGCGAATTACAAACGAAACCAAAGCGAATAACCTAAAATAAAGCAATATCTTTTTTTTCAATTGAAAATAAAAAGTACTATTTTTGACAAGCGAGAGAAAATGAAAAAGTACGTTCTTACAGAAAGAAGCATAGGAGTTGCAGTAAAATAAGGCTCTCACGCGAGGGTAAAAGTTGAGCAGGACTGTATAAGTATAAGTTTGAAAATAAAGAGTGGCAAGATGAGCTATCACTGAATATGTACGATTTTGGAGCAAGGATGTATGACCCAGCAATAGTTAGAACACCAATCCTTGACCCACTAGCTGAAAAGTTCTCAAATATATCACCATATTCATTTTTAAACAACAATCCATTATATTTTATTGATCCAACAGGAATGTCTGCTGATGGATGGATTACTTCAATAGTTGATGGTGAAAAAACTATAGCCTACAACTCAACTGTTAATACAGTTGAAGAAGCTAAAGCAGCAGGTTACGAAAATGCAACAGCTGTAAATGCATCTTTAACTGTTTCTTTAGAGGGAGAATACTCATATAATTTAAATGCTGATGGCAGTGTTACCGATGCAAGTGGTAGTAAATTGGTTGCGACTGATAATCTAATGAGCTTTACCACAGGTGCAGGAACAAAGATTTCTTCTTGGGGTTTAATTGATATTTTCAAGGAAAAGCCAATGGCTTCAGGAGCTTGTACTCCAATGGAGTTTAGCTCTCCTTTCTTCTCTTGGGGATGGGCTGCTAAAGGTTTAGGATATGTTTGGGGTAGTGTTTTTGGCACAGCAACAGCAGATACAGGAATGGCAGGGGTTAGAGCGTTAGGTGTTGCAGGAGAA
The DNA here is from genome assembly GCF_055384985.1 of Flavobacterium sp. KY-23415. Lineage (NCBI taxonomy): Bacteria > Pseudomonadati > Bacteroidota > Flavobacteriia > Flavobacteriales > Flavobacteriaceae > Flavobacterium > Flavobacterium sp. KY-23415. The sequence continues at coordinate 637,896 of NZ_AP044001.1, read as the reverse complement.
GATGCCGTTGGTATAGGTGCTTCAAAAACTAGAATACCATCTTTAACAGGAACAGCTAAATACAGAATACCCGATAGATTAACATCAACTACGCTTGAAGAAGTTAAGAATGTTCAAAGTTTAAGTTTTACAAGACAACTACAAGATTTTCATCTTTATTCACAACAGAATAGTTTGCAAATGATACTTCATACTAGACCAGAAACAACTTTTTCTGCTCCTTTGCAAACTTTGATAAATAACGGATCTATTATTAATAAAACAATACCAGTAAAATGATTACTATATCAGAAGTAGAAACTGTTAAAACAGAATTAAGCAAAGTAGGTGTGCTAATAGATGATATTTATGATTTAGTAAATACCAAAGAGCCATACCCTATAGCAATTCCTGTTCTTTTAAATTTATTAAAGAATGGTATTGAACATATTGGTATAAGAGAGGGTATAATTAGGGCTTTAGCAGTTAAAGAAGCTATAGGTGTTGCAAATCCAGTATTATTTGAAGAATATAACAAAACGCCTAAAGATAAAATGTTATTAAAATGGGCTATTGGAAATACTGTCTACACGACAATTACGGAAGATTATATTGAAAAAGTAATAGCAATAGTAAAGGACAAATCAAACGGAATGTCAAGACAGATGTTTGTTTTAGCATTAGGAAAAATTAAATCTACAGATACAGAAAATGTACTTATTGAGTTGCTTGATGATAATGAAGTATGTCCTCATGCTTTAGATGCATTGGGTAGGTTAAAATCAACTAAAGCAATAGGAAAAATAACTAGTCTACTTACTCATTCTAATAGCTTGATTAAAAAAGAAGCTTTGAAAGCTTTAAAAAAAATAAAGTAATAAATAGACTTAAAAAATAGTGAAGTAAATACTATTTAACAAGACCAAAAAACCACATCTTAACGATGTGGTTTTTTTATAGCATCAATTGTTTTTTAATATTAGCTTTAAGAATAAAGGCATCAATAAGTTTAGAGATAACGGTTTTATCTTCCTTTTTCATTTGCTCCACCGCTTTAAACTGCTTTAATAATAAATTATCGTCAATTACTTCTTCAGCTTTATTTTGTATAGTTCCATTAACAAGATAATCAATAGAAACCCCAAATACTTTAGCCATTTTGCTTAATACATCGGCAGGAGGTTGCACACCTTTAGTCTCATAACGTACTAATTGCGGAACAGAAAGCTCAATTTTTTCTGCCAATTTAGCCTGTGTTAAGTTGTTATCTTTTCTTAATTGCTGTATGCGTTCTGCTAGTGTCATTGTAATCGTATTAGATATTTATTAACATCATTAATATCAACAAAGATAATATATAGCGTATTATTTATATCTTATATGTTTATAAGTTATTATTGGATTATATTTTAAATATGCTCAATTATGAGTAGTTTTGCTCAAATAAGATAATAAAAAAGTTTTCAACAATGGAAATACAAGACATTAAGCAAAATTTATCATTACAAAGCATCTTACAACACTACAATCTAAAAGCAGACAAAAACAATATGCTCCGTTGTCCGTTCCACGAGGATAGTACAGCTTCTTTACAAGTAAGTTTTAGCCAAAATAAATACAAGTGCCACGCTTGCGATAAAAAAGGCGATGTAATCCAGTTTGTTCAAGATTATGAAAAGCTAACCAAACACGAAGCATTAAAAAAATGTACGGCAATGATAGAAACAATCCAACCAGTTCAAAAAGCAATTACAACCATACAAACGACAAATCCAGTAAACGAACAGGAAAGAATGTACTTTTTAGAAAAGATGTTTTTAAGTTTTAGAAAAGGATTATTAAGCAGTCCACCAGCTAAAGAATATTGCATTAGTAGAAATTTAGATTTTGATAAATTAGAAGTAGGTTTTAATAGTGGGCAGTTCCATCACGGAGCAAGAAAAGACGAAAAGTTAATCAATGATTGTTTAAATTATGGTTTACTAACCTTGGCAGGAACTAACTCAAGAACAGGCGGACAAGCTTACAAACCTTTTGGAAATAAATCAATATTGTTCCCATTAAAAAACAAAGAAAATCAAATCGTTAGTTTTTATTTTAGATCAACAATTAATAATGAAAACTCAAAACATTTTTATCTGAAGAACCGACAAGGATTATATCCAAATTATCCAAACTCGGACACAAAGAAATTAGTACTTACTGAAGCTATCATTGATACAGCTAGTTTATTACAAATAGATGAAATAAAAGAAAGCTATACACTATTAACCTGCTACGGAACTAACGGACTAAATGACGAAATCCTAAACGCTATCAAGCCATTAAAACAGTTAGAAGAAATCATTTTCTTTTTTGATGGAGATAAGGCAGGAAATGAAGCCGTTACCAAATACGCTGAAATCTTGCGAGAGCTACACCCAAAAGCCAAAATAAGCCAAGTAGAAACGCACGTAAACGAAGATATAAATAGTTTAATCATTGGACACGAAAGAGAAATTTTAATCCATCTAATCGAGCAAAGAAAGGAGATAGTATTTTCTTTTTCAATTGAAGAAGATATAAAAGTTGAACCAAAACAGGAAGTACAAAAAATTACTCCAGAACCAAAACCAAAACAACCCAATTTAGAAAACACCATTGATTTTTTAAAACAAGACAATCTACTACAAGAACTTAATAAACTGATAGAACAAAGCGGAATAGTTGGAGAAGCAAACAGCCGATTATTACTATTTATCATTGCATCAAGCTACAAAACCAAAAGCCCATTACACGCCATTGTGCAAGGTTCAAGCGGAAGCGGAAAAACACACCTTATCAGTAAAATAGCCGATATTATTCCACAAGAAGACGTACTTCGATTTACAAGAATTACAGAGAGTAGTTTATATAATTGGGGCGAATATGAGTTAGTAAATAAATTATTGGTTATTGAAGATTTAGACGGATTAAAAGAAGAAGCAATGTTTGCAATGCGTGAGTTAATCAGTAATCAAAGATTAAGCAGCAGCGTATCAATTAAGGATAAAAAGGGAAATATCAAATCCACCAAAAAAGAAGTAAAAGGCGTGTTCAGTTCCTTGAGTGCCACAACCAAAGGCGAGATTTACGAAGACAATATGAGTAGAAGTTTTTTATTAGCCGTAGATGAAAGCCAGGACCAAACAGACAAAATAATTAATTATCAAAACAAGCGTATAGCAGGAGAAATAAACGAAAAAGACCAAGAGAAAGCCAAAGAACTATTACAAAAAATAATCAGAGCTTTAAAGGTTGAAGAAGTACAAAATCCGTATGCTACACAAATACAACTTCCTGAAAACGTACATAAAAAACGACGATTAAACGAAATGTTCCAAAGCATTATAAAACAAATCACAATAATAAACCAATACCAAAGAAGAACCCAAAATAATAGAATAATAACCGAAATCATCGACATCGAAAACGCAGTAGAAATACTTTTTGAAAGTATAATATTGAAAATTGACGAGTTAGACGGCTCTTTGCGACAGTTTTTTGAGCGATTAAAAAAGAAGTTTAAAACTGATGATTTTACACGTTTTGAAGCCATGGAAGCCACAGGATTTAAGAAAACACAATTACAATACTATATCAATCAATTAGTACAATTAGAATACATCAAACAATTTGGACACGGCAACAAAGGCTATAAATATAAAATCTTCCACTTTGATGATATACAGAGCGTTAGAAAAAAACTAAAAGACCATTTTATAAAGCAAATACAACAACTGAAACCGAACACTAACGGCAACTAAACGAACACCAAACGAACACTAAAAAATCTGTAAAGCCCTATTATATAAGCAAAAACCAAAAAAATAACTCTAGCGTTCAGTCAAAATAAAAAGTACAACCTAAAAAACATAATAAATGATAATAGAAAATACAATAAATGACTTTAGAAGAGAATTATTAAACTTGGGATATAGCAACACAGCAGTAAATAATTATCCAAAATATGCACAAAATATATTAGATTATACAAAAGAAACACCACAAAAAATAACCGATTACCATATAAAAAACTACTACGAATATCTAAAAACAAAACCCAACAAAAGAAGAAAAGGAATTATAAGCGAAAGCCACATCTACAGCCAACTACTAGCAATTAAACTCTACTTTGATTATTTAGAAAGAACCAGGACAATTAAACAAAATCCATACAATCTACGAATCAAACAACCTACCAAAAAAGAACGATTAGTATTTACACAAGAAGAAATTAAAACCCTGTATCAAAACTGCACCAATTTATTAGAAACTACTATTTTAAATCTGTGTTATGGCTGTGGACTTAGAAGAACTGAAGTAATTTTATTGGATGTAAAAGATATAAACTTTGAACAAAAACTACTCTTTATCAGAAAAGGAAAAGGCAAGAAACGTAGAGTAATCCCACTTACTGAAAGTATTGTAAAGGACTTAAAAAACTATAACAATCAAATAGAAATCTATAGAAAAGAGAAACTACAAAACTTCTTAATCAATGAGTTAGGAAACCCTATAAAAGGGAATACTATTTATACCACTTTTAAAAGAATACTCAAACGAACAAAAAAAATAGATCATCAAAATTATTGTTTACACAGCCTACGGCATAGCATCGCAACACATCTACTAGAAAATGAAATGAGTATAGAAATGGTTAGGGATTTTTTAGGACACACACAGCTTGGAACAACACAGGTTTACACTCGAATTAATTTTTTAAAAACCAAATTACAATGACAACATTAAAAGATTTTTTACGACAAAGTTTAAGAGAAAGTTCCGTAGAAAGTTATTTATATAGTATTGAAAAATACAAGAAAGCCAATAGAAATGCAGACAAATATGACTATCAAAAAGTAATGCAGTATATTGAATTATTACGCAATAATTACCAACCATCCACTATAAAAGCTACACTAGGTTGCATCAAACGATATTATGATTATTTAATTGAAACAGGCAAACGAAAAGACAATCCAGCACGCAGCATACGATTACGAGATAAAACCGAAAACCCAATCCAGTTACAAGATTTATTTACAGAGAAAGAACTACAAAGCCTTTTAAATCCTAGAAAAGAACGTTATCCATTTTTGGCCAAGAGAAACAAAATTATAATGAGTTTATTAGTTCATCAAGGTTTACGAATAGGCGAAATAGAAAACTTAAAATTAAGCGATATAGATTTAGAGAAAGCAACCATACAAGTAACAGGAACAGCACTAACCAATAACAGAAATCTACCTTTAAAAGCCGAACAAATACTATTGCTATACGAATACATCAACCAAGACAGAACCAAGCTAAAAACGTGGAGAAACGATAACAATAAATTACTATTGGGAAAACTAGGAACACCCATCAGAACCGAAGATGTAGATTACTTAATTACAACTTATCAAAAACAGTATAAAAAGAAGCTCACAGCAACCACCATCAGACAAAGTGTACTAGCCAACTTACTAACCAAAAACAACGATTTACGAGTAGTACAACACTTTGCAGGACATAAACACCCAGACACCACAGAAAAGTACAGGCAAACAGGATTAAACGCTTTAAAGACAGCCATTGATAAACTACACCCAATTAGATAAAAGACCAATAATAAAAATAGGAACGCTTCGCTGAGTTATTTGCACCCACCCGTCCAACGCTCCCCACGCTCCAGTGGCTTCTCCCACCACACAAGGCACTTGTTTTTCCCTAAGAACAGCACTATACTAAACTTTATGTTTTTTATCGGGAGATATTATTTGTTTTTTAAGCGGTCAATAAAAAGCCATAAAGTTTAGTATAGAGCTGCTCACCCAAAGCCGAAAAAACAAGAGCCTTAACCCGACGCTAAAGCCACTCCCAAGCTATTTTACATAATGCATCGAGCATTATAGTTCATAAAAAAGAGTTGATTATTTTTAATAGGATTTTTTTATGAAACTATAATTTGCACTATGTAAAATAGCCGCTCTCCAACGCTCCCACCCGAAATAGGAGCTTCGCAAGTTTATTCATTTTTAATTATTTGCTTCAAAAAAGCTTCACAAAAAATCCAGCTACAGTGGTTGCCGTCTTTCTTTGCTCGTTTTTTGTGCACAAAAATTAAAAAAGCCAAGATTGTGCACTCAATCGGCGTGAGCCTAATCATTTTAAAAGCTGATGATTGCCCTAACTTCTTCCAAAGCTTTAAATCATCATCTTTTAAAACGAACACCCTTCGGAACCTACTCAGCCAGCCAAAAGCCCCATCGCATAAATAGTGAATACTTGCCACGGTTGACCAAGATAAAAAAACGATTGATAAAAAAGTAAAAAAAGTGAGTAAACATAAGGCTTGACAACGAAAAAACATACAAACAAGTTGCAATATTTAAACAAGTTTGTATTACAGAATAAACCGACTTATAGCCGACGATGTTCCGTAGATGTCCCGAGGATAAGCCCACCATAAGCCCACTAGAGCCCACTTTTTCTTATGGATAAAAAAAGGAAGTCTTCAGGAAATAATCCAAATAAAAGCATTTTGATAGCTGAACAACAAAAGTTATTAGCTAAGGATAAAAAAGGGCTTATTTAGGCTAAAATCACGCTTAAAAACGATTAATTTAAAGCGAATTACAAACGAAACCAAAGCGAATAACCTAAAATAAAGCAATATCTTTTTTTTCAATTGAAAATAAAAAGTACTATTTTTGACAAGCGAGAGAAAATGAAAAAGTACGTTCTTACAGAAAGAAGCATAGGAGTTGCAGTAAAATAAGGCTCTCACGCGAGGGTAAAAGTTGAGCAGGACTGTATAAGTATAAGTATAACGGTAAGGAGTTACAAACAGAGTTGGGATTGAATATGTATGATTATGGCGCAAGGAATTATGATGCTGCTTTGGGGCGTTGGATGAATATTGACCCTAAAGCGGAAAATAGTAGAAGATGGACACCATATAACTATGCTTATAATAATCCGATGTTTTTTGTAGACCCTGATGGAATGCAAGCAGTTTGGAAACCTAAGCTTAATGAAAACGGTTCAACGTCATATATTGCTGAAAAAGGAGATAGTGCAAAAACTTTTGCCTCACAATATGGATTAGATCAAACTGAAGCTAATATAATAACTGGTTCAACTGGAGATACTGAAATAAAAGAAGGTACTGAAGTAAGTGGAGAGATGGTGAATAATATAACAGGAAACGAAGCTTTAAAATTGGACTTAAATTCCCCTGAAGGAAAAAATGAACAAAGAAGATTTGATCATTTTCTTTTTGCTAGAGATCATTCAAAATCAAAGGGAAAGGCTAGTTTTTTAGCAAATCAGTATTTTTCAAATACAGAATATAAAAATGTTTTAAGAGGCAGCGCAAAAATAAGTATTGAAGGTAAAATTTTTAATGTTGTTTACAATATACCTGTTTATAGACCATCAACTTTTGATGGCTCTAGTACAACCACAAATCTTGGTAATTCACCTGTTAATGGATTTGATACTGGAGGAAATAATTTTCCAAATAATCAGCACAATATAGTCCTTCCAATGTATCATCCTAATACTGGAGTTGAAAATGAATCATATCATATCTATGTTCATAGAAATAATTCTGATCAACTTTATGATAGATTGAATAAAAAATTTCCTAGATATAACTATTTTAGGGCTAAATCATTGATTAAACTTTAAATAAGAAGAAATGTTTAAAAATAAAATCACTTTAATCCTTATTCTTATATCAGTTTCTTGTAACTCTCAGAATATTTATATTGAATTAAATAATTGTGTTAATGAGAAGATTAACGAAAATCATTATTATTCAGAATCGAATGAATTTGATTTTTACAAATTTATATTAGAAGTTGAAGATTTACTGATTAAAAATAATTTATTGAGAGAAGTTAAAAAAAAGAACTACAAAAATCTTTTATTTAAAATTATAGATGGTAATGAAAGTTTCTCTAAAATCAACAAGAAAATAGGAGAACTCTTTGATAAGAATAATTATCATCTATATTCAACGGATATTATTTTTAATCAATGTCCATATTTAATCTCAAGATCTGGAACAGGAAAAGTTTATGAAAAGCTCTATTCGAAAGGGAAAATTTTAAACGAAGTTATGAAGTCAGGGTATAATAATAAAAAAAATATTTGTAAACTTTTTAACAATTACACACAGAATGATTTTACAATAATTGAGTATAGAGCTCCTTTAATACTTTTAGTTGCTATCAATATCAATTTAGCTGAAAAAACCCGATAGCCAGCTCTTCGAGGAGTTCTAATGAAAACGAATAGCTCTACGATGGTCTCCTGACCTCGTAGCAAATTAAAACAACAAAAACCACTCTGTAAAAAGGAGTGGTTTTGTTGTTTTATAGATTATTTAATTTAGTAGCTTTAATGAAATTGTTTACAGTGAGAAGTAAACATTCTTTATCTTTTCGGGCAGGGGATTTATAGATTCGAGTTACAAAATATTTTTGCTGATCTAATAGCTCAATCATTTTTTTTCGTTCCTTCATCCAGTTCTTCTAAGTGTTCTAATGAAACCGTGATACTCTACGATGGTCTCCTGACCTCGTAGCAAATAATAAAACAACAAAAACCACGCTGTAAAAAGGAGTGGTTTTGTTGTTTTATAGTGCTTTATAGAAAGTTCGTTTGTACTGTCCAGAAAAAAGATTAAGAATTCAGAATTACAATTGCATTACATTATAAAACCAATTTGTAATCATTAAAGGGAAACTTACAAAAGTTACTAAGCCGTATCAAAGCCGTATCAAAGCCGAGTATAAGTCGAGTGTAAGCCGAGTGATATTTGTAAATACAAAACAAGAAAGGAGACACTTATACACATCGCTAGCAAAAAAACGTGCTAATTTGCAGAACTAGCGTTTGATCCAAAATTTGGATTAATATAAAAACACCCATTTTTGTAAAAGCATTCTAAACGTGAGTTCGATGTAAAGTAATTGGTATTCTTCCGTCACATCGCGTGTTTTCAATGTAGCTTGCGGAATTGAAAATGTATCGAGATGTTATAAATATCCTATTAATTAGTTTTGATACATTTTTACTCCATTTTATTACCTAAAAAATACTCAAACTGACCAAAACGTTTTGTTTATTTATACTTCTTTAAATTTTTTATATCGAACGCACGTCCTAACGTATAATTGAGTTTTATTTTAAAGTATTTCCACAACCCAAAAAAAACACTGTTATAAAATGTCAGGAAGTTATTGTAACTTCGTCTAAAAACACAACAAAGTTAATACAAGCGATAAACAGTATAAGACAAGTAACAAAAAATACAAAAATGAAAAAAACAATAACACTTCTTTTCATACTTCTTTTTAATTTTGGATTTTCTCAAAAAACAATTCCAGAAGTATTGCAAAAATACAATAAGAACACCGTTCCATATATTACAGTCAATGAACTTAAAAACACAAAAGGAATTCTGCTTTTAGATGCCAGAGAACAAAAGGAATACAACGTTAGTCATTTAGAAAAAGCAGTTTGCGTTGGACACACAAAATTCAATTCAAAAACATTTGAAGCACAATATCCAAACAAAGCAACCACAATAGTTGTTTATTGCTCCATAGGAGTGCGAAGCGAACAAATAGGAGAAAAGCTAATCAAAATGGGCTATACCAATGTTCAAAATCTTTATGGAGGTATTTTTGAATGGAAAAACCAAAACAATAATGTGGTAGATAGCAACAATAAAATTACAGATAGCATACACGTCTATTCTAAAGAATGGAGTAAATATTTAACAAAAGGAACTATAACATATAAAAAATAATTTATGGAAAAAACATATTACGACCCAGCAGACTTAAAAAAATTTGGCAAAATAGTAGAGTGGAATGAAGAACTAGGAAATAGTTTTTTCGAATATTATGGAAAAGTGTTCGAAGAAGGCAGTCTTTCTGCTCGCGAAAAATCATTAATAGCATTAGCCGTTTCTCATGCAGTGCAATGTCCCTACTGCATAGATGCCTACACAGGAGATGGCTTGAAAAGAGGCATAACCAAAGAAGAAATGATGGAAGCCGTTCATGTGGCAGCAGCAATAAAAGGAGGAGCAGCATTAGTTCATGGAGTGCAAATGATGAACAAATACAACAAACTATCCATGTAGTTTTTGCATTTGTGTAAAATAGCTAACTTTTAATGTAAAATAGCTATCCTAATTTTGTACCAATTCAAAGAATTTTGAAAAATAAAAAACAACTATGTTAAAATCGCTCCAATCAAAAGAAAGTCCGTTATCCAAAACCGACAAACAATTAGAAATTCTGGCCACAGGGATTTTTAGCGATGGTTCGTTACCCACATTTGCAGCTACAATTAAAAAATCCAATCAATACCCACTACAACCCAAGAAAATAGAAATACTTCAAATAAACGTTGGCTACATGTGCAATCAAGTTTGTGCACATTGCCATGTAGATGCAGGTCCAGATAGAAAAGAAATCATGACCAAAGAAACCATGCAACAAATTTTGGAAGTATTAAAAACAACTGAAGTAAATACTTTAGACTTGACAGGTGGAGCACCAGAAATGAATCCTCATTTTCGTTGGTTTGTAGAAGAAGCATCAAAAATTGGTGTGAAAGATTTTATTGTGCGTTCCAATTTAACAATCATTAGAGCCAATAAAAAATATTATGACTTGCCAGATTTCTTTAAAAAACATAATATTCACGTTGTTAGTTCTATGCCACATTGGACTAAAGGGAAAACCGACAAACAAAGAGGAGATGGGGTTTTCGACACATCAATAAAAGCATTGCAAGAACTCAATGCAGTGGGGTACGGAATGCCTGAAAGCGGATTAAAATTAGATTTAGTTTACAATCCTTCGGGAGCCTTTTTACCAGGCAACCAAATGGCAATGGAAAAAGATTTTAAAAAAGCATTAAAAGAAGACTTTAACATACAGTTTAATAATCTTTTTGCAATAACAAATCTTCCAATCTCTAGATTTTTAGACTACCTAATAGCATCCGAAAACTATGAAGACTATATGTATGCATTAGTAGAAGCCTATAACCCTTCCGCAGTAGCAAATGTAATGTGTACCAATACTATTTCAGTAAGTTGGGATGGCTGGCTCTATGATTGCGATTTCAATCAAATGCTAGGATTAAAAGTAGCTTCCAAATCGAAGCATATTTCAGAGTTTAATGAAAAAGAATTAAACAACAGAAACATTATTATTTCTCAGCACTGCTATGGCTGTACAGCAGGAGCAGGGAGTAGTTGCCAAGGAACAGTTGCCTAAAAAAGAGATGAAAAAAAACGAATCAAAAATAGCAATACTAATTTTTGCCCGTTCTTCCGAATGTGAAGCGAACATAAAGTCGTTCCCACAATCGAAAGAAATCTTTGATTCGTTAAACGAACATACTTTAAAACTGGTTTCAAAAACGAAGCTGCCCTATTATCGAATTACAGAACAAGAACAAGTTGGCGATTCTTTTGGAGAACGATTTACCAATGCGGTGCAATCCATTTATGACTTAGGATATCAATCGGTAATTGTAATCGGAAACGATACACCACATTTAACCACAAAACACCTGCTTCTAGCAGAGAAAAACCTTCATGCTAACAAAGTAGTAGTAGGAAAAGCAACAGATGGAGGTTTCTATCTTTTAGGTATTCAAAAAGACTACTTTAATGCCAAATTGTTTTTGAAACTACCTTGGCAAACCCAACAACTAACCACCACATTATCGAAACTGTTTCTAACCTACAAAGCCGAAGTAGTTTGTCTAGAAACCTTAGACGATATTGATGCTTTGCACGATATAAAAAAGATCTTGCAAAGCACAAGAAAGATGAGAAATGCAATACGTTTCATACTACTAGAAACAGTTGAGGTTCTTAAGTTTCTTTTTATTCCACTAGTCCTTTTTTATAAAACAATACTACAATCATATTATTACAATAAAGGCTCTCCATTTATTATATACAATTAAAAATCATTCTATCTGAAATCAATTCAGAACAATTAGTATATATAATAAAAAAATAAGATGAGGCAAATTTATGTTCTTTTGCTACTCACGGTGTCGTGTTTTGGCTTTTCGCAAATAAAAATAACAGGTACAATAACTAGTGCTGTAGATAATACTCCATTACCCTATGTAAGCATTATCGCTTCAACATCAAACGGGACAACATCAGATGAAAATGGGAAATATACTATTACAGTAAATACCACAGCAGAACGGTTACAATTTTCTTATCTCGGGTTTCAAACGCAAACCATAACGGTAGGTAATCAAACCCTAATTAATGTAGCCTTGAAAGAAGATACAGCAAACCTGCAAGAAGTAGTTGTAACCGCATTAGGGTTAAAAAGAGAATCAAAAGAATTGGGATATGCTGTGCAATCACTACCATCGGAAGCATTAACCGAAGTTAAAACCGTTAACTTCTTAGACAATCTTGCTGCAAAAGTTGCAGGAATTACAATAACACAAGGAGCTACAGGTGTTGGGTCTTCTTCAAAAATAACCATTAGAGGAGAAGCTTCTTTTTCAAATAACAATCCATTGTTTGTTGTGGACGGAGTGCCCATAAATAATGAAACCATTTTTAATTTCACAAATGAAGCAGCAGCAGGATTTCAAGAAATAGACTACGGTAATGGTGCAATGGAAGTAAACCCAGACGATATAGAATCGGTTACCGTTTTGAAAGGACCAAGTGCAGCCGCATTATATGGAACAAGAGCATCAAACGGAGTGATTGTAATAAAGACTAAAGATGGTAACAAGAAAAAAGGATTTGGAGTTAGCTTCAATACCTCTCTAACAGTAGATTCGGCTTTTCAATTACCCGATTTTCAAAATCAATACGGACAAGGGAATTCTGGACAGTTTGCCTATGTAGATGGTCTTGGTGGGGGAACCAATGATAATATAACCTATTCTTGGGGGCCTCGTTTAGATGCAGGATTGTTAGTGCCTCAATTTGATAGCCCAGTACAATTACCCGACGGAAGTTTTGTTCGCGGTGGAGACACTTCTTTGTACAATGGAATCGGTATCACACCAACTCCTTTCGTATCGCATGCTAATAATCTTAAAGATTTTTACAGAACAGGCACCACTACAATTAATAATATTGCTGTAACCAATGGTTTCGAAAAAGGAAATTATAGAGTATCGTTTACCGACTTGCGTAGTGAAGCTATTATTCCAGGTGTAAACCTAGATCGTCAAACTATTGCCGCTAAACTAAACTTTGAACCCTCTGAAAAAACAACCATTTCTACTGCTATAAACTATGTGAATTCCAGTAGCGATAATAGACCTTCAAATGGTTACGGAAGTGAAAATGTGAATTATTCCCTTGTGGCTTGGGGACCTCGTTCTTTAGATATAAACAGTTTAAAGAATTATTGGCAACCAGGTTTAGAAGGCATACAACAATATTCTTTCAATTATACATTTTTCGACAACCCGTATTTCATTTTATACGAAAATAGAAACTCGTTTGAACGGGATCGTATTTTTGGTAACCTACAAATGCAACAAGAAATTACTAAAAACCTAAGTTTATCTGTGCGAACAGGAATGGATTATAGTAGCGAAACGAGAAAGATGCGAAGAGCATTTAGTAGCAATCGTTTTAGAAACGGAGGTTATGCAGAACATGATGTCAAATACAGAGAAGTCAATACCGATTTTCTACTCAATTATAAAAATAAATTCAATGCAGTACGTTTAGACATCTCTTTCGGAGGGAATCGCTTAGACCAAAATGCAGCAACCAAACAATCACAAACCGTCAATTTAGCACAACCTGGAATATATAATTTGAATAATGCCGCTTCACCTATTGAAGTTTTTCAATTCGAATCGAAAAAGAGAATCAATTCGTTATACGGAATTGCGAAAGTGGGCTATAAAGATTTTTTGTTTCTAGACATTACCGCAAGAAACGATTGGTCAAGTGCCTTAGCTACTCCTTTTTCGGTAGATGGTACATCTTTTTTTTACCCGTCGATATCTTCAAGCTTTGTTGTATCAAATGTTGTGACTTTACCTAAAGTGGTTTCATTTGCAAAACTGAGAGCGAGTATTGCACAAGTAGGTAACGATACAAGTCCGTATCAAACATCAGGGGCTTTTGTGTCGCAAACACCTTTTAACGGGCAACCCACTTTCAGTAATCAAAACTTCATTCCAAATGCAAATCTAAAACCAGAACAAACTACCTCCTATGAAGTTGGAGCAGACGTTCGTTTTTTCAATGACCGTTTCAATGTAGATTTCACCTATTACAATGCAAATACAGCAGATCAAATTATTTCTTTGCCTATTGCCATTTCTTCGGGCTATAACCAACAAGTAGTAAATGGAGGAAAAGTGAATACACAAGGAGTCGAAATTGTTTTAGGAGCTATTCCTGTGAGAACAGATAATTTTAAATGGAACACAATATTTAACTTTGCGAGTAATCGTTCTGTTATTAAAGATTTACCACAAGAAGGAGGACGATTAACATTGGCTTATAGCCGAATTTATGATAGTGCCAACCAAACCGTTTGGTTTCAAGTAGAAGAAGGTGGAAGAGTAGGCGATATTTATGGAACAGGCTATTTGAAAAACGAGAACGATCAATTTATAATAGATGCTAACGGAAAATATATAGCCGATAATAATTTAAAAAAACTAGGAAATTATATGCCCGATTTTACATTGGGTTGGTCAAATAATTTTACCTATAAAAATTGGAATTTAGGCTTTTTATTCGATTGGAGACAAGGAGGAGAAGTAGTGTCTAGAACCAGAGCATTAGGAAATGTTGGAGGACAATTAGCAGAAACAGCTTATAGATCAGACAGCGGAATTGTAGCTCAAGGAGTAACACAATCAGGGCAGCCTAATACTATTGCAATTCCGGCAGAAACCTATTATCGTCAGTTTTATGATAGAAATCATGAAGAAAATAATATATATGATGCTTCTTTTTTAAAATTACGTCAGTTTTCAATAGGCTATTCTTTGCCAATTAAAGAAGGATTTTTAGGATTGAAAAAAGGAGGTAAAGTCGATTTGTCAGTTATAGGCAATAACCTATTTGCAATTACAGAAAACCCTCATTTCGACCCAGAACAATTAGCTGTTCAAGGTAACGGATTTGTGAGTGGAGTTGAAGACATGAGCTATGCTACTACAAGAAGCGTTGGTTTTAAATTGGGTTTTAATTTTTAAAGTAAGAAAACAATGAGAAAATATATATACAGTGGTTTAGTGGCAATAACAGTTTTTTTGATTACCAGTTGCACAAAAGATTTTGAAGAGATAAATAGCAACCCCAATGCCCCCAATACAGTACATCCAAGCTTATTATTACGTCAAGTGATTTATAATTTTGGAGAAAACATGAGCTATGAAGGTTTTGTAGCAGGAGATTTATTAGCACAGCATAGAACGGCATTAGATTTTAATCTGTTCGATCGTCATGCACTCAAATCACCTCAATTAGGAGGGAATCCTTGGGCTGTTTTCTATAAGAACTTGCGCGATAATGAAATTATGCTAAAACAAGCACGTCAGTCATCTACTTTAAAAGTATATGAAGGACCAGCATTGATTTTAAAGGCCTATATGGCTGCGGGTCTCACCGATTTATTTGGAGATGCACCCTATTTTCAAGCATTCAACGGAACTGAAGGAGAAGTAACTCCAGTCTATGACAGTCAGGAAAGTATCTATCTAAACACAAACGGAATTCTAGATAATTTAGAGAAAGGTATTGCTGCTATTGAAAGTTATACCGATGCCATTCCATTGCAAGGAGACATTATATATAATGGAAATTTGCAATCATGGGTACGGTTTGCAAAATCATTACAGATTAAATATTTATTACGCATTGCAACAAAAGTGGATGTGGCATCTCGGTTACAAGCACTTTACGATGAGGGTAATTATATTATGACGAACGATCAAAACGCTATTTTTAATTTCACCAATACCGCACCCAATAGTTTTAGATTGGCACAATTGAGAGTTGGAGACTTTAATAATTTTGTAATGTCTGAAACAATGGAAGCTATTTTAACAAATTATAATGATACGAGAATAAATACTTTTTTTAGACCTTATGCGAACGCAACTTCTGGAGAATTTAATGGACTACTTAATGGTATTGACGCTTCTTCAACCTCTATTGTATTGGCTAATTATTCTTTAGCTGGAACTATTTTTAGAGAGAACACAGCGACATTAGATGCTAATTTTATTACCGCTTGGGAAGTGCAATTGGCATTGGCAGAAGCAGCCGAAAAAGGATTGATTACAGCGAACGGACAAACCTTATATGAAAATGGAGTAACACTCGCTTTTCAATATTGGAATACCACAATGCCAACAAATTATCTAACAGGGAATGCGGCCTACAATGCAATAGGAACAACACCTTTGCAACAAATTAGCACACAAAAATGGATAGCCAATATCATTAATGGCTATGAAGCTTGGGTGGAATATAGAAGAACAGGTTTTCCTCAATTAAGAACGATTGCCGCTAGTTTAAATAACGATTTAATTCCTATTAGAATGCCTTATCCTTCAGAAGAGGAAGCATTAAATAGTGAGAATTATAATATAGCAGCTACAGCAACAAATGGTAATAGTATAAACTTCCCAGTATGGTGGGACCAATAAGAAAATAATGGAAGTAATCTATTGGCAATGGTTGTTAATCATTATATCGAGTTTGTGCTTTTTCTTTTTATCGCCTTTAGCCAAAACAACCGATCAGTTTTTTAAAGCAGTTACGAAGAACAAAGAGCCTAATACTTTAGTACTAACAGGAAGTTTAATTATTTCTTGGATCTTTGCAAAGAGTATTACTAATGCCGCCAATCTTGGGTTAGAATTTGGTATAGTTGGTGGTCTTGCCTATGCAGGCTATTATTTGTCTTTTGCAGTAGCAGGACTTGTATTGTATCAATTGCGCACTAAAGGGAATTTTAATAGCATTCACAAGTTTTTAACGACTAAGTTTGGTAAAAAGGCAATGACACTTTTTTCTATTCTTATTGTTATTCGACTTTTCAATGAAGTTTGGAGCAATACAATGGTTATTGGGAACTATTTCGGAGCACAAGGGAGCAATTCTTATTACGCTTCCATTTTAGTATTCACGTTTTTAACCTTGGCATATTCTTTAAAAGGTGGGTTAAGTAGTTCAATTTTTACCGATGCTATACAGATGGTGTTATTTTCTGTTTTATTAATTATCATTTTGTGGAATATCTTTTCTGTAGAAACGTTTAGCATGCAACAAGTAGCAACATCGAGTACTTGGCGTTTCGATTTAGGGCTAAATTTGTTTTTTGCAGCCATTATTCAATCGTTTAGTTATCCTTTTCATGATCCGGTTCTTACCGACAGGGCATTTATTAGTAGTCCAAAAACAACAAGAAAAAGTTTTCTATGGGCAAGCTTGTTAGGAGGAATTTGTATTGTGCTTTTTAGTACAATTGGTGTTTATGCGAAAACCTACGGTATGCAAGGTGATGCTGCTTTTGAAGTAGGAAAAGCGTTTGGAATCATAGTATTATTAGTAATTAATTTTATTATGATTACTTCTGCTGCCTCTACATTAGATTCTACTTTTTCATCTTTTTCAAAATTAGTAGCTATCGATTTGAACTTAGGAAAATCTATTACTTTCGGAAGAGTCGCAATGATAGTCATTACAATAATAGGAACTATTCCAGTTTTTTTAAATGCCGAAATTTTATCTGCAACAACAATTTCTGGAACCATGGTAATAGGATTAACACCTGTTTTTTTATTTTGGAATAAGGAAGTTCCTAAAATAAGTTTTTATCTTAGTGTGCTCACAGGATTGTTTTTCGGATTGTTATTGGTTTTTAATAGTTTTCCAAAAGCATTTGTTTTAACAACAGGAAAATATGCCGATTTACTTTGGGTAAATGTTTGGGGAATTAGTATGTGTATTAGTGTTTATTTTATACCAAAATGGATAAAAAAATAAAAAACATAGGAAAATTACAAGGAAAGATATTGCTTTTTGGAGGAATCTATAGCAACTTGCAAGCCTTGCAAGCCATTCAAGAAGTGGCAAAAACAGCAAACATAGCACCCGAAAATTGCATTTGTACAGGCGATAACATCGGTTATTGTGCGCAACCCGAAGAAACACTGCAAGCAATTAAGAAATGGAAGATACATAGCATAGCAGGAAATGTAGAGATTCAATTGAGTGCAAATGCAGAAGATTGCGGTTGCGATTTTACTAAAGGATCACGCTGTGACGGATTTTCACAGTTGTGGTATCCTTATGCTAAAAGTAAATTATCTAATAATTCTATCGACTTCATAAAAACGTTACCAGAATTTATCCGGTTTGAATTTGCCAATAAAAAGTTCACAGTAGTGCACGGTTCCTATTTTAATACTTCGGAGTTTATTTTTAAATCCACTCCATGGCAAAATAAACTCCCTAATTTTAAAGCTACCAATAGCAATGTAATTATTGCTGGGCATTGTGGCTTACCTTTTACGGATAGTAATGAAGGATTACTTTGGCTTAATCCAGGGGTCATCGGAATGCCTGCCAATGACGGCAATACAACTGTTTGGTATATGATTTTAGAAGAAAAGGAAAAAATGTTAACTATCGAACATAAAAAGTTATCCTATAATCATATATTGGCAAGCGAATTAATGCTAAAACACAGTTTGCCAAAAGAATATGCTAAAACAATTGTAACAGGAATTTGGGATAACACAGAGATCTTACCAGAAACAGAAGCAAAACAACAAGGGAAAGAAATAGTATTTTAAAAAAAGATGAATCAAAATAAATTAGAAAAAACTAAAAACGCACTCATCATTTTTACTAGAAATCCAGAACTAGGAAAATGCAAAACACGTCTGGCAAAAACGATTGGAGACGAAGCAGCATTAGAAGTCTATACCTTCTTACTGCAACACACCGCAAATGTTAGTAAAGAAGTTGTAGCAGATCGTTTTGTGTTCTATTCTGAAAAGATCATCACAAACGATATTTGGCAACTCGAATATTTTAATAAAATGCTTCAGTCTGGTAATGACTTAGGTGAACGCATGCAAAATGCATTTGAAACATTGTTACAAATGGGCTATGAAAAAATAATAATTATTGGAAGTGACTTGTATGATCTAAACCCAAAAATAGTGAACAATGCATACAAACATCTTTCTAATTATGATTTTGTAATAGGTCCTGCCCAAGATGGAGGATATTATTTGCTTGGGATGAAACAACTAGAAAACACAATTTTTAAAAACAAAGCATGGGGAACAGCAACTGTTTTGAAAGACACATTACAAGATTTGTCAAATAAAAGCATAAAATTGATGAAAGAATTAAATGATATTGATATTTTTGAAGATATAGAAAACATACAAGTATTTCAAAAATACAAACCAATAGAATAGCATGACAATAGAAACGATAAACACAACAGTAAACTTTCTAAAAGAAAAAGGAATAACAACTCCACAAATAGGAATTGTATTAGGAACAGGACTAGGACAATTAGTAAGTCATTTAGAAATTGAAGTACAAATAAATTATACAGATATTCCAAATTTTCCAGTATCAACAGTAGAGTTTCATTCAGGAAAACTATTATATGGAACATTAGAAGGAAAAAAAGTAATTGTAATGCAAGGACGTTTTCATTTGTATGAAGGCTATACTTTGCAAGAAATTACATTCCCTGTGAGAGTATTAAAAGCATTAGGAATTACGCAATTATTGGTGTCAAATGCTGCAGGAGCCATTAATCTAGAATATAAAAAAGGAGATATGATGTTGATAGACGATCATATTAACTTGCAAGGTGGCTCACCACTAGCATTTAAAAATGTTTCCGATTTTGGGGAACGATTTACAGATATGTGTGCTCCTTATGATGCTATTATGAATGAAAAAATGCAAGCAATAGCAAAAGCCAATAGTATTGTATTACACAAAGGGGTTTATGCTGCGGTAGTTGGACCACAATTAGAAACAAGAGCAGAGTATCGCTATTTAAAAATAATAGGAGCCGATGCAGTTGGAATGAGTACTGTTCCCGAAGTCATTGTAGCAAATCATTTAAATTTACCAGTAACGGCTGTTTCGGTACTAACAGATGAATGCAATCCTGATGATTTAAAACCTGTAAATATTCCAGAAATTATTGCAGTTGCTGGAGAAGCAGAACCTAAAATGATTATTCTTTTCAAAGAATTAATTCGTCAAATTTAATCGATTATTATATAAAAGATAATAAAAAAAACAATGAGCTATCTAAACGCAACGAACGATTTATATAAGAACGCAGCTTTAACACCAGATGTTGGACTTTGCTGCACCACAACTCCTATTTGGAAATTCCCAGGGCTAGAAATTCCAAAAATAATGCAAGAAATGAATTATGGATGCGGAAGTACAATTTCAGCACAAGACCTAATTAATAATCCTAAAGTACTATATGTTGGTGTAGGTGGAGGAATGGAATTATTGCAGTTTGCCTATTTTTCTAGACAAAAAGGAGGCGTTATTGGTGTGGATGTTGTAGATGAAATGTTGGAAGCATCACGTAAAAACTTCAAAATTGCAGAAGAAGAAAACGATTGGTTTAAAAGTGAATTTGTAGAACTAAAAAAAGGAGATGCTCTTAATTTACCAATTGAAGATGAAAGTATCGATGTGGCTGCTCAAAACTGTTTGTTTAATATTTTTAAAACAGAAGACCTAAAAAAAGCGTTGCAAGAAATGTATCGGGTGCTAAAACCTCATGGAAGACTGGTAATGAGTGACCCAACTTGTGAGCAAGAAATGAATGAAACGTTACGAAACGATGATCATTTGAGAGCTTTGTGTCTAAGTGGAAGTATTCCAATCGCAGCCTATATAAAAGCACTAACCGATGTGGGTTTCGGAACAATAGAAATTAGAGGAAGAAGACCCTATAGAATACTAGATCCAGAGAATTATCCAACAAATGAGTTAATCTTTATTGAAAGTATAGAAGTATGTGCCATTAAAGACCCAATGCCAGAAGATGGACCTTGTGTTTTTACTGGGAAAGCTGCCATATATTTTGGAAAAGAAGATTATTTTGATGATAAAAAAGGGCATGTGTTGTTAAAAAATCAACCTTTAGCAGTATGCGATAAAACAGCAGCAGCACTAGCCTCTTTAAACAGAAAAGATATTTATATTAGTGAAAGTACCTTCCATTATAATGGTGGCGGGTGTTGCTAGTGTGTCAGGAAATAATAAAGTGACGTCTAATTTTAAAAAAAAAGCTACATGATGAAAAAAGTGATAATGTTATCTATTGTTGGTTTGTTCGGATTTCAATTTGCTAAGGCACAGAGTCCATGGACAAGAGAAAAAGGAAAAGCCTATGCGCAATTAGGACTAACAAGTCTGTCCTATAATACTGTTCAGTTTGATGGGAATAAAAAAGATCTAGGTGATTATTCAGATATTACAGTGCAAGCCTATGCAGAATATGGTATAACCGATAAGTTAGAAGCGCAATTGGTTTTGCCCTATAAAATGGCTTCCTATAAGAATATTGGAGTTTCACAAAATATTGCAGGAATAGGGAATGCAACATTTGGTTTAAAATATAAATTGTCCGATAAGAATTGGAAAATTAGTTCGGGTATTATTTATGCAGCTAATTCAATAAAAAAAGATGCAGAATTAGTAGTAAGCACAACAGGAATAAATGCATCGACTATTTTGCCATACGTTTCTATTGGGTCTAGTCATAATAAATGGTACTATTTTGGAAATCTTGGTTATGGATATATGGACAATGATTATTCCGATTATCTTAAAGCAACAATAGAAGTAGGTTATAATGTGATACCCAAAGGACACATAATGTTGGTTCTAGATACTAGAAATCCAGTAACAAAAGAAGATGCCTATGAAAAAGATAATTTACAATGGGCATCACATCTAGACAGACAAGCCTATAACGCATTTGGAGTGAAAGCCAATTATGAATTCATAGAAAATAAGTTGGGAGCAAATTTCTCTGCATTTGGAGCCTTTGGGATAGATAATGCACCGTTAGCTCCAACAATTAATATTGGAATATATACTAAACTATAATTTTTTTAGCAATGAACGAATACAAAGAAATAATTATCAATTCCTATTCAGATCATTTTAATTATTTGAAAAATGAATTAGTTAACCTTCATATAGAAAATTATTTTTATGGGCTAATAATCATTTCTTTGGTCGTCTTTTTGCTCGAAATTATTTTCCCTTGGAGAAAAAACCAACCCATTTTTAGAAAAGACTTTTGGTTAGATACATTCTATATGTTTTTTAATTTCTTTTTGCTAAACTTGATTATCTTGATGGCAATGAATAATGTGACAGCCGAATTGTTTAATGACTTTTTAGGTCTTTTCGGTTTAAATGTAGCATCATTGCAATTAATCGATTTGTCAAATCTTCCAAAACCACTGGCATTGTTCATTTTCTTTATTGTTTCCGATTTTGTACAATGGAACACGCACCGATTGTTGCATCGTTATGAATTCTTTTGGAATTTTCATAAAGTGCATCATTCTGTTAAAGAAATGGGTTTTGCCGCTCACCTTCGTTATCATTGGATGGAACCAGTGGTTTACAAAACATTGCTCTATGTTCCTATGGCAATTATAGGTGGTTTTTCAATACAAGATGTTTTTATTGTTCATTTCATAACTATAACTATCGGACATTTAAATCATGCAAATTTAGGATGGGATTACGGATTTCTAAAATACATACTCAATAATCCTAAAATGCACATTTGGCATCATAGTAAAGAAATGCCTAGGAAATATGGAGCAAATTATGGAATATCATTAAGTCTTTGGGACTATCTCTTTAAAAGTGATTATATACCAAAAGATGGCAAGGATATTGAATTAGGGTTCGATAAAGATGAGGAATTTCCAGATAGCTTCCTAAAACAAGAAGCCTATCCGTTAAAATTTTAGAGTGAAAAGAAATAGCGATTAATTCCAAAACGCGCAACTACGAAATCGCCATTTACAATAAGTTGGGTGCAAACAAATAAAAATTACAGAACACAAATTGAAACATATTTAGAGAAATAAACACAAGCAAATAAATGCGATAATATATGTGATCCATAACCAATTAAAATTTATGCATATGAAAAGGATTATTTTAGTAGTATTGATAGCTGTTCAGGGTTTTGCTCAAAACTTTGATTATAAAAGTTATACCGATTTATTAAGCGATCATGTTTCTAGTAAAGGAAATGTAAACTATGATAAATTAAAAATGAATGTTGAAGAATTGAACGCTGTTGTTGCCGATTTCGAAAAAACACAGCCTAAAAAAAGTTGGTCAAGAAATGAAATTTTAGCCTATTATATTAATTCTTATAATCTGCACACCCTAAAGAAAGTAATAGACAATTATCCAACTAAAAGCATTAAAAATATAAAAAATGCTTGGGACGATAGTTTTATCACTTTAGGAACAAAGAAAATTTCATTGTCCTATATTGAGCATAATATTTTAAGAAAGATGAATGAACCAAGAATTCACTTTGCAATTAATTGTGCTTCATTTTCTTGTCCTAATTTACTAAATAAACCTTTTTTACCTCAAACCTTAGAATCGCAATTAGAAACAGCAACTAAAGAATTTATTAATGACGCAACAAAAAATGATATTGCCGAAAGTGAAATACAAATTTCAGAAATATTTAATTGGTTTTCAGGTGATTTTAAAACAAAAAAGACTTCGTTAATAGATTTTTTAAATAAATATTCTAAAGTTAAAATAAACGAAAAAGCTAAAATTAGATATTTAGATTATAACTGGAATTTAAATAAATAAAATGAAAATTTCCATTATTATTCCTGTTTTGAATGAAGAAAAAAACATTTCAAAATGCATTGCCCATTTAATAGCGAATAGTAATAATAATAAAGAAATTATAGTTGTTGACGGAGGAAGCAAAGACAATACAATTAGTGAAGTTAAAAAACATCCAGAAGTTATCATAGAACATGCTGCAAAAGGGAGAGCAATTCAAATGAATGCTGGAGCAAGAATAGCTACAGGAGAAGTTCTATATTTTTTGCATTGTGATAGTTTCCCACCAAAAGGATATGATAAATTCATTACAGAGGCAGTTTTGGAAGGTAATGCTGCAGGCTGCTTCAAAATGAAGTTCGATAACAATCATTTGGTTTTAAAAATATCGCAATGGTTCACCAAGTTTAATTTTAAATCCTGTAGAGGAGGAGATCAGTCTCTTTTTGTAACCAAAGAATTATTTTTTAATCTTAATGGATATAACGAAAAGTTAATTATCTATGAAGACAACGATTTGATTTTTAGGTTATATGAAAACTCAAATTTTAAAGTAATACAAGAAAACATAATCACATCTGCAAGAAGATATAACGATAATGGCTTTTTTAGGTTACAATTTCATTTTATGATGATTCATTTATTATATCGATTCAAAATCTACAATCAGGAACAAATTGTTTCTTATTATAAAAAAAATATTAGATAAGAGCCTATGGAATTTAAAGGGAAAAATGGAGAATATTTTTGGCTAGACAAAATAGACAATACCGTTGAAGAAAATTTTAGACAACGAAACGAATCCTATTTGAATATTTTGTGGAATCCTTATGAAGACACCAATATTACAGTAGATAACGTTTCTTATCCTCTAAAAAAAGATGAAATCATGTTTTTAACAGAACTTCATGCATTAGACAAAACAACAATTGGTGTGTTAAATAGCATACAATTTAACAGGCAATTTTACTGTTTAGACAATCACGATAGCGAAATTGGTTGCAAAGGAATTCTGTTTTTTGGAACTTCTCAAGTGCCAACTCTTTTTTTGAATGAAGAAAATAATGCAGCCATTGCATTGCTTTGGAAAGTGTTTGAGAATGAACTAAAAGCTTCAGACGAATTGCAGGGCGAAATGCTTCAAATGCTATTGAAACGATTTCTAATTTTATGTACAAGAATCTATAAAGAGCAAAATAAAGTACTTCATGTGGAAGAAACCAAGATGGACATTATAAGGAATTTTAGTTTTCTAGTTGAGGTACACTATAAAAGTAAGCATACCGTAGCAGAATATGCCGCACTCATGAACAAACCTGCAAAATCCTTAACTAACCTTTTCTCAAGCCATATTTCGAAAACACCATTGCAGATTATCCAAGATAGAATAGTACTAGAAGCCAAAAGAATGTTGCTAAATACAGAGATAACAATAAAAGAAATCACCTTCGAATTGGGTTTTGAAGACATGCCTTCATTTAGTAGATTCTTTAAAAATAAAATAGGAATTTCTCCCAAAGGGTATAGAGATAATAACGGAATGGTTAATCCAACAGAAAAATAAACAGTATGCGAAAAATATACAATTTAGCACTTGTGTTTTTAGTGTTGTTGTCTGCTTGTAATAATAAACAGAAAGAACAGGAACAGAAAACTAATCAAAAAACTTCAGAAGTTATTGAAGAAGTCGTTTTGTCCAAAGCAGACGAAGTTATAAACTCTGCAATAAAAGCTCATGGAGGAGAATTGTATAAGACAGCGAATTTTAGTTTTGTTTTTAGAGGTAAACAATATCATTTTGAGAATGATAAAGAAAACTATAAATATACTGTTGAGTTTAAAGACAAAGATACAATGGTAAAAGACATTCTAACCAATGGAAAATTTGAACGTTATAAAAATGAGGTGCTGCAAAACACAAATGAAAAAGACGTTAAAAAATATACAGAAGCATTAAATTCTGTAATCTATTTTGCAAGCTTACCCTATAAATTAAATGATGCTTCAGTGAATAAAAAATACATTGAAGAAACAATAATAAGAAATCAAGAATATCATGTTGTAGAGGTTACTTTTAATGAAGAAGGAGGAGGAGAAGATTTCGAGGATGAATTTCATTATTGGATTAATAAGAAAACAAATAAAATGGACTTTTTGGCCTATAATTATAAAGTGAACGATGGTGGTGTTCGGTTTAGAGAAGCCTACAATACCAGAATAGTAAACGGGATCACTTTTCAAGATTACATCAATTATGAAGCACCAATAAACACAGCTCTAAAAGATTTGCCAAAATTGCTGGAAACGAAGAAACTAAAAGAAGTGTCAAGAATAGAAACAGAACAAATCATAGATAAAACTAAATAATAAAAACAATGAAAAAAATCATTTTAACTATTGCTATCGTTGCTTTAGGTTTTCAAGTAAACGCACAAGATTTTGCTAAAATAGATAAAAGCGGTTTAGATGCTGCCTACTATCCAGAAAATGCACCCAAAAGAGCATTCATAAAAGACAAAACAAAACAAACAGAAGCCGCAACAAAAATTAGAATATTATATTCTAGACCTTTAAAAAACGGAAGAGAAGTCTTTGGAAAAGTTGTTAAATTAAATGAAGCTTGGAGAATTGGTGCAAACGAATCTACAGAAATTTTATTTTTAACCGATGTAGTGTTTGGTGGAACAGATGTGAAAGCAGGTCGCTATACTTTAATTGCAATTCCTACCGAGAAAGAATGGACCATTAAATTGAATTCAGAAAATGATGGTTGGGGAAACTATTCGTATGATCCAACAAAAGACATTGCTTCTGTAACCGTTCCAACAACAATGAGCGACAAAGAAATTGAAGCTTTATCTATTGTTATGTATGAAAAAACTAAAAATGTGGTTCATATTAAAATTGGTTGGGACAAAACCATTGCAGAAATACCTGTAACATTGAAATAGTAGTATCTTTGGGGAATGGATGAGGTTAAAAAATATTATCTGCATAAAGATGATTTTTCAAAATTACATTTTGAAATAAATGATTTGAAATCCTATTTTCAAAAACATTTTAACCATGCAATTAAAGCACATACTCATGGTTTTTATCAGCTTATTTGGTTTCAATCAAAAGGAAGACATTATGTTGATTATGATATTATCGAACACGAAGCCAATACTTTATTGTTCATTAGCACCAACCAAATTCATTATTTTTGTTCAGATTCTGTTAATGATGGAATATTAATACATTTTAATGATTTTTTTATAAATCAATTTCATCATCAATTAGCCGAAAGATTTTCGTTGTCAATTTTTAATGAAATAGGAAAACCATATATTCAACTTTCAAATGAAGATATAGTTCGTTTTGAGAGTATTATACAGCTTATTAAAGCAGAATTAGGATTAGGCAACAAGCTACAAAAAGAGCAATTGTTTTTTTTGTTTAGTAGCTTGTTGTTAACTGTAGAACGCATTAAAAGTCAAGATAGTTTAGAAGATGTATATAAAAATCCCGATTTCATGCTTGCCTTTGCATTTAAAAAAGAAGTATATAATTATAAAAACACATTTCATAAAATAGACTTTTATAGTGATAGATTACATACCAATTCTAAAAAACTAACTACGGTTGTAAAACAATATTTAGGCGATACACCAGCGAATATAATTCAATCAGTAAAAATATTAGAAGCCAAAAGGAAATTAGCCAACAAAGAATTGTCAATTCAAGAAATTGCTTTCGATTTAGGTTTTGACCAACCTACCTATTTTACTAAATATTTTAAAAAAGCCACAGGAACCACACCAAAAGAGTTTCAAAGTCTGCTTCCTTAAATTACCATTCTTGCTCTTTATATTACCATTTTTAGAATGCGCATCGCTCTAGCTTTGTCCTATCAAAATTTAATAATAATTAAAAACAATTTATGATGGAAACAGGTAATATACAAAAAAGAGTATTGTTGATTATGTCTTCTGAAGACCAAATGGGAATTAGCGGTAAACAAACAGGAACATGGTTTACAGAGCTAGCAGCACCTTATTATATTTTAACAGAAGCAGGTTACGAAGTGGTTTTTGCTTCACCAGATGGAGGAGAAGCACCAATCGATTTGTTAAGTATGAAAGTGCCTTTTACTACCGAATATACAGAACGTTTTTTAAGTGATCCAGTAGCTTTGTTTGCCGCTAAAAACACTAGAAAAGTAAGAAATATCGACTATAACACATTCGATGCTGTGTTTTTCCCAGGTGGTTATGGTTTATTATGGGATTTAGCAAGCGATTCACATATCATTAAATTAATCAAAGATTTCTATGAAAGTAATCGCCCAATTGCAATGGTTTGTCATGCACCCGCTATTTTAAGAGACGTTAAGTTGTCTAATGGTAAATTCTTAGTGGAAGGAGTTAATTTAACAGGATTTAAAGATGCAGAAGATGCAGAAATCGAATTAGACAAACACTTGTTGTTCTCTTTAGAACAAGAATTAAAATTAAGAGGAGCAAACTATAAGAGTGTTGCCAATTGGGAGCCGAATGTAGTGGTAGATGGCGCATTAATGACAGGACAAAGTCCAGCCTCTGCCGCACCATTAGCAGAAGCATTAAGAGACGTTTTAAAAAAGTAATTGAAAGGAATAACTTTTAAATTTAAAACTGACAGTATAGCTATACTGTCAGTTTTTACGATGTAAAAAGAAAAGATATGAATAAAAAAATAGTCATTATAGGTGCAGGATTAAGTGGGTTATTAATAGCGTATCGACTTTTAAATAAAGGTTTCGAAATTGAAATTATTGAGGCAAGAAATAGAATTGGAGGAAGAATTCATACATTACAATCTGGAGAAGCAAAAGTTGAAATGGGCGCAACTTGGTTTAATGAAGTGCATCAAAATATGAAAATAGTATTAGATGAGTTAGAAATTGAATACTTTGAACAGTTCATGAAAGGTTATTCTTTTTTTGAACCTTTTTCTGCTGCACCAGCTCAAATAATTGAGATTCCAGAGAACAGTCCAAGTTATAGAATTGTTGGAGGAACAATGAAATTAATTGAAAATTTAGCTGCTAAATTGAATAATGTAAACTTTCATTTGAATGAAGCGGTTAAAGAAATAGATTTTACAAATGAAAAAGCAAAGATTATTACTAGTAAAAAGACGATGATTACCGATTTTGTAATCTCAACCATTCCACAATCGCTTTTAGTGTCTAAGGTGAAATTTAATCCCAATCTTCCAGACCAATTAGTACATATTGCCAAAAACACCCATACTTGGATGCAAGACAGTATAAAAATTGCTTTGGTTTACAAAACCCCATTTTGGAGAGCAAAAGGAATCTCGGGTACAGTTTTTAGTAACGTTGGACCCATTACAGAATTGTATGATCATTCGAATTACAATTTGCATGGTTTTGCTTTATGTGGTTTTATTAATGGAGCAATGAGCGAGTATTCTAAAGCAGAAAGACAAGCGAAAATCCTTATGCAGTTGGAGAAAATTTTCGGAAAAGAAGCATTAAATTATAGTGATTATCACGAAACTATTTGGTCAGAAGAAGAATATACTAAGAATATTAGTCAAGAAGGATTTGTGTTCCCACATCAAAATAACGGTCATCCAATTTTTAGAGAAAACTATTATAATGGTAGATTGTTTTTGTCTGGAACAGAAACCGCATCCGAATTTCCTGGTTATATGGAAGGCGCAATAATTGCTGCCAAACATGTGGCAAGTGTTATTTTAAATTTTTAAATTCGAACAAACTTAAATAATTATGTTATATACAGGTCAGATCAATGAATTTATTCGTTTAGAGGAAATTAACAAAAATAATTGTGAATTACTTAAGGAGAAAATTGCCGATGGTTTGTGTATTATTTGGTGTTTGGAAGCCCTAAAAATTAAAGTTGATGAAACCGAAATGTTATTCGAAAAAGATGCAATTCTATTTTTAACTGAATTTCATAAAGTTGAAATTCTTGAAGTTGAAAAAGTAAGACTCATACGTTTCAACCGAGCGTTCTATTGCATTTCAGATCATGATAGCGAAGTAGGATGTAGAGGAATGTTATTTTTTGGAGCATCGCAACTCCCTAAAATAGTAATTCCAACAGACGAAATGGAAAAGTTTGAAATAGTTTGGAAAATGTTTAGCATTGAGATGGAATCTAAAGACGATTTGCAAAACGACATGTTGCAAATGATGTTAAAACGATTTTTAATCCTATGCACGCGCATTTATAAAGAACAAACCGAACTCACACACTTTGATAAACAACAACTCGATATTGTTCGTGCCTATAATTATTTGGTAGAAACCCATTTTAAAACAAAACACCAAGTAGCAGATTATGCAGAGATGCTTAACAAAAGTCCAAAAACTTTATCCAATCTCTTTAAAAAGTACGGAGAAAAAACACCTTTGCAAATCATTCAAGATAGAAAACTATTAGAAGCAAGACGCCTATTGCGCTATTCAGACAAGACGATCAAAGAAATCACCTATGAAATAGGCTATGAAGATTTGCAAACGTTTAGTCGCTTCTTCAAAAAAATAGAAGGTGTTTCTCCTTCCGACTTCAAGAAAACTGTATAATATCCTTTGGGTTAATTTTAAAAACAATCCCTTTCTTCTTGCCAAAAAAGAAGTTTTTAGTTTTCGCATTCCGTCTGTTCGAGTGCTGTTTATAAAAAGCGAACTGCAATTTTTATAAACAGAGTATCGAGAACTCGTCTATTCAAAACAAAACTTCCTCGATACCCTCTGCATTCAAAGCGACATATTTTGTGAGTATTACGATTCATGTAATTTTCGCACTAAGAACTCCCCTCTCTTGAGGGGTGTCCGTAGGACGGGGTGGTTTAAAAACTTAAGTAAAACAATCCCTTTCTTCTTACTAAAAAAGAAGTTTTTTAGCTTTTGCATTCCGTCTGTTCGAGTGCTGTTTATAAAAAGCGAACTGCAATTTTATAAACAGTGTATCGAGAACTCGTCTATTCAAAACAAAACTTCCTCGATACCCTCTGCATTCAAAGCGACATATTTTGTGAGTATTACGATTCATGTAATTTTCGCACTAAGAATTCCCCTCTTGAGGGGTGTCCGTAGGACGGGGTGGTTTAAAAACTAAGTAAAACAATCCCTTTCTTCTTACTAAAAAAGAAGTTTTTTAGCTTTTGCATTCCGTCAGTTCGAGTGCTGTTTATAAAAAGCGAACTGCAATTTTTATAAACAGTGTATCGAGAACTTGTCTATTCAAAACAAAACTTCCTCGACACACTTCACACTCAAGCTTTTGAAAAAAAAATCATTAAGATTTCATTGTGTTCAACACATTAAATATCATGATAGGAAGAATTACCTACTCAAAGGGAAATCCTGTCTATCTCCATAGCCCTCTTTCTTTGCAACTTTGTACTATCAATTTAAAGCAAAGAAATTATGAAAATAACAGACTTTATATCAAACACCGTTAAAGAGATACTATTCCCTTTTTTCAATATAAAATCAAAAAAAACAATTGCAATAGAACAAAACGAGTATTGCGATAAACATTTCATTTCAGATAATTACTGTAATGATGAATTCCTATTTATATAATTTAAACCATAATACTAACAATTAAATAATTTTAAAAATGTCAAATTTTTCAGTACCTACAAGAGCGCAAGTTTCAGAGAACAACCAAGCAATTTTCGATAACCTTCAAAAAGCAGTAGGATTTGTACCTAATATCTATGCCGCAATGGCTCATTCTAAAAATGCATTAGGAAGCTACTTGCAATTTTCAGGATCAGAAACATCATTAACAAAAAAAGAAAAAGAAGTTGTAGATCTAGCGGTGAGCCAGTTAAATGGATGTCGTTATTGTCAATCAGCACACACGGCAATAGGAAAAATGAATGGCTTTACCGATGAGCAAATTTTAGAACTAAGAAAAGGAACTGCAAGTTGGGACAATAAAACAAAAGTTTTAGCACAAACAGCAAGAACAATTGCAGAAAAAAGAGGAAAAATTTCAGAAAGCCAAGTAGAAGCTTTTTATGCTGTTGGCTATACCAAAGAAAATTTAGTAGATCTAATTGTGGCAATTGGTAGCATTACAGTTACTAACTTGTTTCATAATGTTACTAATGTAGCAATAGATTTTCCAATAGCACCAGAACTAGAATTAATCAGCCAATAATTAACCCAGAAACTAAGGTTGGCTGCATTGCTAACCTTAGTTTTAAAAACGCAAGTACCATGATACATACTATAGATAGCGCTAACTTTGAAAGCACCATAAACGAAAATCAAATTGTTTTAATAGATTTTTTTGCAGATTGGTGTGGTCCATGTCAAATGTTGCACCCAACACTTGAAGAATTGGCTAATGATTTTAACGGAAAAGCCATTATATCGAAAGTAAACGTAGATGCCAATCAAGAACTAGCAGCACAATTCGATGTGAGAAGTATTCCTGCTTTGTTCTATTTTAAAAACGGAAAATTGGTGAGCAGACAAAACGGATTACAGAGTAAAACAGCATTGACCGATCAATTGAATACTTTAATAAATAATTAGAGACCATAAAAAAAAATCCCAATTTGGGATTTTTTTTATGATTATATTTTTAAAGGTAAATTTAGAAGTCAGTAGCACTATACTGGCATGAATTTAAATTGCGAATAGTAGTTTTATAAATTGTGTATCGAGAACCGTTTTTAACGATGTTTTCTTGTTCTCGATATTATTTTCTGTCGAAAATAACTCGAATTGACGAAAAACATCAAAAACGTGTTGCACCTAACGGTTTTGTTTTTATAAATGTAAATTATTTTTCATTATATCATTACTAAAATATATAAAGAAGTAGCAATTAGTTACAAATTTTAAAATTGCTACAAATTTTGTAGCCAGAAATTTGTAGCAAAATAAATGCTACAAAAAAAACGCTACAAAATTTGTAGCATGATTTGCATTTTAAAAAAAATGCTACACTACTTTATTGGTTCTTACATAAGATTTAGCCATTGCAATGTTGAGCATCATACTATTTTTCAAAACAAAGTCTAGTAATCTGGGTTTTGCAACACAACAATACTAACAACCTATAACTTATAACTAATAGTAAGCAGAATCACTCTAGGAAGAATATAGGTTGTGTTGTTAGATATTAAAAAATCGGAAAAAGAATTATTAATTTTTATACCGTTGTTTAAATAATTTTGAGCTGAAAGTTCAAAGCGAAACGGATGGTCTTTTTTGTGATAGCTTAAGGAAGCATTTCCTATTCTGTAGTTTGTTTTTTGATGGTTGCTGTTTTCATTGAAGGTAATTTCATAATCGGTTTTGAAATTAAAATGTTTCAAGAAATCTATATCCAAATCAAAGGAAAACACATCATTTGTGAAAGAAGATTTGGTTAGCCCATGAAACTGACTAAAACTTTTGTCGTAACCAAGGCTAACGCTTGGCCACTTTTTGGTGGCAGTGCGTATTTTTAAACCAACAGATTGATTGTTTCTGTTGTTTGAAGTGGTTTGTCCGTTTAGGGATTGAATATACTGAAACCAGCTTAGGTTACTGTTAAGTTGTATTCTAATTCGGTTTATTTTTTTGCTTAGATTTCCATAGAATCGCCAGTTGGTTTCAGGATTATCGGTTATAGTTGGGGTGGTGAATTGATTGATTCCTGCCAATTCGATGACATTTCGAATGGTTCTAATTTTTTTATTGTAATTTAAATTCGCAAACAACATGAAACCGCGATACATACTTGTTTTGGAATAGCGCAAACTAGCTGTGTGAAAGCGTTCGTTTTTTAGTAGCGCATTTCCTTTAAAAACAGAATTATAGCTTTGTAGCGTATAGCGTTCTAAAAGTTTTGTAGCGTCTGGAAAATCGTTTGAAAGTTTGTAGTTGAATTTTAATGCTTCCGATTGATTGAATTCATATTCACTATTCCATTGTGGTTCTAAATAGGTTTTGTTGGTGGTGTAGTTTTCGGCAACTTGTTTTGTTTTCAAATGATAGTAATGAGTATATAGTGCTGGTTTGTTAATCCATTTTCCAATTTTAAATTTATATTCAAAGCCTATATAAAAATCATTTAGCAAATAGTTCAAATCATTGCCAAAACCAGCAGTTGCAAAATCGTTTATTGTGCCATTGGTTAAATATTGCTTTTCGGTGATTTCTAAATTGGTTGTTCCGAAGTTGTTTCCAATATTGGTATAGATATGGTTGTAATTATTCAAAATCCAATAATGTTTGAACAAGGCATCAATACTGTTGTTTTTTACTTTTTTAATTTGTTCAATCCTATAAAAACTATCATTTTGCAAAGGGATTAGTCCCGTTAAAAATGCAGTATCGGTTAACCAATTGTTTTGCGGCTTGTTGTTCTCATAGCTTTGATTCATGACAAAAGTAGTGGTGTGGTTTTTGTTTTTATATTGTTTGTGCCATTCTAAAAACTGTTTCACCTGACGATTGTCGGCATTGTTGCTGTTTTCGAAGGTGTTTTGTTGTCCGTCTCTCACAGAAAGCAATAGCGAAATAATGTCGTTAGTACTAAATTGATATTGTGCGTTGTAGAACCACCTCGATTGATCGCTTGGGCTGTAATTAAGCTTAAGGTTCCCGATGCCAAGAATGCTTTTGTTGTTTCCTTTGTTTGTTTTGTCTTCGAAGGTGAAGCTACTGTTTTGCAAATATTCGTTTTGACTTTTAGACAGTGTTGCTGTAAATAGTTTTGAGAAGATAGCAAAGCCTTCAATATCTAATTTGCTATTAATTTCTTGACGAAAATTGAAAGCTCCAAATTGTGATTTGTTTTCAATAACATCGGTGTTTCCAGTTGCAAAACTGTAAAGGTTGGTGAGTTGTTTTCTGCCCGAAATGAAACTGCTGGCACCGCCTTGAAAACGCATCATGTCTTCGAATGTGAAAGTACGTTTGCCAATGTTATTAATATCGCCAATGAAACTCACATTGGTTTTCGGACTATAATAGAACAAAGCAGTATGCAGTACATGAAAACCGTTGTCGTTGGCTACTTCTGCACCCGCTTCCAGATCGCCAAATACAAATCTCTTTTTGTCTTCTTTCAGCTTCACATTCATTGCCAGTTCATCGCTATCCGATACTTGTTTTAGAAAACCTACTTTATTAAAATTGTCAATCACTTCAATTTTGTCTAACGCATCGGCAGGAATGTTTTCTACAGCCAATTTAGAACCGCCTCCGAAAAAGGATTTTCCCTCCACCATCATTTGGGTTACTTTTTTTCCTTGCACAGTTACCGAACCGTCTTTGCCAACTTCTACACCAGGCAATTTTTCAAGCACTTCTTTCATTTTTCGTTCGTTACCATTAGCAAACGATTGCACATTATAAATGAGTGTGTCTTTTTTTACAACAATAGGTTTGTATTCATAATCGATAACAATTTCGTTGAGTTGTTGTCCTGTTTCTTTCAGTTTAAAATGATGCTCTTTTAGTTCGCTGTCGGCTGCTAGCGTTAACACGGCTTCTTGATACCCCAAATAGGAAACACGAACGTCATAGGGCACTCCTTTTTCTAGCTCTAATTTGTAGCGTCCAAAATGATCGGCAATAGCAAATTTTAAGCCTTGTTTTTCTACCAAGGGCTTGGCAATGACATTGGCATTGGCTAACGGATTCCCTAAGGTGTCTTTCACGGTGCCTGTTAGGGTTTGAGCGTGAGAAACAGTGCTAGTGAGTAGAAAAAGTAGGAATAGGTATTTGTGCATTTTGGTTATTTTTCTTCTTTATTCTTTTGAAATGGACTGTGAACCTATTAAAGCTTCATATTCAATTAATTTACCTTCTTTTGGTAATTCTATTTTTGAATTCCCGTTTTTTAAATACAAACTTTTTAATCCAAAACTGGTGAATTTATCATGTAATTCAAAAATTAATCCAGGTAATCCACCATAACCAAAAGGACCAAAAGAATATGGGATTTCAGGACAGTACCAAGCTGTAGCTATATGTTTAAATTCGCCTTTTGTGTTTTTTATGGTAATTTCTTGCGTTGCCTTATAACAAAGATAATTGTTTATTTTTTTTGACTCATTGTGTAATACCCAATTCGTTTCTAGTTTTTTTGTAACCAAATAATCTTTTTTATTTGGATTCATAGTGAAACTAAAATTAAAATAATTAGTTTTAGAACTTACATCGGTATAAATTGGATTTTCACACCTGCATAATGCTTTTGCAGTTAATAAATATAATTTGTTTTCACCTGTATCCATAACATCATTTCTTACAAAAAAAGCCAAAGTATCATTAAAAACAAGTCTTGGCTTAATATTTTCTGCAGCTCTTTGCGCACCTAAAAAATCATCTTTTCTAGTGTCATCTAATTTGCTTAAAAAAACGGAATCTATTTTTATATAGTAATTATAAACAGCTTCGGATGTTTTGTTTTGAGCATAGAAAGCAGTTGAAAATAAAAGTAAAAGGATTTTTTTTTGCATTTATAAGGGTGATTTTTGGAAAATTTAGTAATGTTTTTTCTTTAAATAAAGTCATTAACTAGAATAACATTTCCAAATTATTATTTAATACAATCTTAAGCAGCATTTTTTGATTTACATTGAAAAAATAAAAAACTTTACATTTTAATTAATTTTTAATTTGGGAGTTAATATCTTCCACTTTTTGAAAAAAAGATTTATAGTATTCGTCATGTGAAATTAATTTTTTATACTTTGGAATTTCAATTTTCATATCATCATTATTATTTAATTCGATACTTACAATTCCGTAGCTCCCTTCTTTTTCATGTAATTCAAATATTAGCCCAGGTAAACCCCCATAACCTTTTGGGCCTATAGAATAAGGTATTTCTGGGCAATACCAAGCAGTAACTTTATTTATTAATTCTTTTTCGCCACTTTTATATGTAATATTTTGGGTAGCTTTATAACATAGATAATTATTTATGAATTTTGACTCATTGTATAATTCCCAATTGATACTCATTGGTTTATATATTAAGCATTGATCGCAATCATGAAAAGGATTTTCATTAGATTCTGAATATAAAATTTTCTCTTTGATTCTGTAGAATAGCTTTTGTTTACATTTACAAAATGCTTTTGCAATAATTAAAGCCATTTTATTATCAATATCTAGGATTTCGCCACTATAAAATACAGCAAGTGAATCATTGAAAACTAATTTTGGTTCAATTAATTTAGCGATTCTTTCAGCTTCTTTAAAATTATTTTTTCTAGTTTGATCTAATTGATTATAAAAATCATCACTAAAGTTAAAAGAAAAATCATAAGTGATTGTAGAGTTTCTATTTTGACCAATAGAAAGCATAAATGATAAAGAAAAAATAAAAATCTGTATTTTTTTCATTTATAAATAAAATTTTAACCAGTATTATAAATAAATACTGGTTTGTTAATTAGCTTATTTTTTGTTTTTAAATGATTAATTTAATTTGCGAACCCTTCGCCTCCCATACAGCTATTAAAGACTTCTAGTCCTATCTGCCCAGCTGTTGCTTCATCTATGCCGAGGTTTCTTAAATTAACCATTTCCAATACAGCAACGATCATGCATACTGTTGTTGGTTTTTCAATTATTTGTTCACTTACTTCTTCCGTTTTCACTTCTTCTGTAATAAGTTCCTTTACTTCTCCATTACTTGCCATTCCAGCAAAAGAAAAAGCGACTAGTGCAACAGCACTAAACATAATTTTTTTCATTAATTTGTTGTTTTTTGGTGATTAAAATTACTTTTCTTTTATTTTGTTTAAAAATTCCTCCTCAGTTACTTCCTTGTTTTTTGGAGTTTCAATTTTAATTTCGTCTTTAAAAAAATGGATTTCTTTTGCAACAATTTTTGTTTTATTATATTCTAATTCAAGTATTAAACCAGGGAGTCCCATATAGCCATTCGGACCATAATTAAAATTTATTTCAGGCGTATACCATGCTGAAACTATTCTACTACCACTATTTCCGTGTCGAGTATTAAACTCTACTGTACAAGTAGCTTTATAACAAGTGTAGTTGTCTATTTTTTTTGATTCGTTCGTTAACTCCCATTGATAATTGTTTTCTGATTCAATATTAACGTCATTTAGAATTCTATATAATTTGTTTGTCTGTTTGTTAAAGGTATAGGGAAAGATAAGGTAAATTGTGTTCGCAAATTTTGAAACTTTTTTTTGTCTTTCATCCCCTTTTAAATCAACCAGTTCTTCAAAAATAAATCCATTAGAGTTAGCTTTTAAAAGATAAATTTTATTATTTAAAGCGCCATTAATTTCATCGAATAAAGAATTATGTTTTTCGTTATCTGTTTTTTTCGTTAAAACAGGCTCTAATAAAGCAGAATAATTTACTTGAATTGACTTGTAGTTTTGTGAGAATACAAAGGAAGTAATTAGCAAAAAGAAATAGTGTCTCATTTTTTAATTGTATTAATTGATTGAAATTTTAGGATGGTATAAACCATCCTAAAACTTTTTTTAATTGGCACATAAATCATATGCTTCAAGCATAATCCATCCTGCTTCAATATCTGAGTATTCGCAACCATGCAATTCTTCTAAAGCATCAACTACTCGAATTGAGAAAATTACACAAGGGTCATTTCTTTCTGCATCCGATTTTTTTTCATTCGCCATTCCAGCAAAAGAAAAAGCTACAAGTGCAATAGCACTAAACATTAATTTTTTCATAAATTTGTTGTTTATTTAAGTACAGTCTTACTTTGTGTTCGTGAAAATATTTAATAAGGTAGTCCTGTTTTTAATGTTTTAAAATTAATTTTTTAGCATATTTTCTCTTTCCATTTTTAATTTTTTATATTCCAATTGAAACTCTTTATTTGTTAAAAATCTCTTAGCTTTTGGAGGTTTAATTTTAGTAATCGTATTTTTATCTAATTTAAAACTTATTTTTTTAGCTTGATAAACAAAAATATCATCTTCAAGTATTAAAATTAAACCAGGCAGGCCATAAAAACCTAAAGGACCTGCATTGATATTTATTGATGGACAATACCATGCAATTGTAATTTTTTCTTTTTTAATGATTTCAATTTCATTTTTTTCGTTTTCAACTTTCTTTACAATAATTTGTCTATTAATTGCTTTATGGCAAAGCATATTGTCGATGAACTTGGTTTCTTTATCATCTAATTCCCAGTTGTAAGAAGGTAAAGAATCTTTAATGGTAAACTCCTCATCAAAAACAGTTTTATTTTGAATTTGTGTTTTTTTTTCCAAGTCCTTGTAAATTGTTCCTATCAGTTTGGAATTAATATATAATAGGTTTAATTTATCATTTTTTTGTTGAAGATTGTTTTCGCAAAAAAAGATACTTTGATTACCATTTACAAGGAGAGTATAAATTACCTCCGATGCATTTTCATCAACAATATTTTCTAATTCTTTGTTAATATAATTAGATGCCTTGTTTTTGAATGAAGCGGCATATTCAATTTGTCCTACTTGTGAAAAGCCAACTAAATATAAAAATAATAACGGAATGATAAGTGTTCTTTTCATGTGTTAAAAATTAAAGAGGCTGTCCGAAAAGTCAGTAATCTTGTCATTTCGACGCAAGAAGAAATTACATAACACTGATTATGAGACTCCTTCTTGCGTTGGAGTGACTAAAATGTGTCTATTTTTTACTTTTCTGACAGCCTCGTATAAGGTTAAATTAAATTAATCCAATATCATCAAGAGTGTTGCATAAACTTACTGCTGCATCAACAGTTTGATCAATTAATTCTTCGTTTTCAGAAACGGCATTTAATTTTATTCTTAACCATTTCCCGAAAGCCCAACATTTAAGAGAACCTGCTTCTTCTGTAGAAGGAGTACTCTCAATAGTGTTTTCAATAATTTGAATTTCAATGTTTTTTGCGTCAACTGTCTTTTCTTCCGTTTCATTTGCCATTCCAGCAAAAGAAAAAGCAACTAGTGCAACAGCACTAAATAATAATTTTTTCATAATTTTGTTATTTAATTAATGGCAGTCATACCAAGTTCGTCAAAACTTTTATTTAGGGTATGGCTGTTTTTTTAAGGTTGGTTTTTCCCAAATAAACAAAGCCAAAGCCAACCGTTTCTTCCTGCTTTGTTTGATGGGTTTGTTCAAGAAAGACCATCACTTCCTATCAATGCTCGTTTTTTGTGCGGGTTACTAACAGCTGAAACAATCCCGATAGTGGCCAACTATGTTTTAGAAAATAAATAGCAGTAGTATTTCCTCTTTTTAGTATAATTATTTTTTTGTTTAATATAAAAATTTCATAAGGCTAAATTAAACAGTTTGCTGTCAGAGTCTTATGCGTTTTTCGGGTAATTTCAGTCTTTTTTTGCATAAAATATTTTTAATTGCATAAATATTCTTTCTGTAAGGGATTTACTAATGCAAAATAATGACATTATCGCTATTTTAAAACAGAAAATAAGCTTGAAATAGTAAACTTTAACAACAAGTATAGTTTTTCTGTAATTATAAATAGAAAGCTTTCATATAAATTTGCATTAGGTTTTATAAACTATTTAGAATGATTACTTTTATAACTATTAATCAAATAAAAAGTTTATTATGAAAATTTTCAAAAAAGAACAATTAAAAGTTGAAGTTTTAACAAAAAAGCAGTTACTTGTAATTGTTGGGGGAGATGATACTGTAGAATCAACAGAAACTAGTGGCTCTCCTAGAACTAAAGATGGTACAATTGTTCCCCCTAGAAATTAATTTGGTGAATATATGAAAGATAGATTTTTTGGAACTTTTCTAGTAGTTATATCTGCATTAATAACTTATACGGATAAGTTGGGTTTTGAGTTTGATTATAATTTTGAATACAATTCAACTACTAATTTTATTTATGCATTAACTACAACATTATCTCCTATTATTTTAGCTATAGGAGCAAATTTTAGACCCTTAAGAATAAGTTTCGTTTTTCCTATTTTTATATATAGTGCAAATCTGTTTTGGGTGTTAAGTGATG
The DNA here is from genome assembly GCF_055384985.1 of Flavobacterium sp. KY-23415. Taxonomy (NCBI): domain Bacteria; kingdom Pseudomonadati; phylum Bacteroidota; class Flavobacteriia; order Flavobacteriales; family Flavobacteriaceae; genus Flavobacterium; species Flavobacterium sp. KY-23415. The sequence goes on along the minus strand of NZ_AP044001.1, from coordinate 596,964 downwards.
ATAAATCAGATATGGGATATTCTTATCATTATGCATTTGCTGTGGTAATTTGCTTTGTGTTGCTCATTCTTTTTGTAGATAAATTCATTAAAAAAGAGAAGTACTATAAAAACAAAATATCATTATTAGAGGCATTGTTAGATTTAAAAATTGCAATCCATGATAAATAAAGAGTTAATAATTTTATTATCATTAGCAAAAACTACCCTTAAAGAAAAACAAGAAGGGCTTATTACTTCGGAAGAAGCGAATAGGGTCTTCTTGCAAATAAAAGAAAAACTTAAAGAGTTAGATAATGATGTATCTAAAGGTATTTTAGATAAATTAATTTCAAGGATAGAATTTTAAAACATGGACTAAGTGTTTCTATGGGTTCAATTCTTTTTTCTTGCTCATTTCTTTTTGCTCTTCTCCTTCATTAACCTTAATAATATCATTTATTGCATTACTAACTGTAATGTGATGAATTTCTTTAATCATTTGCAGTAAGGCAGGTTCATCGTTTTCAATATCTGAACCCATTATCTTTATTTTATCTTCTAAAAAAGTAACTTTCTCTTTGTAATGAGTAATAATTTGGTTTTTTAAATCCAATTCTTGTCTTAAGGAAGTTTCAAGAGGAATACTATTTTGAATTGTCTTTTCTTCTTCTTGTTTTTTCAACATTGCACCTTTTCCACTCAACAACCATTCGCAATTAATTTCAGGATATTTGGTAATTAAAATTTCTAAAGCATCAGAGTTTAAGGGTCTTTTTTTTGCAACTCCTTTAAAGCTACCATAGGTCATGCCAATAGATTCACAAAATGACTCGTAACTAATATTTTGATTTTTAGCAAAATATAAAATTCTTTCTTTAATATTAGAGATTTTAATATCCATTTTGTTATTTTTGGTAAATATAATTACTATTTTTGATATTCAAGAGTAACTAATAACAACAAAAATAATAAAAAATAACGTTATCGCTAAGAATAGACTAGATATGAACAAGATAATTGGGAATAAACTGAAAGTACTTCGCAAAGAAAAAGGGTGGTCACAAGAACAAGCATCAGAATATTTAGCTATGTCTCAATCTGCCTATGCCCGAATAGAAAACGGAGCCAGTACGTCATGGGTGAATCATATAGAAAGAATTTGTGATATTTTTCAAGTAACACTAGAAGAATTAGTAAATACAAATAACAATCTAAAAGAGAATAGCGAAAAGAACAAAACAACTCAAAAAACACAAACAGTGAATCAACTTTCCGAAAAACTAGTAGAGCAATACGAAGAACGCATTAAAGAATTGAAAGAAATTATTGAAGTACTAAAAAAACAAAAGTAAAGCAGTGTGCTGTTTGGGTGAGTATGAATGATAAAAAGAAATAAATCCTATGTTTTTGTTGTATCGTTGCACTATGTCGGTTGGAGTTTTCTAACAAATTACAATGCCATTCATACTACCATAATTCCCCTCTTGAGGGGTGTCCGTAGGACGGGGTGGTAAAAAAACATTGTGCAAAACAGGAAAAGTACTCAATACTTATAATGCTATGAAAATGGTAACAGAAGTGAGCAAGAAGAAATAAAGAAGCGTGTTTAATGTATTTTGTTTAGGATATTTTTTTCCCTCGAAGCCCATTTCAAGCTACTGTAAACTAATTAGTCCTATAAGAAGAAATCATAAGAGTAGGTAGTAAGAAAAAACGAATAGTACTCCATTTGGCTTTTTTTACAGGATTATATATTGCACTACTAGAAATAGTGGTGACAAAAACAGTTTTGATTTTCGGTTTGTCACAAAAAGTGTGGCATTTTTTATTTAAATTTAAAAATGACACAAAAACTGTGACGTTTTCATTTTGTGAATCGAAATTGTCACAGGTTTTAAAACGTATTGTTCAATTGATGAAAGTGAAAAAATAAATATTCTGAATTAGCACAATTTATAATGAATGAATTTCAGTGGGAATTTAAAATGTAATAAGAGTACAATAAAAAAACAGATTGTTCATCAAAACAAATCAGGCTGTCAATTATTGACAGCCTGATTTTCAAAAGTAACTTCGAAAAAAAAATAATGGTTGGTTGGTTATAAATTGGTATTATTTTTTAATTACTTTTTTAGTTTTCATAGTTCCATTATCATCAATTACCTTAACAAGATAAACTCCATTAGAAAAAGAATTTAAATCGATAGTAATTTCACTGGTAACATTCTTGAATGTAGTATTAAATACTTCTTGTCCTAGTAACGTTGAAACAATTACAGTAGTTGCACTAGATTGGTTGTTTAACTCAATATTGAAAGAAGAATTGAAAGGATTAGGATAAATGCTAAAACTATTCTCATTGTCAAAACCGTCAGAAGATAAACTACTTGGAGTGTAAATTGTACCATTTGGCTCAGTATTGTAGGCATAATTAGTAAGTGTATAACTAGAACCATTAGGCGAAACAATTATTTTAAACCAGCCATAGCAAGGATTCCCTTTTCTGTAATAACGGAAACCAATATAACCTGTTTGACCATCCCAAGAAGTATATTGTGCACTTCTAATAACGTGTAAATCAGGGTAAGCACCACCATCTACAAAATTGCGTGTAGCATTTACAGCTTGGTTTTGTCCTAAATACGTAACATTTTGAGTCGCTCCATTACAAATTAAAGCCTTTCCATAAGTCTCTAAACGAAGTGAATTTTGAGAAGCTGCATCTACAAATAATCCATAAGCATCATCGTCTGCATCTGGTTCAATAGTGAAATATTCCCAAACATTAGAGGCAGAAACCGTTAAGTCGGCATTGTCAACATAAAAAATTCCATAAGGATCTTCAAATTCTAAGGCAATACTCACACTACTAGATTCTAAGGTACTAATTCCACCAGTAATAGCAGCATTTTTAAATGTAATAACCATATTACTATTGTTTGCAGCTGCATGTTGCGTTGCATTTCCTGTAAGTGTTAATCTTAATTTGTTATTGCTTTGTAACGTAAGCACAGGAGTTAATCCACTAGGTACACCTGTCACAGTATAATGTGTCCCCAAAGTAAATGTGCCAGAAGATTGCGTGAATGTGCCATTGTTTGTAGAAAGTTCTATAGTTGAGAAATCAGTAAAACTTCCATTATTTGCAATATTTTCACTTAAAGAAGTAGGAGTAACTGTTATTACCGTTTTCGCAGTCATACCCGTATAAATAGTTGCTCCTGGTTCTGTGTTGTAGGCATATTCAGTAATAGAATAACCAGTGCCACCTGCGGCAACATTAGCTTTAAACCAACCATAACAAGTTTCTCCATCAATTTGATATTCAAAACCAATATAGCCTGTTTGTCCGTCCCAATTTGTAAACGAACTCGTTCTAATGTCTAGTTGGTCAGGATAAGCACCAGGTGCTGTGAAATTATTAGAAGCATTAACAGCCACATTAAATCCAAGACGAGTTATGTTTCTAGAGCCAGAGTTAGTAACCAAACGTTTTCCGTAGGTTTCTAATTTTAAATGATTTGCTGCAAATATCCAAGCTCCATATGCTTTACTATCTCCTTTGCTAATTTCAAAATACTTCCAGTTTGTGCTTCCAGCAACGGTAGCATCTGCCATGTCAACAAAGAAAATACCATAAGGATCTCTAAATTTTAGGGCATAGGAAATAGAATTACAATAAACTGTACTAGCACCAGAAAAAGCAGCAGGTAAGAACGTAATTTTAGCTATGGTGTTATTTGCTTCTAAGTGGTTAGCAGCAGTTCCATTAACTGTAACTGTAACTTGTGCGTTAGAGTTTACAGTAATTACAGGTGTTAAACCTGCAGGAAAAGTATGTGTGAAATGCGTTCCTTGCGTAAATACACCAGAAGCTTGAGAAAAAGTTGCTCCAGTTGCATTTATAATAGCATTGGAAGTAAAAGTACCATTGTTAGCAATGGCTTCTTTGAAAGTAGATGTTGCCGAAGCAATGTAACCACCCGTAGTGTTGACACCTGTTGCGGTTAGATTGGCATTTTGCCATAAAGTAGTTCTTGCAGGGTGTTGTAATGCAGCAAGCATTCTATTAATTTGTCCTTGTGTAAACATTTTGTAACAACCAGAAGCACCATTATAGCCCATATAGTTCTCAATATTTACTTTATCACCATTACAATTAGTACCAGGAGTACAACCTAGATCGTGATTTCCATTTTCAATTGGCGTATCGTTAACCTGGTCTGTACCAGTACATCCACCTTCGAAAGTGTGAATTAAGTTCAAAAAGTGTCCAAATTCATGAGTTAAAACAGAGGCAAACTCATTGCTAGTATTTCCATATAGATATGCTCCATTATAAACAACACGTGCTAAATTATAGTCAGACATAGAAGTGTTTGGATACCAAGCCACTCCAGAATTTGTTAGATCGCCATCATCATATAAATCATTTTGAATATATACATTCATATATTTATAATTGTCCCAAGCATCGGCTTGAATTTCAGCGTCATAACCGCCACCGTTTCCAAATCCGCTTTTAACATTGTGAAAAACTACTCCAGTTGTGCATGCTCCATTTGGGTCTATTTTAGCTAGTTTGAATTCGATATTTAATGTGCCTCGTCTGGCTTGAAAAAATGATTCAACAGTATTGAAATCAGAATTTAAACCATTAAAATCTTCGTTTACTTTTTGTAAAGCGGTAACTATCTTTTGATAGGTAACACTTTGCCCGCTTTGAGTTGTCCCATAAACATGAAATACTACAGGGATAGTGTAGGTTGCGTTTGGAGCTTTTGAAAAACTGTTGTTTCTAATAATTCTTGCAGTTTGTTTTTCAAAATCGTTTTTTTCTTTTAATGATTGTGGAAATTTTCGATACACAACATCATTTTCTTCTTTGGTTTTACAGCTTATTTGCTGTGTGTATCCCATTTCAAATATAAATAGGAACAGAAATAAACTAAATAGTTTTGTTTTCATAATAAAAAGTTGGTTATAGTTAATATGTAATTCTACAAAGCTATTTGTTATGTGAATGTTATAATGATGTTATCTTATCTCATATTGATACTAAATTAACCTGTTTTTTGTGTTTAAAGTGTTGTTGATAGTGAAATTAGCTTAGCAGTAGTTTTTTATAAAGGTAAAGAGTGGACTTTTAGATGATTTTGATTAGTGAATGTAAAATTGATAAGTATTGATGTAAAATTGTATAGTGTTTAAACTAGGTTATGGTTCAATTTTGTATTGAACAATAAATTGAAAACTATGAGAAAGTTTATATACTTATTTGTACTTCTATGCTCTTCTTTATTATTACAAGGACAATGTACTGCAATTGGGATGAATTTTGGGAATAATACTGCTACTCCCATGTATAATGTTCAAGGAGGAGTTACTGTAATTTTAAATACGAATAATACGATTACCCTAGAAACAGGAGCTAATTTTTCTACTGCAGCAGGTCCAGATGTTAGGGTTTATCTGGTTGACAGGGGAATGCTTACAGATGCAGCATTGACGAATACTTTTAATTTTTCCTCATTACCTAAAATTGAAATGGGAATAATTTCAGGAAATGGAGCAATGTCCTTTACACAAAATATTCCTAGCTCGGTAACAATAGCAGATTTTGATACGATTTATTTTTTATGTGAAGATTATAGTCTTTTTTGGGATTTTGGAAGTTATGCTCCTTTTACATCGAATAACTGTTCCGTATTGTCGAACACTGTTTTTAATTCTGAAAAAATTACAGTTTTTCCAAACCCTGTGAACGATGTTTTTTTCATTAAGGGACAAAGCGATATTGTGATTGAGCGTATCACTATTTATAATAGTTTAGGACAAAAAGTTTGGGGTCAAAATAAAAATATAGAAGCTGCAATAGATGTTTCGGGGTTAAAACACGGAATATATTATGTGGAAATAATTGACAAAGAAGGTAATACTTCTATAAAAAATATCATTAAAAGGGTTTAACCATTTATAAAGCAAATTCAAGTCACAACAGTTATATTTTTAGATTTGAAGAATTTAATTTTTAGTTTTTTTAAAATGCGATGAGATAATCTTATCGCATTTTTTTATATTCATTTTGAATAATTTCAAAAGCAGGTTTGTTCTGTACAGTATAGTCTGTGTTTTTCAAGCCGCCAACATTTTCATGAATATCAAACCATTTCCATAAAAAACCACCAGCAAACCAGTCTTCTTTCCAAAAAGTATTAAAAAGAGCTTGAAGTGCATTTGACTGTGCGTCTAAATTAATTGTTTTTTGTTGATCAAAATTCCAAGGTTGTTTTGTGGTATAGTCTATGCTTTGATAGCCAAATTCAGTAAAAAGTACCTTTTTGTTTAAATCATTGGCTAAGTTTTTAATTTTGTTTTTGTGCACTTGCCATTCCTTTTCAATTGTGGTTATTGCTGGGTTTTTTTCTTCAGATAAAGGGAAATAGGCATCGATACCAATATAATCTAAATTTTTTAAAAAAGGAACAGATTCAAAAGTGTCCCAGTTTTCAGCATAGGTTAGTTTTCCTTTGTAAACCTTTTTTATTTTAGCAATTAATTGTTGCCAATATTCGGGTCTTTTAATTACAAAATTATTCAATTCTGTACCAATGCATAATAAATCAATTTGTTGTTCTTGTGCAATAGTAGCATAGAGTAGTAGGAATTTTTCATAATTTTTTTCAAAAGAAAGCCATTCTTTTTCAGTATTCATTGCAATATGACCGGTAAAACCATTAGGGATCCAAATTTGGGGTTTCAACATTACCTTTATTGTGTTGGTTTTAAATTGAGCAGTTGCATGTTCAATACCTTCTTTGCGCTCACCAATCCATTGCCGTTTAGAATTGTAAAAAATAGCAGTATCATTAATGGTTTTCATAAAAGCAAAAGGCATTAAGGTAACCCAATTTGCGTTGGAATGTATGACGTGTTTGATTTCTTTTTCAGAAGTTAATGAGTTGGAAGCAACAAAACTAATTCCATTAATTTTAGATTCTTGCGATGAACAAAAACTAAAAAGAAAAAAAGCCAAATAGAATAAATTTTTCATATTGTGTTGTTATGAATGTTTTTAAAAATACTGACCAATTCCAAAGACTAATCCTCTTGTGCCGTTTTTTGAAATTCCAAAACCATAGTCTAGCCTAAAGATAGCATTAAAAATGGTTTTATGCATGAAACGTAAACCAATACCTGGGTAAACCTTAAAGTTTTCAGACTTTGTAAAATCGGAAAAATCGCCACCAGGTTTTCTCCATGAACCAATATCTATAAAACTATTTCCTTGAAGCACAAACCATTTTTTTTCAAAGAGGGTAGTTCTATATTCGGTATTTACTACAAAGGTACCCGTTCCCCGATCAATAATGTTGCCAACGCCTCTAATGTTAACGTTATTATCTAATGAAAAAGGAGAAAAAGGCGAAGTGTTATTCGATGAAAGTCCTAGCCGAATTCTTGTTGCCCAATTCCCTGTTCCGCCAATTCTTTTGAAATAGGAAAAATCATTCCAGCCAATTAAGAATTTCTCTTGAAAACTGTTTGACTGTGTAACGAATTGAAGATTAGTAGTGTTTTTTGTGCCATCTATTAAATAGAAGTCATATTTAAGATTATCGTAATTGTTGTTTAGTTTAAAGAGAATTTTATCAATACTGTAACGTAAAGGGATACGCTCACTTGTGGCTCCAGATTTGTATTGGTATTTTTCATTGAATATATTGCCACCTAATTTTATGGTGTTTTTAAAACTAGTTCTGTAAACGCCTAATAATTCAAAAGATCTATTGATGTATTCATATCTTGCAGTAGTAGCATCAAAAAAAATAGGTTCAACGCTACCTAGATTTTGATAACTAGTTTCAATACCCAAGTTTTCATTAAACAAAAAAGGAGATGAAAAATTAAATCCGAAAGAGCTAATGCCATTGAATTGATAAAAACCACCAATAACATTGTTTTTTCCTAGCAAATTAAATTCATAGAGTCCAACTCTATAAGCAGCTGGAGTTTCATCTGTAGTCCAAAGCGATGAGTTCGGAATAATGCTAAAGTTTTCAATAATTTTAAATGTAATATTATAATGATTGGAAACACTATCTTTTTCAACAGTATAAGTGACTTTAGAAATTCCATTCAAACGCGTTAACGCTTGCACGTCATGATTAAGTTTTAGGCTGTCTAATGCTTCGTTCTCTTTAGATTGAATAAATTTTGTCATGAACTTAATATTCATCTTTTTTGCTCCAGACCAATCTATTTTGTGAATGTTGTTTTCTTGAGAAAAAAACAATAAGGATTGAAGAATAATGATAATAAATCCTAATTTTTTCATTTTTTTTTATTCAAATATCTATAAAAAAAGTAATAAAAAGTGAAAAATGGTAAAATTGACAATTATCTAGGAAAAAAGGAAAAACTGTTAACGATTATTAATAGACATCTTTGCTATGAAAAAGAAAACAACTATTAATAATTAAAAAAAAGCGCTATGAAAAACAAATTTTTTTCAATTTTGGCATTGAGTCTTTTAATGGCTTCATGTAACAGCGATGACGATGCTGTAACTGCTTCACCAAGTTTAAAATTAAACCTGACAGGTTTAGAAGATCTAGGACCAGATTATAAATATGAAGGATGGATAATTGTAAACGGTGCTCCCATTTCTACAGGGGTTTTTACAGTAGATGCAAGCGGAACATTGTCTAAAACTAGTTTCGATGTAGATCCAACAAATTTAGCGGCTGCAACAAAATTTGTTTTAAGTATTGAGCCAACCATAGATCCTAGTCCAGCTCCTTCGGACACGAAATATCTAGTTGGCGATTTTACAGGGAATACAGCCACAGTTTCTTCTGGGATTGTGGGAGACTTTTCCGCAGCTACAGGGAAGTATCTATTAGCAACACCAACAAATGGAAACATGAATCCAGAAGCCGGTGTTTGGTTCATAGACAACACAAGTGGTACTGCTATGGCAGGTTTACATTTACCAACGCTAGATGCAGGTTGGAAATATGAAGGATGGGTTGTTAGTAATGGAATTGCTCTAAGTACTGGTAAATTTACAGCTGTCGATGCTTCAGATGATGCAGCTCCTTATTCTGGCACAATGATGGCACCACCATTTCCAGGAGAAGATTTTTTAATGAATGCTCCTGCTGGGTTAACTTTTCCAGGGAACTTGTCAGGTTCTACAATTGTAATTTCAGTTGAACCAAATCCAGACAATTCATCAATGCCATTTGCAATGAAGCCATTAGTGCACACAGTAGCTAGTCCAGCGGTTACAGGGAATGTGATTAATATGAATAGCAATCTAACATCTTTGCCTTCTGGGACAGTAACACGGTAATATTAAATTTTAGTTTGTTTTAATTTAATTTTGATAGAGGTGAGATGAAAATCTAACCTCTATTTTTTAATAATTTGAAGTTTAGGTATTGCAGATGGAAAAATTGACAACTATCTAGGAAGAATAGAAAATGAGAAATTAAATTAAAAGAAGCAATTTTGTCTTGTAAATTAAAAGTCTTAATGAATTAATAGAATTATGAAAAACAGCTATTTAACTTTTGTTTTATTGTTTTTAAGTTTGTCTTTGTTTGCCAATAATAAAAACGATTTTTTTAGCGATGCTCATGTTTTTTTTAGTAAACATGTTGCTTCAAATAATGTAGATTATGCTGCTATAAAGTCTAATAGGTCAGATTTGGACAATTTGGTCAATCAAATTGCGTCATTCAAATTTAGTTCAGATGAAAAAAACAATAAAGCCTTTTTGGTGAATGCCTATAATATTTTAGTGATTAAAGGTATTGTAGATCGTTATCCTGTAAAATCACCATTAGACATTGCAGGTTTTTTCGATAAAATAGAATACAATCTTGGAGGTGAAAATTACACACTAAATGATATTGAAAATAAATTAATAAGAAAAAAATATAACGATCCTCGTTTTCATTTTGTGTTAGTTTGCGGAGCTAAAGGTTGTCCTCCTATTATTGCAAGTGCCTATTTCCCATCAAAAATTGAAGCGCAGTTAGAAGAGCAAACTAAGAAAGCTTTGAATGATGCTGGCTTTTTAAAAGTGAGTAAAGGAAAAATTTATTTATCACAAATTTTCCAGTGGTATAAGGAAGATTTTGGGAAAAATACTTTAGCTTTTATCAATAAATATAGAACACAAAAATTAGAGGAATCAGCAAATTATAAATATTACAATTACGATTGGAATTTGAATAAAAAATAATTTTAAAAAATAAATTGAAAATGAAAAATATAAAAAGACTATTAGTCGTTTTTCTAGGAATATCATCAGTAGCATTTGCACAAGATGAGGTGGTAGAATCTAATATTCAGAATTATACACCTTCAAAATTATTAGAAAAAGGGAAGTGGGATATTAAATGGTTTAACAATCTATATACGCAAACAAGAACAAATAGTAATGGTAGAAATTTTAATGTTCCTCGTTCTAATTTTTTCACCACTTCTTTAGAAGTTTTTACAGGTGTTAGCGATAATAAAAAATTTAATGCAGGATTAATTTTAGAATTTCGTTCTAATTCATTCGGAGACCAAAGTGCAACAAGTGTTTTTAGTTTTAATAATGAGATTGGAAAGTCGAGAAGTGGTCTAGGACATATTGCTCCTTCTATAAAAGTAGCTCCTTTTGAAAGTTTGCCAAGATTTTCTGTTCAAAGTTCCTTTTTTATTCCTGTTTTTGATAAAGAAACTAATGAAAATGGCTATCTAGCACAGAAAAGTTATATCTGGCAAAATCGTTTCTTTTATGATTATACCTTTCCAGGAAACAAATTTCAATTATTTTCAGAACTTGGCACACGCTTTTTCTTTGGTGAAAAAACTAAAAATGATGATGGGTCTTTTAATGAAAACGGAGGATTTGCAAACAACAGTTTAGAAGTTGCACCAGGGGTGTTTTTAAGTTATTTTCCAACGAATAAGTTTACGGTTTTAGGTTTTGTGCAACATGCGCAGTTAATAGATTTAGGGAACAAGTTTTCTCAAAACTATACGGCATTGGGAACAGGTGCTAAATATCAGTTAACAAGGGTTATTAATGCAGAATTGCTTTATAGCAAATTTGTTAGAGGTTACGAAAGTGGATTGGGACAATCATTTAATCTAGGATTGAGAGCTATTTTCTAATTGACTGTTAGAAATCGAACTTTTTTTTATAACTTGAACAGATATATTTGTACTTTAAATTATCTTATGGAACATATAGTAATAATAGGAAACGGAATATCGGGAGTTACTTTAGCGAGGCACATCCGAAAAAAATCAGATAAGAAAATTACAATCCTATCTGAGGAAACAGAATATTTTTTCTCACGTACAGCATTAATGTATGTCTATATGGGACATATGAAGTTTGAGCACACACAACCTTATGAACCACATTTTTGGAAAAAAAACAGGATTGACTTAGTTTTTAAAAAAGTTGAAAAAGTAAATACAGAAAACAAAACACTTTTACTGAATGATAATTCTAAATTGAGTTATGATAAATTGGTAATTGCTACAGGTTCCAAATCGAATAAGTTTGGTTGGCCGGGTCAAGATTTAAAAGGTGTTCTTGGGTTATATCATAAACAAGATTTAGAAGAATTAGAAAGACTTTCCAATAAAAATGCAAAAGCAGTTATAGTAGGAGGAGGGTTGATTGGAATAGAATTAGCAGAGATGCTTGCTACTAGAAATATTCCCGTTACTTTTTTAGTGCGTGAAGAAAATTTTTGGGGTGGTGTGCTTCCAGAAGGAGAAGCCAAATTGATTGGGAGGCATATTTTAGAACATCATATCGATTTAAGATTACAAACCAATTTGAAGGAAATTCTTTCCGATGAAAAAGGCAATGCAAAAGCAGTTGTAACAGAATCGGGTGAAGTTATTGAGTGCAATATCGTGGGTTTAACAGTTGGTGTTTCTCCGAATATTGATTTCTTAAAAGATTCTGGAATTGAAACCAATAGAGGTGTTTTGGTTAATCGCTTTCTAGAAACAAATGTACAAGATGTTTATGCAATTGGAGATTGTGCAGAACAACACGAGGCCATTGGATACAGAAGAAATATTGAAGCGGTTTGGTACACAGGAAGAATGATGGGAGAAGTTTTGGCACAAACGCTTACAGGAAATAAAATGCAATACAATCCTGGACATTGGTTCAATTCGGCAAAGTTTTTCGATATTGAATACCAAACCTATGGTTGGGTTTGGGCAAAACCAAGAGACTATGAAAACCAGTTTTATTGGGAGCATGTTTCTGGAAAAAAAGCCATTCGAATATCTTTTCATAAAGAAACAAATGAATTTTTAGGAATTAATACCTTCGGAATAAGGATGCGTCATGATTTTTTTGATAAAGTACTCACCGAAAAGCAAAACGTAGCCTATGTGATTAAAAATTTGAAAGCCGCTAATTTTGATCCAGAGTTTTTTAAAACACATGAAAAAGAAATTACAGCAGCTTTTAATAAACAAGTATCAATCTCTAAAACTATTTAAAAATGAAGACATTAAAATCTTTGAGACTGATTGGGTTATTTACTTTTATTTTGTCGGTAGTGTTGTTTGTTGGAACTTTATTTATAGGTAAATATAGTTTAACAGAAACGGTTATCAACGATGTTTTTAGCGGAAAATCAGAAAGAGTTACTAGCACCTTAACTAAAGTTGCAGAAAAAAAAGGAATCGCAAATAAAACAGTGAGTAATCCTTTTTTATTTAATGCAGAAATTGTGGGTTTGTTAGAGGACTACAATAGAACGATTACTTCAGAAATAGAAGCAGAGAAAGGACTGTCAAAAGAAGAAATAGAATCTATTTTATCTCAGTCTGTACAGGATGGAAAAGTGAATTATTCGAAAGCTGTTTTAGAGAATATTTTCGCTACAAATGCCGAAAAAATTCAATTGATAGATGGAGCAACCAACTGGATGTATTCTTCTAATAAAACCTATGAAAAAACTGAGGATTTTATAAATGATTTTAATAATAAAATTGGAGATATAAACAGGGCAAACGCTCAGGAATATTTGCTATATGAAAATAAATATACAAAATTTGATATAGCAAAAGCATCTGTTACAGGTGTTCTAAAAGATAGTAAAGGATTGTTTTTGTTTCTAACGTTTGGACTTGGAATTATTGGTTCTTTATTGTTTATAGTGACTGGATTGTTTTTAGAGCCAATTGCAGGAATAAAGAATCATGGAATCTATTTGTCTTCTGCCACAAACAGAGGTTGGGTTGCATTCTTGGTTTTTGGATTTCTAGTTGCTTTCTATGTGTTGCTCTATTTCTTTCCTTATTATATAGTAAACTGGACGAACATAGTTGATCCTTTAAAAGAAGTATTCAACCCAAAAGCAAAAGCATCGCAATGGTTTTTATATGGGGTTTTGTATTGTGTTTCTATGATTGTAATGGGAATTCGTATGTTTATAAAATACAGACACAATCATTATCAGATTGTTAGAACAGCAAGTGTTTTGTTTTTTCAAATCATTTTTGCGTTTCTATTGGTTGAAATATTACCATTATTCGATTTGCCTGGTGTAGATTTAAAAAATGCTTGGCCATTAGATTATAATTTTGTAACCGATTGGAACGTAAAACAACATCTTGAAGCAGGACATTTAGGTAAGTTTATGTTCATTTGGGGAATAATATTATCTCTAATTGTAATACCTGTAATGGTATATTTTTATGGGAAAAGATGGTATTGTTCTTGGGTTTGTGGTTGTGGTGGTTTAGCCGAAACACTTGGTGATCCATATAGACAATTATCGGATAAAAGATTAATTGCTTGGAAAATTGAACGTTGGACAATATATCCCATATTAATCTTTGCTATAATAATGACTATAGTTGTTGGTTATAATACCTATACTATTATTTATAATCCAGATAATATTGGAGATAGTACGCTATTGGGTATTAATGCATACAAAATTAATGAAATCTATGGTTTCTTAATAGGTTCAATATTTGCAGGGGTTATTGGTACTGGTTTTTATCCCATTTTAGGGAATCGTTCCTGGTGTCGTTTCGGGTGTCCTTTAGCAGCCTACATGGGTTTGATTCAACGTTTTAAATCGAGATTTAGAATTACTACAAACGGTGGACAATGCATTTCTTGTGGAAATTGTTCAACCTATTGCGAACAAGGTATCGATGTTAGAGCCTATGCACAAAAAGGAGAAAATATTGTGCGAGCTTCTTGCGTAGGGTGTGGTGTGTGTGCTGCAGTTTGTCCAAGAGGCGTGCTAAAATTAGAAAATGCTTCTGAAAAAGGGAGAATTAACCCAAATGATATTTTGTTAGGCAACGATGTGAATTTAATGGATCTTATAAATCAAAAATAGGCCAATTTTTTTTGAAACAGCATACAAAATGAATGTAAAAGGGATTAATAAAATTAAATAATATGAATAAGGTTTTATTTCTTTTCTTTTTTGTGGTAACTATGCATTACAATTTTACACAAGAAAATTATGTGAAAAATTATTTTGCGAATGGTAAAATGAAAGAAGAAGGGTGGATGTTGAATGGTAAAAAAACGAAATATTGGTTCTATTATTACGAAAGTGGAAAGATTAAAGAAGAAGGACATTATAGTAGTAATAAAAAAGTAAAATGGTGGGTTTATTATGATAAAAATGAGAAATTGATTCGTAAAACAGAATATAAAAATAATGTTCCAAATGGTTTTTCGATTATTTATAAAAATGGTGATGTGGTTAAAGCCGAAAAATATGAAGTTGGAAAAAAAATAAAAGAATGGCATTCAATGGCCGAGTTTAAAGAAGATAATCCGAGTCTGTTTTAATGAAAAATATAAAAGTAATTATTCCCGCTTTTAATGAAGAAAAGGCGATTGTAAATGTAATTAATGAAATTCCAGAAATTGTTTCTGAAATAATTGTTGTCGATAATAATTCTACCGATCAAACATCAAAAGTAGCTTCAAAAGCAGGGGCAACGGTGCTTAAGGAAGTGAGAAAAGGATATGGTTATGCTTGTTTAAAAGGATTAGATTATATTGCTAATTTAAATGAATCGATAGATATTATTGTTTTTCTCGATGGGGATTATTCAGATTATCCAGAAGAATTAATAAAAATAATTGCACCTATTACCAACGAGAATATCGATTTTGTAATTGGTGCACGAGTTAAAGAATTAAGAGAAACAGGCTCAATGACACCACAGCAAGTTTTTGGTAATTGGTTAGCAACTTTCTTAATGAAAATTTTCTTCAAATCAACTTTTTCAGATTTAGGCCCTTTTAGAGCCATTAAGTATGAAAAATTGAAGGCTTTGCAAATGGAAGACAAGACCTATGGTTGGACAGTAGAAATGCAATTAAAAGTACTTAAACAAAAAATGACCTACAGAGAAATACCTGTTCGCTATAAAAATAGAATTGGTGTTTCTAAAGTCTCAGGAACAGTTAAAGGAACTATCATGGCTGGAGTGAAAATAATAGGATGGATTTTAAAATATACCTTTAAAAAATAATGATTTATACTATACTTGCATACATAGCATTATTTTTTTACAGCTTAGCAATAATTTTAATTTTCTTTTATAGCTTGGCGCAATTTAATTTGTTGTTAAATTACCTGAAAAGTAAAAAAAACTGCATCAACACACATCGAGTAAAATTTAATTTCAAGGAACCTTCAGAAATTCCATTTGTCACCATTCAGTTGCCTATTTTTAATGAGAAATATGTAGTAGAAAGATTGTTGCACAGTGTTGCAGCATTAGAATATCCAAAAGAAAAGTTAGAGGTACAAGTTTTGGACGATTCTACAGATGACTCCGTTATAGAAACGGCTCAATTAATTAACAAACTTGCTTTGTCTGGATTGAGCATTAAACATATTAGAAGAGAGAATAGAGTAGGCTTTAAGGCAGGAGCATTGAAAGAAGGACTTATAGATGCTAAAGGTGAATTTATTGTAATTTTCGATGCCGATTTTGTGCCTAAACCAAATTGGTTGCAGGAAACAATCCCTTATTTTAAGAATGAAAAAGTGGGAGTTGTGCAAACACGTTGGGGGCATTTAAATAGAAATTTTTCAATATTGACAAAGATTCAGGCCTTTGCACTAGATGCACATTTTACTTTGGAGCAAGTGGGTAGAAATTCTAAAAATCATTTTATTAACTTTAATGGAACCGCAGGAGCTTGGAGAAAATCTTGTATTATTGATGCTGGTAACTGGGAAAGTGATACTTTGACGGAAGATTTGGATTTGAGTTACAGAGCACAATTAAAAAAATGGCAATTTGTATATCTGGAAGATGTAGAAACACCAGCAGAGTTGCCTGCAGTATTAAGTGCTGCGCGTTCTCAACAATTTAGATGGAATAAAGGAGGTGCTGAAAATTTAAAAAAAATATCAGCTAAAGTAATGATTGCAAATAATATACAAACCAAAACAAAGTTTCATGGTATTTTGCACTTGTTGAATAGTTCAATGTTTCTTTGTATATTCACTATGGCTTTTTTAAGTGTTCCTGCTTTATTTATTAAACATGCATTTCCAGAGTTAAACGTTTTGTTTAATATAATGGCGTTTTTTGTGCTAACTTCATTGATATTTTTTGTTTGTTATTGGTACACCTATAAAAATCTACATGGGGGCGGAATAAAAAATTTCTTTAAATATACTTCTATGTTCTTTACTTTTTATTCTATTGCAATGGGGTTTTCATTTCAAAATTCAATTGCAGTTTTAGAAGGGTTGTTTGGTAAAAAAAGTGAGTTTGTCAGAACACCTAAATTTAATATTGAAGCTTTAAAAGAAAAATGGAAGGATAATGTATATATTTCTAGAAAAATTTCAAAAAATACAATTGTTGAAGGATTATTAGTAGTTTATTTTTCTTTTGGAATTTATAGTGCTTTTGTTTTGAATGATTTTGGACTTTTCCCGTTTCATTTAATGCTTCTAATTGGTTATGGCTACGTTTTTGTAAAATCGTTTCAATCTACCTAGTTTTGCGTTTATTTAATATAAAATATCAAGCTTTATTCGGGGTTGTGCTCTCTTTAGTGGTATATATTCTTTTAGGGTATTTTGTATCTAGAGCAAATTTTGAAGCGTTATTTTTTTTATACAGTTTTGCTTTTTTAGCATTCTATTTTATCTATAATTCGCAAACAATAAAAGAGAACCAACTTTTTGCTGTTGGGGTTTTATTTCGTTTTGTATTTCTTTTTTGTTTGCCTTTTTGGTCTCAGGATTTTTATCGATTCATTTGGGATGGTCGTTTAATCTTGTCTGGGATAAGTCCGTATGCCTTTTTGCCTAACAATATCATTGATACTGTTCCTATTGCTCAATCTGAGGAGTTATATAATGCTATGGGAAATTTGAGTGCATCTCATTATTCGAATTACCCTCCAATTAACCAACTGTTTTTTGCAATTGCTGGAATTTTTGCGTCAAAATCTATTTTTTATGCAGCTTTAGTATTAAAACTAATTGTCCTTTTTTCAGATGTTGGGATTTACTTTTATGGGAAGAAGCTTTTGTTATTATTGAACAAGAATCCAAAAAGTATTTTTTTGTATTTTTTGAATCCGTTAGTAATAATAGAGTTAACAGGAAACCTACATTTTGAAGGTGTAATGTTGTTTTTCTTGTTAGTAGGGTTTTATTTTTTCTTTTTAAATAAATGGTTCATTAGTGCTTTTCTTGTAGCATTGTCCATTTCAACTAAATTATTACCGCTTTTATTATTGCCTTTTTTTTATCAGAAATTGGGTTTGAAAAAAAGTGTTCTATTCTATTTAGTAATAATATTACTTAACGTTTTGTTGTTTTTGCCTTTTGTTTCTAAGGATTTAATAGCAAATTACGCTGAAACAATATCGCTCTGGTTTGTGAATTTTGAGTTTAATGCCAGTTTGTACTATGTTTTTAGAGAGATAGGCTTCTATATTAAAGGATATAATACCATCGGCATTATTGGCAAAGTGATTCCTGTAGTATCCGTTTTTATTATTTTATATTATTCACTGTGTAAAAATAATTCAAATGTAACAAGGATTATTGCAAATGGATTAATTGCACTTTCGTTTTATTTTTTCTTTTCCACAACAATCCACCCTTGGTATATTATTAATTTGCTTGCATTATCTGTGTTTACTAGATTTAAATTTCCTGTCGTTTGGTCTTTTTTTGTGATTCTAAGTTACTTTGCATATAGCAATGCATTATTTAAAGAGAATATGATTCTTTTATTTATTGAATACCTGTTCGTTTTTGGAACATTTATCTATGAATTAAAGAAGACAACAACAAATATAGATAGAGAATATATATGAGTGAAAAAACAATTATGTTTCAAAACTGGGTCATTAGCCATGGAGACGATTTGTATAATTGGGCTTTTGCAAAAACAAAATCTAAAGAGTTGTCTGAAGACCTGGTGCAAGAATCTTTTATATCGGCTTTTAACTCTTATGAAAAATTTCAGAATAGAAGTAATCCTAAAACTTGGCTCATAGCAATTTTGAATAATAAAATTGTTGATTATTATAGAAAAACAAGTAAAATTAGCTATACAACTATAGAAGAAAATAGAGGCTGTTTTTTTAATAGTATGTTCGATGAAGATAATTTTTGGTTAAATAATTTAGAAGAAGCGGTAGGGTTAGCGAATAAAAATAGTCATTCTTCAGAATTGAAATTAAAAACATGTTTGAATAATCTTCCAAAAAAATGGAATTTAGCTATATCCTATAAGTTCTTCTCTGAAAAAGCTACAAAAGAAATTTGTAAAGAACTAAAAATTTCTGAATCGAATTATTGGCAAATTGTTCATAGAGCAAAGATACTTTTAAAAAAATGTATAGAAACTAATCAAGCCCTATGAATTTTAGAAAATATTTACCCTACTTTGTTTTTTTATGTAAAAAAGTAAGTGCAATAATTTGTAAAGACGTTCGTGATAGGACACTTAAAGAGAGCATTATTTTGTGTTATCATATAGTAATATGTAAGCCATGTGTTCGCTTTAAAAGTCAAAATGACTGGATAGATTTTGAACTAAAAGAATTGATGAAAACAGATAAAAGAAATAAATTGTCTGAAACAAAAAAACAAGAAATAATAAAAAAATTAGGGCTAAAGTAATATAGAAAAATTGTTAACTAAAAGTGTAATATAGAACACTGATTTTCTTTAGTAAAGTTTAACCTTTGTGTTTTAGTAAAAATAGCACAATGATTGAGATTCATAACGAAGAAGAATTAATTAAAGTAGTGAAAGAGCATGAAATTGTTGTCGTTCTTTTTTCATCAAGTTGGTGTCATCCTTGTCAAAAAATGAAAAAGCTACTTGAAGAAGTTGTTTCAGAGACAGCTTTTAATGTTCAAATAGCAACTCTTGATGTAGAAAAACATGGGCATCTAACATTAAAGAATAATATCAATATAATACCAACGTTGCACTACTATAAAAGCGGGAATGTTTTTCTGAAGGAAAGCGGCTTAAAAACATCTTCTGTTATTCGTCAAAACATTCAAGCTCTAATTAAAATATCCTCTATTTAGAGAAGATCTAATACTCTTTCAAGTGCCATTCCTCTGGACCCTTTAATTAATATTAAACTGTTTTCTAAAGAATAATCCTTGTTTAATTCCTTTGAAAAACTTTCAAAATCTTTGTAAAAATGAATTATTTGGGAGTCAATTTTGTTTTCGAAAAATAAGGCTCCAACACAAAAAGAGATTAGTTTTGTTTCTGCTAAAAGAGAAACTATCTTTTTATGCTCTTCGATGCTTTCCTTTCCAAGCTCAAACATATCACCAAGGATAAGAACCTTTTTTTTATCAGTGTCTAATTGAATAAAATTTGTAATAGCTGCCAGCATGCTACTCGGGTTTGCATTGTAGGCATCCAATATAATTTCATTGTTCCCTTTTGTGATAAGTTGAGATCTGTTATTTGATGGGATATAGCTTTCAATGGCTTCTTTTATTAAAGCGTCTTCAATATTAAAATATTTACCAATAGTTATAGCGGCATTAATATTATTAGCATTATAAATACCAATTAGATTAGAATGTATTTTTAAATTGTTAAAACTAATAATAACCATAGGATTAGCTTCTATAGTATCTATTTTAATATCGGAACTATTTTGGGTTGAAAAACTGTATCTTTTTAAATGCTTTGTTTTTTCGTTTTGTAAGGTGTCATCAAGATTAACAAAAATTGTTTTTTCGTTTTTTTCTAAATAATTATAAAGCTCACTTTTACCTTTAATAACGCCTTCTATACCTCCAAAACCTTCTAGATGCGCTTTTCCAAAGTTTGTAATATAGCCAAAATCAGGCTCGGCGATTGTGCAAAGAAAATCAATTTCTTGTTGATGATTTGCGCCCATTTCAACCACGCCAATTTGTGTTTCTTTAGTAAATGAAAGCAAAGTTAAGGGTACACCAATATGATTGTTTAGATTTCCAATGGTTGCTTTTGTGTTATATTTTTTAGATAAAACAGCGTTAATGAGTTCTTTGGTAGTTGTTTTTCCATTACTGCCTGTAAGCGAAACAATAATTGTTTTTAATTGTTTCCTATGGTAGTTTGCTAGCTTTTGTAAAGTGGTAAGTACGTCTTCTACTAAGATGGTTCTGTCGTCTATTAGGTATTCTTTTTCGTCTATAATAACGTATTTAGCGCCCTTATCTAGAGCTTGAGAAGTAAATGTGTTTGCATTGAATTTTTCCCCTTTTAAAGCGAAAAAAAGATCTCCCTGATTTATTTTTCGTGTATCGGTTGTGAAGCCAGTGCACTCGATAAATTTACTGTATATGTCTTTGATATTCATAAAGCGAAGATAATAAAAAAGCCCTTTTATTAAAAAGGGCTTTTTTATGAAAATTTATAAAAAAATTATTTTTTTAGAATTTTGGATTACCTCTTGGAGACTTTTTGTTTGACTTAGGACCAACTTTAGACATTGCATTTCTAAATCCGATATAGTCTGTTGCCATATCTTGAGGGAAATACCTTCTTGAAGCAGGGTCTAACCAGTAAGCTCTGTCTCTCCATGAACCACCTTTGTAAACTCTTACGTCATCATTAACTAAAGTAGATCTTTTGTCAGATTTGTCATGTTTTTTTACAAGACCAGTACTGTCAACAAGAATTGTATGTTTAGGTGATTCATACATTCTGTTTTTCTCTTCTTTACCTTCTCCTTCATCTTCAGATGAATCAAATTTGAAAAAGCGAGTTGATGGTTTGTCACCGTCTCTGTAGTTTCTGTTATCCGAAGTAGAAAAGTTTTGTCTTAAGTATGTTTCGTTTTCGTCAACTGGAACTTGAGCTAATTGACCAGGTAAGTTTCTAGCCATAATCTTTCCGTTGCTTAATGTATCATACACAATATTATCAGTATTGATAATTTCTACAGTTCCATCTTCACCAATTTTGTTCTTCATGTAAACGTTACCTCTATAGTAGTTGAAGTCGTTTGCTTCATCATCAACCATTGGTCTGTAAACATCAGCAACCCATTCTGCAACGTTTCCTGCCATGTCATATAGACCAAAATCATTTGGAGGGTAGCTTTTTACTTTGTTTGTGATGTCTGCTCCATCATCACTCCATCCAGCAATTCCACCGTAATCACCTTTACCTTGTTTGAAGTTGGCCAATTGATCACCTCTAGTTTGTCTTTTTCCTGAACGTGTGTATTGCCCTCCCCAAGGGTATTTCTTTTGCCCTTTGTAGATGTTGAACTCTCTATTGCCTACTAAAGCACTAGCTGCATATTCCCATTCTGCTTCTGTTGGAAGTCTGTATTCTGGTAAAATTAAACCAGAGTTTCTTTGAGCATATACATTTTTAGCAGTATCAGCAACTTGCTTTTTCCCTCCATTCATTTCTCTTTTATATAAGATCTCTTCGTTGCCACCGTAAGTCTTAGTTGGAGATGCAAGATATGTTTCAGTGCTAAATGAAGATTCTGCAGTTACATCAGACCCTAAATTAATTTTAGCATCTTTTTTTAAGTATCCATTTCTTTCTAAAATGTTCTCATTTACACGGTCAGTTCTCCATTTACTGAACTCAACTGCTTGAATCCAGTTTACTCCAACTACTGGATATTCTGAGTAAGCAGGATGTCTTAAGTAGTTGTTTGTCATCGTTTCATTATATCCTAAACGATTTCTCCAAACTAGAGTATCAGGGATTGCACCTGTGTAAATGTTTTTGTAGTTTTCTTCTGTTGGAGGAAATACCGTTTTTAACCAAAATAAGTACTCTGTGTACATTAAGTTAGTAACTTCTGTTTCGTCCATAAAAAAGGACTGTACATGCTGTTGACTTGGACTGTTATTCCAGTCATGCATTACGTCATCCTGTACTTTACCCATTGTAAAAGTCCCCCCTTCAACTGGAACCATCCCAGGAGGAGTTTCTTGTTTTGAGAATTTAGAATTGTGTTGAAAACCACCGTTTTTATCGTTGATTTTCCATCCAGTTGCTCTCGATCCGCCTTTAGTTCCAGAACTTTTACTACAACTGGTAAAACCTATCCCTATTGATAATAGCAATAGAGCCTTCATTGTTATAATTTTCTTAATTTTCATACTCTAGTAGGTAATAAATTTAGTGACGCAAGATAATAATAATGTGTTAAATTGCAACATGTTTTTAAAAAAATGTAAAAAAAAATTAATTTTATGTTAAAACTGTCTATGTCTAACGTTTAAAAATGATTTTTATTGTAATAAGATTAAAAATACGAATTTTTTTTTATCTATTTGTAATATTAAAATACATATTACGTTTTATAAACAATGAAAAAGTTTTATCTCTATATTTTTTTATTTTTTGGTTTTTTCAACTTAGCGCAAAATCAAAATTCCGTTTCAATCGATTGGGAAGGTCAGGCATCGTATAAATCGGGTGATTTTATATATAGATTTCCTAGTTTTAAAAGTAGGTTTTATTCTTTAGATTCTTCTTCGAAACTTATAAACTATAAAGAAGAATTATTAGTCAATAACTCAATAGATGAAAATTCTCTGGAAATTACAAATGTTGTTTATGAAACGATTGCGCTAGAAGATCTTCTTGATCTAGATGTTTTAAAAATCCCCAACAAACTAAATGCTTCTATTGAATCTGTAAAAGCTAGAGATCAATATTATGCTCTTTTTACTTTTTCTCCGATTATCAAGACAGAATCGGGTTATAAAAAAGTAATTTCTCTGTTTTATAAGTTTAATTACATTAGTTCAAGTTCTTTTAAAGAAACGAATGGTCAATTAGGTGTTCAGAGTGTTCAGAATTCTGTTTTGGCGTCTGGAGAATGGTTTCGTTTTTACGTCGTTAAATCTGGTGTTTATAGTCTGTCAAAGTCTTTTTTAAGGAGTTTAGGTTTTGATGTAAATGTTGATCCGAGGAATATTAGAATTTATGGCAATGGTGGTAGAATGTTACCTTTGTTGAATAGTGCTGTTTATCCAATAGATTTAGAAGAAAATGCTGTTCAGTTTGTTGGTGAAGAAGATGGCGTTTTTAATGATTCAGACTATATATTGTTTTATGCTGAAGGTGTTGATAATTGGAGTTCTGAAAGTTTGACTAAAAATAATTTATTTGCAGATAAATCCTATTATTATGTTACAGCTTCTTTAGGTCAAGGAAAAAGGATAACGGTCGCAAATGAGCCTGTTGCGAATCCTGATATGAATTTCTCTCAATTTGATGCTGAAATCATCTATGAGAATGATTTAGTTAATGTGGGTAAAGTTGGTAGAAGATGGTTTGGCGAACAATTCAATATTGAGAATAATCAAAAATTTGAGTTAACTATACCAAATTTAGATGTCTCTTTGCCAATAGATTTTAAGGTGAATTTGGCTTCTAAGTCTTTTACTTCTACTTCTTTTAATGTTAAAGTGAATAATCAGAATTTTGGTAATGTTTCTTTTGGAATTGCGGGAAATGGTAATGAGGGGTTCGAAAATAGATTGGTTGCAAATGTTAATGTAGGCTCGCCAACAATAACTGTTGATCTTACTTATAATAATGGAGGAGTTCCAGCTTCTAACGGGTATTTGGATTATATTTTCTTGAAAGCAAAATGCAATCTTCAAGGTTTTGGAAAACAATTTTCTTTTTTTAATAAAGAAGAATTGAGTAATATTGGGATTGGTCAATACAGTATTTCAAATGCGTCTTCTATTGCACAAGTTTGGGATGTTACCGATATTTATAATGTAAAAAAATATAGTAATACAGGTTCAACTTCTTTCTCCTTTAAAGTTAATCTAGGGCAACAAAAAAAATATATAGCTGTTGATGCTGGAGATTACTATGAGCCTTCAAAAGAATCTAATTCCCGTGTGCAAAACCAAAATTTAAAAGGAACAATTCTTAAAGATAATTCAGGTAACTTTCAAGATATAGATTATTTGATAATCACTCCTAACTTTTTGGTTAGTCAAGCTGAAGTTTTGGCAAATTTTCATAGGAATTATTCGGGTTTGGTAGTTAGGGTTGTTCCCTTAGAGTTAATTTATCAAGAATTTAGTTCAGGAAAACAGGATGTGGCTGCCATTAGAAATTTTGTAAAGTATGTTTATTGGAATGCTTCCGATCCGAGTAAAAGAGTAAAGTATCTTAATCTTTTTGGTGATGCTTCTTATGATTATAAGAATCGATTAACTGATAATACAAATATAGTACCCGTTTTTCATGGTTTTAGTCCGAATGGAGATTTTCCTAGTTCTTTAGGAACTTCGGAGAATATGTCTTTAACAAATTCTTTTATGTCTGATGATTTTTACGGATTAATGGATGATTCAGAAGGACAAATGATTGGTGGTATTGATGGAATTGATATTGCGGTAGGTAGAATGTTAGTTTCTTCTACTACGCAAGCACAGCAAATGGTTAATAAAGTTCTTGAATATCATGATGAACAATCCTATGGAAGATGGAGAAATAATTATACAATATATTCCGATGATGCTGATTCTTCAAGTGATGCTACTTTACAATTTAGATTAAATGATTTAGCAGATGATTTAGTGGCTCAGAAACCATTTGTGAATGTTAAAAAGATACATACCGATGCTTATGTGCAGCAAGTAGCTGCCGGTGGAGAGCGTTATCCAGAAGCTAAAAATGCATTTTTAGATGCGTTGCAATTGGGTTCATTGGTTGCAAATTATTTAGGACACGGAAATGAGGAATCATTAGCGAAAGAAAGATTGTTCGAAAAATTAGATGCACAAACGTTGTACAATAGGTATAGATACCCGCTCTTTATAACAATAACTTGCGATTTTACACGTTTTGATGATCCAAACCGTTTTTCTGGTGGTGAATATTTGTATTGGAATGCGCAAGGTGGTGCTATTAGTTTGATTGCTACAACGAGACTAATTTTTGTTTCAACTGGTTTGGCTATGAATGATTATCTCAATGAAAGTCTTTATGCTTTTGGTACTGATAATTATGTTACAATAGCTGAGGCTTTAAGAATGGCAAAATTAAGACCTGGAACCTCAGATAATAGGAGGGTAGTGTTTTATATTGGTGACCCAGCTTTGAAATTGGCAATTCCAAAACCTAAAGTGGTTTTAACAGAGATAAATGACACTCCTGTCGGTTCGTTTACTGGAACTTTTCAAGCGTTGAGTTTAATGAAGATTAAAGGAGAACTCGTAGATGAAAATGATAATATTATTTCAGATTATAATGGAGATTTATCTATTCAAATATTTGATAAAAATATCAACCGATCTACTCTTGGAAATGATGGAGTAACAAATGCTTCGGGTTTAATAATAATGAATTTTGAAACCTTAGGGGAAACAATCTTTAGAGGTAATGCATCTGTTAATAATGGTGTGTTTGAATTGAGTTTTGTTGTACCTCAGGATATAAGAATTCCTGTGGGTAATGGTAAGATTAGTTTTTATGCAAAACGAAGTGGGCCTTTATTAGCGGATCAGGCTGGTTATAACACAGATATTTTAGTTGGAGGGGTAAATGTTAATGCTCCTTTAGATGAAACTCCACCTGTAGTCAATTTGTATATGAATGATGAAGGTTTTGTTTCAGGTGGAGTTACTAATTGTTCTCCTATTTTATTAGCGTTTTTAGAAGATGAGCATGGTATTAATACAGCTAGCGGTATTGGGCATGATATCGTAGCAATCTTAGATGGAGATGAAGAGAATCCTTATATCTTAAACGATTATTATGAAACAGAAAATGATGATTTTACAAAAGGGAAAGTACGATATCAGTTCAGAGATTTGTCTCCAGGTTTGCATACCATTCTTTTTAAAGCTTGGGATGTTTATAATAATTTAATTACAAAAGAAATTCAGTTCAATGCAGTTTGTGGAGATGGAAATTTAGTTTTAGAAAAAGTGTTGAATTACCCGAATCCTTTTGTGAGTTATACAGAATTTTGGTTTTCACATAATAGACCATTCGAACCATTAGATGTGCAGGTTCAAATTTTAACAATTACAGGGAAGCTTGTTAAAACAATAAATCAACAAGTTGTTACCGATGGATTTTTATGTAGAGAAATTAAATGGGATGGGAAAGATGACTTTGGAGATAAAATTGGAAAAGGTGTTTATGTTTATAAGTTAACTGTTCGAGCTGCTAATAATGGAGATAAGGCAGAAAAATACGAGAAACTTGTAATACTATAATAAAATATTATATTTGTCTAATTAATTTAATTTTCAGGAATGAGAAAAATTGCAGTTTTACTATTGATAACTTTAACAAGTCAATATATCGGAGCACAAGATAGAGTTATTACAACCGGAGTTCCGTTTTTATTAATTGCTGCCGATGCTAGGTCTGCCGGTATGGGAGATATGGGTGTGGCAACTTCAGCTGATGCCTATTCGCAACAGCATAATCCAGCTAAGTATGCATTTTCATTAGAAAAACAAGGTTTTTCTTTAAGCTATACGCCTTATTTGACAAGTATTGCTAATGACATATCTTTGGGTCAAATTACATATTATAATAGAATTAATGAAAGAAGTGCTTTTGCAACTTCTTTAAGGTATTTTGGTTTAGGTGACATTCAATTAACTAATGCAGTTGGAGAGCTTCAGAATACAGTTAGTCCAAACGAATTAGCATTAGATGGTTCTTATGCTTTGAAATTGAGTGAACGTTTTTCCATGGCTGTTGGCGGAAGATTTATACGTTCTAATTTAAAAATTGCAACAGATAATAATGATGCTTCAGCAGCTTCTACTTTTGCGGTTGATATCGCAGCTTACTATCAATCGGAAGAATTAGCTTTTGATGAGTTTAATGGTAGATGGAGAGCGGGAATGAATCTTCAAAATTTAGGGCCAAAAATCAATTATGATAACGATAAGTTAGATGAGAACTCTAATTTTTTACCTTCAAATTTAAGAGTTGGTGCAGGGTTTGATTTTATCTTTGATGAATATAATAAGATTGGTGTGACTGCTGAGTTTACAAAATTATTAGTACCAACACCTTCAGCAAAAATTAATGTTGGAGACTTAAAAGAAGATGGTAGCGCATATACTCAAGCAGAAGCAGATGTTGCAAATGGTCAGGCAGTTATAGATTATAGAAAAACAGGTTGGGTAAGTGGAATTTTTAAATCTTTTGGAGATGCACCAGATGGTTTTTCAGAGGAATTAAAAGAGTTTACTTATGCATTAGGTGCAGAATATTGGTATCAAGACTCTTTCTCTTTAAGAACTGGATATTTTCATGAAAGTGAAGTGAAAGGAGCTAGAAAATATTTCACTTTAGGAGCAGGTTTTAAATACAATATTGTTAAAATAGATGTTTCTTATTTGTTTTCGACTTCGAAAGTTAGAAATCCATTAGAAAACACATTGCGTTTTTCACTTACATTTAATTTTGGTGATAAATATGATGAGTTATAATCTTAAAAAATAAAATTTTTAATATCCAAATTCTTAGTTGAATTTGGATTTTTTTTCCTTATTTATGAAGCAAATTACAATTACAACAAGTTTTTCAGTTTACAATTCATTAAGTGAACTTAATAGTGAAGATCAAGGGTTGATGTTGAAAGCTATAGAGAATCGTAAAAAAGCCTATGCACCCTATTCGGAGTTTAATGTGGGTGTAGCTATTCTGTTAGATAATGGACAGGTTGTGCAGGGGTCTAATCAAGAAAATGCAGCTTACCCGTCTGGTTTATGTGCGGAAAGAGTGGCTATTTTTTATGCAGGAGCAAACTATCCAGAGGCTAAAATTTTAAAACTATTTATTTCTGCTGCCCCAGCAGATAGAGAATTGGAAAGTCCAATTCCACCTTGTGGTGCTTGCAGGCAATCTATTGCAGAATATGAAATTAAACAAGAGTCGGATATAGAAATTTTCTTTATGGGAAGTAAAGGGGAAGTTTATAAATCAGATTCTTTAAAAAATCTATTGCCATTATTATTTGATAAGAAATACTTATGATGTTTTTTTGTTTTTTGAATTATTCTGTGAAAAAATATAAAATTGATGAGAATTAATTTTTTCAATAAGCTTGTATGTAGTATTTTTGCTTTTTGTAAATTTTACGGGGTGTAAATGCCTTTTGTAAAAAATTCAATTTAACAAAATAAACCAAATGAAGCCAATAACAAAAGAAGTTTACCTTAAATGGTATGAAGACATGCAGTTATGGAGAAAGTTTGAAGATAAACTTGCTGCACTTTACATTCAACAAAAAGTAAGAGGATTTCTGCACTTATATAATGGTCAGGAAGCTGTTCTTGCGGGTGCTTTGCACGCAATGGATTTGTCTAAAGATAAAATGATTACAGCATACAGGAACCACGTTCAACCGATTGGTATGGGTGTAGATCCAAGAAGAGTTATGGCTGAACTTTTAGGTAAAGCAACAGGAACTTCTCAAGGTTTGGGTGGCTCAATGCATATTTTCTCAAAAGAGCATGGTTTCTATGGGGGGCACGGTATTGTAGGTGGTCAAATTCCATTAGGAGCTGGTTTAGCATTTGCAGATAAGTATTTTGAAACAGGTGGTGTAACGATGACCTATTTTGGTGATGGTGCTGCTCGTCAAGGTTCTTTACACGAAACATTCAATATGGCAATGAATTGGAAACTTCCTGTCGTGTTTATTGTTGAAAACAATGGTTACGCAATGGGTACTTCAGTTGAAAGAACGGCTAATCATACTGATATTTGGAAATTAGGTTTGGGGTATGAAATGCCTTGTGGACCAGTTGACGGAATGAACCCAATTAAGGTAGCTGAGGCTATGCATGAAGCTATAGAAAGAGCACGTCGTGGTGATGGGCCAACCTTCTTGGAAATGAAAACATACAGATATAGAGGTCATTCTATGTCTGATGCACAACATTATAGAACTAAAGAAGAAGTAGAAGAATATAAAAAAATAGATCCAATTACTCAGGTTTTGGATATTATTAAAGAAAATGGATATGCTTCAGATGAAGAAATTGAAGCAATTGATCAAAGAGTAAGAGATTTAGTTGAAGAATGTGTAGCATTTTCAGAAGAGTCACCTTATCCAGATTTAAGTGTAATGTATGACGTAGTGTACGATCAAGAAAATTACCCTTTTTTACCTCATAAATTATAATACAATGGCAATAGTAATTAAAATGCCTCGTTTAAGCGATACCATGACAGAAGGAACTGTCGCAACATGGCTTAAAAAAGTAGGCGATAAAATTAATGAAGGAGATATTTTAGCCGAAATTGAAACTGATAAAGCAACAATGGAGTTCGAATCATTTGAAGCCGGTACGTTGTTGCATATTGGTGTTAATGAAGGTGATACTGCGGTTGTTGATTCACTTCTTGCAATTATTGGAAAAGAAGGCGAAGATATTTCGGGATTATTACAAAATAAGACGGAAGTTAAAGAAGAAGTTGCAGCAGAAGTAAAACAAGAAGAAAAAATAGCAATAAATACTGATTTACCTAAAGGAGTAGTTGTTGTTACAATGCCTCGATTAAGTGATACCATGATTGAGGGTACTGTGGCTACTTGGTTAAAAAAAGTGGGTGATAAAATTACTGAGGGTGATATTTTAGCTGAAATCGAAACAGATAAGGCTACAATGGAATTTGAATCTTTTAATGCAGGTACATTATTGTATATTGGCGTTGAAGAAGGTGGTACAGCTCCTGTAGATTCAATACTTGCTGTTTTAGGTCCAGACGGAACAGATGTAAATACGATTGTAGCTAACTATAAGGGAGGAAGTACAATTAGTAATCCAGAAGAAACTAAAAAAGAGACAAGTGCAGCTGTTGTGGCAGAAACATCAACAAATACTGTTGCTGTTACCACTAATGCTCATGGAAGAATATTAGCATCTCCTTTGGCTAAAAAAATTGCACAAGAAAAAGGAATTAACCTTAACGAAGTTAAAGGTTCTGGAGAAAATGGAAGAATAGTAAAATCTGATGTAGAAAGCTTTAGAACTGTTGCTACTGTTGCAGTACCATCTTCTTCTCCAGTTGCTCAGGCTACTTCTAGTGTTGCAGCTGTTAAACCATTTGTTCCAGCAGGAGAGGTTTATCAGGAAGAAATTAAAAATTCACAAATGCGTAAGGTTATTGCTAAGCGCTTGGCAGAATCTAAATTTTCAGCTCCACATTATTATTTAACAATTGAGTTAGATATGGACAATGCAATTGCATCTAGAGGAATGATAAATAGTTTGCCAGACACTAAAGTGTCATTTAATGATATGGTAGTTAAAGCAAGTGCAATGGCATTGAAGAAACATCCGCAAGTAAACTCTCAATGGAAAGATGATGCGATGATTTTGAACCATCATGTAAACATTGGTGTGGCTGTGGCAGTTGAAGACGGATTAGTTGTTCCCGTTTTAAAATTTACTGATCAAATGAGCTTAACGCAAATTGGGGAAAGTGTAAGAGATATGGCTGGAAGAGCAAAATCTAAAAAAATTCAACCAGCTGAAATGGAAGGAAGTACTTTTACAATTTCTAACTTAGGAATGTTTGGAATTCAGTCTTTTACTTCAATCATTAATCAACCAAATTCTGCGATTTTATCTGTTGGAGCTATTGTAGAAAAACCAGTTGTGAAGAACGGACAAATTGTTGTTGGAAATACGATGACAGTAACTTTAGCATGTGACCATAGAACGGTTGATGGTGCTACTGGAGCTCAGTTTTTACAAACATTTAAAGCATTTATGGAAAACCCTGTTACCATGTTAGCATAATTTTCTAAATACATAGAGCAAAAAAATCCCGAATTTTCGGGATTTTTTTTGTTCTATGGTTTTTAATTTAGCTATAAACTTTTTACATAATTAACAAAGTTCTTTAATGCAGCTGGAGGATTTCCTCTATCATATGGTTGAGAAGAATACTGAACGCCATTATGAAAAATTTCTAAAGTTTCAATTTGGGCACCATCAAACATGTAGTCTTTTGAAGGTGGTGCAAAAGAAGGGATTTGTGATAAATTTAAAGTAGAAAATAAATAATTCAAATAGTTAAATTTTGAATATGTCATTATATAATTTGAAGGAGGGACAATTCCGCTACTGTTTTTTGCTACCTGATTTCCTTGAATTTCAATAGTTTCATAGAATCCTCGTGTAACATCAGTAATTGTTATTTTTGTTGTTCTATTTATTCTATTTGTGAAGCCGCATTTTTCTAATTTGTGATTTTCTACTTCATTGTTTGATGTGTTCATTTCCTCTGTACTACAACTAGTAAGTAATGATGTTCCTAGTAATGCTAAAAAAAAAGTAATTTTTTTCATTTGTTTGTTTAATTTAAATTATGTTTTTATCTGCAGATTTAAAACAGTTCAAAGATACTTTTAGATGGGTGCATCTTCCAAGAGCTTTACAGTTTGTTGACTTATTCTTAATTATAGTATTGTTTTTAGTTTAATGATATGTGTTCATTTAAATCATTTTTTTAATATTTAAATTTAAAAGAATTAGACTGTTTTTTCTCTTGTTGAATTATTTGACATTTTTTCAGATTAATCATTGAAAATTATTCACCTAATAATTTTTTTTAAATCAAAAAGATTATTTAATAAAAAAATAATCTTTATTATAGTGAATAATAAGGAAATATTTCTGTGCTTAATGCACGTTGTTTTATTAAATATAAAAAGCGAATCACTATTCAATAGTGATTCGCTTTTTAATTAGTTATCTAATAAGTTCTTAATCATCATCTTCGTCGTCATCGTCGTGATTTCTTCTGTGTTTTTTATGGCATTTATGCTTATAGTTTCTTTCACAACATGATTGTTCATACCTTCTACATTTGTATCTTTTTTTATGATGATGAAAATCATTATAAGGTCTGCGTCCATGATAGTCTAATACTACTCTGTAGCCTCTTTCGATGTTATAATTGCTACAATATCTAGGTAGATATCTTGATCTAACCCAAGTATTAGAATCTAAATAAATATAAACAGAAGAGTGGACATCATAATAAACTTCAATTTCTGGGTAATAATAATAGTCAATAGTTTCTTCATGGTGATGGCTGTCTTCATAATGTCTATGACCATGATTAGGATGTGAATTAACATTAATGTTTACGGATACTCTTTGTGCATTGCTTTGTAAAGTGAATAATAAAAGTACAATAAGACCGAATACTGTTTTTGTCCTCTCGTGTATTAATTTTTTTAAAAATGCGATGTTAAATGATTTCATAAGTGTTTTTGTTTAATTTATTATTTGGAAAAAGTATTTCAATTTGCGTGCCAAAAATAAACTTTCATTTTTTTTTGAAAGTTTAAAAACTTTTATATACATTTGTGCTATTAAATGAGATAAAGTAAATAATGGAATTCAAAGAAGCTAAAAATAAATTCGTTCAAACCTGGGGGGCATTGGGTTCTCAATGGGGAATTAACAAAACCATGGCTCAAATCCATGCTTTGTTAATGGTGAGTAACGAGCCTGTTTCTATGGAAGACATTATGGAAGAATTACAAATTTCTCGTGGAAATGCTAGCATGAATTTAAGAGCCTTAATGGATTGGGGAATCGTATATAAAGAATTCAAAGCTGGTGAAAGAAGAGAGTTTTTTATAGCTGAGAAAGATTTAGATGAATTAGCTGTTAAAATTTCAAAAGAGCGAAGTAAAAGAGAAATCAAACCCGCATTAAAAGTTTTAAAAGAGGTTTCTTCAATAGAATCTAATAAGACAGAAGAGGAAAGACATTTCGTAGCGCAAACTACTAAATTATATGATTTTGTTTTAAAAGCAGATAATGTTTTGGATAAAATAACAGAATATAAAGACAATTGGCTGGCTCAATTACTAGTTAAGTTTATGAAAAAATAAAAAATTTTAATCTAAACTTTCATTTTTTTTTGAAAGTTTAAAAAAATAAAAATTATCAAAAATTTAATTCGCTTAAATACTATAGCAATTCTTCTACCTTTCTTAATTGCCATATTTGGTTTTATTGATGAAAGTATAATTTTAATTGCATTACTTTCAACCATGCTTACAGGAATTATTCAAGTCATTATTGGGATTATTTATGTTTTTTTGTTTCCTAAAAGCGTATTGATTAAAGTCTATTTACTTTTAGTTGCATTCTTTTTAATCTCTTGGTTAGTAGGAGAGCAAAATAATTGGATTTGGATTTTACCACCATTATTGTGTGCTTTTTTAACGGTAATATTACACGACCAAGTAAAGACTACTAAGACTTGCTAATTCTTTTCAAATGTTTAAATTAAAAAATATGAGTTTCTTAACCGCAAACTGGAAAAACCTTGCCTTAATCAATTATGAAATTGATCCAGAAATCTTAGAAAAATACCTTCCCAAAGGAACTGAAATCGATTTTTATAATGGCAAATGCTATGTAAGTCTTGTTGGTTTCTTATTTCAGAATACTAGATTATTAGGGCTAAAAATTCCTTTTCATATCAATTTTGAAGAAGTAAATCTTCGTTTTTATGTAAAACGTTTTGAAAATAATGAATGGAAACGCGGGGTGGTTTTTATCAAAGAAATTGTATCAAAACCAGCTTTAACATTTGTTGCGAATACTATCTACAAAGAGCATTATCAAACACTTCCAATGAAACATAGTATTGTACATTCTGAAGAGTCTTCAGAATTTGTTTACCAATGGAAATTTGGTAATACGTGGAATTCAATTGCAATAACAGTAAAAAACAAATTAGAACCCATTGAAGAAAACACAGAAGCAGAATTTATATGTGAACATTATTTTGGTTATACAAAGTTTAATAATTCAACAACTTTTGAATATGAAGTAAAGCATCCAAGATGGGAACAGTATCAAGTTATAGCAACCAATATTGATGTTGATTTTGAAAGAGTTTATGGAAGTGATTTTGCCAATTTGAAAAAACTAAAACCATTTTCAGTCATTATGGCTAAAGGTTCTGAGATAAGTGTTGAAAATAAAAAAAGAATATCATGAAAACACTAATTCAAATCAATAAAATCACTTTTTTTACTGCATTAATTCTTATGCTTACTTTTTATGGAGGTCCAATTGGTTTGTTTTTCTTGGGCTTTGTACAAATTGTTTCTGCTATCTATTTGAGTTATTCTTTTTATAACAAATCTCTTAAAGCCAAAAGATATTTAACAGTGTATTGGAGTTTGACTTTCATTGAGTTGTTAATTCTCTTTTGGGTATTCAAAAGTAAATTTGTTCTGATTCATTTTGAACTCTTTTGTGCTATAACACTTTTAACTCCTTGGATCGCTGCTACTTACTTCTACATAATTCTAAATAAAATAGTTACAGAAAATGAAAACCTTAACGAACCACACATTACTCTATGACGAAGATTGCCCTATGTGCAATTTATACACTGCTGGGTTCATCAAAGCCAATATGCTGGATCAAAATGGAAGAAAACCCTTTGTTGTTTTAACAGATGAAGAACAAACGTACATTGATTTAGATAGAGCAAAAAACGAGATTGCATTAGTAGATACTAAAAACAAAAAAGTATTTTATGGAATTGATAGTTTATTAAAAGTAATAGGTACTTCTTTTCCTTGGATGGAAAAAGTGGGCAGTTGGAAACCGGTCAACTACCTGTTGAGAAAGCTATACAAATTTATTTCTTACAATCGTAAAGTAATAGCACCAAGCAAAAAAAATACTACCAAAAAAATAGAATGTGTACCTGATTTTAATGCTACTTATCGCATTTTATATATAGTTTTAGCTACTTTATTTACTGCTTTTTCATTATTTCAATATGCCAAATTAGTACCATTCTTATCAAATACTCTTTTTGGTAAAGAATTAGCATTAGCACTAGGACAAATAGGTTTTCAATATCTTTTTATTCGTAAGATTAACAAACAAGACCAACTCCATTATATTGGAAATTTAGTTACCGTTTCTGTAATAGGTAGTTTGTTTTTACTTCCAATAATAATGCTAAATCAATTTGTAGCTCTCCATCAATACATTGTTTTAGCTTGGTTTGGCATCATCGTAACCGTAATGATATTGGAACATTACAGAAGAATCAACCTCTTACAATTACCAAAACACCTAACATTAACGTGGATTTTGTATCGCATTTTGGCCTTACCTCTCTTATTAATCTTTTAAAAAATGAAAAAAATAGTTATAGCAGCTGGAACTGGATTTTTAGGCAGCGTTTTAATTCGTTATTTCAAACATACATGTAATGAAATAGTGGTTTTAACGCGAGGAAAATCTGAAATTAAAAATAACATAAAGTATGTACATTGGGATGCTAAAACATTATCAGGTTGGGAAACCGAATTGGAAAATGCTACTGTACTCATCAATCTCGCAGGGAAATCGGTAGATTGTCGTTATACTGAGGCGAATAAAAAAGAAATTTTAGCTTCTCGAATTGACAGTACTGCCATTTTAAATATTGCCGTACTGAGTTGCAAAAACCCACCTCAACATTGGTTGAATTCTTCTACAGCTACTATTTATAGGCATTCGGAAGACAAACAAATGACGGAAACGAATGGAGAAATTGGCGATGATTTTTCAATGAATGTAGCCAAGACTTGGGAGCAAACTTTTTTTGAAGTACCCACAAAAAATACTTTAAAAACCGCTTTGCGTACTTCTATTGTTTTAGGCAAAAATGGTGGGGCTTTTATTCCTTTAAAGCGATTGACACAATTGGGATTAGGAGGTAAACAAGGCAAGGGCAACCAATTTATTAGTTGGGTTCATGAGCAAGATTTTGCTAGAGTGATTGAATTTATCGTCAACGAAAAAATGACAGGTGTTGTCAATATAGTTTCACCAAAACCTATTCAAAATAAAGTTTTCATGAAGCAATTACGAAAAAGCCTTGGATTTCCTTTTGGATTTCCTACTCCATTGTCAATATTAAAATTTGGTGCAAAAATTATGGGTACAGAACCTGAATTGGTTTTAAAAAGTCGAAATGTGATTCCAGAGCGATTGCTACAAGAAGGTTTTGATTTTAAATATGAAACTATAGATAAAACATTTAAAAATTTACTGGAATAAAAATGACAATCATTCATCTTACTACAAAAATTGAAGCACCAATAGGGACGGTGTTTAATAATGCAAGAAATATTGATTTGCATCAACAATCAGCGAGTCAAACTCATGAAAAGGCGATTGCAGGAATAACTTCTGGATTAATTGAGTTAGGAGAAACCGTAACTTGGAAAGGCAAACACTTTGGATTTTACATACAGCATCAAAGTATTATTTCCGAAATGGATTTCCCAACTTATTTTGTAGACGAACAAGCTAAAGGTCATTTTAAGAGTTTTAAGCACCAACATCTATTTGAAGAAAAAAATGGGGTTGTGGTTATGCAAGATATTTTGCAATATGAAACACCCTTTGGGTTTTTTGGAAATCTGTTTGATGTTTTGTTTTTGAAAAGACATTTGATTAATTTTCTTAGGTATCGGAATGAGGTTTTGAAGAATAAAAAACACGAACTTATTTAAGTTCGTGTTCATAATGTAAAAATTGATTAATTAAGATGGAACAACTACTTGAGGGTCCCAATAATAATACCCGTATAATTCTTGAGTTTGACCGTCACTAGCGAGTGTATATAGAGCGATATATACATAGAAGTTTTCTGTTCCTCCTCTAGCTATTTTTGAATCATAACTGGTGAAATTTTGTTTAGTTTGTACAGGAGGAATGCCATTTAACTGATCTGGATTTGGCTGTACAGCTCTGTTTCTTGTAACGATATTTGTAGTAAACGTATTGAAGACTTTATCACCTTTCCAATATTTAACACCGTAAATAATCACCGCATCATCTGAATTTTGCTGAATAGATGTTGCACGGAAAGAAACATTATCACCAACGTTTGCTCTAAAACTTAAATCTGCTGTTCCTTGACCTGATACAATTCCTCTAGGACTATAGCAAATCATGAATTGACTGCTGTGATTTATACCTTGTGCTTTGTTTGGATCACTATTTTTAGGATAATGATTTTTAATATATTCTGTATCGATAACGACAAGAATATCTATCTGTGCCGATGAGGCTGCTAAATTTTCACTCATAATTTATTTGTTTATTTGTTTTCTCCTTACTCGTATGGCTTTTCAGGTTACGCCTCGTTTTTTTATGTGATAACTGAACTTCACTTTGTTTATTTGTTTGTAATATTACATTGTAAAACTAAGACGAAATAGTGCTCTATTTATAGGTATAAATACCTGTTTATGAAATGTTTATATCTTTGTGGTTTTTCTGTAATGGTGTGTTTTAGAATTGAGCAAAGCTTTACTTTATATCATATGAGGTAAACAAACTGAAAGTTTTTCAATGGTAAAATAAGGAAAGGGAAATGTAGCGTAGCTATTTAATTCAAAATTACGCAATAGAACTCTAATATATAATCTCAGTTAAAGGGCGAGAAGTTCTTGTAGTAAATGTATTTGATTGATTGTTCTATTTAAATTTTGATCAGGATATTGTATAGAATAATAAACATCATTATTCAAAAAGTCAGTTAGGAAGCGAAGAGCTTGTATATAAATAATTACTTGTGCGGCATAAGTAAGATTTTCAAGTTCAATAGTAGTTAACTTGTCTTTAATATGATAAAGAAAACCTTGTGTGACAGCGTCAAAGATTGATCTATTGAAAATGTTAGTAGCATTTGTGTCATCTTCTTTGTGATTGTTAGTGTATGATCGTATCATATCTCCATAGTCATATAATATACTACCTGGCATTATCGTGTCTAAATCGATAACAGATAAGGTTTGCATTTCTAGAGTATCAAAGAGAATGTTGCTAAGCTTAGGATCAGCATGAATAATCCTCGTAGGAAGGATGCCTTCTTTTAATAGTGAAATAAATGAGTTAGGAAGTTGAATGTATTCATTTATAAAATGAATTTCTTTTGTAGCTTTTTCTCGTCTTTCAATAGTAGTATTTTGTAAAGCTGTTTTGTAATCGTCAATACGTTTCTGAAAATCTAGAAAATTAGGGATGGATGGTTCAATAGATGAGGGAGCTAAATCCCATGTATAGGCATAAAATTCGCTGAAAGTTTGGGCTGCTAAAAAGGCTTGTAATGGATTTTGTATTAAAGATAAAGTTTTCGAATTGGGAATAAATGGTATAAGTCTCCATGGATAATTTTCAGAATCATAGCTAACATATTCTTTTTGATGATTTACTATTGGGAATAAGATGCCTTTTGGGTAATTCTTTTGTTTGAGATGGTCAGCAATAGTTACCATTGTTTTCATAATGGTTTCAGGATTTTTAAATACAAAATTATTAATTCTTTGCAATACAAACTGATCCACACTTGTATCAGTATTTTTTACTTTTATATGATATGTTTTATTAATATACCCATCGTCAATAGTGCTAACTTCTATTTCAGAAGGCGATAAATTTGTTAAAAAAGTGTGTAATATTGCGTCTAATTTCATTAATGAGTTTGTTTTAGTCCCAAAGCGATTCTGGGTATTTTTTGTGTTGGATTAATGTTTTTACTTTGTTCATCACTATTGCTTTGTCTTCTGGATAAGTTACGCCAAACCAATCATCATTGGAAACGGAAACATTGACACTAATTTTGTTTTCATGTATTAGTTCATCAATTACTTGAGGGATAAAGAATTCTTTTTTCGCATCATTATAAAAATGTGAAATGAATGATAAGAATTTTTCTTCTAAATACTGAAAGAGTATTGGATGAAAGATCCAAAAATTCATTGAAACTATTGTTTTTTTAGCTATAGAGGCTTCTTCGTTGTCTAGATGAAAAACAATAATGTCTTCCTTTTTTTCAATTTGAGTTCGCTCAGTGACTTTTTCTAAGAAACCATGCTCATTTATGGTACAAATACCTCTAGAAACAGAACCGTTTTCGCTCAATGTTGCTTCTATAGGATAACCTACCATCTGAAATGTGGTTTCCGTAATTTTATGAGTGTCTATAGCTGTTTTGCTTAATTGATAGGCTTTTTTACCATAAAAATCATCGGCATTAATAACAATGAATGGTTCGTTGATTATTTCTTTTGCACATAAAACTGCATGACCTGTTCCCCAAGGTTTTATTCTATGTTTTGTTTTATCAATATATTCTAAAGGGATTTTTGTGCTTACTTCTTGCGTTACAAAATGAATCTCAATATTTTTTTTCTCAGCAATTTTAGTAAAATAGTCTTTATTGTTATCCTTAAATTGACTGTTAACTACAAAAATAATTTTTGAAAAACCATTTCTAATAGCGTCATATAGTGAAAATTCCATGAGACTTTCACCTGAAAGTCCCATGGCATCTAATTGTTTTTGACCTTTATAACGGCTACCTAAACCGCCAGCCAAAATGAGTAATGTTTTTTTATTAAAGTTCTCCATCAAATCCAAAAACAGGTTTGCGTGTTTCCCAAGCTCCTCTTGTAAAATCTGGAATTTCTTGGACTTCACCATTCTTTTTAATAGATTTTTCACTTAGTGGAGTGATAGCATACCAAGTAGCTAAATCATATACGTCTAAAGGAAACTCAACATTTCTTTTTATACATTCAATAAAAGTGTTGTCAACAAAGAAATCCATTCCACCATGACCAGAATTTTCTGCTTCTGTAGCATAACGTTGCCATAGAGGATGATCGTGTTCTGTTAACCATTTTTCAGTGTTGTCCCATCTGTGAGAGTGATTCATCATTTTTTCAAAATAGATAAAACCTTGATTTTTTTCGCCCCAACCAAAATCTTGCCATATACCTTCGGTTCCTTGAACTCTGAAACCTAAATTGTATGGGCGTTGCAAACTAGTATCGTGAGTGAGTAAGATGGTTTCACCATTGGCACATTGAATCTGAGTAGTGACTATGTCCCCTTGTTTAAATTCTATTTTTGCATTAGGGTGTTCTTTTCCTCCTTTAGGATGCTCTTCAACATATTTATTTAACCCTCTTGCTTTACTTGAAAAGGAAGACAAGCGCAATAAACGATTCCCTCTATTGATATCAAACATAACGGCAACAGGACCTAAACCATGTGTAGGATATAGCTCACCGTTTCTGTTTAAATAATGGTTTGTTCTCCATTGTGCTTCACTAAAACCTTTTTCACCAAATTCAACACCAGAATTATAAGGAGTTACACCATCATTAAATAATACACCTCTTAAATCGTGTTCATAACCTCCTTGACCATGAATTAGCTCTCCAAACATTCCTTTACGCACCATGTTTAGTACAGCCATTACATCTCGTCTGTAACAAACGTTTTCAAGCATCATGATAGGAACTTTCGTTTCTTCATAGGCTTTTACATAATCCCAACAATCGGAAAGTTTCATTGCACCACAAACTTCCATGCCCACAATTTTTCCTGCATACATGGCATCAATACCTTGTTCTTTATGCCATTCCCATGGTGAAGATATAATTACGGCATCTATGGTTTTATCTTGTAAAAGATTTTTATAATCATAATTACCATTACCATATTCTTTTGGTGCTGGTCTCTTATAATCTGAGACTAGTTTTTGAGCCATAGCAAGCATCCTTTTATCAGGGTCTGCAAATGCAACGATTTCTACATCGTCTCTTTTGAGCATTTCTAATAAATGTGCTTGCCCTCTGAGTCCTACAGCTATAAAGCCTAAGCGTACTTTTTTATTGGTTGTTGTGGTAAAAGAGTATAGAGAGTTAGGTAAAATTAGTGCTCCAAAACCTGCAAGAGCAGTAGTTTTTAAAAAATTTCTTCTGTTGGTGTTGTTTGTCATTTGAGTAGTTTTATTGTGACTAAAATACATTTTTTATTTTTAATTTATTGGTTTTTTAACATTGTAAAGGGTATAGTGTAAGTAATTTATGAAGGTCACTTTTAGGATTGGTTCACTTTTAGTATTTTACGAGAAATGGGGGCTTATTTTTCGGGAATAATTCAAAACATATAAATGATTATTTATAAATAGAAAACTAAAAACTGTTATACCTTTGTATAAGAAGTTGATTGTTGGTCAAAAAATTAATGTAGTTTAGAAAAAGATAATTATGATGAAGTTGAATATTAATAATAGATTTACTAGTGAATTGTCAGCTGATACAGTAGAGACTAACACTCCTAGACAAGTAGTAGAAGCTTGTTTTTCTTATGTAGAACCGCAAAATCCATCTAACCCTAGCGTTGTTCATATTTCAAAAGAAGTTTCAAAAGAAATTGGTATTTCTGAAGAAGATTTGGTGTCAGAGCAATTTTTGAATGTTTTTTCAGGTAAAACAATTTATGCAGGAACACAGCCTTACGCTATGTGTTATGCAGGTCATCAATTTGGTCACTGGGCTGGACAACTTGGAGATGGAAGAGCTATTAATTTATTTGAAGTTGAAAATAATGAACAACATTTAATGGTTCAACTGAAAGGAGCTGGTAAAACTCCATATTCGAGGAAAGGAGATGGTTTTGCAGTATTGCGATCTTCTATACGCGAACATCTTTGTAGTGAAGCTATGTATCATTTAGGGGTGCCTACTACCTGTTCGCTAGCATTAGTTTTAAGTGGAGATCAAGTCTTGAGAGATATATTATATAATGGTAATGCTGCTTTTGAGAAAGGAGCAATAGTTACTAGAGTTGCTCCTTCATTTATTCGATTTGGGAATTTTGAAATATTTGCGGCTAGAGAAGATTATAAGAATTTAAAGGAATTGTCTGACTTTGTTATAAAATATTATTATCCTGAAATTAAAGAAGAAGGAAAAACGAAATACATAAGTTTTTTTGAAGCTGTAGCTCAGAAAACATTGGAAATGATAGTACATTGGCAGCGTGTAGGGTTTGTTCACGGTGTAATGAATACGGATAATATGTCTATACATGGTATTACAATTGATTATGGTCCTTATGGATGGTTAGAAGATTACGATCCGAATTGGACACCTAATACTACAGATAATGAATATAGAAGATATCGTTTTGGTAATCAACCTGTGATTGCACAATGGAATTTATTACAATTAGCAAATGCTTTATATCCATTGATTGAAGAATCTGAGCCTTTAGAAAAAATATTAAATGATTTTCCAATTCAATATGAGGTAGATTATTTAAAGATGATGCACAATAAATTAGGTTTTGTTGAAGAAAACGAAAAGTCGAAAGAATGTATTTATCTATTAACTGAAAATTTACGTTTAGTTGAAACAGATATGACGATATTTTTTAGAAAATTGAGTAATGTTCACAAAGAAGACACCATAGAAAACGCTTTTGAGAAAGTTAAAGAATCATTTTATTCTATTGAAGAAGTAAAAGAAACAGTGTTAGATACTTGGCTGTATTGGTTTGCACAATACCTGTCTGTTTTAAAGAACGAGGATAGATTGAACAAGGAGCGAGAAGAAGAGATGAATTCAATTAATCCAAAGTATGTTTTAAGGAATTACATGGCACAATTAGCCATTGATGCTGCAGATAAAGGTGATTATGAATTATTGAATGAGCTTTACAATTTGTTGTTAAAACCCTATGATGAACAACCAGAGTTTGAAAAATGGTTTGCCAAAAGACCCGATTGGGCTAGGCACAAGGTTGGATGTTCTGCGTTGTCTTGTAGTTCTTAAGAATCGATAATAAAATGACTTATATTTTTTAATGTAATATCCTCCATCTTGAAATAAGAAGGTTCTTTATTTTGGATTTTACACTTTTAATGTTAAGTTATTTTAAGGAACTACCAAAAAAATCCAATTTTGAAATTACAAAATTGGATTTTTTACATTTTTTAGAAAATCACTTTACTTTTAAATTTGTATTGACTAGTAATTGTTTACTATAGATTATGTATTAAATTGGATTTTAATTATACTTTTTACATCGAAATTACAACTTGATTTATTCTTTAGTTTTTAAATACTAAATTAACCTGAGTTCAATGTTAAAATTTTAAAGAAGTATAAATAAACAAAGGTTTCTCGTCAGTTTGAGTGTTTTTAGGTAATAAATTGGAGTAAAAAATGTATCAAAAACTAATTAATAAGATATTTATAACATCACAATACATTTTCAATTCCGAAAGCTACATTGAAAACACTCGATGTAACGGAAACCAACTAATTTACATTGAACTCACGTTAAATTAAGAAGAGAAATCAATACCGGTTAAACTAAAATTTAGTAAATCATAAATTGCATCCTCTAATAATTGAGGCTGTTCCCATAGACTGATGCTATACAACCAATTGGTATATTGACCAATGGTAAATTCTCCTAAGGTGTTAAATTTTGATTGACTACTGATACTAGCTTTCTTTTCTGCATATATTATAGCAATTTCATTGTAAGATAACTTCCACTCCGTAGCATTTAATCCCGTTAGTTTATATTCAAAAACAAGATCGTCTGGTTGTGAAAAACCTTTATAGATTGCTGTTAATGTAGCTTCTTGGTTACTGGTTTTTAAAACTGTAATAGTACTTTTTTTAATGATGTTTCTTGCTTTAGCGGTTCTCCCTATAGGTTTTCCATATTTAAAAGGTAGTATTTCCCA
Organism: Flavobacterium sp. KY-23415; assembly: GCF_055384985.1. NCBI lineage: Bacteria > Pseudomonadati > Bacteroidota > Flavobacteriia > Flavobacteriales > Flavobacteriaceae > Flavobacterium > Flavobacterium sp. KY-23415. The sequence continues at coordinate 552,854 of NZ_AP044001.1, read as the reverse complement.
AGCGTGTAATTTTCTTGAAAAATAGGAGCCTATACCCTGAGGCTTCAGAAAATCTAAGATATGTGGAGGTTTGTCATCAATATTGTTTTTAAAATTAAATTCGATTGCCATTAGTGAAAAATATTTAAATGATTGTTTTACGTGTTCTAAAATGATTGTATTCATCTTCTGAATATTTGATCTTAATGTCTTTTAACTTTTCATAGTTAAAAGAGAAATATGTTGCTGTTGGAATAGAGCTGTCTTTGAAACTGATAAAGGCACCAGATGTATTCGGAATGATAAAGTCTCTATTTTCTTCTATCCAGTCTAAAGCCCTGTTGGTTCTATCATATACTAAATTATCTTGCTCTTTTTCAATCTCTTTTTCTTCTTCGTTCCACCAGCATTGGTATTGAATGGTATATAATTTGTCTTTATAAGGAAATGCACTATCATAACCCTTTGGATGTTCTTTGTAGAAGTCTCCTATTATTGCCCCTAGCGTAACGTAAGTAAACAATCCAAGAGAGCGATTGCCTTTTAAGATAAGTTCGGACGTTAAACTTTTTAATAATTGTTCATATCCGTTTTTGCTATCATAGTCAAGACCTTCTTTATTTACGAGTCTTGAGGTTATCTTATGTGGGGCAGGTTGATCTTCATCTGGTTCAAATGGAATTCCGTTTACATTCCCAGAATTCATCTTGAACTGTATTCTAGGCAATGATTCTCTGTCCCATGAATTCATTAAATTTAATCCATAGGTGTCTTTTTCATAGTCAGCTCCAGTTGGTTTTTCAATGGTTAATCCGCTAGGAAAAAGCTCATTTGTGAAATTTTTATTTATAAATTCTTTAAGACTAGCTTCATTACCTTCCCAATACCCATACATTAAGCAATTGTGAGCAATGGTAGTCACATTAATTGGTTTATCCTTTTCCCAAGGGCGTCCGTTTATTTTTAAATTAGTTCCAACAAGATGTGATGTTTCATTTGATTGAATAAGTGATTCCCATTTTTTTAATACTTTTAGAGTTGGTACTTTTTCATCTATTAGATCTGTTTGTAAATCGTTATATAAATTCCATTCTAATTCAAAACGATACAAGACAGGAGGTAAAGGGAACGTTTGTATGCGGAGTTCTGTAACAATACCATAACTCATGCCTCCACCACCTCTGAGAGCCCAAAGTAATTCTGGAACATTCCCTTTAGCGTCAACATCTAGCTTTACAATCTCACCATTACCCAGTAAAATATTAGCACCTACTAGATGCTCGCAGCACATTCCTTTTTTTCTCGTCCATGGCCCCCAACCACCACCCATGGTGAAGCCTGCAATACCTACTGTTGCACAAGTGCCATGTGGAATCATGACATCTACTTTAGCTAATTCTGTGGTGAGTCTTTTAAATTTATTCCCAGGGCCAATAGATGCTATCTTAGTGTTTTGGTCTATCTTGATATGATTTATTTTTGAAACATCAATAACAATGGTATTTGTACCAATGCATTCACCTTCATGATCGTGTCCTCCAGCCCTAACTCGGATGGGTAGATTAAAATAAACGGCTGTTTTGTAGGTTATTTTTACATCATTTTCACTTTCACAGTATACTATAACAAAAGGATTGGTTTGTATTCTAGAATTAAATATTTGACTGTTTTTAAAATGATCATAAAAATTTTCTGAATCCCCTATAGCTGTTGATATTTTTACAGTACCTGATAGCTTTGACTTTATTCCCTCAATAAAATTTTGTAGGGTGCTAATTTCTTGGTCAATTCTTAAAGCGGTTATATCCATATTATTAATTATTTTTTCTTGGTTAGTACATTACATGTTATGTGTGGGAACTTTACGATTTTTCCATTTATAGGAATATCCAAAACAATAGTCTGTGAATAGGCTAATTCTGTAAAAATATTTTCAGTTCCAAAAGATTGCAGCCAATAGGTAGCTTTATAGTTTGAAACATTAGCTTTTTTTTGTTCAAAGGGGATGTTTGTAACAGAGCCCAATGCAGCTTCATTTTCGGTATCCACATGCCATTCAATATATTTTGTACAAGGATTGTCAACAGTGAATTCCTGTAACGGTATGTTAGGGTTCTTAGCTAATTTTGGATAAGGATTTCCGCCTCGTATATCTGTTTTTGTATCATAAGGGAATAATAAATCCATATCTATGGGTAAACTTCCATTATAATCCTCAATTTTTAATGGTCCCTTATTTATAAATACATTTTTTTGAGAAGTGGTATAGTTTTTTATGTTTCCAAGCGCTAATATTGAATTGCCATGCGGAACAGAAATTTGTTTGACAATATTAGCGGAACTGTTTTGTGTAGGAATTGGATTGGGAGGAGGAATAACAGGAGTTGCCCCATAAGCATTTAATGGTTGTTCTCCTGTTTCTAGGAATAGCCATGATCCATTTTCTGCATGAACGAGTTGATCTTTATTTGGTCCTTCAGCAAAATAAACACGTTGTTCATAGAAAAGAACATTTGAATATTGGCTATAATTTCCTCCTCTGTTTTGTACATTACCATTTATGGGAGAGAAAGTGATTTCTTCATAATAAGTAAAGTTTTTTAAGATGAACTTTTCTTTTGATTCAGAAGAAGGTAAAGCTAATAAATTATAGGAATAAGGATTTATTCTTCCTCCTTTATCTGAGGTTCCTAAATTTTGATTTGACCAAGTTCCTATTAAATACTGAAAGGGGCCAAGTCCTTGAATATTTGGTTCAGGATAAGACTGTGTAGGTTCTGTTATTAATGAGTTTGGAAATATCGGTGAACTCGTTTGTTGACTCAATGCTGGAATTTCTATTATGTTTTTCATGTCTTAATTGTTCTTTTAGTATTATGATTCAGCAAATATGGATACCCCAATTTTTGGTTTTGTTAGATCAGTTGTTTGAGTTCTATTCATAACCATTATCTCATTGCCAATGTTTTCTAGGGAAATAACATATTTCATTTTGGGTTGAATATAGACGCTCTGTCCAGAAATACCTCCACTTCTTTTTGATATAAAAAATTGTGCTACTTGCTTTTCGTCTAAATTTTCTGCGATTAAATGGCAAACGTTCCCTAAATATTGAATGAACATATGTTTTTTGGTTGGGGTTAATATAATCTGATAGTCATTAGGGGCTTTTGACATTCCTACTGTCGGATTTGTTGTATTAGAGTTTGAATCTGTCATCTTTTTTATTTTAGTTATTATTTTTTAAATTGTACAGCAACAAGCTAGTACTTAAAAGATTAATAAAATCTTTTAAGTACTACAATTAGATTGCTAAGTACTTTGGATTAAACAGATACAACTTTTTTGTTGTAGGCAAGAAAAGGATAATCATTATTGTCCTTAATAGATGTTATTTTTATATCACTAGGTAATAATGTTATAATTTCATTTAAGGTAAGAATATTAAAATCCTCTTTGTCAAAAGAAAGGTCAATAGTGAAATTTTCCTCACCAGTATTCACAAAATAATGTAAAAAACCTTGAGGTAAAAAAACAGTGTCTCCAGCTTTAAATGGATATGTATTATAAATTCCTCCGCTTGCATCACCTGTCCCATGATTTGGAGCTATAATAGTAACTGTACCTTCACCGCTTATGCAAGTGGTTATTTCATTAGCATTTGGATGCCAATGTGGGGCAAGTAAATGATTAACAGGAATAGACAATTGAGCAGCCCCTTGTGCATAGGCTTCTCTCATTCCAGATGGAGCATTGTTTACAAAGTTAAGTTGGTCTTGTGTTGCCATAATTAATTAATTTTTAATGTTCTTGGTTAGTATTGATTTAAAGGTCATAGCAAAAACAAAATCTACTTTTTGAAAAAATTTAAAAATGGTTTTTAAGACTATATTTGATTACTTATCTATAAAGGTATTTTTAAAATGTAATGAATATTGAATAAATGTTGTGAATGAGCGTTTTTCTGCTGTGAATGAAATTAGACCTCATTTTTTTACATTACATACTGTTATAATTGTACTCAATTTTCTGGATTTTCATCAATATATTTTCGTTTTCAAATGTTTGATATACGAAGACTAAAAAGCATTCGTAGGGTTCACCTCTTTTTGTAATTGCTTTATTGCAAATAAAACTAAGAGCTGTTCCTCCATTAATAGGTTGAGTAGCGTATGCAAATGGAAAAAAATTAGGTTCTTTTGGTTTCACGGTTTCATCAAATATTTTTTTCGCAAAATCATCTTTAAAATTAATGACATAGGGACTCCAATAGTTTGGGTTAGGTCGTATGGTTGCGATTATTTCTTGTAGTTGTGATTCTGACATAATTTTATTTAGTATTAATTCTTGTTTTTCTTATAGAATAATTAATCTTTTTTCTTACTTATATAATTGGGACTCATTGAATCTTCACTAGAATAAAATATATTATAGGATGTGTCATACTGTATTTTATTATGATCATGATTTCCGACTGTCCATGCAGTTTCTTTTGAGTTAGTTATAGTATTGTTTTCTTTTAGGATTTCAACATCCTTTTTTGGATCTGTATTAGAAAAATTAATTACATATTTTGTATTACCATTAGCTGATAATGTTTTTTGTTTTTCTTCATCTTTGTCTGACATAACTTAAAAATATTTAGATTGAATACTTAAACGGTGTTTAGCAAATAAATTCTGCTCTTTTTAAGTTTAAAATATAATCCCAAGCACTAGGTTTCTTTCATAAAAATAGCTTTTATGGGAAAGAGGAAATAAAAAGATGTTTTCAGCGATATCCAATAAATTAGAAGTAAACAGAATTGTTTTGATAGACTTATTCTGAAAAACTATTGCGTTAGCAAATTTCAATACAATTTAAGGTTTCTGCTTCTATCTTTAAAAAAGTAAAGGTCTTTGAAGGTTCAAGATATTTTTCAACATTTCCAGCAATTAATTCGTTGTTATAGGCTAAAGGATAATTTTCATCGAATTTTAGTCGTAGTGCTTTATGCTCTCCTTCCATTTTATCTAACGCCCCATTAATCCATTCACTTTTTAGATTGATCCAAATGATAGAGGGACTATATACAGCCTCAAAGTAATAGACTAGTTCTTTATGGTCACTAATACTTGTCCACCAAGTAGGACTTATATTTGGTCGATCTCCATAATTTTTCCCGATCGGACCTGCTACGTTGTGCATAGCGCTTAGTATGCTTGCTAATGCATTGTAGTCGTTTTGGTATTTTTTTTCAATGTTTTTCGAATAATATGTTGCTCTAACAAAGCGATCTTCGGATTTTTGGCTTCCGGGTAAAAAGATTTTTTCGTTTTGGTATTCCCAAAAATAATTCAACTTTAACTGTTTGTTGAAGAAAGGTTCATTGGTCATAACGCTCATTTTTTTCTTATTGTAAACATGGAGATGATCAATATCTGAATTATTAATGTTTGTTGAGGTTGTCAATTGCTCATTTTTGTATTCAAATATTACAGAATTTCCTTTTTTGTCACTAACAGATAAATGACAAAGTGCTAACCTATCTGTTTCGGGTAATTTAGTGGTTACTACATATACATGCTTCATACATTGAATAGCTTCCTCAACAGTAGCACATAGGTCGAGAATCATTTGTGCCCAAATGCTAATTGAAATAGGTTTTTTGGAAGAGGGAAAAGATAATTTTGGAAAATCTGCATCCGCTAGCCATAATAAATTAGCGACTAAGCCTTTTTCATTTATTCCATCAGAAGTCGCAATGTTATAGGCAGCAGCAGTGATACTTTTATATTTTGATGTCCATTCAAAAGAATTAGGCCCTGCAGATCCGTTTCGATTTATGCCAGCGGGATAAATCCATATATTGGTTTGCTGAGATTCAAACCAGTCCATGTTTCTTCCTGTTATTTGATGTTGTTTTCCTTTGATTTTAAAAGATTTGGTGATACGTGTACACATAGTTATTGGTTTTTAATGAATTTTTTATATTTAGCTGTTTAGTTATTATAATAACTGTCTTTAAATTCTAAATACAATAATGTAGGAGAGCGATTATTTAGTAATTAATGTGAAACTAACCCTGTTTTACTTTTTAAGATTTAAAACAGGGTGTTATTATCTTTAATTTAAAATAGGTATTCTTTCTATCTATATATCTATATAAGAATGTTTTTTTTAGCTTATTTTTTTTCTTTAATAATCAAATCAACTACTGCATTCCCATGTTTATCTAAGAGTTCAGCAGTTACGTCATAAGCAGTTGTGTTTTCTTTAAGTTTGTAATTGTTATCTTTTGAATATGGCGCATCTACATATACTTTTATGATTCCACCTGTACTCATTTCCCAAGTTTGTGTAAAATCAGTTCCTGTAGCAGTTCCCTTGGCTCCTTCACATTTAATTCCTAATTGTCTTGTTTTAGGAGGAATAGAATATGGTCCTTCTTCAATTTTTCCGTAATCAATATCAGTAGATTTTGGTTTTGCAATAGCATAGGCATTTGTTTGGTTATCAACATTGATGATTCCTTTAACGTTTTCTGACATCTTTTCTAAAATTTATTTGTTTGTTCCTACTCTTTTGGCTTTTCAGATTTCGCCTCGTTTTTATAGTAGTTGCAGAACTCTACTTTTAATCTTGAAAAACAATTTTCTAGCGCTAGATTTTGTTTTCTGAGATAAAAATAGTTTATGAATAAATGGAAAATAGAAAAGATGATGTGAATGGTATATTTTCTGATGTAGAAGAAAGGAATTAGTGGTATGAGTGAAATTAGTTTGCCGCTATAAAACAAAAAAACCTCCTGTGGGGGAAGATTTTTTAGTCTTTAGAGTAAATGATATGTTATTTTAAAACCGTAAAACTTTTTATGATATCCTTATATTTTCCACTGAAAGTGACTTCGTGATTGCCTTTCAATAACAAAAGATTATCTTCTAAAATAATTTTCTCTATAGCATTAATATTAACGATATATTTTCTGTGGGTTTGAGCAAAAGTTTTATTACAAAGTAACTCACTAATTTTCCCTAAGGAAATTTGTATAATAAATTTTTCTGTATTCGTTATAATGGTGCAATATCGATCGTCAACTTCAATATAAATTATGTCATCGTTTTTTACTTTGTAGAGTGCGTTTTTCTTTTTAATAAAAAGAAAATTATCGCTGATTACTGTGTCTTGATGTTCGCTAACAAAAACATTGGGTTGATTAAAGAATTTTTCAACGGCCATTTCTATGGCATATAATACTTCTAACTCGTTGAAAGGTTTTAGCAGGAAGCTAAAAGGCTTGGTTAGTTTGGCTCTTTCAAAAATTTGTCGGTCTTTAGAGTTCGTTAAGAATACAAATGGTTTTAGTGCATTGGGTACTATTGAAATAGTTTCCGCAAACGTAATCCCATCTGGATTTTCACCTAGAAAAACGTCAATTATAACAAGATCGATGGGTGATTTATAGTATAATGATAGTGCTTCTTGATAGGTATTGGCGATGCCTACTACGGTATAATTGTTTTCCGTTAATACTTTTTCAAGTGCTTTTGCTTCTTCTAAGTTATCTTCAATGATAAGTATGTTAATTTTATCCATTACAAAGTTGATTTAGGGAGAGAGATAATCATTTTAGTGCCTTTGTTTTCAAAACTTTCAATAGTTAAATAACCTTTGTTTTTCTGAATTAACGATTTGCAAAGTTGCAAACCTAAACCTGTTCCAATACCTTCCTGATTTTTCTTTTTGTTTAATAGGTTTCCTTCTTTTAATAAATCTTTTAGGGTTTCTTCATTCATTCCAATACCTGAGTCTTCAATGATGAGATTAATGAAAGATTCTTTATTATAGGAAATAAAGACAGTAATAGTATCGTTATCGTTAGAAAATTTAATAGCGTTATCAAGGAGGTTTCGGATAATTATTTTTAAAGAATCCAAATCGGCAAAAACAAAAGAAGCTTTTGGAATGGTGTTTTTAAAAACCAAATTTTTATTTTCAAAGAGAGGTTTGTAATTGTATTCTATTTGTTGCATTACAGAGAATAAGTCAACCGATTCAATATGAAAATACAATTGTTGTGATTGGAGGGTGGCCCAATGCAAAAGGTTTTCTAGTAAATTAAAAGTGCTATTGGCAATAGCGGCATTGTTGTGAACTGTTTTGTCTAAAGTATCATAGTTGCGATTTTCTATGTCTTTTAAAAGTTTAGTGTTCGTTACTTTCATCGTGTTCACTGAAGAACGCAAATCGTGACTAATAATGGAAAATAGTTTGTCTTTGGTGGCGTTTAGAGCATCTAAATTTTCTTTTTGTGCTTCAATAATTTTATTTGTTTTCTTCTTTTGGTAGTAAAAATAAAAAGCGGTTCCAAAAAGCAGTAAGAATAGAATAGAAGAGGCAATAAAACCATTTCGTTGAAAAGCTTTTATTTTGTTTTCAGAAGCTAATAGTTGTATTTCTTTTTGTTTTTGATTTACAGCATATTTCTTTTCTATTTCGGCTACTGCCCAAATTTTATTTTGATTGTTTAAAGAATCTTTCCAAAGGTCATACTCTTTTCTATAGATCATGGCTTTAGCCAAATCTTTTCTGTTTTCTTCCACAACAGACATATTTAAGGCTGCATTTTGTTTTATTTCAAAATTCTTTGTTTTTTTTGATAAAGTATATGCTTTTTCAAAATATGGAATGGCCTGATTGTCTTTGTATTGTTCGTAATAAAGGTTGGCAATATCCATATAAGAACTTATTAATAGCAAAGTGTCCTTTTCTTTTTCTTGTAAAGTTGTTCCTTTTAGTAAATAGGTCTCTGCTTCTTCAAATTGTGAAAGATGAAAATGACAGAGACCTATATTGTGAAATAAGGCACTCTTTTTGGGTTGGCATAACCGATTTTTTATCTTTTCAATGTCATTAAAATAGACTAGCGCTTTTGCATATTCATTTTTTATTAAATAAAGCTCTGCTAAAGCACTTTTAACATGACAATAGAATGCAAAATTAGTTGAGATTAAAAGATATTCTTTAATAGCCTTTTCAATTAAATTTTTCTTTTTGAAACTATGACCTCTGAAATAATGAATATAATCTAAAAGTTCTTTATTTTCTTTAGTATCTAATAAATTATAAGAGTATACTAAAGTAGAATCCCATTCATTTTGTTTGTAAAAAGTATACGTTTCATTGAAAAATTTTATATGACCGAACTGAGCGGTTTTTTTTTCAATTTCTTTAAAAAAAATAATCTTCTCTTGTGCATTTAATGAAATGGTTAATAATAGGAACAACAAGTTACGTATTATTGACATTGATTATGATTAGATTTGGGAATAAATTAGTTATTTGGAGCGACTTGTTGTACAGTAGTCACAGTCCCTCTTGATGTTTTAGGGTCAATATCCCAAAGGAAAGTTTCAATTTTTTCAATATCCTTTAATGAATATCCAATAGGTAATGTGCTCTCGCAATTTTTATTCATTAGATCAAAATTGATAGTGAAGGCATTATGGTGTTTTTCTGCTGTCTTGTTTTGTATAATTTTCATTCTTTCTTCAAGACTGGTGTAAATAAATAATTGTAATTGAGGCTTACCATTATTACCTATTGTAAAAAGTGTATTTACTTTTAAATTTAGAGATGTTAATTTTGTGTTTAAAAAGAAAAGTACACATACGGAAATTTTATTTTCCGTTTCAGTAATTATTCTTTCGGCCTGTGGGAGTGTTGGAATTAATTGATAGAATTTATCATCAAAAACTATTTGTCCATTTGTGGTTGCTACTATGTCTTGAGTAGTGAGCGAGTTACCAGGAGGTAAGAGAATGTCTTCGATTGTGTTTGTTGGGATCATGTTTATTAAAATTAATGTTTATTTAGAATGAGTAAATTTAACTTATTTTTTGTATTCTAGAGCTAAAATCATTTTAAATTTATTTCATAAATAAACATATCAAAAAAAAGAGACTGTTAAAAAATTTTTTTTTGTTATCTCAAATTTATTTCTGAATCTAATTATAGATGATAATCAAATATTAATAGAAACTAAAATAAGTTTAGTTTGAAAATGATACTTTTTGGACAGTCTCCTTTGTGTTTAATAAATTAATTGGTGTTTTTATCCTTGTAACTGCGGATTCAAAACGCCTGCTGTAATGGTATAGATTAAACCATTTGGACCTTCTTGTGCAAAACCAAAAATGCCATATTCCCCATTTTGATAAATTTGATTATCTCTTTCATTATAAGGTATTAGAGCCCATTTTTCCACATCTGAAGCTTTTACGGTTATAGAAGTAGTTGGATAGTTTTTATCTGTCGGACATGAAATTTGTAACTCAAACGAAGTATCTAAAATAGCACCGTCTGGTTGTAAGAACCATGTAGGTGTTGGCCCTGAATCATTTTGACCAGGAGGAGTTGGTAAAGGAAGTTCCTTATTAATAGGGAATGAACCTGCTCTTAATGTTCCATTTGTTATTTTTGTAACTTCACAAAGAATTGTGTTGCCATCTGCTGCTCCATTATCATTTTGACTAACGGCAGACAATTGAAAAACTTTAGTTGTTTCCATAATTTCTAAAATTTATTTGTTTGTTCCTACTTCTATGGCTTTTCAGATTTCGCCTCGTTTTTATAGTAATTTCTTAATTTTGTTAAGGTCTATTACAACTAGAATTTACTATAATATAATGCCCTTTTTTATGTACAATTAAAAAGAACAGTATCATGCCTTGACTTTTATTTTAAAGCAAATTCAAATTACAAATGATAATAGTCTTATTATTTTACATTCTTTTTAAGAAAAGTTTTTAGTTTCTTTTTATTAACAGAGTTTAATGCATCTTGATATGTTTGAAGTAAATCTGGTTTTATTACTGGTTTGTTATTGCCACTATCTAAGAGAAAACTAAAGTCGGTTCCAAAATTCACTTGTGATTGCCCATGACATCCCATACAACCTCCCATGTTATAGCTATTGCCGTTAGAAACTACATTTTGAATAATTGAATTGAAGGGATCGCCAAAAGAACCATGAAAATTGGTTAATTTTAAATCAGACTCTATTACATAGTTAGCCATAAAATAATTATTATCATTATTTCTTTGAGTATAATCTGTTGGGTTTGCCTGAACACCAACTAACTGATAATATTGCCATTTCGAATTCGGGTTTAATTTGATAATAGCTTCTTTTATCAAATTATTTACTTCTTGTATGCTTTCGGGAATTACTCTTTCAATGACTGGATTTAATCGATGAGGATCTTCATTAACATAATTATTATCGTTAACTTTTACGGTATCTATTCCAATTGTTTGCATATTGTTATTTCGAACATCAACTTGCTCGAAAGAAGCAAAAATAAAACTTGGGTAATTTTTACTTTTATGTATAATATGCATTCCTATTAAACCATAATTTTCTTCTTTTGCAATTATTGAATCCGATTCTTTGTCTTGAACAAATACAATCACTTTTTTAGTAATAAATCGTCTGACATCATCTGTTAAAGAGTCTAATTTTCTAAAAGCCAATTTTATTTCTGTTGCACCTTTATTTCCATTCTCATCTCCACATGGTAAACAGATATATCCATTTTCAGTAAGACTATCACTAGCACACATTCCTTTTTTCTTTAGACTTTTAAAATGTTGAAGATTTGCTTCCGTGTTATTAGAAGAAATTCTTTCTCCAGCAGTGTGCAGTAGTGTATCTGTTGGGAAATGCTTTTTAAGATAATTATATTCTACTAAATTAGTTTTAGCCATGTAGAGCACTTCATTTTGTTTTTCATTTGAAAATAAATAAGCAGAGCCGATTTCATTATCTTCATCGAGTATGTTCCAATAATTTGATAAATTAAGTTTGTTACTTCCATTGTTTACTAGAGTAGAATCAACAAAAGTATAATGAGGTTTCCCTTTGCTTAAATCTTTTGTTCTTTTACCGTTGGCAGGGCGTAATTCTGAACGATGAATGAAAGTTTCCCATACAGCTAAATTTGGTTGTCCATTATTTTGTTCAGGTGTCCAGTTTTTATTAGGATGGTCTCTTAAACTATCTTTCTCCCATGAAGATTCCCAGTTTAAAGCAAAAAATTCTTTCCATGCAAACTCTGCTAATTCTTTCTCTGATGCTCCTTCGGGTAAATCTTCGGGTAAACTATAGTTAATAGTAAAATCGTCATTTTTTTGATACTTTTCTTTTGAGCAAGTTTTAAATATAACTACAAGTACAATTACAGTTATTACAATTGCTATAAAAATTTTTGGATTTTTTTTCATGATTTTTTGTTTTTATTAGGGATTCTTATTCCAAGAACTTGTATACTATAAAAGAACAAATGAGATGAATTGATGTTAGTTAAATTTTGTTAAAGGCTAAGCTAACTGCTTGTGAGTTAATTTAGCCTTTAATTAAATATTTATTGGGATTAATTATTCAAAAGAATTATTGTTTTGTCCAAGTAGTCCCATTAATCCAATAAATTGTTCTCTCTCCTAAAACGCCAACAAACGGTTTGTCGTCTGTAAAATTTACATCAATAACTGGTGATGTTAAATTGATCTCAAAACCTTGAAAAGGACCTCTGCCGTTGTTGTATTTTACTGTTAAAAAATTTTCTTTTCCTGTAACAACGATTGTGTCTCCATTACCATCTTTCCATTTTCCATTAAATGCTTCCATAATTTTTAAAATTTATTTGTTTGTCCCTACTCATAAGGCTTTTCAGGTTTCGCCTCGTTTTTTAATATGGTTTCTGAACTCCACTTTTATTTCTTGTTTCATTTAGTAATAGGTTTGCAATACATAAGGTTTTAAATACTGTAAACACAGTTGGGTTTGTATTTTAGAACTATTAATTTGAAACGTGTTTTGAAAATAAACCTAGCTAGTTTTTAATTTCTATAGTAAAGTTATTATTTCAATGTTTTGAAAGTGAGTTAAATGGAATGAGTACTTGAGTTTTATCCATGAGTAAGAATAATTAGAGAACAAGACTGTTTTTTTTGGTTATGGAAAATTAAAAAAACTAGTAAGCATATTGTAGTAACCAAAATGAGCTCAATAGTTATTGAACTCATAGAGGTAGTTTTTTTAGAATTATACAGCTTCTAATACATTGAGCAACGAAATTTGTAATGTATCAATAGTTGATGGGTTTAGTGAAACTAATACAGGAGAAAAACGATCCGAATAGGCAAAATTATAGGCGTCTGAAAGTTTTTGCAATGTAGCTGCATATTGATTGTAATTTGAAGGTTTACTTTGTAAATTGCTGAATAACTCTGTGTTAGGTATTGCGAACCATTCACTACTGGTCATTGCTCCAACTTTTGTTCCGTTAATTATAGTTTCTGATCCAATAGCTCCAATATTAAAACCAGCTAATAAATCTCCCGTTATCCAACCAAACACATCGTTTGCAGGATTTTGTGATGCTCCACCGTTAAGAGAAAATGCTGCATTAGCACCATAAATACCACTCGGATTAATAAGATCATTTTTTTGGTAAACCATAGTTGTTGTTCCAAGAACACTTCCTACAGTTCCTGTTAAAGTAATGTTTCCTGTGCTATCTATTGAAGCAGTTAAGTTATAAGCCTGTGCGCTTTGTGGTCCAGAAGATGGGACGTTTGGACCAACACCGTTAAACTGACCCGCAATGGTAGCAATAATTCCTTTTCCTAAGCCAGTGATGTTTTCTTTGTCGTTTGTTTTTTCAACGGGTGTATTGGGGCCAAATTTTTGAATTAAATGGTCTAGGTATTTGTCAAAAAGAGAATAAGGAATCACAGGAACGCCTCCAATTGGAGGATAAGAAGAAGGACCAATAATGCGCGCAAAACCAGTGCCAGGTTGCGTAGGCAGTTGTGTAAAATTTCCAGGAACCAAAGCGGGCAGTGCATCATTTAAGCCAGATTGTGGTGGAGTTGTTAATGCATTTAATTGTGAGTAAATGGGATATGAAGTTACTCCTGTTTTAATTCCATTATCGGTTTGAACTACGGTTCCATTTAGAGAAGTTTCTAACTGCATTGGAATACTCCAATAATCAATGCTTGTTAAGTCGGCTACATCTGCAACATTACCATTAAAGGTGAGTTCCATTTTGTCATAGCGAAGAAAGAAATTTTGATCGGTAATGTTTTGTGCAGGTTCATAGCCAGCATTCAAAACTGACCAAGTTTGACCGTATGAAATGTAAATTCGACCACTAAAATTTTCTATTGAAACTCCGTTTTTTAATTGTTCAAAAGAATACCAATTGCCTTCGCCCTTGGTCTCGTTTAAGGGCTTTATCTCAAATTCTGATGGTTTTAAAGGATTTGAACTTGGACAGCTTATACTAAAAGGTGCTGTTGTGCTACCAGATACAAAACCAATCGACACAAGCTTGTCTGATAGTTTACTATTGTTTTTAAAAATTACTTTTAATGTTGCCATGATGTACTTTATTTATCTTTATTATTTCATAAAGTTATTTTCTTAAAGCATTTGCTTTTTGAAAATTGGCATGAGACATTAAATTATGTGCATAAGAGCATTTTTAATATGCATTAGAAAATTATCATTACTTGAGTGTGCGCACCTTTTTAATGATGTCTTTATATTTTTCGCTTAAAGTCGCTTTGTGCCCACCGCTTAAAAGAATAAGATTGTCAGTGGGTATAATTTCGGTTATTTTTTTATTATTTACGATGTAATTTCTATGTGTTCTTGAAAACATTGTTTGATCGAGGAGTTCTAAAATTTTAGTTAATGAAATTAGAATTACAAACTTTTCTTTCTCTGTAATGATATTACAATATTTTTCTTCTACTTCAATATAAACTATTTCAGATATAAGGACTTTTTTTAGTGATTTGCCTTTTTTTATAAATAGATATTCATCACTAATAACGGTGTCTTCTTCATCACTCAGGAAAACATCATTTTGTGCATAAAATTTTTCAACAGCTAATTCTAGCGCATATAAAAGTTCTAGCTCATTAAAGGGTTTCATTAAATAACTGAATGGCTTGGTTAATTTAGCTCTTTCAAATATTTGTCTGTCAGAAGAACTGGTTAAAAAAACAAAGGGTTTTGAAGCTTTTGGAACAATATTTATAGTTTCTGCAAATGCAATACCATCAGGTGAACCGTTTAAGAAAATATCCACAATGGCAATATCTACTTTATTGTTGTAAAATAGAGAAAGAGCGTCTTTATGATTGGTTGCAACACCAACAACATTATAATTGTTTTCTTCTAATACTTTAATTAATATTTCGCTTTCTACGGGAGTGTCTTCAATAATTAGTACGTTGATTTTATCCATTTGAGGGTGTTTTAAGCAAAGATACAATGATTTTCGTCCCTTTTCCAAATTCACTTTCTATATCTAATTTACCCTTGTTTTTTTGAATCATCGATTTGCATAATTGCATTCCTAAGCCTGTGCCAATTGTATTCTCGTTTTCTTTTTTTGCTAATAATGTCGTTTCCTTTAGAAGATTTTTTCTTGTTGCTTCGGTCATTCCTTTTCCATTATCTTCAATAATTAAATTACAATAATGATCATTAATGTTTTGAGAATAAATTTTTATAATGCCATTTTCATTGGAAAATTTAATTGCATTGTCTAAAAAATTTCGAAGAATAATTTTAAGCGATTCTTGGTCGGCAGAAATTATGTCTTTTTTGGAAACAGTATTTTCAAACGCAATATTTTTTTCCTGCATTAATGGCAAATAGTTGTAAGCAACTTGTTCAACAATAAAATATAAACGTAGCGATGCAATTTCAAAATAGGATTGTTTGGTTTGTAGTAAAGCCCAATGCAATAGGTTGTCTAATAAATTATAGGTACTATTAGCAATAGTATTGTTTTGATGCAAAAGAGCATCAATTTCATCTAAATTTTTAGAGGTTAAATTTTCTCGTAGTTTGGTATTACTTGTTTTCATGGCATTTACAGAAGAACGCAAATCGTGACTAACGATAGAAAATAATTTGTCTTTTGTAGCATTTAGTTCGTTTAGATTTTCTTTTTGTGCTACTATAATCTTATTGGTCTTAATTTTTTCCCTGTAGAAATAGAAACCTGTGGCAAGTAATAAAAGTAAAACGATAGCAGAATAGAATAATCCATTTCTTTCGGCTATTTTTATTTTGTTTTCTGCTTGAAGAAGACTTACTTCTTTTTGTTTTTCTTTAACCGCAAATTGTTTTTCTAATTGGGCAACTTCCCAAACTTTATTCTGATCGTTTAGTGAATCTCTCCATTGCTCAAACTCTTTTCTATAGGCTAATGCTTTCTGGAAATCTTTACGGTTTTCTTCCACAACAGCCATATTGAGAGCTGTATTTTGTTTTAACTGAAAATCTTTTGTTTTTTTAGAAAGTTGATATGCTTTTTCAAAAAAAGGAATTGCAAGATTGTCTTTGTATTGATCGTAGTATAAAGTAGCAATATCACCATAAGAACCAACGAGCATTAAAGAATCTTTTTGTTGTTCTTGGAGTTTTACACTTTCTATTAAATAGAATTCTGCTTTATCAAATTCTTCTAAGTGTAAATAACATAGGCCTAAATTATGTGTAACGGTGTGTTTTTTTATGAACAGAAGCTTATTGTCATTCAGAAATTCAATTTCTTTAAAATAATTAATGGCTTCAATAAACTCTTTTTTCTCTAAAGCAATTTCACCTAAAAGTAATCTAACAATATGATAAAGGTAAAATTCAGGTGATATGAAATAAAATTCTTTTTGGCTTTCTTTAAAGAGCTTCTTTTGTTTAAAACTGAATCCTCTTAGAAAATGGCAATAATTTTCTAAATCTTTTTTTTGATTGGGAAGCACTAGCTGTTTCATTGAATATACTAGGGTCGAATCCCAGTTTTTTTCATAAAAAAACAAAGAAGCTTTTTGAATATAATGCTCTTTTGGATACTTTTTTACTATTGTTTTTACGGAAGAATAGAATAAACTATCAATGTCTTTTTGAGAGTGAAGAAATGAAGTATAAAAAAAAAATAGTGTCAATATAAATTGTCTTACTTTAATCATTGTCTCTTGTGATTTTTGGAGTAAGCACAAATATATTTAAAAAAAAATCCATAATTTTTCAATTATGGATTTTCTCATGTTAAAATTTAAAAAATATTGACTAACCAACTCCTTGCTGAACAGTAGTAACTGTTCCTCTGGAACCAACGGGATCTTCATCCCATAAAAAAGAAACAATTTCTTTCAAATCTAATATGTTTGGTATTGGCATATCTTTAGGCAGGATTCCATTTGGAGTATATCCTTCAGGAGAAGTAATAGCATTGAATGTCAATTGAAAAAGATTGAAAGTAGAACAAGGTTCTGGAGCTATGTCATAACATACATAAAAATTGGCAAAAGGCGTTTTGTTGTTAGTATAACTAAAATCTTGAATAACACATAAACTATCTGGATCTACATTTGTGTTTTCGCTTACAAATACAACCATGCTAATTTCTAATTCTTTACTATCGTTTATTGTAGCTTGAACAGTTGGTGGCAATGGTTTGTCATGTCTTGGATTAGGAAATTTTATTTGAAAATCTAATTTACTTACCAAAACTTTCGGTACTTCAACACCAGCAGGTTTTACAGTTTTTTCGCAAGAACTATCTTGTTGATTTGTATTACTCATACTTTTATTTTTTAGTTTATTTTTTAAATATAATGAATAAAAAATTATACTAGATTAGAAAGCCAGTACTGTCATTTTTGTTTGTGTATTTGCTAGAGGAACACCACCAGTGGTTATTGTGCAAGAAGATCCTGTAACATTAAATGTCATGGTTATAGCTCCACATCCTGAATTTAAAGTGATCACATTTCCAGTAGCAGACATTGTAGCACTTGCTAATACATTCGAATAATTAATAATTGTTATTTCTCCTGCTGGGTTTATTATCATTGTTCCTCCAAATAATTGTCCTTGAGCACAATTGTTATAAATTGCAAAAGTTACCATAGTTCCAGAGTTTCCAAGGGTAAAAGGTGCTGATGCCTGTGGATTCGTTCCATCCCAAGTACTGAATAAATTATAATAAGGTGCAGTATTAGCAGGTGCTGCCCAAGTTCCTAAACCATTAGCATCTGAAGTTAGAACTTTTCCAGCTCCTTGTGATCCATCAGCAATTTTTATAGTACCTGCAACATCTAATTTTGCTGTTGGGTTATTGTTTCCAATACCAACATTATTATTCTTTACAGTCATAGATTCTATATTGTTAGAATATAAGTGCAAACTACTTGTTGCACCACTGTTATATCCTAAATACAAATCTTTGTCAATTGCACTAGTAGAATTTTGAATTACTCTCAAGTTTGCATAACTATCTGCGCTAGCTAAATCTAAACCTCGTTGTCCTGCTGGAGTATTAATTACTAGTTTTGCGGTAGAAGGATTTGTTGTGCCGATTCCTAAATTTCCTCCATTATTATAAAAATTATTTCCATTCGTAACCCAAGTTGTACCGTTCCAGTATGGGGTGTTTCCTGCATTTAGACCATTTGCTAAAGTACCTTCAGCCTTCCCTGCATACATTGCATACGGCACGCTTAATAATTGGCTTGTGCCAGAAATAGTATAATTAGTTCCACCTGTTACATCTGTTTCCGATTTGATATAATAGTTCCCTGTTGACCAATCAATTGTAGAAAGATTTCCAGAAACCACAGAGCCAGAACCAATCTCTACACTAACTAAACCGTTAGCATTAGTTGTTGGTGTATGTGTTTCAACATATACAGCAGATCCAGTAGATGAACCTTGTAAGATGCTGATTTGCATACCTACTGCAGTTGATGTTACTAATGCGTCACTAGCATTTCTAATAACGGCTTGGTAGCTCATTTTTTGTGGAATTTGAGCAAAGGCAATTGTATTGATTAATAATACAGCTATAAGAGTAATTATTTTTTTCATAGTAATTATTTTTTAATGATTTTAAATGTTTTAACTTCCTTGTTTTGGTTAGTTACTTTTAGAAAATAGATTGCCGATGGAAAAGAGGAAACAGTAATGTTTGTCTCATCGCTAATGTTTTTTTGAGCTAGAAGAACTTTTCCATTCATGTCCATGATTTGGTAATCTAACTCAAGATTGTTTAAATTTTTTAAAGTTAACGTTAACACGTCAGTTGTAGGGTTTGGGAAAATGTTTAAATCTTTTACCAATTCAGAAAAATCTGGAGAAGATAACACCTCAGAAATTTCATAGGGTTGTTGAACTCCTTGTGCAACTGTTCCACTAGTTCCTGTACTTGTTGTGTAGAAAGTTTGTCCAATTGAATAGGAAACACTACCCTGAGCTCCAGTAGCATTACCTCCAGAACTATTAGTGCTGTTTTGGGCATTCATTGCGAAAACTCCCAAACTAAATAGCATGGCTACATAGTACTTTGTTTTTTTGTTTTTCATTTATTATGTGTTTTTTAAAGTGTAAAATTACAGATAAATCAAATATGTTTTTTTTTTTTTTTATAACAAGCTGTAAAACTTTAATTTACATGAAATATTTTTGATTATTTGGTTATGCAGTAATTCTTTACAAAGAGCGTTTAAAATAGCCAGTAAATCAAAGAAAATGGAATAAGATGGAGAAAAAATGGAATGAAATGGGGTTTTAAGTGTAAAAGAATTAGAACCTATAATGAGAATTAGGCAACTTTTGTCTTCCAAAATGTAGTATTAGCTAGATTGAGTACTTAAAAAGGCTACAGTAAATTTATTCAGTAGCCTTTTTTATAATAGAATTCTAATGTACTATTTGGGTTTGAGTGTTGAGTATTGAAAATTTATTCATACTCATAGGTGACCACTGTTTTAGTTTTGTCTATAATTTGAGTATAACTTTCGGGATAGTCAAAAGTAGTATAAGTAAATTTTTTAGTATATCCTGTTTTTGACGGTGAGGAAGATGAAAACTCTGTAAGGTTATGATCTGAAATGCATTCTAAAGGAAACTCTTTTTCTTGAGAAGAAATTAAATGAACAATTGTTTGATAATTTTTCCCAAAAACATTTTTTACTAGCAATTGCATGACAGATTTTTTATCGTCATAATTATAATTGTCTACTGTTTTGTCTCCAAATAGTCCTTTGTAGGTGATGATGTCGTTTTCATTGTAATCAATTCGTTTGTTGTTGATTATTTTATCACTAAGATTGCGTTCAGATTCATTAACAATTTTGTCGTCTTTAAAGAAGTAGTCAATACTTTGAGTGAATTTTGCATTACTAAGACTACTTTTAGTAAGTGCTTTTATGCGACCACCTTGATGCTTATAAGTAACGGTTTTTGTTACACTTTTGTTTCCTTCGTCATATTTGTTGATGTATTTGATTAGATTATCATTTTCATCATAAAAATAGGTTGTTAATTCTTTCCAGTAATTGTTTTCGTTTTCCTTTAACGTTCTGTCTAATTTTCCGTCTTTGTTATAATAGAAATATTGAATAATATCGGAAGTTTTTATGGAAGTCAGTTTTCCATTTTCAAACGAATAGGTTTTTGTTAGTTTTTCACCAGTCTTTAAATCGGTTTCAACGCAATTGATTTTTTTAAGTTGAATGGATTCTTTTGCCATTTGTCCGTGTGCAAGCAAAGACAATACCAACCCAACAAGAGTGAGTAATTGTTTTTTCATAGGTAATTTGTTAAATTTAGGGATTACAAAATTACGAATAAAAAAAATATGTTTTTTTATGGTTATTTCACTTTTTATGATAAGTGGAGACCTGTTTTATGATTGTTTAAATGTGAAATTTAACATTTCATACAATAAAACTATAAGAAAATAAAAGGATAAATAAGTTGATTATTTAGTTTTGAAATATTGGAATTAAATGTTCCCAATTTAAATCTTGAGCAAAATCTGCTGCTGTTTTGCCATGGTTCGTTTTAATAGTAAAGTCAGCATTAAATTCTTTTAGTACATCAATTATCGTTTTGTTACCTGCAATTGCTTCTCTATGTAGTATTGTGTAGCCTAAACCATCTTTGGCGTTTATTTCATCAGGATTGTTATTTAAAAACTCACGAAATTTTTCTACCATATTTCTACTCATAGGGTGTTCAATTAAATTTTCAGGATGTTTTTCTTGTTCATAAGCTATTAAAATAGCATCATAATCTCCAAAATCTAAACCCCAAGCAGCATCATGGTTTTTGCGTTCTTTTTCACTCATGTCTGAACGAAGAAGTTGAATGGTAAATCCACCATGCGTTTTTCCTCCAATAGAAAACATCCAATCACTAATTTCGGTTAGTTTAACTGTAACAGTATCTCCATTAGCAATATTAGTTAATTGATTTGGAGTGTTCATTAAAGTGCCAGTAATATTTTCTCCATCAAACTCAATCTCATTAATCCACATATGCTCAACAATAGGTTCGTCAAAATCTTCAAACTTTTGTTGAAAAGGAACTTTTACTATCGATAAATCATGTGCTGGAATGATTCTTCTGTATTCCCAATACACCTCTCTCCAAAAATATTTAAAAGTCTTTTGTGCGTTGCTATAGGCATCTTCCATTGTTGGTGTTTGTTTTGCGAAAACAATTTTCTTTTCGTCTTCTTTTTCGTTTTTTTTAAACATTTTAGAAAATAATCCCATAGCAATAATTTGTTTGTGTTTTAATTGTGTTGAACAAATATAAAATATTTTTGATTGAAGAGATAATGATTTTTTCAATATTTAATTTCATACCAACACTATTTATCACTTGAATTTATTGGAATAAAGCGTCTTACTTTCCTCATTATTTCAATATAAAACATAAACGTAGCGATATTATGTTTTGATTTTCTGTTTTATATGTAGATAATTATTTGTTTTTAATTGGTTATATGGAATCGCATATCTTCATTGGTGTTTGCAAGCAAACGCTTTGCTAATGGCGATTTCATATCAAAAAAAGTCATCATTTTTTTTACAGTAAATTCAAATCACAAATGGTTTAATTTGAAGTTTTGAACCATGAATGCTGTAGTGAAACCTAATTTTTCATACATCGATTTAGCCATTTTTGATGCCTGAAGTGTTGCTAAAGGGATTCCTAAATCTAATGCTTTGTTAAGAATGTGACACATTATATCTTGAGCATAACCTTTTTTTCTCATAGATGGAATAATTCCTAAGCTATGAATCCCAATTGTGTTGTTTGTTATATAATATAGAATTGTTCCAACAATTTGGTTTTGATGATAAATGATGAAATAATCAATGTTAGTACAATTTTTAAATACTGTTTCACTACTAATTATATAGCCAAATGCTTGTTTAAACGTACTACACCAATTTTCAGATTGTTTTTGCGTTGTAATTTTTTTAAAATCAAGAGAGTAATTCGTGCTGAATGCGTTATTTAATTTTAAACTCATCCCATGTTGACTAAAATTTTCAGAATAACCATTTTCTAGAATTAAATCTTCTTCATTTGAGTTGTTTTGATTAAAAAAAGAAAAGATAAGTTCTGATTTGTAGTTTTGAATAATATCTGAAATCTTTAAGATGTTTTCTTTGGTTATTTTTTCCTTTGTCCAAATTCTGTTGGGCCAATTTGAATTAGGAATAGAGCAATATTCAATACTCTCTTTTGTATAATAAGTATTAAAAGGAATACAAGCATTTTTCCAAAGTGCTGTTAGATTGTTAATGTTTAATTCGATAGTGTTCATTTTTATTTAGAATTGATTAAGAAAATACCAATTATAAGCGATAAAATACCTAAGATGTGTTTTGTTGTGATGGGTTCAATAGGAAGGTTTAACCAGCCATATTTTCCTGCAATTATAGAAAATATGAGTTGACCACATAGACCAAAAGAGATCATTTTTGAAATGCCTAATTTTGGAATTGTATAAAAGTATAATGAAATACCAATTGCGCTGCAAAGTCCGCCAACAAACCATAAATAGGTTGGCACTTGAGCGAAATGATTTGTTTGAATGTTGTTTTTTTTAAATATAAACAATGCAATTCCAGCAAATATAGTGCTAGTAATCGAAGTCGAAATTACAGCTATAAGAGGTTGTTTTAAAATAGAACCTAGTTGCGTATTGAAACCAGCTTGTATGGCTAAAAACACACCTCCAATAAATGCTGCACAATAAATAAAAATAATTTTCATTTGACAAAGATGCGAAGATGAAAACTATATTTTCTTTACATATGTTGAGGTCATGTGTTTTTTCTAATTCGACTCAATTGCGTGGGTGTAATGCCCAAATGAGATGCAATATAATGAAGTGGAACTCTTTTTTCTATTTCAGGATGAAGATTGATGAAGTTTAAATATCTTGTTTTTGCATTTTTCATTACAATGTCAATTTCTCTTTGTTCTTTAATTATAATCCAGTTTTTTTCAAGATAAGCAATATAGAAGTTTTTTAATTCGTCATTCTCTTCTATTAAAGTTCTGTATTTTAAATAATCGAAACTAATAACAGTAGCGTTTTCTATAATTTCTAAAGAAAAGTTAGAAGGCTCGCTTTTTAATGCAGAAACTGTAGAACCAAGGAAATCACCTTCTAGAAATATATTTTTGTAGTAGGTGTTTCCTTCATCCGATAAGAAATTAGAAACAATAATTCCTTTGTATAGGATGTGAGACTCTTTAGATATTTGTCCGAAAGACAATAAGGTTTCATTCTTTTTTAATTTTTTAATTGTTGCAATTGAATGTAGAAGTGATAAAGAGGATTCACTCACAGGATAATAGGACAGAAATGTGTTAGATATAAAATCTGTAATATTTTTATCCATTGTGTTTCGTTTTTTTATGAATATTTTTTTAAATATTAGTGACGATAAAATCTAATTAATATTCGAATTATTGCAAATAAAATTACAAGGGCTAATCCTGCAAACAGTTTAACCTGTATTCCTATATTTTTTGTTTTTTCTTTTTGTTTTTGAATCTCAAAACGTTCTTTTTGATTACCAAGGTCTTTAATTTTTTGAACTTTTTCTAAAATTAGAGTATAAGTATTCATTTTGTAAGCTGTGTTATCGGGTAACTGGCTTAGAATGTCACAAATGTCAAAAATAGAGGTTAGAATTTGATTTTTAATAGTTTTGATTTTTTCATTATCATCAAACCTATTCAGAATATCTATGTTCACAATATTTAACTCATTAATGAATTTTTTATAATGATTAGGCATGTTCACATCTGTAGGGTTACTCTTTAATGTGTTTTTATAGGTGTCTATATTAATTAAAGCTGCTGTGATTATTTTCTCTAAATCATTGTAAATTTCTTCTTTGAATTCTGGTGTTGCTAAAAATTCTACAGATCTGAATAGTGTTGTTATTTTTCCTTCTTCGGAAGTGCCAAAATTTCTATCAAAGATCTCTTTATAGCTTGTTCTATACGCTTCGTTAATATGTTTTTTGAAGCCTTCATTTTTGAAATTGCTGTTTGAAAAATTGCTAAAAACACTAACGTCTTTTTGATTTAGTAGCTTGTTAAGTGATTCGTCGTTTTTAATGATCTCTTCAAAATTTTCTTCTTTCATTTTGTTATGTTTTATATTGGTAAAGTATTTGTGTGTTTTGTCAAGAGGTTATGATCTAGTTGAATAGCTAAAATATAATACTTTAATACGGTCTTTTAAATTTGGATAGTGAGAATAAATATAATCTGTTCATTTGTCATGTCTTGTTGTGTTTTCTATTAATAAAATAGGTAATGGTTCTTGATTGCATGAGGTAGTGAAAGTAAAAAGTATAATTAGAAGAACAGAAAGTTTAATGGCTTCATTTTGTTGAATTTAAAAGTTTGCGTTTTTTATAATTTCAGTAAAGTTATGATTATAAATTGTATTACACAATGTATATTTGTATGTGCTTTCTTAGATTTTACGTGCGTATAAATGTGTGATCTCAGATAAAAAACTGTTTTTTTAGTATTCGGAAATGAAATCCATACTATTTTTTGTCCATTCGGTTTTGTTTTTTATAAGGTAGTTTTCATGCCCTGTGTTTTTGTAAATCTTTAATGTTTTTTTACCTGTAATGTTTTTGAAAATAGCATCAATCTCTTTTCGACTAACGCTTTTGTCGTTTTCACCATATAGTAATAAAGTAGGGCAGTCTATGTTTTTTGCGTACTCAGTAGGATTGTGATCAAATCCCCAAAAGCCGTTTTGAACACCACCCCAAAAAAGTAGTGTTTCTGCCATTGGAAAAGTAGGAGCGTTTAGTCTGTTAAACCGAGCACATACTGTTTCATACATGGAGCCGAAAGGGCATTCTATAATAATTCCTTTTGGACTAATTTTGTAATCGTTTATGCATTTCATTATTGCAACGGCTCCCATAGAGGTGCCAAATAAATAAATGTTTTTTTCTCCTTTATTTTTGAGGTAATCATAGGCTGTTTTCACTTGTTCTGCTTCCATATAGCCAATGGTGGTTTGGTTTCCTTCAGAGTTACCACTTCCCATAAAATCAATTAACATTGTGCTGTATCCATTTTCTATAAAAATATCCGATTTGTCTAGCATTGCCGATTTTTCACCACTGTAACCATGACACAAAAGGATAATCCCTTTTGAATTTTCTTTTTTAATATTCCAACATTCAATTTGTTTATTGCTTTTTAATGTAATTGTTTCGAATTTTTGAGTTGGAAACTTTGTGCCTTTAGGCTTTGGATTATTAACTCCGAAAAATAACACCTTAGTTTTTTCAAGAAAAGTTAGCTTTTCTGGACTTTTTGTTTTTTCTAGATTGTCTTCAGAAAAATGGGTTAATTTATAGGCATGAAAAAAAGCAATGAGGTTCATGATTACGAAAAGGACTATAAAGACGCTCAGTAGTCTTTTGAAAAAGCGTTTCATTTTTTAGATTTTATATGTTTTAACGCTTTTTCTAATTCTTTATTATAGGATTTTAGCGCTAAGATTTTTAGTTTGTATTTCTCTCTGATTTGGGTGTCACTTTTTTTTAAATCACTATTGGCTTTATAACGAAAACTATTGGCTAAGTCTTTTCCAAAATCATTACTTTGTTCTAAATAATCGGCTAAGATTAAGGTTGCTTTGCTTTTGTTGTTTAGTTTTTCTAGGCTTTCTAATTTTTTTTCTAGTGTGAGCAGTTGCGAATGGTTGATTTGAATCTCTTCTTTGAACAGTTTTATTTTCTTCTTTTCTTCGTCATTGTTTTTTTGCAATTCGTTTTTTGGGTTTTTCTTTCTTTTTTCAACGAAAGAAAGCATGTCGGAAAGTTTCTTTTTTGCCTCAATGGGTAAATCTCTTTTGCCTAACTCAAATAAAGAATATTGGCTGCGCGTAACTAATAACAACAGTGCCATTTCTTCCTGAGTTGTTCCCAAAAGCGCTCTAATGTTTTTTTCTGTTTCATCTTTCTTCATGGTTGTCTATTTTTTATACAATTTATGAAGCAATTTTATAAAAAACAAAAAAAATGCTACGACTTTTGTAGCAAATTTTTTGTAGTAAAAAAAGCGCTACGTTATTTTTGCTACAATTATTGTAGCAAATTTTATATGAAAATAATTTTGCTACTTATTTAAATCTAAATTTTTAGAAATAAAACAAAAAAGTAGCAATTATAAATGAAATAATTGCTACTAAAAACGAATACAGGTTTTTAAACTTTAATTTTATAAACATAAACATGTCAATACATATAACGTGGATTAATCAGAAATAGTATGAAAGGGTAAAGAACTTCAGGAATTAAGAACATAGCTCAAAAAAAAATATAATGAAGTCAAAAACAAACATAGTCTTTAAAAGTATTCAAACATGAGAGAATATGAAGCTCTGTGTGCTTGCCTGTTGAATAAACTATCTTTCTATGCGGATAAAAAAAAACTTAAATATATGGGTTGCATGCTTAAGTTTGCCATTTCAAAGACAATCATAGTAAAAGTAAAATGAACCAAAAAATAGGAATACTTTCCACCCAAAAACTAGTGTAATAGGTATTTCTTTTTATGGAAGCAAAATGTGTAAAAAAGGCAATAATAACTGCAATACTGAGTGTTGGAAAAATATTTTTTACGGTTGTGTTGATTATACTGTCTAAGCCAATAAAAATGATTAAGAGCCAATAGGCTAATAACTTTGTTTTTGGAATACCAATTTGTTGAGGAATGGTTTTTAAAAGCCAGTTATCAACTTTTAAATCGATTATTTCAAAAATTAGCATCAGAATAAAAACTAAAATAAATCGTTGTAAACTTTTTAATGCTATTATAGAGTCCCAGTTATAATTTGCATTAACAGCAGGTAAAATGACAGTGACAAATACCCAAGCCAGTGCCACTAAATAGATTTTTAAACCACTCCAATTTCTCATATTTTCTTTATTTGGAAAAAAAGGCAAGGTATAGAGTAGGGTAATGATAAGAGTAATGAAGCCAATAAACTTGGTTTTGGATTGTAGTTCTAAAAAGGAATATAAAGCACCCAAAAAGGAAAGAGCACTCAAGATAATAATTGCTTTGAAACGAGAGGTTAGTTTGATTTTTTTAACACGAGCTAATTCGTCATATTTTATAAAATTGTAGCCAACAATTGTACCGCAAAAAGCAAAATGAGCAACAGAATCATCGGGAGAAATGTTTAACTTTAAAAAAGTAATTTGTACTAAAGCATAAACCGCAAAAGCAACATGAAGGCTACTTTCAATATAAAAATGAAGAATGTTTTTGAAAATACTCATGAAACAAAAATAAGTAAAGTGTTAATAACATTAGTATTTAGTTTATAAAATCACAAAAAATAGCTTTTTAAAACATAAATATTACAAGATTAATAATTACTTTTGTTGCCCAATAACAACACACAAAATCATATATTTCTTTAAGGATATGAGAACAGATGCATTTGCTTTGAGACACATAGGTCCTCGTGAAAACGACCTAGAAAAAATGTTTTCAACGATAGGAGTTGAAAATATGGAACAACTTATTTACGAAACTATTCCTGATGATATTCGATTAAAAGCTGATTTAGATTTAGATCCAGCAATGACAGAGTATGAATATTTAAATCACATTCAAGAATTAGGTAAAAAAAATAAATTATTTAAATCATACATTGGTTTAGGGTATCACCCAACGATTGTGCCTGCTGTTATTCAAAGAAATATTTTTGAAAACCCAGGATGGTACACAGCTTATACACCTTATCAAGCAGAAATTGCACAAGGTCGTTTAGAAGCTATTTTAAATTTCCAAACTACAGTTATTGAGTTGACAGGAATGGAAATTGCCAACGCGTCTTTGCTAGATGAAAGTACAGCAGCAGCAGAAGCGATGGCTTTGTTGTTTGACGTGCGTACACGTGATCAAAAGAAAAACAACGTTTGCAAATTTTTCGTTTCTGAAGAAATTTTACCACAAACATTGTCTTTGTTACAAACACGTTCAACGCCAATTGGTGTTGAATTAGTAGTAGGAAATCATGAAACGTTTGACTTTTCGAGCGATTTCTTTGGGGCTATTTTACAATATCCTGGGAAATATGGTCAAGTATATGATTATGCTGATTTTATTAAGAAAGCCAATGATAATGAAATAAAAGTTGCGGTTGCAGCCGATATTTTATCATTAGTAAAACTAACGCCTCCAGGAGAAATGGGTGCAGCAGTTGTGGTTGGAACAACACAGCGATTTGGTATTCCAATGGGTTATGGTGGCCCACATGCAGCCTTCTTTGCAACTAAAGAAGAGTACAAACGCAGTATGCCAGGAAGAATCATTGGAGTGTCTCAAGATGCGAATGGAAACAGAGCATTGCGTATGGCACTACAAACACGTGAACAACATATCAAACGTGAGAAAGCAACGTCAAATATTTGTACTGCTCAGGTGTTGTTAGCAGTTATGGCAGGTATGTATGCGGTTTATCACGGACCAAAAGGGTTAAGATATATTGCATCAAAAGTACATGCATCAGCAGTTACTGCAGCTGAAGCCTTAAACAAATTAGGTGTTTATCAAACCAATACAGCATTCTTCGATACAATTTTAGTAAAAGCTAATGCAGAAAAAGTAAAAGCTATCGCAGAACAAAACGAAGTAAACTTCTACTATGTAGATGCAGAAACAATTTCAATTTCTTTCAATGAAACAACATCATTGCAAGACATCAACCAACTGATTGCTATTTTTGCTGAAGCTACGGGTAAAGCACCTTTTGTAGTTTCAGAATTGGTATCGGAAATTAGTTTTCCAGAAAGTTTAGAAAGAAAATCAGCTTTCCTACAACATGAGGTTTTCAATAATCATCATTCTGAAAGTCAGTTGATGCGCTATATTAAAAAACTAGAGCGTAAAGATTTATCATTGAATCATTCTATGATTTCTTTGGGTTCTTGTACTATGAAATTGAATGCTGCGGCTGAAATGCTACCATTATCAATGGCAAACTGGAACAGCATTCACCCATTTGCACCTATTGAGCAGGTAGAAGGGTATCAAATTGTTCTTAAAAAATTAGAGCAACAATTAAACGTTGTTACAGGTTTCCAAGGAACAACATTGCAACCTAATTCTGGAGCACAAGGAGAGTATGCGGGTTTAATGGCTATTAGAGCATATCACCAATCTAGAGGAGATGATCAAAGAACAGTATGTTTAATCCCTGCATCGGCTCATGGAACAAATCCTGCATCGGCAGCCATGGCCGGAATGAAAATTATCGTGACCAAAACAATGGAAAACGGTAATATCGATGTAGAAGATGTAAAAGCAAAAGCAATCCAATATAAAGATGAATTATCTTGTTTGATGGTAACTTACCCATCGACTCACGGTGTATATGAAAGTGCTATTAAAGAAATTACAAAAATAATCCACGACAATGGAGGATTAGTATATATGGATGGTGCAAACATGAATGCTCAAGTTGGATTAACCAATCCAGCTACTATTGGAGCAGATGTTTGTCACCTTAATTTACACAAAACGTTCGCTATTCCTCACGGTGGAGGTGGACCAGGTGTTGGACCAATTTGTGTGAATGAAAAATTAGTGCCATTCTTGCCTTCAAACCCTATAATCAAAGTAGGAGGTGAGCAAGCGATCACAGCTATTTCTGCGGCTCCTTATGGTTCGGCTTTAGTATGTTTAATTTCTTATGGATACATCACTATGCTGGGAGCAGAAGGATTGAAAAATGCTACACACTATGCTATTCTAAATGCTAATTATATGAAAGCACGTTTAGAATCTCATTATCCAGTATTATATTCAGGAGAAATGGGACGTGCAGCTCACGAAATGATTTTAGATTGTCGTTCGTTTAAAGCTAATGGTATTGAAGTAACAGATATTGCAAAACGTTTAATGGATTATGGTTTCCATGCTCCAACGGTATCTTTCCCGGTTAATGGAACACTAATGGTGGAGCCAACGGAGAGTGAAGATATTGCTGAGTTAGACCGTTTTTGTGATGCAATGATTTCTATTCGTAAAGAAATTGAAGCAGCAACAGCAGAAGAACCAAACAACGTGTTGAAAAATGCACCTCACACTCTTGCAATGGTTACTGCTAACGATTGGAATTTACCATACACAAGAGAAAATGCAGCCTATCCTTTAGAGTATATTGCGGAAAATAAATTCTGGCCAAGCGTACGTCGCGTAGACGATACTTATGGAGACAGAAATTTAGTTTGTAGCTGTGCACCTATTGAGGCTTATATGTAAATAATAATGGGGTAGTACTTAGTGTATAGAGTTTTAAGGCTGTAAACTTAAGCTACTCATAAATAAATAAAAATGTCATTTCGAGTGAAGTTAAGAAAATAAAAAATCTTACTTCTAATCGTTATGACATTTTTTATGTCTGTTAGTATCTTTGCGTTTTAAATTGTTGAATAAATAAATAATTAGTCAAAAGCAATTCAAAAAAATAAATTCAAAAAAGAACAACATATTATGAGAGACATAGAGACTAGAGAAGATATAATACTTATAATGAGAAAGTTTTATGATAAACTTTTAGCAGATGATTCTATTAGTTTTTTCTTTACCAAAATAACGAATACCGATAAACATTTAGAAGAACATTTTGAAATATTAGCTACTTTTTGGGAACAAGCCTTGTTTTTAAAAGGAGGTTATCATAATAATATGTTTCAAAAACACAAAGAAGTGCATGAAAAAGCTGCTTTTACAAAAGAACACTTTGATACTTGGTTAAAACATTTATATGCATCTTTAGATGACTATTTTGCAGGAGAAAAAGTGGAACAAATGAAAACGCAGGCATTAAATATGGCAACAGTATTGCAAATAAAGTTTTCGCAATAAAACGTGGAAAAATAGAGAAATAAATAATATATGTGTAATAAAGTGATTATTCTGTAATTACTTTAAATATTATAAACTGTTTAAGTATATTTCTAAAAAATAATGATAAATTCGTTATAGAAACACAATATTATGAATATCAAAATAACAGGTTCTGGAAGTTATATTCCTACAGAAGTTGTCTCAAATATAGATTTTGCAAAGCATGTTTTTTTAAATGATGATGGCACACCTTTTCCGCACCCTAATGATGTAGTAGCACAAAAATTTCTGGAAATTACAGGGATTCAAGAAAGAAGATATGTTACAGAAGATTTAAATGCATCAGACATAGCCACAATAGCTGCCCGAAAAGCAATTGAAAATGCGAAAATTGATCCAGAAACATTAGATTATATAATCTTTGCCCATAATTTTGGAAATGTAAAGAAAGGAGCAATTCAAACCGACATATTGCCAAGTTTGGCTACACGTGTAAAATTCGATTTAAGGAT
The DNA here is from genome assembly GCF_055384985.1 of Flavobacterium sp. KY-23415. NCBI lineage: Bacteria > Pseudomonadati > Bacteroidota > Flavobacteriia > Flavobacteriales > Flavobacteriaceae > Flavobacterium > Flavobacterium sp. KY-23415. Next base: position 521,072 of record NZ_AP044001.1, on the reverse strand, counting down.
TAAAAATCCAAAATGCGTTGCCTATGATATGCTTTTTGGTTGTCCAGGTTGGATTGAAGGGGTTATTCAAGCACAAGCTTTTATTAAAGCTGGAATGGCAAAAAAATGTTTAGTGATTGGTGCAGAAACCCTATCGAGAGTGGTAGATATTCATGATAGAGATTCAATGATATATTCTGATGGAGCAGGTGCAACAATAATTGAAGCTACTGAGGAAGAAGGAGGAATATTGGCTCATGAAACAGCTACTTTTACCTATGATGAAGCCTATTATTTATTTTTTGGAAACTCATTCAACACTACTCATGATCCAGATGTTCGTTATATAAAAATGCACGGACGAAAAATTTATGAGTTTGCTTTGTCAAATGTTCCGAAAGCAATGGCAGAATGTTTAGAAAAAAGTAAAATAGCTATTAGCGAGGTGAAAAAAATTCTCATTCATCAAGCTAATGAAAAAATGGATGAAGCTATTATTCAACGTTTTTATAGATTATATAAAAAAGCAGTTCCAGAAGGTATCATGCCAATGAGTATTCATAAATTAGGGAATAGCAGTGTGGCTACCGTGCCCACTCTTTTTGATTTACTGACAAAAGGAGCATTAGAAGGACATGAACTTACCAAAGGAGATGTGGTTATTTTTGCTTCTGTTGGAGCAGGGATGAATATTAATGCGATTGTATATAGAATGTAAAAAAAGTTAGAAGTAAAAGTTAGAAGTTGAAAGAAAAAAGTAAATTTGTGTTTCAATTTTATTTCCATGTACGAAAAAACTTTTCCTAATAAGCGTTTTAAGTTAACCTTAGCATTTCTGAAAAAACACATAGCAACTTCCGAAACAATTTTAGATTTGGGAGTGGTTAATCCGTTTTCTAAAATTATGTCTGAGAACAATTACCGAGTAATAAATACAAAAGGAGAAGATATTGATAACGACCAAAGTGCATTGAGAACAGAAGAATATACAGTATTTACTGCTTTTGAAATTTTTGAGCATTTGTTAAATCCTTATACGGTACTGGAAAATGTAAAATGCGATAAAATTTTGATTTCTATTCCTATGCGTTTGTGGTTTTCTGCTGCCTATAGAAGTAAAACCGATAAATGGGATAGACACTACCATGAGTTTGAAGATTGGCAATTGGATTGGTTATTAGAAAAAACAGGGTTTAAAATTGTGGACAGCATTAAATTTACACATCCTGTGAAGAAATTTGGTTTTAGACCTTTGTTGCGTTATTTTACCAATAGATATTATTTGGTCTATGCAGAGAAAGTAAAGTAGTGATTAGTCGTTAGTAATTAGTCTATAGGGAAACTCATAATGAAATATCAAATTATTATTCCAGCTCATAATGAAGAGCAGTTTATTGAACAAACATTGGAATCATTAGTAAATCAAACCTTACCTCCAAAAAATATTTTGGTAGTAAATGATAATTCAACAGATGGTACTCAAAAAATTATTGATCAGTTTTGTTTATCACATCCAGATCTAATTTCGAGTGTTTCAATTCTGTCAGAAGCTATTCATATGCCTGGGAGTAAGGTTATTAATGCTTTTAATTTTGGACTACAATTTGTTTCAGAGGACTATGATATTATTGTAAAAGCAGATGCAGATTTGATTTTTCCAACTAATTATTTCGAAACGATTATAAAACATTTTCAATCTGATGATACCGTTGGTATGGCAGGTGGTTTTGCTTACATAGAAAAAAATGGTGATTGGATTTTAGAAAATTTAACCGATAAAGATCATATTCGTGGTGCTTTTAAGGCCTACAGAAAAGTTGCATTTAAGCAAATAGGAGGTTTAAAACCAGCTATGGGTTGGGATACAGTAGATGAATTATTGTGTAAATTCTATAATTGGAAAGTAGTTACCAATGAAACATTACAGGTGAAACATTTAAAACCAACAGGAGCTAATTATAACAAAACAGCCCGTTACAAACAAGGAGAAGCTTTTTATAGTCTCGGCTATGGTTTTCTAATTACCGCTATCGCATCATTAAAACTAGCAATGCGAAAAAAGAAACCTTTATTATTTGTAGATTATATTCATGGTTTTTTAAAAGCGAAATTTTCTAAAAAAGAATTATTGGTTACTAAAGAACAAGCTAGGTTTATTAGAAATTATCGCTGGAAGAAAATGAAAGAAAAGCTTTTTTAATTATCAGAAGATAAGTATATGAATAAATTGAAGTTGTTTATTGTTTTACTATTTTTTTTTACTTTGAGTATTAATGCTCAGATATTAAATGATAAAGGTATTACGTTTTATAAAGAACAATTTTTTCAATTGCAGAATAAACCTGATAGTGCATTACTATATGTAGATAAGATATTTCAATCGAAAAAAGATATTGATTTAGCATTTGCCTTTACAACAAAGAAATACATTTTAACAGTAACTGGTGCTGAGTTTGATGTTGCAGCATACGATAAAAAAATACAAGCGCATTTAAACAGGGTTATAGTTAAAAAAGAAAACTATAAAGATTTAGCTAGCATATATATACTCTTAGGTCATATTGATAAAAATCATGGTAAATTTGATGCGTCTATAAAGAAATATATTAAAGCAAGAGAATTTGCTTCACTAAACAATGATTCTTTTCAACTAGCAAAAATTAAAATAAATATTGCAATAAATTTAAGCGCCATAAATTTGTTAGATAATGCAATAAATGAAATTAAGGAGATAAGAATACTATTGAAAGATATTCATGATTCTAATGATTATGATTTTATAGATAAATACATTACAAATACATTAGGATCAATTTACTTTAGAAAACTTAATGAAGGTTCGAAAGCAAATGAAAAATATTGTGACTCAGCAATTACAGAGTTTAATAAAATAATATTAAAAACAGATGAAAAACAATATTTAGCACCTGCAAATTATTATTTAGCACTATTATATAATCATAAAAAAGAGTTTGAGAAAGCAAATGAATATTCTGTTGAGGCAATTAAGCTTTATGAAGATTTGAATTTCAAGCAATTATTGTTAAATGCTAAGTTTAATTATTACTACAATAATTATCAGAAAGGAGATTTCAAAATTGCCAAAAAAGGTTTTTTAGATTTTGTTAAACATCATTCAGATACTTTAGTAGATTTCAATTATTTATTATCACATAAATATCTAACCAAAATCTATATTAAAGAAAATAAGGCTGATTCTGTCAATTACTATTATGATACTTTTTTGCTGTTGTATGAAAAGGCAACAGAGGAAGAAAAAAAACAGTTTGCAGAAGCATATCGAACACTTGAAAATACAGATTTAAAAGAAGAGGTGAGTTTAATAAAAAAAGAAAACACAAGTCTTCGGTCCGATAAAGTATTAATTGCTTTAGTTCTTGGGTTCTTGTTGTTACTTCTTATAATTATTTTTTATTTTTTTATTTTAAGAAAAAAGAAACAAAAGGAAAGGTTGCTTGAAATTATTGAAAAATATAATAAAAAAGAACTTGAGAATGCCACTCCAACTAGTTCAGTTGTCATAAATGATGATATTGAATTAAAAATAATTGAGGGACTAGAAAAAATTGAAAAAACAGGATATTTTTTAGATAAAAATTTTAACCTTCATAATGCCGCAAAAAAAATTAATACAAATACAACCTATCTTTCAAATTTTATAAATGCTCATAAGAAAATGAGTTTCAATGATTATACTAATACTTTAAGAGTTGAATATATTATTAAAGTTTTAATTGAAGATAAAAAAATTAGAAATTACACAACACAGGCATTAGCAGAAATGTTAGGTTATAAAAATGGAGTTTCTTTTTCTAGAATTTTTAAAGAGAAAACGGGAGTTACCCCGATCCTCTTTATTAACAAATTAAATGAAAAATAATTTAGAAAATACAAGTTCCTGCAGAAGTTGGATTTTCATACATTTCAATACAATTTTTCCACAATATATAAGCTGCTTCATAGTTAGGTTGGGTTGGGCTAGGTTCAGTTCCGCACGGACCATTTAAGCCATCTGGGTTTCCTCCACTTTTACCACTAGCACCTTCAATCTTTAGTGAGTTAATATTCATTAATTCATTTTTGCTTAATTTTTCAAACTTTAATTGATTAATAGACTTTTTCATTTTTAATTAATTTATGATTATGTTCAAATTTAAAACAAAATGGCAACCTGTAAATGATTTTGCTAGTTGATGAAAAAAAATGTTTTGTTTTTAGTTTAAATTATTGATTTTGAGTGTTTTATTTGTTTTTTGATTCTTTACTATTTATAAATAGTACTAGGTGAATTTATAAATAGTAAGCTAGTTCAATTGTAAAACAGCTTAATAACCCTAATATTTGCTAAAGAAATCTTGCAAGTTTCAGAGGAGAATAATTTTTAACAATTTAATTTTTATATTATGAAAAAATCAATTTTAAGTTTAAAAAATGTAGAGGAACTAACAACTCTAACTAAAAAGAATATTTATGGAGGCGGCGGAAGAGGTAAGGTTACAGTTATAGCAGATTATTGCTGTTTACCAGATCCTAGATTTGGGTTCGATAATCCTCAATTAGGAGTCGTTCCGTCTGGAGATGGTGTTTGTCCAGATCATTATATCTATACAGAGGGAATTGCTTGTTCTGGATTGTAATTGAGTAATATCTGATTTGTAAACGGGTTACTATTTTTAGTAACTCGTTTTGTTTTTGGTAACGAATTATGGAGTAACTATTGCTGAATGAAAGTGAAGTGCAAACAATTTTAATGGATTAGATGTTGTAGGTTGTTAAGAGTTTCTTTATTAATCAATATTTTTGACTATTTTTACACAGTCTTTGTATAATTGCAACAGAGGCTTAAACTGAAAATTGAACTTTCGAAGATGATGCTCATACGTTATTTATCACAAATTGGAAAATATTTTATTATGCTCAAAGAGGTTTTTAATAAACCAACAAGATGGAGTGTGATGAAACAATTAATTCTAAAAGAAATAGATGATTTAATTATAGATTCATTAGGAATAGTGGCGTTTATTTCCTTCTTCGTTGGAGGTGTTGTCTCTATTCAAACCGCATTGAATTTAACGAATCCTTTAATCCCTAAATATTTAATTGGTTTTGCAACAAGACAATCTATCGTTTTGGAATTTGCTCCTACTTTTATTTCTATTATAATGGCTGGTAAAATGGGGTCTTTCATTACTTCTAGTATTGGAACAATGAGGGTTACAGAACAAATTGATGCTTTGGAAGTAATGGGAGTAAATTCATTAAATTACTTGGTTTTTCCAAAAATGATTGCTCTTTTGTTATATCCATTTGTTATTGGATTAAGTATGTTTTTAGGTGTTTTTGGAGGTTATATAGCAGGTGTTTATGGTGGCTTTACAACAAGTAATGAATTTATTACAGGGCTTCAAACAGAATTTATTCCTTTTCATATTACCTATGCTTTTATTAAGACAGTGATATTTGCTATAATTTTAGCTACTATACCTTCTTTTCATGGTTATTATATGAAGGGTGGAGCGTTAGAAGTTGGAAAAGCAAGTACAGTTTCTTTTGTTTGGACATCTGTCGTTATTATTTTGTCGAATTATATATTAACTCAACTCCTTTTAAGCTAATGATTGAAGTAAAAAACTTAGAGAAAACATTTGGTGATCAAAAAGTATTAAAAGGAATCACTACACGTTTTGATACAGGAAAAACCAATTTAATTATTGGACAAAGTGGCTCTGGGAAAACGGTTTTTTTGAAATCGTTACTAGGAATTCATACTCCAGAAACAGGCACTATTGAATTTGATGGTAGGATATATTCTAATTTGACTAATGATGAGAAGAGAGCATTGCGGACAGAAATTGGAATGGTTTTTCAAGGTAGTGCTCTTTTTGATAGTATGACCGTTGCTGAAAATATTGGTTTTCCTTTACGAATGTTTACTAATAAGACAACTCTTGAGATTAAAGAACGTGTTGATTTTGTAATTGATCGTGTAAACCTTATTAATGCACACACTAAAAAACCATCTGAAATATCTGGAGGAATGCAAAAGCGTGTTGCGATTGCAAGAGCTATAGTGAATAATCCAAAATATCTTTTTTGCGATGAGCCTAATTCTGGCTTGGATCCTAAAACAGCGATTGTAATTGATAATTTAATTCAGGAAATTACAGAGGAATATAATATTACAACTGTTATCAATACACACGATATGAATTCTGTTATGGAAATTGGACAAAAAATTGTTTTTTTAAAAAACGGATTGTTAGAATGGGAAGGCACTAATAAAGAAATTTTTAAAACTGATAATGAAGCCGTATCAGATTTTGTTTATTCTTCGGAATTGTTCAAAAAAGTAAGAAAGATGTATTTAGAAGAGGATACAAATTAATGATCCTCTTCAACAATTATAGCTTCATTTTTTAATTTTGTGCGCAACCAATTTTCTAATGTTTTTATAGCATTTTCTTTGTCTTTGGTTTTTATCTTTTTGTTCCATTCTATTTGGAATCTAGGGATAGTATCTGTTTTTGTAAAGTTGGTTATAATAGCATCCGCATAGGAAACTTTTTCTATCTCTGGGTGTAATGATTTAATTTCTTTAGCAATATCATCAAAAGGAAAAATTTCTTCCTTCTTTGCACTTAGCTGGTTTTTTAAATCAAATATTTCTTTGTCTTTTTCAAGCAAAATCGCTTCTTTTTTAAGAAGTAATTGTTGGTTGGATAAAAATGAAGATTCAATTTCGTTTATTTTATTTATGGTTTCAATGTTTCCAGCATTTTGTAATACTTTGAAATTACAATCTTCATAGCCCATTTTTTTCATGTCTTGCTTAAACTTCGAAATATCGTTATTAGAAAGGCTTTTTCCAATTACGGCAAATTCTATTTTTTTACTAGCATAATCAGTGTCAACATCTAATATTAAGATACCTTTTTCTGTTTTTACTTTTTGAATGAGTTGTGTTACTTTCTGAGTAAAATCGGATTTTCTATATAGGTTATAGAACATATAAATACTTGGTACTAAAATAGCAAAAGCGAAAAAAGAAATTACCTGAGAAATTCTTTTTCTTCTTGTCGAATCGGCATATGCTTCATAAGGGAATTTTAGAAAACGTACAATGATGAATGTAGCCGAAGCTATAAAAATTGTATTGATAGAGAATAGAAACATAGCACCACCAAAAAAATCCCATTTTCCTGTCGCTAATCCATAACCAGCGGTACATAAAGGAGGCATTAATGCGGTTGCAATGGCAACTCCAGCAATGGTATTAGTAGATTTGTTTCTTTGGCTTAGAGCAACTATTAAAGCTAAACCACCAGAAAAAGCAATAATTACATCTCTAACATCTGGAATAGTTCTATTAATTAGTTCATTGGTTTCGTTTTGAAACATAGGGATACTAAAAAATAAAAAAGAAGTGATTAGACTTAATACGACCATCACACCAAAATTGGTTAAAGCTTTCTTTAGAAAATCAATGTCATTAATACCTAAAGAAAGTCCAATTCCTAAAATAGGTCCCATTAAAGGTGAAATTAACATGGCACCAATAACAACTGCTGTAGAACTCGTGTTTAGTCCAGCAGAAGCAATTAATATTGAAAATATGAGTACCCAAGCAGCAGTACCTTTCATGTAGATGCCAGATTTAATTTCTTCAATAGTTGCTGTTTTGTCGGAATCTCTAGAGATGTCAAAGACAGCATGAACAAAATCCTTTAATTCTTTTATAATTTCTGAAAAAGTTTTAGATGTGGTATTGTGTTCCATTATTTATTTTAACTTATTTACAATAGTTTTAATTTCTTGTTCTTTGTTTTTTGGGTAAATTAAAAGTACATTTTCTTTATCTACAATGATATAATCGTTTAATCCGTCAATAACAACCGTTTTTTTGCCTTCAGTTCTAATAATGTTATTTGATGCGTTTTCTAATAGTACACTTGCATTAATTATAGCATTTTCTTGTTTGTCTTTAGGGAGTTTATCATATAGTGAACCCCAAGTCCCTAAATCGTTCCAGTCAAAAGTGGCTGGAAGAACAAAAACATTTTGTGCTTTTTCTAAAATAGCATAATCAATTGAGATATTTTCAGCTTTTGGGTAATTAACATCAATAAAAGCTTTTTCAGCTTCAGTATTATAACATTCGTAACCATTCATAAAATGTTGATACATTTCTGGTTGAAATTTTTCAAATGCTTCCGTAATCGCTTTTATGCTCCAAATGAATATACCCGCATTCCAGAGGAAATTTCTACTCTGAATGAACTTTTTAGCCGTTGGATAATCTGGTTTTTCTCTAAATTGCGCTACTTTCTTAATAGGACGTGTGTCTAATTTGTTAAACTCAATATAACCATAGCCAGTATTAGGAAATGTAGGTAATATGCCAAGTGTCATTAAAGTTTCTTGTAATACACAATAATCAAACGAACGTTGAATGTTTGAAACAAATTGTAATTCATCTTCAATCCAATGGTCACTTGGTGCCACAACAACAACTGCATCTGGGTTTTGTTTTTTTATTTTTAAAGAAGCATATAAAATACAAGGTGCGGTATTTCGCATTGCAGGTTCTAGAATAATTTGTTCTTGTTTTACTTGCGGTAGTTGTTCTAAAACGAGATTATTATAGCGCTCATTCGTTAGAATTAAAATGTTCTCTTTGGGAATAAGTTGCGACAAACGACTGAATGTTTTTTGAATTAGTGTGTCTCCTGTGCCTAACATATCATGAAACTGTTTCGGGAAATCGGTAGTACTCACAGGCCAAAAACGAGAACCAACTCCTCCAGCCATTAATATTGCATAATAATTTGTATTCATGTTTTAAAAATTAGATTGCAGGGTTCTTAGATTTTACTTTTAATATTCTAAAGATACTAATTAAAATAATTAGAAAAAATAGAAATTGGAATAAAACCAGTAAAACTGCAAATGATTTTATATAAAAATTAGTATTAAATGTACTGGGAAAAAGGCTGTCTGTGTCAAAGAAAAAATGATAAGGGAAGCTTATTCCAAGACAAGATATAAGTGTTGCATAAATGTGAATGTTTAGCAAACGAAAAGGTAATCGTAATTTTAATATTGAAAATAGGAGGTGCAGAAAATATAAAACAGCAAGAAAAACTCCGATGATAAAATAAATGTGACGGTACTCTATGACGTAATAGGTATCATGAATATTTATATCTAGAGTGTCCTTGGAATCGTGATAGGTTCCTAATAGGATATACAAGATACTGAAAACCAGCAATACAAAATGGGATTTATTTTTAATTTGATATGGCATTATAAATTAATTTCGAATTAGCTCTACTTCGGCATTGGGTTGAAATAAAAACATTTTTCCTGTTTTTAGTTCAAGACATTCATAGCGTTTCACCCGAAGTGCAATTTTTCTAAAAACACGCCCGTTATGAATTCGGAAATGACTTCCATAAGGAATTTCAAAGATATAACTTTTGTCAGATTCCGTTTCGTCAAATTGCTTTAAAGCTAATGATAATGTTGCATCGGTATCACTACTAGCTTTGGGGTTTTTAAAATGTCTTGCCAAAAGAGGAAGTAATTGAGCTGGAAAAATTTCTGGACGAATAAAGGGAACCATTAAGTGTTGAAAGGTTCTCTTCCACTCGTTGCCATGTGGTTTAATATACCTGCCATATTTTTCAAAAGCGACGAGATGAGCAATTTCATGTATTAAAGTAATGAGAAAACGATATTTGTTTAAACTTGCATTTACAGTAATTTGATGAAATCCATTGGCATTTTTTCTATAATCACCATGACGTGTCAAACGTTCATTCACAATTTTTAGATGTACTCTATTGGTCTTGATTAGCTCAAAACAAGAAGAGACAGCGTGCTCAGGAAGGTATTTTTTTAAAACATCACTCATCGAATGCAAATTTATCTATTTTTGACAGAATTATTATATATTTAAGGAATGAATAATGAAATAAAAAAATATTACGACGATTTAGCAACAACTTACGATGAAAATAGGTTCGGAAATTCTTATGGAGAATTTATTGATAAACAAGAAAAAGCGTTTTTGTTACAATGTTTTTCAAAGGTTGAAAATTTAAAAGTTCTCGATTTAGGTTGTGGAACAGGTAGGCTTATTGAATTTGCCAATTTCGGAGTTGATGTTAGTTCGAACATGTTGGAAGTGGCTAAAAACAAATTTCCTAATAAAGAATTTCGAGTAGGGAGTGTTTCTTCTATTCCTTTTGAAAATGATTTTTTCGATTTTATCTTTTCTTTTCATGTGATCATGCATTTGGATAAAGCAAGTACTTTGGAGTTTTTAAATGAATCAAAGTTGAAATTAAGAAAAAAGGGCAGGTTGGTTTTTGATTTTCCTTCCAAAAAGAGACGCTTGTTAACTAATTATAAAACCAATGGTTGGCACGGATCAAATCATTTTTCGTTGAGTGAAATTGAAAAAATGTTAGGAGACGATTGGCAATTAAAAAATGTTAGAGGTGCCCTTTTTTTACCTGTACATAGAATTCCTTATAATTTTAGAAAGCTTTTTTTGAAATTAGACAACTTACTTTGTGCTTCATTTCTAAAAGAGTTTGCATCCTATTTAATTATTGAAATTGAAAGAAAATGAAAAAATGGATTCCAAAAGCTTGGAAAGTGAAGTTGAAAATAGTGTTAGGCTTCTTTAAAGATTTTAGAGTAGATTTTGCAGGACCAAATGTTGATGGGCTAGATTTTCAATTTAAAATAGAAACAAATCAAGAAATAAAAGGTGGGAATTATTTTGAGAATAAAGTGCATAATTTTAAGATTGCAAAAGAAAGAATTGAAAAGATTCTAGTTCGGCCTAATGAGATTTTCTCTTTTTGGAGAATTATTGGAAATCCTTCAGAAAAAAATAATTTTAAGAAAGGAAGAAATATTGTTAACGGACAAGTTTCTGAAGAAGTAGGAGGAGGGTTGTGTCAAATCTCAACACTTCTTTATGTAACTGCTTTAAAAGCAAATTTAGAAATTGTTGAACGATATAATCATTCTGTAGATATTTATGAAGAGGAAGATCGGTTTACGCCATTGGGTTCTGATGCTACTGTTGTTTATGGCTATAAAGATTTAAGAATAAAAAACAACAAATCTTTCCCAATTTGTTTTTCTTTTAAAATTATAGACAATACTATTACCTGTGCAGTTGAAAGTGAAAAGCAAATAATCGAATCTGAGCTTAATTTTGTGCGATTTGAAAATCAAGCTCAAAAACGAATAAAGGTAATAACAATGATAAATGATTTAGAAAAATACCAATCAGATTATATTGTTGAATAATTATGGAGTAGTTGAAGAAACTTGCAACACTTTGCCATTATAGAATTTGTTTCCTGTTAATGAAAAATTATAAATATAATCGGCCATTTCAGTAGCAGAAATTGGTGCTTCATAACCAGGGAAAGCTTCTTGGAGCATTTCTGTATTAACAGCACCAAGAGCTAAAACATTAAAAGAAATACCTTGTTCTTTGTATTCTTCGGCTAACAATTCTGAAAGTGTTATAACTGCACCTTTGCTAGAGCTGTACGCAGCTAAACCAGCAAATTTCATACTGCCTTGAATGCCACCCATTGAACTAATAGTGATTACATGACTTCCTTTGTTCATGTAGGGAATGCATATCCTTGTCAATTCGGCTACTGCAAATACATTTACTTTGTAAATATCTTGAAATTCTTTAGATGTAATTTCTTGAAAAGGTTTGTGTAAAAGACTACCAGCATTATTAATTAAAATATCTACTTTTTTCCACGTAGTTTCTATGAAATGGTTTACTTGTTGTAGTTGGTCTTCATCAGAAACGTCGATTGATAAACAGGTAATGTTAGGGTTTTCAATTAAAGGTTGAGGTGTTTTTCTTGAAATAGCTAGGACATTGTGGCCTTCATTAGCAAATTGTAGGGCTAGTTCGTAACCAATTCCACGAGATGTACCTGTTATGATGATGTTTTTCATTATTTTTTTATTTGAATCTCTTTTGTTGGTGCGTTAATCATTTTTTCTAATACGGGAATCATTTTGTTCACCACATTTGCCATGTGAGTAGGATTCATTAATTCAAATTCATCATCTGGTTGGTGATAAAATTCAAAATTTTCAAAATCAAAAGTAGAGACGGTTTGTGCAGGAACTTCAAATTCAGTAAAAAACGGATAATTATCTGAAGCTCTAAATAGCTGGTATTGTGTTTCTGCTGGAATATAGCCAATTAGCTTTTCATTTGCATATTCGTTCATGGTTTGTGCCATATTGGTCTTCCCAAAGCCTGTTAAATAGAGTAACATGTCTTTTCTGACCATTGGAACACCAATCATTTCAAAATTGAACATGAAATATAAATCTAAATTTTGTTTTTTTAATTTTTGTGCTAAATGTTTAGAACCTAATAATCCTTTTTCTTCTGCAGAGAAAAAAACAAATAACAAACTTCTCTTGTTGTTTTTGGCCTGCGCAAAATATTTCACAACCTCCGTAACTGCAGTAGTACCAGAAGCATTATCATTGGCTCCGTTTCCTATATTGTCTCCATTTACTGCATTTATTTTTCCAATGTGATCATAATGAGCACCAATTATTACAAATTCATTTTTTAATTTTTGATCTGAACCTTCAATATAACCAACAATGTTGTAGGAAGTTCTATCATAGTTAGATAATGTGTCTTTATAGGTTTTGAAATAGGGTTTTATGTTGTTTTCTTTGAGTAAGTTTTCTAGAAAAATACTTGCTTTTTCAATTCCTTCACTGCCTGTGTCTCTTCCTTCTAATTCGTCAGAAGCGAGGTAAGATAATGTTTTTGACACGCTTTCTGCTGTTGAAAAAGTAAGCTCTTTAATTGAAGTGCTATTTTTAGATGTTGTTGTTTCTTTTTGTGCTATACAAGAAGAGAAAATGACTAGTGAAGCAATTGCTAAGAAAAATCGCATAATGAATTTGTTTTTTGTAAAAATAAAAAAAAATCCTGAATCAATTCAGGATAATAATAAAAGTCTTTTAGGGCGATAACTTATCTTTAAAAACAATTTTTCATTTTATTCCTTAATTAAGTTATTCCAATTAATATCAGCATTTTTATGAAGTGCTAATTCATTCTTGTTCCAAAGTTTTAAAGTGTTTGTGAAATTAGCATTGTAAAAAAGATAAAGTTTGTTGTTGATTATTTTGAATGTTGTTGGATTTATTTTTACTTTTTCTCCTGTTTTTCCAATTGCATAAGCGCACCAACCACCATATTCTGGTTCAAAGCTCGTAGGTGATTTTAGGAATAGTGATCTATTTCTTTCCGATGAAAAATAGTAAATGATACCTTTATAATTAAACTGAAATTCAGGTTTTCCTTTAATTGCTTTGTTATTAGTGAAATAGCTAACAGCATCATATCCTTGAATGGCTACATTTTTTTCTATATTAAAATTTTTGATTCTATTTTCTGTAGTTTGAGAAAAACTAATAATAGTAAAAAATGGGATGATTAATAATAAATGTTTCATAATAAATTGATTTTTAGTTACGTAGCGAATTTAGTAAACATGTTGTAGTAAATTTGTTCGCTGCAAAACACAAAAGCATTTATTTTTTTTCCGTGCTATTTTCAGATAGCTTTTTTTTAAGAGGAGCTTTATTTAGGTTTTTTGCTTTTAGGATTTCTTTCTTTTCCCTATACTTCATATAGGTATAATGATGTTGAATTGTATTAATGAAGCTAAGAATCATTCCGATGCCGACGATGATATATAAAACAGTAAAAAGTTTTCCTGCATCGGTTTTTGGGGTAAAATCACCATAGCCTATGGTTGTCAATGTAACAACAGAAAAGTATAATGAGTCAATAATACCCCATCCTTCTAAATAGTGATACGTTAATGTTCCCATTAAAAGTATCATAAAAGTGGTGATTAATAGGTCTCTATATTCGTCGTCTTGTAAGAATGAAACGATAGTTCTAAAAAAAAACATAACAATTGGTTTATTTTAATTTTCTAAAATACAAATTTAATTTAGATTTATGATTTGTTTATTGATAATTGAAGGAATTAAAACTAAATTTGGAATTAAAATTAGAAAAATATGAAAAAAAATATTATTGCTTGTGCTTTAGTTTTTCTTACTAGCCTGACTTTTCATGCGCAATCTAAAAAGTTAAAAACAGAAAACGTTAAAGAGATGAAAATGAAAGAAAATTTATATCAATTTAAAGTAGAAGATATTGCTGGAGAAGAATTTGATTTTTCAACATTGAAGGGGAAGAAAATTATGATAGTGAATACGGCTTCTAAATGTGGTTTAACACCTCAATACAAAGAGTTGCAAGCGCTATATGAAAAATATAAGGAACAGAATTTCGTAATTATTGGTTTTCCTGCAAATAACTTTGGGGCTCAAGAGCCAGGAACAAACACAGAAATTGTAGCTTTTTGTGAACGTAATTATGGTGTGAGTTTTCCAATGATGAGTAAAATATCTGTAAAAGGAAAAGATATGCATCCACTATATCAATTCTTGACTCAGAAGGAAAAGAATGGTTTAGAAGATAGCGAAGTGAAATGGAATTTTCAAAAATACCTTATTAATGAAAATGGAATATTAGAAAAAGTAATTGCTCCAACAACACTACCAAACGATAGCTCAATAATTAGTTGGATTGAAGGAAAGTAAATTTTTTATGGTTTTAAAAATAGCTGCATAATGACAGAATCTAACCATTTGTTGAATTTAAAACCAGATTCCTTAATTATTCCAACAGTTTTGAAACCATATTTTTCATGAAACTTTACACTATTTTGGTTTTCAGAATCAATAACTGCAATCATGGTGTGAAGTTTTTGTTTTTTTGCTAAAGATATTAATTCTGAAAGTAAAAGATGACCAATTCCTTTTCCATGATGCTCGTTAGCAACATACACAGAATGCTCTACTGTATATTTATAGGCTTCTCTAAATCGAAATTCACTATAATAACCAAAGCCAATAACCGTATTGTTTTGTTCGGCTATAATGATTGGGAAATCCTTTTTTAATTTGTCTTCAAAAATTGCAATCTGCTGTTCTAAAGTTCTTGCTTTGTAGTCGTATAATGCTGTAGAGTTTAGAATGTTAAAGTTAATAATGTTTAAAATTGCTTCACAATCAGATAAAACATATGGTCTAATAATGATCGACATCTTAAAAAAGAATTTATTTTTAACAAATGTATAAAAAAACTTTGCAACTTTATAACTTTGCAATTGGAACAGAAGTTCAATTTTTTCAATATTTAAAATATAAAATTGATAGAACAAAATAAATACCCAAAAATTCCATTAGCACAAAGCTTATTAACCATATGTAAAGCTAAAGGGGTAAAACATATTGTCATTTCTCCTGGATCTAGAAATGCTCCGTTAACTATCGGATTTGTTAATGATTCTTTTTTTGAATGTTATAGTATCGTTGACGAAAGATGTGCTGCTTTTTTTGCACTAGGAATAGCACAGCAATTCAGAGAACCTGTTGCGGTGGTTTGTACTTCAGGTTCTGCGGTTCTAAATTATTACCCTGCAGTTGCTGAAGCTTTTTATAGTCAAATTCCGTTAGTTGTTATTAGTGCCGATCGACCACATGATAAAATTGATATTGGTGATGGACAGACTATTCGTCAGGAAAATGTTTTTTTAAACCATATTTTAAATAGTGCAAATTTAACAGAAGGCGCATCTGAAGAAAATGACCTTCTCATTCAGTATGCTCTACATGTTGCAAAAACAAATTATGGTCCTGTACATATTAATGTGCCTTTTGAAGAACCCTTGTATGAAACCGTGAATGAATTGACAGTGAGTACAAAATGGGTTGATTTTGATGTAGAAGTTAAAAAGGCTTTTGTTCTTGAAAAAGAATTTCTGTCAAAGTGGTTCAAAAGTCCTAAAAAGTTAATTCTTGTTGGAGAGTACAAACCAAATGAAATTGATCAGGATGTTTTGAATAGGTTGGCAGAAGATCCAAATGTAGTTGTTTTGACGGAAAAAATATCCAATTTACATCATCATCGTTTTATTTCAAATATTGATACCATTATTACACCATTTGATGAAGAAGATTTTGTTTTTTTTCAGCCAGATATTTTGCTAACATTTGGTGGTTTGGTGGTGTCTAAAAGAATTAAAGCTTTTTTAAGGAAGTATCAGCCAAATGAGCATTGGCATGTTGATCATTTTAGAGCTTATGATACTTATGGTTGTCTAACAAGGCATTTTGAAATAGATATAAATACTTTTTTTAAGCAACTAATTATAGAAAAACCTAGTAATATTGTTAGCTATCAAAGTGAAATCTTGCAAATTGCTACTCAACGAGAAGAGAAAACAATAAAATATTTGGAAACGATTCCATTTTCTGATTTTAAAGCCTTTGAAGTAATTACAAAAAGTTTGCCTTCCAAGATTAAATTACAGATTAGTAATAGCTCTGCAATTCGTTATTTACAACTTTTGAAATTAGATGAATCCATAGAAGTATATTGTAATAGAGGAACAAGTGGAATCGATGGAAGTACATCAACAGCAATTGGAGCAGCGCTAGCTTCTCCCAAGCAAACAGTTTTAATTACGGGAGATATTAGTTTTTTTTATGATAGTAATGCACTTTGGAATCAATATGTGCCCAAAAATTTCAAAATAATCTTAATAAATAATGGAGGAGGAGGGATTTTTCGTATTTTGCCAGGACATAAAGAAGAAAAAACTTTTAACCAATTCTTTGAAACTTCTCATAATTTAACGGCAATAAATCTAGCAGAAATGTTTGGGTTTAATTATCAGAAAGTTAGTGATGAGTTGGGTTTACAAGAAAAGTTGGGTAGTTTCTTTGTTCAAAATGATAAGCCAAGTTTGTTAGAAATAATTACCCCTGAAAAATTAAATAATAAAATTTTATTAGAATATTTTAAAAATTTAAAATAAAATTATAATTTTATAAGGACTAAGTGCGTTTTATATACATTATAAAACAAATTATTTTAACATTTAAAACAACATGATTATGAGTAAAAGAGACGAATTAATTACAAAGTATGCATCGGATTTGAAAGATAAATGTGGTGTTACTGCAGATATGGATTTATTGACCAAAGTAACCATTGGTTGCGGTCCTTCAATTTATAATGCAGATTCATCAACTGTATCTGGAACAGACCCAAAAGAATTAGCTACTGTTAAAAATAATTTTTTAATTAAAAAATTAGGATTAAATGATGGGCCAGAACTAGATGCTGCTATTAATGCTGTCATTGAGCAATACGGAAAATCAAATAGAAATAAATATAGAGCAGTTTTTTATTATTTGTTAACAAAGCACTTTAAAAAAGAATCGGTATACAATAAATAAAAATAATATTGAATCCCGCTTTAGCGGGATTTTTTATTAAAAGAATTGAGTTTGTTAATTCGAATTCATAATTTAGCAAGCAAATTTTTATATAATGATTTCAGAAGCACAATTTCAAAACGAGTTGGATATAATAATAGTTAATGCATTACGCGAAGATGTTGGAGATGGCGACCATAGCTCTCTAGCTTGTATTCCAGGTGATGCCATTGGGAAGGCAAAATTATTAGTAAAAGATGAAGGTATAATTGCAGGAGTTGAATTTGCAAAAAAAGTATTTGCTCAAGTTGAACCTTTAATGCAAATTGAAACTTTTATTAATGATGGAGATGAAGTGAAATATGGAGATGTTGTCTTTCATGTTTCAGGAAGTTCTCAGGCTATTTTAAAAGCTGAACGATTAGTGTTAAATGCAATGCAAAGGATGAGTGCTATTGCAACAAAAACACGTTTTTTTGTTAATTTGCTAGAGGGGACATCAACTAAAATTTTAGACACTAGGAAAACAACACCAGGATTAAGAGCGCTAGAGAAATGGGCTGTGAAAATTGGAGGTGGTGAAAATCATCGTTTTGCACTTTATGACATGATAATGTTGAAAGATAATCATATTGATTTTGCTGGAGGAATAACGAAAGCTATTGAAAAAACTAAAAAATATTTAAAAGATACAAATAGAGATTTAAAAATAATAGTAGAAGCTAGAAATATTGAAGAAGTAAAAGAAATTTTAAACTCGGAGGGTGTCTATAGGATTTTATTAGATAATTTTAATTATGAAATGACGAGAGAAGCTGTCTCGTTAATTGGAGATAAATGTTTGACTGAATCTTCTGGAAATATCAACGAAAAAACGATAAGAGAATATGCAGAATGTGGTGTGAATTATATTTCATCTGGGGCATTAACACATTCTGTTTATAATATGGATTTAAGTTTAAAAGCGCTTTAATGTCAGAAGCTATAGAAAATAAGTTGAGTAAAATTCCTGTAGTAAAGCAATTAGTTGGCTTTGCAAAGAAGGTTACTTTTGTTTCTTCTCAAGGCTTAAGTCTTTATGACATTATTGAATTATATTTTTTAGGAATTGTAAAAGGAGCCTTTTCATATAGAGCGAGTGCAGTTGCTTTTAGTTTTTTTATGGCATTATTCCCTTTTGCATTATTTATTTTAAATTTAATTCCGTATATTCCAATTGAAAATTTTCAAAGTGATTTCTTGTTCTTTGTAGAAAAAGGAGTTCCTCCGAATACCTATGACGCCATTGAACTTATTTTGAAAGATATTATGAATACTAGTTACAAAAGTCTTTTGTCATCTGGATTTATTTTGTCAATTTTTTTGATGACAAATGGAGTTAATGCTATTTTGGGAGGTTTTGAAATGTCTAAGCACATAACGGTCACAAGAAATTTTTTTAAACAATATGTAATTGCTTTAGTAATATCTATAACTTTGTCGTTTATTTTAATAATTACTGTTGCGTCTATAGTTATATTTGAAGTAATTATTCAAAAAATTAAGAGTCAGGGGTTTATTAGTAATGACGTGTATTTGATTGAATGGGGACGTTATTTATTCGTTATTTTAATGATACTAATAACTACTTCAATTTTGTACAAATTTGGCGCAAGCGAAACCAAGAATGTGTCATTTATTAGTTATGGGGCAGTTTTTACAACGTTACTTATAGTGTTAACATCTTATATATTTGGTATTTACGTTGAAAAATTTGCAAGATATAATGAGCTGTATGGATCAATTGGCACGCTTCTTGTACTGATGTTCTATATATGGATTAATTGTATGGTTCTTTTATTAGGGTTCGAATTAAATGCTGCAATTAACAAATTAAAAAGAAAAAATTTATATATTTAACAAAAAAATACAATATTTTAAAATTATGAAAAAACTTTACCTACTATTAACATTTCTGATACTACAATTGAATGTATCTTTTGCGCAAGATAAAATATCTGGTGTAAGTGTGTATGAAACTCTTTCTTTTGATGGAAACAAACTTGTTTTAAATGGAGCAGGTGTTAAAGAGAAAATGTGGATTGATTTGTATGTTGCTTCATTGTATTTGCCGAAAAAAAGCACTAATGCAGATGAAATAATTAAAAGTGAAGAACCAGCAATTATAAAAATTAATGTTGTGTCTAGTTTAGTTTCTTCGGCTAAAATGGTAGAATTAATGGAAGAAGGTTTTGTTAATGCGACCAACGGAAATATTGCTCCAATAAAAACTAAAATGGATAAGTTTTTAACGGTCTTTAGAGATGAAATTAAAGAAAAAGATGAGTTTATGATTGTTTATAATCCTAAATCTGGAATTACACTTTTTAAAAACGGTGTAAAAAAAGGAACAATTGAAGGAATGGAGTTTAAAAAAGCATTGTTCGGTGTTTGGTTGTGTATTAAACCTGCAGATGAAAAATTAAAGCGAGCAATGTTGGATAATTAGTGATGAATTGCTGAATTTTAATAATAAATAATTAACCAAAAACATGAAAAAAAGATTTTTTACATTTTTATTTGCCTTTTTTACAGTTGTAGTTTCTACGCAAGCTCAAAAAACAGTTTCAGGTGTTAAGTTAGACGCTTCTATAACGGTTGAAGGAAAAAGTTTAACATTGAATGGTGCAGGAATTAGAGAAAAATTCTGGATAGATTTATATGTTGGCTCTTTATATCTTCCGAAAAAGAGTTCCAATGCTGTGGAAATTGTGAATAGTAGTGATGCTGCTGTGATTAAATTAGATATAGTATCGGGAATGATTACTTCTGAGAAGATGATAAATGCAGTAGATGAAGGGTTTCAAAACTCTACAGGTGGGAATACGGCACCTTTGAAAAGTAAAATAGATCAATTTAAATCTTTTTTTAAGGATAAATTTAATAAAGGTGATTCTTTTTTAATTGCCCATGTACCAGGATCTGGAGTGGTTGTTTACAAGAATGGCACTAAAAAAGGTGTAATAGATGGTTTGGATTTTAAAAAGGCATTATTCGGTATTTGGTTATCAAATAAACCAGCCGATAAAGATCTTAAAAATAGTATGTTAGGGAAATAGTTTTTTACTTTAAAAAGATAATTTAGTAAGACTATCTGAAAGAATAAAACCTCTGAAATTCGATTTATTTTATAGCCTATAAAGTCTAAAAAATAGTTTTATAGCAACTGAAATAAGTTCAATTCAATAAGGTTGCTTTTTTTCTGGTAGTCTTATTTTTTTATAAAATTTTCTATTGTTTTAATTACTTTGTCGTCACCAAGTATTTTTCTATGTCCTAGCTTATTGGTTAGATAGATGTTACAATTGGTTAAGTTTCTATGGATGTTTTCAGATGCTGTGAAGGGAACGTCTTCATCGTCTCTGTCATGAATAAGTAGGGTTGGTATGCTAACATCTTTTGCGGCCACATATGAAGAATAGCTCTCCATAGAGACGTTGAATTTTTTTTCAAACGAACTTCTCATTTTTGAAGCGATTAATGGTTTTAGTTTTAATTTTGATACAAAATCAAAGACGATATCATTAACACTATCTCCACTGCCAATCAATACTGCTTTTTTTACATTTAAACCTTTTTTTATAGCGTTTAAGATAGACATGCTTCCTAAAGAATGTCCAATCACGTATTCAAAAGGGCCATGTTGTTTTTCTAATTCTAATATACTTTCAATAAATTCAATCATTAATGTTGATTTTCCTGGCGATTTTCCATGCGCAGGAGCATCAAAGCTTATTGTAGAATAACCAAGACTTAGCATTTTGTCGGCAATTTTAACTAACTGTGTGCCTCTTCCAGACCAACCATGGACTAGTAGAACTTTCTTCTTGCTTTCACCATAATGATATACCATGATTTTTTTATCTATTGCAGGAATGTTAATTAGTTCTTGCTTGGTATTCTTTTCCATTTCAAACTCTCTTTTAGGAATCTTGTATTTGATGGGTTTTGTAAACAAGAATTTAGCAAACCTAACAGTTAGTCTGGTGGAAGTTTTTTGTAATACACATGCAATAAAGAGTATTGATGTGGGAATGTCTTTGCTTGATATGTTTTTTTGTCTTTTTGACATTTTTTTATTGCGAAATTACCATTAATAGTATTGAAATAATATTAAATTTATCTTAAAAAAAATATTTTTGGACTAATATTTGGTATGGTTTTTAAATGTATTAACTTTGTATAAAACACTTGAAAAAAATGATTAGTAAAATAAAAATTGTTCTAGTATTGTTTTTTGCTTTAATGTTGTCATGTGCAAAAAACCCTTTTACAGGAAAATCTACTATGGCATTAGTGCCAAATAGCCAAATTTTTCCTTCTGCATTCCAACAATACGATCAGTTCCTTTCTGAGAATAAAGTTTTAAAGGGAACAAAAGACGCGAAAAGAATTGAAACAATTGGGATGAAAATTAAAACAGCAGCGGAAAGATGGTTGAATGCAAATGGTAAATCGGATTATTTAGAAGGATATTCTTGGGAATATAACTTAGTGGAAAGTAAAGAGTTGAATGCATGGTGCATGCCAGGCGGAAAAATTGTTTTCTATACAGGGATTTTGCCTGTTTGTAAGGATGATGCTGGAATAGCATCTGTAATGGGGCATGAAGTTGCTCATGCATTAGCTAATCATGGTCAACAAAGAATGAGTGCTGGATTATTGCAACAACTTGGGGCAGTTGGAGCACAAGTTGCTGTTGGTAATAAAGACCCTCAAACTCAGGCTTTAGTGATGCAAGCTTATGGAGTTGGTTCTCAAGTTGGCGGGATGTTGCCTTTTAGTAGAAGTCATGAGAGTGAGGCAGATATGATTGGGTTAACTTTAATGGCGATTGCAGGTTATGATCCAATTAATGCAGTGAAAGTTTGGGAAAGAATGTCGGAGTTGTCAACGGGGCAAGCTCCACCAGAAATTTTAAGCACACACCCAAGTAATGAAACTAGAATTAAAGATTTAACAGCTTTAATACCTCAAGCAAAAGCAGAAGCTGCAAAATTTGGGGTTACTTTTAAATAATAAATATAATATGTATATTCGAAGTCCTGCTAAGCAGGACTTTTTAATTTAATAATTATGGTTAGAACATTACAAAAAGGAAGTGGTAAATTGTTAAATGCTTGGGCGTTTTATGATTGGTCTAATTCAGTATATTCATTAGTGATTTCTTCCTCTATTTTTCCATTGTATTTTGGTTTTTTATATCCAAAAAATGGTCCAGATTTAGAATTTTGTGGTATATTTTTTAAGCCAACTTCGTTAATTAGTTATGTGACTGCTTTTGCATTTCTAACAGTTGCCTTTTTATCTCCTTTGTTGTCTGGAATTGCCGATTATGTTGGTAATAAAAAAAGGTTCATGCAGTTTTTTTGCTATTTAGGAGCTTTCTCTTGTATTGGTTTGTATTGGTTCTCTCCAGAAAATATTTATTTTGGTATATTATGTTTTTACTTTGGATTAATTGGTTTTTGGGGGAGTATTGTTTTTTATAATTCCTATTTACCAGATATTGCTTATGAAGATCAACAGGATAATCTTAGTGCTAGGGGGTATTCTTTAGGATATTTTGGTAGTGTTTTGTTATTGTTGATATGTTTGTTTGTTTTTATTTTAGGAAAAGAAGGGCAAGAAGCATTAGATGGAATGAGGTTTTCATTTGTCTTAACAGGTGTCTGGTGGTTGCTATTTAGTCAATATACTTTTTATTATTTGCCAAAAGGGAATAGTTCGAAAAGAAAAGTGACCAAAGAAATTATATTTAATGGTTTTAAAGAGTTAATAAAGGTTAAGAATGAATTGTTTAATAATGATAAATTAGAGCGTTATTTATTCGCTTTCTTTGTTTATAGTATGGCAGTTCAAACAGTGATGTTAGTTGCTACCTATTTTGGGGAACAAGAAATTAATTGGGCTTCAGATAGTCAAAAAACTATGGGATTAATTATAAGTATTTTAATGATTCAAGTAGTAGCTATTTTTGGGGCATATTTAACGTCTGTTTTTGCTACTATATATGGTAATGTAAAAACTTTGTTGGTAATAAATGTAATCTGGGCAATTATCTGTGTTTTTGCATTTTTTGTTACGGAACCTATTCATTTTTATGTGACAGCTGGATTTGTTGGTTTGGTAATGGGGGGAATTCAATCGTTATCTCGTTCAACCTATTCAAAGTTTTTACCAAAGACAGAAGATACAACTTCTTATTTTAGTTTTTATGATGTGGCTGAAAAAATCGGAATAGTAATTGGAATGGGAATTTTTGCAACAATTGATCAGTTTTCTGGTTCAATGCGAAATGCAATCGTTTTTTTAGCTGTCTTTTTTGTTATAGGTGTCTTTTTACTTACAAAAGTGCCTAAGGAATAAAATAAAATGTTATTTTTGAAAATAATTAAAAAAAATCAAATGAAAAAGAAAAATCTAATTTATGCCTTTGTCAGTTTATTTACTCTTTTGATATTAAATTCTTGTAATGTTGAGCCGATTGATGCTTCATTGTCTAGTCAGATTGATAATGGAGTTGATTCTTCGGGAGGTAACGGAACAGTGTCTGGTGATTATTGGCCAGCAGCAATTAATAATGAATGGCATTTTCAAAGAGATGGTGTGGCTCAACCTGTAATGAAAATGAGTAGTACGGTGGTAATTAGTGGAAAAACTTATTATAAGTTTGCTCCTGTGTCTGGTTCTGGATCAAGTTCTTCAGGTACTGCAACAATTAGTTTGAATAAGGATTCTGGACTATATAAGCTTAAGACAGATGATATTAATGTGAGTGCAGGTGGATTAAACGGTACTCAAACAGGATATGAGTATATTGTTTTGAAAGATAATATACCAGCTGGAAGTACTTGGAATGGTACTTATTCTCAAACTACAACTTATGCTGGCATACCTGCAATTACTATAACTACTAATTATTCTGGAGAAATTTTAGAAAAAAATGTTTCTGCAACTGTCAATGGAGAAGTTTATAGTGATGTGATTAAAGTTAAAATTACCCAAATTGCAAGTATGGCTGGTGCGCCTAGTACAACAGCGGTTACTGAATATTGGTTTGCGAAAAATGTTGGTATAATTAAATCAATAACTTTGTCAGGAGGAACTACTTTTACTTCTATTTTGGTAGATTATACATTGTTTTAAAAATGTAATCATTGAAAATATAGTAAAATCCCGAATTTTTTTGTTCGGGATTTTTTATGGCATAAATCTTGTTTTTATAATCTGCTTATAATTAGTATAATTCAGTTATTTGTATTGATATTCAATTGTTTGTTGCTGTTTTTGAAGTTTAGCAAACCTGATAAGAAATATAAATAATGACAAAATGACCCTTTAAAAGTTATGCCAGATCAAAAAATAATAACATTTGACAACTTGTCACTACAAGACATTAACTCAGATGCTGAATTAATTCCTTTGTTAACACCTGAAGACGAGGAAGAAATGAATAATGAAGTTTTACCAAATGATTTACCTATTCTGTCACTAAGGAATACTGTTTTGTTTCCTGGTGTAGTTATTCCAATTACTGCTGGTAGAGATAAGTCTATTAAGTTAATAAATGATGCAAATGCTAGTGGCAAAGTTATTGGTGTTGTAGCGCAAAAAGATGAAAGTGTAGAAGAGCCTTCGCCTAATGATGTGCATCATATTGGAACTGTAGCCCGTATTATCAGGGTTTTAAAAATGCCAGATGGAAATACTACGGTTATTCTTCAAGGAAAGAAAAGATTTGAAGTAGATGTTTTTACGCAAGAAGACCCTTATTTAAAAGCTACAATTAAAGAAGTTAGTGAGGTTCGTCCGGGAAAAGAAGATGTAGAATTTAATGCAATTATAGAGTCTATAAAAGATTTGGCTATCCAAATCATTAGAGAGAGCCCAAATATTCCAACGGAAGCCACTTTTGCAATTAAAAATATTGAAAGTAACCCTTTTTTAATCAATTTTGTTTCTTCAAACATGAATCTTTCTGTTGATGAAAAACAAGAATTGCTTTCTATCAATGATTTAAAGACTCGTGCATTGGAAACGCTTCGCTACATGAATCTTGAATTGCAAAAGTTAGAGTTAAAAAATGATATTCAGTCTAAGGTTCGTTTTGATTTAGATCAGCAACAACGAGAATATTTCTTGCATCAACAAATGAAAACTATTCAAGAAGAATTGGGTGGTGTTTCTCATGAAGCAGAAATTGATGAAATGAGAGAGAAAGCTAAAGCTAAGAAATGGAATGAAAAAGTAGGAGAGCATTTTCAAAAAGAACTTTCAAAGTTACAGCGTTCTAATCCGAATTCACCAGATTTTGGTATTCAAAGAAATTACTTAGAGCTTTTTTTAGATTTGCCTTGGAATGAATTTTCAAAAGATAATTTTGATTTAAAAAGAGCTCAAAAAATATTAGATAGAGATCATTTTGGGTTAGAAGATGTTAAAAAGAGAATCATAGAGCATTTGGCAGTTTTAAAGCTAAGAAATGATATGAAATCTCCAATTTTATGCTTGTATGGTCCTCCTGGAGTAGGAAAAACATCAATCGGTAAATCGGTTGCTGAAGCATTAGGAAGAGAATATGTGCGCATTTCTTTAGGAGGAATGCGTGATGAATCTGAGATTCGTGGGCATAGAAAAACCTATATTGGAGCTATGCCTGGGCGAATTATTCAGAGTATAAAAAAAGCAAAAACATCTAACCCTGTTTTTGTTCTGGATGAAATTGATAAACTCTCGACTAGTCATAATGGAGACCCGTCTTCTGCTTTGTTAGAGGTTTTGGATCCAGAACAGAATTCTGAATTTCACGATAATTTCCTAGAATTAGGGTATGATTTGTCTAAAATAATGTTTATTGCTACTTCTAACAGTTTGTCAACCATTCAGCCTGCATTAAAAGATAGAATGGAAATCATTAACATGTCAGGTTATACTATCGAAGAAAAAGTTGAAATTGCCAAAAAACACCTTTTGCCAAAGCAGTTGAAAGAGCATGGTTTAACACCAGATGATTTACAAATTGGCAAAAAGCAATTAGAGAAGATTGTAATTGGTTATACTAGAGAATCGGGTGTTCGTGGTTTGGATAAGAAAATTGCTCAAATGGTGCGTAATGCAGCAAAGTCAATAGCGATGGAAGAAGAGTATAATAAGGTGTTGACAGATGAGGATATTTTAGAGGTATTAAAGTCTCCAAGGTTAGAGAGAGATAAATATGAAAACAATGACACAGCAGGAGTAGTTACAGGTTTAGCTTGGACATCTGTTGGGGGAGATATTCTTTTTATAGAATCTTCAATCTCAAAAGGAAAAGGAACAATGACAATGACAGGAAATTTAGGTACTGTAATGAAAGAGTCGGTAACTATAGCCTTGGAATATATTAAATCTAATAATGAAGCTTTGGGTATTCCAAATGAAGTTCTTACTGGAAATAATATTCATATTCATGTTCCTGAAGGTGCTACTCCAAAAGACGGACCTAGTGCGGGAATTGCAATGTTGACCTCTATGATTTCTACTTTTACACAAAGGAAAGTGAAAAAAAGTATTGCTATGACTGGAGAGATTACGTTGAGAGGAAAAGTATTGCCTGTTGGAGGAATTAAAGAGAAAATATTAGCTGCAAAAAGAGCAAATATTAAAGAAATTATTCTTTGCAACGAAAATAAAAGAGACATCGATGAAATTAAACCCGAATATTTAAAAGGGCTTACATTTCACTACGTTGATAAAATGAGTGAAGTGATCGAAATTGCTGTTACAGATCAAAAAGTAAAGAGTGCAAAAAAACTGAGTGAATAAAAAAAATATCAAACATAGAACCTAAGCAGTAAATTGCTTAGGTTTTTTTATGTTTGCATACTTTTAAAATTATTATTGCGTTATTGTTTGGTAAAGGTGTGTATGAAATGTTATTGGGTCTTTTTAGTGTTACTTTTCTTATCTTGTAAAGAAAACGACAAGGGGGTGTTGATTCAGGAAAAAACATTCGTTAATGTTTTGTTAGATTCTGATAATGCTTTTGTTAAGAAGGATAATGAGTTTGATAATAAAAAAAGAAAAGTTATTCATATTTTAGTAGCTTTGTGCGATAATAAATATCAAGGAATTGTGCCAGTTCCTAAGGCTATTGGAAACGGACAAGATCCTAAAAATAATTTGTATTGGGGTTGTGGTTATGGAGTGAAAACTTATTTTAAGAAAAGTAAGGATTGGAAACTTCTTAGGTCTTCTCAAATAGATAGTGTTAAAATGGAAAGATTAGTTTTTAAACATGTTTCTAAAGAAGATTATTTAGTTGCCGATGCTTATAATGGAAAGTATATTAAGGAATGTACTGTAGATTTTTTAAAAAGTTGCTCAGGTCAAATAAAAGATACATTGGTGGTGAGTAATAATGTTATAGGAATAAATGGTAATTCGAATTTATTAGGATATATAGGTCATGACGGCTTGATGGATTTTGAAATTGAAGAAGAAATTAGAAATTTTGATGATAAAAAAAGAGATTGTATTATATTAGCGTGTTATAGTAAAATGTTTTTCTCTCCATTTATTAAAGAGTCTAAGGCAAATCCGTTAGTTTGGACAACTGGCTTAATGTGTCCTGAGGCCTATTCTATGCATGATGCGATAAATGGATATTGTAACGGAAATGGAGGAAATGAAATTGTAAATGCAGCCGCAAAAGCTTATGCTAAATATCAAAAATGTAGTGAGAAATCAGCGAAAAAAATATTAATTACAGGTTGGTAATTTAAAAATAAGAATGAAAGTAAGATTACTAGTAGTGTTTGTGTTTTCTCTTGCTTTTTGCCAAGCGCAAATTGGAGGTAAATATGTGTATCAGTTTTTGAATTTAGCGCAGTCTCCTAGGCAAGCTGCTTTAGGAGGAAAGACGGTAACGGTTGTAGATTATGATGTAAATCAAGCTTTTTATAATCCGGCTACGATTAATTCAGAGATGCATAAGCGATTATCTACTAATTATGGTAGTTATTATGGTGAGGTTTCTTATGGTACTGCTGCCTATGCATATACTTGGGATAGGCATGTGCAGACTTTTCATGCAGGAATCAGTTATGTTAATTATGGAACTTTTGAAGGGAGAGATGAAGTTGGAAATTTAACTTCAGATTTTACTGGAAGTGAAGCGGCGTTATCGATAGGTTATGCCTACAATGTGCCTTGGACAAATATGTATGTTGGCGCTAATGTGAAATTAATTTCATCTACTTTAGAGTCTTATAATTCATGGGGAACTGCTGTTGATTTAGGGTTTTTATACGTTGATGAAAAGAATGATATCAATTATGGATTTACGGTTCGTAATTTAGGTTTTCAAATTACACCTTATCAAGATGTTCGAGAAAAATTACCTTTGTCTATAGATGCTGGGATTTCTCAATTGGTTGAAAATGTTCCGGTAAGATGGCACATTACATTGGAAAATTTGCAACAATGGAATATCGCTTTCTCAAATCCTAATAGAGCCGAAAGCACATTAGATGGTCAAACAAATGAAGAAAAAGTGTCTTTTTTCAACAATGCGTTAAGGCATGTTATTTTGGGTGCAGAATTGTTTCCAGAAAAAGGCTTTAATATTCGTTTAGGTTATAATTTTAGAAGAGGACAAGAATTAAGTATTGTAGATCAAAGAACATTTGCAGGAATCTCTGCTGGGTTTGGTTTGCGTTTTGGAAAAATTAAATTTGATTATTCTTATTCTCGATACACATTGGCGGCAAGTACAAATTTGTTTGGCTTGTCTATAGATTTAGAATAAGAAAATAGCATAAGAAAATAGATTACATTGAAAAAAATTACAATAGCAATAGACGGTTTTTCGTCAACAGGTAAAAGTACGTTAGCAAAAGAATTAGCGGCAACATTAGGGTATGTATATGTAGATACAGGGGCAATGTATAGGGCAGTGACTTATTTTGCAATGCAAAACGGTTATGTTTCTGAAAGTTCTTTAAATAAAGAAGCTTTGATTGAACAGTTGCCAAATATAAAATTACAATTTCAGTTCAATCCAAATTTAGGATTTGCAGAGATGTATTTAAACGGTGAAAACATTGAATTGCCAATACGAACCATAGAAGTGTCTCGAAATGTAAGTAAAATTGCTGAAATTTCTGAAGTGCGATCAAAATTGGTAGAACAACAACAAGCTATGGGTGTTGATAAAGGAATTGTTATGGATGGAAGAGATATTGGTACGGTAGTTTTTCCTGATGCTGAATTGAAAATTTTTATGAATGCATCTGCAGAAACTAGAGCTAGAAGACGTTTTGATGAACTAGTAGAGAAAGGTCAAAATGTTACCTATGATGAGGTGTTGGAAAATGTGCAACAACGTGACTATATCGATACACATAGAGAAGATTCTCCATTAGTAAAAGCAGAAGGAGCTATTGAAATTAATAATTCAGCATTGTCTAAAAAAGAGCAATTTGAGTTGGTGATGAATTTGATTAAAGAAAAAGTATAGTGTTTTGTAATTATATTCTAACGGTTTTTTTATTTTTTTTATGTAAATATACGAATTAGGACAATTATTTTCTTTGTACTCATTGTTTTAGCCTTCTTTTCTGTTTATAAATATTTGGTAATTAATAAATTATTTGTAATTTTGCGCACCTTTTGGCAGAATAGAGTTTCCATTAGGTATCAATTATTTATATAAACACTGTTGTTGTTTTTTAATCTGTATAAGAAACTCTATAAGAACACAGCATACAAATTTTTTAATCAGCATATGTCTGAAATTAATAAAACACAAGAAGAGTTTTTAGCGAATTTTAACTGGCACAATTACGAAGAAGGTATTGATGTAGTAGATGAGAAAAACTTACAAGAATTTGAAGATTTAGTATCTAAAACATTCATTGATACAAAAGATGAAGAAGTTGTAAACGGAATTGTTGTTAGAATTACAGATAGAGACGCTATCGTTGATATCAATGCTAAATCTGAAGGTGTTATTTCTTTAAACGAATTTCGTTACAATCCTAACTTAAAAGTTGGTGATAAAGTAGAAGTACTTATCGATATTCGTGAAGATAGAACTGGGCAATTAGTATTATCTCACAGAAAAGCACGTACAATCAAAGCTTGGGATAGAGTTATTGCTGCTCATGAGTCTGGAGAAATCGTTAATGGTTTCGTAAAATGTAGAACTAAAGGGGGAATGATCGTTGATGTATTCGGTATTGAAGCTTTCTTACCAGGTTCTCAAATTGATGTTAAACCAATTAGAGATTACGATCAGTATGTAAACAAAACTATGGAATTTAAAGTTGTGAAAATCAACCACGAATTCAAAAACGTAGTAGTTTCTCATAAAGCACTTATTGAGGCTGATATTGAAGAACAAAAGAAAGAAATTATTGGTCAATTAGAAAAAGGACAAGTTTTAGAAGGTGTGGTTAAAAACATTACTTCTTACGGTGTGTTTATTGACTTAGGTGGTGTGGATGGATTAATCCATATTACAGATCTTTCTTGGTCTAGAATTAATCACCCAAGTGAAGTTCTTGAATTAGATCAAAAATTAAACGTTGTAATTCTTGATTTCGATGATGAGAAAACAAGAATCCAATTAGGTTTAAAACAATTAAATGCTCATCCATGGGATGCTTTAAGCGGTGATTTAGCGATTGGCGATAAAGTAAAAGGTAAAGTAGTTGTTTTAGCTGATTATGGTGCTTTCATCGAAGTAGCAGAAGGTGTTGAAGGTTTAATCCACGTTTCTGAAATGTCTTGGTCAACTCATTTACGTTCTGCTCAAGATTTCATGAAAATTGGAGATGAGGTTGAAGCGGTTGTTTTAACTTTAGATAGAGAGGAAAGAAAAATGTCTTTAGGTATTAAGCAATTAACGCAAGATCCTTGGACAGATATCACAGCTAAATATCCAGTAGGTTCAAGACATACAGGTATTGTTAGAAACTTTACTAACTTTGGTATCTTCGTAGAATTAGAAGAAGGTATTGATGGTTTAGTGTATATTTCTGATTTATCTTGGACTAAGAAAATCAAACATCCATCTGAATTTGTAAATGTTGGAGACAACATGGAAGTTGTGGTGTTAGAATTAGATGTAGATGGTCGTAAGTTGTCTTTAGGTCATAAACAAACTACAGAAAATCCTTGGGATAAGCACGAAGATGCTTTCGCAGTTGGTACTGTTCATAATGGTACTATTGGTGAAATCGTTGATAAAGGTGCAACTGTAGATTTCGGAGATGATGTTGTGGCATTTATTCCAACTCGTCATTTAGAAAAAGAAGACGGTAAGAAATTGAAAAAAGGTGATGTTGCTGACTTTAAAGTGATTGAATTTAATAAAGAATTCAAAAGAGTAGTAGCTTCTCATACAGCAATCTTCCGTGAAGAAGAAGAAAAAGCGGTTAAAGCTGCTGAGGTTAATGTTTCTTCATCAAACAATGTTGAAAAATCTACTTTAGGAGATATCGATGCGTTAGCTGAATTAAAAGCGAAAATGGAAAAAGGTGAAAAATAATCACTAGATTCTTTTTAAAATTGAGTTAAGCCCTGATTTTTATCAGGGCTTTTTTTGTGTATAATTTTTTTATTAAATTGTTTTATCGTAATATTGCAATATAATAATTGATGATAATTATAAAAACGTCAATTCGAGTGATTTTATAAAGTAAAAATGCTAATTTTTACTTTATAAAATTGTATCGAGAACCGCTTTTAAATTATACCAAACAAGTGAATTTAAATACTTATGGGAGTTTCAAAAACAGAAAGCTTTACAGATGAGCAAAATGAGTTAGCTAATTTGTTTAAAGCAATGTCGCATCCAGCACGTATTGCAATAATACAATATTTATTGAGTGTCGATTCTTGTATTTGTGGTGATATTGTTAATGTTTTGCCTTTGGCACAACCCACAGTTTCTCAGCATTTGGCCGCTTTGAAAAAAGCGAATATTATTAAAGGGACTATTGAAGGTACTGCAATTTGTTATTGTCTTAATGAAGCAACGATTGCTGTTATAGAAAAACATTTTAAAGGAATATCAAACCAGCTACAAAACAAATGTTGCTAATCATTATTCATTAATAACTAATTATTATATTATGAAATTATCAGAAATAAAAAAAGCGTTAAAACAATTGTCAACAATTGCTTTTCAATTACCCAATGGAGAGTTGGTACCTAGTCATTTCCATGTTACAGAAGTGGGAAAGGTTACAAAGCATTTTATTGACTGTGGTGGTACAGTTCGAAAGGAAGAGGTTGTGAATTTTCAATTATGGGAAGAAAATGATTATAACCATCGTTTGCATCCAGAAAAATTAATTCACATCATTGAATTGTCAGAGAAAATTATAGGGATTGAAGATTTAGAAATTGAGGTTGAGTATCAAATGGCAACTACAATAGGTAAATTTAGTTTGGATTTTGATGGGACTAATTTTTTATTGGTAACAAAGTTGACAAACTGTTTAGCGAAAGATAAATGTGGAATCTCTACCGAAAAACTTAAAGTGAAAATTGGTGAATGGAAGCCAAAAGAGAATTCGTGTAGTCCAAATTCAGGTTGTTGTTAATTATGGAAAATAAAAAAGGACATTGGGAGGCAGTTTTTGAAACTAAATCTGAAAAAGAAGTAAGTTGGTATCAAGAAAAACCAGTTTCATCAATTCAAATGATACAATCATGCAAACTGCCAATAGATGCAAAAATTATAGATATTGGAGGTGGTGATAGTTATTTAATAGATAGTCTCATTGATTTAGGTTATACAAATTTATATTTGCTTGATATTTCGGAAAAAGCCATTGAAAGAGCAAAGCAAAGGCTTGGAGAAAAAGCAAAATTTGTAACTTTTATTGTTTCTGATGTTTTGGACTTTCAAAAAGCAAATGAATTTGATGTTTGGCATGATAGAGCTTCTTTTCATTTTTTAATTCAAGATTCAGAAATAGAAAAATACAAAACAAATACTGTTAATGCTTTGAAAAATAATGGGTGTTTCATTATTGGAGCTTTTTCTGAAGAAGGTCCAGAAAAATGCAGTGGTTTGCCTATAACCCAATATTCTATTGAAAAAATGGAATCGCTATTTGAACATGATTTTCAGTTGGAAAATTGCTTTACTGAAGATCATAAGACACCATTCAATACGATTCAGAATTTTATTTTTTGTCTCTATAAAAAGTTATAAATGTATTCAGTAATTAAAAGAACAATAGAAGAAAAACTTCTAATTGTTACAGAAGAAAGAAAAGAAATATTGCAGCCATTAATCGATTATATACAATTAAAAATAGATAATAATGAAGCTGTTAATTTGAATTTTATTTGTACGCATAATTCAAGAAGAAGTCATTTGTCTCAAGTTTGGGCACAAACAATGGCTTTTCATTATAGTGTTAATAACGTGAATTGCTATTCTGGCGGAACAGAAGCTACAGCATTGTTTTCAAAAGTAGCAGTAACATTACAAAATCAAGGGTTTCAAATTCAAAAATTGAGCGATGAAAGTAATCCTGTGTATGCCATAAAATATTCGGAAAATGAACATCCAATTATATGTTTTTCGAAAACATTTGATGACGAGTTTAATCCGAGGTTAAATTTTGCTGCAATTATGACCTGTACTTCTGCGGATGAAGGTTGTCCGTTTATTGCTGGAGCTGAAAAAAGAATTCCAATTCGTTATAATGATCCAAAAATGTTTGATGGAACCGAACAAATGGATAGTAAATATTTAGAAAGAAGTATCGAAATTGCTTCAGAGATGAACTATGTATTTTCAAAAATTGTTAATGGAAAGTAGAAAAGATTTTTTTTGTGAATTTATAGGGACTTTTCTATTGGTGTTTTTTGGAACAGGTTCTGTGATAATTGGTGAGGAATATAATGGAATTGTGCAAGCTTTTGGAATAGGAGTGGTTTTTGGTTTAACTGTATGGCTTTTGATTCTTTGTCTAGGTAAAGTTTCTGATTGTCATATTAATCCAGCAGTTACATTAGTGTTTTTTATTAATAAGCAAATTGCTTTAAAAAAAGCAATTTTTTATGTTTTTTTTCAACTATTAGGGGCTGTTATGGCTAGTTTGGTGTTAAGGCTTATTTTTTGGGATAATCAAAATTTAGGAAATACTTTACCTAGTGGTAGTTGGCAGGAGTCTTTTGTTTTGGAATTGTTTTTGAGTTTAGTTTTAATGTTTGTAATTTTAATAACGACTACTAAGGTGAAATTGTTAAAATTTGCTCCTTTTCTTATCGGGTTTACTGTTTTTTTAGAAGCGTGGTTGGCGGGACCAATCTGTGGAGCGTCAATGAATCCGGCAAGGAGTTTTGGTCCAGGAATAATTTCTCAAAACATTACTTTTTTATGGTTATATTTTATAGCTCCCTTCGTTGGGATGTTTGTTGCGTTACTTTTTTATAAAGGATTTATGATGACTACAACTAACATGGATTTGGAGTGATTTTTTCTATGATTTCTAATATGTAATCTGGAAGTTGTGGTTTTAAGTTTGATTTTGTTGGGATTATTGTTTGATTATTTTAATAGTTTTTTCTGTGTTTTCATTTTCTAAAATCATTAGATAGATGCCGCTTTTTAAATGAGATAGGTTTATTGTGTTGTAGGTTTTGTTTGTGTCTAGGTTTATATTTTCTATTATTTGTCCAACGGTGTTGTATATTTTTACTCTAGATAAAGAGATGTTTTCTAAGGCTAGGTTGTCGATAATTGGGTTTGGATAATAATTGAAATTAGAAAACAGATTAGAGTTGGTGTCTAAAGTTGTTGAAATGCTAAAGATATATGGTGTTAGATAATCAGTATTTGATGGGGTTGTGCTTGAAAGTTTTAAGTAATAATTGCCAGGAGATAAAAGAGTGTTGAAATTAATTGAATTTCCATTGTTGAAATGTGTATTTCCTATTGTTGTTTCGTTCTGGTCAATTATAGAGGCTTCCATTTGGTTGTTTACAATTGAACTAATATTAATAGTGGTATTTGAATTTTCTGCGATTGTAAAGCTAAAATAGTCATTGTCGTTTTCTGTAGTGTTAGATTGTACAGTACTAAAGCCAATGTAGCTGTTGTTTGGTGAGATTTTGAAAGCTAATTCTTTAAAATTTGGTTCGTCTAAACCTTGCATTATTTCGTAATAATAGCCTGGTAATTCTGTGTGATTTTGAATGAAATTTGAAGCGGAAGTATGATAAAATAATTTAGCAGGATAGGTTAGGGTTGGATAAAAATGATTAAGATTTGATGAGGGTTCATCAACAACTCCATCTGTTGTTCCATTTGTAATTCTTCCAATTATTGAAGAGAAATCGATAAGATTGTCTATTGTTTTTTGATTGAGTCCTATGATATTGTCTCCAATGCTGCCATTGCAATTCACGTCATAGTTAAAGAAATCGGAACCAATTAAATGTTCGTTCATGTTTAAATTATCATTTATTTCTACACCACCAAATAAAAAACGTCCTTGGTCTCCACTATAATAATAGGTGGTTTTTAAATCTCTAATGGCTTCAGAATGCGTGTCTATTCCTGTAAACCATCCAAGTCCACTATCGCTGGCATTGCTTCCGCCGTGAGGAGTTCCAATAGTTAATAATTTAGCTACATGATGCTGTCCATCTGCTTGATAATTATAGCTGTTTTGAATATATTCTCTTGCAGCCAATCCTCCCATGCTGTGTCCAACCAAAATAACTTTGTTTTTTTCAGTAAGGGTAAGGATTCTTTCAAGAGCTTTTTGAAGTGCTTTCCCTTGTTTTGTTATAGCTGCTTGGTTGCTGAGTGCGTCTGAGCCTATCGTTCCATCTGGATTCACATTAAAATTGATATAATAATAATCGCCATTTGGAATTACAGAAGTTTCAAAAGCTCTAATATCTGCATTGGGTAGCGGGTAAAAATTTGTGTTAGTAGTAGCATTGTTGTTGTCTGCATTTAAGCAAAAATCAAATCTTCCGCCAAAAATTAAATCGTATTGACTGTCTAGGTAGTTTGTAGTGGTGTTCCATGTTTCGGAACTAGAGTTCAGTCCATGAATAAAAACAATTGGGTATGGTAATTGGTAAGAACTTGATTTTTGTTGTTTAGAGAATGGAGATTTTATTATGGAATCTTTACTTTTAACTGCTGTGGTTGGGTTTTGTGCTAAAATGGATAAACTAAAAAAAAACGAAATACCAGTTAATAGTCTAATTTTATTCATAATTTATTGCGAAATAGATGTTTATAGTGTGCAATATATAAATAAATAATTAAAAAGTATTTGTTTTTTTATAAGTAAAATATTTGAATATTAGATTTAAAAACTATTCTTTGTCTATAGATCCTAAAACACGTTTCATAAAGTCATTTAAGGCAGTTTTTTTATCAGCTCCATTTTTGATGGATTTATTCACTTCAAGTGCTCCATACATATTAGAAATTAATTCTCCAATTACATCTAGTTCTTCATCTTTTAATGAAGAAACTTCTGTTAGATTTTCAAGAACTTCAATGGTTTCAATTAAATAATCTTGATCGTTATCTTCAATAAACTGTATGAGTTGTTTAATTACTGGTAATTTCATTTTGTTTTGAGATTAAAGGTGTTTTAAATTAAATAACTTCTTGAATCAATTCCGCTAATATTTCAGCTTTGTTTGTTTGTACTTGGTTTACTAAAACACCATTCTTAAAAGTAGCGAATGTTGGTAAATTATCAACTTTAGCTAATTTTCTAGATTCTGGAAATTTTTCAGCATCAACAACTATAAATGGGATTGATTCGTTTTCTGAAGCTATTTTTTTGAATTTTGGTTTCATTATTCTGCAATTTCCGCACCAAGTTGCAGAAAATTGTACTACCACTGTGTTATTTGAAGTAATTACTTCTGCTAGATTGTCTTGTTCTATTTCTGTAAACATTTTATTGAAATTTAAATTTGAAAATTGTTTCAAGTTTCAAGTTTATTTTTTTTAAACTTAAAACTTGAAACATTGTGGGTTGTTAGTGAGAAGCTAAATAAGCAGCAGTACTGTTTCTGTCAGCACTCATTGCATCTTTTCCTTCTTCCCAGTTTGCTGGACATACTTCTCCTTTAGTTTGAACGTGAGTATATGCATCTATTAGACGTAAATATTCGTTTACATTTCTTCCTAATGGCATATCATTTACGCTTTCATGGAAGATTTTTCCGTCTTCGTCGATTAAATAAGTAGCTCTAAAAGTTACGTTAGAACCTTCTAAGATTTCTTCCTCTAAGTTTTCATCATAAACCCACTCTGCATCTAGAATGTCTAAAGCAGCAGATAAGTTTCTAGTAGTATCTGCTAATAAAGGATAAGTTACACCTTCAATCCCTCCATTATCTTTTGCAGTATTTAACCAAGCGAAATGTACTTCATTTGTGTCGCAAGAAGCACCAATAACAATAGTGTTTCTTTTTTCGAAATCACCTAAAGCAGCTTGGAAAGCATGTAGTTCA
Organism: Flavobacterium sp. KY-23415; assembly: GCF_055384985.1. Lineage (NCBI taxonomy): Bacteria > Pseudomonadati > Bacteroidota > Flavobacteriia > Flavobacteriales > Flavobacteriaceae > Flavobacterium > Flavobacterium sp. KY-23415. Next base: position 483,137 of record NZ_AP044001.1, on the reverse strand, counting down.
GTTGGGCAAACAAAAGTAAAATCTTTTGGATACCAAAATAAAAGTACTTTTTTCTTGTTGTTAACAGCTTCTTCTAAAACGTTGATTCTTAGATTATCACCCATTTCAGAGATTGCATCTACAGTGATGTTTGGGAATTTTTTTCCTACTAATGCCATAGTTTTTTTATTTAAATTGTTGTTTTAATTTCTTATCACAAAATTAAAAATAAAATAACCATAACTAAGATTAAGTTATGGTTATTTCTTATTTTTAAATAGTTTTTAATTATTGTTGTTTTATTCCTTAATAGTAGAAACTAATTGTTTTATTTTTATGTTGAAGGCCGCAAAAATTAATGTCATAATCGGGCTTAAAAGGTTGAAGAAAGCATATGGAAGATAATCGGAGGTTTGAACTCCTAGTGTGCCAGATTGATAAGCTCCACATGTATTCCATGGAATTAAAACAGAAGTGACAGTGCCAGAATCTTCAAGGGTTCTACTTAGGTTTTCAGGAGCTAGACCTTTGTCGGCATAGGCTTTCGCAAACATTTTACCTGGAACAACTATTGCTAAATACTGGTCAGAAGCGGTAATGTTTAATGCTAAACAACTTCCAACAGTTGAGGCGAAAAGACCTAATGTAGATTTTGCCATTTTTAATAGAGTTTGACTAATTCTAGCTAAAGCCCCAATGGCGTCCATGATACCTCCAAAAACCATTGCGCAAACAATTAACCAAATTGTCCCAAGCATTTTTTGCATTCCACCCGACTTGAAAAGGTCTTTTAGTGTTTCATTTTCTGTAGGTATGACTGAGTCTGTTGTTATGGCATTTAAAACGCCTTTGTAAGCGTTTGCGAAATTTAAGGTTTTGCCTCCAGAAAGCATTAGTATAATTTCAGGTTGGAATATAATAGCAAAAACAGCAGCTAATAAAGTTCCTATAAGTAGTGCGGCTAATGGTTCAGTTTTTTTTACAATTAATCCAATCACAATTACAGGAACTAGAAACAGCCAAGGTGTAATGTTAAAAGATTTTTCTATGTCGGAAAGTAATCCTGTAGAATCAGCAATTCCATTGGTCTCAACAGTTAGTCCTAAAATTATAAATAAAATTAATGAGATAATAAATGTTGGAGTCGTTGTTAGTGCCATATATTTAATATGTGTAAACAAATCGGTTCCAGCCATTGCAGGTGCTAAATTAGTAGTGTCGGACATTGGGGAGAGTTTGTCTCCAAAATATGCTCCAGAAATTACTGCCCCTGCTATCATTCCAGTAGGGAAGCCTAAAGCTCCTCCGATTCCTATAAGTGCTATACCTACTGTTGCAGATGTTGTCCAAGAACTTCCTGTTGCAATAGAGATAACAGCGCATATTACTAATGTGGCAGGCAAAAATATGGCAGGGCTTAAAATTTGAAGACCATAATATATCATAGAGGGAATAATGCCACTAACTAACCAAGTACCTGCTAATGCACCAACCATTAATAAAATTAGAATGGCACCTGCTGTTGATTTAATGTTTTCGGCTACTTCATCGAGCATTTTTTGGAAGGAAACTTTGTTGAAAAAACCTACAATCGCTGCAACTGCTGCTCCAAGTAGTAAAACAAATTGATTGCTTCCTCCTAGTGCTTCGTCTTCAAAAATATATACATTATAACCTAACATTGTTATTAATGCAAAAACAGGAATCAAAGCTTCCCAAATGCTTAATTCTTTATTTGAATTTATTTTAGTATCCATTTATTTTTTTTTGAGCATGCAAGATAGAAAAAAGAGTTAGTAATGACAAAGTTGTCTAGTGCCAAAAATGACTTAATTTTTAAACTATAGATTTTTTTTCTTAATTTTTTGATTATCTGTGAAGTTTATCTCTTTCTAAAGGAGTCTTTTATTGTATCTTTAGGGAAAACAATCATGCTTTCATGATTATTTTGACCAACAGATGCTACTCCGAAGAAATAATTATCAATTATAATCCCTTCTAATTCGAAATTATCAACATTGCCTACATATCTGCTGTGTTCCCATTGTGAAGAAGTGGTTAGTCTCCAATAAATTTTGTACCCTTTAATAAATGTGTCTTCGCTTTTCTTCCATCTTAATTTTACATTGGGTTCTACTATTCCACCAATTAAAACATCTTCTGGGGCTGGTGGTGACCATCCTAATGAGGCTAGGTTTATTGCATTCACAGCGGTGAGTTTTTTTACATAATCGAAATTTACACTATTTAAAACATCACCATAATTTATTCCGTTTTCTTTTCTAATGTTTTGATGTTGTCGGGTATAGTTCTCATGTGCTTCCATTATTCTAACTCCTGCATATCCAAGATCATTAAAGGGGCGATGATGCCCACCTCTTCCAAATCTATCTAATCTATAAATCATCATAGGGTTCATTTCTGGCATATAAGTTTTAGTGTTTTTTTCAATATAGCGAGCTAGTTGTCTTGAAATTCCATCAACTTCGCCTCCATAAAAACGTCTCAAGTTGCGCTCTTTGTCAGTTTCGTTTGTTGGAGTAGGTTCGGAAAATATTCGAAAAGTTCTGTTGTCAATTATACCATCAATGCCTTCGATGTTGCCAATCATATCGTTATTTAATATGCCAATTATTTCCCAGCCTTTATTTTGAGCATAGGTGGCAAACCCATTTCCACCAAATAATCCTTGTTCTTCTCCCGATAGTCCTAAATAAATGATGCTATTTTCAAATTGATATTTAGAGAGTACTCTAGCAGCTTCTATTGTTCCTGCCATTCCAGATGCGTTATCGTTTGCTCCTGGTGCTTCTGTAGTGAAATCCATAGTGTCGGAATTTCTACTATCAATATCTCCGCTCATTATGATATAGCGATTAGGGTATTTTGTTCCTTTTTGTATAGCAACAACATTAACAACCCAAGTGTCTTTGGGTACTCTTTCTCCGTCATTTGTTGTAACGAAATCTTTTTGATAGAAAACGTTTAGACAGTTTTTGCAATCTTTAGAAATAGTTTCAAATTCTTTTTTAATCCATCTTCTTGCAGCTCCAATTCCTCTTGTGTTTGATGTAGTATCACTAAAAGTGTTTCTTGTTCCGAAATTGACTAGTGTAGTAATGTCTTTTTTGATTCTTTCAGCAGAAACATCTTTAATAATATCATAAATTTTAGGGTCTGTTTGGGTGTATCCTATGTGAGAAAAAAGTAAAAATATGATAAGTGTTATTTTTTTCATAGTCTGCGTTTTTTCAAAGATAAAAAAAATCCGATTGAGAAATGTACAATCGGATTATATCACAAACGAATATAAAATTATTATAAAACACCAATTTCTTTCATGCAGTCTTTCATCATTAGGTAGGTTCTTTCAATGTCATTGTCTAAACCTATAGAGAAACGAATTAATCCGTCAGTTAATCCCATTTCAGCTTGTTCTTCAAGTGGTATTTCGGAAGAAGTTGATGTTCCTGGTGCACTAAACAATGTTTTGTAGAATCCTAAACTTACTGCCAAATAACCTAAATTGCGCTCTTGCATTAGTTCCATTAGAGCATTGGCTTTATCTAAACTCCCAACGTCTATCGTTAACATTCCACCAAACCCATATTCAGGATTAATCATGTTTTTATAAATATCATGGCTTGGGTGGCTTTTTAGTCCTGGATAAACTGTTTTTAAACCGTCTTTTTCGAATTTATCGGCTAAATAAGCAGCATTGTGGCTATGCTGCTTTATGCGTAAATGCAAAGTTCTTAGGTTTTTCATCACAGAAGCAGATCGCATGCTGTCCATTGTAGGGCCAAGTAACATGCTTGCTCCTGAATTCACATTTTTCAAATCGTTAATGAATTCTTGAGAAGCACAAATTACACCACCAACAGTATCACTGCTTCCGTTAATGTATTTTGTTAATGAATGAATAACAATGTCTGCGCCTAATTTAATTGGAGATACAGAAAGTGGAGAAAAAGTATTGTCTACTACTAACTTAAGATTGTGTTTTTTTGCAATTTTAGAAAGGTTAGCTAAATCTGCAACTTCTAGAAGCGGATTACTTACGGTTTCACAATAAATAACTTTAGTATTTGGTGTAATGGCAGCTTCAACACTATCTAGTTTTGTGATATCTATGAATGATGTTTTGATTCCCATTCTTGGTGCGAAATTTTTCAAGAAAGCATAGGTTCCACCATAAATTGTTCTGCTAGATACAATGTGGTCGCCATTTCCGCATAGTTGCAAAAGTGTAGGTGTAATAGCGCCCATTCCAGAGGCAGATACATTAGCACTTTCTGTACCTTCCATTGCAGCTAAGGCTTTGTCTAAATAAAGATTACTAGGAGATGAGTGTCGTGAATAAAGATAACATCCTTCTGCATTTCCTTCAAAGGTGTCGAACATTGTTTTTGCAGAAAGAAATGTATAGGTAGATGAATCTGATATAGAAGGGTTAACGCCTCCGAATTCTCCAAAGTACTGGAGGTCTTGAATTTTGTCTGCTGGATTGAATTTCATATGTTTTTATTTAAAATTTATTTGATTGATAATAGGTATTAAACCGCTAAAGAAGAATTCTACTGCAATTACCATTACAATTAAACCCATTAACCGCATCATGACATTTATGCCTGTTTGGCCAATTAGTTTTATGATTTTAGAGGAGCTTAATAGAATTAGGTAGGTAAGAAAACTTATTAAGAGTATAGATGTGAATAGGATAGTTTTTTTTAAAATACTATTCGCATCTTCCATTAATACAATTGCGTTCGTTATAGCACCAGGTCCGCAAATCATTGGGATGGCTAAAGGTGTAATAGTGATGTCGTTTACGTAGTTGTTTATTTCTTCTTTTTTTATTTTTGAAGGACTTAGTCTCGCTTGTAGCATGTCCATTCCCATTATAAAAAATATGGCTCCTCCAACTATTTTAAAACTATTTATTGAAATGCCAAAAAAAGAAAATAGTAATTGACCAGATAGGGCAAATCCACAAAGTATTAGAAATGAATATAAAGTGGCTTTTTTTGCTGTTTTGTTCCTTTCATGATTTTGCAATTCTGAAGTCATTGCCAAGAATACTGGCATTGTGCCTAACGGATTTATTAGGGTAAAAAAAGAGGTAAGGCACAAGAAAAGAAATGAAAGGTTGGTTTCCATTGTTTTTATTACAAATAAATAGAATATCAGAATATTTATCAATAATAAAGTTAAATTTTGGTTTTATAAACTACTTATTTGTGATATAATTGTTTTTTGTTCTGTTTTTAAGCTCTTTTTTTGTAGTTTTACTAAAAAAAATAAGCTTATGAAATTAGATGAAATTGATAAAAAGCTCTTGGAGTTAATCCAGTTGGATACAAAAAGAACTACCAAAGAATTATCTTTAAAACTGCATTTGTCAGTAACTGCTGTTTATGAGAGAATTAAAAAACTTGAGCGCGAACAAGTTATTGGTCGCTATGTTGCAATTTTAGATAAATCAAAGATAGATAAAAATTTTGTAGTTTTTTGTCATATAAAATTAACACAGCATAATGTTGATTTAATTAATCAGTTTGAAAAAGAAGTTGTTCAGCTCGATGAAGTTTTAGAATGTTTTCATGTTAGTGGTGATTATGATTATATTTTAAAAATTTATGTTAAAGATATGGAAGCATATCGAGAATTTATGGTTACAAAGTTGACTACAATTCAACATATAGGTAGTACACATAGTACTTTTATGATTGGAGAAGTTAAAAATACAACGGCATTTAGTTTGTAATTTTTCTTGCTTGTTATCTTTTATTTGTTATATTTGGTATAGTATAACAAAAATAACAAACTAAAATGAGAACTAAATTATTAAATGTTTCTGGTGTAGAAGTATTGTCAAGAGAGAACTTGAAAAATATCCAAGGTAGTGCAATTGTTGATTTGTCTAAGTGTGGGTGTTCGTGTAGTGGGGCTGTAACAGGACCTGCATACTGTCATATTTACTTTGCATGTTTACAAGTTTATACTTGTAATGAAGAGATGTAGTAGTTTTTTTTAAAAAATGAAAGAAATAGTCTTGATGGAAATCAGGACTATTTTTTTATAAATATTTCTTAAGTGATAAAGTGTTGAAATATATTTATTTTCGAAATAAACTAAAACAGTGTAAACATAATTCCTTAATTTTGCATCTTAATTATTATAAATACACAACATAAATAAAATATATACTATGAGTTCATTTGACGTAGTTATTATAGGTTCAGGTCCTGGTGGATATGTGGCTGCTATTCGTTGCGCACAGTTAGGGATGAAAACAGCAATTATTGAAAAATATTCTTCACTAGGAGGTACTTGTTTGAATGTTGGATGCATTCCTTCTAAAGCATTATTAGCATCTTCACATCATTATCAAGAGCTACAACACTTTGCAGATCATGGAATTGAGGTTTCGGGAGATGTTAAAGTTAATTTAGAGAAAATGATAGCTAGAAAACAAGCTGTTGTTGATCAAACATCTGGAGGAGTGAAATATTTGATGGATAAAAATAAAGTTGAAGTTTTTGAAGGTGTTGGTTCTTTTGAAAGTGCAACATCGGTTAAAGTTTCTAAGAAAGATGGCTCGTCGGAAATAATAGAGTCTAAAAATATAATAATTGCTACTGGTTCTAAGCCATCGTCTTTGCCATTTATTAAGTTGGATAAAGAAAGAATTATTACATCTACAGAGGCGTTAAAATTGCCAGAAGTTCCTAAACATTTAGTAATCATTGGTGGTGGAGTTATCGGTATTGAGCTTGGTCAGGTTTATTTAAGATTAGGAGCGCAAGTTTCTGTTGTTGAATATATGGATAGAATTGTTCCAGGAATGGATGCGGCATTATCTAAAGAGTTAACAAAGGTCTTGAAAAAACAAGGAATGAAATTCTATACCTCTCATAAAGTACAATCTGTTGAAAGAGCAGGAGATGTTGTGACGGTTAAGGCTGAAAATGCAAAAGGAGAAATTGTTACTTTAGAAGGAGATTATTCATTGGTTTCTGTAGGGCGTCGTCCTTATACAGACGGGTTAAATGCTGAAAAAGCTGGCGTTAAATTGACAGATAGAGGTCAGGTTGAAGTGAATGATCATTTGCAAACATCTGTATCTAATATTTATGCAATAGGAGATGTTGTTCGTGGGGCAATGTTAGCGCATAAAGCAGAGGAGGAAGGTGTTTTGGTAGCTGAAATATTAGCAGGTCAGAAACCTCATATTGATTATAATTTAATTCCTGGAGTTGTATATACTTGGCCAGAAGTTGCAGCGGTTGGTCAAACTGAAGAACAGTTAAAAGAAGCTGGAGTGGCTTATAAATCTGGAAGTTTTCCATTTAAAGCTTTAGGTAGAGCTAGAGCAGGTGGTGATACGGATGGTTTTGTTAAAATCTTAGCAGATGCTAAAACAGACGAAGTTTTAGGGGTGCATATGATTGGTGCACGTTGTGCGGATTTAATTGCAGAAGCGGTTACAGCAATGGAATTTAGAGCAAGTGCAGAAGATATATCAAGAATGTCTCATGCGCATCCTACATTTGCAGAAGCAGTGAAGGAAGCAGCATTGGCAGCTACAGATAATAGGCCATTACATGTGTAATTGAGTTTAGTTATTGTATGAAAAAAAGGGTTTGCATTTTGTGAACCCTTTTTTTTGTATATATGCAAAATAAAAACACAGCAATCCTGTGTTCTTCTATTTCGTGCCAAAAAAAATGTGGTTTGTTTTTACGGTAAACTGATGTTTAATTGGTTGTATGGTTAAGTAGTTCAGGAAAGTATTTTGATTAAAAAAAACAAAAAAAAGCAGTTACAAAACGATGTAACTGCTTCTTTGTCTCTCTATTTGAATAGAGTGTGATTATTTCGCTTTTTAAAAAGGGAAGATTATCTTCTTCTTTTTTCTTTAATTTTAGCTTTTTTACCAGTAAGTTCTCTGAAGTAATAGATACGAGCTCTACGAACTTTACCTCTTTGGTTTACTTCAATTTTTTGTAAAGCTGGCATGTTTACAGGGAAGATACGCTCTACACCTACAGCACCAGACATTTTACGAATTGTGAAAGTCTCAGTTAATCCAGTTCCTTTCTTTTGTATTACTACACCTTTGAAGAACTGAGTTCTAGTTTTTTCACCCTCTTTAATTTCATAGTACACAGTAATTGTGTCTCCAGCTCCAAATTCTGGGAAATCTTTTTTTGTTACAAATTCGCTTTGTACGAAATCTACTAAATTAGCCATTTTGAATAAAATAAATATTTGATTTAGAGCAACATACACGTCCATCGCTAGAGGTTGATCCAAATGTGGGTGCAAATGTAAAAATTAATTATGAAATATAATTATGATTTTTTAATTATTTAGTATTTTTTGACTTGAAATTTACTCTTTTAGTAAATCAGGTCTTCTGTTTTTGGTATGCTCATAAGCTTTTTGCTCTCTCCATTCTTCGATTTTAGGGAAATTTCCACTTAGAAGAATTTCAGGAACTTTCCAACCCTTGTATTCAGCTGGTCTTGTGTAAACAGGAGGTGCTAATAAATTGTCTTGAAAACTATCTGTTAAAGCAGATGTCTCATTGCTTAAAACACCAGGTATTAATCGAATAATACTATCGCAAAGTATTGCTGCTCCTAATTCACCACCACTTAAAACGTAATCACCAATTGAAATTTCTCTTGTAATGAAGTGATCGCGTACTCGTTGATCTACACCTTTATAATGACCGCAAAGAATAATGATATTTTTTAATAAAGACATTCTGTTAGCCATATTTTGATTTAATGTTTCCCCATCTGGAGTCATGTAGATCACTTCGTCATAATCACGTTCATTTTTCAATTTTGTAATGCAATCATCTATAGGTTGTATATTCATAACCATTCCTGCTCCTCCACCAAATTGATAATCATCAACACTCTTTTGTTTATTGGTGGTGTAATCTCTCAAGTTGTGAAAGTGAACTTCTACTAATCCTTTTTCTATAGCTCTTTTTAAAATGGAAGCTTCAAAAGGGCTTTTGATTAGTTCTGGTAATACAGTAATTATGTCTATACGCATGGAATGTCTTATTTCTGGTTTAATGCTTCAAGTATGAAGTAATGTGTGCAAATTTAATTAACTTTAAAGCTGAAACAAAAATATTTAAACGCCAAATTGCCTCAAATGATGATCTAAATGTTTCCATTGTAGATTATTCCAGTCTATTTCGTTTAATTTTCCCCAAAAGGGATGAGTTTTAATTTTGATTACATGAAAACCTTCTCCTAATTTTTGAACTTTTTCAATTAATTCTTTTTTTACAGTGTTAAAATCATAATTATCAGTGCGAATAAATTCTTTTGCAGTTGGACTATTCTTTTTGAATTCTGGAGCAGATAACCAAGATTTTTTCATCATTCTTCCGAATATTTTCATCAGAAATGAGATTTTTAATGTTTCGCTTCCTAAACCTACTGCAATTGGAGATATGCAGTGTGATAGCATTTGATCAACTGACATTTTACCCCACAAGGCTTGTGATTCTGGTCTTAGCTTGTTGATTCTGTCTATGATTTCTTGGTTGTCTTTTGAGTTGAAAATGTTTTTCATCTTGGAAGTTCGTTTAATTTATGAAGATATTTTGTTTTGAATAATATATCAATTATTGAAATATACAAAAAAAGCATAATTGAAAAAAAAACAATTATGCTTTTAATTAAAAATGCTTTTTTTGTTAAGGGTTTGTTGACCAAAGAGATGCATTTTTTAACATAGCTCTTCTAGGTAATTTTAAACCTGCAACTATTAATTCTGCAAAATCTTCTGGTTGTAAAACTGTTTCAGTTGAATCTTTCGTAGCAATACCTAAATCTATTGACATGTCTGAAGCAATGGTGCTTGGTGTTAATGTGCACACTCTAATGTTATTTTTGCGTACTTCTTTCATTAAGGATTCCGACATTCCTATCACCGCAAATTTTGAAGCAGAATAAGCAGACGTATTAGGGTTTCCACTTAAACCAGCAGTAGATGAAACATTAATGATGTCTCCTTCGTTTTTTTCTATTAAAAAAGGAAGTACTTCTTTGGTTGTATAATACATTCCCATAACATTTGTCTGTATGATTTCGTTCCATTTACTCACTTCCATGTCATTAAACGATCCAAAAGCGGCAATTCCTGCATTATTAACTAAAATGTCAACAGTACCAAGTGAAGTTACTATTTTTTTTATTCCATTTTTTACTTCTTCATAATTACTAACATCGAAGACAGCATAGCTGGCTTTTATACCAAATGTTTTTAATTCGTTTACGGTTTCAATTAATTTTGTTTCGTTTCTTCCAGTAATTGCAACATCGATACCTTCTTTTGCAAATGCAATTGCGGTTGCTTTTCCTAAACCTCTACTTCCTCCTGTGATTATTGCTTTTTTGCCGCTTAATTTTTCCATTGTATTTTTTTTATGAGGATACAAAAGTAATTATTTGAAGATAATAGATATGAGACGATTTCTTAAAGTTATGTGAATTTTCTGTAACTATTTTGTTTTTAGGCTAGTTTTTTTTGTTTTTTTATATCGTAAGGAGTAATTTTTTTTATGTAATAAAATCACTAATTTTGTCTCATATAATTTAAATTCAATAAAATGCAAGACGGAATTTACGCAAAGTTTAATACATCTAAAGGAAGTATTTTAGTAAAGCTAACACATGATAAAACTCCAGGTACTGTTGGTAATTTTGTAGGGCTAGCTGAAGGTCAGTTAGAAAATTCAGCAAAACCAATGGGGACTCCTTACTACAACGGATTAAATTTCCACCGAGTAATTACCGATTTTATGATTCAAGGTGGGTGTCCACAAGGAACAGGGACAGGTGATGGTGGTTATAAATTTGATGATGAATTTCATCCAGAATTAAAACATGATAAGCCAGGTGTATTGTCTATGGCAAATGCAGGTCCTGGTACAAATGGGACGCAATTTTTTATTACTCATGTTCCAACTCCTTGGTTAGACGGAAAACACTCTGTTTTTGGACATGTAGTGGAAGGACAAGATGTTGTTGATGCTGTGGCTCAAGGGGATTTGTTAGAATCTGTTGAAATTGTAAGAGTTGGTGAAGAAGCTAAAGGATGGAATGCAATTGAAGCTTTTAGAACTTTTGAAGGAACTAGAGAAAAAAGATTGGCAGAACAAAAAAGAATGGCAGAAGAGGCTTTGGATAAAATAGCCGCTGGTTTTCAAAAAACAGATAGTGGTCTTCGCTACCAAATTATTCAAAAAGGAAGTGGTAAGCAAGCAGAAAAAGGAAGAAAAGTGTCTGTTCACTATCAAGGGGCATTAGATAATGGACAAGTTTTTGATTCATCATATAAAAGAAAACAACCTATCGAATTTCAATTAGGAGTTGGTCAAGTTATTCAAGGATGGGACGAAGGAATTGCGTTACTTAAAGTTGGGGATAAAGCACGTTTTGTTATTCCTTCATTTTTAGGATACGGTTCTCAAGGAGCTGGAGGAGTAATTCCACCAAATGCAACATTGGTTTTTGATGTAGAATTGATGGATGTGAAATAAAAGTAATACTAACTAGTTAAGTATTAATGATAAAGAGGTTGTTCTAGTTCAGGACAGCCTTTTTTTTTGTTTTTTATAGTTGAGTAAATAAATTTTATAGTGAGAATTTATTTTCATTTGGGAATACGTGTGTTTACTGGTTTTTTGATTTTTTAACATTTTTTTAAAAAGTAAGTGTGGGTTTTTTCCGTAAAAAATGTTAATTTCGAGCGTTCGTTATTTGCAAATACAACAAAACTAAACATTAAATTTAAATCAAAAAAAATGAAAAATCAAAATTTGAAAAAGCCGTTTTTCGCAAATTTTTTAGAAAATCAATTAACTCAAGATGAGTCTAACGCTGTACAAGGTGGTATTACAAATCCAAGATTTGACAGCGATAATACTTTAAAATATCCTTCTGATAGTGACGAAGATGTTACAATGAAAGCTCCATCGGATAATGATGAAGATACAACTTTACCATTAAATGATGGTTATCATACAATGAAGTATCCATCAGATAATGATGAAGCTGGATTTGAAAAATAGAGTTAATAAGGAGTAACGGTTAATCCGTTACTCTTTGTTTTTTTTGAAGTGCGTTGTTAATAAATATACTTTCAACGTGAAATTTTTGAATTAAAGGATATGATTTTATGTATAAGTCATTCTAATGATTATTATACTATAGATATTGTAATAAAACGATTAGAAGAATTAGGAGAAAAAGTTTACAGGTTAAATTCGGATGAATTTTCAAATAATGTTTCTATTAGCTGTAAAAATATCGGTAAAAAAACGGCAATTGAAATTATAGACGGTGAGTATCGTTTTACTACAGATGAAATAAAAGCAGTTTGGTATAGGAAGCTTTGGGAACTAAAAATACCAAAAGATTTAGATAAATCATATTATTCGATTTTTTATCAAGAGTATGGAACATTGCACAAATTGTTTTTTGATGCTCTTAAGGATAAATTCTGGATAAACCCTATGGATATTGACCATAGTATAGGAGGAAATAAATTTAAACAATTACAACTTGCTCAAGAATCAGGATTAGTTATACCTGAGAGTATTTTTACAAACAATAGCAAACAAGTTGAGGTATTCTTCAATGAAGTATGTGAAGGAAAAATGATTACAAAATTGCATGGATCTTTATCTAGAAGTATGAAGAGAGATGGAGCTTTTTTTCCAACCACATTGGTGTCTAAAGAACATTTAGAAGCTTTAAAAGAAGGTTTGGAATTTTGTCCAATGATATTTCAAAGAAATATTGAAAAAATGTACGAATTAAGAGTTGTTTATGTTAATGGAGTCTTTTTCGTAGGAAAAATTAATGCAACACAATCAGAATCTGGTAATATTGATTGGAGGGCAGCTAAAGAAAAAAATATTGGTTGGGGTCTATATACTTTACCTGAAAAAGTTTGTAATGCTATTACTTTAATGATGAATAAAATGGGATTGTATTTTGGTGCCATTGATATCATTAGGCAAACTGATGGAGAGTATGTTTTTCTAGAAGTGAATCCGCAAGGAGAATGGGGAATGTTACAAAGAGATTTGGGGTATCCTATTGGGGAAACGATAGCAGAACAAATTATAGAAACAATAAAAAGATAAATTATAGAGTAATATTTTAAAGAAAATAATATTACTTCAGAATATTGATATAAAAATATTGGTTTATGAAAAAAGTATTGATTATTACACATAGTAAGGATAATGAATGTATAAAAAATGTGACTAATAAAATTCAAGAATTAGGTGGATATGCTATACGATTCAATGTCGATGAGTACCCAGTAAAATATAGCTTAAGTTCTTGTTTTGAAGAGGGGGAATGGAAAGTGTATTTGGATTATGAAGGTCACAGAGAAAGCTTGCATGACTTGGAAGCGTTATGGTATAGAAGAAGTCACAATTTAGGAGGAGGATTGAATGAAATATTAGAAGGAGAGTTTTTGAGTAGCACACATGGAGAAGTTAGAGCTACATTATTTGGAATGCTAGAAAGTTTAAACTGTTTTCAAATAGGTAAATACAGTTCATATAGAAGATTGGATAGTAAGGAAGAGCAAATGAAAGTAGCTTCTCATCTTGGAATGTTAATTCCTGAAACATGCATTACAAATAGTCCTGAGGAAGCAAGAAGGTTTGTAAAAGCACATCCAAATGGAACTATTGCAAAAATGCAGAGTTCGTTTGCTATTTATAGAAATGGAGTTGAAAATGTTGTGTTTACTAATGAGATTAAAGAAGAAGATCTTGAAAACTTAGAAACATTACAATATTGTCCTATGCAGTTTCAGGAAAAACTTGAAAAAGCATTGGAATTGAGAGTTACAATAATCGGAGATGAAATTTTTGCCTTTTCAGTAGATTCTCAGAAGTTGTTTAATGCAAAATTAGATTGGAGAAGAGAGGGTGTAACGTTGTTGAAAGACTGGGTGCCTTACGAATTGCCTTTAGATGTAAAAAATAAATTATTAGAATTAATGGATATTTACCAGATAAATTATGGAGCAATAGATATTATTGTAACACCTGAGAATGAATTCTATTTCTTAGAGATAAATTCTGCGGGTGAATTTTATTGGTTAGATAAATTAATTGATGGAGCAATTACAACTCATTTGTCTAAAGTATTATTGGGTCAAACATTTAGACGTTATAAACCAGTTCTAGAAAGCGCAACAGTTTAGTTTTTTTATGACTTAGAAAACAAAACGAAGAGAGTCTCGAATAAAAAATTCGAGGCTTTTTTTGTTTTGAAAAATAGGGGTTTTTTGTATCCTTATTAAAAATGATGTTGCTATTGGATATAGTGGTTTTGGGTTGCAAAAATGGATATACAAGCAAAAAGCAAGAAAACCATTTACACGTTCTAGAAATGGAGTAGCAGGTAACTCTGAGTTTTCGAATAATTTTAATGCCTCATTTGGGGCTTATGAAAAGGGTGAAGCTTTAGCGAATATTTCAAACAGAAGAAAATTTGACTTATTGACATTATTTGCTATTTTAATTGCCTTGGGTGGTTTAGGGTATTACTTTTCAATGCGATTTAGTAACTATGAAGCTTTAAATAAGAAATTGCAATTAAAGAGCAAAGCTGCTTTTGAAACTAAATCCTATGAAATCTTGACCAATCAAGGGACGGTATATTATGATCAAGGAAACTATTCTAAAGCATCTAAAGAATTAGAGTTGGCCTATACTATTAAGCAAACAAAAGAATTGGAACACAAACTTTTGGTTTGTTATCAAAAACTGTGTAAAGCTAAAAATAAGGAATACTGTAAGAAGTATGAAGAATTTAAAGTAAGGTAGTAGTTATTGGTATTGTTTTTGAATTTGTATTTTTACAAAAAGATTAAATATAATGAGTGAAATTGATATTAAGCAAATCGAAAAGAATTATGCCTTGAAAGAAGATTTTGAAATTGAAAGAATTGCAACATCAAATTCAAAAGGATTAAGGCCTGAAATTTATTCGATTATTGAGTACGAAATCAAAAAGAGAAATCTAAATCCTAATTTACTTAATGGAGTAATTGCACACAATAAAGAGTATAGTGTTGAAGAATTAATTAGTTATTCAAACTATTTAAGAGAACTTGCCTGTCCTATTTGTAATTCAAAGGAAAAAAAATTAAATGGCACAATTCTTTTCACGGTTAAAAGCTTTGTTGTTTTTTCTTCAAATGAGACTAAAAGCTGTATTGCTTGTCCTGATTGTTTGGATAAAAGTAATAATAAAGCAATGCTTTCAACGTTAGTTTTAGGATGGTGGGGAATTCCTTCAGGTGTAGTTCAAACACCTTTGTACTTGTTTCGAAATTTTCAATCTAAGAAAGATAATCATCTAAAAGAACCAAATTTTGCACTATTAAATTTTGTAAAAAATAATATAGGCCACATTGAGTCCTATAAAGATGATAAGCAAAAACTAGCTGTAATAATTAATCAATAACTGAATTTTTAATACATGAAAAAGCTATATTTTATTCTCTTTTTTCTGCTTTCTTTTTTTACTTTCAGCCAAATTCAACATTGTGGCTACGATTTTACGTCTTATGTAGTGGTTAATGCACATGAAAATGGAAAGTCTGAGAATGAGAAAAATTTAAAAATAACAGTTGTTAATTCAAATGGAACAGACGTTATTAATGTTAATAATATGTATAGTTGGAACAATAGTAATCAACCATTGGTGTTTCAACAGAATTATTTGATTAGTAAAGAAGGTGAAAAAGAACGTTATTTTTTTCCTTATGCTAAGGATAATTACTTCATTTCGGTTGCCAATACTTTTCCAGCAGAGCGTTTCGGTATTAAAATAGAAGACACCAAAGGGATATATAAAACACAAATAGTGCCCTTGCAGAGCTTTAATTTATATATATTATGTTCAACAGAGAATCAAAAGGCAAAGATGTTTGGCAAAAGAACCAATAGTCCTGTAGAGGTTATTTTGGAACGCAAATAGAGTTTTCTGTTCGTTTTAGCTTTTTTAATAAAATATAGCATGCTTTTAAGAATTATTTATTTCTTTTTTTACTTTAAGTTTTCTGAAAATTCGATTTTTTCTTTCATAAGAAAAGAGAAAGTAACGATTTTGAAATCTGTTCTAAAAAAAGGACATTACAAAAACAGAATGCAAATTGCTGAAAATTTGATGTTGCTGTGTGATGATTATCAAAAAGAATTAATTGAAATACTTCTTGATGAACCAATTGAGATTATTTTCAATAAAATGCTATTAGTAACTAATCATCTGAATCTTAGTGAAAGCTTGCAGACAAGAATTCAATTAAGAAAAGAATATTGGTATTCTAGAATGATTACAGAAAATAACCAAAAAGAAGTAACGCAAGAAAAACTTAAAGGAACTGAAAATTTTAAAAGAAAATTCGGTAATGGAGAATCGTTAAATATGGTAAAAGAAATGCTGAAAAAACCAATGAACACTGGAAAGTGGTTTTGACGTAATTTTTGGTTTGGTTATGGTTAAAGTTTTGATTGTTTTTTGTTGCACTTAATTTTCAATTGTTTTGTAATAGTTTGATAATTCTTTTTTTATTCTCTGTACATTAGTTTTTGAATTTTTAAAAGTTATAAATAAATAAAAATAACTAATTAATTAATACAATAACAGTATAGGCAGAAATGCTAATTCAAATAAAAGTAAAATACAAAATAATGATAAAACAGATAAAGTTAATGTGCTTAAAATAAACCTAAAGTATGAAATTCCTTGAATGCTTGTTTTAATAAAAAGTATTTCGTTTTGAGAATTTAAATTTAATTTTATAATGCTTCCTGCTTTATATCGTTTAAACGGGAATGTCCTTTCCCTAAGCTCTATAAAACTTCGTGAAAAATTACCAACATATTTAATTTTTTCAGGTAAAAAATCATCTGAAATTAATAAAAATTTTGTTCTGAAACTTATATCAGATATCTCTTTCATTTTTCCAATGAATTTTTATCTTTCTATTTTGAGCTCCGTGTTAAAACCTCTTTTAGTTCTTGTTTCTTTAAAAAATCATCTAGAATCATAAAATTACTATCTATTTAATGATCACTAATATTTCTACTTCCACTTAATGCCACAGCCAATACTTGGTTTTTGCACTTCATTCAAATGGCGATTATAGATAATACTATCAATAGCATTTCGTAAATCGCTTCCACTAACAGGAATACCATTAGATGGTCGAGAATCGTCTAATTGTCCACGATAGATTAACTTGTCTTGATTATTGAACAAATAAAAATCAGGAGTGCAAGCTGCCTTGTATTCTTTAGCAACCTCTTGAGTCTCGTCAAATAAATAAGGAAAATCTAATTTGTTTTCTAATGCAAAATCTGCCATTCTTTCTGGACTGTCTTGAGGGTACTTTACTATGTCGTTACTAGAAATGGCAACAACTCCTAGTCCTTGCACACGGTAATCATTGGCAATCATAACTATTTCGTTTATGACGTGTATCACGAAAGGACAATGGTTGCAGATGAACATCACTAAAGTGCCTTTGTTGCCTTTGCATTCTTCAAAATTAAACGTTGTATTAAAATTAGTTGCTGGTAATAAAAAATCAGGAGCTTTTGTTCCCAATGCTAACATGTTAGAAGCTGTTTGTGCCATAATGATTGTGAAGTTTTGAAAAGCAAGAATTGACTTGGTTCTAATTGTTATACGTTGAAACTTGCTAAATTGTTACAAAATGTTTAAATTTAAAAAAAGAAGAGCTTAATATATGAAATCACTAAACCAATGGTTTGAAGAATATAGTACAAGTCATCAGAATATGACAAATAAGAAAATACATTATGTTTGTGTTCCTGTAATTTTTTTCTCTGTTGTTGGAATGCTTATGAGTATTCCTAATAGGTTGCTAACTCCATTAGGTTTAATTCATCCAATTTTTGGAAATTGGGCATTTATAGCTATGATTTTTGTATTGTTGTTTTATTTTAGACTCTCATTTTTAATGGGTATCAAAATGTTTGTGTTTACTTTAGGATGTCTTATTTTGAATTTTTATCTAGCTTCTATGGTGTCAATTTTTTGGTTTTCACTATCATTTTTTATACTCGCCTGGATTGGGCAGTTTTATGGACATAAAATAGAAGGTAAAAAACCTTCATTTTTAAAAGATTTACAATTTTTATTAATTGGACCAGCATGGGTCATACATTCAATTTTTAATGGAGAATAATATAATTACTTGGAATGATTTTGAAAAAATAGATATTCGAGTAGGGACAATTTTAGAAGTAAATGATTTTCCTGAGGCTAGAAAGCCTGCTTTTCAGCTGCATATTGATTTTGGTACAGCAATTGGAATTCGAAAATCATCAGCTCAAATTACAACACACTATACTAAAGAAGAATTAATAGGAAAGCAAATTATGGCTGTTGTTAATTTCCCAAGAAAACAAATTGGAAAATTCATGAGTGAATGTCTGGTTTTGGGTATAGATGACCATGAAGGAGGTGTGGTATTGTTGTCTCCAGATATAAAGGTCGAAAATGGCATGAAAATGTCATAAAAAAACCTAGAAAAAATTCTAGGTTCACTTTAAAACGTTTTAAAGTTACTAATTAAATATCATCAAAGCTAACGTTTGTAAAGCTCTCTGTAGATGGAGTTGTTTCGTCAGAATCATTATAGATTTCTTTTTTGAAATCTTTTTGATGTCTTTCAGAAATTACTTCTTCTCCTTTTTGAGATACTACAAAATCAGTCATTTCATCTAAAATTTCTTTAAAAGCTACAAAGTCTTCTTTGTACAAATAAATTTTATGTTTCTTAAAATGGTAAGAACCATCTTCTTCTGTAAATTTTTTACTTTCAGTAATGGTAATGTAGTAATCATCAGCTTTTGTTGCTCTCACATCGAAGAAATATGTTCTTCTTCCTGCTCTTAATACCTTAGAAAAGATATCTTCTTTTTCTAACATTTCATTTTCTCTCATAATCCAACGGTCGATTTATTGTTTTATAGTTTCCCAAAAGTCTAAAAAAAAATCGTATAAAGCAATAGTTTATATGATTTCTTTTTCGGATAGTTGTTTATAATAAAGCTCTTTGTAGTATCCTTCTTCGGATACTAATTGATTATGAGTGCCTTTTTGTATAATTTCACCATTTTCTAATATGATAATTTTGTCTGCATTCTTTGCAGATGATATTCTATGACTCACAATAACAGTGGTTTTATTATCACAAAACACCCTTAAATTGTTAAGAATCTGTTCTTCCGTCTCTGTGTCAACAGCACTTAGGCAATCATCTAATAAAAGGATAGGAGCATTTTTAATTAAAGCTCTTGCTATGGAAACGCGCTGTTTTTGACCTCCAGACAGTGTAATTCCTCTTTCGCCAAGTATGGTGTCATATTGGGTTGTAAATTCAATAATATTATGGTGAACTACCGCTTTCTTTGCTGCTTCAATTATTTCTTCATCTGTTGCATTTTCATTTCCGAATTTAATATTGTTCTTGATTGTGTCGGAAAATAAAAAGGCATCTTGTGGAACTACTCCAATATTATCTCTTAAGTCATTTAGATTAACCTTTTTAATTGGAGTTTGGTCAATTGTAATGCTTCCAGAAGTAGCGTCATATAATCGACTAATCAAGGAAAGTACTGTTGATTTTCCTGAACCTGTCTTTCCTAATATGGCAAGTGTTTCTCCTGGATTAACTGTAAAACTTATGTTTTTTAAAGCTTGAATGTTTGTGTCTTCATAAACAAATGAAACATTTTTAAACTCAATGCTTCCAATGATTTCAGTATGATTCTCTACCTCATTTGTTATCTCTGGCTGAATTAATAAAAACTCATTTATTCTTTTTTGTGATGCTTCTGCTTCTTGCACTAAAGAAGAAACCCAACCAAGGGAAGCAACAGGCCAAGTAAGCATGTTTATATATAAAATAAACTGAGCAATAATTCCAATATCGGGAATATCTCCATTAATATACATCATTCCCCCCACATAAATAACCACTAAATTACTCAACCCAATAAGGAGAATCATTAAAGGTCCAAAATAGGAATGTGTTTTGGCTAGACTCATTGCTTTTTCATTACTGTCTTTTGTTAATGTGGAAAATTCTTCTGTTTTTTGGTTTTCAATAGCATAGGCTTTAATAACTCTAATTCCAGAAAACATTTCTTGTGTGAAAGAGGATAAAGTGGATAGGTTTTGTTGAAAAAGCTCACTTTTTTTATTAATGATAGAGCTAATTTTGAAAATCCCATAAGATAATAAAGGTAATGGAAGTAGTGTATATAATGTTAGTTTGGGTGAAATGTTATACATATATATGATAACAACTGTAAAGCGTATTACTGTGTTTAAAGAATACATCACTGCAGGTCCAACATACATGCGCACTTTCCCGACATCTTCACTAATCCGATTCATTAAATCTCCTGTTCTGTTTTTCTTATAGAAACTTTGTGTGAGTCTTTGATAGTGATTGAATACTTCATTCTTTAAGTCAAATTCAACATATCGAGACATAACAATTATTGACTGACGCATTAAAAAGGTAAAAAAACCTGCAATTATGGTGGTGCCAATTATTAATAGAATGTTTTTGTATAGCACAGATGTTATGAATGCAATAGTTAAATCTTTGTTTTGTGTGAGTTCTTTTATTGCACTTATCGAATTTCCAATTAGTTCTGGAGTAAATAGTGAGAATATTTGAGCCGCAATAGTGAAAATAATTCCGAAAAAAAATCGGTATTTATATTTTGCAAAATATTTGTTTAAGTATTGTAATTCTTTCATTTAAAAATTTAAAGTTGTGTTTTTTTTTATTAAAAAAGCAATATTTTATGATTTTATTGAGAACTTGAAAACATTTTGTATATAACAATTAATTGTGAAATCAATAAAAAAAATATAAATTTTTCAATTATTTTATTTTTATTCGTAATATTGTGACTAATTATTGAATAATTTTCAACACAGAACAATATGTCAACAGAACAATTATTAGCAAAAGAGCTACATAAAGTTGATCCTGTTTTTGGTCAAATTTCCTTTGACGGACATGAGCAAGTTGTATTTTGCCATGACAAAGATACAGGATTAAAAGCAATTATTGGAATTCATAACACTGTTTTAGGACCAGCTTTAGGAGGGACTAGAATGTGGAATTACACAAATGAATGGGAAGCATTGAATGATGTTTTACGTTTGTCTAGAGGAATGTCTTTTAAATCCTCAATTTCTGGTTTAAATCTTGGTGGTGGTAAAGCTGTTATTATTGGCGATGCGAAAACACAAAAAACTCCAGAATTAATGAGACGTTTTGGGCAGTTTGTAGATTCTTTGTCTGGAAAATACATTACAGCAGAAGATGTTGGAATGGAGACTAAAGATATGGATACTGTTCGTGAGGTAACTAAATATGTTACTGGTATTTCAGAAGAAAAAGGAGGCTCTGGGAATCCTTCTCCAATTACTGCTTATGGTGTTTATATGGGGTTGAAAGCAGCAGCTAAATTTCAGTTTGGAACAGATAACCTAGAAGGTAAAAAAGTTTTAGTGCAAGGAATTGGTCACGTTGGAGAAGTTTTAGTACAACATTTAACAGAAAATGGAGCAATTGTTAGTATTTCAGATATTAACGAACAACGTCTTCATGATGTTGGGGCTAAATATGGAGCGAAGATATTTTCTGGAGATGATTTATATAGTGCAGATGTTGATATTTATGCTCCTTGTGCATTAGGTGCAACCATAAATGACGATACTATTGGAAAGATTAAAGCAAAAGTTATTGCAGGTGCTGCAAATAACCAGTTGGCAAATGAGGTAGTTCATGGTAATATTTTGAAAGATAAAGGAATTTTATACGCTCCTGATTTCTTGATTAATGCTGGTGGTGTAATTAAT
Organism: Flavobacterium sp. KY-23415; assembly: GCF_055384985.1. Lineage (NCBI taxonomy): Bacteria > Pseudomonadati > Bacteroidota > Flavobacteriia > Flavobacteriales > Flavobacteriaceae > Flavobacterium > Flavobacterium sp. KY-23415. The sequence continues at coordinate 461,163 of NZ_AP044001.1, read as the reverse complement.
GTGTATTCTGAACTAGCAAATTTAACAAGAGCGCAAGTAATGGAGAAAACAGAAAATATCTATAATACTTCACTTGAAATTTTTGATTTCGCAAGAAAAAATAACATTACAACACATCAAGCTGCAATGTCTATTGCTCAAAAGCGTATTGATGATAAGAAGAATGAAAATTCGAAATAAAATGTTATTTAGATTTTAAATTTTTCTACTTATAATCTAAAATAAAAAAAATATGTATTTTTGCAAAGCGAAAGATTTTCTTTCGCTTTCTTAATTTTTTAAAGTTCTTAAATTAGTATGTTAAATAGAAGACATATACGTGTGAAGGTGATGCAAGGTATCTATGCTATGCACCAACATCAAGGAGAAAACCTTGATAAAGAGGAAAAATTCTTGTTTCAAAGTATTGATAATATGCATGATTTATATCTTTTGATATTATCAGCATTGATAGAAATTCGTGAAAAAGAAGAGCAATATTTAGAGCTAGCATCTAAGAAACATTTAGCTACTAAAGAAGAACGAAATCCAAACAAAAGGTTTGTAGAAAATAAAGTATTGAATCTATTAGCGCAAAGCGATTCTTTATTGGAAGCAATAGATAAAAAGGCTATCACAAACTGGAAACATAATGATGATATTATTTTATCACTTCTAGATGTTATAAAAGAAAGTGACCTTTACAAGGAATACATGTCTTTGCCAAAAGTGACTTTCAAAGACGACAAGATATTTATTGCTAATTTGTTTACAGAAGTTGTTGCGCCAAATGAAAGATTGTATGACTATTTGGAAGAGCATAAATTGACTTGGTTGGATGATTTACCGTCTGTGAATACTCTTATCTTGAAGCAATTAAAGCAATGTGAAGAAAACGATGAAACTTTTGTTATTACCAAATTATATAAAGATTTGGATGATAAAGAATATGTGAAAAATTTGTTTAGAAAAACAATTTTAAATGAAGAGGAGTTGTCAAAAGAATATATCGATAAGACACCAAACTGGGATACGGATAGAATTGCTGAAATTGATACAATTATTTTGAAAATGGCAATTTGTGAATTATTGAAATTTCCTTCAATTCCAGTTAAAGTAACAATTAATGAATATTTAGAGATTGCAAAAGAATATTCTACGCCAAAAAGTAGTATTTTTATCAACGGAATTTTAGATAATTTAGTAAAAGATTTCGAAAAAAATAACCGCATTAAAAAAGCGGGTAGAGGATTATTATAAACCTAAATTTAATTATTTATAGTTATGTTAAAAAAAACGTTAAGCTTAGTTGCTTTGTCATTTTTATTTTCGGTTACTTCATGTAAAGAAAATGCAGACTTAAAAATTACTGATGCAGATATTCAAGCAGTGGAAGTTGCTGATAAAGAAATTGCTGATAAAGAAGCTACAGTAGTGGCTGGTAAAATGCCAAAAGTTCAATTTGATAAAGTGGATCATGATTTTGGTACAATACATGCAGGAGATAAAGTATCTACAGAATTTATTGTGAAAAACATTGGTGAAGGAGATTTAATCATTACTAATGCACAAGCAACTTGTGGTTGTACAGTGCCAGATTATCCAAAACATCCTTTAAAATCTGGAGAATCTGCACCAATTAAAGTAACTTTTGACTCTACAGGAAAATCGGGTAACCAAAGTAAAACAGTTACATTAACTACAAATACAGAGACAGGAAGTGAAAAATTCAATATTAGAGCCAATGTGCTAACTAAAGAAGCAATTCCACCTCTTAAAAAGTAATTTAAAAAACACAATAAAAAAAGATGAATACTACATTAGCTATACAAATATTGTTGATGATTGCAATATTTTACTTTTTAATGATTAGACCTAATCAGCAAAGAGCTAAAAAAGAAAAAGAGTTTGAAGCAGGTTTAAAAGTAGGTGATAGAATAATCACAAAATCTGGAATTCATGGAAAAATTGCGGAACAATCAGATTCAACGGTTGTTGTAGAAACCATGGCAGGAAAAATTAAAATGGAAAAATCGGCTATTTCTTTAGAATTAAGTGCAAAACTTATGGATAAAGAGAAGAAATAATTTTTCTAAATTTTTAATAAAAATCCCCAATTTTCAAATTTATGTTAGTTGGGGATTTTTTGTTGTAATTGTTTTAAGTTGTTTTGTTTGTTGTAAATTCAATCTATCTGTATTTATCATTTAGCCCAATATTCTTCATAATCATAGGTTTGATTTTTTCTAATCGTGAAAGTCTGGTTTTTTCTTGTTTTGCTGCTTCAATATATTCTATGAATTCTCTCTGTTTATAAGGTGGAAAATTAGAAAAAGCATTTTTAAAACTTAAATTATTTTTAAACTCCAGCTCCAGGAGCGATGAAATAATTGGTTCTTTTTTTTGAGGCTTTAAACTAAGTTTCTTTTCTTCAATAACTATTGCTTCTTTAATATAATTCAAAATAATTTTTTCATTAATATCTTCAATCGACTTAAAACGCATTTGTCTTTGCGATTTTGTGGTTCCTTCTTGTGCATTTATTAATAAGTTATATTCGTCTTTTAGAAAAACACCATTAAAAAACCAAATGCCAAAATATGATTTAAAGCCACCAATACCAATAATGTTTTTGTTGTTTAACGTGAAAACTGAACCTCTCCATTTTTTCGTTTCTATTAATTCTGTTTTAGATATGATTTCATGAAGTAATTTAAGTTCGTCTTTCCATTGATTTGTTTTGTTCCAAGAATTTTTTTCCATTTTTAATTTTTTAACAATGTTGTTGTAAAATAAAGAAAAAAAATAGGAGTAAAAAGCTTCTTCATTTCTTTACTGATTTAATAAATATAAAAACTCATTTTACTTGTGAGCATAGTTTTTTTTACTACCTTATCCTCAAAATTAAATAATTTAAATTAAGGTATGAAGATAGCCATTTTGTCGAGAAACGGTAACTTGTATTCAACAAGAAGATTGGTGGAAGCGGGAACAAAATTAGGGCATGAGATGCATGTAATTGATCATTTGAAGTGCGATTTAGTGATTGAAAAAAAACAGCCTTCAATAGTCTATAAGAATACTAAACTAGATGGTTTTGATGCGGTAATCCCAAGAATTGGTGCTTCAGTAACGTTTTATGGAACGGCAGTTGTTCGTCAGTTTGAAATGATGAAACTGTTTACCGCTGTAGAATCTCAGGCTTTGGTTCGTTCAAGAGACAAGCTAAGAAGTTTACAGATTTTATCTCGTGCTGGCTTAGGTTTGCCCAAGACGGTTTTTACGAATGATACTAAAAATGTACAAGCCGTAATTAATGAAGTGGGTGGGGCTCCTTTAATTATTAAATTGTTAGAAGGAACACAAGGTTTAGGAGTAGTTTTGGCAGAAAATGACAAAGCAGCTGAATCTGTTTTAGAAGCTTTTCATGGTTTGCAAGCAAGGGTAATTGTGCAAGAATTTATAAAAGAGGCTAAAGGGGCAGATGTTAGAGCTTTTATAGTGGATGGGCAAGTGGTTGGAGCCATGAAGCGTCAGGCAAAAGAAGGCGAATTTCGTTCTAATTTGCATAGAGGAGGCACAGCAGAGCTTATTGAATTAACAGATGAGGAAGAAAATGCTGCTTTAAAAGCGGCAAAAGCAATGGGACTTGGTGTGGCCGGTGTAGATATGCTTCAGTCAGCAAGAGGACCATTAATTTTGGAAGTGAATTCCTCACCAGGATTAGAAGGAATTGAAAGAGCTACTGGTAGAGATATTGCAAGAGATATTATAAAATATATTTCTAGAAATGTATAGAGAGATTAAAATTTTAGGTAAAGAAATTTTACCTGGTGATTCTCTAACGTTAAAAATGGACATTGCACGATTGTACACACAATCAAAATTAGAAGTACCAATCATTATTAATAGAGCAAAAGAGGACGGTCCTTGCTTGTTAATCTTAGCAGGAATACATGGAGATGAAGTTAATGGCGTAGAGATTGTTCGTCAAATTGTGTCTAAAGGTTATCATATTCCGAAAAGAGGAACTATAATTTGTGTGCCCGTTTTGAACGTGTTTGGTTTTATCAATAAAACAAGAGAATTTCCAGACGGAAGAGATTTGAATAGGGTTTTTCCGGGTTCAAAAACAGGGTCTTTAGCAAGTAGGTTTGCTAATGATTTTATGAAATTAGTAGCTTTTAATGCAGATTATTGTTTAGATTTTCATACGGGAGGAAATATGAGATTTAATTATGCACATGTTCGTCTTCAAAAAGGAGACAATGAATTGGTGGCATTAGCTAAAATTTTTGGGACAAAGTTTATGATGTATGCTAAACAACGAGAGAGCTCTTTTAGGCATGCTATGTCAAAGTTGAACAAAAAAGTTATTCTTTTTGAAGGCGGAAAAACATTAAGTTTAGATAGAAACGTAACTAAGTATGGAATTAATGGAGCCTTGCGAGTAATGAAACATTTAGGATTGAATGATTTTGCAGATGATTTAATAGAAAAAAATCCAGATTCTATTGTAATTAAGGATTCTAAATGGATTCGTGCAGATAAATCTGGAATGTATCGTTCTTTTATTAAAGTAGGGGAAAAAGTAGAAATTGGCGATGTGCTTGGTAGCGTTTCAGATCCTTTTGGGTTCTCTGAAAAGAAAATTAAAAGTAAATATTCAGGCTATATTATAAATAACAATCATCTGCCTATGGTGAATCAAGGTGATGCATTGATAAATATAGGGTTATGTGAATAAAAAAAGGGATTTTTTGAATCCCTTTTTTTGTGGTTTTATTGTTGAGCTGTTAATTCTGCAATTTTAACGATTACTTGTGTAGCTTTTACCATGCTTTCTACAGGAACATATTCATATTTACCATGAAAATTATGTCCACCAGCAAAGATATTTGGACAAGGTAGTCCTTTATAGGATAATTGAGAGCCATCTGTTCCACCACGAATTGGTTTAATTATTGGGGTAATATCCAATTCTTTCATTGCTTTTTCAGCAATTTCTACAATATGATATACTGGTTCTACTTTTTCACGCATGTTATAGTATTGGTCTTTAACTTCAGCAATGCAAATGTCTTCTCCAAACTGTTTTGCATATTGTGCGTTGATTTGATTCGCAATCGTTTGAATTAATTCTTTTCTTGCTTCAAAAATATCTTTATCATGGTCTCTAATGATTAATTCTAAAACAGTTTCTTCAATAGTTCCATTTAGGTGATGAACATGAAAAAATCCTTCATAACCAGTCGTTTTTTCTGGTACTTCATTAGCAGGAAGTGCAGCAATAAATTGATTTGCTAATAGCATTGAATTGATCATTTTTCCTTTTGCATATCCTGGGTGAACACTTTTGCCTTTAAAAGTTATTTTAGCACCAGCAGCATTGAAGTTTTCATATTCCAATTCACCAATTTGACTTCCGTCCATAGTGTAAGCCCATTGGCAACCAAATTTTTCAACATCAAATTTGTGCGCACCACGACCAATTTCTTCATCAGGAGTAAAACCAACTCTAATTTCTCCATGCTTAATTTCTGGGTGTTGAATGAGATATTCCATAGCACTTACAATTTCAGTAATACCCGCTTTGTCATCGGCTCCTAGTAGTGTAGTTCCATCGGTTGTAATAAGTGTTTGTCCTTTATATTGTAATAAATCTTCAAAATAACTTGGAGATAATACTATATTTTGTTCAGCATTTAAAACAATGTCTTTCCCATCATAATTTTCTACAATTTGAGGTTTTATGTTGGCTCCTGTAAAGTCTGGAGTTGTGTCAAAATGAGAAACAAAGCCAATTGTTGGAACTTCATGGTCAACATTGCTAGGTAAGGTTGCCATAATATAAGCGTTTTCATCAATGGTAACATTTTGCATTCCAATTGCTTTTAGTTCTTCAACTAATTTGTTAGCCAAATCCCATTGTTTAGCCGTGCTTGGTGTTGTGTTAGAATTTGGATCAGATTCTGTATCTATAATTACATAGCTTATAAAGCGATCTATAATATGTTGCATTTTATTTTAAATTTAGTTTGCAAATATACTGTTTATTTGAATTTTATGATTTGCGATTGTTTATTTAATCAATTAAACCAGCACGTTTTAATAAGGCCTCTGGTTTTGGTTCTTGCCCTCTGAATTTTTTATACAATGTCATTGGGTGTTCTGTTCCTCCTTTTGATAAAATATTATCTTTGAATTTTGTAGCAACTTCTTTGTTGAAAATTCCTTTTTCTTGAAAATAAGCAAAAGCATCTGCATCTAGAACTTCAGCCCATTTATAGCTGTAGTATCCAGAAGAATATCCTCCTTGAAAAATATGTGAGAATGATGTACTCATGCAATTTTCAGCTACATCTGGATATAGTTTTGTATTCTCAAAAGCGGCTTCTTCAAAAGCTTTTACGTCTTCAATTGTTTGCGATTTTCCATGATAAGCCATGTCTAATAAACCAAAACTTAGTTGTCTCATTGTCGCTATTCCTTCTAGAAAACTAGCACTTTCTTTTATTTTTTCTACATATTCTTGCGGAATAATTTCTCCCGTTTCATAATGTTTAGCAAACAAAGCTAATGCTTCTGGTTCATAGCACCAGTTCTCCATGATTTGACTTGGTAATTCAACAAAATCCCAATAAACAGATGTTCCAGATAGACTAGGATATGTTGTGTTGGCAAGCATTCCGTGTAAACCATGTCCGAATTCATGGAAAAGGGTAGTCACTTCATTAAAGGTTAGTAAAGATGGTTTAGTTGGCGTTGGAGGTGTAAAATTGCACACATTTGAAACATGGGGTCTTTCGTTTATTCCGTCTTTAATGTATTGTGATTTGTAGGAAGTCATCCATGCTCCATTACGTTTTCCTTTTCTAGGAAAGAAATCAGCATAAAATAACGCTATAAAATTATCTTGAGAATCTACTACTTCAAAAGTTTGAACATCTTCGTGGTATTTATCAATATCAAAAACTTCTTTAAATCGAAGTCCAAATAATTTTTCAGCAATTGTGAAAGCACCATTTAAAACATTTTCTAGCTTGAAGTAGGGTTTCAGTTTTTCGTCGTCAAGGTTAAATAGTTTTTGTTTTAATTTTTCGGAATAATAAGCACCATCCCATTTTTCTAATTGGTCAATGCCATCTAATTCTTTTGCAAAATCGGTTAATTGTTTGAATTCTTTTTCTGCTGCAGGTTTGGCTTTGGAAAGTAAGTCATTTAAAAATGATAACACTTTTTCTGGATTTTGTGCCATTCTTTCTTCTAAAACAAAATGAGCATGAGAAGCATAGCCTAATAAATTAGCTCTTTCATGACGGTATTGAACAATGTTTTTGATGTTTTCTTGATTATCAAATTCATTATTCTGAAAGGCTTTCTTTCCAGCAGCAATGCTTAATTCTTTTCTTAATTCTCTGTCTTCAAGATAGGTTACAAAAGGGATATAACTAGGATGGTCTAGTGTGAAAATCCAACCTTCTGCATTTTTAGATTTTGCTAAACTTGCAGCCGCTTCTTTTGCTCCTTCTGGCAAGCCTTTAAGTTTAGTTTCATCAGTAATATGCAGTTGGTAATTATTAGTTTCTGCTAGGACATTTTCACCAAAGGTGAGTCTTAACTTAGCTAATTTAGTGTCAATATCTCTAAGTTTTGTTTTTTGCTCTTCGTTTAGCAATGCCCCATTTCGAACAAAACCTTTATATTTTTTTTCTAGGAGTGTGTTTTGTTCTATGTTTAGTTCCAAATTTTCTTTTCTGTCGTAAATTGCTTTTACTTTTTTAAAAAGCTCTTCATTTAAGGTAATATCATTACTAAATTCTGTTAATAATGGAGAGACTTCTTGAGCAATTTTTTGAATTTCATCTGATGTTTCTGCTGAATTTAGATTGAAAAATATGCTTGAAACACGTTCTAATTGAATATCTGCAAAGTCTAAAGGTTCAATAGTGTTTTCAAAAGTAGGTTTTTCTTTGTTCTCTATTATCTGATTAATTTCATCCTTTGCTTCTTTAATGAGTTGTATAAAAGCTTCTTTGTATTCGCTGTTTTCTATTTTTGAGAATGGAGCTGTACTATATTTCGTATGGAATTTACTAGTTAAAATTGACATTTATTTTTTTTTAAAAAAATTTATAAATTTGTGTTCTATGAAAACCCTTGATTTTATTGGGTTCGTTATTTTTTTTGAAAAAAAGTGTTTTTTTTACCGATAAAGTGATTGTTTTTTTCGATAAAAGGCATATATTTGTAACAGATTAGATGTCGAAAAAATATAGACGCCTTTTTGTCCCAAATCAGAATTTTTTTATAGTTGTCACTTAAATGTGAATAGATTTTTGTCCCGATGTGCTAGCATCGGGATTTTTTTATTGTAAACTTTCTGATGCTTTTAAAACCGCTTGTTTTAAACTGTCTTTATACGCTATAATGCGATCTAAAACATTGCTATCGCTGCTACCAATAATTTGTGCTGCTAAAATACCAGCGTTCTTAGCTCCGTTTAATGCTACTGTAGCTACAGGAACACCACCAGGCATTTGAAGGATAGACAAAACAGAATCCCAACCATCTATTGAATTACTCGATTTTACTGGCACACCAATTACAGGAAGAGGAGACATGGATGCTACCATTCCGGGTAAATGAGCTGCTCCACCAGCACCAGCAATGATTACAGATATTCCTCTCTTGTGTGCATTTTGACTAAAATCGAATAATTTCTCGGGAGTTCTATGTGCAGACACAATATCTACTTCGGTTTCTATATTGAATTCTTTTAATATGTTAATGGCTTCTTGCATAACGGGCATATCGGAAATGCTTCCCATAATAATGGCTACTTTACTCATTGTGTGTCGTTTTTTGTGGTGTTGTTATTGAATTTCAGGAATCATTTCCCAAATAGGAATATTGAATTCTTCTTGAATGGCTCTTAGGTATTTTAGTGAGTCTATTTCATTACTTATTTTTTCTTCAAAATAAATTTTAGGATCAACATTCTTTTCTTTAATTCTATCTTTTCTTCTTTCAATAAATTTCTTTCTGTTTTTAACAAAAATTTCATCATTCAAATTTAATAAATCTATTAAATTTTTAGTTTCAATATCTTCTGGTTGATGTAAAAAATAACCATCAAAATAAATTAGTCTTTCTTCGAATTTTTCATCTGTAGGATGTAAAATTGGTTCTATCCAATTTGTTCTTTTAATGTTGTTGGGTTTGTGTTTGACCATAAACCAATTTTGATAGGAATCTTCTGCTTTATATTTTAAATTTGGGTTGAAATGTTCAATATCTACTGCGTCATTATTGCCTATATATTCTTCTGTGTAAGCGCAAAAATTCTTTTGTTCAAGTAAAAGGATAGAAGCTAATTTTTTATTATCTCCTTTTTTATATGATATTTTATTTTCTATAATTTTAGAATTAGGATTTTTGATTATTCTCTTCATGCTTTAAAAGTTATATTCTTCTCCTAATTTTTCAAGTTTCTCTATAATTGCTTTTTTCTTCTTTTCGTCTTTTTCAAAAAAGACTTTTTGTTTTAACTCTTTATATTCATTGTGTTTTTCTTGTCCATATCTATTGATGTAGTTAATGCCAAAATCATTATAAAGCATGTCGTTTGGATCGTCTCCTATAGGAGAGTTCCCTCTTCTAACAGCTACTTTTCCTTGCTCATCAAAATATAAAATAAAACGTTCATCAGGCTCAAAAGAAGCAGCAATAAAAGGAGAATGTGTAGCTACAATGAATTGAGCTTCGGGTGCTAGGTTTTGATAATAGTCCATTAAATCCATTTGCATGTCTGGATATAAAGAACGTTCTGGTTCATCGATTAAGATTATGGAGTCTTTAGTGTCTAGATTAAAAAGCGGAAGTGAAGTTAGTAAGAGTTGTTTTGTTCCTGTACTTGTATCTTCAAACGGAATTACCTCTTCATTTTTTTTGTTTTTAATAGGAATTGAATATGAAGTATTTATTAAGTCAACTTCTAAAAATAATTTATCAAGTATAATATTAAATTTTTTAGCAAATTTGTCTAAAAAATTAGGATTATCTTTTTGCCATTTTTGAAATTCTTGAGTCATTTTTTTTGTGTCAGCAAGCAATCCTTTGTGGATAATTTCAGACATTTTTTGTGTAAAATTTTTACGGTAATTAAGTTTTTCAAATAAAATGAAAATAAATATATCAGGCTTAATTTCTTCATCAAAAATAAATGAACTGGTATTATATTCATCAAAATTGATTTTTTTGATTTCAATAAAATTTTTAATTTTAGCATCATATTGTTCTATTAACTCAATAGGGTTTTTAGCTAAAAATGATATGTTTTCGTTAGAAATTAATGATGATTTAAAATAAATAATGTTTTTTCTTAATAAATTAGAAATGAGTTGTCTTACTTCTCCTCCAATGTTTTTATATTCATAGGTTATGTTGTCATATTCGACATTACTATTTCTGTGTTTAAATAGTTTGTCATTAAAGAGAAAATGAATTTCTGCTTTTGATTCTATAATTTTTTTTCTCAAACCAGATAAATACCCTCTAACTAGTTCTGTATTAATTGCACTAACTGCATATTCATTTATTAATTCTAATAATCCAGTCTTACCAGTCGCACTTTGACCAATAAAACATATTTTGTCTAAAGGCTTTCCTCTCTTTTCCTTAATATGAAAGTCTTCAGGATAAGTGAAATCAAACTCTAAGTTTTCTAAATGTCTAAATTGTTCTATGTGTAACTTCGAAATTTTCATATTTTATTTTTTTATCAAATTTAGGTAAAAAAGAATAACTAAGAATAGAGGGGTAAAACTATTCCGAGTTTCGGAATAGCTAAATAAAATGTTTATTGTGACAGAACACTTTCTACTGGTAACTAATCACTCTAATACTATTCTTTACTTCTTGTGCAATTTGCCTTGCTTTTGTCATGTCTTCATTCACAATAGTTACATGTCCCATTTTTCTAAAAGGACGTGTTTCTCTTTTGCCATAAATATGTGGTGTAACGCCTTCTATTGCCATAATTTGCCCTATATTTTCATAATAAACAGGACCTTCATAGCCTTCTTCACCTACTAAGTTTACCATAATTCCTGCTACTTTACTGTCTGTACTACCTAAAGGAAGGTTTAAAATGGCTCTTAAATGATTTTCAAATTGAGACGTATAACTTGCTTCTATTGAATAGTGACCCGAATTGTGTGGTCTAGGTGCTACTTCATTAACGAGGATTTCATCATCTTCTGTCTGAAACATTTCAACCGCTAATAGTCCAACATGGTTGAAGGTTTCCGAAACTTTCAAGGCAATTTCTTGCGCTTTTTGAGCCACACTTTCGTTAATTCTAGCAGGGCAAATAACATATTCTACCTGATTGGCTTCTGGATGAAACTCCATCTCAACTACAGGATAGGTTTTAATTTCTCCCGAAAAACTTCTTGCAACAATAACAGCTAATTCATTTTTGAAAGGAATTAGTTCTTCTGCAATGCATTCAACATCTGGAAGTTTCATTAAATCAATAGTAGAACGACAAATTTTTACACCGTTACCATCATATCCAAATTCGGCACTTTTCCATACAAAAGGAAAATCTAATTCGTCTTTTGAAATACTGTTTCGTAAGTCGTCTAGGCCAACAAAACGTAAATGTTTTGAAGTTGGAATGCCGTTTTTAACATATAAATCTTTTTGTTTTCCTTTATTTTGGATTAATCGTAATGTTTTTGGAGACGGGAAAATTGGCAAACCTTCTTCTTCTAGTTTGTCTAATGCGTCTAAATTTACATTTTCAATTTCGATAGTTAAAAGGTGCACCATTTTTCCAAATTGATAGACAGTGTCAAAATCCATTAAACTTCCTTTGTAAAATTGATTACATCCAAAACGTGAAGGAGCTTCTTCACTTGGATCTAAGACTAAAGTTTGTATGTCGAATTTTCGTGTTTCTGTTAATAGCATTTTGCCTAACTGACCACCACCTAGTATACCTAATTTGAAATCTGAAGAAAAATAATTCATTATGTGTGTTGTTGTTTTTGCAAAGATAATTGATAAAATATAAATTTCAATTCTTTAGCGAATTAATGCACCTCTTAGTATCATTTATCAATATTCGTAATGATTTTGTTCTATGAAAGTAGGGTTTTACGACATTAAATTATAGTTTGACGTCATTTTTTTAAATAGATAGTTGGTGTAAAATTTATATTTGATTCTGTTTTAACCAAAAAAAATAAAATGATAAAAAATGAAAGCTTATTTTCGGAAAGTAGTGTAGCGAAATATGTTTATTATATACTGTGCTTGTCTGTTTTTATAATTTTACTACATGTCTTTTTGTTACTTCAATTGTAATGATTTGCAGTTTATAGGGTTATTTTAATTTCTTTAATAAATCACGTGCAGCTGCTTGATAGGCAGCAGAATGGCTACTGTAATCTTGGTCTAAAATAATTTTTAATTCTTCTTTAATCCAAAGATGTTTTTTACTGAAATTAAAAAGTGTTCGCATACTGTATGCTTTTGTTGCAACTTTTTCCTCTTGTATGAGCCAATCCAAACATGTTTCAATGATTTTTTGTTCTTGTTCGTTGGTTAAATCATTAAGTTTTGATTTAGAAATGAAAAGACAAATTTTAGAAATTGGTCTTTTAGCAGAATCATGTTTGTATTTTGAAATATTTTCACAAAAAACATCTAAGTAAGGTATAAGTAGCGTAATGTCATTTTCTAAAACTAACTCTAAACACCAACAGGCTTTGAAGTGATTTTTATTTTTTAAATTAAAAGCTAATTCAAAAAGTTCTCTTAAGTTTTCTGAACTATTCATTGCGAGTTCACAATTATTATCTCTCGATTTTCTGTGAGCTGTACTGTTCTCTATTTGAGTGTAGAAAGAAGATTTCATTTGATAAAAATAATAAAAATGAAAAAAATATGACTACTTAATACTGTAATACTTTAGACTTTATTAAATTTGTTGTTTATTTTTAAAATCAAACCCTGTGATTCAATTACACGACAAAACTTTTGAAGCTTTTATTCCTGAACAAGAAATAAAATTTGCCATACAAAATGTAGCAAAGCAAATAGAAGATGATTTTTATGATGAAATTCCTGTGTTTATAGGGGTCTTAAATGGAGCTTTTATGTTCTTGTCCGATTTAATGAAGAATTATTCACGTCCTTGTGAAGTGAGTTTTATTAAAATGGCTTCCTATGAAGGGACTACTTCAACTAATGATGTGAAAAAACTAATTGGTTTAAATCAAGATTTAACAGGAAGAAGTGTTGTTATCGTTGAAGATATTGTTGACACTGGAAACACGGTAGAAGAGTTAAAGAAACTTTTTAAAGCGCAAGGAGTAAAGCATTTTAAAATAGCAACATTGTTTTTCAAACCAGAAGCCTATACAAAAGATATTAAGATAGATTATATAGGGATTCGTATTCCTAATAAATTTATTGTAGGGTACGGATTGGATTATGATGGATTAGGAAGAAATTTAAAACAAGTATATCAATTATCAAACACACACAACAAAATGATCAACATCGTATTATTTGGAAAGCCAGGAGCAGGAAAAGGTACGCAAGCAGAAGTTTTAAAACAAAAATATAACTTAGTGCATTTATCTACAGGTGATATTTTTAGATTCAATATTAAAAACGAAACTGAATTAGGAAAACTAGCTAAAACGTTTATAGATAAAGGAGATTTAGTGCCAGATGAGGTAACTATAAAAATGCTAAAAGATGAAGTTGAAAAAAATCCAGAAGCAAAAGGTTTTTTGTTTGATGGTTTTCCAAGAACTATTCCACAGGCAGATGCTTTAGATGTTTTTTTACAATCTAAAAACTGGGAAGTTACAGCAACTGTTGCTTTAGAAGCAGATGATGAAATTTTAGTGCAACGTTTGCTAGAAAGAGGGAAAACTTCAGGTCGTGCAGATGATCAAGATGTAGAGAAAATTAGAAATAGATATGACGAATACAACCAAAAGACAGCTCCTTTAATGGATTATTATAAAAAGCAAAATAAGTTTAAGGCTGTGAATGGAATTGGAGAAATAGCTGAAATATCGAACCGATTGTTTACTGTTATAGATAGTTTATAATTTGTTCATGAATAAATATAATGAGATAATCGAATAAAAGATTAGCTTTAGTAAAATTAGGAGTAGCTTTATTGTTGCTCCTTTTTTATTCAAACCGGATACCTTGTAAAATTATTTTGAGGTCAATTTAGAGTTCTAATTTCGAGATAGATTGTTTTTCTTTTTTATTGCATAAATGTAAAATGATTATTTCCTTTCGGTAATATGTTTGTGATTGTTTTTATTGAAATTATTTTTTTATCACGTTTTTGTGATTATTTTTTTGAATAAAAATAAAGTATCACATTTTTGTGATAAAAATAAGTAAACCAAAAAAAGAATCACAACTATTACAAGTATGTATCAATAGTGATGGTACAATAATGTTGAAATTAGCTAAGTTAGTACCATTTGTGATTTGAATTTACTGGAAGAGTAAATGAAGGTGTTTTTTGTATAAAATCCTTATGAACTTACAGTTTGCATATTCAGTCTATTTATAGAATACTAATGTGAATAAAGGCTTAATTTGAATTTGAGTAGATAAATATAGAAGATTAAAAAGAGGCTATGCAATGTAAGTATTAAAAAAATCAAACATTTTTAAATGAAAAAAACAGAGTTTTATCGTGTTTGTATTTTACATTGAAATAAGTAAAAATAAAAGGGTTTTATAATAGTAAATGCAAAAGATAAATAATTTTAGATGGGTCAATTGAATTAGAATTTAAATAGTACTCTGTATAGTAAGTTGTGCTATAATTAAAAGTATCGGTAAATTCAATTATATATTATACCTTTGCAAAAAAATAATACCTGTTTAAGACATTGATTGTTAGTTAATGCTATTAATCTTTTATGTTTTAAATTTTTAAATAGAAATACAATGACAGAAGGTAACTTCGTAGATTACGTAAAAATATATATAGCTTCTGGTAAAGGAGGAAAAGGTTCAACACATTTACATAGAGAAAAATTCATTGAAAAAGGAGGGCCAGATGGTGGAGATGGAGGTCGTGGAGGACATGTTATTTTAGTGGGGAATAAAAACCTTTGGACACTTTATCATTTAAAATATACAAAACACGTAAAAGCAGGCCACGGTGGCGATGGAGGAAGTTCTAGAAGTACTGGGGCAGATGGAGAAGATAAAATTATTGAAGTACCATTAGGAACCGTTGTAAAAGATAAAGAAACAGGAGAAGTGCTTTTTGAAATAACAGAGGATGGAGAATCTAGAATTATTGCAAAAGGTGGAAAAGGCGGTTTAGGGAATTGGCATTTTAGAAGTGCAACGAATCAAACACCTCGCTATTCTCAACCAGGAATGCCTGGACAGGAAGAAGATATTATTTTAGAATTAAAAGTATTGGCAGATGTTGGTTTGGTAGGTTTTCCAAATGCTGGGAAATCAACATTGCTTTCTGTGCTAACATCGGCAAAACCAAAAATTGCAGATTATGCTTTTACAACATTAAAGCCAAATTTAGGAATTGTAGCTTACAGAGATTTTCAATCGTTTGTAATTGCGGATATTCCAGGAATTATTGAAGGAGCGGCAGAAGGAAAAGGATTAGGTCATTATTTCTTGCGTCATATTGAACGAAACTCAACATTATTGTTTTTAATTCCAGCAGATGCAGAAGATATTGGTAAAGAATATAAAATTCTTTTGGATGAGTTAAGAAGATATAATCCTGAAATGTTGGATAAAGACCGTTTAATTGTTATTTCTAAATCGGATATGCTTGATGATGAATTAAAAGCAGAAATGAAAGTAGAGTTAGATGTCGTTTTTAAAGGAACAGAATATATGTTTATTTCTTCTGTTGCACATCAAGGGCTTCAGGAGTTAAAAGATAAGTTGTGGAAAATGCTTAACAGTTAATCTAATAGTTATACAAAAGAAAAGGAACGCTTCTGCGTTCCTTTTCTTTTGTATAAAACTAATATTAGTCTAAATTTGGAATACGTAGCACTTGACCTGGATAGATTTTATCTGGGTGTTCTAACATTGGTTTATTAGCTTCAAAAATAACATTATATTTGTTAGCATCGTCATAATATTTTTTTGCAATTTTAGACAACCATTCTCCTTTTTCAACTGTATGGAATCTTGCTTCTGGTTTAGCCTCAATAACTGTCATTTGATTGTCAACAGTGTCCACACCTTCAACATTTCCAATCGCCAATACAATTTTTTCTGCATCTTCTTGTTTTGCAACATCACCTTCAACAATTACGTCATCACCTGTAAGTTTGATTTTTATTGATTGATATTCTAATCCTAATGATTTTACATGTGCAAGTAATGCACTTGCTTTTAATACTGCTTTTTCTTCAACTGGTGCTTCTTCTTCTTTTTTACCAAATAGCTTTGCTCCAGCATTTTTTACAAATGAAAATAATCCCATAATATTATTTGTTTTAAATGTTAATACTCAAATATATGAAAAAGATGAGTATTTAGAACTATGTTAAAGTTATTATTTTGAGACTTTTACAACATTGTTTTTTGAATTAGCGGAAAACTCTGGTGCATACATGCTTTGTAAGGTAGCAATGCCGTCATTGAAATTTCCTGAATTATTTACACGAACATCATATTCTAAAACATATGTTCCTTTGTTTATCTTGTCGAAGAAGAAATGTGTAGCGACATCTTTTGTGCTTTTATAGAAATAAAGATTATCTCTTCTTTCGTGTGTAGAAATAACATCTATTGGTTCAAAACAAGAAGCTCTAAGGTCTTTTAGATGAACAAATTCTAAATCTTCAATAGCTTGAATCTCTAATCGAATTGTAATGATATCTCCAATAATTATATTTTCTTTTGCAATTGGTTTTAAAACTGATCCTTTTGGAGTATTCTCTTTTTTAAATAATTCCTTTTTAATATTTAAAACCGCATTTGTACTTTCTTTAATTTCTTCAAGGTTTTCAAAGTATTGCCAATAGACGCCACCATAACTTGGAACATCTGATTTGTTTTGAATGCTAATGTTTGCCATATCTGTTGTTATGTCATCTGCTTTCCAGTTAATCTTAATATAGCCAGTTGTAGCTTCTTTCTCCTTTTCAGATAATTTTTGACTTAATATTTTTTCATTACCAATTTTAAATTTGGTCTTGTTTTCTTTGGCTGTCCAGTTTTTTCCTTGTAATAAAATAGCATAAATAGCTTCGGTAGTGGCTTTGGTAGTGGACCAATTTTTATGCTGTTTGTTTTTTAATAACCATACTTTCATTAAATCAATCGATGTAATGTCGTTAGTTACTTCATTAAAAGCTTCAATCAAAATTGATTGAGTTTCAATAGGTGATTGGTGCCAATACCAACTTTTAGTATTTTCTATCCAATACATACCTAAATCTTCATTCAAAGATGCGGTTTCTTTTAAATGAGTTATCATTTTTTTAGCCATGTTGGCATCGCCAAAACGATTGAAAACTAAAGCCAATTGCCCTTTTTTATATAAAGAATAACTAAGCCAGTGTTCTTTTACTTCTTTCAATTGCTGTTGTACTATTGAATCTAGTTTTTTAGATAAAGGATATTGGTCAATGAAAAAACTTCTTGTGTATAGAAAATGGACATCTGTATAGGAATAATTTGTAAAATCCTTTTTGTTTTTTTCAAATCGGTTAATAAAATTACGATCTAAATAAGGGATACTTTTTGACGTTATATTTTCATGCGTTGTTTTCGTATTTGGAATTAATTTGTTTAAATGACCAATTCCAGAAAGGATATGTTGTGTAATGAATGTATTTTCTTCGCCGCCATCAAACCATGGGAAACCACCAGAAGGTAATTGTTTGGCTTCCAATTTTTCTAAGGTTTGCTCTTGTTTGTTTTCTAAAGTAGCTAAATCAAACAAGTAAGCTAATTGTTTGTTTTTTGTTGTTTCATCTTCAGAATCAAAAAACCAAGGTGTTTCGGCTAATAAAATTGATTTTAATTCTTGATTAATTTCTAATTTGTTTTTTGGACTTTCTTCTTTTCTATAAGATTCAAACAAAGTTGCAATCTTAGGGTTTTTGTTTATTATTTCTGAGGCAAGCGTATTTGCATAATAACGAGAAAAAGTTTGTTCAGCACATTCATGTTCGTATTCCATTAAATAAGGTAGTGATTGTAAAGCAAACCATACTGGGTTTGAAGTATATTCTAATGTGAATGAGTGATGTTGTAACGTTGTTGAGGTATTGCTTTTTAAGTTTTCAAAGACATATTCTTTTGTGCTGTTTTCTCGCACCCAAAGTGGAATACTTTCAGTGATTAAAATTTTGTTACTTAATACGGGCAAAATATTTTCTTCTCCATCAGAAAAATTGCCCGATTTTGCAAGGATTTTATACTGTAGCCCTTGTAGGTTTTCAGGGATTGTAATTGTCCATGAAACAGAAACACTTTCCTTTGGTTTGCAAATGAAATTTTTTGTATTATTTCTGTTCATGGCAATGCTGTCTATTGCTACACCATTCGTTGCATCAAATAAAAGAAGCATTGCAAGACCTGATTTTGTTTCATTGGTCATGTTAACCACTTTTGCGGCTATGGTTAGCGTGTCTTTTTCTCTCACGAAGCGAGGTAAGTTCGGCATGATCATAATGTCTTTTTGAGAAATAATATTCGATTGAAAATAGCCTGTTTCAAAATCTTTATTATGACCTAATAAACGCAATTTCCAACGTGTTAAAGACTCGGGAGTAGTGAAATTAAAGCTTATTTTACCTTTTTTATCTGTTTGTAGTTGTGGGAAAAAGAAAGCAGTTTCGTTAAAATTAGTTCTTGTTTTTATTTGTGTTAGTTCTTGTAATGCTTTTTTGGTTGTGATAATGATTACCCCATTAGAAGCTTTTGAACCATATAATGCTGTTGCGGATTCTCCTTTAAGAACATAAATATTATCAATATTTCCAGTTTTGAGTTTAGCAAAATTTTCTGTAGACATAGGGATACCGTCTACTATGATTAAAGCTTCATCATTTGCTGAATTTGATCCCATTCCTCTAATTTTTATTGACAGATTTGCCCCAGGTGTTCCTTTGACTTCAAGACCTGCAACATAACCGCTAACGGAATTTATGAAAAAAGCATTATCGTCTATTGTGTCATGTTTAATTGTTGTTGTAGTGTAGCTTAAAGATTTTGTTTCTTTTTTAATTCCATAAGCTACAACAACAACTTCTTGCAATGCACTATGATCTTCTTTTAATGTAATATTGATGTTGTCATCTTTATCTTTTACAGTATAATATTCATCAATCATTCCTATATAAGAAATAGTTAAAATTTCATTTGCTTCTGCTTGGATGATAAAGTTGCCATCAAAATCGGTAGTTGTTCCTCTTTTTGTTCCTTGAACAGTTATACTTGCTCCAGCCAAAGGACCTAATACATCTGAAACTGTTCCTGTAATAGTTTTTGCATTTTTATGAGTTTCAGCTAATGGTTCAATTGTTTTCAGGTATTTTTCTTGTGAATATTTACCATTAGAATCATTAAAGTTGAAGCCAAATGTGTTCAACTTTGGGATTTTTATGTAATACTTATGATACTTTGTGCTTTGGTCAAACTTGTTAAAATAGATGTATTTGAATTTATCTTCATAAAAACGAGGATAATCTGGGGAATTGTAGTTAGTGTCAAAGCGTAAATTTGTATCCCATTCTTCTTTTGCAAATTGATCTAGCGAACTATCATACATACTCGCTAAAACTTCTGTTTCTAGTTTTTGATTGAGGATTTTAAACGACCAACTTTCCTTACTTCCTGGTTCTATTTTATTGCGAAGACTTACAATTTCAAATTCTAATTTTTTAGCTACCTCTTCTTTTGAAATTTCATAGTTTTTATCCAAAGTCTCATTGTCATATCGAGTTGAGAAATGAAAATAAAAGTTTTCTTTACTAGTATATTCTTTTTTAATTTTAAGTTTTCCAATACCATTTGTAAGTTGAACTACGATTTCTTTATTCAATTCTTTACCAATGTAAAATCTTGAGAAAACACTTAAATCTGGAATAACCGATTGAAATTCGAATTCGAAATAATCACTATTTACGTTTGTAATATCTTTAAATGTGAATAAAACTGCTTCATCAAAAATATTTATTTTCGATTGTAGCTTGAAATTATAACTAGTCTCAATTTTGTTGTTTTTAGAGTCATTTGCTTTCGCAATTAACTCATAATCACCTTTCTTAAAGTTTTTTAAGAAATCTAAGGAAACAGTATTTCCGTTTTTTGTATCAAAAGAAATAGTTTGTACTAAAACCTTTTTTAATTCGGATTCGTTTTTATCATAGGGTTCGTTTGGAAATAATTCAGTAAACTCACTTTTATCTATGGTTTGGGTTTCTGGATTATAAAATTGTCGCTCTTTTAAAAACTGCTTTTTTTCTTTGTAGTAAACTTCAATTTTTCCTTTTGCATTAATAGCATAATCATTTAGTGTAGTTGCAGAAATTGTTAGTCTATTTTCGTCTTCTTGATAAATAGTGCTATCCGTTGAAAGTTTTAATTTAAGTGTTTCTTTACCAACGGATATAGTTTTAGTTGCTCTTCTTGTTTCACCATTCAAATCAATAACCTCTACTTCGATGGTGTAGTTTATAGTATTAATATTTTGATTTTCAATTAAACTATCATTAGCAATCATAGTAATCGTGAAATTACCTTTACTATCTGTTTTAATGGTGCCTGAAACATCTTTTCTACTAGAATAAGGTGTGTATTCTTTTAAATAAACATTTTTAGAAATAGTATAGTTAACTTTAGCGTTGGTAACATTACTTCCTGATAATGTTTTAGCATTACCTATAATTTTTAAAGTATCTCCGATAGTGTGATTCTCTTTAATAGTTTCAAAAGATACTTCAAACGTTGGTCGTTTGTATTCTTCCACTTGGAAATGGAATTCACTATGATAATAACCAAAATCTACATTATCCCAAAATTTGTGTTCGTCTTCTTTTTCGTCATAATATTTTTTGTCGTTTTCATAGTTGATCGGTTCATCAATTGTAATTGAAAATTGACCTGTTAAAATGTTTTTTGGGAGATCAAATTCACCTGTAAAAGAGCCAAATTCATTGGTTTGTACTTCATATTCTTTTAAAGTAGTATTGTTAGCATCTTCTATAGTAACTAAAACAGTTACATAAGGAACGACACTTTTAACTCCTTTTTTGTTTTGAATAATGATTCCTTTGTAATATACTTTTTGACTTGGTCTATAGATTGCTCTGTCAAAATAAATTTTAGCTTTCGCTTCAAAATCTTCATATTCATCATCATCATTTTGATTATAGAACCAACCTTTATTATAACTACTAACTAATGTATCGTTTTTTTGAATAAAATTAATAGTAGAAAATTGAGAAGTTGATTTTTCTTTTATATATTTCTTTTTCTTAAAACTTACTTTTCCTAAAGCATCTGTTAGTTTGGTTTCTTCATTATTTCTAATGATTATGTTTTGAAGTGGTTTTCCTGTTTTTCTATCTGAAGCATAGAAGTAGTCGTGTTTTTCATCATCATCTGATATAAAAGCAATATTTGAAACGGTAATTGTTTCGTATTCATAATTACTTTTTGCTAAAGTATCATTATTTGGTTGGAAAACTACTATATAATCCCCAATAGGAATTTGTTCCAATAGGATTTCGGTGGTATATTCAAAATAATCTTTTTTAGTAGGTAGCACTCTGACGAAACTTTTAAATGCTTTGTTATTAGAAATAAATTGGTTAATAATGGAGTCTGATTTTTTAGTTTTATCAAAGTGTTTGAAGTTTTTAGAAATTTTGTAATAATGTATAGTTATAGTGTCGATGTTTTTAAACGTTACAAAAGCTCTAGTATTTTCATTGTCATATAATGTTTTCTTAATTTGAATATTTAAAAATTTTCTTTGAATATTGAATTTCAATTTTTCAGCATCAGCCAAAGCATTGTTGTTTATTCTAGATTTTAAAACCGAATCACAAATAATTAAAACTTTGTCATAGTAATTTTTTTCTGAATTTTTATTGGTAATAGAATAAAAATAGGTAGCTCTATCGACTTTTAATTGTTGCTGTAAATGTTTATCATTCGTTATTGCTTCAAGTGATTTTAAATTTTGAATATACAAATCATTATTCTGGAAAATAGCATGAATGTAATTCAATCGATCACTATAAGTATTGTTTGCTTTTTTTATGTTTTCTGTGGCATATAATTTCTCTTTTTCTTGAAATAATTCAATAACTCTCTTGAAGTTTGAGTCGTGGAATGGAGTAGTGGAAAGACTAATAAAATGTTCTGTAGTACTATATAATTTTTCAATAATAGCATTGTTTTCAAAAGTTTGTTTTATTTCCCAATTGCTATTTTTACGTTTTAAATAGTCGAAATATTCATTCCATAAATAATCATATAAGGTATAGTTTTTACCGTCTATATCTGGAGAAATAATAAAAGTTTCATTGTAGTCAGTAATAGTTTGCTGTTGTAATTCGTTTTTATTTTGCAAACTAGATTCAAATTGTTTTATAATTTCTGATTCGAATTTTGCTTCACTCCAAAGTAAAAAATTAGTATTGTTTTCATTTTCGATGCTCGTTCTTTGTCTAATTTTATACCTATTTTGATTGTAGTAGTCTTTTAGTAAGGAAGCATAAATGTGATTCAAAATGGCTTTCGAGTTTCCGTTAGCGTCATTTATTTCCCTTGTAATGTTCTGAATTATTTTAGATTGAGCCTCTTCTTCAAGTGCAAGTGTGAACTTTGAAGTATAGAAAAAACACTTTATAATTTGGATGTCGTCTTTTTTGCGCTTTACTTTTTTGTAAATTTTCTGTACACTTTCATATGCGGAACGTGTTTTTCCATCTAGTTCGTGTTGATAGACTTCTTTCCACTCATTGTCATAATTGGATTGAGAAAATAGAGTAGTACAAATAAGAAGAAATAAAAGGATAAAATATTTTTTCATGGAATAGGCTTTCTAGTATAGAGTGTGAAAAATGGGAAAAGGTTGGATTGTTTGTAAAAAAAATCTTCTGCTAAGATAAATATTTTTTTACTCAAGGTTAAATCATTGTATTTTCTTAATTTTGAATAAATTTTACAGCTATGTATAAATTCATTTTGTTCTTTTTGCCCTTTTTTGTCTTTTCTCAAACTAATTTTGAGAAAGGAGAAAAACTTTTTAATCAGAAAAAATACAATGAGGCCAAAGTTTATTTTGAAGCACATTTGAAATCTAATCCAAATGATTATAAAGCAATGGAGTATGTAGGGGACATTGCGGGTTACTATAAAAAATGGGACGAAGCAATTGAAAAATATAAATACCTAAAAGAGAAATTTCCACAAACAGCTAATTATCATTACAAATTTGGTGGGGCAATGGGAATGAAAGCAAAAGAAAGTAATAAATTTAAGGCTTTAGGTATGATAGATGATATTGAAAATGCTTTTAAATTGGCTGCAAAATTAGATTCCAAACACACAGATACTAGATGGGCTTTGCTTATTTTATATCTTGAATTGCCTGCAATAATTGGTGGAAGCGAAAAGAAATCGCAAAAATATGCAGATGAATTAATGGTTATTTCAAAAATTGATGGTGTTATGGCAAAAGGGCATATTGATGAATATTTTGAAAGGTATGCTTCCGCAGAAAGATATTATTTGCAAGGAGTTAATTTAACACATTCTAAAACAGCGTATCAGCGTTTAATTAATTTATACAATAAAATGGAACTTCCTCAAAAAGCAAAAAATGCAGAGGAAGAATCGAAAAAATATAATAAATAATTTAAGTTATGAGAAATAACAATTTCTTCAAACTTTAAACTTCTAATTTAATGAGAACACATTTCATCGCTATTGGTGGTGCAGCTATGCACAATTTAGCATTAGCCCTTCATAATAAAGGATACAAAGTAACAGGAAGTGACGATGCTATTTTTGAGCCTTCAAAATCACGTTTAGAAAAAAAAGGGTTACTTCCCGAGGAAATGGGTTGGTTTTCAGAAAAAATCACTACAGATATTGAAGCCATCATTTTAGGGATGCATGCTAAAGCGGATAATCCTGAGTTATTGAAAGCACAAGAATTGGGGTTGAAAATATATTCTTATCCAGAATTTTTGTATGAACAATCTAAAAACAAAACTCGTGTTGTTATAGGTGGTTCTCATGGTAAAACAACTATTACTTCAATGATTCTTCATGTAATGCATTATCATAATATAGAAGTCGATTATATGGTTGGAGCACAACTAGAAGGATTTGATACAATGGTTCATCTAACAGAAAACAATGATTTTATTGTTTTAGAAGGAGATGAGTATTTATCATCACCAATGGATAGAAGACCTAAATTTCATTTGTATCAACCTAATATTGCCTTGCTCTCAGGAATTGCTTGGGATCATATTAATGTGTTTCCAACATTCGACAATTATGTAGAACAATTCAAGATTTTCACTAATCAAATTACTAGAGGAGGAATTCTTATTTATAACGAAGAAGATGCTGCTGTTAAAGCAGTAGCAGAAGGCACTGAAAATCCGATTCGTAAAATTCCTTATCAAACGCCAAATTATAGTGTTGAGAATGGAATTACGTTGTTAGAAACTCCTGAAGGACCAATGCCAATAGAAGTATTTGGAGCGCATAATTTAAATAATTTAGCAGGTGCAAAATGGATTTGTCAATGTATGGGTGTAGATGAAGCTGAGTTTTTTGAAGCCATTGCAAGCTTTAAAGGAGCAAGTAAACGATTAGAGAAAATTGCAGAAAACAATGATAAAGTAGCTTACAAAGACTTTGCGCATTCACCAAGTAAAGTATCGGCTACTACAAAAGCAGTAAAAAATCAATATTCAGATAGGAAATTAATAGCGTGTTTAGAATTGCATACTTACAGCAGTTTAAATGCCGAATTCTTAAAAGAATATGAAGGAGCTTTAGATAGTGCAGATGTTGCAGTTGTGTTTTATTCACCAGATGCTGTTAAAATAAAGCAATTGGAAGAAGTGACTTATGAACAAATTGCACAATCTTTTAAACGTGATGATTTAATTATATATACTAATCCGACAGAATTTAAAGAATTTCTTTTTTCTCAAAATTTTGAAAATTGTGCATTATTGTTAATGAGTTCCGGTAATTATGGAGGCTTAAATTTTGATGAGGTTAAAGACTTGATAGGTTAGTGCGTCATTGCGAGGAACGAAGTGCTCAAATAATACAAACTCAATGTTGTATTGTGGTTGTCTAGATTGCTCGTTGCTCGCAATAACTATAAAATTATTTCCCATATCTAAAATGTCCTACAATTTTCCAACTAAACAAACAGTCTTCTAAAACTTGACCACTTCCTACATTATGAACAATCATAGGCCTTGTTCCATCATTAGATTTTAAGTGAGTGATAATTCCTATGTGTGGTAATTTATCTGCTATCATCCAAGTGACTAAATCACCAGTTTTGTAATCTGAAGGGTTTTGGCTTACTGCCAATTTTTCTCCTTTACGTTCGAAGAAAATTTCTAAATTGGGTACTCTTCTATGGTCAATATTTTTGTCTGTAGTTTTTAAACCCCAAGTTTTTGGGTATTTTGAAAAATTTGACTTCATGTCTTCATGAACTTCTTTTTGTAAATCAATATTCAATCTGCGATAAGCACGAATAACTACATCTGTACAAACTCCCGTTTTTGGAGGAACATCACCATTTGGGTATTTTATGCTAACATAGTTTGGGGTATAGACCACTTCTGGATCAATAATTCCAATAGCAGCATTAGATAGTTTTTCTCCAAAAGTTTTAGGATTTTGTATTTCTTCAACTATAAATACTTTCTTATTGGTGATTAAATTTGCAATTTTGATTTCATTTTTCTTTTCTTGACAGCTTAATGTGCCTATTATTAAGGAAATAAGAAGGAAATGTTTCATTATTATATTTTATGTTACAACGTAAAAATATTGAAAAATTATATAAAATATTTATTTTGAAACTTTAAAAAAAATGATTTAATTTGTTGGTATAAACGCCAAATAAAATTATAATGTACACGCCAATCAATCAGTGGGCCGAAAATGATAGACCACGTGAAAAATTACTTCGTAAAGGAAAGTCTGTGTTGACAGATTCAGAACTTTTAGCCATTTTAATTGGTTCAGGTTCTCGTAATGAAAGTGCAGTTCAGCTTTGTCAGAGGATACTTGCGATGACAAACAACAATCTAAATTCGCTTGGAAAGCTTTCAGTGCAACAATTGCTTCAATTTAAAGGTATTGGAGAAGCAAAAGCCATCTCTATAATAGCAGCTTTAGAGTTAGGTAGAAGGAGAAGACTAGAAGACGCTAATGAATTAAAATGTATTGCATCTAGTAAAGCTGTTTTTGAAATAATGCAACCCATTATAGGAGAACTATACCATGAAGAATTTTGGGTGCTTTATCTTAATAATGCCAATAAAGTAGTCAATAAAAGTCAAATTAGTAAAGGAGGAATTACAGGAACAGTAGTAGATACTCGTGTAATTTTTAAATTAGCACTAGAATGTAGTGCAACTTCTGTTATTCTTACGCATAATCATCCATCAGGAAAATTAGTAGCGAGTGAAGCCGATAAACAAATTACAAAAACGATAAAAGAAGCTGGTAAAAGTTTAGATATTCGAGTTTTAGACCATGTGATAATTACGGAAAAAGGATATTTGAGCTTTGTGGATGAAGGAATGTTTTAAAGATGAAAGTATGTTTTAAAATTGTCTAATTTGATTATAATGAATATTAATGCTTTCGATGCGTTTTAAATTAATTGTTTTATTGCTCTTGTTTTTGTCTAAATCTTTTGGACAAATAGATCAATTCAAAGAGATAGGGTTTAATAAAGTTGAAATAAAGACCAAATCAGATACAATTGTTTTTATAAAATCGATTAATGATGAACAAATAAAGAAACCAACAATAATTTTTCTTCAAGGTTCATTGCCACTGCCCATAATTTTTAAGGACAAGGAAGAGTTTTTTACTTTATTTCCTTTTAAAACGGATGAATATTTGTCTAAATATAATTTAATTCTAATAGCAAGAAAAGGAATTCCATTAATTGGCGATTTTGAAAAAGATTCAAATGGTTACAAAGATTCAAATGGCAATATACCGTTAGAATATTTAAAACACGACAATCTTACATATAGAGTGCAACAAGCAAAAGAGGTCTTGAATTTTTTGCAAAAACAAAAATGGGTTAATAAACAAGCTGTTTATGTTATAGGACATTCCGAAGGGTATCGTGTTGCAGCGAAATTGTCTGAAAATAATAAGAAAATCACTAAATTAGTTTGTATGTCTGCTGATCCGTTCAATAGATCAACAGAAGAAATGTTAAAATATAGATTAGAAAGTTTTACTCAAAATAATGATTCCACTTTTCAAAATGCTATCAATAATATTACTAAAGATTTTCTTAGTATTGAAAGTATTGAAAAATATAGAAACGATACGGATTTGTATAATTGGTCAAGTTATAATTCCGAGTTAGCTTTTAATAGCTTAAAAAAAAGTGAATGTCCAGTATTGGTTGTTTATGGGACTAATGATATAGTTGCTTTTCATAATGATTTGCTTCCTTTTTTATTAAAAGAAAAAAAAGATTTTTTTATTAAGGCATATCCCGATTATGATCATAATTTTTTTAAGAAGGAATTTGATGACAAAGGAAACCCTTTGGAAAGTAGCTATAATTGGAATGAGGTTTTTAGAGATTGTGTTTATTGGTTAGAGACGGGTTCTGTTAAATAACGTTATATTTTTGTTTTTAATGGACAATTGTCGTAAATTTACTGACAAATGACTGTATTATGACTAAACTTGTAGCCAATTCAGATGTAGATATAGATAAAGCCGTACGAATGTATGTATCTAAAGTAGGAAAAGAATCTGCATTAACGGTTGTAGATAAAAATATAACTTATAAAAAATTCTTATCTAATAGAATGTTAATAGTGCATTCTATTAGAAGAGGATTGCCATATGAAATATATGACCTAATTAAAGAGCGTACTCCTTTTAACGAAGAAGATTGGGCTGAGTTTCTTGGTGTTTCTATACGAACGCTTCAAAGAAATAAATTAAAAAAAGACTTTGTTTTTGATCCTATTCCAACTGAAAAAATTCTTGAGTTAGCCGAAGTTACAGCGTTAGGAAAAGAAGTTTTTGATTCAAAGGAACAATTCTATTTGTGGTTGAATACACCAAATTTCGCCTTAGGGAATTTGCAACCTTTTGAATTATTAAAAGATTCCTATGGTAAAGAAATGGTAATTAATGAATTGAATAAAATTCAATACGGAATATTTGTGTAATGGAAGTATTTCGTTTGGCTAATAAAAAATATCCAATAGAATTATCTGGAATTGGAGCTTCAATTACTGGAGCTCGTTGGAATTCTAAAGGGAATGAAGTGATTTATACTGCACAAAGTAGAGCTTTGGCAATGGCAGAAGTGGTTGTGCATGTCACTTTGGCTACCTTACCAAGTGGTTTTGCGATGTTAACTGTTTTTATTCCAGATGATATATACATTGAAGAAATTAATGTTAAAAAATTGCCTTTAGGTTGGAATAGTTTTCCAGAGCTCATAGATACTCAGAAAATGGGAGATGAATTCATCCGAAATAAAAAAAGTTGTGTGATGAAAGTGCCTTCTGCAGTTGTAAAAGGAGATTATAATTATCTTTTAAATCCTTATCATGAAGATTTTCATAGAATAAAAATTATACATCAAGAAGATTTTCCTTTTGATAAAAGAATTTTTAAATAATTAAACATTACAATCTGCGCAAACTCCAGAAATTAATAATTGCATTTCTTGATTTGTATATCCTTTTGGAAGTTTTATTTGCGGTTTAATTTCATCTAAACAAATTGTTTTTTCACATTTAACACATGAAAAATGAACATGATTATGCGAATGTGTTTCATGTTCATGATTACATGTCTTGCAAATTGCATATTGAATTACGCCTTCTAGGCTTACGATTTTATGTAATTTCCCTTCATCAACAAGTCGGTCTAATGCTCTGTAGATTGTTACTCTATCTACTGTGTTTTCAAAAAACTCTTGAAAATCTTTGTGAGTAAGTGCCTCCTTTTTTTCGTTTAATAGAAATAGAATATTCTGTTTTGTTGAAGAATTTCTTTCACGTTTTATTTTTTTTTCCATTTATATTCGTTTTTTTATTATATATTTGCAACAGTGTTGCGTTTAATAAATATAAGAAATGAAAAGTCAAATCACAAAATCTCTCGATTATTTAGGAATATCTAGTGCTACATTATGTTTAATACACTGTTTAGTTTTTCCTTTCATTTCAATAATTCCAATTGGTATTTCTCACAATCATTGGATTGATTTACTTTTTGCTTCAATTGGTCTATTTGCAGTTGTAAAAATAATAAAAACTAATACTTTAAGATATATAAAAGTCATTTTGTTACTTTCAATGTGTTTAATTTTTTTTAGCATCATTTTAACAATTATTACCGATGAACATTCCATGTTGTTATATGTAGGAGGTTTAGGGATGATTTTTGGACACATTTTAAATTTTAATAATCATAGACATTAAAAAAAATAATTTGGTTCGTTGTGGTGATTAGTTATTGTTTCGGTTATTAATATAGTTTTCATAAAACCGCAACGACCAAATTTTTAGAAAAGATTAAGAAATAAATTCCTTATGTTTTGCTATATTGCAACACTATAAAAACAAAAGCATATCAAAAATGATAAGCACTACAAACATCACATTTTCGTACAATAAAGAACAGTTGTTTCACTTACCAGATTTATACTGTGAAGCAGGAAATACTATTCTAATAACGGGAGATTCTGGAAAAGGGAAAACAACCTATTTACATATTCTTGCAGGCTTATTGAAACCAACTACAGGAAGTATAGAAATTAATAAGACAAATATTGTCGCCTTGTCAGAGCGAAAGAATGATGCTTTTCGTGGAGAAAATATTGGGATTGTCTTTCAAAAATCTCATTTTATAAGTGCTTTAACAGTCTTAGAAAATCTAGAAATGGCAAGTTGGTTAGCAACTGGAAAAAAAAATACAACAAGAGCAAAAAAAATATTGGAACAATTAGATATAGTTTCGCATGCTAATAAATTGCCGAATCAGTTAAGCATTGGGCAACAACAAAGAGTTTCAATAGCGAGAGCGTTAATGAATGATCCGAAAGTTCTTCTAGCAGATGAACCAACTTCAAGTTTAGAT
The DNA here is from genome assembly GCF_055384985.1 of Flavobacterium sp. KY-23415. Lineage (NCBI taxonomy): Bacteria > Pseudomonadati > Bacteroidota > Flavobacteriia > Flavobacteriales > Flavobacteriaceae > Flavobacterium > Flavobacterium sp. KY-23415. The sequence goes on along the minus strand of NZ_AP044001.1, from coordinate 430,758 downwards.
GATAAAAATGCTGAGAAAGTAATTCAACTTTTAACATCGCTTTCTAAAGAATATAAAGCAGCATTAATTATTGTCACTCACGATAATAGAATAAAAGAAAAATTTAGTAACCGAATAACGTTAGTGTAATATGATCATAAAGTTAGCATGGCGAAATATTTGGTTTAAGCCATTGAATACCATTTTAAGTATAATTCTTTTAACTTCTAGTGTTGCGATAATTACCGTTTTAGTACTACTTGAAAAACAATTTGAGGAAAAATTTACAAATAACATTGATGGAGTAGATTTAGTTCTTGGTGCACAAGGAAGCCCACTACAGTTAATACTTTCTTCTGTATATCAAGTAGATGCTCCAACAGGTAATATAAGTTATGATTCTGCAAAAGTATGGATGCAAAATCCTTTTGTGAAAAAAGCTATTCCCTTAGCATTTGGTGATAATTATAGAGGATATAAAATATTAGGAACTACTCATGATTATTTGGAAAAATATCAAGCAACGCTTTCAGAGGGAAGGTTATATCAAAAGAACTTTGAAGTTGTAATTGGAGGAGAAATTGCTCAGAAATTAAATTTAAAGATTGGAGATACTTTTTTTGGATCACACGGAGATGCAGCTGAAGGAGAAGTGCATGATCATTATGCATATAAAGTAGTTGGTATTTCAAAAATAACAGGTAAAGTTGTAGATAATCTAATTCTATGTACCATTCCAAGTGTTTGGCAAATGCATGGCGGTCATGAAGATATGGCAGTGCATAATCCAGAGCATGGAGAAGAAGGTCATATTCATGAAGATGGAGATGAGCATATGCAACACGAACACGATCATGAGGAGCACAATCATGAGCATAAAGAAAAAGACATGTCAATCGATGAACCAGGTATGGAAATTACAGCAGTTTTGTTGCAGTTTAGAAATAAAATGGGAATTGTAACTTGGCCAAGGATGATTGCTCAAAATACAAAAATGCAAGCTGCTTCTCCAGCGATAGAGGTAAACAGACTGTTTTCATTGTTCGGAATCGGAATTGATGCATTACGTTATCTAGCCTATGGTATAATGTTAATCTCAGGTATTTCAATTTTTATAGCATTATTCAATACATTAAAGGAACGCAAAAATGAATTTGCACTATTAAGAGTAAATGGAGCAAAACGTTTTCAACTTTTAAGTCTAATTATGATAGAAAGTTTGTTACTTTGCGTTGTCGGATTCTTTTTTGGTACGATTTTGGGTAGAATAGCATTAATGTTGATATCAAACTCAGCAGAACAAGATTTTAAATTAAGTTTTAACCCATATGAATTCATTTGGGAAAAAGAAGGTGTTTTGTTTGTCTTAACATTACTAGTAGGAATATTGGCAGCATTAATTCCTTCGTTAAAAGCATATCAATTAAATATTTCAAAAACATTAGCAAATGCATAACTATATTAAATTTTCAATCGCATTACTTGTTGTTATCACTTTGTCAAGTTTTAACCTAAACAAAATAAACACAATTTCAAATGATAAAGAAGTTGTAATTACTGATACGTTAACTTGGAGCTTGTTAGGAAAAATAGACTACACGAAAAAAGCAGATAAACTCTATGGAGAAGTAATGTTTCCTGTAATCAATTTGAAACTAAAAGCATTACAAGGAAAAGAAGTTGCAATTAGCGGTTTCATTATTCCAATAGATAGTAAAAATTATGCTATTAGTAAAAATGTGTTTGCAGCTTGCTTTTTCTGTGGGAAATCTGGTCCAGAAACATTAATGGGTATTAAGTTTAAAGGTGATTTGCCAAAATTGAAAACAGATCAATACGTTACATTAAAAGGGAAATTTAGGTATAATGATAACGATGTTGAAGATTGGATATATCATATCGAAAATGCAGTAATAACTGCTGGAAAATAATTTGAAGCCCATCTTTTGGGCTTTTTTTAATCAAAATTCCCGCTGTTCGCTACAATCTGTTTTCGCAACAAATTAGATGAAAAAGAAGTAAAAAAGATTGCGAAAACAGGATTTTCGCTTCCATCGGGGCTAATTATCAAACTGAGAGCATGAAAAATATTGATTTTACACAAAAGAAACACCTTTTTTTTGATTTAGACCATACATTATGGGATTTCGATAAAAATTCAGCAGTAGCTTTTGATATAATTTTTAAAGAATACCAATTCCCATTTTCTACTGACCAATTCTTAGAACATTATATTCCTAGAAATCAATATTATTGGAAACTCTATCAAATGAATAAAATTTCTCAGCAAGATTTACGCTTCAAACGTTTAAACGATGTCTTTGAAATATTTAATATCTCACTTCCAGTAAATACTATAAATCAAATTTCAAATCTTTATATTGAGCATTTACCAAATAGTAATTATTTGTTTGAAGGAACAATTGAACTTTTGGAATATTTAAAGCCTAAATATAGTTTGCATATAGTAACAAATGGTTTTCATATAGTTCAGGACAAAAAATTAGAGAATTCAAAAATAAAACACTATTTCACATCTATTACTAATTCAGAGTTAGCAGGCGTAAAAAAGCCTCATCCAACTATATTTGATTTTGCATTATCCTTAGCTAAAGCGAGTAAACATGAAAGTATAATGATAGGAGATAGTTTAGAGGCCGATATTCAAGGTGCTTTAGATTTTGGTATTGACGCTATCTATTTTAATGAACAAAACATTCAACTAAAAACAGATGTGTTTCAGATTAATCATTTGTTAGAGTTGAAAAAGATGTTATAATAAAAAAGTTGACTTTATTTTAAGCTCAATGTAAAAGTGAAACTTTATAGTGTTAAATTTGTAATCCATAGAATATTAATATTTTGCCCCTAATCTATTAAATAATTTATATTATGAAAAAAACTATACTTACTATTGTTTTATTGTTTTCTGTTTTAGTTCGTGCTCAAGAAAACTACAAATATATTATCGTTCCGAGTCAATTTTCTTTTTTTAAAGAAGCAGATAAATACGGATTAAATAGTTTAACAAAATCATTTTTTGAGACAGAAGGCTTCACTGTTTTTTATGATTCAGACAAATTACCTATAGATGTTTTAAATGCACGTTGTAATGCTTTGTATGCTAATGTTATTGAAAACAATAAGATGTTCACAACTAATTTAAATATAGAGGTGAAAGATTGTGCCAATAAAACTGTTATGTTAAGTATGCTAGGAAGTAGTAGGGAAAAGGACTATAAAACGGCTTATACAGTTGCATTGAGAGAAGCTTTAAATTCATTAAAAGGCAAAACTAAAGTGATTAAAAAATCAGATGTCTTAATGGTAGATACAGAAGAGGTTGCGGTTGAAAGCAAAGAGAGCTTTGTTGGAATAATAGACCCTGTGGATTTAATCGATTCAAATAAAACAACTTTGTATGCGTTGCCAACAGAAAATGGATTTAGATTGGTAGATAAAGTTCCAAATATAATTTTCGAATTAAAGAAAACATCTGTAGAAAATTTATTTTTAGCTGAAAGAGGAATTATCGATAGTGGTATATTTTATAAGAAAGACAATATTTGGTATTTTGAATTTTATAAGAGAGGTAAGTTATCCTCGGAAACCGTTGAGGTTAAATTCTAAAGAAAAAGATATTACATATACATAAAAAAGCAGCATTAATAATTAAGTACTAATACTGCTTTTTTTAATAATTGTATTTATCTTTCCATCTGTTTTTTAAAAAATTACGTAATTCCTTTTCACGAGCATTGTCTCCTGGTTCAAATAATGTTGTGTTTTTAATTTCGTCAGGCAAAAATTCCTGCTCTACGAAATTGTTTGAAAAGTCGTGAGAATATTTGTAGTCCTCACCATAGCCCAATTCTTTCATTAATTTTGTGGGTGCATTACGCAAGTGTAAGGGTACGGGTAAATCTCCAGTTTGTTTAACCAATTGTTGTGCTTTTCCTATTGCTAAATAACTGGCATTGCTTTTTGCGGAAGTAGCTAAATATACAGTACATTGACTTAATAAAATTCTGCTTTCAGGATAGCCAATAGTAGAAACAGCTTGAAATGTATTATTAGCCATTATTAAAGCAGTTGGATTGGCATTCCCAATATCTTCACTAGCTGAAATTAATAATCTTCTAGCAATGAACTTAACATCTTCACCGCCTTCAATCATTCGTGCTAGCCAATACAAAGCACCATTTGGATCGCTACCTCTAATAGATTTTATAAAAGCAGATACTATATCATAATGTTGTTCTCCTGTTTTATCATAAAGAACAGTATTTTTTTGAACAAGATGGGTGACGAGCTCATTGGTTATCGTAATTTTATCTTCATTTGAAGCATTAACGACCAATTCAAATATATTTAATAATTTACGACCATCACCTCCAGATAAGCGTATTAAAGCTTCAGTTTCTGCTAGAATGATATTTTTTGTTTTTAAAATTTCATCTTTTTCGATCGCTCTGAATAGTAACGCTTCTAAGTCTTTTTTTGTGAAAGCATTTAAAATATAGACCTGACATCTTGACAATAACGCTGGGATGACTTCAAAACTTGGATTTTCAGTTGTAGCACCAATTAGTGTTACCCAACCTTTTTCTACTGCGGCAAGTAAAGAATCTTGTTGAGATTTGCTAAATCTGTGAATCTCATCTATAAATAAAATCGGATTTTTAGCCGTGAATAAGCCACCACTTTGTTTTGCTTTCTCAATGACCTCTCGAATATCTTTTACACCAGAATGTATAGCACTAAGTTGATAAAACGGGCGTTTGCTCTCTGTTGCCATGATTTGTGCAAGAGTCGTTTTACCCGTTCCAGGCGGTCCCCATAAAATTAAACTAGGTAAAATTCCTTTTTTTATTTGATGTATTAGAGAACCTTGTTCACCAACTAAATGTAGTTGGCTAACATAGTCGTTTAAACTTTTTGGTCTTATTCTTTCTGCTAAAGGTGCTTCCATGCTGTAAAATTACATTTTTCTGACAAAAAAGCATAACAATTTTTTTGGTGTTATATTTGAAGGATATAAAATCAATTTAAAGTTATATTTTGTTTACAGTAATAAGATATAAATCAATTTTATAAAAAAGTAAAACAATTTACCTATGAGAAAAAATATTTTAAATAAATCTTTTGTTTTTACCCCTTCGGTAGTATTGTTGCCTTTGCTTTTTGTTTTGCTATTATGGATTGTTTTTTGGATTGAAAGCTATTTAAAAATTAGTTTTTCGCATTATGGAATTTACCCTAGGGAATCATTCGGTGTAAAGGGGATTTTTCTTAGCGTTTTTTTGCACGGAGACTTTCAGCATTTGGTGAATAATTCTTTGGCGTTATTGGTTTTGTTAGCTTTACTTAGGTTTTTTTATAGAGAACAAACAATATTAGTGTTGTTTTTTGGGGTTGTTTTTTCAGGTCTAGGTACTTGGTTGCTTGGAAGACCGAGTTATCATATTGGTGCTAGTGGTTTAATTTATGCTTTAGTTAGTTTTATTTTCTTTAAAGGTATTTTTACCAAATATTATAGATTATTAGCTTTGTCGTTTCTAATAGTACTATTGTATGGTGGGATGGTTTGGTATATGTTCCCTGATGTTGAAAAAGGCATTTCTTGGGAAGGTCATTTGAGTGGTTTTTTAACAGGGATTGCAATGGCATTAGTGATGAAAACACCTCAATTTGCAAAAGAAATAGTTTATGATTGGGAAAAACCTGATTTTAACCCGCAAAATGATCCATTTATAAAAAATTTTGATGAAAATGGTAATTTTAACCCACAGCCAAAGCCAGAGGATTTAATAAAAGATTATTTTTCCTCCTCTTTGAAAGTAATTTACGAATTTATTGGATTAAAGAAATGATTATTTAGCTAGTCGTTGTCTAACTGTTTCATATAAGAAAGCACCACAAGCCACAGATACGTTTAGCGATTCAATTGTGCCATACATTGGTAATTTCGCTTTATGATCTACAATTTTAAGAACAGAAGGATTTACTCCTCTATCTTCGCTACCCATTATTATTGCAATCGGTTCAGAAAAATCAATATCATAGATAGTGTTTTCTGTTTTTTCAGTTGCAGCAACCGTTTGAATACCACTTGCTTGTAAAAAATAGATGGCATCTTTAATGTGCTCAACTTTACAAATAGGAACATTGAAAACTGCTCCAGCACTAGTTTTAACGGTGTCTCCGTTTACGGGAGCAGAACCTTGCTTTTGAACAATGATACCGTTAACTCCAGTACATTCTGCAGTTCTTATGATGGCTCCAAAATTTCTGGCATCAGATAATTGATCTAAGATTAGAAAAAGAGGTGTTTTGTTTGAATTTAATGTATTCGAAATTAAAGTCTCAATATCGTGAAATGAAACAGGAGATATAGATGCTACAGCACCTTGATGGTTTTTTGATGTTAAGCGATTTAATTTTTCTACAGGTACATATGAAAAATTGATGTTGTTTTTTTTCATGCTTTTCATGAGTTCCTGCATTAATTCTCCTTGACTCTCTTTCTGAATAAAAACTTTATCTATTTCTTTGCCTGCTTGAATTGCTTCAAGGATTGCTCTAATTCCAAAAATTTGATTTTCTTTTTCCATAGTGCAAATGTATAAAAAAAAACCACCTCGTTAGAGGTGGTTTTTGATATTTAAAAAATTTAAACTATTTTTTTTAGTTTACATCCCAAAATATTTTAGTGTTTTGCTCATCACCACCAATTGCAGCAGCAGCAGCATTATAATTTGTAACATTTAATGTTTGTTCAGATAAAGGATAAGTGAATCTTAAAGGTACAGGCAAACCTGAAATTGCTGCATCATTCATAGTTGGTGTGTCAAATTTTCTGTAAGCATACCAACCTTCGAAACCTCTGTTATACATTGCTAGCCAATATTGAGCTCCAATTTTTTGTCTCCAAGTTCCAGTAGCTGTTGCATATGCAACAGCTGGTTGAGCTAAATAAGTAGTAATGTCACCACTAGCTACACCCCAATCGTTCATACAGGCAGTAATTCCAGCATTATAATGAGATTCAGCAGTTCCGCCTACAGTATACCCTCTTTCAGATGCTTCTGCTAGCATAAATTCTACTTCTGAATAATCTAATAATACACCTCTGAAATCTGGTTCATGCATTAATTGTCCAATGTGTGAGTAAGATGGGAATGAATTATTGTCCCCATACGGACCTCCTGTATATACTCCTGCTCCTAAGTTTTCTTTAAAATAGAATGGTCTTCTTGGGTCTGACAAAGTATTCATAATGTCAACAACTGTATTAGCTGCAACAAAATCTTCTCTTTGGCTTTGTACTAAATCGAACCATAACGGATTTGCATTAGTAGCATTATCTTCATAAGCAATAGTTGCATTATCGGTATTAGAAGAAAAGACACCAGCAGTAACTGCTTCTTCTGCAGCTGTTTTTGATAAAGTAGCCATTGATGAAACATCAGCAATACGCATTGCTAATTTTAGTTTAATAGAATTGGCAAATTTTAACCATTGGTTTACGTTTCCTCCATAAATCTTATCAGCAGATGTGTATCCAGCAGGACCAGAAACAGAAAATGTCGAGATTGCTGTGTTTATTCTAGTAATCAAATCTTGATAAATAGTCTTTGCATCGTCATATTTAGGAGTTGGATTTTCTTTTAGTTGTAATGCTTCACTGTATGGAACATCTCCAAAAGTATCTACTAGAATTTGCCAAGCATATACTTCCAATACAGAAATCATTGCTGTTTGATTTGGAGTGCTTGCTTTTGTCTTAGCATCTTTTAAATCAAATAATACGTTCTGATAGATATCTGAAAAATGATTTGCAGGAACATTTCTGTCGTTTAAATCATGATTAGATTCATTTGTATAAGTCGTTTGTGTCCAATATTGAGATGTTAAGCGAAAAACATTGTTGTTAACATTTGTGCTTTCCATTCTATCAAAAAGTGATTTTGTCGCCGATACAAATAAAGCTTCTGAAGACGCTTGACTAAGACCGTTTTGGTCTCTATTTAAATTTTCGTATTTTTCATCTGATGCACAACTTACGATAAGCACAGATGATAATAATATTATATATTTTTTCATAATTAATTAGTATTAGAATTCTAGTTTTAAACTCGCTCCAATTTCTCTAACTGATGGATAAGCACCTGATTGATATCCTTGAATATTTCCTGCACTTAGCCCAGCTTCTGGGTCTGCATAAGGAACGTTTTTATGAATAATCCATAAATTTCTACCAATTAAAGATAGAGATAATGACTGTAAAGATAGACTTTGAGCTATTTTTGGAGAAAAATTATATCCAAGTGTTACTTCTCTTAATTTTACAAATGATGCATCATAAACATGTGCAGCTTGAGGCATTGCCCATCCCCATACACCAGATTCTGTAACGTCTGCTACTACTGTATTTGGACTTCCATCTGCTTGTACTCCTTCAAATATTACACCACCTCCAGCAGATATTGGGTCACGTACAGGGTTTCCTAAGTGGTTATTTCCTGCAGTTACATCATATAATCCTGAACCATAACCATAATATGTATCTAAAGAAAATACGTCTCCACCTTTTTGTATGTCAACAAGGAAACTCATGCTTACGTTTTTATATTTTAGGTTGTTTTTAATTCCTCCTGTCCAATCAGGGTTAATGTTTCCTAATATTTTATTACTTGCACTAGTTCTTCTGTAATAACCATTAGCACCCACTATAGGCTGTCCGTTTTCATGGTAAACATAGTCTCTACCTCTAATTACTCCAAATGGTTCTCCAAGTGCAGCTCCAAGTGTAACGCCACCTTGAACTCCAGCTAACTGAATAAACTCGATGTCTTTCGCTAGTTTAGTTATTTCACTTCTGTTTTGTGTGTAATTTACTTTTATTTCCCAAGAGAAGTTTTCATTTTTAATAGGTGTACCATTTACAATAAATTCAATTCCTTTGTTTTCAATGTCTCCTGCATTTTGAAAAATTCTTCCAGTACCTGAACTAGTTGAAACTGTTAAATCTGTTATCAAATCAACTGTTTTTCTGTTGTAATATGAAAAGTCAAAACCAAAACGATTGTTGAATAATTGCATTTCTAATCCAAGCTCAATATCGTTAGTTCTTTCAGGTTTCAAATCAATATTGTTAAAAGTATTTGGGTTTGTAACACTCGGTGATCCTCCAAAACCAGGATTAATTACATAGTTTGTGTATACATTAAGTGCATCAGTATCATTTCCAACTTGTGCATAGTTAGCTCTTACTTTACCAAAAGATATCCAATCTTGTTTAATGAAGTTTGAGAAAACAATACTTGAAGAAATTGATGGGTAATAGTATACGTTGTTATTTGATGGAAGGGCTGATGATCTGTCTCTTCTGAAAGTCGCGTCTAAGTAGTATGTTCCTTTGTATCCTAAGCCCGCTTTTGCAAATACACCATCTACTTTTTTAGTGAAATCAGTTTTAGCGTAATCATCCGTCGTTAAAGGATTTTGTGAATTAGCTAATGTGAACAGGCCAGGTGTTACTAATCCTCCATTAGTACTTGCAAATAAGCCATTAAGTTTATTAACACGTATATTAAATCCTACTAAACCGTTTATGTTTAGGTCGTCGTTTAAGTTGTGGTCAAAATTACCAATCAAATCATAGTTGTATTCAGATACTTTGCGGTTGTTAACCGAGTAGAAGGGTACACCATTTGAACCAACGTCTAATCTTTCTTCTCTTATTTCAGAATAAGTATCAAAAGCAAAACGTCCTAAAATGCTAAACCATTTTGTTACTTCTTGATTTAAACTGATATTCCCCATGAAACGATCTCTAGTGTCGTTTTGGAAATTTTTGTATAGTGTCCAATAAACATTATCTGTATATTTTGGAGCTGTATTTGTTGGGCTAGTAGCGTTCCAAGTTATGTTTTGACCTGTACTGAAAAAAGCGTCTCTTTGTTCTTTTAAATCAACATTAGTTTGCCACCATTGACGGAATGCTTGCATAGGATTTCTTCCGTTGTAACCTGTTCCATTTCTTCCTCTTCCTGTGTTGTTGATGTATGAAAAGTCAACCGAAGCTTTCAATTTATCACTGATGTCCTGAGAGCCGGAAAATGTAATGGTGTTTCTTTTGATTTCGCTATTTGGCATTACACCGTTTTGTATTTTATTAGTGTAGCCCAATCGGAAACTATTAGTATCTGTAGATTTTCCGAATGATACTGAGTTTGTTGAAGTTAATCCAGTTCTCCAAATAGTGTTTGGGTTGTTTTTTGCTGCTACCCAAGGAGTTGCTTGTTGGTAACCTGATAATTGAGGGTAAAGCGAATTCCATTGGTAAACAAGAAGATTCGGGTCAAAAGCTGCTCCGTAAGATGCGTCTTCTCCAAAGGGTACAGATAGGTCGTTTATACCATCTCCATTGATGTCATATTGGTCGTTAAAGTATTGGTCTTCAGTCGCACCGTAATATGGACCATATCCCGCTCCGTAACGATTTTGGTATTTTGGTAAGGTTTCCATATCTACACTACCAGCAACTAATGAGCTATTTACTGTAACCCCTATACCTTTTCCTTTTCTTCCTTTTTTTGTTGTGATAATAATTGCTCCATTTGCAGCTCTAGAGCCGTAAAGAGCTGTTGCAGCCGCACCTTTTAAAACGTTTAATGATTCTATGTCATCTGGATTCAAATCAGATGCTGCATTACCGTAGTCGTATCCACCTCTACCTGTTCTTTGATCAGCTGAGTTACCAGTTCCGTTATTAATTGGTGTACCATCTATAACGATTAATGCTTGATTGTCTCCTCGAATAGAGTTATAACCTCTAATTACTATGTTAGTTGATCCTCCCATTGTGCCTGATGATTGTACATCTAGTCCTGCAACTTCACCAGAAAGTGCATCTGCAAAATTCGTTACAGGTGTGTCAGCAATGTCATCACCTTTAACTTCTTGAGTTGCATAACCTAGAGCCTTTTTCTCTCTTTTAATACCTAAAGCAGTTACTACAACTCCTTCTAACTGAGCTACGTCTTCTTGCATTACAATTTTTAAGTCTGTTGAATTAACAACTACTTCTTGAGTTTTCATGCTGATGTAGCTGAATCTTAACGTAGCACCTTGTTTTACGTTAATTTTGAATTTTCCATCAAAATCGGTTTCTGTACCGTTTGCACTTCCTTTTTCTTGGATAGCAACACTAGGTAGTGGTTGTCCGTTTTGATCTGTAACTGTTCCAGAAACAGTTTTAACCTGAGCAAAAATAAATTGCCCTAATAACACTATTACAAGTGTCAAAAGTCCGTTAAACTTAGATCTCATATTTATAAATTTGAATTAGTTGACCCAAAATTCAAAAAAAAAATATTGTTATCCTAATATTATTTAATATTTTTTTAACATTTAACATAAATATTCTTAAAAGCTTGTCTTAAATTGTATTTGAATGATGGAGTTTGATAGCTTTATTGCTTGATTTTTTGTAGTCCCATTTGCATATATTAGATTGAATGTTCCATTTTTTGTTTGTATTGCAAATCCTAGTCCTAAGCTAACAGTGTTTTTTTTTGTTTTGTTTATGTTGTCTTCAAAATAAGCAAAATCGATTACAGTGTGAAGATAAAGTGATGGGCTTAGGGAGTATTGGTATTCTGTTATTAACGATGTTAGTAGGTTGGCTTGAAGTGAGTTTTCTCTAAAGCCCCTAATAGAGTTGGTTCCACCAAACCTATAAAGTTCGTTGGGGAGATAGGTGTTGCTGTTTAAAATGTAGTTTTGAGTTCTAATTAAAATGTTATTGTAGCTATTTAATGAAATGTTTTGCTTAATGTCTATTTCAGCGAAAAATTGTCTGTTAGTGTTTTCTTTGTCTTTTCTTTTTCCTATTCCTGTTTTTATATTGATTTCTGTGTTTTTCCTGATTGGTTCTTTTGTTTTTTTAGAAATTATATGCTCGTAAGTTAATGTGTAGAATATGTTTTTGTAATTTTTAATTGGATTGTTAAGTGAATTTTGTGTGTTTGTAGAAGTTGTGTTTTGTATTCCTAAGAAGGTTTTTTTGTTTATATTGAAATAATACCCAATTTGAATTTCAGACGATGTGTTTTGAAAAATACTGTCTTGTTTGAATATTTGTAGTTTTGTTCTTATTCCTGAAGAAGTTTTTAATAGATATGGGAACTCTGTTGTGATGTTGAATATGCTTTGTTTGTTGCCGTCATTTTTCCAATATAGTGTTAGTTTTTCTGCACTATTAAATATGTTCTGTAATTGGAGGTCAAAATAACCATTGAGTGATAATTTGTCCTGAGAGTTATTTGAAAAACCAATGTATCCTTCAAATTTGTTTGGTTTTGACTTTTCTAAATAGGCAAATATTTTAGTGCTATCTTTTGTAAATAATACTTCAGGGTATTTTATTTGGTTGGTAAAAGTTAGTTCGTTAAGTTCTTTGTGAAGTATTGCAATGTTTTTTTGATTGAAATCTTGCTTTTTTAAGTTTCTTATAATCGATTTTTTTATGTTTTTTGGGAAATTATCGTGACCTAAAATAATGAGGTCGTCAAAAGTTCTTTTGTTGTTTAAATCTATTTTTAAGTCAGAACTTAAGGTGTTGTTTGTTTTTTTGTAATTAATCAGTCTAAGTTTAACTAATGGGTATCCTTTTTTTTCGAGGTTTTTTATAGTGCTTTTTGTCCATTCTTTAATTTGATTCGTTTTGATTTTTAAAGTGTCTTTTGTTTGGTTTAAAATTGATTTGTTATTGCCTAAATATATATATAGGTAGTTTGTTCTTTTTCCTAAAGAGTAATTGAAATGGAAGGTGGTGTCGTTAATTTTTTCTTGTTTAGTTAGTTTTCGTTCAAGATAGCCAATTTTGGTTGTTAATGTGTCAAATTTATTTATTTCTTCTAGTAGTGTTTTTAGGTTGTTGTGTTTCTTAGTGTAATTTATGCTGTCAATTATTGTTTTTTCTACGGGTGATGAGCTTGTTATCTTTAAAAAGAAATTTTGCCCATTGCAATAAAGAGTGTTTATAAGAATTAATAAAAGAGAGATTTTTTTCATGGTTGTAAAGTAACGTAAAAAAAATGAAAATAAATTTCGAAATGAGTTCTATTCTTTTGGAATTTAGTGAGGTTATGTGTGGTTTGTTTTGTTTTTCTTTTAGCTTTACGGATTGTTTTGTGGTTTAAAATTAGCTGTAAATAAATAAATTAGATTTGTTTTGTAATAAATAATAACTACATTTGCAGCCCCTAAAAGTTTTAGGGAGTTAAATTTATTAGTAATAATTATAAACAATTATGCCAACAATTCAACAATTAGTAAGAACTGGAAGAGCCAAAATAACTAAGAAGAGTAAATCGGCTGCTTTAGATTCTTGTCCTCAAAGAAGAGGGGTTTGTACGCGTGTTTATACCACAACACCAAAGAAACCAAACTCGGCAATGCGTAAAGTTGCCCGTGTTCGTTTAACAAATGGTAATGAGGTGAATGCTTACATTCCTGGAGAAGGACACAATCTGCAAGAGCACTCGATAGTATTAGTTAGAGGTGGAAGAGTAAAAGATTTACCAGGTGTACGTTACCACATCGTTCGTGGTGCATTAGATACTGCTGGAGTAGCGGGTAGAACACAACGTAGATCTAAGTATGGAGCAAAACGTCCAAAACCAGGACAAGCTGCTGCAACAACTGGAAAGAAAAAGTAATTTAAATCTTTTAAAAAAAAGACATGAGAAAAAGACAGGCCAAAAAAAGACCTCTTTTACCAGATCCAAAATTTAACGATCAGTTAGTGACACGTTTTGTGAATAACTTAATGTGGGATGGTAAAAAATCAACAGCTTTTAAAGTGTTTTATGATGCATTAGATATCGTAGAGGCTAAAAAGCAAGATGCAGAGAAAACTGCTTTAGAAATATGGAAAGATGCATTAACAAATGTTATGCCTCATGTAGAAGTTCGCTCAAGAAGAGTGGGTGGAGCTACTTTCCAGATTCCTATGCAAATTCGTCCAGATAGAAAAATTTCTTATTCTATGAAATGGATGATTTTATATGCAAGAAGAAGAAATGAAAAATCAATGGCTAACAAGTTGGCTTCTGAAATTTTAGCTGCTGCTAAGGAAGAAGGTGCTGCTGTTAAGAAAAGAATGGATACTCATAAAATGGCAGAAGCAAATAAAGCTTTCTCTCACTTTAGATTTTAATTCATAAAACAAAAGAAATGGCTAGAGATTTAAAATTTACAAGAAATATAGGAATTGCTGCTCATATTGATGCTGGTAAAACAACAACAACTGAGCGTATTCTTTTTTATACTGGAAAGTCACATAAAATTGGGGAAGTACACGATGGTGCAGCTACAATGGACTGGATGGCTCAAGAACAAGAGAGAGGTATTACGATTACTTCTGCAGCAACAACATGTGAGTGGAATTTTCCAACACAACAAGGGAAATTGTTGCCAGAATCGCAAGCTTACCACTTTAATATTATCGATACTCCTGGTCACGTTGACTTTACTGTAGAGGTAAATAGATCGTTACGTGTATTAGATGGATTGGTGTTTTTATTTAGTGCAGTTGATGGTGTTGAGCCTCAATCAGAAACTAACTGGAGATTAGCAGATCAATATAGAGTTCCTCGTATGGGATTTGTTAATAAGATGGATCGTCAAGGGTCTAACTTTTTAGCAGTATGTCAGCAAGTGAAAGATATGTTGAAATCGAATGCGGTTGCAATTACGTTACCAATTGGAGAAGAAAGTGATTTCAAAGGTGTGGTTGATTTAGTTAAAAATCAGGCTATTGTATGGCATGATGAGACTCAAGGGGCTACTTTTGATATTATTGATATTCCTGCTGATATGGTAGATGATGTAAAAAAATATCGTTCTATTCTTATCGAGGAAATTGCAACATATGATGAAAATCTTCTTGATAAATATATGGAAGATGAAAACTCTATTACAGAAGAAGAAATTAACACTGCATTACGTGCTGCTACAATTGATATGGCTATCATTCCAATGATTGCTGGTTCTTCTTTTAAAAATAAAGGAGTTCAATTCATGTTGGATGCGGTTTGTAAATATTTGCCTTCTCCTTTAGATAAAGAAGGTATTGAAGGAATTCATCCTGATGATGCTGATTTGTTAGAAGAAGATCAAAAGAAAATATTACGTCGTCCTGATCCAAAAGAGCCTTTTGCTGCTCTTGCATTTAAAATCGCTACTGATCCTTATGTAGGGCGTTTAGCTTTCTTCCGTGCTTATTCAGGAAGATTAGATGCTGGTTCGTATATTTTAAATACACGTTCAGGTAATAAAGAGCGTATTTCTCGTATTTATCAAATGCATGCTAATAAGCAAAATCCAATTGAATTTATTGAAGCTGGAGATATTGGTGCTGCTGTTGGGTTTAAGGATATTAAGACTGGAGATACAATGTGTGATGAAAAACACCCAATCATTCTTGAGTCTATGAAATTCCCAGATCCAGTAATTGGTATTGCGATTGAACCTAAAACTAAGGCAGATGTTGATAAAATGGGTATGGCTTTAGCAAAATTAGCTGAGGAAGATCCAACTTTTACTGTTAGAACTGACGAGGCTTCAGGTCAAACTATTATTTCTGGTATGGGTGAGCTTCACTTAGATATTTTAGTGGATCGTATGAAACGTGAGTTTAAAGTGGAAGTTAACCAAGGTGAGCCTCAGGTAGAATATAAAGAAGCATTCACGAAATCTGCTCAGCATAGAGAGGTTTATAAAAAACAATCTGGTGGACGTGGTAAATTTGGAGATATTGTTTTCAGATTAGAACCTGCTGATGATGTTGATGGTAAGCCAGCAATGGGGTTACAATTTATCAACGAAGTTAAAGGAGGTAATGTTCCTAAGGAGTATATACCTGCTGTTGAAAAAGGATTTAGAGAAGCAATGAAAACTGGTCCATTAGCAGGTTATGCTGTGGATAGTTTAAAAGTTACTTTATTGGACGGATCTTTTCACCCTGTGGATTCTGATGCTTTATCTTTCGAATTGGCTGCAAAATTAGGTTATAAGGAAGTGGCTAAAGCTGCTGGTGCTGTAATCTTAGAGCCAATCATGAAAATTGAGGTTATTACTCCAGAGGAAAATATGGGTGATATTGTTGGTGACTTGAATAGAAGAAGAGGTCAGGTTAATAATATGGGGGATAGATCAGGAGCAAAAACTATTAAAGCGGATGTTCCTTTGTCTGAAATGTTTGGGTATGTTACAACTTTGAGAACATTATCTTCAGGTAGGGCGACTTCTACTATGGAATTTTCTCACTATGCTGAAACGCCATCTAATATTTCGGAAGAGGTAATCAAAAAAGCAAAAGGTAACGCTTAATTTTTAAGAAAATGAGTCAAAAAATCAGAATAAAATTAAAATCATACGATCATAATTTAGTAGATAAATCTGCTGAAAAAATCGTAAAGACTGTAAAAAGTACAGGTGCTGTGGTTACTGGGCCTATTCCATTACCTACAAATAAAAAAATCTTTACTGTTTTACGTTCACCACACGTTAATAAGAAGTCTAGAGAACAATTTGAATTAAGTTCTTATAAGAGATTGTTGGATATTTACAGTTCGTCATCAAAGACTATTGATGCTTTGATGAAATTGGAATTACCTAGTGGTGTTGAAGTGGAAATTAAAGTTTAATTTCTGTACTGTATAGCAGTATAAAAAATATAAAAACCGTTTGTAAATTTTACAACGGTTTTTTTAATATCATTCATGTATTGAGTTGTGTGTTTTTTATGTTGAAATTCACGTAATTAATAATATTTGTGATATTGAAAAAATAATTATATATTTGCACCCTCAAAATGAGGAAAGTGCATTTGTGTGTATTTTTTTTAGTAAATAGAGTTTAATTAATTAATTAGTTTTTATATGTCTGGGTTAATCGGAAGAAAAATTGGCATGACTAGCATCTTTGATGAGAACGGGAAGAATATTCCGTGTACTGTTATTGAGGCTGGGCCATGTGTAGTTACCCAAGTCAGAACCGAGGAGGTTGACGGGTATAGTGCTCTTCAGCTTGGTTTCGATGACAAAACGGAAAAGCATACAATTAAAGCAGAAGAAGGTCACTTCAAGAAAGCGGGTACTGTTGCTAAGAAGAAAGTTGTTGAGTTCAAGTATTTTGAAGAAGAACACAAATTGGGAGAAGTTCTAACAGTAGATTTGTTTGCTGAGGGCGAATTTGTTGATGTGCAGGGTGTTTCAAAAGGTAAAGGTTTTCAAGGGGTTGTAAAACGTCACGGTTTTGGTGGTGTTGGACAGGCGACTCATGGTCAGCATAATCGTTTGAGAGCTCCTGGATCAGTTGGAGCTTCGTCTTATCCTTCTAGAGTATTCAAAGGAATGCGTATGGCAGGAAGAATGGGGGGAGAGAATGTTACAGTTCAAAACCTTAAAGTTTTAAAAGTTGTTGCTGATAAAAATCTTTTAGTAGTTAAAGGATGTGTACCAGGGCATAAAAACTCTTATGTAATCATTCAGAAGTAATGGAAGTAAAAGTATTAGATTTCAACGGAAAAGATACTGGGAGAAAAGTTCAACTTTCAGATTCAGTATTCGCAATTGAGCCAAATAAACATGCTATATATCTTGATGTAAAGCAGTATTTAGCAAATCAAAGACAAGGTAATCATAAAGCTAAAGAAAGAGCAGAGGTTGCTGGAAGTACGCGTAAGATTAAGAAACAAAAAGGAACGGGTACTGCTCGTGCAGGTAGTGCTAAAAATCCTTTGTTTAAAGGTGGTGGTACGGTTTTTGGACCAAGACCAAGAAGTTATTCATTCAAATTGAATAAAAATTTAAAACGATTAGCTAGAAAATCTGCATTGTCTTTAAAAGTGAAAGAGTCTAGTTTGATAGTTTTGGAAGATTTTACATTTGAAGCTCCAAATACTAAAAATTTCATTAATGTATTGAAAGCTTTAGGGTTAGATAGTAAAAAATCTTTGTTTGTGTTGGGTGATACGAATAAAAATGTATATTTGTCGTCACGAAATTTAAAAGCTGCAAAAGTTGTAACTTCTTCAGAAGTAAATACTTATTCTGTTTTAAATGCAAATAGTTTGGTAGTTTTAGAGGGTGCTTTAGCAAGTATTGAAGATAATTTAAGTAAATAATAAGGGTTATGAGTATCATTATTAAGCCAATTATAACTGAAAAAATAACTAAAGATGGTGAAGTTTTTAACCGTTTTGGTTTTATAGTAGAAAAAAAAGCTAATAAAATTCAAATCAAAAATGCTGTAGAGGCTGTTTATGGGGTGAATGTAGTTACTGTTAATACTATGAACTATAGAGCGGATAGAAGCGTTAAATACACTAAAAGTGGTTTGATCAGTGGGAAAACAAATGCTTATAAAAAAGCAATTGTTCAAGTTCAAGAAGGAGAAACAATAGATTTCTATAATAATATCTAATAAAAATGTCAGTTAGAAAATTAAAACCTATTACCCCGGGTCAGCGTTTTAGAGTTGTTAATAGCTTTGACACTATAACAACTGATAAGCCGGAGCGTTCATTGATCGCACCGAAAAATAACTCTGGAGGTAGAAATAGTCAAGGAAAAATGACCATGCGTTATATTGGTGGTGGTCATAAACAAAAGTATCGTATAATTGATTTTAAAAGAACAAAAGTTGGAGTTCCAGCTGTTGTTAAGACAATTGAATATGATCCAAATCGTTCAGCTTTTATTTCATTATTAGCATACGCTGATGGAGCAAAAACTTACGTAATTGCTCAAAATGGTTTGCAAGTTGGACAAACTGTAGTTTCTGGTGCAGATGCATCTCCAGAAATTGGAAATGCCTTACCTTTAAGTAAAATTCCTCTAGGTACAGTAATTTCTTGTATCGAATTAAGACCAGGTCAAGGAGCTGTTATTGCTCGTTCTGCTGGTACTTTTGCTCAGTTAATGGCAAGAGATGGTAAATATGCAACTATAAAAATGCCATCTGGAGAAACAAGATTGATTTTGTTAACTTGTACTGCTACAATTGGAGCAGTATCAAACTCTGATCATCAATTAGTAGTGTCAGGTAAAGCTGGTAGATCTAGATGGTTAGGTAGAAGACCAAGAACTAGACCGGTAGCAATGAATCCAGTTGATCACCCAATGGGTGGTGGAGAAGGACGCTCTTCTGGAGGTCACCCACGCTCAAGAAAAGGATTGCCAGCTAAAGGTTATAGAACTCGTTCTAAAGTTAATCCGAGTAATAAGTATATTGTAGAACGTAGAAAGAAATAATTAGATAGACATGGCACGTTCATTAAAAAAAGGACCTTATGTTCACTATAAATTAGAGAAAAAAGTTCAAGAAAATATTGAGAAAGATTCTAAAGCTGTTATCAAAACTTGGTCAAGAGCTTCAATGATAACTCCAGATTTTGTTGGGCAAACTATTGCTGTGCATAACGGACGTCAATTTGTACCTGTTTACGTTACTGAAAACATGGTAGGTCATAAATTAGGAGAATTTTCACCAACAAGATCTTTTAGAGGTCACGCAGGTGCAAAAAATAAAGGTAAAAAATAATAAGAAGCTATGGGAGTTCGTAAAAGAGAAAGAGCAGAGCAGATTAAAGAAGCTAAAGCACAAGTTGCATTTGCTAAATTAAATAACTGCCCTACTTCACCTAGAAAAATGCGCATTGTAGCAGATTTAGTTAGAGGTCAGAAAGTAGAATTAGCTCTTAATATATTAAGATTTAACAGTAAAGAAGCTTCAAGAAAATTAGAGAAATTATTGTTATCTGCGATAAATAATTATCAACAGAAAAATACAGAAACTAGTTTAGAAGAAGCAGGCTTATTTGTAAAAGAGATCAGAGTAGATGGTGGTGCGATGTTAAAGAGACTTCGTCCAGCTCCACAAGGTCGTGCACATAGAATTAGAAAACGTTCTAACCACGTAACTATCGTGTTAGGATCAAACAATAACACACAAAGCAATTAATAAACAGTATGGGACAAAAGACAAATCCAATAGGAAATAGACTTGGTATCATCAGAGGATGGGACTCAAACTGGTATGGAGGAAATGATTATGGTGATAAAATCGCTGAAGATTTTAAAATCAGAAAATACATTCATGCGCGTTTATCTAAAGCTAGTGTATCTAAAGTAATTATTGAAAGAACTTTGAAACTTGTAACCGTTACTATCACTACTGCTAGACCTGGTATTATTATTGGGAAAGGTGGACAAGAGGTAGACAAGTTGAAAGAAGAACTTAAAAAAATTACTGACAAAGAAATTCAAATCAATATCTTTGAAATTAAAAGACCTGAGTTGGATGCTTATTTAGTGGCTAATAGTATAGCTCGTCAAATTGAAAGTAGGATTTCATATAGAAGAGCAATTAAAATGGCTATCGCTGCTGCAATGAGAATGAATGCTGAAGGTATTAAAGTTTTAATTTCTGGCCGTTTGAATGGTGCAGAAATGGCACGTTCAGAAGGTTTTAAAGATGGTAGAATCCCTTTGTCAACTTTCAGAGCTGATATTGATTATGCATTAGCTGAAGCTCATACTACTTACGGTAGAATGGGAATCAAAGTATGGATAATGAAAGGTGAGGTTTACGGAAAAAGAGATCTTTCTCCGTTAGTAGGTATGGATAAACAAAAATCCAAATCTTCAGGATCGTCTGGAAAAGGTAAACCAAACAGAAGCAAAAGAAAGTAATTTTTTAAATTAAAGAAAAATGTTACAGCCTAAAAGAACAAAATACCGTAAGGTACAGAAAGGTAGAATGAAAGGGGTTTCTCAAAGAGGTCATGAACTTTCTAATGGAATGTTCGGGATTAAATCTTTGGAATCTACTTTTATTACTTCTCGTCAAATAGAAGCGGCTCGTATTGCTGCTACTCGTTTCATGAAAAGGGAAGGTCAGTTATGGATTAAAATATTTCCAGATAAGCCTATCACAAAGAAACCATTAGAAGTACGTATGGGTAAAGGTAAAGGTGCAGTTGAGTATTGGGCTGCAGTTGTGAAACCTGGAAGAATCATGTTTGAAGTTGGTGGAGTTCCTCTATCTGTTGCAAAAGAAGCTTTACGTCTTGCAGCACAAAAACTTCCAGTAAAAACTAAGTTTGTCGTTGCTAGAGATTTCGAAGCATAATCAAGATATATTATGAAACAATTAGAAATAAAAAATCTATCTGCAGCTGAGTTACAAGAGAAACTTAGTGAGTTAAAGAGAACGTATGCTGAATTAAAAACAGCTCATACTATTTCTCCTATTGAAAATCCTCTTCAAATAAGAACTATTAGAAGAGCTGTTGCTAGAGTTGCAACAGAGATAACTAAAAGAGAGTTACAATAATTGTATTCTGCTGAAAGATGGAAAAAAGAAATTTAAGAAAAGAAAGAGTTGGTGTTGTTACTAGCAATAAAATGGAGAAATCTATTGTTGTGTCTGAAACAAGAAGAGTAAAACACCCTTTATATGGTAAGTTCGTGTTAAAGACTAAAAAATATGTTGCACACGACGAAACAAATGACTGTAACATTGGTGATACAGTAAAGATCATGGAAACAAGGCCTTTATCTAAATCGAAATGTTGGAGATTAGTTGAAATCATTGAAAGAGCGAAATAATTATGGTACAACAAGAATCAAGATTAAAAGTAGCAGATAACACAGGAGCAAAAGAAGTTTTGACTATCCGTGTTTTAGGAGGAACGAAACGTCGTTATGCCTCTGTAGGAGATAAAATTGTAGTTTCTATTAAAGATGCAACACCAAACGGAAACGTTAAGAAAGGTGCTGTTTCAACTGCAGTTGTTGTACGTACTAAAAAAGAAGTGAGAAGAGCTGATGGATCTTATATCCGTTTCGACGATAACGCATGTGTATTGTTAAACGCTGCAGGTGAAATGAGAGGTACTCGTGTTTTTGGTCCGGTTGCCAGAGAACTTCGTGAAAAGCAATTCATGAAAATTGTATCATTAGCACCAGAGGTGCTTTAATTCTAAAAATGATGACAAAGCTAAAAATTAAATCAGGAGACGTTGTAAAAGTAATTGCTGGTGATCATAAAGGATCTGAAGGTACTGTTTTACGTGTTATCCGTGACAAGAATAAAGCGATAGTTGAAGGTGTAAACATGGTTTCGAAACATACTAAACCAAGTGCTAAAAACCCTCAAGGAGGTATCGTTAAGAAAGAAGCTCCAATTCATATATCTAATCTATCATTAATTGATCCAAAATCGAAATCAATTACTAAGGTAGGTTATAAAATTGAAGGAGATAAGAAAGTAAGGATTTCAAAAAAATCTAATCAAGTATTATAGTAATGGCTTATATACCTAGATTAAAAGAAGAATATAAGAGTAGAGTAATCTCTGCTCTTACAGAAGAGTTCGGTTACAAAAATGTTATGCAAGTTCCTAAACTTGAAAAAATTGTTGTAAGCCGCGGTGTTGGTGCAGCTGTGTCAGACAAAAAATTGGTTGATTATGCTGTAGAAGAAATAACAAAAATTACTGGACAAAAAGCAGTTTCTACTATTTCTAAAAAGGATGTTGCATCTTTTAAATTAAGAAAAGGAATGCCAATTGGAGCTAAAGTAACTTTAAGAGGAGAAAGAATGTATGAATTCTTAGATAGATTAATTACTTCTTCTTTACCGCGTGTTAGAGATTTCAGCGGAATTAAGTCTACAGGTTTTGATGGTAGAGGTAATTATAACTTAGGAGTATTGGAGCAAATTATTTTTCCAGAAATTGATATTGATAAAATAAATAAAATTTCAGGTTTCGATATTACCTTTGTTACTTCTGCGAATACAGATAAGGAAGCAAAATCATTATTGACAGAATTAGGTTTACCTTTTAAAAAGAATTAAGAAATGGCTAAAGAATCGATGAAAGCCCGTGAGGCAAAAAGAGAAGCGTTAGTGACTAAATATGCTGAAAAAAGAAAAGCTTTGAAAGAAGCTGGTGATTATGAAGCATTACAGAAATTACCAAAAAATGCATCTCCTGTACGTTTACATAATCGTTGTAAATTAACGGGAAGACCTAGAGGTTATATGCGTCAATTTGGTATTTCACGTGTTACTTTTCGTGAAATGGCTAATCAAGGCTTAATTCCAGGTGTTAAAAAGGCAAGCTGGTAAAAAATAATTTTAATTGGTTTCAGGTTCGCTAGAATATTTCTAGCGAAAACCAAAACCGCAAATTCATACATATGTATACAGATCCTATTGCAGATTTTCTAACGAGAATTAGAAATGCAGTTAGAGCAAATCACAAAGTAGTTGAGATTCCTGCTTCTAACTTGAAAAAAGAAATCACTAAGATTTTATTTGATCAAGGATATATTTTAAGTTACAAATTTGATGATAGTGGAGTTCAAGGAACTATCAAAATTGCTCTTAAGTACGACAAAGAAACTAAAGAGTCTGTAATCAAAGATATCCAAAGAATTAGTAAACCAGGTTTACGTAAATATGCTGGCTCAACTGAATTACCAAGAATTTTAAACGGTTTAGGAATTGCTATTGTATCAACTTCTAAAGGTGTAATGACTGGTAAAGCAGCAAAACAACTTAATGTTGGTGGAGAAGTTATTTGTTACGTATATTAATAATAAAGCGAAAGAATGTCAAGAATAGGTAAAAATCCAATTGCAATTCCAGCAGGAGTAACCGTAGAGGTGAAAGAAGCTGTAGTTACAGTTAAAGGAAAATTAGGCGAGCTTTCTCAAGAATTTTCAGATGTAACGGTTAAAGTTGAAGGAAATCAAGTTATCGTTGAGCGTTCATCTGATCATAAAAATGAAAGAGCGAAACATGGACTTTATCGTGCTCTAATCAATAATATGATTATAGGAGTTTCAGAAGGTTTTACAAAGCAATTAGAGCTTGTAGGTGTAGGGTATAGAGCTTCAAATCAAGGACAAAAACTTGATTTAGCAGTAGGATTTTCTCACAATATAGTTATGGATATTACTCCAGAAGTTGTTGTGGAAACCATCTCTGAAAAAGGTAAAAATCCAATAGTGAAATTATCATCATTTGACAAACAATTATTAGGTCAAGTATCTGCTAAAATCAGATCTTTCCGTAAGCCTGAGCCTTATAAAGGAAAAGGTATTAAGTTTGTAGGTGAAGTATTAAGAAGAAAAGCAGGTAAATCAGCTTAAAAATTAAGACTATGTCATTAACAAAAAGTGAAAGAAGACAAAGAATAAAATTCAGAATTAGAAAGGTTGTAAGCGGAACCGCTACACAACCTAGATTAGCTGTATTTAGATCTAATAAAGAAATCTATGCTCAAATCATAGATGATGTAAACGGTGTAACATTAGTTGCTGCATCTTCTCGTGAAAAGGAAGTTACTAAAGGTACAAATGTTGAAACTGCTAACGCAGTTGGGAAATTAGTAGCTGAAAGAGCTCTTAAAGCTGGTGTTGTTAAAATTTCTTTTGATAGAGGTGGATATTTATACCACGGACGTATCAAATCATTAGCTGATGGAGCAAGGGAAGCTGGACTTAAATTCTAAGAAATTATGTATCAAAAATATAAAAATGTAGAACTAGTAAAACCAAGTGGACTTGAATTAAAAGATCGTTTGGTTAGTGTGAATCGTGTGACGAAAGTTACTAAAGGAGGTAGAGCATTTGGTTTCTCTGCAATCGTAGTAGTTGGAGATGAAAACGGTGTTGTAGGACATGGATTAGGGAAGTCTAAAGATGTTTCTGAAGCTATTGCAAAAGCAGTAGAAGATGCAAAGAAAAATCTAGTAAGAATTCCTTTGAATAGTGCTACTGTACCTCATGAACAAAAAGGAAAATTTGGTGGGGCTAGAGTTTTTTTAATGCCTGCTTCTCATGGTACAGGAGTTATTGCTGGTGGAGCTGTGCGTGCAGTTCTTGAATCAGTTGGTGTGCATGATGTATTGTCAAAGTCTCAAGGTTCATCAAACCCTCATAACGTTGTTAAAGCTACTTTTGATGCTTTGTTACAGATGAGAAGTGCTGTTACTGTTGCTAAACAAAGAGGAATTTCTTTAGAGAAAGTATTTAAAAGTTAAAAATCCAAGGAAAAATGACAAAAATTTTAGTAAAACAAGTAAAAAGTAAAATCAATTGTCCAGAGACACAAAAGAGAACTTTAGTATCTTTAGGTCTTCGTAAATTAGGACAAGTTGTTGAGCATGACGCAAGTCCTGCTATCCTTGGAATGGTAAATAAAGTTAAACACTTAGTTTCTGTTGAAGAAGCTAAATAATAATATTCGTTATGAATTTAAGTAACTTACAACCAGCTGAAGGTTCAGTTCACAACCAAAATAAAAGATTAGGTAGAGGAGAGGGTTCTGGTAAAGGTGGTACCGCTGCAAGAGGGCATAAAGGTGCTAAATCTCGTTCTGGTTATTCTAAGAAAATTGGTTTTGAAGGTGGGCAAATGCCTCTTCAAAGACGTGTACCTAAGTTTGGTTTTAAAAATATTAATAGAGTAGACTACCAAGGTGTTAATCTTGATACAATACAGTCATTAGTAGATAATGGTTTGATTACTGATACTTTAGATTTGTCAGTAATAATAGATAATCGTTTGGCTACAAAAAATAGCTTAGTAAAGATTTTAGGAAGAGGTGAGCTAAAAGCTAAATTGAAAGTAAGTGCTCACAAATTTACTGCTACTGCAAAAGCGGCTATTGAGGCTGCTGGTGGAGAAGTAGTAACTTTATAAACCTTTTTAGTACAATGAAGAAATTTATAGATTCATTTATCAATGTTTGGAAAATAGAAGAGTTGAAAAATAGAATTTTTTTAACTTTAGGTTTGTTACTAGTGTACCGTTTCGGTGCACAAGTAACTCTTCCTGGTATTGATGCTGCTCAATTGGGTAACTTGACTAACCAAACAGATGAAGGTATTGGTTGGTTGATAAATGTTTTTACAGGAGGTGCGTTTTCGCAAGCTTCTGTATTTGCATTGGGTATTATGCCATATATTTCGGCTTCTATTGTAGTTCAGTTAATGGGAATTGCTGTTCCTTATTTGCAAAAGTTACAAAAAGATGGTGAAAGTGGTAGAAAGAAGATCAATCAAATTACTAGATGGTTAACTATTTTAATTACTTTAGTACAAGGGCCGGGTTATATTTATAATCTTCATGCAACACTTCCTTCAGAAGCTTTTTTGTTAGGATCTAGTTCAGTGCCATTCTTGTTTTCTTCTGTGTTAATTTTAGTTACAGGAACAATTTTTGCTATGTGGTTAGGAGAGAAAATTACTGATAAAGGAATTGGTAATGGTATTTCTTTATTAATCATGGTAGGAATTATTGCTAGAATGCCTCAATCTTTTATTCAAGAAATCAGTTCAAGAACTACACAAGCAAATGGTGGTTTAATGATGATTGTTTTAGAAGTGGTGCTTTGGTTTATTGTTATTATTGCTTGTATACTTTTAGTAATGGCAGTTAGAAAAATTCCAGTTCAATACGCAAGAAGAACCGTTTCTGGTGATTTCGAAGAGGATATGATGGGATCTAGACAATTTATTCCATTGAAACTTAATGCTTCTGGAGTAATGCCAATTATCTTCGCTCAAGCTATTATGTTTATTCCTGCTGCAGTTTCTGGTCTTGCAAAAGAATCTGAAGTTGCACAATCGTTAGCTGGTAAGTTTAATGATCCATTCGGATTAGTATATAATATAGTATTTGCTTTGTTAATCATAATTTTTACGTATTTTTACACCGCAATTACAGTACCAACTAATAAGATGGCAGATGATTTAAAAAGAAGTGGCGGTTTTATTCCTGGAATTAGACCTGGAGTTGAAACTGGTGATTATCTAGATAAGATAATGTCATTAATTACCTTTCCTGGTTCTTTGTTCTTAGCGCTAATTGCTGTTTTTCCAGCAGTTGTGGTAAGTTTATTGGATGTGCAAGGTGCTTGGGGTTATTTTTATGGAGGAACTTCTTTATTGATTATGGTAGGGGTTGCAATCGATACTATTCAACAAATAAATTCATATTTATTGAATAAGCATTATGATGGCTTGATGAAAACTGGTAAAAATAGAAAAGCAGTAGCTTAATATTTATGGCAAAACAATCAGCAATAGAACAAGATGGAACAATAGTTGAGGCATTGTCAAATGCTATGTTCCGAGTAGAGTTAGAAAATGGACATG
Organism: Flavobacterium sp. KY-23415; assembly: GCF_055384985.1. Classification (NCBI taxonomy): domain Bacteria; kingdom Pseudomonadati; phylum Bacteroidota; class Flavobacteriia; order Flavobacteriales; family Flavobacteriaceae; genus Flavobacterium; species Flavobacterium sp. KY-23415. The sequence continues at coordinate 403,527 of NZ_AP044001.1, read as the reverse complement.
TTGTAATTGCTCATATTTCTGGTAAAATGCGTATGCATTATATAAAATTATTACCAGGAGATAAGGTAAAACTTGAAATGAGTCCTTACGATTTAACAAAAGCAAGAATTACATATAGATACTAAAGCTAGTAAAATGAAAGTAAGAGCATCAGTAAAAAAGAGAAGTGCCGAGTGCATTATAGTGCGTAGAAAAGGAAGATTATACGTGATTAATAAAAAGAATCCTAGATTTAAACAAAGACAAGGATAATTATGGCAAGAATTGCAGGGGTAGATATACCTAAACAGAAAAGAGGAGTTATTGCTTTAACATACATATTTGGTATTGGCAGTAGCAGAGCTAAAGAAATTTTAGCTAAAGCTCAAGTTAGCGAAGATAAAAAAGTTCAAGATTGGAATGATGATGAAATAAGCGGAATTCGTGATGCTGTTTCTTATTTCAAAATTGAAGGAGAGTTGCGTTCAGAAATTCAATTAAACATAAAACGTTTAATGGATATTGGATGTCAAAGAGGTATTCGTCATAGAGCTGGACTTCCATTAAGAGGTCAAAGAACTAAAAATAACTCTAGAACTAGAAAAGGTAAAAGAAAAACTGTTGCTAACAAGAAAAAAGCAACTAAATAATAAGTAAGTAATATGGCTAAGGCAACAACAAAAAAACGTAAAGTTATCGTTGAATCTACAGGAGAAGCGCATATTAATGCTACATTTAATAACATTATCATCTCTTTAACAAATAAAAAAGGTGAAGTTATTTCTTGGTCTTCAGCTGGTAAAATGGGCTTTAGAGGTTCTAAAAAGAACACTCCTTATGCAGCTCAAATGGCAGCAGAAGATTGTGCAAAAGTAGCACTTGAAGCTGGACTTAAGAAAGTGAAAGTTTACGTTAAAGGACCTGGAAACGGTAGAGAATCTGCAATACGTTCAATTCACAATGGTGGTATTGAAGTATCTGAGATTATCGATGTAACTCCAATGCCTCACAATGGATGTAGACCTCCAAAAAGAAGAAGAGTTTAATTTATTTAAGTATAACCAAGGTAGATTAACGATTATCGAAGGATTATATAGACCTGAATTCATAATCACTACCTTATATTAATTTTAAAATGGCAAGATATACTGGTCCAAAAACTAAAATTGCTCGTAAATTTGGCGAAGCAATATTCGGAGATGATAAAGCCTTCGAAAAAAGAAATTACCCTCCAGGACAACATGGTTTGGCTAAAAAAAGAGGTAAAAAATCTGAATATGCTGTACAGTTAATGGAAAAGCAAAAAGCAAAGTATACTTATGGTGTTCTTGAGCGTCAATTCAGAAATTTATTCGAAAAAGCTTCTTCTGCTTCTGGTGTAACGGGTGAAATTTTACTTCAATTATGTGAGTCACGTTTAGATAACGTAGTGTATAGAATGGGGATTGCTCCTTCTCGTAGAGCTGCTCGTCAGATTGTATCTCACAGACATGTTACGGTTAATGGTGAGTTGGTAAATGTTCCTTCATATCATTTAAAAGCTGGAGATAAAGTAGCAGTTCGTGAAAAATCTAAATCTCTTGAAGCTATTGAAAGATCTTTATCTAATTCTTCTCAGGTTTATGAGTGGATTACATGGAATAATGATACAAAAGAAGGTACTTTTGTTTCTGTTCCTCAAAGACTTCAGATTCCAGAAAATATTAAAGAGCAACTAATCGTTGAGTTGTATAACAAATAATAATTGACTTTAGTCGAAATATGGCATTATTTAATTTTCAAAAGCCCGATAAAGTTATCATGATCGATTCAACCGATTTTGAAGGTAAATTTGAATTTAGACCTTTAGAACCTGGTTACGGATTGACAGTTGGTAATGCATTAAGAAGAGTTTTACTTTCTTCTCTAGAAGGATACGCTATCACATCTGTAAGAATTGAAGGAGTAGAACATGAGTTCTCTACAATTTCTGGTGTGGTAGAAGATGTTACAGATATTATCTTAAACTTAAAGCAAGTTCGTTTTAAAAGACAAATTGAAGATGTAGATAATGAATCTGTTTCTATTTCTCTTTCTGGTAAAGAGCAAATTACAGCAGGTGATTTCCAAAAATTTATCTCAGGGTTTCAGGTGTTAAATCCTGATCTTGTAATTTGTAATTTAGAAAGCAAAACAACTATCAATATGGAACTTTCTATCGAAAAAGGTAGAGGATATGTTCCTGCTGAAGAAAACAAAAAGGCAAACGCACCTATTGGTACAATCTTTACAGATTCTATTTATACTCCTGTAAAAAATGTTAAATATGCAATAGAAAATTTCCGTGTTGAGCAAAAAACTGATTATGAAAAATTAGTTTTTGAAATCATTACAGATGGTTCTATTCATCCAAAAGATGCATTAACTGAAGCAGCTAAAACGTTGATTCACCACTTTATGTTGTTTTCAGATGAGAGAATTACACTTGAGGCTGATGAAATTGCTCAGACAGAATCTTATGATGAGGAATCGTTACACATGAGACAGTTGTTAAAAACTAAGCTTGTGGATATGGATTTATCTGTTAGAGCGTTAAATTGTTTAAAAGCGGCTGAAGTGGATACATTAGGAGACTTAGTTTCTTTTAATAAAAATGACTTAATGAAATTCCGTAACTTTGGAAAAAAATCATTAACAGAGCTAGATGAATTAGTTGCTGCAAAAGGTTTGAATTTCGGAATGGATTTAAGTAAATATAAATTAGATAAAGAATAAATTACTTCATATTTTGCTCTCCAAAGCGGATTGCAGCAAGATGAAGGCTAAATAGAAAGTCATGAGACACGGAAAAAAATTCAATCACTTAAGTAGACAAACAGGACATAGAAAAGCAATGTTAGCTAATATGGCTTGTTCGTTAATAGAGCATAAACGTATTAATACTACTGTTGCTAAAGCTAAAGCTTTAAAACAATTTGTTGAGCCGTTAGTTACTAAATCAAAAGAAGATACTACGCACAACAGACGTATTGTTTTTTCTTATTTAAGAAATAAATATGCAGTTACTGAATTATTCAGAGATGTAGCTGTAAAAGTTGGTGATAGACCAGGAGGTTATACTCGTATCATCAAGCTTGGTAATCGTTTAGGAGATAATGCTGATATGGCAATGATCGAATTAGTAGATTATAATGATTTGTACAGAGCTGGTGTAAAAGAAGTTAAAAAAGCTACACGTCGTGGTAGAGCAAAAAAATCTGAAGCGACTACGGAAGCTCCAGCTGCTGAAACTTCTGAAAATACTGAAGCAACTGAATAATCATGGATATATGATTGTATATAAAAAAAGGATAAACAACTGTTTATCCTTTTTTTTATATTCTTTTTTTTCAATTTTTTAATTTAAATTTGCACAATCAACAACACAACATAATGAAATATATTAATCGTACTCAAGCGGTATTATTATTAAAGGACGGTACAGTTTTCTACGGAAAATCAATTGGTATTGAAGGAATAACTTTTGGTGAAGTTGCTTTTAATACTGGTACAACAGGATATCAAGAAATTTTTACAGACCCTTCTTATTTTGGGCAAATAATGGTAACAACCAATGCTCATATTGGAAATTACGGAGTTAACGAGAATGAAGTTGAATCTGATAATGTTAAGATTTCAGGTTTAGTTTGTAAAAACTTTAGTTTTAATTATTCTAGAGATAATGCTTCTGAAAATCTTTATGATTATTTAAAAAAACAAAATTTAATTGTTATATCAGATGTAGATACTCGTGCATTAGTTAGTTATATTAGGGATAATGGAGCTATGAATGCAATTATTTCTACAGACGGTACTCCTATCGAGGAGTTGAAGAAAAAGTTAATTGATGTTCCAGAAATGCATGGTTTGGAGCTTGCATCTAAAGTGTCAACAAAAGAGCCTTATTTTTTTGGTGATGAACATGCAAAATATAAAATTTCCGCCTTAGACTTAGGGATTAAAACTAATATTCTTAGAAATTTTGCAAAAAGAGATTGTTATATTAAAGTATTTCCATATAATGCTACTTTTGAAGATTTGTCTTCTTTTAATCCAGATGGGTATTTCTTATCGAATGGTCCTGGTGATCCTGAACCGTTAGTTTCTGCTCAACAAGTAGCTAGAGCTATTCTTGAAGTTAATAAACCCCTTTTTGGTATTTGTTTAGGACATCAAGTTATTGGTTTGGCAAATGGGATTTCTACTTATAAAATGTTTAATGGACATAGAGGAATTAATCATCCTGTAAAGAATTTAATAACGGGTAAAGGTGAAATCACGTCACAAAATCATGGTTTTGCAATCGTTAAAGAAGATCTTGAAAATAATAAAGATTTTGAGCTTACTCATGTTCATTTAAATGATGGGACAGTAGCAGGAATGAAAATGAAAAGTAAAAATTGCTTTTCTGTTCAATATCACCCTGAAGCAAGTCCTGGTCCTCACGATTCATCTTATTTGTTTGACCAATTTATTGATAATATCAAATCTTCAAAGAACTAAAACGTTATCGTTTATAAGTTTTTTAGATTTATTCACAATATGATTTTATAAATTTTATTTTTGTCTTATAGGCAAATAATAACTTAAAAAAAAATATAATAATGAGCATGATTATTAAAGTTCACGCAAGACAAATATTAGATTCTCGTGGTAATCCAACAGTAGAAGTTGATGTAATTACAGATAATGGCATTTTGGGTAGGGCTGCAGTTCCAAGTGGAGCATCAACAGGTGAACATGAAGCTGTTGAGCTTCGTGATGGTGGAAAAACCTACATGGGTAAAGGTGTTTTAAAAGCGGTTGAAAATGTTAATGTGAAAATTGCTTCTGAAATCGTTGGAATGTCTGTTTTTGAACAAAATGCTATAGACAAAGCAATGATAGATTTAGACGGTTCTCCAAATAAATCAAATTTAGGTGCAAATGCAATTCTTGGAGTTTCTCTTGCGGTGGCTAAAGCAGCTGCGAATGAATTGGGGTTGCCTCTGTATAGATATGTTGGTGGTGTTTCTGGGAATACATTACCGGTGCCAATGATGAATATTATCAACGGTGGTTCTCATTCAGACGCGCCAATTGCTTTTCAAGAGTTTATGATTATGCCTGTGAAAGCTAAGTCATTTACCAATGCAATGCAAATGGGAACAGAAATTTTTCATCATCTAAAAAAAGTATTGCATGATAGAAAGCTTTCTACAGCTGTAGGAGATGAAGGCGGTTTTGCTCCAAATTTAGCTGGAGGTACAGAAGATGCTTTAGATTCAATAAAATTAGCTGTTGAGAATGCTGGATATGTTTTTGGTGAAGATATAAAGATTGCTTTAGATTGTGCAGCGGCAGAATTTTATGTTAATGGTAAATATGATTATACTAAGTTTGAAGGTGAAGTAGGTAAAATTAGAACTTCTGCAGAACAAGTTGCTTATTTAGCAGAATTGACGTCTAAATATCCTATTGTTTCAATTGAAGATGGAATGGATGAGAATGATTGGGACGGTTGGAAGTTGTTAACTGAAGAAATTGGTGACAAAGTACAGTTAGTTGGAGATGATTTATTTGTAACAAATGTGCAAAGGTTGTCTAAAGGTATTTCAAAGAAAATAGCCAATTCTATTTTGATAAAAGTAAATCAAATAGGAACGCTTTCAGAAACTATAGCAGCTGTAAATATGGCTCATAATGCTGGATATACTTCTGTTATGAGTCATCGTTCTGGAGAGACTGAAGATAATACTATTGCAGATCTTGCAGTAGCATTAAATTGTGGACAGATAAAAACAGGTTCTGCTTCACGTTCAGATAGAATGGCAAAATATAATCAATTACTTCGAATAGAAGAAGAATTGGGTGATGTTGCTTATTTTCCTGGAGAAAATGCTTTTAAGCAAAAGGCATAATTATGTGTAAATAAAGAATAAAATTATATCAGAAGTGCAGGATTTTTAAATTCTGCATTTCTTTTTATATTAATCCATGTTACAGTATTTAAAAAAACCTTATCTGTTAAAAGATTCTTTTAAGAGAAATCTTTTGATTGCTACAATAGTGAGTTTGTTTGTTTTTATAATAAATTATACTCTATACGACGAAAATTCTATTTCTCAATTCAATTGTTCAATAACAATACTTTCTTTCATTTTTGCGTCTGTAACTTTTACAGTTGTATTATTGGTTTTTTATTTCTTTCCAAAGTTTTTTTTATCAGAAAGAATAAAAGAGAATTGGACAATTTTTAATGAAATAGTCTTGATTTTCTTTCTTCATATTTTTATAGCAGTTTTTAATATATTAATTATTTCCTTATTCCTTGTAAAGGATAGTTATTTATTGACTTTTCAAACAATATTTTATTCGGTATTGATTGCTTTTGTTTTTGGTTTTTTTCCAACATTATTTATTCATTGGATTGATTATACAATTCAATTGAAGTATGCTTTAAAAAAGGTTTTGGATTATAATAATAAACTAGAAAATAAAATGAATCAAGCAATTCCTGTTTATCATGATTCAGTTTTAAGATTGCCTTCAAATAAGAACAATGATGCGATTGTTTTTGATGTTAATGACTTACTGTTTGTTAAATCTGAGGGGAATTATATAGAAGTTTATACCGAAGAAAATGGTAAAATAGTAAAATCATTATATCGATATTCTTTGCAATTAATAGAAGAGAAACTCAATCGTTATCAGTTTGTGTTAAGAGTGCATCGTTCGTTTATTGTGAATGTATATAAAGTAAATAAAGCTTCTGGGAATGCAAGGAATTATCAACTATTTTTTAAAGGGATTGAAGAAAGTATTCCTGTCTCAAGAAATAAATTTGATGTTTTTGTAAACACCTTCGACGTTATCATGTCAGTTAATCACAAATAACTGTCATTTCATATCAAAGTGTTGACTTTGAGAGAAATAATTTGGAGTGAAATTTAATTTTGCAGCATTAATTTTAAAAATAAATAATTATGATTAAAACAAAATTAGTTGTTGCAGTGTGTTTTTTTATTTCAAGTCTAGCAGTATTTTCTCAAGAAGACGAAAAGAATGCGAAAAAAAAAGATTTTATTATTAAGGACTTAAACTCGTTATCGTTTTATGCAGGTCCTGTTTTGCAATTTTCTTCATTCGATAACGATTTTGCCTTTTTTGTAGGTGGAAAAGGTGGGGTTGCTTTTAACCATAAAGTTTTGTTGGGTATTGAAGGGTATTTGTTAAAATCAACAAATCAAAGTAAAGTCAATAATGAAAAAGAATTGTCTTTAACCTATGGAGGTGTTTTTGTAGGTTATGTTTTTGATTTGAGTCCTAAAGTGCAAATAGTACCTTCTGTATTATCTGCTTGGGGGCAAATTGGAGAAAGAAAAGTTGATGATTATGAAGAGTATGTTTTTTTTGAAGTTACAGATGATCTCTTTGTTTTACAGCCAGAATTGGAATTAGAGCTTAATTTGTTCAAGCATTTTAAAATCGGATTTGGGGTAAATTATAGAATGGCTAAAGGAGTAGATTCTAAAAATTATGTCAATAAAGATTTTTCTGGTTTAGGAGGAACACTTGCTTTAAAATTCGGAAAATTTTAATCTTTTTTACGGTCAAACTTTTTTAAGCTGTAACTTAACTACTTGTTCTGTGTTTTCTTTTGAAAAAACATGTGTTTTTAAATTATATTTTAGTAGAATCAAATTGTTAAATTAACAAAATAAATGGTTAATTTTTCATAATTAATAAAATCTTATTGTTATCTTATTCTTAAATTAATAAAATGCAATATAATAAAGATTTAACTATTGGAATATAAGAATATATTATTGTCAAATGCTTTAAAATTACATTAATATTCATTAAATTCGCAAAATACTTTACAAATTTTCATAAAACACATTATATATATGTCGAAAACTGCAATATTAGAAATTGATGGCAAAAAGTATGAGTTTCCTGTTATCGTGGGAACTGAAAATGAGGTTGCTATCGATATAGACAAGTTGCGTGGTGCAACTGGTGCTATTACAATTGATCCAGGGTATAAAAACTCGGGTTCATGTAAAAGCGAGATTACTTTTTTAGATGGGGAAGAAGGGATTTTGCGTTACAGAGGTTATTCTATTGAGGATTTAGCTGATAAAGCTAATTTCTTGGAAGTTTCTTACCTTTTAATTTTTGGTGATTTGCCAAACAAGGCTCAATTAGAAAAATTTGAGAAAGATATTAGAAAATATACTTTAGTTCATGAAGAAATGAAAAGTATTATCGATGGTTTCCCAAAGACAGCTCACCCAATGGGGGTACTTTCTTCATTAACAAGTGCTTTAACTGCATTTAATCCAAAAGCAGTTAATGTTGATAATGAGAAGGAATTATATGAGGCTGTGTGTAAAACTATGGGTAAATTCCTTGTTATAGCTACTTGGACATATAGAAGAAGAATGGGGTATCCATTAAATTATTATGATAATACTAAAGGATATGTTGAAAATTTCATGCGTTTAATGTTTGAAATCCCAACAGAACCTTATAAAATGGATAATAGAATTGTTGATGCTTTAGATAAATTATTTATACTTCATGCAGATCATGAGCAAAACTGTTCTACTTCTACTGTAAGAATTGTTGGTTCTTCTCATGCAGGTCTTTTTGCATCAATCTCTGCAGGTGTTTCTGCACTTTGGGGTCCTTTACACGGAGGAGCAAATCAAGCAGTATTAGAAATGCTTCAAGAAATTCACGATAATGGTGGAGATGTTGAAAAATATGTTTTAAAAGCAAAAGATAAAGACGATTCTTTCCGTTTAATGGGATTCGGACATAGAGTATATAAAAACTTCGATCCAAGAGCAACTATTATTAAAAAAGCTGCTGATGATGTTTTAGAAGCTTTAGGAGTAGATGACCCATTATTAGATATTGCAAAACAATTAGAAAAAGTAGCTTTAGAAGATGAATATTTCAAAGCAAGAAACCTATATCCTAATGTAGATTTTTACTCTGGAATCATTTATAGAGCTATGGGAATTCCTGTAGAAATGTTTACAGTGTTGTTTGCAATTGGTCGTTTGCCAGGTTGGATAGCACAATGGAAAGAAATGCGTTCTAATAGAGAACCAATTGGACGTCCAAGACAAGTATATGTAGGACATACTTTAAGACCTTTTAAAGAAGTTAAAGATAGATAATATAATGAAAGCCGAGCATTGCTCGGCTTTTTTATTTTAAAAAATTAGGCTTCTTTGTTTGAATCTCCTGGTTTTTCTTCTGGTTTTGGAGCTTCGTTTTTATCTTTGGTAAGCTCGTCTATTTTTTCTTCGGCTTTTTCTACAACGTCTTCAATGGCATCTTTTACTTCATGGGCTTTTTCTTCTGCCCACTCTGCTGCTTCACTTGCTTTTTCTTTTGCAGTTTTCACGAAGTCTTCTACTTTTTCGGAAAGATGTAACTCGTCTAATTTTTTTGTTGCAGAATCAGCAAGTTCTTCTAGTGTTTCTTTAGCTTCTGCGGCAATTTCTGCTGCTTTTTCTATTGTTTCATCTGTTGTTTTTTTGGCCTTGCCAAATAATGAACTAAAAAAGTTTGATATTCCCATTTTGTATAGTTTTTATCAAATGTATTAATTTATTGTTTATGAGATGCTTTGTTCTATGAAATATATACTATTTAATTTTTTTTTTAGAATAAAATTTTTGCATTCCTTTTTCTATCTTTGTCAAAAGCCAAAAGCAATGTTACAATTAAATGTAAAAAACGAATCATCAAGATTAAAAGCTGTCGTTTTAGGCACAGCAATAAGTAATGGACCAACGCCAACAGTAGAAGAGGCATATGATCCGAAATCATTAGAACATATAATTGCAGGTACTTATCCCGTAGAAGAAGACATGGTTAAAGAAATGGAAGCCTTTAATCAAGTATTTCAAAAGTATGAAGTGCAAGTTTTTCGACCAAATACAATCGAGAATTATAATCAAATTTTTTCTAGAGACATTGGATTTGTAATTGACGATGTTTTTATCAAAGCGAATATTCTTCCAGATAGAGAAAGAGAATTAGATGCCATACAATATGTTATTGATCAAATAAATCCAGAGAAAGTTGTTCGCCCACCAGAAGAAGTACATATTGAAGGTGGTGATGTAATGTTGTGGAACGACTATATTTTTATTGGGACTTATAAAGGTTCAGATTATAAAGATTATATCACTGCAAGAACCAATATGGAAGGTGTAAATTATATTAAAGATTTATTTCCTCATAAAATTGTAAAAGAATTCGATTTAGTAAAATCGAAAATTGAAGCAAAAGATAATGCTTTGCATTTGGATTGTTGTTTTCAACCAGTAGGAAAAGATAAAGGAATTATCTATAAAAGTGGTTTCCGTGAAGAAGCAGATTATATGTATTTAGTGAATCTTTTTGGAAAAGAAAATCTATTTCATATTACTAGAGATGAAATGTATGGCATGAATTCTAATGTTTTTTCTATTGCTCCAGATGTAGTTGTTTCAGAAAAAAACTTCACTAGATTGAATACTTGGTTAAGAGAGCAAGGTTTCACAGTTGAAGAAATTCCATATGCAGAAATTTCAAAACAAGAAGGTCTTTTAAGATGCTCAACATTACCTTTGATTAGAGAGTAATTTTAGTTGTCTGTTATTTGTTGTTTGTTGTCAGTTTATGAAAAGCTATGAGGATTTAGATGTTTATAAAATGAGTTTAGAATTGTTTTATAGAGTTCATGAAACGTCTTTATTATTGCCAAAACATGAGTTATATGAATTAGGAAGCCAGATAAGGAGATCTTCAGATTCTGTAAATTCAAACATAGTTGAAGGATATGGAAGAAAAAGATATAAAGCAGAATTTATACGTTTTTTGGTTTTTTCACATGCAAGTTGCTTGGAAACAAAAGGACATCTATATAAAATAAAGTATTTGTATAATGATTTAGTTCCAGAGGTAGATTCTTTTATTGAAGAATATAATATTTTAGGAGCTAAAATTTATAATTTTATTAAATATGTAGAGACGAATTGGAAGTCATAAATTTAAAAACAGTGAACAGATAACAGAGAACCAACAACATAAAAAAAATAAGATGAACCAAACGACAAACACCATATTAATGATTCGTCCGGTAGCATTCCGAATGAATGAACAAACAGCAGTAAATAATTATTATCAAAAAGTTTTAGATGGATTATTGCCTGCAACGGTAAACGCAAAAGCGCAAGCAGAATTTGACGCTTATGTTGAAAAGTTAAGAGCAGTAGGGATTAATGTAGTCGTAGTAGATGACACTACTGATCCAGATACTCCAGACAGTATATTTCCAAACAATTGGGTGTCTTTCCATGAAAGTGGTGATGTAGTTTTGTATCCAATGTTTGCCGAAAACAGAAGGCAAGAAAGAAGAGAAGATATTCTTGATATTTTAGAAGAGAAAGGTTTCACTATAAACGAAATAATGGATTATACTTCGGCAGAAGAAGATAATATATTTTTAGAAGGAACTGGAAGTATTATTTTAGATAGAGAAAATGAAATTGCTTATTGTGCATTGTCTCCAAGAGCAGATGAAGAACTATTTATTGAGTTTTGTGAAGATTTTGAATATTCACCTGTTATTTTTGAAGCCTTTCAAACCGTAAATGGTGAAAGAAAGCATATATATCACACAAACGTGATTATGTGTGTTGCAGAGACATTCGCAGTAATTTGTGCAGATTGTATTGATGATAAGGCAGAAAGAAAGATGGTGCTTTCTAGTTTAAAAGAATCTGGAAAAGATGTCATTTTAATTACAGAAGAACAAGTGAATAATTTTGCTGGAAACATGCTTCAAGTTAGAGGAGCAAATGACGAGCGCTTTTTAATAATGAGCAATGCTGCCTATGAATCTTTGACGCAATCACAGATAGATAAAATTCAAAAACATTGTAAGATTGTGCATGCAAGTTTAGATATTATTGAAGCTTGTGGAGGAGGAAGTGCTAGATGTATGATGGCTGAAGTTTTCTTACCACAAAACGCATAAATATGTTATCAAGAAAAACGAAATACGGACTAAAAGCATTAATTTATATGGCTAAGCAAGATAAATTAATGCCTGTCCTTATTTCTGAGATTTCAGAACATGAGAATATCTCTAAAAAATTCTTAGAGTTAATACTTTTAGATCTTAAAAAAACAGGTCTTATAGCCTCTAAAAAAGGAAAAGGTGGTGGATATTATTTATTGAAAGATCCCAAAGATATTTCGGTGGCAACAATCATGCGTTTTTTAGATGGTCCTATTGCATTATTGCCTTGTGTGAGCTTAAATTTTTACGAAAAATGCGAAGATTGTCCGAGTGAAGAAACTTGTGGTCTAAATAAATTGCTTGTTCAGGTTAGAGATAATGCTCTTAATGTATTGGAAAACAAGACTTTACAAGATTTGATAACTTTTTGATTTTTTTTTATCAAATAGTCTATCATTCCGATAGACTATTAGTATATTTGGAAAATTAAATTTAGAGATTATATGTTATTGGATTTATTCAAATTTAAAAGACAATTAGACCTGAGTAAAGATGTGAAAGTTTCTGCTTATAAAGCAGTTACTTGGAGGATTTTAGGAACAATTGATACGGTAATAATATCCTATTTAATGACTGGAAATTTTAAAATAGCTTTCTCAATAGGAGGTTTTGAAGTATTTTCTAAAATGGTATTATATTTTATTCACGAAAGAGTTTGGGCAAAATGGACGAAATAAAAAATAAAATAAGCGACTATAATAATGTGTTAGACAGTCTTTCACTAGAAGAGGCATTGTTGTTTGTTGCAGAAACAATGCAAGGTAAAAAAGTGTTTTCAACTTCTTTTGGCATTGAAGATCAGTTATTGACTCATTTTATAAATGGTATTAATAAAGATATTTCGGTGTTCACATTAGACACTGGGAGGCAGTTTAATGAAACCTATGAAGTGTTTGATAAAACACAAAATAAATATAAAAACATAAAAATCAAAGTATATTATCCTTTAGAAAGTGATGTGCAAGAATATGTTGAAAGTGAAGGAGTAAATGGTTTTTATAGCAGTGTTGAAAGTAGAAAAAAATGTTGCTTCGTTAGAAAAGTAATTCCGTTAAAAAGAGCATTAGAAGGAGCCGATGTTTGGATAACAGGGTTGAGAGCAGAGCAATCTGCTAATAGAGAAACTATGCAATATTTAGAATGGGATGAAGATAACAATCTCGTTAAATTCAATCCGTTATTGAAATATACTTTGGAAGAAGTGGAAGCACTTGTGAACAAACATAATATTCCAATTAATAGCTTGTATAGAAAAGGCTATTTGAGTATAGGATGTGCACCTTGTACTAGAGCTTTAGAAAAAGGAGAAGATTTTAGAGCTGGTAGATGGTGGTGGGAAAATGGGAAAAAAGAATGTGGTTTACATATTCATGTTGAAAAAAATAATTAATATAATGCGCAATCATTTAGAAGAATTAGAAAACGAAAGTATTTACATCCTGCGTGAAGTGGCAGCTCAGTTTCAAAAACCTGTTTTGTTGTTTTCTGGAGGAAAAGATTCCATCACAGTGGCAAGATTGGCTCAAAAGGCTTTCTATCCTGCAAAAATTCCGTTCACTTTTATGCATATAGATACAGGGCACAATTTTCCTGAAACTATTGCTTTTAGAGATAAATTAATTGCAGAATTAGGGGTGGAACTTGTTGTTCGCTATGTGCAAGATAGCATTAATGAAAACAAAGCTCAGGAAGAAACAGGTAAATATGCTAGTAGAAATTCGTTGCAAACGGTAACCTTGCTAGATGCTATTGAAGAATTTGGTTTCGATGCTTGTATTGGTGGAGCCAGACGCGATGAAGAAAAATCGAGAGCCAAAGAAAGAATTTTTTCGGTTAGAGACGATTTTGGACAATGGGATGCAAAAAAACAACGTCCAGAAATGTTCACAATTTTAAACGGGAAAATTAATTTTGGGGAAAATGTGAGGGCTTTTCCAATTAGCAATTGGACAGAAGAAGATGTTTGGACCTATATTAAAGAAGAAGCATTAGAATTGCCTTCTATCTATTTTGCCCATGAAAGGAAGTTAGTGAAAAGAGATGGTGCTGTTTTGGCTTATTCGGACTATTTGAATTTGGTTGATACTGATGAAGTAATTACCGATGTGGTGCGTTTTAGAACAGTGGGCGACATGACTTGCACGGCTGCTTTGCTGTCGAATGCGGCAACGATTGAAGAAGTGATGTATGAAAATAAAGCTTCTAAATCGTCGGAAAGAGGAGCAAGAATAGATGATAAACGTTCGGAAGCAGCATTGGAACAAAGAAAAAAAGGAGGATATTTTTAATTATGGAATTACTCAAAATAAATACAGCAGGAAGTGTAGATGATGGGAAAAGCACCTTGATAGGTCGGTTTTTATATGATAGCAATGCACTTACTATTGAGCAAGAAGAATTGGTTCGACAAAAAACCAAAGAAAAAGGATTAGAAGATTTAGATTTCTCGGTTATTACGGATGGTTTAATTGCAGAAAGAGAACAGGGTATCACAATAGATGTGGCTCACATTTACTTTTCTTCCGATACTCGAAAATTCATTATAGCCGATAGTCCAGGTCATGTGGAATATACTAGAAACATGGTTACTGGAGCTTCCAATTCTGATGTGTCTATTATTTTAATAGATGCTAGAAAAGGACTATTGGAACAAACACATCGTCATTATTTTATTAGTAGATTATTGCGCTTGCAATCGGTTATTTTTTGTGTTAACAAAATGGATTTGGTTAATTATGACCAAGATGTTTTCCTGAAAATTGCAACCGATATTAATAGCATGGTGAATGAATTCGAAATAACCAATCAAAATATTTCAATCATTCCTATTAGTTCTTTGAAAGGCGATAATATTGTTTTTGAATCTTCAAACATGGATTGGTATCAAGGGAATACGCTTTCAAGTGTTTTGCATGCTTTTCAAAAAAATACCCAAGCTTCTAAAGAGTTTAGAATGGATGTGCAACAAGTGTATCATGTTCAAAACTCGGAGTTTGTAGATTATAGATCCTATGCAGGAAGAATAAACTCGGGGCAATTGCAACTTGGCGATAAACTATTTGTGCTGCCTTCTGGCAAATCTTCGGAGGTGGTAGAAATTAGAAAATTTACTACTGTCCTAGAAGAAGCTTCTGCTGGAGATTCTGTACAAGTGCGATTAAAAGACGATATCGATATTAGTAGAGGAATGCTTTTAGTGAAAGAAGAAAATGAGGCTCTTTTTGCAAAAGAACTTACTGCAAAGATTGTTTGGTTAGATGAAAACAAAGCAAACAAAGCCGCAAAATATCTCATTCAGGCCAATTCTAGAACAGCGATTTGTAAGATTCAAGAAATGGTGCACCTCATTAGGCCAGAAGCCCCAAAAGAAAAATTTCCATGTGAAAATATACATTTAAATGACATTGCATTAGTAAAATTAAAATTGGCTAATGCAATCTATTTAGACAAGTATGCCGATAATAAAGCCAATGGTGCTTTCATTATCATAGACTCTCAAACCAATAATACTGTAGCCGTTGGTTTTGTAGAATAATTAAAAATTGGTAAAGAACCCCTAAATGCAAGTGTGTTTAGGGGTTTTTGTGTTTCTATAGATGTCGAAAAAGAGTAGGTGACTAGACCTCCAGAGTAAGAAAAACACCGTCAGAGTAAGTAACAAGACTATCAGAGTAGGTGACTAGACCTCCAGAGTAGGTAACAAGACCATCAGAGTAAGTAACTAGACCGCCAGAGTAAGAAAAATGCCGTCAGAGTAAGTAACTAGACCGCCAGAGTAAGAAAAATGCCGTCAGAGTAAGTAACTAGACCATCAGAGTAAGAAGTTGTCTGTTGTCTGTTGTCCGTTGTCCGTTGTCCGTTGTCTGTTGTCCGTTGTCCGTTGTCTGTTGTCCGTTGTAGGTTCTAGGTTGTATGTTGTAGGTTGTATGTTGTAGGTTGTATGTTGTAGGTTGTAAGTAAACCGACAAAAAAAAAATAGATAAACAAAAAACCTATGTTCCTATGTGGTTAAAATAATAAGTTCAAAGTTGTGAACCAAGAACCTACAACGGACAACAAAAAAAACAACAACAAAAAAAATCTATGTTCCTATGTGGTTGAAAAATAATAAGTTCAAAGTTATAAACCAAGAACCTATAACCTACAACAAAAAAAACGACAACAAAAAAAAACTATGTTCCTATGTGGTTGAAAAAAAATAAGCTCAAAGTTGTAAACCGAGAACCCACAACCTACAACGGAGAACAAAAAAAACGACAACAGAAAAACCTATGTTCCTATGTGGTTGAAAAAAATAAGCTCAAAGTTATAAACCAAGAACCTACAACGGACAACAAAAAACAACAAAAAAAACCTATCTTCCTATGTGGTTGAAAAAAAATAAGTTCAAAGTTATAAACGGAGAACCTACAACCTACAACGGACAACAAAAAAACAACAAAAAAACCTATGTTCCTATGTGGTTGAAAAAAATAAGTTCAAAGTTATAAACGGAGAACCTACAACGGACAACAAAAAAACAACAAAAAAAACCTATGTTCCTATGTGGTTAAAAAAAATAAGTTCAAAGTTGTAAACGAAGAACCTACAACCGACAACAAAAAAATAGATAAACAAAAAACCTATGTTCCTATGTGGTTGAAAAAAATAAGTTCAAAGTTATAAACGGAGAACCTACAACGGACAACAAAAAAACAACAAAAAAAACCTATGTTCCTATGTGGTTAAAAAAAATAAGTTCAAAGTTGTAAACGAAGAACCTACAACCGACAACAAAAAAATAGATAAACAAAAAACCTATGTTCCTATGTGGTTAAAAATAATAAGTTCAAAGTTATAAACGGAGAACCTACAACCTACAACGTACAACAAAAAAACCGACAACAAAAAACCTATGTTCCTATGTGGTTAAAAAAAAATAAGTTTAAAGTTGTAAACGGAGAACCTACAACCAACAACGGACAACAAAAAACAACAACAAAAAAAACATGAAACCCTTTGCATATAGCAACAAATAGTATAAATTTATCCCACTGCAAAAGCCAAAGCAAACAATAGCAAAAAGCAAACAACCAATGGATATTACACTAACCGATGAACAACGCATAAAAATCCTCAATTCTGATGATATTTATGGCATTATGCAGCAAATACTCTTGCGAGAAAACAAAATAGACCAAGACAAAGAACATTTTTGGGTTGTGGGGCTTGCGAATAATAATAGGATATTGTTTATAGAGTTAGTGAGTTTGGGCACGGTAAACAGAACATTGGTGGAACCGATGGAAGTTTATAGTTTGGCATTGCAAAAAAGAGCTGTAAAAATTATACTTTGCCACAACCACCCTAGTGGCGAATTGAAACCTTCGGAAAACGACAAAGACGTTACCGACCGCTTGATACAAGTGGGTATTATTGTGGATGTGTTGGTGATTGACCATTTGATTATTTCTACTAGAAGCTACCTTAGCTTTAAAGACATTGGCTTACTCGACGAGCTGGAAAAAAGCACCAAATATGTACCAAAATATGTTTTGGAAGAAAGAATGCGAAAAGAAGCCATGGTAATTGCAGAACAAAAGAAAGCAAACGAAATTGCCAAGCAACTCAAACGAAAAGGCATTGCCAACGAAACTATAGCCGAAGCCACAGGACTATCTTTGGAAGAAGTGGAGCAACTGAGAGTGAAAAGAGCAAGCAATATAGAATAGTATTCTTAAAAAAATATTTTTTTTACTCGTTTACGGATTACCGCACAAAACAGAAAAATTACTGCATTACCTTTGAAAAAGCAACCGAATTGTCTTTCGTACGTATTTCTACGTATAAAAAACACCTAAAAACACGTATTTATACGTATTGTGGGTTTAGAAAGAATGGTTTAGGTTTGTGAAAAGGAATTATGATGTTTGTTATATATATAAATGAGTTACCAGCAATAATAAAAAAAATAACAGCAGATTAAAAGTCCTTTTGATGATTTGTAAAAAATAAAAAGCAACGATAATTGAGCCAATCTATACAAAAATGGATAGCTATGCTCAATTGATTTGCAAAAAAACTGAGCATATAAACAATACATGGAAACTGAATGAGTAAAGAAAAAACAGCTTTAATATTAGACAATATTGACAGAGGAACAATAACTACAACTCTTCAAACAAATGGTTATTTCCGAAAATTGAAAATTTTAAACTCAAGCGTAAAAAACTGGGAAAGTATATGTAAGATATTAGAAGAAGATAATGAAAACAAGATAATAGTTTTAGGGAAATTTACCGAACACACTCTTTTTAAAATGTGTATTCCTGAATACAGAGAAGTTGTAGAAAGACTTATTGACTTATTGAAAACCAAAAAGCACATTATCTTTATATATAAAGATAATTTGGTAGGGAATTTCAGTTATTTTCAATCTGTTGAAATTAAAGAATCTGTATTCGAGGTAGATGAGAAAGAAGATTACTTTTTCTATCTTGATACTGAATTAAAAAACTGGTTAAATTATCAAGACATAGAAGAAACAGAAGGAGATTACCTGAAACGTGTTTTAAAATTAATAAATCGTATCAATGTTGAACTTACTACATTACCATATGAGAAGTTAATAGATGTTGAGATTTCTGGACAAAATTTTATCGAAAATATTGCAGAAGGACTTTTATTTAGAATATATGTTCCAAAAGACAGGATATGGAGTAATGAATTTGACAAATTCATTACTCTTTTTAGAGATTACGCCTCTAATATTGCAAATGAAGAATTAAAAATAACTCAAAATAGAACTGACTTGGGTGTTATCTGTTCTTTATATTCTTTAAATAAGGATATTTCAGAATCCGAAATCAACGACCTTTATAAAGAATTTACTGCGTTTATGGATTTGTGTTCATCTAATCCTAAAGAAGCTCAAAATCTAATTAATGAGTTAGATATTTCGGAACCTAAAAAGCAAAGTATCTTAAAAAAATATGTAAAAGAATCTCAAAGGTTACTACTTGACATTAAACAAGAAAGAGAAGTGAAAATAATTTCTATCAAACATAGACTTCAAAATGAACTTCAAGAATATGAGCTTTCTAAAGATGTAATCGAATATATAGAAAATAGTGTTCCAAGTTCAGAATCTACAAAATATCTAACTTTTGGTAATCAGACAATTCAAAATCAAACAATTATGATAAATCCTCAAATTATAAGTAAAGTAGATGGAATTGTAGTTAACGAACTTAATGGACATATTAATTTCACACCGGAAGAACAAGAACTAAATAAGTTAATAGAAAAATTCACCAATAGTTTATCTGAAGCAACTGAATTGCAAACATCACTTTATGAACTGAAAGACAATGCAAGTTCAAAAGAAAAGAAAAGAGGAGCTTGGCAAAAACTTTATGGATTTTTAGGTAAAGTTGGCGATAAAGTTGGCGATGTTGGAGTTGCTCTTTTGACTAAATATCTTGAACAAAAAATGGGAATGTAAGTACTATGCACAACAGCTAAGGTTTCGTTGTGTGCGAAGCTCTAACATTGAAACCGTGGTTGAACAGAACCGATTCCATACCCACCCTTATGGAGTTATCGAAAAGTTTTTTAGTGTTGTTTAAAACAGCTATTTTTACTTCAATTTATAACACAAATTAAAATAAACGAAGGTTTTTAGACAACTTGCCGTTACTAGTAATTTTACGTAAACGAATCGAAATTAAATAAATACAAGTAAACAATATATGGAAGAATTTGACATAAAGGAAATAATTAACTCGTTAAATATATTCAATAACCAAAGAAATTATTGGTTCATACGTACTCAAGGTGGAGATTTTTATAAAACGTTTCTTGAAAATTCTTATATAGCAATTGGATATGATTCAATTAATTTATCTTTAATAAAAAATGCCGCTAATGGCAAAAGCGGAAAAAAGTATTTAGCTGAAGTTATTAAAAAACAATTTCCTGATGAATCTAAACCTGGATATATTGGAAATCAATTAATTGATTTTAGTTACAATATAAAAAAAGGAGATATTGTTATAATTCCAAGTGAATCAAGCTCCAAAATATCTATTGGTGAAGTTGTAGAAACTCCAGTATATGAATTAAAAAATAATTTGGGCGAAAGCGATTGTCCATATTTAAAAAGGAAGAAAATAAAATGGTTAAAACAAAATTTAACTTTTAATCATATAGATTCAAAACTATTCAGTATAAAATATAGTCAAAGAACTATTACAAGAATTCAAGACGACTTCCACCCTTATATTGACAGAATAATAAGTCCAATTTATATCAAAAATGACAATGCGCATCTAGCAATTAATGTTGAGAGAAAAGAAAATTTCCCAGCTTATGATGTGTTTACAACTTGGACTGAATTATTAGATTTAACCGAAGAATTCGGGAAAGATGAACAAATTGAAATAAACAAAAAAGATATAGATTTAAAAATAAATGTTCAATCACCAGGAACAATTGAGTTTATAACTTATTCTGTAATCGGAATTGTAGTTTTAGCGACATTAGTTACTGCATTAATTGGTGCAGAATATGAATCAAATTCCAGACCTTTTAGGTTTAAATTTAAAAGTGACGGATTAATTAAAAAAGTTAGTGATTTTCTTGACAAGAAAAAAGACAGAGAGTTCAAAGAGAATTTAACTAAAAAACTTAAAGAAATGGATATTAAACCAGAAGAACTAATCGAACTTTTAAAAGGTATAAATGGAAATTCAAATCAAGAAAATTAGAAAAATTAATTCTTTGGTATTTGCATTTTGTGTTTTTTATCTAATACAAAATTATACTATTGGACAATTGAAAATTGAATTTAATGAAATTTTAGTTTGGCGAATTTATCTGAAAGAAATAACTTTTATTATCACTTCATATCTGCTTTGTAGATTGATATTTGATTAAAAAAACTGCTGGTAATAGCTAAGGTTTCGTTGTACAACCTATAAAATCCTAGCTAGTGCGAGCATCTTGCTCGTGCCTACAAACAGAATCAAACAAAATCAGGCTAAAAAGGTTTTAATAGTTTTGTTATTTTTACAAAATGAGTAGAAAGTATAAGTTTGGAGAGCAATCAGGAGCCTATTTTATTAGTTTTTCAGCTAGCACGGGAAACATTACACCCCAAAAAGTTTTTTGTGTAGCATAAATCAGCTATTTTTACTTTAAATTTAATACAAACGGTGGTTATTAGATAAACTGACGTAAGCTGTAATCGCATATGACAAAACGCACAATAAAATCTGATACGATTAAATTTCTATTATTAAGATCAGGAAACAGATGTGCATTCCCAAATTGTAATCATCCTATTTTTAATGATGATAATTTGCTTATAGCTCAATTATGTCATATTGAAAGCGTATCTCCTGGAGGTCAAAGATTCAACCCATTTAATTCAGTAGAGAAAAATAACAACGCTGAAAATTTATTATTTATGTGTTATAGACATCACAAAGAAACCGATAACACAGAAATATATACAGTTAAAAAATTACAGGAAATTAAATATAATCACGAAAAACAATTTTCCGAACAAATGATGCTTGTTAATCTAAATATGATTAAACAAGTAGAAGATGAAATGAATTTCTATTGGAACAGAATTATACAACTCCAAAAAGATGATGATACAGGTATGATGATTGGAATTGATACTAATTCAAAATTTGAAGAAATAGTTTGTGATATCCATTCTTACTTAGATTTCTTAATTGACGCACTTGGAAATTTATCAAATAGTAATGACAACCTTTACAATGAAATTTTAGAATTACTCCAAAGCATAAATTATTCAAAAGATAAATTAGAATCATTGCCATATTATGAGAATCCTATAATTAATCGAGATTGGGAGCTATTAAATATTGGTACTTTTAATGCTATAAGTGTAGTAAAACTTAGATTAAAACAATTAGAAATTAAACATTTCGAAGAAGTAGTAAAAAATAGTATCGAAAATAAAGAAGCAAAGTATCGGTTAGAAAATTTAAAACACGAATTAGAAAAATTAGTTCGAACGAATGGCTTTAGAGATTAGCCCCAACTAACACGAGTATTTTACTCGTGCCTACAAACAAAATCAGGCTAAAAAGGTTTCAATAGTTTTGTTGTTTTTATAAGATGAGTAGGAAGTATAAATTTGGAGAGCAATCAGGAGCCTTTTTATTAGCTTTATTCACGGTTTGTTGTTTTTACAAAGGAGTTCATGCATCTGCTTTGCTCAAGTGCAACAGTTAATTGGATAGACGTATTTACGAGAATAGCATATTTTGATTTAATTATAGCATCTTTAGAGTATTGTAGAAAAAACAAAGGGATGGAGATTTATGGCTATTGTATCATGCCAAGTCATATCCATTTAATTTTTCGTTCATCACATGCTGACCCTTCTGGATTAATTCGAGATTTTAAAGGTTTTACTTCTAGAAAAATAATGAAAGCGATAGTTGAAAATGAACAGGAAAGCAGAAAAGAATGGATGCTTTGGATGTTTGAAAGAGCAGGGAAAAAGAATAGTAATGTGAAACAAAGACCCTTTTGGCAACAAAACAACAACCCAATAGCGATTAGGTCATTAAAAGTTTTTGAACAGCAATTAAATTATGTTCATTATAATCCTGTACAAACAGGGTTTGTAACAGACCCGATAGATTGGAAGTATAGTAGTGTTAGAAACTATGGCAACAACGATCAAACAGTTTTAGAGATTGATATAAATTGATTTTCTTTGTGGGCACGAGCAAGATGCTCGCGCTAGCGGGGCATATAAACGAGTTGTGAGCAATGTAAAAAAAAACGAACATGAAACAGAATATACTTATAATTTCAATTTTTGCAGCATTCATACTTTTTGGCTGCAAAAACGAATCGAGTAAAAGGGGAAGGTCTAACCAAAACGGACAAACCGAAAAGGTTAGAATTAACCCACTTAAGGAATTGGAGCAAGTTGATAATTTGCTTTCAGAAATTACAGAAAAGCCACAAAACCTAACCGCACCTTCAGACAAAAAAACGACTGTGACAGGTGCTAAAGGAACAATTATACATGTTGACCCAAATCGACTTGAGACAGTTGACGGTTCTCCCCTCGGAGACGATATTCAAATTGAACTTTTAGAAATGACAAATAACGCAAGTATGCTGCTGAATAACGCTCAGACGATTTCAAATGGACAAATGCTTGTGACAGGTGGAGCTTACTACTTAAATATGACTTCTGATGGAAAGCAGCTTAAAATTAAGCAAGGAATAGGGCTTGAAGTTGAATTTCCAAAACTAACAGAAGATGAAATGGGACTTTTCTTAGGAGAAAGGGATAGTGTTGGACAAATAAATTGGATTTCAACCAGTGCAAATTTTGAAACAAAGGATATTCCAGATGCTAAAAAGCCTGAGAAACCAATTAAAAAGGAAGACTTGGTTACTGAACTTGTTCCCGGCGAATTTGGCTATTACTTAAGTGACTCTGTACCTGCACCTAAAAAAGTGAATAAGGAAGATGTTTCCGAAGAAGAGTACAAGAAATATCTAAAGAAAGTAAAGGAATACGAAGTGCTAAAAAAAGAGATTGAATATCAACGGCAAACATACCAAGCAGTCAAACTTATGAATTTTGGGTGGATAAACTGTGATAGATTTTATAATAACCCAAGCCCGAAAACTGACATTCTGTTAATTGTAAATAATGATTCATTGCAAGGAGCTAGATTTTTTGCAATTTTTAAGGACATAAGAAGTGTAATGACCGAATACTATTATAAAGGTAGAAAAGAAACTGCTTCTTTTAGAAACATACCAGAAGGAAAAGAACTAACAATTATCGCCTTATCTGCAAAAGACGAGACACCTTACATTTTTGAAACGACTATTAATACCGAAACTGACAAACAAGTTCAAATTGAATTTATGGCAACGACTCAAGCTGATGTAAAGGAGAGAATGAAAAGAATGAATTAAAAACACTGCTCGCGCTAGCGGGAGAATATATAATACTATAAACAGAGGTTTTTAGACAAACTGCCTTTGTAATACATTTGAAAAACCACTCAGACACTTATGAATGACATTGTTTTCGGAGTAATTTTTATTGGAATTGCTTTGAGTTTCTTTTCGTTTGGAATTGCGTTATGCATGAATCTTTGGATTTATTACTCTGCCGACCATAATAAATACCCATTATTTCCATTTTTGAACCCTTTTTCTTTTTCATCATATGCATTGATGCTGAACTCAATCTTTAAACTGAAATGGAAAGTTGAAGGTGAAAATGAAAAATTAAAACGGAAATCGAACAAATTGAGACTATTTTCAGGTATTATATTACTAGTAAATTTTATTATCGGAATATTGAGTACAATTTTGACTTAATATAAATTAAAAATTAAAACATTGTGCAACTAAGGTTAGTTCATCAATTTTTATTGTTTTTTATAGGTATTCATCATCACTCCGTGGGTCGTTGCTTGCGAAACATGAACACCTGAGCAAAGCGAACAGATGAAGTAATGAAATGAATTCACTGAACACAAAAAACAAATAATAAAAGTGAGTAAACTGTGGTTGAACGGAACCGATTCCATATCCATCTTTATGGAGTTATCGAAAAGTTTTTTTGTGTAGTTTAAAACCGCTATTTTTACTTTATAATTTAATATATAATACTGTAAACAGAGGTTTTTAGAGAGACTGATGTTGGCAGTAATTTTAGACCAACAATACTAAACAAACATAATAAACATGACTAGATTTATTTTTATACTTTTCTTCTTAATAATTTCTTGTAAAGAAAACTCAAATGAATTAAAAAATAATAGTTCTAAATTTATAGAAACAAGATGGTTTGCTTGGAAAGACTATTACTTTGAAAAAGAAATATATTTCAATCATAATGAAAATGATAAAATAGAGTTTCATTTTGATGAAAAAATCAACACTAATGATTCTGTAAAGAAAATAGGAACTAAATATATTTATTCAACTAGACCGACAAAAGTTGGCGATTATTTAGTGAGTGGTAAAATTAAAATTAATGATTCTACTGAAATTAATTTTTCAACACAAATTTTAGTTCTTCCTGAACAAAAACCCATAATATATAACATTTCAAAATCAAACGAAATCAAATTAAATACTGAGAACGAAATTAATATCATTGTTGGATTTCCCTTAGACCAAATTGAACTCCAAACCAATAATGGAAAAATCTATAAAAGAAACAATTCCGTTTTCATAGTTCCTAATAAAACTGGTGAGTGTATTATAAGTTTAAAACATATACTGCCTGAATACTATGACAAAACTGATTTACGAAAATTTGAGGATTTTAAATTAAAAGTAGTAGAATAAAAAATTACTGCTAACAGCTAAGGTTTATTAATTAGTTTATATTGTTTTTTATAGGTATTCATCATCACTCCGTGGGTCGTTGCTTGCGAAACATGAACACCTGAGCAAAGCGAACAGACGAAGTAATGAAATGAATTCACTGAACACAAAACACCAATATTAGAAGTGAAGTAAACTCGTGTTGAACGGAACCGATTCCATATCCATCTTTATGGAGTTTTTGAAAAGTTTTTTTGTGTAGTTTAAAACCGCTATTTTTACTTTATAATTTAAAATAACACAAACGGAGGTTTTTTGAGGAACTGACGTTGCACAACATTAATACAAACATTACGCTGAATTGAAAAACCTCAAACCTAACTTCTCGATAAACGAAATTGGAAAGTTCCGATTTTATAGCGGAGCTCTAATCGGAATTGGATTTAGTATAATTCTAAATTCTCTATTTCGTATGACTTTAATATTGTGTAATTTAGGAATGTATATTGATCAATGGAATTTGAATTATGAAATTTCAGTTTATTATTATACTTTAATAGGATTCACATCTGTTGGATTTGCTTTCTGTTTTATAACCTATTTATGGATGAATAAACCATTTGCAATTAACAGAAGGAAAACACTGAAATTAAGAATGGCTCAAATTAATCCGATTTGGATTTTTTTTGGAACACTAATGTTTCTTTTGAGAATGTTTTGGTTTCTTTCAGGAGTTGAATTGACAATTGAAAAGGATTTCCCGATTTTAGGTTTTATGATTCCGATTTTTATATATCTGTATTGTTGGAATTTAATTTCGGATGTTTATAAATCAAAAAAAGCTTTCCTGATTTCTTCTTTGATTTTCATAATTGGCGGAATTATATTGAATGGAATTTAAAAATGAAAATAAATAATGCAATACTACTTTAGATTTGCATGTTTAGCACGATAATGAATTGAAAATGTTCGTTTGTTCCCCCTGCTAGCGAGGAATTTATTTAGGAGAGTGAAAAAAGCAAACATAGAATAGTACGTCTAAAAAATATTTTTTTTACTCGTTTACGGATTACCAGACAAAACAGAAAAATTACTGCATTACCTTTAAAAAAGCAACCGAATTGTCTTTCGTACGTATTTCTACGTACAAAAAATACCTGAAATTACGTATAAATACGTATTGTGGATTTAGAAAGAAAGGTTTAGGTTTGTGGAAAGTAAAAATAAAAAGAAACTAGTTAATTTATTCAAGTTCATCTTGTAGTAGTTTTTTTAGTAAGCTTAAAAGATATTCTTCAAGAAATATTTTTATAGTGTTTCAAATGATATTGAAAGTCTGGTGGATAATTAGAGAAAAGTTATGTAATAGTGTATATACACCCAAAAAGAGGTAATTGGCGGTAAGAATAGGGTATATAAACGAGTTCGCGAACATTGTATGAAAAACAAAACGTAAAAGAATATTATGATGAATTTTACCTTGATTAAAAAGTGTTTTTTAACCTATTATTTATTAACTAATGAAGAAAATTGTTTATTTCCTTTCTGCTATTGTTCTCTTTACAAGCTGTAATGACGACGAAATTCTAAAAGACTCTGAAAATTTAAAGTCAAACAATACCTTAGCAATGCGGACTAATGAGAATGACAAACCCGACGAACATATGCCAATTGTTTTGGGTAAAAAATTAGAAAATCCTTACACTGTTGCAAACATGCAAAGTGCATTTGATTACTATAATTCAGTTGTTCCAAATTCTCCTTTTGAGGGTAAAACAGTTGAAGCGACACATTATTACATTAAAATTACGCCAAACACAACAGAACAGCTCGCAATGTTAGATGAATTGGATAATAGTGATGATGAAAATGCACCCGTTTTACAAGACTATCCTCTTGATTATGAAATTAAAGAAGAAGGAGATTATTATGTGATGCCAAAAGATGAAAATGATATTTATCATTCAGCATATACTTTAATCCCTGTGGGTTATGAATTTCCTTCATTAATACCGTATGTAATACTTGATAAAATATATGAACCTACAGAAGGAGAATATGATGTTGAAACCGTTGCTTTGTTTTTTGCTAATTGGCAAGAAGATCTTTTAGCAGATAACATTGAGGTTACAGCTGAAAGATTACCCGAATATTTGAGAAACTCTTTAGCTCAACAATCTTCAAACAGACTATTTGGAAGAAGATACAGACCCAATGGCTATGTAAAAGTACAAAATACAGATAATCAAAATCTTGAGCCTCTTTTAAAAGCTAAAATTAGTATAGGTAGAAATATTTTTTGGCGATATACTTATACTGATAATAATGGATATTTTGAAGCTCCAAAAAAATATCGTGGTAAAGTTAGAATTAGAGCAAAGTGGAGAGGTTATACGGCTACAATTAGAAAAACTTGGAACGAGATTATTGGTTTGTGGGTTTCTGATCATTTAATGACGATAACAAGAGGCAATAATGGAATTACTAAAAATATTATGCATAGTGAACCTCATTCTGGTATTTTTGGAATTGATTTAGTTGGTGGGCATTTGTGGTTTAAAGGGACTACACACAATGGATTGAGAAAATATAATGACTTTGGCTATTCAAATGGTATTTCTCACACTGTAAGTTATGCAAATGTTTGGGTTTGGGCAAAGGGTAAAGATTTTTCAACACCAATGCTGCACAAATACCCACAATTATCAACAATGTCAACGATAGCAAATATTGGACAAGCTAGTTTTTGGAGTGTACTGATAAATATAGTTGCAGAAGGGAGTTTCTTTTCTGTAGTTCCAGTTCATTTGAGACCTGATTTTATTTTTGCAGGAATGAACACTAAAAAAAATAAAGAAGGAGCACCTACAAATACTGTACGTATTCATCAAACTATTTTTCATGAATCGGGTCATTATTCACATGCTTCCAAAGCAGGAGCTGCTTTTTGGGCACAAGTGTTTGCAAGCGAAGTTAGTAATATAGTTCAATATAATAGAGACCCTTATGTTGATGGAAGTAAACCTTCTTTTACTGCGGGGAAAAGGATTGGATTAGCAGAAGGTTGGGGAAATTTTTGTGAATTTAAAATTACTTCTGCTATTTATGGTAAAGCTTATATGAGTTCTATTAATGGGGAAACAATGTATAATAATAGTAGCATAAATACCTATATGGAGCGTTTTAATATTTATGATGTTCCTATGAGTTTTACTCAATATGATGATAGACATTGGTTTGCACATGGTATTATGTGGGATGTTTTAGACAACAATGTTGATAATCCAATTTATTCTAAAAGAAGAAGTGGTGATGGTTCTACAATTATTAATGACATTGTTGATAATTGTTTTGTGGGAAACTTTTCTAACTCCAATGATTTATCCTCTATTTTTAATAGATTAAACTCAAATGTAGAAAATCCTCATGAATTAAGAGATGCATTAATAAATGCTTATCCTGCTCAAGAAACTCCAATAAGAAACTTATTCAATAGTTATGGTTACTAAATTATTAAAAATTACAGGTTTATTCCTTCTATTAGCAACCCTTACGGGTTGTCCTGGAGGAAATGAAGATTGTTTTGATATGGGAAGTACAGCAAGAGTTGATGACTTAATAAAGATAGAGCCATTACAAACCACCTATAATCAAGGCGATATTATTACAATTAAAAGTGAAATATCAGCTCAGAATAATTATTTTGGAGAATCAATAAATTTGTTTGAAAGAACAAATGATTATAACGCTAGATTGGTAACTACATCTAAATATTTATTTACAGATAATGAAGTTACATATATAAAAGGTTCAATTGAAGCTTATGATGGTGGCTGGTCAAATGTCTCCTATAATAATTTAACAGGTAACTACGAAATTGAAATTAGAATTAAACTTAACAAAATAGGATTTTATAGTTTCTATACAGATGATTCATTTGAGTTTCAAGGTTCAACAAAGTGCAATAGATACAGGCTTGATACCAATATTGAAGGTTGGAATAGCGAAGGTAAAATAGAGTTTACAGTGCAATAATGGTTACTAAATTATTAAAAATTACAGGATTATTCCTCCTATTAGCAACCCTTACGGGTTGTCCTGGAGGAAATGAAGATTGTTTTGATATGGGAAGTACAGCAAGAGTTGATGACTTAGTAAAAATCATACCTTTACAATCTACTTATAATATAGGTGATATTATTACTTATAAAATTATTATTCCGTCTACAAATACGTTTTTTGGGGAACAAATAAATTTATTTGAAAAAACTAATGATTTTGATGCAAGAATTTATATAAACCCAATAATCTTCACCGATAATGAAGTATCCTATATAAAAGGTTCTATAGAAGCATATGGTGGTGGTTGGTCTAATGTTTCATACTACTCTGAAAATGGCACTTATGTATTGGAAATTAATATAAAACTTCTTAAAAGTGGTGCGTATTCATTTTATTCAGGAGAATATTTAGAGTTTCAAGGTTCAACAAGATGCAATAGATACAGGCTTGATACCAATATTGAAAGTTGGAATAGCGAAGGTAAAATTGAGTTTACAGTGCAATAATGGTTACTAAATTATTAAAAATTACAGGATTATTTCTCCTGCTAGCGCGGGGAATTTAATTATTAATAAAGATTTTTATGATATGCCAGCTAATTAATAAACAAAAAGTAGCAAGTATTATGATTGCTACTTTTTGTTCTTTTTTTTGTTTCTCTCAAGAAGCAGAAAGTATTTACCATTCAAAATATTCAAAATTGAGTATTCTTTTGCAACCGTCAATTTTACTTGAAAATTATACTACGAAAAGAGCGAATAGTTCATATCCAAATATGGAATTTTCTGACTCGAAATCAATTCAATTTGGTGTTCACTATAACTTTGCTCAATCAGGAAATTGGAATTTTAAAACGGGTTTAATTGCTAAAGATTTTAGTCCTTCATTTGATATAAATGTGTCAAGCGATGATATTGGATTTGGAGAGAATTATCTTTTGACAGATTTTAAGCCTTTTAGTCAATTTATTTTTTAGTACCCATAAAAACTGAATATTTTCTTCCAATATATTCTAAATTTAATTTAACATTTGGTGCAAGTATTAATTTAAATTTGATTACTGGAAAAGCAGATGAAATAGTTACAAAAGTTTCTGTTTCTAATGAAAACACAAGTAAAGAAATATTCTATTTGTATTCTGATAGCCAAGAGAAAATAAATTTTTCAAGCGAAATTTCAAGTGGAGTTCAATATAAATCAAAATATGGTTTGGTTCAATTAGATTTCTATTGGACAATAATTTCATCTTCGTCTCCAATTACAGGAAGGTATAAATTTTATAATTTAGAAAACAGCAGTGATTTTGAGGGTAGTTTTACTGTAAACCCGTTTTTTTATGGTTTAAGTCTAAATTTTTCACCAAAAAAAGGATGGTTAAAAAAGAATACTAATAAATAACGAGCATAGTGATGGTTAGGTTTATTCATTAGTTTTTATTGTTTTTTTATAGGCATTCATCATTACTCGGTGGATCGTTGCGTGCGAAGCACGAACAATGAATTTTACTCCCCTGCCAGCTAACACAAACATTTTGTTCGTGTCTGCAAACAAAAAACATATTTTGATTTAACTGTTCTATTTCTAGAACATTGCATAAAAAACAAAGGTATGGCTTATGTATTACATGATTAAAAAAGAATAGGGAAGTAGGAAAAAACAGGAATAAAGAGAGGTGTATAGGTTTTTTATGTTTATTTTTTAATTTTTTGGTATAATTCTTGTTAATGCTTTTGGTATAATCATAAATTATAAACAAATGAGCAAAAGTGTAACATTGAGAATGGAAGAATATGTGCCAGCAGGTGCGTTTCTAAAAACAAGTTTTGAAAGAGATAGAGTAGAGTTGGCTACTCGGTTTAGTGAGTTTACTCCGGAGTATTTGGACGATTTTAAAGCGCAATTGATCAAGGTTGAAAAACTAGAATCTACTTTGGTATTAACAGAGGATCAGAAAGGAGTAACGGCTAGTTTGTATGAAGCTTCAACGGTTTTAAACAAAGATTTGAATTTTTTATCTTTTTATTTTGAGCGTGCTGGTTTAGACACAGCTAGTATTACGGCAGTGAAGAAAAGATTAACCGCTAGGAATATTGAAGGAGCTACTCAAAGGTTGGAAGGAGTAATTCAATATGCAGTGAGCAAGAAGGCAGCGCTAGAATCTAAAGGAATGAGTGCTACTTTTCCAGATGAGTTGGCAATTGCAAAGGCAGATTTGGAGACTAAAAACGAATTGCAAAATAGTGTGATGAATATTAAGAAGCAATTGCACAAGGATAACAAAGCAGAATATGACAAGTTGTATTCTTTTGTGAGTTTGATTACTAAGGCTGGGAAGATTATGTATGATGGTTTGTCTAAAATAGATGAATATACGGTTACAAAATTGGTTTCACGAATGCGAAGAGGAAAGAATGGTGGTGATAAACAAAAAGAATAAAAGAGAGAGACTGAAAGGTCTCTTTTTTTTTTGGAGTGTTTTTTAAAAGATTTTGTTTGTGTTTCTTGATTGTTTCTTGAAATAGTAAAGAAATTTTTGTGTGTAGTTAGAATCGGCTATTTTTACATTTAAATTTAAAATAACACAAACGGAGGTTTTAGAGAAGCTGATGTTGTTAGCGGGAATTATGAAAAAACAAATGACATTAGACGAACTAAGAGAATTGGCTGAATCTGAAAATAAATTTTCGAAAGTTGAATTGGAACAAAAATTGGTTGAATTAAAAGCTGTTAATTGTAGCATTTTGGAATGCATTATGTATGTAAGAACTAATCAAAATTGTTCATTGTTTGAAGCAAAAGACATTGTAGTGAATTCCACTGCTTGGATAGATAAAAAAGAGGAATTTATTAGCCATCAACAAGAGCAAATGCAAGAATTTTTGGAAGCTGCTCGAAATGATATTCAATATATAAAACAAACATTTTCTGATGAACAAACAGAAACTGTAATAAAGATGAGAACAAAAAAATAACTTTCTATAATAGTCAAATTTCGCAATCTTTGGTAAAAAATGATTGATGCTTTTGTAGGTGTATTTTAGGATGTGTATTATTATACTCTTTATAATGATGTTTTTTTTGGTTTTCATAAAAAAATCAAATTATTATTAAAGCATTAAACTCAATTTCTGAAAGTGCTATGAATTGATTCAAAATTTTGGGTTTTAAACGAAGTAATCAAATTTTTAAATTGTGTTTTAAAATAAAAATAAATTAAGATGAAAAAAATATTGCTATTTGTAATTCTAATCTCTTTTTTTTCTTGCTCAAAGACTAAATCATTGGTGTTGAAAGCAACGAATGCAGATGGGATTACAAATGAAACAAAATTGAAAATTAGTGGTCTTGAGATTGGAGAGATTTCGAGTGTTAAACTTGATGAAAATGGAGCAGTAACAATTTTGGCAAATCTAGAATCTGAAATTGAAATTCCTGTAGATTCTAAATTTAAAATTCAAAATGAAGGTTTAATTGGTGGAAAAATAATAAATATTAGTCTTGGAAAAAGCAAGCAGAGTTTAACAGATAAAAGTATTGTAAATTTGATGCAAGACAGTGAGTTTTTTTTAAAAGATTCTATTGGAGAAATAATAGAACATACCATTAATAGAGCTATTGGGAAAGAGAAAAACGATTCTATTTTGATAGAATTGAGAAGATTGAATGATAACCTTGAAAGAAGAAAATAACAATAAAAGAGTAACAAGTAATTACTCTTCTAGAATTACTATTTAGTTCTATAAATAATAGTTATTTTTGTATTTATCTATTTAATATAAGCAGTATTTTAGCTAACTATTTAAAAAAAGAAAACTATGACATATTTAATTTGGACCATAATAAACTTGATGATTGTTTTGTTTTTTTTCTATCTGATTATTGGTTTCTTGATAAAAGGGAAAAAGATATTTCACCCACAATTTAAAGGTCTCTCAATTTTTATTGTGATTCTTGGAATTGTTCAAATACTTTTTGCTACTCGTTCGGAGAAAAACGCTAATCGAATAACCGTAGCTAAGGATTTTGACGGGAAAAATTATTCGGAAATTAAACAAGTTGTATTGGAAGAAAATTGGACTTTTGATGTTATAATGCTTGTGGGATATTCCACAGAAAAAAAGCAATATAATTTGTTTGAAAGAAATAGTTTTTTAACAGGGTTTGTGCGTGGTTTTCGTTGGGAAGCTAAGTCTATAGCTACGGAGAGTTTGAATGGAAAAACGGCATTCACAGTAAACGGAGTTTTAGAGTGGCATCTTTTTGGAATTAGTGTGTATAGTGAATCTAAAACGTTTAATGGAATAATTTAATGAAAGGTAGTTTTACTGCAATATATTATCTTCTGTTTGCTTGTTTTAATTGAAAGACTCAGGAGGTTTTTGTGTATTGCTTTTAAAAATATTTTTTATTCTTTTTTAGAACTATGGGTTTAATAAGGGCTAAAGAGCAAACAGGAATGAATGTATCTCTTGAAGGGTATTATTTTTGGTTGATGGATTTTCAACCTTTGATGGCTAAGACCATGTTGTCTATTATTGAATATATAAACGATTTCCTTAAAGAACGTATTGTATATTGTCATACTTCGCATGAAGCAATAGTATTGCAGACAGGTCCAGAGATTTTTAGCTCCGAATTGATAATTAGAATACAATGTCAACCAACCGATAATGCTAAATTAATGATAATGTGTTATGAGTTGCGTGAGTGTGCATTTAGCGATGGTATTGTTGGAGAGCATTTAGATGTGAAAACGTGTTTGAAAATTGTGAAGAACTACCTGCCACTCTAATAGTGTTTGATTAATTTTTCTATTAAAAATGGACACTTTTCTAAAAACAAAGTAAATTGAAAAGCAATGAGGTTTTAAAAAAATCTCATTGCTTTTTAATTTATTCAAGTTTGTTTTTATTCTACTTAAAAATCATTAATGACTCCATTACTCATTGTGCAAGTAGTGCAACCTGTACAATAATATACTTCATAGCCAAAACGACCTTTGCTTTGTAATTTGCAGCCGCTTCCGCCTCCACTACATTTACAGCTCATTTTTGCTGCATTTTTTGAAACTACATTTTTTAAGTTTGGTATTATAGCCCCTAAGTTTATGTCATTTGGGACTACTAGACCTATCTCAAAACCGTATAGGTAGGTTTTTGCAATAAAAAGATTTTCTTTTTCAAGATTATCCATTGAAAAGTTTGGCTTTTCATGATTTTTATAGATAATGTCATAATTTCTTTTTATCTCGTTTCTAAATTCAGCAACGTTAAAAATTCCTCTTTTTCCAATTTCAGATAAACTTGCTTTTACTTTAGAATCTATATTAATGGTGTCGTTGTTGTCATATACTACTCCTTCAATTTTGAAATCTGATATTCCAGAAGCCTTGCCAGTACATGATCCGTTGCAGGTGCTTTGTAAACAACCATAGCCTATCTTTCCATTATAGAAAACGGTGCAACTTCCTCCTTTTGAACAAGTACAAGAATAACCACCACCTATAAAATCAAATTTAAATTGATCTGTTGTTTCATTGTGAAGTAGAAATTGGTATCCTTTTGGTAATTCAAACTCAACTCTATTATGTTCTTTGTTAGTATAGAACCACTTTGTTCCAATAGGTAAATAGATTTCATCTCCTAACAATGTTAATTCTTTTAATTCGTATTTTTCTTGAACTACTTCTTCATTAATCACGTTGTCTTCTTCCTTATTACATGATATCATATTAATCATTAAACTAACAAGCCCAATGAATAAACTTAGGTATAAAATTTTTGTTTTCATATTTGAAATTTGTTTAATAGTTTTTAAAAATTTGTTTGTTGTTAAATCCCGAGTAGTGTATTTCTATAATTTTTTAATAGGCTACTCGGAAAATTCGGAAAAACTTTTTGTCTTTTTTGTGTCATATTTTTGTTTTAAATAATTTTCCATTTAGTTAAAAAAAACTTGTATTCTTTATGGAATAATCTGAATCGATAGTATTACCAATAAAAAACAGCAGATCTAATTTGCGATGTATTCTTTTTAGTATGAATTGCATTTTATATATCTGGTTAAAATAAAATCGACTTAAATTTTTTTTAAATCTGTTTTTTCTTTTGTAGTACTAGATAAAAAGTAATTATTTATCATATCGGATATATTGTTCATTATGTTGTGAATTTGTTTATTACAAAAATCTATAATTTACACATAACAGATTTCACCCCAAAAAGGTGATTTTTTTATAATTTAAAAAAAGTAATGATAGTGAGACCTGAATCTGCTAAGCTTTGGTTGGGGATTTATGGTTTTTGTGTATTGCTTTTGAAAATATTTTTTATTCTTTTTTAGAACTATGGGTTTAATATGGGCTAAAGAGCAAACAGGAATAAATGTAACTCTTGAAGGGTATTATTATTGGTGATGGATTTTCAACTTTAGATGGCTAAGACTATGTTGTCTATTATTGAACTTACAAACGATTTCCTTAAAGAGCGTATTGTATATTGTCATACTTCGCTTGAAGCAATAGTATTGCAGATAGGTCCAGAGATTTTTAGCTCCGAATTGATAATTAGTATGCAATGTCAACCAACTGATAAGGATAAATTAATGATAATGAGTAGTCTGTTTTTGTGAAAGTAGATTGAACAATGGTGTTATTGTACAAAATTTAGATGTGAAAACGTGTTTAAAAATTGTGAAGAACTACCTGTCACTCTAATAGTGTTTGATTAATTTTTCTATTAAAAATGGACACTTTTTAGGATAGTTTCATCTAAAGAGTAAAATGGAGAGACCGATAGGTCTCTTTTTATTATGTAAACATTTCAAAATCGTTCTCTGTAATCCAGTTTAAGGTTTTTTCGATACCTTGTTGTAAATTTATTTTATGTTTCCAGCCCAAATTATTAATCTTAGAAACATCTAATAACTTTCTTGGAGTGCCATCGGGCTTTGTAGTATCAAAAACTAATTCTCCTTCAAAACCAACGGTTTTTTTAATTGTTTTAGCTAATTCTTTTATTGTTACATCTTTACCAGTACCAATATTCACAGTTTCCGTGTCATTGTAGTTTTCCATTAAAAATATACAAGCTTCAGCTAAATCATCTACATACAAAAACTCTCGCATTGGTGTTCCAGAGCCCCAAACAACTACTTCAGAAGCGTTGTTTTGTTTTGCTTCAATAAATTTTCGTAGTAGCGCTGGTAGCACATGAGAATTCTGTAGATTGAAATTGTCCTTTATGCCATATAAATTGGTTGGCATTGCCGAAATAAAATTACAACCGTATTGTTTTTTGTAAAACTCACACATTTTTAAACCTGAAATTTTTGCAATAGCATAGGCTTCATTAGTTGGTTCTAAGGCTCCAGTAAGTAAATATTCTTCTTTTAGGGGTTGGGGTGCAAACTTAGGATAGATACAGGAACTTCCTAAGAAAAACAGCTTTTCAACTTTATTTAAATAAGCAGCATGGATAACATTATTTTGAATCATCATGTTGTCATAAATAAACTCTGCTGGATAAGTATTATTAGCATGAATCCCGCCAACTTTTGCAGCTGCCAAAAAAACATAATCCGGTTTTTCTGTTTCAAAAAAATGAAAAACAGCATGTTGATTTCGTAAATCTAAATCTTTAGAATTTTTAGTAATAATGTTGGTAAATCCTTTTTCTTTTAAATTACGCACAATGGCAGAACCCACCATACCTCTTGATCCTGCAACAAATATTTTAGCTGTTTTTAGCATACTCTAGGTAGTTTTACATATTCTAAATCGTGCTTCATCATAACTTTAACTAAGGCTTCAATTGAAGTTTTACTTGGATTCCAACCTAAAAGGGTTTTGGCTTTGGTAGGGTCACCTAATAAGGTTTCTACTTCAGCTGGGCGATAATAATTTTCATCTACTTCAATCAATAAATTTCCAGATGTTTTGCAATATCCTTTTTCGTTTTCTGCTTCGCCTTTCCATTCAATTTCAATACCTGCTTCTCTAAAAGCTAATTCACAGAAATAGCGAACGGAGTATTGTAGTCCAGTTGCGATGACAAAGTCTTCTGGTGTGTCTTGCTGTAGCATTAACCACATGCATTCTACATAATCTTTTGCATATCCCCAATCGCGAAGCGCATCAAGATTTCCTAAGTATAATTTCTCTTGTATGCCATGTTTGATGCGAGAAGCAGCTAAAGTTATTTTACGGGTTACAAAAGTTTCTCCTCTACGTTCAGATTCGTGATTGAATAAGATTCCGTTTACAGCGTACATGTTATAAGATTCTCGATAATTTTTGGTAATCCAATAGGCATACATTTTGGCTACCCCATAAGGAGATCTAGGGTAAAAAGGAGTAGTTTCTTTTTGAGGAATTTCTTGAACTTTACCATATAATTCTGAGGTAGATGCCTGATAAATTCTAGTGGTTTCTGTTAATCCACAAATTCGAATAGCTTCTAATAAACGCA
This sequence comes from Flavobacterium sp. KY-23415, assembly GCF_055384985.1. Lineage (NCBI taxonomy): Bacteria > Pseudomonadati > Bacteroidota > Flavobacteriia > Flavobacteriales > Flavobacteriaceae > Flavobacterium > Flavobacterium sp. KY-23415. The sequence continues at coordinate 365,589 of NZ_AP044001.1, read as the reverse complement.
AAGTGCCAACAGCATCGGTTTCAGCAGTATATTCTGGCATATCAAAAGATACTTTTACATGGGATTGTGCGGCTAAGTTATAAATTTCATCTGGACGAATTTGCTGCACTAAACGAATCAAATTAGTGGAATCAGTCATGTCTCCATAATGTAATTTTATTTTTTTCTCTTTGTGTAAGTCTTGTAATAAACCTTCTATATATAAATGTTCTATTCTTTCTGTATTAAAAGAGGAACTTCTTCTAATAATCCCATGAACGTCGTATCCTTTTTCTAATAATAATTCTGCTAAATACGAACCATCTTGTCCATTAATCCCTGTAATTAATGCTACTTTCATACTTTCTTTTTTAAATCAAAACGCAAATATAACTTTTACCTTTTTATTATATTAGCATTTATTGTTGTCCGATAAAAAAAGATGCCAAAAAGATGGCTTCTTTAAATGAATCGTAAATTTGTGTTTCTATGTGTAAAATAGGATGAGTAAAAGTAGTTATTTTTCTAGTAAATCTGCTTTTTACCTCCTATTTTATTTAATAAGGACAATTCAATAATAAAAAAGGAGGTTAAAAAATGTGAATCAGATTGCTATCGCTATAGAAAACGATTTATCACAAATGTCCATTTGATATGTATGTCTTTTTGTTTTTTTAAAAGTGTAAATCATTTAACTCAAATTAAGCATTTGAATACTATTACGAAAAATAGCTGCTTTATATTTGCTTTAGTACTCCGTTTTACGTCCTCAATGTAGCTAATGCTACAATTGTGGGTCAAAAACTTCCGTACTTCGCAACTATTTTGCATCTATTTCTCTCATAACAAAGTCTAATGCGTAATTTGGGTTTAAATTAATGAAAAAGTAAAGAAATATCGAAAATAAAGGTTGATAAAATTGAGTTTTTAACTTGTTAATTTATTTGACTTGTGTGTGGATTAAATTGCAATTTTTATAAAACAAGACGTTAAAAAAAATAAAAAGAAATTGATTATCTAAAACGAGACTGCCCTTCTCATAGTTTCACTAGTTTGAAGGGCAGTTTAAAAGGTGTATGACAACTATTTACATTTCAAATGTATCATTACAGGTGTAAACAGGTTGGCAAGCTAAATAAAGGCTGCAATAATCAGGACCTGTTTGTGCTCCAGCACAGTCACATCCACACAACGATAAATCATGATTTTTTGGGTCGGCAACATCAATAATACTACCTTTGATTGTTTTTAAGTTTTCTCTTGTTAGAACTTGAATTCCAGAAATTTTTAAAAAATTTGATTTCATAAATTTATGATTTAGATTGTTAATATCTCTCAAATGTAGTAATAATACTATGTCTTTGTTAGTCCTTAAATTATAAAAAAAAGTTAAATTTTATAAGTGATATTCTGTTAAATCTGTAACGATTTTTTCTGTTTTTTTTTAAATTTTTGAAAAAAATACTTTTGCTAGTACTACTTGAAATTTAATGAGAAAAGCATATTAAAAGAGGTGTTAAATGGGTAGGTATTGTTATTTAAGATTATTTTTCTGCAATGTTTCGTATCATTCCATTAAAGATGAAAAAATGAAAAGGAATTAAAGCATACCAATACAGTCTCCCAATTATGCCTTTAGGTCTAAAAGTAGCTATTTGATGAAGTGTGTTGTTTTCATCAATCCTAAATTCTAACCAAGCTTCACCAGGTAATCGCATTTCGGCGAATAATAGTAATCTTTTGTTTTCTTTGTCTGCCAATAGAACTCTCCAAAAATCGAGTGCATCTCCATTGTCTATATGTGTTGGGTGTGTTCTGCCTCTTCTTAATCCAACACCACCAAATAGTTTGTCTATAAAGCCTCTAATTTGCCACATCCAATTTCCATAGTACCAACCTTTTTCTCCACCAATAGACCAAATATTTTCTATTGTTTTTTCAAGGTTTGTGATTTTTATCTTTTTGTGATCATTCAAACAACCATATTTAGGAACTTGAATGAATTCGGTTAAGTTTTTTTTGAATCTGCCACTGACTAAACTGTCTTTCCAACTAGAAATAACAAGGTTTTGCTCTATTTTTAGAAAAGCTAGTTGTATGGCTTCTGTGTAGGAAATGGGTTGAATGTTTAATAGTTTTTGTAGTTTGTTGTCTTTTGCAATTACTTCAATTTTCATGCTGTCTACTAAATTTATGGCTAATTTGTAGGATGTTGAGGTAACAAAATAGAGCCAATAGGAAGAAAGTTTGGGTGTCATTACAGGTACTGTGAAAATCCAATTTTTAAATCCTCTAGTGGTAGCATATAGTTGGAGCATTTGTTTGTAATTTAATATATCTGGGCCAGCAATGTCAAAAGATTGGTTGTAACAATTTGGATTTTGAATAACACCAATTAGATATTGAATTACATTTCTAATAGCAATGGGTTGTGTTTTTGTTAATACCCATTTTGGTGTAATCATTACGGGTAATTTTTCGCTTAAATCTCTAATGATTTCAAAAGAGGAACTTCCAGAGCCTACAATAATTCCAGCTCTTAAAACGGTTAGATGATAATTGCCTTGATATAGTATTTCTTCAACATTTTTTCTAGACTGAAGGTGTTTTGATAGTTGTTCGTCATTTACAATACCACTCAAGTAGATAACTTGTTTGGTTTGTATTTTGTTCATGTATTGATTGAAATTTTTAGCTGTCTTAGATTCCATATCGTCAAAAGCAGTAGTAGAAGACGACATGGAATGTATTAAATAATATGCAATATCAATATTCTGTGGGATAGACTCAAAGTTTGGTTCATTAAGGAAATCAACTTCCCAAAGTGTTATGAGTTTTCTCGTTTCTTTATCTATTCCTAAGCGGTTTGCATCTCTCACACAACATACTACCTCGTGTCCACTTTCTAATAATTCGGGTAATAACCGTCTGCCAACATATCCGTTTGCACCTGTAAGTAAGATTCTCATAAATTATTTTTTCTTAAAGTTACTAAGAAAATTGAGGAACAAATGTTAAATCAAATAATATTAATAAATATGTTATTGCTTGTTATTGCTTGTTTCGGTTTCTTTTTTTTGAGTTTGTGTCTCAACAGAAACAGATGGATAGCAAGTGATTAATATAATAATTAGAAAAATAATAACAATTATGAGCGTGGTTTTAGGTTTGATGTTTAGGGCTACTCCCATTTTAAAGTTGAAATTGTGTGGAAGAATTATATAGATTGAAAAATATTTACAACAGAACTACTAATGTATTGAATTCCAATTGCAATAACAATGAATCCTATGATTCTAGAGATAGCAACAATTCCTGAGGCTCCTAATATTCTAGATATGTAATGAGCACTTCTTAGAATTAAAAAAATAGTAAAGGCTACACAAGCAATGGCAACACAGGTGGTTATTTTTTGAGATATTTCAGGTTGTTCTTGGTACATGGCAATAAGCAAAGACATGGAACCAGGTCCAGCAAGCATGGGCATTGCTAAAGGGGTTAGTGCAATATCATTTCGATGCATGGCATCGTTTGTTACTCTTTTGTTTAATCCTTTTTTCTTGCTTACATTTCCAGAAAGTAAACTAAAACCCGAATTTACAATTAATAAACCACCTGCAATTCTTAAGGCGTCTATACTAATGCTAAAGAACTCTAATACATATTTCCCTACGAAATAGGATATAATTAGTATTATAGCAACATTAATAGCTGTCCAAAGTGATGTTCTAGACCTTTCTTGTTTGCTGTCATCTTGCGTTAAACCAACAAAGACGGGAACAGCTCCAAGTGGGTTTAGTACAGAAAATAAAGCAGCAAAGACATAAATAAATAATTCCATTCTATTTTTTTTGCAAAGTACGTCGTACTTTTTTAGTTAAAGTTTAAAAAAAGGTTATCTCAAAGTTATGATTATTTTTTATTAATTTTATGAAAAAAATAACAAAAATGAAAACATTAGTAATAGGAGCAACCACAAATAAGGAGCGATATGCTTACAAAGCGATTCATAATCTAGTAGGGAAAAGTCATCAAGTTGTTGCTTTAGGAATTAAAGAAGGTATGGCTTTAGATGTGAAAATTGAAACCGAAAAAAAACATTTTTTGGGTGTTGATACCGTAACGCTTTATGTGAATCCAAAAAATCAAAAAGAATACTATGATTATATTCTGTCGCTAAAACCAAGACGTGTTATTTTTAATCCTGGAACAGAGAATGCAGAATTTTATGAAATTTTGAAAGCAAATAATATTAGTTATGAAGAATCTTGCACTTTAGTTTTGCTTGCGACTGATCAGTATTAATCCTAAAAAGGTTAGGAATCCGTTTAAGATTAAAATTTCAAAGCCAAACTTAAATCCGAACCATTGTTGACTATAATTGTTGAGTAATAATGAAGTTATAACAGCAGTAATTGCAACGATAGGAACTAATTTGTCTCTTACTTTTAGTTTGGTAAACAAACCAAATGTGTAGAGACCAAGAAGAGGACCATAGGTAAATCCTGCAAATTTTAAGACTTTATCAATAATGCTAGAATCTTTAAAAGCATATTTAAAAAATAAGATTACAAATATGGATACAAATACAAACATTAGGTGAATTCTTTTTCTGATTTTTACTTGAGTATTTGTATCATATTTTTTTTCAATATCTAAAATATCTATACTGAATGATGTTGTTAATGAAGTTAAAGCACTATCCGCACTAGAATAGGCAGCGGCAATAAGTCCAAGTAAAAAACTAAATGCAACCACAATTCCTAAATGTTTATTGGCTAGTATTGGGAATAATGTATCTCCGTGTGCATCTATCCCATATTTTATGGCATATTCTGTAAATAATAAACCTAAAACTAAGAAGAAAAAGTTAACAATTGTGAGTACAATAGTAAACCAAAACATATTTTTTTGAGCTTCTTTTAAGCTTTTGCAGGTGAGATTTTTTTGCATCATGTCTTGGTCTAATCCAGTCATTACAATAGCAATAAAAGCTCCAGAGAGAAATTGTTTCCAAAAATAGGTTGGTGCTTTAACGTTGTCTAAGAAAAAAGTTTTAGAAAAATCGCTGTCAGCAATGAATTGTGAAAAATTAGAAATATTTAATCCTAAATCTTGTGAAACAACAACAATACAAATTCCAACAGACAAAAGCATGAAAAAAGTTTGTAAGGTATCTGTCCAAATAATAGTTTTTATACCAGATTTAAAAGTATAGACCCAGATTAATAAAATAGTTACAGAAACCGTAACCCAATAAGGTATTTCAAGTGGTTCAAAGACTAATGTTTGTAATACATCAGCAACGAGTAATAATCTAAGATTGGAGCCCACAGTTCTAGAAATTATAAAAAACCAAGCTCCTGTTTTGTATGAGAATTTACCAAACCTTTCTTCAAGATAAGTATATATTGAAGTTAAGTTGAGTTTGTAATATAGTGGTAGTAAAACCGATGCGATAATGAAATAGCCAATAATATATCCTAAAACAATTTGAAAATAGACAAATTGAGAGCTTTCTACTTTTCCGGGTACAGAGATAAAGGTAACGCCAGAAAGTGAAGAGCCAATCATTCCGAAAGCTACTAAATACCAAGGGGATTGTTTGTTTGCTTTAAAGAAAGAATCGTTGCTAGAATCCTCTTTTTTTCCAGTGAAATAGGAAAATAAAATTAAGACACTAAAATAGGAAAGGATTAAAATTAGAATAGAAATTGGACTCATAATTTTTATATTTCAACAAACCTACATAAAAATTGTACTTCAAGCAAAAATTGTTTTAATTTTAGAATCTCCAAAAAATAGAATTTATTTAATGTATTTATTGAAACTCTTTTGTTGATAGGTTATAATATATATAATGTTAAGAAAGATACTTAAAGATGCTATTAAAAACAGTTAGTTTTGTATTTTTGCAACTATGGAATTGCCTTCAAAATTATTAGAAAATGCAGTGTATGAAATATCTCAATTGCCAGGTATTGGGAAGAGGACTGCTTTACGATTAGCGTTGCATCTTTTGAGACAGCCTGAGAATCAAACCTCAATGCTTAGTGCTGCTTTGGAGAAATTGAGAAAAGAAATTCAATATTGTAGAGAATGTCATAATATTTCAGATGCCGAATTGTGTATGATTTGTGAAAGTCCAACAAGGGATAAATCGATTATTTGTGTTGTTGAAGATGTTCGTGATGTTATGGCTATTGAAGGAACAGGTTCTTTTAAAGGAGTCTATCATGTTTTAGGAGGGAAAATCAATCCAATAGAAGGTGTTGGACCATCTCAATTGAATATTAATACACTAATTTCAAAAGTGAAACAAGGTGGTGTTGCCGAAATTATTTTTGCATTAAGCTCTACTATGGAAGGAGATACTACAAATTTTTATATCTATAAACAATTGAAAGAATATGCAGTTTTAACTTCTACCATTGCAAGAGGAATTGCTATTGGTGATGAGTTAGAATATGCAGATGAAGTGACACTTGGTCGAAGTTTAATGCATAGAATCCCTTTTGAACAGTCAATTAGGCAAGTTTAGCAATATTTTTATAATAATGTATAAAAAATATAGTTCTAAAAACTATATTTGTTTTTTAAACAAAAAAAATGAAGATTAGAAAAGTTTTAATGCCATTAGTGGTTGTATTCACATTAATATGTACTTCATGCATTCCGAATAAGGATTTAGTCTATTTGCAAAATTCTAAAAAGGGTAGTGAATCTATTGAAGTTAACGAGTCTGTATCAAAGCCCTATAGAGTTCAAACAAACGATATATTAAATATTTCTATAAAAGCAATAGACCAAAGATTGGTCGAAATGTTTAGTCCGTCAAATTCTTCTACTCAAGGAGCAAGCCAACTAAGTCAACAAAGTCTCTATTTTAATGGTTATAGTGTTGATGATCATGGAAATATTAGAATTCCAGTTTTAGGAGAGGTAAATGTACTTGGCTATACTGTAGAAGAAATTAGAGATATAGTAGAAAAGAGATTATTAGATGAATATCTTAAGTCTGAATCTAGAATGTTTGTTACAGTAAAATTAGCAGGTTTGCGATATACAATTAATGGAGAAATTGGTTCTCCAGGAACGAATGTACTTTATCAGGATAAAGTGAATATTATGGAGGCAATTGCAAATTCTGGAGATATTACATTTACAGGAGACAGGAAGAATGTGCAGGTAATTAGAAAATTTCCTCATGGATTTGAAACATACACCATTGATTTAACAGATGCTTCAGCAATTGAATCGCCATATTTTTATATTCAGCCAAACGATTATATATACATTAAACCGTTAAGGCAAAAATCTTGGGGAACAGGGACAACAGGTGTTCAAACAATTAGTACAATTATTACTGCATTGTCGCTCATTACAACTACAATTTTGTTAACTCGAAATTTATAAAATTAAAAAATGTTAGATACTAAAGATTTTACTTTTTTTGAATCTCAGTCAAGCTTTGATTTTAAAGGTTTCTTTTTGAAAATTATTAAAAATTGGAAATGGTTTTTGATAACTTTGATTGTTACTTTTTTAATTGCTTATAATGTTAATGTTAGAAAAGAAAAAGTGTATGGAATGGAATCGGTTATTGTTGTTAAAGACGAAAATAATCCATTTTTTACTTCTAATACAAGTTTAGTATTCAATTGGGGAGGTGTTTCTGATAAAGTTCAAACCGTAATAACAAAATTGAAGTCGAGATCGCACAATGAATTTGTTGTTGATAAATTGCAATATTATATTCAATATAAAGTCAAGGAGAAATACTTTTTTAGAGATGCCTATGGAGAGGTTCCTTTTTATGTTGAAATTGACAAGAATAAAGGTCAATTGGCATCTACTTTAATTAAAATAAAATTTATTAGTGCAACACAATATGAATTAAGTGTAGATTTTGAGGAATTTTCTTCACGAACGCTAATTCATTATGTGGATAATTCAAATAGTACTTTTCAAATAGATAACAAATTATTCCAAAAGATCTTTAAAATTAATGAAAAAGTTAATTTGCCGTTTTTGAGTTTAAGTTTGAAGTTGAAGCCAACAGCTACTCAATATATTGGTAAAGAGTTCTATTTGGGTTTTGATGGTTTTGATGCAACTGTTTCAAAATATAAGAATATTAATGTTGATGCCGATAATAAAGCTCAATCTGTTATTAGTTTGCAGCTACAAGGGACAAATAAAAACAGATTGGTAGAATACCTAAACACAACTGTGCAAGTGCTTCAAAAAAATCAGTTAGATAGTAAGAACCTTTTTGCTACTAATACTATTAATTTTATTGATAGTACATTAGTAGTAATGGAAGCACAAATTAAAGATACAGAAGGAGAATTGAAAAATTTTAGAAGAGGTAAAAATATTTATGAAATTGAAGGAGGAGGTCAGATTCTAACTGAAAAATTATCTGACTTTGATGTTCAAAAAGATGCTGTTGAGAGAAAAATTAAATATTTGGATAATTTAAAGGTTTATCTAGATAAGAGTGTAGATTTTACAGTTTTGCCTGCACCTAGTGTAGCTAATATAGATGATCCTAATATACTGTCAAATGTTAGCAAGCTTATTGAACTGTCAAAAGAGAGAGATGAGTTAAAATATGCAGTGAAAAATGGGATAATGTTTACAGAGTTAGATGTAAAGATGGATGCCATAAAAAGTGTTTTATTAGAAAATATTGCTAGCTCTAAAAATGCGTTAAAAATTGATTTGAATAGTATTAATAGGAATATTTCTAGAGTAGAATCGGAAGTAAGTATCCTCCCAGAACAGCAACAGGAACATCTTAAGATTTTTAGGAAGTATAATCTGAAAGATAATATATATAATACATTTTTGCAGAAAAGAAGTGAAGCAGAAATAGTTAAGGCAGCTAATATTTCAGATATTGATTTTTTAGACCCTGCTAAAGATATAGGAGGTGGTTTAAGAGGACCAAAGACCAATATTAATTATATTCTTGCTACGTTATTAGGGTTCATGATTCCAACAATAATAATTTTTATTTTGTCTTTATTGGATAATAATATTAATACGGTAGAAGATATTGAAAAACTAACAAAAATTCCAGTAATTGGAGTTGTTGGGAAGAAAAATACAGAAAACAATTTATCTGTTTTTGAAAAGCCAAAATCTCCTTTAGCAGAATCTTTTAGGGCAATTCGTTCTTCTCTACAATTTTTATATAAAAAACAACAAAAAGAAGGTTCAAAAATTTTAATGTTAACTTCTTCGGTGAGTGGAGAAGGAAAAACATTTTGTTCAATTAATTTGGCGACTGTTTTTGCTTTAGGAGAAAAGAAAACTGTGATTGTTGGATTAGATTTAAGAAAACCTAGGATTTTTGGAGATTTTAATATTGATAATATTACAGGTGTTGTTAACTATTTGATTGGTCAAAAACAGCTAGATGAGGTAATACAATCTACACATATTCCCTATCTAGATTTAATAACATCGGGACCAATACCACCTAACCCTGCTGAATTATTAATGGGAGAAAGTATGCAAGATATGATTGAAGAGCTAAAGGGCAGGTATGATTATATCATTTTGGATACACCTCCAGTAGGGTTGGTTTCAGACGCTCTTGAACTAGCAAAATTTTGTGATGCAACAATTTATGTGACCCGTCAAGGATTTACAAAAAAAGGAATGCTTTCTGTTGTTAATGAAAAACATAAAAGAGGAGAATTGCATAATATTAGTGTTTTGTTTAATGGCTTCCAAAATACTGCAAAATATGGTTACGGCTATGGTTACGGTTATGGCTATGGCTATGGTGCTTATGGTGAGTCTTATCATGATGAAACAGTTGAAAAAAGTCGTTGGAAGAAATTTTTGAATAGGTTTAGAAAATAAGTTCATAAATAGAAAAGTGAAAATGTTAAAGAATAAGAGAATATTGATTACTGGTGGTGCGGGATTTATTGGTTCTAACTTATGTGAGTATTTTTTGAAAAATAATGAAGTGGTTTGTTTGGATAACTTTTCTACAGGACATAGGCATAATATTGAATCGTTACTTCAAAATAAGAGTTTTAAGTTGATTGAAGGCGATATTAGAGCTATTGAAGTTTGTAAAGAAGCAGTTAAGAATATTGATTTTGTGCTGCACCAGGCAGCTTTAGGTAGCGTTCCAAGATCAATAAATGACCCAGTTACCTCTAATGATGTTAATGTAACAGGTTTTTTAAACATGTTGATGGCAGCAAAAGAAGCTAAAGTTAAAAGATTTGTTTATGCAGCAAGCTCTTCTACCTATGGTGATTCAGAAGCTTTGCCAAAAGAAGAGGATATAATAGGGAAGCCTTTGTCTCCTTATGCTATTACTAAATATGTCAATGAGTTATATGCAGATGTTTTTAGTAAAACCTACGGTATAGAAACAATTGGTTTGCGCTATTTTAATGTTTTTGGTAGGAACCAAGATCCAAATGGGGCTTATGCAGCTGTAATTCCTAAATTTGTAAAGCAACTTATAAACTTAGAAAGCCCAATTATTAATGGAGATGGTAATTATTCTAGGGATTTTACCTATATAGACAATGTTATTCAGATGAATGAATTAGCTTTGTTGACTAATAGTAAAGATGCTGTAAATACTGTCTATAATGCAGCTTGTGGTGATAGAACAACATTGAATGATTTAGTAGCATATCTGAAAGAGTTTCTCTCACTATATAATTCAGAAATAAAAGAAATAAAAGTGATATATGGTGCTAACAGGGTTGGAGATATTCCACATTCGTTAGCATCAATAGAAAAAGCAAAAAAAGAGTTAGGTTATAACCCAAAATATAGTTTGAAAGAAGGTTTGAAAGAATCTGTAAAATGGTATTGGGAAAATTTAAAATAGATTATGATTAAAAATATTTGTTGTATTGGAGCTGGATATGTAGGTGGGCCTACAATGGCGGTGATTGCTGAAAAATGTCCACATATAAAAGTAACAGTTGTTGATTTAAATGAAAGTAGGATTGCTGCTTGGAATGATGAAGATCTGAATAAATTGCCAGTTTATGAACCTGGATTAGGAGAGGTTGTAAATGCTGCTAGAGGTAGAAATTTATTCTTTTCGACGGAAGTAGATAAAGCTATCGATGAAGCAGAAATGATTTTTATTTCTGTAAACACGCCTACAAAGACTTATGGAGTTGGTAAAGGAATGGCAGCCGATTTGAAATATATAGAGCTTTGCGCACGTCAAATTGCTAGAGTCGCTAAGACTGATAAAATTGTAGTAGAAAAGTCAACATTACCTGTTCGAACAGCTCAAGCAATAAAAGATATATTAGATCATACAGGTAACGGAGTAAATTTCCAAATTTTATCTAACCCTGAATTTTTGGCAGAAGGTACTGCGATTGAAGATCTGTTTGCACCGGATAGAGTTTTAATTGGTGGAGATACTTCTTTGGAAGGTGAAAAAGCGATTAGACAATTGTCTGATATTTATGCGAATTGGGTTCCTAAGGATAAAATATTAACAACTAACGTTTGGTCTTCTGAATTGTCAAAATTAACTGCTAATGCTTTTCTTGCTCAACGAGTATCATCTATTAACGCCATGAGTGAATTGTGTGAGAAGACTGGTGCAGATGTTAATGAAGTAGCAAAAGCAATTGGTATGGATAGTAGAATTGGACCTAAATTCTTAAAAGCCTCTGTTGGGTTCGGAGGGTCTTGTTTTCAAAAAGATATTCTTAATTTAGTTTATATTGCGCAGTCCTATGGATTGAAGGAAGTTGCCGATTATTGGGAGCAAGTAATCATTATGAATGATCATCAAAAGAGGCGTTTTGCTAAAAACATGATTAGTACTTTGTATAATACTGTTTCGGATAAAAAAATTGCTTTTTTGGGTTGGGCATTTAAAAAAGATACAAACGATACTAGAGAATCCGCAGCTATATATGTAGCCGATGATTTAATTAGTGAACGAGCAATGATTTCTGTGTTCGATCCTAAGGTTGAAAAAGCACAAATACTTTTTGATCTTGATTATCTTGAATCAAGAACCAGTGAAGAAAATGAAAAGTATATGACAGTAGAAGATAATCCTTATGATGCGGTTAAAGATTCGCATGCTATTGCTATTTTGACAGAGTGGGATGAGTTTAAAACTTATGATTGGCAAAAAATTTATCATTCAATGTTAAAGCCTGCATTTGTTTTTGATGGTAGAAATTTATTAAATAGGAAAGAATTAGAAGAAATTGGGTTTGTTTATCAAACAATAGGATCATAAAGTATGGCTGTTAAAATTGCGGTAATAGGATTAGGTTATGTTGGTTTGCCATTGGCAAGGTTATTTGCTACAAAGTTTTCTGTGGTTGGTTTTGATATTAACCAAACGAGAATTCAAGAATTGAACAATGGTATAGATGCAACGTTAGAAGTAGAAGATGCTATATTGAAAAGCGTTTTATTACCGTCTAATTCAAACGAAATAGGCTTGTTTTGCTCTAGTAAACTGAGTGATATTAAAGACTGCAATTATTATATAGTTACGGTTCCAACTCCTGTAGATAAACATAATAGACCCGATTTGACTCCTTTGTATAAAGCAAGTGAAACCGTAGGGAATGTTCTTAAAAAAGGAGATGTTGTCATTTATGAATCTACTGTTTATCCGGGAGTTACGGAAGAAGAATGTGTTCCTGTTTTGGAAAAAAAATCTGGATTAAAATTTAATATAGATTTTTTTGCGGGTTATTCACCAGAAAGGATTAACCCAGGCGATAAAGAACACACGGTTGAAAAGATTTTAAAAATAACATCGGGCTCAACACCAGAAATAGGTAAAAGAGTAGATGATTTATATAAAGCTGTTATTACAGCAGGAACGCATTTAGCACCTACAATAAAAGTTGCTGAAGCAGCCAAGGTTATAGAGAACTCTCAACGAGATATTAATATTGCATTTGTAAATGAGTTGGCTAAGATTTTTAATCTTTTAGAAATAGATACTCAAGCTGTTTTGGAAGCTGCTGGCACAAAATGGAATTTTTTGCCTTTTAAACCGGGTTTGGTTGGCGGACATTGTATTGGTGTTGATCCTTATTACTTGGCACAAAAAGCACAAGAAAAAGGTTATCACCCAGAAATTATTTTAGCGGGAAGAAGGCTTAATGATAGTATGGGGGAATATGTAGCTTCTCAAATTGTTAAGTTGATGATTAAAAAGGGTATAGCTGTTAATGATGCTGAGGTTTTAATGATGGGGATTACCTTTAAAGAGAATTGCCCAGATGTTAGAAATACAAAAATTGTTGATGTTGTCTCTTCACTTGAAGACTACGGTATTAGAGTCACAATTTTTGATCCTTGGGCGAATAGTAATGAAGTGAAACATGAATATGGACTTATAGCTGTTACTCAAAAACCAATAAAAAAGTTTGATGCCATTGTACTTGGGGTTGCACATAAAGAGTTTAAAGAGATGGATTTAAATATACTTAGAAAAGAAAAAAGTGTATTGTATGATGTGAAAGGTGTACTAGGAAAAGAAGTTGATGGTAAACTATAAATTGGGTCTTAAAAGCTCTCAAAAAATAAAAAATGTATCAGAAATGGATAAAAAGGATAATTGATGTTTTGTTTTCCTTTCTAGGGTTACTTTTCCTTTTTCCATTACTGTCTTTTTTAACTTTATCGTTATTTGTTGTTTATAAAAAGAATCCGTTTTTTATTCAAAAGAGAACAGGTAAAAGAAAGAAAGTTTTTAAAATAATCAAGTTCAAAACAATGAACGATGAACGAAATAATGAAGGCGTTTTATTAAATGATGAGCAAAGAATAACTCCTTTGGGGAATTTTCTTCGAAAAACGTCTTTAGATGAACTACCACAATTGTTTAATGTTCTGAAGGGCGAGATGAGTCTTATTGGTCCAAGACCATTATTAACAGATTATATGTATTTATATTCCGAATTTGAAGATCAGCGACATTTAATAAAGCCAGGGATAACAGGATGGGTTCAAGTAAATGGAAGAAATTCATTGAGTTGGGATAAAAGGTTTCAGTTAGATGTATATTATGTAGAAAATAGTTCTTTTTTATTAGATGTTAAGATAGTTTTCAAAACGATTATGTTGCTTTTTAAAAAAGAAAAAGTAATTTTAAATAATAATATTCCTATTGAACCTTTTGAAGGGTTGTATTGATTATTGTTTAACTATAAAATTTATGTCGCAACAAGAGAAAATTTGGCTTTCTTCACCACATATGATGGGTAATGAGCAGAAGTTTATTGCAGAAGCATTTGCGGATAATTTTATAGCTCCTACAGGGAGAAATATAATAGAATTTGAACAAGATCTAGAAAGTTATTTAAAAGAGAATACACATGTTGCTGTTTTAAATTCAGGAACAGCCGCAATTCATCTAGGGTTAATCTTATTAGGAGTTCAAAATGGCGATGAGGTTATTTGTCAAAGCTTAACTTTTTCAGCATCAGTTAATCCTGTTGTATATTTAGGAGCAATACCTGTTTTTGTAGATAGTGAAAAAGATACTTGGAATATTTGCCCAAAAGCACTTGAAGTTGCGATTTTGAACAGAATTAATCAGGGAAAAAAACCTAAAGTAATTATTGCTGTTCATTTGTATGGGATGCCTTTTAAAGTGGATGAAATTTTTGCTATTTCAAAAAAATATGACATCCCTATTTTAGAAGATTGTGCGGAAGCACTAGGAAGTTCATTTAAAAATATAAAATGCGGAACATTTGGAAAAATTGCAATAGTTTCATTTAATGGAAACAAAATAATAACTACATCTGGTGGAGGTGCTTTAATTTCAAAAAATAAATTAGATAAAGAAAGAACCATTTTTTTAGCTACTCAAGCAAAAGACGTTGCACCACATTATCAGCATTCTGAAATAGGCTATAATTATAGAATGAGTAATGTTTCTGCTGGAATTGGTAGGGGGCAAATGGAAGTGTTAGATTCACATGTTTTTGCTAGACGAAAGATGAATGCTTTTTACGATTCTCTTTTTAAAAATAATAAAGAAGTTCTTTTATTAAAAGAACCTAATACTGATTTTTATTCCAATCATTGGTTAAGTGTTATTTTGTTAGCAACCTATGAAAGAAGAGAAGCTTTACGAATCGAATTTGAAAAGGCAAATATCGAAACAAGACCTGTTTGGAAACCGATGCATTTGCAACCTGTTTTTAAAGATTCACGATATTTTGGAAATGAAATTTCAGAAAATATTTTTAAAAGAGGTTTGTGTTTGCCATCTGGTTCTAATTTATCTGAGAAAGATAAAAAGCGAATAGAAAAAGTAATTAAGACCTTTTTTAGCTAAAAAAAGAGTTTTTACTAATAGCTTCTTCAAACTTTGTAATAGATTTTATTAGTAGTCTATTTTCGAATGCAGCAATATGGTTTTTATGATGAATATCAGATCCTACAAAATCAATTAAACCACTAGAAAGTAATTTTTCAGCAGTTATAGTAACATCTTTTCCATAATATCCCACACTTGAAAGTAAATTCATTTGGAAAAAACAGCCTGCCTTTTTTAATTTTTCGTAAGACGAAAACTTTTTATGGAAAAAAGAATAGCGTTCAGGATGTGCAAGAACTGGAGTGTAGCCTTGCAATTGTAAGTCAAAAAGAATGTTATATAATTGAAGCGGTTCATTAATGTAAGACATCTCTACTAAGACATAGTTTTCTTTTAGTGTTAATAATTTTTCATTTTGAAATTGATCTACAAAATTATCATCCATAAAATATTCAGAAGCACAATCAAGCTGTAAGAAGTTGCTTTCTGTAGGTAATTGTTCTTTAACAACTTCTTTTAAATCGATAATTTTCTGCCTCGAATTATCCCAAACATTTTTGATAGTGTGAGGTGTGGTAATAATTTTTTTAAAACCAAAACCAATCATCGCATTCATTAAAAATTTAGAATCTTCAATAGATTTTGCACCATCGTCAATACCAGGTAAAACATGAGAATGAATGTCAATATAGTCTTTGGGAATGACTTGAGAAAGCGTGGGTTTGGTTTTGAATAATGAAAACATTAGGATGTAATTATTTCTACAAAAGTAATGTTATTCTTTGAATTTAATGAATCAATTAACAAGTGAAACTTTTAAATTAGTTTGCTAGCTCTATAAAATAGTTTACTTTTGAAATATTATTAAATGAGAGTCCCACAATCTATGAATAAAACGGATGATATTGAAGAAGATTGGTTATTTGAGATAAAACCTAAAAATGATTTTTTTTCACTAAACTTAAAAGAAGTTTGGAGATATAGAGATTTATTGATGCTTTTTGTAAAAAGAGATATTGTAACGGTCTACAAACAGACAATTCTTGGACCACTTTGGTATTTGATTCAACCCTTATTTACCTCAATAATATTTACAATTATTTTCAATAATGTTGCAGGAATTAAAACAGGAAATACACCTTCATTTTTGTATAATTTAGCAGGAGTGATTGTTTGGAATTATTTTACTTCATGTTTAAATGATACTTCAGATACTTTTAAGAAAAATGCATCGATATTTGGTAAAGTTTATTTTCCAAGAATAATAGTGCCAATGTCTATTGTTGTTTCTAATTTGTTGAAATTCGGAATCCAATTTCTTATTTTTATTGGGTTTTATACTTATTATTTGGTTACAGGACAATTTTCTTTCCAATTAGGATTAAATCTATTTTTGTTCCCTTTTTTAGTTCTAATAATGGGTATTTTGGGGTTGGGTCTCGGAATGATAATATCATCTTTAGTTACAAAATATAGAGATTTAAGTTTTCTTGTTGCTTTCGGTGTGCAACTTTTGATGTATGTTTCTGCTGTAATGTATCCGATGGCTTTAATAAAAGAAAAGCTGCCTAATTTTGGATGGTTGATCGAATACAACCCTTTAGCTTATGTAGTGGAAGCTTCCAGATATTTGCTTTTAAATGAAACAACTGTTCCTTCTACTGGAATTATTTATACCGTTGTTGTTACTATAGCACTCTTTTTTTTAGGGTTGTTAATTTTTAATAAAACTGAAAAGAGTTTTATAGATACAGTTTAATATAAATATGATTGTTAAAGAGAAATAATGAAAAAAAGTATCATATTAAAAGCTGAAAATATTTCCAAGCAGTATCGTTTAGGTACTGTAGGTACAGGGACTTTATCTCATGATTTAAATCGATTTTGGTACAAAATAAGAGGGAAGGAAGATCCTTATTTAAAGTTAGGAGAAACTAATGACAGAAGCTCAAAAGGGAGTAGTGAATACGTTTGGGCATTGAAAGATATTAATTTCGAAGTTGAAGCTGGGGATGTTTTAGGCATAATTGGTAAAAATGGTGCAGGGAAATCTACTTTGTTAAAAATACTGTCAAAAGTTACTGCTCCAACAACAGGTGTTATTAAATCAAGAGGAAGAATAGCCTCATTGTTAGAAGTGGGTACTGGATTTAATCCAGAACTTACAGGAAGAGAAAATATCTATTTGAATGGAGCCATTTTGGGGATGACCAAAAAAGAAATTACTGCTAAATTAGATGAAATTATAGAATTTAGTGGGTGCGAGCGCTATATTGACACACCAACTAAACGATATAGTAGTGGAATGACTGTTCGTTTAGCTTTTGCCGTAGCAGCTTTTTTAGAGCCTGAAATATTGGTAGTAGATGAGGTTTTAGCAGTTGGTGATGCCGAATTTCAGAAAAAAGCCATTGGAAAAATGCAAGATATTTCAAAGAGTGAAGGAAGAACTGTGCTTTTTGTTAGTCATAATATGGCAGCTGTTAAGAGTTTGTGTACTAAAGGAATTGTTCTAGAACATGGTCAATTAACTTTTTCAGGAACCTCAGAGGAATGCGTTAGCTATTATTTGAAAGAAGGAGGCTCAGAAAGTTCTAATATTACAATATTTGACGAAAGTTATAATAAACCTGTCTTTAAATTAAATTCATTGTCTGTAAAAAATACGACAAGAAAATTAAATGAACCTATTTTAGAAAGTCAACCAATTGAAATAATTACAGATATCGATTTAAAAGAAGAAGGAGATTTTCAAGTGACATTTCACTTGTATAATGAACTTGGAGAGGCTTTGTTTTCTTTTGGAGACAAATTGAGGAAAGCAAAGATGAACTTAGGGAATAATAGAATAAGTTGTATTATTCCAGCAGATTTCTTTCAGTCGGGTAATTTTTCTTTGTCAATATTTATAGTAAAAGATAAGAAAATTGCAATTTTTGTAGAAAAAGATTTCTTTAGATTTACTGTAGTCGATGGAGGGCGAGAGTTAGGAACCTATATGGGAAGAGAACCTGGTTATATAAAACCACAATTTGAATGGATAAAGTTATGATTAATGTAACAAAAACCTTTTTTCCGCCTATTAAAGAATATCAATTACAAATAGAGCGTATTTGGAAAAACCAATGGTTGACAAATAGAGGAGAGCTTGTAATTGAACTTGAAGAAAAAATAAAGAAATATTTAGATGTAAATCATGTATTGATTACGAATAATGGCACTATTCCTTTGCAAATAGCGCTTAAATTATTAGGTAAAGAAGGAGAGGTGATTACAACTCCATTTAGCTATGTTGCAACTACAGCAGCGATTATTTGGGAAAATTGTATTCCTGTTTTTGTAGACATTCATCCTGAGTATTTAACTATAGATGAAACCAAAATTGAAGCCGCAATAACGAATAAAACTACAGCTATTTTAGCAACGCATGTTTTTGGGAATCCTTGTCATGTTGAAGTAATTGAGGCAATTGCAAAAAAACATAATTTAAAAGTCATTTATGATGCTGCACATTGTTTTGGTGTGACCTATAATAAAGAATCCGTTTTTAATTATGGCGATGTAAGTACTTGTAGCTTTCATGCTACTAAATTGTTTCATACGGGTGAAGGAGGTGCTTTGTTTGCTAAAGAATCAGATTTACAACATCAATTGTTTTACAGTCATAATTTTGGTCATAATGGTCCTTTAGCTTTTCACGGATTAGGAATAAATGCAAAAATATCTGAATTGCAAGCAGCAATGGGGTTAACTGTTTTGCCTCATATAGATAAAATTTTATCTGAGCGAAAAAGAGTAGTGGATTTTTATAACGCTAATTTGAATTTTCAGAAGTTGAAAACAATCAAAATAAGAGAAAATACAAAATGGAATTACAGCTATTATCCCGTTATTTTTGAAACTGAAGAAAAGCTATTGGCTATACAAGAGTTGTTGAATGAAAAAAATATTTTTCCTAGACGTTATTTTTATCCGTCATTAAATACAATTCAATATGTAGGTGAATCTGCAATGCCCTTTTCTGAAAGTATTGCAACAAGGGTGATGTGTTTGCCATTGTATGTTGGATTAGATGATACAGACTTAAATACTATAGTAACTATTATAAACAAAGCATTATAATGAAAGTAGCGATTATGCAGCCCTACTTCTTTCCTTATATTGGTTATTTTCAGTTGATAAAAGCTGTAGATACTTTTGTTGTTTATGATGATGTAAATTATATTAAAAAAGGATGGATTAATAGGAATTTTATGCTTGTAAACGGCAATTCCTATTTGTTTAGGATGGCTTTACAATCAGTAAGTCAAAATAAACATATTAATCAAATTGAGATTGACGAAAATTCAAATTGGAAACAAGATTTGTTAAAGACAATTACTTTGTCTTATAAGAAAGCTCCTTTTTTTGGACAAGTTTTTCCAACTCTTGAAAGTATAATTATGTTTGAAGAAAAAAACTTATCCAAGTTTTTAGCAAATTTATTAAGACAAGTATGCGATTATTTAAAAATTGACACTAAGATAATTAATTCATCAGCGATTAATAAAAATGAAGAAGCTAAGGGGCAAGATAAAATAATTGAGATTTGTAAAAAAATAAAAGCAGATCATTATATAAATCCAATAGGAGGATTAGCATTATATGACAAAGAAAATTTTTTAGATGAAAAGTTACTGTTGAATTTCATAAAGACCACCCCTATAGAGTATAAACAGTTTAATAACAAATTTCTGCCTTGGTTATCAATAATCGATGTAATGATGTTTAACTCAATTGAAGAAATTAGTTTATTTTTGGATAATTACGAATTAGTATAATCATGGAAAAACCATATAATAAAATAATATCACACTACG
Organism: Flavobacterium sp. KY-23415; assembly: GCF_055384985.1. Classification (NCBI taxonomy): domain Bacteria; kingdom Pseudomonadati; phylum Bacteroidota; class Flavobacteriia; order Flavobacteriales; family Flavobacteriaceae; genus Flavobacterium; species Flavobacterium sp. KY-23415. The sequence goes on along the minus strand of NZ_AP044001.1, from coordinate 345,429 downwards.
AGAGCTGTTTAGAAAAGCATGGAGATAATCACCTTGGAGTAGATTGGCCAAAACAGGAAGATGTTGATAAGAGATATAAAGTGATGTTAGATATTCTGAAATTTAATACTTCAGAGGGCGAAAATGTTACGCTTTTAGATTTCGGATGTGGTACAGCTCATTTGTTAGAATACATTAAAAAAAATAAAATAGAAAATATCACTTATTCAGGATTAGATATTTCTCAGAAGTTTATAAATGTTGCAAAAGAAAAGTTTCCTGAAATTACTTTTTTTTGTCAAGATATTCTTCAAGAAAATTTAGATTTCCCAACTTTTGATTATATTGTAATGAATGGTGTTTTTACAGAAAAAAGAGAGTTATTATTTGAAGAAATGTGGGACTATTTTACTAAGATGATTACTATGATATTTAAGAAATGTAATAAAGGATTTGCTTTTAATGTAATGTCAAAAAATGTTGACTGGGAAAGAGACGACTTGTTTCATGTGTCATATGATTTGTTAAGTTCTTTTTTATGTAAGAATCTATCAAGAAGTCATGTCATTAGAAACGACTATGGACTTTATGAATATACAATTTATGTTTATAAAAAATAAAGGATATGGCAAAAGTTATCATATTTGGAATACAAGATTTTGCAGAGTTAGCACATTATTATTTAGAAAATGATTCGGAACATGAAGTTGTAGCATTTTGTGTTAATGAAGAATACATACCAAGTGAAAAACAATTTCATAATTTGCCTATCGTTGCTTTTGAAACTATAGAAGAAAATTATCCTGTAAATGAATATAAGTTTTTTGCTCCTATGGCTCCTGTAAAAATGAATAGAGTAAGGGAAAAAATTTATAATGAAATAAAATCGAAAGGATATGAACTAATAAGTTATGTGAGTAGTAAAGCTACTATTTTTAATACTACAATAGGTGATAATTGTTTTGTTTTAGAGAACAATACTATTCAGCCTTATGTTTCTATAGGTAATAATGTGGTTTTATGGAGTGGAAATCATATTGGACATCATTCTAAAATTGAAGATCATGTAATGTTTACTTCTCAAGTAGTTTTGTCAGGACATTGTGTTGTAGAAAAATATGCTACTATAGGAGTTAACGCTACAATTAGAGACGGAATTACGATTGCGGAAGGTACATTTGTTGCTATGGCAGCAAGTGTAATTAAAAATACAGAGCCTTGGTCAATGTATAAAGGGAATCCAGGAGTAAAATCGGAACGTTCTACAAAAGAAATGTAATATGTGGATTAAGAAAGGACTCGTTTTTAATGTAGAAGGTAATTATGAATGGAATAAAACACATGCTCAAGTTCCAGTTGCTGACGTTTTAGGAGATTGTATAAGGATTTACTATGCAACTCGAAATACTGAAGGGAAGAGTAATATTAGTTATATAGAAGTTGAAAAAGATAATCCTAACAAAATTATATATGAGCATGATAAACCATTGCTAGATTTTGGAAAATTAGGGAGTTTTGACGATTCTGGAATGATGCCTTCTTCAATTATTACAGTTGGAGAAAAAAAGTATTTGTATTATATTGGTTGGACAACAAGGGGAACAGTACCTTATCAAAATGCTGTAGGCCTAGCTATTAGTGAAGATGGCGGCAAAACTTTTATTAGATTTTCAGAAGGACCAATTATCTCTGTAAATCATATTGAACCGTATTTTTCAGGAACTTCTTTTGTGAAATTAGAAAAAGAGGTGTTCAAAATGTGGTATTTGTCGTGCGTAAAGTGGGAGAAGTTTAATGAAAAAATAGAACCGATATATAATATAAAATATGCAGAATCTTTAGATGGAATTTCTTGGAAGCAAACAGGTAAAATAGCAATACCTTTAAATGAAGACGAAGGTGGTTTAGTTAGTGCATCTGTAATAAAAGAAGAAGGGAAATATAAAATGTGGTTTGGGAAAAGAAAAAAATGTGATTACCGTACTAATATTGAAAATACTTATAGAATAGGATATGCAGAATCAAATGATGGTGTAGAATGGACACGTATGGATGATTCTTCTGGAATAAGCATATCTGAAATGGGTTGGGATTCAGAAATGATATCTTATCCTTATTTAGTAAAAGTTGGAGCACAATATTTAATGTTTTATAATGGAAATGGCTTCGGAAAAACAGGTTTTGGATATGCAGTCTGGAAAAAATAATGATATATTGGTTGCCATTTGGATGGTGACTTATAATCAAGAAGCTTATATCGAACAAGCTGTTGAATCTGTAATGATGCAGATTACTGATTTTAGATATAAGTTGTTTATTGGTGAAGATTGTTCAACAGATAAAACAAGAGAAATTTGTATTGCGCTGCAAGAGAAATATCCAGATAAAATTGAGTTAATTCTTAACGAAAAGAATATTGGGGGTAATTTGAATGCAAAAAACATTTATAATGCATGTTTTAATAGCGGAGCCAAATATATTGCAATGCTTGAAGGAGATGATTACTGGACAGATGCTAATAAGTTGCAAAAGCAAGTTGAGGTTCTAGAAAAAAATCCTGAATGTAATATTTGTTTTACTAATTATAGCATAGTTAGAAGAAATGGTGACATTATTCCTTCTATGGCAAGGAATATATTTTCAGTAACAGATTTTACAGATTTAATTAAAGGAAATTATATAAATACTTTATCAGTAGTTTTTAGAAAAGGAAAGATTAATGAGTTGCCTGAATGGTTTAGTAAATTAAAAATTGGTGATTGGGCATTGTATCTGTTTCTTTTAAAAAATGGTGAAAAGGCTCTGTATTTAAATGAGGTTACTGGAGTTTATAGGTATGGGGTAGGTATTTCGCATAAATTGTCATCAACATATTCTAATTTCATAAAATCTTTATTGGACATTTTGTATTGTTTGGAAAAAGAAGAAATGTTTAGTAGGTTTTTACCTCAGATAAAAACTGAAATAGAGAAAATGAACTTGGAATTGTTAGCAAACTTAATGAGAGAAAAAAAATATAAAAAAGGAATGATAGTTTTTTTTAAATGTTTTTTTTACTACGAAAAAATAAAAGTGATAAAATACTTTTTGTATTGTATTAAAATAAAAGCTAATTATGCTAACAATCGTAATAACCAATAGAAATCGCGATTTAAGGATTGTAAAGAATTGCTTAGATTCTTTGCAAAATCAATGGAACAAAAATTTTAAATTGTTTTTAGTGGATTATGGTTCTAATGAATTGTATTGTAGTTCTCTGAAAGAATTGGTGAAAAAATACACTTTTTTGAATTTTATAACATATCCTGTTTCAGGTCAGTTGTGGAATAAAAGTAGAGCTATAAATACGATTTTAAAATTATGTGAAACACCTTATTTTTTTGTAGGTGATATTGATATGGTTTTTGCTCAGGATTTCATAACAACATTAGATGAGTTAAAAAGGGAGGAAAAAGTAATTTATTTTCAAGTGGGATTTATGTCGAAAGAAGAAAGTTTGAAGAATACAACTTTTGAAAATTTTGCTACAGCTTTTCTTTCGAATGAGGAAGCTACTGGAATGACTTTATATCCAACACATCTTTTGAAAGCGATAAACGGTTATGATGAGTTTTATCATGGTTGGGGAGCAGAAGACACAGATGTACATATTCGTTTAAAAAACAAAGGGGTTGAGGTTGATTACTATCAAGATAAAATATTGATGAAGCACCAATGGCACCCAAAACAGTATAGAAATAGTGAAAGTAAAGAACCTTTTCATACTCTTTTAGAAAGAATAAATCATAAATATATTAATTTCAATATTGAGCATAATATTATTCAAGTCAATACAGTCTTTGGATACGGGCACATCCCTAAAAGAGAAAATTATGAAACTTTAACCTTAATTTCAAAAAGAATAGTGGTGACGAATGAAGTGAATGAATTAGATGCCTTTTTGAATGGAACAATTTTTAATTTAGAAAAAGGGACATATGAGATAAATTTTATTATACACCCTTTAGAAAAAGATTTAAAAAATAAAATAAAGAAAATAATAGGTAAAAAGTATCTCTCATTTTATACATTAGATGAGGTTAATAATAGTATTTTAATGGCTATTATAAAAAACTTTAGGAACCATCCTTATCATTTTGAATTTAGAAAAAATGATAATAAAATAATCTGGAAAATAGCTTTGTAAATGAAAATAGTTATGGTTTCTATTCCTTCATTGCATTTTTTTCGTTGGGTTGACCAATTGGAAGAATCAGGATATGAAGTCTATTGGTTTGATATCACAGGGATGAGTAAAACAGTTCCTAGGATAGATTGGGTAAATCAAAAAACGAATTGGAAGTTAAAATGGGATTTTTTAGGAAGAACTTTTGTGAAAAATAGGTTCCCAAAATTGTACCGTTTGATTCAAAAGTTTAATGAGAATAATACTGAAAAAGTTTTTGAAAAATATATACAAGAAATACAACCCGATGTAGTTCATAGTTTTGCGCTTTATCTTTCTTGCTCACCAATACAAAATGTGATGAAGAAAAATGCTAGTTTAAAATGGATATACTCATCGTGGGGTAGCGATTTGTTCTATTTTCAAAATGAACCTAATTACCTTAAAGATATTAAGAGTGTATTGGCAAGAGTAAATTATTTATTTACGGACTGTAGGCGAGATTTTGAAATAGCGAAGCAATATGGTTTTAACGGTGAGTTTTTAGGTGTGTTTCCAGGGGGTGGTGGTTTTGATTTGAAAGTAATGGAAGAGTACAAGAAACCTTTGGAAGAAAGAAAAACAATTTTAGTAAAAGGATTTCAAGGGAGATCTGGTAGAGCAATTACTGTTTTACAGGCTATTGCATTGTTGCAAAAGGAATTGATGGATTTTACAATAAAAGTTTTTGGATCCGACAAAGAGATTTTTGAATTCGTCTCACAGTCTGATTTGAAAAATTGGAACAATTTTCAAATCATTGGAAAAGTTTCGCATAATGAAGTGTTGCAATTAATGGGAGAATCGCTAATTTATATTGGTAATAGTAATTCTGACGGAATACCGAATACACTTTTGGAAGCTATTTGTATGGGTGTTTTTCCAATTCAGTCTAATCCAGGAGGAGCAACTGAAGAAATTATTGAATCTAATCTAAATGGTTTATTGATAGAAGATTGTGAATCAAAAGAAGAAATAAAAAATAAAATAATAAAGGCAATAACAACAGTTAACTTTGAGGAAGCAAGTAATCTTAATTTAAAAATATGTTTAAATTTTGATTATTTCTGCATAAAAAATCAAATAATTGATAAATATAAACTTAATGAAAAGAATTAATTTGTACAAAGCATCTAGTTTTAAATATACTCCGTTTGATAATTTTGTAGAAGGTGATTTAGATTATTTCAATAAACACAATATTTATATAGTTGATGATATAAAATCAGCAGATGTAATTATATCTCAAAATTTAAAGCATTTAAAAAAATATTTTTGGAGATTTATTTTGGGTAAAAGATTCATGATTTGGACTTTAGAGCCTAGATTTGACACCTCATTTAAAAGGGAAAAAAAATATTTTTTTGGGCTTGTAAATGTTCATTTTATGAATATATATACAAGAAATGTTTTTGTTACCAATTTGTCATTTCATGCTGGTCTAATTAACCAAACATTAAAACCTTTAATAAATTATACTTTCAGAGAGAAAAAAACAATAGCATTAATGTCATACTATTTAGGTTTAAAAGCACCAAAATTAATAAGAGATGGTGAAAATATTGATTTAATCGCATTAAGAAGTAAAATTGCAATTGAAGGAGCCAAGAAGGGTGTATTAGATGTCTATGGTAAAGGTTGGCCAGATAATTTATCGAAAGAGGATTCAAGAGATGGTGATTGGGTTACTAGAAAAAAAGCATTGATGGAACCCTATGAGTTTAATTTATGTTTTGAAAATACTGCAACTTATAATTACATGACGGAAAAAATTTGGGACAGTATTGAAAATTATTGTTTGCCAATATATTATGGAAAAGAGACAAATGCTTATGAAATTTTTCCAAATGATAGTTTTTTAGATTATTCAAATTTTGCATCTCCAGAAAAATTATTTGAGTATATTGAAAAGATGACAGAAGAAGAATATGTTGAAAGAATGAATAAATGTATTTTGGTTTATAATTCAATTAGTGAAAAGGGAAAATCATTTGTGAAGGAGGAAAGAGAAAAAGCATTGGAGGAAATTGTTACCACCATTCAGTTTAAAATTTAAATTTATTTAAATGAAGATACAAAATAATAAAAACAAGAATAATAATGGGATAGTTTTAATTAATTATTCTAATGAAAAATATACTAGAGCTCAGAAAAAAAATACAAATTCTGCATTAAAAATAGGAGGTTTTAAAAAAGTTATTTCTTTTTCACATAATGATATAGATGCTGATTTTATGTTTAAAAATAGATCTATTCTAAATCAAGATAGAGGAGGAGGTTATTGGCTTTGGAAACCTTATTTTATAAAAAGAGCACTTTTAGAAATCGAGGAAGGAGAACTTTTATTTTATTCAGATTCGGGAAGTGTTTTTTTAAATTCGATAGAGGAATTGCTTTCGAGTTTCGATACAAAAAATGATTTAATGGTTTTTGAACTACAATCGATTGAAAAAAATTGGACAAAGAGGGATTGTTTCCAGTTGTTGCAATGTGATTATGAAAGATATTATGAAACCAAACAAAGATTGGGAGGGTTTAGTTTGTGGAGAAATACAGAGTTTTCAATGAGCTTTGTAGAGGAGTGGTTAACTTATGCTCAAGATGAAAGAATTTTAACTGATAATGTAAATATAATGGGTTTGCCAAATTATGATGGATTTAATGAGCACAGACATGATCAATCTATTTTTAGTTTGCTTACTAAAAAATATGACATAAAAGCTTATCGTGATCCATCACAATTTGGTAACAATTATAAAAGTTTGTACCCAGAATCTAAATATCCTCAATTACTAAAATTAACAAGACAAAGAAATATTTCTACTTTTGAATTCCTAAAAAAGAAGTTAAGACCTTATTTACCTAGTGGTTTAAGAAAAGTATATTTGACTAGAGTAAAAAAGATATTTAAGAGATAATCTTATTAAGTTAAGTAGATCAAACAAGATTTTTAGTGTAATAATTTAATTAAAAGCATGAAAAAAGTAGCTATCATTCCATTAAGAAAAGGATCAAAAGGGATACCGGGGAAAAATAAAAAGAAATTATTAGGAAGACCATTATTTTCGTGGGTTTTGTCTGAGGCTGTTTTTTCTGAGTTAGACGAAGTTTATGTTTTTACAGATGATGAAGCTATTTTAAATTATATAAAAAAAGAATATACTTGGACTTCAAAAATTAAAGGATTGCTGCGTAATGATGAGAATGCAAATGATACTGCATCAACCGAAAGTGCAATGATTGAATTTGCAGAGAGAATTAATTATGATTTTGATATCCTATGTCTTTTGCAAGCAACATCTCCTCTTACAAAGGAAGAAGATATAAATAAAGCGATTCATCAAATAGCTATTGATGAAAAAGATGCTGCGCTTAGTGTGGTCAAAACACATCGATTTACTTGGAATGCTAATGGAACTCCTCAGAATTATGATGTTTTTAATCGACCAAGACGACAAGATTTTGATGGGTTGTTGATGGAAAATGGAGCGGTTTATGCTACGACAAAGAACGCTTTCTTAAAAACAAAAAATAGGGTAAGCGGTGTAATTGGATTGGTTGAAATGCCTGAAGAATCGTTATTGGAAATTGATAGCTTATCAGATTGGACAATGGTAGAAAGTTTGCTTGCGGAACGTCAGAAATCTATGAAGAAGCAAGAAAGAATTAAGTATTTAGTATTAGATGTAGATGGCGTTTTTACAGATGGTTGTGTCTATTATGATGCCAATGGTGAACTAGCCAAAAAGTTTGATATGCGTGATGGAATGGGACTAGAAATTCTTCGTCAACATCAAGTTGAAGTTATCGTTATAACATCTGAAAATTCTGTTTTAGTTCAAAAAAGAATGGAGAAATTACAAATTAAACATATCTTTTTGGGTGTAAAAGACAAATATTCTTTCATGCAAAATTTTATTCAAAACAATGCTACTTCATGGTCTAATTTAGCCTACGTAGGTGATGATGTGAATGATTTAGCCAATATTTGTACAGTTGGTTGGTCTTTTTCACCTGCAAATGCTACAGAAACAGTGAAACAACATGCTGATTTTGTTTTAAATCATCATTCAGCTAATGGTGCGATTAGAGAAGTTTGTGAATGGATAATGAAATATAACAAGAGATTTTAGTTTAGCAGAAAATTAAAAATGGAGTTAAGAGTTACTAAAACGTTATAATACGTAAAATAGAAAGTTTAATAAGGATAAGTTGTGAATATTCAATAAAAATATTTTTCTTTGCCTACTAATAGAATGAAAATGACAGAGTATAAAAAACCCTATGTAATCGCTGAAATAGGATGTAATCATAAAGGCGAAATGGAAATAGCTAAAGAATTAATCAAGATAGCTAAGATATTTTGTAACGCAGATGCTGTGAAATTTCAAAAACGGAATAATGTTGAATTACTTACAGAAGAACAATACAATGCTCCACATCCAAACCCAGCTAATTCCTATGGAGAAACTTATGGAGCACATAGGGAGTATTTAGAATTTGATGTTCATCAACATGCAGAATTAAAAGCCTATTGTGAAGAAATAGGTATAGTTTATTCTACATCGGTTTGGGATACCACTTCTGCTAAAGAAATAACGTCATTAGATCCTGAGTTTATTAAAATTCCTTCGGCTTGTAATAATAATTATGAAATGTTAGGTTGGTTATGCGATAATTATAAAGGAGAAATACATATTTCTACAGGTATGACAACCAAGAACGAAACAGATGATCTAGTTAATTTTTTCGTTTCAAAAAATAGGAACAAAGATTTAGTATTATATAATTGCACTTCGGGGTATCCAGTACCTTTTGAAGATGTATGTTTGTTAGATATTAATCTATTAATTCAGAAATATGGTGATAAAGTGAAACATATTGGTTTTTCAGGTCATCATCTTGGAATTGCTGTAGATGTGGCTGCTTATACATTAGGAGCTAATATTATTGAACGTCACTACACCATAGATAGAACATGGAAAGGTACTGACCATGCCGCTTCCTTAGAACCAGAAGGGCTTCGCAAGCTTGCTAGAGATTTAAAAGCTGTGAGCAAAGCATTGCAATTTAAAAACCAAGATATTTTACCAATCGAACAAGTTCAACGCGATAAGTTGAAAAATAAGAAAGTATAATATGTTTCAAAATAAAATTCGTTTATTTTGGTGGAATGAAAAAATAATTCAAGGCAAATCTAAAGAGAATTATGGAGATGTTTTGGGGAAATACTTGGTAGAAAAAATTGCCAATAAAAAAGTTGTTTTTGCTTGGCCTAAGAAGTTTTCAATATATGATTGGTTTAGTCCAATCTATGTAACAATAGGAAGTATAATTCATAATGTGAATCATAAGTGTGTTGTTTGGGGGAGTGGAATCATTAATCAAGAGATTGAAATAAAGAAAGCTCGTTTTTTAGCGGTTAGAGGACCACAAACAAGACAGTACCTTTTAAATTCAGGGTATGAAGTGCCTGAAATATATGGTGATCCAGCTATTTTATTGCCTTGGTTTTTTAATCCAAAAGTCGAGAAAAAATATAAAATTGGGATTGTGCCTCATTATAATGACTATGAGATGGTTAAAAATTGGCATAAAGATTCACAGGATATTTTGGTGATAGATTTAATGACAAACGATATTGAGTCAAAAACAATGGAGTTTTTAGAATGTGAGAAGATAATATCATCATCACTCCATGGGATTATTATAGCTCATAGCTATGGTATTCCAGCGGTTTGGCAAAAAGTATCTGATAAAGTTTTTGGAAATGATATTAAATACCAAGATTATATGGAGTCGGTTCAATTAGGATTCTATAAGTCAGAAATAAAGACAACACCTTTTTCACAAAAAGATATTGAGAGATTATTCCAAGATTATCCTTCATTGCCAGATGAAGGAGTAATGGAAAGATTGAGAGTAGGTTTAATGGAAGTGTGTCCTTTTAAATAAAATTAGTTAGCGAGATGAAAATGAATAAAAAAGCATTTGTGTTTTTACCAGATGGAGTAGGGTTAAGAAATTTTGCTTTGACAAATTTTAATCGAATTGGTTCAGAAATGGGCTATGAAATTACCTATTGGAACAACACACTATTTAAGATAAAAGAAGAACTTGGATATAACGAATTGATGATTGAAAATCATCAGCTGCATCCTTGGACTACTGTTTATACTCGTGCAAGAAAGCGCTGCGAATTGAATGTTTTTGATAAGAAATTCAACGAGACGGTTTATAATACCTATAATTTTCCTCATTCTTATAAAGGCGTCAAAAATGCCATAAAAAGTTTAAATGTAGATTTCTTAGTTGCAACAAAATCAACAGAAAAAGGAGTAGATTCTATTCGGGATAAGATCAAGAAGTTAGAACGTAGCACATCAAAATATGAATATTGCAAAAAACAATTAATTGAAAACAAACCAGATGTTGTCTTTTGTACTAATCCAAGGCCAACACAAGCAATTGCTCCAATTTTAGCAGCACAAGATTTAGGTATACCAACGGCAAGTTTTATTTTTTCTTGGGATAATTTACCTAAAGCAACTACACTTATAGAACCTGATTTCTATTTTGTATGGAGTGATTACATGAAAAAAGAATTGCTTCAATATTGTCCTTACGTAAAACCAGAACAAGTTTTCGTTACTGGAACTCCTCAATTTGAAAGTCATTTTGAAAAAAGTTTGCTACAAACTAAAGAGTCATTTTTTGAGACTCATAATTTAGATTTAGAAAAAAAATACATCTGTTTTTCAGGAGATGATATTGTAACTTCACCTTTGGATCAATTTTATTTAGAAGATTTAGCATTGTCTGTTAGAGAATTGAATAATCAAGGATATAATTTAGGAATAATTTATCGTAAATGCCCAGTGGACTTCACAAAGCGTTATGATACAGTTTTAGAACAATATAAAGACGTTATAGTGTCGATAGTCCCATTATGGAGACCAGTTGGAACTAGTTGGAACGAAATTATGCCAACTAAAGAAGATTTTGCACTGCAAGCCAATGTTTGTCATTATACAGAGTTTGTAGGTAATATTGCTTCGTCTATGGTCTTTGATTTTGTAGCTCATGATAAATCGTGTTTGTTTTTTGATTATGAGCAACCTCAATTGAAGAAAGGGATAAGAGATATAGGTCAAAATTATAAATATATTCATTTTCGCTCTATGCCTTCTAAAGAAGCTGCCCTTTTTGTATATGCTAAAGAGGAGCTAACAAAAAAAGTTAAAGCCATCTTAGACGGAGAACTATCGAATGTTCCAGAAGGTAAAAAATGGTTTGATGTTGTTCTAGGAACGCAACCTACCAAAGCATCTGAAATTATTTGGGAAGGGATAAATGTTATTGTGAAATAGTGTGTAATTTATTAAAAATCAGGTTTTTATTGTTTGTTGTTGTGTTTTAAGTAATAATCTTAAAATCCTTTAGATTATTACTTAAAAATAAATAAGAGTATCATGCAACATAGATTTTTGTAATAGATTAAAAGCTTATATAAAAAATAAACACTGTGAGAGAAAATAAATATGATTACATCGATGCTTTAAGAGGAATAGCTATTTTTCTAGTTTTATTAGTTCATTCAAATCAACATGGAAGTGTACAAATACCTCATTTTTTTTCTGTTTTGTTAAGTTTTGGTTCACGTGGTGTTCAACTTTTTTTTATTGTAAGTGCTTTGACACTTTTTTTATCATTTAACAGAAGAGTTTTGACTGAAAAAAAATTTAGGTTAAATTTTTTTATTAGAAGATTTTTTAGAATAGCACCAATATACTACTTAGGAATTATTTATTATATTTTTCAGAATGGTTTAGGTTCAAGTTATTGGTTAGGAGATCAAGATACTATTACTAATTATAACATAATTTCTAATATAACATTCATGCATGGATTTAATCCATATTGGATAACAAGTCTTGTTCCTGGAGGATGGTCAATTACTGTTGAAATGTCTTTTTATATTTTTGTTCCATTTATTTTTAAGTATATCAAAACTTTTAATAAAGCAATAAATTTTTTTATATTATCATTAATTTTAAAACTTTTTCTACAGGAAATATTACTACTAAATAGTTTTGGAGTTTTAGAAAGACTTTTAAGAGAATATATATATTTATATTTTCCAAGTCAATTACCAGTATTTGCAATAGGTTTTATAGTATACTTCATGATATTTAGTGGGAATAAATTATCTGAAATAAAATTATATCAAGCTATTTTTATAGTTGTATTAATTCCTTTGCAAATTGGTTTTAATATGGATTTTTTATTTGTAAATCACATTTTATTTTCAATTATGTTTTCTTTACTTACATTTTTTATAAGTAAGGGAAGATTAAATTTTTTAGTAAACAAAATAAGTATTTATTTAGGGAAAATAAGTTACAGTCTTTATATTACTCATTTTGCTGTAATATATTGGTTAGAAGAATTTAATATGATAGATTTTCACACAAATTTTATAATAAATTTTATTATAAAAATTATTCTCGTAACATCAATATCTTCATTAATTTCTACAATCACTTATAATTTAATTGAAAATAGATTTCAAGTTATAGCAAAAAGAATCATATCAAAAATTGAAAATAGAAACTAAGAAGAAAAAATATAAAATATTTTATTAGAAATTTTTCTTAAAAATTAAGCATTTTTTTAACTTTTAAAATAAAAACATTGAAAGAGAATTATTTAGAAATTATTAGCAATGAGTTTTTGATAGAAAGTAACTCAGTTATTAAATATGGAAGTATTAAAGATGGTGGTTATTTTTTGTCTCCCAAACATATTTTAGAAGCTGATGTTTTATTTAGTGGTGGTATTTCTTCCAATATTGAATTTGAATATGACCTTTTTAGGAGGAATGAAACTTTAAAAATAGTAATGGTAGATCCAACGGTTTCAAAATTAAAATTACTATTAAAAGCTATTTTACGAGTCTTCTTTTTTAAAAAGGAAAAATTAAGGTATTTAATTAATACATTTACTTTCATAATGATGCTTCGTTCTGCCAGGTGTTGGCATTTAAAAAAATGGTTGTCAAATAAGACAGGTATTTTAGATTGTATAAAGGAGAAAGTAAAAGATTTTTCAAATAAAAAAATAATTTTAAAATTGGATATTGAAGGTAGTGAATATGATTTATTAGAAGAGATTACAAATAACAACAACTTGTTTAATTGTATGATTTTTGAATTTCATGATTTAGATGAAAAGCATCTATTGTTATATGATTTTTTAAAAAAGTGTTCTGAAAAGTTTAATTTAGTTCATCTCGAAGTAAATCCTTCTGGAGGCTTTTCAAAAGAAGACCAACCCAAAAATATTGAAGTAACTTTAGAAAGAAAATAAACTATGCACATTGCTTTTTTAACACCAGAATATCCACATGCCAAAATAAATCACTCTGGTGGATTAGGTACGAGTATTAAAAATTTGGTATTAGCATTAGTTGCTAAAGGAGAAAAAGTTAGTGTTTTTATTTATGGACAACCAAAAGCTGAAATCTTTGAAGAAAACGGAATTACTTTTCATTTGATTTCTAATAAAAAGTATCGTTTTGCTAAATGGTTTTTTTATAGAAAATATATTCAAAATTATATCAATAAAGTTGTGAATTCTGAAAATATTGATATTCTAGAAGCACCTGATTATACTGGAGTTACTGCTTTTATGAAATTTTCTATTCCACTTATTATTCGTTTTCACGGTAGCGATACTTATTTTTGTAACCTAGAAAAAAGAAAACAAAAACTTAAAAATAGAGTTTTCGAAACTTTAGCAGTACGAAATGCAAAAGGTTATATTTCTCCCACAAAATTTGCTGGTGAACAATCCTCAAAATTGTTTGGATTATCAAAAAATAAAGTTACCACTATTCATTATGGTTTAAATTTAAAACAATTTCAAAATGAAAATCCTACTCAATATGAAAAAGGATTATTGTTATATATTGGAACAATTATCAGAAAAAAAGGAGTTTTTGAATTGCCAGAAATTTTTAATAAAGTTAGAAAAGAATTTCCAAATGCAAAATTAGTTTTAATTGGAGGCGATTCGGCTGATATAGCAACAGGAAATAAATCGACTTGGGAATTACTTAAAAAGAATTTTAATGAAGAAGATTTAACAAATGTCACGTATCTTGGTAAAATTCCATACCTAGAAGTACAGGATTATATAAAAAAAGCAAATGTTTGTGTATTTCCTACCTATGCAGAAACCTTAGGAATGGTTACTATTGAGTCTATGGCAATGCAAAAACCTGTTGTTAATAGTAATATTGGTTGGGCACAAGAATTAATGGAAGATGGAAAAAGTGGATTTTTAGTGCATCCCTCACATCATGAAGAATATGCTAATCGAATAGTTTCTGTTCTACAAGACGATGATTTATATGTTAAGCTTGGAACATCAGCTTGTTTGTTTGTTTTAAAACGATTTGATATTGAAAGTGTTGTGAGCGAAAATATTCAATATTACAAATCTAAAATTCATCAATAGTAGTATGCTAAAATGCACAAAAAAAATAGTGAATAAATTACATAAAAGAGTAAAATTGATACTTTTTTATGGACGTCGTCTTACTTTTTCAAGAACTAATGAGACCAAAACAATTATTATTTGTTTTGATGGTGTTTTTTCACATGGTGGTTTAGTAGACAGAATAAAAGGAATGATTTCGTTTTATGGAGTAGCAAAAGAATTAAATTATGACTTTAAAATACGATTTGATCATCCGTTTGATTTAGGTGTTTATTTTGAACCAAATGATCATGATTGGAAATTAGAAAGAGAAGTGAAATACAATCCATTTGATACAGAGATTCTTTATTTGATGGATAATTTTGATTGTAATCCGCTTGCATTAGTTGAACAATCTAAAGCAAAAACAATTTTAGTGTATTGTAATATTGACTATTCTAAAACTATGTTTCCAGAATTTACAGTGGAGCAACATACTAACCAATGGCGAAATAATTTTAATGAACTCTTTAAAAAATCGGCTTTTTTATCACAAGAAATTGCCAAATTGCCTCAGGAAGAGCATTTGGTATTTCATACTCGTTTTACATCTTTGATGGGAGATTTTAAAGATTCTTCAGTTAAACTAATTTCTGAACAAGAAAAACAGCAATTAATAACAACATTGGTTAATAAAATTCATCAAACAGCATTGTTGTTTCCTAATCGTTCGGTTTATGTTTTGTCTGATAGTGTTATATTTTTAGATTATATTCGTAAAAATACTGCATACAAAGTTTTGGAAGGAAAACCTAAACATGTTGATGTCAAAAATAATGATGCTAGTTTGGAATCACATACAAAAACCTTAACTGATTTTTTTTTCATAGCATCAAGTGATAGCGTATATTTGTTAAAAGAAAATAAAATGTACTTGAGTGGTTTTTCAAAATATGCAGCAATTTTAGGCAATAAACCATTTGAAGTAATTCAATAATATATGATTGTAGTTATTCATAATACTAAGATAGTAACACAAATAGTTATTACTGATGGAAATCATTTAGGTCTTTTCGAAAAAAGTATTGGTGTTACTTTGTTTGATTTGGCTAAACAATATCCTGAAGAAGTATTAGCTTGGTGTGACGAACGTGTTTATGCTTGTTTTGATGCACATATGGCTTCAACTTTGTTGCATCATGATAAAATGATATTGTCTTTTAATCCAAATAAAAATGAATATATAAGTACACGATTTGGGTATGTAGATCATGCTTCTATTTTATCAATTCCTAAAAGCGTTTCTTTTTTTACTTGGCAAGTATCGGTTACAGTTGGTGTAGTAAAATCAAGTTTGTTAAATGCTTTGAATGAATTAGTTCCAAATAAAAATGAATCTTTTGATTATTTATTGCAATCGTTGACCAAGCGAGCCATGTCAAATGGTTTGTTTTGTTATTCAGAGCCTAAATTATTGAATCGCTCCATAGATTTTAACCAAGAATCGAGTTCAGATTATATTTTGTTTCGATTTGTAAAGCAACACAAGAGTTTAAAATGGTTATTTGTTCTTTTTTTTAATATTTTGATTTATGAAAAAAGACTTTCTGTTTTACCTTTGATTTATGGATTGTTTTTTACTACCCGAAAATGGAATAATAAGTATTTAGACACTGTTGAAGTATGTTCTAAAAAGAAAGTTGTTTCAACTGGAGAAATAGATGTGATTGTTCCTACTATTGGACGTTCAGGTCATGTTTACAATGTTTTAAGTGATTTGCGAAACCAAACTCACTTACCTGTAAAAGTAATAATAGTAGAGCAAAATCCAACGCCTGATAGTAATTCACAATTAAACTTTCTTACTCAAGAAACTTGGCCGTTTATCATAGATCATACCTTTACACATCAGCCTGGCGCTTGTAATGCCAGAAATTTAGCGCTTTCAAAAGTGACGAGTGAATGGGTTTTTATGTGTGATGATGACAATCGATTTGAAGTTACTTTGATTGAAAAAGTATTTACAAATATAAAGCAATATGGTGTTGAAGTGCTTTCCACAGCCTACCCGCAAGTTAATGAATGTGTTGATTATACGACAATTCATCAAACTACAATTTTTGGTTCTGGAAATAGTTTTGTGAAATCTTCTTATTTGAAACAAGTGCAATTTGATGCTACTTACGAGTTTTGTTATGGAGAGGATTTTGATTTTGGAATGCAATTGAGAAAAGTAGGAGCAGATGTAGTTTATTTTCCAAATCCAGCAATTACACATTTAAAAGCACCTATGGGCGGATTTAGAATTAAACCAGTCTTTAAATGGAGTCAAGATGTAATTCAACCCATCCCATCACCAACCATTCTATTAAATTATTTTAAATATAGAACAACTGAACAAGGGAATGCTTATAGAACTATTTTTTATTTTAAAAAATGGAAAAAAAAGGTTTTTCAAAACCCTTTTGTGTTCTTAAAAGTGGCAAATTTGCATTGGAACTCAAGTAAAAAATGGTCTGAAAAAATATAATGATGTTAAAATTTTACACCAATATAGAAGAAATAACTCCAGAGAATCGCAAACGTGTTTTTCCAATGCTTTTTGATTGGTTTTATTTAGAAAACCCTCTTGTAAGAGATTGCTTTAAGTGTGTTGAAGCGATCGAAGATGCTGATGTTTGTATTTTACCAGTTGATTTAGGTTTTTATTTGTTAAATGACAGAAAGCAAGAGCTAGATGTTTTTGTAGCTACCGCAAAGAAGCTCGAAAAAAAAATTTGGATTTATAGTGGTGGGGATTTTGGGACTACTTTATTAGAAGATGTTTTCATGTTTAGATTGGGAGGATTTCATTCTAAAATGAATACAAATACTTTTGTGTTGCCATCTTTTATAAACGATCCTTTTAATTCAATTTTAAAAAATAATTGGCATCATTTAATTAAAGAAGAAAAACCAACTATAGGATTTGTAGGTAATGCAGATGGTTCTTTTTTTAAATGGATTAAAGAAGTAATAATTTATTCAAAACAATTTTTAAATAGATTATTAGAAAAAGATTTTACAGATAAGCAGGTTTTTTTCCCTTCGAGTAGCATTCGATTTAAATTATTAGAAAAGCTTAGGATTTCAGAAATGGTTGAAGTAGATTTTATTTATAGAAATAAATATAGAGGAGGAGCAACTACAGAAGCTCAAAAAAATAAAACTACTTTAGAGTTTTATAAGAATATTGAGCGTAATTTATATACTTTTTGTTTGCGAGGTTCGGGAAATTTTTCTGTTCGTTTTTATGAAACACTTATGATGGGCAGAATTCCAATTTTGGTTAATACAGATGTTCGATTGCCTTTTTACGATAAAATAAATTGGGATAAGCACTGTGTTTTTACTGATTCGGATACAATGATTAAGGATTTACTTCAATTTCATAAATCCTATACAAATCAAGAATTAATAGAAATACAAAAAAGTAATCGAGAATTGGCTTTAGGTTTGTTAAATAGACAAAAATATTTTATCGAAATTTCAAAACAATTTTATTAATAATGTATTTTACTTTAATTATTTGTACTTATAAGCGTTCAATACCTTTGTTAAAACTTTTACTTTCAGTAAAAAATCAGACCTTGTATCCAGATGAAATATTAATTATTGATGGTTCTTCAGATGATTTAACAAAAGAAATGTTATCACAAAATTCATTTGAGAATTTGGAATATTTCAAAGTTTCTGAAAAGGATAGAGGGTTAACAAAGCAACGTAATTTTGGTATAACAAAAGTAAAAGTTGTTAGTGAAGTAGTTTGCTTTTTAGATGATGATACTATTTTAGAGCCTAATTATTTTCATGAAGTAATAAATGTGTTCAAAAATAATTTTGAAATAACCGGTGTTGGAGGAGTAGCTATTAATGAAAATAAGTGGGTTAAGAGAACTGAAAATACTAAATACAATGAGAATGAATATTTTCAGTTCAATGATTTTGTTATAAAAGAGGCAAGTAGAAATAAGGTTAGAAATTATTTTAAATTGCAGTCGGACTGTATGCCAGGTATTATGCCTGAATTTGCACATGGAAGAACTTGCGGTTATCCATTAGATGGTAAAAATTATGAAGTTGATTTACTAATTGGAATGTCAATGTCATTTAGAAGAATAGTCATTGATTCGATAAAGTTTAGCACTTATTTTGAAGGGTATGGTCTATATGAAGATGCTGATTTTAGTATTAGAGCTCAAAAATTCGGAAAGAATGTAATTGCAACAAATGTGAGACTTTCTCACTACCATGACCCCTCAGGTCGCCCCAATCAATACCAATATGGCAAAATGGTTGTTCGAAATGGTTGGTATGTTTGGAGAGTAAAATATTCGAGTCCTTCTTTCCAAGCTAAATTGAAATGGCATTTAATAACGTTATTACTCACAACAATTCGATTAAGTAATGTTGTTACTACAAACAAAAGAAAAGAAGCTTTTACAGAGGCTTTAGGAAGAATAGTTGGCTGGTTTTCGTTATTTTTGTCAAAACCTAAAATAATTGATTAATAGGATGAATAATTTATATTCAGATTATAAAAAGTATAAAAAGTATGGAGGTAATTTCATTACTATATTATTTTTTACACAAGGGTTTTGGGCAATTTTACAGTATAGAGTTGCTCATAGTGTTTTTAAAATGAAGTTTCCAGTTCTAAAGCAGTTTTTGCAGTTCATCTGCCTAATTTGGCAAAAATCTATAGAAGTTTTTACAGGTATTTCTATACCTGCATCAGTTAAAATAGGGCATTCTTTTTATATTGGGCATTTTGGAGGAATAGTTATAAATGCAAATGCAATAATAGGCGACAATTGTAATATTTCTCAAGGTGTAACAATTGGAGTTTCTGGGCTAGGTGAGAAAAGAGGAACACCTATAATTGGTAATAATGTTTATATTGGAGCAAATGCAGTAGTTGCTGGTAAAATAAAAATAGCAGATAATGTTTTAATTGGTGCTTGCTCTTTAGTTACTTCTAATGCAGATTTAGGAGCAGTATTTTTAGGCGTTCCAGCAGTTAAAATTTCTAATAATGGTTCTAGAGAATACATTTAATATGAATAAATTATTGGTTATTTCTTCTGCTCCTTTAATCAAGAAAAATGAAAAGTATTTTGCTTATAGTCCCTATGAAAGTGAAATGCGAATCTGGGCAAAATATTCAAATGAAATTGAGTTTTGTTGTCCAGTTTGGTTTGAAGACAGAGAATTATTGCATTCAAAAGTAGATTTTGAAATTAATAAAGTTTATACATTAAAAGAGTTTGATGTAAAATCTTTGAAAGGTGCATTTAAAGCGGTTTTTTCTTCATTTATTAATTGCCTTGTTCTTTTTAAAGCAATTAAAAAAGCGGAACATATTCATCTACGTTGTCCTGGAAATATGGCGTTATTAGCTTGTTTTATTCAGTTTTTTTTTCCAAAGAAGGTGAAAACAGCAAAATATGCTGGGAATTGGGATCCAAAGAGTAAGCAACCTTGGAGTTATAAGTTACAGAAATGGATTTTGAATAATACTTTTTTGACTAAAAATATGCAAGTTTTAGTCTACGGTGAATGGGAAAATCAAACTAAAAATATAAAGCCTTTTTTTACAGCAACTTATTCAGAAAAGGAAAAAGTAAATGTTGATAGTAGAGTATTAAATGATACAATTTTTTTCTTATTTGTAGGAACATTAACTATAGGAAAACATCCTATATATGCTTTGAAAGTTGTTCATGAATTAATAAAAAAAAGGCGTAATATTTTTTTAGATTTTTATGGAGAAGGCAATCAAAAAGAAGTTTTAGAAAGATATATTAGTGAAAATAAATTACAAGAATTTGTAACTTTACATGGAAATCAATCCAAAGAGATTGTTGAAACAGCTTATAAAAAGAGTCACTTTTTAATCTTACCATCTAAAAGTGAAGGTTGGCCTAAAGTGGTTGCAGAAGCTATGTTTTGGGGGTGTTTGCCTATTGTAACAAATGTTTCATGTGTGTCTTACATGTTAAAAAATGGAGATAGAGGGGTTTTACTAGAGGAGAATTTAGAAAATGATGTTTTAAAAATTGAACAAATATTGGATGGATCTTCTTTGTACGAAGAAAAAGTAGAAAGTGCCATAGAATGGTCTAGAGAATTTACACTTGATAGATTTGAAAATGAGATTAAAAAATTACTTCAATAAAGAATAATAAATATGCGAATTGTTCAATTGATAGATAGTTTAGAACCAGGTGGAGCTGAAAGAATGGCAGTTAATTTGGCAAATCTTTTAGCGAATAAATTTGAGTTTTCTGGATTAATTGCTACAAGAAAAGAAGGAGATCTAAAGCTTAGTATTAAGTCAAATGTTGAATATAAGTTTTTAAAAAAGAAAAGAAAAATCGATTTTAATTCTGTTTTTACTCTAAGAAAGTTTGTAAAGTCAAATAGAGTTTCTTTTATACATGCCCATAGTAGTTCTTTCTTTCTCGCTTTTTTGTTGAAGCTTACATATCCTAAAATAAAAATAATTTGGCACGACCATTATGGGAATAGCGAATTCTTAAAGAAAAGACCTACTAGAGTTCTTAAACTTGCTTCATTATTGTTTTTTGGGGTTATCTCGGTGAATGAAAGATTAAAAAATTGGAGTGAGGAGAAACTTTGGTGTAATAAGGTTATATTTTTGCCGAATTTTCCAGAACTTTCAATTGAATTAGAACAACTTACATTTTTGAAAGGAGAAAATGGGAAAAGAATACTTTGTTTGTCTAATTTGAGACCTCAAAAAAATCATTTTTTAGTGCTAAGCGTAGCCAAGCTTTTAAAAGATTCACATCCAGATTGGACATTTCATTTTGTTGGTAAAGACTTTAAGGATGATTATTCGGCTTCCATTCAAAATAAAATTCATGAGGAAAATTTGAAAGAAAATGTATTTTTATATGGTTCCTGTAATGATATAGCTGCTATAATAAAACAGTCTTCAATAGGGTTTATAACTTCTTTTTCTGAAGGCTTACCTGTTTCTTTGTTAGAATATGGTAATTTTGCATTGCCAGTTGTTTCTTCAACTGTTGGAGATATTAGTATTGTTGTTAAAAATAGGATAAATGGAATATTAATCCCTAATTTTGAAGTGAATAATTTTTATGACGCTATTGTTGATTTGATTGATAATATTGAATTAAGAAACTTATTGGGTGAAAATCTAAAACATGAAATAGAGAAAAATTATACTCCAGAAACTGTGAGTGAAAAATATATTAAATTTTTAAATGCTTAATCGTCTAAATTCGTATTTTTTTTTAGTTGCATTGCATATAGCTCTTGCTATAATTGTTTTTATAATGCCATTTTTATCTAAATTATATGGCGTTATAATTTTAATAATTGGTTTTGCACTAATTCTTAAAACACAGAACAATAAAAATCAAGCATTATTGGTTTGTGCCTATGTTGTAGGGTCTGAAGTTTTTTTAAGAATGACTGGCGGAAATGTATTATATGAAATTGCAAAATATGAAGTGATGATTTTTTTGCTAATGGGAATGTTCTTTACTGGATTCTCAAAATCTTCATTCGTTTATTGGCTGTTTTTGTTATTGTTAGTTCCAGGTGTTTTAATTGGTGCAACAACATTAGGATATAGTGTAAATGTTCGAAAAGCAATTGCTTTTAATATTATGGGTGAAGTTACTTTGTTTGTTTCTGCATTATATTGTTATAGAAGGACTATTACTTTTGAACAGATAGGGATTGTTTTAAAGGCATTAGCATTGCCAATTATAAGTACACTCGTTTATCTTTTTTTATACAATCCATCAATTAGAGATGTAGTGACAGGAACACAATCTAACTTTGAAACTTCAGGTGGATTTGGTCCCAATCAAGTTTCCACCATATTAGGATTAGGAATGTTTTGTTTTTTTGCATTATTTATGCTTTATTCTAAGAGTAAAAAAGCACAATTAGTGCATTTCTTTTTCTTGTTAATGGCTACTTACAGAGCCATTATGACTTTTTCGAGAGGTGGTGTTTTTACTGGTGTTTTCATGGTCGTGTTATTGCTATTTGTGTTTTTTGTTTTTTCAAACAGTAAAATGAAAAAAAAGTTGTTTTTAATTTTATTTTCTTCATTTGTTGTTGGATCAGGAGTTTGGTTTTATAGCGTTTCTCAAACAGGAGGACTAATAGAAAACAGATACGCAAACAAAGATGCCAAAGGAAGGGTAAAAGAAGATAGATTAGGAGGAAGAGAAGAGATTGCAGGAACAGAATTAAGTATGTTTTGGGAAAACCCAGTTTTAGGAATTGGGGTGGGGAAAAATAAAGAGTATAGGGAGGAGCTGATAGGTATTGTTGCTGCTTCTCATAATGAACTAACTAGGTTGCTTGCCGAACATGGCTCTTTAGGGATTTTAGCAATCCTCATTTTATTAATAACACCCTTGTTTTTATATTTAGATAATAAGGCACATTTGTTTTTGTTGTCCTTTTATTTTTTCTGGTTGCTCACAATAAATCATGCGGCCATGCGTTTGGCAGCACCAGCATTTGTATATGCTTTATCACTATTGAAAGTTAAATTTGATAAGACCAATGAACAGAAAGAGACTACTTTACATAGGGAACAAGCTATCTAGTCATGGATTTAATAAAACAACTATAGAGACTTTAGGGTTATCTTTTGTAAACGAAGGGTATAATGTTGTTTATGCTTCTGATAAAAAGAACTTTATCGCGAGAGTACTTGATATGATTTTTATTCTACTCATGAAATTTAGAAGAGTAGATTATGTGATTATTGATACTTATAGTACAAAAGCTTTTTGGTATTCCTTTATAATTAGCCAGCTTTGTAGGGTGTTAGGTAAAAAGTATATTCCTATTCTTCATGGAGGTAATTTGCCAAGCAGGTTGGAAACAAGTCCCTTTTTATGCAAACAACTCTTTAATAACGCTTATAAAAATGTTGCTCCTTCAAATTATCTTAAAAGTGAATTTGAAGCAAAAGGGTTTGAAAACATAATTTATATTCCAAATACGATAGAGATTAACCATTACGTTTTTAAGAGAAGAATAAATTTTACTCCAAAGTTATTATGGGTTAGAGCTTTTGCAACTATTTATAATCCAAAAATGGCAATTGATGTTTTATTAGAGTTGAGAAAAACACATCCTGAGGCTTCATTAACAATGGTTGGTCCAGATAAAGATGGAAGCTTAATCGAAACTCAAAAGAAGGCTAATGATTTAGGGTTGAAAGTTCAATTTACAGGGCAGCTTTCAAAAGAAGAATGGTGGCAATTAGCAGAGGAACATGATATTTTTATTAATACTACGCATTTTGACAATACACCAATAAGTGTCATGGAAGCAATGGCTCTTGGCTTGCCTGTTGTTTCTACCAATGTTGGAGGTATTTCATACATGCTTACGAATAATGAAAATGCTGTTCTTGTAGATGATAATGATGTTATTGGAATGGCGAAAGCTATTGCGCTTCTAATTTTAAATTCAGATAATCATACAGAAAAAATAGTTAGTAATGCAAGAAAAAATGTTGAGACTAAAGATTGGAAGCATGTGAAAGAACAGTGGGTTTCTTTGCTTAAATAGAAAATTTCAATATTTATTTCTATTCCTATCTTTTTATTGTTTATTTTGCAAATGATTAATGCCCCCCAGAGAATGAGAAGTAAGAAAAAAATGCATTTTGAAATATCAGAAAGAAAAATCCTTTTACGAGTTTTTGATGTTTTGTTTGTGCTAACAGCCCTTTATTTAATTGGAAAATTTATTTTTTTCGATTATTTTAAAATTACAACAAATAATTATTTTTCGTCTATAGTTTTGGCATTATACATAACTGTGGTTGGGACTGTTTTTGAGATGTATAACCTGCAGATTTCAAGCAATAAGTTTCAAATTCTTAAAAGTATAATGCTAACTTCTGCAATAACTACATTGTTCTATTTATTAACACCTTTTTATACGCCTGTTCTGCCTTCTAACAGGCTACAAATAGTCTTGTTTTTCTTTGCAATTTTCTTTTCGCTTTTAGTTTGGAGGAATTTTTATATTACGTTTTTGACTACCAATAGATTTATAAAAAGGGTGATTTTTGTAGGTAACGGAAAAAAAATCGATGATTTAGTCGATCAGTTAGTAAAAGCAGATCCGCATTATAAAGTTGTTGGGTATCTTTCAACGAATAATAAAACAAAGGAAAGTAAAATAAAAAAAATTGAACTGGATGCTTTGGAGGAAATTGTAATGAAAAATCAAATTTCTGAAATAGTGGTTACTAACAGTTATACGAGAACGATAGGAACTGAATTATATTCGCATCTTTTAAAATTACTTGAAAACGGAGTTATTATTAGAGAATATTCTGAAGTATATGAATATAGCACGAATAGATTGCCTATCCAATTTCATAACAGTAAAGAGTTGTATAAGTTTTTTCCATTTAGCAGAAGTAATCAAAATGCCCTTTATGCGTTTTATACTCGTTTTTTTGATATACTTTTATCTGTTTTTGGGATAATTTGTTTAGGAATAATGATTCCAGTTTTATTAATTTTAAATGTTATTTGGAATAAAGGTCCATTGTTATATACTCAAGAAAGAGTGGGTAGGAACGGTAATCTTTTTAAAATATATAAGTTACGTACGATGATTATTAATGCAGAAGTAAATGGTGCTGTTTTCGCTTCAACAAATGATGCAAGGATTACTCCTTTTGGTCGATTGTTAAGAAGATTGAGAATTGATGAAGTACCGCAATTTATTAATGTTTTAAAAGCAGAAATGTCAATAATTGGACCTAGACCAGAACGACCTATGTTTGTGGAAGAAATTGCCAAAAATATACCTTTATATCAAACAAGACATGTAATCAAGCCGGGTTTGACAGGTTGGGCTCAGGTTAATTATCCTTATGGAGAAAATTTAGAAGATAGCCTAATGAAACTTAGATATGATCTTTACTACATCAAACACAGAAGTTTGTTTTTAGATGTGAATATCGTAATGAAGACTTTAAGTACAATACTTTTTGCTAGAGGGCAATAAGTTTGTTTTATGTTCTTTTTTATGAAAATTTAGCAGAAATAAGTTTTTTAGAAAAAAACACCTTAACTAAAACAAATTAGATTAGGCAAATTCAGAAGTAACAAGATTTTTTGAAAAATACTTTAAATAAAAACCTCAATTCATATTAATATAATTGAGGTTTTTTATTTTGTAGTAAAAATTATATGTTTTTATGATTTTTAAATTTGATATTTCTCAACAAGACGCACTTTTCCTATAAAGTATTTTTTTGAATACTTTACGCTGCTAGTTGTGTTTGATTTTTGTAAATTCTTCTTCCTATTTCTTTAGCATTAGCTGTATGTATTCCGAAAAAAATCCAAAGCATTTCACTTTTCTTGGTTCTAGCTTTTATCTTTCGTAAATTATAGTGCTCTTTTTCTTTGCCAAAACTACCTTCTAATCGAGTAGCTCTTTCTTTTTTAATTTCTGAGGCTAGCTTCTTTCTATGCTCTTCGTGTTTTCCAGCTTTTCCTTTTCTAACAAAGTCTGTTTGTATGTTATTTGTGGACGAAAAAGTTCTGTTTTTATTTGTGGCATAAATAGCATCAGCTCCAGTAATTCTTACTTTAGTTTTAGTTAGATTTTGTGCGCAAAATATACTGTTTTGAAATCGAGTTCCTTCGTTAAAGGCACGGTATTCTATATGTTCTATAAAATTGATTCCATCAATTTGAATTTTATTTACTTTTGCTCCAAATTCTACTTGTTTTACTTCTTTACCACGCACAATTGGGCGAATATAACTTTTATTTATGCTAACAATTCTATCGGGAACGCTTTTTCCTGTTGCAAAAATTTTTGATTGTTGTTGGTAAATAAGACGGATTATTCTGCGTTGTTTGCTGTATTTTGTGGTTGGCTCAAAGGAATATTGATTTTCAATTTTACTCAATTCTCCATTAAGTTTATATAATAATTTCAGAAGACCACGAGTCATTTTTGTTCGTTGCTTTGCTGTTTTTTTTCTTTTTCTAGAATACTCATTGTAGCGTTTACACCAATCAATATATTTGGTTCTTGGAAGTTTTATTTTTAAAATTCCACATAATGATTTCATTTGATTGTAATTCCACACAATACATTCCCAAAGTAGTTTCTCATTGGTAGGAAAACGCAACTCACTCTCATAACAAGTGGCATCTATCAAGACTTTGTCTAAATCATTCATATAAGGTAGCCAGCTTTTAGCTAATGTTTCTTGAACTTTTCGAACATCTAATTTTTTGGCTAATTCCATTCTTATTTGGCTAACTATTTTAAAATTTGTAAGCGGGGAATCTAGAGGTAATACAATATCACAAAAGTATTGCATGTAAACATTTCCGTTTAACAACTCGATTAGTTTAGCATCAGAACAACCATAATAGTTTTTTAGCATCATCAAGGCAATCTTACCTTTAGTACTAAAAATGCAATCTGGACCTTTTTTGCACGCTTTCAATTTAAAACTTTGAGAAAGTTCTGAAAAAGGTGTAGCTAGATGAATTTTACCTAAATCAGACTTTAGAAATTGCTCATAAAAAACATTAAAATCTTCATTGATAATATTTAAAGGCAATTTGTGCTGAAATTCACTTATTCGTATTATTTTTGACATACATATTTAAAAGAAAACCCCGTTTTTGACTCTTTTTGAGCATTCTCGGGGTTTGTTTCTTCTAAAATACAAATTAAATAACTGATAAGCAAGTATTTATTTAATTGTGAATGTGCCTTTTGAGTTAAAAATATTATAGTATTGTGTTTTTGGATTTCATTGGCACGTTCTTAGTTAACTATTTTTTGTATACTAAGTATAAAAATGCCAATGAAATTAAGAATCAAATCTTAAACTTTCTTTTATTTTAAGCGCACATTTCTCACCATCTATTGCAGCAGAAATAATCCCTCCAGCATAACCTGCTCCTTCACCACAAGGGTATAATCCTTTAATTTGCACATGTTCCAATGTTATCGAATCGCGTGGAATTCTAACAGGAGATGAGGTTCTACTTTCTGGAGCATGCAAAATGGCTTCATTTGTGAAATATCCTCTCATAGATTTTCCAAACTGAGCAAATCCTTCTCGCATAGTATTGGTTAAAAAATTAGGAAACACCTCACCCAATTCTACAGCTGTTGTTCCAGGGACATATGATGTTTTTGGGATATTAGACGATACTTTTTTTTGTGTAAAATCGACCATTTTTTGTGCAGGTACTTTCTGTGTTTTCCCAGCTAGTTGCCATGCTTTTTGTTCTATAGCTTTTTGAAATTCTACACCAGCTAATGCACCAAATTTTTCGAAAGGTTTAAAATCTTCTAACCGCAATTCAACAACTATTCCAGAGTTTGCTGTTGCTTGATCGCGTTTTGAAGGAGACCAACCGTTGGTCACAACCTCACCTGGACTTGTCGCACAAGGTGCAATTACACCTCCTGGGCACATGCAAAAAGAATACATACCTCTACCCGCTACCTGTTTCACAATAGAATATGGAGCTGGAGGCAAAAAATCGCCTCTAAAATCGCATGAATATTGAATTTTATCTATTAATTCTTGAGGATGTTCTGCACGAACCCCTAACGCAAAGGGCTTTGCTTCTATATGAATATTCTTTCTGTCAAGCAATTCAAAAATATCACGAGCAGAATGTCCTGTAGCTAAAATCAATTTACTAGCATTTATACTACTCCCATCTTGCAAAACAACACCTTCTATTTCATTATTCTTTATTAAAATATCAGTTACTTTGGTTTCGAATAGTACTTTTCCTCCACAAGCAATTATTTTTTTACGTATATCCTGAATTATTTGTGGTAATTTATTAGTTCCAATATGAGGATGCGCTTCCACTATAATTTCATCGGAAGCTCCAAACCCAACCAATAATTGAAGAATACGATCCACATCGCCTCTTTTTTTAGAACGAGTATATAGTTTTCCGTCTGAGTATGTTCCAGCTCCTCCTTCACCAAAACAATAATTAGAATCTTCATTAACAATATGATCAACATTTATTGCTTTCAAATCGCGTCGACGACCACGAACATCTTTTCCTCTTTCTAATACAATTGGTTTTAGCTCTAATTCGATTAATTGTAAAGCGGCAAACAATCCTGCTGGTCCTGCTCCAACAACTAATACTTCTTGAGCATTTTCAACATTCGGATAATTAGGTAACTCAATTTTTGATGCCACATAAGTTTCTCCTATAAAGAAAACCGTAGCTTTTATATTTATTTTAATGTTTTTTTGCCTTGCATCAATTGATCTTTTTAATACATTCACTTTCTGAATTTCCTTAGACGATACTTGAAGTAATTTTGCAACATGATTAGCTAACATTACTTCATTAGCAGCTACTTCTGGAGAGACTTGAAATTGTAATTCGCGAGGCATTTTTTATTTGTTTTATAGAATAAATTATTTATTTCAAAAAAGTTTTATTCATTTTTTTGCAAAAGTAATCAAATCTAATTAGTTTTTTGCTTCAAAAGCTCTTAAAGCAAAAGAAGCCAACCAATGTTCTCCTTCATAATTACCATCTACAACAGAAGGCAATGAAAACATTAAGTGGCTATTTGCCATTTTTTTTAAATGAGAAAATCGTTTTGGATATTGATTACATAAAGCATAAAGATTCCATGCTCTACTAAAATTTAATCCATCAAGATGCACTAAATGACCATCTGTCCTATCCGAAACTTTTGCCGTTTCCCACTCAAAGTTCTTTTCAAACAAATTTGGGGCAAATTTTTTCAACCAAACCAAGAACTCTTTTTCGGGCAAGATTCTCTGCATTAGCCCAATTTCTTCCATACAAGGAGATAAAAAATCGGTTCCGCTTGGTTCCCAAAAAAAAGGACAATCTTCGTCTGAAGCATACATTCTCAATGCATTTTTCTTAATACTATTTTGGAAAGCAACATTATTGGTATATATAGCATAATCCCAAGCATTTGTTAATCCAAAAGCAGTATTAGAATGAGTACCCACTCTAATAGGATATAATAATTTTGGCAAAAACTCAGAATATCTTTCAATTAATAAATGCGTTAAAGGTTTTAAATTTTCTGCTAATGGTTTTGCAAATTCTAGCTTGCTTTTCTCTAATTCTAATTGTAGCTTTAACAACCAATTCCACCCATAAGTTCTTTCAAATGATTTTTCATGAGCTTTATTAAAATATTCAATTTCTTTTTCAATATTCTCTTTAGATAAATTAATTTCTAGTTTATTAATTATATCTTCTTTTTCTTTTAAATCTTGAAAATGATTTAACAAATACACCAAACTCCAATGCCCATGGACTGAAGAATGCCAATCGAAACATCCATAAAATGCAGGATGCAATTCTTTTGGTGATTGTAATTCAGTTTCATTCAACAATAATTGATTTAGTTTGTTTGGATATTCTTGCTGCAAACATTTAATAGGTAATGTTGCTAAATGGTTTGCTTGTTCTATAGTTAATTCTTGAGAAAATAATTGTCCTATTATAAAAACAAAGAAGATTGAATATTTCATTTGATAAAGTTTTTTCAAATTTAATAAAAACCTACCTTTGAAGCTTCATTTAAAAAGACAATTCATAAAATTAATACTAATGCGAAAAATAAAGTTAATCTGGGATTTTAGAGGGCAAGCGGCTGCAAAAACTGCTGAACATCATGAAATTCATTTGAAGGAATATATTCAACTTGAAAAATTCGGGCTAGATATTACTGGATTCGAAATCATTAATGAAATGTATGCTATTGCTTTTATGGTAGTAGAAGAAAAGGATATGATTATTGTTCGTGACGCTTTAAGACCGCATCGTGGAGAAGTTTATTCTTCTTAATTAAAAATTTGCTTTAAAAACATTTTTGTAGTCATTCCTTCTTGTTTTTTAAACAGTTTTACAAAATAATTAGCACTAGAATATCCAAGTTCATCCGCGATTTGATTAATTGTTAAATTGCGCTCCACCATTAGACGCTTACTTTCTAAAATTACACGTTGAGCAATTAGTTCAGTAACTGTTTTATTCAAAACCGACTTAGTAATTCGATTAAGATGTTTTAAAGTAATCGCCATTTTTTCCGCATAAAAAGTAGGCGATTTTTCTTCTTTAAAATGAGCTTCTAATAAAACATTAAATTGTTTCAATTTATAATTGTAAATGGGTTTTTCTTGCTGATTTTCGGAAGAGTAAATCCTAGCAATTTCAACATGAATTATATCCAAGAGATTTAATAGTTTATCTTTTCTGTAGCTCAAATTATCCATACTTTCTTCAAGCATTAAATCAAAATAAAGTGTCATTTTTATAATGTTTTCTGCATTAAGTAGTATTTCTGGATTATTTGTGAATGATTGAAAAAAAGAATAATGTTCTATTTTTTTGCTTTTAAAATGGAGATTGAAAATTTCTTTAGAATAAAAAACTATGTAGCCTTCAATATCATCGGATAACATCCAAGAATGAATTTGTCCAGGTTGCATCAAAAACAAACTACCTTTTTTAATTTCAAAAGTATCAAAATCAATTGTATGTTTACCTTCTCCTTTTGTGAAGAAAACCAATAAATAAAAATTATGCCTGTGTAAATCTTCTATAAAATGATGTTTCTTCAAATGCTCTTTAAAGGAACTTACATAAAGGTTATTGTAATATATATTTTCATCAAAATTTTCTATCTCATAAACGGGATATTGTTTCATAATAGCAATGTCTTTTTTGTGCACTTTTTAGCGAATATACAAAACTTAGTAGAACGAATAATATTATACTTTTGCTAAAATTTACATACAATGATACAAACGCTAAAAAAACTTTTTGGTAACAAATGTCCAAATTGTTCAAAAGGTAAAGTTTTCAAGAATGGATTAATCAATTTAGGGTTAGGTTTTCCTAAAATGCATAAGAATTGTCCTAATTGTGATTTTAAATTTGAAAAAGAACCAGGATTCTTTTTTGGAGCTATGTTTATTAATTACGCTCTTGGTGCTGCTGAAGCATTAATTACTTATTTTATTGTGTTTTCTTTTTTTGAAAAGACATTTGATTTGAGAATTTTTCCCATTATTGTAACTGTAATCATTATGCTTTCTATTTTCAATATAAAACTTTCAAGAATGATTTGGATCTATATGTTTAAGAATTATTCTAAATAAAAAAAGAAGCTTTAAGTAAATAGCATCTTTTTTATGCCATAAATGCAAATTCAACGGCAATAAGGTTTTTCGAAAAAAAAATAGTTTAAACAAAAACTCAATGAGTTTAATATTAACGTACTTTTTTAATATCTAAAATCATCCTTCCAACTAAAATAAAATGACAAACAATAAAAGGTAGTAGCATTTGCAAATGCACTTTGTTCATCATGTAAATAATATAAACAAGAAGTAATCCTAAAATTAATTTTCCAAATAAAACAATTTTGTCTTTATTACCTTTAATAATATAATAGGTTAAAACTAAATAAAACGGATTAAAAAGCAGTGCATTATAGTTCCACATTACTTCTTCGTGAAAAGAATAAAGTCCTACCAAGCATAGAAAAAGGCCTATTAATCCAGTGATAGAATAATATATTAAGTTGATTTTTTTTCTGTTTAAGAGCACAATAATAAGCAATAGAACTATTACAGTGTAAATGCTATTTATTATAGAAGGTTCAAAGCTGGTTGGGCGAGCCTCGAATAGTGTTTTTGTTTTAGAAACCAAGGGTTGATTGTCTGTTTTTGTGTTTTTTAAAACATCCAACAATTCAAAAGGAAGAAATAAACGGTCTGCTTTTTGGTCAACTTTGTCTCCAAAAATAATATTGATACCTAACTGCTCAAAAAAATGGTTCTTAGAATAGGGAAAAAGTATTTCTCTATATGAAATTTCTACAGGCTTTTTTGTTGTAATTATTGTATCATTAAGCACGAGGTTTATTTTGTCAACAACCATATTTGTGCAGTTTCTATCAATAAATTTATACATATAAAATCGTTCATCACTTCGTAAAGAAGTGTTTAGCATGTCAAAAAGCTGTTGTTTTTTTTCTAATGATAAATTTAAAACTTGTTCATATATAGAACGGTTTTCATATTGATATGCATATTCAAAATTTGGATAGCTGCTTGTAGATACAAAATATTGTAAATCTCCTTTAACAAATTTTAAAATAAAGTTTGGGGTATTAAAATCAAATGTCCCATAGTTATATACAATATCAAAATTTTGAATATTATCTTTAATTCTTATAGCAGTATGACCGTAAAGAGAATATGATTCATTTCCTGCACCACAAGTTAAAACGCTAATTTGGGAGTCATTGGATAGTTGAATTTTTTGCGATAAACCCAAAGATGAAAAAAGAATTGTTAGCGTTATAAGTATCTTTTTAAACATGAATTATATATTTTTAAATTATCTAAAAATATCAAAGTCTACTTTCAAAGAAAATATATTAGAATATAAAGCTGCACTTTGATCTCCTAAATCTGTGAGCGCATAATCTACTTGAATTCCTTTATATTTGAAGCCTAATCCAATATTAGGTTGGAAACTTAGTTTGTTTGTATTGTCTATTTGTGTAATTTTTTGAAAATTTCCAACACCAGCCCTTAAAAAAGCCAAATCAATATAACCAAACTCAAAACCTATTGCTGGATCCATACTGACTGATTTTGTAGATATTATATCGTTTGTTTGTGTAAACTGCATGTTTAAATTAGCAGCGGCTGTCAAGCTATAATCATATCTAAATATATACTTTTTAGCAATTCCTAATTGTGCTTTAGGGAGTGTAATTTCACTTGTTTCTGGTAATTCTTGGTTTTCTCCAGGGACAGCATCTTTTATTTTTTGATATTCTTCCTCGTTAAAGGACCATGTATTGTAGGTTGTGGTAATATCTCTAAGCATCAAGCCAAATAACCACTCGTTATCGGTTTTATATTGGATGCCAACATCAAATCCAAATCCCCAAGCAGTAGCAAAATTTCCAATAATTCTATGAATAATTTTTGCATTAACACCATAATTTATACCGTCTAACGGAAGTTTTCTTGCATAAGAAATGGTTAGTGCATAATCTGCAGTAGAAAAAAGTGAAATTCTATTGTAATCTATGTTTCCTTGACTGTCAATTAATTGTGTGGTGTTTAAAATATCATCTACACCAAAGCGTATTAAAGAAAAGCCAATAGCACTTCTATCATCAATAGGTGTTGCAAAACCAGCATAATCATATTGCGCTATATTCGCAAAATAATTGGCATGCATTAGGGAAAACTGCTTGTCTTCTAATTGTATTAATCCAGCAGGATTCCAATAACCAGAGTTAACATCATTTGTTTGTGCTGTAACAGCATTACTCATTCCTAGAGCAGCAGCATCTACACCAATACTCAAAAATTCATTAGAATATTTCCTAACGGTTTGACTACTCGATAATAATGTTTGTAATAGCAATACTATATAAAGGGTCTTTTTCAAATCAAAATAAATTTTTACAAAGATGGAATAAAAATCTTAATTAGTAAACTCAAAATGTATTAACTTATTGTATTACATTTGTTCTTAATTAAATTAAATTACATTTTATTGCGCTTTTTTGAATAATCCAAGCATATTAAATGGGTTATTTCTTTAAAAATTAACACGTTATATTTTTTTAGAACTACATTAATATATGTAAAGAATTCAGTAAAAAGCCATTTTAAACCAAAAAATATGAATATTAAAAGATTTATTCCAAACGCATTAACAATGTTAAACCTGTTAAGTGGCTTATTAGCACTTATAAGTATTTTTAATGGTTTTTATGATCATGCCTTTTTATTCGTTTGTTTAGGAATATTTTTTGATTTTTGGGATGGTTTTTTGGCGAGAAAGTTGAATGTTCCTAGTGAGTTAGGTTTACAATTAGACTCACTTGCAGATATGGTTACTAGTGGAGTTGTGCCTGGTTTAATGATGTTTAAGTTGCTTGAATATATTCAATTGAATGATGAAAGGTATTGGGTTACTGAAGAAACTGCCTATATGGGATTTGTGCCCTATTTAGGTTTTGCAATTACGTTAGCATCTTGTTACCGATTAGCAAATTTTAATATAGATAAACGTCAAACAGATTCTTTTATTGGTTTGCCAACACCTGCAAATACATTGTTAATTATGAGTATCCCTATGATTCAATATGTTGGAGGCTATGATTGGTTATTGAGCGCATTTGATAATCCTTACATTTTAGTAGTAATAATTTTTGTGAGTTCCTATTTATTAAATGCTGAAATTCCACTTTTCTCGTTAAAATTTAAAAAATTAGATTGGGAACATGCTAAGCTTCAAATTGTCTTTTTAGTTTATGCTTTAGTTTTACTTTTTAGTATAGGTTTTATAGCCATTCCTGTAATCATTTTTAGTTATATTATCCTTTCTTTAATTTTAAATGCAATTTCAAAAAAATAAATTTCAGTATGGCTATAAAGAATAGAGCCAACACTTACAATAGAAAGAAAATGAAACCAAAGAGTAAACCTAGTTTTTTTAGGAAAATTATTCTTTGGTTTTTTTCTATGTTTATAATGGTGATTGTTGGAGGAGGAATATATTATTTTAGAGACGGATTGCTATATTATTTAGGCTTTAAAACAAATAAAAGTAGCAAAGAGCTATCGCAGAAAGACAGAGAAATTGCAGATGTGAGAATATATGAAGTTTTAAGTACTCATGAAGATCATGTGTTTGGTTTTGACGTGTCTGAATACCAAGGAAGAATACAATGGGATAAAATTGGAAAAGTAGAAGATACTTTCGAACTATCATTTGTTTTTATAAGAGCAACAGCAGGAAAAAACAAAGTAGATAAAAAATTTAAAAGAAATTGGAAAAAGGCAAAAGAAAATAATTTCATATGTGGTGCCTATCATTACTATAGACCCAATGAAAACTCATTGCAGCAAGCAGATAACTTTATTAAAACTGTGAATTTAGCTAAAGGCGATTTTCCTCCTGTACTAGATATTGAAAAGTTACCCAAAACACAATCTATAGACAGTTTAAAAGTTGGCCTGAGAAGATGGTTAGCCAAAGTGGAGAAACATTATAAAATGAAACCCATTATTTATTCTGGAGAAAGTTATTATACCGATTTTTTAAAAGACGAATTCTCAGATTATCCATTGTGGATTGCAAATTATAATATTTGGAAAAAGAAACCCGAAAAAGATTGGTTAATATGGCAATTTACAGAAAGAGGTAGGGTTGAAGGGATTGATGGAACCGTTGATTTAAATGTGTTTAATGATAATTTTGTTAAATTTATTTCAAATGTAAATCGTTAGTTTAAAAAATAATAGTATATTTGTTTAACGATTTACTAAAAACGATGAACAAAATTAAAAATACTTTTAGCGTTAAGGATCTAGAAAACCTATCTGGAATAAAGGCGCATACTATTAGAATATGGGAAAAAAGGTATTCAATTTTTTCTCCAGATAGAAATGAGCACAATGTTCGGTCGTATGACTCTGATGATTTATTGAAATTATTAAACATTACTTTTTTAAATAATTTCGGATATAAAATATCTAAGATTTCTTCTTTATCTATTGATGAAATTAATGAATTGGTGAAACAAATATATTCTGAAAAGAATAGCGCTTCTTTGGCGATTACTTCTTTCAAATATGCAATGTTCAATTTTGACACACAATTGTTTCATCAGAACTACAAAAAACTTACAGAAACAAAATCTTTTGAACAAATATTCTATGAAGTATTTATTCCTCTTCTAGATGAAATTGGAGTGTTGTGGCAAACATCCACATTAAAACCAATTCACGAGCACTTCATAAGCTCATTAATCAGGCAGAAGTTATTCACAGAAATAGAAAAATTGCATGCAGAGAATAAATTTCATAGAGAGAAAGTATTTGTTTTGTATTTACCTTTAAATGAGATTCATGAACTAGGATTAGTTTTTGTTAATTATTTGTTGCTAAACAAAGGTTATACTGTCTTGTATTTAGGAGAAAGTGTGCCAATGGAAGATTTAGTAGAAATGAAAGACTATTTCAACGAAGTTTGTTTTGTGTCTTATTTTACGGTTAAACCAGAACAAGACGAAATAGAGAATTATCTCAAGGAATTCGACGAAACTATACTAAAGGAAACCAATAATAAATTGTATTTATTGGGGAAACAAGTTCAATTTGTAACCAATACATATAATAAAATTAAGGTATATGACGGAATACAAAATTTAATGTTAGACGTATAAACCATACTCATTAAATCATAATCAAAAAAAATAGGAGATGAAAAAAAGAATAATTGTTATTGGGTCTGGTTTTGCATCACTTTCAGCAGCATGCTATTTAGCGCAAGCTGGTAATGATGTTACTGTGTTGGAGAAGAATAATACAATTGGAGGGAGAGCAAGAAGATTATCTAAAGACGGTTTTCATTTCGATATTGGTCCAACGTGGTATTGGATGCCTGATGTTTTTGAGAAATTTTTTAGAGATTTTGGTAAAAAAGTATCCGATTATTATAGATTAGAGAAATTATCACCTGCTTATGATGTTTATTTTGAAAATAGCGAGAAAATTACAATTTCAGATAATCTTGATGACATCGCTGCAACTTTTGAAGGAATTGAAAAAGGAAGTGAAAAAAAATTACGTGCATTTATAAAAGAAGCACAAGATAACTATGCTATTGCAGTTGATAAAATGGTCTATAAACCAGGAGATTCACCTTTAGAGTTAGTAAGTGCAGCAACAATAACAAGAGTAGGGCAATTTTTTTCAACCATTAGTCAACAGGTTAGAAAACGTTTCAAGAACGATAAATTAATTAAGGTTTTAGAATTTCCTGTGTTGTTTCTAGGTGCAAAACCATCAAACACACCATCGTTCTATAGTTTTATGAATTTTGCCGATTTTGGATTAGGCACTTGGCATCCAAAGAAAGGAATGTATAGTGTCATTGAGGCAATGGAAAAATTGGCAACAGAATTAGGTGTCACAATTATTACAAATGCAAACGTAAATAAAGTTTTAGTAAAAGATAATAAAGCTATTGGTGTTGCTTTAACTGATAAAAATCTTTTTGCCGATATTGTTCTAAGCGGTGCCGATTATCATCATTCAGAACAATTGTTAGAAGAAAAATACAGAGTGTATTCTGAAAAATATTGGGATAAAAAAGTTTTTGCACCATCCTCTTTGTTGTTCTATGTTGGTTTTAATAAGAAGGTAGAAAATGTATCACATCACACATTGTTTTTTGATACTCCTTTTGAGCCACATGCAAAAGAAATTTACGATACTAAAGTATGGCCTAAAAATCCGTTGTATTATGCAAGCTTTCCTTCTAAAACCGATTCGTTTTTTGCACCAGAAGGCAAAGAAGCTGCCACTTTTCTAATCCCCATTGCACCAGGATTGGAAGATACAGCAGAAATTAGAGAAAAATATTTTGATATTATAATAGACAGATTAGAAAAGACAACCAAACAATCGTTAAAAGATGATGTAATGTTTGTAGAATCCTATTGTGTGAACGATTTTATTAAAGATTATAATTCCTATAAAGGAAATGCCTATGGTTTAGCTAATATTCTAACCCAAACAGCATTTTTAAGACCAAAAATAAAGAGTAAAAAAGTTCAAAATTTATTTTTCACAGGACAATTAACTGTTCCAGGACCAGGTGTTCCACCATCATTAATTTCGGGTAAAATAGTGAGTGAAAAAATTATAAAAGAATATACATGATTCTATAGTTATTAACCATAAGTTGTAATAAAAATAGATGAAATAAAACAGTAAAGAACAGACCAATAAAATTTTAACATAGGAAATCGCCACTAACAATAAGTTTGTTGCAAACAAGTACTAATAAAGAAAAGGCGATATTATATGATCTATAAAAACAAATAAATACCTACATATGAAAGCATTGTTTGACGTAGCCTCTTTAGAGTGCAGTAAAGTAATAACAAAGAAGTATAGTACCTCTTTTTCGTTGGCAATAAAGATGTTGTCACCAGACATTCAAGATGAAATTTATGCTATTTATGGTTTTGTTCGTTGTGCTGACGAAATTGTAGATTCTTTTGAAGGTTATGAACAAGAACTTTTGTTGGATGAATTTGAAGAAGAGTATCAAAAAGCACTAGATAGAAAAATAAGTCTTAATCCTGTTTTGAATGCATTCCAAAAAGTGGTTCATGAATATGGACTTCATGATTTGGTAGCTCCATTTATGAAAAGTATGCGAATGGATTTAACTAAAAAAGAATATGCATCTGTTGAAGAATATCAAGAGTATATTTTTGGTTCTGCCGATGTTGTTGGGTTAATGTGTCTGAAAGTTTTTGTAAAAGGAGATACTACAAAATATAATGAATTGAAAGAAAGCGCAATGAAGTTGGGTTCAGCCTTTCAGAAAGTGAATTTTTTGAGAGATTTAAAACATGATTATGAGAGTTTAGGAAGAGTATATTTTCCAGGGGTTAATTTTTCATCATTAACAAGCGAGAATAAAAAACAAATTGTAGCCGAAATTAACGCCGATTTTGAAGAAGCCTTTAAAGGGATAGTACAATTACCTTCGGAAGCAAAATTTGGAGTTTATACAGCCTATCGTTATTATAAAAGTTTAATGAAAAAAATAAACAAAACACAACCAGAGGAGTTTTTAAGTAAACGTATTCGTGTTTCAAATCCTTTAAAGATGTTAATTCTAGGAAAATCTTATCTTCGTTATCAATTAAATATCATCGTATAATGTCAATCCTATATTTCGCACTAACTACACTTGTTACTTTCCTTTGTATGGAAGGAATAACTTGGCTCACACATAAATTTGTAATGCATGGTTTTTTGTGGTATCTGCATGAAGACCATCATCAACCAAGGTATCAAGGAGTTTTTGAAAAAAATGATGCCTTTTTTGTCATATTTGCCATACCAAGCATTTTATTATTCTATTTTGGAGTAACACCAGAATTAAACTATTTGTTTTTTATTGGTCTAGGTATATTATGCTACGGGATAGCCTATTTTCTAATACACGATGTTCTCATTCACCAACGTTTCAAATGGTTCAAGAATACAAAAAATAAATATTTAGTTGGATTGAGAAAAGCACATAAAATACACCACAAACATTTAGGAAAAGAACATGGAGAATGTTTTGGAATGCTGTATGTGCCAAAGAAATATTTTTCAATGTAAAAATTCACAAATCATATCATTCTATTTTCAAAAATCCTTTCGGGGATTTTTTTTTGTTTATATAAGTGTTTGATTCTTAAAAAGGACGATTTTTGTATTTAGTAAATTTTAACAATTTTTACAGAAAATCTGTATTTAAGATTGTAGGGTTTTGTATTACTTTTGGTACAAACAAATTAACCAAACTTCCCAAAAAAAAATTATTATAGTAAATCATTTGGCCAATGATAAGTTGAGTATAACTATAAAATACTAAAAATAGGTCGTTTTAACATCCAAGACCTTAATGGGATAATTATATCTTTTTAATATGAAAATTAAAAATTTTGTAGTAGTGGCTTTACTAGTCACAAGTTCATTTACTTTTGCGAATGATACTAAAAATGCGGAAGTTAAAGATGTTCAAATTCAGGTATTAAGTACTACCATTAATCAAAAAACTGAGGATCATTGTACTATAACAATTTATGCCACAGTAAAATTCCAAATCGCAGGTTCTTTTTTTACTGAACGTATTAGTGCAACAGGAACAGGTGCAACTTGTGAAGAAGCAGAAGCTGACGCTAGAGCAAGATTACATAGTTAATAAAAATCATTAAATAATTTATTATGAAAAAATTAATAGTATGTTTGGTGTTCGCTTCAACTTTTATGATTCAAGCAAATGAAAAGGCAAACACTGAAAAAGTAATTATCAATAAAGAGAATGGAAGCTGTACTGTAACAGTTACTATGGAAGATTCTAATGGAGATACTTTTACAGGAACAGGAACTGCGGAAACCTGTAGTGAAGCAAGAAAAAATGCTTATGCAAATCTTGCTAAAAATGTTACTGAAACAGCAGAATAAGAATTAATTAAACAACTTTAATCTGACGAGAACTAGATTTATCGTCAGATTATATTTAAAATTATGAAATCGTCATCTACAACAAGTTTGTTGCAAATAAAAACAACGAAATAAAGGCGATAACATATGTGACCTATGACAAATAAAATTTTACACATATGAAAAAATACATTTTAGTTTTTTTTATATCCTTGCCTCTTTGCATCTTTTCGCAATATGAAATACAATATGATTATACAATGAAAAGTTTTGTTGGGGATAATCTAAGTTCTGCCATCACATTAAAAACCTATTTATATACAGATGGTATTCATTCTAAGTTTGTAAAAAACAGAGTGATAAATGGAAAAAATGAAGTGGAACACTTTAACGCAGATTCAGAATTTTTAGCATTAATGCAATCTATTGCAAGAACTGATCCTGGTGATAGCATTGGTGAAGTTGTCATAAAAAATAATTATAACGATAGTGTCTTTGTGCGTTTGCATGATGCTCCTAGGAAAAAATACATAAAGTTTCTCGATACCAATGTTCTAGAAGTTGAATTGATACATGAATTTAAAATGATA
The DNA here is from genome assembly GCF_055384985.1 of Flavobacterium sp. KY-23415. Taxonomy (NCBI): domain Bacteria; kingdom Pseudomonadati; phylum Bacteroidota; class Flavobacteriia; order Flavobacteriales; family Flavobacteriaceae; genus Flavobacterium; species Flavobacterium sp. KY-23415. The sequence goes on along the minus strand of NZ_AP044001.1, from coordinate 304,016 downwards.
GAAAATTATAATTGTCAAAAAGCCATAATCAAAAATGAATTCAGAACTTTTGAAGTCTGGTTTACAAATGAGATAGCTATTCATGATGGCCCTTGGAAATTGAAAGGAGTGCCAGGTTTGATTCTTTATGCTGAAAGTTCAGACCGAAGACATGAATTTAAGCTGACTAGCATGAGAAAAACAACACCATTTAGTTCATTGTTTTTTCAATTCCCTTATGATAAAGAAATGGATAAAGCCACATTTATTAAAGAGTATTTAGATGCTAAGGAAAAAAGATTTAAATATGGGAAATCTAAAAATGCAGAAGGAACTACTTTAAAACTTAAAGTTGATAATTTAGAAATGCCAATAACAAATTTCGAATAATGAAACATCAAATTATACTTCTTTTTTTTATCACTACTTTCTCATTTTCACAATACAAAGTAGAATATGACTACATTACAGAATCAAATGATAGTTTTGGTTCAACCAAAACAATATCAAAATGCTATTTATATACCGATAATATACAATCTAAATTCATAAAAGATAGGGTAATAAATGGTGTGCCAGAACAAGAAAATCACTATCCTAAAAAAGATTTTTATGAAGAATATTATAAAAAAAATCAAAATGAAGTACAAGGCGATAGTATTGGCTATGTGGTTACAAAAATTTTTAAGAACGACTCTATCCATACCCGAAGCGCTGCGGGTGCTTTGTTTAAAGAGAAGTCTTGTTTAAAAGAATATACCATTACAGACGAGTATAAAACTATTCTTGACTATAAATGTCAAAAAGCCATTACCGAGATTTTCGGGAGAACATTTATTGTGTGGTTTACTGCAGATATTCCTGTCAGTGACGGTCCTTGGAAATTGTATGGTTTGCCAGGGTTAATTCTAGAGGCACATAGTAAAGATAATCATCATAACTTTTATGTAACCGCTATAAAAAAAATACAAAATACTTCGTTTATTTATACATCTGCACCCTATGAAATGCAAGGAGATATAGAAAAAAATTATAAACTAATTTATGAGTTTTCTGAGCGAAATTTTAAATATAGAAAATCTAAAAATCCAGATGGAGGGATCAAAGTTACTATAAATGAATTAGATTTTCCTTTAATAGTTTTTGAATAAATGAATTTAAAAATCAAAACGACACTCTTTTTTATTGTTTTAATAAAGTGTTTTAATTGTAACGCACAAACAATAAAAGGAAAAATAACGACTATAGATAATCAATCCATTCCAGTGGCAAACCTAATCGTTAAAGATTCTGCCTATGCCAAAGGAATCAAAGAATTTGCAATCGCTAGGAATGGCGAATATCACATTACGCTAAAAAAAGAATATCGTTCCATCTATATTGAAGTAGGTGCAATTAACTATGATAAAGTTAATATAACAATTCAAAACCCAGAAAAAACGAAAACCTATACAAACAATTTTGTTTTAGAAAAAGAAATGAGTTTCAATCTAAAGGAAATAGAAATAGTAGCCAAAAAGAGACCCTATCAACAATTAAAAGATACGGTAAATTTTAATGTTTCTTCCTACACAGATGACTCTGATAGAAAAATTCAAGATGTTATAAAAAAACTTCCCGGCATGGAAGTAAACGATGATACAGGAGAAATAAAATACAAAGGAAAGTCGGTAGAAACAGTGCAATTAGATGGTGACGATTTGTTTAGTGGTAATTATACCATTGGAACCAAAAACATCAACGTTAGCATGATAGAACAAGTGCAAGCCATTGAAAATTTTTCTAGCAACAAGTTGTTAAAAGGCTTAGAAGCAGGAGGGAAAGTTGCCTTAAATCTTAAACTTAAAAAAAACATCACCGATATTTCAGGAAGTATAAATACCTCTTCGGGTACATTTAAAGAAGAAAAACTAGCAACGGATTCCGATTTTAATTTTTTAACCGTTTCTTCAAAACTAAAATCTTTTGGCACACTTAGTTTCAACAATATTGCTTTAAACTATACGCCATTTAATTATTTTGGAAGTTCAATGAGTAGAAATGAATATACTATTCAGAAATTCAAAAGCAATAAAATTATTCCGGAATTTAATTTTTTAAACACTCTAGATAATAAAAGAACAGTCTTAAATAATACAACATTCGGTAATTATAATATCTCCTATAAAAAAAGTTTAAACACTAATTACAAATCAAATCTTTATTTTGTTAAAGACGTCATATCTTCAGTAACACTAAACGAAACAAATAATACAATAAATAACCAAAACTTTGTTACAAGTGATAATACTGTTTCAAATAAAAAACCAACCCTACTAAGAGCCGATTTCGAATTAAAACATTTTTCTTCTGCATCTTCTTCAATAGATTATACTGTTTTAGTTAGTAAAGAGAAAATAAAGAGCAATGCTTCTCTAATACAAAATGGTAATCAAAACTTTAACACCAATTTAGTATCCGATGATGTTTTTGTAAAATCGAAAATTCTATATACTAAAAGACTTTCAGATAAAAAAGCATATCAATTAACATCGCATCAAACATTTGATAAATTAGAGCAAACCTTTGATATTTCACCCGAAAACTCAAATACAACTTTTTTAAATGCAGTACAAAATGTGCAATCCAAAAAGATATTTTTTGATATTCAAAACAGTATTATTGGAAAAATAAAGAATGCGAAATACAGCACCAATATTGGTCTTCAATTTGATAATAACCCAATACGTTCTAATCTAGTAGACAAAAATTTAGGTACAGACATTGTTAGTAGCAATAGTATTAACTATACCAAGTCTAAAATATTCTTCGATAATGATTTTAATTACGATTGGAGAAACTGGAAAATTGCGGCAACACTAAACGTGTCTTTCTTGAATCAATATCTAAATGATATTGAGAATAACAACAAAAAGAGAAATGATGCTATAATTATTGAGCCTAGCATAAATTTTAATTATAAATTGAATAGCGTTTCAAGTTTAAGTTTTGGACTAGGCTCTAGAACAAACGTACTATCGGATAAGTATTTACTAACAAATAATCTGCTAATTAGTAATAGAACGTCAATGCGTAGTATTCCTAGTTTTGAATTGCAAAAAACAGCAAATTATAATCTGAGCTATAACATTTATGATTTGTATAAACAGTTTCAAATGAATTTTGGAATAAACTATAACGTCAATACAGGAAACTTTTTCTCCAATTTAAACATAGATCAAAATACAACACAAATAGAATATTTTTATTCGAATGAAGACTTTAGTTCTAAGGGAGCCAATTTCCTTATAGAAAAATATTTACACTTTATTGAAACAACCATTCGATTAAAAACCTATTATGGTATTTCAAATTATAAAAACTTTATCAATAGCTCAGATATAAGAAATAACCAAAGCAACTATTCAATATCGGAGTTCTTTATGAAATCTGCTTTTGATGGGGTGCTCAATTTTGAAAACATAGTAAAATACAATTTCAGAAAGAGTACGAGTAATAATAATCAGAGCTTTCAAAACATAAGCTATAGCAATTCGTTTAAACTGCTATGTAAACCCCATAAAAAATGGTTTGCAAATGTTGCCTATGACTTTTATGCAACAGGTCAAGAAACAGAGTATAACTTCGTTGATTTTTTTGTTAAATACATCCCCAGTGATAAGCGTTTCACATTTAGTTTTACAGGGAAGAATTTGCTGAACAACGAAAACTTTATAGAAATAAACACTTCCGATTACTATACCAATGTATATTCGAGTAATATCATTCCAAGAACTTTTTTGTTTACTTGTAATTATAGCTTTTAAATCACCCTCCTATAGTAACCTGCTATGAAGCACAGTGCATTAGGGCATCCTCCTATAGTAACCTGCTATGAAGCACAGTGCATTAGAGCATCCTCCTATAGTAACCCACTATGATGCACAGTGCATTAGGGCACCCTCCTATAGTAACCTGCTATGAAGCACAGTGCATTAGGGCACCCTCCTATAGTAACCCACTATGATGCACAGTGCATTAGGGCACCCTCCTATAGTAACCTACTATGATGCACAGTGCATTAGGGCACCCTCCTATAGTAACCTGCTATGAAGCACAGTGCATTAGAGCACCCTCCTATAGTAATTACGTTAATGCACTTGCAATAAAATTGTCATTTTTAAACCGCAACAAGAAAAACAAAGCTTTTACCGCACCAATATTTATAACAAGTTGAATATACATAAGAAAATTTGATGATTTCTAAGGAGAAAATGATATATTTGAAAAGCCCTATTTTATAGTGCATATACACCCAAAATTGGGTAGCTATGCTCAACTATTTTACAAAAAACTGAGTATATAAATAAGTTATAGCCAATTTAAAAAATGAGCAAAATAATAAACATTAATAGTCAAAATGAAGAGATTAGTTTAGAAGTTGGTACTTACAAGATTTTTTTACTTGGCGGTTTTGGGATTACTCTTAATAATTTTTCAATTTCACTTATTAACAATAAAACTAATGAGAAAATAGAAAGTAAGAAAGCATTTTGGCCAGTACAAACTTATGTAAATGGTAAGAGAGCTAAAAAAATACTTACTATAAATATTAACAATTCGGGACAATATAAAATTGTATTTAATAATCCAGAATCTATAAAAGTTAAAGAATCAAATCTAAAATTTAATTTATTTTCTAATGAAACTTTATTAAATGAAAATCTAGAAATAATTATTACACTAAAAATTGGACTATTTCCAATTTCAGCCTAATGTTTGCTTTTTAAATAATAAATAACTTTTAAGAGTTAAAAGAATAATTAAAAAAAAACTGGCTACAACACCTAAGGTTTATTCGTCAATTTTTATTGTTTTTTATAAGTATTCATCTTCACTCCGTGGGTCGTTGGGCTCGAAGAGCCAAGAACGAAATATATTCACTGAACTCCTATAAAAAATAATGTTGAGTGAAGTAAACTGCTCTACTTCCATTATTATGGGTTTTTGGTAAAGTTTTGAGAGAGAATGACAAGAGGTGTTTGTACCTCTTTTTTTTGAAGTCAACATTAGTCGGTTTTTTGAGTGATTTCCTTTACTGATGTATATAAGTACTCTTAGTTATAAAATTAACTTTCACAGGAATTTGAGTTTTATTTATTGCCGATGTATGATAAAAAATGCATGCAAAAAAGTTTTTAGTGTAGCTTAAATCCGTTATTTTTACTTTACAATAGAATCTAAAATAACACAAACGAAAGGTTTTAGACAAACTGACGTTACTAGCAATTTATGAAAAACGCAATAATATCAATCATCTACATCCTAACAACAATCAGTTGTAACTCTGAAAAATCAACTGAAAAAGAGAAGCTTATTGAGGAAATCTCTTTTCTCGAAAGAGAAAATTTAAAGTTGAAAGATTCTCTGAAAAAAGTCGAGGCAGACTTTTTATACTCTCAAATATTGATTGGAATTCCTAATACAAAAGTTATCAAAGTTGGAAAGAAAAATGAAATTGTTATGTTGCTTCAAACTTTCAATAAGACTTTGCCGAAATATGAAATTTATAAACTCGAAGGCAATAAAGAAATTAAGGTTGGTGAAAGTAATCAGACAAGGTTTGAATTTCAATTTACACCAAAAACAATTGAAGAAGATACGCTTGAACTTCTTCTAAAAATGCCGTACAATGGAAGAGTTATAAAAATTCCTGGTAAAATGACTTTAGATGTAGAAAAATAAACTGCTGGTAACAACTAGAGTTTATTTACAAGTTTTATTGTTTTTATAGGTATTCATCATCACTCTGTGGGTCATTGAATGCGAGGCACGAACACCCGAGCAAAGCGAACAGACTGTGGGTCATTGAATGCGAAGCACGAACACCCGAGCAAAGCGAACAGACGAAGTAATGCATTGTAATCACTGAACACAAAAAGCACCAATACTAAAAGTGAAGTAAACCGTGGTTGAATCCTTCGGCTAGATCAAGACAGGCTCACCTATTTCATATCTACCTTTATGGAGTTGTCTAAAAGTTTTTTTGTGTAACTTAAATTAGCTATTTTTACTTTACAATAGAATCTAAAATAGCACAAACGAAGTGTTTTAGACAAACTGACGTTGTACAATATTTAAACCAAAAACTTGCATGTTAACTTAAACATTGTTAATTTTGAATAACAATTTAACAATGTTTAATATGAAACTTGAAAAACCACCTATATTCAATTTAAATATAGATTACCTCCAAAGAATTTGGAAAGGTGAATTTGAAGATTTTATTATAAAATCCGATGAAAAATATTATTATTGGGATGACTTCAAATACAAAAAAGAAGTTCCTTTCGACTCTCAAATTGACAATTGGACATTATTAAAAACATACCGAACTAGTAAATATGAAAGTATTGAATTTGGAAAATACAAATTTCAATACTTCATATCTCAATTCATTTCTAAAAATTTACATGACTTTGATTTAAAGTTGATGGGGGGATTGCAAGAAAATCCAATTTTACCTTCAGATAGAATTGAATTTTTTAAAAATTCTCTTCTTGAAGAAGCTGTTGCTTCTTCCCAAGTCGAAGGTGCTGCAACTACCACCGAAGTTGCAAGAGATATGCTTAAATCTGGAAGAAATCCCAGAAATGAATCTGAACAAATGATTTTCAATAACTTAAGAGCAATCGAATATATAGGAGAGTTTGTAAATTCTAAAATTGATTTTAAAATTATTTTAGAATTACATAGAATAATGACCGCTAATACTGAAGCTGAAAAATATTCTGGAGATTTTAGAAAAGGTGAAGTTTTTGTAACTGATCATGTTGATGGTGAGATTGCACACATTCCACCTGATTGGGAAGAAGTTGAATTACTTATGGGTGAACTATGCGATTTTATCAATAATGACAAAAGTTTTATACATCCCATCATCAAAGCTTCTATCATCCACTTCATGATTGGTTTCATCCATCCTTTTAAAGATGGAAATGGACGAACAGCTAGGGCTTTGTTTTATTGGTTTTTACTAAAAAAAGGGTATGTGTTGGTTAAAAATATTTCAATCTCTAGGGTTATTTTAGAATCTAGAACTCAATATGACAAAGCCTTTTTAAAAACGGAATATGACAATAATGATTTAAACTATTTTATTATTTATTCAATTAAGAACATTAGAGTAGCTTTTGAAAAACTAATCCAATATCGAGATAAAAAATCGGAAGAAAGAAAAAAGGCAAATTTAGTATCATATGAACTTTTAAACAAAGGCTTAAACAAAAGACAAGCCGATTTAGTAGGCTTTTTATATTTGAAAGAAAAGAACAATGTAACTTTAAATTCATATAGTGATAAATATGAAATTGTAAGACAAACTGCTAGCAGAGATTTAAACGAATTAATTAAGCTTGATATAATAAGTGAAGATAAATCTACAAAGCCTTTTAAATATACTTTAAAGAACAAAAAGAGAATTGATGACTTTTTAAAATAAATAATTAACGTCACACAACAGCTAGAGTTTCGTTGCATATGAAGCACGAACAATGAATTGTAATCACTGAACACAAAAAGCACCAATACTAAAAGTGAAGTAAACCGTGGTTGAATCCTTCGGCTAGATCAGGACAGGCTCACCTATTTCATGTCTACCCTTATGGAGTTGCCTAAAAAGTTTTTTTATGTAACTTAAATCAGCTATTTTTACTTTACAATAGAATCTAAAATAGCACAAACGAAGTGTTTTAGACAAACTGACGTTGGCGATAATTGGAAAAAAACTAGCCTAAAGATTTATGCAAGTAGACTATAAAAAGATGTTTTGGACAGAGTTTGATAAAGAACTAATATTAATTCCTGAGCTAATCTTATCAGGAATGACAGATAATTTGTTCAAGTCCGAAATAAAAGAATCATCCTTTCGTATTAATGAATTTAATCCTAAAGACATTATAGCAATTGACATTTATAATCATTTTGGAAGTGCCATATTAGCAAATAAAGACTTGAATAATGATATTCAAATTACAGATGGAAAAGTAAATTCTATAAATTTAAATAATTACTTATCTAGTAGTGATTTATTTATGATAGAATTTAGCTCTTTTGATTTAGTATATGCAAGTAAATATAGAAAAGACGAATACAATTGCAACTACGCTTTCTCATACTTACTTGGGAACTTCATAAGGTATTATAACGAAGGGAAACTTATTATCCAAAATGATACAAAGAGATTATATATTTTAACAAACTTAATTGAAGATTTCAATTATCAAAATGATATAACAAGACTTATTATTTCAAGAGGAATAAAAAGCTCTTTTATTGAGTTTGAAAACGAGGAGCTATTGAATAGGATGAATGTAAATGTAGAATTTCTAAAAACAACTACTGCCAACAGCTAAGGTTTATTCCTCAGTTTTTATTGTTTTTTATAGGTATTTATTATCACTCCGTGGGTCATTGAATGCGAAGCACGAACACCCGAAGTGATGCATTGTAATCACTGAACACCAATTAATGATAGTGTTTTATAGGCTAGACCATCTGATGATTTACTGATTTTAAGGGTATATTTTCAGCATATATGAAAATGAATACTGAGCCTGAATTGAGTTTTCCGAAATCGTTTTATAAAAAGGGAAAAGAAATTGTCGAATTAATCAATAAGGAATAAAGCTAATAGGAAACAAAGTGTAAAAAAAAGTACTAAATTTGAACTTTGCTAAAAGTCACTACATTTTTGTGGTATCTGATTTTTTTTTGCTTCATCTTTGTGCACAAAGCCTTACTATTCCTATAAATAGTAACTGTAATTTAAAAAAAACGAAATCTAAAATGGAACAAAACCATATAATAATTGATAATGTTTTAAATCAAAACATTGAAGATGTTTTAATGAATCTTGCCAATCTATATGCAGATACAGGATATACTAATGGCATTCAATTGTACAGAAAACAGCATAGTACGAGTTCATTTTTAGTATGCTTTACAAATTCACCAGATTTTGAAAGATTTAGTTATTTTGTAAATTATCTTAGATATCCAGAAGGATTAGATAACTTTAACCCTGTTGTTTGTGGTTATTACCAAACTAAAGACATAAAAAGCAATAATGACTTTTCTAAAGGTGATTGGGTAAAAGTTTATGTGTCAAAAAACGACAAAGAGTTTGATAATGTAAATGTTGTTAATTCTGAAAATGAAAATTACAAATATGATTTTGGTGGAAAAATAACAAAACTGAATACAATTGAAGAACAATTCGAATTACCACAATTCGATTTGTTAAACTATAATCATATTGTAGAAATTTCCCCAGCAAAAACTTTTGAAAGCGAAACAAAACCATGGTGGAAATTTTGGTAAAAAAAACGTTGGTTATTTGTTGTGTCATGCAAGTTTATAACGAGTGAGCTTGTAAAATTTAATAGGTAATTACGATGACACTATGTTTGGGTGAGGATTAATTTTTATGGAATATTGAAGTCAATAATTTTATATTATAGTACAAAATTAGAAGACTTTATACATCAGGATTATTAACTCCTAATCTAATTGTAACTGAATGTATAAATAGAAAAAAACTATACTAGAAATGAGCAATCAATGTCCAACTGCACCAACAAATAAAAAGGAATATATCACAGCTATTGGAAAGCTATTAGTAGCTGAACACGGAAAGAAGAAATACTACAAGCCAGAAGAAGTAAAAAAAGCTTCGAAAAAATCTAAGTACTATGATTCTAGTGGGGTAGATTGGGATTGTTGGGCAATGTGCATATTTGTATCTCATTCCGATTTCGATGCATATCACGAAATTACAGGAGAGGTTTGTAATTATGCCGAAATGAAAACCGACATGTTAAGTGGATTAGCAACTTCTACTGCTATAGATTGGTTTGCTATTCCTGATTTAGACATAGACGCTTCATGGGTAGATTTTGGAGGTGTTTTTGATGGATTATTAGAGGGGATTGGTGAGTTTATTGGAGCGATTTTTGAGTAGTCATAACCAATAAGGTAGCTCTTAATTCTGTAAATCCTGAGCTCTTTTCGTATGGAGATGTAGATTTGTAAATGTTAACTTTGGACGGCTGATCTATATAAAAGATATAATGAATTTTAAAATGAAAATTAAAGCGCTTGAGGTTGAGAAACTGTTTACGGAACGATTACTGTTAGTTCCTTATACAATTAATATTTGTGAAGAAATACTTAATAATGATTATACGACTCTCATAAACATGGGGTTGAAAATTAGTCAAAATTGGCCTGACGAAGATGTGTTAGAAACTTTACCTAGAATTATTATTAATCTAGAAAGTGTAGAAAAACCAACAGGTTTTGAATCGTGGATGATTGTCAAAAAGGAGACATTAGAAGTAATTGGTGATTTAGGCTTTAAAGGATTCAATTTCGAGGAAAACAATGCAGATATTGGATATGGCATAATTAAAGAAGAACGAAGAAAAGGATATGCAGAAGAAGCTGTGAAAGAGCTGATTAATTGGGCGTTTTCAAACGAGTTTTTAAAAGAAATCACAGCAAAATGTTTAAAAGAAAATGTAAGCTCAATAAATCTATTAACTAAGTTTAATTTTTTAAGAAGGCAAATTCAGAAGTAACAAGATTTTTTGAAAAATACTTTAAATAAAAACCTCAATTCATATTAATATAATTGAGGTTTTTTATTTTGTAGTAAAAATTATATGTTTTTATGATTTTTAAATTTGATATTTCTCAACAAGACGCACTTTTCCTATAAAGTATTTTTTTGAATACTTTACGCTGCTAGTTGTGTTTGATTTTTGTAAATTCTTCTTCCTATTTCTTTAGCATTAGCTGTATGTATTCCGAAAAAAATCCAAAGCATTTCACTTTTCTTGGTTCTAGCTTTTATCTTTCGTAAATTATAGTGCTCTTTTTCTTTGCCAAAACTACCTTCTAATCGAGTAGCTCTTTCTTTTTTAATTTCTGAGGCTAGCTTCTTTCTATGCTCTTCGTGTTTTCCAGCTTTTCCTTTTCTAACAAAGTCTGTTTGTATGTTATTTGTGGACGAAAAAGTTCTGTTTTTATTTGTGGCATAAATAGCATCAGCTCCAGTAATTCTTACTTTAGTTTTAGTTAGATTTTGTGCGCAAAATATACTGTTTTGAAATCGAGTTCCTTCGTTAAAGGCACGGTATTCTATATGTTCTATAAAATTGATTCCATCAATTTGAATTTTATTTACTTTTGCTCCAAATTCTACTTGTTTTACTTCTTTACCACGCACAATTGGGCGAATATAACTTTTATTTATGCTAACAATTCTATCGGGAACGCTTTTTCCTGTTGCAAAAATTTTTGATTGTTGTTGGTAAATAAGACGGATTATTCTGCGTTGTTTGCTGTATTTTGTGGTTGGCTCAAAGGAATATTGATTTTCAATTTTACTCAATTCTCCATTAAGTTTATATAATAATTTCAGAAGACCACGAGTCATTTTTGTTCGTTGCTTTGCTGTTTTTTTTCTTTTTCTAGAATACTCATTGTAGCGTTTACACCAATCAATATATTTGGTTCTTGGAAGTTTTATTTTTAAAATTCCACATAATGATTTCATTTGATTGTAATTCCACACAATACATTCCCAAAGTAGTTTCTCATTGGTAGGAAAACGCAACTCACTCTCATAACAAGTGGCATCTATCAAGACTTTGTCTAAATCATTCATATAAGGTAGCCAGCTTTTAGCTAATGTTTCTTGAACTTTTCGAACATCTAATTTTTTGGCTAATTCCATTCTTATTTGGCTAACTATTTTAAAATTTGTAAGCGGGGAATCTAGAGGTAATACAATATCACAAAAGTATTGCATGTAAACATTTCCGTTTAACAACTCGATTAGTTTAGCATCAGAACAACCATAATAGTTTTTTAGCATCATCAAGGCAATCTTACCTTTAGTACTAAAAATGCAATCTGGACCTTTTTTGCACGCTTTCAATTTAAAACTTTGAGAAAGTTCTGAAAAAGGTGTAGCTAGATGAATTTTACCTAAATCAGACTTTAGAAATTGCTCATAAAAAACATTAAAATCTTCATTGATAATATTTAAAGGCAATTTGTGCTGAAATTCACTTATTCGTATTATTTTTGACATACATATTTAAAAGAAAACCCCGTTTTTGACTCTTTTTGAGCATTCTCGGGGTTTGTTTCTTCTAAAATACAAATTAAATAACTGATAAGCAAGTATTTATTTAATTGTGAATGTGCCTAAGAACAAAAACAGATCATGAAATGATATATTGGACTCTGAAAAATGAGAATTTCGTCCAAATAAAAAAAGATTACTGAGCAGCAATCTTTTTTTATGAATAGTATATTCGTCTATTTCAAAAGTTCTCCTTTTCCGTGAATAATCGTGGTTTTTGGAGCATCAAAATCAATTTTTTTCTTTCTCAATTCAAAATTCTGACCAAGATATACACGTCTCACTACTTCATCTTCTGCTAATTCTTCGGGTTTTCCAGCTTTAAGAATACCACCTTCAAACATTAAGTAGGTTTTGTCGGTTATGGCAAGTGTTTCTTGAACATTATGATCGGTGATTAAAATACCAATATTTTTGTTCTTTAACTGTGCTACAATTCTTTGAATGTCTTCTACCGCAACAGGGTCAACACCAGCAAAGGGTTCATCTAATAGAATGAATTTTGGATCTGTGGCTAAAGCCCTTGCTATTTCTGTTCGTCTTCTTTCTCCTCCAGATAATAAATCACCTCTATTGGTACGAATATGTTGTAGTGCAAATTCATCAATTAACGATTCCATTTTTGCTTCTTGTTCTGCTTTTGAAAGATTCGTTAGTTGTAGTACGCTCAGAATGTTGTCTTCAATGCTTAATTTTCTGAAAACAGAGGCTTCTTGTGCTAAATAACCAATTCCGTTTTGTGCACGTTTATACATTGGAAAATTAGTAATATTCATATCGTCTAGATAGATATTTCCACTATTTGGTTTCACTAAACCCACAATCATATAGAAAGAAGTTGTTTTTCCAGCACCATTTGGACCAAGTAAACCTACAATTTCTCCTTGGTTTACTTCTACAGAAATCCCTTTTACAACGCTTCTCTTTTTATAGGTCTTTACTAAATTTTCTGCTCTTAATTTCATAAGTTAATTTGTCAATTAGACATTTAGACAATGAGTCAATTGGTTTGTAAAAATATAAAATTTAATTCGAGTTCAAATTTTATTGTTAAATGATTAACATAGTAATTATGTTGTGCTTTTTTTGAAACACTTTTATTGTTGCTTTTTACTGACCATTTTCTTCTAAAGCTTCCCAAAACTCATAGGCTCTTCTTAAATGAGGAATAACAATAGAGCCTCCAACAAGAGTAGCAATTCCCATAGCCTCCATCATTTCTTCTTTGGTAATGCCTTCTTTATAGGATGTTTCTAAATGATATTTAACACAGTCATCACAACGTAAAACAGCAGAAGCAACCAAGCCAAGAAGTTCTTTGGTTTTAACGTCTAATGCTCCTTCCATGTAGGCATTAGTATCTACATTAAAAATGCGTTTAATTACTTTGTTATTATCGGCTAATAATTTTTCGTTCATCTTTGAACGGTAATCATTGAATTCTTTTACTAAGTCAGACATAATTAGTATTTTGTTAAATCGGTTGTTGTATTTTGTTTTTTCATCACAGCAGCACTAATTAAAATACTTATTTCATATAGAATCATTATAGGAATGGCTACAATGACTTGGCTTATTACGTCTGGTGGTGTAATAATTGCCGATAAAATAAGCACAATAACAAGGGTGTATTTTCTATATTTTCTTAAGAAACTAGGCGTTACTAGTCCCAGTTTTGTTAAGAAATAAATTATTATGGGTAGTTCAAAAAGCAAACCACTAGCAATAGCGGAAGTTTTCATTAAACTTATATAGGATGTAATATCGATAGAATTGTTAATCTCTGCACTAACGATATAACTTGCAAAAAACTGCACAGACAAAGGAGCAATGATGTAATAGCCAAACAAGACTCCTATAAAGAATAATAAAGAAGAAATAATGATAAATGCAGAAGCATATTTCTTCTCATTGTCATATAAAGCAGGACTAATGAATTTCCATATTTCCCATAATATGAATGGGAATGCGAAAATGAATCCTACTGTTATTGAAGTCCATAAATGTATAGAGAATTGCCCACCCATTTCTCTATTTTGTATTGGGAGATTAATTTCCCTCACGCATAAACTTTCATCTAAACCAAATTTTTGTGAAAGGTCGCAAAAGAAATGGTAGGTGAAAAAATCGGGGTTTTTTGGTCCAAAAATAATTTGATCAAAAATAAAGTCACTAAAAAAGAAAGCTATTGTTGCTCCAATTAATATTGCAATAGTGCTTCTAATTAATAACCATCTCAGTTCTTCAAGGTGGTCTAGAAAAGACATTTCACCCATGTTTTTTTTTGCCATTATACAATTCCTTCTTTTAAAATATCATGCAAATGTAATATTCCTTTATAAATTGTGTCGTCAATAACCACTAATTGTGTGATAGAATTATTTTCTAATATGCTTAGTGCTTCAGATACTAAAATATTTGAATTAATATTTTTAGGATTTTTAGTCATGATATCTTTTGCAACTAAATGTGTAAAAGTATCATTATTATTAAGCATGCGTCTAATGTCTCCATCGGTAATAATACCAATCACTTTTTCATTATCAATTACAGCAGTAACACCTAAACGCTTTTCGGAAATTTCCATTATTACTTTTTTTATACTGGCATCTGGAGCAACTTGAGGTGTGTGTGTGGTGTCTAGCATGTCCTTTATTTTTAGCAATAATTTTTTTCCTAAAGCACCACCGGGATGATAAATGGCAAAATCTTCACTCTTAAAATTTCTCATTTCCATTAGAGCAACAGCTAAGGCATCTCCTAGGACTAATTGTGCAGTAGTACTATTTGTTGGTGCTAAATTGTTTGGGCAAGCTTCATTTTCTACATAAGCATGTAGTAAATAATGTGATTCTTTTCCAAGAAAAGAATTTGAATCTGCGGTCATTCCAATTAAAATATTGCCAAAACGCTTTAACAAAGGGACTAAAACTTTAATTTCTGGACTGTTCCCGCTTTTAGAAATACAAATAATAACATCATCAGGTAGCACCATTCCTAAATCGCCATGAACAGCTTCAGCAGCATGGAGAAAAACAGAAGGCGTTCCTGTAGAGTTTAATGTCGCTACTATTTTTTGAGCAATAATAGCACTTTTTCCAATACCAGTAATAACTAATCTTCCTTTCGAATTATAAATTATTTTTGTTGCTTCTGCAAAGTCTTCTGTTAAGTAATTTATAAGTTCCGATATGCTTTTGCTTTCTGCTAAAATAGTGTTCCTTGCCGAGTTTAATATAGTCGTTGTTGTGTCCAAAGTATAAAAAATATTTATGTTTTGTATTTATAAAGAAAATTGTATCTTTATAATTGCAAATTTAGGTAAAATCATATTAATAAAGAATGAAACCAAACGAAATTGATTTACACAAAGAATTAAAAAAATATTTCGGGTTTAACCAATTCAAAGGACTTCAAGAACAAGTTGTTAACAGCATCATTTACGGCAATAATACTTTTGTTATTATGCCTACAGGTGGTGGAAAATCCTTATGTTACCAACTGCCAGCTTTAGTCTTGGAAGGAACTGCAATAGTAGTTTCTCCGCTTATTGCTCTTATGAAAAATCAAGTTGACGCCATAAGAGGTTTAAGTTCAGAAGCAGGAATAGCCCATGTTTTAAATTCTTCTTTAACTAAGACAGAGATTAATCAAGTTAAAAGTGATATCACTTCAGGGTTGACCAAGTTGTTATATGTGGCACCAGAATCTTTAACCAAAGAGGAGTATATTCAATTTTTAAGAGGCGTAAAATTATCATTTGTTGCCATAGATGAGGCACATTGTATCTCTGAGTGGGGTCATGATTTTAGGCCAGAATATAGGAATCTTAAAAACATAATCAAACAATTGGGAAATGTTCCAATTATTGGATTAACTGCAACTGCTACACCAAAAGTGCAAGAGGATATTCTAAAAAATTTAGATATGCCAAATGCAAACACTTTTAAAGCTTCCTTCAATAGAGCAAATTTGTACTATGAAGTGAAGCCTAAAACAAAAAATATCGAATCCGATATTATTCGTTTTATAAAACAACACAAAGGAAAATCTGGAGTTATTTACTGTTTAAGTAGGAAAAAAGTTGAAGAAATTGCGCAATTGCTTCAAGTGAATGGAGTGAGCGCAGTACCTTATCATGCAGGACTAGATGCTAAGACAAGGGCAAAACATCAAGACATGTTTCTAATGGAAGATGTAGATGTTGTTGTGGCTACTATTGCCTTCGGAATGGGGATAGACAAACCAGATGTGCGCTTTGTGATACATCATGATATTCCAAAATCTTTAGAAAGCTACTATCAAGAAACAGGAAGAGCAGGAAGAGATGGAGGAGAAGGGCATTGTCTAGCTTATTATTCATATAAAGATATTGAAAAATTAGAGAAGTTTATGGCTGGAAAGCCTGTTGCGGAACAAGAAATAGGTTTTGCATTACTTCAAGAAGTGGTGGCTTATGCTGAAACATCTATGTCTAGAAGAAAATATTTGCTACACTACTTTGGTGAGGAATTTGATTCTGAAACAGGAGAAGGTGCAGATATGGATGATAATGTTCGCAATCCTAAGAAAAAAATTGAAGCCAAAAATCAAGTAGAGTTGCTGCTGAAAGTTATTAAGGAAACTAAAGAGCAATTTAAGTCGAAAGAAGTTATTTTGGCACTTGTGGGTAAGGTGAACGCTGTAATTAAAGCACATAAAATTGATGCTCAGCCTTTGTTTAGTAAAGGTAGTTCGTTCGATGAACGTTACTGGATGGCTTTGCTAAGGCAGGTTTTGGTTGCAGGTCTTATTAGGAAAGATATAGAAACCTATGGTATTGTGAAGCTGACTGATAAAGGGCATGATTTTATTCATAATCCTCAGAGTTTCTTAATGTCTGAAGATCATGAATATAGTGAAGCTGAAGATGAAAATATTGTGGCAGCAGCAAAATCTACTGCAACAACAGATGAAGCTTTAATGTCTATGTTGAAAGATTTAAGAAAAAAGGTTGCCAAAAAATTAGGTGTGCCTCCTTTTGTTGTTTTTCAAGACCCTTCATTAGAGGATATGGCTTTGAAGTACCCAATTACAGTGGAAGAGTTGGGAAATATTCATGGCGTTGGTGAAGGTAAAGCAAAAAAATATGGAAAAGATTTTGTTGCGTTAATTGAAAGATATGTAGAGGACAACGATATTATTCGTCCAGATGATTTAGTAGTTAAATCTACAGGTGCAAATTCAAGTTTGAAATTATATATTATTCAGAATGTAGATCGAAAACTGGCTTTGGATGATATTGCTAAAGCAAAAGGTTTAGATATGGATGGTTTGCTGAAAGAAATGGAGCAGATAGTCTATTCTGGAACTAAATTGAATATTAGTTATTGGGTAGATGATATTCTAGATGAAGATCAACAAGAGGAAATTCACGATTATTTTATGGAATCTGAATCGGATAATATCAAGGATGCGCTATCGGAATTTGATGGAGAGTATGATACAGAAGAATTGCGTTTAATGCGAATTAAATTTATTTCGGAAGTAGCTAATTAATTATATGTAAGAAATAGAAATCCCTCGTTTTATTGTAAATGAGGGATTTTTTTATGGTGAAAAAACTAGGTGTTAAATTTTCTTGACTCTCACTGCGTTCATCCCTTTTAGTCCTTTTTCAAGTTCATAGGTAACTTTATTGCCTTCTTTAACTTCATCAATCAAACCTTTAACGTGAAAGAAAAATTTATTGTCAGAGTCTGTTTCTTTAATGAAGCCAAATCCTTTTGAAGTATCATAGAAATCAACAATTCCTTTTCTTTCAGTTTCCACTTCTTCCAAGTCCTCTTTTTTAGGTATTCCAATTTCAATGCTTTCTGCATCTACGATGATTTTTTTAGAAGGGTCTGGGGGAGTACTTGTTAGATGTCCGTTTTCGTCAACATATACATACAAATCTTCTCCTGATAATTTTGGATTTGCTTTTCTAGCTTCTTTCTTTTCTTGTTTTTCTTTTCTTTTTTTAGCACGAAGTTTTTCTTGCTCTTTTTTGTTAAATGTTTCTTGAGGTCTAGCCATTAACTTACTTATGATTTTATGTGATTAATTTTAGAAAATAAAAGGGTATTACTGTGATTGTGATTAAATTCCTTTAAATTAGAGATACTAATGTTGTTTTAAAATCAACCTTAATTATTTCCTAATCCTACAAAGGTACAATAATAATTTGAGGTTTGCTTCTATATTTAATATTTTGATATTCAATATTTTATTTGTATTGAAAATACTTGCTTTTTGGCTTTTCTTTTTAATGCTTACACAATTGTTAAACTTCTCTCAAATCTAAAAATAGGGCTAAAAGCCAAACTTTTTTTGTACTTTTGGGTTATTATAATTAGGTATGAAAGAAGAAAAGGTAATATTAGTAGATATTAATGATGAGCCAATAGGTTTGATGGAAAAAATTGAAGCTCATAAGCATGCGTTGTTGCATAGGGCTTTTTCAGTATTTATTCTAAATGAGAATAATGAGATAATGCTTCAGCAAAGAGCAGCTCATAAATATCATTCTCCTTTGTTGTGGACAAATACTTGTTGTAGTCATCAACGACCTGGAGAGACTAATCTTCAAGCAGGAAAAAGAAGGCTAATGGAAGAAATGGGATTTGTGGCTGATTTGAAAGAGCTTTTTCATTTTATTTATAAAGCACCATTTGATAATGGTTTAACAGAGCATGAGTTAGATCATGTAATGATTGGTTATTATAATGAAGCACCTGAAATAAATAGGGATGAGGTTGAAAGCTGGAAGTGGATGAGGATTGAAGATGTTAAGGAAGATATGATTATTAATCCAGACGAATATACAGTTTGGTTCAAGATTATTTTTGATGAGTTTTATCATTATCTAGAGGGTCATAAAATATAATAAAAGTAAAAGATATACTTAAATGCAAGTAACTGTTTCAAGAAGAGCTCACTTTAATGCCGCTCATAGATTGTATAGAAAAGATTGGACAGAAGAAAGAAATAATGAAGTTTTTGGTAAATGTAATAATCCTAATTTTCATGGGCATAATTATGAATTAATCGTTAGTGTTACTGGAGAAATTGATCAAGAGACAGGTTTTGTGATTGATGTAAAAATTCTCTCAGATTTAATTAAGGAGCATGTTGAAAATGCATTCGATCATAAGAATCTAAATTTAGATGTTGAAGAATTTAAAGATTTAAATCCAACAGCAGAAAACATTGCAGTTGTAATTTGGCAAAAGTTGAGACCATTTATAACTGAGGATAAAGATGTAGAGGTTGTTTTGTATGAAACACCTAGGAATTTTGTAACCTATAAAGGGAAATAATATGGCTTTGAAAAAAGGAGATTTAGTGCCTGATTTTTCTGCGAAGACACAAAATGGTGTGGTTTTTAATTGGTCAGATTATAAAGGAAAATCTATTGTTTTGTATTTTTACCCTAAAGACAATACTCCAGGTTGTACTACTCAGGCTTGTGGTTTTAGGGATGAATATAGTGATTTTAGAGACTTGGGTGCGGAAGTTATTGGCGTTAGTGGTGATTCGGAAGTTTCTCATGAGCAATTTGCTGAAAAATATAAGTTGCCTTTTATTTTGTTATCCGATAGCGATAAGAAGATAAGAAAACTATTTGGTGTGCCAACCAGTCTTTTTGGGTTAATACCTGGTAGAGTTACTTATGTTATGGATAAAGAAGGTGTTGTTCAAATGGTTTTTAATAGTATGAAAGCTAATGGTCACATTCAAAAAGCAAAAGAGGTTTTACGATTACTAAATACATGACTTTAAATTATCCCAAATCTTTATAAATTTTTACAATGACTATGAAATTATATCCTTTAACGTTTGAGCCTATTCTTAAAGAAAGAATTTGGGGAGGAACAAAATTGAATTCTTTTTTGAATAAAGAATTTGATTCGAATAATATTGGTGAAAGTTGGGAGTTATCAACGGTTCCAAATGATGTTAGTGTTGTGAAAAATGGTTCATTAAAAGGGAAAAATATAAATGAACTTATAGATTTGTATGGAACTTCCTTTTTAGGAAAAAAGGTAGTTGAACAATTTGGTAATCAGTTCCCGTTACTCTTTAAATTTATTGATGCACAACAAGATTTGTCTATCCAGTTACATCCAAATGATGCGTTAGCCAAGAAAAGACATAATTCTTTTGGAAAAACCGAAATGTGGTATGTAATGCAGGCAGATGATAACGCACGGATTGTTGTTGGTTTTAAAGAGAATTCAAATAAGGAAGAATATTTAGAGCATTTAGAAAAAAAGTCACTTGTTTCTATTTTAAATGAAATACCGGTTAAAAAGGGAGATGTTTTCTTTTTAGAGACCGGTACAATACATGCTATTGGAGCTGGTATAGTAATTGCTGAAATTCAGCAAACCAGCGATATTACATACAGGATATATGACTGGGATAGAGTGGATGCAGATGGTAACGGAAGAGAATTGCATACAGAATTAGCTTTAGATGCAATAAATTATAATACGACAGATGCTAAAAAAGATTTTAATCTTCAAGAAAATATATTAACAGAGGTTGTAGAATGTCCTTATTTTAAAACAAGTATTTTGCCTTTAGATGGAGATGTTGTGTGGGGGAAAAAAGCAGAAGCATTTACAGTTTTAATGTGTACAGAAGGTGTTTTTGAGCTTTTTTATGAAGATCAGCAATATTCGTTTAAAAAAGGAGAAACAGTTTTGTTACCTGCTATAATTGAGGACGTAACTTTAAAAGGAAATGCAACTATTTTAGAAATTTCTATTTAATTCAGATTCATTAAAATATATTGCTTAATTTTGCATAGAATTTTTAAATAAATATAAAATGGCAAGCGTTAAAAACTTGAAAAAAGAAATCAACTATGTTTTAGGTGATTTAGTAAACATCGTTTATGTATGGGAAATGACTAATGGAGGAAAACCTACAGAACAAACTGATGCGATTATTGATGAAATTTATGAAAAATATGATGGATTCGTAACGAAAATTGGTCAAAAAAATGTAGAGAATAAAAAAGCTCATTTTTCTCAAATTCGTAAAGATTTTGAAGTTGTTGCTAATCAAATAGTTGAAAAAATCAACGGATTGAATTAGAAAAAAATCGATAAAAAAATTGCTTTTTTTTTGCAAATATGAAAAACTGACTTATATTTGCACCGCATTAAAGCAATAGAGTTGCCGGTGTAGCTCAGCTGGCTAGAGCAGCTGATTTGTAATCAGCAGGTCGTGGGTTCGAGTCCCTCCATCGGCTCTATTTAAAGACCATCAGAAGTGATGGTCTTTCTTTTTAAAAAGAAGAAAAATTGTATCTTTTTTTTATGTTTTTTTTTGCAAATATGAAAAACTAACTTATATTTGCACCGCATTAAAGCAATAGAGTTGCCGGTGTAGCTCAGCTGGCTAGAGCAGCTGATTTGTAATCAGCAGGTCGTGGGTTCGAGTCCCTCCATCGGCTCTATTTTGAAGACTATCAGAAGTGATAGTCTTTTTTGTTTTTATGAATTTTTTTTTAGATTTCTGTATTAGGATTGTTATCAAATAATAGTGTGTAAAAATTGGTGTGTTTGATAGTTGTTAAGATTGTTTCTTTTTCTTTTGAGAATCCTTTGTTTTGATCATGAAAGCAAAATGTGTAATCGATTGTTTGTAGTTCTAAGCATATTGTGTTATAGTTTTTGCTTGCACAAGAAGAGGTTGATTTGTTTTTGTGTTCTAAAAGTAAATCTCGAATTGTTTCTTTTCCATGTATTTTAATTAAGCATAATACTTTTAAAGAGTCTGAACAGTTGGGTTTAGACCAAACAGTATTTGAGTCTAAAAGTGTTAAGGATTTACTGTATTCTTTTTTTATAAAATATTTTTTTGCTTTTAAATATTCGATCTCACTTAAGGCAATGCCTTTTGCATTTGCACAGAATCCGTAATTAGATTTTGAAGCTCGTTCTAGTAAATTATCTATTTTTCTGAAATTTGGAGCATTGCTATTTAGGAGTCTTTCAGCTTTGTTAATGAGTCTGTAATTTTGAGAGTATGAAATAGTGCTTAAAAATAGAATGATAAAGAAGTGTTTAATCATTGGTTTTATTTGTGTTTTAATTAATTGAAAAAGAGGTGGATTTTAATAATTGTTACCTGTGTGCGTTTTTTGGTTAAGTTTAATATTGAATTTTGTTTTATGGTTACTTTATGCGGTTGTATTTAATTAAAAATAGCTTTTTATTTGATTAAAAAATATTAAAGCAAAAAAAAAGGTAAATGATTTTTTCATCTACCTTTATATACATTATTGTTCGTTTACTTTTCTTTCTTTTATATGCTTTTTAAGTAAAAGGCCATATTTAGATTTTGCCACTTTTGGTGAAAGTTTTTTTGAAATGGTATCTAAATAGGCGATGTTAATGTCTCCAATTTCTGTAAGTGCTAAGTATGGAGCTACTTCATAATCTCCGTGAGTTGCTGCAAAATTAGCTGTGTAGCGATATTTTCTTGTTAATAGTTTTTGATACTCTTTATTGATACTGTCTGTAGTTTCTGGTGTTAGTTGATTGCCAGCTTTGATTTTTCTTTCAATTAAATCTAAGTTTTTATCGTTAAATTTAGCTTTAAAGTTATTGAAGTCTGTTAATAAATCGTGATTTTTAGAACCTGTTATTTTTGCAGAAGCGTAAAACTCTTTAAGATTAGTGTCAATATTCATATCACCTGGTTC
This sequence comes from Flavobacterium sp. KY-23415, assembly GCF_055384985.1. Taxonomy (NCBI): domain Bacteria; kingdom Pseudomonadati; phylum Bacteroidota; class Flavobacteriia; order Flavobacteriales; family Flavobacteriaceae; genus Flavobacterium; species Flavobacterium sp. KY-23415. Next base: position 281,103 of record NZ_AP044001.1, on the reverse strand, counting down.
TGCAAAAAAAGATAGATTATTGTCTATTGAGTTGGTTTGTCCTCTGTCTAGAAATAAGTATAATACTTCAGGGTTTTTTAGTTTAATTGTGGTTTCAAAATGTGAGTTACCTTTGAAGGTTATACTGTCTAAAACGACAAAAGAAGTGTCTTTTATTTTTTGAATGTATAGTTTTCCTTGGCTAAGTCCTTTAATGTTTCCAGTTAAATGTAAACTTCCTTCTGGAGTTTCTTTTTTGTCGCAAGCGATTAAAGTTAATAGGCCAATTCCTAAAAGCAATATTTTTTTCATTGTATGTATTGGTGTTAATTTATTTTTTATTTTGGTGAAACAGTTTCCATTAGAAAAGCGCAAAGTATGGCTCCATATGTTCCTACAATATATCCGAATATTGCTAAAAGAACGCCAACGCTTGCTAATGATGGGTGAAATGCAGCTGCTACAATTGGTGCAGAAGCAGCTCCACCAACATTAGCTTGGCTTCCTACTGCGATAAAGAAGTAGGGAGCTTTAATTAGTTTTGCGAACGCAAATATGATAATAAAATGAATTATCATCCAAATAATTCCTACGACAATTAATCCAGGGTTGTCAAAAACTGCTGTTAAGTCCATTTTCATACCAATAGAAGCAACAAGTATATATATGAATATGCTTCCAATTTTGCTTGCTCCTGCTCCTTCATAGGTTTTTAATTTGGTAGTAGAAAGAGTAATTCCAATTACGGTTGCAATTGTGATCATCCAAAAAAATGTGCCTCCAAATGTTGAAGCAAAATTTTTAGGGTCGTTTACGGCTTCAAAGGTGTTTTTGAAAAAATCGGAGGCAATTTTGGATCCCCAATGTGATAATCCAACAGATGTGAATGCAATTGCTATAATAATCATATAATCTGATAATGAAGGATTTCTTTTTACGCTTTCTTGATAATTGGAAACTTTATCTTGTAGTTCTTGAATTGCAGAATTGTCTGCCTTTAGCCATTTATTTATTATTTCTTTTTTACCAATTCCATATAGTAAGGCTGCCATTCCAATGTTTGCAACTACAATATCTACCAAAACCATTGCTCCATATTTGGATTGATTGTATTTGAATATTTCTAACATAGCAGCTTGATTTGCACCTCCGCCAATCCAGCTTCCAGCAATGGTTGATAATCCACGCCAAACAGCATCAAAATCATTTCCTCCAACTGTTTCTGGCGAAAAAATTGATACGATTAATATGGAAATTGGCCCCCCGATAATTATGCCTAGGGTTCCTGCAAGAAAAATAAGAACTGCTTTGTATCCTAAATTAAGTAATGCTTTTAAATCTACGCTTAATGTCATTAGAACTAGAGCAGCAGGTAGTAAATATCTACTAGCTATATGGTATATGTTGGATTCTTTTTTAATAACTTTTCCAGCAGTGTCAATTTCTTCCCATTCTGGTGCAATAATATGGAATGAACTAAATATAGCAGGAAGTAGATAGCAAATTAAAAGTGCTGGGACTATATTGTAGAATTTTTTTAATGCTTTGTCTTCGGAAGAGGAAGTGTGAAAAACAATTCCGATAAGGAGCATTAGTAATCCAAATACAATTGTATCGTCTGTAAAAAAAGGAGGATTGTGCATTTTTTTAAAATTTAAGCGCAAAATAATAAAAAAAATCCTCAAAACAACATTTGTGTTTTGAGGATTAAAATTCTTAACGTGAGGTGTTAGCCTTTTAGCCAAGCATCTCTAAGACTTTTCTTGGTTTCGTCTGTTGATTGGAAACCTTCTCTACTTTCTTTTGGTAATTTTACAGTACCTTTTATTTCTTGTTCTTTGCCGTCTCTTTTAATTTTAATGGTAATTGGGTCTCCATCTTTCCAGTTTAAAGAGGATACGATGATGTTCTCAATATTTTGAATGTTAGCTTCTACATTGTTTACAGATAATAGTCTGTCGTTTCCTTGAATTCCTAAATTTGTCATGAAATCTGTTGGTTCAATGCTTGGTAAAAAGAAGAATTCTCTAGTAGCAGGGTCAACACTAATGTATGGAATTTGCATGTTTTTTAGGAAAGCATTTCCAGATACTTCAGTAGTTATTTTTGTTACGCCCATTTTATTAAAAAAATCTTCATATGGGATTGGGGTCTCTCCAGCTACATATTTGTTTAGGAATTCGCCAACAGCAGGATATGTTAGTGAGGTGATTTTAGCAAATAATTCTTCGTCTTTGAATGGTTTTTTACTACCATATTCTTTTGATAAATCTTGCATAAGATTCAAAATTCCTTTTTCTCCATTACTATTTTCTCTAATAATGATATCCATACACATTGCAATCAAAGCACCTTTTTGATATACGTTAATATATTGGTCTTTGTAAGGAGCTTTAAGTACGTTTTTACTCATTTTAGTAAAGCTCATTTTATCATTCATCATTTTTGATTGTTGAATCTTTTGTGACATTCTTTCGTAGAATTCAACTTCATCAATTAATTCTTGATTTACTTGAAACAGGTTTGCAAAGTATTCTGTAACTCCTTCATACATCCATAAGTGTTCAGACATTTTAGGGTTTATGAAATCGAAATAATGTATCTCGTTTGAATGAACGCTTAATGGTGTTACTATGTGGAAGAACTCATGAGAAACAACATCTTTTAGTTGTTCTTGTAGTTCTTCTAATGCCATTCCTTCTGGCATAACAACAGTTGTAGATGTTGTGTGTTCTAGGGCTCCAAATCCTTTAGCATCTAATTCGTTTGCTTCAGAAAGATATAAAAGAATTGCATATTTTTTAGTAGAATTTATTGGTCCAAGAAAACGTTTTTGGGCTTTCATCATGGTTTCCATATTTGGTGTGATGTCAGCAGCTGTATATTTACCAGTTGGAGAATATACACTGATGATAATTTCCATATCATCAACCATAAAATTGGTAATGTCTGGTTTAGAATACATTAAGGGCATATCAACTAATTCTGCATATCTTTTAGAAAGAAAAACATCTTTATCTGGGCTGTTATCTGTGTCAATCATGGCAGAAACACCTTGTAGAGTGGCTGGGTGGGTTATGGTTAGTTTATATGGGCTAGACTCTTTGCCTTCAAAGTAGCCTATAAAACCATGTGTGTTTAACATGAAGTTTTCACCTGCTAAGATATTTGTTCCTGCTGGAGAAAATACATCGTTACTTTGACCAAATCCACCACCTTTTTCAGTGTCGAAAGAATCATTAACTAAGTAAGTAACTTTAGATAATTTGGTAGCGTCACTAATTTTATAAGTGTTCTCTGTTAGTTTTGTTATGGTTAATCCATTTCCGTTTGCGTCGAAAGCTTGTAGGTTTTCAATAAATTTACCATAATTGTCTTCAGAATAGGTTCCGGGAACTGTTTTTGGCATATTGAAAGTTGTTGTTTCAGTAGTGAAAGTGGGTGTAGTAATGCTTACCATTACTTTGTCATCTTTTACATTTACTAAATCAATTAAAACATCAACATTATCTTTTTTTGTGCTAGAAGGAGATGTTTTACAGCTCCAAATAAAACTTGCAACAGCAAGGCTTAGGAATATTTTTTTCATTTTAATCTTTTTGATATTTATATCTGTCGCAAATATATTTCATTTGTTACAGATGAATAAAAAAACCTCCAAAAATTGGAGGCTTTTAGTCTTTTTAATCGAATTTATTTTTAAAATAATATTTACTATCTAAATCATCGTCTTGTAGAGGATCGAATTTTAACGGTTTAGGCTTTGGTTTGCTTGCGATTGCTTTCTTTTTCCAAATTTCAAAATTATCTTTCGATAATTTTTTCTTCATTAATTCGGTAACTTCTTTTTCAGAAACTCCAAATTCTTCTTTTAACACTTCAAAAGGTTTTTTTTCCTCTTGTGCCATACTCACAATTCTTTCAATTGTCTGACTGTCTAATTCTGAAATTTTGTCTTTTTTCATTAGATGAAAAATTAATCTATAATTTTAATTAATGTTATACACTTCAATATTACTAAAAAAATATTAAATATTATAAAATATATTCGTTTTTTACAATTTGTTAATTCGCTGTGTAAAAATTTATAATTATTGTTAATTTTTTAAATTATAGTTCTAAATGTTAAATTTATTCTATCTTTTTTAGAAGAACTGGCTTTAGGTAGTTGATGCTTATAGTGAATTTGACTCCCTTCTTTCATTAATAACAGACTGCCATGGTTTAAAATTAGATTTTGTTTTGCTTCTTTTTTTTCATTGTGTTTAAGTTGAAAGGTTCTGTGTTCTCCTAAACTTAACGAAGCTATTATGGGGTTTCTTCCTAATTCTTTTTCATTATCAGCATGCCAACCGTTACTGTCTTTCTCGTTTCTGTATAGGTTCAATAAGACTGTTGTGAAATTTTGATTTATTATGTTTTCTATTTCATTTTTGATATGCATTAATGTTGGGGTCCAGTGGTGCGGATGCATTACGATGTTTGAATATGAATATGGTTTTCCTTCGTTGCCATATAAGGCAGTTAATCTGGGTTGTAAATGCGTTTTTCCAAATAGTGTGATTGTGTCTTGTTGCCATGGTGTATCTTTAAAGAGCTTTTTGAAAAGTAAATCTGCTTTTTCTTTATCAAAGAAGTTTGGGTAATATTCAAAAGTTGCATCTGGTAGATTAAGAATAATCTTTTCATTTGGAAATAAATCTAACATATTATGTGAATATAAAAGAGCAACACATTAATTGTATTGCTCTCTAAATATATTAAAAATAGATTTATTATTTGCTGTCTTCTAAGAAGTTTTTATAAATGAGTCCTGCGGTAATTGCTCCTAAGATAGGTGCTAGCCAAAACAGCCATAATTGTGCTAAAGGTTCTCCACCAACAAAAATGGCTTGTGATAATGATCGAGCAGGGTTTACAGATGTGTTGGTAATAGGAATACTAATAAGGTGTATTAATGTTAAGGCTAATCCAATCGCTAACCCAGCAAATTTTCCATTTGCAAATTTATCTGTGGCTCCTAATATTATAATTAGAAAAAATAATGTTAGAACATATTCTGCAATAAAAGCAGAAGTAATGGAGTAGCCTTCAGGTGAGAAATAGTCATAACCATTAGAAGCAAAAGCGCCAGCTTGTGTTGGGTCTATTTCAAAACCAGATTTTCCTGACAATATTAGGTATAATATTCCAGCTGCGGTAATTGCACCAACACATTGTGAAACAATATAAGGTGCAAGATCTTTAATAGGAAATCTACCACCAATCCATAAACCTATTGAGACAGCGGGGTTAAAATGTCCTCCTGAAATGTGTCCTACTGCATAAGCCATGGTAAGGACTGTTAGCCCAAATGCTAGGGATACACCAACAAACCCAATCCCAAGATCTGGAATTCCAGCTGCAAAAAGCGCACTACCACATCCTCCAAATACTAGCCAAAAAGTTCCGAAAAATTCTGCAAATAATTTTTTCATAATCTTCATTCGTTTAATTTATTAATTGTTTTTTTTATTATCTTTTTTAAGAAACTGATTATTATCAGTTAAAAAAAATACTTGAAATAAATTTATTAAAAAAAGACTCCTCGGAATAAATTAAAAGAAGAATTGTTTAAAAAACATCGACGAAGAACATGTTTTTACCGTTTAAATGTAATATTCATGATAATAATGGCAGTTATTATTAATGTTATTCCAATCCATTGTGAAAAAACAACTGTCTCATTTAAAAGAAAATAAGCCATTAAGACAGATACAGGTAGTTCTAATGAGGAGATGATACTTCCAAGTCCTAAACCAGTTTTTGGAAAACCAGCATTCATTAAAACAGGTGGGATTATTGTTCCAAAAAGTGCTAAGAAAATCCCAAAATAACCAAAAATTGAAAAATTAAATGGCTCTTTTTGTGTATAAAGACTAAATAATAAAACAATAATTGCTCCACCAAAAAGCATGTATAAGCTTCGTTGAGCAGATGAAATATTAGTGGCGATTTTGTTTGCTGTGAACATGGTTGTAGTGAAAGAAATTGCAGCAAGTATGCCCCAGAAAAGACCTAGCCAGTTAAGTTCCACTTTGCTGAAAAGTAGGTTTGTTGCTAACACTGTTCCAATAAGTACTATGAGAACGGCTATAAATTTTTGTTTTGATGGTGCTTTTTTATCAATGAACCACTCTACTAATACACCTATCCAAACGGTTTGCATTAATAAAACAATTGCGATAGAAACATCTATGTATTTAACACATAAATAATAAAAAACGCTTGTCATTCCTAATGAAGTACCAGCTAGCATTAAATGGAATATGTTTTTAGTACTGGCTTTTACAACGTTGTTTTTGTTTTTGAATTTTTGATATAAATTAATTAGTAACATTCCTAGGATTCCATAAATAAATTGAGAGGTTGTTACTTCGGCAGTAGTGTATTGTTCTTGACTTTTGTAGGCTAGTTTTACTACAGTTGCGAGCATGCCATAGCTTGTCGCTCCTAATCCAACTAAAAAAACTCCTTTAATTAATTCATTCTTTGACATTTTCATATTTTTTTAAGGGGCGCAAATATAAGGCAAAGGAATTGTTTTTTAGATTAAAACTTCTAAAATAATCGATATTGATTGTGGTTTTATATTTTGTTGATGTATTATTTATTTTGGTTATAGAAATTATAACTGTTTTTTTTAATACTTTAAAAGTTGTTTTATTGATTTGTAAAATGTTAATCAATTAATTTGATGCAGAGTGTTTTCTTTTCTGTTGAAAAGTTGTTTATTTTAAGTATTAATTAACGTATAAGGTTCAGAAAATGTTTTATCATTGTCTTTTAAATAGGAAAAGAGAATGAAGAATTTGCTGTTTGTTTTTTTTGTTGCTTTTTTATGTTGTAATAATAAAGAGGTAAATAGATTAGATTGTAATGATATTAAGACTAGTAATAGAGGATATAACACTTATCATAAAGAAGCCTTGAATTATGCAAAGCAGAATGGATTTAATCAAGATTTTTATTATTTATTAGATTTTAGTATTCATTCTGGGAAAAATAGATTTTTTATTTATGATTTTAAAAAGGATATAATTATAAAAGAAAAGCTAGTTACTCATGGAAGTTGTGATAAGTTTGAAGAAAATCCAGAAAAGTGGGAAAAGGCAAAATTTAGCACGAAGAATGGGAGTCATTGTTCGATGAAAGGAAAATATAAGATAGGGAAAAGAGATTATAGTTCTTGGGGAATTAATGTTAAATATTGGATTCATGGCTTAGAAAAAACGAACAACACAGCTGTTAAAAGAGTTGTTGTTTTGCATTCTTGGGAAGCAGTGAAAAATGAAGAGGTATATCCTAAATATAGCCCTTTAAGTTGGGGGTGTCCTGCGGTTTCTAATGAATTTATGGAAGAGTTAGACGAGCAATTGCAAAAGAGTGAAAAACCAGTTTTGTTATGGATAATTGATTAATATTCATTGTACCATTTGAATTTTTTGTCGATAACTTTAGATTTGTTTTCTTTTATAAATGCTAAATAGGCTTTTGCAACAGGTGATAATGATTTTTGTTTGTGCCAAATTAAATTCCAAGTTGTTTCAACAGGAAGTTCTTTAACGGGAATAATTTGTAAATCGTTGTTTAGTAATTCGTTTTTTAGACCGATTAAAGGCATAATAGAAACACCAATACCTGCAATTACAGCTTGTTTTACAGCTTCGTTAGATGTAAGTTCAAGTTTTTTTACAATTTTTAAATTATTATTTTCAAAAAAACGCTCCATTTTCCATCTTGTTCCCGAACCTTCTTCTCGGTAAATCATTGTTAAGTCGTTAAATTTATTTAAGTTGTAGTGTTTTTTAGGGATTTTAAAATCTTTGTTAGCTACAAGAAATAATTTATTGCTCATTAACTCTTCATTATTGATTAAAAGGTTTTCTGGAAGAATAGAAACTAATGAAAAATCAACTTCGTTTTTTTCAAGACTTTTTATCACTTTTACTTTGTTTGTTACATCTAAAGAGAGCTCAACTCCTTCGTGCATTTTTAAAAAATCCGAAAGAAAATATGGAATAATATATTTTCCTGTTGACACTACAGATATTTTTAATTTTCCAGTAAGCTGTCCTTTAAAAGCAAGTGTTTTGTTTTGAATTTCTTGTACTTCATTAAGTATTTTTTGTGCTGCTTCAGCAATTTCAACTCCGAAATCGGTTACATAAAGTTGTCTTCCAATTACTTCGGTTAATGGAATTTCAAACTGATCTTGAAAATTCTTTAATTGAATGGAAACAGCTGGTTGTGTGAGGTGTAGCTCTTCAGCTGCTTTTGTTATGCTTTTTGTTTGGGTTATCTTTAGAAATACATGTAACTGGTGTAAAGTATAGTTCATAAAATATATTAATGATATTCATTACAAATATAAATAAAAATTTATAAATATAAAACTGCAATTTTGCACAGTAAATAAAAATACATGAAACATAATTTAATTATAGTCGTAATTCTGTTAGTTATTACAAGTTTATTACTAACAAAACCATTGAATATTTTTGTAGAGTATTCAGTATTAGGGTTGATGATTTTATTATTTATAACAATTATTTCAAAACAATCTAAAAAAGTGTTAAAATGAAAGAGTTAGATTTCAAATTAGTTAAAGGTGTTTTTGATCCAGAAGAGGCTCAGGATGTGTTGTTTTCATTAATAAATAACAAAATTAGATTTCATCAATTAGAAGCTTTTAGCATTAGAGAAAGAAATTTAGGAACAACGTTTTCTTCTGAAAGCAGAATAGTTGAACTAGAAGATGCTAAAGAGTTAGTTAGTCATTCCATAATGGAAGCAATGAAAACTCATGCAAAAATTAAAATAACAGGAGATATTAAAATAGAACTATTAGAGTCCTAAAAAAATGTTTATTAATAGACAAGTTTTAATTGCAACACAACATAATAAAGAGAAAGTAATTCAACCTTTGTTAGAAGAAGAATTAGGAGTTGAGTGTGTGGTTAATCATCGTTTTGATACTGATACATTAGGTACTTTTTCAGGAGAAATTGAACGAAAAGATGACGCCCTAATAACACTGCGAAAAAAATGTGTTTTTGCATTAAAAGAAACTGAATTTGAATTAGTTATTGCATCTGAAGGATCTTTTGGGGCGCATCCTTCTTTTTTCTTTGTTCCTGCAAATGATGAATTAATAATGTTTTTAGATGTTAAAAACAATATTGAAATTGTCGCAAGAGAAATTTGTACAGAAACAAATTATGCTCATGCCGTTGTGTCTAGTAGAGAGGAACTCTATGAATTTTCTAAAAAAGCATTGTTTCCTTCCCATGCTTTAATTTTGAAATCAAGTAATGAAAAACCTAAAATCATTTATAAAGGAATTCAAAATGAAGATGAGCTGATTGTTGCTTTCGATACTATTAAAAGTAAAGGTTATGATGTTTTTGTAGAAACAGATATGAGAGCAATGTGCAACCCTTCAAGGATGAAAGTAATAGAGAAAGCGACTAGGAAACTTTTAAAAAAAATCAACAATGTTTGTCCAGATTGTTTTATTCCAGGTTTTGATGTCTCAGAAGTAATTACTGGTTTGCCCTGTGAAGGTTGTGGTTTGCCTACTGCATCAACGTTAGCACATATTTATAAATGTAAAAAATGTAATTATAAGGAAACAATGAAATTTCCTTATCAAAAAAAGAAAGAAGAACAACAATTTTGTAATTATTGTAATCCTTAACAAAATGCTGAAAAGTAAAGACACTTTAGAAGCTGTTAAATGGTTAGATCAAAATGAAGTCGTAGCCATTCCTACCGAGACAGTTTATGGTTTAGCAGCAAATATATATTCTAAAGAAGCTATAAAAAAAATATATACAATTAAAAACCGCCCTTTAAATAATCCATTAATAGTTCATATAAAATCTGAGCAAGAATTATCAAAATATGCTCAAAATATTCCTTTAAAAGCAACAATTTTAGCAAAAACATTTTGGCCTGGACCATTAACATTATTATTGAAAAAGTCACCATTAATTCCAGATTATATTACTGCAAACAAAGAAACAGTTGCACTAAGAGTTCCAGATCATCGGTTAACACTACAATTGCTACAGGAATTGGATTACCCTATCGCGGCTCCAAGCGCAAATCCATCAAATTGTGTTAGTGCAACCAAAGCATCACATGTGGTTTCATATTTTGAAAATGTTTTACCATTTGTTTTAGATGGAGGTTCGTGTAGTAAAGGAATAGAGTCCACTATTATTGGTTTTGAAAATGATGAGCCTGTTGTATATCGTTTAGGTTCTTTAACCTTAGAAAAAATTGAATTGGTTGTTGGGAAGGTTAAGATGTTGAATAATTTACAACCCAATCAAAATCCGACTGCTCCAGGAATGTTTACTAAGCATTATGCTCCAAAAACCCCACTTTATGTAGTTGGTAATGTTAATTATTTTCTAGAAATGAATGATTTTAAAAGCGTAGTTTTTATAGGATTTAATAAAAGAATAAATCATGATTCAGTTACACATCAATTACTATTATCGAGTGATGGAGATGTGGAAGAAGCTGCTTCAAAACTATACAGCACATTGATTAAAGCCGATGCTTTTAAAGCCGAAGTGATTGTAGTGGAATGGTTTGAAAATAAAAATTTAGGGATGAGTATTAACGATAGGCTTAAGAGAGCAAGTTCAAAATAATTAAAAAAAAATGAATATAAATTTATTATTAGACAATTTAACGAATCCGGCCTTATTGTTTTTTTTATTAGGAATTATAGCAGTAAGACTTAAAAGTGATTTAGCAATTCCAGAAAATTCATCAAAGTTCATTTCTCTTTATCTACTATTTTCAATAGGCTTTAAAGGCGGACAAGAATTAGCGCATAGTTCATTTTCTATGGAAATTATTTGGAGTATAATTTTTGGAATTTTTACAGCTATTATCATTCCGCTTTATACTTTCTTTATCTTAAAAAAACGTTTGTCTGTTTCAAATGCGGGAGCAATAGCTGCAGCTTATGGATCTGTTAGTGCAGTAACGTTTGTAACAGCGGTTTCATTTTTAGAAATTCAAAATATAACTTTCAATGGTCACATGGTAGCTGTTATGGCTCTAATGGAAGCTCCAGCGATCATTGTTGGTGTTATTCTTATTAGGATGTTTTCAAAGAAAAAAGCAGATGCTCCTGAACAAAAAATTTCAACTGTTATAAAGCACTCTTTTGCAAATGGAAGTGTGTTGCTAATATTAGGAAGTTTAGTTATAGGTTTTTTAGCAAGCGACAAACAAGCCATGGGGATAAAACCATTTACAACCGATATTTTTAAAGGGTTTCTTGCAATTTTTCTTTTAGATATGGGAATTGTTTGCGGGAAAAAATTAAAAGACTTTTTGAAAAACGGAAAGTTTACGGTACTATTTGCTATTATAATACCATTGTTAAACGGTATAGTGTTTGCTTATTTAAGTGGTTTTATTATGAATGGTGTAGGAGATAGGTTTATTTTGTCTATTCTAACAGCAAGTGCTTCCTATATTGCAGTGCCAGCGGCTATGAAAATGGCAGTACCAAAGGCCAATCCAGGAATATATATACCAATGGCTTTAGCAGTAACGTTTCCAGTAAATATTACTCTCGGAATGCCATTATACCTAACAATAATAATGAATTCATAATTTGAAAAGAACGGTGTAAATAGTAAAATAATTACACCGTTTATATTTTAATGTTTTTTTCTAGCGATACTTTTTGTGTTTGCTTTCTTTCTTTTATAGTTTTTATTTTGAGAAGCTGTTTCTCTTTTAGAATGTCTATTTTTTAATACCACAACACGATGTGTTTTTGTGCTATGAAAATGAGAATGATGTTTAATGCATTTATTTCTAAAAATGGTGTGTTTGTAGGGTTTCCAAGGTTTCCAAAAGTTTGGGTGTTTTTTCCATCTGTATGGCGATTTCCAAGCAATATAATTTGGATGGTAAACATATCTGACGCATGGCCAAAACCAAACATTAACAATAGTTCTAATTGGTGAGACGACAGCACTATTTGGCCCTTTTTTTGAGGAATCTACTTCTTCTGCAACTTCAAAGGGCTCAATAATAGTATTTTCTACATACAAATCTTCGTTTCCTTCAATTTGAATTATTGCAAATTCTTTATCGGTTTTTTCAATGCCAATTGTGGCAATCTCTTGAGCAGTATTATTATTTAGATAGGTGGATAATACAATTATATGGCTATTGTTTTCTTTTATAGCCTCAACATTGATATAATCAATTTCATCATCGTTATTTAAATCTAAATTGTTGACATCATTTTCCTTTGTATTAATTGATTTCTCAAATTCTTCTAATGAATTCGAGTTCTTAAATATTGCTAAAGCACCTTCTAAACTGAAGTCTTCTCCTCTGTATTCCTGCCCAAGACCTAATGTAATCCCTACAATTGTTATTAAAATGGATAGTCTTTGTTTCATAATTTTTAGGTTTTAGATTAAAAATTCTCTAATTATTAGTTTAGCAATAAGACAATAAAAAATAGAAAAGGTTTAGAGAAAAAAACAATTTTTTTTGTGTCATGTTTTTGAAAAAGTTGTTTTTGTTGTTTTTTTTTATATATTTAGCAACCCAAATTTACATAAATGTTAAACCTAACCTGTGGTAGCAAAAAAGAAAGTGAAATACTTTTGTTGCTAGATGAAGCCCATCGTATTAGAATTAACAGCCTTTCTAAGAGTATTTTGTTAACTCAAAATGCTTTGGAAAGTAGTATTGCAATTAACAATAAATCACTTCAAGCCAAATGTTATAGTCAATTATCCTTGTATTATATGGTGATTGGTGAAATGGACAAGGCTACTTTTTTTGCTCAGGAAGCGTTGCAAATTTTTACAGACCTTGAAGATGAAAAAGGTATTGCTGATGCTAAATATAGTTTAGCTGGTGTTTACTACAAAACGAACTTGTATCATTTAGGGTTAATTGCATTTATTGATGCCTTAAAAATATATCAAAAGCATGATGATTGTTATAACCAATCGAGAACAGAAAAATCGTTAGGTACTATATATGGTTACATTGGAGATCAAAATAATGCATTTAAGTCCTATAAAAGTGCTGTTAAAAACGCAAAAAAAATTAATAATTCCGATTTAGAATCTAATGTATATAATAACATATCTGGAATTTTAGCAAAAAACGGTAAGCTAAAATTTGCAATGCGTTTTATAGAAAAATCAATTCAATTAAAAGAATTCTCCAATGATATTAGAGGTTTAGGATATGCTATTTATGGAAAAGCTAAAGTCTTTTTTTATTTAAATGAATTTGAGAAAGCAGAACAATACTATTTTAAAGCTTTAGCAATACATAAGGAAATGGGTGAAAATACAGGTATCGCAATGAGTTATACCAAGCTAGGCGAAATGTATTATAAAATTGATAAATTAGATTTAGCCTTAGAATATGCATTGTTAGGACTTCAGATTGCTGGAGAATTAAAGCTAGCAATGTCAACAATAAAATTAAATAAATTAATATACTTCATTTATAAAGAAAAAAAAGAGTATTATTTATCATTAGATTTTTTTGAACGATATCAGAAGGAAAAAGAAGCGGTTATCAATGCTCAAACATTGAAAGTTATTGAGAATTATGAAATGATTTCTAAAATGGATTTGTTAAAGAGAGAATCTATATTAGATAAAGAAAAGCAACAAATTTTAGAAAAGAAAAATTTAGACGAAGTTAATGCTATTAGGATGCGTCAAGAGTTTCTTTCAATTATGAGTCACGAAATTAGAACACCTTTAAATGCGATTACTTCAATTGTCTCTTTGCTAGAAGGAGAAACAACTGAAGAAGGGAATAAATTGCTTAAAAGTTTACAATTTGCATCGTCTAATTTAATAAAAATTGTAAATGATGTTTTAGATTTCTCTAAGTTAGATTCTCACAAATCAAGATTAGAGCGAAGTCCTGTTAATCTTTTTGAATTAGTACAGAGAACAGTAAATGTATATGAAAAACAAGCTCAAGACAAAGGGTTGAAGTTGAAATTTAATTATGCTGTTAAAAGCAATTACCTCTATTTTATAGATGAAACTAAAATTACTCAAATTTTAAATAATTTAATTAGTAATGCAATTAAATTTACAGATAAAGGAGTGGTGGAAGTATCAGTATCATTATTAAAAATAAAAAAAGAATATGATAAAATTCTATTTGAAGTTAAAGATACTGGTGAAGGTATATCTAAGAAAAACAAGAACGAAATTTTTGAAAGTTTCTCTCAAATAAAACCCGTTTTAACAAGAAATCAAGGGGGAACAGGCTTAGGTTTAGCTATTGTTAAAAAAATTGTAGAATTACACCAAAGTAAAATTAAATTAAAAAGTACCATTGGTAAAGGATCTGTGTTTTATTTTACGTTAAAAATGAACAGAGTTTTAGCAAGTAATATTGTTTTGAAAGAGCAGGGAAAAGAAGTAGATTTAAAAGGGAAAAAAGTATTAATTGTTGAAGATACACTGATAAATGCTACTTTGTTAATGAAAATTCTTTCTAAATGGGACATGTTACCAGAACATGTAATCAATGGAAAACAAGCGATTAAAATAGTTAAAGAAAAAATATTCGACTTTATTTTAATGGATATTCACATGCCAGAAATGAATGGATTTGAAGTAGCTAATTTGATTAAAACTACTTCAAACTTAAATAATAGTACACCAATATTAGCCTTAACGGCAGATACAATGCTAACAGCAGAAAACTATGAAACAAGTAGCTTTAATGGTTTTTTATGGAAGCCTTTTGAAGTTGAAAAGCTAAAAAAAGCATTTCAAGCAGTAGCTGTATAATTTGTTAATCTTTTAAATCGCTCAAATGTAAACGTAAAGCTTTTACAGAAATGCTTATTTCCCAAAATGAAAGCCCTAAAGAAAGAAGTAAACTAAGCAAAGACAACCCAAACAAATAGATTCCTATTGAAGTGTGTCCAATAAAAAGCAAAAGCATTGAAAAAACCGATAAAAACAAGCACATTACTCCAAATAATTGCATATATCGAATAAGGGTTAGTCTAAGATTTAAGTTTTTTATTTCTAATAAAATAATTCTATTTTCTTCCTCATCATATGTTTTTTTGAGACTTCTAATAATTTGAGCTATAGTTAAAAAACGATTAGTATAGGCAAGTAAAATTAAAGAAGTAGCAGAAAAAAGAAGTGCAGGGGTTTCTATAGAAAGATTCATGTTTTTTATTTCCAAATTTACAAACTTATTTTTTCTTTTGCCTAATCAATTTGTAAAAGAAAGTTAGTAAACAAAAAAACATCCTTTGTATTTGCTTTTAAAGGATGTTTTCTATATAAAGCTACTGATTGATTATAATGAAATAGTATAAACAGTACCGTTAGAATGTGTATAGGTAGCCATATTGTCGCAAGTATTATTGCCATAGTCTAAAACTCCATCTAGATAGGAGCCTTGAAGATTTAATTGACCTTGAGAAATATAATTACAAGCATATTTTTTAATCAATGGAGTAAGTACGGTTACCGTTAAAGATGTTCCATTAGGACAATTTACAGTGTGGTTTCCAGATAAAATTTCGTAAATGTTATCACCAAGAGTTAATGTGCCAACTCCTGCAATTTGTTGTACTGTTCTGGTTCCAGAAAAAGTGAAAACACCGCCCGTAATAGTTGTTAGTTTACCATTTGTTACTGTTCTTGTCCATTTTGGAGTTTGAGGGTTCGATGTAATGTTTTCATAAACAACAGTTCCTTCAATTTTTCTGCCATTTACATAATAATTAGAACGCTCTATTGTCATTTGACAGCCTGTATTTATTAAATAATTTGTTAATGTAATAGTTAAAATACCCGAACGATTAATACCATTGTTCAAACAACCCGTTCCAAAATCTACAGTGAAAATTTTAGGAAAAACTCCAGGAGTTGCGTTGTTTACAGAGATTGTAGCACAAGAAGGAGAAAAGTTTTCGGTGTTGCCTGTTTTGCTTGAGTAAGTTCCGTTTTCTGTACTAATGTCTAAACCTGTACTAAAATCTAACTCGTTAGCGAAATCAATCTGTGCATTTGCATTTAATAAATCTTTATCTACAGCTACATCCTCGACTACGTCTTTGTCACAGGATTGAAAAAAGAAACTTGTAAAGGCTACTCCTAAAATAAAAAAACGATTTAAATTTTTCATAATCATAATTTTTAAGTTCATAAATATTAGATGCAAAAAGAAAGGAAAGGTTTAGTCTAAAAGTTAATTTTTTTAACAAAATTTAGTTTTAACAGTTTTTACTGTTATTAATTTTTAGATAAATTAAAATAGTGATTGTTGCAAAAAAAAACTAAGTGTTATGAGACTTCTCTTTTTTTATTTCATAAATAGGATTTCCAATAACACCAGTTTTAGATACAAGATGCCCAATAATTTCTCCACCCAATTTTTCCATTGCTCTTCTAGAACGATAATTTGTTATTCCAACATGAAAATGAATTGCATCTACAAACTGAAAAGCATAGTTCATCATTAATTCCTTAATATTTCTGTTGTAATTTGTTCCCCAGTAAGCTCTAGAAATAAAAGTATAACCAATAACTACTTGTTTTTTTATCGCATCATATTCGTAAAAACGTGAAGATCCAATTATGTTATTGGTACTATTGTCAATTATTACAAAAGCACCTTTCGAGTCTAGTGCTAAAGCAAAAAAATCTCTAAAAACAGGTTCTAGATAACGATCATTGTTTGGGTGTTGTTCCCAAATGAGAGGATCTGAAGCAACACTGTAAAGCGCATCAAAGTCGGTTTGGATAAGCGGTCTTAGTGTAATTAATTCGTTCTTAAGTAGAGGTTGCCAATTCATTTTATAGTTTGATGTTGTATTTGTAAATTCTACTAAAACCATTCTCCTCTTTGCTTATTTCTTTTTGGAAATCTTCAATAGAATGAAAGTAGCTGTTTGAAACAGAATTTCTTTTACTTGTAAAATAGAGAATCTCATTTTCAGTATCATAGAAAGGACAATAATCCATCATTGATGAATTTATTTTATTACCTATATTTTTAGCTTTTTCCCATTCGTTTTTATCGTTTTTGTAGCTAATATAGAGGTCTCCACTTCCAAAACTATCGGGTCGTTTGTAGCAAGTATAAATCAAAAAAGACTCATCTGGAGCAATAAATGCATTAAATTCATACTCTTCACTGTTAATATTTAAACCTAAATTTTCAGGATTAGTATAGCTGTTGTTATGCCATTTAGAAACAAAAATATCATCTTTTCCAAGGGATTGATTGTTTTCCGAAGTAAAATATAAATTCCCATTTGTTGCAACAGAAGGGAAAAATTCATCTTTCTCAGAATTAACAGGGGATCCTATATTAATAGCCTTTGACCAATCGTCCTTCATGTTTTTTCGTTCCACAAACCAAATGTCATAATCTTTACTTTCTGAAATAGTATCTTGTAAAGGTCTGTTAGAAGCAAAATACAAACGTAAGCCATCTAGAGATAAAAAAGGTTCAATGTCTCTGTGGGCGCTTGAAAAAGGAACTAATTTTGGTTTAGACCATTTGTTTTTATGTTGTGTAATGAAAGCTATTTTAGAAACTTGTTCGTCTGGACTTTGTATAGTGAAATAGATTTCTTTTCCATCTTTAGAAATAGTAATATCCCTAACGTTTTGATAGGTTTTTAAAAAGTCAAAAGCAACTATTGGTTTTTTTTCTTTTTGTGCAAATCCTGTAGCAAAGATTAATGTCACAATAAAATGAACTGTGTTTTTATGCATTGTATTAAATTGAATCTAATTTACGTAAATATAGTAAAAAAGAACCCTTTTAAAAATTGAAAAAACAAGTAAGGCTTTTAAAATGTTTTTTAAATTAATCAGGGCAACTTGGAATTGCATTAATCCAATCTGCAATTAAAGCGGCACCTTCTTGATGAACAATACTTCTCCCTAAGAAAGGCATTCTATAGTAGGGATCGTTTGTAGTGACTCTATAATATAATAAAGATTGGGCTGTATTTCCAGGACTAACAATTCTTCCTTCCAAACCAGGCACTAGATGATTTGGGGCAACACAAACTCCCATGTTAGTCAAGTTGGTGGTTTCTTTAAATTCAAATTTCAAGTTGTAATAATCGGCGTAGCCACCTGGTTGATGACAATGCGCACAATTTGCATCAAAATAGGAACGTACTCTAATCTCTGTTGAATGTGAAGTGTCTGTGTAATCTACAACACTATTAATGTTGCTTGGTAGATTGTTTTCTAAGATGCCTAAATTGATCCATTTAGCAAGTTGATTGGAAGTACCATCGGAATAGGTATAATTGCCATTTAAATTTTGAGGTTTTATTCCGATAGGTTTTTTAATGTTAGAAATAGTATGACAACCTGCACATTTCATTTCATCTGGAATAACGTAGTCAATTGTTCTGGTAATAGCATTATTGTCTGTCCATGTAATTTGTTGTGTACTTCCATTTAAATCTAAAAAAGCCTCTGTTTGTGCATCATTCCAAACATAATTAGCATAAATCCATCCGTCAGATTTTCGAATCATAATCCTTGTTTCAATTATCTTTGTTGTGTTTGATGGCTGCACATTATTATAATAGAAATTCTTAATTAAAGCTGCACCAATAGGCAAGTCCAAAATTGAAAAATCATTCACATAGGTAGCTTTTAAACCAGTTGGCATCCAGACAAATCTTTTCTTTTCTGCATAATCAGTAAACAATACGCTTTCCGGTTGGAATGGGACAACACCCAAAACAGGTTGTTGGTTTTTTATTTCTCCTTGAAAGAAATTATAATCTGAAAGTTTAGGATAAGGAACTAATGTTAAATCCATTTTTACTGGGGAAACAGTAGTGTATTCTTCACTTTCATCTTCTTTATTACAAGATGAAAAAGTGAATAGCATTAGAAGAAATGAAAAATAGTAGTGTAGCTTCATAGTTATTGTATTGAATTGCAATATACTAAAAAAAAACAATTGTCCATAAAAAGCTATTTTTATAAAAAAAAACAGCCATTAACCAAATACACTAATGGGGATGTTACGCTTTATAAGTTTTAGTTTATTTAGGTTCTTTATAAGGAAACTCAAGTAAAAAAGCATGATACAAACTGTTGTGTAAAATGGTGGCATGATTTTCTTTTGGAAAAAACTTAAAATCGGTGCTAATTGTTTTTGGATATTTCTTCAATGTTTCAGCTAAAGTTTTTGCGTCTTTAATCATTACCTTGTGCTCTTCACCCACAGCCACATAAACATATACTTTTTGTTTCATTTTTTCTAAATATTGAGCCGCATCATGCAGAAGTGATTGGTCGTCCCACCATAGGCTAGGACTTGTAATAATATAATGAGTAAACAATTCGGGCTTTTTAAATAAAATTTCTGTGGCCAACAAGCCACCTAAAGATTGTCCGAGTAAATATTTTTTATTAGAAACTTTATAGTTTTTAGTGATAAAAGGTTGCAATTCTTGTTCAATAAAACTAATAAACTTTTCGGAACCACCAGTTGTAGGATAACTTTTCTTTAAGTCTTCAACTGCAGTAGGAAAAGTTAGGTCGTGCTTTCTGTCAATATTAGCAATACCCACTACAATTGTTTTAGGCATATTTAACTGTAAATTAAAAAACTGAACTAATCCGCAAACATGAATAAAATCTTCATTTGACGAACCGTCTAAAAGATAAATAACAGGGTAGGGAATAGAGTCATTTTCTTTATAACCTTCGGGTAAGTAAATATTAATTAACCGCTCTTGAGAGAGTATTTCCGAAGTAATAGTAACTGTTTCTCCAATAGTAAATGGTTTTTTAGAATTTTGACTAAAAACTACTGTAGTAGTTATGATTAGAAAGGATAGAGAAAGAATGAATTTTTTCATAGTAAGCATAAATGTTTGTAACCCCTCAAATATAATAATTTATTCTTTTTGGAAAAC
Source organism: Flavobacterium sp. KY-23415 (assembly GCF_055384985.1). Taxonomy (NCBI): domain Bacteria; kingdom Pseudomonadati; phylum Bacteroidota; class Flavobacteriia; order Flavobacteriales; family Flavobacteriaceae; genus Flavobacterium; species Flavobacterium sp. KY-23415. The sequence continues at coordinate 261,113 of NZ_AP044001.1, read as the reverse complement.
ATGTAACTTTTTTTACAAAAAGGTTACTAACCTGAAAATATTATTAACTGTGAAAAAACTAATTGTATTATTTGTAGTGCTTTTTCAAAGCGTAACTAGTGTTTTGGCTCAACAAACCGAAACAAAAGAAAAAGAAGTAGATTTGAACGAAGTTGTATTGGTAAAAAAGAAAAAAGCTATAGAGCAAAAGCCCGATAGAACGATATTCGATTTCGAATCGCAAGCCCATCTCAATTCGGGTTCTGTTTTAGAAGGATTAAAGAAATTACCAGGCTTAATCGTTTCCGATGTAGCAGGAATGATGTATCAAGGGAAGCAGTTAGAAGTATTTTTAGAAGGAAGACCTTTAAATATTTCTTCAAACGACTTGAATGCATTTCTAGAAGGAATGCCTGCAAATAGTATTGAAAAAGTAGAAATAATTACCCAACCCGGAGCCGAATTTCCGGCCACTTCTGGTGGAGCAATTATTAATATTATTACAAGTAGGAGAGCAAAAAGCTATTTGAGCGCTACTTATTCTTCTGGAGCTAATTTTACAAGTTATGATAAATTAAGAACTCGATTTAATAATAGTCTATTATTGAGTTCTAAAAACAAATATTTTGGTTGGCAGTTAAATGTAGGTCAGAATTATAGAGAAAGCGCACTTTGGTCAACAGTTACGAATAGAGCAAATAATACAAACACAATTTTGTCCGACACAGAGGCCGATAGAATAGGAAGAACCACTTTTGCTAAATCGGCAATGACAATCGATTTTAAACGAGATAGATTATTATTAAATTATGATGTCAATTTTAATAATAACGATTCCTATGTGCTGGGATCAGGATTTGGTTTTCAAACCAATGATTTTAGTAAGAACAAAAACATTCGTCAAGATGCAGTTGCAACCTATCAAAAACGTTTCGATGCAATCGATAAGAAGTTGGATTTTAAAATTAATTATATTAGAAACAATAACGATTTTAATTTAGATTCAAGGTTAATGAATGTGAATATACTAGACAATTCCTCTTTGCAAGAATATTTTAATTTTAAAGCAGATTACTCTGAAGAAATAAAAATTCTTGATGAAGGAAAAATAAGTGTAGGTACTTTATATGATAATCTATCTTTTGAAACAAAACAAGATGGCACAACAAATCTAGATTATACTAGAAGAACAGCAGCAACCTATTTAGAACTCCAATCTTCCTATAAAAATTTCGATTTTATCCTTGGAGGAAGAGCAGAGGACTATGCTATAGAAGGAAAAACAGAGACAAACAGCTTAACACCTTTTAATCAATTTCGTTTTTTTCCAAATGCAAGCGTACAATATAATTTTGCACCACAAATTTATTTCAATGCAAACTATAATAAAAAAATAAACTTACCTAGCACATCGTCATTGAATCCAAATAATACCAATTATCAAAACCCTAATGTTAACTATTCAGGAAACCCACAATTGCAACCCACAATTTTTGATAACTATGAAGTTAAAATTAGTGCCTTTGACTATGCTTTTATTGGCTATAGTATTAGCAACGCTAAAAATCAGGTAATAAATAGGGTTTTAGTAAATAATGATGTAGTCTCAAACACCACTATAAATGTGCCTGAACTAAAAATTCATAATTTCAATATAGGCTTGCCAATACCCTATATGTTATTTTCAAAAGGATTAAAAGAAACTCTGAAATTCGATTTTAATCCCGATAAAATTAATTTTCTATATGCCTACGCAGGTTATCAATTACACCAAATTCCAGATGTAAACACCAAAGGATTTTGGATAATTAATTTAATGTCGCAGATTGTACTGCCAAAAGATATTAAATTTATTACCAATTATAATTATAGTACAACAAAAGGGAATTATTATTATTTCATAGCAGAAGAATCTTTTAGCCATAGTCTAGATGTTACCTTTTCTAAGAAATTCTTAAATGATAAATTATCAATATCTATTAATTTCGATGATATTTTGAATACCAATAGACAAGGGTTTGGTTCATCGGGAACAGATTTATTACTTCAAAACAAAGCCGATACTAGACGATTTGGCTTTACCTTGAACTATAAAATTCCAACCAAGAATAAACTCGCTAAAGAAGATCCGAACCTGTTGAACAAAAATAAAAAAGAAGATAGCGATCCTGTTTTGAATTAAGTTTCACCTATTTTATAATGGTGTAAAGTTTGTCAATTTCGATTATTTTTTTATTAAATAGAAGTGGAACTATCCTTGAAAGTATAGCGTTACATAGATTTCAGGTTAAAAACTAATCAATAATAAAAGAATGGGTAAAATAATAATTTCATGTTTAGTTGTTATAATTTTTCTTTCTTGCAAAAGAGAAAAGCATAATGAAATTCCAGTTTTTCAGAGCAAAGTTGAACGATTAGAAATGCATAAATTAGAAAAACTATTTGTTATTGGAGATTTTAATGGCGATGATGAATTGGATACGCTATTTCAACATAATTATTCAAACCTAAATAAAAAAGAAATAGATAGTGCACCCGATCCTTATCTAAATAAATGGGAAGATGTTGTCGATTGGTTTTTTAAACAAGAATTACAGGTCTATTTATCAATGAATAGAAGTAATTCAGATACGCTACATTTAACAACTGCTCGTGGGCTAAACTGCTTAATAAATATTGGAGATACTAATCGAGATGGAAAAGATGAAGTAGCCTTAGTTGTCGATTTATGCGATTTTAGTAGAATAAATAGTTGTAAAATAGTTACTTTATGTGAAAACAAATGGGTACAATTAAAACAATTCGGAATTAGAGAAGACGCATTTGATTATATTAAAGGAGAAAAACCTTCAAAAAATAAAGAAATTAAAGGTTATTTAGAGAAACATAATGAAAAATGGTTCTATAAAGACAATGACCAACAGCTCTATGAAACTGAAGAAGAAATCGATAAAATGAAAGAATTAAAAATAGAAAAATGCAAGTAAATGCTAGTTTCCGTATCATCTAGAATTAAAAAATTAAGCACTATATCTATACCTATTTTATACTTACACCATCGTATTTAAGATATTCTTAAAAAAGTAGTATCTTAGAAAAAAGTTTGTATAACCTTAAAAAAAACAAACCAAGTTTCAAAAAAACAGCAATCATAATGAAAGTTATCGTTACCTTTTTTTATACTTTTTTACTGTTCTACTCTGGTTTTGCACAAAGCAACTATCCCGAACCCGAAAAAACAGCAACACGCTTGTTCTACATTCAACACAGCAACAATCATAACACCTATGTATATGATGTTAACATAAAAGAAGGAATAATAAACCCCACAGAACCCATAAATCAATATCAAATAGCCTATACAGAAAACGGCATAAAAAGACCATTAACAAATACACAAAAAAAGCTAGCCTATGGAGTAATCCTAAAAACAGCGCAACATAATTTTTATAAATTTAGACTAGCAGCTTCAGGAGAAATAGATTTTCATCTAAAATATACAGCAAACACAGGAGCAAAAGTGTATGTAACCGTAAACACACACAAAATGTATTTAGATAAAATGTTTGTAAAATTAAAAGAAGGCTATTTCGGAATAAACACCAATGTAGAATATGTACTTTTTTATGGAAAAGACTTTCATACCGGAAAAGCAATAATAGAAAAAGTAGTTATGGATTGATTTGATACAATCTATAATAAGTTCGCTAGTTCATCACTTCGAGTGATTTAACGAAATACAATGGATTGAAAAATGTATCAAGAAGCTTTTATAAAAATTCTTGTCTAATTTTTTTAGCAAAATAATAAACCATTCTAATTACCTTTACATAAAATAATATAAATGCTACAAGACTCCATTTTAATAGAGAAACAATATAAAAAATTTATAAAAACCGTTTGTAAATCTACTATTGTTTACACCCTAAAAGATACAGAAGGATACGCAACCTCTACATCAAATAATTATATTAACTACCATGAGGAGCCCATTGGTATTATTTGCTTTTGGTCTGATATAGCTTTGGCAAAATCTTGTATAAAAGAAGAATGGTCCAACTATAAAATTGCTGAAATTCCATTAGTGGAATTTATAGAAAATTGGTGTATTGGTATGGATCATGACGGACTTATCATTGGAACAGAATTTGACCAAAACATGTTTGGATTTGAAGCAGAACCTTTGGAACTCATTCTAGAATTAATTAGTGAATTAAAAGCAACTGGGAAAGAGTTGAATTTTAAAGGATTTAAAGGAATAAAAGATTTAGAAAAGCAAATAAAGGCGATTCTAAAATAGTAAATGTCTTTCCTTAAATGAATAAAATTACTCTTTTCAAAACAAACACAACTAAACGGCACACCGTCACTTCGAGTTTTTTTTACGTAATGAAATGGAGTAGAAAATGTATCGAGAACCAATAACAGCAAACAAAGTAGATATAATAGAAATTTAAATCAGCACACCGTCAGTTCGAGTGTTTTTTACGTAATGAAATGGAGTAGAAAATGTATCGAGAACCCACTTAAAAAAAATATAGATGAAAACTTCTTATGTATATATTTTAAAATGTTCTGATAACACCTATTATACGGGCGTTACAAGCAATCTTTCACAACGTATTTTTCAGCATGAAAGTGGTGTTTTTCAAGATTGTTATACTTTTAATAGAAGACCAGTTTCATTAGTTTTCTATGCTGAGTTTACCGATATAACTATTGCAATTCAAAAAGAAAAACAAATAAAAAAGTGGTCTAGAGCAAAAAAAGAAGCTTTAATATTAGGTGAATTTGATGACTTGCCCAATTTAGCAAAGAAGAAATTTTAAGTTCTCGATACATTTTTGTTTCGTTTCTCTGCACAAAAACACTCGAACTGACGTGCTGCTAAAGTGGTTTATGTGCTATTTTTGTAATCAGCATTTCGTCAGTTCGAGTGTTTTTTATGGAATGAAATGGAGTAAAAAATGTATCGAGAACCAATAATAGCAAACAAAGTAGATATAATAGAAATTTAAATCAGCACTCCGTCACTTCGAGTGTTTTTTATAAAAAGCGAACAGCAATTTTATAAAAAACGTATCGAGAAGCTATTTTAATATCTATTGTCTGTTTATTGGTAAAAACCTAAATTCATGTAGTTAATTTAAAAAAAACAATGGGATTAGACATCACACATTATAAAGCAACTTTAGAAAAAGCAAAAAAGCATCACTTATTCTATATTGGAGAAGGTATTTATGGCGAAACAGGAGCAGAAATCAAAGAAAAATTTGATGCATTTAATGTAGATTTTGAACATTTCAATAAATACATTCAAGAGATTGAAGTACCTACAGAAGTTGAAAGTGTAGTAATAGTTAAGGGAAATGAAAATTTAAAAAAGGTAAAAGAACATTTTCGCTCAGAAGATATTACTTTTTTAATTCGAGAAAACGAAGAGCAACTTGAAAAGGAAATAGAAGATTTTGAGAAAACGAAAGGATATCAAAATTTAAAAAAGTGTTTTGATGATGGTCATGGTGAGTGGATTATCCTTAAATACTATACTACAGAAAAAAAAGAAGGATTCTATTTCAAAACAGTAGGAGAACAACGAAAAGGCATGGGAGGTGCTTTTTATAGTAGATTCTGCAATGGAGAGAAATATAATTTTGCTTTGAAAGAAGATTTTGATTATGCTTTTTCATGTGTAGATTATAATGAGTATTCAAAAACAGAAGAAGAAGTCAGTCAAAGAAAAGAAAAATTTAAAGAAACATTTATCGATAATTTTGAAGAAGGAGCTAGCTTTATGTCTGTATCTTATTAATAATAAAACCAAGCACTTCAAAGCAACGAAATAACTAAAATAGGATTATGAAAAAAACACTAACCTTAATTTTACTACTTATTCTTTCCACTCTTTCCTTTGGGCAAACCAATGAAAGTCAAAACGAAAAACTGGCTTTAGCCTATATGCAAGCCTATGGAAAATGGGATTTTGACACCATGAAAACCTTTTATGCAGATGAGGTTCATTTTGAAGATCCAACAGCCAAAGCAGCTTTTCAACAAGATTTTGTTTTCGATGGGAAAGAAAAAGTGTATCAATTCTTCAAAACAGTTTTTAAAGACAAATTTAAAAACGACAAACCACCTTACGTGAATTTTAATATTGAAAAAGTCTTTACATCAGGAAATCATACAATTATCAATTCCACTTTTGAATGCGTCTTACCGAATGCTTGGTTTGAGGAAAAAACAAACGAAACCATTCTCATTGCCATTCCTTTTGTAACCATTCTCACTATTGAAAAAGGAAAGATTACCCAACATATCGATTATGGGAATTATACGAAGTATTTCGAACAAATTAAAGCGCAAGTGAAGAAATAAGGTAGATTTATATGAGTTCTCGATACATTTTTGTTTCGTTACGCTACACAAAAGCACTCGAACTGATGTGCTGCTAAAGTGGTTTTATGCATTGTTTTTGTAACCAGCACACCGTCAGTTTGAGAGGTTTTTACGAAAAGGCATTGCCAACGAAACCATAGCCGAAGCCACAGGATTGTCCTTGGAAGAAGTGACACAAATGAGAGTGAAAAAAGCAAACAACATAGAATAGTACTCCTAAAAAATATTTTTTTTTACTCATTTACGGATTACCGCACAAAACAGAAAATTTACTGCATTACCTTTGAAAAAGCAACCGAATTGCCTTTCGTACGTATTTCTACGTACAACAAACACCCAAAATTACGTATTTATACGTATTGTGGATTTAGAAAGAATGGTTTAGGTTTGTGAAAATGAAATATGGCGTTTGTTATATATATAACAAGTTGACTTTCATTTGAACGGAACGAAAAAAAATAAGAAATTAATATCTTAAAAAATGAGTAATTTAAATCCTGATGAATTAGAAAGAAGAAAAAAAATCAACAAAAAAATTATAAGTTTTGGTTGTCTTCCTATTCTTGGTTTATTTTTGATTATATTTATTTTTAACACTCTATCTAACAGTTCTAATGAAAAAGAAAATATTCCTAAATCGAAAAATTCAGAAACAAATTCTCCAAAAAAGATAACTGATTTTAACACTTTCGATTATAATTTACCAAAAAGTAATTATAATTTCAATGTAAAAATATTAAATATAAAAACCACAAAAAAAGAAAATGAGTTTAAAATAAAAGACGATGAATATTCAGTTCCTAAAAAAATAGATGGTTATGTCCTATCACTTGAAATTGAAATAACAAATCCATATGAAAAAGAAATGATGGCTCCAATTCCTGATTATTTTGAAATCACTTCTTTAGGCGATGAAAAATTTACAGCGACAACAACTTATAGTAGAAGTTGCGATTGTCAAATAGACAATTCAAGCGAAATAACTGATATAAATGGTAAAAACTTGTGGGAGATTTCTAAAAACAAATGTGGAAGTAATAATTATTGTTTGAAATTCGATGCTAAGGAATCAAAAAAATTTAAAATAACTTTTACTGACCCAATAATATCTACAACGAAAAAAATTATATTAATAGGATTTGATAAAACTTGGAAAGAATCAGAAAACACAAAAGAAAGGGATTTAGGATTCATTATTGATACTGAAATTAAAAAAGTTATTGGCAATAAAAAACTATAAAAAAAACAGCATACAATAGTTAATGTTTCGTTGGGCTTGAAGAGCCAACTATAAAGCCCATGCACTTTGAAGTTTCCTGACTTCGAAGTAATGTTAAATATCACCCACTATTATTCATACACCAGACCGTTGTATGCCATTTTAAGCAAAAAAAATGTCAAACTAAAAAAATAGGAAAATGAAAAAAATAATTATTACAGCCGCAATTCTTTCTTGGATTTTAGTGAGTTGTGGAAACCAGACAAATGAAAGTAAGACTGACCAAACAAAAAAAAATGAACAAGAAAGTCCAAAAGATGAAAAACTTTCAAAGGTGGAAATGGAAGCTTCAAGATTGAGAGCAGGTGGTTCCGTAAAAACTGTTGAACTTGAAGGTAAAAGTGCAAAAATCATTTATGTAAAAAACTATGCAGAATATAAAAAAATAAACCCACAATCAGGACTGACTGAATCTGATTTAGAAGGATATTGGGAAAGTGGAGATGCTATTGAGAAAGCACTTGTTGACGGTTCTGTAAGGATTATGAAAAAGCTTGACTATATCGACACAGTATCTATTATATTACCACATAAAGGAACAACCTACTTCATTTCAGTAAACAAAACTGACCTTGAGAAATTTGTAGATGCAGATTTCCCAACAATTCAAAATAAATGGGACGAGACTTTTTCCAATCCATACGTATATGATGACAATGGTAGAAAATCATTTTTCGACAAATTTGGGAAGAAAGAATAAAAACTTCTTCCTCAGATAGCGCTAGCCCCCGCTAGCGCGAGCATCTTGCTCGTGCCTACAAACAAAATCAGGCTAAAAAGGTTTTAATAGTTTTGTTATTTTTACAAAATGAGTAGGAAGTATAAATTTGGAGAGCAATCAGGAGCCTATTTTATTAGCTTCTCAACAGTTAATTGGATAGACGTATTTACGAGAATAGAGTATTTTGATTTAATTATAGAATCTTTAGACTATTGTAGAAAAAACAAAGGTATGGAGATTTATGGCTATTGTATAATGCCAAGTCATATCCATTTAATTTTTCGTTCATCACATGCTGACCCTTCTGGATTAATTCGAGATTTTAAAGGTTTTACTTCTAGAAAAATAATGAAAGCGATAGTTGAAAATGAACAGGAAAGCAGAAAAGAATGGATGCTTTGGATGTTTGAAAGAGCAGGGAAAAAGAATAGTAATGTGAAACAAAGACAGTTTTGGCAACAAAACAACAAACCAATAGCGATTTGGTCTTTAAAAGTTTTTGAACAGAAATTAAATTATGTTCATTATAACCCTGTACAAACAGGATTTGTAATAGATCCAATAGATTGGAAGTATAGTAGTGCTAGAAACTATGGCAACAACGATCAAACGGTGTTAGAGATTGATATAAATTGATTTTTCTTTGTGGGCACGAGCAAGATGCTCGCGCTAGCGGGGGAAGAGATGAAAATAATTTTACCAAAAGAAAAAAATATTTCTGTTTCAAGGTTTTATCCGATTATATACAAAGAGTTTCAAGACCAAATGCAATTAATAGAAAATAAAAACAACTAATAAATAACAAAAAATGAGAACACTGTATTTAGCAATAATATTTTTAATTACATTTTGTGGTTATAGCCAAGAACTTGAAGGATACTATTCGGGAATTAATAAGCAAAGTATTGGTCAAGAATACCCTGTTGAAATAAGTATTAAATCTATATCCCAAGATAAAGTATCAGCAAGTATAAATTACCCGACTTTAGGATGTGGTGGCATATTAAGTTTTGTTGGTAATACTTATGACAAAAGATTCTTTTTTAAAGAAGTGTTGACAAAAAACTATAATGGGTGTGTAGAAAATGGAACAGTTGTTATACAAGTTTTGAATGAAAAACAATTAGTATTTTATTGGTATTATCAAAATGGAATGTTAGGTTCAGCAACAGTATTAAATAAAAGTTTAGCAAGTAGTAATTCTTGTGATAACCCTATTAAATTGTATAAATCAAATTCAAATTTATTTGAAATACCAACTGAAATAAATAACGTACTAAAAATATCTTTTATAATAGATTCAGGTGCTTCTGAAATTAGCATTACTCCTGATGTTGCATTAACATTAATTAGAACAGGTACAATTAAAGAAAACGATTGGTTAGAAGGTGCAACATATAAATTTGCTGATGGTAGTACTGCTAAAAGCGAAAGATTTAATATAAAAAGTTTAAAAATTGGTGATATGACATTGTATAATGTATCGGCATCAATATCAAACTCTTTAGAAGCTCCTATGCTATTAGGTCAAAACGCTTTAAGTAAACTTGGTAAAATATCAATAGATTATAACTATGGCATTTTATGTGTTGAAAAAAAATAAAGATAAATAAAACAACGAAGGTACAACAGTGGTTTTACCCCCGCTAGCGCGAGCATCTTGCTCGTGCCCACAAACAAAATCAGGTTATGAAATATTTTATTTTTTTTGTTATCATATTGTTAAATAATTTACTTGCGGGTGTTGTTAGTGATGAATATTCAGTATATATTCCATTATTCATGCTGTTAGTTTTTATTACGGTTACATTGTTTCAAAAATTTAAATTTAATATTAATAGATATTTTGTTTGTTTTTCATATTCAGCCTTTTTATTGTTGTTGAGTCTATTTAAAATAATCCAATTTGATAAAGCCTACATTATTATTTTTCTTTTACCGATAACAGCTTTTTTATCCTATGTTTTTTATAATGCAACAACGCTATTTAAGAAAATTGGTATTGTTGTTTTAATTCTAATTTATTCTGTTTTTGCATCAACTATAGTAGTGCAAAATGTGCATTACTTTAATAATTACAATAAAATTACATCCGAAGTTGAAACCGAAATAAAATTATATAATTCTAAAAAAGAATTATTGAAATTAGATAAGAATAAAATTTATGTTCTGGATTTTTGGACAACCAGTTGTGGTGTTTGCATTGAAAAATTTCCTTTGTTTAATAATTTAACAAATCATTTTTCAAATAGAAAAGAAATAGAATTTTTTGCTGTTAATGTTGCTATTGAAAGAGATGAGTTTTATAGAACGATTAACTTTATTGAGAACAAAAAATTTAACTTTGAAAACCTTTATATTTTTGATGATATAGATGCGAAAAAAATAGGTGTTTCATTATACCCTACTATTATAATTATAAAAGATAATAGAATAGTATATAATGGTTATCCAGCCTATGAAAGATTTGTTATTTCAAATAATATATATGATATAATTGAATCCATTCAAAAATAAATCTTTCATATAAATGTATTCTCAATAGCGGTTTTTGGTTGAAAAATCAAGGACTGCTAATGTTTTTAAATAAAATCTGAGGAGTTTATTTAGGAGAGTGAAAAAAGCAAGCAATTTAGAATAGTACTCCTAAAAAATATTTTTTTTACTCATTTATGGATTACCGCACAAAACAGAAAATTTACTGCATTACCTTTGAAAAAGCAACCAAATTGCCTTTCGTACGTATTTCTACGTACAAAAAACACCCAAAATTACGTATTTATACGTATTGTGGATTTAGAAAGAATAGTTTAGGTTTGTGAAAAGGAAATATGACGCTTGTTATACATATAAATGAGTTACCAGCAATAATAAAAAAAATAACAGCAGATTGAAAGTCCTTTTGATGATTTATAAAAAATAAAAAGCAACGATAATTGAGCTAATCTATACAAAAATGGGTAGCTTGCTCAATTAATTTGCAAAAAACTGAGCATATAAACGAGTTAGCAGCAAGCATTCTCAAAAAATACCGCTTAAATGAAATATAAAATAACTGAATTTGAAATTCGAAATTTTAGATCAATTTTAAAATTAAAAATACAACCAAAAGACGATAATTTATTAGTTATTTGTGGTGTTAACAATATAGGAAAAACGAATTTCCTAAGAGCACTATATCTATTCTTTAATCCTTTTGAAGAAAATTTTGAACCACAAAGAGATATACCCTATCATATAGTTGAAGCGACAAGAGGTGCGGGATATAAAACGACGTTGTCCGCAAAAATCAAGGAAATTGAAACTGGATCGATTTATTCGATAAAGCAAGAATTTACTGAAACTAAAGGTGTAAAAAAAATAAGTATCTCAGGTAAAGTCAATAATAATAACATAAATGAAAGTGAAATACTTAAATTTCTCACTAATAAGTTTAAATTATTTTTTATTGAAGCAAGTAATGTAGATATTCCAAAATTAATCTCTGAAATAGTCAATGATGAAATACTACCGCTAAGTTTAGATAGAAGACGTGGTAAACAACAAAAAGAATCACTAGATAAATTAGACGATTTTATCAATCACTCAAAGACGGTTGTAGAAAAAATAGAATCTGAATTAACCAAATTACTTATTGATTTACTAGACGACATAGACTCTCTTGATGTTAAAAGTTGGAAATTAAAAATTAATTTTCCTGAATATAATTATTTGAGAGAAGCTATTTCAAATATGATTACATTTACGTTATTTGATACTAATCAACATCCGTTAGAAACAAAAGGTAGTGGTATCCAAAGATCTATTCTTTTATCACTTATTAAATATGTAAATAAGAAAACTAATAAAGATGTAATTTGGGCTATAGACGAACCTGAAGCCTTTTTACAAGCTGGTTTGCAAAAAAATCTTTATAAAAATTTTGTAGATGAATCAGCTTCATCTCAAATTTTAATTACAACCCATTCTCAATTCTTTATAGATGTAAATAATTTAACTAATACTTATTTATTTGAAAGTATTAAAGAAGAGAAACCTTTTAAAAGAAAAAACAACTCGATTTACTATAAACTTGATACTAAAATATTTGAAGGTCAAGAATATGAAAAGGCGGAAAGAATAAAAGACAATTTTGGCTTAAAGAAAAACGATAATTGGGAAGTTATGCCATTTAACATTTTAGTTGAAGGGCAAGAAGATAAAGATTATCTAAATCAAATATATAAATTATATGGTTTTCCCACTCCTAATATCTTATCGGCTGGTGGTGTAAATAAATTTTCAGGATACTTACAATTTATGAATGACTATTGTTCTGATATGAGAAAAAAACCTGTTGTTGTAGTGCTTTACGACAAAGATTCTGCTGGAAGATCAGAGTTTGCATCATTAGATAGTCCAAAGAAGAAAAGTAATCTTTCAAATATTAAAATTATAAATAAATATATTTCTAAGTACGATGGTACTTATCCAAATGATATCGAAATTGAAGATTTCCTTCCTATAAATGTAGTAATTGATGCTGCAAATAAAATAATTCGTAAAAGAGGCTTTTCTACAATTAGATCAGAAGACAGAGTAAAAAAATCATTACCAATCTATGAAAAAACTCCAATTCTGAAATTTTTGAATGAAATGTGTAAATTAAGAAACACTGATAAGAGCTATCAAATTGATTTTGAAACACTTGAAATCAAACTATTATTGTGTAAGAATATTTGTAACCTTCTAGAAAACAATCAAGAATCACAACAGGAAATTTTTGATAACGCAAAGATTAAACAATTTATTAAAGAGGTAAATACAAATGCCAGCTGCTAACAGCTAGAGTTTCGTTGCTTGCGAAGCATGAACAATGAAACAAGTGTTGAACTGAACCCGCTCTTCGAAGTCTCCTGACTTCGAAGTAATGTAAAATATCACTCCATTTGCAACTTACGGAAACTCATTTGCAACCTGCGGAAGTTCATTTTTAATCTACGGAAGCTCACTTTCAACCTACGGAAGCTTATTTTTAATCTGCGGAAACTCATTTGCAACCTGCGGAAACTCATTTGTAAGCTACGGAAGTTCATTTTTAATCTACGGAAGCTCACTTTCAACCAACGGAAGTTCATTTGTAATCTACGGAAGCTCATTTGTAATCTACGGAAGCTCATTTGCAACCTACGGAAGTTCACTTTCAACCTACGGAAGTTCACTTTCAACCTACGGAAACTCATTTGCAACCTACGGAAAGATAATTGTAGTACTGTAATTCGTTTCTTTTGTCGGTTCATAAATTTTTGAATAAAAACCAAGTTAAGTTTACTACTAATTAAGTTTTGTTTATTACTAATGGAGTTCGGTTTAAACCAAATCAAATTAGGCTTATTACTAATTATGTTAGGTTTACTGCTAATCAAGTTCGGTTTATTACTAATTAAGTTCGGTTTATTACTAATTAAGTTTAGTTTAAACCTAATTAAATTAGGCTTATTACTAATGGAGTTCGGTTTAAACTAAATCAAATTCGGTTTATTATTAATTGAGTTCGGTTTAAACCAAATCAAATTCGACTCACTACTAATGGAGTTTGGTTTACTACTAATCATTTAGCAGTAATGCTTTGTAACCAAAGTTACACCCCTTTGTAACACAAGTTGCCAACCACCGTTTTTCACCATTGTACTTTTGTTCTTGTAAATAAGAATATAAAACAATGAAGAAAATAAAAAGAACATACACACTCGTCATCCTACTACTCACAGGAATAACCTATAGCCAAGAAACAATTTCCATTTCAAAAGAAGAAGTAGTTCAAAAAGCCTCAGAAAAGAACCTACAAGTGTTAGCTGCTGAAGCGTCTTATCAAGCTGCAAAAGCCGATTATCGTCAATCGAATGCTTTATTTTTACCTAATGTAAATGTGTCATATACAGGAATCGTTACTACCAATCCATTAATGGCATTTGGTTCCAAATTAAACCAAGAAATCCTAACTCCAGCCGATTTTAATCCAGCATTATTGAATGATCCAGAGCAAACACAAAATTTTGCAACGGTTATCGAAGTCAAACAACCTTTGGTGAATCTCGATGGGCTATTAGGAAGACAGGCAGCAAAAGCAAAAATGGATGCGTTCCAATTGCAAACCGAACGAACCAAAGAGTATTTAGTGTTAGAAGTTTCCAAAGCCTATATGCAACTGCAACTGGCTTACAAAGCCGTTACGGTTTTAGAAAAAGCAAATGAAACCGCACAAGGCAATTTAAAAATGGTTGAAAACTATTTTAAAAACGGCATGCTTCAAAAAACCGATTTACTCAATGTGCAAGTGCGTGTAAATGAAATAACCAACCAATTGCAATATGCTAAAAGCAATGTAAAAAATGCGTCCGATTATTTGGCTTTTCTTTTAAATGAAGAGACCAATGGTAAAATATATGAACCAGCTGAACCTTTAGCGAACGAAATCACTTTGGAACAGATAGAAACAGGTTTGAATACGTCGCGAAAAGATATTCAAGCCATGGAAAAATCGACTGAAGCCTATAAAAAAATGGTACAGTCATCAAAATATGGTTTTTTACCCAGATTGAATGCCTTTGGAAATTATCAATTATACGATCGTCAGTTTTTAGGAACTAGTGCCAAAGGATATTTAGTAGGAGCACAACTATCTTGGGATCTTTTTGATGGCTATAAAAACATGGGGAAAACCCAAAAAGCCAAAGCCGATTTTAATAAAGCCAAAATAGAAACCGAACAATACAAAAAACAAAGTCAGTTAGAAATAAACAAAACCAATCGTCAATTATCGGATGCTGAAAACAAAGTCCACTTGTCGCAACTGGCTTTCGAACAATCGCAAGAAGCCTTTAGAATTCGTCAAAATCGTTTTACACAAGGGTTAGAAAAAACAACCGATTTACTCATGGCAGAAACACAAATGGCTCAAAAAGAACTAGAATTCCTGCAAGCTGTGTTTGAATATAATTTCACGAAAGAGTATTTGCAGTTTTTGGTTAAATAGAGTGATTAGTGAGTAGTAATTAGTGAATAGTAAGAAAAAAACACAAAGAAGACAACGAATAACAGAGAACCCACAACCCACAACCCACAACCCACAACCCATAACTCACAACCCACAACCTACAACCTACAACAGAGAATAGACAACAGAGAACAGTTAACATACAACAATATAAAAATGAAAAGAATAACAACCCTAATCATAGCAACAACACTTACCCTAGTTTCTTGTGGAAGTGATAAAAAAGAAACCGTAAACAACACACCAGCCATTGCTGTAAAAGTAGCAGGCAAAAGTACAAATGATACCCATCCGTATGTTTCGGCTAGTGGAAAGATAGAATCCGAAAATAGTGCCAACTTAAGTACAAGAATGATGGGTTATATAACCAAAGTCAATGTAAAAGTAGGACAAAAAGTCAATGCAGGGCAATTATTGGTAAGTATCAACAATACCGATTTACAAGCCAAAAAAGCACAAGTCGATGCTTCAATTATTCAAGCCACTGCGGCCTACAACAACGCTAAAAAAGATTATGAGCGTTTTACCAATTTGTTTGCACAACAAAGTGCTTCTCAAAAAGAACTAGACGACATGACTTCCCGTTTTGAAATGGCTCAAGCTGGTTTGGAAGCAGCGAAACAAATGCGCAATGAGATTAATGCCCAATTTGCCTATGCAAACATCACTGCCCCTTTCAGTGGAACAGTAACTAATACCTTTATAAAAGAAGGCGATATGGCCAATCCTGGAATGCCACTAGTAAGCGTTGAAGGAGCGCAAAAATTACAAGTAACAGCTATGGTTTCAGAAAGTGATATTGCCGCTATAACAAACGGTATGAAAGTAAAAGTTTTGGTAAAATCGCTTGGTATAGAAGTAAATGGAAAAGTAAGTGAAGTAAGCTTGTCAGCTAAAAACACAGGAGGACAATACTTAGTGAAAATTGATTTAGAAAAAAGCGATGTGAAAATTTTATCAGGAATGTTTGTAAATGTGCAATTTCCTATAGAAAAACAGAAAGCAGTTAAAGAAACAACTACGGTCTTGGTGCCAGAAAGTGCTTTAGTAAGAGAAGGACAGTTAACAGGTGTTTATACAGTAGGAGAAGGAAATGTAGCCATACTAAGATGGTTGCGAATAGGAAAAACCTATGGAAACCAAGTTGAGGTTTTATCCGGATTAGCACCAGAGGAAGCCTACATTCTTTCTGCAGATGGAAAATTGTATAATGGAGCAAAAGTGAGTATTCAGTAATCAGTGTTCAGTTTTTAGGTTTAGTTGGCAAACAACTTTAAACTTTTAAACCTTAAACTTTTAAACTAAAAAAAATGCAAGAAGGTATATCAGGTAAAATAGCCCATTTTTTCATTAACTCAAAACTAACCATTTTATTAATGGTAGCGTTGATGATCATTGGCTCATACAGTTCGTTCTTAATTCCAAGGGAAGAAGAACCACAAATAAATGTTCCCATGGCCGATGTTATGGTGGGCTATCCAGGAGCAAGTCCAAAAGAAGTAGAAAGTAGAGTAATTAAACCTCTAGAAAAAGTTATAGGTAACATCAAAGGAGTGGAGCATATTCACAGTATGGCTATGAATGGTCAAGCCATGATGGTAGTACAATTCTATGTAGGAGAGAACAGTGAAGATTCCTATGTAAAACTGTATGACGAATTAATGAAACATCGCGATATGTTTCCACAAGGGGTTTATCAACCAATGGTTAAAACCCGATCAATAGACGATGTTCCTATGTTAGGATTAACACTTTGGAGCGAAAAGTACAATGATTTTCAATTACGTCAAATAGCAGAGGAAGTAACCTCTGAAATTGAAAAAGTAAAAGATGTAGCTATTACCAAAGAAATAGGAGGAAGAACACGCGAATTAAAAGTGGTGTTAGATAAAGATAAAATGGCTGAAAATAAAGTAGATGCTTTAAGTATCATGCAAATGATTCAAGCCAATAATGGAAGTGCACAATCAGGTAATTTTGTGCAAAATGATACCGAATATTTAGTTACTACAGGTCAGTTTTTAACTACTTCAGAAGATGTAGAAAATTTAGTTATTGGAGTCAATCAAAATAGGCCAGTGTATTTGAAACAAGTGGCAAGCATTCAAGACGGCCCTCAAACACCTAAAAATTATGTTTCATTTGGTTATGGTAAAGCCAATAACCAGTTTGAAAAATACAAATCAGAATATCCAGCAGTAACCATTTCAGTAGCTAAGGTGAAAGGAGCTGATGCGATGCAAATTGCTGATAAAATTTTAGTAAAGGTTGAGGATTTAAAAAAGAATTTAATACCTACAGATGTTCATGTTGAAGTGTCTCGTAATTATGGAGAAACGGCTTCTCATAAAGTAGGTGAGTTATTAATGCATTTGGGTGTAGCTATATTAGCTGTAACTATTTTAGTTATGTTGGCAATGGGTTGGAGAGGTGGATTGGTTGTGTTTTTCTCTGTACCCTTAACCTTTGCCCTTACATTATTTAGTTATTACTTATTAGGTTATACCTTAAACCGAATCACACTATTTGCATTAGTATTTGTAGTAGGAATTGTAGTGGACGACAGTATTATTATTGCCGAGAACATGCACCGACATTTTAAAATGAAACGATTACCATTCAAACAAGCGGCTATTTATGCCATAAATGAAGTAGGAAATCCAACCATTTTAGCAACCTTTACCGTTATTGCTGCTATTTTACCGATGGCATTTGTGTCTGGAATGATGGGACCCTATATGAGTCCGATGCCTATAGGGGCTTCAATCGCGATGATGTTGTCTTTATTTGTAGCCTTAACAGTTACGCCTTATTTAGGATATCATTTATTACAAGAGAAAGACGAACAGGAACATAAAGCAGAACATGGTTTAGAAACAAGCTGGATATTTAAAATCTATAAGAAAGTAGAGCAACCGCTATTAGACAGTTCCATGAAGAGAAATCTAATGTTTGGAATTACAATTTTCTTATTATTAGGATCTGTGGTTATGTTTTTTACAAAATCAGTAGCGGTTAAAATGTTGCCTTTCGATAATAAAAATGAATTTCAGGTAGTCATCGATATGCCTGAGGGAACTACTTTAGAACGAACAGCAGCCGTTACAAAAGAGATAGCACAGTATCTTTCTACTATTCCAGAAGTGGTAGATTATCAAAATTATATTGGAGCTTCAGCACCCATTACTTTTAATGGTTTGGTAAGACATTATGATATGCGTGGAGGAAGTAATATGGCAGATATTCAAGTGAATTTATTACACAAAGAAGATCGAGATTTGCAAAGTCATGACATAGCTAAAATAGTGCGTCCTCAGGTACAAAAGATTGCTAAAAAATATGGAGCCAATGTTAAAATTGTAGAAGTGCCACCAGGGCCACCCGTTTTATCTACTTTAGTAGCTGAGGTATATGGCCCTAGCTATGAAGAGCAAATTAAAGTAGCCCATCAGGTGAAAACAATTTTAGAAACTACAAATGATGTGGTGGATACAGATTGGATGGTAGAAGCTCCTCAGGTGGAATATAAATTAGAAGTGGATAGAGAAAAAGCCATGTTGAATGGAATCGCTCCGCAACAAGTAGTAGGTAATCTTACTTATTTATTGAGAGAAATGCCTGTGTCTAATTTATATGATGAACGTTCCAATGATCCAGTAGGCATTGTGTTATCATTAGAAGATGCTGATAAAACATCATTACAAGATATTGAAAATTTAAAGATAAAAGGCAATCAAGGCAATGTAGTTTCGGTAAGTGATTTGGTAAAAGTAAAAACAGATACCTTGCAAAATACTATTTATCGTAAAGATCAAAAAAGAGTCGTATATGTTTTAGCAGATATGGCAGGGGTATTGGAAAGTCCGGTATATGCCATTTTAGGTATGAACGAGAAATTGCAAAAAATGAACCTACCAAAAGGGTATAAAGTGAACGAATTGTATATGGATCAACCTTCCGATGAAAGTGATTTTACAGTAAAATGGGATGGAGAATGGCAAATTACCTTAGAAGTTTTCCGCGATTTAGGTGCTGCATTTTTAGTGGTAATTATTGTGATATACATGCTTATTGTAGGTTGGTTTCAAAACTTTAAAACACCAATGGTTATGATGGTAGCTATACCTTTATCACTTGTGGGTATTGTTTTAGGACATTGGTTATTAGGTGCCTTTTTTACAGCTACTTCTTTTATTGGTATGATTGCATTAGCAGGTGTAATGGTTCGAAATTCTGTCTTGTTAATAGACTTTATAGAAATTCGTTTACATGATGGTATTCCTATGAAACAAGCTATAATTGAGGCAGGAGCTGTGCGTACCACACCTATTTTGTTAACCACGGGTGCGGTAGTAATTGGAGCTTCGATTATTTTGTTTGATCCTATCTTTCAAGGATTGGCCATTTCATTAGTGGCAGGAGCTATTGTTTCAACTTTATTAACCTTAATTGTGGTGCCTTTAATCTATTATATCGTTGAACGTAAAAAATGGGAGAAAAATAATTAGGAAACCCTTTGTCAAAGTTTTAAATTTTGACAAAGGTTATATAAACCTTAAAAACAAATTAAAAATGATAAATAAATTAATTAAAAGAATAGCAGGTATATTTATAATAATAAGTGTATTGTTGACTATGTATGTCCATCAAAATTGGTTATGGTTTACGCTTTTTGTAGGTGCAAACTTATTACAATCATCATTTACCAACTGGTGTTTAATGGAAGATATTTTAAGAAAAGTTTTTAAAATTAAAGATTAAAATTAAAGATTAAAAATAACGATAGAAAGAGGCTGTGCAAAAAGTATAATCTTGTCAAACAAAACTTGTTAGCATCGTTAGTTCGCTTCGTCCTAGATTTTATAATTATTAGAATGGTACTAATTATTAAAATCTGAAAACCGAAGATTCGACCTATTTAGATACGTTCAGCAGACAAAAAAGACTTTTTGGACAGCTTCATTTTTTGCCTTTTTTATTTAAATTTATTAGTAGCTTTGTCTTTGTAAAAAAAATAAAAAGTATGCGTTTTTTTCAAAAGATTAGCTATTTACAATATCCTATATTGTTACTTGCTGCTTATTTTGCATTCAAACCCTATACCTATATGTTTGAAGAAGGATTTAATCATAAGGATAGAATTATTAGTGATATTAATAGTGTTCTGATTTTTCTCAGTATAGGAATTAGTTTTTCAACACTACAAGATACAACAAAAACTCAAAATAATTTTTCGTTGCGAATTTGGCAAAATCCCAAAAAAGGAAAGATAGCGATAGTATATATTGCAGTCTTAACTTTTTCAGTTTTAATTTTTGGTTTAAGTTTATTCCTATTTGCAAATAAACAACTCCTTAAAGATTTATCAGTTGGAATAATATCTCTTGGAATTGGTTTAATAGGTTTTTTAAAGGCTGCTATTGAAATATTTAACAATCACAGATTAGATAAAAAAAAGAACAATTCCACTATTTCAGAAAAAGAGTGAAATTGTTTTTGTTTAAAATTTGATTAGAAAAAAAAGGTGTAAAGTTTTCTTCAATTGTATAATTATCTCTTAACGATACTAACGGCAGTTCCTGTTGCAATAACACTAATGGTGTTACTTTCTTTTTGTTCAATATCAACTGTGATGCCTACTATAGCATTGGCGTTTAATTTTTCTGCATTAGCTTTTAATTGTTCAAATGCTTGCTCTTTAATTTCTGTTATACTTTCACTAATCCCAGCATAATATTTTTGCATATTGAAAGTCATTTTTGTTTTTTGCAGGTTAACCGCAATTCCCGAAACAATACCGTTATAGGCAATTATCGCATATCCTTCTATTGAGTTTGTTGTTGTTAAAATCATATTTTTTAAATAAATCGTTACTTTAAAAAAATTAGTCGTAT
Organism: Flavobacterium sp. KY-23415; assembly: GCF_055384985.1. NCBI lineage: Bacteria > Pseudomonadati > Bacteroidota > Flavobacteriia > Flavobacteriales > Flavobacteriaceae > Flavobacterium > Flavobacterium sp. KY-23415. The sequence goes on along the minus strand of NZ_AP044001.1, from coordinate 239,805 downwards.
AAAATACTGTTTTGTTTCAATTTCTTTTTAAAATTGGGTTAATACCATTTGTGATTTGAATTTACTGTAAAAGAAAATGATGATTTTTTTCTAGATATGAAATAGAAAATCAAAGCATAGCATCGCTACGTTTTTATTTTATATTGAAATAGCGAGGAAAAAAGGGCGTTTTATTCCAGTAAATTCAAGTGATAAATGGTATAAGTAACATGCAAATCGCAATGGCTTTGTAAATAATTATTTAAAGAAATGTTTGAAAAGAATGAAGCTTTTTAAGTTTTTAAAGAGATAACTTTCTTTTGTTCTTTATTTTATTCATTTTAAAAGCAATTTTCATCTTTGAAACTTTTACAGTTTATATTATCTTTGCGACTTATTAAAATTACATACCACTATGTTTGATAATTTAAGCGATAAGTTAGATAAAGCCTTACACATATTAAAAGGACACGGTAAAATTACCGATGTAAATGTTGCAGATACGTTGAAAGAAGTTCGTAGAGCTTTATTAGATGCCGATGTTAACTTTAAAATAGCTAAAGATTTTACCACAAGAGTAAAAGATAAAGCTATTGGAGAAAACGTATTAACAACATTACAGCCAGGGCAATTAATGGTTAAAATTGTTAAAGACGAATTAACCGAATTAATGGGAGGTGATGCGGCAGGAATTAATTTATCAGCAAACCCATCAGTAATTTTGATGTCTGGTCTTCAAGGGTCTGGTAAAACCACATTCTCTGGAAAATTAGCAAACTTTCTAAAAGCAAAGAAAAATAAAAAACCATTATTGGTTGCTTGTGATATTTATCGTCCTGCTGCGATCAATCAGTTACACGTTGTGGGTGACCAGATTGGAGTAGAGGTATATTCAGAACCAGAAAATAAAAATCCTGTAGAGATTGCGCAAAATGCTATTAAACATGCGAAATCTAATGGATTTAATGTGGTAATCGTCGATACAGCGGGTCGTTTGGCAGTTGATGAAGAGATGATGACCGAAATTGCAAATGTCCATAAAGCAATACAGCCGCAAGAAACATTGTTTGTGGTAGATGCCATGACAGGACAAGATGCAGTAAACACAGCAAAAGCGTTTAATGATAGACTTGATTTTGATGGAGTAATCCTTACAAAATTAGATGGTGATACCAGAGGTGGTGCGGCAATTTCTATTAAATCGGTAGTGAATAAACCAATTAAATTTATTGGTACAGGTGAAAAGATGGAAGCGATTGATGTTTTCTATCCATCACGTATGGCAGACAGGATTTTGGGAATGGGAGACGTTGTTTCCTTAGTGGAAAGAGCACAAGAGCAATATGATGAAGAAGAGGCAAGAAAACTACAAAAGAAAATCGCTAAAAACGAGTTCGGTTTCGATGATTTCTTGTCGCAAATTCAACAGATAAAGAAAATGGGTAACATGAAAGATCTTGTTGGAATGATACCTGGAGCTGGAAAAGCATTAAAAGATGTAGAAATTGAAGATGATGCATTTAAGCATATTGAGGCTATCATACAATCAATGACGCCAGCCGAAAGAAGCAAACCTTCTTTGATCGATGTGAAGCGAAAAGCAAGAATTGCGAAAGGATCTGGAAGAAAGATAGAAGAAGTGAATCAATTAATGAAACAATTCGATCAAATGAGTAAGATGATGAAGATGATGCAAGGTGGTGCAGGAAAGAATCTTATGAAGATGATGGGAGGAATGAAAGGAATGAGATAAAACACAAGACGCGACACATCGCGTCTTTTTTATAGTGAATTTTCATAGGTTAAATACACAAAACAACAACACACACAAATGAATTTATTAGACGGTAAAAAAGTTTCGGAAGAAATTAAAAATGAAATTGCTGCGGAAGTTGCAAAGATGAAAGCTAATGGGGAAAAAGTACCACATTTGGCTGCAATCATAGTAGGGAATGATGGAGCAAGTTTAACGTATGTAGGAAGTAAGGTGAAATCTTGTGAAAGAGTAGGTTTTGAATCTACATTGATAAAAATGCCTAGTACTACTTCTGAGACAGAGTTATTGAAAAAGATAAAAGAATTAAATCACGATGATACTATAGATGGTTTCATAGTTCAATTACCTTTACCAGAGCAAATAGATACACAAAAAATAATCATGGCTATTGATCCAAGTAAAGATGTGGATGGGTTTCATCCTGAAAACTTTGGAAAAATGGCATTAGATATGACAACTTTTATTCCAGCTACTCCATTTGGTATATTAGAATTATTGGAAAGATATAATGTAGAAACCAAAGGAAAGCACACTGTTGTTATTGGTAGAAGTCATATTGTAGGAAGGCCTATGAGTATATTGATGGGTAGAAAAGGATTTCCTGGAAATTCGACAGTAACTTTAACACATAGTCATACAAAAAATATCAATCAAATTACTTCTCAAGCAGATATTATTATTACTGCGTTAGGTGTTCCTAATTATTTAAAAGCAGAAATGATAAAAGATGATGCTGTTATTATTGATGTTGGTATTACAAGAGTGCCAGATGAAACTACAGATAAAGGATATAAAATTGTTGGAGATGTAGATTTTGAATTTGTATCTAAAAAAGCTTCATACATAACACCAGTTCCAGGAGGAGTTGGGCCAATGACTATTGCAATGCTTTTAAAGAATACTTTATTGGCGAGAGAACAAAAAAAGAATAAATAGGAATATCTTATTTTACGGTAAAACGATATAATTTTTATTGATTAAAATTGGCTTCAATATTTACGATTTAAGAAAGTAAAAACATATCTGTATAATATAAGTCGTTTTGTGGCTATTTATAGCTTAAAAGGCTTAAAACAAAAAAACTGCAAAATTTGCAGTTTTTTTGTTTTAATCTGTCTCGTAAATTATTAATTGAGATATAATAAATTATATTAAATCGTCCTGTAGTCAGAAGTGAAAAATAATTCTACACTTGGATATTTTTGACGTGTCATTTGAATAGAAAATTCACTATCGGCTAAAAATACCAATTGCCCGTATTTATCATGTCCTAAAAATTTTTGTTTTACCCTTCTAAATTCAGCAAATTCTTCGTTTTTAGGATCTTTTGGTTTTACCCAGCAAGCTTTGTGTGCTGGAAATGTTTCATAAGTACATTTTGCACCATATTCATGTTCTAAACGATATTGAATTACTTCATATTGTAGTGCACCAACAGTTCCGATAACTTTTCTTCCATTCATTTCAAGGGTAAACAGCTGAGCAACACCTTCATCCATTAATTGATCAATACCTTTTTCTAATTGTTTAGATTTTAAAGGGTCGGCATTGTTAATATATCTAAAGTGCTCAGGTGAAAAGCTAGGAATGCCTTTAAATTGCATCACTTCACCTTCTGTTAAAGTATCTCCAATTTTAAAATTTCCAGTATCATGAAGTCCAACAATATCACCTGCATAGGAAATATCTACAATTTCTTTTTTTTCAGCAAAAAAGGCATTTGGACTTGAGAATTTTACTTTTTTACCTTGTCTAACATGCAAATAGGGTTTGTTTTTTTCAAATGTACCTGATACAATTTTAACAAAAGCTAGTCTGTCTCTGTGCTTTGGGTCCATGTTAGCATGGATTTTAAATACGAAACCACTAAATACATCTTCATTTGGGTCTATTAAACGTGTGTCGGATTCTTTTGGTCTAGGTGTCGGAGCAATGTCAATAAAACAATCTAGTAATTCTCTAACTCCAAAGTTGTTCAATGCAGAACCAAAAAACACAGGTTGAAGCGTTCCGTTCAAATATTCTTCTCGGTTAAACTCAGGATATATTTCTGTGACTAACTCTAATTCTTCTCTTAATTTGTCAGCGTGTTTTTGACCAATTATAGAATCTAACTCTGGATTAGTAATATCATTAAATGCAATTGTGTCTTCAATGTCTTTTCTGCTATCACCACTAAACAAGTTGATGTTCTTTTCCCAAATGTTATATATTCCTTTAAAATCATATCCCATACCAATGGGAAAGCTCAAAGGGCAAACAGTAAGCTTTAGTTTTTGCTCCACTTCATCTAGTAGGTCAAATGCATCTTTACCTTCTCTGTCTAATTTGTTTATAAAAACAATCATTGGAATGTTTCGCATTCTACAAACTTCAACCAATTTCTCAGTTTGTTCCTCAACCCCTTTGGCAACATCAATAACAACAATCACACTGTCAACAGCAGTTAATGTTCTAAAGGTGTCTTCTGCAAAATCTTTGTGACCAGGAGTGTCTAATATGTTTATTTTTTTGTCTTTGTAATTAAATGCAAGCACGGAAGTAGCTACAGAAATACCTCTTTGTCTTTCTATTTCCATGAAATCTGAAGTAGCACCCTTTTTAATTTTATTACTTTTTACAGCACCAGCTTCTTGGATTGCTCCACCAAATAAAAGTAGTTTTTCTGTTAAAGTAGTCTTACCCGCATCTGGGTGGGAAATAATTCCAAACGTTCGTCTTCTTTTTATTTCGTTTTTAAAACTCATCAAAAATTTTTTTTGCAAATATAAGTTTTTTAAATAATTCACTATTAATAATACCTAAAATAAGACACTGATAAAATTATACATCTGAATCTCTGAAATTAAATTATTTAAGCTCGAACTAAGCATTAGAATTCTATTATAAAATAGCTGTTTTTATGGCTGTTAGTGCTCGATTTCATGTTCTTAAAGTAACTGATGCTGTATTTGTGATTCAAAGCTTCTTTGTTTCTCAATTATTTTGTGTTTGTTTTCCTCTCGACAAAGTCTAATGTGTAATCAAGGGTTAAAAGAGTCTTTTTGACACTATGGCTGTTTTAAACTTGATACAATGCTTTACTATACCGATTTAATTTTATATTTTTGTTAACAAATTTTTATTAATAAATCATTATGTCAAAGAAAGAAGATACAGAAGGAAGTGCTAAATCTTCAATAGATAACAATGAGTCTTCTCAACGATTAGAAGCTATAAAAAATCTGATTTTTGGAGAAAATATCCAACAAATAGATCAGGAGTTTCATCTTATTAAGGAGCATATTGAAAAGAGAAGAAATGAGCTTGAAAATTTAATAGAAGTAGTACAAAAAGAACTTAGTACTGCATTGGATAACTTAGAAACAGATTTAAATATTCGAATAACAGATTTAGATGCTAAAGTAGAAGAAAATATAGAAGATTTGAATCATAGAAAAATGGATAGAAAAACATTGGGGAATTTGCTTGTCGCAATGGGAGAAAAAATAATGAAAGACTAGTAATATTTAAAGATGCTTTCATGACAGATTCTGAGAAATTAAAAAAGCTTAAGGAAGCTCTTCTTAAAGAAGATCAGGATTTTGCGTTAAAAATTTTTAAAAGAATTGAAGATTTAGAAACGACTATTAATGAAGAAGAGCTGCTTTCTGAGAAAGTAGATCCCATTATTGATAAAAAAATAGAATCGTTTTCTAATGATATTCCTAGTAAATTAGGTCCAACAATTACTGAGGCTTTAAAAGTTCAAATCAGAGATTCTCAAGATCAAGTAGTCGAAGCTTTATTTCCAATTATTGGTAAAATGATTAAGAAGTATATCCAAGAAGAAATAAGGGTTCTCTCGGAAAGCATTAACAATCAAGTCCAGAAAACTTTTTCATTTTCAAGATGGAAAAATAAAATTAAATCTTTTTTTACAGGGATTCCAGAAGAAAAATTGATTCTATCACAAATGGCAAAGCCTATTGTTGAACAAGTCTTTATAATAGAGAAAGGATCGGGTCTATTAATTGCTAACGTATCTAAAAATGATGATAATATAGATAAAGATATGGTGGCAGGTATGCTCACAGCAATTAAGAGTTTTGTTGAAGACGCTTTTACTAAAGAAGAACAGAATTTAGAATTGATACAATATGAATTGTATAATATTTATCTTCAAAATTTTTCAAAGTTTTATATTGCAGTAGTTGTCTCTGGAGCTTTTAATAGAACATTTAAAAGTGAGTTAGAAGATTTGATTTTTGATGCGATGTCAAAAAATAAAAAAGAGCTTTTTTTAATGGATATGAAGAAAGTTAATAAATTAATAGAAACAGTATTTAAAATAAATGATTAGTTCAAAAAAAATAGTTTTAATTGGTCATTTCGGTGTAGGTAAGTCGTCTTTAATAAGAAGATTTGTAGAAAATATTTTCTCGGAAGATTATAAAGTAACGATTGGGGTTCATATCTTTAAAAAAGTGATACAGGTGGAAGGGGTTGATTTAACATTTGTTATTTGGGATATTGAAGGTAAAGAAGATATTACAGAAGTTAGAAAATCGTACTTGTTGGGAACTTCAGGATTTATTTATGTTTTTGACCCAACAAGAGATAATACTTATAGGACTATTAATCAAGATGTAGCGTTTTGTGTTGCAAATTTTCCAACTGCAAAATTAATAACTGTAGCCAATAAAGTTGATTTAATTGATGAAGATGAATTTGTGAGTAAAATTGACTTCAGAATTGATTATTTTACCAGTGCGAAAACGAATAAAAACGTAGATTTAATTTTTAATGATTTAGGTTTAAAATTTTTAAATGATAGATAATGTTTTAAATAAATACTTAAATACGAGCTATCAAACAATTGAGTTTGATAGAAACGGTGTGGTTACAAAAGTAGAGAATACAATTTTAGATATACCATTAGGTGCTGTCATTTTTGATTTTCATCCTTTTTTCGAAATATTCCAAGTGTTGATTGTTGAAAACTGTAAAGAAGAGTTTTTTGAAGCAGTTAATCTAAATGGAGAACAATTAATAGCAGATGTTGTTTTCTCTATTGGAGATAAAAACCAATTGCCATTTGTTTTAATTATTGATAAAACTGCTCATTATAATAATATACAATCATTGACGCAAATAAAAAACGAAACGTCAATTGAAAATTATAATATTAGTTTAAAAAACTTCAATTTACTTAATAAAGTAGATATTCAAAGCGAATTTTTAGTGAGCATCTCACACGATTTAAAAACACCTATTCATTCTATTGTAAACTTATTAAATCTATTAGATAAAAACAATCTGTCCTATGAACAGAGGGAATTATGCAAAACTATTTTCGAATCTTCAAAATATTTAAATAGGTTAATCACAGATATTTATGAATTAGCATCTATAGAAACAGGGCTTTTTAATCTCAAAGAAAAAGAATTTAGTCTTCAAGATTTACTCAATAGAATTGAAAAAATTTATCAGCGAAAACTTGTTTCTAAAGAGGTAGAATTTAGAATTATAAAAAAAACTAAATTACCAGATGTTATTATAGGAGATTCAGACCGTTTGTTGCAGATTTTATTTAATTTATTAGATAATGCTTCCGAATATACAGACAAAGGCTTTGTTGAATTAGAAATACAACAAGTGTATAAAAAATCTTTAAATGTTGGTCTAAGCTTTATCATCAGAGATTCAGGAAGAGGATTTGAAGTAGATAAATCGGATGTTGATATAAAAAATGCAAAACTCAAATTTGATGCTAATAGTGAGGTTGGACTAGGAATTTCTATAGTTGCAAATTTGGCTGAAAATTTAAATGGAAATGTAAAATTTCACTCTGTTATTAATGAAGGGACTAAAGTTGATGTTTATTTACCTTTTAAACTTGTAAAGGGAATCACAAAGAACAACATAGAAGCAAAATTTAAAAAGAAAAATTTAAAAAGAATTTACAATGTCTTAATAATAGATGATAATGAAATCAATAAGTTAATATTGATGAAGCTATTAATTAATCACGGCGGTTTTTATATTGATATTGCAATTGATGGAAATCAAGCAATAGAAATGTTAGAGAATGAAAAATATGATTTAATACTGTTGGATCTTCATCTTTCAAAAGTAAATCCATTAGATATTATTAAAAATGTTAAAAATCATACTAATTCGTTAGTTAATAAAGTTAACTTTATTCCGATGACTACAGGAATAAACGAAAAGAATGCACTTTTGTTTCAAGAGTATAATTTAACTCAAGTTTTGATAAAGCCTTTCTTGTCAGAAGAATTATATCAATGTATCTATAATCTTATCTAAAAATACATTTTGTCGATATAAACAAGCCTTTGGGCGATACTTTTAAGAATTTTAAATTTTTAAATTTTTTTTTCAGTTTTGTAATAATAACTTTGTAAGAATGACAAGTGTATTTATATTTTTTTGTTAAGTTTTTGCTGGTGTTTTTTAACAAAATCAATAGTGTTATTGTAGTTTGTGTTAAATTAACATAAAGATTGTTTTTTTTTAACAAAAAAAATAGTTAACTTGACAGGAGTTGTATAGATTTGTAAAATGTAGGAGTTTTGGTGTTTTTTATTAAATCCTTATATACTGCTATTATTAAACTTAATATAAAATCACATAAAAAAAATTAATTTATAGATTCAATAAATTAAGAAATAAAAAAAAATAATAATCAAAAATCAATAAATTATGAAGAAAAAAGTTTTGTCACTCTTGTTGTTCATGCTTTTTGCTCATTTAACTTTTTCTCAAGAAGTCAATACTACAAAAAAAGTAGAAGAGAATCTTGTTGAAATTAAAAGTAAAATAAAGTTAGATGAAGCATCTTACGACTACATTAAGCAATTGTTAGTTTATTATTATAATAATTATAATTCAGATAGTAAAACTAAAAGTCAGGTTAAAGAGAATATTCATAATAAATTGAAAGCTAAACTTTCAGATTCAGAGTATAAAATTTTAAATGACAATTGGTTAAATAACAATTTGAAATAAAAGTTAATTAAAAGTTTTTTATATGAAGAAAAAATTACTCTTGTTCTTATTGCTTTTCTATTCTTTTCCATTCTTTTCGCAAGAAATTGATTGGTCAGGATTGTCTGGATCAATGCCAGAAATAGGATATGCAACAAGTAGCTATTCGGCAGTAGCTGCCGATGGTGTAACGTTGGTAACAGTAAATATAACTCAAGCGGGTTCCGCAACAACGGGAGGTTCAGTTAATGCTGTTCCACCTGGTTCGGTTATAACCAATTTAAATTTTAATAATGGAAGGTTAACAACTGGAGTTTCTGGTAATACATATACATATACCTTTAGTGAACCTGTTTATGTTAGTCTTAGTTCTCAAGCACATAGTGCTTTAATGAGGACTGAGAACATAAAATTGAGTACAACAACTCCAGGAGCAACAATTAAAGCAAATTTAGTTAATCCATTAGCGAATCATTTTTTAGTTGGTAATCAAACAGCAAATGTTCACTTAGGTTCTGTTGGAGTTTCAAATGTAACAGCAGGAACTTATTGGGAAGCATCAACATCAATTCCAGTAACAAGTTTTAGTGTGGAATATTATGCTACAGATGCTTCGGATATAGCAAGTAATGAGCCTTTTTCAATGGATTTAAATCCTTTGCCATTTATTTTGCTAGATCCAACAAATGCAACAAGTGCTGGAAGAAGAGATATAAATGTTCCAGCTTGTGCTTCTGGTTATGAATTTTTGGAAGTTGTAAATACAGGGATTTCAGCACAATATGTTGGAGGAATTGGTATGTCGTCAATGACAGTAACTCTTTTGAATCCTCAAGATGTAGGACAAGAATCGTTGTCTATGTCAGGAGGATTTGCTGGTTTAACTGTTGCAGGCAATGGGACAACTTCGTTAACTTTCACAAATACAACAGGAACACTCAATGCTCCATTTGTAAATGCAGTGAATGATTTGTATTATGAGAATACTGCTGTTTCACCTAATACAGCAGTAATAAGACAAGTACGAATTACATTCACAGATACAAAGGGAAATGTTTCACCTCCTTCAATTGCATATTTAACTTTGACAAAAGGTGCAAATGCGGGTGTGCCAACAAGCCCTAGATATGTTTATACAGGAGATCCTAACTTTAATTTATTTACAGCTTTAGATGGTTCCCAAGATGCAGGTGGTACATGGCAAGATATTGATGCAACAGGCGCTTTGATTGCTCCTAGTACTATTAATGTTGCAGCATTACCATTAGGAGGTAGTACTTTCACATATAGTGTATCAGGAACTGGTCCATGTGGAAATGCTTTTTCTACAGTTGTAGTCATAAAAATAAATAGTGCAGAAGTACCGATTACATCGGGTACATCTTGTGGTCAAGTAATGACACAATATACTAATCCTTTTTATTCTGCAAATTCAAATGATCCAATTTTCATATTCTCATCTGGTTCTGGAGAATTATCTGCCGAACTAGGAGGTGCGGGGACAACATATAGCTGGTATAAATATAATGTAACCACAAATTCATATGATGATTATGCTTTAAATTCAACACCAACACAAACAGGATTGGCAGATGGTGGTTATTTAGTCGTTAGAAATGATAGTGGAACTATTGAAGAAGGTAGAGCTTGGGTTTGGAATTCTAATTTAATTTTAGATGCAGGTACTCCTCAAACAATATGTGAAGGACAATCGGTTACTTTAAATGGTTCAGGTACAGTAAGTAATCCTACCTATACCTATTATGACCCAATTCCAAGACCTTTAAGAATCAGTGCTTCAACTCAAATTACTGTAACGTTTAATGCAACGCATACTTATGTGTCTGATTTAGGTTTTTATTTAGTTTCTCCAGATGGATTAACAACAATAACATTGGGTGCGAACCAAGGAAATACCTGTAATGGAGGTGATAATGTAACTAATTTAAGATTTACAAATCAAGCTGCTGGCGTATTTAATTTTTGTACACAACCAGCACCTTTAACAGGTTTATATAATCAGTACTTTGACGGAACTGCAACTGTACCAATCAATTGGGCACCATTATATGGTATGAATGGAAGAGATGGTGGATGGGCTGTTCAAATTTATGATTGTGTAGGAGCTGATGTTGGAAATTTGACGGGAGCAACAATCACTTTCGACAATGGAGGGGGTAATTCAGTAACTTATACAAGTGGTGCGATAAGTGTACCTATTAATGATAATTCTTGTGATCCATTATCGGCATCAAAATATGTAGTGCCTTTTACTCCCCCTGTTTCTAATTCAGACAGTTCAATATCATTGAATAATGGTATTGGAGTTGGTGGGATAGGAGGTTACGAATGGTCATATAGTACAGATAGTGCAACAGGACCATGGTCAGGCCCTTTTGAGAATGCTACATTATCACCAAGTTTCCCAATTAATGGTAATACTTGGTTTAGGTTAGTGGCAGATAATGGAGTTGGATGTCTATTTGAAGATGTTGTACAAATAAACTATCAGACTAAACCAGTAGCTGGTACAGATGATTTTGTTTCATTAAATGTTTATGATTCTCCAATAGATTTATTTACCATTTTAGATGGAACTCCTGATGCTGGTGGATCTTGGACAGGTCCAAGTGCATTATCTGGAGGATCTTTAGGTACGTTTAATCCTGCTACTAATACATCTGGATTGTATACTTATACTGTTGCAGGAACTGCTCCATGTAGTAATGCTACAGCAGTAGTTGAAGTTTTTATAAATAGAGCAACCGACTCAGACGGAGATGGAGTTACTGACGGGGATGAAATAACAGACGGAACTGATCCACAAGACTCCTGTAGTTTTGTATTAGCAAGCGCTACGTTAGCCCCAAGTGCGGCATGGAACGCAGCAGATTGTGATGGTGATGGCGTAACAAACGGACAAGAAGTAACAGATGGAACGGATCCATTAGATGATTGTTCTTATGTAACTGCAAATATCACTTTAGTAGTAACATCAACAGCGGATTGTGATGGAGATGGTGTGACTAATGCACAGGAAGTAACCGATGGTACTGATGGACAAGATCCATGTAGTTTCGTTTTAGCAAGTGCAACAGTGGCCCCAAGTGCAGCATGGAACGCAGCAGATTGTGATGGAGACGGCGTAACTAATGGACAAGAGGTAACCGATGGGACAGATCCATTAGATTCTTGTAGTTTTGTATTAGCAAGTGCAACGTTAGCACCAAATGCGGCATGGAATGCAGCAGATTGTGATGGTGATGGTGTAACTAATGGGCAAGAAGTAACAGACGGAACTGATGGGCAAGACCCATGTAGTTTTGTATTAGCAAGCGCAACGTTAGCACCAAATGCAGCATGGAACGCAGCAGATTGTGATGGAGATGGAGTGACTAACGGACAAGAAGTAACCGATGGAACTGATCCATTAGACTCCTGTAGTTTTGTATTAGCAAGCGCAACGGTTGCCCCAAGTGCGGCATGGAACGCAGCAGATTGTGATGGAGACGGAGTGACAAACGGACAAGAAGTAACAGACGGAACAGATCCATTAGATGATTGTTCTTATGTAACTGCAAATATTACTTTAGTTGTAACATCAACAGCAGATTGTGATGGTGATGGTGTAACTAATGGACAAGAAGTAACAGACGGAACTGATGGACAAGATCCATGTAGTTTTGTATTAGCAAGCGCAACAGTGGCTCCAAGTGCAGCGTGGAACGCAGCAGATTGTGATGGAGATGGCGTAACTAATGGACAAGAAGTAACTGATGGAACGGATCCATTAGATTCCTGTAGTTTTGTATTAGCAAGCGCAACAGTTGCCCCAAGTGCGGCATGGAACGCTGCGGATTGTGATGGTGATGGCGTAACAAACGGACAAGAAGTAACAGACGGAACAGATTCATTAGATGATTGTTCTTATGTAACTGCAAATATCACTTTAGTAGTAACATCAACAGCAGATTGTGATGGTGATGGTGTAACGAATGCTCAAGAGGACTTAGATGGTACAGACGGTCAAGATCCATGTAGTTTTGTATTAGCAAGCGCAACAGTTGCTCCAAGTGCAGCATGGAACGCAGCGGATTGTGATGGTGATGGCGTAACAAACGGACAAGAAGTAACCGATGGAACGGATCCATTAGACTCCTGTAGTTTTGTATTAGCAAGCGCAACAATGGTCCCAAGTGCAGCATGGAACGCAGCAGATTGTGATGGAGATGGAGTGACTAACGGACAAGAAGTAACAGACGGAACTGATCCATTAGATGATTGTTCTTATGAAACTGCAAATATCACTTTAGTAGTAACATCAACAGCAGATTGTGATGGTGATGGTGTAACGAATGCTCAAGAGGACTTAGATGGTACAGACGGTCAAGATCCATGTAGTTTTGTATTAGCAAGCGCAACAGTTGCCCCAAGTGCAGCATGGAACGCAGCAGATTGTGATGGTGATGGCGTAACAAACGGACAAGAAGTAACCGATGGAACGGATCCATTAGACTCCTGTAGTTTTGTATTAGCAAGTGCAACAGTTGCCCCAAGTGCAGCATGGAACGCAGCGGATTGTGATGGAGACGGAGTGACAAACGGACAAGAAGTAACAGACGGAACGGATCCATTAGATGATTGTTCTTATGTAACTGCAAATATCACTTTAGTAGTAACATCAACAGCAGATTGTGATGGTGATGGTGTAACGAATGCTCAAGAGGACTTAGATGGTACAGATGGTCAAGATCCATGTAGTTTTGTATTAGCAAGCGCAACAGTTGCTCCAAGTGCAGCATGGAACGCAGCGGATTGTGATGGTGATGGCGTAACAAACGGACAAGAAGTAACCGATGGAACGGATCCATTAGACTCCTGTAGTTTTGTATTAGCAAGTGCAACAGTTGCCCCAAGTGCAGCATGGAACGCAGCGGATTGTGATGGAGACGGAGTGACAAACGGACAAGAAGTAACAGACGGAACGGATCCATTAGATGATTGTTCTTATATAACCGCAAATATCACTTTAGTAGTAACATCAACAGCAGATTGTGATGGAGATGGTGTAACGAATGCACAAGAGGATTTAGATGGTACAGACGGTCAAGATCCATGTAGTTTTGTATTAGCAAGCGCAACAGTTGCTCCAAGTGCAGCATGGAACGCAGCGGATTGTGATGGTGATGGCGTAACAAACGGACAAGAAGTAACCGATGGAACGGATCCATTAGACTCCTGTAGTTTTGTATTAGCAAGCGCAACAGTGGCTCCAAGTGCAGCGTGGAACGCAGCAGATTGTGATGGTGATGGCGTGACAAACGGACAAGAAGTAACAGACGGAACTGATCCATTAGATGATTGTTCTTATGTAACTGCAAATATTACTTTAGTAGTAACATCAACAGCAGATTGTGATGGTGATGGTGTAACGAATGCTCAAGAGGATTTAGATGGTACAGATGGTCAAGATCCATGTAGTTTTGTATTAGCAAGCGCAACAGTTGCCCCAAGTGCAGCATGGAACGCAGCAGATTGTGATGGAGACGGAGTGACAAACGGACAAGAAGTAACCGATGGAACTGATCCATTAGATGATTGTTCTTATATAACCGCAAATATCACTTTAGTAGTAACATCAACAGCAGATTGTGATGGTGATGGTGTAACGAATGCTCAAGAGGATTTAGATGGTACAGATGGTCAAGATCCATGTAGTTTTGTATTAGCAAGCGCAACAGTTGCCCCAAGTGCAGCATGGAACGCAGCAGATTGTGATGGAGACGGAGTGACAAACGGACAAGAAGTAACAGACGGAACAGATCCATTAGATGATTGTTCTTATGTAACTGCAAATATCACTTTAGTAGTAACATCAACGGCAGATTGTGATGGAGATGGAGTAACGAATGCTCAAGAGGATTTAGACGGAACAGATGGTCAAGATCCATGTAGCTTTGTGTTAGCAAGTGCAACAGTTACCCCAAGTGCAGCATGGAACGCAGCAGATTGTGATGGAGACGGAGTGACAAACGGACAAGAAGTAACAGACGGAACAGATCCATTAGATGATTGTTCTTATGAAACTGCAAATATCACTTTAGTAGTAACATCAACAGCAGATTGTGATGGAGATGGAGTAACGAATGCACAAGAGGACTTAGATGGTACAGATGGTCAAGATCCATGTAGTTTTGTATTAGCAAGTGCAACAGTTGCCCCAAGTGCAGCATGGAACGCAGCGGATTGTGATGGAGACGGAGTGACAAACGGACAAGAAGTAACAGACGGAACGGATCCATTAGATGATTGTTCTTATATAACCGCAAATATCACTTTAGTAGTAACATCAACAGCAGATTGTGATGGTGATGGTGTAACGAATGCTCAAGAGGACTTAGATGGTACAGATGGTCAAGATCCATGTAGTTTTGTATTAGCAAGCGCAACAGTTGCCCCAAGTGCAGCATGGAACGCAGCAGATTGTGATGGTGATGGCGTAACAAACGGACAAGAAGTAACCGATGGAACGGATCCATTAGACTCCTGTAGTTTTGTATTAGCAAGTGCAACAGTTGCCCCAAGTGCAGCATGGAACGCAGCGGATTGTGATGGAGACGGAGTGACAAACGGACAAGAAGTAACAGACGGAACGGATCCATTAGATGATTGTTCTTATGTAACTGCAAATATCACTTTAGTAGTAACATCAACAGCAGATTGTGATGGAGATGGTGTAACGAATGCACAAGAGGATTTAGATGGTACAGACGGTCAAGATCCATGTAGTTTTGTATTAGCAAGCGCAACAGTTGCTCCAAGTGCAGCATGGAACGCAGCGGATTGTGATGGTGATGGCGTAACAAACGGACAAGAAGTAACCGATGGAACGGATCCATTAGACTCCTGTAGTTTTGTATTAGCAAGCGCAACAGTGGCTCCAAGTGCAGCGTGGAACGCAGCAGATTGTGATGGTGATGGCGTGACAAACGGACAAGAAGTAACAGACGGAACTGATCCATTAGATGATTGTTCTTATGTAACTGCAAATATTACTTTAGTAGTAACATCAACAGCAGATTGTGATGGTGATGGTGTAACGAATGCTCAAGAGGATTTAGATGGTACAGATGGTCAAGATCCATGTAGTTTTGTATTAGCAAGCGCAACAGTTGCCCCAAGTGCAGCATGGAACGCAGCAGATTGTGATGGAGACGGAGTGACAAACGGACAAGAAGTAACCGATGGAACGGATCCATTAGACTCCTGTAGTTTTGTATTAGCAAGTGCAACAGTTGCCCCAAGTGCAGCATGGAACGCAGCGGATTGTGATGGAGACGGAGTGACAAACGGACAAGAAGTAACAGACGGAACGGATCCATTAGATGATTGTTCTTATGTAACTGCAAATATCACTTTAGTAGTAACATCAACAGCAGATTGTGATGGAGATGGTGTAACGAATGCACAAGAGGATTTAGATGGTACAGACGGTCAAGATCCATGTAGTTTTGTATTAGCAAGCGCAACAGTTGCTCCAAGTGCAGCATGGAACGCAGCGGATTGTGATGGTGATGGCGTAACAAACGGACAAGAAGTAACCGATGGAACGGATCCATTAGACTCCTGTAGTTTTGTATTAGCAAGTGCAACAGTGGCTCCAAGTGCAGCGTGGAACGCAGCAGATTGTGATGGTGATGGCGTGACAAACGGACAAGAAGTAACAGACGGAACTGATCCATTAGATGATTGTTCTTATGTAACTGCAAATATTACTTTAGTAGTAACATCAACAGCAGATTGTGATGGTGATGGTGTAACGAATGCTCAAGAGGATTTAGATGGTACAGATGGTCAAGATCCATGTAGTTTTGTATTAGCAAGCGCAACAGTTGCCCCAAGTGCAGCATGGAACGCAGCAGATTGTGATGGAGACGGAGTGACAAACGGACAAGAAGTAACCGATGGAACTGATCCATTAGATGATTGTTCTTATATAACCGCAAATATCACTTTAGTAGTAACATCAACAGCAGATTGTGATGGTGATGGTGTAACGAATGCTCAAGAGGATTTAGATGGTACAGATGGTCAAGATCCATGTAGTTTTGTATTAGCAAGCGCAACAGTTGCCCCAAGTGCAGCATGGAACGCAGCAGATTGTGATGGAGACGGAGTGACAAACGGACAAGAAGTAACAGACGGAACAGATCCATTAGATGATTGTTCTTATGTAACTGCAAATATCACTTTAGTAGTAACATCAACGGCAGATTGTGATGGTGATGGTGTAACGAATGCACAAGAGGACTTAGATGGTACAGATGGTCAAGATCCATGTAGTTTTGTATTAGCAAGTGCAACAGTTGCCCCAAGTGCAGCATGGAACGCAGCGGATTGTGATGGAGACGGAGTGACAAACGGACAAGAAGTAACAGACGGAACAGATCCATTAGATGATTGTTCTTATGAAACTGCAAATATCACTTTAGTAGTAACATCAACAGCAGATTGTGATGGAGATGGAGTAACGAATGCTCAAGAGGACTTAGATGGTACAGATGGTCAAGATCCATGTAGTTTTGTATTAGCAAGCGCAACAGTTGCCCCAAGTGCAGCATGGAACGCAGCAGATTGTGATGGAGACGGAGTGACAAACGGACAAGAAGTAACAGACGGAACGGATCCATTAGATGATTGTTCTTTTGTAACTGCAAATATTACTTTAGTAGTAACATCAACAGCAGATTGTGATGGTGATGGTGTAACGAATGAACAGGAAAACTTAGACGGAACAGATGGTCAAGATCCATGTAGCTTTGTGTTAGCAAGTGCAACAGTTGCCCCAAGTGCAGCATGGAACGCAGCAGATTGTGATGGAGACGGAGTGACAAACGGACAAGAAGTAACCGATGGAACGGATCCGTTAGATTTATGTAGCTTTGTATTAGCAAGCGCAACAGTTACTCCAAGTGCAGCGTGGGATGCAGCAGATTGTGATGGTGATGGTGTAATTAATATAGATGAATTAGTAGATGGTACTGATCCATTAGATTCATGTGATTTTGTGTTATCAAGTCAGACAGTTACACCTGGAGGAGCATGGAACCTAGCAGATTGTGATGGTGATGGAGTGACTAATGGACAAGAAGTGATAGACGGAACTGATCCATTAGATTTTTGTGACTTTGTTGCAGCTAATGTAACATTACTACAATCTCAGGCTTTCTTTGATGCAGATTGTGATGGCGATGGATTAACTAATGGGGAAGAGTATGGTGTTGATCCTACTGATCCATTAGATAGTGATGGTGATGGTATTGCAGATTTCTTAGAGTTTAATAATCATAATCCTTCGGAAGACGATTTAGAAATTTTTAATTTAGTAACACCAAATGGAGATGGAGATAATGATGTGTTTGTAATTAGAAATATTGAATTATATCCAAACAATACAGTTGAAATATATAATCGTTGGGGTGTATTAGTATATGAAACTGCTAGTTACGGACAAAACGGAAATTATTTTAGAGGAATTTCTGAAGGTAGAGTAACAGTGAGTCAAACATCTGAACTGCCAATTGGAACTTACTTCTATGTTGTTAAGTACACAAATAATGAAGGTAAAGGAAAAGAACGTTCAGGATATTTATATATTAATAGATAAGATTCTTTAAAGGGGATGAAAATCCCCTTTAAGAAATTATAAAAAGTGAAAAAAATGAAAAAAGGTATATTAATCATAGTTTTTATTTTAACAGGAGTATCAGTGTACTCTCAACAAGATTCACAGTTCACTCAATATATGTATAACACTGTTAATATTAATCCTGCATATGCTGGTTCACGAGGTGTTTTAAGTATATTTGGTTTGCATAGAAATCAATGGATAGGTCTAGAGGGAGCTCCAGTGACCAATACATTATCACTAAATACTCCAATTAATAACTCAAAAATAGGGTTGGGAGTTTCTGTAATAAATGATAGAATTGGACCGTCAGACGAAAATGCAATATCAGTAGATATTTCATATTCTGTTCCAACGTCGGAATCATTTAGGTTATCTTTCGGTATAAAAGGAACTGCGAATTTATTAAATGTCGATTTTACAAAATTGAATATTTATGATCCAAATGATGAGTTTGGAAGACAAAATATTGATAATAAATTTTCTCCAAATGTAGGTGCTGGAATTTATTTCCATTCAGATAAAAGCTACATAGGATTGTCAGTGCCAAATTTCCTTGAGACAAGGCATTTTGATAAGAATGAAACAAGTTTTAGCTCTCAATCTATAGCTGTTGAGAGAATGCACTATTACTTAATTGGAGGTCATGTTTTTGATTTTTCTGAGAATATTAAATTCAAACCCGCAATCCTTACTAAATTAGTACAAGGTTCTCCATTACAAGTAGATTTATCAGCAAATGCATTGTTTAATAATAAATTTACTGTTGGACTTGCATATAGATGGAGTGCTGCAATGAGTGCAATGGTAGGATTTCAAGCATCAGATTCTTGGTTTATTGGATATGCATACGACATGGAAACAACCAAGCTCGCTAATTATAATTCAGGTTCTCATGAAATATTTTTGAGATATGAATTATTTAAAAATTATGATAAAGTTGTATCACCAAGATTCTTCTAAATAAATTGAAAGTTATGAAAATGAGATATTTATTATTTATATGTTTATTTAGTTTTATATCGCTTTCTGCTCAACAAGCAAAATTAGCTTCAGCAGAAAAAAAATATAATTCGTTAGCATATATTGACGCAATTGAGATTTACGAAAGAGTGGCTGAAAAAGGACATGAATCGACTGATTTGTTTCAGAAACTAGGTAATTCCTATTACTTTAATGGAAATTTAAAAGAAGCTGGGAAATGGTATGAGAAGTTATTTAGTTTAGGGAAGGAAGTTGAAGTGGAGTATTACTATCGCTATGCGCAATGTTTGAAAGCAGTAGAGAATTATACTAAAGCAAATGATTATTTATCTAAGTTTTCTGAAAAAACAAAAACAGATAATCGTTCAGTTATCTATAATGAGAACAAGAATTACTTATCAGATATAAAAAAAATATCCAATAGATATACAATAGAAAATGCAGAAATAAATTCTGAGTTTTCAGATTATGGTTCAGCTTTATACAAAGATCAATTGATTTTTGCTTCTGCTAGAGATACTGGAAGTGTTTCAAATGTGAAAAGTAAATGGACAAACCAATCTTTTACTAATTTGTATTCTGCGAAAATAGACTCAGAAGGAAATTTAAATACACCAGAAGAATTTTCTAGAAAAGTAAATTCTAAATTGAATGAGTCAACACCTGTATTTTCTAAAGATGGGAAAACAATGTATTTTACAAGAAACAACTTTAATAATGGTAAAAAAAGAACTGATAGTGATAAAAAAGTTCTATTAAAGTTGTATAAAGCCACTTTAGAAGGAGATAATTGGAAAAATATCGAAGAACTTCCATTTAATAGTGACGAATACAGTGTTGCGCATCCAGCATTAAGTCCAGATAATAAAACATTATATTTTGCATCTGATATGCCTGGAACAAAAGGGCAATCTGACTTGTTTAAGGTTGCTATTAAATCGGATGGTTCATTTGGAACTCCTGAAAACTTAGGACCCAAAATAAATACCGAAGCAAGAGAAACATTTCCCTTTGTGGATAATGATGGAATTCTTTATTTTGCTTCAGACGGTCAATTAGGTCTTGGCGGGTTAGATATTTTTGCAGTAAAAATGTATGATGACGGAAGTTATTCTAGAGTTTTAAATTTAGGAACACCCGTAAATGGATCGAGTGATGATTTTGCTTATTTGATAGATTCTAGGTCAAGAGTTGGATTCTTCTCTTCAAATAGAGCGGAAGGTAAAGGATATGACGATATTTATAAATTTAAAGAGAATACACCATTAGAATTCGATTGCAGACAAGCAATAACTGGTTTTGTTTCTGATGAAGAAACTTCAGAAATTATTTCCAAAGCGAACATTAGATTGTTTGATGCAAATATGCAACAGTTGTCACAAATTTTAGTAGATAAAGATGGAAGATATCGTTTTGAAGGTTTAGATTGTAATAAAGTTTACCACGTTAGAGCTGAAGTTCCAGAATATGAAACATCTGAGGTATCTGTAACTACTGACAAAATCTCTGGTGAAACATTAGCAACACTAGAAGTTTCTAAACGAATGAAAGAAGTTGCAGTAGGTAAAGATTTAGGAAAAGTGTTTGGAATTAAAATCATCTATTTTGATTTAAATAAAGCAAATATTCGTAAAGATGCTGCATTAGAACTGGAAAAGATAGTTGAAGTAATGAAAGAAAACCCATCTATAAAAGTAGATGTTCGTTCACACACAGATAGCAGGCAAAGTGCAGAGTATAATGAAAAATTATCAGACAAAAGAGCAAAAGCTACTGTAGCTTGGATGGTTAAAAAAGGCATTTCTGCCGATCGACTAACAGGCAAAGGATATGGAGAATCGCAATTAGTAAATAAATGTTCAGATGGAGTAGAATGTTCAGAAGAAGAACATCAAGCGAATAGACGAAGTGAGTTTATTGTTATTGAAATGTAACAATAAAAGTTTTAAAAAAAGAGCATCAACAAAATTGATGCTCTTTTTTTGCTTAATATTTTAGTTAATAGCCATAGATATAGTTGCAATATACGTTTGAATTGCTATTTTTGTTGGTTAGTAATAAAAAATAAATTTTATATGAAAAACTTTGTATTTGTAGTAATATGTTTTTATTCGTCCTTATTTTCTTTTGCACAAGAAAAATTATTTACTATTGATGAGCACTCTTATTACACAGATGAATTTTTAAGAGTATATAATAAAAATTTAGATTTAGTAAAAGACGATTCGCAAAAAGATTTAGATAAATATTTAGAACTTTTTTTAGGATATAAGCTGAAAGTAGAGAAAGCATATAAACTAGGATTACAAAATGATCCAAAATATAAAAGTGAATTAGCGTCTTATAGAGGTCAATTGGCTAAAAATTATTTAAACGATACTAAAGTAACTAACGTTTTAATTGAAGAAGCATATGATAGAATGAAAAAAGAAGTTAAAGCTTCACATATTCTTATAATGCTTGATGAATTAGCAAAGCCAGAAGACACATTAAAAGCCTATAATAAAATTTTAGATTTAAAAAAACGTATTGATAAAGGTGAAAAATTTCAAGATTTAGCTGCTAAATTTTCAGAAGATCCTTCTGCAAAAGAAAATAAAGGAGATTTAGGGTATTTTTCTGCTTTTAGAATGGTATATCCTTTTGAAAACGCTGCATATACGACTCCAGTAGGAAAAGTTTCAAAACCATTTAGAACTAGATTCGGCTATCATATTTTGCAAGTTGAAAACATTAGAGAAAATAGAGGAGAAGTTACAGTTGCACACATAATGATTTTGAAAAAGAATTCTTCTGATGCAGGAACAGAAGGTAAAGAAAAGCAAACAATTGAAGAAATTTATAAAAAAATTAAGCAAGGTGAAAGCTTTGAAGCTTTAGCAAATCAATTTTCAGAGGACAAATCAAGTGCTTCAAAAGGAGGTTTATTACAACGATTTGGTTCTGGTCAATTAACGTCAATAGAATTTGAAAATGTTGCTTTCTCATTAAAAGATAAAAATCAAATATCAGAACCTTTCGAATCACAATTTGGGTGGCATATCGTCAAACTAATTGAAAAAAATCCAATAAAAAGCCTAGAAGAACTTAAATATGAATTAGAAAATAAAGTGAGAAGAGATGAAAGATCTCTTTTGATAACTAATTCATTAGCAAAAAAAGTTAGAGAAAAATATACGTTTGTAATAGATGATGCTGTTTTAAACAAGATTAAAAAAGCAGTTACAAAAGAATATTATACGAACTCTTGGGCGATTCCAGTCGATGAAAAAGAAATAAAAGGAGAACTTGCAGTAATTAACAACGATAAAAAATTATTAGCAGAGGATTTTGTTAAATATCTGTTTGAACAACAAAAAGGAAATACTAAAACAGAACCAGTTACTAAATTAGTTGAAGAGCTTTTTCAAAAATGGTCCGATGAAAAGTTAATCGAATATTACGATAATAATTTAGAAAATGAATTTTCTGAATTTAAGTATGTCATGGACGAGTATAGAGATGGATTATTACTGTTTGATTTAATGGAAAAAGAAATTTGGAATAAAGCAAAAACAGATACAATAGGATTAACTGATTTCTATAATAATCATAAAAATGATTATATGTGGAAAAAACGAATTGATGTAGATTTATTATCATCTACAGATGAAAAAATAATTAAAAAAGCAAAATCATATTTGAAAAAAGGAAAAACATTAGACTATATTAAAGAAAAACTTAATATAGACGATAAGGTAAATATTATTGAAAAATCGGGTGTTTTCGAAGAAGATTTTGATGTTTTACCAGAATTAAATGTTGAAAACAAAGGAGTGACACAAATTGTTTCCAAAGGAAATTATTATTTTGTAGCCAATGTAAAAGATATAAAAGAAGCAGAACCCAAAAAAATAGAAGAATGCAAAGGGAAATTGGTTAGTGATTATCAACAGTATTTAGAAAATAATTGGGTATCAGAATTGAAAAAAGAATTTTCAGTAAATATAAATCAAGAAGTATTTAATAAAGTTAAAAAACAATTGTCAAAATAATGAAGTTAGTACAAATAGTCATATTAATTTTTATAACCACTTCTTGTGAATATTTTAGAGCACCAAAAGAACCTCAGTCTATTGCAAGGGTTGAAAGTGAATATTTGTATAAAGAAGATATATTAAATTTAGTTCCAAAAGGAACCTCAAAAAAAGACAGTATAGAAATTGTAAAGGCTTATATTGATAGATGGGCTACACAAAAACTACTGTTTAAAGGTGCAGAATTAAATTTAAGTAAAGATAAAATTGCAAATTTTGAAGCTTTAATTAATCAATATAAAATAGATTTATATTCAAAGGCATACATTGAAGAATTAGTGATTCGAAAAATTGATACACTGGTTTCTGATGAACAAATTAAAGATTACTATGAGAAAAATAAAGATTTTTTTAAGAACCCATCAGAGCTTGTAAAGTTAAGATATATTAATTTAGTTAAAGAAAATCCAAAATTTGATAAAATTCAATCAAAGTTTACTTCCTTTGCTGCGAAAGATAAAAAAGAATTAGAACAATTGTCAATTCAGTTCAAAAGTTATGCTTTTAATGATTCCATTTGGGTAGATATTAATCAAGTGTATGAAAAGTTGCCATTTATTACTCTTGAAAATAAAGACAATTATCTTTCAGATGGAAAGAATTTTAAATATTCAGATTCAACAACAATTTGGTTAGTGAAAGTAAAGCAGGTCTTGCCTAAAAACAGCTTAACACCTTTACAGTTTTTAAAACCAACAATTAAACAGATTATAATTAATAATAGGAAATTAGAATTAATAAATACAATAGAAAAGGAAATTACAAATGATGCTATCAAAAGTAAAAAATATGAAATTTATAAGTAAAAAGACAATCATACTGTTTTTTTTATTGTCAACAGCAATAATAAATGCGCAAGCAACAAAAGAAAAAGTAG
The DNA here is from genome assembly GCF_055384985.1 of Flavobacterium sp. KY-23415. Classification (NCBI taxonomy): domain Bacteria; kingdom Pseudomonadati; phylum Bacteroidota; class Flavobacteriia; order Flavobacteriales; family Flavobacteriaceae; genus Flavobacterium; species Flavobacterium sp. KY-23415. The sequence continues at coordinate 215,434 of NZ_AP044001.1, read as the reverse complement.
ATGGTGTAATTGGTGTAGTGGGAGATTATGTTATTTTAGATTCTGATATCGACTTAGAATATATTCAATTAAGAGCACAAGGTGTAGATGTAAAAAATATTACTCGTTGCGAGTTATTCGGCAAACAATTAGAAGATAAATTATATGCACATCAAGCAGTTCAAGATAGTATTGTTGTTTCAGACGCAGAGGTTAATGGTTTTATGGAAGAGCAAATAGACGCTATGGTAGAACAAGTTGGTTCTATGGACAAGGTGTTAGCTTTTTATAGAAAGAAAAACGTTGACGAGTTTCGTGCTTATTTCTTTGATATTATTAAGAATAATAAGTTGACATCTCAAATGCAAAAAAAGATTGTTGACGAGGTGCAAATTACTCCAGAAGAAGTACGTAATTTTTTCAAAGAAATCCCTAAAGAAGAAATTCCAACATTTGGAGCAGAAATAGAAGTTGCTCAAATTGTTGTGAAACCTGTAGTTCCTGAAAGCGAAAAGAAAGCAGTTATCGATAAATTAAACCAATTAAGACAAGAAGTACTAAATGGTGCTAGTTTTTTTAGTAAGGCAGTTTTGTTTTCAGAAGATCCAGGTTCAAGTTCTAATGGAGGATATTACAAAATGAACAGAAAAACGCCTTTTGTAAAAGAATTTAAAGATGTGGCGTTTTCTTTAGGAGAAGGAGAAATCTCAGAACCTTTCGAAACAGAGTTTGGTTACCATATTATTCAAGTAGAAAAAATTAAAGGACAAGATGTTGAGTTAAGGCACATTTTAATCTCTCCAAAAGTTTCTCCAGAAGCTCTTAAAGATGCAAAAAATAAAATTGAGGGGATAAGAACCAAAATTTTGACGGGAGAAATTTCATTTTCAGATGCTGCAAAAGCATCGTCAGATGAAAAAGAAACAAAAAACAACGGAGGTGTACTTTTAAATCCTAGATCCTTAGAACCACGTTTCGAGCTAACGAAAATGGATCCTGCTCTATACGGAAGAGTTTCAAATTTGAAAGATGGTGAAATAACATTGCCTTTTCTAGATGAAGAAAGAACAGGAAAAGTATATAAAATTATCACTGTAAACAATAGAACAGAAGAACACAAAGCAGATTTTTCTCAAGACTATTTGAAAATTAAAGAATTAGCTTTGAAAGACAAGCAAATTAAAGCAATTGCAAAATGGACAGAAGAAAAAATTAATGAAACATATATAAAAATAAGTTCAGATTATAAAAAATGTGAGTTCACAAATAACTGGTTGAAAAATTAGTTTATTTTTTTATAAAAATTTTAATAGAAGCGAATGGTTAAGGTAAATCAGTATATGAATTTCCTGCCATTCGCTTTTATATTTCATTGAAAAATGAAGCAATGAAAAGATAATAACCTCTGTCAAGCCTAAATAGTAATTGTCTTTACTTTTTTATAAGTATTTTTTCTTACTTTAGTAACTTCAAAATAATAAAATAATACCAAATATAATAAAAAGATATATATGTCAGATGTAGCAGCAATTCAGCAATTAGTTCAAAAACAAAAAGCTTTAAAACAAGAAATTGCTAAAGTTATTGTAGGACAAGAAGAAGTAATCAATCAAATTGTACTTAGTATTTTTGCTGGTGGTCACGCTTTGTTAATTGGTGTTCCAGGATTAGCAAAAACATTAATGGTGAATACTATTGCAAAAGCATTAGGTTTAGATTTTAAGCGTATTCAATTTACACCCGATTTAATGCCTTCTGATATATTAGGAAGTGAAATACTAGACGAAAATCGTCAATTTAAATTCATTAAAGGACCTGTTTTTTCCAATATTATTTTGGCAGATGAAATCAACCGTACACCTCCAAAAACACAAGCTGCATTATTAGAAGCCATGCAGGAAAGAACAGTAACCGTTGCGGGACATAATTATAAATTAGACTTGCCCTATTTTGTGTTGGCTACACAAAACCCAATTGAACAAGAAGGAACCTATCCTTTGCCAGAAGCACAGTTAGACCGTTTTATGTTTGCTATAAAATTAGAATATCCAAGTTTTCAAGAAGAAGTAAGTGTAGTAAAAGCCACTACTTCCGATTTTAAACCTGTAGTAAATTCATTGTTCACAGCACAAGAAATAATCGATTTTCAAAATGTCATTCGAAAAATCCCTGTAGCCGATAATGTAATCGAATATGCAGTGACATTAGTAAGTAAGACCAGACCAGATAATCCATTGGCTACCGATTTTGTAAAAACCTATATCGATTGGGGTGCTGGACCAAGAGCTTCTCAAAACCTAATTTTAGCGGCAAAAACACAAGCAGCTCTTAATGGGAAGTTTTCACCAGATATTGCCGATGTTCAAGCCGTGGCAACAGGTATTCTACGCCATCGTATCGTGAAAAACTATAAAGCCGATGCGGAAGGAATAAGCGATGATGAAATAATTAAAAAATTGTTTTAGGTTTTAAAAAAATGAGAAAAATTATTTTGTTAATTGTATTGTCTGTTTCAAGTTTTGTGTTTGCGCAAAAAGAAGGTCAAGATTTTTGTAAAGGAAATAATAAAGGAAGTTATTTTCCACTTGATATTACCAAAAAGAAAATATATTGGTATAGTACTTTTTATTATGAAGTTCCTAACGGAATAAAAATAAAAAATGAAAAGCAATATGTTGAATTTATGCAACAGTGGGAAAATGGTGAAGTTGATTTTCTTTATTTAAGAGAAGAAAATGGTAAGGTATATCAGTATGAAGAATGTTGTAATACAGAATCGTTGCGTTATTCTGATTTAATGAAAAACAAAGAGAAATGGGAAAGAATTGAAGATGAAGTAGGGTATGTTGTACTTTCAACAGATGGGAAATTAAGAACCCCATTTTGTAATTATAAAAATTTGTTTGTATTAAGAGCAGAATACAATAATGGAGTTACTTATGATTTTTATTATCAAAAAGGACTTGGTTATATTGGAGCTACTTGTAAAGGGGAATTAATATCATATATAACTCCTAAAATGTGATTTATTGTAGTTTCAATCTTAACTTTTTTAATGGAAAAGAATGTTTTTTCTAGAAAATCAGAAAGGAATTTAAAGAATATAAATGGTGGGATTTTATGAAATATCTTTAGATAATAGTACTAGTTTTGAATAGACTGCTTAATCTTATCTTCTAATTCCTTATCATAAAAAAACAAAAACATACTTCCCATCATGTCTTGGTCAATTGCAGAAGTATTATCTACTTCTAAAACCAATTCATAGTCATGATCGGCATATAACCATATACCTTCAATAGAACTAAAGGGAGTTACTTTTTGTAACCCAATCTTGTTTTTGAAATTCGTAATAGTGCTTTTAAAAAGTATTTTTCCAGTACTAACGTCTAGCAAAGCAATAGAAGTGGCAAAAGGATGCACATGAATAGCCGAATAATGCAAACGCAAACTATCTTTGAACTGCAATTGATCTTTAATTGAACTTCTGTAGGTGTTTTTTCCTTGAGGTACAACCCAGTGCCCAGAAAGCGATTGCCCCATGGCATCAGTATAACTATGATATTTTGGATCTACTGGCACACATTGATTACTACCTGGAGCAAGCGGACTCTTATATGGGTTCTCTACATTATAGGGTAATTGAATAAAAACGGTCTTGCTCATTAATGGTTTTTGTTGTCCATTGTAAGGTTCGTGTGTAATGGTTACTTCGTGTTTTAATTTCTTAAAAATAGAAACTTCGTTATGATTCAATACCTGAGAAGTTATATAGAGAAAATCATTGCCTTTAATAGGGACACCATATCCTTCTGGAAAATTGGAAGTAATAAAACCATTGGAAAGAGAAGTTAAACGAGGAAATTGTTTACCAATACGTTCTTTTAAATCCCAATGAGAATAATAATTAACATCATTAATATCAACATTCATGTGGCAAATAAAATCATTAGATAATAGAGCATTTGTTTCAGCATCAACAGCTTTAATGTCAAAACCAGTAATCCAAAACAAATCCTCTGCTTCACTCAATTGAATAAATCTTGAAGCTTGTGGTCCTTCCATAGATTTATAAATACCATCAACTAAAAAAGTAGGAGATAACATCTTGTGTACAGAAGAAGTAGATTCAATTTGCCATTCGCTATCAACTAAACCTAATGTGTGTAATATGGTTGTTTTTACAATCGCTTTTTTTCTTTTTGTAAGCTGAAAATAGAAAATTCCGCCACCTATTATCCCGATTAAAAAAAGAACTCCTAAAATTTTATATATCTTTGATTTCCTCATTGTTGAATACTATAAAAACAAAAATAACAAAATCTATAATGAAAGCTAATAATACACAACGAATTTTTGGTTTAGATTTAATGAGAGCCTTCGCAATACTAATGGTGTTATGCTCTCATATTTTATGGATTTACCCAGCAAAAAGAAATTTTATTACCAGTGCTTTCGAAGTTTTTGGACTTTGGGGAGTTGAAGTATTTTTTGTGTTGAGTGGTTTTTTAATTGGAGGAATGCTATATAAAATCTATACGCAAGCTCATTTTAGAAAACTAGACGTTCTCGTTTTTCTTAAAAGAAGATGGTTTAGAACCCTTCCGAATTACTATTTAGTTTTAATCATTAATATACTATTAGCATATTATATAGGCTATGAAGCAAAATCCATGTGGAAATATTTTTTCTTTCTTCAAAATTTCTCAACTCCAATGCTCCCTTTTTTCCCAGAATCATGGAGTCTCTCTGTAGAAGAATTTGCTTATTTATTGTTGCCTATAGCGCTTTTGTTTTCAATGTTTATAAAAGTAAAAAACAAATCAAAAAGGTTTATTTCTGTAATTGCAGCTCTAATACTTTTTTTTGTTACAATGAAAATAGTTTATCATTTTGCAAACACAAATTCTACCATGACACATTGGAACATGGCATTAAAATCAGTAGTGATTTATAGAATAGATGCTATTTTGATTGGTGTTGCAATGGCATGGTTTTCAAAAAACTACTCAAATTTTTGGAAAAAATATAAACAGAGTTGTTTTGTTTTGGGAACTCTAGTGTTGATGTTTATTTTTGCAGGAGTAAGCTATTTTAAAATTTTTATAGATAAACATTCTTTTTTTTGGAATGTACTCTATTTGCCTATAAATTCAATAGGTTTTGCTTTGTTTTTACCAATATTATCCGAATGGAAAACAACAAAATATTACTTTTCGGGAATTGTTAAATTTATTAGTAAAGTATCCTATTCGGTATATTTAATTCATTATTGTATTGTGCTTCAACTTATGAAAAATTGGATTGACACTACAAAATATACAATCCCACAATTACACGTTTTTACGGTAGTCTATTTAATAATTACTTTTGGATTAAGTTTTTTGCTTTATAGATACTATGAAAAACCAATTATGGACAGGAGAGATCGATAGATTTTATGGAGTTGAAATTTTCAAAATCGTAATCTAAGTTTTGAAATTTAAGAATTTGATAAAAAATAATTCTGAAATTAAGAATAATTTAATAAAACGTGTTAAAAGCTATTTTTGATGAATAATTTTCAGTAAAATAGAATCTTTTTAAATAATAATGAGTAGAAAAGATGCTTTTATTAAAAATTTTTAAATCTCATTACTATTTAGTAAATTTGCTCGTCTTAAAAAAAATCAAGAAATAAATAGTGATAGATGAAAGATTTTTAGTTTCTTAAATCACTTACAGACATCAAAAACACCCCTATTATGAATACTTATAAAGATTACATTCAAGAGATTGAAGAACGAAAAGGTCAAGGACTTCATCCGAAACCAATTGAAGGGGCTGAATTATTAACCGAAATAATTAGCCAAATAAAAGATTTGAATAATGAAAATAGAGCAGATTCGCTTAATTTCTTTATTTATAATGTTGTGCCTGGAACAACAAGCGCTGCTGGTGTAAAAGCTAAATTTTTAAAAGAAATTATTTTGGGTAATTCTGTTGTTGAAGAAATTACACCTGCTTTCGCTTTTGAATTATTATCACACATGAAAGGCGGACCTTCTATTGAGGTGTTGTTGGATTTAGCTTTAGGAAATGATAAAACTATTGCAAAAGAAGCAGCCAAAGTTCTTAAAACACAGGTTTTCTTATATGATGCCGATACAAATCGTATCGCAGAAGCCTATAGAAATGGAGATGAAATTGCTAAAGAGCTTTTAGAAAGTTATGCTAAAGCTGAATTCTTTACTCAGTTACCAGATGTAGAAGAAGAAATAGAAATTGTTACATTTATTGCAGGTATTGGGGATATTTCTACCGATTTATTATCGCCAGGTGGAGACGCGCATTCAAGATCGGATCGTGAGTTACATGGTCAGTGTATCTTTGAACACAATAAAGAAATGCAAAAAGAGCTCACAGCTTTAAAAGAAAAACACCCTAACAAGCGCGTGATGTTAATCGCTGAAAAAGGAACTATGGGAGTTGGTTCATCAAGGATGTCGGGTGTAAATAACGTTGCATTATGGACAGGAATTCAAGCAAGTCCTTATGTTCCATTCATCAATATCGCTCCAATTATCGCAGGGACAAACGGTGTTTCGCCAATTTTTTTAACAACTGTTGGTGTAACAGGCGGAATTGGAATAGATCTTAAGAATTGGGTTAAAAAAACCGATGCAGAAGGAAATGTAATTCGTAACGAAGATGGAGAAATAGTATTAGAGCAAGCTTATTCTGTTGAAACGGGTACTGTTTTGACTATAAATACTAAAACAAAAAAATTATACAAAGGTAATGAAGAGTTGATGGATATTTCAGCTTCATTAACTCCGCAAAAAGTAGAATTTATAAAAGCTGGTGGGTCTTATGCCATTGTATTTGGTAAAAAAATTCAAACATTTGCAGCTAAAACGTTAGGTATTGCAACTCAACCTGTTTACGCTCCTTCAAAAGAGATTTCTCATGCAGGACAAGGACTTACAGCAGTAGAGAAAATATTCAACAAAAATGCAGTTGGAACAACGCCAGGGAAAATTTTACATACAGGTTCAGATGTTCGTGTTGAAGTTAATATTGTAGGCTCTCAAGACACTACAGGTTTAATGACTTCTCAAGAATTGGAATCTATGGCGGCAACTGTTATTTCTCCAATTGTAGATGGGGCTTATCAATCAGGATGTCATACAGCTTCAGTTTGGGATAATAAGTCAAAAGCAAATATTCCAAAATTAATGAAGTTTATGAACGATTTTGGTCTTATTACAGCTCGTGATCCTAAAGGGAAATATCATGCAATGACCGATGTAATTCATAAAGTGCTAAATGATATTACAGTAGATGATTGGGCAATAATTATTGGAGGAGATTCGCATACAAGAATGTCTAAAGGAGTTGCTTTTGGTGCAGACTCAGGAACGGTTGCTTTAGCACTTGCAACAGGAGAAGCGGCAATGCCAATTCCAGATTCTGTTAAAGTTACTTTTAAAGGCGAAATGAAAGGATATACAGACTTCCGAGATGTAGTACATGCTACGCAACAGCAAATGTTGAAGCAGTTTGGAGGAGAAAACGTGTTCCAAGGAAGGGTAATCGAAGTACATATTGGAACTTTAACTGCAGATCAAGCCTTTACGTTTACTGATTGGACTGCAGAAATGAAAGCAAAAGCGTCTATTTGTATTTCAGAAGATGAAACTTTAATCGAGTCATTAGAGATTGCTAAATCTAGAATTCAAATCATGATTGATAAGGGTATGGATAATGCAAATCAAGTACTTCAAGGCTTAATAAATAAAGCAAATAAACGTATTGCAGAAATTAAATCAGGAGAAAAACCAGCTTTAAGACCAGATGCGAATGCTAAATATTATGCAGAGGTTTTAATTGATTTAGATCAGGTAATAGAGCCAATGATTGCAGATCCAGATGTGAACAATGAGGATGTTTCTAAGCGATATACACACGATACAATTAGACCATTATCATATTACGGAGGAACTAAAAAAGTTGATTTAGGGTTTATTGGGTCATGTATGGTTCATAAAGGAGATATGAAAATTTTGGCTCAAATGTTAAAAAATGTAGAAGCTAAACATGGTAAAGTTGAGTTTAAAGCACCTTTAGTGGTTGCGCCCCCAACTTATAACATTGTAGATGAGTTGAAAGAAGAAGGAGATTGGGAAGTGTTACAAAAATATTCTGGATTCGAGTTCGATGATAACGCACCAAAAGGATTAGCACGAACTAAATATGAAAACATGTTGTATTTAGAGCGTCCTGGTTGTAACTTATGTATGGGTAACCAAGAAAAAGCAGAACCAGGAGATACAGTAATGGCTACTTCTACACGTTTATTTCAAGGAAGAGTTGTTAAAGATTCTGATGAGAAAAAAGGAGAATCATTGTTGTCATCTACACCAGTAGTTGTTTTATCTACTATTTTAGGTAGAACACCAACAATGGAAGAATATGAAGCAGCGGTTGAAGGGATAGTTTTAACTACTTTTAAACCCTCTGAAAAACAACTAGTAGGATAATTTAATTTTTTGTTAATATACTTTAAAAGCCTGAGTTATACTTAGGCTTTTTTTTATATATCTTATTTTTTTGTATCTTGTAATCTTGAAAAATAATTAGTAAAATATTAAACAATAATAATATGGCTTTTGATATTGAAATGATTAAAAAAGTGTATGCGACTATGGCGGAACGTGTAGATGAAGCACGTGAAATAGTTGGTCGTCCACTAACATTGTCTGAGAAGATTTTATATTCGCATTTGTGGGAAAAAATGCCTTCAAAAGCATTTATGAGGGGAAAAGATTATGTAGATTTTGCTCCGGATAGAGTAGCGTGTCAGGATGCTACAGCACAAATGGCATTATTGCAATTCATGCATGCTGGAAAAAAAACAGTTGCAGTGCCAACAACAGTACACTGTGATCACCTCATTCAGGCCAAAGTAGGTGCAGAGGCCGATTTGTCTCGTGCAAAATCACAATCTAGTGAAGTTTTCGATTTTTTATCATCGGTTTCAAATAAATATGGAATTGGTTTCTGGAAACCAGGTTCAGGAATTATTCACCAAATCGTTTTAGAAAATTATGCTTTTCCTGGCGGAATGATGATTGGGACCGATTCCCATACAGTTAATGCAGGAGGATTAGGAATGTTGGCTATCGGTGTTGGAGGAGCAGATGCAGTAGATGTAATGGCTGGAATGTCTTGGGAATTAAAATTCCCTAAATTAATAGGGGTAAAATTAACGGGTAAACTAAACGGTTGGACCGCTCCAAAAGATGTTATTCTTAAAGTAGCAGATATTCTTACTGTAAAAGGAGGAACTGGGGCGATTGTTGAATATTTTGGAGAGGGTGCAGAGTCTATGTCATGTACTGGTAAAGGAACAATCTGTAATATGGGTGCAGAAATTGGTGCAACAACATCTACATTTGGATATGATGATTCAATGCGTAGGTATTTAGCTGCAACAGGACGTCAAGACGTAGTGGATGCTGCAGATAAAGTAGCGTCCTATTTGACTGCTGACAAAGAAGTATATGCGGATCCAGCACAATATTTTGACCAATTAATTGAGATTAACTTATCAGAATTGGAACCCCATATTAATGGACCATTCACACCAGATAGAGGAACACCAGTTTCTAAAATGAAAGAAGAAGCAGCAGCAAATGGTTGGCCAATAAAAGTAGAATGGGGGTTAATCGGTTCTTGTACAAATTCTTCTTATGAAGACATGACACGTGCAGCTTCAATTGTGGAACAAGCAGTAGCTCACGGAATTTCTCCAAAAGCAGAATTTGGAATCAATCCTGGTTCAGAACAAATTCGTTATACAATAGAAAGAGATGGTATTATTGCAACTTTCGAGAAAATGGGAACTAAAGTTTTTACCAATGCTTGTGGACCATGTATCGGGCAATGGGATAGAGAAGGGGCAGATAAAGAAGAGAAAAATACAATTGTTCATTCGTTTAACAGAAACTTCTCTAAACGTGCTGATGGAAACCCAAATACGCATGCTTTCGTAACATCTCCAGAAATGGTTGCTGCTTTAGCAATTTCGGGAAGATTAGATTTTAATCCATTAACAGATACATTACTAAATGATAAAGGACAAGAAGTGAGATTGAATCCTCCAAAAGGAGAGGAATTGCCGAATAAAGGTTTTGATGTAGAAGATGCGGGTTTTCAAGCTCCAGCTGAAGACGGTTCGAGGGTTGAAGTAGTAGTATCGCCAACATCAGAGCGTTTGCAATTATTAGCTCCTTTTGAACCTTGGGATGGAAAGAATATTACAAATGCTAAATTGTTAATCAAAGCATTTGGAAAATGTACAACAGATCATATTTCTATGGCGGGTCCTTGGTTACGATTCCGTGGACATTTAGATAATATTTCTAACAACATGCTAATTGGAGCAGTTAATGCTTTCAATCAAGAAACAAATAAAGTTAAAAACCAATTAACAGGTGCTTATGATGCTGTTCCTGCTGTTCAAAGAGCATACAAAGCTGCTGGAGTTTCTTCAATTGTAGTAGGGGATCATAATTATGGAGAAGGATCTTCTCGTGAGCATGCAGCAATGGAACCTCGTTTCTTGGGTGTAAAAGCTGTATTAGTAAAATCATTTGCGCGTATCCATGAAACTAACCTTAAAAAACAAGGTATGTTGGCATTAACATTTGTTAATGAGGCCGATTATGATAAGATTCAAGAAAATGATACTGTAAATTTCTTAGACTTGACTTCGTTTGCACCCGGAAAACCATTGACTATTGAATTCGTTCATGTAGACGGTACTAAAGATGTTGTTTTAGCAAATCACACCTATAATGAAGGGCAAATTGAGTGGTTTAAAGCGGGGTCTGCTTTAAATTTAATTGCAGCAGGGAAGGTATAATTAGTAATTTATATCATTAAATTTAAAAACACAAGTAGTGTTAAGATAATGTTAAAGAACTCTTAGTGAAAACTAGGAGTTCTTTTGTTTTTATATTGGAGCTGTGATTTTTTTAAATCAGTATTAATTTAGTTTTTTTTACTGTTTTTTTTGTTTAAAATATTTTTTGAGCGCTTATTTTTATTGATAATTTAAAATTTATGTTAATTTTTTCGGTGTTATATTGTTGGTTTTCAAATATTATTTCCTAATATTGTATTCAAATTAATCAAACCTAATATTAAAAAACATGAAAAAAATTACGTTAATTGCTGTATTATTTGTGGTATTTCAGGTAAATTCGCAAGTAATATCTCAAGATTTTAACACAGCTTTAAGCTGGACAGTAAATAAATTAACAGGTACTTCTACAAATGCTGGATGGACAAGAGTTACAGCAGGTACAAATCCAAGTTGTACGCCCTATGAAGGTGCAGGTATGGCTAAATTTGCATCTTATGATATTGCTGCAGGAAATGTTTTTGCATTAACTTCTCCTGTGTTTAGTTTAGTTGGTGCGAATAGCTATAAAGTTAAGTTTAGTATGTATCGTGATAATGCCTATTCAACAGATGCAGATAAAGTGGAAGTTCACTTAACGACAGCTGCGTCAACAGCTCCATCAGCAAGTACATTGCTTGGAACAGTTCATAGATCTCGATCTTTATCTCCAACGGTTAGTGCAGATGGTTGGTATGTTTACCAATTTAATATCCCTGCTGCTACTAATGGTGCAAGGTTTTTAAGACTGGTGGCAACATCTCAATACGGAACTAATGTCTTTGTAGATAATGTTTCTGTTGAACAATTAGTTACAAATGATTTAGGCTTAGAATCTTTAGATGTAGCACCAATTATTTTGGGAGGATCATCATATAATGTTACTGGGACTTTTAAAAATAATGGATCAAATGCAGTAACTTCAGCAACGCTAAATTGGCAAGTTGATGGAGGTACAGTTTATTCGCAAAATTTAACAGGTATTAATTTGGCTGTTGGAGCAACTTATAATTATTCTCACAGTGACCAGTGGTCTCCAGCTCCAGGGAATTATTCTTTAAAAGTTTGGGTTTCTAATCCAAATGGAGTTACAGATAATAATTTAGGAGATAATGAGGTTGTTAAAACAATAAAAGTAGCGAGTAACTCAACTTCAAGAACACCATTGTTAGAGAAATTTACAAGTTCAACATGTCCTCCATGTGCAGGATATAATGCAAATGTATTTTCTCCTTATTATGCTGGGAATGCGAATAATATAAACTTAATAAACTATCAAGTAAATTGGCCAGGTAGTGGAGATCCATACTACACTGCAGAAACAGGTGTTAGAAGAGCTTTCTATGGGGTAACAGGTGCTCCAACTTTATATATAGATTCAAAAACTTCTGCAAGTGGTACGACTGCCGCTTTACAAACTGAAGTAGGTGTTCAATCAGCAAGTCCTGCGTATTTTGGTGTTGCTGCTACAAAAAATTTGGTTGGAACTACAATGAATGTAAATGTTACTACGACTCCTTATTTGGCAGGTCAATATAGATTGTATGTAGCTGTAATTGAAAAAACAACTACAGGTAATGTGGCTTCAAATGGTGAAACAAGTTTCAAGAATGTTATGATGAAAATGATACCAGATGCTAGTGGAACAATATTAAACTGTACATTAGATACTCCAATTACTACTTCATTATCTGTTGATTTGGCAGGAACATTTATTGAAGAATATTCTGATCTTGATGTTATTGTTTTTATTCAAGATTATGCTACAAAACAAGTTATGAATTCAAGTAAAGCAACGCAAGAGGTGTTGTCTAATACTTCTTTTGATTTAGCTAAAATTAGAGTGTTCCCAAATCCTTCAAATGGTTTGTTTACTATAGATACAGAATTGGCTACAGATGTGAATGTTGTAGATATTACAGGGAAAGAAGTATTTAGAGCTAAAGGAATAACAAATCAAGCTTCATTGAATTTAACTGACTTGCAAAAAGGAGTCTATATGTTAAAAATGAAAAATGAAAATGGAGTTCAAACAGAAAGAATAATAATTAAATGATAAATAATTAGAGTAATTTAAATTTAGAGTCTTATGAAAAAAATGTTAATGTTTTTGTTTGCGAGTTTTTTAATAATTGGGTGTAGTAAAGACGATTCTCCTGCGGAAGAACCACAAGATACTAAACCATTAAAAGTTATGAATAAAACTACTGGTACAGAAATTAAAGACGGTGATGTGGTTGTGATAACCTCTAATTCAAATACTAACGATGCAAATGCGTTGAAGTTTTATTTTAAAAACACGTCTTCTTCTCCAATGAATGTGAGAACTAAATTTGTTTCGGTATCAGGAACTCCAGATGCTACTCAGGTTCAATACTGTATTGGTGATTTATGTTTAAATGGAATTGATCCAGGATCAAAGTATCCTGTAAATGGTGAGCCAATATTGACTGTGCCGGCTAATGGAACTCTAGGGAATGGAGTTTATAAGATTCAAAATACAGCATCACCAGTAGCTCCAGCTACAACTGTAGATTATGTATTTGAAGTTTATCAATATGATGCAGGTTTGAATGAAGTAGGTAATAAAGTTACTTTTACATATAGATATTCTAATTAAAAGAATTTGGTAAAATTTTTTAAAAAAAAGAGTGGGCTCAATGTGAGTTCACTCTTTTGTTATATAGAAATGTTAGTTAAAAAAAGCTGTTTTAGAGAAATGGAAATAAGCAAATGGATCTATTTTTGTTAAACCTAAATTATGGAGTACTGAAGCAAATTATAAAACAGCTATTTTTCGTAATAGAATTCAAATGCGTAATTTGGATTAAACTAAGTAGCGAAAAAAGATATTTCGAAGATGCTAGCCTAATATAATCGGTTAGGAGATGAGAATACAACTAGATTAGTTGTTTTTGTCAATTATATGCTTTAACGATTTTATCTAGTTTATGCAATAGGTTTCATAGTGGGAGTGGTTGTGAAAAGGGTTGAGTGTTTACAGGTTTTATTAATCTTGCGTTGATGGTGAAATTAAACCTTGTAACGTGAGTTTTGTGTAAATTAATTGGTTTTCTTCCGTCACATCGAGTGTTTTCAATGTAGCTTGCGGAATTGAAAATGTATCGAGATGTTATAAATGCCTTATTGATTAGGTTTTGATATATTTTTTACTCCATTTTATTACGTAAAAAACACTCAAACTGACGAAAAATCTTTGTTCATTTATGCTTCTTTAAAATTTTTATATCGGAACTCACCTTCGTAATGTTTTTTTTTGTAATAGACTTATAAAGTGAAATTTGTGTTTCAAGAATGTATTTATTCATGTAATAAATAATGTTATAACGAATAAAAAAATCTCGATTAGAATTAACTAACCGAGATTAAAAATAGTTTTTTAGATATTTTAAAAAGAAGTGGAGATTTGTAATCCTAGACCAGTACTTGGGGGTACAAATCGACAAACACCACCTGCGCAAACAAGACCTCCACGTTGACGGCCATAATTCAATGCAATACGAGAGCTACCCTTTTTGAACGCAGCTCCAAAATTATAAAAATGAATATCAAATAAATCCGTTTCACTAATTGTGTGTGTATTTTTGTCAAAACCATAATTATACATGTCCATTGCGAAAATAGACCAATTCTCATTATGGTTGTATTCAATATTACCACCTAACCAATTTTTTCTATCATTATCAGCCCACATGTGCTCTAAACCAAAAGTTATCGATTTTGTTTTAGATAACTGGTAAGTAGATTCAGAAAATAAAGTGTGAGAATTTACAATATATTCTTTAAAAATACCTTGAATTTGCTTGTTGTTATAATATTGATTAATATAGGTAAAAGCAGTTCTAAAATTAGAAGTTATTTTTTTAGTAATTTCAATATTATAATCTGAAAAATATTTCTCTCTACTGCTAAATAATTCTGCTTGATAATTAGGAATGTTTTGTCCTGCATTATTGGTGTATCTATATTTGGCTTTTAAATTAAACCAAGAGGAAAAATTAAGGTTCACTTTTGTTCCATATTTACCACCTAGAGGAGTTCCTTTCTTAAAGTCGTAGAAAAAGTCTATTTGTCCGCCAATTTCTCCAAATTTATTCACCTGAGTAGATTGATCCATTACAACTTGAAACTGTGATTGGTAAACATAAATATTAGCTAAATTAGAATGATGCTGTTTGGTTAAACTAGGTACAAAATTTAATATTTTATCATTAAAATTCACACTTGTACTAGAAAGTTGAGGATAATTATCAACATCTCTTTGTGCTAATAATTGCATGTTTTCTACACGTCTAAAATTAGCATCAATTCCTAATCCTTTTTTAAAATAACCAAAATTAAGTAACAAAGCACTTCCTTCTTTTGCAAAATTGGTGTCTAAATTACCTTCTTTGATGATAGCATCACGAGTTTTGAAAACATACTCAGTGTTTAAATAGTAGTTTTTATATTCAAATTCAAATCGGTTAGAAAATAAGTTAGTAAATTCGTCAAAATTAGTAACAGACTCAGGAAGTTCCTCATGCCTACTCACAACACTAAGACCGTATCTAAAATTAAAAGCATTTAGTTTTATTAAATTTCCTAAATCAATGTCGGTATTAAAACCATAAACATCACCATTAGCAACATCAAAACCAGATCTAACCCTTCCATATAGCGCTGTCAAACTTACATACTCTATTGGAGTATAAGTAATTTTTGCACCTCTCAACGCATTGTTAATTCCTAGGGCTCGATCCTCCCATGTTCTTAAAGCTAAACCGCTCCCAAATTGAGCATAATAATGCCCTAGTGTAACATCAAGTTTGTCCGATTTATATTTAACATAGTAAGTTCCAAAATCAGTCCCTTTAAATTTAGGGTTAAAATTCAGTAACGCATTATTCGTGTAGGATTCAATTTGAGTTCCAGCAGTAAATTTTCCGTAATTGAAATTAAGATTTAAATAATTATTAGATCGTAATGGAATAGAATCATGTTTAATTTGTCTGTTTTTATCGTTTGTGTACCATTGACCATTTGCTTCATAGCTCCCATAAATCTTCAACTTTGTTTTGGTAGAATTGTCATCCTCTTGGGAAAACACAAACATAGATGAGAATAAAAAAGCGAAAACGACTATCTTATTCATTATTTTAAAGCCTTTAACTGTTCAAATAAATGATCTTCACTGCCTGGTGTGTGTCCATTTTGAGTGAAAACAATTTCACCATTTTTAACCACAGCTGTATAAGGAGGATTAGATATTCCTAAACTTCTTTTAAAACTTTGATTAATATCTAAAAGAACAGAATAATCCCAACCTTTTCCATTTACTAAAGGCTTAACTCTTTTGTTGGTTCTAGCGTCATCAACTGAAACCGCAATAACCTCTACATTCAATTCCGATTTCCAATCATCATAAACCTCACTAATAGCATCTAACTCCTGAATGCAAGGTGCGCACCAAGTTGCCCAAAAACAAAATACATAAATTTTGTCTTTCTCGTTGTAATCTTGACTAGTAGAAACCGAAGTTCCTTCTAAGTTTTTAAGTGTTATACTTGGAATTTCTTTTTGCGAAAAGCTTAAAGCAGAGACTAATAAGGCTAAGGATAAAATTAGTTTTTTCATACTGAAAATTGTTTTACAAATAATTTGATTTTTTTATAATAAGGTTGTAAATATAAATATATTTTATTCATTTTTATTTATTTTTATTTAAATTTGCTTTAAAAATTTCACATAAAAAACAGAAAAACATAAATTATAATGAAAAAAAATCTACTAATTGCCATTTCTTTATTGGTTCTAATAAACGTTTCATGCATCTCCGACGATTGGGAAGATACATCAGAAAGTGCAATTGTTATTGAAGAACCCATTCCAGGAAAGTTTTTAAAAAATGTATTAATTGAAGACTATACAGGAACATGGTGTCAATTTTGCCCAAGAGTTCTTCATGGTATAGATCAAGTAGAAGAAGAAGAACTAAATGCATATCCAGTGTCCATTCATAGAAGTTCTGGTTCTTTCCCAGATCCCTATAATTTTGCAGCAGAAGCATTAGAACAAAATATAGGATTGTCAGGCTATCCAACAGCAATGTTAAATAGAACCATACTTTGGGATAATGAAATTTCAACAGTAGAAGTAAAAAATCAAATAAAACCAAATGCAGATCTAGGCATAGCATTAAGCTCAACCGTTACAGGAGGAAATATTAATTTGGATGTTAATGTAAAATTTGTTGAAAATTTTACAGACCTAAGATTAGTTGTTTACGTTTTGGAAGACGGTTTAATTCATGATCAAACCAATGCTACCTCGTTTTATGGAGGTCAAAACCCAATTCCAAACTTTGAACACAATCATGTTTTAAGATCATGTCTAACAGATTTAGTAAATGGTATTGCATTGTCAGGAACTAATGCAGGGCAAACAATTGTAGAAAATTTCTCAGTTCCCGTACCAACAAACGTTGTCAACGCCTCAAAAATATCCTTTGTTGCTTTAGTGATGGACGCAAGCGGAACAGTTATAAACGTGAGAGGAGCTAAACCAAATTTAACACAAACATTCCAAGAAAATTTATAGTTATTCTATTTAACTTGAGTTTTTTTTAAAGACATAAGAAAAAACAGTAGTTAACACAAATACACAAGCCTTTAAAATCAAACAAATACTTATAAAATAGTTGCAGAGTACAAACAAAAAAGTACTAAGCAACTATTTTTACTAATAAAAAAGTAGTGATAAAATTGAAGTAAATTAAGCCCAATTAGTACAAATAACCATCAAGCACTTTCGCAATTTCCTTGCTATCAGGACTTGGAGAATTATTATTAACCAATTTACCATTAACAAAAATCATATATCTAGGTATAGACTTCAATACATGTTCTTTAAAAAAAGAAGCCTCAGGATAATTAGTAGCCAATAAACTATTTGCTACACCCAGACCCTCCTTAACATTCGCTTTTTGCCAAGCTTCAAAATTAGAATCAATACTAATATATAAAAAACCAATATCTTTATCCTTAAAATCCTCATGCAACTTCTTAGATGCAGGCATAGCCGCCCTGCAAGGAACGCACCAACTCGCCCAAAAATCAACATAAATCACTTTATTCTTTGCTACCAAAGTTTTAAAATTCACAGGCTTTTTATCACTATCAAGCAACAACAACTCAGAAACAGTGCCCTGTTGAGAACTAAAAAAATAATTCCCTTTCAATCGATCAAATCGGGTAGTGTCTTTTGTTATAGCAAGAAAATTACTAAAAAAAAATACAATTAAAAAGATGAAAAAAAAAATATTTTTTTATAGATTTGTTATGTAACGATATAATTAATTAATATGAGAAATTTTAAAAAATTATCAAGAGAAGAATTAAAAAATATTACTGGTGGTAAAGCTTGCTCTATTGCTATTCAAGGTTCTGATGGTAAGTGGATTACAAGAACAGGAACTTGTGCAGTAAAAGTTGAAATGATCCGTATAACGGATGATTTTTCAATACCAACAACAAGGAGTTATTGTGAAACAGGATTAGGAGATATTCCTATATCTTCAAATGGTGGAGTTTCAAGATGTAACTAAAAAATGAATTTTTAAATGAATTCTTTTAATTGTAAATTTGAAGCCGTTTTTACTTTAGTGAAACGGCTTTAAATTTTAATAAATTTTTCTACATGAAAATCAATTCTATATTAATTATTCTTTTTTTCTCAATTATTGGGTGTAATCAAAATACAAATAAAACGTTAATTGAAGGTAATATTCCAAATCTACCTGATGGAACTGTATATCTTTATGAAAATGATGCAACAAATATAGTAGATAGTGTTAAAACAAAAAACGG
Source organism: Flavobacterium sp. KY-23415 (assembly GCF_055384985.1). Lineage (NCBI taxonomy): Bacteria > Pseudomonadati > Bacteroidota > Flavobacteriia > Flavobacteriales > Flavobacteriaceae > Flavobacterium > Flavobacterium sp. KY-23415. The sequence goes on along the minus strand of NZ_AP044001.1, from coordinate 196,639 downwards.
TAAATTTAGCTTAGTTTTTGTTAATAAAAAGAATGAAGATGAACCCGTTTATTTAGGTATCGATCATTTGGATGCAAACAAAGTTCTAAGAGCAATAAATTTTCCAACAAATACAAAGTATAGAGGTTCTGACTTTAATTCTAGTATTTTTATGTCAGACGCTACAATATCTATTTTTGGAGAATTTAAAGATGTAACACCAAAAGAGCTTCTAAATCAAAATAATTTGAAATTTGTAACAGTCCCAAAAATTATTACAGGTAAGCAAACAGAAGCTTTATATAATGTAGATGATGAATTGTTCGAAAAAATTAATCAAAACAAAATAAGATTAATCAAAAATAAAATTTTAGAATATCCATTTTCGTATCACTTACTTTATAAAATTGCTAATAATAAGAATACTTTTTCAATTGATGAATTAAAAGAGTTACTTCAATCTTTTAGTAAAGAAATAAAAGAAACTAATAGGTGGAAGGATTTATTTTCTTATAACAATCAGAGAAAAAAAATAGTTGATAAAGAACTTCCCTTATTAGAAGATATTCATAATAGTAAAACTAAAATTTTAGATAAAAAATATAAAAAGCATTTATTGATTTTTTGGGCAAGTTGGTGTGGACCTTGTAGAGCTGAAATTCCATTGCTAAAGAAAATCTATCTACAAAAACATAATGAAGTTGAATTTATTTCAATTTCAACTGATGCCGATAAAAATTCTTGGATTGAAGCAATTAAAAAAGAAGCTATGCCTTGGAAACAATTAATTGCAAGTGTTAAAACAGAACCAAATGAAAAACTTCAAATGATGCTTAAATTTAACAATGTAATACCTTACACAATTCTAATTGATAATAACAATAAAATTATTTCTAGCTCATTAGGATTATCAAGTGAAGCAGAGCTATTAAAATTGATTAATTCAAATTAACATTCCAAGAAAATTTATAGTTATTCTATTAAAGTTAAGTCATTAAAAAAAGCATAAAAAACAAAACAGATTAGCCTTTTTTGGTTAATCTGTTTTGCTTTATAATTAACTAATAGTGTTTAAAAAGCTGAATAGTATAAAATCAAAAACGATCAGCGCAAATCCGCAAAATCTGCGTGCAAAAAGAACACACGCTATATCCCCAACACTTCCCCTCCTTTGGAGGGGTGCCCGCAGGGCGGGGTGGTTAAAACTTCCCTTGTAGAGTTTCCCACAGAGCGTAGAGCTTAAAAATCAGAGAGCTTAAAAAACAAACAAAAAAAACACCAATCCACAATCAAACCCAATAAAAAAAAACCAAAATCACAACTAAAATCATAAAAAAGAAAGAAAAAGTTTAAAAAAAAGTTAAAAAGTAAGAGGTTTATGTCAGAAAATAATACATTTGAAAAATATAAACAATAAACAAATAAATTATGGCATCAAGATCAGAAGTAGGTCACGCAAAAAACATCAGCAACCTAGAAACAATGATTTCATTCTGCACAGGCTACGGGGCAGCATACAACCCCTCAAACCCAGAACTAACACTACAAGCACTAACAACACTGCACACAGAAAGCAAAGAAGCACTCAAACTCGTAAAAACAACCGAAAGATCCTTTAAAGAAGCAGAAGGAGAACGACAACTACTATTCAAAACCCTAAAACCATTAACAACAAAAGTAATGGGAGCCATCCGAAGCTCAGGAGCATCAACAACAGTAATAGAAAACGCAGAAACAATCAACCGTAAAATTCACGGAAGAAGAGCCAACACAAAAAAAGAAACAACACCAGAAGGAGAAGAACCAAAAAACAAAATATCAGTCTCACAACAAAGTTTCGACCTCCAAATAGACCACCTCGAAAAACTAATAGAACTAGCCACACTAGAACCAAAATACAACCCAAACGAAACACCATTGCAAGTAACAACACTAAACAGCTACAAAACAGCACTAGAAAACATAAACTCAGCAGTAAAAAACACCTATACACCCTATAGCAACGCAATGATTGCGAGAAACAAAAAACTATACACCCCAGAAACAGGACTAGTAGATAGAACACAACTAGTAAAAAACTACGTAAAGTCACTCTTTGGAGCAAGCAGTAGCGAATACAAACAAATTAATAAATTGCGATTCAAAAACATAGAATAACAGCTAACTGCAACAAAGAAACAGCCAACTGCAACCAAGAAACAACAGGCTGCAACGAAGAAACAGCAGGCTGCAACCAAGAAACAACAGGCTGCAACGAAGAAACAGCAAGCTGCAACGAAGAAACAGCAGGCTGCAACCAAGAAACAGCAGGCTGCAACCAAGAAACAACAGGCTGCAACCAAGAAACAACAGACTGCAACGAAGAAGTAGCCAACTGCAACGAAGAAACAGCAAGTTGCAACGAAGAAACAGCTAACTGCAACAACAAAACAACAGCAAACAACAAAGAAATAGTCAACAGCAACAACAAAACAGTAAATAAAATAATAAAAGAGAGGATAGCTAAAAGTATATTTAGTTTGTCACTTCAACCACAGGAGCAATTACAGAAGCAACGCAATGTAATTGCTCCCTTTGGTTAATGCCAGATTACACACAAGCCTTAGTACTCAAACAAACACCTGAAAAAACAATAAAATCAATTTTAAAAAATTAATAAATAATCGTTATAAAATCTCATTATTAATACCAAAAACACGGTTTTATTATCGTTTTCTTAATACATTTTACCATTAAAATTTGTAATTTAACAAAAAAAAATGGCAATAATTCATCTAGCAGCAGAATGCTTCCCCTTTGCTAAAATAGGAGGACTTGCAGACGTTGTAAGCGCACTACCAAAGTATCAAAAAAAAAATGGAGAACAAGTAAAAGTAGTAATACCCTATTATAATTTGCCTTCAATAAAAACAAAAACATTAAAAACAATCTTCCAAGACAATTTACTATTTAATAATATAGAATATACCTTTAAGATTCATATAATAAGCAAAGAACAAGAACCCGAAGTCTTTGCAATAGACATTCCAGAACTACTATTCAAAGAATATGTCTATTCTTCAGAAGATACATTACGTTTTTTAGCCTTTCAAATCGCTTTTTTGCAATGGCTAATCACTTGGGAAAACAAACCAGAAATAATACACCTTCACGATCATCATACAGGATTAATACCATTCATGATGACACAATCCTATCAATTTCAGGATCTAAAAAACATACCAACAGTCTTTACAATCCATAATGCCCAATATCAAGGATGGTTTTCCCACGAACTTGTTCATTTAATCCCAGCCTTTAACTTTGAAAAAGTAGGCATGTTAGATTGGGACGGAGTAATCAATCCTATGGCAGCAGCAATAAAAAGCGCTTGGAAAATAACAACAGTTTCTCCAACATATATGAAAGAATTGCAACAGCATGCCAACGGATTAGAAAAATTATTAGTTTACGAAAGCGGAAAATGTACAGGTATTCTAAACGGAATAGATACAGAAGTTTGGAACCCAGAAACCGATAAAAACCTAATTAAAAACTATAAAATAACAAACCTAATAACAGGAAAGAAAACAAATAAAAACCAATTGTGCACAAAGTACACACTCAATAAAGAAAAACCATTAATCGTCTTTATTGGAAGATTTGTCCACGATAAAGGCTGCGATTTATTTGCAAACCTATTCAGTAAATATCTAGAAGAATGGAGTGCAAACATTATGATATTAGGTTCTGGAGACACAACAATAGAAAATGACCTAAAAGAATTAAATGAAAAACATAAAGGGAAATTTCATTATGAGTCAGGATACAACGAACCCTTAGCCCATCTTATGTATGCCGGAGCAGACTTCCTATTAATGCCCTCAAGGGTAGAACCTTGCGGACTAAACCAAATGTATTCCTTGCGATACGGAACAATACCCATAGTCAATAAAGTAGGAGGATTGAAAGATACAGTAGTAGATTTAACTCAAGAAAACGGTTTTGGAATTTGCATAGAAGAATGTACGATACCCACACTAAAAGAAGCAATAGAAAGAGCAATACAATTATACCAAGACCCAAAAAAATATAGAAAAATAAACAAACAAATAATGAAAATAGACCACGATTGGTCAACATCAGCAAACAAATACAAACAACTATATAAATCGCTTACAAACTAAATTATGTATTCAGACAACGTTTTATCAATTATTCTAGGAGGAGGACAAGGTTCTCGATTGTATCCATTAACAAAAAACAGATCAAAACCAGCTGTGCCCATTGCAGGAGAATATAGATTAGTAGATATACCAATCTCAAATTGCATCAATTCCAATTTTAAAAGAATATTTGTTTTAACACAATTCAACTCCGCTTCCCTAAATAGACATATAAAAAACACCTATCATTTTAGTTTCTTCAGTTCAGCCTTTGTCGACGTTTTAGCAGCAGAACAAACACCCATGAATCAAACATGGTTTCAAGGAACAGCAGATGCAGTCAGACAAAGTATGCATCATTTTCTGAAACACGATTTCGAATATTTTTTAATTCTATCAGGAGACCAACTCTATCAAATGGATTTTCAATTAATGCTCGATAATCATATTGAAAATAATGCCGAAATATCAATAGCAACAATCCCTGTAGAGGCAAAAGAAGCCACATCATTCGGAATATTAAAAACGAACCAAAGCAATCAAATAACCTCTTTCATAGAAAAACCAGCAAAAGAATTGTTGCCCGATTGGACCTCTCCTGTTAGCCAAGAAATGAAAGCAACAGGAAAAGAATACCTTGCATCAATGGGTATTTATATTTTCAATAGAGAATTATTAATAAAACTAATGGATAATCCAGATACAATAGATTTTGGAAAAGAAATAATTCCCCAATCCATACACAATCATAAAGTAATAAGCTATCAGTTTGAAGGCTATTGGACAGATATAGGGAATATAGACTCTTTCTTTAAAGCCAATCTAGGATTAGCCGATGATTTTCCAGAGTTCGATTTGTATAACAAAGCAAAAACAATATATACCAATGCAAGAATGTTGCCAACCACAAAAATTTCTGGAACACACATGCACAAAGCAGTCGTAGCTTCAGGAGGAATAATTAATGCAGAGCATATTGAATACTCGGTAATAGGAATACGTTCAAAAATAGAAAGCGGAACAACAGTGATTAATACCTACATGATGGGGAGCGATTTTTATCAACCATTAGAAGAAATACTAGATGAGAATATTGTTAATATGGGAATAGGTAAAAATTGTTATATTAAAAATGCAATACTAGATAAAAATTGCAGAATAGGAGACAATGTTAGAATTGATGGAGGAGAACATCTAGAAGATACAGATACAGATACATACACAGTAAGAGATGGAATAGTGATTGTGAAAAAAGGAGCAATAATTCCTTCGAATTTTAAAATATAAAAATGAAAAATGTACACGCACATAGTTTTTTTACAGATTTTGATATTCAATTATTCAAAGCAGGAAAGCATTTCAAACTCTATGAAAAATTAGGTGCACATTGCGTAACAATCAATAATCAAAAAGGAACCTACTTTGCAGTCTGGGCACCATCAGCAAAAAGTGTTGCAGTAATTGGCGATTTTAATTATTGGAATCCAGAAGGATATGAACTTCATGTACGTTGGGATTCATCTGGAATTTGGGAAGGCTTCATTCCAAACATAGGAAAAGGAAATCTCTATAAATACCACATAGTGTCCAATGTTACAGAAACAACAATTGAAAAAGCAGATCCCTTTGCAAAACGTTGTGAACACCCACCAAAAACAGCTTCTATAATTTGGGAAGATAATTATGATTGGAAAGATAACCAATGGTTACAAAAGCGTCATTTGTCTAATAGTTTAGAAGCACCCTATTCTGTCTATGAAGTACATTTACCTTCTTGGAAAAGAAAAGTAGAAGAAAATAGAACGTTGTCCTATATTGAATTAGCAGACGAACTTGTTCAATATGTAAAGCAAATGAACTTTACACATGTAGAACTCATGCCTATAATGGAATATCCTTATGATCCATCTTGGGGATACCAAATAACAGGCTATTTTGCACCAACATCTCGTTTAGGATACCCAGAAGAATTTAAATATTTAATAGACAAGTTTCATCAAAACAATATTGGAGTAATTTTAGATTGGGTACCCTCACATTTTCCAGAAGATGCTCATGGACTAGGAAAATTCGATGGCTCATGTCTCTATGAACATCCAGACCTAAAAAAAGGGTATCACCCAGATTGGAAAAGTTTAATTTTTAATTATGGTCGAAACGAAGTGAGAGCATTTCTAATCAGTAATGCACTGTTTTGGTTAGATCAATATCATATCGACGGACTTCGAGTAGATGCAGTAGCTTCAATGATCTATTTAGATTATTCTAGAAAAGCAGGAGAGTGGGAGCCTAATATATATGGAGGAAATGAAAACCTTGAAGCTATTAGTTTCATAAAAGAATTAAACGAAACAGTATATCTCAATTTTCCAGATGTGCAAACCATAGCAGAAGAATCCACAGCTTTTCCAATGGTTTCAAAACCCACATCAATGGGAGGCTTAGGCTTTGGAATGAAATGGATGATGGGTTGGATGCACGACACATTGCATTATTTTAATAGAGATACTATATATAGAAAATACCATCAAAACGAAATCACTTTCAGTTTAGCCTATGCTTTTACAGAGAATTTCATGCTGCCACTCTCTCATGATGAAGTAGTACACGGAAAGCAGTCAATTTTAGGAAGAATGCCAGGAGACGAATGGCAACGATTTGCAAATTTAAGAGCGATGTTTGGATATATGTACACACATCCAGGGACAAAACTAGTGTTTATGGGCAATGAAATAGCTCAGTACAAAGAATGGAATTTTCAAACAAGTTTAGATTGGAATCTCTTAGAATTTTACCCACACATTAATTTTCAAAAATACATATCAGATTTAAATTTAATTTATAAAAATAATAAGGCACTTCATGAAATTTCTTTCGCAAGTGAAGGTTTTGAATGGCTAAGCTATGATGATAATGAAAACAGTGTTATCTCCTATATTAGAAAATCTAAAACAGAACAATTAATTGTGGTTTGCAATTTTTCAACAAGAACATTACCAGAATATAGGATAGGAATTCCAAAAAACGGAAAATTAGAAGAGATTCTCAATAGCGATGCTTTGCAATATGGAGGAAGTGGCGTAATAAACAGTCAAGAATTGAATGCAACAACAATTCCATATCATAAACAAACATTTTCAGTAATAATTTCTTTGCCTCCTATGGGGATTTCAATTATAAAATATAAATAAACTGCTAAATTAGAGTATGTTATAATAAAATCTAAAAGAGTTAACCATGATTTTAAATACAGAATTAGAACAAAAAGGGAACATATTTCCAAGTAAAATTATTTCTTTTAAAAAAAATGTAGATAAAATTTATTTCTACACAACAAATAACGTAGTCTTACAAGTTACCGTAATTAGAGATAGTGTTTTACGATTTAGATTTACAACAGTAGGTTCTTTTAGTAAAGATTTCTCCTATGCTATTTCTAATGAAGCAAGCAAAGGATATAATTTATTAGAAATTAACGAAACAACCGAAAGTTATGAAATAATCACATCAAAAATAATTTGCGTCATTGGAAAAACAGATTTAAAAACAACACTATATGATGCTATAGATAAAACATTAATCTGTCAAGACGAACTAGGGTTTCATTGGGAAGAAAGTTACGAACTTGGAGGAGATATAGTAAAAATGTCTAAACATTCTCAGATAAGTGAAAGTTTTTATGGCTTAGGAGACAAACCCTGTCAAAACAATTTAAAAGGAAAACGATTTGAAAATTGGGTGACCGATTCCTATGCTTTTGGAAAAGATACAGACCCAATTTATAAAGCAATCCCATTTTATATAGGACTACACACTAAAAAAGCCTATGGGATATTCTTCGATAATACGTTTAAAACCTATTTCGATTTTTGCCACGAAAGAAGAGGAGTAACTAGTTTTTGGGCAATGGGAGGTGAAATGAATTATTATTTTATCTATGGTCCAGAAATGGAAAGCGTAATTGCTAATTATACCGATTTAACAGGACGTCCAAAACATTTACCTCCATTATGGGCGTTAGGCTATCATCAATGCAAATGGAGTTATTACCCAGAAGCAAAAGTAAAAGAAGTAACTCAAAAATTTAGAGAACTTAAAATACCTTGCGATGCCATTTATTTAGATATCGACTATATGGATGACTTCAGATGTTTTACATGGAATAAAGATTATTTTCCAAACCCAAAACAAATGGTGTCCGATTTAGCAGCAGATGGATTCAAAACAATTGTAATTATAGATCCAGGAATAAAAATAGATCCAGAATATTGGGTTTTTAAAGAAGGACTAGAAAATAAATATTTTTGCAAACGAGCAGATGGTCCCTATGTGAAAGGGAAAGTTTGGCCAGGCGAATGTTATTTCCCAGATTTTACGAATCCAAAAGTAAGAGATTGGTGGGCAGGCTTGTTTAAAGAGCTAATTGAAGAAATTGGCGTAAAAGGCGTTTGGAATGACATGAATGAACCCGCAGTAATGGATGTACCAGGAAAATCATTCCCAGACGATGTGCGTCATAACTATGATGGATCAAATTGCAGTCATCGTAAAGCACACAACATTTATGGAATGCAAATGGCAAGAGCAACCTATCATGGATTGAAGAAATTTTCCTATCCTAAAAGGCCTTTTGTGATAACAAGAGCAGCCTATTCAGGAACACAACGTTATTCCTCAACTTGGACAGGAGATAATATAGCCACTTGGGAACATTTACAAATTGCTAATGCACAAGTACAACGAATGAGTTTATCTGGTTTTTCATTTGCAGGATCAGATATTGGTGGTTTTGCAGAACAACCCAATGGAGAACTCTATGCAAGATGGATTCAGTTAGGAGTTTTTCATCCGTTTTGTAGGACACATTCATCGGGTGATCATGGTGATCAAGAACCTTATGCTTTTGGTACAAACATCACCGATATAGTAAGGAAGTTCATAGAAATACGTTATCAATTATTACCCTACTTATATACGGCCTTTTGGAAATATATAGAAGAAGGAATACCAATTATAAAATCGTTAGTAGTCTATGATCAAGAAGACCAACAAACCTATTTTAGAAACGACGAATTCATCTATGGTGATAGTATTTTAGTTTGCCCAATAGTAGAACCAAATTCAAAAGGAAGAAGAATGTATTTTCCACAAGGAAAATGGTATAATTACTTCACTAATGAATTAGTAGAAGGAGGAGAAGAAAAATGGGTAGATGCAGATATAGACACACTGCCTATTTTTGTGAAAGAAGGTGCAATAATTCCAAAATACCCAATTCAACAATATGTAGGGGAACTAGAAATCACCGAACTAAAACTGGATTTGTATTATAAACTAGGCAAACAATCATCAATGGTCTATGAAGACGGACAAGACGGTTACGATTATTTAAAAGGAAGGTATAGTGTTAGAAATTTCAATTTAATAGGAGATAAAGACTCTATCGTGATTCAACAATTCAAATCAGGAAAATATACCACACCCTATGAATTTATAGAAATTAACCTTATAGGCTTACCTTTCGAAAAAGGAATTGTAGAGGTAGATAAAGAAATAATTGACTATTCCAATATACAATCTCCAATTGTTAAAGCTAGAAAAGACTTTACAGAAATTAGAATTTATAACAAATATTGCGAAGTTGATTTAAGGGTTGAACAATAATGCTTAGTACATAATGTGTTAAATATAGAAATAGGAATTATTCCCTACTCATGAACGTGAATTTTAGTGTTTAAAGTGTCACTCTCAATAAGACCATCACGAAGACGGATAACTCTGTGTGCGTATGCTGCAATATCTTCTTCATGTGTTACAAGAATTACAGTATTCCCTTTAGCGTGGATTTCATTGAAAAGTCCCATGATTTCTACAGATGTTTTACTGTCTAAGTTTCCAGTTGGTTCATCGGCAAGGATAATAGCCGGTTTGTTTACCAAAGCTCTTCCTACTGCAACACGTTGACGTTGCCCACCAGATAATTGATTAGGTTTGTGATCCATTCTATCAGCAAGACCTACTTGAGTTAGAACTTGAGTAGCTCTTTCGTTTCTTTCAGATTTAGAGTAGCCAGCATAAACCATTGGTAAAGCGACATTGTCTAAAGCAGTAGTTCTTGGCATTAAATTGAAGGTCTGGAACACGAAACCAATTTCTTTATTGCGAATTTCAGCTAATTCATCATCGTGCATTGTACTCACTAATTTTCCGTTTAAAACATAAGTGCCAGAGGTAGGAGTATCTAAACAGCCTAAAAGATTCATTAAAGTAGATTTTCCCGAACCCGATGGTCCCATTAAGGCAACATATTCTCCTTTATTAATGGTTAAATCTATTCCTTTTAAAACATGAATAATTTCGTCTCCTAATGGAAAATCTCTTTTAATCCCTTTTATTTCGATAATTGGTTGTGCCATTTCAGTTTCAATTTTATGATTTAGAATTCAGTATTTCGAAATTCTTAACTAACCATAAGTAGAAAAAGAAATGATTTTGTTACAATTAAATTCTTATTTTTTCAAAAAGGAACGAACTTAAAGTTTTGTTTGGGTTTATTATGAAGTGTTCTTTCTCTTGTTCTTTTCTAAAAAAAACAATTCCCCATTGAAAAGTGTCAATAGTGATTTTTACTTTTGAATGTTCTTTTATTGTCTTCCATGCTTCTTCCATGTCTTTCGACCAATGAATATCGTCAAAGATCCAAACCGTTTCGTTTGTAATAGTTTGTAATAGTAATTCAAAATACTCTAATGTGGCTTTTTTAGAATGATTACCATCGAAATAGATCAAGTTGTACTTTGTGGGTTGTGAGTTGTAAGCTGATAAATATTGTGTGAATTCCGTATTTATAAAATTGATATTGTTTTTGTAAACACTTGAATTTTGTAGCTTTTTTTTTGCAATGTTTAAGGTGTTAGGGCAGCCTTCTAATGTTGTTATTTTGGAGTTAGGATTACCTAAAGCAAGTGCAGAAGTCGCTAGTCCTAAAGAAGTTCCGATTTCTAAGATGTTTTTTGGTTGAAAATAATTAACTATTCTAAATAACATTTCCGCATTTTTAGAAGTAATTCCTGCTGTTTTAGCAATTTTAGCAATTTCTCTAGTATTAGACTTAAATACTCTTGAGCCAGCTCCAAAATCGGTTACTTCAATAGTGCTTTTATTAGTTAAAAGTGATTTTCTGTATTTGTTTAGAATTGCATATTCAGAATAATTTGTTTTATCATAAAAACATTTGGTAACTAAATCATATATAAAAGGAGAATGAACTCCATGTTCGTTTTTGGAATTTAGTAAAAATTTTAAATATGATTTTATTAAATGATTCATAGAATTAGTGATTAGTTATTAGAGAAAAGTAATTAGTAAGTTTTATGCTAATCACTAATTACCAGTCACTAATTACTCCATTTTACTAGATAATTCGAACCAACGCTCTTCTTTTTGTTCTAAAGATTGAATAACTTTTTGTAATTCATTGGCTTTGGCTTCAATCTTGTCGTCAGCAACTTTACCGTCTGCGAATTCTTGTTCTATTTTTGCTTTTTCGAATTCTAAATCTTTTATTTCGCGTTCAATTTTATTGAATTCCTTTTGTTCGTTGAAAGACAAACCAGTTGCAGTTGCATTTTTCTCTTTCCAGTTTACTTTTTCTGTACTAACGTTATTAAGTTCTTTTGGTTCAACCGAATCTTCATAAATTCTAAAATCAGAATAATTACCTGGAAAATCTTCTACTTTTCCTTCACCTCTAAAAACAAATAAGTGATCTACAATTTTATCCATGAAATACCTGTCGTGGCTAACTACTAACAAACACCCTGGATAATCTAACAAGAAACTTTCTAATACATTTAGTGTAACAATATCTAGATCGTTAGTTGGTTCATCGAGAATTAAGAAATTCGGATTTTGGATTAAAACAGTACAGAGGTACAAACGTTTTAATTCTCCTCCACTTAATTTTTCTACAAAATCATATTGCTTTTTGGCATCAAATAAGAAACGTTCCAATAATTGAGAAGCTGAAATTATTCTTCCTTTTGTTAAAGGAATATATTCGCCATATTCTTTAATAATATCGATTACTTTTTGACCTGGTTTAGGGTTAATACCGCTCTGAGTATAATAACCAATTTTGATGGTGTCACCAATAATTACCTTTCCAGAATCTGGAGGCATGGTTTGTGTTAAGATATTTAGAAAGGTAGATTTTCCAGTTCCGTTTTTACCAATGATTCCAATACGCTCTCCACGTTGAAAAGAATAGGAGAATTCGTCAAGAATTGTTTTTTCTGGAAATTTCTTGGTTACTTTAACCATCTCAATGATTTTACTACCCATTCTTTCCATGTTGATTTCTAACTCAATTACATTTTCTTTTCTGCGACTTTCTGCTTTTTCTTTAATTTTATAGAAATCGTCTTGACGTGATTTTGATTTTGTTGTTCTAGCTTTTGGTTGACGACGCATCCAAGCTAATTCTTTTACAAACAAGTTTTGTGCTTTGTCTATACTCGCGTTTTCAGAAGCAATGCGTTCTTCTTTTTTTTCTAGATAATAAGAATAATTTCCTTTGTATTGATATACTTTATTATTATCTAATTCTATAATTTCGTTACAAACACGTTCTAAAAAGAAACGGTCGTGCGTTACCATGAACAAAGTAATATTCTCTTTTGCAAAATAATCTTCTAACCATTCAATCATCTCTAAATCTAAGTGATTGGTGGGCTCATCAAGAATTAATAAATCGGGACGGTTAATTAATATTATTGCTAAAGATAAACGTTTCTTTTGACCACCTGAAAGATTCTTAACTTTTAGTTTTAAATCTTCAAGTTTTAATTTAGATAAAATTTGTTTGTATTGTGTTTCAAAATCCCATGCATTAAAACGATCCATGTCATCAAAAGCTCTCTGATATACTTCTTCATCTTCAGGATTTTCTAATGCTTTTTCATAAGCTTCAATTACTTTTAGCGTTTCATTGTCAGAAGCAAAAATGCTTTCTTCGATGGTTAATTCGTCTTGTAAATTATTATTTTGAGATAAAAAAGCCATGTTAATGCCTTTTCTAAGTACAATTTGCCCAGTATCAGGCTCATCTGAACCCGTAATCATGTTCATGATGGTCGTTTTTCCAGAACCATTTTTAGCAATAAAAGCTATTTTTTGATCTTTGTTAATTCCGAAAGAAACGTTGTCAAACAATACGCGTTCTCCGTAGGCTTTAGATATATTTTCGACTGAAAGGTAATTCATAAAAGTAAGTTGTCTTTTAGGGGATGTAATAATCTCCTAATTATTTCAAAATGCAAAAGTAGTTTATTATTTTGAGGTAAAGAATTTGATTTCGGATTTTAAAAACTGAGTTTCATTTTCTATTTCAAAACTTCTACTTCAATAAAACTATCATTGAATACTTTGATAAAAGCTTTAGTATAATCTTCTTTAGTAGTTAAATAATTATTTTCTAAAAATTTCTGTGGGTTAACAGCAATCATAGGATACCAAGTACTTTGAATTTGAATTTGAATTTTGTGTCCTTTTTTGAAGGTATGTAAAACATCTTGTAATCTAAAGTTAACTTCTGTAGTTTCATTTGGATTTAATGCTTCTGGTTTTTCAAAACTATTTCTAAAGCGGGCAGGCATAACTTCGCTACGCACCATTTGATGGTAATTTGCATAAATTACATCGGGTTTGTCTTTGTTTTCTGGCTCGTCTAGCGGATAAATATCAATTAACTTAACAACAAAATCAGCATCTGTAGAAGAAGAAGCAATTTTCAACTTTGCCATAATTTCTCCAGCTAAAGTAATATCATCTGTTAAGTAATCGGTAGTAAAAGTTACTACGTCTGGGCGGCTTAAAGCAAAACGCTGGTCTTCACTCATGTAATTTCTAGGAGTAAAGCCGTTATAATCTGAGTAGTTCACACTACTTGGAACAGGGTTATTCGGGTCACTGTAATATTCGCTGTGAGCAGATTTTTCTGGTTTATTTAATTCTAATTTTCCATTTGAACTCAAATAAAAATTACGTTTTGTTGCTTGTTTTGGTGGCCAATTAGCAAACTCGTTCCATTCCTTTTTACCAGTGTCATACATATAAGCTTCGGGTAAACCTACTGCTGTTTTAGCATCTCCTTTTAAATAATGTGTAAAGAATTTATACTCAATGTTCTTTTGATAAAAAGTAGCAATGCTGTCCCCAAAATAAATATCATTATGAAAATGTTTTCCTTTTTCACGACTCCAACCACCATGTGAAAAAGGTCCCATTACAATCGTGTTTTTTGCTTTTGGACTTGTTTTTTCTATTGCTTTGTAAATGTTTAAAGGCCCAGCTAAATCTTCTGCATCAAACCAACCACCAACAGTCATTACAGCATGATTAATGTTTTTCAAGTGAGGTAATAAATTTCTTTTTTGCCAGAAACTGTCATAATTTGGATGTTCTATAATTTCTTGCATAAAGAAATTGTCTTTGTAGTATTTGTCAGATGCTTCTTTAATAGTTCCTAATTCATTATAAAATACAGATCCATCTTCAGAAGTTGGGGTAATAAAATCTTTCATGTACCAATGTTCTCCAGTAGCCTTGTCTTTTTGTATTCCAAAAACAGGAAATGTTCTAAAATAGCCCATAATAAAAGCTCCATTATGGTGGAAGTCATCAAAAAAGAAATCCGATATTGGGGCTTGTGGAGAAGAAGCAACTAAAGCGGGATGATTAGCTAATGCTCCAACTGCAGTATAAAAACCAGGGTATGAAGTTCCATATTGACCTATTTTTCCATTGTTGTGTTTAATATTCTTAATAAGCCATTCAATAGTGTCGTATGTGTCTGTACTTTCGTCAATATTTGTTTTGTTTTTGTGTTCCACTTGTGGAGTCATATTGGTAAATGTTCCTTCACTCATGTAACGACCTCTAACATCTTGATAAACAAAAATGTATTTATCATTTAATAAAAATTGATTTGGTCCTAATGATTTTGGAAACTTATTCTCACCATATGGAGCAACACTGTAACATGTTCGTTGCATTAAAAATGGATATTTATTATCTTTTGATATGTCTTTCGGAGTATAGATAACTGTAAAGAGTTTTATACCATCTCTCATAGTAATATATACTTCTTTTTTGTCATAATTTAAAGCAATGTTTTCTTGTGAAAATGTGTTTAAGGATATGAAAAGAAGTAATAGTCTAATAAAAAATTTCATACGATTGTTTTTGATGATTTTAATGTCTAATTGATTCATGTTTAATGTTTCGAAAGATATTAAGAAAATTTGAATAATTTAAATTCTAGGATTAGTTATTGTTCTTTTAAAACTGGGTAAGAATTTCTATATTCGCAGCATGCAACTAACTGTTATTATACTCAATTATAATGTCCGGTATTTCCTAGAACAATGTGTTTTAAGTGTTCAAAAAGCACTTCAAGATATTGATGGAGAAATTATTGTCGTAGATAATGATTCTAAAGACGATAGTTGTGAAATGATGAAACGTCAATTTCCTACGGTGAAGTTGATAGAGAATAAAGCAAATTTAGGTTTTCCCAAAGGGAATAATATTGCAGTAGCAGAAGCAAAAGGGAAATATATTTGCATCTTAAATCCAGATACTGTTGTAGCAGAAGATACATTTACTAAAATTCTGAATCCAGAAAATTGGGCTTTGCACACAGGAATTATTGGTTGTAAGTTAATAGATGGTACTGGTAATTTTTTGCCAGAAAGTAAAAGAGGAGTTCCTACTCCTTGGGTTGCCTTTACAAAAATTTTCGGATTATATAAGGTCTTTCCTGGTTTAAGCTTGTTTAATAAATATTATGCACAACATATTAATGAGAATGAATCTGGAGAAGTTGCTATCTTAGTAGGTGCTTTTATGATTATGGAGAGAAAGCTCTATTTGGAAGTAGGTGGTTTTGATGAGAATTGTTTTATGTATTCAGATGATATCGATTTGAGTTATATGATAAAAAAGCTTGGAAAAACAAATTTCTATTTTCACGAGACAACCGTCATTCATTATAAAGGAGAAAGTACTGTTAGAGATGGAACCTATATGAAGCGTTTTCAAGAAGCAATGCAATTTTTTTATGCAAAGCATTTTAAAAGATCAGTCGTTTTTGATGTAATGATGAAAACAGGGAGTTTTGTCTTTAGCTTTTTCAAAAAAAAGCAACAAAAAAATAAAATAAAAACAATAGATGAATATATCTTTTTTTCTAAAACGAAAACTTTATTAAATTTGCCAAAACCAACAAGATTGATAACTAGTTTTGAAGGGTTTAAAATAGATGAAAATAAAAATATTGAGATTATTTTTGATGTAAAATCATTTTCATATAAGGAAATTATAAAATTTATGATTGAGAATAAATCAAAGAAAATAACATTTAAGAATTATTTTAGCAATTCAAATTATATAATTGGTAGCAATAATTCAAATGATAGAGGAGAAGTTGTAAAATTGAAATAATTTACGACATTCATTATAAAAAGATGTAAAAATTAGTATTTTTGCAAATCAAATACAAAAACACAACGATAGTTTAATAATATGGCAAAATTTGAATTGAAGTTACCTAAAATGGGTGAGAGTGTTGCAGAAGCAACTGTAACCAATTGGTTGAAAAACGTTGGCGATAAAATTGAAATGGATGAAGCAGTACTTGAAATTGCTACGGATAAAGTAGATAGTGAAGTGCCTTCTGAAGTTGCAGGAACACTTGTTGAAATTCTTTTTAATACCGATGATGTTGTTCAAGTAGGGCAAACAATTGCCATAATTGAGACAGAAGGTGAAGGAGAAGTTGCAACACAAGTTGAAGTTGCGACTCCGGTAGCTGAAATTGAAAAAACTATTGAAGTGGCTAAAGATGTTGTAGCTGTTTCTGAAGATTATTCAGGTTCGGATAAGTTCTTCTCTCCTTTAGTGAAAAATATTGCAAAAGAAGAAGGTGTTACTTTGCAAGAATTAGAAACCATAGAAGGTTCTGGTAAAGGTGGTAGAGTCAATAAAGAAGATATTTTAAAATATATAGAGAACAGAGGTACTCAGCCGGTTGCCGTAGCTGCACCAGTTGTAGAAACACCTGCACCTGTAGCAGTTCAAAAAACAGCTCCCGTGGTTCAAAGCCAAACTGTAGCTCCAGTAACACCTGTTTCTGTAAATGGAGGAGATGAAATTATAGAAATGGACAGAATGCGTAAGCTAATTTCTAAATACATGGTAG
This sequence comes from Flavobacterium sp. KY-23415, assembly GCF_055384985.1. Lineage (NCBI taxonomy): Bacteria > Pseudomonadati > Bacteroidota > Flavobacteriia > Flavobacteriales > Flavobacteriaceae > Flavobacterium > Flavobacterium sp. KY-23415. The sequence continues at coordinate 179,254 of NZ_AP044001.1, read as the reverse complement.
AATCTGTTCAAACATCTGCACATGTTCAATCCTTTATAGAAGTAGATGTTACTAATATTGTTAAATGGAGAGAAAAAATTAAAAACTCTTTTGAAAAGAGAGAAGGTGAAAAATTAACCTTTACCCCAATATTCATGGAAGTTGTAGCTAAGGCGTTAAAAGATTTTCCTGGAATGAATATTTCTGTAGATGGTGATTTTATCATTAAAAAGAAAAATATTAATTTAGGAATGGCTGCTGCATTACCAAATGGAAACTTGATTGTTCCTGTAATTAAAAACGCAGATCAGTTAAATCTTGTAGGAATGGCTAAAGCAGTAAACGATTTAGCAAACAGAGCAAGAAATGGAAAATTAAAACCAGACGACACACAAGGTGGAACATACACTGTGACCAATGTTGGTACTTTTGGTTCTGTATTTGGAACACCAATTATCAATCAACCACAAGTAGGTATTTTGGCTTTGGGTGCTATTAGAAAAGTACCTGCAGTTATTGAAACACCAGAAGGAGATTTTATAGGTATTCGTCAAAAAATGTTCTTGTCTCATTCTTATGATCATAGAGTCGTAGATGGAGCGCTTGGAGGAAGTTTTGTGAAAAGAGTGGCAGAATACTTAGAGGCTTGGGATATTAATCGTGAGGTTTAATAAGAATATAAAAAAAGATTAAATTTATGACAGGCTTTTTTAAGTCTGTCATTTTTTTGTAAATACAGTAAAAGGGAATGTATATGAAATATTTGTTTTTGTTACTATTAGGGATTAGTTTTTATAGTTGTAAAGAGGCAATTAAAGATGTTGCTCCAGAAATTGAAAACCCAGCAGAAGGCGAATCAATTTCTCAGATTGATTTATCAACCTTTAATCAAAATTTAAAAGTCAATACTACAGATGATTTGTTGGGTTATTGGGTGGGGTGGTTTGAGCCTTTGGAAGATGATTATGAAAAGAACAAATACACTGGAGAACATATTGCTTATGATATGAGTAATAAAATAACTATATCCATAGATAAGATAACAGGTAATTTCGTTGAAGGTCATTCTGTAGTTGCAGGTAATGATCGACCATTTTCAGGTTCGTTACATTTTGTGGATGAGAGTTATGTTTTTGAAGTGAAAGAACCAGGAGATGATAAGTATGATGGTGAATTTAATTTTGGAATAGGAAAAAATGACAGTGTTATTTCTGGAAAATGGAAGGCCTATAAAAAGGTAGAAACACAAGAAAGAAAATATAATTTAACCAAAAAGATATTTTTTTATAATCCGAATAATAAGTTGAGCAATGTATATGTGGATTGGGAAAAGAAAAAATCTAAGATGGTTCAAGTAGAATATGATGGGGATGTTGAAGACTATCTTCAAGAAGAATATTTTGCAACAACACAAAAAGTTTTTAATTTGAATCCTTCTTCAACTGTATTGACTAAAAATGATGTGGAGAATTTATCTAAAGCAGATATTTATGTTTTAAGAAATTCAATTTATGCAAAACATGGATATTCCTTTAAAAACCGTCAATTGAGAGCTTTTTTCGACAAACATGAATGGTATATTCCTGTACATACTAATATAAAAGAGGAGCTGACGGAAATAGAAAAAAATAATATTAAGTTATTATTAATTTATGAGAAAAATGCCGAAGAGTATTATGATGAATTTGGAAGAGGTTAGTGGTTTTAGATGGGAAAAAAGGTAGAAGTAAATATAAAATTTAGAGGTTTATTGAAGTTTTTACTTCTCGTTATCTATGGATATTTTACGTATCTTCTGTTGTTGATAACAATTCAATATATACCCATTGATTATAATGTGGCTTTTTTAAGAGTAAAGTATGAAGAAATTCAATTTTTGTATTACAAATTAGCCTTTTTTGTTCATGTATATTCTAGTATTTTTTTATTGTTTATCGGATGGATGCAGTTTTCGAAAAGTATTCGATTAAAATATAAAAATCTTCATATTGGAGTTGGAAAGTTATATGTTTTTCTAATTCTAATTCTTTCTGGGCCTTCGGGTTTAATAATGAGTTATCATGCAAATGGGGGAATTGTTGCTAAAATTGCTTTTGTATTGCTTTCTATATTTTGGATTTTTTTCACTTATCTTAGTTATTATTACGCTAGAAAACATGATTTTGAAAATCATGTAAAGTTTGCAATCCGAAGTTTTGCACTAACATTATCTGCTATTTCTCTTAGATTGTTTAAATTCATTATTGTATTTTTGCTCCAAACACCACCAATGGATACCTATAGAATTGTTTCTTGGTTAGGATGGACTTTTAATTTAATAATAGCAGAAGTTATACTATTTTATCTTCTAAAAAATAAAAATATAAATGGAACTAAAACTGAATAGACCGATTTGTTTTTTTGATCTTGAGACTACTGGAATTGATGTTGCTAGAGATCGAATTGTAGAGATTTCTGTGTTTAAAGTATTTCCAAATGGGAATAAAGAAAGTAAAACATGGTTGGTTAATCCAACAATTCCAATTCCACCTCAAACTACAGCAGTTCATGGAATTACAGATGAGAAAGTAGCTAATGAACCAACATTTAAAGAATTGGCTCCTCATGTATATAATATGATTAAAGATTCAGATTTAGCTGGGTTTAATTCTGACCGTTTCGATATCCCTCTTCTTGCAGAAGAATTACTTCGTGCGGGAGTAGATTTTGATATGAAAAACAGAGTTTCTGTAGATGTTCAGACTATTTTTCATAAAAAAGAAGAAAGGACACTTAGTGCGGCCTATAAGTTTTACTGTAACCAAAGTTTAGAAAATGCACATAGTGCAGAAGCTGATACAATGGCGACCTATGAGATTTTAAAAGCGCAGTTAGACAAGTATGAAGATTTAGATAATGATGTGAAATTATTATCCGAATATACAACCCGAAAAAAAACAGTTGACTTTGCTGGATTTATAGTTTTAAACAAAGATGAAAAAGAAGTGTTTTCATTTGGAAAGCACAAGGGGCAACTTGTTGAGGAGATATTGGAAAAAGAGCCAGGTTATTACAGCTGGTTACAAAATGCAGATTTTCCACTATATACTAAAAAGGTTTTGACTGCAATTAAATTAAGAAAATTAAATACTAAATAGTTGGTAACATGTAAAGAGAGGAAAGTGATTAGTGAGACTTTTCTAATTACCAGTTATTAATAGCAAATTACTTAGATAATGAAAATCATTTGTATTGGTCGAAATTATACCGACCATATTTCGGAATTAAATAATGAAAGGCCAAGTGAGCCGGTAATTTTTTTAAAGCCAGATACTGCTGTTTTGCCTAAAAAGAACCCATTCTATATCCCTGAATTTAGTAACGATGTGCATCATGAAGTGGAAATTTTGGTAAAAATAAGTAAAGTAGGCCGTTATATTAATGAAAAATTTGCTCATAAATATTACGAAGAAATTGGTTTGGGGATAGATTTTACAGCAAGAGACTTGCAAAACGAATTAAAAAGCAAAGGGTTGCCTTGGGAGAAAGCAAAAGCTTTTGACCATTCAGCGATTATTGGTGCCTTTTTACCGAAAAAATCGTTTGAATCATTAGAAAATGTTAACTTTGAGTTGAGGAGTAATGGGGTTGTTGTTCAGTCTGGAAATACTTCTTTGATGCTTTGGAAAGTTGATGAAATAATAGCATATGTTTCTCAGTTTTTTACTTTAAAAAAAGGAGATATAATATTTACAGGAACACCAAAAGGTGTAGCGGCTGTAAAAGAAGGAGATGTGCTCGAAGGATATGTAGAAAACAACCAGATGTTTAAAATTCAAGTTAAATAATAATAATAATTTATGGCATTGCAATACAATTTATCTAAAGTGTATGAAATTTCGGAAAATGACATTGATTTTGCACTTCAAATTGTAAATCTTTTTTTGTTAGAAGTTCCCGTAGAAATCAAATCTATAAAGGTTGGAATAGAGGAAAAAGATTTTTCAAGAGCCTATGCTGCTGCACATAAAATAAAACCATCTCTGGATTTATTAGGGATGGATTTAGCCTATGAAGAAAATCTTCAAATTATGACGTGGGCTAAAACAGAAGGAAAAAAGAAGGAGATAAAAGAGGTTTATAAGTCATTAAAAGAAAGAGTCGATTTGGCAATTAAAGAGTTGAAAAAAGACTTTAAAATACAATCATAAAAAATATGAATGCCTCAATTGTGACTATTGGAGATGAAATTCTAATAGGTCAAATAATAGATACAAATTCCTCATATATTGCTAAAGCGCTTGATAAAATAGGTATTTCAATTAAAGAAATGCTTTCTATTTCAGATGAAAAACAGCAAATATTAAACACATTGAATTTACTTCAAAATAAAGTTGATTTAGTAATTATTACAGGAGGTTTAGGACCTACAAAAGATGATATTACTAAAAAAACTTTTTGTGAGTATTTTAATGATGAACTTGTTGAAGATGAAAAAGTGCTTTTGCATGTTAAAGAATTAATTGAAGGTTTTTATAAAAGACCAATTTCTCAAATAAATAAAGAGCAAGCTTTAGTGCCTTCCCAAGCAACTGTGCTTTTTAATAAAATGGGAACGGCTCCTGGGATGTGGATTCAAAAAGAAAATACAATATATGTTTCTTTACCTGGAGTTCCGTATGAAATGAAATATTTGATAGATGAGGTTATAGTGCCTAAGTTAATTTCTGAATACAATAGGGCTTCGATAGTGCATAAAACAATCATGACTTATGGAAGAGGGGAAAGTTTAATTGCAGAACAGATTGAAGAATGGGAGAATAATTTGCCAGCTCATATTAAATTGGCATATTTGCCTTCGCCAGGAAAAGTAAGATTGAGGTTGTCAACTTCTGGAACAGATGAGAAAGTTCTGAATGAAGAAATAGATAAGGAAGTTAAAAAGTTACATAGTATTATTGGAGATATAATTGTTGGAACTGAAAGTGATGAGCCAATAGAGAATGTGCTAAGTACTATCTTTAAAGAGCAAAAACTTACATTGGCACTTGCGGAAAGTTGTACAGGAGGAAAGATTGCACAGCTAATAACAGCTATTTCTGGAGCTTCAAGTTTTTTTAAAGGAGGTGTAGTAACCTACGCAACCGAAACCAAAATTAATGTGCTTGGTGTTTCTGAAAAATTAATCGAAAAGCATTCTGTAGTGAGTGGTTTTGTTGCTGAAGCTATGGCGATGCAAGCTAAGAAGGTTTTTAATTCAGATTATGCTATTGCAACAACAGGAAATGCTGGTCCAGAAAAAGGGGATTCTATTGCTGAAATAGGAACTGTTTTTATCGCTTTAGCAACCCCAAATGGAGTGTTTTCAGAAGAATTTAATTTTGGTCAACCAAGAGAGAAAGTTATTGGTAGAGCGGTTAATAAAGCTTTTGAAATTTTATATAAAGAAATTTTAAAAAAATAACAAAACAAAGTTGTGTAATTCATTTCAATTTTGTTACTTTGCACCCTGATTTTGAATAACGAAAAAAAGATTGTAAATAATGTCAAGAGTTTGTGAACTTACAGGTAAAAGAGCAATGGTAGGGAACAATGTTTCTCACGCTATGAATAAAACTAAGAGAAAATTCTCTGTTAATTTATTTAAAAAGCGTTTTTATATTGCGGAAGAAGACAGATGGGTAACTTTAAAAGTATCTGCATCTGCATTAAAGTCAATAAATAAAAAAGGTATTGCTGCTGTCTTAAAACAAGCAAAGGCAAATGGATTAGTAAAGTAATCCTTAAATCATAATAATATACAAAGATGGCAAAGAAAGGAAATAGAATTCAGGTAATTTTAGAGTGTACTGAGCATAAAGCTTCAGGTGTAGCGGGAACTTCTCGTTATATTACTACTAAGAATAAAAAGAATACTCCAGATAGATTAGAGATTAAAAAGTTTAATCCAATCTTAAAGAAAGTAACTGTTCATAAAGAAATTAAATAATATAAGTCATGGCAAAGAAAACCGTAGCAACTTTACAAACAGCTTCTAAGAGATTAACTAAAGCGATTAAAATGGTTAAATCTCCAAAAACAGGTGCATACACATTCGTAGAATCTGTAATGGCTCCTGAATTAGTTGATGAATTCTTAAAAAAGAAATAATTCTTTTTTTTTAAATATATAGAAAAGCTACTTTCGTTTGAAAGTAGCTTTTTTATTTTTACATTTGTTACTAAATTTTAAGAATTATAAAAATGAATTTTTTTAGAAAAATTTTCTCTTCGGAAAAAAAAGAAACTTTAGATAAAGGATTAGAGAAATCTAAGACTACTTTTTTTTCAAAGTTAACTAAGGCTGTTGCGGGTAAATCTACTGTGGATGACGAGGTTTTAGATAATCTTGAAGAAATTTTAGTGTCTTCTGATGTTGGTGTCAATACAACCTTGAAGATTATTGAACGTATTGAGAAAAGAGTTGCGTCAGATAAGTATTTAGGGACTCAAGAGTTAAATCAAATTCTTAGAGAAGAAATAGCAAGCTTATTATCTGAAAACAACTTAGGAAATGATACAGATTTTACTATTCCTTCAACAAAAAAGCCTTATGTTATAATGGTGGTTGGTGTAAATGGAGTTGGAAAGACAACAACAATAGGGAAGTTAGCCTATCAGTTTAAAAAAGCTGGTTTTAAAGTAGTCTTGGGAGCAGCAGATACTTTTAGGGCTGCTGCAATAGATCAGTTGCAAATCTGGGCTGATAGAGTTGGTGTTCCAATTGTGCGTCAACAGATGGGAAGTGATCCAGCATCTGTAGCTTTTGACACATTGCAATCTGCTGTTTCTCAAGATGCAGATGTGGTTATTATTGACACAGCAGGACGTTTGCATAATAAAGTGAATTTAATGAATGAGCTTTCTAAAGTAAAACGTGTAATGCAAAAGGTGGTAGAGGAAGCTCCGCATGATGTGATGCTTGTTTTGGATGGTTCTACTGGGCAAAACGCTTTTGAGCAAGCAAAACAATTTACTGCTGCAACTGAAGTCTCAAGTTTGGCTGTTACAAAATTGGATGGTACAGCAAAAGGAGGTGTGGTAATTGGTATTTCAGATCAGTTCAAGATTCCAGTTAAATATATTGGAGTTGGAGAAGGAATTGAAGATTTACAGGTTTTCAATAAGTTTGAGTTTGTAGATTCCTTTTTTAAATAATCAACGTAAAGATTTATGAAAATTTTTAGTTTGCTTTTTTTATTTCTAACGTTAAATTCAAAAGTAGTTCATAAATCTTGTACTGTTGAATTTTTGGAAAGTTATAATCAAGTCAAAATAAAAATTGAAAAAGAGAGAGTGGGACTTTTGGCTTCTAATGCTGATTTTTTAGCTATTTCAGAATCTTTTGAAGATAACTTAATAAATAAAATAATTCCTTTTTGGTGCGGTACTAAATGGGCGTTTGATGGTTATTCTAATGTGCCTAATAAAGGAGAGATTGCTTGTGGGTATTTTGTTTCAAAAACATTAAAACACATGGGGTTTAATCTTAATAGATATAAATTAGCGCAACAGTTGCCAATTAATGAGGCTTATAGTTTGTCGTTATCGGGAGAAGTGCAGAATATAAATGGACAAAGTTTTAAGGAAGTTGTTGATGAGTTTTATAAAGTATTAAATGACGGTGTTTATTTTATTGGGGTTAATAGGAATCATGTTGGTTTTTTATTTCGTAAATCAAACGAAATATTTTTAATTCATTCCAATTATTTTTCAGGATTTGTTGAAATGGAACGAATTGAAGAGTCTCAAGTTATGAAGTGTTTTAATAATTTTTATCTTACTCCTTTGTCAGAAAATAAGGAACTTATGCAAAGGTGGGTTAGGGGTTTGGAAATTAAAGTAATATCATCATATGAGTGATTTTTTTGAATAAAATTATGAAAAACACCTCTTTCGGGTGTTTTTTTATGCTTTAGTTTTAGAAAGTATCCGTTTTGTAATTGAGTAAAATAGAAATTATTTATTTTTGTAAAAAAAAAATATCATGTATAAGTTCTTTTTTGTATTCTTTTTTTTGAATGTTTTGTTTGCGCAGCAAAATGAAATAGATGAAGTTTATGAGTTTCAAAAAAACATGAATGAAGAATTTTTAGATTCTTTAAAAAGTCCTTTAACAAATGAAGATAGAACAGTTTTTGAGTCCTTAGATTTTTATCCAATTAATGAAGAGTTTATTGTTGAAGCAAATTTTATTTTGTCAAAAAAACAAAAGACCTTTAAAATGAAAACTTCTACGGAGCGAACACCAATCTATAAGAAGTTTGGAGAGCTTCATTTTCAGATTAAAGGAAGAAAATTTGTTTTAAATGTATATCAAAATATACAGCTTTCACGACGACCTGGTTTTAAAGACTATTTGTTTCTCCCATTTTCGGATTTAACAAATGGAAATGAAACATATATAGGTGGAAGATATATAGATATGCGAATTCCTACAACTAACAAAGTGATAATTAATTTTAATAAAGCTTATAATCCTTATTGCGCTTATAACTATAAGTATTCCTGTCCTATAGTTCCTCTAGAAAACGATTTAGATATTGCTATTGAAGCAGGAGTAAAGAAATTTCATGACTGATGAGTTTGATTAATTTGCATACACATACTTTTTTTAATGAAACTTCAGTTCTAGAAGTTGTTAATCAATATCCTTGGGAGTTTAATCAATCTATCCCTAAATATTCAATTGGAATTCATCCTTGGTATATTAACGAAGATAGGCTAAGTCTTGATTTGAGATGTATAGGTGAAAAATTACAATTGAAAGAATGTTTGGCGTTAGGGGAATGCGGACTAGATAAACGTATTGAAACTCCTATTGAAATTCAAACAAAAGTATTCAAACAGCAGATTGAGATCGTTCAAAAGACATCAAAACCAATAATTTTGCATTGTGTTGCAGCTTATCAGGAGATGATCGCAATAAAAAAAGAAATGAATATAGAAAATTCAATGGTAATCCATGGATTTTCTAAAAACATTCAAGTAGCAAATTCACTTTTGGATAATGGATTTTATTTGTCTTTCGGAAAATATTTATTGAGGAACCCTGAATTAGCTGCTGTTTTTAAAGAGATTCCTAATAATAGAATTTTTCTTGAAACTGATACAATTGAAGAAAATATTGAAGAGGTCTATAAAAAAGCAGCACAAATAAAAAAAATAACATTAGAAGAATTGAAGATAATTGTAGGGAACAATTTTAAAAGAGTATTCAATTCATAATTTAAAACTATTTAAAATAAAACTATTTAAAATAAAACTTTAAACAAAAAAAATTAATGGCAAAGTGGCAAGAAAGAGCAGAATTATTATTTAAAGAAGACGGGATGAAAAAATTGACTAATGCAAATGTATTAGTCGTAGGCTTGGGAGGAGTTGGTAGTTTTGCTGCTGAATTCTTGGCAAGAGCAGGAGTTGGTAAGATGACTATTGTTGATGGTGATACAGTAGATATTACAAATATAAATCGTCAATTGCCTGCTTTACATTCTACTGTAGGTCAACCAAAGGTTAAGATTGTAGGTGATAGATTATTGGATATAAATCCAGAACTAAAGCTTGTTAGGATTGAAGAATTTCTATCTCCTGAACGTGCTTATGAAGTTGTTACTACAGATTTTGATTATGTTTTGGATTGTATTGATAGTGTTACACCAAAATTAAACCTTATTCTTGCTGCAAAACGAAAAAAAGTTAAAGTTATAAGTAATATGGGAGCTGGTGGTAAGTATGAAGCAAGTAAAGTAAGAGTTAGAGATATAAGTAAAACGGAATATTGTCCATTAGCAAAAAATATTCGTAGAAGATTGAAAGCAGAAGGTATAAGTAAAGGAGTTAAAGCAGTTTATTCTGTAGAAAAACCTGATGCGGCTAGTGTAAAATTAACTGATGGGACAAACTTTAAAAAATCATTTTATGGTACTAATAGTTGGATGCCTGCGTTATTTGGTCTTCACGCTGCAGAAACTGTTGTTAAATATTTAGTGAAAAAGTAGAGAAAAAAGGGATGGTTTTAGAACTATCCCTTTTTGTTTTATTTAAACATGTCCATTCCAGGAATATTTGGCATACCTTCCTTTGCTACAGCTGCTAGCTCAGCTTCATTAACATTTGTTGCTTTTTCAATTGCTTTGTTTAAAACAGTCACTAAATAATCTTCAAGCATTTCCTTATCTTGTAATAAATCATCACTCAAAGTTATAGATTTGATTTTTCTATTTGCTGTTAAAGTTACTTCGAGCAAGCCGTCACTGCTTTTTTCATCTATTAAAACAGTATCGAGTCTTTTTTTTGTTGCCTCTACTTTTTCTTGGGTTTCTTTTAATTTGCCCATCATACCCATAATATCTCCAAACATAGTATTTAAATTTTTTTATTGTTGCAAAAATAGTAAATTAGCTGTTAACTTTAAATGTATAACTTCATGAAAAAATTTTCATATTGTGCTATCATTTCTCTTATTTTTGCTACTTCATGTAAAGATAAAAAAGAAGAAATGAAATTAAATATTCAACCGCCTATTGCAAAAATAGTCCCTCATACATTAGAAAAACACGGAGATATTCGCACAGATAATTATTTTTGGTTAAATAACAGAGAAGATAAAGAAGTAATAGATTATTTAAACAAAGAAAATGAGTATTATGAAAAAATGACTGCTCATACCAAACCATTACAAGACGATTTGTTTAAAGAAATGAAAGCCAGAATTAAAGAAGATGACTCTTCTGTGCCTTATCTATATAATGGGTATTATTATATTACTCGATTTGAAACTGGAAAAGATTATCCGATCTACTCAAGAAAAAAAGGAAGCCTAAATGCAAAAGAAGAAATAATGTTCGATTGCAATGAAATGGCAAAAGGGCATGCTTATTTTAATCTGACTGGATTAAGTGTAAGCGAAGATAATAAATGGGTGAGTTTTGGTGTCGATTTAGTGTCTAGAAGGCAATATGTTATTCAAATTAAGAACCTTGCTACAGGTGAAATTTTGCCAGAAAAAATTGAAAATACAACAGGTGGAAGTACTTGGGCTAGCGATAATAAAACTTTGTTTTATACAAAAAAAGATCCAAAAACATTACGTTCAGATATGATTTTTAAGCATTTGTTGAATACTAATGTAAAAAAAGATGAACTAGTTTTTCATGAAAAAGATGATACATTTGCCACTTTCATATACAAAGAAAAATCTAAAAAGTATCTAGTTATTGGTTCAAGTAGTACACTAACATCAGAATACCAAATTCTTGAAGCAAACAACCCTAATGGTGAATTTAGAGTGTTTCAAAAAAGAACAAGAGGGTTGGAATATAGTATTTCGCATTATGGTGATAGTTTTTATATTGTTACTAATAAAGATAAAGCCACAAACTTTAAATTGATGAAGACCAATGAAAATAATACAAAAATGGAAAATTGGTCGGAGGTTATACCTCACAGAAATGATGTGTTGCTTGAAGGTGTCGATATTTTTAAAGATTATTTAGTAGTAGAAGAAAGGTCAAATGGATTAAATAAAATACAAATTCGTCCTTGGAGTGGTGATGGTGCTTATTATCTGCCGTTTGAAAGTGAAACATACACAGCCTATACAACCACAAATGTAGATTTTGATACAGATGTACTTAGATATGCTTATCAATCATTAACAACACCTTCGTCTGTTATTGATTTCAATATGAAGACAAAACAGAAAACTATTTTAAAAGAACAAGAAGTTTTGGGTGGGAAATTTGATAAAAAGAATTATATAGAAGAAAGAATTTGGGCAACGGCAACAGATGGTACAAAAGTTCCAATTTCAATGGTCTATAGGAAAGGAATGAAAAAAAATGGATCTAATCCATTGCTTTTATATGCTTATGGTTCCTATGGTGCTTCAATGGACCCCTACTTTTCTACTACTCGTTTAAGTTTGTTAGATCGAGGGTTTATCTATGCTATTGTACATGTTAGAGGAGGGGAAGATTTAGGAAGACAGTGGTATGAAGATGGAAAATTGTTAAAAAAGAAAAATACTTTTACAGATTTTATCGATTGTTCGAAATTTGTGATTGCTCAAAATTATACGTCTCCCAACCATTTGTATGCAGAAGGAGGTTCAGCAGGTGGGCTTTTAATGGGGGCTATAGTAAATATGGCACCAGAATTGTATAATGGAGTAATTGCACAAGTTCCTTTTGTAGATGTTGTAACAACAATGTTAGATGACTCAATACCATTAACTACTGGGGAGTATGATGAATGGGGGAATCCAAATGAAAAAGAATATTATGAATATATGAAATCATATTCACCGTATGATAATGTAAGAGTTCAAGCCTATCCTAATATGTTTGTTTCAACAGGTCTACATGATTCTCAAGTCCAATATTGGGAACCAGCGAAATGGGTTGCAAAGATAAGAGCGTTAAAAAATAATAATAAATTATTATTTATGCATACTAATATGGATGCAGGGCACGGTGGAGCTTCAGGACGTTTTGAAGCATTGAAAGATGTGGCCAAAGAGTTTAGTTTTTTGTTAGATTTGGAGAAAATTAAGGAGTAGTTAAATTTTTTTGTTAAATTTGCAGGGTTTTGGGGCTTAAAAAAAGAGACATCATTCCCCACTAATATAGTTTTTATGAAAGAAGAAATAAATGCCTACAATAATATTTTGGAATTAATTGGTAATACACCACTAATTAAATTAAATAAAGTAACAGAAAATATAGAAGGTAATTTTTATGCTAAAGTAGAAGCTTTTAATCCAGGGCACTCTACGAAAGATAGAATTGCACTTTATATAATTAATGAGGCAGAGCGAAGAGGGATTCTTAATCCTGGTGACACTATTATAGAAACTACATCAGGGAATACAGGTTTTAGTTTGGCTATGGTGAGTATTATTAAAGGTTATGATTGTATTCTTGCAGTAAGTTCTAAATCCTCTAAGGATAAAATTGATATGTTAAGGGCAATGGGGGCAAAAGTTTATGTTTGTCCAGCTAATGTTTCTGCCGATGACGAAAGATCATATTATAATGTAGCAAAACGTTTGCATGAAGAAACAAAAGGATCAATATATATAAATCAATATTTTAATGATTTAAATATGGATGCACATTATAACACTACAGGTCCAGAAATTTGGGAACAAACAAAAGGTAAGATAACGCACTTAGTAGCTTGTAGTGGAACAGGAGGAACAATTTCTGGTACAGCTCGTTTTTTGAAAGAGAAAAACCCTAACATTAGAATTCTTGGTGTAGATGCTTTTGGGTCAGTATTAAAAAAATATCATGAAACAAAAGAATTTGATAATAAAGAAATTTATCCTTACCGAATTGAAGGTTTGGGTAAAAACTTAATCCCTACAGCAACTGATTTTGAAATGATAGACAAGTTTATGAAAGTTTCTGATGAAGATAGTGCTCATACAGCAAGGGAAATTGCTAGAACTGAAGGACTTTTTGTAGGGTATACTTCAGGAGCTGCAATGCAAGCGATTAAGCAATTTGGAGAAGAGGGAGAATTTACTTCTGAAAGTAATGTAGTGGTTGTTTTCCCAGATCACGGTTCTCGATATATGAGTAAGGTTTTTAGTGATGATTGGATGAGAGATCAAGGCTTTTTTGATAGTATAAATAACGAAGAAGCACAAAAAATTGAGATTATCAAATAATAAATAGAATGGTGTATAAAGCTCTGAGGTGACTCAGAGTTTTTTTTTTTTTTTTTTTTTTTTTTGAATAATTCGATACCAATCGGTATCTTTGTTTTATGAAGAAATCAGATTTAACAAAAAACAGGATAATAATTGAATCAAGTAACTTGTTTAATACACAAGGATATAAAAGCACTTCATTAAGTGAAATTACAGAAGCGAGCGGGTACACAAAAGGTGCGATATATAGGCATTTTGAAAATAAAGAAGCTTTGGAAGTTGAATCTTTAGAATATATGTCAAAGTTGGTTTTGAAATCATTAAATGATAGAATTAAAAATGAGGCTAATGTATTTGATAAATTAAATGTACTTTTTGATTTTTTCTGTTCTTATGTTAATGATCCTATTGTTAAAGGTGGGTGTCCTTTGTTGAATGCTGCAATTGAGGTTGATGAAACTGAATCTATTTTAAAATATAAAGCAAAAAGTTTTTTATTATTAGTTAAAAAATCAATTAATAAAATACTTATAAACGGGGTGGAACATAATCAATTAAAATCTGATATAGATGTGGAGTTAACTTCGACTTTAGTGATAGCAAGTCTTGAGGGTGCGATTATGATGAGTAAGTTGAGTAATACAAATACAGATTTAAAATTAATTTCTGATTTTTTAAAAAAATATATCGAGTCATATAAAAAGTAAATTTTTTTAAATATAAAAATACCAATCGGTATCATAGAAAAGTAATAAGTAAATGAAAAAAATAGTTATGAAATCAACAGGGGTGTATTTAAATACCTTGGCGTATGTTAGTCCAAAATTGTTGAAGAAAAGGGGATATGAATTATTTTGTAATCCTCTAGCTAAAAAAATAAAGCCCCATCAGTTGGAGTTTTTGCAAACCTCTGAAATGTTTAGTTTTATTTTTGAAGAGAAAAGGATGCAGGGGTATAGATGGGGAGATGGTTCAAAAAAAATAGTGCTTATACACGGTTGGGCTAGTAATGCTTTTAGGTGGAAAAAAATAATTGAAAAGTTAGTAAAAGATGATTTTACTGTTTATGCTTTTGATGCTCCGGGGCATGGTCTGTCGGAAGGAAAACTGTTAAATTTGTTAATCTATAAAAATTGTTTAAATGTATTTTTGCAACATGTTGGAAAAATTGATTATGCTATTGCGCATTCAGTTGGTGGTTTTGTGCTTCAGTATATGTTGTTTGATGATAAGGTTGTTGGGTTAAGGAAGGTAGTTATAATGGGGGCGCCTGGAGAGGCAAATGATTTTTTTGATTTTTATGAGCAGATTCTTTCTCTTAAGGGAAAAACAACTAAATTAATTATAGAGGAGTTTGAAAATAGGTTAGGTTATCATCCTTCTTATTTTTCTGCAAAAAAATTTGCTAAAGAGATTGATATACCTGTATTATTGATTCATGATAAATATGATAGTGATACGAATCCTAATTATACTGAAGAATTGTCTCGAATAATAAAGAATAGTAAATTAATAATGACAGAAGGTTTGGGGCATAATTTAAAATCAAATGAGTTGGATTGTCAGATAGTTGATTTTATTAATGAATAATTAAGTAGCTGCTTTGTGTAAAAGTATAAAACTATATTTTGTTTAATAGAAAAAGTTTTTTCAGGATTCAAGAGAATTGTCTTTAAGAGTATAGAGTTTAAAAAAAAAAAGTTTTTATTGTAAGTAATTGAAAATTAAAGCACTAAAAAATATATTTAAAAATAGTTTCAAAAACATTAGGAAACTAATAAAAAGTGACTACTTTTGCACCCGCATTACCGCAGAGGTTCTTTGGTAGATTAATGAAGATAAAACGAGAGTTTTGGGTTTTTAAGAAAAGAAAAAAAATATTTTCAAAAAAGCTTGTCGGAATTAAAAAACTAATTATCTTTGCACCCCGCAAAACAGGCGAAGTTCAGATATATATTGAGTGAGATTTAAGATAAAAAAAATATCAAATAAATCTTGTGAGATTAAAAAGAAGGTTGTAGTTTTGCAGCCGCTAACACAGAGACGCAAGTTTTGGAGTTAGAGGTTTAAAATACGAAAGACACGTTCATAGACATATTGAATTGACAGCATAATTTAGAGTGATTTAAATTATAAAAATAAGAGAGTAGAGGCGAATTAAATACACTAGTTTTTATCGTACAATATAAAAAATATACGATGAAGAGTTTGATCCTGGCTCAGGATGAACGCTAGCGGCAGGCCTAACACATGCAAGTCGAGGGGTAGAGGAAGCTTGCTTCCTTGAGACCGGCGCACGGGTGCGTAACGCGTATGCAATCTACCTTGTACAGGGGGATAGCCCAGAGAAATTTGGATTAATACCTCATAGTATTATTGGAAGGCATCTTCTGATTATTAAAGTTCCAACGGTACAAGATGAGCATGCGTCCCATTAGTTAGTTGGTAAGGTAACGGCTTACCAAGACGATGATGGGTAGGGGTCCTGAGAGGGAGATCCCCCACACTGGTACTGAGACACGGACCAGACTCCTACGGGAGGCAGCAGTGAGGAATATTGGACAATGGGCGCAAGCCTGATCCAGCCATGCCGCGTGCAGGATGACTGCCCTATGGGTTGTAAACTGCTTTTATACAGGAAGAAACACCTCTACGAGTAGAGGCTTGACGGTACTGTAGGAATAAGGATCGGCTAACTCCGTGCCAGCAGCCGCGGTAATACGGAGGATCCAAGCGTTATCCGGAATCATTGGGTTTAAAGGGTCCGTAGGCGGCCTTATAAGTCAGTGGTGAAATCTCCTAGCTCAACTAGGAAACTGCCATTGATACTGTAGGGCTTGAATTTTTAGGAAGTAACTAGAATATGTAGTGTAGCGGTGAAATGCTTAGATATTACATGGAATACCAATTGCGAAGGCAGGTTACTACTAATGGATTGACGCTGATGGACGAAAGCGTGGGTAGCGAACAGGATTAGATACCCTGGTAGTCCACGCCGTAAACGATGGATACTAGCTGTTCGGATTTTATCTGAGTGGCTAAGCGAAAGTGATAAGTATCCCACCTGGGGAGTACGCACGCAAGTGTGAAACTCAAAGGAATTGACGGGGGCCCGCACAAGCGGTGGAGCATGTGGTTTAATTCGATGATACGCGAGGAACCTTACCAGGGCTTAAATGGGAGACGACGTTATTGGAAACAGTAATTTCTTCGGACGTCTTTCAAGGTGCTGCATGGTTGTCGTCAGCTCGTGCCGTGAGGTGTCAGGTTAAGTCCTATAACGAGCGCAACCCCTGTCGTTAGTTGCCAGCGAGTGAAGTCGGGAACTCTAACGAGACTGCCGGTGCAAACCGTGAGGAAGGTGGGGATGACGTCAAATCATCACGGCCCTTACGTCCTGGGCCACACACGTGCTACAATGGCCGGTACAGAGAGCAGCTACATGGTGACATGATGCGAATCTTCAAAACCGGTCTCAGTTCGGATCGGAGTCTGCAACTCGACTCCGTGAAGCTGGAATCGCTAGTAATCGGATATCAGCCATGATCCGGTGAATACGTTCCCGGGCCTTGTACACACCGCCCGTCAAGCCATGGAAGCTGGGGGTACCTGAAGTCGGTGACCGTAAGGAGCTGCCTAGGGTAAAACTAGTAACTGGGGCTAAGTCGTAACAAGGTAGCCGTACCGGAAGGTGCGGCTGGAACACCTCCTTTCTAGAGAAAGATATAGATTAGTGTTTTATATAGCATTTACTCTCGCTGTTGGTTCAAATAATACAATAAAACTTAAAGAAACAGAGTCTCGTAGCTCAGCTGGTTAGAGTACTACACTGATAATGTAGGGGTCGGCAGTTCGAGTCTGCCCGGGACTACTATTTTAAAGTTTTAAGAGGAAATTCTAGAGGTTTGCTAACCGTTTTAAGTAGTGTTAACTAAAAACTGTTAACTGATCACTAAAGAAACGGGGGATTAGCTCAGCTGGCTAGAGCGCCTGCCTTGCACGCAGGAGGTCATCGGTTCGACTCCGATATTCTCCACTATTCGAGTGAATAGTGAATAGTGAAAAGTATTAGTGAAAACTAGTTACTAATTACTAAGGACTAATTATTAGAAAACCGTTCATTGACATATTGAGAAAAGAAAAAATAAAAATATAATAGAAAGCACAAATTTCGGGTGTTGTATAGTATATAACACTTGATAAAACAAGTACAATAAGCAAAATAAGGGCGTATGGGGAATGCCTAGGCTCTCAGAGGCGAAGAAGGACGTGATAAGCTGCGAAAAGCTACGGGGATTGGCACACACGAATTGATCCGTAGATATCCGAATGGGGCAACCCACTATGTTGAAGACATAGTATCCGATAGGAGGCAAACCCGCTGAACTGAAACATCTAAGTAGGCGGAGGAGAAGAAAACAAAAGTGATTCCGTAAGTAGTGGCGAGCGAACGCGGATTAGCCCAAACCAGAGTTGTTACGGCAATTTTGGGGTTGTAGGACCACGAGATTTCTTTTGGATTGAATTAGAATAACCTGGAAAGGTTAACCAAAGAGGGTGATAGTCCCGTATAAGTAAGAGAAGATAAGGATAGTGGTATCCTGAGTAGCGCGGGGCACGTGAAACCCTGTGTGAAACTGGCGGGACCATCCGCTAAGGCTAAATACTCCTGAGAGACCGATAGTGAACCAGTACCGTGAGGGAAAGGTGAAAAGAACCGTGAATAACGGAGTGAAAAAGATCCTGAAACCATACGCTTACAAGCGGTCGGAGCCCTTTCGTGGGGTGACGGCGTGCCTTTTGCATAATGAGCCTACGAGTTACCGTTGCTGGCAAGGATAAGTACTTCAGGTATGGATCCGTAGCGAAAGCGAGTCTGAATAGGGCGCCTGAGTCAGTAATGGTAGACGCGAAACCGTGTGATCTACCCATGGGCAGGATGAAGCTTTGTTAACCCAAAGTGGAGGTCCGAACCCGTTGACGTTGAAAAGTCTTGGGATGACCTGTGGGTAGGGGTGAAAGGCCAATCAAACTCGGAAATAGCTCGTACTCCCCGAAATGCATTTAGGTGCAGCGCTAAATTAGTTATATAGAGGTAGAGCTACTGATTGGATGCGGGGGTTTCACCACCTACCAATTCCTGACAAACTCCGAATGCTATATAATGATTTTTAGCAGTGAGGGCATGGGTGCTAAGGTCCATGTCCGAGAGGGAAAGAACCCAGACCATCGGCTAAGGTCCCCAAATGTATACTAAGTTGAAAAAACGCGGTTTGTCTGCCCAGACAGCTAGGATGTTGGCTTGGAAGCAGCCATTCATTTAAAGAGTGCGTAACAGCTCACTAGTCGAGCGGACGAGCATGGATAATAATCGGGCATAAGTATACTACCGAAGCTATGGACTCTACGGAGTGGTAGGGGAGCATTCTAAATTGGGTTGAAGGTGATATGTGAGTATTGCTGGACTATTTAGAAAAGAAAATGTAGGCATAAGTAACGATAATGCGGGCGAGAAACCCGCACACCGAAAAACTAAGGTTTCCACAGCTATGCTAATCAGCTGTGGGTTAGTCGGGTCCTAAGGCGCATCCGAAAGGAGAAGTCGATGGCCAACGGGTTAATATTCCCGTACTACTTATAATTGTGATGGAATGACGGAGTGATGAAAGCACCGCGAACTGACGGAATAGTTCGTTGAAGTATTTAGCTATAAGATCTATAGGCAAATCCGTAGATTTTGGTGATATACGATAGTACTCGGCGTCTTCGGACAAAGGGATAGTGTGCCTAAGGGCTTCCAAGAAAAGTTTCTAAACTTAGATTATAAGTACCCGTACCGTAAACCGACACAGGTAGTTGAGGAGAGAATCCTAAGGTGCTCGAGAGATTCATGGCTAAGGAATTAGGCAAAATAGACCTGTAACTTCGGGAGAAAGGTCGCCAGCAGTAATGCTGGCCGCAGTGAAAAGGTCCAGGCGACTGTTTATCAAAAACACAGGGCTCTGCAAAATCGTAAGATGAAGTATAGGGCCTGACACCTGCCCGGTGCTGGAAGGTTAAGAGGAGATGTTATCTTCGGAGAAGCATTGAATTGAAGCCCCAGTAAACGGCGGCCGTAACTATAACGGTCCTAAGGTAGCGAAATTCCTTGTCGGGTAAGTTCCGACCTGCACGAATGGTGTAACGATCTGGACACTGTCTCAGCCATGAGCTCGGTGAAATTGTAGTATCGGTGAAGATGCCGATTACCCGCAGTGGGACGAAAAGACCCTGTGCACCTTTACTATAGCTTAATATTGACCTTGGACACGTGATGTGTAGGATAGGTGGGAGACTATGAAGTGGCGTCGCTAGGCGTTGTGGAGTCATTGTTGAAATACCACCCTTTGCTTGTCTGAGGCCTAACCCCGCAAAAGTGGGGGACATTGTTTGGTGGGTAGTTTGACTGGGGTGGTCGCCTCCAAAAGAGTAACGGAGGCTTCTAAAGGTTCCCTCAGCACGCTTGGTAACCGTGCGTAGAGTGCAATGGTATAAGGGAGCTTGACTGAGAGACATACAGGTCGATCAGGTACGAAAGTAGAGCATAGTGATCCGGTGGTTCCGTATGGAAGGGCCATCGCTCAAAGGATAAAAGGTACGCCGGGGATAACAGGCTGATCTCCCCCAAGAGCTCATATCGACGGGGGGGTTTGGCACCTCGATGTCGGCTCGTCACATCCTGGGGCTGGAGAAGGTCCCAAGGGTTGGGCTGTTCGCCCATTAAAGTGGCACGCGAGCTGGGTTCAGAACGTCGTGAGACAGTTCGGTCTCTATCTACTGTGGGCGTTAGAAATTTGAATGGATCTGATTCTAGTACGAGAGGACCGAATTGGACAAACCTCTGGTGTATCTGTTGTTCCGCCAGGAGCACTGCAGAGTAGCTACGTTTGGAAGGGATAAGCGCTGAAAGCATATAAGCGCGAAACCCACCATAAGATGAGATTTCTTTTAAGGGTCGTGGAAGATGACCACGTTGATAGGCTATAGATGTAAAGGCAGTAATGTCATAGTCGAGTAGTACTAATAACCCATAAGCTTATGTACGTATTCCTGCACCGTAAGGTGCAGGGAGTCACTTTCTAATAAAAAATAAATTTTCTTGTCTCAATATGTTAAGATATTGTTCTAATTATTCAATGTTGAAAGATATTTACTAATTAGAAATATTGCTCAAAGCAATGAAACCTCTTAAGGTGATTATTGCGTCGGGGCTCACCTCTTCCCATTCCGAACAGAGAAGTTAAGCCCGACAGCGCAGATGGTACTGCAATTTTGTGGGAGAGTATGTCGTCGCCTTTCTTTTGAAAACCCTAATCATAACTGATTAGGGTTTTTTGTTTTTAGTTTTATCTCACTTTGTTTGAAAAGTAAATGAATTAAGATTAAATTTGTTTATGCAATTTTTTATAGATGTAGTGTTGCCATTAGCAATATCAAAGAGTTTTACTTATGAAGTTTCTGAGGCTGAGTTTTATTATATAAATGTAGGTATTCGTATTGCTGTTCCATTTGGGAAAAGTAAGGTGTTTACTGCATTGGTGATAGCGAAGCATAATATTATGCCTCAATTATACAAGCCAAAGGAAATTCATCAAATATTAGATGAGAAACCAATTGTTAATAATTTTCAGATTGAGCACTGGAAATGGATGTCTCGTTATTATATGTGTTCAGTTGGTGAAGTTTATAAATCAGCGTTGCCTTCAGGTTTGATTTTAGAAAGTGAGACCATAGTGTCATGTAATGAGGTTTTAGATGTATCAAAAATTGAAACTTCTGAATTTAACGATGATGAGTTTTTGATTATTGAAGCACTTCAGAATCAATCATCAATTACTGTTAAGGAAATTTCTAAGATTTTAGGGAAGAAAAATGTGTTTCCTGTTATTAAGGAGTTATTAAGTAAGAATTTGTTAGTGCTTCAAGAAGATGTTTGTGAAAAATATACGCCAAAATTAGTTCGTTATGTAAAAATAAAAGATGAGTTTTTATTAGAAGATAAATTAAATGAATTGTTATTGAGTCTTTCTAGGGCTAAAAAACAGCGAGCAATAATTTTGCAGTACTTTCAATTAAAAGCTGTAAATAAAAAGGAAATTTCAGTTAAGGAATTGGTTGCTTTTTCAGGGAATAGTGCCGCAATTATCAAAGCTTTAGTTGATAAAGGTGTTTTTGAAGAGTATTTTGTAAATGAGGATAGAGTTGAATTTAATAAAGATAGTTCCGTTTTTTTTACATTGAGTACACATCAACAAAAAGCTTTTGAAGAAATTTTAGTAAGTGAAGAAAAAAATGACGTTGCATTACTCCATGGTGTTACAGCTTCAGGAAAAACTGAGATTTATATAAAGTTAATAGAAAAATATATTGAAAAAAAGAAACAAATACTTTTTTTGCTCCCTGAAATTGCTATTACAGCTCAGTTGGTTAAGCGTTTGTCTGCATATTTTGGTAACGATATTGCTGTGTATCATTCTAAATATACAAGTAACGAGAGAATAGAAATTTGGAATAATGTCTTAAATAATTCAGATAAGGCTAAAGTAGTTATAGGTGTTAGGAGTGCATTATTTTTGCCGTTTTCAAATTTAGGTTTAATTATAGTAGATGAAGAGCATGAGCAAACATTTAAACAACAAGATCCTTCGCCAAGATATCATGCAAGAGATGCTGCTATTGTTTTGGCAAAGCAACACGGAGCGAAAGTTTTGTTGGGTAGTGCTACCCCAAGTTTAGAGACATATTATAACACTTCAATTGGAAAATATGGGTTGATTGAATTGAAAGAGCGGTTTGGGAATGTGTTGTTGCCTACTATTGAGCTTGTTGATTTAAAAGATAAGTATTTTCGTAAAAAGATGAATGGGCGTTTTTCAGATGTTTTATTGGATAAAATTAGGGAAGTTTTAAGTTTAGGTGAGCAAGTTATTTTGTTTCAAAATCGTCGAGGATTTTCTCCTTTTGTGGAATGTTTGACCTGCGGACATGTGCCTCATTGCCCAAGTTGTGATGTGAGTTTGACATATTATAAGTTTAAAAATCAATTAAAATGTCATTATTGTAGTTATTCTATAGCTAATCCAACACATTGTCATAACTGTCAATCTGTCGATTTGTCATCTAAAGGTTTTGGAACAGAACAGGTAGAAATAGAACTTAAAGAGTTGTTTCCTGATAAAGTTATTGGTAGAATGGATCAAGATACAACCAGAGGGAAATATGGTTTTGAGAAAATTATTGATGCTTTTAAAAATAAAGAATTCGATATTCTTGTTGGGACTCAAATGTTGGCTAAAGGTTTGGATTTTGATAATGTTACCCTAGTTGGGATTTTAAATGCAGATAATTTATTAAACCAACCTCATTTTAGAGCCTATGAACGGGCGTATCAAATGATGATTCAAGTTGCTGGACGTTCGGGAAGAAAGAGTAAAAAAGGGTATGTGGTAATTCAGACTTACAATCCGTATCATAATACGATTCAGCAAGTCTTGATGAATGATTATACGGCAATGTATAAAGAACAAATTTATGATCGAAATAATTTTAAATACCCTCCTTTTTACAGATTAATAAGGTTAACATTGAAGCATAAGGATTTTGAAAAGCTAAAAGAGGGTTCTCTATGGATTTATAATGTTTTGATAAAGCATTTGCAAATTCCAGTTTTGGGTCCAGAAGAGCCAGCAATTAGTAGGATTAGAAATCAGTATATACGAACAATAATTGTCAAAATACCATCAAATGTAAACTTAGGGAAAACAAAAGATGTAATGGAAAAAGCTCTAAAAAGTTTTGAAGCGATTAGTCAGTATAGGTCTATAAAAGTTTCAATAAATGTTGATTATTATTAAAGAGCTTCTATAGCTTTGCTGATTACGTCTTTTTTGTTTCTACTAATTGGTATTTTTTGTCCGTCTATTTCTGCAAATTTACTGTTGAATTTTTCTACCCTTTCTAGGTTCACAATGTAGGACTTATGAATTCTAATGAATTTTCCTTCAGGTAATTCGCTTTCAAAGGCTTTCATTGTAGATAAAACGAGATGACTTTCTTCGTCTGTTACTACTTTGATATAGTCACCATAAGCTTCAATCCATTTAATTTTATAGGTGTAAACTTTTAATTTTTTTAAATTACTTTTTATAATTATTGTGTCACCCTGTTCTTCATGCGATTCATTTCTTAGTTGGTGTAATTCATTAGCCTTTTTGACAGCTTTTAGAAAACGTTCCTTCGAGATGGGTTTTTGTAAAAAATCAGTAGCTTCATAATCAAAAGCTTTTACAGCGTAATCAGCTTTAGAAGTAATAAAAATAATTTGCGGTTTAACTTTTAGACCATCTAATAAATCAAAACCACTAATTAGAGGCATTTCTATATCTAAAAATATTAAATCAACAGCATTATTGTTTAGAGAGTTTTTAGCTTCTAAGGCATTTGCAAAATCTCCTATTAAGTGTAGATTTGGAGATTCATTAACTAGTTTTGTTATCGTCATTCTTTGTATCGCACTATCATCGACAACTATACAATTCAACTTCATATACCTATTTATTTAATGATAAAAGTATACTAAAAATATTAATACTACAAATAAAAGATTCAAATTTGTTTAAAAGTTGACTTATAAATTGTTTTTTAAAATTAAATGACTACTTTTGCACTCAATTTTATACAAATTAAAATAATTTATTATGAATCACTATGAAACTGTTTTCATCTTGAATCCCGTTTTATCTGACCAACAGATAAAGGAAACAGTAAGTAAATTTGAAGATTTTCTTACGTCTAAAGGAGCAGAGATGGTATCTAAAGAAGATTGGGGCTTAAAAAAATTAGCTTACGAAATCCAACACAAAAAAAGCGGGTTTTACCACTTGTTTGAATTCAAGGCACCAGCTGATGTTATCATTGGTTTTGAAACTGAATTCCGTCGTGACGAGCGTATCATGCGTTTTTTAACTGTATCGTTAGATAAACATGCTATTTCTTGGGCTGAGAGAAGAAGAGTAAAATTAAAATCTAAATCAAACTAATTATGTCTACATTAGAGCAATCTGCAAAAGGTAAAAAAGAGGGCGATATTAGATATCTTACTCCTCTAAACATTGAAACAAACAAACAAAAGAAATATTGTCGTTTCAAAAAATCAGGTATTAAATATATCGATTATAAAGACGCTGATTTCTTGTTGAAATTTGTGAACGAGCAGGGTAAAATTTTACCAAGAAGATTAACAGGTACGTCGTTGAAGTATCAAAGAAAAGTTTCTGTTGCTGTTAAAAGAGCACGTCACTTAGCTTTAATGCCATACGTAGCTGATTTATTAAAATAATTTATAAATAAAGTTGTTGGTTTTCAGTTAAATGAAACCTAACTTCTGTAAAAAAAAGGACAACAACATGGAACTTATCTTAAAACAAGACGTTCAAAACTTAGGTTTTAAAGATGATATCGTAACTGTGAAAAATGGTTATGGTCGTAACTATTTAATTCCTCAAGGATTTGCTACTTTAGCAACTCCTTCTGCTAAGAAAGTATTAGCTGAAAATTTAAAGCAAAAAGCTCATAAAGAGCAAAAATTAGTAGATGATGCTAATAAAATTGCAGAAGCTTTAAAAGCAATTGAAATTAAAATTTATGCTAAAGCAGGTGGTGATAAACTTTTCGGTTCTATTACTAATGCAAACATTGCTGAAGAATTAGCTAAAAATGGTCAATCTATTGATAGAAAATTCATTACTAGTGGTTTAGTTAAGCGTGTAGGTAAATATACTGCTTCAGTTAGATTACATAGATCAGTAATCGTAGAATTGGACTATGAAGTTATTGCAGAAAAAGCATAATTTTGTAAAAAAATAATACAAGGCCCTTCATTATTGGAGGGCTTTTTTTTTATATTTACAGCATGAAATACATAAGGTTAACCAAAGAGCAATTGGAAGAATTGCATCCAGAATTCATTACTTTTTTAGCAACTCAATCTATTGATAAGAAAGAATGGGAAGATTTAAAGGCAAATAAACCAGAGATTGCTGAACAAGAAATTGATGTTTTTTCAGATATGATTTGGGATAGAGCCCTTAGGAATGTAGAATTTATTGATCATTTTTCAAAAAACTACATTTTTTTATTTAAATGTTTTGAATCCAAAGTATATTCTTATGTAATTAATACAAAAGATGTAACGGTTGATTTTTTTACTTCTGAAGGAATAAATTGGTTAAGTGAGAATATTTTTTCTGATTTAATCGAAATTCAAAAGGGGGTG
Source organism: Flavobacterium sp. KY-23415 (assembly GCF_055384985.1). Lineage (NCBI taxonomy): Bacteria > Pseudomonadati > Bacteroidota > Flavobacteriia > Flavobacteriales > Flavobacteriaceae > Flavobacterium > Flavobacterium sp. KY-23415. Next base: position 153,285 of record NZ_AP044001.1, on the reverse strand, counting down.
AAAGATATTTCTCAAGATAGAAATGGTAACCTTTTTACAATAATTAAACAAGGAGGGATAATTAGTAAAGGTGAGCTTTATATGAAATTAGAAAACTTGTTAAACCAATAGATTTTATAGATGAATCCTAAAGAAACTATTCTAGCTTTAAGAGAAGAGTTAAATCAACACAATTATAATTATTATGTGTTAGACAAGCCCACTATTTCCGACTTTGAATTTGATGTTAAGCTAAAAGAATTGCAAGAATTAGAGGTGAGATACCCTGAGTTTTTTGATGAGAATTCACCAACCGTAAGAGTTGGCGGTACTGTGACTAAAAACTTTGAAACGATACCTCATGAGTATCGTATGTATTCACTGGATAATTCTTATTCTAAAGATGATTTGTTAGATTGGGAAAATAGATGTCAAAAGATTTTAGGAAATGTTGCGTTGCAATTTACCTGTGAATTAAAGTATGATGGTGCATCGATTAGTATTTTATATGAAAACGGGAAGTTAAAGAGAGCAGTAACTCGTGGGGATGGTTTTCAAGGAGATGATGTTACTAATAATATAAAAACAATTAAGTCTGTTCCAATTCAACTGAAAGGAGATTTTCCTGATAAATTTGAGATTAGAGGTGAAATAATATTGCCTTTTGCAGGTTTTGAAAAAATGAATCAAGATTTAATAGAAATTGGAGAAACTCCATATTCAAATCCTAGGAATACTGCTTCAGGAAGTTTAAAGTTACAAGATAGTGCAGAAGTTGCGAAGCGTCCTTTGGATTGTTTGTTGTATACTTTAGTAGGAAATAATTTACCCGTATCAAGTCAGTTTGAAGGTTTGCAAAAAGCTAGAGAATGGGGTTTCAAAGTGCCAAATGAATCAAAATTGGTTGAGAATATTGATGAAGTTTTCGATTTTATCAATTATTGGGATGTTGAAAGACATAATTTACCTTATGAAACCGATGGTGTTGTTGTAAAAATAAATCAAGTTCAATTTCAGGAAGAATTAGGTTATACCTCTAAGTCTCCACGTTGGGCAATGGCTTATAAGTTTAAGGCTGAACAAGTATCTACTGTTTTGAATTCAATTTCTTATCAAGTAGGGAGAACAGGATCTATTACTCCTGTTGCTAATTTAGAACCTGTACAGTTGGCTGGAACAATTGTTAAAAGAGCTTCTCTTCATAATGCTGATCAAATTGCAAAGTTAGATATAAGGGTTGATGATACTGTTTTTGTTGAAAAAGGTGGAGAAATTATACCCAAAATTATTGGTGTAAACTTTGATGAAAGAAAAGAAGATAGTCAACCTACAGAATATATATCTAATTGTCCAGAGTGTAATACTTTGTTGATAAGGATTGAGGGAGAAGCAAATCATTATTGTCCTAATTATTATGGATGTCCACCCCAAATTATCGGTAGAATTCAACATTTTATCTCTAGAAAAGCTATGGATATTGATGGTTTAGGAGGTGAAACGGTTGCTTTGTTGTATCATGCAGGTTTGATTAAAAATTATTCAGATTTATATGATTTAAAGAAAGAAGATGTTGTTTCTTTAGAAAGAATGGGAGAAAAATCGGCAGAAAATCTCATTAATGGAATTGAAAAATCAAAACAAATTCCTTTTGAAAGTGTATTGTATGCGCTTGGGATTAGATATGTTGGTGAAACTGTTGCTAAAAAGTTGGCAAAACATTATAAGACTATAGATGCCCTTGTTTCTGCTACTTTAATGGATTTAGTTTTAGTTGATGAAATTGGAGAGAAAATTGCACAAAGTGTTATTCTCTTTTTTGAAAATGAGGATAATGTTGAAATCATTAATCGTTTAAAAAGGCATGGTGTACAATTTGAAATTGTTGAAGCATTAAATGTAAGTATTTCGAATAAATTAGAAGGAAAAATATTTGTTGTTTCTGGAGTTTTTGAGACCTATTCTAGAGATGATTTAAAAAAGGTAATAGAAGAAAACGGAGGAAAAGTAGGAAGTTCTATTTCTTCTAAGACACATTATGTTGTTGCAGGTGATAATATGGGGCCAGCAAAATTGGAAAAAGCTAACAAATTGGGTATACAAATTATTAATGAGTTTCAGTTTAATGAATTGCTAAATGAATAATTTTACCACTTCTCTATTTCTGTATTTTTTTTCTGGTATTTTTTATGTTTTTTCTGTTTTTTTTGGAGTTGAATTAGGAATATTACTATCTAAACCTGTTTATATTCCAGCTCTTGTATTTTATTATTTTACAATGAAAAGCACTAAAAATGACGATTTATTTTTGTCTTCATTAGTGTTTTTTTATATAGGAGAAATGTTGTTTCTAATTAATATTAAAGATTATTATTTATTAGGGTTGTTGTTTTTTTTGTTACCCTACTTAATATTAATTTATTTTCTCTATGTTGATTTTGTAATATTACTCAAAACTCGAAAAATTAAGATTGATAAATCATTTTGGTTTTTAAGTGTTCTGCTTTCTTATCTTTTATATTCTGTATTTAGACTTTTAGAATTTAATTCAAATTTTGTAATGTCTTATATGGCTCTTTTTGGGGTTTCGATTTTGATAATGTCAGTATTAACAAGTCTTCTTTTTGTTTATTCTAGCTACAGGAAAAATTCATATTTAGCTTTTGCTGTTTTGTCGTTATTTATGTCAGGGCTTTTCTTTGTTTTATTTACTCATTTTTTAGATTTGCCTATTTTTAAGATTTTAGCAGCTTTTTCGCAAACAATATTTTATTATTTCTATGTGAAATATTTTTTAGAAAGAAGCACATTGAGAAATAGAGTTAGGCTTTTGCAAAAGGAATTTTAGAGTAATATTAATTGAAAATAATATTACTCTAAAACTTGATTAAGACAATATGATGTTGCTAGTCATATTGTCATATTTTTTATCATTAGAGAGATAAAAATCGATTCTTCCGAGATTAATTCCAAAACAACCTACTTGATTTATAAGCACAGTTTTTCCGTCAAGATTGGTTTCTGAAACAGGTTTGTCTAAAAAAGTGTGACTATGACCACCAATAATTAAATCGATGTCTTTTGTTTGTTGAGCAAGTAAGATATCACAAACTTTTTCAGGCTCGTTTTTATATTTAAATCCTAAATGTGATAGACAAATTATTAAGTCGCATTTTTTGTCTTCTTTTAGGATTCTAGTCATGTCTTTAGCAACTTCAATTGGATTGTTGTAAACTGTCTCTTTATATAGTTTTTTGTCAACTAATCCGTCTAGTTCAACTCCAAGGCCAAAAACTCCAATTTTTATTCCGTCTTTTTTGAAAATTTTATAAGGTTTAACAACGCCATCTAAAATTGTGTTTTTGAAATCGTAATTTGCAGATACAAAATCAAATGAAGCATGGGGTAATTGAGTATAAAAACCGTCTATGCCATTGTCAAAATCATGATTGCCTAAGGTTGCTAAATCATATTGCATCATACTCATTAATTTAAATTCTAATTCACCTCCATAATAATTAAAGTAGGGTGTTCCTTGGAAAATGTCACCTGCATCTAAAAGCAGTACATTTTTTTCTTCTTTTCTAATTTGTTCAATTATATTTGCTCTTCTAGCTGCTCCTCCCATATTTGGATTTCTTGGGTGATCTGCCGGAAAAGGATCAATATGACTATGAACATCGTTGGTGTGTAGTATGGTTATTTTTTTTTCTTCAAGAGTAGAAAAACTGCTTAATGAAAGTCCTCCAATAGTTAATAAAGCAGAACTGGCTACTGTTTTTTGTAAAAAATCTCTTCTTTGCATCATCTTGGCTTTATTATTTTGTTATAACTCTTTTTGTTGTAATATTGGGTAATGTATCTACTTTTTTGAAGTAATCAATAAGTAGGTTTCTTAGTTTGTAATCAATATCATATTTGATAGTACTTTCTCTAAAGAAAGACATGTTATCGCCTCCGTTTGCTAGGTAGTCAGACGTTGCAATATAATAGGTCTTGTTGTCCTCAAGTGGTTTGTTGTTAATCTCAATTTGAGCAACATTGTTTTCATCAGGATCGGTATATATTGTTATTCCTGCGAGAGGGTGTGGTTTTTTTTCTTTAAGGATATACTCTGCAAGCGTTCTAATTTCTTTTCCTGTAAGGCCAACGATCATCACACTATTTTCAAAAGGCATTACTTCAAAAGCAGTTCTAGAGGTAATATTTCCTTGTGGAATAATAGCTCTAATACCTCCATAATTCAATAAACAGAAATCAATATTTTGATTTTCTCTGGAAAAGAAAATCGGGCGACTAAGTTCTAAAGTGGTTTCGGCTAAAAGATTTCCGATGTTTGTTTGCCATTTTCCAATCGTGTTGCTTTTTTCTAAAGTAACTGGGTTATATGCTAGTATGCTGTCTAAGTCTTTGGTAATGTGTGTTCTGTATGGTTTGATAAAGTCTTCAATCTCAACGCTTTGTTTGTGGTTTTCGTTAATGTTGATTCTTTTTCCTTCAATCTCGTAGATTTTTGTTTTTTGACTTTTGCAAGAATTAAGAAGTGAGAATGTTAATAATATAACAAAAAAACTATATTTTACTCTTTTCTTTTTTACATTTACCATCCTTTAAATAGGTTTAAATATTTATTTTTGTCGAACGCGTAAAATTACTATGTTTTCTAGAATAATTAAGGAGTTTTTTCTAAAAAAAACAATTAAGAAATGGTTATTGAATTATAACCTAGAACAGTCAGAAGGTAAAATTAATACAGTTGGTGTTATAGTTGATACTACTTATTTTTTTGATAAAGAAAAGCTTGTGTCTGAAATTAAGACAATGAGTAAGGATTTTAAGGAAATTAAAATACTGGTTTATCAAGATAAATCTAAAAGTAAAGACATAGAACATGAGTTGGTTTTTAGTATTAAAGACATTGGTTTTGGTGGTGCAATTAACAAAAAAATAGTGCAAGACTTTGTTGATTACCCTTTTGATTTGCTGATTAATTATTTTGATGAAGAAAGATTACCTTTAATATTGGTGTCAAAACTTTCGAAGGCTAAATTTAAAGTTGGTTTTTCAAATGTAGATGCAAGAATTCATCATTTTATGTTGTCTATGGAATTGAATAAATACAAAGAATTTGTTTCTGAGTCATTTAGATATTTAAAAATACTTAATAAGATATAACATGCGAAAGTTTGAAGGTACTGGTATTGCACTAGTTACTCCATTTAAAAAAGATTTTTCAGTAGATGTAGAAGCATTACAAAGAATTGTTCATTTTGTAACAAAAGGAAATGTTGAATATTTGGTTGTGTTAGGAACAACTGCAGAATCGGCAACATTGTCTCAGGATGAAAAAGAATTAGTAATAAAGACTATTGTAGAAGCCAATGCAGGAAAACTGCCTTTGGTTTTAGGGGTAGGAGGGAATAATACTCAAAAAGTTGTAGAAGAGTTAAAAAGTAGAGATTTGTCTCATTTTGATGCTATCTTGTCTGTTTCTCCATATTATAATAAACCAACGCAAGAAGGAATATATCAACATTTTAAGGCTGTTGCAGAAGCCTCTCCAATTCCAGTAATTTTATATAATGTTCCAGGAAGAACAGCTAGTAATGTTTTGCCAGCTACAATTATTCGTTTAGCGAAAGAATTTAAAAACGTTATTGCGGTTAAAGAAGCCGCTGGAGATATTGTTCAAGCAATGAAATTGATACAAAATAAGCCTGAAGGTTTTTTAGTAATTTCAGGGGATGATATGATTACGTTACCTATGGTTTTAGCTGGAGGTTCTGGGGTTATTTCGGTTATTGGTCAAGGTTTTCCAAAGGAGTTTTCGGAAATGGTGCGTTTAGGATTGGAAAGAAAGGCAGATGAAGCTTATGAATTGCATTATCTTTTAGCAGAAGCTATCGATATGATTTTTGAGCAAGGTAATCCAGCAGGAATAAAAGAAGTTTTCAAAGCGTTGGCATTATCTGAAAATACAGTTCGTTTGCCATTAGTAAATGTTGATGAAAATTTAGCTATGAGATTAAATAATTTCACAAAAAAAATAAGCTAAAAAAAGATTTCCATAGTATTTAAATTATGTCTAAATTTGCAGTTGCTTTTTTAGGTGCAAAATTTATGTTTAAAAAAGTAAAAAAATATAATCAATGAATAAATTTATCTGTTTTCTACTTATTATCGTTTCACTTTCTTCTTGTAGTGAATATCAAAAAGCACTAAAAAGTGAAGATTTAGCTTTTAAGAATACAACTGCAAGTGATTTATATGAGAAAGGAAAATATACTAAAGCTTTACGTATATATGAACAAATTGCACCGGCCTATAGAGGAAAACCTCAAGGAGAGCGACTTTTTTATATGTTTTCAAAATCCTACTACAATACAAAACAGTATTACTTAGCAGGTTATCAATTTGAGAATTTTGCAGCTAGTTACCCTAAAAGCGAAAAAAGAGAAGAAGCAGCTTTCTTAGGTGCTGAATGTTTTTATAGACTGTCTCCAAGATATAGTTTAGATCAAATAGATACAGAAAAATCATTAGCAAAATTACAACGATTTATAGATACTTATCCAGACTCTGAATATTTGCCAAAAGCTAACGAGTATGTGAAAGAATTGAGAGAGAAGTTAGAAAAAAAGGCTTTTGAAATTGCAAAACAGTATTATACAATTTCAGATCATAGATTAGAATATAATGCAGCTTTTAAAGCTTTAGATAATTTTATTTCAGATTATCCAGGAACACCTTACAAAGAGGAGGCTTTATTTCTAAAATTTAGTACTGCCTACAAACTGGCTATGAATAGTGTTCAATATAAAAAAGAAGAACGATTAAATGCAGCAAAAGCGAACTATAGTAGTTTTGTGAAATTTAGCCCAGAATCAGAATTTAAAGGAAAAGCTGACGGAATGTTGGCTACAATAGATAAAGAATTACAACAATTTTCTAAATAAATTAAATCATGGATTTAAAAAAGACAACAGCTCCAGTTAACACTGTCACTTATAATAAAAATAAGATTGAAGAGCCAACGGGTAATGTGTATGAAGCTATCACAATTATAGCTAAAAGAGCGGGTCAAATTAATACCGAAATTAAAAAGGAATTAATTGAAAAATTAGAAGAATTTGCGACTTATAATGATAGTTTAGAAGAAATTTTTGAAAACAAAGAGCAAATTGAAGTTTCTAAATTTTACGAGAAATTACCTAAACCACATGCTTTAGCTGTTCAAGAATGGTTAGAAGGTAAAGTTTACCACAGAGAAGCAAAATAATACATGACTATGACTGTATTAAGTGGTAAAAAAATCTTGCTAGGAGTTTCTGGAGGAATTGCCGCTTATAAAACAGCACATCTTGTTAGACTTTTTATAAAAGCAGGTGCGCATGTGCAAGTTGTAATGACACCTGCTTCTAAAGACTTTGTTACGCCGTTAACATTGTCTACCCTTTCTAAAAACCCTGTACATTCTAGTTTTTATAACGAAGAAGACGAAAATGCAACTTGGAACAATCATGTAGAATTGGCTCTTTGGGCTGATTATATAGTTATTGCTCCGGCAACCGCAAATACTATGTCTAAAATGGCAAATGGTAATTGCGATAATTTGCTTATTGCAACCTATTTGTCTTCAAAATGTCCTGTCTATTTTGCTCCTGCAATGGATCTAGACATGTATAAACACCCTTCTACTTTAGAAAGTTTTACAAAACTTAAAAAGTTTGGAAATATCATAATTCCTGCTGAAAAAGGAGAATTAGCAAGTGGTCTTTCTGGTGAAGGAAGAATGGCAGAACCAGAAAATATTGTTGCATTTATTGCAAAAGATCTTGAAGATAAACTACCTTTAAAAGGAAAGAAAATTCTAATTACTGCTGGCCCAACCTATGAGGCCATAGATCCTGTGCGTTTTATTGGAAATCATTCTTCAGGAAAAATGGGTTTTGATATTGCAAAAATGGCAGCTGAAAATGGTGCAGAAGTAATTTTGGTCTCAGGACCAACACATTTGCAAGTAACTCATCCTCTTATAGATTTAAAGAAAATTCGTTCTGCTCAAGAAATGTATGACGCTTGTCATGAAGTGTTCGATTCAGTAGATGTAACAATTGCAGCAGCAGCAGTTGCAGATTATCGTCCAAAAAATGTAGCTAGTCAGAAAATAAAAAAGAGCGATGCTACGTTTATAATTGAGTTGGAGAAGACTAAAGATATTTTAGCTTCATTGGGAGAAAAGAAAAAAAATCAGTTTTTAATAGGATTTGCTTTAGAAACAGAAAACGAAATTGAGCATGCAAAGTTGAAAATTCAGAAAAAAAACTTAGATTTGATAGTTCTTAATTCTTTAAATGATAAAGGAGCAGGTTTTGGTCACGATACAAACAAGGTTACTTTTATTACGAAAGAGTTTGTTATTGAACCAATGGAATTAAAATCAAAAGAAGATGTAGCTCAAGATATTATAAATAAAATCATTCAATATTATGCGTAATTGGTTAACTATATTTATTGTTGTTTTTGCATTTGGAGTGCATAACGCACAAGAACTTAATGCTACTGTATCAGTAAATGCAGAGCGAATGACAGATGTTAACCCTCAAATATTTAAAAACTTAGAGAAACAAGTTGCTGAGTTTTTAAACAATACAAAGTGGACTACTTTGACCTTCAAACAAAATGAAAAAATTGATTGTAATTTTTTTATTAATGTATCAGAATTTAATTCAAACAATATCACCGCTACTTTGCAAATTCAATCATCAAGAGCTATTTTTAATTCTACTTATAGTTCTCCCATTTTGAATTTGAATGATAAAGATTTTAGTTTTAGATTCATAGAATTTGAGCAATTACTTTTCGATCAAAATAATTTTAATTCCAATCTGACTTCTGTATTGGCTTATTATGTTAATATCATTATAGGGCTAGATATGGATTCTAATAGTGAATTGGGTGGAACAAAATATTTAGAAATTGCATCAAACATTATGAATGTTTCTCAATCAAGCGGCTATAAAGGTTGGTCTCAGTCAGAAGGAAATAATAATAATCGTTACTTTTTAATTTCGGATCTATTGTCGAATACATTTGTTCCTTTTAGAAAGTCTTTATTAGAATATCATTTTGGAGGATTAGATTTGATGGCAGATGATTTGAAAAAGGGAAAAGAAGGAATAGCTAATGCTATAGAAACCTTGGCTCAAATTCAACGTTCAAGACCAAACGCTTTGTTAACTCGTACTTTCTTTGATGCTAAAACAGACGAAATTGTACAAGTGTTTACAGGTGGTCCAATGACTAATAATGCGAAACTTATAGAAACTCTTAATAGAATATCACCTTTAAATTCTATTAAATGGAATAAAATTAGATAATTTCTTAAAATTACATATACTACTATGCTCTTATCACTTTCGATAAAAAATTATGCATTAATAGAATCTTTAGAAATTGATTTTTCAAATCAATTTTCGATTATCACAGGAGAAACTGGAGCTGGTAAATCTATCCTTTTAGGGGCTTTAGGGCTTGTTCTAGGTAATAGAGCCGATTTATCTGCGTTAAAAGATAAAGAACAAAAATGTGTCATTGAAGCACATTTTTTGCTTTCTAATTATAATTTAGAACCTTTTTTCAAGGAAAAAGAACTGGATTATGAAGCGCAAACTATTATTCGTAGAGAGATTTTGCCATCTGGAAAATCGAGAGCTTTTATTAACGATAGTCCTGTGAATCTTACAGAACTACAAGCCTTATCTGTTTATTTAATTGATATTCATTCGCAAAACGAAACACGAGAACTGTTGAACGAAGAGTATCAATTTCAAATTGTAGATGCTGTAGCGAAGAATGAAAGGCGTCTCGAAAGCTATAGAAAAGGATTGACTCTACTAAACAAGGCAAATAAAGAGCTGAACAAACTCATTGCAGAAAAGGAATCGCTTGCAAAAGAAAAGGAGTATAATACATTTCTTTTGGAAGAATTGCTGGCTGCGAAGTTAAAAACTGGCGAACAAGCGGAACTGGAGGAAGAATTGGAGCAATTGAGTAATGTTGAATTTATTAAAGAAAATATAGATAGAGCGCTGACACTTGCTAATGAGGAGCAATTAGGGACAATTATTACACTTAATGAGATTAAACAAGCTTTTCAGAAAATAGCTGGTTTTTCCAAAGAATATAATGATTTTCATGAACGAGTTACAAGTGTTGCTATAGAGTTGCAAGATATAATGGACGAATGTTTTTCTAATTCTGAAAAAATTATTAATGATCCAGAACGTTTGGAGTTTGTGAGTGCGAAACTTCAAGCGATTTATTCTTTGCAAAAGAAACACCAAGTGACTACTGTTGAAGCCTTGTTGGAAATTCAAAATGATTTAGACGCTAAAGTGCTTCGTAGCGATGATTTGGACGCAGAAATTCTTAAAAAACAAAAAGAGAAAGAAGATATAGTAGAAAAAGTGGATCAGGTGGCTGCATTAATAACGAATGCTCGACTTGAAGCGTCACCAATCTTGTCCCAAAAAATTGAGAAGATATTAGCCTTGTTAGGTATGGCTGATGCAAAAGTGCTTTTTGATATTAAGGAAACTGATCAATATACTAAGTTAGGAAAAAATACAATTCATTTGTTATTTACAGGTAACAAAGGAATGGAAGTAGGTGCAATTAAAAAAATGGCTTCTGGAGGAGAAATGTCTCGAATTATGCTTGCTGTAAAGGCTGTTTTGGCTAATTATTCGAAATTGCCCACTATTATTTTCGATGAGATAGATACTGGAGTCTCTGGAGAAATTGCAAATAAAATGGCAATTATAATGAAAGAAATGAGTCAAAACATGCAAGTGTTTGCTATTACACATTTACCTCAAATTGCAGCAAAAGGAAATCAACATTATAAGGTTTTTAAATATAATGTGAAAGAAGATACGCTTTCGGAATTAAAGTTACTTTCTCACGATGAGCGCATTGTAGAAATTGCAGAAATGTTATCAGGTAAAAATATATCTGACTCAGCTATAAACCACGCAAAAGAGTTATTGAATTAAAAAAATAGTTCGTTTTTATTTTTTATTGTATTATTATACCAGTTGCTGTTAAATTTTAACAAAATACACAGATTTAATGTATTCATATTAACACTGCATTGATTTATTTTTGTTCTGGAACTTGATAAAGTTTTTATTTAACAAATTTTTAATCAACGTTGCTTGATAACTTAACTTATAAGTAAAGCTGAATTTAAACAGTTAGTTAGGAATATGATAGAGCGATTAGAATTTCTAATAGGATTATGTATTTGTTAGATGGGGCGGAATATTAATCTTAATGTATTTTCCTGAAATTTTCGTCCTTAATGACAGGTAATCTGTAAATGGAAAAATCTATTTAATTATGAAAAAAAAATTTTTTATTTTGTTTGTGCTTACTTTAGTTTTTAGTAGTTGTAGTAAGGTCGATGATAATGCAGTCTATAGCGATGATACAACTATAGATAAATGGGTTAAAGCCAATAAGGCAAGTTTTGATAATATTAAATTAGAAGAGATATCCAGTTATTATGGAGAAAAACAAAGAGCTATATATAGATATATAAGTGATGATAATAAAAAGGCAATTTGGCTAGAAAAATTTTTTATTTTAAAAAATAATTGTAAAGTAAATGAAAAGAAAACTCTTGAAGATTTTTACGGTTTTGTTGAAAAAATAGACTTTTCAAAAAGTTTTTCACAAGTTGAGTTAAATTATTTAAATGAGGTTGTGAAAAAAGGGAGAACAGAGTTAAATTGGACTGACGAATTTATTGGAATAACTTTTTGCTCTTTTGAATTTGTAAATGGTAATTCTAATTATAATATTTTTAAAACAAGTGATGTTAATGAAATGATGATGGTAGAAGATCAAAGTAGTGGAGGGGAAAAAAATAATTGTAATTGTAAATGGGGAGGTATGTTTGCGTGTGGTTCTATGGAATGTGTGAAAAATAATTGTCAAGATGATGGAAAAAAAGGTTGTGGTTTTTTACTTTTAGAATCTTGTACAGGTCGTTGTCAAATGTAATTTTAGTGTTATTCCCCATTATTTTTAAATTATTTTAGCGTTTTCGTTATATATATTAGTTAATAATTTAAATAATAATGGGGAATATAATATTTTATAAAAATGAAATATATATTATTTTTTCTATATACACTTTTTCTATATCTTATAATTAGTTTTTTTACAGTTGAATGGCGTTTTTTAATTCCTATATTTCTTTCGGGTGTTTTCTTTTCCGTTTATTATATGCTAAGATTAAAAATTAACATAAATAAATATTTTGTATGGTTTTCTTTTTCTGGATTTATATTACTCATAACATTAATAGGAATAGCAGAATTTGATAAATCATTTCTTTTTATTCTTTTAACACCTATAGCATCCTATTTTGGATATTTATTTTTTAATGCGACAAGTTATAAGAGAAAAATAGGGATTATTTTATTACTATTAGTTTTTTCAATTTTTTCAGCAACATACATACATAGTACTGTTTTTTATTATTTAAATAAAAGAGAAATTATTGTAAATGATATTAATATCGATATGTTTTTAGCTAATGGTGAAAAAATAAAATTGGATAAAGAGAAAGTTTACATTTTTGATTTATGGTCTACTAGTTGTGGTGCTTGTATTGAAAAATTTCCAGAATTTAGCAAACTATGTAATATTTATAAAAACAATGACAGAGTTGAGTTTTATGCTGTGAATGTAGCCTTAGCTCGTGATAAGGCTGAGGATATAAATTCCTTTGTTTTAAATAAAGGTTTTTGTTTTGATAATCTATACATATCCAGTTTGTCTGAGGCTGAGAAAATAGGAGTAGATAAATACCCAACTATCATTATTGTTAAAGAAAATAAAATAATTTATAACGGAAATCCTAGTTATGATAATTATATCCTTTTTAATAATATTTACGATTTAATAGATGAACATATTAATTAGTTTAAAGAAAAAAGAGTTATATATACTGGCGACTTTTGAGTAAAATCAGAGTCGCTATTGTTTTTTTATATTTAGTAGGAAAATTAAAATATTGTATATTTGCATCTTAAATTTGATAAATAATTTTGAAACAAAATAAGCCAAAAGGTTACAAATAACTACAAATATGATAATAGAACCAAGAATGAGAGGTTTCATTTGTTTGACATCTCACCCAAAAGGATGTGAACAAAATGTAAAAAATCAAATAGCCTATATTAAATCAAAAGGAACCATTAACGGACCAAAACGTGTGTTAGTTATTGGTGCTTCAACGGGTTTTGGTTTAGCTTCAAGAATAACAAGTGCTTTTGGATCGAACGCCTCAACAATTGGGGTTTTCTTTGAAAAAGCTCCTAGCGAAGGTAAGACAGCCTCTCCAGGATGGTATAATTCTGCTGCTTTTGAAAATGAAGCAAAAAGTGCTGGTTTGTATGCAAAGAGTATTAATGGTGATGCTTTTTCTAATGAAGTAAAAGATCAAACTCTTGCTTTAATTAAAGAAGATTTGGGACAAGTTGATTTGGTTATTTATAGTTTAGCTTCTCCAGTTCGTTTGCATCCAACTACAGGGGTTTTACATCGTTCCACATTGAAACCTATTGGAGGAACATTTACCAATAAAACAGTAGATTTTCATACAGGTAAGGTATCAGATGTTTCAATTGAGCCAGCGAATGAAGAAGATATTGCAAACACTGTTACCGTAATGGGAGGTGAAGATTGGGCTATGTGGATGAAGGCTTTGAAAGACGCTAATTTATTATCAGATGGAGCTCAAACAGTGGCTTATTCATATATAGGACCAGAACTTACTGAAGCTGTCTATAGAAAAGGAACAATTGGTCGTGCAAAAGATCATTTGGAAGCGACAGCTTTTGAAATTACAGAGGACTTAAAATCGGTTAATGGAAAAGCCTATGTTTCTGTAAACAAAGCTTTGGTAACTCAAGCGAGTTCTGCTATACCTGTTATTCCTTTGTATATTTCTTTGTTGTATAAAATTATGAAGGAAGAAGGTATTCATGAAGGTTGTATTGAACAAATTCAGCGTTTGTATGCAGATAGATTATTTTCTGGTGAAGCATTGCCTTTAGATGATAAAGGAAGAATTCGTATTGATGATTGGGAAATGAGAGAAGATGTTCAGGCTAAAATTGCTACATTGTGGGAAGAAGCTTCAACAGAAAGCTTAGTAGCTCTAGGAGATTTGGCAGGATACAAGCAAGATTTCTTGAATTTGTTTGGATTTGGCTTTGAAGGTGTTGATTATTTAGCTGATGCTAATGAGTTAGTAAACATACCAAGTATTGATAGTTAGTGCTTAGTGCATGAGAATTTTAAAAATATAGATTAAATATAGATTGTATGTATAATTTATTAAAAGGGAAAAGAGGAATTATTTTTGGTGCATTAGATGAAAATTCTATTGCTTGGAAAACAGCCGAACGTGTGCATGAAGAGGGCGGTACATTTGTTTTGACAAACGCACCCATAGCGATGCGTATGGGAACAATAAAAGAATTAGCTGAAAAAACGGGATCACAAATTATCCCTGCAGATGCTACTTCTGTTGAGGATCTTGAAAATTTAGTAGAGAAAGCTGTTGAAATTCTTGGAGGTAAGATAGATTTTGTGTTACATTCTATAGGAATGTCTGTAAATGTGAGAAAAGGGAATCATTATACTAACCAGAATTATGATTTTACACAAAAAGGCTGGGATGTTTCTGCTGTTTCTTTCCATAAAGTAATGCAAGTATTATATAAAAAAGAAGCAATGTCAGAGTGGGGTAGTATAGTTGCCCTGACCTATATGGCAGCTCAACGTGTTTTTCCAGATTATAATGATATGGCCGATAATAAAGCCTATTTAGAATCGATTGCTCGTAGTTTTGGATATTTCTTTGGAAAAGATAAAAAAGTGCGCGTAAATACCATTTCTCAATCTCCAACGCCAACAACTGCTGGACAAGGAGTGAAAGGTTTTGATAGTTTTATTGCCTATGCAGATAAAATGTCGCCTTTAGGAAATGCTACAGCATTGGATTGTGCAAATTATACTGTTGCTATGTTTTCCGATTTAACAAAATGTGTTACATTACAAAATTTGTATCATGATGGAGGTTTCTCTAATATTGGTGTGAGTCAGGCTGTAATGGATATGTTCGAAAAGGAATAATAAACAGAATATTTTATATAGATGAGTTCGATATATTGTCGGACTCATTTTTTTTGCCTATAAAACAAGATATGATGAGTTATTGCAGTGGATTTCAAAAATAAATGGTATTAATCTTAGTTGTTGTCTTTTATTAATCTTAATGTATTATTGGTGTATTCATACCTTAAGTTATTATTCTTTACTTGAATATCTTCGTTACCCGGTTTTAACAGTAAGGAGTCTGATTTAAAACTAAAGATAATTTTATCGTTTTTTTCCTTAATGTCAAGTATATCTATCAATTTGGTTTCCATGTCAATACTTTCGACGTCAATATTTCCAATCGGACTAATTTTATTGTTTTCTAATAAAAATGCATCGCCACCGAAATAATATTCAAATGCTAATTGACAGACAATGATTATTTTATCGCTTTTATTGTTTCTATAAAAATGGGGTTCATATAAATATACATCTCCTTGTCCTGCTCCTTTGTAAAGAAGTTCATTTTTTTTATTGAGAAAAAATAGTCTATCTCCATAATCAGTTTCTTTGTCGTACTTACTCAATTCTCCATTAATGGGTTCATAATAGCCAATTATAATTTTATGCCCATCAATTTCATACGAATAATCGATTGACACATTTTCAATTTTAGCATTAGTGATGCTGTCAGGTTTAAATTGATAAAAGAGATCTTCATTTATGCTATTTGTTGAACCAATCACTTCTTCTTTTTCATTAATTTTTGTATCCTCAATTTTGGTCTCATTTAAATTATTTCTTGTCTCATTTTTACATGCTATAAGACTAATAATAAAAGTAAATATGATTATTTTTTTCATTCGGTTTTTTTGTGAAATTTAGTGGTTAAGCTTACTTTTAAATTGTTTGCATACCAAAAAAAACTGTTTATAATTCATTCAATTTGGAGTGCCAATACGAATCTTTTTTGTTTTTATAATGTTCCAAATATATTGTTTTTTCTGCTTAAAAATTATCAAAAAGTTTTCACTATATTTTAAATTTTACAGCTGCGTTTATAATGTGTTTACTTTTTAATTGTTTAATCCAGATTAGGCATTAGACTTTGTCATGAGAGAAATGGATGCAAAACGGAGTATTAAAGTAACTATTTTTGAAAAAGAATTCTAATGCCTAATTTGGGTTTAATTGTAATGAATTAATGGTGAACAGTTTTAATTTTATAGTTGTGTAATTTAACTAAAAATAAACTTAGCTTAAAATGAGATTGTTTTGTTTTAAGGGTAGTAATAAAGCAATTCCCAATTTTTTGAGCAATCTTTTGTGTTATTTTCCCCATTTAAATCTTTCGGGATAAAATACTATTTGAATTAGGTTATATTCTAATTGGCTAAAATTAAATTGTTTGTTGTCTAGCTCAAATTTAGAAAAAGGATACCACCTCAAATTGGTTCGCAAGATAAGTGCTTCATTTGTTTTTCCTGGCACAATATCCCAACCAAAAGTGATTCCTGGTTCTACAGCATTTGTGAATGATTGTTGCTTTTTTAGGTCGTCAACAATATGTTTATAATCTAATTGATCATAGGCAACATTAACACCAATATATGGTGCAAAACCCGAGTAATCTGTCAAGAATTTATTTACTTCTAATGTTATAGATGTCTTTTTAATAGTTTGACTAGTACCAAAACCTTCCGTTTTATAAGCTGGGTTTCGATATGAGATTGCTGTAAATAAATTGGCTTTGTTAAAATGATAGCCCACTGCAATATCAAGATAACTAGATGAGGTAAGTTTTTGTTGCAAATAGGGAAACTGACTAGTATTATAGTCTGATTTTGCTAATGAAAACGAAAGCGAAGGACCAATCCCTATAAAAAAGTCTCCAAACTTTTTGGCATCATAAGATAGTTTTGAAACTCTTGGATAGCTATTCCATTTGTCGATATTTTCTTGGGTATTATCTTTTGATAAATCGAATGTATAGAGCAATCCTAATTGAAAAGATACAGGTGGCGTTTCTATTTCCGTTATTTTAGTTTTGCTTACTGGATACTTCCATTTGTTGTTTGGGAAATAGTTAATGCCTAGCCTTAGTGCAATTTTTTTATAATTATACATTAATCCTGCATCATAATTGAGCAGTATGTCTTTGGAAAGTGTGGGTTGATCTTCATCAGGTTTTAACTTTTGTCTAAATTCTAATGCTCCCCAATTTGCCCCAATATAAGGGCGTATTTTTCCCTCTTTCATAGCCCAAGGATATATTCGTGCTCCTGTAGCTACCGAATGTAAAAGTTGGTGGTCGATTTCGCTATTCTTTGTTAAGTTTAACTGCTTTAATGGAAAGGTGACATAAAATTCGGTATGCCCCCAAAAGTGAAATGCTCCCCAAGTAAGGTAAGGGTTTAAGCTAGCTGAATGTTCAAATGTACTCAATTGATTATTTACGAACTGCTTTCCAATAAATGACGGTAGGTAAGTTCCACCGCATTCTAAATACATTTTTGCAAAATCCAGTCTTTGTTTTTGAGATGTTGTACTTTGTGCTTGAACGTTTAAAATATACAAACTGACTAATATGATGATTGCTATCTTCTTTTTCATTGTATTAAAATTGAAATCCTACAAAAAACCATATATTGTTATCAAAAAGATTGCTTTTGATTGTTGTTTCACCCAATTTTGTTTCCTTTATAGCATCAAAATTAAATCTAAAGGGTACAGAAACTCGGTAGTATAAGCCTTTTATTTTGAACAAATCATTTTCACTAAAACTGATGGCGGTTCCTGCTGAAAAAGAAGATTTTTTAATTTTTTCATTTAGGATTGTGTGGGTATATTCATTATCATAATACCCTAGAGAAGGAGCAATGTAAAGACTTTTTATAAAAAGAGGAAAGTCATAGAAAAGTTCAAACCCAAATTGTTTTCCTTTTACATTTTTACCATTAACTGCACTTGCAAAATTTGATGAAAGATGTTTTTCTGTCAAATGAAGATTGGTGTGTGTTAATCTGAGAAGATGTTTGTTTTTAAATTGCATACCAACTTCACCTCCTAGAGATTTGAACTGGTTAAAAGCAGCTTCACCAAAATCATAAGCGATAAAGAATTTGATGTTTTTGTTTTTTGTGGTGTCTTTTTGACTAAGATTGACTCCTAAAGTAGTGTTTTTCTTGGTAAACAGACTTACTGTGCTTGTTGGGTGGAGTGCCAAATTATGAGCATTAGCCCTAATGGTACAAATTCCCACGATTGCGATGATAAATAATGTGTACTTCATTTTATTTTTATTTTGAAGCAAAATTATATGCGTTGTGAAAAGCTCACAATCGGGCAATAGGCGGATTTTGACTATAAATTAAGATATCATACTAAAGTATGAGTGTTGATAATTAGGAAGTTAAAATGAATACAAGTTCGTGACGTGTTTTTACATTGCATTTTTTATAGATGTTACTTGCGTGGGTTTTTACAGTAGGTAATGCAATATATAATTGTTCAGAAATGTTTTGATAGGTAATTCCTTGCACTAATAGTCTGGCAATTTCTTCTTCTCTTTCGGTTAAACCAAAGTTTTTAAAATGTTGTTGATGTGGTTCAATCTTTTTGTTTACAAGCGATAATCTTTGTAAGTCATCATAAATTTTGTGTATAGCCAATAAAGAAAAGGCAATATACAACAAGAAACCGATTGGAAATTGCTGATATTCTTGTTCAAAACCATAATGAAAAATTAGATAAACAGGTACAAATAATAAAAATACCCAACCGAATATCTTATTTGCTTTTTCGAGATGAACATATTTTTTTATTGGTTTAGTAAACTGTGCCAAACCTAATGCTCCGATTATAGAACACATTAAAAAAAGAACTACTGCATTTTGAGCAACAATCAAATGATCTGTAAAATAGGTAACAAAAATACCAATAAGTAGTAAAGAGGTAAGAATTAAATAAGCTACTTTGTAGTTACTTTTTAGCGTGTGTTTTCTTTCGCTCCATGTGTTTAAGAAAGTTGTAGTCGATACCAACACCATAGCTGTTAGAGTAGCAATATTAGATGTTTCACCTACAGGAAATAATGGTGAAAGACTAATAGAAATAACCAGTATTAAAAGGGAAATGGTGAATGCTATGGTTTCAATATTCTCAATATTACGTTTATAGCAAATCCATTGCAAAAATATTGAAATGCAAAGCGTTGTATAGGTTAATCCAAGTAGAATATATTCAAGAGTTACCATAAGAAATACAATTCTATTTTGTAATAGTATTAGATTGTCTTTTGAATTATACTTAATTGTTGTCTGTGAAAAAAATATCACAGATTTTTGTCAAATATAATTAAAAAAGTATTTTGAAAAAGAAGAAATATGATCATTTAGAATTCAAGGAATTGTATTGTTTTTGAATTTAAAAACTATGAAAGGAGAGTCGGTTATATTTGAATTGGTAAAACAGATTTTTAATTGCTTAATTATTGATAAAGGAATTTGCTGAATTGGCTAATTCATAATGTAAATCTGAATGCAGTCAATTTTGATATTTATTATATTTGTGCATTGATGGGTATCCATTGCCATTAGATAAAAATCATAATTTTATAAAAATCAAAAATAAAAATGATAAAATCTTTGTTTACTTTTGTTTGTTTTTTAATAATTTTTAATTGTTTTTCTCAGGAAGTTGAAAAAACGTCTAAAAGTTATTCTATGATACCTTTAATTTCAAATCCTGAAAAATATGATGGAAAATGGATTGGTATAACAGGTTTTTTAAGATACAAAAAAGAAGGAGATATATTAATCTTTTTCTCTCGTGACGATTTAATCTATGCTAATTATAAAAATTGTTTTGTTTTGTATTTAGACAAAAATAAATTAACAGGCATTGATTTGTCGCATTATAATGGACATTGTGTAAGTATTATAGGCTTTTTAGTAACATCGAACATTATTATTATGGTGGAGCAGTAGAAGGTGTAACCTATATTGAAAGCCGTGATGATATTAATATTGAAATAAAAGCAATGGAAATTGAAGAAAGGAAAAGGAAAAAATAGATACTACAATTATGGTTTTATAGTTGTTTTTTTGAACCCAATTCCAACTCATTGATGGTGAGTAACTTTTAAAATAATTAAAATTGATAGTTACGTTTCGTTGTTGAGCACTGTATTGTTTGACTACCAATATTCATATATACGTGAGATTTTTCCGCTCCTAAACTCAAAAAGAGTCATCTCTGGTTTACCATCATTTATTTTATCGTCTTTTTTTTCCACAAATCTTTTCTCTACAACTACAGCGTTCAGACCAATAATTTTATTTTCTATTTTAATGGCTATTATACTTCCGTTATATCCTCCATTTTTTTGATTACGCACATATCCTTTATATAAATCCTCTCTTGTATATGTTCCTCCATACTTGGGATGAACATAAGTAAAATCTTCTGTAAAAAGGTTAAAAACGTTATCAATATCTTGCAAAGTTGAATTCGCCTTGAATATTTTTATATTCAAATCATAATATTGAGTTATTAAAACGGCTAAAGAATCTTTATGACTTTGAGTAGCTTCTTCTTGAGCTATAATTTGATTGGTTGTCCAAAAAATCAAAAATATTGAAGCAAATAATTTTAAATGTGTTTTCATATGTAGATATTAATTTGTTTTTTAGTGATAACATTAGGTGTGTCTTTTTTAATTGTCTGTGTGTACTTCACTATGCGTTTATTTACATTGGTGTAGTGTTCCGTGACGAAGACGAATTGGCACAGTGTTTTATTTATTTACTTTGCAAGTTCGTTTTGCTCATGTTTTTGGCTCTTTGAGCACAACGACTCACAAATTTATTATGTAAACTACTAGAAAAAAATAAGAACTGATTAATAAACCTTCGTTACTAACTTTTTAATAATAATCATAAACATCAATCAATTTGATATTTTTAGGAATATTCAATGAATCAAGTTTTTTTTGAAAAGTTGAAAATTTTAAATTCCCTAATACGTAATTTTTGGCTGTGTTTAAAATCCAATAATCTTTAATTTTCTCGTCTGGAATTTCATAATTATCTTGAGTGTCATCTGGAGAACGTTTTTTTAATCCTTGTCTTTCAGCAATTATAAAATTGTTATAAATATTTACCTTTAATACTTTTGTTGGTATAATGGCAATTTTATTATTCCATCCATCTTTTGGTGTAATCATTATATTATGGGGTGAAGTTCTGTTTATGGAATAATTATTACTTAGCTCTGTAGAAAAATCTTGCAAACCTGGTCCTAAACAACTTATAATAGATAAAAATAAGATTATAATTAAAAATGATTTTAAGCATTGTTTCATTTTTAGATTTTAAATTGGGTTTGTTATTTGATACGTTTTTTGGTTGTAGTTAACATAAGAGCCGAGTATTATTCTCGTTTAGGTTCAGGAAAAATATTCTCTTGTTCCATAGAAAAGATAACACTAGTAATTTTCCATTTGTCTTTAATTTTTACAAGTCCCCAAGATTCTTTTCCCCATAAACCCTTTTTTTCTCCTGCCCAAAAACTGAAATCAAAAGTAATAGAAGCAATATGTCCATCTGTATCAATGTTAACATTATAGAATTTTTCTTCTTTAAGAGCTCCTTTGGTAGTGCTTCTAAACCAAGATTTGTAATCAGAAACTTTATAGTTTAATAAACTTGAATCTTTTTCGAGCCTTTTTTGTTGTGTTTTGTCTTTATAGACTCCAACCCAAGTAACATTGCCGTCATAGAATAAATCATAAAGACTAATACTGTCTTTTGTTTTTAAACTACTCATAAAAGTGTTTAAAACGTTATTAAGTTCTAATTTGTCATTGCTCAAATCCGCTATATTTTGAGAATACAAAGTGTTATGTGCCATCAAAAAACTACAGATGAATAAAAATATACTTTTCATTTTGATAATTATTTTTGAATCTATTGTTTATATTTTAGCCTTGCCTAGCCAATTGTTTTCAATTTGTTTGCATCCAATACTCAGTAGTGTCAATTAGCGGTTTTGGAAGTATAAACGAAAGTATATTTTACTTTTTTGTTTCCTCAAATATATTATTATTTTTCTATAAAGTATCAAAATTTTCTTATACAGTTTCATTTTTTTTTAAAATTAACGGGGTATAATCCCTGTTATGGTTTTAAGATAATTCAGTATTTCTTCCGAAGTTTTAATCATTTCTGTTGTTATTTGTGCTGTGAGTTTCTGCAGATTATTAAAGTCGGGATTTTCAACCAAAGACACTTCAAGTATTGAGTATTCTGGCATTATATCTTTATTCTTATTCCATTTACTATTTTTGGTTAACACCCAATATTTTTCTTGAATTGGTTTTGTGTTGCCAAGTAGCCAAACCTCAAATCTCATTTCCACGTGATTCAAAACAAGTCCGAATTTTAGTTTTTTACTTTTTAAAAAATCATTGGAATAGTAGAAATAGGTATAGTCCAAATATCCGTGAAGAATTCCAGCAAATGAATATTGGTCTGAAAGTGTTTTGATGCATTCGGTTCTGATATTCATAACGAATTTCACTAACTCATTATAAGCAATTAAAATATCTCCTTTTTTCAGTTGATCTTGATAATTCGAAATATATTTATTCAAATCGTTCATTCTTTCTTTTGTGTTGTTTTTCTCCCTTTTTCTCGTATATTTTCTAATTCTGTCTCCTTTTTGTTTTTTGCAATTTGGATTGTCTTTAATCACAATCCACATCACCAGCCCCCATGTGTTCAAATACTGTAATTGTTAGCCATTTAGTATAGTTTGGGTTGATAGGCTTTTCGTTTGAAAGCACATTTTCTCCATATTGAATATTCATAACATTATCTGGAAAATCTTGTGTTGTTACAGGCAAATCAAACATTTGTTTAATTTCATTTTTTAACAAACTGTCTTTAAAAGTGATTGATATCTCCTGAAGATTACCGTGTTCAAATTTAAGATTTATGTTCTCAATCAGAGAATTCACTTTTGATGCTAATTCAACGGGGAAATTTATTCCTTCATAATATTCATCAGTATTTTTACAAGGATCGCCATTGTTTACATAATTTTTATAATTACAATTAAAGATAGTATCTCGATAAGAAAATTCGTTTTCTAGCATACAACCTATTTCAACAGGGGTTTTTCTAGCCCAAGTTAACAAAGGATACCTTGATAAAAAGGAAGTTTTTTCTTTTAAGATTAATTTTTTTTTCGATGAATCATTTGCCAAGGTTTTATTGTTTGTTGCACTACCTAAATCGTTACATGATATAGCTATAATAAAAAGAGCCAATTTTGTTATTGTTAATATAAGTCGGTTCATGTTGTTGTTTGTTTTAAATGATATTAACATCAGTTCATCTAAAAACTTCCGTTTATTCTAATTTGTTATACATAATAAAGTAAAAATAACAGTTTTATCTTTAAAAAAAAGAAACGATTCCAAGTATATATCCTTGTTTTTTAAAGTGTTCAATGACACAACCGAAGACGAACATACGAAGTATTGCCATGCTTTGCTTTGTCTATTGACTCCTCGAACTACACACGGAATGATGATAATACCTATAGAAAACAATATGAATTGATGCATTAACTTTTGTTGTTAGCATTAGTTTTTATTCTGTCCATAAATATCCTATTGAGTATGTTCTAGCTTTTCCGCTAATTATGACACGATTCTTCTTGTTTTTACAATTTAGTTTTCCAATGCGTTCCGAAATTTGTGAAGCTGTAAGCTCATTTTTATATAGACGACTTGCCCAAAAAGGTATTAATGAACAATGTGCCGAACCTGTCACAGGATCTTCTAAAATTGATGCTTGTGGAGTAAAAAAACGAGATACAAAATCGCAATCTACACCTTTAGCAGTAACAATAACGCCACCTGGATCAAGGTTTATTTCGTCAAAAAAATGACGGTTAATAGTTATGTTTTTTACGTCTTCCTCAGAATCATATAATAATAAATAATCTCTTGATTTTAAAACTTCTTTTGGTTGAATGTTTAATGATTTTGAGATGTTTTCAGGTAAACTACTTTTAATTGGCATTCTTGATGGGAGGTCTAAATAATAGAAATCATTTTCTACTATGACTGTTATATCTCCACTTAAGGTTTCAAAGATTATTTTATCTTTTTTGTAATTCAAAATTGTTTTTAAACAATGAGCTGTTGCAAGCGTAGCATGTCCACACAAGTCCATTTCAATTTCGGGAGTAAACCAGCGTAAATGTATTTTATCACCTTTATCCACAAAAAAAGCAGTTTCAGCAACAGCATTTTCTTTTGTAATTTTTAGAAGAATATCGTTTGGTAACCATCTTTCAAGTGGTACGATACATGCCGGATTACCACCGAATATTTTGTCGGTAAATGCATCGATTTGATATAATGGTAATTTCATTAAATGAATTTTTTATCTAGTTTATCCGAATAATAGGCAATTGCTTTTTGGTACTCTTGAACGCCAAGATCATTACTTGTCATTGCAATAACATTCAATAATAATTTCATAGCTTCTTTGTGGTTGGCTGTATTATATAGACTCATGGCTTTAAAAACTTTATATTCATTATTAGATGGGAACTCTTCAATAGCTCTGTTTAAGAGAGTTATAGAATTTTCATATTCACCAATGCATCTATAAGTACTACTTAGGCCAAGGTAACAGCCTTTTAAATCCTCACCGTTTAAGCCTAGTTCAAGTGCTTTTTCATATTTTGGTTTAGCTTCAATTTCCCTTTCCATATTATCACAAAGCCAAGCATAATGATAATAGATTTGAGCATTATTTGGGTAATCAATAATTAATTCTTTCAGAATTCTTTCTGATTCATAATAGTTTTTTTGATTTCTTAATTCTATTGCCTTATTTAGTTTTTCAGTCATTTTTCGAAGTTCTAAATTAATATCAAACATCAGTTCATCTAAAAACCTCCGTTTATTCTAATTTGTTATACATAATAAAGTAAAAATAACAGATTTATGCTTTAAAAAAGAAGCAAATCCAATATATATATTCTTATATTTTTGATTATTCAATGACACAACCGAAGACGAACATACGAAGTATTGCCATGCTTTGCTTTGTCTATTGACTCCTCGAACTACACACGGAAGATGATAATACCTATAGAAAACAATATGAATTGATGCATTAACTTTGGTTTTTAATGGTAGTTTTTTATAGAAATCCCACATTTACATTCAATCCAGTAGTTTAAGTACTGTACTTTTTGTTTGTCGCTATTACAAAAGTATATAATGAACTTCTCACGTTGTTGTGCTCAGTACTTTTAATAATCAGTATATTTATTCGGATCTTCTAATTGAAATTTTGGGTTATTCTCCAAAAATACGTCAAAATAGGCGGTGTGTGTTGCTCCTAAAAGGATAAAGACACGGTCATTTTCGGTCATTTTTATGTCATTAAAATTGCTGAACATTTTTAAATTCCGTTGGTAGAATTTAGTAATTTCATCAACTCCTTCCTGATTTCCTTTGGTATGTTGTGTTGCTAAGAAATTGTATAGGTTAAATGTTTCCATTTTATAACTTCTCGTATTGATCGTTTTAAATTGTTCTTTAAATTTCAAAGCATTAACCCTTTGGTAGTTATCCATAACTTGAGAAATATAAAGACTGTCAGCGACTTTTTTATTAGCAATCTCGACCAAACTTGGGTAATCAAACCCTGTTTGGCTATCAATTCCATATATTCGATTTGAACCACTCAACCTTGCCACTTCTAGTCCGATGGAATTTAATTCGTCCGAGTAATTTAATCTTTTGTTTTGATCTTTTACATATTCAGAATAGATAGAAGCTATATAGTCATTGTTTTTAGGTTCCAACTCAATGCAAATAATAGTAGGTTTAAATTTAACGATTTTTTCAACGAGCTTTTTTAAGTCAGCTTTTTCATTGGGGTCATTCAAATTGATTTGGGAAGAATTTGCGTCTGACGTTTGGCTTAAATGAGCAGTTCCGAAGTTTAAAACCCTAATCTTTCCATTTATTTCTGTCTCATAATTTTGTTTGTTCTCATTGTTTCCTTTCTCCTTATTGATTTCGGTATTGCAACCCAATAAAATTAAAGTTGTTATTGCAATTAGTAGTTTGTTCATTGATTTTGTTTGTTTTCTTGTATTAAACACAATGTTTTTCGGCTACGTGTAGTGGTGTGAACTAATACCAAGCCATAACAAATATAAACTTATTTTAGAAAATTCGGAGACATGTGCACAAAGTACGAAGTGGTAAAATAAAATTCCAAATACAAACCGAGCCTAGCAATTGTTACAAACGGCTATACAACGTTATTTTTTTATAACCCATTTAGTTTTTAAAAATCCTTTTCTTAATTCTAATTCAATTGAGTCGTTTACTTTTAGGTTGTCAAATTCTTTTTTAGAAACTCTCAGTAAGTCATTTTCTAAAATTGGACCCCAAGGTTCAAAATCAATTCTGTAGGCTGTTGTTTTTCTTTCTTCAATCTCTTTATTTATGATTTTTGACCTATAAAATTCAGGCTCTGAGTTGTCAAGTAATACATTCGTCCAAATTGCTGTTCCACAACCAAAAGTGAATAGGAAGATTATTCCCCAGATCATTCCAGTAAAAATATTTTTTCTAATTAGATATTCTTTTGTTCCATAAAATAAGACTATTATTAAAGGAACACTAATTAGTAATGCATAGATTAAAATGTTTTTGAATCCTAAGATTTTAATATCAATCAGTGCTCTTAAAATTAATGCGAATGATGGAAATAGAATAGCAGAATTAATTTTGGGAATAGACGTATTGTTCCATTTTCTAGAATCAATGCCAACTTTCCCTTGATGCTTTAATGCAAATAAAATTCCAACTACAGGAATTATAATGTTTACTAATACAGCAAAAGGGTAAAATATTGGATAGAAGATTAACCAAATTGCAGATAAACTGCCAATCCAATTTTGTAAGGTTGTAATATTCTTAATAGACATTCAGCGTATGAGTGGTTTAATGTTGTTGTAAAGCTTTTACTTTAAGATTCATCAGCATATTTTAATTCAAATAAACTGTTTTTTTTCAGATAGATGTAATTAGTTCTAAAATCTAAAATAGTATTAAATCTTTTCATCAACTCATTTCCTAAAATATGAGTTTTAAAGCCTGCTGGATTTTCTCTGTTAAGGATTTGAGCTGGAAATTCAGAAACGGATTGCTCGCCTATAAATAATGAGGGTAGTTCTACTACTTTAGTTATAAAAATTTCACCAGCACCATTTCTTAATTGATTTGTTTTGATTATTTTTAAATCCTTAGGAAATGATTGTTCTTGCAAAATATCTTTGTCTAACAATAAGGCTCTTTGGTAGCCTGTATCAAATAGAAAACGACTTTTATAAGTTTTATTTTTATGTTTAATTACCCCGTTAATACAAAATAATGTTTCTGTTTTTTCTAGAGAAGATCTTGTGTAACTTGTTATATCTGGCATTTGTTCATGAACAGTCAAAAGGCTTTTGTCATAATCAATAGATATTATTTTATCTTTAAATAAATCCCAACCAAATCTACCGTCAGTTCCTTGACCTGAATGTTCTACGGGGTATATTTCCAAATCATTCCACTTTAAAGCTCCAATTTGCAATGAAGAAAGGTTTTTTAATTTAACATAGTTTTCGGTGATACTATCTTCTCCGTTATTTTTTAGCAAATTAGTTTTTTCCTTTATCGCTTTGTGTGTTAACAAAAGACCTGTGGTACCTGAGTCAAATTTTAAGTTTAATGTATCTGTTTCATTAAGTATAGCTTTAATCTTAATGTTATTATATTCCGTCAATTCAAAAGGAATTTCGATAGCATTCTTATTGACTATATGTAAATTTTTACACCCAATTAAATGAATTATAATTGGTGCCAAACATATAATAATTATAAGTGTTTTTTTAAAATTCATATTTTTAAAAATGTTTTATAACTCATTTAATACCCTACGTTATAGTGTCAATTTATCTTTTTTAGGGTATAGATGCTATAAAAGCGTGTTTCAAATATATAGCTTTTCGCTTACAAATCATTAAATGGGCTTTTATTTGTTCTAAGTTTTAGTATTTACATAAGTATATATTGCTGTAACTCTAAATATGACCTTGTAATTTTTGTGTTAACTTAATTTTAAAAATAAACCTCGCTTAAAAGTGCTTAAACGAGGTGAAAATTTTATGCTTTTTGGAGCTTTATTTTGAAAATGATAGTTGTGCAACAGTTATCGCTGTTACCTACTGTCGTTATCTATCCTTTTCTGTTTTTAAAGGCATAAGTTGTTTGTGAATTATTGACCACATTGTTCATTTGAAGAGTTAATTATAGCATCATATTCTGTTTGACTAATATAAGCGGGTGTATAAGTTCCTAACTGTCCAACGAAACTTCGCATATGGTTTCTTGAACCACAACTAAGTTTATCATAAGCATTGATTAAATCCGCATTGGTTGTATGACTTTTAAATATCTTAATATCATTAATGTCCAAATCTTCTATGTTTGCACCCACTTTTAATGCTTCATTAAGTGAAATATCAGATTTAGCTGTTAATTCATTATAAAGCGTCTGTAATTCGCTATTTGAAAACACACCATATGAATTATCAGTTATAGGGTCTGTCAATCCATATTTATTTATTAGTCTCAAAGCATTATTCATATGTGACTGTTCACTATTTGAAATAGTGTTAAAAATATTCTGTCCATACTTATTATAAGAATAGATATAAACATCTCTCGCTAACTTTTCCTCTTCTCTCAAAAAAATTAAATCAGATTTTTCTTGGTCGCTTAAAGAAACCAATACATCATCTTTGTTACATGCAGTAAGAAAACTTAATTGAATTACCAAAATCATTATAACCTTTTTCATATTTTCTATTTTTAAAATTATTCTATATAACAAAGTACTAATTTTAATTTTGAATTTTCTGTTACTTATATTACATAGAGCATTTTATCTTCGAAATTTTTGCCTTTACGCTTGCAGTTACCATTGTTGTGTGATGTACTTTATCTCCACTGATTTGTACTTGCAAAAACTATCGATTTTCCATCGTTTAAAAATCCCGCAAAATAATATTGTTGGTTCTGAATTCGCTTGATTAATATTTGTTCATAGTTTATATCGTTCATTTTTTTTTCAACTTTAATCAGTTCTTTTGATTTAACGAATTGGTTGGAAGGGGAGAATCCGTTGTCCACCAAAATATTCTTGAAATAACTTGAGTTATCAAACTCAATCAAGGCTGCTGAATTGTATTGCATAGAATAATTGTGAAAAGAGGCAACGCGATAAATGTATTTTCCATCAATTGGAAATGAATTGCCTGTTATCAATTGAAAATCATCTCGGTATTCCTTATCGGAGAATGTTGTAGAGATATAAATGTCTTGAGATACAATATAAATTCCAATTATAGCAGGGATTATAGCTAAAATTTTGAATCCAAACCAACTGTGCTTCTTTTTAAACCATCTATATATCAAATATGATATTACTAATGGAATAATAATTCCAACGAAAAAATAGATTATATACATTAAAATATGAAGCATTCTTTTTTAGTATATTACACAACGTCAGTTTGTCTTAAAACCTCCGTTTATTTTACTTTGTGTTATAAATTGAAGTAAAAATAGCGGATTTAAGCTTCACTAAAAACTTTTTTAAATGCATTTTTTATCATTCATTGGCGGTAGCTAAAACTCAAATTCCTGTAAAAGTTAACTTTATGGGTAAGGGTATTTATATACATCAGTGAAGGAAATCACTCAAAAAAAACGACTAATGTTGACTCCAAAAAAAAGAGGCTCACATGTCTCTTGAAATTCCTTCTAAAAACATAACGAAAACCCCATAGTATTGGAATATAATAGGTTCCGTTCAACCACGGTTTCATTGTTCGTGCTTCGCACGCAACGAAACCTTAGCTGTTAGCAGCAGGATTTTATTCGTCATCTGATAGATAACTATCAAAAAAAGACTCAATTCCAGATGTTTTGTACCTAACAGTTTCATATAAATCTGGAATTGATCTGTCAGCTGGTAATGTATAGATTGAATTACCTGTCATATCTATAAATTCTAGTTTATAATTTTCTACCCAATCATAAATATCTTCATCATTGTAATGCTTTTCTTTAAATTTAAAAAGTCTAATAATTTTATCAACAACATTTGTGGTATAGACAAAATCAATAAGAGTTTCAGACCCAATAAGAGATTTTACTGGGGAAGTACTTTTTTGCCATTTTATTTTATTTTCTTTAGTTTCTCTATTTAACTTAGATACGAATCTAACATAATCCCTTGTACTCATATTTTTCCTTTGTTTTTATTTTCTTTAATGTTTTCCATCTGTCTCAGAACCTCTAAAATTCCATCATAGATTATCCAAATATCATCGTAGTTTGTTTCATATATTCTATGGATGTGCTTTGTCAAAAAATGTTTAAGAGTAGAATCGTCGTCTTCTCTTTCATCGGCAAATTTTTTATTACGCCTACTTTTCGTAAAACGAATTAATTTTCTAGCTTTTAAACTTTCTTTACAACTAATTTTAGTTACCAAATCCTGCAATTCTGTTATGCAAATTCCAAGTTCAGTTTTGATTTCAGATTTATTATTGTTATAGTCATTTAAAAAAACATTCAACTTAGATGCTGAACTTGTAAGATTCGTCAAGTGTTTTTTGATTCTTTTTTCAAATAATAAATCAGTTTTAAGTTTTTTAATTTCAGATTTAATTATTAATCCAATTATGAAAGCTATAACGGCTATTGTGAACCCAACAACTTCAAGAATATTGGCCCAAGTGTCAAGTTCCCAATTAATAAATAGTTTTGTGAAAATATCAATTTGTTCTTCTGTTTGTTGCTTCATTTTTTGAGTATTCTATATCTAATCTTGCTGCTAACTTATTTATATGCTCAGTATTTTGTAAAATAGTTGAGCATAGCTACCCAATTTTGGGTGTATAGGCACTATAAAATAACACTTTTCAAATATATCATTTTTTCGCTTACAAATCATCAAAAAAATCTTATGTATGTTTAACTTACTTTAAGCATTGGTATGGTAAAAGCATTGGTTTTTCTTGTTGCGGTTTAAAAATGACAAATTCATTGCAAGTGCATTAACATATTTACTATAGGAGGGTGCCCTGTTGCACAGTGCAACATAGTGGGTTACTATAGGAGGGTGCCCTGATGCACAGTGCATCATAGTAGGTTACTATAGTAGGGTGCTCTAATGCACAGTGCTTCATAGTAGGTTACTATAGTAGGGTGCTCTAATGCACAGTGCATCATAGTGGGTTACTATAGGAGGGTGCTCTAATGCACAGTGCATCATAGTGGGTTACTATAGTTTTTTGATACTGCAGGGTTTGTTTTTTTGTGTTTTTTAACATTAAATAGGGTAAAAATCATAAAATAAGTATAAAATTTCATTTTTTTAATATTAAGGCTACAAAATTGGCATGTGGTTTGTTCTTTTTGTATTAAAATAATAATTTAAATTTTAAGCATTATGAAAACAACATCGAATTTAGGAAATGGAAAGCCGCAAAGAAAAAGAAGCCTACCGGTTGCGGATATTAATTTTGGTACTGTGGTAACCAAAGTGAGTGAGAAGTGGTTGGCAAATGAATGGGCTACTTTGCGCTGGCTAACGGTTGCGCAATTTCAAACACAGGCTAATAGTTATAACACGATTTTAGCCATTAGGTTGCAAAAAGGGGCTACTAGACCACAGTTGACTCAATCGTTGAGAACCTTAGACAATCAAATAGATAATGCGTTGTCTTATGTGAAGGGGTATATTACAGATAAATATACCAAAGAAAATGCAACGAGTTATTATGCTGCTTTTGGTATTGAACATAAAGGGAAAAAGTATGTTTTTCCTACGGATCAAAACAAACGTATTGCAGCTTTACAATTGTTGTTGGAGGCTTTGTCTGCACACGGCTTTGAAGACAAGCAATATGGATTGGCTTTTTGGACACCAATAGCCACTCAGTACGATACTTTTGTGGGGCAGGCTTCACAAATAGACGGTCAGGTTTCGGTGAAAGTAGGGGATAAGAACGAACTGAAAAAGAATTTAGTAAAAGGATTGAATGCCATTATTAATCTTTTAAAAGCGAATTATCCAGATACCTACAAACAAGAGCTTCGTGACTGGGGTTTTCAAAAAGAAAAGTACTAGGATGGGGAACATGGGCTTTGAGCCAATGCAGATAGTGAATTTAACCACATGGTAACAAAGGTAGTAAATACCTTGTTATAATGTGGTTTGTTTTTTTTAGAGTAGTGCCTTGAAAAGGGTCATCTATTCATTATTATTCTGTAGCGATTGTGCAAACCACCAAAGGTGAAAAAATAATTGCTGTGTGAGCAGTGTGTGTTAGCATGTTATTTTTTATATTCCCACATATTATCTACATCTATTTTTGTGATTGGGATTTCTCTATCTCCTTGTTTGAAAATTAGCCTACGATTGCTTAAATCTTCATTCATTCGCAATACAATTTCTATAGGTTTTGAGGCATCTACTTGTTTAAATAAACTGAATATTTCTTCTTCGTCAACGTTTTCTACTTCAAAAACGGTATCTTTTCCTGCGCTGTCTCTGTAAACAAAGGAAATGAAATTAGGAATAGCTCTTTCTTTGAAATCATTTTGTGTATCAACACCGTTAAATAGTGTTTCTTCTTCACCGTTAAACATTTTTATAATAATTCTTTCAAAAGAATGATTAGGAATTTCTATTCTTGTTCTCCACTTGTATTTTTTGCGATAAATATCCCAAATATCATATTGAATGCCTTTGGTTTTATATAATTTTTCTGCTTCTGGAGATAATTCCCCCATTATTTTAAAAAATTCATTTTGAGATATTGTAGGATTACCTGGTACAAAATCTTTCATAGCAATTTGTGTTTCTTCTGCTTGAAAACGCGCTATTTCTATTTGCTGGTCGTCTCCATACAGCCATACTACCACTACACCACCAGGTGCACAACCTACTCTAACTTCAGAATAGGTAGATGGAAGATTGGTTCTCCAGCCAATCGTTCCTTTTTCAAATAATTCTTTAATTCGCGCTACGGGTAAATCCCAGCTGCCTGTATAAAATTTGTTTTCTTTATATGCTGCCCAAGTAATAGCTAGTTTTACAGGAACGGCTTTTAAATTTTCTCCTTGCGAGTGAAAAGGACCACTATTGCCCCAGCCGTTTTTATTTACACCTGAACCAGGTATATAAACCCTATTGCCGTCTTCTAAGTATAAATGACCATCGTGAATATAGGTAGGGTATAGTTCAGGAGCATTTGAGGTAGGTATCCATTCGTATTTTTTCATAACTTTTTTATGGCAAGAAGCCAAACTTAAAAAGAATAGATATATAAGGATTGTAATTCTCAACCTATTAATTTTTATATTCCCACATATTGTCTAAATCTATTTTTGTAATAGGATATTCTTTATCCTCTTGTTTAAAAATTAATTTACGATTGCTTAAATCTTCGTTCATTCGCAATACAATTTCTATAGGTTTTGAGGTATCTACTTGTTTAAATAAACTGAATATTTCTTCTTCGTCTAAGTATTTGAATTGGAAAACTGTTTTCTTTCCATTTTTATCTTGTATTATATAGTCTAATAAACGAGGTACAGCTCTTTCTTTAAAGGAGTTTTCTTTTACTGTTTCATTAAATAGTGTTTCTTCTTCTCCATTAAACATTTCTATTCCAATATTTAAAAGATTAAAATTAGGAATTTCAATTCTTGTTCTCCACTCGTATTTTTTGCGATAAATATCCCAAATATCATATTGAATGCCTTTGGTTTTATATAATTCTTCTGCTTCTGGAGATAATTCCCCCATTATTTTAAAAAATTCATTTTGAGATATTATAGGATTGTCTGGTACAAAATCTTTCATAGCAATTTGTGTTTCTTCTGCTTGAAAACGCGCTATTTCTATTTGCTGGTCGTCTCCATACAGCCATACTACCACTACACCACCAGGTGCACAACCTACTCTAACTTCAGAATAGGTAGATGGAAGATTGGTTCTCCAGCCAATCGTTCCTTTTTCAAATAATTCTTTAATTCGCGCTACGGGTAAATCCCAGCTACCTGTATAAAATTTGTTTTCTTTATATGCTGCCCAAGTAATAGCTAGTTTTACAGGAACGGCTTTTAAATTTTCTCCTTGCGAGTGAAAAGGACCACTATTGCCCCAGCCGTTTTTATTTACACCTGAACCAGGTATATAAACCCTATTGCCGTCTTCTAAGTATAAATGACCATCGTGAATATAGGTAGGGTATAGTTCAGGAGCATTTGAGGTAGGTATCCATTCGTATTTTTTCATAGGGGTGTTTTGGCAAGAGGTTAGTAGGAGTGTAAATAAAAATAAGTGTATTATTGTTGTTTTCATGAGTTAGGTTCTTTTAATCGTGTTCTAAGAATCATATTGTTTTGTATCCTATAATTTGGTTCGTAAGCCCCAACGGTACTATCAAAATTAGAATTCCAGTGAATGTATTTGTTGCGCAACACCAGCAGCATGTTGTGGTCTTTCACAATGCGGTTAAACTCGGTTGTGGTTATTTCTTTTGCGGTGTGTTTGGCTCTAAAAACTTCAATTTCTTTATTGGTATAATATTTCATTTGGGGTTCGTTATCGTTTATATAGCCCCATAAACGTGCTTTTAAATCCAGTAGCGATAAACCGTCTTGATCTTTTCCTTCAGGAATTATATGTTTGGTTTCTAATTTAGCCATATCAATAGTATTGGTATATTCTTTATTGGTTTTTTCTGCCATTAAATATAAAGTTACAAAACTATAGGTATTGCGAATGTTTTTTCTATTAATATAGGTTTCTAATGCATAATTGGGTGTTACTACTTCTTCCTTTTTGAACCATCCTTGTTCTATTAGGTTTTTTAAATCGTTGTTTAAAATAGCTTTATATTCTTTGTCTGTATAATGGGTGTTCCAAGTATTGTCTATGTCCATTATTTGAACATTTTTTTCTTCCATGTTGTCGGTATAACATCCCCCGACATCGGAATGAACTCCCGGTAAATAATAATCTGTGCCACCTGCTGTTTTAGTGGGCGTTAGCATAAAGTTTTTACGGTGTTCATCAGCTGCACAAAAATGAATAATCTTTTTTGCGTGTGTTATGGTATTTAGGTTTAGTTCGGCTACGTCATTAGTATAATCGGGATTTCTAGTATAATTATTAGCATTTGGATCATAAGACGAAACAGTGTCATACAAGCCTAGAAAGCGAACTTTAACCAATGCTATTTTTTTGTTTCTTTTTTCTAGCTCTTTTCCTAAAGAGTTTGTAGGGCTTCCTAGTTGAAGTTTCGATTTTTTTAAAGACATTAAGTACACAAAATGCCTTGCGGCAGCTGCTCCACGACTAAAACCATACACATCGAGTGTTAAAACATTAACATCATCTTTTCCACTTAATGATTCGACTTTTTTTGCAATTAATTCACATCCTTTTTCTACTTTAGCGACAACACCTTGCGAACCGGCACCAAAAGCTACTCCTAGATGGTTGGTTAAATCGTCTGAGTCTTCTTCTAAATCGTCTGTACCTATCCCTTCAACATAAACACTTTCTGTATAACTATCTTTTTTATACCATAGTTCTTTTCTTGCTACATTAGATAAATCATTCATGTAACTGTCGTCATCTTTATTAGACATTTTCTTGAAGGCTTTTTTTTCTTTGTCGGTAATGGCAGTATAATTAGGGTCATTACCACCTGCTCTAGAATTACTTCTATTATTCTGTGTGCCATCAAAAAACACACCTATACGAATATTAATTGTCCCTTTTGGAGGCGGTGGTGGTGCATAATCTCCAAAACTAATGTTTGTTCCCATCGGATACTATTTTTTTATTAGAGATTAAGTTCAAATTTCCGTCGATAGCTTCTATATTATGTTGACTGCTTATTTTTTCTAATTTTCCTCCAACCACCAAATTATAATCAGACACAACAGTAATAGAAAGGTTTTTTGCTTTTTTGTGAATAGCCATAATTAAAGCAATTGCTGTGTGAGCAGTGTGTGTTGGCATGTTATTTTTTACTCTTTACTCTTTACTCTTTACTCTTAATAGGAGTCTCTATATTCTCCTTCCCAAAGATATACTCTGGTGCTATCGGTGGGTATAGGGGTACCATTAAGATACAATTCTATTGTGGTGTTGTTATTGGTGATTTTTATTTCTAAATCGCTATTGCTACCTGCTTGTTGGAAAATTTCGTTGGCTTTTTCCCAATTAAAAAAGGCTCTAGCTTGGAATTTTTCATTTTTGGTTTTTCCTGTTTCCCAAAAGACTACTAATTCTTTAGGTAGTGCACGTTGTCTGTGTGTTGGCGTTGTAACATAGGGACGGAAAGCCATTTCGGTTTCGCCATTATAATAATAAAAAATGGTTTCCATGAGTCTGTGTTTAGGA
This sequence comes from Flavobacterium sp. KY-23415, assembly GCF_055384985.1. Lineage (NCBI taxonomy): Bacteria > Pseudomonadati > Bacteroidota > Flavobacteriia > Flavobacteriales > Flavobacteriaceae > Flavobacterium > Flavobacterium sp. KY-23415. The sequence continues at coordinate 116,539 of NZ_AP044001.1, read as the reverse complement.
TCTTCAGAAACAATTACAGGGCGCCAAGAATAGCGTGTGCGGTAATTGTCCCAGGGTTTTGAAGACAAATTGGGGTTGTAGTTTTCTTTTTGTGCCACGTAAAAATAACTCTCATGGCAACCATAAAAAGCGACTACTTTTAATCTGTTTTTTTCAATTGCTGCGGGGTCTGTAATTACTGTAGCTTGGTAGCGCCCCACTTCTATTTGGGTTGTGCCAAAACGCAACCAAACCACCAGCATGCCTTCTGGAGCAAAACCAAAAATTAAATCGGAAAAGCTTTCATAAACCCCTCCATCTGTTCGTGCTTCAAACCCTCTGCCTATATTTTTATATTCTTGTGTGGGTGCCTCAAGATCGTCCCAGCGCGGGTAGGCACGCTCCATATAGTTTAGAATACTGTCTTGGGGCATGCGAAAATCGATATGGTAGAATTTACCCTCAAACTCGGCATAATAGGTTATTTTGGCACCAATAGGGGTGCCCCATTGCGCGCCCTCTCCTTTTCCAGATTCTCCCCATCTTCCTCCAGAACTGCCAAAAGGAAAACTTGCTTCGCCTTCTAGCGTATAGACAACAGCTTCTAAGGGGAGCACACTGCACATTGCCACATCGTCCGGGCTTGCGCTTTTTATATAGAATTTTTTATTCACTTCTTTAGTATTTTGACATTGGGTTAGGTTACTAATAATAATAATAATGCACAAGGCATGTTTAAGTAGTTTTTTTAGTTTATCCATTTTGTATGTTTCTTGTTCGTTGTTCTGCTGTCGCAGGATAATTAATTCTTGGTTTTAGCCCCATGCTTTGCTGTGCAGACCAATGAAAATAGCGATTGCGCAGTTTTTTTAAATCTTCGGGTTTTATATAGTCTTTATAATCAATTTGTGCTAAGCGCAGAAGGTAATTATTGTCATTTATTTCTTTTCGCACATATTGGTTGCGGAGTTCGTTGCAGGCATTTTTATAGGCAGTGAGTTGTTTGTTTGCATTTATTAAAAAGGCATCGTTGGTGTTTTGAACATTCATAATCTTTACTTTATTATTTAAATACTCAACCCCTGCTGTTTCTTTAGAATAGTGAATAACGGTTTCTAGCGCAATTTTATCGTAGGTGTTGTGTAGTGTTCTTGTTCCAATTAGGTCATATAGTGTTTTTGTTTCTTTTTTAATTGCTAATTGATTCTTAGCATACCAACCGTCATTTTCTATAATGCTAGCAAAGGTTTTGCAAAATTTTTCAGCATATAGCGCTAGCAAAATTATATTTTCCACTTGATTGTTCACATAGCAACCACCAATGTCGGAATGCACCCCTGGTAAATTCATTTGAAGTCCATTTAGACCTGCACTATCAATATTGGTTAAATCGAAATTGTCTCTGTGTTCGTCTACAGCTGCCAAATGCAATACAAAATGGACTTTTTTAACAGCATCTAGACCCAATTGCACCGTATCGTTATCAATGCCCCAGCCTCCTCTGTGGTTCGACCCAAAAGAAGCTACGGTGTCATAGAGTCCTGCAAACTTGAAACTAATTTTTTTTGGGATAACATTATATTTTTTTAAACACGCTCCAAAATAGCCATAGGCAAGTAGTGCATGGTTTTCTTTTATCTCAATTTCGGGATTTTGCGATACTGTTTCATTTTTGTTTTTATCTCTATCCAAGTACTTACTAGGCGGCAAGGCAATTACAAAGCCTTCTTTTTTGCTTTTTTTGGTTTGGGCTGCATTTGTAGCCACATGCAAAAAATGCCTAGCTGCTGCTGCACCCCTGCTAAAACCAAAAACGTTTACAACAAGTTCTATGTCTTTTCCTGCATATGCGCTCAATGCCTTGGCACCTTCTATACAACCTTTGGCTACTTTTGCTTTTATGCCAGTTTCTCCTTCTCCTAATATAACCCCTTTAGAAATATAATCACTGTCTTCATCTACGGTGCCAATACCTTCTATGTATTTACATACTTGATTTTCTGCATTAGGGTTAACTGCATTATAACCACGGGCTACATTGCTAAAATCGTTTTCATAGCTGTCGTTTTTTTTGTTGCCTACCTTCTTGTATGCGTCTGTTTTCTTTATTTTTTCCTCGGTATTGGTTTTGTTATTTTGTGTACCATCGAAAAAAAGATTTAAAGAAACTTTAATGGTAGTAGTGGCAGGTAAAATTGTTGGAGGGCTTTGCGGTTCTTTATATAGTATTCCATTTTTAGCTGTTTGCACAATTTTTTTATCTGAAATAACCTGATGCTTTTGTGCATAGGTAATCTTTTTGCCATTAATGTTTTCGATATAGTTTCCTCCTATATAGGTTATTTTGGCATAGTTTTTTTCTTTTTCCATGGCTTAAAAAAAGTTTGATTTTTCTGCTGCATTATTATGGATTTCGGATACAGAGTGTATTTCATAATTTTCACTTACTTGTGTTTGTTTTTCTCCTTTAACAACAGTTTGCTTGTCTTTCTCTATGTATGATTCTTTGTTTCCCTCAATCATCTCTGTCATTTTTCCTCCTACATTCATCATGCTATCAGTTCCCACAAACAAGCTATGTGATGCTGCAACATTTGTAGTTTTGTTTGCACCTGCGCTTTCAGAGATATTTAAAATTGCCAAGCTGCTTATGTTTTGACCCGCAGTCATTGTAATATTTTTCCCAGCATTTAGACTAATATCATTCGGTGCATTCACACTAATATTACCCTTTCCGTCCATCATCCACGTGTTTCCACTTGGATCTTCTATGAAAACACTTCCTGCTGCATCATTCATGATTATTTTTGTGCCACTTCTGGTTTGTATTACTTTGTTGTCATTCCCCGAAGTGGCATAGGCACTTGATGCGTTACCATTATACATGGCTCCAAGCACAAAAGGTTTTTCGGCATTGCCTGCTTCAAAACCTACTAATACTTCTTCACCAATTTCGGGAATGAAATACATTCCTTTTCCGCCTCCTGCATGTGGGTTCACCATGCGAATCCAAGGGGTGTTCCCGTCTTGCCAAGCAAATGTTACTTGCACTCGGCCTAAGCCCGCAGGGTCATTATTGTCTGTAACAACAGCAGGTTGGGTATCGGCGGTTGGGTGATTGTGTACATTACCATAGGGTGGTGCCAAAACACTCTCCGGAACTGCTTGAAAACTATTATGATAGGAACCCGATTCTTCACAAACATGTGTAATATCGGTAATTATATAGTTTCCAAAATTTTGTTCTTGCAAGCCATCTAATAGATTTCCTGTCATTGAAAAAGCAGGTTCTTGAATGGAAACAACATCTCCAATTCGCAAGCCTGTTTCATCACTATCTCCTTTTGCAGTAACTAAGTCTGCTGCACGCGATTGCAATTGTGTGGTTACTCTATCTATTAAATGGGTACGTGCACTTCCTTCTTCAATAGGGTGTGTATAAAGCATGGTGGCATGGTCTGGAAAAAGCTTTTTCGACCTTTCATACATCACTTTTGCATAGCCCTCGGGTTGGTAATTTATTTCGGTGGCATTGGCTTTTTGTGTTTCTGCATTACTAGCATCATAACCCACATATTCAAAACCAAGTGGTTTGGTGCGCATTTCGATATTGAAACTGTGCAAGGAGCGACCATATTCTAAGGTGAAATTTTTAGATTTGGGTTGTCCAAAAACCAATTCTTCACCATTGTGATAAAACCATTGTCCTTTTTTTTGTGCCAATCTTGCCAAGAAACCAAAATCGCTTTCTCTATATTGCACTATATAGGGTAGGGTTGTATCGTTTTTTATAGTAACTGCGGGTTGTATTTCTCTTTGCGGATAATTGCCTGTTACTTTTTTTATAATATCTGAAAGTGAATTGTCTGAAAAAGATTGTGTTTTGGGTGTACCTTCCATGGCAATGGTTGGGCTATAACCATTAATGATAATACCTCCAGCAGCACCCGAAGTTCGTATCATTTGTGCTTCTGTAATGATTCCGTGAAACAGTAGCGGTGAAGTGGTTCTTAGACTGGAAGGTGCTATTTCTATTTTTATGTTTTGACCAATGTAGCTTTGTGATTTATCTAGCGCTTGACTCACAAATTCTTTTGGTAAGGGTTGTAGGATTGAAAAAGTATGATGTGTGTGTACTTTTTGGTGAATCACCAATTTAGAAAATCGTGTAAGCAATTCGCCTCCTATATGGATGCGTATGGTGGTGCTTATAGCCATGATGTTGTTTATTTGTGTTGTTGTGGTCAAATATACAAAAGTGTTTTTATTTTTAGTTGTTGTTTTGTGTTTTTTTTCTCGTTGGTTTCTTTTTTTTTAATTCGTTTTGGCTGCTTTGTTGCTTTGTTTATGCTGGTTTTGGGTTGTTTTTTTGTTTGGGTAGCCTTCTTTGTATGATGAAGTGTGAAATGTTTATTTGTTTGTATTTTGTGTAAAAATACAAACTTGTTGTTGTGTTTTGTTGTCGCTAATACAACTTTGATGGTTTGTTATTTTTGAAATAAAAATGGTATTTCAATGGAGGTTTGAGAATGAATAGAATGAACTAATATAGGCACATTCACAATTAAATAAATACTTGCTTATCAGTTATTTAATTTGTATTTTAGAAGAAATAAACCCCGAGAATGCTCAAAAAGAGTCAAAAACGGGGTTTTCTTTTAAATATGTATGTCAAAAATAATACGAATAAGTGAATTTCAGCACAAATTGCCTTTAAATATTATCAATGAAGATTTTAATGTTTTTTATGAGCAATTTCTAAAGTCTGATTTAGGTAAAATTCATCTAGCTACACCTTTTTCAGAACTTTCTCAAAGTTTTAAATTGAAAGCGTGCAAAAAAGGTCCAGATTGCATTTTTAGTACTAAAGGTAAGATTGCCTTGATGATGCTAAAAAACTATTATGGTTGTTCTGATGCTAAACTAATCGAGTTGTTAAACGGAAATGTTTACATGCAATACTTTTGTGATATTGTATTACCTCTAGATTCCCCGCTTACAAATTTTAAAATAGTTAGCCAAATAAGAATGGAATTAGCCAAAAAATTAGATGTTCGAAAAGTTCAAGAAACATTAGCTAAAAGCTGGCTACCTTATATGAATGATTTAGACAAAGTCTTGATAGATGCCACTTGTTATGAGAGTGAGTTGCGTTTTCCTACCAATGAGAAACTACTTTGGGAATGTATTGTGTGGAATTACAATCAAATGAAATCATTATGTGGCATTTTAAAAATAAAACTTCCAAGAACCAAATATATTGATTGGTGTAAACGCTACAATGAGTATTCTAGAAAAAGAAAAAAAACAGCAAAGCAACGAACAAAAATGACTCGTGGTCTTCTGAAATTATTATATAAACTTAATGGAGAATTGAGTAAAATTGAAAATCAATATTCCTTTGAGCCAACCACAAAATACAGCAAACAACGCAGAATAATCCGTCTTATTTACCAACAACAATCAAAAATTTTTGCAACAGGAAAAAGCGTTCCCGATAGAATTGTTAGCATAAATAAAAGTTATATTCGCCCAATTGTGCGTGGTAAAGAAGTAAAACAAGTAGAATTTGGAGCAAAAGTAAATAAAATTCAAATTGATGGAATCAATTTTATAGAACATATAGAATACCGTGCCTTTAACGAAGGAACTCGATTTCAAAACAGTATATTTTGCGCACAAAATCTAACTAAAACTAAAGTAAGAATTACTGGAGCTGATGCTATTTATGCCACAAATAAAAACAGAACTTTTTCGTCCACAAATAACATACAAACAGACTTTGTTAGAAAAGGAAAAGCTGGAAAACACGAAGAGCATAGAAAGAAGCTAGCCTCAGAAATTAAAAAAGAAAGAGCTACTCGATTAGAAGGTAGTTTTGGCAAAGAAAAAGAGCACTATAATTTACGAAAGATAAAAGCTAGAACCAAGAAAAGTGAAATGCTTTGGATTTTTTTCGGAATACATACAGCTAATGCTAAAGAAATAGGAAGAAGAATTTACAAAAATCAAACACAACTAGCAGCGTAAAGTATTCAAAAAAATACTTTATAGGAAAAGTGCGTCTTGTTGAGAAATATCAAATTTAAAAATCATAAAAACATATAATTTTTACTACAAAATAAAAAACCTCAATTATATTAATATGAATTGAGGTTTTTATTTAAAGTATTTTTCAAAAAATCTTGTTACTTCTGAATTTGCCTAATATAACTATTGTTAAACCTGAGGCTGTCCAAAAAGTAAGGACAGCCTTTTTTATTTGTATTTTTTCTCTAAAATTAGTATCTTAGAGTTGAGACAAAAATACACAATGGCTAAGATAGTTTTTAAAAATCAAACAGGCAATTCTCCAGAGTTATTTCCTATCAATATTTTCGATAGAATACCGCAAAACCATCCAGTTCACTTAGTGGAACAAGTTGTTAATCAGTTAGATATAAGTGAAATATTGAAAAAATATAAAGGAGGTGGTACTTCAGCTTACCATCCAAGAATGATGATTAAGGTTTTGTTTTACAGTTATTTATCTAATGTATATTCTTGCAGAAAAATTGCAAAAGCACTTCAGGAGAACATTCATTTTATGTATATTTCGGGCAACTCGACTCCTGATTTTAGAACGATAAACGATTTTAGGGGTAAAGTTTTAAAAAATCATATCCAAACTCTTTTTGCAGAAGTAGTAAAAATGCTTGTAAAAATGGGATATGTTAGCTTAGACATTCAGTATATTGATGGTACAAAAATAGAATCCAAAGCTAATAAATATACTTTTGTATGGAGAGGTTCCGTTGAGAAATATAAAGAAAAACTAGAAATTAAAATTAATCATATTCTATCAACTATTGAAAACAGTATTCAATCTGATAATCAAGAACTAAATATAGAAGAATTACCAAAATCGATTGATTCAGAAAGTTTAAAAGAAAAGCTTTCGATTCTTAATAAAAAACTCAAAGAACCTACCAAAAAACAGGCAAGAGAATTGCAAAAACTTCAAGAGGAACATCTTCCAAAGCTTGAAAAATATGAAAAAGACTTGGTTACAATGGGAAACAGGAACTCCTATAGTAAAACAGATCCCGAAGCTACCTTTATGAGAATGAAAGAAGATCATATGAAAAACGGTCAATTAAAACCTGCTTACAATCCACAAATATCTACTGAAAACCAATTTATTACACATGTTTCTATTCATCAAACAACAAATGACACTACAACCTTAAGTTCTCATCTTGAAGGTTTTGAAAAAGCCTATCAAAAACAGAGCAAGGAAATCGTTGCAGATGCAGGTTATGGCAGTGAAGAAAATTATCAAATGCTTGAAGAAAAAAAGGCTGATGCTTATGTTAAATACAACTATTTTCATCAAGAACAAAAAAGAAAGATAAAAAACAATCCTTTTCTTGTTCAAAACTTATTCTACAACGAAGAACACGATTTTTATGTTTGTCCAATGGGGCAAATTATGCAAAAAACAGGAGTAGGAAAACGTGAAACCAGTACTGGATATGAATCACAAATTACATATTATCAAGCCAAAAGATGCCAAGGATGTCCTTTACGAAGTCAATGTCATCAAGCAAAAGGTAATAGAATTTTATCAGTCAATCATCGATTAAATGAATTAAAAGAAAAAGCAAGAAAGCTACTAATGAGTGAAAAAGGACTAAAACATCGAAGTAAACGTCCAATAGAGGTAGAAGCAGTTTTTGGTCAACTTAAAAGCAATAATAAATTCAATCGATTCACAATGAAGGGTTTAAAAAAAGTAACATTAGAGTTTTTACTAATGGCCCTTGGACACAACTTTAGAAAAATGAATGCATTCAAGACAGACTTGCCAAAATTTGTTTTCAAAACCAAAATTCACACTTATCTAGCCTATTTTAAAACTAAAATTTGCCTTGTTAAAGTAACTCAAAGTTATTTTGCTATTATTTTTTCTTCAAAACAAAATAGCTTAAAAATAGCTACATAAAAAAAGCTGTCCTTTTCGGACAGCCCCATTATTTATTGGCTTTTGGTTGTTGTGTTTTTATTTATAAATATTCATTTCTTCTTTATACACAGGGCTTTCAATAGCTAAAAAGTTTAAGACACTATGAAAAACGTGGTTTTGTGTTACGCTTTCATTCGGTTTTAGTTGTTTTGAGTTATTAGAAACCCAAACAATAAAAGGAATATCATATTGTTCTTTTGGAGCAATACTCATGGGGAGACCGTGCATGTATAGGTTTTTTTCGCCTAAAGATTCTCCATGATCCGACACAAAAAGCATGGTACTATTAAAGTCGGTTAGTTCTTTTAGATTTTCAATAACACGGTGTAGGATATAATCGGTGTAAACAATAGTATTATCATAGGCATTGATGAGTTCTTGGTGCGAACAGTTGCCTAATTCAACACTATTGCAAACGGGTTTGAATGTTTCAAATTGTGGTGGGTATTTTTGGCTATAGGTTGGGCCATGACTAGTACTGGTGTGCAGCACAATGAGTATTTTGTCTTTTGTGCTGGCAAGAATACGTTCTTTAAGTCCAGCTAAAAGAATTTCATCATATTGGCAATGTGCACCTTCGCAATTAGCGGTTAATGTTTTTTTGTCTAGAAACTCTTTAATATGCACGGGAGGTTCTCCCCAGTTGGTGGTTTTCCAAATGACATCTACATTGTTTCGGTACAAATAATTGGGTAAAATTTCATATAAATCGCCTGTGTTTTCGTGTTCCAAAATGCATTTTACTCCCGCAGTTGTATAGGTAGCACAAGAAGTGGCGTTAAAATGATAGAGGTTGCTTGTTTGGGATAGTAGCGGATTGGTGTTTTTTTCATAACCATATAAAGAGAAATTCTGACTTCGGGCAGATTCTCCAATGACTAAAACAACAACCGATTTTTTGTTGTCTTTAATAACGGCATTGGGTAAAAGGATTTCTTTTTCGTTCTTTTTGTTTTTATGAATGAAATAGAGTGGTGTGTTAACAGCATAGGACCAAGGCATGGCAAGTCCGCCTAAAGTTTTAGAGTTTTTGTCTATCCAAAGCCAATTGCTTGCGTTGGCAAATACTAGAACACCCACAAAGGTTAAAATTAGGGCTGAGGTGGTTAGGAATTTTTTTAAAGTTACTTTGATTATTTTGGCTTTAATGATCAATATACTTGGAATTATGCCTAGTAGTACTACATATAAAACCAATTTAAAAGAGAAAAAACTACTCGATTCTTCATAGTTGGTGTTAAACACATTGCCAATCATGCTTTCATCTATAATCACACTATAGGTGTTCACAAAATAGAGCGCTATAGCGTTGCCAATAAAGAAAAATACCAATAGCAATTTGCCTACATAGTTGGATAGAAAGTAGAAGAGGTAAAAAACAAAAGCGTTTAGTACCAACATTAGTACCACTAAACTACTAATAAGCAATACACCATTGAAGCTTTTATAGGCTACATTCTCAAACACAAAATTATAGAATGGAAGATGAAAGAATAAAAAATTCGCGACACTCAGTAGTAGTACGAAATGAGTTATTTTTAAATTATTTTTTAGCATAGTGCATTATAATATTATAGAGTGAAAAGATCAGGCTAAGGAGAACAAAATAATAGATGGCTAAATTTTGAGTAGCTATTTTGAATGTTACGATTACAACACCAGCAAGGAACAGCAAAATGAAAAAAGGATAGTATTTTTTGTTGGTTATCCATCTCCAAATTTCATATTTTCGACTAATAAAGATGCCTAATATGGCGGCAATAAAGCCAAGAATACTACCAATAATGACATCCAGTATAAAATGAGCTCCAATGGCGACTCTAGAAAAAGCAACAATATATCCAAATGCAATTAGTGACAAACACCAAAGTATTTTGTGTATTGTTTTTTTAGGCATAAAGGCAAACATTATGACAATAATAATTGTAAAAACAGTTACCGAATGTCCAGAAGGAAGGCTACTTTTTTTTCCAGGATGCACCCTGCCAATAATGGCAAAAGAAGTTCTGTCAAAAACAGCTGCGGGTCTTGGCACACAAAATAGCGGTTTTAATATCAAACAAATTAGGGCAGATACTATAGATGCCGAAAGTAAAGTTTCCCATAATCTTGGTGCATATAGGAAGAAAATGGAGAGTAACGATAAACCGATAAATGCATCTCCAAACTGGGTGAGGTTTAACTGAAGCTGGGGAAATTGGGATAGTTTTCCATTTAAATAATAGAAAGCATCTTTCTGAATTTCGATATAGGAAATGGCACAGAGTGCATTTTTTTTGTAAAGAAATAGAAAAATGAGGGCTAGCAAAAACAAGGGCAATAACAACAGGCTAGGCTTTAGCTTTGAAAAATTTTGAATACTTCTTGCGTTCATTAATTTTTGATTATGTTTAAACAGGTTAATAGTTGGGACATGCTATATTTTGTTTAAAGAATAGAACCTAGAAAATACCGAAGTAACTCTTCTTGTAGTATTTGTTTGCTATGTAAAGCAACCTACAATTTTATACAATCTTTTCTTGTGGCAAAACGCTGTAAATATAGAAAAAGAAGCATTAATAGTTATCTTTTATGCAAAATAATTGTATGATTATTGAAAATAATTATAAAAACCTGATTTGTTTTTGAGGTGCTTGATTTTAACAGAGTCTCCCCAATTAACGGTATATTCTAGATATTTTTGTAGTATTATTTTTGCTGTCATATTGTTTTGAAAAAAATGCGTTTTTTAATAATACTTCTCGTCTTCGCATGTATTACGATTCCAATGTCTTAGTAAGAAATTTTTAAAAATAGTGTTGTCTTTTAAATTGTCACTTTCAGTATATGTTCCTCCGTAGGGATTTTTACTCTTGCACATGAGTTTGGTTTCTCCTCTTAATGCATATTTTGTGTTTCCTTCATACATGATTATTTTCATTGTGCCTGGATCCATTCCGCCTCTACAAATTAACACATAGGGAATTGTTATTTCAGCGATTCCATCTTTATTCAAATCGGTTATTGTGGTTGCTTTGGGTATGAAACCAGTAAACCAATCGACTCCAAAACATTCGGTGAAGTCATAAATTTTCCATTTTCTTTGGTATTCGTTTTCATTTTCTCCTTTTTGAAATAGGTAAGCATACAATTCTGATTTATCTTGAATCATATAATCGGTTGAATTTTCTTCATAGTCTTTCCAATTAAAATGTCCTGTTACAGTTAGAATAAGTATGTTTTCTCCTTGTTTGTCTTTCCATTTTAAGGCTTCTACAACTGTTCCTCTAAAATCGATTGCTTTGGGTATGTCGTCATAGCTTAATGTATCTATTACAATGGAAGGATTGGAGTTTTCTTTGTCCCAAATGCCTAACCAAATATCGGGTTCTAATGCGCGAAACTTTTCTTTGTGCATTTCAGTTTGTCCGAAGCTTACTATTGGAAAAAGGAAGATGATGTATAGAAAGTTTTTTTTGTTCATTTATAGTTTCATGATGTTAAATGATAGATTCTAATGCTTAATTTGGGTTAAAGAGCTTCTATAGTACTTCAATTTTTAAAATCTCTGCTCCTGTTGTTAGTTTTTCGTTCAATGCACAAGTAGTTATTATTTTGCCATAAAAATAACTCTCCATTTCAATGGTAATTTCTTCATTTTCAATGGAGCATAAAACAGCACCAGTTGTAACAACGTCACCTGGTTTGTGATAAAATCGTGTTACGATAAAGGGTTCTGGACTTCCTAGATTGGGTAGGGCGATGGGGATAATTTCACCTTTTCTAGATTCATAGATATTGGTTTGTTTTGCGTTTGACGATTCTATCTGTGCTGTTCTATCTGTTCTAGAATTCGGATTTCTTTCTTTTGCTGGAAAGAATAGTAGGTCTATTATTTTCTTTATCATTTGTAGCTATTTGTCTACTTAACGTGATTTGTGCTTTTTTATTCCATCATGGCTACTACTCGCGCTGGTGCGGCAGATGCTCCTACAATTTTTAAAGGGAAAACGGCAATTTTGAACCCTGTATAGGGCAACGCATCTAGGTTTACTAATTGCTCCATGTGGCAGTATTCTTTTTTGCTTCCAACAAGATGGGCTTCCCAAAACAATTCAGGATTGTTTGTTTCTTTAGCTTTTTTCATGAGATAGTGAAGTGGTAAATCCCAACCCCAAGAATCGATACCCATTACTTTTATGCCTTTATCAATGAGCCATTCGGTTGCAGCAGCACTCATTCCTGTGCCAATTTCATGAAAGTTTTTAGTACCATTAAACTGATCTCTTCCTGTTTTGATGAGTACAATCATATTTGGTTTAATAGTAAGTTGGTTTTCGGACAGGAACTTTTCAATATCTGCAATAGTAATAGGGTCGAAATCGGCTTTGTGCTTCATGTCGATTACAATACCTTCACCATAGCACCAATCGAGTGGAATTTCATCTATAGTTTTCGATTTTTCTCCATTGGTAGTAGGTGAGTAGTGCCAAGGAGCATCGATATGTGTGGTGGCATGTACGCCCATTTTTTGAATAGTGTCGTCTGCCCAGCCTTCAAATCCTTTTGGAAATAGTTTGAAAGGAAGTCCTAAAACACGAATAAGCCATTTCGCTTTTCGATGGGGTTTGTGTTTTATTTTTACTTTCATGAACCAAGGATCTGTTTTGTTGTATTGAATGGGTTTTGAAAGGTCTATTATTTTCATTTTATAATTTATTATTTGTTATTTATTTATAGTTGCTTCTCGTATTCCTTTAATTACTTTGTTTGGATTGCAGGAATTTAAACCAGCACCCCAACTTGAGTTGAATTCTAGTAAAAACCAATCGTCTTGTTTGTTGTGTCCTAAATCTACAACATAGCTTTTAGGTAGATTTTTTTTGGAATTTGCTAGAAATTCATTTAAGAACTGTTTCGCTTCGGTTAGTTTCGCTGTTCCTTCATATAGCGCAATATCTAATATTTTATTATTGAGAATAAAGGCTCTTGCTTCAGCATTAATCGGGATGATATTTGAGTGTATAATTTGTTCTTTTGGAAGTATGCCTTCTGTTTCTTTTAGAAATTCATCATACTCATTATAAACTTTTGCTTTGAATGTTTTTGGTTTTACAGGCTTAATAAATGTTGGAAAATAGGCAGGTTGGACTGCTGATATTTCCACTATTTCTATTTTTCGTTTTGTCCATTTAATATCTATTTGACTTATTATTTCGTCTTTGGGTTGAATTAGTTTAACGTTTAATACTTGCGCTAAAACAAGACTAAAGGTATCATTGCCATAGATTGTTATTCTTTGTGTTTTTATATTTGGACGTTCCCAAAATTTTCCAATTCTTAAGACTTCTCCATCATTATTTCTCCATGTTTCAGCTATGGCATCTCTTTCCATATCCGCTTTGTCAGGGATTAATAATAATTCATTCTTCATTTTATAATTTATTATTTGTTTGGATTATATGAAGTTATTTGTATTTGTTGAGAAACTTTTGCAATTTAGAAAAGTATTTGGAATAATACCAGTTCTGATTTGAATTTACTGTAATATAACAATGCGCACATTGGGAACACTTTTCTAGGAAAGTAACTTTCGAAGTACTCTTACCCAAATAGTCCATTTTGCAGGATGTTTAACACTGCCGAATTGGTTTTCTACCTTGTCGAACGCATCTTCTATGAGTGCGTTATGAAGGTGCAGAATGGAACAATACCAAAGCAATATTCCTTTACCTTTTACCGTCATATCGATGGTGTGTTTAATGGTTGTTTGTGATGTGTTAAGTGGAATAATTTCGAAATAATGAATGCCTTCAAAACCTTTAGGTCTAGAAAAACGAAATTGAATCCTTTCATTTGGTTCATAGACTTCAATGGTATATCGTATTGGACCATGCCCTCCTTTAGAACCAACTTTAAGTCCTTCTTTAAATTGTATTGCGGGCCATTTTTCTTTGGGCCAAATAACATCGTTTTCAGAGGCTAATGTTTGCAGGCATTCGCTAATGGTATTGATGGGCGCATTAATGATTCGTTGGTGGATGTTTACTACTTTCATGCTGCTATCAATTACTTTTATGGGCGTTCTTTATCATCGATTTAACTACTAAACAATGAAAGGGCTTTATAATGGTCATGTATATTTTGCCAAACGTATTGTTGTATTGCACGAGTGTGGTTACTTTTATATTGAAGTCTTTTTCTTGAGAATTGAGAATGCTGACTCTAAATTTTAAATGGCTATCGTCTGCTCCTAATAGTACTTCATTTTCTATGATGTTATATATTTGAAAGAAACCAATATAGCTGCCTACTTTAAATTGGGTGTTTGCATCTTTGGGCATTTCTGTTTTTAAACCAAACAGTTTCACAATGGCATTTCTTATTTTAAAAAGCAATGTTACCCATTTTGGCTCTTTGCCAAAGATGAGGTGTGTTATGGTTTCTAAAGTATCTTGATGATTGGTTGTAGAAAAGGTATCTGTAAAGTCTATTTTTGGAAGCGCTTCTTTAATAAGTTTAGTTTCGGGTGCAATTTCTGTTTTAACCTTCATTTTTTTAGGTTAAAAATACGAATTAATTTACAACTTGTTGTTGTAGCCATCAAGAAAAATAGACCATTCTGTAAAATTTTAGCTGTTTCCTATTGTTGTCTTATTGGATTGTTATCCATTCTGATTTTATTTCTAACCGAATTGGTTTTGTAGGTTCTTCAATAGCAGTATAATTTCCTATTTGATGGTTTGTATCTGTAGCAAAAATAAAATCCCAATTATTGTTTTCATCGGTCATATATTCCCAATCCATCATTGGATTATAATTCACACTCAGTTTTGGGTTTTTTTGAAGGATTTCAGCAACAGTGGCATTCGGTCGTAGGCCATTTTTTGTGGTTATTTCTTTTGAAAGGGCAATAATTGCAAAAATAGTATCGGTCTCGAATCTTGGGATTAATGATAGGATAGGTTCTTTTTCAAAATAATAGATGTATGCTTTTCCTCCACCATCGAAGCCAAAATTAAAGGGATCTATTTCTTTTTTTGTTAGTTTAGAAAGTATTTTGTCTGCTTCAAGACAAGTCATGCCAATTTTTAATGTTCCCATGCTTCCTTTAGAAATGGTGAATTTTTTATAATCAAATAATTGGCTGTCTTCTTTTTTTGGAATATTTTTTTCTTTTGTGTTTTTTGTTGTTTCAATAGAGGTAGATGCTGTTTTCTTGCATGAAAATAGCAAGATGATGAAAGCAAATAACAAGAAGTTCTTTTTCATTATAACACAGTATTATTTCACATCTTTGATTGATTTTCCTTCTTCCTCATTAAAATCGGAATGTTTGGCTTTGCCAATAATTTGTGCAGTATAGATGCTAGTATGTCCGGAAAGTAAATAGGCAACAATACAAGCAATAGCGACATAAATACCACATGCTGCACCAAAAAGTTCTATTGCCATGACGATGCAAGCCAATGGAGTGTTAGTAGCCCCTGCAAAAACAGCAACAAATCCCATTCCTGCTAATAGCGCAGTGGGTAAGGGTATAAATAAGGATAGAGCACTACCCAATGTGGCTCCTATGAAGAATAACGGAGTCACTTCGCCTCCTTTGAAACCAGCAGAAAGCGTGAGTATGGTGAATGCCATTTTTAAGGCAAAATCATGCAGGGGTAAAGTGTGATCAAAGGCTTCTACAATAACGGGTACACCCAATCCAATATATCTTGTTGTCCCCATGAGTAACACTGCTAATGCAACGATGCAGCCTCCTATGAAAGGTCGCAAAGGGGCATAACTAATTTTGGTTTTGAAAAAACGAGTGATGGCATGCATTATTTTGCTAAATGAAGCCGCACAAAGTCCGAAGGCTATTCCTGCTAGAATACTATATAATAGTGTTGCGATAGAAAGTGTAGGAATGCTATCAATATGATAATGGGTGTGTTCGGCTTGCCAAAAATCGGTCACTAAATCGGCGATGATGGCCGATGTAAATGCAGGAAAGAGGGCGTTGTAACGAAGTTTCCCAATAAGGAATACTTCTAATCCGAAAAGGGCACCTGCTAATGGTGTTCCAAAGACTGCACCAAAACCAGCTGCAATAGCAGCAATGAGTACTATTTTTCGTTCTTCATTATTTAGTTTAAAGGGTTTAGTAAATTGGTCGGCTATAGCACCTGCCATTTGTAAAGCTGTTCCTTCTCGACCAGCAGAACCTCCAAATAGGTGTGTGGCAATGGTTCCAATATAGACCAAGGGAGCCATTTTGAAGGGAATTTTTATTTTTTTAGGGTCATGAATAGTGTCAATGAGTAAATTATTACCTGCTTCAACATCTTTTCCTAAATAATGGTATAAATAACCAATGAATAATCCACAAATGGGAAGCAATGCAATAATCCAAAGGTGGTTTTCTCTATAGTTGGTCACCCAGTCTAAGGAGATGAGAAATCCGGCAGCTGCAGAACCAATACAAATACTGATGAGACTACTAATGAGCAACCATTTTGCAATATAGGGCAATGATGGAAACTGTTTGAAAAATAATTGGAACTGCTTTTGTGTTTTTGGATTTGTATTTCTAGGTGTGTAATTCTGGGACATCATTTTCCTGATTAAAATTGTGAAAAATAAATATTTAATCAGGTGTCATCAGCTTTTTCAGGGCGGTTGGTTTAGGAAGCACACCATTTCCTATTTGTGACAACAAAAGTACTATTTTATTTTTTCTATGCCAATTTTTTTAAAGAGTTTGCCAGTGCAATAAGCTCAGTTTTACATTAAAAAGCTATCCAGAACATGAAACTTTATAATTGCTTTTGTTACTGTTTTGAGGTTAGTACTATTAATGTGTCTTCTGTTTTGATACTAGTGTATAGGATGTTTTTAGGTGTTTTCAGAGTTTTTTGGACAGTCTCGGTGTTTAATGAAATACCCAAAAAGTGATATTAAATATCCAAAAAGTAATATTAAATACCCAAAAAGTGATATTAAATACCCAAAAAGTGATATTAAATACTCAAAAAGTGATATTAAATACCAAAAAAGTGATATTAAATATCCAAAAAGTGATATTAAATACTCAAAAAGTGATATTAAATACCCAAAAAGTGATATTAAATACTCAAAAAGTGATATTAAATATCCAAAAAGTAATATTAAATACCTAAAAAGTAATATTAAATACCCAAAAAATGATATTAAATATCCTAAATATTGATATTGAATGTCTAAAAGTTGTTGTTAAATATTCAAAAGTTAATATAAGAGACTTTAAAGTTGGTATTTTGGCCTAAAAAAATAAATCGATTAAGGAAAAATTAAAAAGTTATCAAACTACAACGTTACAGTTGATAATATCGTAATGTTATTGGTTAAAAATTGATGTTTGTTTAAAAAATTGTATTTAATTTTATGTAAATCTTAAACAAATTAACATGAAAAAAAATGTTTTAAAGCGCTTTTTCTTCGCATTACTATTGCTTTCATCTTTATCTTTTTCACAAAGTACAGATGTAATGATTCAAGGATTTAATTGGGTTTCTTGGAAAAACACAAGTGGTTGGTATAATGTAGTAAATGCAAAAGCAACCGAACTGCAAAATGCAGGGATTGATGCAATTTGGCTACCACCGCCAAGTCGAACTGCTGATAATCCTGGATATATACCTACAGTATGGTATGATTTGAATAGTAAGTATGGAACACAAACTCAATTAACGAGTTTAATATCCAATTTACATTCTAAGAATATAAAGGTTTTAGCAGATATTGTAATAAATCACAGAGGTGGTACAACTGGTTTCTATGATTTTTCCACTCCTTCATGGGATACTCCTAATCAACGTTATTCGATAGTGAACAATGATGATTGTAATTGTGGAACAGGAGCTCCAGATTTTAATCCAGTAGCTTTTGGGTTGAAAAGCCAAGGTGAAAGTGGCGGTTTTGGTGCTGGAAGAGATTTAGATCATACTAATGTGGCGGTAAGAAATGGTATTAAAGACTGGATGAACTGGTTAAAGAATACTATTGGTTTTGACGGTTGGAGATATGATTTTGTTCATGGCTATGATCCTAAATATATAAAAGAATACAATAGTGCAACTAATCCCTATTTTTCTGTTGGGGAAATATTAGAAGGAGACAGACAACGAATAGCAAATTGGTTAGATTTAACAAAAGATGGTAGTGCAGATGCAAATTCGAGTGCTTTTGATTTTGCAACAAAAAGTGCTTTGCAAAATGCGTTTAACGACAATAATTTAAGCTATTTAAGAGATAATAATGGAAAAGCTTCTGGTTTAATTGGTTGGTGGGCAAATAAAGCAGTAACCATGTTGGACAATCATGATACTGGACCAACTCCCAACCAAGGTTACTGGGTGTTTCCAAGTCAGCATTTAGAGAAGGGTTATGCTTATATTTTAACGCATCCTGGAGTTCCGATGGTTTTTTGGGATCATATGTTCGATTATGGAGCTCAACTTAATAGTACTATTAAATCTTTAATTACAATTCGTAAAAGAAATGAAATTAAAAGTAATAGTTCTTTGAGTATTGTTGCTGCACAACAAAATTTATATGCGTCAATTATTGATAATAAAATAGCTATGAAAATTGGTTCAGGATCATGGTCACCTTCAGGGTCAGGTTGGGTTGTTGCAGCTTCAGGAACGGATTGGGCTGTTTGGGAAAAAAGTACAACGCCTCCACCACCAACGTCAAGTTTTACTGTATATTTTAAAAAACCTGCTGGTTGGGCTTCTGCAACTAAAATTTATTATTGGAATACTATTCCATCAACTGCTATGCCTGCGGTAACATGGCCTGGTGTTAACATGACTGTTGATGGACAATGGTTTAAATTTACATTTAATAACACCGCTGCTACAAACTTAATTTTTAATGATGGTGGTGTGAATAAAACAATAGATTTATCAAGAAATAAAACGGGTTACTACTATAATAATGAATGGTACGACACCAACCCTTTAGCATCTTCAACTGGGTTTACGGTTCATTTCTTTAAACCATCTAATTACACAGCTGCGAAAATTTATTTTTGGAATACGTCACCCGCAAATTGCGCTACAACTCCTGCATGGCCAGGGGTAGATATGATTGCTGAATCGGGGGGCTGGTATAAATATACTTTCCCTTCATGTTCTTCTGCGAATATTGTTTTTAATAGTGGAACTGGTTTACAGACTACAGATTTGACACGAAGTTCGGAAGGCTGGTATAAAAATGGGGTTTGGTATAATTCGTTAGCAGCTGTAAGTGCAGCCCGATTGGCTGTTGATGATTTTGCAGAAGCAAGTGTAGTGCCTTTTATTATTGAAAATCCTGTGAAGTCTAATTTAATATTTTCAAGACCTCTATTGCATATTAAAGTTTACTCTATTGATGGGAAAGAAGTATTAGATGTTTCAAATACTTCAGAAGTTAATGTTCAAAAATTAGATTCTGGAATATATATAGCCAACTATGTTGATTTTGAAGGAAATTCTAATTCTACGAAATTTGTTAAAGAATAATTAAGGTTGTGATTATTGGGAAAGCCGTCTGATTTTTTTAGACGGCTTTTTCTTTGGATTTATTGATGCAATTTGTTATCTGAAGTTGCCAAAATAAAACGCTCTTTTTTCGTTACTTCAATTGAAAAAGTATCGTGAAGTTTTGTTTTTGGTATTTAATTTCTCAATGCATTTTTTATGAAATAGCTGTTCGCATTTCTTTAAAAAATAGGTGCAAAAGGAAAATCGAATCACCGCATTTTCAAACCAAACATTCCAAGGATGGGAACTTGGAATGTAGGAAAGCTTTATAGGTGTTCTTTTTTTAGGTATCGCAAGTAACATCGTCCCAATCTTGGTTCCTGTAATGAATTAACCAATTTAAGGTGTAATGGCGTTCATAGACCACACTAGGGTTTGCTTCTTCAATGTTTCTTTGATTAATTCGAGCATCTACACATGCCCAGTCTAAACGATAATACAAATCGGCCATGTCTAGTATTTCTTCTTTAGTGCGTGAAGTAGTTATGCTATTGATAAAATCGTTAGGGTTTTTATCGGGTCCAACAGGATATTTTTCGTATGGAATAGTGTTTAAATCGCACAAAACATTTGGAAAAGTAAGATCGTCAACATAATGTAAAGCCCACATTAGAGTATATATGCCTTCACATTTCCATGTTTCATACATTTTGTTTTCTTCTGTTGGGTTTGCTAGAAATTCAAATTCTTTTGGAGTGACCCATTCTTCGAGTTGGTGTTTTTTGATATAATCGAAAGCTTCTTGTCCTGAAATTGCATTGAACGCCACCATATTGGTAATACCTAAAATGCAGACTCTTTGTGCAATTTCTTTTGGTGTGCGAAGGATGGTTTCTTCTTCAGATTCGATGCAGGGTAGATATTTGTTAATTTTTATGTTGCTTTCTTTTAAAATGGTTTCTATCCTTTCTTTTCTATCTATTTGATTGGTTGAAATTTCATTTTCTGGAGTGTCGTAATATTTTGATTCTATGAATACGTCTAGTTTTTCAATGTCACAATTTCCTTCTGGATCAAGAAGGAGTTCTAGATTTTTGTCTAAAAAATGTTGTGTTTTGACTTTACTAATGATGGTGTTGGGTTGCACGAAAAGAATGGCATCAAATGCTAGTGCTAATTGTTCAATTACCGATTTTAATTCTGGAAGTATTCCTTTTATTTCCTCAATCGAAAATTCGCTATTGAGTGTTGTTATTTTTTGAAGGAATAGGTTTTTGATTGTTTCATTTTTTGTTGGTAATGAATCGACATAACCATACATTCCTTTAATGTTTTCGGTGAGCGCGCTATCGCTTGTTTGAGGTAGTTGGAAAGAGGGATTTTTTCTTTCTCTGTAGGAGATTTTAATTTTTTTAGATGTTTTTAATAATCCTTCTTTCGATGAAATTTCTGCAATGAAATAGTCGTCCTCGTTTTTGGTTACTACTACAGGATTTGGAACTGTTTTTTCTATTATTTCTAAAAGGTCATTGAAGCCTATCTTATGAGAATAAAAAGTGCAAGTCATTTTTTTATAATGGTATTTTTACTGAGTGAATGTGTAACGGTAAAAATATGCATTTATAATGATAAAAAAGGTGGTGTTGAAAAACAAAAAAATAACTTTAAATTCAAATAAAAAACGAAAGTTCTTTTTTTATATTTTGGTTTTTGTTCTTTCTTTTTTATTTCAATTATGCATTAGAGTTTTGTTATGAAAAAGGACTGCTTTGTAGTTGCTTTCGTACTCTGTTTTACGACCTTAATGTTGTTAATGTTACATTTGTGGTTCAAAATTTCGGTACTTCGCAACTTTTTTGCATACATTTCTCCCATAACAAAGTCTAATGCATAAGGAGGTCTTAAAAATTGATTTTATATTATTTTGTTTTGTTAAACATGTATCGGGCTATTTTCCAGTTGTCATTTTCTTTTTCAAAAATGAATAATTCTCTGTTTTCTTCTGGAAGAGTTGCTTTAGTAGCATGAATTAGTGTTTCTCCTTTTGAACTGGTTACTGCGTAGGCAAAATTATTTTCGATGGTTATTTCTTCAATATAAAACTCAATATTTAATTGAATTTGAGAGAAAACGAAATCATAGGATGCTTTAATTTGTTCTTTGCCTATTGCAGATGGTCCAGAAGAAGGCATAAAAATACCGTCTTTAGTGTAGAGTGCAGTCGCTTTCTCAGCATTTGAAGTGTTTAATGTTTCTTTATAGTTCATTAATACCTTTTCAATTTCTAGTTTTTCTTGTTTTTCCATAATAGTATTTGTTTCTGTTATTTTTTCTTTTTTGCAGCTTGTTACAAGTAAAATGATTGTAGGCAATAGGAATAATTTCTTCATTACTTTGTTTATTTTTATTTCATTACAAAGATGCAAAGAGGCTAGGAAACCTACTTATAAGGTAGTTTAAGAAAAACGCTTAAGGTAGTTTAAGATTGTGTAATTCTTTTGCGAATAGTACTAAGGAACTCTGGTGTTACACCAAGAAAAGATGCAATTTGCACATTAGAAATTCGGTTGAAAAGACTTGGGTATCGTTTTTCAAAGTCAAGATAACGTTCTTCTGCGGTGGAGCTAATATTTTGTATGATTCGTCTTTGACAACTGATTAGTGCGTTTTCTGTGAACACTCTAAAAATGAGATTGAATTTAGGATAGTCAATAAACAGGCGTATTTGATCTTCTTTTTGAATTTGTAGTACAGTTGAATTTTCAAGAGCTTCAATATAGAATTTACTGGGTTCTTCGGAATGGAAACTTCCAATATCTCCAATCCACCAATTCTCGATAGCAAATTGTAAATTGTGTTCTTTTCCGTTTTTATCTACCATGTACATTCTGAAACAGCCTTCTATAACAAATGTATTTACTTTGCAAACATCGCCTTCTTGAAGGATGAATTGTCTGCGTTTTATTTTTCGTTCTTTAAATTTTGCAGTAACAACTGTCTTTTCTGTTGCATTTAAGGGGAGTATCTTGGAGAAATAGTCTATAATTGGTTTTGTGTTCATTTTTATTGTTTTACTGTTGTGTATTTTCGGCCGATTAAGCTACATTTTTTGGTAATATTCCAAAATGCAAAGCCAGGGCTTCCTGTTGGAATAGTCCAATAGACAGTTGTGTCCTCTTGTGTTTTAATTCCAAACGCTTCAAAATTGCCTTCTGTTTTTACACTTTTTACTAAAGAAAAGGTTGTTTTGTTTTGATGCATTATTTCAAAACCTTCGTGATGTTTAAAATTGGAATAATAGATGGATTCGGATGTTATTTTGTTTGTTTTTATGAATCTTTCGGTTGTATTAATAATATAGGAGTCTTTAGTTTTTAGAACTAAAATAGGTATTTCATTTTCGTTTAATTGGATTAAAAGTATTATGTTCTCTTGTATTGTTTTTTCTATTACATCAAAAAAAGTAAATAATTCTGAACCATTAAATTGCGATTTGGTTTTATTATAGTATTTACAAAACCAAAATTCAATACGTTCTTTAATCTGTTCTTTTGTTTTAAAAATTTTTTCTTCCATTTTATATAGCAATACAATTATTCAAGTATAATTTTCGGATGGTGTGCTATTTTAAAATTGCAAGAATTTGCAATAAAACAGCGTTTATTGGCTTCTTCATGAAGTTCTTTTGCTTTTTGTTGCATGTTTTCATCGGTTATAGTTACAATTGGGTACAACGTAACGCAAGTAAATCTTCCCGAACCGTCTGCTGTTTCTTCCATTGTTCCTGTAGCATTGTCAATATAGGCAGTAACAATGATTTTATTAATTGAACACAAATGCAAATACCAAAGCATGTGGCAAGAGGATAAAGAGGACAAAAATAAATCTTCTGGATTGTATTTTGTTGGATCTCCTAGAAAAGCAGGATCGGAAGAACCTTGTATTGTGTTGTATTTCCCTTCTGCAAGAATGTTGTGGTTTCGGTTATAGGATTTGTAATTGAGTGTTCCATCGCCTAAATTTCCAGTCCATTCTACTTTTATTTTGTAATGATGTTCCCTCATTTTGGTTTTATTTGTTTGTAGTATTCAAATTTACAATTAATATTATGAAGTCGTTTCAACTTTTTTGAATTGATTTTAAAAAGGTAATTTGGTTTGCGTGTTGTGTTTTTTTTTATTGTAATAATTTGAAAAACAGTTTTTTAAAATTGTTTTTTGTATTTTTAGGTGATTAAGTTAAATTTATCACTACTGCTATGCTATTTAACCTATTAAAAAATGCTGGAAAATTAGAACCCTTCGAGCGCAAGAGTACTGGATTGGTTTTGTGTTTGGTTGCACCTGGTTTGTATCTTTATTCTATTTTAATTTTTTGGTTGCGACCAACTGCTATAGAAATTAATGGTGCTCGTTTGTTTTTTTTATTGTTTTTTTTATTGTTTGGAGCTTTTGCTTGGCTAAATAAGAAATGGGTTGCAAATTATTATGGTTGGCTTTCTTTTTTCCCACTTTGGCTTTTTGGTCATTATTTAATTTATACTACTTTTTTAAATTCTTTTGCAATTGATTACTTGTTGGGGACTTATATTGTGATTTTTGGTTCTATATTAATTTTAAGTAATAGGGTGTTAATTGTGTTTTTAAGTGCTACCCAATTGCTCCACATGATATATAGGGTGCAACAATCTTCTTTAGATGTAGTTCTTGAGGGTGCCATTATTATTTCTATGTCTGCCATATTCTTTTATTCTTTTATCATTTTAAATGGTGCTGTTCGTTATAGCAAAATGTTATTAGAAGTAAATAAGGATTTGGAAAGAAAAGTTACAGAACGCACTTCTTCTTTAGAAGAAAGAGCAAAGGAGCTTTCTGAGAGAAATAAAGATTTAGAAGAATTTGCCTATGTGGTTTCACATGATTTAAAGCGTCCGTTGAGAAATATTTATACTATATCGCAATGGTTGGTAGAAGATAGTAAAGATAAATTCGATGAGGAGATTGTGAATAATTTAGATTTAATTAAAGAGCAGGTTACTCAAATGGATTTGCTGGTTGAAGGAATTCTTAATTATTCATTGCAAGATAAAACCAGTGAGGGTGTTGTTGCTGTTGATCTGAATGTTTTATTAAAACGTCTTATTGCTGTGAATATATCTAAAAACTGTGCTATAGTTATGAATGGGGAATTTCCAACGATTATTGTGAATGAATCTCAAATTCTTCAAGTATTTCAAAATCTTATTCAAAATGCCATAAAGCATAATGATAAAGAGCAAATAGCGATAGCAGTCGATTATAAGAACGAAGAGCGCTTTCACTTGTTTTCAATTAAAGACAATGGCCCAGGTATTGAAGAGAAATATTTTGAAAAGATTTTTCAACTGTTTCAGAAATTGGAAATAAAGCCAGAAGTAGATTCTATTGGAATTGGTTTGGCTTTGGTGAAAAAAATAATCAATAGAAGCGGAGGTACGATTTGGTTGGAAAGTGAGCTGGGTATTGGAACTACTTTCTTTTTTACTTTGCCCAAGAAGGGAAATTAATTTTTAAGGGTTTTTATTAGTAATATTATTTTGATAACTTATAGATAACTGTCTTAACAGGTTGTAGTCTTGTTAAATTTATTTTTTTATTAACTCCTGCATATCATAATATTCAATTGTCTTTTGTTTTAAAGGATTTGTACTCCATTCTTCCCATTCATTGGTATAAGGATTATAACCGCACTTCAAGGGTTTTGAATATTGGTTTTTTGGCTCTTCAATATAAGCGCGACAATCTGTACATATATACCGGAATTCACAATCTTTACAAACGTTTATATGGTCTTTTGTAATGTTCCAATATTTTTTAAAATCTTCATTGATTAATATTTCTTCTAGTGATGTATCTTTTATATTTCCAAAGTTTTGTGATATTGAAGGACAATTTTTGATATTTCCTTGTTTATCAATGGAAAGTTTACGATTTAAACAAGAATTATGACTTTGAGATTCTGTAAATGATTCTACTACAACGTTAAAATAATTATGATGAATAACTCCACAATGTGTTTCATTATTTATTTCTTGTTTTACAGCTGCAATGATTCCGAAACCATAATTTTCTTCTTGAATAATTTCGTTTTTAATATATGAATGAATCGTTACACTTTTTATTTTTTTATTTAGAAATACCCATTCTTTTAAATTTTCAATAGAAATAGTTTCATTATATTTCATAATAAACCCTACAGATTTTATGAAAGAAGTGTTAACTATTTTCATTATTGCATTTATTACAGGGAAATCTACTTTGTCATAAAATCGCAATTGGACATGCCTACAATTTGATGGAATTAAAAAAGCATCGACTATTTTTTGAAAATCATGATTTGAATTTTTATCATAATCAATAATTGCATTCGAAATTGTAGAAGCATAATCAAAATCCATAGATAAAGATGGAAATTGTTTTGCTTCCGTTCTCGTACATTCAAATACATACTCATTACTAATAAGAAAGTCCATGTATTCTTTAAGAATAGGCATACTTTCTTCGTCTAATTGTTTTCTTATTTCATATAAATCAATTACATTGTCATCATCAAATAAACCAGATAAACTAAGTGGAATCAATTGAAATTTACTTTTTTGTAAATCGCAAATTAGGGCTCTATTTTTTCCTTTTACTATAATGCAATTAGCAAAAAGTTTATAAATATTTTTATTCATCTAGTTTTGAAAAATCTATTATTTTTGAAAAAGGCTTGTAAAAAGGACTCGATAAATAGCATTTTGTTTCAAAATGTCCAAAGTAAATGAAATTTTCTTCTTGACTTTTTTTTGACTTTTTTTCTTCTATTTCAATTTCCCATAGTTGCGCAATAAAAGGGAATTTATCAGCTTCCTTTTTTAAAATTTCTTTAATTTGATTTTTTAAAATTTCCTTATTCTCCATTTAGTAATGTTTTAGCGATTAATTTTTCAATATTAAAATTGCAACCTCTACTTAGCCATTGAAATTGACCTATTGGATTTACTTCGAGAAAAACGTATTTATTATCTAAAGTATAGATTAAATCAAATGAACCACAATTCAAGTCTAGCAATTTCATTAGTTTAATCAGTTTCATTTCTATATCATTTGGTAATAAAAAAGGAACCGTTCTATTTGGATTTTCATTGTCATAATTTCGATAATCAATTTTGGTTTTCTCATTTTGCTGGCTAAAAATAGCCATAGTATTAAAAGTTCCATTCAGATAAAAACTTCTTATTTCAAATTTTTTATCTGTATATTTTTGAAATAAAGAGGGTTGAAATTTTTCTTCATTAAAATGGTCTATATTTTCTTTTGTAATTACTTTTGTTGAAGTAAAAAAATGCACTGTATAATCATTAATTTGATGTTCAGAAAATGGATTTTCTATTGGCTTGGTTATTACTTTAACATGTTTATTCAAAAACTCTTTAACATCAATAAGGTTGGTTGTAATTAAAGTGTCAGGAAAATCTAAATTTACTTCTCTACAAAGTGCTAATTGTTGTAGTTTTCCTATTTTGTTGTCATCATATTTATTAATTTGAATAGCATTTTTCTTTTTATTAAGAAAATCAAGTATGGGTTTTGAATTATTTATATGAATACTTTCTGAAATAAAAGTGTTAGTTTTTGAGATGTGAAAGAAACCTCTTCTATACCAATAATTAGAACTTAAAGAAAAATTTGTTTTATTTAAGTTGATTTCAAAATTTGAATTGGATAATTCAAATTTTAAATCATTAATGTTATAACTATTTAAATAGGATTGAATTGCAATATTAGAGTCTAAGTGTTTTAGCCATTGAATAACGTCATCTGTACTTCTGTCATCTGCGTCAGATTGAATAACAATTTTACCCTTATTAAAGTCATTAAGTAAATTTGAATTCATATTGGTTTAGGGTAGAAAAAAATTATGTTAAAAATTCAAAAAATAAGCTATAATGTGAAAACTTATCTGCAACTCATGAAACCCCAAAAAAATTTAAATCCGTATTTTTCTTCATATTCTTTTTTTAAATCGTCTATCTCTAAACTGGTTATAAAAAGTTTAGCTCGTTGTTCGTTAATTTTTTTTGAATACTTATCATACTTGTTATAATGAACATATAGATGATTTTTATAAGGAATATCTGGGCTTGCACATGAAGAAGTGCGATACATATTGTCATGGAAAAGTGCAACATCTCTGGGGTGAATATTACCATTTCTAATTTCTCTTAACCATATATCGTTTAGTTTTTTATAGCTACAGAAGTTATGGATCATTATTAAATAGATCATGTGTTGCGATAATAAACCATCTTCGCTTGTAAAATAAGTTTTTAAAGTTGCATCTTCATTTATTAACTTGGGCAAATCTTTATATTTTGATTTAGAATCCTTAAAAACTATAGAATCTTGAATGCCCAAAATTTTTTCTCCAGGAAATCCTTTTTCTCTTATTAGTTTTTCAATTTTGAGAAAAGCGCGATCTCTTTTACTCTCATAGTTTTTTGCCTTTGGATCCCATTTATCTCTTTGATCTTGAAGTCCCATAGTATATAGGGTATTCAAATAGTCCAAATCTAATTTCTCTAAATATTTTTTTCTTCTAACGGCATGTTCTTTTACTAGTACTTTATCAATTAATAGTTTTTTTAAATCTGGTTCAAAAAGTTTAATCCATCGTAAATGATTTAGAGTTAAACCAAAATCAAATCCTTTAATAAGATACCTTTTATAATCTTTTTTAGAATAATAGGCTATTTGTGCGGCATTCACAGCATCTTTAACAAAAATAAAGTCAAATTCTTTAAATGCTTTGTCATAATAATATAGCGAGCTATCAACATTTTTTTCTTTTAGAAAAAATATTTCTCCTTTATTGATTAGCTTATGATAATAAGTATAATCTTTATTATTTTGTGAATAGATACCAAATGAAATGATAAAAAAAAGAAAGTAAATTAATTTCATCTTTTAAATTTTAAAAAAAAGTATAACAATATAGAAACTATTCCACTTGCAAGACACAAGTAGAATAATTTTATTTGTGAACAAAAGATAATGTTTTGCGTTTAATTTGGGATGTTTTCATGTTTACGAAAATCAACATATCCAGGGCGTCCGTTTAGAAGGCTTGCTTGTGGTAAAACAGTATTTGGTTCTCCAAAAGTTTTAGTGTTAATAGTATCAGTACCATGGTATCTGTTATTTCTAAAGGTAGTTGGTTGGTCACCTTCAGCTCCTCCAACGATTTTCATTTTGTTTTGAATCTCATTTTGTTTAAAAGGTTCAAATTTGTCTTTCTTTAAAGTTTCTAATTTCATGTGTAATAAATTTAAATTAAATCATTTAACATAACAAATTAACAAAACAATAGGAAGTAGTAAATACAACAATTGTTTATTTTTTGGTAACTAAAGTTTAATTTTTACTAAATTAGCAGAAAAAAAATAATGAATCTAGGTGAAAAATTACATTCGTTAAGGAAAACTAGAAAATTGTCTCAAGAACAACTAGCTTTAGAATTAGAAATTTCAAAAACAGCACTTATTAATTGGGAAAGTAATAAGTCAAAACCAAGTATTGATAATTTAATGAAAATTTGTGATTTTTATGAAACTGATATTTATTCTTTACTTGAAGGCGTTTCCAATGTGAATTTTTCGAATGCTCAGTTTAAAGGTTCTAATTATGTTATTAATCCTAATAACTCAACTATAAATTTTACAAATTCTACAGAAGTAATAAATTCACTGCTAGACAATCAAAATAAAATATCCAATTTGCTCGAACAACAAACAAAGCTGGTTGAAAAATTAATAGATGATTTGAAATAATTTTTTTAAAATTAAAGAAGGTATTTAGATTAAATGTTTTGTAATTAGTTTAGCATTTTTTTGAATACCTTTTTTATTGAAATGTTTATAAACTTAGCTTTAATTAGTGATAATTGGAAAACAGAAGAAACTACTTCACAACAATGTCATATTTCTGCAACAATCCTTGCAATCCTTCAAGAGAAAATTGTGCTTTTTTTATTTTGTTCACTTCAGGGTCAAAAGCATAGTTGAAACTGGTTGTAAAATCAGCTTTGTTGAGTATGGTTTCAATGAAAACGGTTCTGCGTAGATCGCAATGATCAAAAATAGCCTCAGTCAAGTCGGTTTTCATGAAATCGGCAGCCACTAAACTACAACCCGAAAAACTAATTTTTCTAAGTTTTAAGGCATAAAATTTGGCATAATCTAGAAGACAATCTGTAAAGTTAAAGTCATAAATGACTTGGTCTGTCATGGCAAAATTTACATTAGTAAAATCACATTTAATGAATGCAACACCGCGAAGCGAAACATAATTAATTTTAGTATCATTAAAATTACATTCGGTAAAGGTGCAATCTATAAAATAGACGCTAGAAAAATAGCAATTTCTAAAATCACAATTTACGAACTGACAGTTTTCAAATTCTTTATATTTGATGTCGTCTTCTTTGAAAATAATATCTGTAAATCGTTGGTCGTGTAGAAAATCGTTTGCCATGTTGTGCAAATTACAAGGTTATTTTTTCTTTCTTTTTGCAGCTTTTTTTGCTTCTGCTGCTCTGTTTCTTGGTGCCGTTTTTCTTGGTTTGGTTTTTCCTGGACCACCAAGGTTTATTTTTTTGTTTTTGTCTTTTTTCTCATGGAAAGCCGCACCTCTTTCGTCGGTCTTTATTTTTTTTCCTATTGATTTGAATCGACGTTTGTCTTTTTCAAATTCTAATTTTTTCTCAGATACTTCAATGGTTGAAGGCATTTCGAAAACCTCTATTTCTTTGTTCATTAAGGTTTCTGCAGCAAGTAGTAAATCTTCTTCATAGGGAGCAACTAAACTAATGGCTACACCCTCTTTGTCTGCACGACCCGTTCTACCAATACGGTGCATGTATTTTTCTGGGCTATCTGCAAATTGAAGATTGATTACATGGCTAATGTTTGAAATATCTAGACCACGTGCCATTACGTCTGTTGTGATAATTCCTCTAAGTGCTGCATTTTGAAAACTAGCCATAGTGCTTAAACGATAGTTTTGGGATTTGTTGGAATGAATCACTCCAAATTGATCTGGAAAGTCTTCGTTTATTAATTCGAACGCAACATCGACTAATTTTTTATTGTTAACAAAGATTAAAACACGTTCAGTGGTTTCATCTGTGTTTAATATGTGTTTAATAACGTCAATTTTTGTTAAGAAATTGGGTATGTGATATAGCTTCTGTTGAATTTGCTCTAACGGTGTTCCGCTTGGTGCTAAAGATACCTCTTCTGGAAATTCGAAAAATTCATCTAAGACATCATCAACATCTTCGGTCATGGTTGCAGAAAACATGATGTTTTGTCTTCTGCTTTTCATCATTGACAAAATAGAAGTTAACTGCACACGGAAACCAAGGTTTAATATTTCATCAAATTCATCGATAACTAATTTTTGTAAATTATCAAAACGTAAAACACCATCTAAGGCCAAGTCCATTACTCGACCAGGTGTTCCTACAAGAATATCTATGCCTTCAGCTAGGCTTTTTCGTTGCGTGTTGATGTTTACTCCTCCAAAAATTCCTAAGGAGCGAACAGACATGTATTGGGTTAGTTTTTCTACTTCTTCAACAACCTGAACGACTAATTCCCTTGTTGGTACAAGTATGACTACTCTTGGAGATTCATTATTTTGAAATTTCCATTGTTTTAAAATGGGTAATAAATACGCAAATGTTTTTCCAGTTCCAGTTTGTGCAATTCCCATCATGTCTCTGCCAGATAGTATGACCGAGAAAGATTTTTCTTGAATTGGAGTAGGGGTAACGAATCCAAGTTCGTCTATTGCTTTTTGAAGTGATTTTGGTAAATCGAAATCTTGAAATGTTTTCATTAATGCTGTATTTTGCGCAAAGGTACGTAATCTTTTTGGGATTGATGATTTTGACTTATGTAACTTAGATTACATTTTTTAAGTCTGTTTTTTTGTAATTTCGTACTACTAAAAAAGAATTATTATGAATGAGAAATTTAATGCACTAATTGGACAAAATCAGTTAACTTTAGTAGATTTTTATGCGGATTGGTGTGGTCCATGTAAAACCATGTCTCCAATTCTTCAAGAAACAAAATCGATATTAAAAGATGAGGTTAAGATTATAAAAATTAATGTAGATCAATATCAAGATTTGGCAAGTGAATTTATGGTGAGGGGTGTTCCAACATTAATTTTGTTTAAAGAGGAGAAGATGTTGTGGAGACAATCTGGTGTTGTGGGAGCCAATGATTTGGTTTCGATAATAAGAGGTCAAATGAATTAATTTTTTTGTATATTTAATGAAAAATAAATTAAAATGAAATTTAGAATTGGAATTATAGGTCTTGTGTTTTTAGCAACAACAGCTTGTGTAAAGTCGCAAACAGAAAGTGTAACGCTTGCCAATAGTGTTGTTTTTGAGCAAAAGATGCACGATGAAGGTGTTCAGCTTATTGATGTTAGGACTGCAGATGAGTTTAATTCTGGTCATTTGGCTAAGGCTCAAAATATAGATATTAAATCAAAGGATTTTGAACAAAAGATAGCAACATTAGACAAAACAAAACCAGTAATGGTTTATTGTAAAGCAGGAGGAAGAAGTGCAAGGGCAGCAGAAAAACTTAAAGAATTAGGGTTTACTAAAATTGTAGATTTAGAAGGAGGAATTACAGATTGGAAAGCAGAAGGAAAGCCTATTGAAAATTAAAAAAAATAGCATGAGTAACCATTAATCAATTAAATTTATATAATATGAAAAAAAATGTAGGGAATGGAGATCGTTTTCTTCGAATTATTATAGGTATAATTGCCTTAATATTAGGAATTTCGGGCTCATTAGAAGGCACTTTTAAATGGGTTGTTCTTGGCTTTGGTTTGGTTATGATTGTTACTTCATCGCTTCAATTTTGTGGACTTTATGCTCTTTTTGGTATTAACACTTGCAAAGTGAAAAAAAAATGAAAAAGAGGCAGTCTATTTAGGCTGCCTCTTTGTTTTTTAGAAATTTGGAGATAAGTTATATTTTTTATAGAAACTATCTAGTGCTTCAAGCACTTGGTCTTCATTGTCAACAATAGTAAACAAATCTAAATCTTGAGGACTAACATTGTTGAATTTTTCTAACAGTACTGTTTTTACCCAGTCCATTAATCCTGTCCAGAATTCTGTACCAACAAGAATAATTGGAAATTTTGCAATTTTTTTAGTTTGGATTAGTGTTATTGCTTCAAACAATTCGTCTAATGTTCCAAAACCTCCAGGCATTACAACAAATCCTTGTGAATATTTCACAAACATTACTTTTCTAACAAAGAAATAATCGAAATTTAGATTCTTGTCTCTGTCAATATAAGGGTTGAAATGTTGTTCAAAAGGAAGTTCTATGTTTAAACCTACAGAAGTTCCTCCTCCATAATGCGCTCCTTTGTTTCCAGCTTCCATAATTCCAGGTCCACCACCAGTAATTACTCCATAACCTCCTTTGCTAATTTTGTATGCAATTTTTTCAGCTAATAAATAATATTTGTCTTCTGGTTTTGTTCTTGCAGAACCAAAAATAGAAACGCAAGGACCAATTCTTCCCATTGCTTCATATCCGTTAACAAATTCGGACATGATTTTAAATATTGCCCATGAATCGTTGGTTCTTATCTCGTTCCAAGTTTTTTGTTTAAACTTTTCTTGTATTCTGTGATCTTCGTTTTCATATTGATCTAATGCCATTTTTCTTTGCTTATTAATTTATTATAAATGAAGAATTTCCATTATTTGAAATTCATTTTTATGATTATAGTGTATAATTTCATTTTCATCTTTTGTACACCTATCAGTAGCAGTTTTTTGTCGCGATAATGCAGCTTCACTTATTTTGATTTTCCTAAAATGCATATCTTCTGTGAAATCAATTCCAGTTCTTTTACCTGAGTTTATTATAAATTTAGCAAATTCTTCACTAGAAATTAGTTGGTTACTAGCACTTTCAGTTCCTAATTTTAATTCAACAAGTAATATGAATAGAGCCTTTCTTTTTTGAACAAATATAATGTAATCACATATTTTTGATAATCCTGTATTTCTATTGAAATATGGAAAAGGAGAAACTTTGTCTGGGTCTAATCTAAAAAGGAGATATTTTATATCTTTGTGACTTTTTATTTTTCTAATCATTCTAAATTCTTTACCAGACTTATCTTTATTTCGTTCCTCAAGTATATCTGAATTAATAAAGTAGTCTTGTTTTAGAATTTGTTTAATAAGATCTAATTGATTCATCATGTTCTATTCAGCAATTCCAAAACGAGATGTATAAAATAATTGATTTGCTATTTCGCTTTGATTTTCTATAGTATCATCAATTGATTTAATACTAAATCCATTTAAATTTTTTGTTATTTCTTTTACTTCAGCTTTTAACGATTTGTCATTTTTAAAGCTAAATAAATACATGTTAATATCATTTTCTTCAAAAATTTCATCTTCATTATAGCCTAATTCTGTCGCTATTTTTTTTACATCTCCATCTCCTTTAGATATCATTAAAATATTATTAAATTCTCTAATTATATAATCACTATGTGTACTTAAAATTATTCGTAATCCTTTTTTAATTAATTTACTAAAAATTCTTGTTAATAAAATTTGATTATTTGGATGTAAATTAAGCTCAGGTTCATCAATAATTATAAGATCATTTTCTACTGCTTTGTGTTTTAAATATAATATTAAACTAGCTAATGTTTTTACAATAGAAGAACTTTGATGGAAAGATAGTGATAATGATTTTGCTTTATTGCTTTTAAATTCAACATTCCCTTCTTTAGAAATTACAACTTTCCCATTTAGCAATTCATTTTCTATTTCTTCAGCAAAATAATAAAATTTACTTTGAGTTTTTTGATACTCATCTAAATCATCAGCTATTTTTAATGCATCCTTAATTGCCTGTGGATATCTTGTTTTTCTGTTTAATAATAATTGAAATGGATTCAAGTCTTTTTTGTCAAGAAGCATTTCTTGTATCATCTCATATCTTTCATTGTTTCTAATTGATAATTCATTACTAAATGTAAAAATAGAATTTCTTTCAACTGGAAAAAAAACTGATGATGTAATTGGGAAAAAAGCTAATAATGAATATATCCTTGACATTAATACAATTTCAATATAACTTATAAACCTTTCATCTCTTTTTGTTTCATTAGGAATGGTTATTTTTAAATTTTCTTTATCTTTGGAGATAATAAAACTATATTCATCTAATTTTATATCCCACTTGTATCTAAGATTAAGAATTCTTTCTTTAAATTTATCTTCTGTTTCTAAAAATGTAATGTTTGATTTGTTGAAATATTGTTCTTGTTTAGTTTCAGAAAGTGCAAATAAACTCCACAAATTATCTTTAATTTGTGATATTTCATGTTGTTGATATTTCCATAATTTATCAATATT
The DNA here is from genome assembly GCF_055384985.1 of Flavobacterium sp. KY-23415. Lineage (NCBI taxonomy): Bacteria > Pseudomonadati > Bacteroidota > Flavobacteriia > Flavobacteriales > Flavobacteriaceae > Flavobacterium > Flavobacterium sp. KY-23415. The sequence continues at coordinate 81,566 of NZ_AP044001.1, read as the reverse complement.
TATTGATAAATTTGCTTCTTTTTCAGAAACAAGATTGTTAATGTATTCTTTGTCTAATCTAATTCCTAAATTTTTGTTTTCAAGTGAAGTAATTGCATAAATTATATAAGCCATATATGTCTTTCCAGTTCCATTTGGCCCACAAAAAATATTTAATTTTTTTGATAAATCTATCGAAGCTTCTTTAATAGCTCCAATTTCTTTAACTTGTATTTTCATTTCCTTTATTTTTATAGACGTGCTAAGATAATTCTTTTTTCAAAAACTGAGCAGTATAACTTTTTTTATTTTTGATGACTTCTTCTGGTGTTCCTTTGGCTACTAATTGGCCACCACCTTTTCCTCCTTCATATCCAATATCTATGATGTAATCTGCTAACTTGACAACATCTAGATTGTGTTCAATAATTAGTACGGTATTTCCTTTATTAACCAAGATATTGATTACGTCCATTAATACTCTGATGTCTTCAAAATGCAATCCTGTTGTTGGTTCATCTAAAATATAAAAAGTATTTCCGGTGTCTTTTTTGGAAAGTTCTGTTGCTAATTTTACACGTTGCGCTTCACCACCAGACAATGTTGTGCTTTGTTGTCCAAGGGTAATATAACCTAAACCAACATCTTGTATGGTTTTTACTTTTCGATATATTTTTGGAATGTTCTCAAAGAACTCAACCGCTTCATCAACTGTCATGTTTAAAACATCTGATATGGATTTCCCTTTGTATCTAATTTCGAGAGTTTCTCTATTGAATCGTTTTCCTTGGCAGGTTTCACATTCAACATATACATCGGGTAAGAAACTCATTTCAATAGTGCGAACACCAGAGCCTTCACAAGTTTCACAACGACCTCCTTTTACATTGAAACTAAAACGACCAGGTTTGTAGCCTCTAATTTGAGCTTCTGGTGTTAATGTGAAAAGACTTCTAATTTCTGAAAACACATCGGTGTAAGTCGCTGGGTTGCTTCTTGGTGTTCTACCAATTGGACTTTGGTCTATAGCAATTACTTTGTCAATATGTTCTAGTCCTTCAATTTTTTTATAGGCTTGTGGTTTTTTTACAGCATTAAAAAAGTGAGCGTTTAGAATTGGGTAAAGTGTTTCGTTAATTAAGGTCGATTTTCCACTTCCAGAAACTCCTGTAACACAGATTAGTTTCCCTAATGGGAATTCTACAGTTACATTTTTTAAATTATTTCCAGTCGCTCCAGATAGTTTTAACACTTTTCCGTTTCCTTCTCTTCTAGTTGTTGGAACTTCAATACTCATTTTGCCATTCATAAATTGAGCAGTAATGGTGTTGTGTTGTAATATTTCTTGCGGAGTTCCTTGACTGATAATTTCTCCTCCAAAACGTCCTGCTTTAGGCCCAATATCTATAACATGGTCTGCTCTTTCAATCATGTCTTTGTCGTGTTCAACAACGATGACTGAGTTTCCAATATCTCGCAGACTTTCTAAAGATTGAATTAAGCGTTCGTTATCTCTTTGATGTAAGCCTATGCTTGGCTCATCTAATATATACAAGACGCCCACTAATTGAGAGCCAATTTGTGTTGCTAAACGAATGCGTTGTGCTTCTCCACCAGAAAGTGTTTTTGAACCTCTATTTAATGATAGGTAGTTTAGACCAACATCTAATAGAAATTGAAGTCTTGAAGTGATTTCTTTGATAATTTCTTTAGCAATGATTAATTGTTTTTCAGATAAATGTTGTGGTAATGTGGCAAACCAGTCTGATAATTCAGAAATATCCATTTGAACTAAATCACCAATGTTTTTGCCATCAATTTTAAAATATAAGGCTTCTTTTCTTAAACGTGTACCATTGCATTCAGAACAATCATTTTCGTCCATAAATTCTTTTGCCCAACGTTTGATGGAAGAGGAACCGCTTTCTTCGTATTGATTTTTTATGAAATTTGAAATACCTTCAAAATCTATTTTGTAATCTTTTGTGATTCCCATCACTTTGGAAACTACTGAAAATTTTTCATTTCCGCCATACAAAATCATATCTAAAGCTTCTTTAGGAATGGTTTCTATTGCGTCTGTAATTTTAAAATCAAATTTGAGTGCAATAATCTCTAATTGCTTAAAAATCCAAGAGTTTTTATAGTCACCTAGAGGTGCAAAACCACCATTTTTAATAGATAGTTTTGGGTTGGGAATAATTTTAGTTAAATTAATTTCATTTATGGTTCCTAAACCATTACAGCTAGAACAAGCTCCTTTGGGAGAGTTGAAAGAAAAATTATTTGGTTCTGGATTTGGATAGGAAACTCCAGAGGTTGGACACATTAATGTGCGGCTAAAATAGCGCACTTCTTGGCTTTCTTGCTCAATAATCATTAATATATCTTCTCCATGATACATGGCAGTGTTGATACTTTCGTTTAGGCGTTTGTGGGTGTCTTCGTCATCTTCGATTGCTATTCTATCAATAACAATTTCGATATCGTGTGTTTTGTAGCGATCTACTTTCATGCCAAACTCTAAGTCACGAATTTGACCATCTACACGCACTTTTAAAAAGCCTTGTTTTGAGATTTGTTCAAACAATTCTCTGTAATGTCCTTTTCTAGAGCGGATAACAGGAGCTAGAATGTTTACTCTTTTGCCTTTGAAATTTTCTAATATTAGTGCTTTTATTTGTTCGTCAGAATAGGAAACCATTTTTTCTCCTGTATTATAACTAAACGCATCTGCAGCTCTAGCATATAAAAGTCTCAGAAAATCATATATTTCAGTAATTGTGCCAACGGTGGATCGTGGACTTTTGCTTGTTGTTTTTTGTTCTATTGCAATTACAGGGGAAAGACCATCAATTTTATCCACATCGGGTCTTTCAAGTCCTCCTAAAAATTGTCTAGCATAGGCAGAGAATGTTTCTATATATCTTCGTTGTCCTTCAGCATATATGGTATCGAATGCGAGTGAGGATTTTCCAGAACCCGATAGTCCTGTAATGACTACCAGTTTTTCTCTAGGTATTATTACATCTATGTTTTTAAGGTTATGAGCTCTTGCACCTATAATTTCAATTGTGTCGTCTGTGTTTAGCATAATTTTTGGCAAAATGCAAAGATACTATTTTTAAGTAGATAAGTATTTTTGATTTTAAAATTAGATTGTTATTTTTGAATGAATTAAATTATAAAAAAGAATTTGCTTTTAAAAAATTTAAAGAATAGAAAAGTAGATGTTTTTATATAAATGAAATAAAAATACAGTAGTATAATATGAAATTATTAGGAATTGGTTCAAGAATTAAACATGCTGAGTATGGTCTTGGTGTAGTTACAAATGTTTCTCCAAAGATGTATTGGGTTACATTTATTGAAAACGGATTAGAAACAATTGCATTAGATAGTGATTTTGAAGTAATTGAAGCTTTAGAGGACGATTTAGATACAGTTAGTTTTTCTGAAGTTGAGAAAATGTTAAAAAATGTATTGCAACGTTGGAGCGATGTTACTCCACAAGTTTCTATTGCTGATAAATGGAAAGGTGGTAAATTAATTATGGAGCCTGGAACGCAAACACAAAGTAAAGAAGTTCCTATTGATACTTTTTTTCATAAAATAGTTATGGTGAGAGACAGAATTAGAGTCATGGAGCAAAAAATTAATTCTAGTAATTTGGAAGAATCTGAAAAAATTGATTTGCAACAATACATAACACGAATTTATGGTAGTTTAACAACTTTTAATGTATTGTTTAAAAATCAGAGTGATTATTTTGTTGGAGAGAAAACGAAGTAAGCATAGATTTAAAAAAAGACAAGTACTATTTTGTTACTTGTCTTTTTGATTATAATCTAGTTCGTTTTAATGTTGTGCTTTTCTAATATTTTATTAAACGTATCTAATTTTTCTTGTTTTTCAAATTCATTATATAAAACTTGTATATATTTTTCAGCATCTGTTCTATAAGGAGATTTAATAGCAATATACATAAGATAAGCTTTACACATATTATCTAAACCTTTTTCAATGTCATTTAGATACTGTGTGTAAATTGACCCAATTCCAAAAAATACTTCTGGATTATCAGGTTGCACTTTTCCTAGTTTTTCGTAGGCTTTTACTGCTTTTTTATATTCTTTTTTATAGGTATATGCAACTGCAATATTTTGAAGTGGCATAGAACCATTAGGGTCTATTTTGAGTGATTTTTCATAGGCTTCTATTGCTTCATCAAACTTGTTTAGTTTTCTGTAGGAAATTCCCATGTTGTCATAGGCAAATGCAAATTCAGGATCTACCGTTACTGCTTTTTTATAATAACTTATTGCCTCTTCTAAGTTTTCTTTTTTTGAAGCAGCAATTCCTTTGTTGTAATAATCTAGTGCAAGATCATTTCTAGATAGAGATTTTGCTCCTAATTTGTCGTTGCTATTGACTTTAGATTTTAATGCACTACAATTATCTGTTAAATAGCGTTCTAGTTTATAATAATACTCTTTGTATTCTTTAGAATTAGGATTAATATTTATGTTAATGTCTATATCTTTTTTATTATTATTCGTTTTAGCTTCTTTTTCAAGCTCTTTTATATTTAATTCAGCAATTTTTAATCCCATTTGGTATGTGCCAACTTGTTTGTCAATGCATTGGCTAATGTCCTCGGCAATGTTTTCTTTTGTTCTGTCAAATGTTTCTATAGAGTCAATGCATTTGCAAGCATTTTCGCTTATCTCTTTTAGGAATTGTTCTTTGTTAAATTCAATGTTTTTTACTTCTTTGTCTTGAGAAAAAGTAGTGGTAGCAATAAATGAAACAGCAAGAATAAAGATTTTCTTTTTCATGTAGTAGTGGTTTAATTATAAAAAAAAATGAAAATACAAAAAATTACTCAATAATCATGTCTCTTAACTGATTTCTATATTTCTCTAAAATCATATTTCGATTAACAAAACCAATAAAAAAATCGTTTTTAAAGACAGGTAATATATAGGTGTTTGTTTTTTCAAATTTTTCCATAACTATTTCAATTGTATCGGTGTTAGATACAATTTCCTTAGGAGCTTTTGTAACTTCGTGTGTTGAAGTATATTTTATCTTGAAAGAAGAAAAAATAATAGAGCGAATGTCATCAAGGTAGATTAATCCTAAAAATTCTTTTTTAGCATTAAAAACAGGATATACGATGTCATCTGTATATTTAATAATTTCAATTAATTCTTCTAAGGAGTTTGATTCTTTAATCTCCTTGTAATCGGTTAAAATAAAATTAGATAGGTGTAAACATGTTAATATGTTTTTGTCTTTATTGTCTGTAAAAACTTCTCCTTTATCTGCCAAATGTTTAATGTCGAATGAATAAGGTTCAAATCGTTTTGAAATGGCAAAACTAACAGAAGAAACAATCATTAAAGGTACCATTAAATTATAACCACCAGTTATTTCTGCAATTAGGAATATAGCGGTAAGTGGAGCATGAAAAAGACCACTTAAAACACCTGCCATACCTACTAATGTAAAATTACTAACCGATAAAGGTTTGGTGAGTCCTATTGTATTAGAAAGTTTAGCAACTAAAAAACCAAGGTAAGAGCCTACAAATAAAGAAGGTGCAAAATTGCCTCCATTGCCTCCTGCACCTAGTGTTAGCCCAGTGGCATATACTTTTATCATCATGGTTGCTCCTACAAAGGCTAATAATACCCAATTGTTCGATTTATAGTCGTTTAATAAGGTGTTTTCAAGTAATTTTTCTGGGTGTGCGTTAGCAATTGTTTTAATACTTTCATATCCTTCTCCAAATAATGTTGGAAAGAAGAAAATTAAAATCGCTAATAGGGATGCACCGAAAAGGGCTTTTCTATAGTTACCTAGTTTAGAGTTAGAAAAATAGGTTTCTATTTTTCTAAATGTACGAGCATAATTGATGGAAACAAAACCTGCTAGCAACCCCAAAAGCACATAATGCGGAATATTATGATAATCCATTGCGTCTCCTTGCTTAAAACTTAAAAGAATATCTTCATTTAAGATAATGGTAGAAACTAAGGCACCTGTTGCAGCACTAATCATAATGGGAATGAACGCTGTAATACTGATTTCTGCTAAAACTACTTCAATAGCAAAAAGAACCCCAGCAATCGGGGCATTAAAAGCAGCAGCTATTCCAGATGCAACACCACAAGCTAATAATAATGTTCTATCCTTTTGTGATAGTCTATAATTCTGAGCATAATTACTGCCAAAAGCTGCACCTGTAATTGTAATAGGAGATTCTAGTCCAGCGCTACCTCCAAGTCCAACAGTGAACGAACTAGTAATAATTTGCGAGTACATTTGTTTAAAAGGCATAAAACCACCTTTCCTTGCAACGGCATACATTATATGTGAAGTTCCTTTTTGAATAGAACCATCTAATAGTTTTTTAACAACTAACACTGTTAAAACAATTCCAATGATGGGTAAAATACTGTTACTATAGGGTAAATGTAGAAGTCGATCCAGATATTGGGATAGGTTATATACCCAGTGAGCAAATGTTTTTAAAACAATTACCGCTAAAGCGGAAGATACACCCACTAAAACACATGAAAAGTAAATGAACTGTCTAGGGGTGACTAGTGATTTTAAAATAAAAACAAATAGTTCTAAACGTTTAATGCTTTTTGCTAAAAATCGGATAATTGGATTGTTTTTCTTAGGAGACATTAGAAAATTTGTAATTTCTGCGAAGTTAGGTTTTAATTAAAAAATACACTAATCATTCATTAGTTTTTCTAGGCTCATTTTTCGAACTTCTTCAAAATAGTGTGTAAATTCTTCTTCAAATTCTTTATAAAAAAGTTGCAATTCTTCTGTAGAATATTGCATTTTTGATTTAAATTTTGTTCTATAATCCATTCTATAGAGTGTTGTGCTTATGCCTTCAATACTAGCATAACTCAATAGCCAATTTTGGTGCACCATACTGGGTAATAACTTTTTGGTGCGTGTAGTAAGAATATTGAAGTTATTGTCTAATAGATTGTAAAAATGAGATACATATTCAGTTAAGGGCGTTTTTGAATAATTATTCCAGTTTTTGGCTAGAAAGTGATCATAAAAAATATCAATAATCACACCCGAATAATGACCATATCGTTCGTGTAGTCGATGTTTGCTTTGTCTAAAAATAGGGTGTGCATCAGTAAAAGTGTCTATTGCTCTGTGCAATAGAATTCCTTTTTTAATTTCATCTGGATAATTCATGTAGTCTTTTCCTCTAATGCCATCTGCCATGAAATTACCAATCTTAATCATGTCGTTCTCTCCTGAAAGATATATGTGTGCAAGGTAGTTCATTTGTTGTTTCGGGGTGATATGTGGTAGTACTTAATTGTAAATATAGTAAAATTAAACAAGTTTTTTTTTCTGCTACAACTTGTTATCTTTGTTTTTTAAACAGGTTGTCTAAAATAAATAATAGAATAAGAATGACATTAATAAAATCAATATCAGGAATTAGAGGTACAATTGGAGGGAATGTTGGAGATAATCTGACTCCTGTAGATGCTGTAAAATTTGCTTCGGCCTATGGAACATTCTTGAAACAAAACTCAAATAAAGAAAAGTTAACAGTTGTAATTGGAAGAGATGCGCGTATTTCTGGACCAATGATTCATAATTTAGTACAAAACACGTTAGTTGGTTTAGGGATAAATGTTATTGATTTAGGACTATCTACAACGCCTACTGTTGAAATTGCTGTACCATTAGAGAAAGCAGATGGAGGTATTATATTAACTGCATCACACAATCCAAAACAGTGGAATGCCTTGAAGTTATTAAATGCTAAAGGGGAGTTTTTAAATGGAGCAGATGGAGTGAAAATTTTAGAAATTGCTGAAGCAGAGGATTTTGATTTTTCAGATGTTGATTCGTTAGGAGAAGTAACGCAGAATGATGCTTATTTGGATATTCATATTGATGAGGTTTTGAATTTACCTTTGGTCGATGCGGATGCAGTGGCTAAAAGAAAGTTTAAAGTAGTAGTAGATGGTGTGAATTCTTCGGGTGGAATTATTATTCCTAAATTGTTAAAGCAAATGGGAGTAGAGGTTGTTGAATTATATTGTGAGCCAAACGGACATTTTCCTCATAATCCAGAACCTTTAAAGGAGCATTTAGGTGATATTTGTAAATTGGTTGTTGAAGAAAAAGCCGATTTTGGTATTGTTGTTGATCCAGATGTGGATAGACTTGCTTTTATTTCTAATGACGGAGAAATGTTTGGAGAAGAATATACTTTAGTTGCTTGTGCCGATTATGTTTTAAGCAAAACAAAAGGGAATACGGTCTCAAATATGTCTTCTTCTCGTGCATTACGAGATATTACTGAAAAGCATGGGGGAAAATATCAAGCTAGTGCAGTAGGGGAAGTGAATGTTGTTACTTTAATGAAGGAAACAAATGCAATTATTGGAGGTGAAGGAAATGGAGGAATAATCTATCCAGAGAGTCATTATGGAAGAGATAGTTTGGTTGGTGTGGCTTTGTTTCTGACGCATTTGGCAAGCTTAGATATGACAGTTGCAGCATTGAGAGCAAGTTATCCTCAATATTATATGAGTAAAAATAAAATTGAATTAACTCCACAAATAGATGTAGATGCTATTTTGAAAGCAATGATTGAAAAATATAAAAATGAAAATATTTCAACCATTGATGGCGTGAAAATTGATTTTCCTACAGAATGGGTGCATTTGAGAAAATCGAATACGGAACCTATTATTCGCATTTACACAGAAGCTCCAACGCAAAACGAAGCAGCTATTTTAGCAGAAAGATTTGTTAATGAAATGAAAGAGATTGCTGGAATATAAATGAAATAAGAAAAACTGATTTAAGAATTTTAAATCAGTTTTTCTTATTTAAATAATCTTATTAGTTTATTTGAACTTAAAATTAAGGTTAATATTAAACTTGAATTCATTTTTTTATACCACTACATTTTTATAAAGAGTATCTTTGTTAAAAAAATAGACAAAGATGTATTTCTCTTTTATTATTCCTGTTTTTAATCGTCCAGACGAGATAGAAGAATTGTTAGCCAGTTTAGCAATATTAGATTATCATGAAGTGTTTGAGGTGGTGGTGGTTGAAGATGGTTCTACCATTACATGTGAGCATGTTATTGAAAAATATAAAGATAGATTAACTATTTCCTATTTTTTTAAACCTAATTCTGGACCAGGAGATTCTCGAAATTTTGGAATGAAAAAAGCAAAGGGAAATTATTTCTTAATATTAGATTCTGATTGCATTATCCCAAAACAATACCTAAAAGTAGTTTCAGATTCTTTGACTAATGATTTTGTGGATTGCTTTGGTGGTCCAGATAGAGCATTAGATTCTTTTTCAGATATTCAAAAAGCAATTAACTTCACAATGACCTCTTTTATTACTACTGGAGGAATTCGAGGAGGAAGTGAAAAGTTAGATAAATTTCAGCCAAGAAGTTTCAATATGGGACTTTCTAAAGAAGCATTTGAAGCTTCAAAAGGATTTGGAAACATTCATCCAGGTGAAGACCCTGATTTGTCTATTCGATTGTGGAAAATGAACTTTAAAACCAAACTGATTACTAATGCTTATGTTTTTCATAAACGAAGAATTGATTGGGATAAGTTCTATAAACAAGTAAATAAATTTGGAAAGGCACGACCAATTTTGAATTTTTGGTATCCAGAGTATTCAAAAATTACATTTTGGTTTCCAAGTTTGTTTTTAATAGGCTTCATTTTTAGTGTTTTAGCTTTTTTGTTCGGAATTAATTTCTTTTTATTTTGTTTTTTAGTCTATTTTGGAATGATTTTTGTAGGTTCATTATTACAAAGTAAAAATGTAAAAATTGCGACATATGCTGTCATTGCGGCAATGATACAGTTTTATGGATATGGAAAAGGATTTTTGCAATCTTTTGTAAATTTAGTTATCTTTAAGAAGAAACCTGAAGAAGCACATCCAGAATTGTTTTTTTAAAAAATAGTCATGACAAAAATTATAGGTTTAACTGGAGGAATTGGAAGTGGAAAAACGACTGTTGCAAAATATATTGCTAAACAAGGCGTTCCAGTATATATTGCCGATGATGAAGCAAAAAAAATAATGGATAGAGAAGAAGTGATTACAGAAGTGCAATCCTTGTTTGAAGAAAATGTTATTGATAGTCATAATAAGCTAGATAGAAAAAAAATAGCAGCTATAGTTTTTCAAAATCCAGAAAAATTAAATGCACTTAATGCTATTATTCATCCAAAAGTTAAAAAACATTTTGAAGAGTGGGTAAAAGCAAAGAAAGATTATCCTTTTGTAGTAAAAGAAGCTGCAATATTATTTGAGACAGGTGGAGATGCCTATTGTGATAAAGTAATTTTAGTTACTGCACCACTCGATGTTAAAATTAAGAGAGTTATGCAGCGTGATGGAGGTCAAGAAAATGAAATAATGAAAAGAATAAAAAATCAGCTTTCTGATGAAGAAAAATTAAAAAAAAGTGATTTTGTTGTAACGAATATTGAATTAAATGACACATATAGTAAGATTAGTGAAATTCTTAAAATATTAAAAATATCGTAATAAAATCCGTTAATGTTAATCTTTGGTTAATGTTTTTAGGGTGTAAATGTTAAAATGTTAATTTTGCCTTGATGAATAAAACTAGATTTCGCCTGTTGGTTTTTTTAATGAGTATTTCTCTTATAGGAATAATTATTGTCCAACTATATTGGATAAATACTTCGTTAAAAAAGAGCGAAGAAGAGTTTAAACTTCATGTTCAGCAAATTATTGGTAATGTAGCTGCAATTATAGATAATAAAGAACTGGTTAGTTTTTACAGGCAATATCATAAAATTAAAGATAGTATTGGTAAAGAACCAGAGAAAAACACGTTAAAAGAATTTTATTTTTTAGAAAGAAATAAAAAAACAAACGAAACTATAATCTATACAAGTTCATTGGTTTCAGAAAGCTTCGGGGTTAATGGTTCTTTTTTTGATAAAAATGCAGATACTGTAAATGTTGGAAATCTTGTTACAAAGAGAAGAACTGAAATTTATGCAGGAAGTTTAATAGACAAACCTTCAATGGAAATAAATAGAAGACCAGATGTAACTATTGAAAAAACTGGGAGTGTTTCTGCGTTAGATAAAGTTAATTTTCAAGTTTTTTTTAAAGATATAGTTTCGCTTCGTGCCATTCAAGATAGGATTACTAAAGAGGAATTAGAAAAATATTTAAGTAAAGAGTTAAAAGAATATCAAATAAAAACACCATTCGAATTTTGTATATATAGTAATGGTTTGGCAACAAAAATACGTTCTGATAGATTTGTTTATGATAAAAGATCAACTTATGGAATACCAATTTTTAAAGACAATGAAGGCTTGAGTCAATATCAACTGTTGGTGACATTTCCACAGAAAAGTAAGTTCTTTTTCTCATCGATTTTAGGAATAACTTTAATTTCACTATTGTTTACATTAATAATTGTCTTAACTTATTCAAGCGCTTTAAATCAGTTGATTAAACAAAAGCAAATTTCTGAGATTAAGACAGATTTTATTAACAATATGACACATGAATTTAAAACGCCTATTGCAACGATAAATTTAGCGCTTGATGCAATAAAAAACCCTAAGATTATTGATGATAAAGAAAAAGTACAACGTTATCTTCAAATGATTAAGGACGAAAATAAGAGAATGCATGCACAAGTTGAAAATGTTTTACGCATTTCTAAACTTGAGAAAAATGAATTGGATATTTCGAAAGAACCAGGTGATGTTTTAGAAATTGTTGAAGATGCTATAGAACATATTCGTTTGATAATCGAAGATAGAGAAGGTGAAATTAGAACTCATTTTAATGCAACTAGAACAACAATATTGTTAAACGATGTGCATTTTACCAATGTATTGGTTAATATTCTAGATAATGCAGTGAAATATTCGGAAGGAGCACCAATAATAGATGTTTTTACAGAAAATATAAAAGATTATATTATTATAAAAATACAAGATCAAGGATTAGGAATGAGTAAAATTGCTCAAAAAAGAGTTTTTGAGAAATTCTATAGAGAGCATACTGGAGATTTGCATAATGTAAAAGGACATGGTTTAGGATTAGCCTATGTGAAGCAAATCGTTGAAGATCATAACGGACAAATTCTTGTTGAAAGTGAGAAAGGAAAAGGAAGTGCATTTATTTTGAAAATGCCATTAATAAATTAGAATATATGGAAGCTAAAAAAATTTTATTAGTTGAAGATGATCCAAATTTTGGAGCTATATTGAAGGATTACTTAATTATTAACGATTTTGAAGTAACCCTAGCAAAGAACGGAATGGAAGGGTTTGAAAAGTTTAAAAAGGACATTTATGATTTGTGTATCTTAGATGTAATGATGCCATATAAAGACGGTTATACTTTAGCTAGAGAAATTAGAGAAAAAAATCAAGAGGTACCAATTATTTTCCTTACGGCTAAAACATTGAAAGAAGATGTTTTAAAAGGGTATAAAGTGGGTGCAGATGATTACTTAAATAAGCCTTTTGATTCAGAAGTGCTTTTAATGAAAATTAAAGCAATTATCCAAAGAAAAGCAAGTGAAGTAAAACCAGATAACACTAAATTTGAGTTTGAAATAGGTAAGTTTCACTTAAATTCAAAATTACGTTTTCTATCATACCAAAATGAAGAACCTGTAAAATTGTCACCAAAAGAATGTGAGTTATTAAAAATGTTGGCACTACATGAAAACGATTTAATGCCAAGAGAATTAGCTTTAACAAAAATATGGAGAGATGACAATTATTTTACATCTAGAAGTATGGATGTTTATATTGCTAAACTAAGAAAGTATATGAAGCGCGATGAGAGTGTTGAAATTCTTAATATTCACGGAGAAGGTTTTAGGTTGGTTGTAAAGAAATAATGAATAAAGCTTTAGTATTTTATATGGGGCTGTCCGAAAAGGACAGCTTTTTTTTATGTAGCTATTTTTAAGCTATTTTGTTTTGAAGAAAAAATAATAGCAAAATAACTTTGAGTTACTTTAACAAGGCAAATTTTAGTTTTAAAATAGGCTAGATAAGTGTGAATTTTGGTTTTGAAAACAAATTTTAGCAAGTCTGCCTTGAATGCATTCATTTTTCTAAAGTTGTGTCCAAGGGCCATTAGTAAAAACTCTAATGTTACTTTTTCTAATCCCTTCATTGTGAATCGATTGAATTTATTATTGCTTTTAAGTTGACCAAAAACCGCTTCTACCTCTATTGGACGTTTACTTCGATGTTCTAGTCCTTTTTCACTCATTAGTAGCTTTCTTGCTTTTTCTTTTAATTCATTTAATCGATGATTGACTGATAAAATTCTATTACCTTTTGATTGATGGCATTGACTTCGTAAAGGACATCCTTGGCATCTTTTGGCTTGATAATATGTAATTTGTGATTCATATCCAGTACTGGTTTCACGTTTTCCTACTCCTGTTTTTTGCATGATTTGACCCATTGGACAAACATAAAAATCGTGTTCTTTGTTGTAAAATAAATTTTGAACAAGAAAAGGATTGTTTTTTATCTTTCTTTTTTGTTCTTGATGAAAATAGTTATATTTCACATAAGCATCAGCTTGTTTTTCTTCCAGCATTTCATAGTTTTCTTCACTTCCATAACCTGCATCTGCAACGATTTCTTTGCTCTGTTTTTGATAGGCTTTTTCAAAACCTTCAAGATGAGAACTTAAGGTTGTAGTGTCATTTGTTGTTTGATGAATAGAAACATGTGTAATAAATTGGTTTTCAGTAGATATTTGCGGATTGTAAGCAGGTTTTAATTGACCGTTTTTCATATGATCTTCTTTCATTCTCATAAAGGTAGCTTCGGGATCTGTTTTACTATAGGAGTTCCTGTTTCCCATTGTAACCAAGTCTTTTTCATATTTTTCAAGCTTTGGAAGATGTTCCTCTTGAAGTTTTTGCAATTCTCTTGCCTGTTTTTTGGTAGGTTCTTTGAGTTTTTTATTAAGAATCGAAAGCTTTTCTTTTAAACTTTCTGAATCAATCGACTTTGGTAATTCTTCTATATTTAGTTCTTGATTATCAGATTGAATACTGTTTTCAATAGTCGATAAAATATGACTAATTTTAATTTCTAGTTTTTCTTTATATTTCTCAACGGAGCCTCTCCATACAAAAGTATATTTATTAGCTTTGGATTCTATTTTTGTACCATCAATATACTGAATGTCTAAGCTAACATATCCCATTTTTACAAGCATTTTTACTACTTCTGCAAAAAGAGTTTGGATATGATTTTTTAAAACTTTACCCCTAAAATCGTTTATCGTTCTAAAATCAGGAGTCGAGTTGCCCGAAATATACATAAAATGAATGTTCTCCTGAAGTGCTTTTGCAATTTTTCTGCAAGAATATACATTAGATAAATAACTGTAAAACAAAACCTTAATCATCATTCTTGGATGGTAAGCTGAAGTACCACCTCCTTTATATTTTTTCAATATTTCACTTATATCTAACTGATTAACAACTTGTTCCACTAAGTGAACTGGATGGTTTTGCGGTATTCTATCGAAAATATTGATAGGAAATAACTCTGGAGAATTGCCTGTTTGATTTTTAAAAACTATCTTAGCCATTGTGTATTTTTGTCTCAACTCTAAGATACTAATTTTAGAGATAAAATACAACAAAAAAAGGCTGTCATTACTTTTTGGACAGCCTCATAGCTAATATGGAAAAGAGTGGTTTTTTTTATTTCCATTCAATTTGCAGTACATATGCATTTTTGTTTTCTTTTGTAATACTGTATGTTGTCTTCGATTCATTTTTGAAAACATAAATGGGGCTTTCGTCGTTTAAATTTAACTCACGCATAAAATTAATATCAAATGCCTTAACGTCTTGTTGGATTATTTTTTCTGGATCTTCATAATCAAGACACCATTCCATATATTTAACATTATTGACATGATTTACAACATCTAAATCAGATAATACTACTTTCCTTTGTCCAATTGCATTTGCTGTTGCACTAATTTCAATCTTTAAAGTAGGTTGCTTTGTTGCGTCTATTTGAAATTTTTCAAAATGTTCATGAGGCAATGCTAATGCATCTGGTCTTCTTGTTTGTGTGTTGATAACAGCCCAATAGGTTTCGCAACCCACAATCTTTTTTTTATTTAAATACATTTCCATACAACGAACGGAACGAGAATTTTCTAAAGTTTTAATCCATGTTTTAATAGTCACAGTGTCTCTCCATTTAGGTAACCGATCAATCTCTAAACGCATTCTGCTCATTACCCAAGCCTGATGATGGGTTTGCATATCTGTAAAACTAATACCTCCTAAATCGGCATGAGTTCCTGCGGTTATTTGTAATAAATTACATAAATCGGTATATTTTAAATATCCATTAGGATAACAGTATAGAAAATTAATTTCATATTCTTTTTCAAGTATCGATGTGAAATTTGAAGCTATTGGCATTAGATATATATTTAATCGAGTGTTGTAAACCTAAAATTCAATCCTAAATTTAGCTGTAGATTATTAGAAGAATTGAAAAAATGTTTTTCTGCAGCGTTTGTAGTAATGTCATACTGAGTTGCATTGTATTGAGCACCAATCAATAATGATAGTTTTTTATATATATTATAATTGAAATTTGTTCCTAAAATATAGCTATTTCCAAAAGTTTTATTAATACCCTTAAACTCAATAAAGCCATAGCCTATATAGGGATCTATATTTATTTTGTTTGTTACTTTTAAATGATAAACTACTTTTAAATGAATGGTTTGTAGCGTTGCATTTTTACTGTTTCCTGCAATTGCGGTATTCGTAACACTATATTTGTTAATTTGAAATCCATTTATGAAGCCAAATCTTTTATAAGTAATATGCTCAAATTCAGAAAAAAAGGCATGGTTTTTTTTATAACCTTCTTTTAAAAATGTATTCTCTAATTGATTTGGAACAGTGTAAGCAAAGTTTATTTCGTTAAAAAATTTCACTTTGTTTTGTGAGCATACTAACAAAGGTAATAATAATAAAAAATAAGTTTTTATTTTCATAATTAGTAGATAATAATTTCTTCTTTGTATGCGTCTTCAATAGAAATATTTCTTGTTTCTGTAGAAGTGGTGTTTGTTAACGTGTTAAATAAGTCATATTGAATACTTACATTTTGATTTTTAATAATACCATCAAAATGAAATATTTCATTGTAATAATCATTCTCTATTGGATTTATGAAGTTTTCATAAAAACTAGATTCACCAATGAAAGTAACATTTTTTAGAATAATATTGTAGGGGCTTGTAGATCTTTGAAAAATAATTTTTAAACCAACAAGTTCATCAATAGGGTAGAGCACAGTTGTTCCTATATTGAGTTTGTAATCTAAAAAATTTGTATCTTTTATATTGACAAGTTTCTTTTGTTGGTAACCAAGTACTTTTTCTTCATTAATAATGATAATCATTTGATCTTCATTTGAAGCGGAAGTGACATAAAGTTTGAAATTTCCATTTGCATCTGTGTAGCCTAAACCAGGTTCTCTATAATCATATCCATAACCAGAGCTTTTTTCAAAGGCTACAATAACTTCGGTATTTGGTATTCCTATGTTGTTTTTATTTACAATTTTACCTTCAACAACTAATTTTGTACCATTATGATATTCAATATCAGGATCGCAACTAGCAAGTAATACTATAATAAAAAGGAATAAAACGTTTTTTTTCATAATTTTTTTATTACTAAGATGGCTTTATTTCTTTTAAGTTGCGTTATGAAATGGTTATTTTAATAGTATTAATAATTTCTTCAACAGGTGTTAAATAATCAAACCATTTTGCATTTTCAGTGCGTTTAAACCAAGTAATTTGTCGTTTTGAAAAACGTCGTGTGTTTTTCTTTATTTCTTCAATTGCAAATGGCAATGTCGTTTTTTCATCTAAATGATCAAACAATTCTCTGTAGCCAACAGTTTGTAGTGCATTTAATTGTTTGTAAGGATATAAAGAACGAACTTCATTGAGTAAACCTTCTTTGATCATAATATCTACTCTTTGGTTAATTCTGTCATACATGATTTCTCTATCTGCTTCTAGACCAATAACAATGGGAATGAAATTTCTTTTGTTTTTTCTTTTGCCAATAAAACTAGAATAAGGTTTTCCAGAACCAATGCAGACCTCCACAAAACGCTTCATTCGTTGTGGGTTTTGAAGTGTTTGCGGGTTTTGGGTAACAATTGTTTTAAAGTAGTCGGGATCTAAATTTTGTAATGTGTCTTGAAGATAGGTTATTCCTTTTTCTTCAAATTGTGCATTTATAGCATCTCTTATAGAAGAATCAATATCTGGGAATTCATCAAATCCTTTTAGAACGGCATCAACATATAACCCAGAACCACCTACCATTATTTGGATATTGTTTTCTTTAAAAAGAACTTCTAATTTTTGCAAGCATTCTTGTTCAAAATCGCCTACTGAATAATTATTAAAAATCGATTTGTTTTGTATGAAATAATGATTAGCAGTAGCTAATTCTTCTTCGTTCGGTACAGCTGTACCAATTTTCATCTCTTTAAAAAACTGACGACTATCGCATGAAATGATACTACAATTAAAATATTGTGCTAATTTGATGCTTAATGCTGTTTTTCCAATGGCCGTTGGACCTATAATAGTGATGAGATAATTATTCAATTGTGTTTAAGAATTTAATGTTTTGCATAATAGTTTTTGTCCAATTTATATCTGTAGGCTGAACGAGTATCATTTTGAAATTAGATGTTTCACTTTCTATTCTCACACCTTCCGAATCGTCTATATGAAGATGGAAGTTATAGGCTACTGGATATTTTGAAACATTAATTTTTAATTCCTTTAATGTTTTTATATTTTGTTGTTGATTGATTATCTTTTTAACATGAATGCCATAATATCCTAAAGTGATTCTAATTTTTATTTTTTTTCTAAATGAAGTAGTATAAATGTTAATAGTATGACCTTCTTTTTGTAGTTCTTTTATTAATTGTGGGCTACTTTTTCTTATTTTTTCAATTCCAACCATGGCAGCAAAATAATTTCTGCTCTCAGTTTCAAATTCGTTATTATAAGGAATTAACGTGCCATCTAAATCAAAACTAATATTCATCTAATCATCCAATAAATTATTTCCGCAATTATGACAAAATTTTGCATTCTCTTGATGGTCTTCTGCTCCACAATCTGCACAAGGGTTTTTTAATAAAGCTGGAGCAGCATTAGGAATTGCTTTTGCAATTTCAGCGGAAACAATTCCTGTTGGAACAGCAATTACTCCATATCCTAAAACCATAACTAACGAAGCAAGAAATTGTCCAAGCGGTGTTACAGGTGAAATGTCTCCATATCCCACAGTGGTTAGTGTTACAATTGTCCAATAAATGCTTGTTGGAATACTCGTGAAGCCGTTTTCTTTTCCTTCAACAACATACATGACGGAGCCAATGAGTATGGTGCTTATCAATACGAAATAGATAAAAACAAGTATTTTACTTTTACTTGCCAGTAATGCATCTCTAAGTTGCTTAGACTGTCCTGTGAATTGAGGGTGATTTAATATTTTAAAAAGTCGCAATAGTCGTAAAGAGCGCACAATTGAAAGGACACCAGAACCTGCAAATACTTGCGCTAAATACATTGGTAATGTAGCAATTAAATCAATAATACCATATACACTAAAAATATATTTTAAAGGTTTATTAATAGTAATAATGCGCAAGAAATATTCAATAGTAAAGAAAATGGTAATGCCCCATTCGAAAGCAATTCTTATATCGTGGTATTTTGCTTCAAAACTTTTTACAGTTTCCATCATAGTGAGCAGGACACTCAGGAGAATAACACCAAGAAGAATTAAATCAAAAGCTTTTCCAGCAAAGGTGTTTGTGCCATATATAATAATATAGGTCTTTTGTCTAAATTTTTGATAAGCTGATTTTTTTTGGATCATAATACAAATTTAGAAAAATTTAAAAGGTCTCTACCTTCATGACTTTTCTTTTTCTTAAATAGCTTTGAATGATGTTTTTAACATCTTTGTTGTTTTGCATCGGAATAATTAATTTTCTTAATATCTCAATATTTTTAATTTGATGATTTAAGTCATAGAAACAATAGCCTTTATAAACACCATCTTCAATTAGAATAGCGCTTCGTTCATTATGCATTCTTCCTTTATCTGTAATAATGAGATTGTTTTTGGAAAAAGTATTCTGATCTATAAACTGATTAACTCTTTTGTTGTATTCGCTAATTTCTTCTTTATCTATACATGCTCCAAAGCATTGTTTAACATCATATTGGAAACAACTTTTTTTAGTGTCATACAGCCCATTTATTTTTTGGCACAAATTATATTCTTCTGTAATTTTAAACAGTGCTTTTTTTCCTTCCATGACAGTAGAAAATGACGTTAATTCTTTTTTTCTGCCATCAGATTTAGCAATTCTTAAAGCTAAATATCCTTTAGTGTTTTTCTCCATATATAATGCCCATGGAAATAATGTTTTTCGCTGAGCTCTATTATAGATAGGTTTGTTTATTTTTATTTCTTCACTTTCTTTCAAAAGAGCAATCAATTCGCTGCCTGTTTCTTCAAAAGTAACTGTATATACAGATTTTTGAATTTTTTTGCTTTTTGGGTTCGTTCCTGTAAAATGTTGATTAACACGCTTTTTAATGTTTTTGCTCTTTCCAATATAAATAATATCTCCTTTTTCGTTATGAATATAATAGATGCCTGTTTTTGAAGGTAATGCTTCAATTATATCTAATAATTTTGGAGACATTCCAGTTTTTACTTCTGTTTTAATATAGTTTTTGACAATCTCTTTTTGACTGTCTTTAGAAAGTAATAGTTTAAAAAGCTTAACAGTAGCCATCGCATCACCATTGGCTCTGTGTCTGTCAGCAATTGGAATACCAAGAGAACGGACAAGTTTTCCTAGGCTATATGAAGGTTGTTCTGGAATTAGCTTTTTTGCTAATTCAATGGTACAAAGTGTAGATTTCTTAAAAGGAAAGCCTAAGCGTCTAAATTCTGTACTTAAAATTCTATAATCGAATGAAGCATTGTGAGCAACTAGAATACAACCATCTGTAATTTCTATAATACGTTTGGCTACTTCATAAAATTTTGGTGCAGAGCGAAGCATAGCATTATTAATACCAGTTAGCTTAACAACAAAAGGTTGAATTGGTTTTTCTGGATTAACTAAGCTAATGAATTGGTCTATAATTTCATGACCATCATATTTATATATGGCAATTTCGGTAATACCTTCTTCGTCGTATTGCCCTCCTGTAGTTTCTATGTCGAGTATTGCGTACATCTTAATTTAACGGTCTATTTTCAACGGTCTATTTCAAAAGGTGTATAATTGAAATATAAAGTTAAAAATTTGATTGTATCATTCTCTATCAGAATGAATTATTTTCTGTTAATTATCATTTTTGAAGCAATTGCAATTAATTCGTCAATTTCTTTTAAGATTAAATGCCTAATTTCTTCGTTTCCTTCTTTTATATACTGGAGTATTTTTAATGAATTTCTGGCCTCTTTTAGCTCTTTAACAACTTCAGTTAGTTTAAAAATAAAATCACTATCGTTGTTTATGTCTTTCGACTCTTCAAAATATAAAGAAGCATATGTTGTTGAGCAGATTATTTGTTCTTTATGATGGTCATTTCCAAAAGAATTATCGATGTTTCTAGTGAAATAAATACACTCACCCGCGAAACGTATTAGTCTATCATCAAAATCGAATATTTTTTTACTAAAAACAATATTTTTTTCTTCCATATTTTTGTGGTGAGTTTTACTCTTTTTTCAGTTTAAAATTTTTAGAAGCAGAATAGTATTAATTCCTTGTTCCAAAGATACTACTTCCAATTCTAACCATTGTGCTCCCACAAGAAATAGCTAATTCATAATCTCCAGACATTCCCATTGACAATGTTTCTAGTTTAAAATTAGAAGTGACTAATGTTTTATTTGCATCAAAAATAGATTTCAAATGAAGAAATTCCTTTTTAATCTGGTTTTGATCTTCTGTAAAAGTTGCCATTCCCATGAAACCTTTAATGCAAATGTTTTGCAAACTTTGAGTGTCATTTTTAATAATAGACAAAATTTCATCTAATTCAGAATGATCTAAACCAAATTTAGTTTCTTCTTCCGCAATATGAATTTGTAACAAGCAATCAATAATTCTATTGTTTTTGGCAGCCTGTTTATTAATTTCTTTTAGAAGTTTAAAACTATCCACACCATGAATTAGATTTACATAAGGAGCCATATACTTTACTTTATTAGTCTGCACATGACCAATCATGTGCCAATTAATATCTTTCGGCATCACTTCCTGTTTGTCTGTCATTTCTTGTATCTTGTTTTCCCCAAAAATGCGTTGCCCTGCTTCATAAGCTTGCATTAAATCGCTAACAGGTTTTGTTTTAGAAACTGCAACAAGTGTAACATGGGCTGGAAGTGAAGATTGTATAGTGTGAAGGTTGTTTGCTATTGACATTTTGTAACTCTTGATAATTAATTATAGGTAGCATAGATATATTAAAGCGAAATTCAATTTCGGTAAAAATTTCGCAACACAAATCTAGTTTAAATCTATAATTTAACCATAGATAAAACTATTTTTCTCTATAATTTAAATTTTTGGACTTCTTTATACCCTAAAGGCAATTTCGGACTTTTTATGCCAAATGGACCCGAGCCTCTTTTGTGGTAATAAAATTCGTTTTTGTCAGCGGTGTATCTGCCTGAACACAAAAGTTGAAGTGTTGTTTTATCAATGTCCGATTTTGAAACAGCAATATCGATCCAAACGGGTATTTTATTGTTTCTACATAAGATAGCAACCACTTCATTATCTTCTAAATTGAAGTATTTTTTATCATTATCTTCAGGATAAATGTCAAACTGAGTTAAGTTGGGATTGTCATTTGAAAAATTTAATACAATGTCATATCTAAATTCAGGGACTAAATCGTTGGATAAATAATTTTTGGCAAATTTAAATGAAGCATAACTTGCTCCAAGAAGTAAGTATAAAAAATCAGGTTTATTCATGGGTAAAAGAAGTGTACTTAATTTTATTCCAGTAAATTAAAATAATAAATAATATTAGAATTTAAGTATAGAAAAAGAGGCTGTTCTATTAGACAGCCTCTTTTATAATCGCATAGGTTACTACTTATGCTTCTCTCATTTTTTCAAAAGTAGATTGCATTACTTTTTTTGCTTTTTTAAGAGCGCCACTAAATGCCTTTTCAACCGTGTCTGCATGTTCTGTAACTGCTAAAGGTTCTTTTTTGGCTAATCTAACTTCGATAAGACAACGTTTGTCATTTTTACCAAACTTCTCGCTATTTTCATCACCAAAATGAACCTCAACTCGCGTAATTTTATCATCGAAACGAACTAGTTCTTTTTCTAATTCTGATGTGTAAAAATTTACTAATCTACTGTTTCCATCTATGTTTTTGTCTGTGTTAATCTGAATTTGCATATTCTGTTTTATTAATTGTTTCCTATAAAATTAATCAATATTTCAAATCTTTCAAAGCAATTATAATAACTTTAAGAAAACTATTTTTAATGAAGTTAGAAAAGCTTGTAAACCAGTTGTTTTCAATTTATAAGTAGAAATTATTCCATTTTATCTTCGCTTAAACTTAAAGAATATTTGTATGAAAATAAAATGATAATGAGATTGAAGGTTGCTACTTTACTTAAAAAATATAGTAAATGATTTAAGTATAATAATATCATTTATCCCAGTAGTTTAAAGATATAAATGGTATTAGTTGTTAGAATCTAATGTGTTTTAGCGTTTACAATGAAAAGTTAGTTAGGTTATTTTAATAGTTTATATTGTAGAGAAGAATTATAAAGTTTAAATTTGTTAATGTCATATTAAACACACACAATAATCAATGAAAACAACACAGCTTAAAGATCAAATTGATTTGGCTAAGAAAAAAACAGAGACACTTATCTTTGATATTCCTTTTGAGAAATGGTTTGAAACACCAGATGTTCTAAAAACAAATTTAAATTGGCAAATTGGTCATATTATTTTAGCAAATTATCTTCACGGAATTGCTTCAATATCTGGAGCAAATGAGCAATTTAGAGAAAAGGTAAATGTATCAGATTTTATAAAATTTTATGGACCTAAATCAAATCCGTCCGATTTTGAAATGGAAAAACCGACACCAGAAAAGTTATTGGATATATATAATTTTACATTATCTCTTGTTTTTGAAAATGTAGATCGTCTTTCCGATGCTAATTTGGAAGATGAAACAGCAACTCCTAATCCAGCGGCAAAAACAAAATATCAAGCGCTACTATGGTTATCTCAACATCAAAGTTGGCACAATGGACAAATAGCAATAGTAAAGAGAGTATTGGGAAATTAATAATGAAGCAAAATTTTAATTCATTTGAAGAGCTAGAAGGTTATTTGAAAAATTGGATCAATTTTGAAGGAGAAGGAATGTATGACTCTGTAGGAATGATGATGCTATTAAGTGCATGCTTCAAAAACGTTAGTAACAACTGTCATTTAAGTTTTTTTAAAGAATGTGAAGACATAGCTTCTTTTTTTTTCAGATGTAGAATTCATGTATTTAAAAGAACTTGTTTTAGCAATTGAAGCTAATAAAAAAATATAAATATAGCATCGAGTATTTAAAGAAGGTAACAAAAAAAATCAGCTATCTTTGTTTTTCAAATTATTATATGAGCATTACCCTACTTTCGTCTCCTTTGCAAGGCTTCACTGATTTTCGTTTTAGAAATGCACAGCACAAATTTTTTGGTGGTATTGATACTTTTTATGCTCCGTATATTCGTTTAGACGGTAAAATGGTAATAAAAAATGGCTACCAACGCGATTTACAGATAGAGAATAATAACACACTTGAAGTTATTCCTCAAATAATGACAAATGATGCCGATGAGTTTTTGTTTGTTGTTAAATACATTCAAGAACTAGGTTATAAAGAGCTTAATTGGAATTTAGGATGTCCATATCCTATGGTAACAAAACGAGGAATGGGTTCTGGACTTATTTGTCAGCCAGAGAAAATTAATTATATTTTAGATCGTGTGCATAATGAAACAGATGTAATCGTGTCTATGAAAATGCGCATGGGCTATGAAAATCCAGAAGAAATTTTAGATGTCTTTCCTATACTGGATCAGTATCCTTTAAAAAATATCGCTATTCATGCACGAATTGGAAAACAACTATATAATGGAGGAGTCAATCTAGAAGCATTTCAACGTTGTACAGAAAATACAAAGCATAAGCTATATTATAATGGAGACATCACTTCTGTAGCGAAATATAAAGAAATGAAAGAACGTTTCCCTTCAATAGATCATTTTATGATTGGTAGAGGTTTGATAGCTGATCCTTTTTTGCCAAGTATGATAAAAAAGGATACTACAGAATATCCTAAAGACAGATGGCAAATTTTTAGTGATTTTCACGATACAATATACCATGAGTATGATGCTGCTCTTTCTGGACCCACTCCAATAAAGATGAAAATGCTAGGTTTTTGGGGCTATTTTTCAAATTCATTCTCCGATCCACAAAAAACACTAAAAAAAATTAAAAAAGCATCTAGTCCAAGAGCCTATCAAGAAGCGGTTAAGGAGATTTTTAACCGTGAAAAATAGATTTAATGTGTATGATTGTGTTATTAAAATTAAGTATTTATTTCGATTATGAGATAAAAAAAAAATAGTCTTATAGAAAAAATGCAATATTTATTCATAAATCTTATCTTTACAAGATACACAAACTAAAATATTTACCATTGCAACTACCATTAAATTGTTCTGTAGAGTATATAAGCGATTTTCTAAATCAGGAAGAAGCAAAAGAGCTCTATGAAGTGCTTATAAATGAATATAACATCGAAAATTCAAGATTAATAATAGAAGCAGGAGGAAGGTTAATAACAACTGATAGTTTTAAGATATTATTTGCATCTGAAAGATTAATCGCGATCAACAGTCATCCTGAAAATATTCATGGGAAAGTACATGTTTGGTCGGGTGCAATGAAAAAAATAAAAGAGCGAGTAGAAGTACTTCTAGATAAAGAATTTGAATTGGCAATGTGTATATATTACCCCAATGGCGAGTATTTTGCACCCTATCATTTTGATCAACAAACATCTGGATATAAAACAATATTGCCTTCCATTAGTTTAGGAGAAGTTCGTGAGTTTTGTTTTAAATCAAACGAAACCGATGAGGTTTACTCCTTAGAACTAGCCAATGGAAGCTTGTTGATTATGAAAGATTATGCTCAAGATAGATACCAACATAGTTTACCACAAAATTCGAAATACAAGAATCCAAGAATAAATATAACTTTTAGGGAGCCAAGTTTTAAATAAATAAAAAAATATGCCCCAATTTTTCTGTAATAGCAACAAAAAAACTATAAATAGTAGTGTTTGTTAAATTACATAAAATTTCAAAATGTTTTGTAATAGTGCTTGTTGAAGATTTTTTTTATCGATACTGTTTATTGATAAAAAGAAAGAGATTAATAAATAGTTATTACATAAAATAGGTATCCTCATTGGTGAGTTTAAAATATTTTCTTCACTTTATGTTTTGATTTTACAGTAAATAAAATTATAATCCAAAACGCAAAATGGTTTATTCTTGAATTTGTTCATTTTTTTTAAACTTTTCTAAAAACAGGTAATTCTACCTGTATGTATTTTTTTTGATTGTACTAATTTTACGATGTAATAAAAAAAACATTATTTATATTATTTTTTTCAATTATTTTTAACTAAATTTAACATATTAAATGGTTTTGTTTTGTTTTTTTTAACTTTTATTTTGTTAAATATTCAAAGTGTAATTGTGCCATTTTTTGTAATAAAAAAAATATAAACTAAAACAAATTATTTATGACTAAAAACAAAAGACTGTCTTTTCTAATAATTGGTTGCTTTGCGTTAAGCATCGCCAATTGTTTAGCACAAGAATCTGTGAACTCGTCGGGAGGGAGTTTAACAGGGGTCAACGGAACGGCTTCCTACTCAGTAGGGCAGGTTGTTTACATGACATATACTGGATCAAATGGTAGTGTGTCAGAAGGAGTGCAACAGCCGTATGAAATTTCAGAAGTGTTAGGGACTGAAGATTTTTCTGGCTTAATTAAGGATTTGAGAATTTATCCAAATCCAACAGTTAACGATTTAACTTTGAATTTGACAAACGAGAATGACTTAATCTTAAATTTTCAAATTCTAGATGTTAACGGGAAAGTAATAAAGAATGAAAAAATTCTAGGAAATGAAACCAATATTTCAGTTTCTTCATTACCTGCTGCTATCTATTTCCTAAAAATAATAAACCAAAACAAAGAAGTTAAAACATTCAAAATTATAAAAAAATAAGACTATGAAAAAATTATACACACTTTTAACAGCATTATTAATATCACTTACCGTTTTTGGACAAGCACCAGAGAAAATGAGTTATCAAGCAGTAGTTAGAGACGCAAGTGATGCTTTAGTAGTTTCAACAGCAGTTGGAATGCAAGTAAGTATTCTTCAAACATCTTCTACAGGTACAGCTGTTTACGTGGAAACACACTCACCAACAACAAACGCTAACGGATTAGTGAGTGTTGAAATTGGTGCAGGGACAGTAGTTTCAGGAGATTTCTCAACAATCGATTGGTCTTCGGATTCTTATTTTATAAAATCTGAAATTGATCCATTAGGAGGAACTGCATATACAATTACAGGAGCAAGCCAATTATTAAGTGTTCCTTATGCATTATTTGCAAAAAGTTCTGGTGGAGTTGCAGGAGCAGAATGGAATACTTCTGGAAATAATATTAGAAACACAAACACAGGTAGTGTAGTTGTGGGTTCTAATGTTACCAATTCTAATTTGAATTTTTATGTTACAAATAATGCTTCTCCTAAAATGGCAATTGGAAATATTGGAGGGTTTAATAATATCAATTCAGGAGAGTTACATTTTGTAGAGGATGCAAATTATGCTGCTGGTGAATGTGGAATTAAAATGCAACACAATGGTGCTGCAAATAATTTGTATATCATTGGAGGATGTTCTGCTCCAGATACTATTGCAAGATTTAATAGAAATGGTGCTTCAAACATGAGGCAATTAAGATTAGGGTTAAGTTATAATTCTAATCCAGCTAATCAGCTTTCTGTAGATGGTAATTCGGATTTTACAGGGAACGTAACAATTACAGGTGATTTAAACGTAACAGGTAATATCGCAAAAGGTGGTGGTACTTTTAAAATTGATCACCCTCTAGATCCTAAAAATCAATATTTAGTGCACAGTTTTGTTGAGTCTCCAGAAATGATGAATATCTATTCAGGAAATGCAAAAACAGATGCTAATGGGTATGTTACTGTAACTTTACCTTCTTATTTTGAAGCAGCAAACAAAGATTTTAGATATCAATTAACAACAATTGGTAGCTTTTCACAAGCAATTGTTAAGGAAAAAGTTGCAGGTAATAAATTTGTAATCCAAACAAGTACTCCAAATGTT
The DNA here is from genome assembly GCF_055384985.1 of Flavobacterium sp. KY-23415. NCBI lineage: Bacteria > Pseudomonadati > Bacteroidota > Flavobacteriia > Flavobacteriales > Flavobacteriaceae > Flavobacterium > Flavobacterium sp. KY-23415. Next base: position 53,872 of record NZ_AP044001.1, on the reverse strand, counting down.
GAAGTAAGCTGGCAAATAACAGCAGTTAGAGCAGATAAATATGCTAATGAAAATAGAATTGTATCTGAAAAAGAAAAAGAATTTAAAGGAACATATGTACATCCAGAATTATATGGGGCAGGACAAGAGCAATCGGAGACTTTTGCTAGAAATCAAAAATTAATGAAAGAAGCGGCTGCAGAAAATCAAAGAAAAAATAACGCAGACGGTCAATAAAAAAAATAAGAATACAACTTTTGAAAAGCACCTAGTATTAAATATGCAAGGTGCTTTCTTTTTCTTTATAAATAATTAGTTATGATTCTTCTTAAAAGTGATGTTGTTGTGGAGATAATTAAGTATGAAATTTACTTGCTGTTTTGTGTTAAAAATTATACAAAAAACACGTAGAAATACCTATTCCAATACGTTTTTTATAGCTTAAATTTGAAGAAGTTTTTTTTTTGTGATTGTAAAATGCAAAAAAAAAAGAATATTAATCAAATAAAGAAAATGAAATCGATTTATATTATTGCTGATGATAAAAAAATTGGACCATTAAGTTTTTCAGATTTATTAGATTATGAAATAAATGAAGAAACATTAGTTTGGTATGAAGGCAAAGAAGATTGGCAACCTGCTTCAGAAATTCTTGAGTTAAAGGGTTTTTTGGTGTCTAAGTCTTTTTTGAATAGTATCGATGCTGTTTCTCCAACTATTGATAATTTGGTCGATGGAAATTTAACACAGCCAGAAGCCTTTTTTAAGGTAAACAAGAAATTATTTATAAATTATTTTCTTGTGGTTGTTGTAATTTTGATTACAACTACGTTTTTCTTTTTCTACTTTCATAGAGTTAACAAACAGAAACTTTTAGAAAAAGATAAACTGTTGATTGAAAAATCAAATGTAATTGTTCATCTAGAAGATTCTATTGCAAAATTGAAGCGCATAAATGCACAATATGAATTTATAGAAAATGAAAAAGAAATTGAAGAAGAATTGAGTAAAAAACAACATCAAATAATGCAGTTATCGAATGCTGTTTTAGAAGCTATCGAGAATCGGAAGAAAGCCGAAGAATTATTAAAAACTGCAAATGCTAACAAAGACTATGGAGATATAAATGATAGGATTAAAGATGTGAATTTTGCCAAAGAAGAAGTTGAAATTTGGAAGAAAAAAGTTGTCTTATTGGAAAACGAATTAAAACAATTAGAAACTTTTTAGTTTAGCTTTAATAATCGAAAAGCAAATACAAAAAAGGCTTACCTTATTTTTTAGGTAAGCCTTTTTGTGTGATAAAGTATTGTTTTATTCATTCATTGAAATTAAAAACTCTTCATTGTTGCGTGTGGTTTTAATTCTTTTTTCAATAAACTCCATTGCTTCAATAGGGTTCATGTCTGCTAAGTACTTACGTAGAATCCACATTCTATGAATTGTTGTCTCATCTAAAAGCAAATCATCTCTACGGGTACTAGAAGACACTAGGTCTATAGCAGGGAAGATGCGTTTGTTAGAAATTCTTCTGTCTAACTGTAATTCCATGTTACCCGTTCCTTTAAACTCCTCAAAGATAACTTCGTCCATTTTTGAACCAGTCTCAGTTAATGCAGTTGCTATAATGCTCAAAGAACCACCATTTTCTACATTTCGAGCAGCACCAAAGAAGCGTTTTGGTTTTTGTAAGGCATTTGCATCAACACCACCACTTAAAACTTTTCCAGAAGCAGGTTGAACAGTGTTGTAGGCTCTTGCTAAACGCGTAATAGAGTCTAAAAGAATTACAACATCATGTCCGCACTCTACTAAACGTTTTGCTTTTTCTAAAACAATATTAGCAATTTTAACATGTTCTTGTGGTTCTCTGTCAAAAGTAGAAGCAACAACTTCACCTTTAACACTGCGTTGCATATCGGTAACCTCTTCAGGTCTCTCATCGATAAGTAATACAATCATATATACTTCTGGATGATTAGCCGCAATTGCATTTGCTACTTCTTTTAATAGCATAGTTTTACCCGTTTTTGGTTGGGCAACAATCATTCCTCTTTGTCCTTTTCCTAATGGAGAAAACAAATCAATAATACGAGTAGATAAAGTGCTTCCTTTTTCGGCAATATTAAATTTTTCTTTTGGAAAAATTGGGGTTAAGTGTTCAAATGAAACTCTGTCTCTCACAACTTGAGGGTCGTGTCCGTTAATTTTAAGAACTTTAACCAAAGGAAAATATTTTTCTCCCTCCTTTGGAGGTCTCACCACACCTTTGACAGTATCTCCAGTTTTTAAACCGAATAAACGAATCTGTGAAGTCGATAAATAAATATCATCGGGAGAAGCTAAATAATTATAATCAGAAGAACGTAGAAAGCCATAGCCATCTGGCATCATTTCTAATACCCCTTCACTCTCAATAATACCATCAAACTCATAATCGGGCTCTCTAAAATTGGCTTTATTATTAGCTGTATTATTGTTGTTATTATTATTGTTATTATTATTGTTGTTAGCGATTGGCTTTTTGTAAGCAGGGTGATTGGGGTTGTTTTGATTAGCCTTATGATTAGTGCTTTTCTGGGGAGGGTTTTGTTTCGGTACAGTGTTAGTTTCTGTACTTGGAGCTTTAGACTGAAGTGTTTCTTCTGTGTTTCTTTCAGTTGGAGGAACATTCGTAATTGGTTTTGCAATTACTGGTTTTTCTTTGCTAACAACTGGTTTTTCTGTTACTGTTTTTTCGTTTTCTGGTCTCTTTGTTATTTTATTTGGAACTGGTTTTGCCTTAGTTTCTTTCACTTCATCAGCTTTCTTTTCTGTAGCTAAAGGTTTTTCAGTTTTAATAGGAGCAGTTTTTTTGGGAGACTTTGGAGCAGTAACTCTTGCTCTTTTGGGTTTTTCAACAGATGGTTCTTCTTTTAAAGCCTCATTTGTTTTAATTGTATCGGGATTAGCAGCCTGAACATCTAGAATTTGATAAATCAATTCTTCTTTTTTTAATGTTCTGTATTTTTTAACTTTGGCTACTTTAGCAATTTCTTGCAAATCAGAGAGTTTTTTCTCTTTTAATACTTCAATATCAAACATGGATATATAATGAATAAATTATTTTTGAAAGGTTAACAAAAAAATATTGAGATTTTTTTTGAGATTATACAATTCGTAGAATGAAGTACTTACGATTGTACAATGCAATAATACGAATAAAATTGAATAAAACAATAGTTTTTTAAAAAAAGAAAAACTATTTTTGCTTTGCTAATTAAGTAAAAGAATGATACAAAGAATTCAAACACTACACATGACTGTTAGTATTGCTATGACTGCAATATTTCCTTTTGTTTTCTTTCTGTGGAAAGAAGTAGGAAATGAAGTACCTGTTTTTTTTACGTCTTCTACTATATATATGTCATTGTTTGGTATTGTATCCTTACTTACATTGATTAGTGTTTTTATGTACCAAAAGAGACAACTACAATTTGTTTTGAACAGATTGTCAATGATATTTAACTTTATTTTACTAGGATTTTTTGTGTATCGAACACTAAGCTTATCCGGAGAAACGGAAGTTTCTGAGAAGGGTATTGGGATTCTTCTTCCTGCCATTTCTATCGTTTTACTTGTTCTGGCTAACAGAGCAATTAAAAAGGACGAAGATCTCGTAAAATCTGTGGATCGATTGCGATAAACCTAACATCTTAGTTTATTAGTGCGTTAAAAACCCGAATCTTAATGATTCGGGTTTTTTGTTTGTAGTTTATATTAGTCTTTAATAAAATGAGATGAAATTGTAGAGTTTTTCTACTGCTTCTCTTTCTTTCTTAGTGAGTTTCTCTTTGTAAAAAGTCAGATTGTTTTTAAATATATAGATAATATCATCAATATAACCATAGTCTTCTAGTATTTCTAATAGTTTTATTAACCCATCATAATAACACTCATTTTCAATTAGAGCCAATGTATAATTTCTCTTTAAATAGGGATCATTAGGGATTATTGTTAATGCTTTTTCAAATGCTTTTTTAAAATTTAAAACATCGTTCAAGTTTGCATAGCAATTGCCGAGTGCACCATAAACATTCACGTCATTCTCATTAATTTTGGCACATTGTTCAAGTATTTTTATTGCCTTTGTATCATTTTTATTATATAGTGAAATTCCATCATTTAACATTTCGATATAATTTGCATCTTTTTTTAAATAATATACACTATGTTTAAAATTTTCTGGCTCAATAAGTTTTAATGGTAGCCCAAAACCTTTTAAAGCTTCTAAATTATTTTCTAAATCATCAAGACTAATCATGTTTCTGTCTTTTTCTAGATAAAAGATTAGTGCAGCTAATGATTGTATGTTAGGATGCTCTAACGTAAAAAGCAAATCAAAATAATTAATCTTTCTGCAGTCTTTAATATTAGAATTTATACCTTCAAAAGAAGTAGAAACAATCCATTTAATAGGTTTTTGTTTCAAATTATAAATATCATTTTTTGCTTTAAGCGATATTTCAGCATCATTTAATTGTTGACTAGCTTTTTTGTCAGATTGTTCCGATTCATTAAAAGCATCTTTTGCAGAAACTCTAAGATAGGTTCTTTTTAGTTGTATAAAAAGTGTGGTGTTTGCATCTTCAACAATAATATCTACATCTCCATCAATAAGATTTGCTTCGTCTTTGTTTGTAACTTTTACTTTGTATCCTTTTTGTTTAAATTTATTACCTAAATATGTTTCCATTTCAGTTGCTGTGTGCTTTCTTTCTTGAAAATTCTGATTTAAATGCTGAATAGCCATTTGCGTTGCCGCAAAAAACCAATCATTAGTTGCTAAAAAAAGCATGGGGCAAAAAAAGGAACTACCCATTTTAAAAAATGGTTTAGTCCAAACGTTATATTTGATGTTAAATCGGTTAAAGCCTTTCTTTTTATTTGTTTTGTAGGACAGTATGTCGAATGAAAGCGAAGTGTCTTCTTCAGAAATACCTGTTACCTCTTTAACAAGCGCTACATAAGTCTCTTCTTTTATTAATACATAGGGAAGTATCTCTATTTTATTTTTTACTGAAAGTGCAATTATTTTTAAATAATTATCAAACCAATCGGTACTGATACTTTTAAATTGCTCAATACTATTTTCATATCGATAAAATTTGTGGGCTGCATAGGTGCTAATGCCATGAAAAACCTTGTTTATGCTTATATTTTTTTCTTTATGTATATAATTAGGAATTGTTGCATCGTGTAGAAAAAGTTCAATTTTTTTCAACTTGACGGCAGCATCTAAATTCATTTTGAAATCAGATTCTGTTTTTCCAGGAATTATTAATTTCTTTTGATTAATCAAGTTTGAAATTACTTCTTGTGCTTTTAATTGATAATTAAAACTTACTTTATTATACCGTAATCCATCGAGTTTCCACTTGTAATAATGTATTGGTTTTTGAACCAAGTAAAGACAATCATTCTCAATTAATGGATTGATTTCTAAATCAAAGCAATACGCTTGTAATACATCTTCGTTAAATGAAATCCAATGGCTTATAGCGTTTAAAACAACATTAATTTTCGGATCAATTGTTTTGTTGCTTTTTATTTTTTCTAATACTAATTTGTGAAAAGTTTGATTGAAGTTTTCTGCCGTTATGGTTACAGGCTCTTTTGCAAAATGCCAATAGAATTCTATAAAAAAGGTATAAACAGAACCTAATTTAGTTAGCTTTTGTTGAGAATTATCCGAATATCTTTCATTTTCAAGCCAAAATGCTACTTCTGATAAAACATAATCTACTTCAAATTTTAATAATTCAGATGATTCTTTTGAAATAGTATTCCATAGCTGATGTTCTTCTTTTTGAAGAAAGTCCCATAGCATTACATGTTCCTTGAACTTTTGTAGGAATGAAAGGCTCTTAAAAAAAGTTAATCGATTAGTGTCGAGAAACGCTTGAGTTGTTCTAACGGCTTTTACAAATTTTTCAGGAAATAATTCCGATAACTTTATTTCAAGCGTTTCAGAATGTATTTTCTCTTTCGAAAAATAATCATATAACAAATCATCTAGAAGATTACTTTTAGTAATGTCCTCTTTTGTGTGTTCTAATAAAAGATGAAGAGCTTCAGAATATTTTTGAGCTTTACTCTTTTGTTTTATTAAGTTTGTATTCATAGTTAAAATTTAAAATTGTCGCTATGCGAGATAGTAACTATGAAGCATGTCAAATATAGAAAAAAATAAAATAGAACTGTTTTTTTAAACAAAAAAAATTACACTCTATTGCCTAATTCTATCACTTCTAAATTCTGAATTTTATCGCCATCAATTTCAAAACGCAACATGGTTCTTTTTTGATGAAAACCATGCTTTCCAATGGCACCAGGATTCATGTGTAGTAACCCTAATTTTTTATCGGGCATTACTTTCAAAATGTGAGAATGCCCACAAATGAAAATTTTGGGCGGATTTTTTCTAATTTCTTCTCTCACTTCAATATTATATTTGTCTGGATAACCACCAATGTGGGTAATCCAAACATCAACACCTTCACACATAAAGCGATTGTGTAACGGAAATTCTTTTCTAGCTTCATGGTTGTCTATGTTTCCAAAAACAGCACGAAGCGGCTTTTCTTTTTTTATGGTATCGGTAACAATCAAATCGCCAATATCGCCAGCATGCCAAACTTCATCAGCAGAGCGAACATATTTCATTATTTGCTCGTCGATGTAACTGTGTGTGTCTGAAAGTAAAAGAATTTTTGTCATTAAAAAAAGTAAAACTGTTTAATAAAAAGCGAAGTTACAAACTTAATTCTTCTTAGACAGCAACATAATTTTTCATTTTAATATAAATTTAGGAAACTTTATAAATTCCTATTCTTTAAACTTTGTAACTTTGCTGCTTTAAAAACCTTTGCTATAATTATAATTTGAGATACTTCATAGAATTTGCTTACAACGGAAAAGATTACTTTGGGTTTCAGATTCAGCCCGATGCAGCTTCTGTTCAAGAAACGCTGAATAAAGCTATTAATTTATTATTTAAAACCACTATAGATATTGTGGGTGCTGGTAGAACAGATAGTGGTGTGCATGCCAAACAAATGTTTGCCCATTTTGATTATGAACAAGAGATTGATGCTTCATTATGGGTTAAAAAATTAAATTCCTATTTGCCCAAAGACATAGTGGTTTTCAAAATTTTTAAGGTGCATGATGAGGCACATGCACGTTTTGACGCATCTAGCAGAACCTATGAATATTATATTCATAATTTTAAAGATGTGTTTAACCATGAAGGAAGTTGGTATTTCTATAAAGAGTTGAACGTGGAAAAGATGAATGAAGCATGCAAAATTCTTTTTGAGTATATCGATTTTGAATGTTTTTCTAAAGTGCATACCGATGTTCGTACTTTTAATTGTACTATTACAGCAGCATTTTGGGAAAGAAAAGGGCATCAATTAATTTTTACAATTACAGCAGATCGTTTTTTAAGAAATATGGTAAGAGCAATTGTTGGAACCATGATAAATATAGGAATAGGCAAAATTACGATAGACGATTTTAGAAAAATAATTGAAAGTAAAAATAGAAAAGAAGCAGGATTCTCTGTTCCGGCACATGGATTATATTTGGTAAAAGTAACCTATCCTTATGTAACCGAATAAAACTAAAGTAGATAATTAACTTATAAAGCTGCAATGAGTAAACCGAAGTTTAAGTCATTAAAAAAAGTATTAGAGTATTCAAAACCATATAAAAGCCGATTTTATTGGGTTATCTTGTGGGCTATTTTACTGTCTGTCTTTGCTGCTGGAAGACCTTATTTGTTAAAGCAAACCGTTGATGGATATTTAAAAACCCATGACGCTCATGGGTTGTTATATTATATCATTTTAATGGGAGTAGTTCTTCTTTTAGAGGTTGCTTCACAGTTCTATTTTACCTATTGGGCAAACTGGCTCGGACAAGATATAATTAAAGACATTCGAGACAAATTGTTTTCTCATATAGTGTCTTTTAAAATGAAATATTTCGACAACGAACCTGTTGGTAAGCTGGTCACAAGAACCGTTTCCGATATAGAATCTATTGCAAGCATCTTTAGTCAAGGACTTTTTATGATTGTTAGTGATGTTCTAAAAATGATTGTAATACTTGGTATTATGATCTATATGAATTGGAAACTAACACTAATTATTCTTTTGGCAATGCCAATATTAATCTATGCTACCAATATTTTTCAGAAAAAAATGAAAGTAGCCTTCAATGAAGTGAGGAATCAAATTTCGAACCTAAACACTTTCGTTCAAGAGCGATTAACAGGAATGAAAATTGTGCAACTTTTCAATAGAGAAAAGATAGAAGCACAGAAATTTGAAGCCATTAATCAGAAGCACAACAAAGCATGGTTAAAAAACATACTCTATAATTCGGTTTTTTTTCCAATCGCAGATATAGTAACCAATGTAACATTAGGAGTTGTCATTTGGATTGGTGTTAAAAGTGTTATTAATGACGAAGGATTAACCACAGAAGGACAATTGTTTGCCTATATATGGTATATTAACATGTTGTTCAACCCATTGCGTCAAATTGCAGATAAATTTAATGTCATGCAAATGGGAATCATAGCGGCAGAGCGCGTCTTTGAAGTGCTAGAAACAGACAGCCAAATCCAAAACAAAGGCAATAAAGTAGTTACTAGTTTCAAAGGAGCCATTTCGTTCAAAGACGTTCGTTTTAGTTATGTCAAAAATGAAGAAGTACTAAAAGGAATCAATCTAGAAGTGCAATCTGGAGAAACCATTGCCATTGTTGGAAGCACAGGAGCTGGAAAATCTACCATAATAAATCTATTGAATCGTTTCTATGAAATAGATTCAGGAACCATCTGTGTAGATGGAGAAAATATTAAAAACTACACATTAGAAAGCCTTAGAAAACAAATTGCTATTGTTTTGCAAGATGTCTTCTTGTTTGCAGATACCATCTATAATAATATCACACTCTATAATAAAGACATTAGTAGGGAAGAAGTAATAAATGCAGCAAAAAAGATTGGTGTGCACGAATTCATTATGAACATGCCCAACGGATATGATTATAATGTGAAAGAACGAGGAGTAATGCTTTCCTCTGGACAAAGACAATTAATAGCCTTTCTAAGAGCCTATGTGAGTAATCCTAGTATCCTCATTCTAGACGAAGCAACATCGTCTATAGACACCTATTCCGAGGAGTTGATTCAAAAAGCAACAGCAACCATCACACAAGGAAGAACCTCCATAGTAATAGCACATCGTTTGGCTACAATTATTAATGCAGATACAATCATCGTGATGGATAAAGGACAAATAGTAGAATCTGGTTCGCATCATGAATTATTAAAAATAGAAAAAGGATATTATAAAAAACTATACAATTCCCAGTTTGAAACCAAATAAATAAAAATATTGAAACCTTATTTTTTTATAGTAGTACTGTTCTGTTCAATGCTAACTAGCCTTGCACAAACCAATGATACTATAAAGAAAGATTCATTATCATTTTATAAAAAAGCACATCACTATTCCCAAAAAGGCAAAGTTAATAAATGGCTCTACAATTTAGTATTTAGAGCCTCTTCTATTCCTGTAAAAGAAACCAAAACAGAAGAAGTTCCCATTAAGAAAGAAAGTAAGTATAAAACGGGTAACGGAAAAATAATTCGAAACATCTATATCGAAACCTTAGATCCCTTTGGCTATTCCATAGAAGACACCCTTCGAAAACCAAAACGAAAAATAGATAAAATAGGGAATAGTTTGCACCTCAAAACAAGAGAAAGAACCATTAGAAATCTACTGCTTTTTAAGAAAAACGACATTTGCGATAGTATCGTTCTTGCCGAATCGGAACGGTTAATCCGTAGGCAACGCAATACAAGAAGAGTAATTGTTCTGCCACAGCTAATAGATCAAGCTAATGATTCAATAGATATAATAGTTCGTTCGTTAGACTCTTGGTCGCTCATTCCCACAGGCAATATTTCAACAAATCAATGGAATGCTAGAGTGACAGAAAGGAATCTTTTTGGTGTTGGACATCAAATATCGGGCAACTACAAAAAGAAAATAAGCAGTAGCAATAACGCTTTCAGTGCCAACTATCGCATCAATAACATTCAAAAAACCTATGCGACATTTCATCTCAATTATGAAAACGAGTTCAATGGAGACAGTAGTAGAAGTCTCGATTTGTCCAGACCTTTCTTTTCTCCTCTCACCAAAAATGCTGGAGGTGTATATTATCAAAACCAACTGCAAACCGAATCTTTTATTGTAAATGATAGCTTAAAAACAACCCCTATAAAAACAGCCTATCAAGAATATTGGTATGGAAGAGCATTTAAAGTGAACAATGAAAATAGTTATGAAAACAAAACAAGAAATCTCATTGCAGGAATAACATTTAATAATCGTCATTATATTCAAAAACCAGAAGCAAATTTAGACCCTTATGCCTTTTTTAGCGACGAAAAAAATATTATTGCCCATTTTGGAGTTTCATCGCAAAAATATTTTAAAGACAACTATATCTATTATTATGATATTGTGGAAGACATACCCTATGGCTATAACTATGCAATTACTCTTGGCTATCAAGACAAAGACAATGCAAAACGGTGCTATATTGGGGCTAAATATTCCTATGGTAAAAAATTTAATTTTGGCTATTTGAGTGGCTTTGCAGAATGGGGAAGCTTTTTCAATAACGACCAATCAGAAAGAACAGCCTATAAAATTGGACTTCACTATTTTTCACCATTGTGGCATTTAGGCGGTTGGAAAATTCGGCAATTCATCGTGCCCTATTTTGTTGCAGGAAACAACAGAAACCCTTCAGACAAAGACAAATTAACATTAGACGGAGAATATGGTCTGCCCAAATTTACATCGCGAACCATTGGTACAAAAAAATGGTTACTAACACTCCAAACCCAAGCCTATATTCCAAAAGCATGGTTAGGCTTTCGTTTTAGTCCCTATCTCAATTGTTCCATCGGTTCCTTAATTAATGATTCCGAATCTCTTTTTAAAGAGGAAGCCTATTCAAAGTTCTCCGTAGGTATAGTCATTAATAACGATTACTTAGTTTTCAATCGTTTTCAAATATCCTTTTCCTACTATCCCAGCATTCCATACGAAGGAAACAATTTATTCAAAACCAATGCAATTGATAATTCCGAGTTAGACGTACCCACTTTTCACCTATCAAAACCGCGCTATATCAATTATCAATAAGCTAATAAGCCAACCATAGCAAGAAAAAATAAAGCACATGAAGTGTTAACTTAAAACAAAGATAACAACATATAAAAAATTTCCTTAAATTCGCAAACTCATACTCATTAAAGATAAAAAATAACGAAATGAAATACGATATTGTAGTTTTAGGAAGTGGTCCTGGAGGATATGTAACAGCTATTAGAGCATCACAATTAGGTTTTAAAGTAGCCGTTGTTGAAAAAGAAAACTTAGGAGGAATTTGTTTAAATTGGGGGTGTATTCCAACTAAAGCCTTGTTAAAATCGGCACAAGTTTTCGATTACCTTAAGCACGCTTCAGATTACGGATTAAAAGTAGATAACGTAGATAAAGATTTTTCTGCAGTTGTAGCACGTTCAAGAAGCGTAGCAGACGGAATGAGCAAAGGAGTACAATTCTTAATGAAGAAAAACAAAATCGATGTAATTGACGGTTTTGGAAAAGTACTACCAGGAAAAAAAGTAGCCGTAACAGCTGCCGATGGAAAAGTAACAGAATACACAGCAGACAATATTATTATTGCAACAGGAGCACGTTCTCGTGAGCTACCAAACTTGCCACAAGATGGTAAAAAAGTAATTGGTTACCGCCAAGCAATGACATTAGCAGAACAACCAAAGAAAATGATCGTTGTGGGTTCTGGAGCCATTGGAGTAGAGTTTGCACATTTTTATAATGCAATGGGTACAGATGTAACTATTGTAGAATTCATGCCAAATATAGTACCAGTAGAAGACATCGACATCTCAAAACAGTTTGAGCGTTCTTTGAAAAAAGCAGGTATTAAAATCATGACCAATGCTTCGGTAGAAAAAGTAGATACTACAGGAGAAGGAGTAAAAGCAACTGTTAAAACAGCAAAAGGAGAAGAAATTCTAGAAGCAGACATCGTACTTTCTGCTGTTGGAATTAAAACCAATATCGAAAACATCGGGCTAGAAGAAGTAGGTATTGCTACAGATAGAGATAAAATCCTAGTAAACGATTTCTACCAAACAAACGTTCCAGGATATTATGCAATTGGAGATGTTACTCCAGGGCAAGCATTGGCACACGTAGCATCTGCAGAAGGAATTCTATGTGTAGAAAAAATTGCAGGAATGCATGTGGAGGCCTTAGACTATGGAAACATTCCTGGATGTACCTATGCTACACCAGAAATCGCATCTGTAGGTTTAACAGAAAAAGCAGCCTTAGAAAAAGGATACGAAATAAAAGTAGGTAAATTTCCTTTCTCAGCATCAGGAAAAGCAAAAGCAGCAGGAACGCCAGACGGATTCGTGAAAGTAATCTTCGATGCAAAATATGGAGAATGGTTAGGTTGCCACATGATTGGAGCAGGAGTAACCGATATGATTGCAGAAGCAGTTGTAGCGCGCAAACTAGAAACAACAGGGCACGAAATCTTGAAAGCAGTGCACCCACACCCAACCATGAGTGAAGCAGTGATGGAAGCTGTTGCAGATGCATACGGAGAAGTAATTCACCTGTAAGAAAATAAACGTTTGGTGTGCATGTAAAATTTGCAACATTAAACAAAACCATAAAGTCCGATTTGTGCAAGCAAGTCGGACTTTTCATTTGGGCGTGCCCCATCGTCGTTCCTCCTCAAGGTCAGGCTGTCCGCTCTATCTTTTATTCCGCTAGCGCTACATAAAAGGATGCCGCTACCATCCTTCACGCAACCCCAAAAACAAATAACCGTTTTCAAAGTAATAATGTGTCTAAATGCACAGTAGCTGAGGTGAAAAGCAATTTTTTAGTGCTAAATACTCAGTATCTGAGAAGAAAAGTAATCTTTTGATGCTAAATACTCGGTATCTGAGGAGAAAAGTAAACTTTTGGTACTAGATACTCAGTATCTGAGAAGAAAAGTAATCTTTTGATGCTAAATACTCAGTATCTGAGAAGAAAAGTAATCTTTTGATGCTAAATACTCAGTATCTGAGAAGAAAAGTAATCTTTTGATGCTAAATACTCGGTATCTGAGGTGAAAAATATTCTTTTAATGCAAGAGGAAACTTGGTATTGAATGTAAAAAAAACGTTTTTCATGTTGTAAATGTTGTTTTTAATCTAAAATGTAAAATTTTTCCCAATTTGTTTATTAAAATAAGTATTTTCGTACCTATCAATTATAAACAATACAACATGAAAGAGTTACAATCTCTAAACATCGCAAGATTAAGTAATCTTGAGTTTGGACAACATGCAAAAAGCGTACTAAACGGCATTACTACGTTAAACAATGCTACCGATGAAGGTTTTACAAACTACCTCGCACAATTAGCAACCAACAGCAACAACTATGACAGAGCCATGATACAGGTTCAAAAAAGCGATGAAACAGAAAAAATTGTTCAAGCTGATCAACTTCGAGACAAAGCTGTTACCGCCCTCAATCGGTATCTAAGAGTATTCGAACTCTCGGAAAACGAAGAAGAAGTACTTGCCTACAAAAGTTTAAACACCCTATTAAAAACCTACAGAGGCATTCAATCTTGGAATTTTGAAGAAGAAAGCAACGGTATCGACAACCTTTTGAACGATTTAAACGAAGGCAAATACCTTGCTAGTGTTGCACTGTTAAACATGACGAGCTATGTAAACCGACTAGCCACACGTAATAATGAATTCAAAAACCTCTTTGCGGGTCGCACCCAAGAAGTAGCATCGAAAGAAGTATTCGATGTGAAAAAATTAAGAAACAATTTAAAAACCACCTATTCCGATTTGGCAGATTATGTACTCAGCATGTCGAAAAGTAAAAACACAGACGAGTTCAACAAAGCACTAGACCTCATAAACACAGTGCGAAAATACTATTCCGATCTGTTAGCCAAAAGAAAAGCAACAACAAAGAACACACCCGAAACACCCATTCCACCAATGGAATAATAGTCATGCCAGCCGAAAGGTTGGCATTTTTTGTAGTTATGAATATGTTATTGATATATTTGGAAATATTTATTAAAAATCAACGTCTTCAATGTATTTAAACTCTTGTAGTTGTGTACATTTATGATTTATCAGTAATTTAACCTAAAAATATGTATAAATTAAGAATCGCAAATTGTTTAGTGTTTTTCGCGATATTTTTTTTCTACTCGTGTATTAATTCAGATGAAGAAGAAATAATTGCGAGTACAAGTTTAGAATCGCTTTCAATATTTGTTAGTAATTCTAAAGCAATATGCGATACAATTACCAAACTTAAAAATAATAATAGTAAGCTTTTGATATGCTCCCAAGAAATTGGAAAATCAGGTAAAATTTTCTTTTTAACCGAATCGTGCATTCCATTTCGCATAAAGCATGATTATTATTATAAAAAAATTAATGGTTTAGATGTGTTTTTTTATGATTACAATAAACCACTAACAAATAAAAAAAATCAAAAAGAAATTGAATTACTAATAAAAAATAATATTGTAAAAATTGAACCTAACACTAATTGGACTTGCTGTAAAATGCCATATTATATATTTTCAATATGTAATAATAAAGAATTAAAATGTTATGATTTTGAAACAAAAATAAATTTAGAACGGGAATACTTTAAAAGTAGAAAAGTTGGAGGATCTATAAGTACCTACTATTTATTATGTGCTCATTGTGAGTAAAAAAACTATCGAATCAAATAGACTACTTATTCAGTAACTAACACCATTTTACACATCAAATTCGTTCAATTCATTTGCTGTTTTATTCAAGAACCATTAACGAATAATAATAACAAAACAATAGAAATTTAGATACACGTAAGCACAAAAAACTTATAGCATATTAAAAGTCCTTTAGATGATTAGTAAACAAAAAATGATATATTTGAAAAAAATAAAATAGGACATTTATCATACTTATACAACCATTTTTGGACGTATATGTATGACAAAGTAATACATATAAACGAGTTAGCTGAAACCGTCTGAAAAAACTGCAAAAAAGAAGAAAATGCTTAAATCAAAACTTAATTCTCTGACAAAAACTCTTGAAAAATTGTTAATGGAAATGTCTGAAAAAGACATTCTTGATTTATCAAAAAATGATAATGGAGTTTTTAATGTTGTTGTAGATTTACACAATGAATCATTTTCTACAATTGTTTGGAACGATGATAAAGCTAACTTTGGCTACTATCTCATTTATGTAACTAAATCTAATCGGAAACTTGAAGGATACTTGATTCAACTTCAACCTCTTAAAAAAAACAGAAACGAGTTAACAAATCTATTTGCTAATTTTATTGGAACAAAGTTTAATAAAAATGAAGAAGAAACAATGGGAGTTTTTAATGCTTTTCAAGACCAACAAAGAACAATATTTGAAAGAAAAGATTATTTGACTTTTGGCGATGAAATAAAAGATTTAGTTAAAGATTCAAAAGCTAGTTTAATTGTAAAAGGTAACAAATTGCCGTTATATGTTCCGTTTGCAAAAAAACAAGAAACAGAAAAACTTGACAAGAATACCAAACCCAAGGAAAAAGATTTAGAAAATTATGTATATATAATGCATAATAAGTCAAATAATTATTATAAAATTGGTAGAAGTATAAAACCCGAACACAGAGAAAAAACTTTACAAGCTCAAGAACCGGATATTATTTTAATTGAGAAATGGATTGCACCTGCTGAAATTGAAAGATTACTACATCAAAAATACAAACTAAAAAGGAAAAGAGGTGAATGGTTTGAACTTATTGAAGAAGATATAGAAGATATTAAAATATTTATGTTAGAAATAACTAGCCGAAAATTGACAAATCGCAAAAAAAATAACGGCATCAGCTAACAGCTAAGGTTTATTCATCAATTTTTATTGTTTTTTTATAGGTATTCATCTTCACTCCGTGGGTCGTTGCGTGCGAAGCACGAACAATGAAACCGTGGTTGAACGGAACCTATTATATTCCACCACTATGGGGTTTTCGTTATGTTTTTAGAAGGAATTTCAAGAGGCATGTGAGCCTCTTTTTTTTGGAGTAAAACCAAGGTGTTTTTTAAGTGTTTTTCCATCACTTTTGAGTATAAATTCCCTTACCCATAAAATTAACTTTTACAGGGATTGGGATTTTGGCTATTGCTGATGTATAATAAAAATTGCATTTAAAAAAGTTTTATAGTATAGCTTAAATCCGCTATTTTTACTTCAATTTATAACACAAAGTAAAATAAACGGAGGTTTTAAGACAAACTGGCGTTATGCATAATTTTAAAAAATGAAATTAAATCAAGACCAATTTGAAGCTCTAACTTATATTTTTGAAAGAGAAAATGGAAATATAAAGAGTGAATATGAGAACGAAATAATAAAAGAATCTGGAATTGGAGATCTTGATCCAAATGCTTTAGAAAAAATTGTTGTTGATGGTATAAATAATGGAACTTACATAAACTCTTCCGAAAAGATTAGTGCGTATTGGTCACTTGGTAAGCGTTATAATAGAAACTTAATCCCGAACTTCCGTAAATGGCTTACTGAAGAAATAAAACTTAATGACCTACAAGCTGTTTATCAAATATTAATATCTCTAGGCAATATGGACGAACCAGTCTTTAATTCAGACAGAAAAGGAGGCTCTGATTTTTATGAAACAGAACTTAACTTAAGAGACGCAAAAGATTATTTAGAAAAAACTATGCATAACAGCTAATGTTTATTCATCAATTTTTATTGCTTTTTTATAGGTATTCATCTTCACTTCGTGGGTCGTTGCGTGCGAAGCACGAACACCCGAGTAAAACGAACAGACGAAGTAATGAATTATAATCACTGAACACAAAAACACAAATAATAAAAGTGAAGTAAACCGTGGTTGAACGGAACCTATTATATTCCACCACTATGGGGTTTTCGTTATGTTTTTAGAAGGAATTTCAAGAGGCATGTGAGCCTCTTTTTTTTGGAGTAAAATTAAGTTGGTTTTTCCGTGTTTTTCCATCACTTTTGAGTATAAATTCCCTTACCCATAAAATTAACTTTCACAAGGATTGGAATTTTGGCTATTGCTGATGTATAATAAAATTGCATTTAAAAAAGTTTTTTAGTATAGCTTAAATCCGCTATTTTTACTTTTATAATAAACAAAGTAAAAGGTATTTTGTATAAGCCGACTTTCAGTATTTTATGATTAAAACACAATCAGGTAAAGATTATAAAGAAAAATTATGAAAAATTAGTTTTTCTATTTTTTAAAAATAAGGCTAAAAAAATATGCTTTAACCTTTAAAAAAAATAAATAACTAGAATAAAATCTATATTTTTACATCTTAATAATAAAAACTCTGGTGCTAGCATCAGAGTTTTTAATTAAAAAACTATGGGAATTGTTAAAAACGCTTTATACAAAACGGCTAATAAAAGATTTTTAAATATTTTTAAAAATCAAACAATATTTCCTTATTATCATATAGTAAGAGATGATCAAGTAGCACATATTGAAAATTTATATCAGTTTAAAAACTGCAAACAATTTTTAAATGATATAGATTTATTAACAAAACATTATAAGTCAATTAATCCTCAAGATCTATTAGATAACGGTGAGTTAAAAAATAATTTCTTACTTACTTTTGATGATGGGTTACAAGAAGTTTATACCGTTATTTATCCAATTCTAAAAAAGCATAACCTAAAAGCAATTTTTTTTATAAACCCCAACTTTGTTGATAATAATGAAGGATTATATAAGCATTATATTAGTGTGATACTATCAGACCTTAAGAGAATTAATTTCGAAAAATCAACGTTAGACAAAATAAGTCAAATTTTATCTATAGAATATAATTCTATTGAGGAGTTTAAACAAAAAATTATTAATATTAAGTTTTCTGAAAGAGAAAAGATAAATGATGTTTTAGAGTTCCTAAAAATTGATATTAAAGCATATTTACAAGAGCACAAACTATATATTACAAAAGCACAAATTCAAGAAATGATTAATGATGGTTTCTTCTTTGGAGGGCATACCATGACGCATCCTCCATTAAATCAACTTTCACATGAAGAACAGAAAAAAGAAATAATTGATTCTATTGACTGGCTTAAAGAAAATTTCAATGTTAATTATTCATTTTTTGCTTTTCCATTTTCTGATAAATCTATTTCGAAAAAATTAATGAATGAATTGTTTGA
Organism: Flavobacterium sp. KY-23415; assembly: GCF_055384985.1. Lineage (NCBI taxonomy): Bacteria > Pseudomonadati > Bacteroidota > Flavobacteriia > Flavobacteriales > Flavobacteriaceae > Flavobacterium > Flavobacterium sp. KY-23415. Next base: position 35,451 of record NZ_AP044001.1, on the reverse strand, counting down.
ATATGATGACAAGATTAAACTATTTGGAAATTCGGGATTAAAGAAAGATATAGATAATCGAATCATTCAACGTTTTTCATTAGAGAACCCTCAAAGAACAACTGCAAAGCAAATTGTAACTGAAAATTTATACAAGTATTTCAATAAATTAATAGGTAAGTATAATATCAAAAGAAAATGATAGAAATAAAAAAAGTATTTAAAAAAGATGTTCCAAAACTATTACTAGATAATGAGTTTTGGAATTTTTCGTTTTTAACAATTAGTAAACATAGATTATTAGCACACTATAAAAATCCAATAATTGAAGAAAATGATATAGTTTTATTATTAGCTTACTTAAATAATGAATTAGTAGGTTATATGGGGTTATATATTGACAAAATAAATATTAATAATCAGTCTAAAAAAATTGGATGGTTATCAACTTGGTGGGTACACCCAAAGACTAAAGGAACAGGAATTGGACGTGAAATTCTAAATACAATGTATGTTGAAAATCAAGGTAAAATTGGAATTTCGCAATTTACGCCAAGTGCAAGAAGAGTATATGATAAGTCTGGCTATTTTACAACATTAAAAGAAAATATAGGTATAAAAGCAGTACTTAGAAGTAATTTACAATTTGTAATTCCAACGCTATTTCCAAAATCAATTTTTTTAAAAAGGCTATTAAACACTATAGATGGAGTTATAAATTCAATGGTAAATTTGAAATTATATATTCAAAAAGCGATATTGTTAAGTAGAACAAAACACTTAACGATTGAATATTTAAATCATTTAGATTCTGAAACTCAAAATCTTATTAATACTTTTAATAAAAATGATATATCAATCAAGGATAATAATTTTTTTGAATGGTTAAAAGCCTACAATTGGGTTCAAAAAGCACCTTTATTAGAATTAACTAATAAGGATAAATATGAATTTTCAATTTATGATACAGAATTTGAATTTTCATTAATGAAAATAAGCAACAAAAATGAATGTATTGGTTTTATAGTACTTCAAAAAAGAAACTATGTTTGTAAAGTACTTTTTTCATATTTTGATAATTCAAAAAATACAATTGATGTTTCAAATATCATCAAATTACAGGCAATGTATCAAAATACTAGAGAAATTATTTGTTATGATGATGCTATTTGTGAAAATTTTAAAAAGTCAAGCATATTTCTTTATAAAACAAAAAAAGTCAAACAATCAATAATATCAAAAGAATATAAGATAACAGATTTTACTAATGTTAGAATGAATTTCGGTGACGGTGATTGTTCATTTGCATAATTTAAAAAGTGGAGACTACCAATAGGTACTGGAAATACAGATTATGCCTGTTCAAATTGGAAATGATAAAAAGTAGTTGCCAATATTGTACAAAAAAAAAATGATAGAAGTTAATTGGAATTTAATCAAAGAAAAAATATATTTTTGAATAACATTAACAACACCGTTAAAAATTATAATTATGATGAATACTGATATTTTAAAATTATATAAACAACTGGATGACATGGAGCAAACTAAAGAAATTAGCCAGTTGAAGAATCAAATAAAAGAAACGTTGTATCAAAATTTAAGAATGCATTTTCTTGAATTGACAAGCATTGGACGTGTAATTGGATACGATGAATTACAGGAAGAGTTAAAAAAGGCGATTGACCTTATAGAACTCCAAAAATAAAATCTAGAAGTTTTAGGAAAGAAGAACGAACGCGCAACAATGCATAATAAAACATAGAGGCAGCAGTGATTTAATACAACTAGTTAGCTCCGTCAAATCTACAATTTGATGGGTTGTTTAAAGTTTAAGTTTGTGTCAAACCATAAATTTGGCTCATTGCAAATTTGTAAGCTAAGTGCTTCAAACTCCCTTACAGTTTTATATGCTCAGCTTTAACTGTTATTTTGAATTACGTAACTCGATAGTAATTGCCAAATACATGAAATAAATATTTCTTTGCAATAAAAAAAGAAAATGATTACAGATTCAAATTATTTTGAGCCAAAACTTGATAAGATTAATCAAGAATTAGAAAACTATAATTCTGGTGTTGAAATTATTAGAAAAATGATTGTGTTTAAAAATACAAAGTCTGATATAATTCAACATTTTCAAGAAATCTTCATGAACTTTCCTTATACAATTGAAACGGCAACTGATAAGATTGGAATTTCTCTTGATTTAATACAATTATACGAATATTATTATTCGCTTTCTGATTATGAAGAAAAAATTGATAGAGAAAGAATTGATGAAATTGAATTCAAAAAGCAAGAATTCAAAAATTTAAATGGAAATCATGAAATTATTTATGATTACTTCGTAGAATATATTCACTATTTGGTTTATAGGTATAAAACAGTTCTTGAAAACACAAAAAATCATTTTTTCTTTGACGGAATTGATGATGAAAAAATAATTCTAATGAACTTATTAAAAAGATATAAAAGTGTTTTGAAGGACGAAACAAAGCAAATAAATATTTTTTGGGGAATTAGATTAACTAAAGATATTTCCAATATCGCACTCGATATTTTAATAGACTTTATTGAGCAACGGTTAAAATTATTGACTGTTGAAATCGAAGATATTGGAAACGAATACAAAACAACCTATATAGATAATAATATAAAACCTTTAAAATGGTTAGGAACTCAACAAGAATTATTAGAATTAATAATTGAACTTAATAATAAAAATTGGATTCCAAATATTGAAGAAGGAGATAGAAAAAAATTTATCAATTCAGTTACGAATTTATTTGATTTAGAAAATACAAAAAGGAGTTCAAAAACTGACCATTCAAACTCACTGTATCAAAAATTTAAAGGAGAATACATAAATGGAAAAAGAATCTTTCCATTTTTGGAACAACATAAATACAAAAGAAAATTTAATGAAATAAAGAAAAACAACAGTTAACAGCTAGAGTTTCATTGTTCGTGCTCCGCACGCAATGAAACTCTAGCTGTTGTGTGGTATTTTTTGAAAAATCGCTAAAAAAGACATTATGAAAAAAATCAAAATTTTATTTACATTAATAATTATTGCCTTATTCTTAAGTTGTGAAAAAGATGATGAACCAAATTTAATTCCAGCAGGAATTGAAACAAGAATTTCAGGAAACGTAACAAGTATAAATGGTGAAAGTTTATCCGATGTGGAAATTAAAATTGCTGAATATGTTGAAACTACAAGTGGTGGTTGTTTTTTTTGCCCTGCACAAGTAAATTATGACTATGAATTTAAACAATTTGTAAAAACTATAAATTTAAGCACAAACGGAAATTTTGATTTTACATTTACAACAAGTGGTAATGGTAACTTTTATAGATTATTTCTTGGTGACTTTCCTAATTATCCATTAAATGGACCTATTCCTTTCTTCGTTCAAAAAATTAATGATCCATTAGGAATAAATTTGACGCAACATGCAAATGATATGGCAATTATTGGAAAAGAATTTTCATTTAATCACGCTTTAAAAAAATTGTATTTGTGTGAAGTTAATTTGCAATTTAATCTGACTAATACATACCCAATCGAACCTTTTCATTTATTAACTTATCAGTTTAACAATGGAGAAATAAATACTTTTGCAAATCCTGTAACAATTAAACTATTTATCGATAAAGCAAACCCCCAAACTTTAATTCTAAAGAGAATTAGAGATAATGGAATAAGACAAAAAGCAGAATATATATTTCCAGCAAGTAATATTGAAAACACAACATTTCAGAATATAATAGTAAACGAAACAGACTTTGTAGATTATTAACATATTACATAATAACTAAGGTTTATTCATCAATTTTTATTGCTTTTTATTGGTATTCACCATCACTCCGTGGGTCGTTGTGTGGGAAGCACGAACACCCGAGCAAAGCGAACAGACGAAGTAATGAATTGTAATCACTGAACAAAAAAACACAAATAATAAAAGTGAAGTAAACCGTGGTTGAACGGAACCTATTATATTCCACCACTATGGGGTTTTCGTTATGTTTTTAGAAGGAATTTCAAGAGGCATGTGAGCCTCTTTTTTTTGGAGTAAAACCAAGGTGTTTTTTAAGTGTTTTTCCATCACTTTTGAGTATAAATTCCCTTACCCATAAAATTAACTTTTACAGGGATTGGGATTTTGGCTATTGCTGATGTATAATAAAAATTGCATTTAAAAAAGTTTTATAGTATAGCTTAAATCCGCTATTTTTACTTCAATTTATAACACAAAGTAAAATAAACGGAGGTTTTAAGACAAACTGACGTTACCTGTAATTTTGAAACAAAAATGATTGGATTAATATTTCTCTTTTTAATATTTGCAGGTGTCTATGGTTATGCCTTGAAATTTTGGAAAAACAATCCTTACAGATTTTCCGAACTTACATCTATAAAAATTAAATACTTACATTATTTTACGTTTACAATATTAATAATTTTAGCTTTTGTAGGTCTAACTTTAAGAGGAATTTGGACAAGCCGAATAATTATAATTGTGGCAATAATTTGTGGAATATTTTACAATTTGTTCGCTCAAAAAAGTGTCTTAAATAGATTTGAAAAGCAATATTTTAACTTTTTAAGTTTTTTCCCAATTGTCTTTTTTGGACTTGTATTAATTCCTATGATTGGTTTTATAGTTGTAGTTTCTTTGATAGGACAATTGTTTAGTCCAGTTAACAAAATATATTTCGAAGACGATAAAATCAGAATTCAAAATAGTTTTATTGGGGTAATGGCTCCACCAAGAGTACAAATTTATAAGAAAAATGGAATTTTTGAAGAAAAACACGATGATGTAAATTTTCATTATGAAGACATTGACTCTATTAAAGTGAACTATAAAAATGATTCTGTATATCTATATATTTGGAATGATTATAATGAACAACCAGAAAAACCAGAAGAGTTTATACTAAAATATTAAAAAAAACTACAGGTAACAGCTAAGGTTTATTCATCAATTTTTATTGTTTTTTATAGGTATTCATCTTCACTTCGTGGGTCGTTGTGCCCGAAGAGCTAACACTCGATCAAAGCGAACAGACGAAGTAATGAATTGTAATCACTGAACAAAAAAAACTATCGAATCAAATAGACTACTTATTCAGTGACTAACACCATTTTATACATCAAATTTGTTCAATTCATTTGCTGTTTTATTCAAGAACCATTAACGGATAATGATTGCAAAACAATAGAAATTTAGATACACGTAAGCATAAAAAACTTATAGCATATTAAAAGTCCTTTAGATGATTTGTAAACAAAAAATGATATATTTGAAAAAAATAAAATAGGATATTTATCATACATATACAACCATTTTTGGACGTATATGTATGACAAAGTCATACATATAAACGAGTTGTAACACATTTGAGAAAAAATATGAAAGATTTTATGTCACAAGCAAAAGGACTAACCAAGAATCCACTGGGAATTATAGCCTTATTTATTTCTTTAATATATGGTTTTGCCTGTTTAGTACTTGGATTTTCGAGTAGTAATTTAGATACAAATGAACGCATTTTACTTATATATTTTTTAATCGGTTTTCCCGTACTTATTCTAATTACTTTTATTTTTTTAGTTGTAAAACATCATAAAAAACTATACGCACCCTCAGACTATAAGGACGAAAAAAACTTTTTTAAGGGTTTCGAAAACCAACAACAAAAACCCGCTTTGAATGAGGAATCACAAACTGAAAGTATTGAATTACAGGTAAACAAAGACGACAAAAATAAAGCAATGTTGGACTTATTAAAATGGAGTTCTGGAAAAGGTTTATTTGCTCTATACGCAATAGATTTAGCTAAAAAGAACAATAAAGAATTTACATTCGAACAATTGGAGTCACATTCACCTTTTCTAACTAGAGATTATACGCACGGATTTTTAGTAGCATCATCATCAGCAGGTGCCTTTAGTTGGTCTGTAGACAATGATGAACCTTTATCTGTTGGAAAAGTACATCCAATTATTTCGGCTAACATAAAAAATGTTGTTTACAAATTAGCTGAAAAGGAAAAAGAAGACTCTGAATTTTTATATTCAGAATTGAAAAATATAGAAAACGCATTTGAATAAAATAACGTGTTACAACAGCTAAGGTTTCGTTGCGTGCGAAGCACGAACAATGAATTATAATCACTGAACACAAAAACACAAATAATAAAAGTGAAGTAAACCGTGGTTGAACGGAACCTATTATATTCCACCACTATGGGGTTTTCGTTATGTTTTTAGAAGGAATTTCAAGAGGCATGTGAGCCTCTTTTTTTTGGAGTAAAATTAAGTTGGTTTTTCCGTGTTTTTCCATCACTTTTGAGTATAAATTCCCTTACCCATAAAATTAACTTTCACAAGGATTGGAATTTTGGCTATTGCTGATGTATAATAAAAATTGCATTTAAAAAAGTTTTTTAGTGTAGCTTAAATCCGCTATTTTTACTTCAATTTATAACACAAAGTAAAATAAACGGAGGTTTTAAGACAAACTGACGTTAGCCTACATTATGGAAACCGAACAAAAATTTAAAACCAAAACTGGATTTTGTCACATTCTGACTGACAAGATTGTTCTGACTCGTGATGGAATTGTTGGAAATGTAGCGGAATTGACAACTGGAAATTACATTTACCGAATACTTGGAATTTATGGAATAATGTCAGTTGTCCTATTGTATGTGGTATACACAAAAATTGTGAAAGAAGACTGGATAGAATTCGCTATTTATTGTGGAATTGGAATTTATCTTGTGTATAGCTTAATTAAAAGCCTGAATTTGAGTGCAACGCCAATAATTGAGCTGAATAAAATAAAAAATGTGGAATTTAAACCTGCGAAAAAGTTTTTGACAAGAAGTTACTTTAAAGTGGACTTTGAGCAAAATGACGGAAAAATAAAAAGCAAATTAATTATGCTACCAGGTTCTATGAATGACGGAACGAACGAAACAGAAAAAGCAGTTGGAATAATGAAAAAAGCTGGACTGATTTAAAATGCAAGTTTCAAAATTAGCATACAATCCAAAATGGACAGCAATCCTAATCATTGGAATTTGTTTAACTGGAATGTTGATTGGGAATTATGTGCAGAAATATCGAATTTCCGAATATCGTTGGATTTATCAATATGGTAGTTATCTGAATTTAATAATGGTTTTTGGTTCACTTTGTTGGTCTTTAATTCATCCATTAATTGTGTGGTCTAACAGAAAACCTGAATGGAAAAAACATCTGATTTGGATACTTGTTGGTCTAACTCCGCTTATTTATTTCATATCAATGATGATAATTGCAGAAATTAGATTTGGAAATAAAATAACGTAGGCTAACAACGTGTATAGCTCATTGCTATTCAGTTGCTTAAACCAAATTTAAGGCATATTTGAAAAGTCGCCAAATTTTTAAATTTGACGATTTCCAAAAAGTAAAATAAATGGTAAAATTTAAAAATTTGGCTTGTGATTAAATCGAAAATTATTGCTAATTTGCACGCAACGAGCCATACACACAACCGTTAGCTACAATTTGAAAGGAATGATTGGACACATAGGAACAATATTTGTTTTAGAAAGTCTACCAAAAGGTGATATGAAAACTGGAAGCGAGATTTTCTACGATACTCTTGAAAAACATTACAAATATTATCCGGACATTGAAAATAAACTTACTTTACGTTTTTTTTCTATAAACAGCAGAACTGATTTTTTTGATTCGATAAATTATATAAGGCACAATTTAGCTGGACTTAAACTCGGAGTTATTATTCATTTTGAAATGCACGGAGGTAAAAATGCGGGTTTAGAATTAGCAAACGGAGAAAATATCGATTGGACTGAACTGACTGAATTTTTAACCTACGCAAATTTAACAACTTGTAATAAAATCTATCTATGCATGGCTACTTGTTATGGACGATGGATTTATAAAGCCGTAGATATCAAAATGACCAGCCCTTTTTGTGGATATTTATCAGCAAGTAAAGAATTAAAACCTGACAAAATTTTAGCGGATTACAGAATACTTTATGAAAGTTTATTACAAAATCATAATCTGATATTATCTTTTGAGGAATTGCAAAAACAAAACCCTGAATCTGACTTTTATTACAAAGACACCGATGCTGTTTTTAATGAGTTAATGGATTACGTTTTTTTAAATCCAGAGATTAAAAAGGAATTATTAGAAGGCTCAAAAAAAGATTTGGAACGTGCAGGAAGTAAAGATACTTACAGTGATTCAGAGATTGCAGAACTTTTAGAAAAGGTACAATCGGATTATAGAAAGTATCATTACCCAAAATTTGTTTTAAAAAACTGTAGCTAACAGCTAAGGTTTATTCATCAATTTTTATTGTTTTTTATAGGTATTCATCTTCACTCCGTGGGTCGTTGCGTGCGAAGCACGAACACCCGAGCAAAGCGAACAGACGAAGTAATGAATTATAATCACTGAACACAAAAAACAATACTAAAAGTGAAGTAAACCGTGGTAGAATCTTTCGACAAGCTTATAAATACTTGTCGATTACACTTTCATCACTATGGTATTTTAAAAAAAGTTTTTTAGTGTAGCTTAAATAAGCTATTTTTACTTTAAAATAGAATCTAAATTAATAAAACGAAGGTTTTTAGATGAACTGATGTTAGTCTACATTAAAACAAATCATAGTGGAAATTAATTACGAAAATATAATTGAACTTCTAAAGTTGGAATCTGACAAAATCATTGAAAAACTTCGAGTAAATAACACTTCAGAATTAGTAAATGAAAAAAGGAATATTGAAAATGGAATAAAATGGCTAAAAAAAGGAATGGAAAACCAAATAGACCCAAACTTGAATATAATTAGGATTCCTGAACAGATTACAAGAACATCATCTTCTGAATTTCGATTAATAGAAGACCATGAATCTGATGATAAAAAAAATTGGACTGTAGTTAAACTAAATAATGTTGAATTGCGACCAATATCAGGAGATTTCTTGATTATGAAATGAAATATAAATAACGTAACTAACAGTTAAGGCTTTGCCCTGTGTGTGCTTGAGATGAAAGTATGCTTTTGACGATTGGTAGCAATTTATTATTATTTTTTGAATATTAAAAAAAGTCTGATATAATCAGATCTATAAACATGTTAGCAATAATGCTTTATAAAAACGAGTTAAAATGAAAAGAATCAATTATTTACAAATTATTTTACACTTTATTGCTACCTGTTTTTTCATATTTTCATTTCAATTTTACGCTGCTATTTATAATATTAGAGTTTTAAAACTTATATCTGAAAATGGTGTTGAAAATGTTTTAAAAAATACTGAAGATTACGGTATAACAATTATAGACATGTGGAATTTTAACTCTAAAGCTTTCATTTCAAGTTTAATAGCAATTATTCTTGTATTTATAATTTCAATTTTGATTTCAGTAAAGAGAAAATGGTCTGTTTGGAATAGTCTTATCGTTTTAATTTTAAGTTTTTTTTTAAGTCACTTTGATTTTTTTGGTTTATATACTATTAAAAAATATTTTTCTCCTGGATACTTTATAGATGATTTGCTAATTAGTTTTTTGACTTCAGGTAGCTTTTTTTTAGCAATAGGATTTGTGATTTTATTTTCCAAATATTTAAATAGACTAATTGAGAATCAGAAATATAATTTAATTAAAAACTAAGTGAGGTAAAGCAATTTCTTATTTGCTTTAAACATAGTCCTAAATAAGTAGTAAAAGAGTTTGTTGTAAAAAATAATGAAGGTTTAGAGTTAATTATTTAATATATTTTGAAAAGTGCTAGTATATTGGGTAAATAAACAAGTTAGTAAACATTTTAATGAAAGATACTTTAAGAATGCTATTTGTAGTAGTTTTTACTACTGTTTTAAGTTGTAAAAACAATAATTTTAAAGAGAATAATTCAAATAATTTAGAAATTCCAACAATAATTGATACCTCTAATTTTAAATCAATAAAAAGGAATTCAACTTGGCTTGAGGTAGTAGAATATACTATTTTATATATGGGAGATAAAATGGATACAATTTATCCTATTTATAATAATATAGACTTTTATCCACCACCAAGTCCACCAACTTTACCCAATGAAAAAAATGAAGACTCTATTTATAAGAGTTTGAAGAAAAAAGATAGAAACATCAAAACCAATCCATATGTTTTAGATTATTTTGAAAACAAAGAATATAGATGGTATTATGATGCGCATATTAAAATTACTGTTGATACACTACAAAAAATAAAAAAAGAAAATACATTTACTAATGTTAATGTTAGTTTTTTTGATGCCTATCCAATAATTATTAAATCAAAGGAAAAAGATACAATAAAAGTTGGTTCTGGTAATAAGCTACCTATTGTACTAGAAGCTAAAGATTCAATTGGAAATTGGAAACCAATTGAAGAGCAATTCAAATACGGGTGTGGTACAGGACTAAATGGTATAATTCTACCACCAAAAACAATAATTGTATCTTCTGTAATGATTTATAAAGGAAATTTTAAAACAAAATTGAGGATTAAATTAGGCGAAAATTTTTCTAATGAGTTTAATGGAACAATAAATTACAGACAATTTGAGAGTATGTTTGATTCTAGTGGTAACTTTAAGAAGGCTTTTTTGAATGAGTAAAAATAAAAAATGTTAAACTATCAACAATTCTAGACAAAATGTAATGGTTTTCGAAAATCAAGCAAGGAGTTTTGTGCAAATACTCTTTTATCATAAATTTATGCATCTGCAAAAAGTAGCGATTGTTCACAGTATTATGAAAAAAGTAATTCAAATGTTATTTATTTTATTGTTATTTAGTTGTAAAACTAAAAAAGAGAATACCGAATCAACTGAATTTATTTGTGAAATTTTATCAGATACAACACACCTAAAAATTATTACTTCCAAAAATACATTAATTTCAAACTTTGATTGGACACCTAACTTATTATTAATTGATTTTAGTGAAGAGGGAAAAGAGATTAGTGATATAGATTATCTTTCTGAATTACTTGTGGAAGAGGATACTTTATTCATTACAAAACAATTTGAAGCAAAAAATAAAATTGAATTTGATTTATTAAAACAGAAAGGATTTAAAATATTTGATCTTTGTAAATATTCTTCAGAGAAATTAAGTATAGAAGAAATTAGGAATAAAGCTTCCGAACAAAACGTAGCAAATAAACTAAAAGAAAATAAAGATTACTTTTTGATGATAAAGAATCCAATTTTTAATAAAAGAAGAGACAAAGTATATTTAAGGGTAAATACTTTAGGTTCTGGAATTGAATACCTATTTGTTAAAGAAAAAGGTTGTTGGAATAAAACAAAAGTTGGAATGTGGATTGAATAAAATCATTGTGAAACAGCTGTTAAATTCTATAGTTTTGTTTTGGATTTCTTGGTAGAAAACAGCATGATTTTTATAAGGTTTCTCTATATTTGCTAAAGTTGTTTTTAATTTTTTTTACTAAAATTTTGCTGCAACATTAACACTATTTATCAACTAATATGAAGCAATATATAATTTTAATATTTTCCTTATTTGTTTTTGATTTTTCTTTTGCGCAAGATGAAATACGTATAAACTTCGACGAGATAAAATCTAGAGTTGAAGATATAAACTCACAAAGCTATTATCCGAAACTTTTGAAAAGATTTAATGACTTTGATACCACATTAACCTTAGAAGAAAACGCCTTAATTTATTACGGTTTTTCATTTCAAGAAGACTATTTAAAGAACAAACCAAGAGAAGAAAAACTAAATACATTTGCAGAAAACGAAGATTATGAAAATGTTGTTAAAGAAGCCAAAATGATTTTAGAAAAAAATCCTGTAAGTTTAAACGCAAATAATCAATTAGGATATGCATTATTTAAATTGGGAAAACCAGAAACTGAATGGAAAAGGTTTCAAAAAAGATATAGAGATATTAGAAAGGTAATTGCTTATGGTGGAAACGGTTTGAGCTGCGAAACTGCTTTTAAAGTGATTTATGTTTCTGATGAGTATAATATGATATATGATTATTTCAAAATATCAAAGATTACTCGTCAGCAATCATTCGGGTTGTGTGATAAATTTTTAAACGATGTAGGGGAATATTATAGAGCAACAGAAATTTATTTCGATGCTTCTAGGTCAATGATTAGACATGAAGAAATTATTAATAAACATAGGTGAGCCAATTTTAAATTATAGAAGTTTAAAAGTTAGATTTCAGCAATCGATTAAATTAGCACAAGAAAAAACAATAGTTTTTCATTGGAACGTATTAATTTTTAAAAAAACATTGCTGCATTTTTGATTCTTTCAAAATGCTTTATAAATCAAGGTTTTCAATAGTCTTTTTAATATTGTATAAACTTACTATTTCACTTTTGTAACAAACAAAATAAAAGATGTTTTATACGGACTGACGTTTCAATATCTTATAATTAAAAACAACAAAAATGAAACAAATTCTATTTCTATTATTGACGATTACACTTGTATCTTGTAAAAATAAAACTCAAGTAACTGTTAGAACTACATCGAATCTTGAAGACACAATAAAAGTTGAAAATTTAAAAAACAAAGTTTCAATAGATTTTAAAAAAAATAAGGACCTACTAGATATTGTTCTACTTTTGCCCGACAGTGTTTTTTCAAGTTGGGAGTGGAAAATAGAGGATAGAATGAAATGGTATAATGAAATAAAAGAAAATGATTATTACATAGATGAAAGTCCTGATTATTTTAATCAAAAATATTTTGAACCAAATAGAGCTGGTTTTTCAATTGTTGATGGTTTTTGGTCAATAAATATATATAAAACAGCTGAAAACTCATATATTGTTATTACGGATGATATTGTTGGAGATGGAAATTTTCTGTGTTTTTACGAAGTGAAATCTAACAGATTAAAAGAGTACTTAGATGAAAAAACTATCTTTTCGGACTTTAAAACACAATTGAAGAAAGAAGAAGGAAATGAAAATTGTGAAGAAAAATTTAAGGAATTGGACGATCCAATTTTCGAGTTTGATTTCTCAAATAAAAATAAAATAGAAATTGGAAGTTCATGGTATTTGACAAAAGAAAATTATGAAGACTGTTTAATAGGAAATTCTATATTTTACAACTTTAATTCGGAAACAAAGAAATTTGAAATTGAGAAAATATATTGGAAACCAAAGAAAAAGAATAATGACTAACCACTATGGGTTTTGCTATTTCAAAACTTTTTCAAAGAATTTATAAAAAAAGTTTTTTTTGACTTTGTTTGTGTAGCACAATTCAGCTATTTTAATACAATTAAATTCAAGTTATAAATGATAATTTTTAGTACAACTTAAATTAAAATGCATGTTCAATTTAGTATCATTGAATAAGTTTATTTTATTATTGTAATCTTGATGTATAAACGAAACATAATGAGATATATCCTATTTTTTATATTATTATCTAATTGTATTGTAGCACAATCTACACGAAGAATTATTAAGGATTTTGATGGAGATTCCATAAAAGACACGGTTTATATTGATAGCGATACAAAGAAATTAGTGTGTTTATTATCTATACAGCACTTTAAAAAAATGGAAAGTCAAGGAATTCCAAGTTTAAATTTCGGAAATACCTTAGTCGAAACGAAGAAAGGTTTTGAGTTTTGGAATGATTATGGGCGTTCAGGGTTTATTAATGAGTTTTTGTATAATAAGGTAACAAATAAAATGCAACTCATAAAAATAACTCGAACGGATTATGATATTAGCTGGACAAAATATGGCGAAAAAGTAAAAGAGGGAAGTGGAAAATCGACTGTTGATCTTTTAACTAGTAATTATATTGGTAATTTTTATGCTGTTATTGATGAAAAACTGATAAAATTGCCATTAATTAATGAAAAAATAGTATTTCCAGAAACTACTATCGAAAATTTTAGTGATGCTATTTATTTTGATTTTGAAAAGAAATGTATCAGTTTGTATGAAGAACAAAAGGCTAAAATGAAATAATTTAAAGCTGTCCAAAATTAGTTTTGTCATAGCACTAAAATGATAAAATCTATTTTTGGACAGTTTTTTAATCAGAATGTTTTATTCCGACCAATATTTTAAAGTAGCAATAATCCAACCATCTGGAGTTTCGTTTGCTGGAATAACTTCTACAATTGCAGAAGAAGCACCATCAAAATAACCATCACGAGCATCAAATCTATAGGTTCCAACAGGAAGGTTCTCAAAAAGACCTACTTCATACATAGAGTCATAAAAAGTAGCTCCAGTATCTACATTTGTAGCACTATAACCAGGTAAGGTATTTGCGGGAACAGATTGCCCTGTTTGCCAATCTTCTAACTGAATGTACACGTCAAAACGTACTTCAGATGTTTTTTCAGTTTTAGCTGTTGATTTTGTTTCCATTTCTGTAATACTTTCCTCTGTTTCACAAGAAAATAAAACACAAAATGCTGAAAGCATTATTGCTTTTTGAAAGATTTTCATAATTTGTTTATTTGATTTATTATTAAGTATAAATTTACAAAATTTTTATTTGCTTAAAACTAAGTTTATGTTAAGCAATTGTTTCTTTAGATTTAAAATCATTTGTGTTTTTAAAGGTTATAATGTTTTTTAATATGTATATTTTATTTAGTATCAAATATAATTACTATCTGTAATTAGTATTTAAGGATTAAAAGAATAACTATAAATAGATTGCGAGTATGTGAGGAGTTTAATTTTGTTTTAAATATGTTCTGTTTAATAAAATTGTAACTAAGTTAGGTTTTTATGAGGGAAAGTTGTTAGTTAAAACTAAAAAGCAGTACTACAAAAAAAAGTAATTACTATTTTTCGTATTTTTTTCTTTAAAAGATCAATTTTATTGATAAAATAATATTTTAAAAGCAAAAATGATAGCTAGTACACTAAAAATAGATATGATAATACCTATTATTGTGAATTTATGAGAAATTTTGCCAAGTATGTCTTTATTGTTATTCATTATTCGCCTAGTTCTAATTGGTTTTTAATTAAGCTATAATACTTTCCTTTTAATTGAATTAATTCGTCATGCGTTCCTTTTTCAATTAGATTCCCTTCGTCTAATACAATTATTTGGTCAGCATTTTTAACAGTTGATAGTCGATGCGCTACAATTATCATTGTTTTGTTTTGAAAATAAGAGTCTATATTATTAACAATTATTTTTTCGTTTTCTGCGTCCAATGCATTAGTAGCTTCATCAAAAAATAAATAATCTGGATTTTTATATATAGCTCTAGCAATAAATATTCTTTGCTTTTGACCTTGACTTATTCCAATACCTTCTGCTCCAATAATAGTATTTTCTTTTAAAGGTAATCCATCTACAAATGATTTTATATTTGCTAATTCTAATGCTTTATTAAAATTATTTAAATCAGGATTATCTTCTAAGGTTATATTATATATTATAGTATCTGAGAAGATGACACTATCTTGAAGAATTACCCCGCATTTATTTCTCCATAGCTGGTTGTTTATTTGGTCTAATTCATATTTGCCAACTTTTACAATTCCATTTTTTTGTTTGTGAAATTTTAATAATAATTTTAAAAGAGATGTTTTTCCACTTCCGCTAACTCCAACAATAGCAGTTGTTTTGTTTTTGGGTATTATTAAATTGATATCTTTTAAAATAATTGTTTTGTTGTCGTAGGAGAAATTAATATTTTCTAATTGTATGTCTAAGATGCTATTTAATTCATTTATTTCTGATAAGTTCTCTTCATCTTTTTTGTTGTGTATTTCGTTTAGTCTTTCAAAACTTACTTTTACAAGTTGAAACTGTAAAACAAAATTAATAAATTGACTTATAGGACCATTTAGACCGCCAATTATGAACATAATTGAAAGCATTGTTCCAATTGTTAAATTTTCGTTCATAACAGCGATTGAAGCAAAAAAAATGACAAGAATAGTTTGGAAAAAATTTATGAATTTATAGCTTTCATATTTTTGGGTTATTTTTAATTTTTCTATATTATTGAAATATAATTTTTTTTGTATTTCTTGCCATTGTTTTGTTTTTTGATTCTCTAAGTTATTTAATTTTATTTCTTGAATAGATGAAATGAGTTCGTAGATTTTGTTTTGATCGTTTGATTGTAAAGCGAAGTTCTTATAGTCATTAATTCTAATTTTTTCTAAAAAACTAAATATCCATAAAAGTTCAATGACAGTACTAATTATAACAACTAAAAAGATGTTTAGGTTAAAATAGAATAAAATGGAAGAATATATAATAATACTAAAAAATGAAAAAACAGTTTGTATTAGATCTTGAGATAAAAATTCTTCTATTCTTTTGTGATCATGAATTCTTTGAATTAAATCGCCAATATTTTTTGAGTTGAAAAAACGTATAGGCAACTTCATGAGTTTAATTAGAAAATCTGAAATTATAGATAAACTTATTCTACTACTTATATGTATAAAAAGCCATGATCTATAAAATTGAAGGCCTATTCGACTTATGAAAATTATTATTTGTGCAATTAAAACAAGATATATGTAGTCAATATTTTGAAATTTTACTCCTTTATCAATTATTTTTTGTGTAAAAAAAGGAAATATGAGTTCAATACATGATGAAAGTAAAAGTGTTATGGAAATTAAATATAATTGAATTTTATGTTTTTTTAAATACTTAGTTACATAGTTTAAATTTACTTTTTGAGGTTGGTTATTTTCGACAGATTTATATATTTCATCTGTTGGTTCTAGTAATAGTATAATTCCTTCTTCTTTATTTTGTGTCCATCCTTTTAAGAATTCTTCTTTTCTATATATTGTTTTCCCAAAAGCAGGGTCAGCTACATATATTTTATTTTTTGTTACTTTATAAACAACAACATAATGATTTTGATTCCAAAAGAAGATAGCAGGGAGTGAAATGTTTTTAATTGCAGTTTCAAAATCTAATTTAACAATTAATGTTTCAAAGCCAATGTTCTTAGATGTTTTTTCTAAATCTGATATTGAAATGCCTTGTTTTAATAGATTTGCATCACTGATGATTTTATTATCAACTCCAAAATTATTATTATAATATTTACAAACCATTTTCAAACAAGCAAAACCACAGTCTTGGCTGTCCAATTGTTTTATAAAAGGGAATTTTTTAATCATTTTCTATGATGCAATTTTATTTTTTTGTTAAATATTTAATTTTGTAGAGAATTAACTTTAGTGGATAATGCAAAACTTTCTAAAAACTCTGTGTAGTTTGGTTCTGGAATTGTGGGTAATGTTTCTTCAATAATTTTAACTGCATTTTCATAAGTTAATTTTTCAATGCCACTTTCTTTTCTATAATTTTCGGGTAATTCGTCTACTATTCTATTTTGTATGTGAGTTATTAACTTCAAAAGATCATCACAATAAATTGACGGATTATTAAAACCGTTTTTAGAACTATATCTATGAGCTAAGTAACCACCACCGCAAAGTTCTTTAACAGGACAAGCTAAACATTTTTTTGAAACAAAAGTGCCACTTTTATGATATAATAGTATCAAATCATTTTCAGCTAAATCTGTGATGCTACTTTCTTTAACATTATAGTTTCTTTTTGTAAAAGAGTCACCACAAATTTTTAATGAGTCTACAGGCTCCATATCTCCATTGGTTTCAAGAACTAATATGTTTTTATCTGCTGTTCCTACAAAATCTGCGGAAGTATTGCCTCCAAGTATATTTCCAATGAAATCATCAAAGAGTCTAAATTTAAAATTATTAGATCTATTATTAAACCATAAATCAAATAATTGAATATACCATTCTGACATTGAGTATTTTAAATCTGGAGTTATGAATCTTTCAAAGTTATCATAATTTAAATCCATGAATAGAATATCTACAAAAGATAGCTTCATATTAATAAAATGATTGAACATTTCTACAGGATTAGCATGTAGATTCATTACAGATAATGTACCTGTAGGTATTTTGTTTTTAGTCATAGTATTAATTCCTTTAACTACCCTGTCAAAAGTACCTTCATTGTTATGATCTACTCTGTAGTAATCATTAACCTCTTTCGGTCCATCTAAACTAATTCCAACACCAATATTTAATTCTTTAAAAATATTGCACCAGTCGTCATCAATCAAAATACCATTAGTTTGCATTGTGAATTGAACTGTTATACCGTTTTTTGTTAGTTTATCAAAAAAGCTTATAAATTTTTTTAATTTTTCTTTACCCAATAGCATTGGTTCGCCACCATGCAAACATATTGAATATTCTTTTATGTCTTTTGCTTTAGCTTGTTCTAATAATCTATCTACAAAATTTATTGTTGTTTCTTCAGATATGAATTTAGGTTGTTTTAAATAGGATAGATCATCATGATTGTACATGTAACAGTAGGTGCAATTTATATTACATCTACTTGCAATTTTTACTACTATGCTTTCTATTTTCATTTGTTTGTTTGTTTTAAACAAGCCCTTTTCAGGGCTTGTTGTTATTTAGAATTATTATTCGTTAACAATAATAATTCCTCTTGACCATACAAGTTTACCCCATTCTACTACTTTTGAATAAGCACTACCTCCAAGGTCCTCATTAGAGATTACACCTAAAGCAGCATTTTTTAAAGCTGGGTTTTCGAATTTAGAAACATTTGTTTTTAATGTTTCTAAATCATTACTTTTCATAAAGAATTTTTTCATGATTATAAAATTTGTGTGTTAAACATTAATCATAGTTTATAGAGATTAATTTTTTATTCGCTCTTTGCTTGCAAGCTTTTTTTAAAATTATTTTATTCGTTTTTTTTCATCTTCATTAGCGTCTTTTCGTTTGTTTATTTTTAAATCATTACCAAAATTATAGGTTAAAGAAAATTTTATTCTTCTTAAATCTCCATAATCTAAATTTGATTGTTGAATTCCATTTACATTTTGAGTAAATATTTGTTTGGTCGTTTTTAAAACATCAGAGGCATTTATTGCAAATTGTAATTTTTTATTCAGGAAGCTACTTCGAAAACCGATGTTTAATTGATAAAAGCTTGATAGTTTGTAGCTACCTGCTAAAGATGGAAATTGATATAAAAATCCAAGTTCTGCTTTGAAGAGTTTCTTTTTGTCTATGTTTATTGAATTATTAGTGTTTATACTGCACGACCAAGTTTCAATAGAAGGTACAATAGTTGCAATTTTGGAATTTGTTTTGGTGTAGTATATTGATATATCTGAGTTGTTTTCCCATATATCTTTGTAATTAAAACCATATCCTTCAAAAAAACCATAATTTACTTGATTATAAAAATTATTTGGTGTTATTCGTTGTGTTATGGAATTAGGTTCTACATAGGTAACTTGATCAAATCCATTTTCAATATTAGATGCATATAGCATTGTGTATGAGTTTTTATATATATATGATAATTCAATGTTGTGAGTTATGTATGGCTGTAAATATGGATTACCCTCTCCATAATTGAAAGATGTCGTGTAGAATCTAAACGGGTTTAAGTCATTATATGAAGGTCTGTTGATTCTTTTGTTGTAAGTTAAAGAAGCAATCTTGTAATCATTAATTGAATAATTTAAGAAAAATGTTGGAAACAACTTGAAATAATTATTTTTGCTTTTTTGATTCAATGTTTCAGAGAAACCTTCTGTTTGAGTGTTTTCTGCTCTTAAACCTATTTGGCATTGTATTTTTTCAGACAAATTCTTAGTTCCGCTAAAATAAAAAGCCTGTATGTTTTCATCATATTTAAAAATATTTGTTTGTAGTGGATCTAATATAGGGGTGCCTTCAGTGGTATTGAAAAAAGCTACATCACTGCGATTCTTAATGGAAGTGAATTTAGTCCCCATATTTAAACTTGCCCATTTTAAGGGTAAATCTAAATCAAGTTGTGTTGTGAAAATATCAATATTTAAGAGACTATTATTATTGGCCGAAAAATAATTGTTTGGTTTAATTTCTCCATTTGCGAAATAAGAATTACTATAAAATTCGTTATCGGTGTTATAATTATAATTTAGATAAGTTAAATCAAAATTCAACTTTGTTCCAATAGTGTCTAGTTTAATTATCGAGTATAAATTAGCAGTATTACTTTTTCTTAACATTTCAATTCTAGAATTATTTCTAATTATAGAATCTAATGTTTTGGATGTATTAAAAATTGAGGAGTTGTTTTGTGTTTTAATTAAAGGTTGACTATATCCATTTGATAAGTCTGTTCCTATCCTTATTCTTGGAGATATTTTATAGTCAATTGTTAAGTTGTTGGTTAAGTTATTGATAAAATTTCTTTTGTCATTTCTTTCTGACCAAAAATAATTTGGGTATTCTAGGGTGTATTCTTGATATGGTGAAGTGCTTCCATTTGCATAGCTAGATTTTGTACTAACAGTTAATTTGTTTTTTTGGTAATTTAAATTTAGTCCTCCTTTACCAAATGTTTTCTTTCCAACAGACAAATAGCTATTAATGTTACCGTTAAAACTGTTTTTCTTTATTGATTTTGTAACAATGTTAATTAGACCACTATTCCCTTGCGCGTCATACTTAGCAGGAGGTGTTGTAATTACCTCAATTTTTTTTAAGTCGTCAGATTTTAAATTCTTTAGATAGTTGATTAAATCATCTCCTGCAAGATTAATAAATTTGTCGTTGACCATTACATTCATATTGCTTCTGCCAATCATGGTTATGTTGTCGTTTATGACTCTAAGCCCAGGGGTTATTTTTAAAGCATCAATTGCATCTCCACCATTTGATAAAGTGCTGTTTTCAATATTAAAAACTAATCTGTCTATTTTTTTTTCAATTAGCTTTTTTTTATTGGTTATTACTACTTCATTTAACGACTTGATGACATCAACTTTAATTTTTCCTAGATTAATATCATTAATAGCATTGATTTCTTGATTGTAAAAAATATCACCAAGTTGTCTAATTTGTATTATATAGTCTCCTTTATTTATTGTCTCAAGATAAAAAGTTCCTTCAATATTCGATAAATCACTTTTTATTGATATACTATCTTTTGTTAGTAAAATTATTTCAGCATAAGAAACAGGATTATCATTGTAATCTATTATTTGTCCTGTAATTTTTATTTGTGAAATCATGTAATGTGAAATAGATAAAAAAAATAGTAATGTTAAGGCTTTGAATTTCATTTTTATTGTAATTATACTTAGGTTTTGTGGCTTTTTTTAAAAAAAATGTTTATAGTTGTTTCTTCTCTGTATCAAATTTATATGTTTATTTACTTAAAATGGATACATTTTTATTGCCTTTTTTGTTAAAGTTTTAGATTTTGTATATTAAATACCTGTTTTTTTTGTGATCTATTGGTCTGGTTTTCTCTTTCATGTAAACAAATCTCCATGTGTTAGTATAATGAATTATAGAAAAAAATGTTATAGTTGAATAGAGTTGTAAACAAATTGAATAATAGAAAACCTTTTTGCTGTGCTTATTGTAGTAGAAGAATTAGTAACTAAAAATAGTTAACAAAAAGATAAAAATGGATTAGAAAAACTAATCCATTTTTTTATTATCATAATATGATTAACTTTGAGTAAATAAAATTATAAATGAATTCAATCTGGTATTTTGAAGATGTTAATCTTTTCAACATTATGTGTCCGCATAAATTTAAAGCAGCAGGATACAATCACACCTTTAAAGAGTATTCAAAAAATGACTATATCTATTCTGAAGAAGATGCAGCCGATAAAATATATTTAATAAATACAGGGAAAATTAAGATTGGTTATGTTAATGAAGAAGGAGACGAAATCATATCTGCGATTTTATCCAAAGGTGAAATTTTTGGAGAAAAAGCGATATTAGGAGAAGAAAAAAGAAATGAATTTGCCTTAGTTTTAGAGAATAACACCTCCATTTGCCCTATAGCTAGCGAAGAAATGTTAGAACTAATTAGAGGTAATAGGGAACTGAGCTTAAAAATATATAAATTTATAGGCTTTAGGTTAAAACGATTAGAAAGAAGACTAAAATTATTACTTTTTAAAGACACAAAAACGCGTTTAAAAGAATATTTGAAAGAATTAGCCTTGGATTACGGCTATCAAAATACAGTTTCTGGAGATACTGTTATTCGCCATCCTTTTACCCAAAAAGAGATAGCAACACTAATTGGTACATCTCGACCAACATTAAATATATTAATCAATGAGTTGCAGGAGGAAGGCTATTTGAAATTTAATAGAAAAGAAATAATACTGATAAATAAATTGTAAGTATCCGAGGGTGAATGTCAGTTATGATATTGAAATTACTGTTGAAAAAGCGTTTTGTTTCAGTAAATTCAAGTAACTAATGATAGTAGTTGGATGTGTAAAAATAAAAAAAAATAGAAATGTTAGGTAACTAACATTTTTTTTTGAAAAAGGGTAGTAATTTTGAGTTGAGTATTTTTAATATGAGTTTTGGGACAAAACTGTTCTAATTTATTCAAGGTATTTTCTTTTGTGGAAAAAATATCAGGCTATTAACCAAAAAAAGCACACTCTAAAAAGAGCGTGCTTTTTACTTTTTATGATGTACTTACCTACTAATAGTAAGTAAAACGTCTCACTTTAGAAATATATTTTGCTAAACGAATAACTTGATGACTATAGCCATATTCGTTATCATACCAAACATACATCACAATGTTTTTCCCGTCAGCAGAAACAATTGTTGCATTACTATCATAGATAGAAGGAGCGGGAGTGCCAACAATGTCTGAAGAAACTAACTCGTTGTTTAAAGAATATTTAATTTGCTCAACAAGTTTTCCTTCTAAAGCATATTTCTTAATAATATTATTTAACTCCTCTACAGTTGTTGTTTTATCAACTTCCAAGTTTAATACTACCAAAGAACCATTAGGAACAGGAACACGAATTGCATTGGAAGTTAATTTCCCTGCTAAACTAGGCAATGCTTTTGCAACAGCACTTCCTGCACCAGTTTCTGTAATGACCATGTTTAAAGCAGCAGAACGACCTCTTCTGTATTTTTTGTGCATGTTATCAACTAAATTTTGGTCGTTAGTATAGGCATGGATCGTTTCAATATGTCCTTTTGTAACCCCAAGAGTGTCTTCAATTACATTTAAAATTGGAGTAATGGCATTAGTTGTGCAAGAAGCAGCAGAATAAATGTTCACTTCATCTGGATTAAATGCTGTATGATTTACACCATAAACAATATTTGGAACACCTTTTCCAGGAGCAGTCAATAATACTTTTTCAACTCCTTTAGAAGTTAAGTGACGTTGTAGTGCTTCTTCTGTAGTAAAAGCACCTGTATTATCAATTACTAAAGCATCTTCAATGCCATATTGAGTATAATCAATTTCTTCTGGACCATTTGCAGTAATTAAATGAACCGTTGTACCGTTTACAATTAATGCGCTGTTTTCAGGATCAGCTTGAACAGAACCTTCAAAATCTCCATGAACTGAATCATAACGTAATAAAGAAGCTCTTTTTTCAATAAGAACCGCATCATTTTTATCGCGAGTAACAATAGCTCTCAAACGTAGTTGTTGACCTTTACCTATTTTGCTCATCATTTCACGAGCTAATAAACGACCAATGCGTCCAAAACCATAAAGAACAACATCTTTAGGTTTAATTTCGTGATAGTCTTTTGCATTTTTTAACTTGTCAATTACAAAAGCTTTAGCATCGTTGTATTTGTCATCTTCTAAATGATATTCGTAAGTAAGTTTTCCAATATCAATTTTTGAGGGTGGCAAATCTAAACTATTAATTGCATCAGCAATCTCTACAGAATCAAATACATTGATTGGTTTTCCAACGAATTCGACAGCATATTCATGTAGGTTAATGATATCGCTTACGTTTCTATCGATTAATTGATTTCTAAATAAAACCATTTCAATAGATTTATCATACCATAAATCGCTAATAATTTTAATAAGTTCAACGCAAGCTTTTCTTCTATCTGCTTGAAAAGCAAGTTCTTTTTCGTATAAGTTATTGTTACTCATGAAGTAAAATATAAATTGTGTTGTTTTGAAAAATTTATGCAAAAGTACTCATTTCAATCGTTTTCCTAAAATATTTTTTTAACTGTATAAAATATTTAGAATTAGGTGTTAAATTAAGCTTGTTTCCTTTGTTTTCTATTTGGTTAAAAAAAGAAATAGGGATCTTTAAGGCTATATGTTTTTCTGTGATAAATTCAAATTGTATTTAATGAAACATGAACGTCTTAACTTGGTGTTAAAGTAAAAAACAATAATAATATTTTAGCATGAAGTAAATTAAAGTATTTTTGTTGCCCAAATTAATTTTGTACTAATGAAGGGTAGAATACTTTTTGTTTTTTTGTTATTTCATTTTTTTACAGTTTTTTCACAAGAAAATAAGCAGCAGAAAAAATGGTTACGTGTTGGAGTGGTTTATGGATTTTCATCACAAGAACGGTTTATAAGACAGGATAGTGATTATTTTTATGAAAGTAATATTTTTAAAATTTCTTGCCAACTTCAATTAAGAAAGAAAAACAGGCACACTTGGGAACTATTAATCGAACCTAGTTATTATCAGTCAAAGCATGAGTCTTTAAATTATTGGCATGAATTTTATACGTCTAGTGATATTGCAGATGAGCTTAGAGCGAGGTTTATGGTTTTAAAACCGATAAATGAATATGTGTTAAATTTGGGTTTAATTTACAGATATTATTTAAAAGAGGATTGGTCTTGTTATGCATTAGGAAATGTTGGGCCAATGTATATTGATACTGAAACAGAAAGATTAAAAAAAGGGTTTGCATTTAGTGATATTTTTGCATTGGGCACAAATTTAAAACTGAATAAAATTTCTTTAGATGGAAGAGTAATGATTAGGCATGTTTCTAATGCAAATATTCAAATGCCAAATTATGGCTTTAATGCTTTTGGTTTTGAGTTTGGAGTGTTTTATGAGCTTGATTAATACGAAAAGTGAATTTTATAATGCAGTATCTTTACCTATTTAGAATTTTTAAGAAATAGTGTTGGAGAATTGTTTTTTGTAATACATATAATTAAGGCTATCCAATAGGTAGCCTTAATTATTTTAAACTCTTTTACATGATAATATCTTGTATTTGTCTATTCTTAAACAAGATTTTATATCTTGCCTTTTTAGTTTTTTTCTTGTTTAAATAAGAACTAACTTTTTCAGCATCTGTAGCTTTAACATTGTCAACACTTAAAATGATACTCCCTTCTAAATCCTCTTTGTATTCAAGATAATTTTCATTGGTCACATTTTTAATCTTAATTCCATAATCTAGGTTAAGTTTTTTCATTTCGGTTGGAGAAAGATCTTCAAACTCAACACCATTAAACTCAATCACTAATAATTCTTTTTTAATTAATTTAACAGGAAACGTTTTTTCTTCATTATCTCGTATAACTTTAACTTTGACAATTTCATCAGGACGTTTGGTGTTGATATAGGAAGTAAGATCAGAAAAACTTTTAATTTTTTTGTCATCTATTCCTATGATAACATCTCCTTCTTTAATGCCCGCTTTTTCTGCTCCAGATTTTTTAGTAACTTTTCCAATATATACTCCTTCAGAAGCATCTATTCCATATTCTTTTGAAGTCATTGGGTTCAAATCGCCACCTTCAATACCCAAAATACCTCTTTGCACATTGCCAAATTGCATTAAATCTTCAATTATTTTTCTAGTAATGTTGGATGGAACTGCAAAAGAATAGCCTGTATAGCTTCCTGTTGGAGAAGAAATCATGGTGTTAATTCCGATTAACTCTCCACGGGTGTTAACTAAAGCACCACCACTGTTTCCAGGGTTAACAGCCGCATCGGTTTGAATAAAAGATTGTAGCCCTTCATTGCTTAAATCTCTTGCTTTTGCCGAAATAATTCCAGCAGTTACAGTAGAGGTTAAATTGTACGGATTTCCGACTGCCAAAGCCCATTCACCAACTTTTACATTTTCTGAATCTCCAAATGTAATGAACGGTAGTTTCTCATCGCTTTCAATTTTAATTAAAGCAATATCCATTTTTGAGTCAGTACCAATAAGTTTTGCTTTGTAAGTTTTATTGTTATTTAAGGTAACTTCTAATTCACTTGCTTTGTCAATCACATGATTATTGGTAACAATGTATCCGTCTTCGGATATAATAACACCAGATCCAGTTCCTACTTGCATTTGTTGTTGTGTTCCACCACTTCGACCACCACCAAAGAAAAACTCAAATGGGTCCCTGTAAACACGTTGCATTGTCATGTTTTTAACATGCACAACACTATGAATCGTGTTTTCTGCTGCAGTTGTAAAATCTATATTTTCAGCAGCTAGACTCACATTTCTTGTGTAGTTGGGTGCTACGGCAATTGTTGATGCTTCGTTTTTGGGTTCAATAAAAAATTTATATGCACCTAAAGTTACGGCACCGCTTAGTAATGATACTAAAAATAAACTTCCTAAATTTTTCATAAACATAATACTAATTTGTTATTCTTATAGTGTAAAGTTAATTACAAAAATCATACAAAAAATCAGTTTAACGCTCGCTTAACATTGTTTAACATCTTGTTAGCAATTCAAAAAAAACAAACCAAAGAAAATATAAACCTTAATATAAATGAGTATTTTATATAAAAATGTGATATTAAAGGATGCTGTTTCAATATATTTTTAAATCCTCCAATCTTTGTTTTATCTTTGTTCTAATCTTTTAGAATTAAACATGAATCTTACATTTTATAAATATCAAGGAACAGGAAACGATTTTGTAATGATCGATAATCGTGAAAATACTTTTAACAAAAATAATACCAAATTAGTTGCTTTTTTGTGTGACAGAAAATTTGGCATTGGTGCAGATGGGCTTATTTTATTAGAAAATCATGAGAAATATGATTTTAAAATGGTTTATTATAATGCAGATGGCAATGAGAGTAGTATGTGTGGTAATGGCGGTAGGTGTTTGGTAGCTTTCGCAAAGCAACTTGGAGTAATTACGAATAAAGCTGCATTTGAAGCCATAGATGGTTATCATTTTGCAACTATAGATGAGGAAGGAATGGTGTCATTACAAATGAAAAATGTGACCGAAGTTGAGTTGCATAATGATTATGCTTTTTTAGATACAGGATCACCACATCATGTACAGCTTGTTGAAAATTTAAAACAGTATGATGTTAAAAAGGAAGGAGCAAAACTTCGTTATTCTGATTTGTATGGTGTAGCAGGAAGTAATATTAACTTCGTAGATCAAATTGACAGTGACAAATTTGCAGTAAGAACCTATGAAAGAGGAGTAGAAGATGAAACTTTATCTTGCGGAACTGGTGCGGCTGCAGTTGCAATAGCAATGTATAAAACAGGCAAAACATCTTCTAGCATTGTAAAATTAAATGTAGAAGGAGGAAATTTAGAAGTACGTTTTAAAGAGGTAAACGGACAGTTTTTAGATGTGTTTTTAAAAGGACCGGCAACATTTGTTTTTGAAGGGAAAATTGAGAAGTAGTATATAATTGTTGAATAAACATTATAATTCTTTTACGATTAAAGGCGATACAAAAAAAAACAATAAATAGAAAAACTAGTCTATTAGCTTATAGACCAGGTAATTTTGTTTTCTTTCATCTATTCTCTTTTGTTAGTCTAATATAAAGTAAGATAAAACAATTAAATAAAGAAAAATAATTGATAACTTTAAAAGGAAATAGTATCTATTTAAGAGCGTTAGAGCCAGAAGATTTGGAGTTTGTTTATGCAGTTGAAAATGACGAAACAATTTGGGAAGTGAGCAATACACAAACTCCTTATAGTCGATTTTTAATTAGGCAATATCTGGAAAATGCACATCAAGATATATATGAAGCCAAGCAATTGCGATTAGCTATTTGTTTAAATGTAACAGAAGAGACTATTGGTTTAATCGATTTATTCGATTTTGACCCTAAAAATAATAGGGCAGGAATCGGGATTTTAATAAAAGATCGAAAAGACAGAACAAAGGGGATTGGTTCAGAAGCATTAGAGTTGTTGTTGAATTATGCATTTCAGCAATTGCAATTACATCAATTATATGCAAATATAGGGAGTGAAAATAAAATTAGTTTGCAACTTTTTTCTAAATTTGGCTTCAAAGAAATTGGAGTAAAAAAAGAATGGAACAAAGTGAATGGAATTTATAGAGATGAGCTTATGTTTCAATTAATTAATAATAAAAAATAATACATTGAGTCTGAAAAAAATCATTGCTTTTTTAGCAGTTGCAGGAATTGTGGTTGCTGGCGTTGTAGTTTATTATGTCTATAATAAAGCTTTTTTGACAAACACAAAATTTCAAGAAAAAGAAGTAGAGGTTTTTGTCCCTACAAATGCAACCTATGCAGATGTTAAGGAGATTTTATCGCCCTATTTAAAAAATATTGAAGATTTTAGTTTTGTCGCAGAAAAAAGAAAATATGCACAAAATGTTAGAGCAGGAAAATTTAGAATAAAGAAAGGGATGTCAAATTTCGATATTGTGAGAGCTATGCGAAGTAACATTCCTATAAGTGTTGCTTTTAATAATCAAGAAAGTATAAATAAATTAGTGCAACGTTTGGCATCTCAAATAGAACCAGATAGTATAGCATTAATACAAGCATTTACAAATCCTGATTTTTTATCTGAAAATAAGTTTACAGAGGAGGATATTTTGGCTATGTTTATTCCAAATACTTATGAGTTCTATTGGAATACATCAGCTTCAAAAGTGGCTAATAAAATGGCAAAAGAGTATACTAAATTTTGGAACGATGAGAGAAGGTTGAAAGCTTCTAATTTAAAGCTAACACCAGTTGAAGTATCTATTTTGGCTTCAATTGTGCATAAAGAAACTGTAAAAGTAAATGAAAGGCCTGCGGTAGCTGGAGTTTATTTGAATAGAATAGCTACAGGAATGCCGCTTCAAGCCGATCCAACTGTTATTTTTGCAATGAAGAAAAATTCAGGTGATTTTGATCAGGTTATTAAACGAGTATATAGTAAAGATACACAAGGTACAATTTCACCATACAATACATATATTAACTTAGGTTTGCCTCCTGGGCCAATTGCAATGCCGGATATTTCTGCAATAGACGCTGTTTTAAACGCAGAGAAGCATGATTATATCTATTTTTGTGCTAATCCTGAAAAACCAGGTTATCATGCTTTTGCATCAAACTACACACAACATCAAGAGAATGCGAGGAAGTATAGTGAATGGGTTAATAAATTAGGAATAAATAGATAATAAGCTAACTAGTAAGAATAAATTTAAATTTTTAAAATTGTGAGTTTAATCCTCATGGTTTTAAAACTTTTTTTATGTTGTAAATTTGTTATTTATAAGTTAAAATATGATTTTTTTTAATCAGTTTAATCTTGAAATTGATGTTTTTAATCTTTAAAATAGAAAAATGACACCTGTTTTTTTATAAATTTTACTTTTATATTTTTCTTGCTGAGCCTTACTATCTCTCTAGTTATAAGGGTGTTCTGAGGTTGAAAAGTATTTAAGAATTGGCTTTAAGTAAACTTTAACATGTTGCTATTCAGTATTATAAAAAAAAGTGTATCTTTGCCCTCGCAAATTTCAGTGAGGTGACAGCTCCTGAGAAATGGTAATTTATGGTAAGAAAAGGTTCGTATTTTTTAGGATTGACCATCCTAGTAGTATTGGTTTCATCAGGATTTAATTCAATTGAAACTAAAAAAGTAAGAGGATTTTATTTAGAGGAAAACGAAGTGGTTTCCTATC
The DNA here is from genome assembly GCF_055384985.1 of Flavobacterium sp. KY-23415. Taxonomy (NCBI): domain Bacteria; kingdom Pseudomonadati; phylum Bacteroidota; class Flavobacteriia; order Flavobacteriales; family Flavobacteriaceae; genus Flavobacterium; species Flavobacterium sp. KY-23415. The sequence continues at coordinate 5,602 of NZ_AP044001.1, read as the reverse complement.
ATGTTCCAAGTGAAGATGAAAATGAAATTGAAGACGAAACAGTAGTGATCGAAAATGCTGTTCCTTATGTAGGAAAAACTTTTGCAGGTTTTAAACAAGCACTTGCATTTAAAGAATCTCGAGGTATTTTGAATATGGTTAATTCCTATGGTTACATGGGGAAATACCAATTCGGAAAAACAGCTTTACGTTGTGTTGGAATAAATGATTTTCAAGAATTCCTAAGAAATGCTGATTGGCAAGACAAAGCTTTTAGAGCTTTACTGTCTATAAACAAGTGGGAATTGAGAAAAGAAATCAAAAAATACAATGGTAAAGTAATTAATGGGGTTAGAATTACCGAATCTGGTATTTTAGCGGCAGCACATTTAGGTGGAGCAGGTTCTGTTAAGAAATACTTGAGAAGTAATGGTAGAAACGGTTTTAAAGACGGTTTTGGAACTTCATTAAAAAGTTACTTTAAAAAGTTTGGAGGTTATGATGTTTCTCATGTACCAGCTAACAAAAATGCAAAAGTAAAACTAAACTAAAATTTACATTTTGTGAATAATGAAAATGCAAGGTCGCTTATGTAAGTCGACCTTGTTTTTTTTCCAGTCTTTTATAGTCATAGTTTTGATGAATTCTGTGGGTAGTGTAATGTCACAAGCAATACATAAAAAAGTAGTAGGCTGAAGAATTTGGAGTAAATCCTCAACTAATTTGTTGTTTCTATAAGGTGTTTCTATAAATAATTGTGACTGATTTTTTTCTTGCGATAATCGTTCAAAATGTTTCAATTCATTTTTCTTTTCGTAATTATCAATAGGTAAATAGCCATTGAAAGCGAAACTTTGACCGTTCATTCCACTTGCCATTAGTGCTAATAAAATAGAGCTTGGACCTACTAAAGGGACAACCTGAATGTTTTTTTCATGTGCTATTTTAACAATTACTGCTCCAGGATCGGCAATACCTGGACAACCTGATTCACTCAATAAGCCTACATTTTTACCTTCCAATAAAGGTTTAATGAAATCATAATGAGCAGCTACTTCTGTGTGTTTGTTAAGAAGTGAAATAATTAATTCGGATTGTTTCTTTTCAGGATGAATGCTTTTTATAAAACGACGAGCTGTTTTTTCATTTTCTACGATAAAATGGTCAATAAAATCAATACTTCTTTTTATAGTTTGTGGTAAAACATCTTCTGGGGCTACGGTTGTTTCTCCAGGGTTTGATAATGTACAAGGAATTAAATAAAGTTTACCAAAAGAAGTGTTCATTGATTTGTTGTTTTGTTTTTTTGCAAAAGTATAAAAAACACCATCATGTTAATGCTAAAAAAAATAAATTAAATGCGATTTTGATAATTTATTGGAGTTTTTTTGTAGAATGAAAGAGTTAGTGGTGTTTTTTGTTTAAGTATGAACAATGGTGAAAATTTTTTGAAAGGTAAATATTGTTTATTAGTGATATTTCTCTACAGTCTGTTTGCTGATTTGCCATATACAAAAGAATAAAACTATTCCTTGGAATGGCATCATGAATCTTGAGCAATTAATGGGACCAGTTAGGGCAATATAAGATATTAATAGAATAAGGATGTAATAATTCAAAAGAGGTAATTTGTTTTTTATGAAAAATTTAATAAAATACCACCATTTGAAAAAATTGAAAATAAAAATAGGGATTAATAAAAGATATATATATATATATGTGGTGTTTAATAAATAACTAAAAGATTTATTTCCGTTCAAAACCTCAAGAAGACCTTCGCTCCCATTTTCTTTTTTAAAAAAACTCATTATGTCAAATCTTCCAGGATCAAATAGCCCTCTTATGCTGTTTTTTAAATGATACCATGAATAGCTTAAAAGGTTGTCTTGAATTTCTTTTTTTCCAATGTTTCTTAAATAAATACTGGTTTCTTTGAATGATTTTTGTTTAGTCTTAGGGTTGTCGTATATCATTTCTTTCCATAAATCAGCTTTTTCTTTTCCGTTTTGGCTGGCTTTGAAATAATATAGATTATAGTTGATTAGATTTATATTTTCGATGGACGAAAAATGCCTAAAACCTGTCTTGTTTTCATTATAGTTTAAATAGAGTTGTAATGTTAGTATAGGTAAAAAAAACCAAATACTAAATGTTTTTTTTTGTATAAAAAAAAAGATAAAAAAAATAGAATTAATATAAACTAATGGGTAGAAAACAGGTTTTGTGAAGGCTAAGAGACACGTAATTAGTTGGATGTATAAAAAATTTTTTTGACTCCAATCTTTGAAGATTAAATATAAAATAAGGTGTAGCCAAAACATAACCAGCCACTCAGTCATTAGAAGTTGGGTATATATATAAATTGAAGGAGTAAGAATAAGAAAGAAAACAAAAAAATTATTGATTTTAATGTTGAGATTTTTAATGACTTTTAATAAAATGAAAAAACTTATTATTGAAATTAAGGTTTGAATAGAAATAATAACGAATGGGTTTTTGTGTACTAAAAAAGCTAAAAAAAGCGGATAGACGAAAGGTCTTTTAGTTAATAGTGTATGGTCAATATTTGGGTTGTTAAAATATTCAAAATTTCTTATAAGCGTGGCGGTTTCTAAATATTCATAAGAATCTGTTAGAAAAGGAGGGAGAGATAATATTCTGAAAAGGAAAAATAATATAAATAATGTTATAATATAAAATTTTGCTTGCTTTAAAGAAATCTTTTTGTTTGTAAAAGTAGTCCACATTCTTACTTGAATTTTAAAATTCCATATTTAAATATACACCAAATAGCACTAAATCCATCTTTCCAGTTTATTTTTTTTCCTTCTTCATAAGTTCTGCCATAATATGATATCCCAACTTCGTAAACGCGAATTTTTGGAATCCTTGATATTTTTATTGTTACTTCAGGCTCAAATCCAAATCTGTTTTCTTTTAATGCTATCGATTTTATTATTTTTGAATCGAATACTTTGTAACATGTTTCCATATCTGTAAGGTTAAAGTTTGAAAACATATTGCATAAAGAAGTTAGGAATTTGTTTCCAATTGTGTGCCAAAAGAATAGTATTCTGTGTGGTTTTCCCCCAATAAATCTTGATCCGTATACTACATCGGCATGATTGTCTATTATAGGTTTAAGTAGTAGGTTGTATTCATTCGGGTCATATTCTAAGTCAGCATCTTGGATTATTATATATTCTCCGTTGCATTTATCTATTCCTGTTCTTATAGCTGCCCCTTTGCCTTTATTTTTTTCATGATTTACTAAAACTATTTCTATGTGTGAATTTTTAGAGATGAAATTTTTAATATTTTCTTGGGTGTTGTCGGTGGATTTATCATTAACAATAATAATCTCTTTTTCTATATCTTCAAGTAGTGTAATTGAATCTATTTTGTATAGAATTTTTGATATTAATTTTTCTTCATTGTAAACAGGTATTACAATTGATAATTTTTTTAATTTTTTCACAATTTTAATTTAATAACTATTTTAATTTTGCTTTATACTACTAATATTTTTTGTTTAGTGATAAAATGTAAAAATATAATTTTTATTAGTTTATTTTAAAAGAAAATGTATAATAAAATATATTGTGTCGTTTTTATTCTTATGTTTACGGAAAGTAAAAAAAGAAGAGTTGGTTTATAATTTTGAATTATAAATGGGTTTAAGATTTGCGTATGATGCTTTTAGTTTGATTAAAAAAGAGTGAAAGATTTAGGAAGCTATCTACTTAACTTGTTTGCTATGATGTTGCAAGCTTGGTCTAACATGTTAAATACATTTTCAAAACCATCAGCACCACCATAATATGGATCTGGTACATCAATGTTCTCTTCAGGAAACAGTTCATTAAGAATAATTTTTACTTTAGATTTGGCTTTGTCATTTGGAGCTAAATTTAAAATATCTTTATAGTTTGAATTGTCCATTGCATAGATATAATCAAAAGTATCAAAATCTGTGACTTTGAATTGTCTTGCTCTTTGATTAGTAATGTCAATATTGTGCTTTTTTGCAATAGCAATAGATCGCTTGTCGGGCAATTCTCCAGCATGCCAACCGCCTGTTCCAGCAGAATCTATAATGAATTTATCTTTAGGGAGTTTGCTTTGTAATATTCCTTCAGCTAAAGGAGAGCGGCAAATGTTACCTAAACAAACCATTAAGATTTTTGTACTCATTTTATAATGATAATTTTTTAGTAATATCGTCAACAAATTTTCTAAATTGCTTGTCTGTTGTTACTAAATTATCAACAGTTTTGCAGGCATGTAGTACGGTAGCGTGATCCCTATCACCAATTTGATTGCCAATGTTTGCTAGAGATGATTTTGTGAATTTCTTTGCAAAAAACATAGCTAATTGTCTTGCTTGTACTACGTGTCTTTTTCTTGTTTTCGATTGTAATGTTTCAATGTCTAGTTGGAAATAATCAGAAACTACTTTTTGAATGTAGTCAATAGAAATTTCTCGTTTCACATTTTTAACAAATTTCTCTACAACTTGTTTTGCTAGCTCAATAGTAACTTCTCTTTTGTTAAAAGAAGATTGAGCAATTAATGAAATAATGGCTCCTTCAAGTTCGCGAACATTGGATTTTATATTTTTTGCAACATATTCAATAATCTCTTCGGGCATTTCAACACCGTCTCTATATAAAATATTTTTTAATATAGAAATACGTGTTTCGTAATCTGGTTGATGTAATTCGGCAGAAAGTCCCCATTTGAAACGAGATAATAAACGTTGCTCAATGTCTTGCATGTCAACAGGTGCTTTGTCCGATGTTAGAATTACTTGTTTTCCGTTTTGGTGTAAATGGTTGAATATGTGAAAGAAAACATCTTGTGTTCCTGTTTTGCCTGATAAAAATTGAACATCATCAATAATGAGAACATCAATTAATTGATAAAAGTGTATAAAGTCGTTTCTTGTGTTCTTTTTTACAGAGTCAATATATTGTTGTGTGAATATTTCGGCAGAAATATATAAAACTGTTTTTTCAGGAAATTTATCTTTAATTTCTACTCCAATGGCGTGTGCTAAATGTGTTTTTCCAAGACCAACACCTCCAAAAATTAATAAAGGATTGAAAGAAGTTCCACCTGGTTTGTTGGCAACAGCCAAACCGGCACTTCTAGCTAATCTATTAGAGTCTCCTTCAAGGAAATTGTCAAAACTATAGTTTGAATTTAATTGCGAATCTATATTGATGTTTCGAATTCCTGGAATAATAAAGGGGTTTTTAAGTTCTGGGTTCTTTTGTACAATAGGAACGTCAACTTCTTGTGTCTTTACGGGTTGCCTATTGTTACTAGGGATTTGCTCGGTAAATGGTAATTTATTACCGTAAGCATTTTCCATTTTGATCTTATAAAGTAATTTTGCACTTGGTCCAAGTTCTTTGGTTAAAGAAACTTTTAAAAGTTTAACATAATGCTCTTCTAGCCACTCATAAAAAAATTTACTAGGTACCTGAATAGAAAGTGCGTTTTCATTTAGGTCAACTGCCTGTATCGGTTCAAACCATGTTTTGTAGGCTTGTTCCTGAATGTTGTCTTTTATGAACAACAGACAATTTTTCCAGACCGATTGCGCAGTTTTATCCAT